>NZ_CP048852.1:102500-4012371 GCF_012225885.1 Bacillus tequilensis
CAGCCGCATACGTTTAGCCAGGAACTTTGAACATATACGATTCCCTACGCGGTTTTCCAATGAAGAAGCCTCATCCATCATTCAGCAATTTGAAGATCAGTTTTCAGACCAAGAAATTCCCGGAATCGGCAAATTCGTTTTGATCAGAATGAATGATGTACAGCCCTTAGAAAAGCGTGTCCTTGTTGAAAAGCATCTAATCAGCCCAAATCTGACGGAATCTCCTTTTGGCGGCTGTTTGCTTTCTGAAAACGAGGAAGTAAGCATTATGCTAAATGAAGAGGATCATATTAGAATTCAATGTCTTTTTCCTGGATTTCAGCTTTTAGAGGCAATGAAAGCTGCAAACCAGGTCGACGACTGGATTGAAGAAAAGGTTGATTATGCATTCAATGAGCAAAGAGGATATTTAACCAGCTGTCCTACAAATATAGGTACGGGATTAAGGGCTTCAGTCATGATGCATTTGCCGGCACTGGTTTTAACTAGGCAAATAAATCGAATTATACCGGCAATTAATCAATTAGGCTTAGTTGTTAGAGGAATTTATGGGGAAGGCAGCGAAGCAGTAGGGAATATCTTTCAAATTTCAAATCAGATCACGCTTGGTAAGTCAGAGCAGGATATTGTGGATGACCTTAACAGTGTTGCTGCCCAACTGATTGAACAAGAACGCTCTGCCCGAGAAGCGCTTTATCAAACTTCTAAAACTGAACTTGAGGATAAGGTGTATCGGTCTTATGGGGTCTTGTCCAATTGCCGGATGATAGAATCAAAGGAAACTGCAAAGTGCCTTTCAGATGTCCGGTTAGGCATAGACCTAGGCATTATTAAAGGACTTTCAAGCAACATACTTAACGAATTAATGATTTTGACACAGCCAGGATTTTTACAGCAGTACTCGGGAGGCGCTTTGCGTCCGAACGAAAGGGACATTCGAAGAGCGGCTCTCATCAGAGAACGGCTTCACTTAGAAATGAATGGGAAAAGACAGGAGGATGAATCGATATGATGTTTGGAAGATTTACAGAACGAGCTCAGAAAGTACTGGCGCTTGCACAGGAAGAAGCACTCCGTTTAGGTCATAATAATATTGGCACAGAGCATATTTTATTAGGTCTGGTACGAGAAGGAGAAGGAATTGCTGCTAAAGCTCTTCAAGCGCTTGGTCTTGGTTCAGATAAAATTCAAAAAGAAGTTGAAAGTTTAATCGGGCGCGGGCAGGAAATGTCTCAAACGATTCATTATACTCCAAGAGCCAAAAAAGTCATTGAGCTTTCAATGGATGAAGCAAGAAAACTCGGTCATTCTTATGTTGGTACGGAACATATTCTTCTTGGTCTGATTCGTGAAGGAGAAGGTGTTGCTGCAAGAGTTCTGAATAATCTCGGTGTCAGCTTAAATAAAGCAAGACAGCAAGTGCTTCAGCTTCTTGGAAGCAATGAAACAGGTTCATCAGCTGCAGGAACAAACAGCAATGCGAATACGCCTACGCTTGATAGCTTGGCAAGAGACTTAACTGCTATTGCGAAGGAAGACAGTCTTGATCCTGTTATCGGCAGAAGCAAGGAAATCCAGCGTGTCATTGAAGTGTTAAGCCGCAGAACGAAAAACAACCCTGTTCTTATTGGAGAACCAGGTGTAGGTAAAACGGCAATTGCTGAAGGGTTAGCACAGCAGATTATCAATAACGAAGTTCCCGAAATTTTGCGTGATAAACGCGTGATGACATTAGATATGGGAACAGTTGTTGCCGGCACAAAATACCGCGGAGAATTTGAGGATCGCCTAAAGAAGGTCATGGACGAAATTCGTCAGGCAGGAAACATCATTCTATTCATCGATGAGCTCCACACATTAATCGGAGCGGGCGGAGCAGAAGGTGCCATTGATGCATCTAACATTTTAAAACCTTCACTTGCTCGCGGTGAACTTCAGTGTATTGGAGCGACAACTCTTGATGAGTACCGTAAATATATTGAAAAAGATGCAGCGTTGGAACGCCGTTTTCAGCCAATTCAGGTTGATCAGCCATCTGCAGATGAAAGTATTCAAATTTTAAAAGGCTTGCGTGACCGATACGAGGCTCACCACCGCGTCTCCATTACGGATGATGCGATTGAAGCTGCGGTTAAGCTTTCTGACAGATATATTTCTGACCGCTTCCTTCCGGACAAAGCCATTGACTTGATTGATGAAGCGGGTTCAAAGGTGAGACTGCGCTCCTTTACAACGCCTCCTAACTTAAAAGAGCTTGAACAGAAGCTTGATGAGGTTCGTAAAGAGAAGGATGCAGCAGTCCAAAGCCAAGAATTTGAAAAAGCCGCTTCCTTGCGTGATACTGAGCAGCGCCTGCGCGAACAAGTAGAGGATACGAAGAAATCATGGAAAGAGAAGCAAGGGCAGGAGAACTCTGAGGTTACTGTTGACGATATTGCGATGGTTGTATCCAGCTGGACTGGGGTGCCTGTATCTAAAATCGCCCAAACTGAAACCGATAAGCTTCTCAATATGGAGAGCATTCTTCACTCCCGTGTCATCGGCCAGGATGAAGCAGTTGTAGCTGTTGCAAAAGCAGTCAGACGTGCAAGAGCAGGATTAAAGGACCCGAAACGTCCAATCGGCTCATTCATTTTCTTAGGCCCTACAGGTGTAGGTAAAACAGAGCTTGCGCGGGCACTTGCTGAATCCATTTTCGGCGATGAAGAATCGATGATCAGAATCGATATGTCTGAATACATGGAAAAACACTCAACTTCAAGGCTTGTCGGTTCACCTCCGGGATATGTGGGATACGATGAAGGCGGCCAGTTAACAGAGAAAGTCAGAAGAAAACCTTACTCTGTCGTGCTTCTTGATGAGATTGAGAAAGCGCACCCTGATGTCTTCAATATCCTCCTGCAAGTTCTTGAAGACGGGCGATTGACTGATTCTAAAGGACGTACAGTCGATTTTCGCAATACCATTCTGATTATGACGTCAAACGTCGGGGCAAGTGAGCTGAAACGCAATAAGTATGTCGGCTTTAATGTTCAGGATGAGACGCAGAATCATAAAGACATGAAAGATAAAGTGATGGGTGAATTGAAACGCGCGTTCAGACCGGAGTTTATCAACCGGATTGATGAAATCATTGTTTTCCATTCACTTGAGAAGAAACACCTCACTGAAATCGTTTCATTGATGTCTGACCAATTAACGAAACGATTGAAAGAACAGGATCTTTCTATCGAGTTGACAGATGCCGCAAAAGCGAAAGTCGCGGAAGAGGGTGTTGACCTGGAATACGGTGCCCGTCCGTTAAGAAGAGCGATCCAAAAGCATGTTGAGGACCGTTTATCCGAAGAACTTCTCAGAGGAAATATTCATAAAGGACAGCATATTGTTCTTGACGTAGAAGATGGCGAATTTGTCGTAAAAACGACTGCTAAAACGAATTAATATAGAAGACGGAAATGAGGCATACAGCATGTAAGTGTATGCCTCACTTTCATATCAAGAAATAGAACAAGGGAGAGGTCTTACACTATATATGGCTAAAACAAAATCGAAATTCATCTGCCAATCCTGCGGTTACGAGTCTCCAAAATGGATGGGGAAATGTCCGGGCTGCGGTGCTTGGAATACAATGGTGGAAGAAATGATTAAAAAAGCGCCGGCCAATCGGAGAGCGGCTTTTTCTCATTCTGTTCAAACTGTACAGAAACCTTCACCTATTACATCAATTGAAACATCAGAAGAACCCCGGGTGAAAACCCAGCTTGGCGAGTTTAACAGAGTGCTTGGCGGAGGCGTCGTGAAAGGCTCACTCGTTTTAATCGGCGGCGATCCTGGTATCGGAAAGTCAACATTATTACTGCAGGTTTCCGCTCAATTATCAGATTCCTCAAACAGTGTCCTGTATATTTCAGGGGAAGAATCAGTGAAACAAACAAAACTGAGAGCAGACCGCCTCGGCATTAATAATCCGTCACTGCATGTTTTATCTGAAACCGATATGGAGTATATTTCGTCTGCTATAGAAGAGATGAATCCAGCGTTTGTCGTTGTAGACTCTATTCAAACGGTTTACCAAAGCGATATCACATCAGCTCCGGGCAGTGTATCACAGGTCAGAGAATGTACGGCTGAACTGATGAAGATTGCAAAAACAAAAGGAGTCCCGATTTTTATCGTAGGGCATGTGACGAAAGAAGGGTCTATTGCAGGGCCGAGACTGTTGGAGCATATGGTTGACACAGTTTTATATTTTGAAGGGGAACGTCACCATACTTTCCGTATTTTACGGGCTGTGAAAAACCGTTTTGGTTCTACTAATGAAATGGGCATTTTTGAAATGCGTGAAGAGGGGCTCACAGAGGTTTTGAATCCTTCAGAGATTTTCTTAGAAGAACGCTCAGCGGGATCCGCAGGCTCAAGCATAACCGCTTCTATGGAAGGTACAAGACCGATTCTCGTAGAAATCCAGGCGCTCATCTCGCCAACAAGCTTCGGCAATCCGCGGCGCATGGCAACGGGAATAGACCATAACAGAGTGTCACTGTTAATGGCTGTGTTAGAAAAAAGAGTGGGGCTGCTGCTGCAAAACCAGGATGCTTATTTAAAAGTGGCTGGCGGCGTTAAGCTTGATGAACCGGCAATTGATCTTGCCATTGCGATCAGCATCGCATCAAGCTTTAGAGATACACCTCCAAATCCTGCAGATTGTTTTATAGGAGAAGTGGGATTAACCGGAGAAGTCCGGCGGGTTTCAAGAATTGAACAGCGTGTGAAAGAAGCGGCTAAGCTTGGTTTTAAGCGCATGATCATACCCGGGGCAAATCTGGATGGATGGACAAAACCAAAAGGGATTGAGGTTATCGGAGTAGCAAATGTTGCAGAGGCGCTTCGTACTTCATTAGGAGGATAATAGATGGAAAAAGAGAAAAAAGGGGCGAAACACGAGTTAGACCTGTCATCTATATTGCAGTTTGTTGCTCCGGGTACTCCGCTCAGAGCCGGAATTGAAAATGTACTGAGAGCAAATACAGGCGGTCTGATTGTGCTTGGATATAATGATAAAGTGAAAGAAGTCGTGGATGGCGGTTTCCACATTAACACTGCTTTTTCTCCGGCGCATTTATATGAGCTGGCTAAAATGGATGGGGCGATTATTTTAAGTGATTCTGGTCAAAAGATCCTATACGCCAATACACAGCTGATGCCTGAAGCCACAATTTCTTCGTCGGAAACAGGAATGCGGCACCGCACTGCCGAAAGAGTAGCTAAGCAGACGGGCTGCCTCGTGATCGCAATTTCTGAAAGAAGAAATGTTATAACGTTATATCAGGAAAGCATGAAGTATACACTAAAAGACATAGGGTTTATCTTAACAAAAGCGAACCAAGCCATTCAAACTCTTGAAAAATATAAAACGATTCTGGACAAAACCATTAATGCACTGAATGCATTAGAGTTTGAGGAACTCGTTACATTCAGCGACGTTCTGTCAGTGATGCACCGTTACGAAATGGTATTGAGAATCAAAAATGAAATTAACATGTATATTAGGGAATTGGGGACAGAAGGTCATTTGATTAAGCTGCAGGTCATCGAACTGATTACAGATATGGAAGAAGAGGCAGCTTTATTTATTAAGGATTATGTGAAAGAAAAGATTAAAGATCCGTTTGTTCTCTTGAAAGAGCTTCAGGATATGTCCAGTTATGATCTGCTGGATGATTCCATTGTTTATAAGCTGCTCGGTTATCCGGCTTCTACAAATCTTGATGATTATGTCTTGCCTAGAGGATACAGGCTGTTAAATAAGATACCGCGTCTCCCGATGCCGATTGTTGAAAATGTGGTAGAAGCATTTGGAGTCCTTCCAAGGATTATTGAGGCGAGTGCAGAAGAATTAGATGAAGTAGAGGGAATCGGTGAAGTACGAGCCCAAAAAATCAAAAAAGGATTAAAACGACTGCAAGAAAAACATTATTTAGACCGACAGCTGTGATTTCGGTTAAAACCTTATGAAATACGGGTATATTAATGTTGGTTTTTGTTTATTCTGATATTCGTAGGATGCATAAAACTTTATGAAATAAAAATGTTTAAAAAGGAGGTGGGGGGTATGTTAAAACGAATAGTTCAGGCGTTCTTCATTATCTTTGGCGGCGTTGTTGGTATATTTTTAATACCTGAATTGTTTGTACTGTTAAGTATACAGGACATACCTTTATTAACAAACGCATATACGTCTGCTGCAATAGGGGCAATTATCTTTTTTCTCATCAGTATATGGGGTACAGAATACGTTGTGAACTGGGTGAAGTGGATAGAGGATTCATTGTTAAAAGCGCCGGTTCCAGATTTGTTATTTGGAAGTCTTGGCTTGGTTTTTGGACTTATAATTGCTTATCTTATCGTAAATGTTATTCCTTTAGACAATATACCTTATCGTATATTCAGCACAATTATCCCTGTGTTTTTGGCTTTCTTCCTCGGTTATCTCGGCTTCCAAGTGGGCTTTAAGAAAAAGGATGAATTGATCAGCCTGTTTTCTATTTCCGGCAGAATGCAAAAGAAAAAAGGAACAGGCGATGAAGAACATGAGGTTCAGGACAAGAAGCTGAAAATTTTGGACACTAGTGTTATTATTGATGGGAGAATAGCAGATATTTGCCAGACAGGTTTTTTAGAAGGAGTTATCGTCATTCCGCAGTTTGTCCTTGAGGAATTGCAGCATATTGCTGATTCTTCAGATGTTTTGAAACGGAACAGAGGACGACGCGGTCTTGATATCCTGAACCGTATTCAGAAAGAATTAGATATTGAAGTTGAGATTTATGAAGGCGACTTTGAAGATATTCAGGAGGTGGACAGCAAGCTTGTCAAACTTGCTAAGCTGACATCCGGGGTCGTCGTAACGAATGATTTTAATTTAAATAAAGTATGCGAGCTTCAGAAGGTAGCAGTATTAAACATTAATGACCTTGCCAATGCGGTCAAGCCTGTTGTGCTTCCTGGCGAGGAAATGAATGTTCAGGTCATTAAGGATGGGAAAGAGCATAATCAGGGAGTTGCCTACTTGGATGACGGTACGATGATTGTCGTTGAAGAAGGACGCAATTATATCGGCAAGCATATTGATGTGCTCGTTACAAGTGTGCTGCAGACAGCAGCGGGACGAATGATTTTTGCTAAGCCCAAGCTGTTGGAGAAGGCGCTGTAAAGGGAGAAAAAACAATGCGTTATGATGTGGTCATTCCTGCAGCCGGACAGGGGAAACGGATGAAGGCAGGGAGAAATAAACTGTTCATTGAGCTAAAAGGAGACCCGGTGATCATTCACACGTTGAGAGTGTTTGACAGTCACCGGCCGTGTGAAAAAATCATTTTGGTGATTAACGAGCAGGAGCGGGAGCAATTTCAGCAACTGCTGTCCGATTATCCGTTTCAAACCGCTATTGAGCTTGTGGCAGGCGGAGATGAACGCCAGCACAGTGTTTATAAAGGGCTGAAAGCCGTAAAACAAGAAAAGATTGTCCTAGTTCACGACGGGGCACGCCCTTTTATAAAGCATACACAAATTGACGAACTGATCGCTGAAGCGGAGCAGACAGGAGCGGCCATCCTCGCTGTCCCGGTAAAAGATACGATTAAACGCGTTCAAGATTTAAAAGTCAGTGAGACGATTGAACGTTCAAGCTTGTGGGCTGTCCAAACGCCACAAGCTTTTCGTCTTTCTTTATTGATGCAGGCTCATGCTGAGGCGGAGCATAAAGGATTTTTAGGGACGGATGACGCCAGCCTCGTGGAACAGATGGCAGGCGGTTCGGTCCGTGTTGTAGAAGGCAGCTATACGAATATTAAGCTGACAACGCCAGACGATTTGATGTCAGCTGAAGCTATCATGGAATCAGAAAGTGGGAATAAACATGTTTAGAATTGGACAAGGATTTGATGTGCATCAATTAGCGGAGGGCCGCCCTCTGATTATTGGCGGAATTGAAATCCCTTATGAAAAAGGGTTGCTCGGCCATTCTGATGCAGACGTATTGCTGCATACGGTCGCTGACGCCTGTCTTGGAGCTGTTGGAGAAGGCGACATCGGCAAGCATTTTCCTGATACTGATCCTGAGTTCAAGGACGCAGATTCTTTCAAATTACTTCAGCACGTCTGGGGGATTGTGAAACAGAAGGGTTATGTCCTTGGAAACATTGACTGCACCATCATTGCACAAAAGCCGAAGATGCTGCCGTACATAGAAGATATGAGAAAAAGAATCGCTGAAGGTCTTGATGCGGATGTTTCTCAAGTGAATGTAAAAGCAACAACGACAGAAAAACTAGGCTTTACAGGCCGGGCGGAAGGAATAGCGGCTCAGGCGACAGTACTGATACAAAAAAGCTAACTTGTTTTGATGCGGGGTCTATTTGGTGGTAGAATAGATTCATACATTTAGCCAGAGGCCATAGATGACATGAAAGGAAGTATTTGAAAATGGGAAACGAAGTACGCGTCCGTTATGCACCGAGTCCAACCGGACATTTGCATATTGGAAATGCCAGAACGGCGCTTTTTAACTATTTATTTGCCCGCAATCAAGGCGGTAAGTTTATTATTCGTGTTGAGGACACTGATAAAAAGCGCAACATTGAGGGCGGAGAACAAAGCCAGCTGAATTATCTGAAATGGCTTGGTATTGACTGGGATGAGAGTGTGGATGTCGGCGGTGAGTACGGCCCATACCGTCAGTCAGAGCGTAACGATATCTATAAAGTATACTATGAAGAGCTTCTTGAAAAAGGGCTTGCTTATAAATGTTACTGTACGGAAGAAGAGCTGGAAAAAGAGCGTGAAGAACAGATTGCCCGCGGAGAAATGCCGCGTTATTCCGGAAAACATAGAGACCTGACTCCGGAAGAACAGGAGAAATTTATCGCTGAAGGCAGAAAGCCGAGTATTCGGTTCCGCGTGCCGGAAGGAAAAGTCATTGCCTTCAACGATATCGTAAAAGGTGAAATTTCTTTCGAAACAGATGGCATTGGCGACTTTGTTATTGTGAAAAAGGACGGTACGCCGACTTACAACTTCGCGGTAGCGATTGATGACTACTTAATGAAAATGACACACGTGCTGCGCGGTGAGGATCATATTTCTAACACACCGAAACAAATTATGATTTATCAAGCATTCGGATGGGATGTTCCTCAGTTCGGACACATGACGCTGATTGTAAATGAAAGCCGCAAAAAGCTCAGCAAACGTGATGAATCCATTATTCAATTTATTGAGCAATACGAAGAGCTTGGCTACCTGCCAGAAGCGCTGTTCAACTTTATCGGCCTGCTGGGCTGGTCACCGGTTGGAGAAGAAGAGCTTTTCACAAAAGAGCAGTTTATTGAAATTTTTGATGTAAACCGTTTATCTAAATCACCAGCTTTGTTTGATATGCATAAGCTAAAATGGGTTAACAACCAATATGTGAAGAAGCTGGATCTTGATCAGGTTGTTGAACTGACGCTTCCGCATTTGCAAAAAGCCGGCAAAGTTGGCACTGAGCTTTCTGCTGAGAAACAAGAGTGGGTTCGCAAACTGATTTCCCTGTATCATGAGCAGCTAAGCTACGGTGCGGAAATTGTTGAGCTGACTGATTTGTTCTTTACGGATGAGATCGAGTATAATCAAGAAGCAAAAGCTGTTCTGGAAGAGGAACAGGTTCCTGAAGTGCTCAGCACATTCGCTGCGAAGCTTGAAGAGCTTGAGGAGTTTACTCCGGATAACATCAAAGCATCGATCAAAGCAGTGCAGAAAGAAACTGGCCATAAAGGGAAAAAACTGTTTATGCCGATCCGTGTTGCTGTAACAGGGCAAACTCACGGTCCGGAACTGCCGCAATCAATTGAATTGATCGGTAAAGAGACTGCGATTCAGCGTTTAAAAAACATCTAAATAGATGATTGTTGACAGGGAAGAGTATAAAACTTCAGGCCTTTACAGAAAGGATCTTCGTTGGCTGAGAGAGATCCATGAGCCGGGTTTTAGAAGTGCGCCCTTAAGACCTTTGAAGAACATTTTTCGGAATCAGTATTCAAAGGCGGCTGCCGTCGTTACAGGCTGAAGTTGGAAAAGCAGAAATCTGCTTTTCAAACAGAGTGGAACCGCGCGGTTAAAGCGTCTCTGTCATGTTTACATGCAGAGGCGCTTTTTTTATTGGGCAAAGAGGAAATCAGATAGAGAAATGGGGGGAAGCATGTGTTTTTTAGAATGCTCAAAGAAGACATTGATACTGTGTTCGATCAAGATCCTGCAGCAAGAAGCTATTTTGAAGTGATTTTAACTTATTCCGGTTTACATGCTATATGGTCGCATCGGATTGCACATGCTTTATATAAACGAAAATTTTATTTCCTTGCACGCCTTATATCTCAGGTAAGCCGATTTTTTACCGGGATCGAAATCCACCCCGGCGCTACAATCGGGAGCAGATTTTTTATAGACCACGGCATGGGGGTTGTCATTGGGGAGACATGCGAAATCGGCAATAACGTAACCGTTTTTCAGGGGGTTACCCTCGGGGGAACGGGGAAAGAAAAGGGAAAAAGGCATCCAACGATTAAAGATGACGCATTGATAGCCACAGGTGCTAAAGTGCTCGGTTCTATTACGGTCGGTGAAGGCTCAAAGATTGGCGCTGGCTCAGTCGTGCTGCATGATGTTCCTGATTTTTCAACAGTTGTCGGCATCCCTGGGCGGGTTGTTGTACAAAATGGAAAAAAAGTAAGACGCGATTTAAACCATCAGGATTTGCCCGATCCGGTTGCTGATCGCTTTAAGTCTTTGGAACAGCAGATTTTAGAGCTGAAGGCAGAACTTGAAGACAGAAAAGAAAGGATCAATCAAAAATGACAATCACACTTTATAATACATTGACTAGACAGAAAGAAACGTTTGTTCCGCTTGAAGAGGGAAAAGTGAAAATGTACGTATGCGGACCGACAGTTTACAATTACATTCACATCGGGAATGCGCGTCCGGCTATCGTATACGATACGGTTCGAAACTATCTGGAGTATAAAGGCTATGATGTGCAGTATGTCTCTAACTTCACAGACGTAGACGATAAATTAATTAAAGCGGCAAATGAGCTTGGTGAGGATGTGCCTGCCATTTCAGAGCGTTTTATTAATGCATATTTTGAAGATGTAGGTGCGCTTGGCTGCCGAAAAGCCGACCTTCACCCGCGAGTGATGGAAAACATGGATGCCATTATCGAATTCGTCGATCAGCTCGTGAAAAAGGGTTACGCCTATGAATCAGAAGGTGACGTTTATTTTAAAACAAGAGCATTTGAAGGGTACGGAAAGCTTTCTCAGCAATCAATTGATGAACTGAGATCAGGTGCACGCATCCGAGTCGGCGAGAAAAAAGAAGATGCTCTTGATTTTGCATTGTGGAAAGCGGCGAAAGAAGGAGAAATTTCTTGGGATAGCCCTTGGGGCAAAGGACGACCGGGCTGGCACATTGAGTGCTCAGCGATGGTGAAAAAGTATTTGGGTGACCAAATTGATATCCATGCTGGCGGACAGGATTTAACCTTCCCTCACCATGAAAACGAAATTGCGCAATCAGAAGCGCTGACAGGCAAAACGTTTGCGAAGTACTGGCTCCATAATGGCTATATCAATATTGATAATGAAAAAATGTCAAAGTCACTGGGCAACTTTGTGCTTGTGCATGACATTATTAAACAGCATGATCCGCAGCTTTTGAGATTCTTTATGCTTTCTGTTCATTATCGCCATCCGATTAACTATTCAGAAGAGCTTCTGGAGAATACGAAAAGCGCGTTTAACCGCTTAAAAACAGCGTACAGCAACCTTCAGCACCGTCTGAACAGCAGTACGAATTTAACGGAAGATGACGATCAATGGCTGGAGAAAGTAGAAGAGCACCGCAAAGCATTCGAAGAAGCGATGGACGATGACTTTAATACGGCGAATGCCATTTCTGTCTTGTTCGACTTAGCGAAGCATGCCAATTATTATCTTCAGAAAGACCATACGGCAGATCATGTGATTAAGGCATTTATCGAGATGTTTGACCGCATTGTGTCTGTTCTCGGTTTTTCATTGGGTGAGCAGGAACTTCTCGATCAAGAGATTGAAGACTTAATCGAAAAAAGAAACGAAGCGCGGCGGAATCGCGATTTTGCATTGTCAGACCAGATCCGCGACCAGCTGAAAAGCATGAATATCATTCTTGAAGATACTGCTCAAGGCACTCGCTGGAAACGGGGAGAATAACGAATGCTTGATTTTGAAACGATAAAAGACTCAAAGCAGCTTAACGGTCTTGCGCTTGCTTATATAGGTGATGCCATTTTTGAAGTGTATGTAAGGCATCACCTGCTTAAGCAGGGTTTTACCAAACCAAATGATCTTCATAAGAAATCAAGCCGGATCGTTTCGGCAAAATCACAGGCTCAGATCCTATTTTATCTGCAGGATCAATCATTTTTTACAGAAGAAGAGGAAGCGGTTCTGAAAAGAGGCAGAAATGCCAAGTCGGGAACAACACCTAAAAATACAGATGTTCAGACGTACCGCTATAGTACAGCATTTGAAGCGGTGCTGGGCTATCTTTTTCTAGAGAAAAAAGAGGAAAGACTTAGTCAGCTCGTTGCCGAAGCTATACAATTTGGGACGTCAGGGAGGAAAACAAATGAGTCAGCAACATGATTACGTCATAGGGAAAAATGCAGTGATCGAGACGTTAAAATCAGATCGGAAGCTGTATAAGCTGTGGATGGCGGAAAACACTGTAAAGGGACAAGCGCAGCAGGTGATTGAGCTTGCGAAAAAGCAGGGTATCACAATTCAGTATGTCCCGAGAAAAAAACTCGATCAAATGGTGACAGGGCAGCATCAAGGCGTAGTGGCACAGGTTGCTGCGTATGAATATGCAGAACTGGACGATTTATATAAAGCAGCCGAAGAAAGAAATGAACAGCCTTTCTTCCTCATTCTGGACGAGCTTGAAGACCCTCATAACCTCGGTTCCATTATGAGAACGGCTGATGCGGCCGGCGCCCATGGCATCGTAATTCCAAAGCGGAGAGCTGTCGGGCTGACGACAACAGTGGCAAAAGCTTCAACAGGGGCAATTGAGCATATTCCTGTAGTAAGAGTCACCAATTTGGCGCGGACGTTGGAAGAAATGAAAGAGCGGGGTATCTGGGTTGTCGGAACGGACGCATCCGCGCGTGAGGATTACCGCAATATGGACGGCAATATGCCCCTGGCTTTAGTCATCGGAAGCGAAGGAAAAGGCATGGGCCGCCTTATTAAAGAAAAGTGTGATTTTCTCATTAATCTCCCGATGGCCGGGAAGGTAACTTCACTGAATGCATCTGTTGCGGCTGGTCTTTTGATGTATGAAGTTTACCGGAAACGAAACCCTCTGGGGGAATAAAGACCCATGGATATCCTGTTAGTAGACGGATACAACATGATTGGAGCCTGGCCGCAGCTGAAGGATTTAAAAGCGAACAGTTTTGAAGAGGCGAGAGACGTACTGATTCAGAAAATGGCGGAATATCAATCGTATACAGGAAACAGGGTAATTGTTGTTTTTGACGCGCATCTCGTTAAAGGGCTTGAGAAAAAACAGACCAACCACAGGGTTGAAGTGATTTTTACAAAAGAAAATGAGACGGCTGATGAGCGGATTGAAAAGCTTGCTCAGGCTTTGAATAATATTGCGACTCAAATACATGTTGCAACCTCTGACTACACTGAGCAGTGGGCGATTTTCGGACAGGGGGCATTGCGAAAATCGGCCCGGGAGCTTTTGAGAGAGGTAGAAGCGATTGAAAGGCGAATAGAGAGACGGGTAAGAAAAATCACTTCCGAAAAGCCGGCGGGTAAAATTGCTTTATCGGAAGAGGTTTTGAAAACGTTTGAAAAGTGGAGACGCGGGGAATTAGATTAAGTTGACGCTTTTTTGCCCAATACTGTATAATATTTCTATCTACGTGCGCCGGGGGGATCGGAGTGAATCTACAGAACAGCAAGGGAAAACTCAACAAAGAGCAGTTTTGCCAGTTGGAGGACGAGCAGGTCATTGAAAAGGTTCATGTTGGGGACAGTGATGCGTTAGATTACTTGATTACGAAGTACCGAAACTTTGTTCGCGCTAAAGCAAGATCCTATTTTTTAATAGGAGCGGACAGAGAGGATATTGTTCAGGAAGGTATGATAGGCCTCTATAAGTCTATTCGTGACTTCAAAGAGGACAAGCTTACCTCATTCAAAGCTTTCGCAGAGTTATGTATCACCCGCCAAATTATTACCGCAATAAAGACAGCTACTCGCCAGAAACATATTCCTTTGAATTCCTACGTCTCATTAGATAAACCGATTTTTGATGAAGAATCAGACCGAACGCTGCTTGATGTCATTTCAGGAGCGAAAACCTTAAATCCAGAGGAAATGATTATCAATCAAGAAGAATTCGATGATATTGAAATGAAAATGGGAGAACTATTAAGTGATTTAGAGAGAAAAGTACTCGTCCTATATCTCGATGGCAGAAGTTATCAAGAGATTTCCGATGAGCTGAATCGCCATGTGAAATCGATCGACAATGCCCTTCAGCGTGTGAAACGCAAGCTGGAGAAGTACTTGGAAATTCGTGAAATCAGTTTATAATAGGGATTTATGTAATATTGACAGTATTTTTCTGACTATGATATGTTACTAAAGATAAGAACTAATGTCTATTTAGAAAAAGGTGTAATGACATGAGAAAAAAGATTACGTTAGCGTGCAAAACATGCGGAAACCGTAATTATACGACAATGAAGAGCTCTGCATCAGCGGCTGAGCGATTAGAAGTAAAGAAATACTGCAATACTTGCAATTCACATACAGCTCATCTTGAGACAAAATAGTGTTTGCGCTTTTAAATTGTGGAGGTCTTTTACATGCGTATTATGAGATTCTTTAAAGATGTTGGGAAAGAAATGAAAAAGGTAAGCTGGCCTAAAGGAAAAGAGTTAACGCGTTATACCATTACGGTGATTTCAACAGTTATCTTTTTTATTATCTTTTTTGCCCTCCTTGACACAGGAATTTCTCAATTAATTCGTTTAATAGTTGAATAATGATCAGCAATACGTGCTATAATAGATCATAATATCACTTGCCAAAACCCGTTCAGCGGGTTTTTTATTGTGGCTTAAAATGAAAGTCATCATAGGCTTGCTGCCTATTTTTTTGAGCGTTATGGTAATTCACTAAAACCAAATGCGGGGAGGGAAGGACTGGACAGTCCTGAAGAGAATGGAAAAGAATTGGTATGTTGTTCACACGTACTCTGGTTATGAGAATAAAGTAAAAGCCAACTTGGAAAAACGTGTTGAATCAATGGGGATGCAGGATAAAATTTTTCGTGTAGTCGTACCTGAGGAAGAAGAAACCGATATCAAAAACGGCAAGAAAAAAGTAGTGAAAAAGAAAGTATTCCCTGGTTATGTGCTTGTTGAAATTGTAATGACAGACGACTCTTGGTATGTTGTCCGCAACACGCCGGGTGTTACGGGATTCGTAGGGTCTGCCGGGTCTGGTTCAAAACCGACGGCGCTGCTTCCGGGCGAAGCAGAAACCATTTTGAAGAGAATGGGCATGGACGAACGCAAAACGGATATTGACTTTGAACTGAAAGAGACAGTGAAAGTGATAGACGGGCCTTTTGCGAACTTTACAGGATCAATTGAAGAGATTGATTATGATAAAAGCAAGGTCAAAGTTTTCGTTAATATGTTCGGCCGTGAAACGCCGGTTGAGCTGGAATTTACCCAAATCGATAAATTGTAATGTGAAAAAACTTGAAATTGCTATATATAAATGATAATATAGCAAAGGTACGTCTTGGACTTATCCAAGGCAACTAGCTTGATATTTCATCATTCATATAAAGAATGAAACCTTGAGTGGGAGGGTTTACCCTATTACCACATCACGGACTTAAGGAGGTGTGTCTCGTGGCTAAAAAAGTAGTAAAAGTTGTAAAATTGCAAATTCCTGCTGGAAAAGCTAACCCAGCACCACCAGTTGGACCTGCACTTGGTCAAGCCGGTGTTAACATCATGGGATTCTGTAAGGAGTTTAACGCTCGTACAGCTGACCAAGCTGGTTTAATCATTCCTGTTGAAATTTCGGTTTACGAAGACCGTTCATTTACATTTATTACAAAAACTCCACCTGCTGCAGTATTGCTTAAAAAAGCAGCTGGAATTGAGTCTGGTTCTGGTGAACCAAACCGTAATAAAGTGGCAACCGTTAAGCGCGATAAAGTACGCGAAATCGCTGAAACGAAAATGCCTGACTTAAACGCAGCAGACGTTGAAGCGGCAATGCGCATGGTTGAAGGTACTGCCCGCAGTATGGGTATTGTAATCGAGGATTAATTTGTTTCTTGTCGGGTTGCGAGTTTTCACAAGTTCGCAACCCTTATTCGTGGGAGGTTATTCCGCTATAACCACATAAGGAGGAAATTTTAAAATGGCTAAAAAAGGTAAAAAGTACGTTGAAGCTGCTAAGCTTGTAGAACGTTCAAAAGCTTACGACGTTTCTGAAGCAGTAGCTCTCGTTAAAAAAACAAACACAGCTAAATTCGACGCTACAGTTGAAGTGGCTTTTCGTCTAGGGGTTGACACTCGTAAAAACGATCAGCAAATCCGTGGAGCAGTCGTGCTTCCAAACGGAACTGGTAAAACTCAGCGCGTTCTCGTTTTCGCAAAAGGCGAAAAAGCGAAAGAAGCTGAAGCTGCTGGTGCAGATTTCGTTGGCGATACTGACTACATCAACAAAATTCAACAAGGCTGGTTCGATTTCGATGTAATCGTAGCTACACCTGACATGATGGGTGAAGTTGGTAAAATCGGTCGTGTGCTTGGACCAAAAGGTTTAATGCCAAACCCTAAAACTGGTACAGTTACTTTCGAAGTTGAAAAAGCAATCGGCGAAATCAAAGCTGGTAAAGTTGAATACCGTGCTGATAAAGCTGGAAACATTCATGTTCCTATCGGTAAAGTTTCTTTCGAGGACGAAAAACTTGTTGAGAACTTCACAACAATGTACGATACAATCCTGAAAGCTAAACCTGCTGCAGCTAAAGGCGTTTACGTGAAAAACGTTGCTGTAACATCTACTATGGGACCTGGTGTCAAAGTAGACGCTTCAACTTTTAACGTAAAATAATATTGACATGACAACAACATTCTGATATGATTCAAAATGTTGTAAAATAGAATATCATTTATACCGTAGACAGTAGGGGCCTAACCGCTTAATCATCCTACCGAGGTGTATATTATCACAGCTATTACGTTACGTATGCTTGTATATACAGCCTCCATGTCTCATGGAGGCTTTTTATATGGAATCCGTCGTCTCGGTCGTGATCACCTAACGGTATAAGTGTTACACAAGAATCTACAGGAGGTGTAACCATGAGCAGCGCAATTGATACAAAAAAAGTTGTTGTTGAAGAAATTGCTTCTAAACTGAAAGAAAGCAAATCAACGATCATCGTTGATTATCGCGGACTTAACGTTTCTGAAGTAACAGAACTTCGTAAACAGCTTCGCGAAGCTAACGTTGAGTTCAAAGTTTACAAAAATACGATGACTCGCCGTGCGGTTGAACAAGCTGAGCTTAATGGTTTGAATGATTTCTTAACTGGACCGAACGCGATCGCATTCAGCACTGAAGATGTTGTCGCTCCGGCTAAAGTTCTTAATGACTTCGCTAAAAATCACGAAGCTCTTGAAATCAAAGCTGGCGTTATCGAAGGTAAAGTTTCTACTGTTGAAGAAGTGAAAGCTCTTGCTGAACTTCCATCACGCGAAGGCTTGCTTTCTATGTTGCTTAGCGTACTTCAAGCTCCAGTTCGCAACTTTGCTCTTGCTACAAAAGCTGTGGCAGAACAAAAAGAAGAACAAGGTGCTTAATCTAATCAGTTTTTCATAAATTAAAACAAAAATGGAGGAATTACAAATGGCTTTAAATATCGAAGAAATCATTGCTTCCGTTAAAGAAGCAACTGTACTTGAATTGAACGACCTAGTAAAAGCAATCGAAGAAGAATTTGGCGTAACTGCTGCTGCTCCTGTAGCTGTAGCTGGCGGAGCTGCTGCAGGCGGAGCTGCTGAAGAGCAAAGCGAATTCGATCTTATCCTTGCTGGTGCAGGATCTCAAAAAATCAAAGTTATCAAAGTTGTACGTGAAATCACTGGTCTTGGCTTGAAAGAAGCTAAAGAACTTGTTGACAACACTCCAAAACCTCTTAAAGAAGGTATTGCTAAAGAAGAAGCTGAAGAGCTTAAAGCTAAACTTGAAGAAGTTGGCGCTTCTGTAGAAGTTAAGTAATCTTCACTTACCTGAGGGGAAGCTCGCTTTTATGAGGCGAGCTTTTTCTTTGCCATTCTTTAAGACATGAAAAAAAGGAGGTTCTAATAATGAGTGAGCATTATTATTCAGAAAAACCTTCAGTAAAAAGCAACAAGCAAACCTGGTCTTTTAGGCTTCGGAATAAAGAATTCACGTTTACCAGCGACAGCGGGGTTTTTTCTAAAAAAGAAGTTGATTTCGGTTCCCGTTTGCTGATTGATTCTTTTGAAGATCCTGAAGTTGAGGGCGGCATTCTGGATGTAGGCTGCGGGTACGGCCCGATTGGTCTATCGCTTGCCAGCGCCTTTAAAGACCGGACCATCCACATGATTGACGTTAATGAAAGAGCTGTAGAGCTATCAAATGAAAATGCGGAACAAAACGGAATAACAAACGTTAAGATTTATCAAAGTGATTTGTTTTCGAATGTTGATTCTGCTCAAACATTTGCTTCTATTCTTACAAATCCCCCAATCCGAGCCGGAAAAAAAGTTGTCCATGCTATCTTTGAGAAAAGCGCTGAACACTTAAAAGCTTCAGGTGAGTTGTGGATCGTCATACAGAAAAAGCAAGGCGCGCCTTCTGCCATTGAAAAACTCGAGGAACTGTTCGGTGAAGTTTCTGTTGTTCAAAAAAAGAAAGGCTATTATATCATAAAAGCAAAAAAAGTTTGACTCGGTATTTTAGCTATGTTAACATTATAAAATGCCAATGTATATATTTTGCTTGATATGATGAATTGTCAATATCTATGTATAAATTATACAAGTATGGAAATGCTAATAAAATCGGTATTTGTTTTTGGATGTGGTTTTCTTAATTAGAAACCCTTTTTTCTTTTGTCTTGTAAAAGTATTTCTTTCTTTGGAAGAAATGCTTATTACACATATAATACGCATGATTTGAGGGGTGAATCAGTTGACAGGTCAACTAGTTCAGTATGGACGACACCGCCAGCGCAGAAGCTATGCTCGCATTAGCGAAGTGTTAGAATTACCAAATCTCATTGAAATTCAAACCTCTTCTTATCAGTGGTTTCTTGATGAGGGTCTTAGAGAGATGTTTCAAGACATATCGCCAATTGAGGATTTCACTGGTAACCTCTCTCTTGAGTTCATTGATTATAGTTTAGGTGATCCTAAATATCCTGTAGAGGAATCAAAAGAACGCGATGTGACTTACTCAGCTCCGCTAAGAGTGAAGGTTCGTTTGATTAACAAAGAAACTGGAGAGGTAAAAGACCAAGATGTCTTCATGGGTGATTTCCCTATTATGACAGACACAGGTACTTTTATCATTAACGGTGCGGAACGTGTTATCGTTTCCCAGCTTGTTCGGTCTCCAAGTGTATATTTCAGTGGTAAAGTAGACAAAAACGGTAAAAAAGGTTTTACCGCAACTGTCATTCCAAACCGTGGCGCATGGTTAGAATACGAAACTGATGCGAAAGATGTTGTTTATGTCCGCATTGATCGCACACGTAAGTTGCCGGTTACGGTTCTTTTGCGTGCTCTCGGCTTCGGTTCCGATCAAGAGATTCTTGATCTCGTAGGAGAAAACGAATACCTGCGAAATACACTTGATAAAGACAACACAGAAAACAGCGACAAAGCGCTGCTTGAAATTTACGAGCGTCTCCGTCCAGGAGAGCCGCCTACAGTAGAAAATGCGAAAAGCTTGCTTGATTCTCGTTTCTTTGATCCGAAACGATACGATCTTGCTAATGTAGGACGCTATAAAATTAACAAAAAACTTCATATTAAGAATCGCCTCTTTAATCAGAGACTTGCTGAGACGCTTGTTGATCCTGAAACAGGAGAAATCCTGGCTGAAAAAGGTCAGATTCTTGATAGAAGAACACTTGATAAGGTACTGCCATACTTAGAAAACGGAATCGGTTTCAGAAAGCTGTACCCGAATGGCGGCGTTGTTGAAGATGAAGTGACTCTTCAATCGATTAAAATCTATGCTCCGACTGATCAAGAAGGAGAACAGGTTATTAATGTAATCGGCAATGCTTACATTGAAGAAGAGATTAAAAACATCACGCCTGCTGATATTATTTCTTCTATCAGCTACTTCTTCAACCTGCTGCACGGAGTAGGCGACACAGATGATATCGATCATCTTGGAAACCGCCGTTTACGTTCTGTAGGTGAGCTTCTCCAAAACCAATTCCGTATCGGTTTAAGCCGTATGGAGCGTGTGGTTCGTGAGAGAATGTCTATTCAAGATACGAATACAATTACACCTCAGCAGCTGATCAACATTCGTCCTGTTATTGCGTCCATTAAAGAGTTCTTTGGAAGCTCTCAGCTTTCTCAATTCATGGACCAGACGAACCCGCTTGCTGAATTAACACATAAGCGCCGTCTGTCAGCATTAGGACCGGGCGGATTAACACGTGAGCGTGCCGGAATGGAAGTGCGTGATGTTCACTACTCCCACTATGGCCGTATGTGTCCGATTGAAACGCCTGAGGGCCCTAACATCGGTTTGATCAACTCACTTTCATCATATGCAAAAGTAAACCGTTTTGGCTTCATCGAAACGCCATATCGCCGTGTTGATCCTGAAACAGGAAAGGTAACGGGCAGAATCGATTACTTAACTGCTGATGAAGAGGATAACTATGTTGTCGCTCAAGCGAACGCTCGTCTTGATGACGAAGGTGCATTTATTGATGACAGCATCGTAGCCCGTTTCCGCGGGGAGAACACCGTTGTTGCCAGAAACCGTGTGGACTACATGGATGTATCGCCTAAGCAGGTTGTTTCTGCTGCGACTGCATGTATCCCATTCTTAGAAAACGATGACTCCAACCGTGCCCTCATGGGAGCGAACATGCAGCGTCAGGCTGTGCCTTTGATGCAGCCGGAAGCGCCATTCGTTGGAACTGGTATGGAATACGTATCAGGTAAAGACTCTGGTGCCGCTGTTATTTGTAAACACCCTGGTATCGTTGAGCGCGTAGAAGCGAAAAACGTTTGGGTTCGCCGTTATGAAGAAGTAGACGGTCAAAAAGTAAAAGGAAACTTGGATAAATACAGCATGCTGAAATTTGTCCGCTCTAACCAAGGAACGTGCTACAACCAGCGTCCGATCGTAAGTGTCGGCGATGAAGTAGTAAAAGGAGAAATCCTTGCTGACGGTCCTTCTATGGAGCTTGGTGAACTTGCACTTGGCCGTAACGTAATGGTCGGCTTCATGACATGGGATGGCTACAACTATGAGGATGCCATCATCATGAGTGAACGTCTTGTGAAGGATGATGTTTATACATCTATCCATATTGAAGAATATGAATCAGAAGCACGTGATACGAAACTTGGACCTGAAGAAATCACTCGCGATATTCCAAACGTCGGTGAAGATGCGCTTCGCAATCTTGATGACCGCGGAATCATCCGTATTGGGGCAGAAGTAAAAGACGGAGATCTTCTTGTTGGTAAAGTAACGCCTAAAGGTGTAACCGAACTGACTGCTGAAGAACGCCTTCTTCACGCCATCTTTGGTGAAAAAGCCCGCGAGGTTCGTGATACTTCTCTTCGTGTGCCTCACGGCGGCGGCGGAATTATCCACGACGTTAAAGTCTTCAACCGTGAAGACGGAGACGAACTTCCTCCAGGTGTAAACCAGTTGGTACGCGTATATATCGTTCAGAAACGTAAGATTTCTGAAGGGGATAAAATGGCCGGTCGTCACGGTAACAAAGGTGTTATCTCTAAGATTCTTCCTGAAGAGGATATGCCTTACCTTCCTGACGGCACACCAATTGACATCATGCTTAACCCGCTGGGCGTACCATCACGTATGAACATCGGGCAGGTATTGGAGCTTCATATGGGTATGGCCGCTCGTTACCTCGGCATTCACATTGCGTCTCCTGTATTTGATGGAGCGCGAGAAGAGGATGTTTGGGAAACACTTGAAGAAGCCGGCATGTCTCGTGACGCCAAAACGGTGCTTTACGACGGACGTACTGGAGAGCCGTTTGATAACCGCGTGTCTGTCGGTATCATGTACATGATCAAACTGGCACACATGGTTGACGATAAACTTCATGCACGCTCTACAGGTCCTTACTCACTTGTTACGCAGCAGCCTCTTGGCGGTAAAGCGCAATTTGGCGGACAGCGTTTTGGTGAGATGGAGGTTTGGGCACTTGAAGCTTATGGTGCAGCTTACACTCTTCAAGAAATTCTGACTGTTAAGTCCGATGACGTGGTTGGACGTGTGAAAACATACGAAGCCATCGTTAAAGGCGATAACGTTCCAGAACCAGGTGTTCCGGAATCATTCAAAGTATTAATCAAAGAACTTCAAAGCTTAGGTATGGATGTCAAAATCCTTTCCGGTGATGAAGAAGAAATAGAAATGAGAGACTTAGAAGACGAAGAAGATGCGAAACAAGCTGACGGCCTGGCATTATCGGGTGATGAAGAGCCGGAAGAAACAGCATCTGCAGACGTTGAACGCGATGTAGTAACAAAAGAATAATCTCTAGTTATAAAGGCAAGTGACATCGGTTAATCCGAAGATAATAAGGGAGGTAGGCCCCTTGCTAGATGTGAACAATTTTGAGTATATGAACATCGGTCTTGCTTCACCGGATAAAATCCGTTCATGGTCTTTTGGTGAAGTGAAAAAGCCTGAAACGATAAACTATCGTACGTTAAAACCTGAAAAGGACGGTCTATTCTGCGAACGCATTTTCGGACCGACTAAGGACTGGGAATGTCATTGCGGGAAGTACAAGCGAGTTCGTTATAAAGGCGTAGTTTGTGACCGCTGCGGAGTCGAAGTAACACGGGCTAAAGTCCGTCGTGAGAGAATGGGGCACATTGAACTGGCTGCCCCAGTTTCCCACATTTGGTATTTCAAAGGTATTCCAAGCCGTATGGGTCTTGTGCTGGATATGTCACCTCGTGCTTTAGAAGAAGTCATTTACTTTGCTTCTTACGTTGTAACTGATCCGGCAAATACACCGCTTGAAAAGAAACAGCTTCTGTCTGAGAAAGAATACCGTGCATATCTCGATAAATACGGTAATAAATTCCAAGCTTCGATGGGTGCAGAAGCGATTCATAAACTTCTTCAAGATATCGATCTTGTAAAAGAAGTTGATATGTTAAAAGAAGAGCTGAAGACATCACAAGGGCAGCGTCGTACTCGTGCGATCAAACGCCTTGAAGTTTTAGAAGCCTTCCGTAACTCAGGAAACAAGCCTTCTTGGATGATCCTTGATGTGCTTCCTGTTATTCCTCCTGAGCTTAGACCGATGGTTCAGCTAGATGGCGGACGTTTTGCGACTTCTGATCTGAACGACCTTTATCGTCGTGTCATCAACCGTAACAATCGTTTGAAACGCCTTTTGGATCTTGGTGCGCCTAGCATCATCGTTCAAAACGAAAAACGTATGCTTCAAGAGGCTGTCGATGCTCTAATTGACAACGGCCGCCGCGGACGACCTGTAACAGGTCCTGGTAACAGACCGTTGAAATCTCTTTCTCACATGCTGAAAGGGAAGCAAGGCCGTTTCCGTCAAAACCTTCTTGGTAAACGTGTCGATTACTCCGGACGTTCTGTAATCGTCGTTGGTCCTCATTTGAAAATGTACCAATGCGGATTACCGAAGGAAATGGCGCTTGAACTTTTCAAACCTTTCGTTATGAAAGAACTTGTTGAAAAAGGTCTTGCACACAACATTAAGAGTGCGAAACGTAAGATTGAGCGCGTACAGCCTGAAGTATGGGATGTACTGGAATCAGTTATTAAGGAGCATCCGGTACTTCTGAACCGTGCCCCTACACTTCACAGATTGGGTATCCAAGCGTTTGAACCAACGCTTGTTGAAGGACGCGCAATCCGTCTTCACCCGCTCGTATGTACAGCTTACAACGCTGACTTTGACGGTGACCAAATGGCGGTTCACGTACCATTATCTGCTGAAGCACAAGCTGAAGCACGCATCCTGATGCTTGCCGCTCAAAACATCTTGAACCCTAAAGATGGTAAACCGGTTGTAACACCGTCTCAGGATATGGTACTGGGTAACTATTACCTGACACTTGAGCGTGCCGGTGCTGTCGGTGAAGGTATGGTCTTCAAGAATACAGACGAAGCGCTTCTTGCTTATCAAAACGGATATGTTCACCTTCATACGAGAGTAGCTGTTGCAGCTAACTCCCTTAAGAATGTGACATTTACCGAAGAACAGCGCTCAAAATTGTTAATTACAACTGTCGGTAAGCTTGTCTTCAATGAAATTCTTCCAGAATCATTCCCTTACATGAATGAACCAACGAAGAGCAACATTGAAGAGAAAACACCTGACCGTTTCTTCTTAGAAAAAGGTGCCGATGTAAAAGCTGTCATTGAAAAGCAGCCAATCAATGCACCGTTTAAAAAAGGCATTCTGGGTAAAATCATCGCGGAAATCTTTAAACGATTCCACATTACGGAAACGTCTAAAATGCTTGACCGCATGAAAAACCTAGGTTTCAGATATTCAACAAAAGCTGGTATTACAGTTGGGGTTTCAGACATCGTCGTTCTCGATGATAAACAAGAAATTCTTGAGGAAGCGCAAAGCAAAGTTGACAACGTTATGAAACAGTTCCGCCGCGGTCTTATCACTGAAGAAGAACGCTATGAGAGAGTCATCTCTATCTGGAGTTCTGCAAAAGATGTTATCCAAGGCAAACTGATGAAATCACTCGATGAACTCAACCCGATTTACATGATGAGTGACTCTGGTGCCCGTGGTAACGCGTCTAACTTTACGCAGCTTGCCGGAATGCGCGGTCTGATGGCCAACCCGGCTGGACGAATCATTGAGTTGCCGATCAAATCAAGTTTCCGTGAAGGTCTGACAGTATTGGAGTACTTTATCTCCACTCACGGTGCGCGTAAAGGTCTTGCCGATACCGCCCTTAAAACTGCTGATTCAGGTTACCTTACACGCCGTCTCGTTGATGTTGCACAGGATGTTATCATCCGTGAAACGGATTGCGGAACTGATCGAGGCATTCTTGCTCAGCCTCTTAAAGAAGGCACTGAAACAATTGAGCGCTTAGAAGAACGCTTAATCGGCCGTTTTGCACGAAAACAAGTGAAGCACCCTGAAACAGGTGAAGTGCTTGTAAATGAAAACGAACTGATCGATGAAGATAAAGCACTGGAGATTGTGGAAGCCGGCATTGAAGAAGTGTGGATCCGTTCTGCCTTCACATGTAATACGCCTCATGGTGTATGTAAACGATGCTATGGCCGAAATCTTGCAACTGGCTCCGATGTTGAAGTCGGTGAAGCTGTCGGTATCATTGCTGCCCAATCAATCGGTGAGCCTGGTACACAGTTAACAATGCGTACCTTCCATACAGGCGGGGTTGCCGGAGACGATATCACACAAGGTCTTCCGCGTATCCAAGAGCTTTTCGAAGCGCGTAATCCGAAAGGGCAGGCGACAATTACTGAAATCGACGGTACAGTTGTTGAAATTAATGAAGTTCGTGATAAGCAACAGGAAGTTGTGGTTCAAGGCGCAGTGGAAACACGTTCTTATACAGCACCTTATAACTCCCGCCTGAAAGTAGCGGAAGGAGATAAAATTACTCGAGGCCAAGTACTGACAGAAGGTTCAATCGATCCGAAAGAGCTTCTTAAAGTGACTGACCTGACTACTGTTCAAGAGTATCTTCTCCATGAGGTTCAAAAGGTTTATCGTATGCAAGGTGTTGAAATCGGCGATAAACACGTAGAGGTAATGGTTCGCCAGATGCTTCGCAAAGTCCGTGTGATTGACGCTGGTGACACTGATGTGCTTCCGGGTACATTACTTGATATCCACCAATTTACTGAAGCAAACAAAAAGGTATTGCTTGAAGGCAATCGTCCTGCTACAGGCCGTCCTGTCTTGCTCGGTATTACAAAAGCATCTCTTGAAACTGATTCATTCTTATCTGCTGCTTCCTTCCAGGAAACAACACGTGTCCTGACAGACGCAGCGATCAAAGGTAAGCGTGATGAGCTCCTCGGCTTGAAAGAGAATGTTATCATCGGTAAACTTGTTCCGGCTGGTACAGGTATGATGAAATACCGTAAAGTAAAACCAGTTTCAAATGTTCAGCCATCTGAAGACATGGTTCCGGTTGAATAAATAATGTAAATCTGCTGAGAGACTGCCAAAACAGTCTTTCAGCAGATATATTTAATAAAAAATCACTCTATGAGAAGAACGAAACTAAAAAACGTCATACCTTGTTGACATTCGTCTCCTAGAATGATAATATAACCAAGGTGCTCGAAATAAACCTGTTACTTTGGAGGATGTGTTTATGTCTTATGATAAAGTATCACAGGCTAAATCAATTATTATTGGTACGAAGCAAACAGTGAAAGCTCTAAAACGAGGTTCAGTAAAGGAAGTAGTCGTTGCAATAGACGCAGATCCGATCCTTACGTCAAGTGTTGTTTCACTTGCGGAAGATCAAGGTATCTCTGTCTCGATGGTTGAATCCATGAAAAAGCTCGGCAAAGCCTGCGGAATTGAGGTAGGAGCAGCCGCTGTTGCCATTATTTTATAACGTACTTTTGTTTTTGCGTAAGATTTCATCTTATGTAAAGACATTGTTTTTTGCCTTTTGATGAACCACCTGGGTATGTGGGTTATAAAACGTAATGAAGGGAGGAAAATTTCATGCCTACAATTAATCAGCTAATTCGCAAAGGACGCGTGAGTAAAGTAGAAAACTCAAAGTCTCCTGCACTTAACAAAGGATACAACAGCTTTAAAAAAGAGCACACTAACGTATCTTCTCCACAAAAACGCGGGGTATGTACTCGTGTTGGTACAATGACACCGAAAAAACCGAACTCAGCACTTCGTAAATATGCTCGTGTTCGTTTAACTAACGGAATCGAGGTTACTGCTTACATTCCTGGTATCGGTCACAACCTGCAAGAGCACAGTGTTGTACTTATCCGCGGCGGACGTGTAAAAGACTTACCAGGGGTACGTTACCACATCGTTCGTGGTGCGCTTGACACTGCTGGAGTTGAAAACCGTGCACAAGGCCGTTCTAAATACGGTACGAAAAAACCTAAAGCAAAATAATAAACGAAAATACGCATAATTGATGAAGGGAGGATATTCAGATGCCACGTAAAGGTCCTGTAGCAAAAAGAGATGTTTTACCTGATCCGATTTACAACTCTAAGCTTGTATCTCGTTTAATCAACAAAATGATGATCGATGGTAAAAAAGGTAAGTCTCAAACAATCCTATACAAGTCATTCGATATCATTAAAGAACGTACTGGCAATGATGCAATGGAGGTTTTCGAACAAGCATTGAAAAACATCATGCCTGTACTTGAAGTAAAAGCACGCCGTGTAGGTGGTGCGAACTACCAAGTTCCTGTAGAAGTTCGTCCTGAACGTCGTACGACTCTTGGGCTTCGCTGGTTAGTTAACTACGCTCGTCTTCGTGGAGAAAAAACGATGGAAGAGCGTTTAGCTAACGAAATCCTTGACGCAGCAAACAACACTGGTGCTGCTGTTAAGAAACGTGAAGATACTCATAAGATGGCTGAAGCAAACAAAGCATTTGCTCACTATCGTTGGTAGGATTTATACACTAAAAAACACATTTCCCAATAAGGAAGGAGAAATTACCCAATGGCAAGAGAGTTCTCCTTAGACAAAACTCGTAATATCGGGATCATGGCTCACATCGATGCCGGTAAAACGACTACTACAGAACGCATCTTGTACTACACTGGTCGTATCCACAAAATTGGTGAAACTCATGAAGGAGCTTCACAAATGGACTGGATGGAGCAGGAGCAAGAGCGTGGTATCACAATCACTTCCGCTGCGACAACCGCACAATGGAAAGGATACCGCGTAAACATCATCGATACTCCAGGACACGTAGACTTCACAGTTGAAGTTGAACGTTCTCTTCGCGTACTTGATGGTGCTGTTGCTGTACTTGATGCACAATCAGGCGTTGAGCCTCAAACAGAAACTGTTTGGCGCCAGGCGACTACTTATGGAGTACCGCGTATCGTTTTTGTTAACAAAATGGACAAAATCGGTGCAGACTTCCTTTACTCTGTAGGAACTTTGAGAGACCGTCTTCAAGCAAACGCTCATGCAATTCAATTGCCGATCGGTGCAGAAGATAACTTCGAAGGTATCATCGATCTTGTAGAAAACGTTGCGTATTTCTACGAAGATGACCTTGGAACTCGTTCAGAAGCAAAAGAAATCCCTGAAGAGTACAAAGAGCAAGCTGAAGAGCTTCGCAACAGCCTCATTGAAGCTGTATGTGAGCTTGATGAAGAGCTTATGGATAAATACCTTGAGGGTGAAGAAATCACTATTGACGAGTTAAAAGCAGGTATCCGTAAAGGTACATTAAATGTTGAATTCTACCCTGTTCTTGTTGGTTCTGCCTTCAAAAACAAAGGTGTTCAATTGGTACTGGACGCTGTTCTTGACTACCTTCCTGCTCCAACTGACGTTGCTGCAATCAAAGGTACTCGTCCTGATACAAATGAAGAGATTGAGCGTCATTCTTCTGATGAAGAGCCATTCTCTGCATTAGCATTTAAAGTTATGACTGACCCTTACGTTGGTAAGTTGACGTTCTTCCGTGTGTACTCTGGAACACTTGATTCTGGTTCATATGTGAAAAACTCTACTAAAGGTAAACGTGAGCGTGTTGGACGTATCCTTCAAATGCACGCTAACAGCCGTGAAGAAATCTCTACTGTTTACGCAGGGGATATCGCAGCTGCTGTAGGTCTAAAAGATACGACTACTGGAGATACTCTATGTGATGAGAAGGATCTTGTTATCCTCGAATCAATGGAATTCCCAGAACCAGTTATCGACGTTGCTATTGAGCCTAAATCAAAAGCTGACCAAGATAAAATGGGTATCGCTTTAGCGAAACTTGCTGAAGAAGATCCTACATTCCGTACTCAAACAAACCCAGAAACTGGCCAAACGATCATCTCTGGTATGGGTGAACTTCACCTTGATATCATTGTTGACCGTATGAAACGCGAATTTAAAGTAGAAGCAAACGTTGGTGCTCCTCAGGTTGCATACCGTGAAACATTCCGTAGCAGCGCCAAAGTTGAAGGTAAATTCGTACGTCAGTCTGGTGGACGTGGTCAGTTCGGACACGTTTGGATCGAATTCGAACCAAACGAAGAAGGCGCTGGCTTCGAGTTTGAAAATGCGATTGTCGGTGGGGTTGTTCCGCGTGAATATATCCCAGCTGTTCAAGCAGGTCTGGAAGATTCACTTGAAAATGGTGTACTAGCAGGCTTCCCGCTTATCGACATTAAAGCAAAACTTTTCGATGGTTCTTACCATGATGTTGACTCAAACGAAATGGCATTTAAAATTGCTGCTTCTATGGCATTGAAAAATGCAGTCAGCAAATGTAACCCAGTTCTTCTTGAACCAATCATGAAAGTTGAAGTGGTAATTCCTGAAGAATACATGGGAGATATCATGGGTGATGTTACTTCACGTCGTGGACGCGTAGAAGGTATGGAAGCACGCGGTAACGCTCAAGTTGTTCGCGCTATGGTTCCTCTTGCTGAAATGTTCGGTTACGCTACTGCACTTCGTTCTAATACGCAAGGTCGCGGTACGTTTACTATGCACATGGATCACTACGAAGAAGTGCCGAAGAGCATTGCAGAAGAAATTATCAAAAAAAATAAAGGCGAATAATTGATTTTGCCGCTTAACTCAAGTATAACTACTATTGTAAGATGAGGAAGTGAAAGCTTTCTTTCACTTCCTATCACTCTATACATTACTAATTAAAAGCTCTTAAGGAGGATTTTAGAATGGCTAAAGAAAAATTCGACCGTTCCAAATCACATGCCAATATTGGTACAATTGGACACGTTGACCATGGTAAAACAACTTTAACTGCTGCTATCACAACAGTACTTCATAAGAAATCTGGTAAAGGTACAGCTATGGCGTACGATCAAATTGATGGTGCTCCAGAAGAACGTGAGCGCGGTATCACAATCTCTACTGCACACGTTGAATACGAAACTGAAACTCGTCACTATGCACACGTTGACTGCCCAGGACACGCTGACTATGTTAAAAACATGATCACTGGTGCTGCGCAAATGGACGGAGCTATCCTTGTAGTATCTGCTGCTGATGGCCCAATGCCACAAACTCGTGAGCACATCCTTCTTTCTAAAAACGTTGGTGTACCATACATCGTTGTATTCTTAAACAAATGCGACATGGTAGACGACGAAGAGCTTCTTGAACTAGTTGAAATGGAAGTTCGCGATCTTCTTAGCGAATACGACTTCCCTGGTGATGATGTACCAGTAATTAAAGGTTCTGCTCTTAAAGCTCTTGAAGGTGACGCTGATTACGAAGCGAAAATCTTCGAACTTATGGATGCGGTTGATGAGTACATCCCAACTCCAGAACGCGACACTGAAAAACCATTCATGATGCCAGTTGAGGATGTATTCTCAATCACTGGTCGTGGTACAGTTGCAACTGGCCGTGTAGAACGCGGACAAGTTAAAGTCGGTGACGAAGTTGAAATCATCGGTCTACAAGAAGAGAACAAGAAAACAACTGTTACAGGTGTTGAAATGTTCCGTAAGCTTCTTGATTATGCTGAAGCTGGTGACAACATTGGTGCCCTTCTTCGCGGTGTAGCTCGTGAAGACATCCAACGTGGTCAAGTACTTGCTAAACCAGGTACAATCACTCCACACAGCAAATTCAAAGCTGAAGTTTATGTTCTTTCTAAAGAAGAGGGTGGACGTCATACTCCATTCTTCTCTAACTACCGTCCTCAGTTCTACTTCCGTACAACTGACGTAACTGGTATCATCCATCTTCCAGAAGGCGTAGAAATGGTTATGCCTGGAGATAACACTGAAATGAACGTTGAACTTATCTCTACAATCGCTATCGAAGAAGGAACTCGTTTCTCTATTCGTGAAGGCGGACGTACTGTTGGTTCAGGCGTTGTTTCTACAATCACTGAGTAATCGCATGATGATAAACGAGACCCCTAAGGGGTCTCGTTTTTTGTTTGCTTGCCTTTTTCTTGTATAATAAGATCTATCATATTCAAGGGGCTAATTTTCTTATGATTCCTGAAAAGAGATCAATCTCCATTATGAAGGAACTGAGCATTGAACATACAAAGCAAATGCTGATGATTGATGGAGCTGATATAAAAAATCCAATACTGCTTTTTTTACATGGCGGACCGGGGACATCCCAAATCGGATATGCTAGGCACTATCAAAAAGAGCTGGAAGAGCATTTCACAGTAGTACATTGGGATCAAAGAGGATCTGGGCTTTCTTACTCTAAACGAATTCCGCATCACTCCATGACAATCAGTCAACTTGTGAACGATGCTATTCAAATCACTGAATGGCTTCTAAGCCGATTTTCAAAAACAAAAATATATCTTGCCGGCCATTCATGGGGGTCACTGATAGCACTTCATGTACTGCAGCAGCGTCCGGATTTATTTTACGCCTATTATGGAATCAGTCAGGTCGTCAACCCTCGCCATGAAGAATCAGCATCTTATCAATATATACGCAACATCTCTGGCAGAAAGAGAGCCAGTTTGCGATCGCCGCTCATACGGTTTATTGGCGCTCCGCCCTGGAAGAAGGATATCCAGCATCTTATCTATCGGTTATGTGTGGAACTGAGCAGGGGAGGACTCACTCATCATCATCAACAATCTCTTGCTATATTGTTTCAAATGCTTACAGGCCAAGAGTATGGAATAAGAAACATTCCCAAGTTCCTCAATGGACTGCGGTTCAGCAAAAAACATTTAACTGAGGAGCTGTACCGGTTTAATGCATTTGCATCTGTTCCTTCTATTAATGTACCGTGCTATTTCATGTCGGGGAGATATGATCTCATTGTTCCTTCTGAAATATCTAAGCAGTATTATCAAGCGCTTGAGGCGCCTGAAAAGCACTGGTTTCAGTTTGAGAATTCCGCTCACACCCCGCATATTGAGGAGCCTTCATTATTTGCCAGTACACTGAGCAGCCATGCACTGCACCACTTATGATAGAGCCTTGATTAATAAGAAAAACACCTGTATAATAAAAAAAGTGTGCAAACCATGCACATTCTAAATAAGTCTTGCAACATACGTCTATTTTCTGTATAATGGTGTATGTTGGTCTTTGACTGCGATGAAGTGAGAGGTTGCTGACACACCCGGCCGCTTTGCCATGGCAAGGTGTTCAGGTTTTTCTCACGGAGAACTGTCTAACGTGATGTAGGCGAAAAGGAGGGAAAATAATGGCAAAACAAAAAATTCGTATTCGTTTGAAAGCATATGATCATAGAATCCTTGATCAATCTGCAGAGAAGATTGTTGAAACGGCAAAACGTTCTGGTGCCAGCGTATCTGGTCCGATTCCGTTGCCAACTGAAAAATCAGTTTACACGATCCTTCGTGCGGTGCACAAATACAAAGATTCTCGTGAGCAATTTGAAATGCGTACACATAAACGTTTAATCGACATTGTGAACCCAACACCACAAACTGTTGATGCTCTCATGCGATTAGATTTACCATCTGGTGTCGATATCGAAATTAAACTTTAATTCTAAAATATAGAATGATCTTAATAGGAGGTGTGACGAATGACCAAAGGAATCTTAGGAAGAAAAATTGGTATGACGCAAGTATTCGCTGAAAATGGTGATCTTATTCCGGTAACTGTTATCGAGGCTGCTCCAAACGTTGTTCTTCAAAAGAAATCAACTGAAAACGACGGTTACGAAGCAATCCAGCTTGGTTTTGACGACAAGCGTGAAAAGCTTTCTAACAAACCTGAAAAAGGGCACGTTGCAAAAGCGGAAACTGCTCCTAAGCGCTTCGTTAAAGAATTACGCGGAGTGGAAATGGATGCGTATGAAGTTGGTCAGGAAGTCAAGGTTGAAATTTTCTCTGCTGGAGAAATCGTAGATGTAACAGGAGTATCTAAAGGTAAAGGTTTCCAAGGTGCGATCAAGCGCCACGGACAATCTCGCGGACCTATGTCTCACGGTTCACGCTACCACCGTCGTCCTGGTTCAATGGGACCTGTAGATCCTAACCGTGTATTCAAAGGTAAATTATTACCTGGACGTATGGGCGGAGAGCAAATCACTGTTCAAAACCTTGAAATCGTAAAAGTTGATGCAGAACGCAATCTTCTTTTGATCAAAGGTAACGTACCTGGTGCGAGAAAATCTTTAATCACTGTTAAAAGTGCTGTTAAATCTAAATAACTCTCTTAGGAAAGGAGGAAATTGATCATGCCAAAAGTAGCATTATACAACCAAAACGGTTCTACTGCTGGTGACATCGAATTAAACGCTTCTGTATTTGGTATCGAGCCAAATGAGAGTGTTGTATTCGACGCTATTCTTATGCAAAGAGCTTCCTTACGTCAAGGATCTCACAAAGTGAAAAATCGTTCTGAAGTACGCGGCGGAGGTCGTAAACCATGGCGTCAAAAAGGTACTGGACGTGCCCGTCAAGGTTCTATCCGTTCACCGCAATGGCGCGGAGGTGGTGTCGTATTCGGCCCAACACCACGCAGCTATTCTTACAAATTACCTAAAAAAGTTCGCCGCTTGGCAATCAAATCAGTATTGTCTTCTAAAGTAAACGACAACAACATGATCGTTCTCGAAGATCTTACTCTTGATACGGCTAAAACAAAAGAAATGGCAGCTATCCTTAAAGGATTATCTGTTGAGAAAAAAGCTTTAATCGTAACTGCGGATGCTAACGAAGCTGTAGCTTTATCTGCTCGCAACATTCCTGGAGTTACTGTAGTTGAAGCTAACGGAATCAACGTTTTAGACGTTGTCAACCACGAGAAGCTTCTGATTACAAAAGCAGCGGTTGAAAAAGTAGAGGAGGTGCTTGCATAATGAAAGATCCTCGTGATGTTCTAAAGCGCCCCGTCATTACTGAACGTTCTGCTGATTTAATGGCTGAAAAGAAATACACTTTTGAAGTTGATGTAAGAGCTAATAAAACAGAAGTGAAAGACGCGGTTGAAAGCATCTTTGGAGTGAAAGTTGACAAAGTCAACATCATGAACTACAAAGGTAAATCAAAACGTGTCGGACGCTACACTGGTATGACTAGCCGTCGCAGAAAAGCGATCGTAAAACTTACTGCAGACAGCAAAGAAATCGAAATTTTTGAAGCTTAATTATCTGTAAAAAGAAGGAGGGAAATTCAAAATGGCGATTAAAAAGTATAAACCGACCTCTAATGGACGTCGTGGCATGACAACTTCAGATTTTGCTGAAATCACGACTGACAAGCCGGAAAAATCCTTGCTTGCTCCCCTTCACAAAAAAGGCGGACGTAACAACCAAGGTAAATTGACTGTACGTCACCAAGGTGGCGGACATAAACGCCAATACCGTGTTATCGACTTCAAACGCGATAAAGATGGTATACCTGGACGCGTTGCTACAGTTGAATACGATCCAAACCGTTCAGCTAACATCGCTCTAATCAACTATGCAGACGGAGAAAAACGTTACATTCTTGCTCCTAAAGGAATTCAAGTGGGTACTGAAATCATGTCAGGTCCTGAAGCTGACATTAAAGTAGGTAATGCACTTCCACTTATCAACATCCCTGTTGGTACAGTTGTGCATAACATTGAATTGAAACCTGGTAAAGGCGGACAGCTTGTACGTTCAGCTGGTACATCTGCTCAGGTTCTTGGTAAAGAAGGTAAATACGTTCTTGTACGTCTGAACTCTGGAGAAGTTCGCATGATTCTTTCTGCTTGCCGTGCTTCTATCGGTCAAGTAGGTAACGAACAGCACGAACTTATCAACATTGGTAAAGCCGGACGTTCTCGCTGGAAAGGCATCCGTCCTACAGTTCGTGGTTCTGTAATGAACCCTAACGATCACCCACACGGTGGTGGTGAAGGACGTGCGCCAATCGGACGTAAATCACCAATGTCTCCTTGGGGCAAACCGACTCTTGGATTCAAGACACGTAAGAAAAAGAGCAAATCCGATAAATTTATCGTACGTCGTCGTAAAAATAAATAACGGGGTTGTCTACGGTTCACTTCGGACCGTAGTGCAATCACGAAGGGAGGTTCCAAAATGGCTCGCAGCTTGAAAAAAGGACCATTTGTCGATGGACACTTGATGACAAAAATCGAGAAATTAAATGAAACTGACAAGAAACAAGTCGTGAAAACTTGGTCTCGTCGTTCTACTATTTTCCCACAGTTTATTGGTCACACAATTGCAGTCTATGACGGACGTAAACACGTGCCTGTATTCATCTCTGAAGATATGGTAGGGCACAAGTTGGGTGAATTCGCTCCAACTCGTACGTACAAAGGTCATGCTAGTGATGACAAAAAAACAAGACGCTAAGAGAGGAGGCTTTTAAATGCAAGCTAAAGCTGTTGCAAGAACAGTCCGTATTGCTCCTCGTAAAGCTCGTCTAGTAATGGACCTGATTCGAGGCAAGCAAGTAGGTGAGGCAGTATCAATCTTGAACCTTACACCAAGAGCTGCTTCTCCAATTATCGAGAAAGTATTAAAATCCGCTATTGCAAATGCTGAGCATAACTATGAAATGGACGCTAACAACCTGGTTATTTCTCAAGCATTCGTTGACGAAGGCCCTACGTTAAAAAGATTCCGCCCGCGTGCTATGGGACGTGCGAGCCAAATCAACAAACGTACGAGCCACATTACAATCGTTGTATCAGAAAAGAAGGAGGGATAAGTAGTGGGTCAAAAGGTAAATCCAGTCGGTCTTCGTATCGGAGTCATTCGTGATTGGGAATCTAAGTGGTACGCTGGTAAAGATTACGCTGACTTCCTGCACGAAGATTTAAAAATTCGTGAATACATTAGCAAACGCCTTTCTGACGCTTCTGTTTCTAAAGTAGAAATCGAGCGTGCAGCAAACCGCGTTAACATTACGATCCACACAGCTAAGCCTGGTATGGTTATCGGTAAAGGCGGTTCTGAAGTTGAAGCACTTCGTAAAGCCCTTAACAGCCTTACTGGCAAGCGTGTACACATTAACATTCTTGAAATCAAAAGAGCAGATCTTGATGCACAGCTAGTTGCTGACAACATCGCTCGTCAATTAGAAAACCGTGTTTCTTTCCGCCGTGCGCAGAAACAACAAATCCAACGTACTATGCGTGCTGGAGCACAAGGTGTGAAAACAATGGTTTCTGGTCGTCTTGGCGGTGCAGATATCGCTCGTTCTGAATATTACAGTGAAGGAACTGTTCCATTGCACACATTACGTGCGGACATTGACTATGCAACATCTGAAGCTGATACTACTTACGGTAAGCTTGGTGTGAAAGTCTGGATCTATCGTGGAGAGGTTCTTCCTACTAAGAAGAAAAAAGAGGAAGGAGGAAAATAATATGTTATTACCAAAACGCGTTAAATATCGCAGAGAGCATCGCGGAAAAATGCGTGGCCGTGCGAAAGGCGGTACTGAAGTACATTTCGGTGAGTTCGGTATCCAAGCTCTTGAAGCTTCATGGATCACTAACCGTCAAATCGAAGCAGCACGTATTGCGATGACTCGTTACATGAAACGTGGCGGTAAAGTTTGGATTAAAATTTTCCCTTCTAAACCTTACACTGCTAAACCGCTTGAGGTACGTATGGGATCCGGTAAAGGGGCTCCAGAAGGTTGGGTAGCTGTTGTAAAACCGGGCAAAGTTTTATTTGAAATTTCTGGTGTGTCTGAAGAGGTTGCTCGTGAAGCGCTTCGTCTTGCATCTCATAAATTGCCAATTAAAACGAAGTTCGTAAAACGTGAAGAAATTGGTGGTGAATCAAATGAAAGCTAATGAAATTCGTGACCTTACCACTGCTGAAATTGAACAAAAAGTAAAGTCTCTTAAAGAAGAACTTTTCAATCTTCGCTTTCAATTAGCGACAGGACAACTTGAAAATACTGCTCGCATTCGTGAAGTGCGCAAAGCTATCGCGCGCATGAAAACTGTGATTCGTGAAAGAGAAATTGCTTCTAATAAATAATCACTGAGGGGAGGTCGTGAGCATGAGCGAACGTAACCAACGCAAAGTTTACCAAGGCCGTGTTGTTTCTGACAAAATGGATAAAACCATTACTGTTGTTGTTGAAACATACAAAAAACATACACTTTACGGTAAACGCGTAAAATACTCAAAAAAATTCAAAGCACATGATGAAAATAATCAAGCTAAAATCGGTGACATCGTAAAGATCATGGAAACTCGTCCATTGTCTGCAACTAAGCGTTTCCGTCTAATTGAAGTTGTCGAAGAAGCTGTTATTATCTAATAAAGTTCGGAATTCTTTTTCCGAAGGGAGGTAACAAATAATGATTCAACAAGAGACTCGTTTAAAAGTAGCTGACAACTCTGGCGCACGTGAAGTACTTACTATTAAAGTTCTTGGTGGTTCTGGACGTAAAACAGCTAACATTGGTGATGTAATTGTTTGCACGGTTAAACAAGCAACACCAGGAGGCGTTGTCAAAAAAGGTGAAGTCGTAAAAGCTGTTATCGTTCGCACGAAAAGCGGAGCGCGCAGAAGTGACGGTTCATACATCAGCTTCGATGAGAATGCATGTGTTATCATCCGTGACGACAAGAGCCCACGCGGAACTCGTATCTTCGGACCGGTTGCTCGTGAATTGCGTGAAAACAACTTTATGAAAATTGTTTCTCTAGCTCCAGAAGTTATCTAATGAAATAAATGCCTTACTCAAGGAGGTGCGATCAGGATGCATGTAAAAAAAGGCGATAAAGTTATGGTTATCTCTGGTAAAGATAAAGGCAAACAAGGTACAATCCTTGCTGCTTTCCCTAAAAAGGACCGCGTTTTAGTTGAAGGTGTTAACATGGTAAAGAAACACTCTAAACCAACTCAAGCTAACCCTCAAGGCGGTATTTCTAATCAAGAGGCGCCAATTCATGTATCAAACGTTATGCCGCTCGATCCTAAAACAGGTGAAGTGACTCGCGTAGGATACAAAGTGGAAGATGGCAAAAAAGTTCGTGTTGCAAAAAAATCTGGGCAAGTTCTAGATAAATAGTATTAAAAGGAAGGGAGGTCTATCTCATGAACCGCCTTAAAGAAAAGTACAATAAAGAAATTGCACCTGCTTTAATGACTAAGTTCAATTATGATTCAGTTATGCAAGTGCCTAAAATCGAAAAAATCGTAATCAACATGGGTGTTGGTGATGCTGTTCAAAACGCGAAAGCGATCGACAGTGCTGTTGAAGAATTAACGTTTATCGCAGGTCAAAAACCTGTCGTTACTCGTGCGAAGAAATCAATTGCTGGATTCCGTCTTCGTGAAGGAATGCCTATCGGTGCGAAAGTAACTCTTCGCGGAGAACGCATGTATGATTTCCTTGATAAACTTATTTCTGTATCTTTACCGCGTGTACGTGACTTCCGCGGGGTTTCTAAAAAATCTTTCGACGGTCGCGGTAACTACACACTTGGTATCAAAGAACAGTTAATCTTCCCTGAAATTGACTACGATAAAGTAACAAAGGTTCGCGGAATGGACATCGTTATCGTAACAACTGCTAATACTGACGAAGAAGCTCGTGAGCTATTAACTCAAGTAGGTATGCCGTTCCAGAAATAATCAATGAAAGGGAGGCGAAATCGTGGCTAAAAAGTCTATGATTGCGAAACAACAACGTACACCAAAGTTTAAAGTACAAGAGTACACACGCTGTGAACGCTGCGGACGTCCGCATTCAGTCATTCGTAAATTTAAGCTTTGCCGTATTTGTTTCCGTGAGCTTGCATATAAAGGACAAATTCCTGGCGTGAAAAAAGCCAGCTGGTAATCCCCAAGAAAGGGAAGGAGGTAATTATATAATGGTTATGACAGATCCAATTGCAGATATGCTAACTCGTATTCGCAATGCAAACATGGTACGTCATGAGAAGCTTGAAATTCCTGCTTCTAAATTGAAAAGAGAAATTGCTGAAATTTTAAAGCGTGAAGGTTTCATTCGTGACGTTGAGTTCGTAGAAGACAGCAAACAAGGTATCATCCGCGTTTTCTTGAAATACGGACAAAACAACGAGCGCGTAATCACTGGTCTTAAAAGAATCAGCAAACCTGGTTTGCGTGTTTATGCTAAATCTAACGAAGTACCTCGCGTACTTAACGGTCTTGGAATCGCGATTATTTCTACATCACAAGGTGTTTTAACGGACAAAGAAGCCCGTGCAAAACAAGCTGGTGGAGAAGTTCTAGCATACGTTTGGTAAGAAGTTTAACATGAATGGAGGTGTTTGGTATGTCTCGTGTAGGTAAGAAGTTACTTGAGATTCCTTCTGATGTTACAGTAACGTTAAACGATAACAACACTGTAGCTGTGAAAGGACCAAAAGGAGAATTAACTCGTACGTTTCACCCTGATATGGAGATTAAAGTAGAGGACAATGTGCTTACAGTCGCTCGTCCTTCTGATCAAAAAGAGCACCGTGCGCTGCATGGTACAACTCGCAGTCTGCTTGGCAACATGGTTGAAGGTGTATCTAAAGGATTTGAAAGAGGTTTGGAATTAGTCGGTGTCGGTTACCGTGCGTCTAAATCCGGAAATAAACTTGTTTTAAACGTTGGATACTCTCACCCTGTTGAGATCGTTCCTGAAGAAGGCATCGAAATCGAAGTTCCTTCTCAAACTAAAGTAGTTGTAAAAGGTACAGACAAAGAACGTGTAGGAGCTATTGCTGCTAACATCCGCGCTGTACGTTCTCCAGAGCCTTACAAAGGTAAAGGAATCCGCTACGAAGGTGAAGTTGTTCGCCGCAAAGAAGGTAAATCTGCTAAGTAAGATCGCTTAAAGTGAAGAAAGGAGTGACCTAGATGATTACGAAAACTAGCAAAAATGCTGCTCGTCTTAAAAGACACGCTCGTGTTCGCGCTAAACTTTCCGGTACTGCTGAAAGACCGCGTCTGAACGTTTTCCGTTCTAACAAGCACATTTACGCTCAAATCATCGATGATGTAAATGGTGTTACACTTGCTAGTGCATCTACTCTCGATAAAGACTTGAACGTTGAAAGCACTGGAGATACTTCTGCTGCTACTAAAGTTGGAGAATTAGTTGCAAAACGCGCTGCTGAAAAAGGCGTTTCTGACGTAGTATTTGACCGTGGCGGATACTTATACCATGGACGTGTAAAAGCGTTAGCTGATGCCGCTCGTGAAGCTGGACTTAAATTTTAATAAAAAAAGGAGGGACACATGATTATGCGTCGTATTGACCCAAGCAAATTAGAGTTAGAAGAACGCTTAGTTACGGTTAACCGCGTAGCGAAAGTTGTTAAAGGTGGTCGTCGTTTCCGCTTCGCAGCTCTAGTCGTTGTCGGTGACAAAAACGGACACGTAGGATTCGGTACTGGTAAAGCACAAGAAGTGCCAGAAGCGATCCGCAAAGCTGTTGAAGATGCGAAAAAGAATTTGATTGAAGTACCAATGGTTGGAACTACAATTCCACACGAAATCATCGGACGTTTCGGTGCAGGTAACATCTTGTTAAAACCTGCTTCTGAAGGTACTGGAGTTATCGCTGGAGGCCCTGTACGTGCGGTACTTGAGCTTGCTGGTGTAGCTGATATCCTTTCTAAGTCTCTAGGTTCTAACACACCGATCAACATGATTCGTGCAACTCTTCAAGGTTTAAGTGAGCTTAAACGTGCTGAAGACGTTGCGAAGCTTCGTGGAAAATCTGTAGAAGAACTGTTAGGATAAGGAGGGAACATTAATGGCTAAATTAGAAATTACCCTCAAACGAAGTGTAATCGGTCGCCCGGAAGACCAACGCGTTACTGTTAGAACACTTGGTTTAAAGAAAACAAACCAAACTGTTGTTCATGAAGATAACGCTGCGATCCGTGGTATGATTAATAAAGTATCTCATTTAGTTTCTGTTAAAGAACAATAAAAATAATTGATCGGATAAGGAGGTGTCCTAATGAAACTTCATGAATTAAAACCTTCAGAAGGTTCACGTAAAACGCGTAATCGCGTTGGTCGTGGTATTGGTTCTGGCAACGGTAAAACAGCTGGTAAAGGTCACAAAGGTCAAAACGCTCGTTCTGGCGGCGGTGTACGCCCTGGATTCGAGGGGGGACAAATGCCTTTATTCCAACGTCTTCCTAAACGCGGTTTCACTAACATCAACCGCAAGGAATACGCTGTAGTCAACCTAGACAAATTGAACGGTTTTGCAGAAGGAACGGAAGTCACTCCTGAACTTCTTCTTGAGACTGGCGTTATTAGTAAACTTAATGCAGGAGTAAAGATTCTTGGCAACGGTAAATTAGAGAAAAAATTAACTGTAAAAGCCAATAAATTCTCTGCTTCTGCGAAAGAAGCTGTTGAAGCTGCTGGCGGTACAGCTGAGGTGATCTAACTTGTTTAAAACAATCTCCAACTTTATGCGTGTGAGTGATATCAGGAATAAAATCATATTCACTTTACTCATGCTTATCGTCTTTCGCATAGGTGCGTTTATTCCTGTGCCTTACGTTAACGCTAAAGCGTTACAGGCGCAGTCTCAAATGGGTGTTTTTGATCTCCTTAATACATTTGGCGGCGGTGCGCTTTACCAATTTTCCATTTTCGCAATGGGAATTACTCCTTACATCACGGCTTCAATCATCATTCAGCTGCTTCAGATGGATGTTGTACCGAAGTTTACCGAGTGGTCTAAGCAAGGTGAAGTTGGCCGCCGTAAATTAGCTCAGTTCACAAGGTACTTTACGATTGTGCTTGGTTTTATCCAGGCGTTAGGTATGTCATACGGATTCAACAATCTGGCAAACGGTATGCTGATTGAGAACTCCGGTGTATCGACATATCTTATCATTGCTTTAGTGCTTACTGGCGGAACTGCCTTTTTAATGTGGCTTGGAGAACAAATTACGTCTCATGGAGTAGGCAATGGAATATCGATCATTATCTTCGCGGGGATTGTGTCTAGTATTCCAAAAACGGTTGGACAAATATATGAGACTCAATTTGTCGGCAGCAACGATCAGCTGTTTATTCATATTGTGAAAGTCGCACTTCTTGTGATTGCGATTTTAGCAGTTATTGTTGGAGTTATTTTCATTCAGCAAGCTGTGCGAAAAATTGCGATTCAATATGCTAAAGGCACAGGTCGTTCACCTGCTGGCGGTGGTCAGTCTACACACCTTCCATTGAAAGTGAATCCTGCAGGGGTTATTCCGGTAATCTTTGCGGTTGCGTTTTTGATAACGCCGCGGACGATCGCGTCATTCTTTGGAACAAACGATGTGACAAAGTGGATTCAAAACTACTTTGATAATACGCATCCGGTGGGTATGGCGATATATGTTGCGTTGATTATTGCCTTTACGTACTTTTATGCTTTTGTGCAGGTTAATCCTGAACAAATGGCAGATAACCTTAAAAAACAGGGTGGCTATATCCCGGGGGTTCGTCCAGGGAAAATGACTCAAGATAGAATTACGAGCATTTTGTATCGACTTACGTTTGTGGGTTCTATATTCTTAGCCGTGATTTCCATTCTTCCTATCTTTTTCATTCAATTCGCTGGATTGCCTCAAAGTGCACAAATTGGCGGAACATCTTTGTTAATTGTTGTCGGGGTAGCCTTGGAGACAATGAAACAACTAGAAAGCCAGTTGGTGAAACGAAACTACCGTGGATTTATGAAAAACTAGAGGAAATGGATTTATCCATTCCCTCTTAATAAAGAGAGGACGGGGGAAATCCGAATGAACTTAGTCTTAATGGGGCTTCCTGGTGCCGGTAAAGGTACACAGGGCGAACGAATTGTTGAGGATTATGGGATTCCTCATATCTCAACAGGAGATATGTTCCGTGCTGCTATGAAAGAAGAGACACCACTCGGACTCGAAGCAAAATCTTATATTGATAAGGGCGAGCTCGTGCCTGACGAAGTCACAATCGGAATTGTAAAAGAAAGACTTGGCAAAGACGATTGTGAAAGAGGTTTTCTTCTGGACGGATTTCCGCGAACAGTCGCTCAAGCCGAAGCTCTTGAAGAAATTCTTGAGGAATACGGCAAGCCGATTGATTATGTCATTAACATTGAAGTCGACAAAGACGCTCTAATGGAACGTCTGACTGGACGCAGAATTTGCAGTGTTTGCGGCACAACCTATCATTTAGTCTTTAATCCGCCGAAAACGCCGGGTGTTTGTGATAAAGACGGAGGAGAACTTTATCAACGGGCAGATGATAATGAAGAAACCGTCTCTAAACGCCTTGAGGTAAATATGAAGCAAACTCAGCCTTTACTCGATTTTTATGCTGAAAAAGGTTATCTTGCAAACGTGAATGGCCAACAGGACATTCAAGACGTTTACGCAGATGTGAAGGATCTTCTTGGAGGATTAAAATAATGATTATCTGTAAAACCCCACGTGAACTTGGTATCATGCGGGAAGCAGGGCGAATCGTGGCTTTAACTCATGAAGAGTTAAAAAAGTACATTAAACCAGGAATCTCGACAAAAGAATTGGATCAAATTGCCGAACGTTTTATTAAGAAGCAGGGTGCAATCCCATCTTTTAAGGGGTATAATGGGTTTCGCGGGAGCATTTGCGTATCAGTTAATGAAGAACTCGTTCATGGCATTCCTGGCAGCAGGGTGCTAAAGGACGGTGACATCATCAGTATTGATATCGGTGCTAAATTAAATGGTTATCATGGTGACTCTGCATGGACATATCCAGTAGGAAACATCAGTGATGATGACAAAAAACTTCTGGAAGTGACAGAGGAGTCTTTATATAAAGGCTTGCAGGAAGCAAAACCAGGTGAACGTTTGTCGAATATTTCCCACGCAATACAAACGTATGTCGAAAATGAGCAGTTTTCAGTTGTTAGGGAGTATGTCGGACATGGTGTTGGTCAAGACTTGCATGAGGACCCGCAAATTCCTCATTACGGTCCGCCCAACAAAGGACCACGGCTCAAACCTGGCATGGTTCTCGCTATTGAACCTATGGTGAACGCTGGCAGCCGCTACGTGAAAACATTGGCTGATAACTGGACGGTTGTAACGGTAGATGGGAAAAAGTGTGCTCATTTTGAACATACGATTGCGATTACGGAAACGGGTTTTGATATACTGACGAGAGTCTAGGTGATGAAAATAATTCCGAGGATAGATGTTTTCCGGCTTGATAGGGCAGAAAGTTTGGATGAACATTGGCAGGACCGAATTCATCTTGCCGCCGTCATTGGAATTGTTGACCATCATCAATGTACTAACTGCAGACGGAGAAATGCGTACATTACATTCTCCTAATAAAAAGAATATCAATCATTTAACCCTTTATGATTGCGTATCTCCGGAAGTTCAGAACAGTATAAACGAAACAGGGCGTGTGACAAACTTCTTTTGAAATTTGTCAGAAAGCAAGTTACTGATTTGAAGAAGGGAGAACACTTGAATGGCGAAAGACGATGTAATTGAAGTGGAAGGTACTATAGTCGAAACACTGCCAAACGCGATGTTCAAAGTTGAACTTGAAAATGGCCACACTGTTTTGGCTCATGTATCTGGTAAAATCCGCATGCACTTCATTCGCATTTTACCTGGAGACAAAGTTACGGTAGAATTATCTCCATATGACTTAACTCGTGGCAGAATTACGTACCGTTACAAATAAAGCACTCCGGAAACTGAAGGAGGTTGGAAACACATGAAAGTGAGACCATCAGTTAAACCAATCTGCGAAAAATGTAAAGTTATTCGCAGAAAAGGAAAAGTAATGGTGATCTGTGAAAATCCAAAGCATAAACAAAAACAAGGATAATTTATAAGGAGGTGCCCAGAGAATGGCTCGTATTGCTGGTGTAGATATCCCACGTGACAAACGTGTTGTTATTTCTTTAACATACATCTTCGGAATTGGCCGCACAACGGCTCAGCAAGTTTTAAAAGAAGCTGGAGTTTCTGAAGATACTCGTGTGCGCGATCTTACTGAAGAAGAACTTGGTAAAATCCGTGATATTATTGACAAACTGAAAGTAGAAGGTGACCTTCGCCGTGAAGTTTCTCTTAATATCAAACGTCTGATCGAAATCGGAAGCTACCGCGGAATCCGTCATCGCAGAGGATTACCTGTTCGCGGACAAAACTCTAAAAACAATGCGCGTACTCGTAAAGGTCCGCGTCGTACTGTAGCTAACAAGAAAAAATAAGTAAGGGAGGTTCTTAACAATGGCTGCTGCTCGTAAATCTAACACGCGTAAACGTCGCGTGAAAAAGAATATTGAGTCTGGAATTGCTCATATTCGTTCAACTTTCAATAACACGATCGTTACGATCACTGACACTCATGGTAATGCTATTTCTTGGTCTAGTGCCGGAGCTTTAGGATTCAGAGGTTCTCGTAAATCTACTCCTTTTGCTGCACAAATGGCTGCTGAAACAGCTGCTAAAGGTTCAATCGAACATGGTCTTAAAACTCTAGAGGTTACTGTTAAAGGACCTGGTTCAGGCCGTGAAGCTGCAATCCGTGCACTTCAAGCTGCTGGACTAGAAGTCACTGCTATCAGAGACGTAACTCCTGTTCCTCATAACGGATGCCGTCCACCAAAACGTCGCCGCGTGTAATTTGTTTGTATAGATTTTGTGTCCCTGTCAATAATGGGTTATGATACAGTTATTTATGAAACGAATGCACCGACTCGTTGCCTGAGCACATACGGGACTAAACAATGGGGAATTTCGGATGGAATCTCATATGATTCTATTCGAGGTTTCGACGTTTTGAAGGAGGGTTTTAAGTAATGATCGAGATTGAAAAACCAAAAATCGAAACGGTTGAAATCAGCGACGATGCCAAATTTGGTAAGTTTGTCGTAGAGCCACTTGAGCGTGGATATGGTACAACTCTGGGTAACTCCTTACGTCGTATCCTCTTATCCTCTCTCCCTGGTGCCGCTGTAACATCAATCCAGATAGATGGTGTACTGCACGAATTCTCGACAATTGAAGGCGTTGTGGAAGATGTTACAACGATTATCTTACACATTAAAAAGCTTGCATTGAAAATCTACTCTGATGAAGAGAAGACGCTAGAAATTGATGTACAGGGTGAAGGAACTGTAACGGCAGCTGATATTACACACGATAGTGATGTAGAGATCTTAAATCCTGATCTTCATATCGCAACTCTTGGTGAGAATGCGAGTTTTCGAGTTCGCCTTACTGCTCAAAGAGGACGTGGGTATGCGCCTGCTGACGCAAACAAGAGAGACGATCAGCCAATCGGCGTGATTCCGATCGATTCTATCTATACGCCAGTTTCTCGTGTATCTTATCAGGTAGAGAACACTCGTGTAGGCCAAGTTGCAAACTATGACAAACTTACACTTGATGTTTGGACTGATGGAAGCACTGGACCGAAAGAAGCAATTGCGCTTGGTTCAAAGATTTTAACTGAACACCTTAATATATTCGTTGGTTTAACTGACGAAGCTCAGCATGCTGAAATCATGGTTGAAAAAGAAGAAGATCAAAAAGAGAAAGTTCTTGAAATGACAATTGAAGAATTGGATCTTTCTGTTCGCTCTTACAACTGTTTAAAGCGTGCGGGTATTAACACGGTTCAAGAGCTTGCGAACAAGACGGAAGAAGATATGATGAAAGTTCGTAATCTAGGACGCAAATCACTTGAAGAAGTGAAAGCGAAACTAGAAGAACTTGGACTCGGCCTTCGCAAAGACGATTGACTAGTTTCGCTTGTGAACTAGGATTTTCGTGTGTTTATTAATCAGAAACAGAAACAGCATTCCAATAAAGGAGGGGACATCACATGTCATACAGAAAACTAGGACGTACGAGTGCACAGCGTAAAGCTATGCTTCGTGATCTTACAACTGATTTGATCATCAACGAAAGAATCGAAACAACTGAAACACGTGCGAAAGAACTTCGCTCTGTAGTTGAAAAAATGATCACGCTTGGCAAACGCGGTGATCTTCACGCTCGCCGTCAAGCTGCTGCATACATCCGCAACGAGGTTGCAAACGAAGAAAATAACCAAGATGCACTTCAAAAATTATTCTCTGACATTGCAACTCGTTACGAGGAGCGCCAAGGTGGATACACACGTATTATGAAGCTTGGTCCTCGCCGTGGTGACGGAGCACCAATGGCAATTATCGAATTGGTTTAATCACATATTTTTGTGTGTCTAAAGAAGGGCGGGACAGTTTCTAACTGGATCTATGCCCTTTTTTTAGATACTGCAATTTTTTTATATAGAGAGAAAAGCAGAGCATTAGCTGAGAGGAGGCCGGTTTTCCATGAATCAAAATCAGTTGATATCGGTAGAGGATATCGTATTTCGGTATCGGAAAGACGCAGAAAGACGAGCACTAGACGGCGTCTCCCTGCAGGTGTATGAGGGTGAATGGCTTGCAATTGTAGGTCATAACGGTTCAGGGAAATCAACACTGGCCCGGGCATTGAATGGTTTAATTCTTCCTGAATCAGGCGACATTGAGGTTGCCGGGATTCAATTAACAGAGGAATCGGTTTGGGAAGTGCGTAAGAAGATCGGTATGGTCTTTCAAAATCCGGATAACCAATTTGTCGGAACAACAGTTCGCGATGATGTGGCTTTTGGTTTAGAAAACAATGGTGTACCGCGGGAAGAAATGATTGAGAGAGTAGACTGGGCAGTAAAACAGGTGAATATGCAAGATTTTCTCGATCAAGAGCCGCACCATCTCTCCGGAGGCCAAAAGCAGAGAGTGGCGATAGCGGGTGTAATTGCCGCGCGTCCTGATATTATTATCTTAGATGAAGCAACATCCATGCTTGACCCGATCGGGCGAGAAGAAGTGCTTGAAACGGTAAGGCATTTAAAGGAGCAGGGCATGGCGACTGTCATTTCTATTACACATGATCTGAATGAGGCAGCTAAAGCAGACAGGATCATTGTCATGAATGGCGGGAAAAAATATGCCGAAGGGCTGCCTGAAGAAATATTTAAATTGAATAAGGAACTTGTTCGAATTGGGCTTGATTTACCCTTCTCATTCCAGCTTAGCCAGCTCTTAAGAGAAAATGGACTGGCTTTGGAAGAAAATCATTTGACTCAGGAAGGGCTGGTGAAAGAGCTATGGACATTACAATCGAAGATGTAGAGCATCGTTATCAGATGAAGACGCCGTTTGAGCGCCTTGCACTGTATGATATCAATGCATCGATTAAAGAAGGCAGCTACGTAGCCGTAATCGGACATACGGGCTCTGGCAAATCCACTCTTCTTCAGCACCTGAATGGTCTCTTAAAGCCGACGAAGGGACAGATATCATTAGGCAATACTGTTATTCAGGCCGGTAAAAAGAATAAAGAGCTGAAAGCCCTTCGTAAAAAAGTCGGAATCGTTTTCCAATTTCCTGAGCATCAATTATTCGAAGAAACAGTTCTCAAAGATATATCGTTCGGACCGATGAACTTTGGGGTAAAAAAAGAGGATGCTGAACAAAAAGCGAGGGAGATGCTGAAGCTTGTAGGTTTATCAGAAGAGCTTCTGGACAGATCCCCTTTTGAATTAAGCGGGGGGCAAATGCGCAGAGTTGCAATTGCCGGTGTCCTTGCAATGGATCCTGAAGTGCTGGTTCTGGATGAACCGACTGCGGGGTTGGACCCAAGAGGGCGAAAAGAGATTATGGACATGTTTTATGAGCTTCATCAACGTGGGAACCTGACGACAATGCTTGTGACACACAGCATGGAGGATGCAGCTGCATACGCTGATGAAATGATAGTCATGCACAAAGGAACGATTCAAGCATCAGGCAGTCCGCGTGATTTATTTTTACAAGGTGAAGAGATGGTTGGCTGGGGGCTGGATCTCCCGGAAACGATAAAATTCCAAAGACAGCTGGAAGCTGCACTTGGTGTCAGATTTAAAGAGCCTATGCTTACAATTGAGGATGCCGCAGCTGAAATACGTGCTCTTTTTCAGGAGGAGAAACGCCTATGATGGACAGCATGATTATCGGCAAGTATGTACCGGGCTCTTCACTGGTCCACCGGCTTGATCCCAGAACAAAACTCATCACGATCTTTTTATTTGTCTGCATCGTATTCCTAGCCAATAATGTGCAGACATATGCGCTGCTTGGATTATTTACAGTTGGCGTCATTTCTTTAACAAGAGTACCTTTCTCTTTTTTAATGAAAGGGCTGAAGCCAATCATCTGGATTGTCCTTTTTACGTTCCTTCTTCACATTCTCATGACACATGAAGGACCGGTTATCCTTCAAATAGGTTTTTTCAAAGTCTATGAAGGCGGTTTGGTTCAAGGGATATTCATTTCTCTTAGGTTTGTCTATCTGATTTTCATCACAACCTTACTGACGCTGACAACAACACCGATTGAGATTACCGATGGAATGGAACAGCTGCTGAATCCATTGAAAAAATTAAAGCTTCCTGTTCACGAGCTGGCTCTTATGATGTCAATTTCTCTGCGGTTTATTCCGACCTTGATGGAGGAGACAGATAAGATCATGAAGGCTCAAATGGCGCGAGGCGTTGATTTTACAAGCGGACCTGTCAAAGACAGAGTGAAGGCTATCGTCCCGCTTCTTGTCCCGCTCTTTGTCAGTGCATTTAAACGCGCCGAAGAGCTTGCGGTAGCCATGGAGGCAAGAGGCTATCAAGGCGGAGAAGGACGCACGAAATACAGAAAGCTTGTATGGACAGGAAAAGATACTTCTGTCATTGTCAGCTTGATGATCCTGGCTGCTTTGTTATTTTTCTTAAGGACTTAGAGGTGCTGTATGAGACTGAAATGCACGATTTCTTATGACGGACATTTGTTTTACGGCTATCAGGTTCAGCCGGGCAAAAGAACGGTTCAGAATGAGCTTGAGAAGGCCTTGGCTGTCCTGCATAAATCGCAAGACAGAATTCCGGTCGTTTCTTCAGGAAGAACAGACAGCGGGGTTCACGCAGCCGGACAGGTGATTCATTTTGATACGCCGCTGTCTATCCCGGCGGAGAGATGGCCGTACGCCTTAAATGCACTGCTTCCGGACGATATTGCAGTTAAACAGGCAGAAATTGCGGATGATGGGTTCCATGCACGATTTAGCGCGGTCAAAAAAGAATATCGCTACTTTGTATACACGGAGAAACACCCGGACGTATTTAAACGGCATTACGCTTACCATTTTTCATATCACCTTAATGTGCAGAACATGAGAGAAGCGGCAAAGCATCTTATAGGAACACATGATTTTACAAGCTTTTGCGCGGTTAAAACAGACGTGCAGGACAAGGTAAGAACGATTTACGAACTTGATTGGACTGAGACAGATGATGGCCTGCAAATGCGGATCATAGGCAGCGGCTTCTTATATAATATGGTCAGAATTATTGCGGGTACTTTGCTTGATGCAGGTACTGGAAAAATTTCTCCCGATGATGTGAAATCCATGCTTGAAGCGAAGGATCGCGAAGCAGCAGGGCGCACAGCACCGGGGCACGGGCTATATTTATGGAACGTTTACTATGACAACTAAACCAGGTGTATAATATTTTCTTGACAGAGTCTGCATAAAGTTATAAGATATCATATGGTATGTATTTCAACCCCACGATAAGCCCCGGAACTTATTGTGTTGTGAAATAGAACGTAATCGAAGTTTATTGAAAATGACAGATCATTTAGGAGGGAAATTCAATGCGTACAACACCTATGGCTAACGCAAGTACTATTGAACGCAAGTGGTTAGTTGTTGATGCTGCTGGCAAGACTCTAGGACGTCTTTCTACAGAAGTTGCATCTATCCTTCGCGGAAAACACAAACCGACTTACACACCACACGTTGATACTGGAGATCATGTGATCATCATCAACGCTGAAAAAATCGAGTTAACTGGTAAAAAGTTAACTGACAAAATCTACTACCGTCACACTCAACATCCAGGCGGATTAAAATCAAGAACTGCTCTTGAAATGCGTACAAACTACCCTGAGAAAATGCTTGAGCTTGCTATCAAAGGCATGCTTCCAAAAGGTTCTCTAGGTCGTCAAATGTTCAAAAAATTGAACGTATACCGTGGTTCTGAGCATCCACATGAAGCACAAAAACCTGAAGTTTACGAACTTCGCGGTTAATTAAAAAGGAGGTTACCAATTTGGCACAGGTTCAATATTACGGTACTGGCCGTCGTAAAAGTTCTGTAGCGCGTGTGCGCTTAGTTCCAGGAGAAGGTCGTATCGTCGTTAATAATCGTGAAATCAGCGAGCACATTCCATCTCCAGCTCTAATCGAAGATATCAAACAACCATTAACTTTAACTGAAACAGCTGGTACTTATGATGTTTTAGTAAACGTACATGGAGGCGGCTTATCTGGTCAAGCTGGAGCAATCCGTCATGGTATCGCTCGTGCTTTGCTTGAAGCAGATCCAGAATACCGTGCGACACTTAAACGTGCTGGTCTTCTGACTCGTGACGCTCGTATGAAAGAACGTAAAAAATACGGTCTTAAAGGCGCTCGTCGTGCACCTCAGTTCTCAAAACGTTAATTTTACGTTTTCAAAGCTCTCGACCTTGTGTTGGGAGCTTTTTTGTTTTGTTAAATATCTTGGCACCTGTGCGCACGCTTGAAAGAACTAAGCAAAATGCTTGCTTATAAACCATCCCGCTGTAATAATCATGATAGCTTTCATTGATTACCAGTTCATCTAATTGGCAATCTGGTTAAAGCTTTAATGGTTATGTCGTCAGTCCAGCTCACTCTAACCCCTGATCTCCATCTGTTAAATCTCCCTGCAGATTCTTCATCTATATCATAGTCCGGAGAAAAACTAACGCTTTGCTCGTGACACATATGACGAATAACTGTAAGCTGGCGTAAATCACTTATCACCTTTGTGATTTTTTTGCTTTTTTATGAACTTTTTTCTAAATATGCAAAGGGAAAGCGGTATCAATCTAGAAATATTTGTTATACTCTATACACTAAAGTAAGGAGAAGATTCATGAATGCGTTAGTAGACCATAATAGCAAAGCCTGGGATCGAAAAGTAGAAACAGGCAATGAATGGACTGCTGCTGTTGAGCAGCATGTCATTGAACAAGCGAAAGCAGGCAATTGGGATTTAAGGGTAACACCAATGAAAAATGTTCCAAAGGATTGGTTTCCTCCTATCAAAGGGCTGAAGGTGCTCTGTTTGGCATCAGGCGGCGGCCAGCAAGGCCCTGTTTTGGCAGCCGCAGGAGCGGATGTCACTGTATTAGATAACTCGGAAAAACAGCTGGATCAGGATAGAATGGTTGCGGAGCGCGATAGCCTTACGATACATACTGTCAAAGGAACGATGAACGATCTCAGTCAATTTAAGGATGAATCTTTTGATGTCATTGTACATCCTGTTGCCAATGTTTTTATTGAGAATGTCCTCCCTGTCTGGAAGGAAGCGCATCGTGTGCTGAAAAGAAACGGCGCGCTAATCTCAGGTTTTGTCAATCCTGTCGTATTTCTGTTTGATGTAGAATTAGAACAGCAAGGGATCTTAAAAGTAAAACACTCCATTCCATATGCCGATTCAGAAGATCTTCCAAAACATAAAGTGAAACGCCTGATTGAAAATAATGAGGCTCTGGAATTCGGCCATTCCTTAGAAGACCAAATCAAGGGTCAAATAGATGCCGGTTTTATCGTCACTGGTTTTTATGAAGATAAAGGCGGATTTGTTTTGGACCAATATATCCATACATATTGTGCAACAAGAAGCGTGAAATTATGAAGAGCAGCAGCCTATTAGAGGGGCTGCTTTTTTAACAATCATTAACGAACGTTTGTTCCACACCCTGCAGAAAGCTGCCTAACCCTCTTCATTTTCTCAATTTACACCTTCATTTGGACGAATTTCCAACCGATTTCGGGCATTGTTTCACCATCCAAACCTCAAAATAACCGGTATAAGGAGAGTGAATTTATATGGCAGAAGTACTATCTTTTATGGATGTGAAACGCCAAAAGGATTTTGAATTAGAAAAGAACTTGCTCAAAGAACTCTCTCTGAGACAAATTATTCAGTCTGTTAGGGACTGTTTGGAACCGTTATTCCCGTTTTTACATGATGAAAGAGAGATTATTAGCGAAGGCTGTATTGATTTTGCCATAGAAGCTTATTTGTTAGGCGGGCGTTTTGGGATATTTGGTTATTACGGTGAATCCATGCAGAGCATCAGTGCCCGCTCTGCAAGAGAAGAAAAAGAGCTTCGTTTGGAGTTTTTTGATTATCTCTATAATTGGATACATGAGCAATACGCGACATTTGATAAAAACACGGTTTATGAAGCAGCACGCAAGTTCATTAAAGAATGGTGGACAGCGGGGGTTGTCCAAAGAGAAAAACAATGTAAGCTTCGCATGCGGTAATCATATTTCCCAGCCCTGTCCCATAGTTATGTAATAACGGACAAGCGGGAGGGGAAGGGATGAGGAAAAAGCTGAAATGGCTCGTTTTTTTGTTAGGCTTCATTGTATTACTATTTCTATTTAAGTATCAGTTCAGCAATAATGATTCTTGGAAGCCGTGGAGCCTGCCCTTGAGCGGGAAAATTATATATTTAGATCCAGGTCATGGCGGGCCTGACGGCGGAGCAGTCGGCGGGAAGATGTTAGAGAAGGATGTAACCCTGGAAGTCGCTTTTAGAGTCAGAGATTATCTGCAGGAACAAGGAGCACTTGTTATCATGACCAGAGAAAGTGATACCGATCTCGCTCCGGAAGGAACAAAGGGCTACAGCAGACGAAAAGCGGAAGATTTAAGACAGCGAGTTAAATTAATAAACCATTCAGAAGCGGAACTCTATATCAGCATTCATCTCAATGCAATTCCGTCGCAAAAATGGAGCGGAGCCCAAAGCTTTTATTACGGAAAATATGCGGAAAATGAGAAAGTCGCGAAATACATTCAGGATGAGTTGAGAAGAAATCTGGAAAACACAACTCGGAAAGCAAAACGAATTCATGGGATCTACTTAATGCAAAACGTCACTAAACCGGGGGCGCTTGTAGAAGTCGGATTTTTATCTAATCCAAGTGAAGCAAAGCTGCTCGGGAAACCGAAATACCAGGACAAGGTGGCATCTTCCATATATAACGGCGTTTTGCGATACTTCACAGAAAAAGGAGACCCTCCGGAGTAAAGGAGGGTTTTCTTACGGTTCGAAGCATAAGACACCCGCCATTTATGTATGATATAATATTGATTGTAAACGAATACACAAAAGGGTGAGGTTCGATGATGAGAGAAGATGAAGTAAGAAAACTAGTTGGTGAAATGCGCGAACCTTTTCTTCAAAGACCTCTGGGAGAATTGGATGCCGTTAAGGAAATTAAAATAAAGCCTGAAAAACGGCATGTCAGTGTAAAAGTCGCTCTTGCAAAAACCGGTACTGCAGAACAAATGCAGATTCAGCAACAGATCGTAAACGTCTTAAAAGGGGCAGGGGCTGAGACGGTCGGCCTTCGATTTGAAGAGCTGCCTGAAGAAACGGTTGCTAAATTCCGGGCGCCGTCAGCTGAGAAAAAAACATTGTTAAATATGGATAACCCGCCAGTCTTTCTTGCTGTAGCAAGCGGAAAAGGCGGTGTGGGCAAATCAACTGTGTCAGTAAACCTTGCTATTTCTCTGGCTCGTCTTGGGAAAAAGGTCGGTTTAATTGATGCGGATATTTATGGCTTCAGCGTTCCGGATATGATGGGTATCACTGTGCGTCCAACGATTGAAGGAGAGAAACTGCTTCCTGTTGAACGCTTCGGGGTAAAGGTGATGTCCATGGGCTTTTTCGTAGAAGAAAATGCACCGGTCGTATGGAGAGGGCCGATGCTTGGCAAAATGCTGAATAACTTTTTCCACGAAGTAGAGTGGGGAGAAGTAGACTATATCGTTCTTGATCTTCCGCCTGGAACAGGAGACGTTGCTCTCGACGTACATACAATGCTTCCAAGCTGCAAAGAAGTCATCGTATCAACACCGCATCCAACGGCTGCTTTTGTCGCGGCCAGAGCGGGCTCTATGGCGATTAAAACCGATCATGAGGTGGTTGGTGTCATAGAGAACATGGCTTATTATGAAAGCGCAAAGACAGGGGAAAGAGAATATGTCTTTGGAAAAGGCGGCGGAGATAAACTAGTTGAGGAACTAAATGTGCCTTTGCTCGGCAGAATCCCGCTGAAACAGCCTGATTGGGATAAGGATCAATTTGCTCCGTCTGTTTATGACGAAAATCACCCCATCGGAGAAATATATCAGGACATTGCAAAAGAAATAGTTGCAAAAATGTCAGTGCAAGTATAAATAAGGCGAACCGGGATACTATATCCCGGCTTTCCTTATTCGCTTTCTTTGGCAGTGTCTTTTGCTGCTTTTTTCAGCTCATCTTCGAACTGTTTTTTGTAAAGCGGACTAGAAAGTGTTTCGTTAATAACCTCTTCTAAATAACTTCGGAATTCTTGGCTTTTTGCGAGTTCGCTGTACTTTTTATTCATACCCGGATCTTGCATAACACCCATCAGCATCTTCTGGTAATCCGGATCCTTCATTAATTTTTTTATCACTTTTTCATGTTCTGTCTGAAGAGTTTTAGCAAATCCTTCGGCAAAACCAGTGTCTTCAAAGATGTTTTTCCAAAACTCTTCACCTTTTTTAGAGGTAAGTGTTTTTTCTATCGTTCCCTTAATCGCATCTTGGTCAATCACCAACGCTTCATTCATCGCATCATCGTTTAATAATTCCTTAATGGCTTTTTTTCCATCATCAGTTTTTAATATATCAACGACCATTTTTTTGGTCTGATCATAGTCCATATCCGCTGCTTGGTCTTTTGGAGCACAAGCTGTTACAGATAATAACAAAAAACAGCTCATCAATAGCGTTTTGGCTTTTGACATACTTAAGCTCCTTTCACATACTTGTCTTACCTTTAATATGATTCACCTGTTTGGAATTATACATAACAAAATATCGCAGTCAGCGATTTTTGAGGGGTTGAATAAAGAAATGAAAAGCCGTGGTTTAGTTCGTTTTTTCTTTTCTATTTTAGCTGTTGGAGCGCTTATCACGAGTATGGTTGGTTTTGCTTTAAAATGGGGAGAATATAAGGGGCTGTTTCTTGCTTTTGAAGCGGGACAGATTTTCTCTGTTTTATTTTGGTTTATAGGCGTGGGCATGATTTTCAGTGTGATCAGCCAAATGGGTTTTTTCGTATTTCTAACAGTTCACCGGTTTGCGCTTGAGATATTAAGGTCCTCATCTCTATGGAATTTGCTTCAGTTGTTTTTCGTACTGTTTGTTGCTTTTGATCTCATGTACGTTCGTTTTTTGTTTTTTGGAGAGAGCGGAGAATCGATGGCGGGCTATGCGTGGTTACCGGTGTTTTTACTGATCTTTGGTGTGATCACAGCTTATATAAAGCAAAAGCAGTCCTCTAAGAAAACGTTTATGTCATCGTTGTTTTTGATGGTTGTGATTACCGCATTAGAATGGTTCCCTGCGCTAAGAGTAAATGATGAGGACTGGCTTTATTTAATGCTTTTTCCGTTAATGGCGTGCAATGCTTTCCAATTGCTGATGCTGCCGAAGTTTGCAGCGAAGTAATTACTTTACTTCCGCGGATTTGGCATCTGAATTTGAGATGAGATCTCCTACGGTTACATTTTTTAATCCTTTTTCTTTCAGCTGATGGATGATATCGGGTAAGGCTTCCTCTGTTTGTTTTGCCGAGTCGGAGGCATGTAAAAGAATAATGTCTCCCCCGGCAACTTGCTTGGTCACATTGTCGATGATTTTTTCAACTCCTGGATTTGTCCAGTCTTGAGAGTTCACACTGTAATGAACGACTGTATAATTGTATTGCTTTGCAACCTTTAGAACTTTCTTATTGAATTGGCCGGTAGGGGGTCTTAATAGCTGTATGTCTTTGACCCCTAACTTTTCAAAGGCGGTTTGCGCACGATTCATGTCCTTCTTTATTTCGCTGCTCTCTAAATTGGCATAGTTTTTATAGGCATACCCCATGCTCCCGATTTGATGGCCATCCTTTACGATTCGGGCCACTGTGTCAGGATGGCGTTCTGCCCAAGAAGCGGAAAGGAAAAATGTCGCATTTTTAATGCCGTTTGCCCTCAGAGTATCAAGAATGGGTTCTGCTTTCTCATCACCCCAGCTGATATCAAAAGTAAGTGCGATGTCTTTTGAATCTGTTTCTCCTTTATAAATGGCTTTAGGTCCAGTGTCAGTTGAAAACACGGGAAGCGGGACAGCTCTTTGGATATAAAAAAAGCTGGCTGCTGCAAATGCTGCGATAAGTATGATAATTAATTGTTTCACCCGTTTAATGTGCCACACATAGAAGTGATTCACTGATGATGCCTCCTTATCTTGTCCATCATTCTTGTGTTACATCTTATGAGCATGGCCAATTGAATATAACCGATAAAAAGTTTCTTTAAATTCAGCTTAAATTTGTTATTGACCTTTTAATAATATCCGTGATATATTATTATTCGTCGCTGATAAACAGCCGACATCAACTAAAAGCTTCATTAAATACTTTGAAAAAAGTTATTGACTTAAAAGAGGCTGAATGTTATAGTAATAAAGCTGCTTCGTTAAGCGGCAGTCATGATCTTTGAAAACTAAACAAGACAAAACGTACCTGTTAATTCATTTTTTAAATAAATCGCACAGCGATGTGCGTAGTCAGTCAAACTAGGGCCTGCACGATGCAGGTCACACAGATGTCGTCGCAGGATGCGGCGAACTTAATCTGTGATCCATTTATCGGAGAGTTTGATCCTGGCTCAGGACGAACGCTGGCGGCGTGCCTAATACATGCAAGTCGAGCGGACAGATGGGAGCTTGCTCCCTGATGTTAGCGGCGGACGGGTGAGTAACACGTGGGTAACCTGCCTGTAAGACTGGGATAACTCCGGGAAACCGGGGCTAATACCGGATGGTTGTTTGAACCGCATGGTTCAAACATAAAAGGTGGCTTCGGCTACCACTTACAGATGGACCCGCGGCGCATTAGCTAGTTGGTGAGGTAATGGCTCACCAAGGCGACGATGCGTAGCCGACCTGAGAGGGTGATCGGCCACACTGGGACTGAGACACGGCCCAGACTCCTACGGGAGGCAGCAGTAGGGAATCTTCCGCAATGGACGAAAGTCTGACGGAGCAACGCCGCGTGAGTGATGAAGGTTTTCGGATCGTAAAGCTCTGTTGTTAGGGAAGAACAAGTACCGTTCGAATAGGGCGGTACCTTGACGGTACCTAACCAGAAAGCCACGGCTAACTACGTGCCAGCAGCCGCGGTAATACGTAGGTGGCAAGCGTTGTCCGGAATTATTGGGCGTAAAGGGCTCGCAGGCGGTTTCTTAAGTCTGATGTGAAAGCCCCCGGCTCAACCGGGGAGGGTCATTGGAAACTGGGGAACTTGAGTGCAGAAGAGGAGAGTGGAATTCCACGTGTAGCGGTGAAATGCGTAGAGATGTGGAGGAACACCAGTGGCGAAGGCGACTCTCTGGTCTGTAACTGACGCTGAGGAGCGAAAGCGTGGGGAGCGAACAGGATTAGATACCCTGGTAGTCCACGCCGTAAACGATGAGTGCTAAGTGTTAGGGGGTTTCCGCCCCTTAGTGCTGCAGCTAACGCATTAAGCACTCCGCCTGGGGAGTACGGTCGCAAGACTGAAACTCAAAGGAATTGACGGGGGCCCGCACAAGCGGTGGAGCATGTGGTTTAATTCGAAGCAACGCGAAGAACCTTACCAGGTCTTGACATCCTCTGACAATCCTAGAGATAGGACGTCCCCTTCGGGGGCAGAGTGACAGGTGGTGCATGGTTGTCGTCAGCTCGTGTCGTGAGATGTTGGGTTAAGTCCCGCAACGAGCGCAACCCTTGATCTTAGTTGCCAGCATTCAGTTGGGCACTCTAAGGTGACTGCCGGTGACAAACCGGAGGAAGGTGGGGATGACGTCAAATCATCATGCCCCTTATGACCTGGGCTACACACGTGCTACAATGGACAGAACAAAGGGCAGCGAAACCGCGAGGTTAAGCCAATCCCACAAATCTGTTCTCAGTTCGGATCGCAGTCTGCAACTCGACTGCGTGAAGCTGGAATCGCTAGTAATCGCGGATCAGCATGCCGCGGTGAATACGTTCCCGGGCCTTGTACACACCGCCCGTCACACCACGAGAGTTTGTAACACCCGAAGTCGGTGAGGTAACCTTTTAGGAGCCAGCCGCCGAAGGTGGGACAGATGATTGGGGTGAAGTCGTAACAAGGTAGCCGTATCGGAAGGTGCGGCTGGATCACCTCCTTTCTAAGGATATATACGGAATATAAGACCTTGGGTCTTATAAACAGAACGTTCCCTGTCTTGTTTAGTTTTGAAGGATCATTCCTTCGAAACGTGTTCTTTGAAAACTAGATAACAGTAGACATCACATTCAATTAGTAAGACAAGATATCACATAGTGATTCTTTTTAACGGTTAAGTTAGAAAGGGCGCACGGTGGATGCCTTGGCACTAGGAGCCGATGAAGGACGGGACGAACACCGATATGCTTCGGGGAGCTGTAAGCAAGCTTTGATCCGGAGATTTCCGAATGGGGAAACCCACCACTCGTAATGGAGTGGTATCCATATCTGAATACATAGGATATGAGAAGGCAGACCCGGGGAACTGAAACATCTAAGTACCCGGAGGAAGAGAAAGCAAATGCGATTCCCTGAGTAGCGGCGAGCGAAACGGGATCAGCCCAAACCAAGAGGCTTGCCTCTTGGGGTTGTAGGACACTCTGTACGGAGTTACAAAAGAACGAGGTAGATGAAGAGGTCTGGAAAGGCCCGCCATAGAAGGTAACAGCCCTGTAGTCAAAACTTCGTTCTCTCCTGAGTGGATCCTGAGTACGGCGGAACACGTGAAATTCCGTCGGAATCCGGGAGGACCATCTCCCAAGGCTAAATACTCCCTAGTGACCGATAGTGAACCAGTACCGTGAGGGAAAGGTGAAAAGCACCCCGGAAGGGGAGTGAAAGAGATCCTGAAACCGTGTGCCTACAAGTAGTCAGAGCCCGTTAATGGGTGATGGCGTGCCTTTTGTAGAATGAACCGGCGAGTTACGATCCCGTGCAAGGTTAAGCAGAAGATGCGGAGCCGCAGCGAAAGCGAGTCTGAATAGGGCGCATGAGTACGTGGTCGTAGACCCGAAACCAGGTGATCTACCCATGTCCAGGGTGAAGTTCAGGTAACACTGAATGGAGGCCCGAACCCACGCACGTTGAAAAGTGCGGGGATGAGGTGTGGGTAGGGGTGAAATGCCAATCGAACCTGGAGATAGCTGGTTCTCTCCGAAATAGCTTTAGGGCTAGCCTCAAGGTAAGAGTCTTGGAGGTAGAGCACTGATTGGACTAGGGGCCCCTACCGGGTTACCGAATTCAGTCAAACTCCGAATGCCAATGACTTATCCTTGGGAGTCAGACTGCGAGTGATAAGATCCGTAGTCGAAAGGGAAACAGCCCAGACCGCCAGCTAAGGTCCCAAAGTATACGTTAAGTGGAAAAGGATGTGGAGTTGCTTAGACAACCAGGATGTTGGCTTAGAAGCAGCCACCATTTAAAGAGTGCGTAATAGCTCACTGGTCGAGTGACTCTGCGCCGAAAATGTACCGGGGCTAAACGTATCACCGAAGCTGCGGACTGTTCTTCGAACAGTGGTAGGAGAGCGTTCTAAGGGCTGTGAAGCCAGACCGGAAGGACTGGTGGAGCGCTTAGAAGTGAGAATGCCGGTATGAGTAGCGAAAGAGGGGTGAGAATCCCCTCCACCGAATGCCTAAGGTTTCCTGAGGAAGGCTCGTCCGCTCAGGGTTAGTCGGGACCTAAGCCGAGGCCGAAAGGCGTAGGCGATGGACAACAGGTTGATATTCCTGTACCACCTCCTCACCATTTGAGCAATGGGGGGACGCAGGAGGATAGGGTAAGCGCGGTATTGGATATCCGCGTCCAAGCAGTTAGGCTGGGAAATAGGCAAATCCGTTTCCCATAAGGCTGAGCTGTGATGGCGAGCGAAATATAGTAGCGAAGTTCCTGATTCCACACTGCCAAGAAAAGCCTCTAGCGAGGTGAGAGGTGCCCGTACCGCAAACCGACACAGGTAGGCGAGGAGAGAATCCTAAGGTGATCGAGAGAACTCTCGTTAAGGAACTCGGCAAAATGACCCCGTAACTTCGGGAGAAGGGGTGCTCTGTTAGGGTGCAAGCCCGAGAGAGCCGCAGTGAATAGGCCCAGGCGACTGTTTAGCAAAAACACAGGTCTCTGCGAAGCCGCAAGGCGAAGTATAGGGGCTGACGCCTGCCCGGTGCTGGAAGGTTAAGAGGAGCGCTTAGCGTAAGCGAAGGTGCGAATTGAAGCCCCAGTAAACGGCGGCCGTAACTATAACGGTCCTAAGGTAGCGAAATTCCTTGTCGGGTAAGTTCCGACCCGCACGAAAGGCGCAACGATCTGGGCACTGTCTCAACGAGAGACTCGGTGAAATTATAGTACCTGTGAAGATGCAGGTTACCCGCGACAGGACGGAAAGACCCCGTGGAGCTTTACTGCAGCCTGATATTGAATGTTGGTACAGCTTGTACAGGATAGGTAGGAGCCTTGGAAACCGGAGCGCCAGCTTCGGTGGAGGCATCGGTGGGATACTACCCTGGCTGTATTGACCTTCTAACCCGCCGCCCTTATCGGGCGGGGAGACAGTGTCAGGTGGGCAGTTTGACTGGGGCGGTCGCCTCCTAAAAGGTAACGGAGGCGCCCAAAGGTTCCCTCAGAATGGTTGGAAATCATTCGCAGAGTGTAAAGGCACAAGGGAGCTTGACTGCGAGACCTACAAGTCGAGCAGGGACGAAAGTCGGGCTTAGTGATCCGGTGGTTCCGCATGGAAGGGCCATCGCTCAACGGATAAAAGCTACCCCGGGGATAACAGGCTTATCTCCCCCAAGAGTCCACATCGACGGGGAGGTTTGGCACCTCGATGTCGGCTCATCGCATCCTGGGGCTGTAGTCGGTCCCAAGGGTTGGGCTGTTCGCCCATTAAAGCGGTACGCGAGCTGGGTTCAGAACGTCGTGAGACAGTTCGGTCCCTATCCGTCGCGGGCGCAGGAAATTTGAGAGGAGCTGTCCTTAGTACGAGAGGACCGGGATGGACGCACCGCTGGTGTACCAGTTGTTCTGCCAAGGGCATCGCTGGGTAGCTATGTGCGGACGGGATAAGTGCTGAAAGCATCTAAGCATGAAGCCCCCCTCAAGATGAGATTTCCCATTCCGCAAGGAAGTAAGATCCCTGAAAGATGATCAGGTTGATAGGTCTGAGGTGGAAGTGTGGCGACACATGGAGCTGACAGATACTAATCGATCGAGGACTTAACCACATGTTGAATGATGTCACACCTGTTATCTAGTTTTGAGAGAACACTCTCAATTTGTTTGGTGGCGATAGCGAAGAGGTCACACCCGTTCCCATACCGAACACGGAAGTTAAGCTCTTCAGCGCCGATGGTAGTCGGGGGTTTCCCCCTGTGAGAGTAGGACGCCGCCAAGCAGATTTTTTATATCTACCATGTTTGTTTATGAAGCTTATATTATTCCGCAGTAGCTCAGTGGTAGAGCTATCGGCTGTTAACCGATCGGTCGTAGGTTCGAGTCCTACCTGCGGAGCCATTGCTTCCATAGCTCAGCAGGTAGAGCACTTCCATGGTAAGGAAGAGGTCAGCGGTTCGAGCCCGCTTGGAAGCTTTATTAAATGTATTATTACTAAGGTTTCTCAAAAAACGAGAAAGCTTTTTTTATTGCGATATGCGGAAGTAGTTCAGTGGTAGAACACCACCTTGCCAAGGTGGGGGTCGCGGGTTCGAATCCCGTCTTCCGCTCCATTTTATCCCAACGGGATATTGTAAAATTGATTGCGCCCGTAGCTCAATTGGATAGAGCGTTTGACTACGGATCAAAAGGTTAGGGGTTCGACTCCTCTCGGGCGCGCCATTATTCTAATAGAACAAACAAGAAATCGGGAAGTAGCTCAGCTTGGTAGAGCACATGGTTTGGGACCATGGGGTCGCAGGTTCGAATCCTGTCTTCCCGACCATTTTTATGGGGCCTTAGCTCAGCTGGGAGAGCGCCTGCTTTGCACGCAGGAGGTCAGCGGTTCGATCCCGCTAGGCTCCACCAAATATTTTCTAAAAAAGTTGTTGACTTTAAACAAGCAACATTGTATACTAATAAAGTTGCTTTAACAAAGCGAACAAACGAAATGATCTTTGAAAACTAAACAAGACAAAACGTACCTGTTAATTCATTTTTAAACAAATCGCACAGCGATGTGCGTAGTCAGTCAAACTACTTTATCGGAGAGTTTGATCCTGGCTCAGGACGAACGCTGGCGGCGTGCCTAATACATGCAAGTCGAGCGGACAGATGGGAGCTTGCTCCCTGATGTTAGCGGCGGACGGGTGAGTAACACGTGGGTAACCTGCCTGTAAGACTGGGATAACTCCGGGAAACCGGGGCTAATACCGGATGGTTGTTTGAACCGCATGGTTCAAACATAAAAGGTGGCTTCGGCTACCACTTACAGATGGACCCGCGGCGCATTAGCTAGTTGGTGAGGTAATGGCTCACCAAGGCGACGATGCGTAGCCGACCTGAGAGGGTGATCGGCCACACTGGGACTGAGACACGGCCCAGACTCCTACGGGAGGCAGCAGTAGGGAATCTTCCGCAATGGACGAAAGTCTGACGGAGCAACGCCGCGTGAGTGATGAAGGTTTTCGGATCGTAAAGCTCTGTTGTTAGGGAAGAACAAGTACCGTTCGAATAGGGCGGTACCTTGACGGTACCTAACCAGAAAGCCACGGCTAACTACGTGCCAGCAGCCGCGGTAATACGTAGGTGGCAAGCGTTGTCCGGAATTATTGGGCGTAAAGGGCTCGCAGGCGGTTTCTTAAGTCTGATGTGAAAGCCCCCGGCTCAACCGGGGAGGGTCATTGGAAACTGGGGAACTTGAGTGCAGAAGAGGAGAGTGGAATTCCACGTGTAGCGGTGAAATGCGTAGAGATGTGGAGGAACACCAGTGGCGAAGGCGACTCTCTGGTCTGTAACTGACGCTGAGGAGCGAAAGCGTGGGGAGCGAACAGGATTAGATACCCTGGTAGTCCACGCCGTAAACGATGAGTGCTAAGTGTTAGGGGGTTTCCGCCCCTTAGTGCTGCAGCTAACGCATTAAGCACTCCGCCTGGGGAGTACGGTCGCAAGACTGAAACTCAAAGGAATTGACGGGGGCCCGCACAAGCGGTGGAGCATGTGGTTTAATTCGAAGCAACGCGAAGAACCTTACCAGGTCTTGACATCCTCTGACAATCCTAGAGATAGGACGTCCCCTTCGGGGGCAGAGTGACAGGTGGTGCATGGTTGTCGTCAGCTCGTGTCGTGAGATGTTGGGTTAAGTCCCGCAACGAGCGCAACCCTTGATCTTAGTTGCCAGCATTCAGTTGGGCACTCTAAGGTGACTGCCGGTGACAAACCGGAGGAAGGTGGGGATGACGTCAAATCATCATGCCCCTTATGACCTGGGCTACACACGTGCTACAATGGACAGAACAAAGGGCAGCGAAACCGCGAGGTTAAGCCAATCCCACAAATCTGTTCTCAGTTCGGATCGCAGTCTGCAACTCGACTGCGTGAAGCTGGAATCGCTAGTAATCGCGGATCAGCATGCCGCGGTGAATACGTTCCCGGGCCTTGTACACACCGCCCGTCACACCACGAGAGTTTGTAACACCCGAAGTCGGTGAGGTAACCTTTTAGGAGCCAGCCGCCGAAGGTGGGACAGATGATTGGGGTGAAGTCGTAACAAGGTAGCCGTATCGGAAGGTGCGGCTGGATCACCTCCTTTCTAAGGATATATACGGAATATAAGACCTTGGGTCTTATAAACAGAACGTTCCCTGTCTTGTTTAGTTTTGAAGGATCATTCCTTCGAAACGTGTTCTTTGAAAACTAGATAACAGTAGACATCACATTCAATTAGTAAGACAAGATATCACATAGTGATTCTTTTTAACGGTTAAGTTAGAAAGGGCGCACGGTGGATGCCTTGGCACTAGGAGCCGATGAAGGACGGGACGAACACCGATATGCTTCGGGGAGCTGTAAGCAAGCTTTGATCCGGAGATTTCCGAATGGGGAAACCCACCACTCGTAATGGAGTGGTATCCATATCTGAATACATAGGATATGAGAAGGCAGACCCGGGGAACTGAAACATCTAAGTACCCGGAGGAAGAGAAAGCAAATGCGATTCCCTGAGTAGCGGCGAGCGAAACGGGATCAGCCCAAACCAAGAGGCTTGCCTCTTGGGGTTGTAGGACACTCTGTACGGAGTTACAAAAGAACGAGGTAGATGAAGAGGTCTGGAAAGGCCCGCCATAGAAGGTAACAGCCCTGTAGTCAAAACTTCGTTCTCTCCTGAGTGGATCCTGAGTACGGCGGAACACGTGAAATTCCGTCGGAATCCGGGAGGACCATCTCCCAAGGCTAAATACTCCCTAGTGACCGATAGTGAACCAGTACCGTGAGGGAAAGGTGAAAAGCACCCCGGAAGGGGAGTGAAAGAGATCCTGAAACCGTGTGCCTACAAGTAGTCAGAGCCCGTTAATGGGTGATGGCGTGCCTTTTGTAGAATGAACCGGCGAGTTACGATCCCGTGCAAGGTTAAGCAGAAGATGCGGAGCCGCAGCGAAAGCGAGTCTGAATAGGGCGCATGAGTACGTGGTCGTAGACCCGAAACCAGGTGATCTACCCATGTCCAGGGTGAAGTTCAGGTAACACTGAATGGAGGCCCGAACCCACGCACGTTGAAAAGTGCGGGGATGAGGTGTGGGTAGGGGTGAAATGCCAATCGAACCTGGAGATAGCTGGTTCTCTCCGAAATAGCTTTAGGGCTAGCCTCAAGGTAAGAGTCTTGGAGGTAGAGCACTGATTGGACTAGGGGCCCCTACCGGGTTACCGAATTCAGTCAAACTCCGAATGCCAATGACTTATCCTTGGGAGTCAGACTGCGAGTGATAAGATCCGTAGTCGAAAGGGAAACAGCCCAGACCGCCAGCTAAGGTCCCAAAGTATACGTTAAGTGGAAAAGGATGTGGAGTTGCTTAGACAACCAGGATGTTGGCTTAGAAGCAGCCACCATTTAAAGAGTGCGTAATAGCTCACTGGTCGAGTGACTCTGCGCCGAAAATGTACCGGGGCTAAACGTATCACCGAAGCTGCGGACTGTTCTTCGAACAGTGGTAGGAGAGCGTTCTAAGGGCTGTGAAGCCAGACCGGAAGGACTGGTGGAGCGCTTAGAAGTGAGAATGCCGGTATGAGTAGCGAAAGAGGGGTGAGAATCCCCTCCACCGAATGCCTAAGGTTTCCTGAGGAAGGCTCGTCCGCTCAGGGTTAGTCGGGACCTAAGCCGAGGCCGAAAGGCGTAGGCGATGGACAACAGGTTGATATTCCTGTACCACCTCCTCACCATTTGAGCAATGGGGGGACGCAGGAGGATAGGGTAAGCGCGGTATTGGATATCCGCGTCCAAGCAGTTAGGCTGGGAAATAGGCAAATCCGTTTCCCATAAGGCTGAGCTGTGATGGCGAGCGAAATATAGTAGCGAAGTTCCTGATTCCACACTGCCAAGAAAAGCCTCTAGCGAGGTGAGAGGTGCCCGTACCGCAAACCGACACAGGTAGGCGAGGAGAGAATCCTAAGGTGATCGAGAGAACTCTCGTTAAGGAACTCGGCAAAATGACCCCGTAACTTCGGGAGAAGGGGTGCTCTGTTAGGGTGCAAGCCCGAGAGAGCCGCAGTGAATAGGCCCAGGCGACTGTTTAGCAAAAACACAGGTCTCTGCGAAGCCGCAAGGCGAAGTATAGGGGCTGACGCCTGCCCGGTGCTGGAAGGTTAAGAGGAGCGCTTAGCGTAAGCGAAGGTGCGAATTGAAGCCCCAGTAAACGGCGGCCGTAACTATAACGGTCCTAAGGTAGCGAAATTCCTTGTCGGGTAAGTTCCGACCCGCACGAAAGGCGCAACGATCTGGGCACTGTCTCAACGAGAGACTCGGTGAAATTATAGTACCTGTGAAGATGCAGGTTACCCGCGACAGGACGGAAAGACCCCGTGGAGCTTTACTGCAGCCTGATATTGAATGTTGGTACAGCTTGTACAGGATAGGTAGGAGCCTTGGAAACCGGAGCGCCAGCTTCGGTGGAGGCATCGGTGGGATACTACCCTGGCTGTATTGACCTTCTAACCCGCCGCCCTTATCGGGCGGGGAGACAGTGTCAGGTGGGCAGTTTGACTGGGGCGGTCGCCTCCTAAAAGGTAACGGAGGCGCCCAAAGGTTCCCTCAGAATGGTTGGAAATCATTCGCAGAGTGTAAAGGCACAAGGGAGCTTGACTGCGAGACCTACAAGTCGAGCAGGGACGAAAGTCGGGCTTAGTGATCCGGTGGTTCCGCATGGAAGGGCCATCGCTCAACGGATAAAAGCTACCCCGGGGATAACAGGCTTATCTCCCCCAAGAGTCCACATCGACGGGGAGGTTTGGCACCTCGATGTCGGCTCATCGCATCCTGGGGCTGTAGTCGGTCCCAAGGGTTGGGCTGTTCGCCCATTAAAGCGGTACGCGAGCTGGGTTCAGAACGTCGTGAGACAGTTCGGTCCCTATCCGTCGCGGGCGCAGGAAATTTGAGAGGAGCTGTCCTTAGTACGAGAGGACCGGGATGGACGCACCGCTGGTGTACCAGTTGTTCTGCCAAGGGCATCGCTGGGTAGCTATGTGCGGACGGGATAAGTGCTGAAAGCATCTAAGCATGAAGCCCCCCTCAAGATGAGATTTCCCATTCCGCAAGGAAGTAAGATCCCTGAAAGATGATCAGGTTGATAGGTCTGAGGTGGAAGTGTGGCGACACATGGAGCTGACAGATACTAATCGATCGAGGACTTAACCACATGTTGAATGATGTCACACCTGTTATCTAGTTTTGAGAGAACACTCTCAATTTGTTTGGTGGCGATAGCGAAGAGGTCACACCCGTTCCCATACCGAACACGGAAGTTAAGCTCTTCAGCGCCGATGGTAGTCGGGGGTTTCCCCCTGTGAGAGTAGGACGCCGCCAAGCAATTGCACGTTAGTGCAATTAAAAAGAAAAAAGTTGTTGACTTTAAACAAGCAACATTGTATACTAATAAAGTTGCTTTAACAAAGCGAACAAACGAATGATCTTTGAAAACTAAACAAGACAAAACGTACCTGTTAATTCATTTTTAAACAAATCGCACAGCGATGTGCGTAGTCAGTCAAACTACTTTATCGGAGAGTTTGATCCTGGCTCAGGACGAACGCTGGCGGCGTGCCTAATACATGCAAGTCGAGCGGACAGATGGGAGCTTGCTCCCTGATGTTAGCGGCGGACGGGTGAGTAACACGTGGGTAACCTGCCTGTAAGACTGGGATAACTCCGGGAAACCGGGGCTAATACCGGATGGTTGTTTGAACCGCATGGTTCAAACATAAAAGGTGGCTTCGGCTACCACTTACAGATGGACCCGCGGCGCATTAGCTAGTTGGTGAGGTAATGGCTCACCAAGGCGACGATGCGTAGCCGACCTGAGAGGGTGATCGGCCACACTGGGACTGAGACACGGCCCAGACTCCTACGGGAGGCAGCAGTAGGGAATCTTCCGCAATGGACGAAAGTCTGACGGAGCAACGCCGCGTGAGTGATGAAGGTTTTCGGATCGTAAAGCTCTGTTGTTAGGGAAGAACAAGTACCGTTCGAATAGGGCGGTACCTTGACGGTACCTAACCAGAAAGCCACGGCTAACTACGTGCCAGCAGCCGCGGTAATACGTAGGTGGCAAGCGTTGTCCGGAATTATTGGGCGTAAAGGGCTCGCAGGCGGTTTCTTAAGTCTGATGTGAAAGCCCCCGGCTCAACCGGGGAGGGTCATTGGAAACTGGGGAACTTGAGTGCAGAAGAGGAGAGTGGAATTCCACGTGTAGCGGTGAAATGCGTAGAGATGTGGAGGAACACCAGTGGCGAAGGCGACTCTCTGGTCTGTAACTGACGCTGAGGAGCGAAAGCGTGGGGAGCGAACAGGATTAGATACCCTGGTAGTCCACGCCGTAAACGATGAGTGCTAAGTGTTAGGGGGTTTCCGCCCCTTAGTGCTGCAGCTAACGCATTAAGCACTCCGCCTGGGGAGTACGGTCGCAAGACTGAAACTCAAAGGAATTGACGGGGGCCCGCACAAGCGGTGGAGCATGTGGTTTAATTCGAAGCAACGCGAAGAACCTTACCAGGTCTTGACATCCTCTGACAATCCTAGAGATAGGACGTCCCCTTCGGGGGCAGAGTGACAGGTGGTGCATGGTTGTCGTCAGCTCGTGTCGTGAGATGTTGGGTTAAGTCCCGCAACGAGCGCAACCCTTGATCTTAGTTGCCAGCATTCAGTTGGGCACTCTAAGGTGACTGCCGGTGACAAACCGGAGGAAGGTGGGGATGACGTCAAATCATCATGCCCCTTATGACCTGGGCTACACACGTGCTACAATGGACAGAACAAAGGGCAGCGAAACCGCGAGGTTAAGCCAATCCCACAAATCTGTTCTCAGTTCGGATCGCAGTCTGCAACTCGACTGCGTGAAGCTGGAATCGCTAGTAATCGCGGATCAGCATGCCGCGGTGAATACGTTCCCGGGCCTTGTACACACCGCCCGTCACACCACGAGAGTTTGTAACACCCGAAGTCGGTGAGGTAACCTTTTAGGAGCCAGCCGCCGAAGGTGGGACAGATGATTGGGGTGAAGTCGTAACAAGGTAGCCGTATCGGAAGGTGCGGCTGGATCACCTCCTTTCTAAGGATATATACGGAATATAAGACCTTGGGTCTTATAAACAGAACGTTCCCTGTCTTGTTTAGTTTTGAAGGATCATTCCTTCGAAACGTGTTCTTTGAAAACTAGATAACAGTAGACATCACATTCAATTAGTAAGACAAGATATCACATAGTGATTCTTTTTAACGGTTAAGTTAGAAAGGGCGCACGGTGGATGCCTTGGCACTAGGAGCCGATGAAGGACGGGACGAACACCGATATGCTTCGGGGAGCTGTAAGCAAGCTTTGATCCGGAGATTTCCGAATGGGGAAACCCACCACTCGTAATGGAGTGGTATCCATATCTGAATACATAGGATATGAGAAGGCAGACCCGGGGAACTGAAACATCTAAGTACCCGGAGGAAGAGAAAGCAAATGCGATTCCCTGAGTAGCGGCGAGCGAAACGGGATCAGCCCAAACCAAGAGGCTTGCCTCTTGGGGTTGTAGGACACTCTGTACGGAGTTACAAAAGAACGAGGTAGATGAAGAGGTCTGGAAAGGCCCGCCATAGAAGGTAACAGCCCTGTAGTCAAAACTTCGTTCTCTCCTGAGTGGATCCTGAGTACGGCGGAACACGTGAAATTCCGTCGGAATCCGGGAGGACCATCTCCCAAGGCTAAATACTCCCTAGTGACCGATAGTGAACCAGTACCGTGAGGGAAAGGTGAAAAGCACCCCGGAAGGGGAGTGAAAGAGATCCTGAAACCGTGTGCCTACAAGTAGTCAGAGCCCGTTAATGGGTGATGGCGTGCCTTTTGTAGAATGAACCGGCGAGTTACGATCCCGTGCAAGGTTAAGCAGAAGATGCGGAGCCGCAGCGAAAGCGAGTCTGAATAGGGCGCATGAGTACGTGGTCGTAGACCCGAAACCAGGTGATCTACCCATGTCCAGGGTGAAGTTCAGGTAACACTGAATGGAGGCCCGAACCCACGCACGTTGAAAAGTGCGGGGATGAGGTGTGGGTAGGGGTGAAATGCCAATCGAACCTGGAGATAGCTGGTTCTCTCCGAAATAGCTTTAGGGCTAGCCTCAAGGTAAGAGTCTTGGAGGTAGAGCACTGATTGGACTAGGGGCCCCTACCGGGTTACCGAATTCAGTCAAACTCCGAATGCCAATGACTTATCCTTGGGAGTCAGACTGCGAGTGATAAGATCCGTAGTCGAAAGGGAAACAGCCCAGACCGCCAGCTAAGGTCCCAAAGTATACGTTAAGTGGAAAAGGATGTGGAGTTGCTTAGACAACCAGGATGTTGGCTTAGAAGCAGCCACCATTTAAAGAGTGCGTAATAGCTCACTGGTCGAGTGACTCTGCGCCGAAAATGTACCGGGGCTAAACGTATCACCGAAGCTGCGGACTGTTCTTCGAACAGTGGTAGGAGAGCGTTCTAAGGGCTGTGAAGCCAGACCGGAAGGACTGGTGGAGCGCTTAGAAGTGAGAATGCCGGTATGAGTAGCGAAAGAGGGGTGAGAATCCCCTCCACCGAATGCCTAAGGTTTCCTGAGGAAGGCTCGTCCGCTCAGGGTTAGTCGGGACCTAAGCCGAGGCCGAAAGGCGTAGGCGATGGACAACAGGTTGATATTCCTGTACCACCTCCTCACCATTTGAGCAATGGGGGGACGCAGGAGGATAGGGTAAGCGCGGTATTGGATATCCGCGTCCAAGCAGTTAGGCTGGGAAATAGGCAAATCCGTTTCCCATAAGGCTGAGCTGTGATGGCGAGCGAAATATAGTAGCGAAGTTCCTGATTCCACACTGCCAAGAAAAGCCTCTAGCGAGGTGAGAGGTGCCCGTACCGCAAACCGACACAGGTAGGCGAGGAGAGAATCCTAAGGTGATCGAGAGAACTCTCGTTAAGGAACTCGGCAAAATGACCCCGTAACTTCGGGAGAAGGGGTGCTCTGTTAGGGTGCAAGCCCGAGAGAGCCGCAGTGAATAGGCCCAGGCGACTGTTTAGCAAAAACACAGGTCTCTGCGAAGCCGCAAGGCGAAGTATAGGGGCTGACGCCTGCCCGGTGCTGGAAGGTTAAGAGGAGCGCTTAGCGTAAGCGAAGGTGCGAATTGAAGCCCCAGTAAACGGCGGCCGTAACTATAACGGTCCTAAGGTAGCGAAATTCCTTGTCGGGTAAGTTCCGACCCGCACGAAAGGCGCAACGATCTGGGCACTGTCTCAACGAGAGACTCGGTGAAATTATAGTACCTGTGAAGATGCAGGTTACCCGCGACAGGACGGAAAGACCCCGTGGAGCTTTACTGCAGCCTGATATTGAATGTTGGTACAGCTTGTACAGGATAGGTAGGAGCCTTGGAAACCGGAGCGCCAGCTTCGGTGGAGGCATCGGTGGGATACTACCCTGGCTGTATTGACCTTCTAACCCGCCGCCCTTATCGGGCGGGGAGACAGTGTCAGGTGGGCAGTTTGACTGGGGCGGTCGCCTCCTAAAAGGTAACGGAGGCGCCCAAAGGTTCCCTCAGAATGGTTGGAAATCATTCGCAGAGTGTAAAGGCACAAGGGAGCTTGACTGCGAGACCTACAAGTCGAGCAGGGACGAAAGTCGGGCTTAGTGATCCGGTGGTTCCGCATGGAAGGGCCATCGCTCAACGGATAAAAGCTACCCCGGGGATAACAGGCTTATCTCCCCCAAGAGTCCACATCGACGGGGAGGTTTGGCACCTCGATGTCGGCTCATCGCATCCTGGGGCTGTAGTCGGTCCCAAGGGTTGGGCTGTTCGCCCATTAAAGCGGTACGCGAGCTGGGTTCAGAACGTCGTGAGACAGTTCGGTCCCTATCCGTCGCGGGCGCAGGAAATTTGAGAGGAGCTGTCCTTAGTACGAGAGGACCGGGATGGACGCACCGCTGGTGTACCAGTTGTTCTGCCAAGGGCATCGCTGGGTAGCTATGTGCGGACGGGATAAGTGCTGAAAGCATCTAAGCATGAAGCCCCCCTCAAGATGAGATTTCCCATTCCGCAAGGAAGTAAGATCCCTGAAAGATGATCAGGTTGATAGGTCTGAGGTGGAAGTGTGGCGACACATGGAGCTGACAGATACTAATCGATCGAGGACTTAACCACATGTTGAATGATGTCACACCTGTTATCTAGTTTTGAGAGAACACTCTCAATTTGTTTGGTGGCGATAGCGAAGAGGTCACACCCGTTCCCATACCGAACACGGAAGTTAAGCTCTTCAGCGCCGATGGTAGTCGGGGGTTTCCCCCTGTGAGAGTAGGACGCCGCCAAGCAAGGTAAAACCCAGCTCATTGAGCTGGGTTTTTTATTTTATATCTGTACTGATTTGCTTTCCTTTCCTCGGTATCCATGTTATTGGTCTTTCTGCTTTTCAAGTTCTATAATACTTTTAAAACCAATACAATCCCCAGCATGACCAGCATGAGAGTTGTAAATAACCAAAATGCAGTTTGAACAGGGAATTCATCCAGACTCCATCCGACTGCGATTGGCAGGATAGAACCGCCTAATCCATTAGCAGCGAGTAGCATGCTTGTTGTTTGTTCTGTTTTTTCCGGGTAGAATTGATTGGTGATAATTAAAGCAATGGCAAACATCTCAGCCATAAATAATCCTAAAAAGAAACAAAGTACAAACACTGCAAATCATTTTTCCTTATTCGATTGCTTTAGCGTTTGTCGGGTTGCTTGAATCTTTGCTGACAGCACAGATTATTGATGAAATGACAGATACGGACAGTGACAAGAATAAAGAGAGCCGCGGACAGGGAATTGCAAATATCGTGACTGGATTCTTTGGCGGAACGGCAGGGGGCGCGATGATCGCACAATCTGTTATTAACACAAAAGCGGGCGGACGTTTGTCTGCATTTATTGCCGGTGCTTTTCTGATGTTTTTAATTGCGGTGTTAAGTCATGTCGTGGTGAAAATTCCGATGGCTGCCTTAGTGGCTGTTATGGTGATGGTTTCTGTCGGCACATTTGATTGGTCTTCTTTAAAAGGCCTCAAAAAAGCGCCGATTACAGATTCAATTGTCATGGTTGTGACGGATGACCTTTCTAAAGGCGTATTCGTCGGCGCTCTCTTAAGTGCCGTGTTCTTTGTGGCAAAAACCTCGAAGCTTAAAATTGTTTCTCACGCAGAGAATCAAAAGCTGAGAACATATCAAGTAAAGGGGCAAATCTTTTTCACGTCAGTGACTGATCTTACGAATGCGTTTATTTATCAAGAGGATATTGAGCGAATCGTGATTGACTTGACTGGGGCTCACGTGTGGGATGATTCAGGAGCGGCTGCGCTTGATAAGATTGTTGCGAAATGTAAAGAGCAAGGCATTGAGGCTGAGTTAAAAGGTTTAAACCATGCGAGTAAAAACCTTATGAAACAGATGGCATAATGTATGAAAGTCCAGATTGAATAGATCTGGGCTTTTTTATGTGACATAGTGTTGAACAGCATTGATATAATAGAGAAAGAAACAAATTGTTAATAGGGGACTTGCATATGATGCTTCAGAAGCTGAACCGTGTATTGGGGAGGGTGATGCCGCTTTTAACGCCGACTAGTGTGGTGCTGGGCGTGCTGCTGTCTCAGTTTTTAAATGGATATGAAAGCGCTGTGCCTTGGATCTTTGCTTTTATCACGTTTGCAGGCAGTTTGAGCGCTAACTTTCAATCTTTGAGACATGCATTGTCTCACCCTCTTCCTATGATTCTTGCACTTTTTGTTCTTCATATTTTTATGCCGCTTTTTGCTTGGGGAAGCGGGCATCTTATCTTCAAAGGCGATTCTTTGACGATCACCGGCTTAACGTTGGCTGTTGTAATTCCTACCGGGATCACGAGCTTGATTTGGGCAGCGATGTACAAAGGGAATGTCGGTCTGACGCTTTCGATTATCTTGGTTGATACGGTTCTGTCGCCGTTTATCGTTCCGCTGAGCCTTTCATTGCTGGCCGGCGCTCAGGTTCATATGGATGTGTGGGGAATGGTGAAGGGGCTTATTGTGATGGTCGTGATTCCATCTTTCCTGGGCATGCTGTTTAATCAGATGTCACCTCCAGAAAGAACTGCATCTGTGAGCAGTGCGCTGTCTCCTTTTTCAAAACTATGTCTGATGGCCGTGATCGCGATTAACAGTTCGGCAATTGCTCCTTATTTCAAAGCGGTTGATTTGAGATTCATAGGAATAGCTGTGACGGTCTTCTTTATCGCGTTAACAGGCTATGCGGCTGCTTGGCTGATCGGCAAAATGATGAAAAGGCAGCAGGAGGAAATCGTATCTCTTATTTTTACGGGAGGCATGAGAAATATCAGTGCCGGCGCAGTTCTTGCCGTTGCGTTCTTCCCGTCCAAGGTTGCCGTACCCGTTGTCATCGGCATGCTGTTTCAGCAAATATTGGCCGCTTTGTTTGGTTATATGCTGAATCGTTTTGAATTAAAACCTGTTTTGCAGAAAGCATGAAAAAACCGCTCATTGGATTGAGCGGTTTTTTCCGTATAGCCATTCGAGGGCAGTGATGAACTGTTTGCAGAAGTACTTGCGGTGGTGCACTGCCCCTTTTTCAACTGAAAGACACAGATGGTCTTCTGTGAAGCCTTTTTCTTTGAGACTTTGATGCACTTGTATTGTATTCTGCAGCATATGTTGCTGAATGGATTGTTTTTCACGGCCTTCTTCACTGCCGACAGACATATAAACACGTGCAGTCTCAGGTTTTAAAGAAGATAAATGAATGGTTTCAACTGCGTTCTCATACCAGTATGAACCTGAGATAGCGCCTATTTTTCTGAATACTGTCGGATACTTTAATAAGGCGAACATTGAGATAAGGCCGCCTAATGAGGCACCGATCATTCCTCTTGATTGCGGTTCCTTGGTGACATTCCAGTTTTCTTCAATAAACGGAATAAAGCGGTTTGTGATATCAGACAGATAGTGATCCCCCAATCCGCCGAAGTCCGGAAACCGATCACTGAGTGATGCAGCTGGCCAAGGGGTGTATTCGTCAAGGCGGTTGTCAGGTTCGATACCGATCAGCACAAGCTCAGGCAGTATGCGCTGTTGAAATTTGCTTTCTAATAATTCGGTGTGGTCTTGAAACAAAGAACTGCCATCCTGCACGTAAACAGCAGGAAATCTCTCAGTGTCCTGGCTGTAGGAAGGAGGGAGGTACAGCGTGAACCTCCTTTTGCCGGCTTTATGCTCAGAAAGAGATCCGTTCACGCATTTTCCCCCTTTTTTTGCTTGAAGAGCAAATATAAAAAATAAGGAACACCAAGGATCGCCAAAATGATGCCTGCAGGCACTTCCGCTGGCTGGAAAAATAGTTTTCCGGCAAAGTCTGCGCTGATCACAAGAAGCATGCCGATTAAACCGCTCAGCGGCAGGATAAAGCGGTGTTCGACACCGGCTAATCTCCGTGCAATATGGGGAGCAATTAAGCCGACAAACGCCATGCTTCCTGCTACAGAGACGCAGGCACTGATGATCGCTACACAGGCTACCAGCAGAATGGTTTTTTCTTTATTTGATGAAATACCGAGACTTCTGACTGTGTCTTCATCAAAACGAATGGTGTCGAGCAAGCGGGATTTGGCGATAAGAATAGGTATAAACAGCAGCATCCATGGGAGAACAGCTGTGATATACGTCCAGTTGGCAGACCAAATGCTTCCGTTTTTCCACACCATGGCCATTTGATAGTCTTGCGGGTCCATTTTTAAAGATAAAAACAAAGACAGGGCGCTGAATCCTGAATTGATCGCGATTCCTACCAGAATAATTCTTCCGGAATCTAAATGGCCTCTGTGCCATGCAAATATGTAAATCAGGATTGCCGCAATGAGTCCGCCTATCAATCCGAAAAACGGCATTCCCATCGCCGCAGCTATAGATGTCACCTCTTTCTGGCCTTGGAACAAGAGCATAAACGCCACAACACCGGCGCCCGCCCCTGCGTTGATTCCGAGAATTCCCGGGTCTGCAAGCCCGTTTCTTGTAATGGCTTGGATGACGGTGCCCGCAATGCCAAGACCGAGTCCGATAATGGCTGCCATGACAACCCGCGGCAGTCTTAAACCGAACAGCAAAATTTCATACTGCGGATTCGGATCGATCTGAAAAAGAGTGGAGAGCAACTCAGCCGGACGAACAGAAAAGGATCCGCTCGTTAAGCTGAAATAGCTGACAACGAGAATTAAAGCGACGCACACGGCATATTTTTTAGCCATTTTGCTCCCCTCCTTTTCGTTTAATCAAATAAAGGAAGAAAGGCACGCCAATAATAGATGTCACGACTTCAATCGGTGTTTCAAACGGATAATTGATAAATCTGCTTGCGAGATCACACAGGGTTAAAAAGATTCCGCCCAATATGCAGGAACAAGGAATCAGCCTGCTGTAATCAGAGCCGACAAGGAATCTTGTGATATGCGGAACAACCAACCCGACAAACGCGATTTTTCCAGCCAGCGCTACTGCACTGCCGGTTAAAATGATGACTGCAAGCATCGCCATAATTTTAATGGTTTTTTTCTTTTGCCCCAGACTTTTAGATATGTCATCGCCTAATGATACAGCGGTCACCTTTTTGCTAAGAGATATAGCCATTACGATGCCAATTAGGAAAAACGGAGCGGCCAGCTTCAGGAAATCAGGGTTCATTTGATGAAGTCTGGCGCTGTACCAGAAACTGAGATCCTGTGAAATTTGAAAATAAATCGACATGGCCGCTGATAAGCTGCTGAGCAGCATGCTTGTGACTGTGCCGATGATGGCAAGCTGCACGGGGGTAAACCCGTTGGGCATCATGGCGGCAAGGGTGAATACTAACACAGCTCCTAACGCTGAGCCGATAAATGAGTAAATGATCATTTCAATCGAAGACGATTGCGGAAGCAGAACCATACAAAGCGTGATGATAAACGCGGAACCATCTGAAACGCCCATAATGGAGGGCGAAGCTAAATAATTGCGCGTAATGCCTTGCATAAGCGCCCCAGAAACAGCAAGGGCTGCCCCTATGAGCAGAGCGCCGGCAGCCCTTGGAATCCGGGAATGCCATATAATTTGATGGTCTGTGTTTCCCGGATCGAAATGAATAAGCGATGTAAAAACAATATCTGCGCTTAAATGCTTTGCGCCATAAAGGATTGAAAGCAGCAGCGACAGTGCAATTGCAAATGGAGAAGTAATCAATATGATACGTGTCCACTGTTTTGAATACATACAAAAACCTACTCTGAATTAGTTTTGTGTCAATTTTTCAGCAGCCGCTTTCAGGAAGCGGACTTTGCTCCAAGCTGTTCCGCCTTGTGCAAGAGGATCCACTGAGTTGACGTACACATGATCTTCTTTGACTGCTTTCAGGCTTTTCCAGATTGGATTTTTCTCTAAATCTTTTAATGCTTCAGGTTTGTCTGCATTTTCATCATCAGAAAATTGGACGAAGATATGGTCAGGATTCATTTCGCTTAATTTTTCTAATGAAATCAGCTCTTGTGCTTTTGCAGCTTTGACTTCGTCTGGCGCTTTAAGGCCTAAGTCACCATAAAGTGTGGAGTTGAAGTACACCTGCTCAGGGTAAATGTAAATGTTGCCTTGTCTGATTCGGATGACAAGCGCTTTTGAATCTTTTGTTTTTTCATTGATTTTTGTTTTTGTTTCTTTTAGATCCTGTTCATAATCTGCAATAATTTTTTTCGCCTTTTTCTCTTTTCCAGTCAGCTGGGCAAGCAGCAACATGTTTTCCTTCCAGTTTGAAGAGATATGAGAAACTGGGATCGTCGTGCCGGCTGTGCTTATTTTTTGCAGTGTTTTTTCCGGGAATTTAGTTGAAGCAAGGATGACGTCCGGTTTCATTTCTAGAATCTTTTCGATGTTTGGCTCCATTTTTTCCCCGGTTGATTGGGCTTTATCTGTGATGTCTTTGAACATATCAGGGAACTTGCCGGAGAATGAAATCGCACCTTGCGGATGAACGTTAAGCAGTTTCGCGTCCTCCATTGATTCAACGCTTCCCGTAATGGCAATTTTGTCTGTCGGTACTGTTACTTCATATGTTTTATCCAAGTATTCAATTTTCTTCTTCTCAGACGCTGTGCCGTTTGCTTTGCTGGCAGTCGATTCGCTTTTGCTGCCGCAGGCTGCTGCTGTCAGCGCGAGAAGCAAGATTAATAAGGTTAGAGATATCTTTTTCATCTATAGAGCCCCCTGTTCAATTGATAACTATTATCAATTGGAATTATAGAGAATGAACAGATATAACACCATGGACAAATTCCAAATTTATCATGGATAATCACCGGATAGTATGGAAATCGTTTGCTGAACCATCCGTTCGTGTCCGCAAGCCGAGTATTCATTCCAAGGGTCAAAGGATAGAAGATAAACACGGTTATTCCGCACCGCGCTTAGGCTTTGCCATGCTTCTGTCTGTTGCAATTGCTGGTAATAGGCAATGGTTTCAGGCTCTTTAAATAGAAAAAGCATAATGCAGTCAGCTTGGTCATTTGCGATATTTTCTAACGAAATGGCTTGATCTGAAGACATGTCTGCCGGTTTTGCCGAGCAGAATCCTAAATCTCCAAAGAAGACTTCGCGGATGCTTCGGTTATGTGCCAGATAGAAGTTTTGCTTATGCAGCCTCAGAAAGAGGAAACGCAGCCCCTGAGCGTGCTGAAGTGTTCTTTTGGCGGCTTCTGTCTGCTTGTTATAAGCCGCGAGCCACTTTTCTGCTTCGATCTCTTCTTTTAAAAATGAAGCGGTTTGCAGAAAGTGAGTTCTCCAGCTTTCTTTTGACGGAAGATACATGACTTCTGCGATGCGATTCAGTCGATTTTGTTCTTCGGGAGAAATAGAATCCATACTGAAAATTACATCTGGTTCAGCCTGTGATAACGTGTGAAGGTTTTCTTCCCATTTTTCATTAAACCGGTATGCGCTGAGCTGGACGGGTATATCTGTTGAATAATGCTGATAGTAGTATGAGGTCCATTTTGGATGCAGCGCGGCCGCAAACGGTATGTGATGAAGGGGAATGAGATGGCCTATGGTGCCCCTTCCGTATGCGGCTATTTTTTTTTCGCGTTTTTTCATATAACTTGTAGGTGAACAACCTGTATGTTTTTTAAAGATTCTGCTGAAATAAAATTCATCCTGATAGCCGGTTTGATGCGCGATTTCTTTTAATTTGCAGTTTGATTTCGCCATGAGCCGTTTTGCTTTGGTGATTCGCGTTTTTGTGATGAATTCTGTTACGCTCTGACCTGTCCATTTTTTAAAGCTTTCGCTATAGTGTTTGGCGCTGATTCCAGCCATTTGCGACAACTGGGTCAGAGTCATTTTTGTATCGGCATGTGTTTCAATATATTGTTTTGTTTTTTCGATTGCTGAATGTGTATCCGTCTGTTCAGATAAGCTGGCGGTGAAGAGGTCATAAATCAGGCTTTGTACTTCAATCACACATTTCAGCCGAGAAAGCTGAGACGATTCGTTCCATAGCTCAGCAAGCTCTTGAAGCCGGACTGCAAGGTTTTCGATATGTGAAACATGTACATGCTTCAATTTGGCTAATTCTGTTTCTGTACATGGTGTTAGGATATCTTGCCCGGTTTCCTTGATATAGCTTTGCAGTCTGATCAGACAGGCATCTATATTATGTCCTCTCTCTGCTGGCGTAAAGCCGAAGGTCTCGTGAGGCGGACAAACATAGAGTGTCTTTTTTTGCAAAGGGCTGACTCTTGTTCCGATCGAAATATGACCGTTCCCTTTTAAATGAAAGATCAGCACGAATGAATCGGCTAATTGCTGTTCTGAGAAGAGATCACTCGTTTTTTTCAGATATTCAATTTGTATAGGATGATAAATCACTGTGTGCTGCAAGAGGAGACCACCTTTTTAGAAACATTCAATTGATAATCATTTTCAATAAAATTGTACCAAATTAATGAAAGTTTTCCTATATAAAGCGGGTAGGTTTTTGTCATGAAATAAACCCTTACTTCATTTTAAAAGTAAGGGTCTTTTGTTCGGTAAGAAAATGTTACACGTGTAACATACGATGCTTACGTCTTAATAGATGAGATATTTTTTTCTCGTTTTGCTGAATTGTTGGAGTGGTTTTTCGTAGCTGTCTATGATGTCTTTCATAGAAGCGCCGTTTTCAATTTTTGTCCGGATCCAGCCGTTGCCTGCCAGTTTGTCAAATGATCCTGTTGAGAGGAACTCAAAATCCTCAGGATAGAGATCGTGTATGGTTTTAATGAGTGACAGACCTGTTCTAACCGCTTCAAGCTTTTCTCTGTCTGTCACATAGAGCTGCACCCCGTGGCAAAGTGTGCCTTGATGTTTAGAAAATGTCGGCGTAAAGGAGGCCGCCCTGAATGTCACACCAGGCAGGTTGAGGCTGTTTAACGTTTCTTCGAGTTCTGTGCTTTTAATGAAGGGAGCCCCAATCAATTCGAAAGGCTTTGTCGTCCCCCGCCCTTCGGATATATTCGTTCCTTCAATCAGTCCGGTTGCGGGATAAACAAAAGTGCTTTCCACCGTTGGCATGTTCGGTGAAGGGAGGACAAAAGGCAGTCTGGTGTCGTCAAAATCCATTTTGCGTTTCCAGTGTTTCATTTTCACCACTGTCAGATTGGCATCAATGTCAAATTCTTTGTTGAACAGTAAAGCCAATTCGCCAATGGTCATTCCATGCTTTAACGGAATGGGATACAGTCCGACAAATGAGGCGTATTCAGGCTCTAAGATCGGTCCTTCAGTATGTTTCCCGCCTTGTGGATTCGGCCGGTCCAGCACCATAAAAGGAATGCCGTTTTCTTTAGCGGCTTCCATTGCGTATGCCATTGTATAAATGTACGTGTAGAAGCGGGTCCCGACATCCTGAATATCAAATATGAGAACATCGACATTTTTCAGCATTTCTGGTGTCGGTTTCTTTGTTTTTCCGTAGAGGCTGTATACGGGAATCCCGGTTTTTTCGTCAATGTAAGAGCCGACTTCGTCTCCCGCCTGAGCGTCGCCGCGGACGCCATGCTCAGGGCCGAATAAAGCTGTCAGCTTGATATCAGGGCTCTCGTAGAGAATATCGACACTGCTTTTCAGAGATGCGTTTACCCCGGTGGGATTGGTGATCAATCCGATTCGTTTTCCTTTGAGATGCTTTTTATAATCTGGCAAAAGCGTGTCTATGCCGGTTTGGACTTTAGGTTTTTTAGCAGTTTGATTTCTGGAATCGGGTGATGCCGAGGCAGTTGTTATCGTTCCGAACATCATAAGCCCTGTGAGAAAAGCAAGTATTGTTTTTCTCATGTGTCCCCTCCTTGTTAAAGCTGTTTTCCCGTTTTGATATTTAATCCGTAGCCATATGGATAAAGGGTGTTTCCCGGTTTCATGACTGACGGAATGTCGACTGGAAGAGTGCCTTTAGGTTTTGTCTGACCGAATATCGCCCTAACGCCTGCCGGAATATTGGGTTGTAAATAACGTCCATTTGCGTATCCTTTAAAACCATAGACAGCAATGAGTGCTTTCGCTTCTTCAAAATTGGCTGCATCATATGGGTTGCGCAGGCTCATTAAAACAAATGGCTTGTTGTGCTGCAGTGCGGCTTTCATTACAGCCCTTGGAAATACGGTGGCCCATTTGCTTGAATCTGATACGGTGTCGTCGATGACAGGATCATTTTTTACGACGTAGGAGCCGGTAATGATATAATCAGCCGCTTCTATTTGTTTTTCATACTCGGCATTAAATACTTGGTTGGCAAAATTGATTTTGCTGAGGGACACGTGTTTCATTTTCTTTCGTTTGATGAGATCGCGAATGGTTTGTTCAATCGAAGCAGTTTGTTCTTCGTAAGGCGCGACAATTAAAATTTGGCTGTCTTTTTTAGGCTTAAACGGCAAGGTGTGCTGTTCATTTTTTAATACGGTTACTGCTTTTTCAGCTATTTTTTTCTCAGCTTTCAGGTGACGCTTGCTGCCTACAATTTTCTGGGCTTTCGTTATTTTTTCTTTTATGCTGTCGTCGTTTCGAGCCGGATATATACCGCGTTTTATTTTCAGGGAAATGATTCTTTCAACTGATTTGTTGATTTGATGTTCAGGAATGTCTCCGTTTTTCACGGCTTCTTTTAAAGCTTGGATGACACGTGCGAATTTCTGTTCTTCTTTTAAAGAAGTAACTGAGGCAGGCATCAATGCAATATCAACGCCGGCTTTTACAGCCATGACGACAGCTTCTTCCTGGCCGAAATGATCCGCTATTGCTTTCATATTGAGAGCATCGGTAACGATCACGCCATTAAAGCCCATTTCTTGACGAAGAAGACCTGTCATCACTTTTTTCGAGAGTGTAGCCGGCACCAGAATGTCCGATCCATCGAGTTTGCTTTTGTATGTGGTGTCGTCAAAGGCAGGAAATTGAACATGCGCTGTCATCACCATATCAGCACCGGCATCAATTGCTCTTTGAAAAGGATAAAGCTCAACCTCACGGAGCCGTTTTTGATTATGGGAAACGAGCGGCAGTCCGTAATGGCTGTCAACGTCCGTGTCTCCATGTCCCGGGAAATGTTTGAGGGCAGAGGCGATATTCTGCCGCTGCAAACCTTTCATCGTATATAAACCGAGTCGCGCTGTCAGTTCCCGATTCGAGCTGAATGACCGTACGCCGATCACCGGATTATCAGGATTATTATTAATGTCCACGACAGGGCTGAAATCTGTATTAATGCCTAAGGCAGAAAGCTCTTTTCCAATAATGCTGCCGGTCTGATAGGCATTGATTCTGTTTCTGGCTGCGCCCAGCGCCATATTCCCTGGGAAATTAGTGCCCTCCCCTAATCTCGTTACGATGCCGCCTTCCTGGTCAATACTCAGGATCAGCGGGATATTAGGACTCGCCTTTTGGTAAGCGTCTGTCAGCTGTAAAGTTTGCTTTGTTGTTTTTACATTTTCTGAAAAAAGGATAACGCCGCCGAATTGATATTTTTTGATGAGGCCGGCGACTTCCTCATTCATTTTTGTAAAGGCTTGCAGAGAGGACTCGCTTTTCTTTTGCCAATTTCTGAAATCGGGCATCAGCATCTGGCCGAGTTTTTGATCTAATGTCATGCGATTGACAATCTGTTTGGCGTCTGTTGAGCCGCTGGATGCAGCGGCTTCTGTCTGACTGGCGCCGAGAAAACATGAAAGAAAGAGAACGGCTGAAAGGATAAGCGGAAAGACAGGTTTCATAGAAACTTCCTCCTATCGTTGAATCGTTCATTCCATTGCTTCATAAATCGCGGTAATGACGCTCCCGTAACTGCCTGTTGGAAATTCATCACCTTCAAACACATTTGGATTTTCCTCTGGATCAGCAACTGGTGAATGCTTTTTGTTTGTTAATAATGCGATGCCTAAATGGTATGCTGGATCAATGACGGTAACCGTCCCTGTCCAGCCGGTATGTCCGTAAGCGTTTTCGCTGGCATAAGGGCCAAACATCCATTCCATGCTTTTACTTCCGTTTCGCCGCCAGCCAAGAGCAAATGTCTGATCTGTTGCTGAAGGCGCTGTAAACAGGTCAGCTGTTTTTTGATCAAATAAAGAAATGTTTCGGTATGACCCTTTGTTTAACATGACTTGCAGCAGTATGGCCATATCATCTGCATTTGAGAACAACCCGGCATGGCCGGACACACCATCCATTGAGTAAAACGCCTTTTCGTCATGCACTTCTCCTTGCAGCGTATCTGTACGTATGTTAGGGAAATGAATAACGCCGTCCCGTGTATTGCCCATGCGTTCAGTAGCTGCAAACTGCTTTTGTTTAAAGCCTTTTTCCAGTGGATTGTATAAGGTATGCTTCAGTCCCAGCGGCTTGTAGATCTCTTGCTCCGCGTAGACATCAAGCGGTTTACCGGTGACTTTTTCGACAATGCAGCCAAGGAGCATATATCCGATGTCACTGTATACGTGTTTTGTCCCTGTTTGATAATCGAGCGGAACTTTCGTCAAATATTTGATCGTTTTGTCCCGCTCCTGAGAATAGTACTTGCCGGCTTTTTCCGGCGTGTAAAAGTAAAAGCTTGAGGGGAGCCCAGACTGGTGCTGTAGGACATCGATGACACGAATCTTATCTTTTCCTTTCAAAAGGTCTCCGGGCTGATCCTTGAAATCAGGCAAATATGCAGAAACCTTTTCATAGACATCGAGCTTTCCTTGGCTGACTAAGCGCTGTAATGCAAAATTAGTAGCGTACATTTTCGTATTTGAGGCTAAGTCAAACATCGTGCGGGTTTTCATTTTTGCCGGACGGCGCAGCAGTTCTGCTCCTTCGTACTTTTTCCTGTAGCCATATGCTGTTTTTTTTATGATGCGGCCATCCTTCACGACGACAAGAACGGCGCCTGGGAATCCTGCTGCAATATCCCGTTCGATCATCTGATCAACCTTCCTTAATTTCTTTGGCGAGAATTGTGCAATTTCTTCATCTATGGTTGTCGTCTCGATTGTTGTTTGCGCGAAGGTTTCGTTTGGCGTCAATATAGATAGGGTTACAATGGCACAGAACAAGAACAGGGCCTTCGTTTTCACAAGGTTGCTCCTTTCGTGCTTCTATCGGGTTATTATCCCTGAACAGACATAATTTAATCGAACTGAGAAGCCATTTCATCTTTATATCCGAAGGCGTAGGTCAATAAAAAGCCGGCTACAGTAGAAATAAAGAGTCCGATGATATATAGGATGATTTGCGAAGGCAGGACGAGAAAGGAAAGCGGCAGCCCGGAGACCCCGATCGCACTGGTGGCTACTTGAAAATAAGCTTGAAAAGCGCCGCCGATTCCAGCTCCTAAGCATGCTGTTATAAACGGACGGCCGAGCGGCAGCGTGACGCCGAAGATAAGCGGTTCACCGATGCCGAGCAGCCCCGAAGGCAGCCCTCCAGCGATTGCTTTTCTCAAGGTTGTTTTTTTTGTTTTTACAAAAATGGCAAAGGCAGCGCCTACCTGTCCTGCGCCTCCCATCGCCAGAATAGGGAGCAAAGGATCATTGCCGATTGAATTGATCAGTTCCATGTGCACTGGCGTTAAGCCTTGATGCAGTCCGGTTACGACGAGAGGAAGGAAGGCTGCGCCCAGAATAAAGCCGGCAGCGATGCCGCCGATGTCCAAGATGGAGAGAAGGCCTGATGTAATGGCGTCAGAAATGAAGCCGCCTAAAGGCATAAATACGACATACGTGACGATTCCGGTGAGTAACAGTGAAACGGTTGGGGTGACAATGATATCGAGTGATTGAGGAATAAAACGGCGGATAAATTGTTCGGTGTAAGCAATGAATATGGCTGCGAAAAGAACCCCGATCAGACCTCCCCTTCCCGGAAGAAGCTGTTCTCCGAATAAACTGATCTTTGCGATCTCCGGATTTATAATCAAGATCCCTGCCAAAGCTCCAAGGGCGGGTGTCCCGCCAAATTCTTTCGATGCGTTGATGCCGACGAGAATACCGAGATATGTGAACAGCCCTGAGCCGATCACTGTCAGGATAATGGCGATTTGTGATTCTGCTGAGAGCCATTCGGCTTGAATGATGGCTTTTGTAATCCCGGTGATTAAACCGGAAGCCACGAGTGCGGGAATAAGAGGAATAAAGATGCTGGCAACTTTACGTAAGAATAGTTTAAAAGGAGTGGCGTTTTTTCGGTTGATATCGGCTTTCTTTTTTGCCGCTGCTTCTTTGACATCGACAACTTCTTCTGACAGCTTTGAGAAAGCGGCTGTCACATGATTAACGACTCCGGTGCCGAGGATGATTTGTAAGGTTTCAGCTTCGACCACCCCCAATACGCCGTCAAGCTCCCTTAAAGCCTGAGCATCTGCTTTATTTTCATCGTAAATCGTAATACGCAGGCGTGTCATGCAATGCGTATACGAAGAAATATTGGATTTTCCTCCGCATAGCGCAAGGATTTTCTTTGCGAGATGATGGTAGTTGTTTTCTTTGCTCATCAAAACCCCTCCTCTTCAAGCCGTCCTATTTTTTTCTCATAGATTGTATGGCTGCTCTTGTTTTATCAATATAGCCGGTTGTTTCTTCATACTGCTCAGCCGCCATGCCTAAAAACAAAACATCAATCATAAAAAGCTGGGCGAGGCGGGAGGAAGTGGCTGCGCTTCGAATCAAGGCTTCGTTGGAATGTGCCGTGTACAACGGGACATCAGCCAGCGCGGAGACGGATGTCTGACTGAATTGTGTAAGGCTGATCGTTGTGATGCCCTTTTCCTTAGCCATGGTGAGCAGTTCAATCATTTCCTGCGTCTCTCCCGAAAACGAAATGGCGAATACGATGTCATCCTTATCTGCATTTGCGATGAGTGATGCCACAAGATGAGTGTCTGTAAACGCGGTTGCTTGTTTATGAATGCGAAGCCATTTTTGCTGGGCGTCCTTGGCGACAATTCCTGAAGCTCCGACGCCGATAAAATGAACGGTATGAGCTTTGAGAAGCAGAGAAACCGCTCGGTCAAGCTCTTTGTAGTCCATCAGGTCCGAAGTATCCTGGATAGCTTGAATGGCGTTGCCTGCCGCTTTTTCAGAAATGGAGGACAGCGGTTCGTGAGGCGCAATGTCCCGGTAGCCTTGTACAGCAGGCTTTGCCAGATCGCCTGCCACTCTCATTTTTAAATCTTGGAATCCCTTTAATCCGAGTGATTTGCAGAGCCTGATGACGGCGGCGTCACTTGAATTGGCTAAGGTGCTGATTTCACTGACGGTGCTTTCGATTGCTTTGTGGGGATGAGTTAGGATATAATCTGCAAGTTTACGTTCGGATGGAGGTAGCTTATGCTTCATGGATTGGATAATCGCTAAACCGCCTGATGCCATTCTTGGTCTCTCCTTATCATGGATGGTAATTTTCGATTGCTTTATCAATGAAACCGTTTGCTTCATCGAGCAATGTCTTGGCTTGATTCTGATCTGTGCTCGTTTTGAGCATGACGATTGCCGTCTTTACGTGATGATTGGCTTGTTCGAGTGTGTTTCTGGCTGTGTCGTATGAAGCGTTGGTGAGGCTTTGGATGATGCTGATGGCGCGTTCTTTTAGCTTTTTGTTGCTGACGTTGACGTCTACCATCAAGTTTTCGTAAACCTTGCCGATTTTGACCATTACTGTGGTGGAGATCATGTTTAGAATCATTTTATGAGCGGTTGCCGCTTTCATACGTGTTGATCCTGTAATGGCCTCAGGTCCGACGACAACCTCAATGCGGTGATCCGCGTTTTTGCTGATGGCGGAATTTTCATTACAGGTAAGGGCGATGGTGTGTGCTCCGACTTTGCGGGCGTATGTTAGAGCGCCAGCAGCATAAGGTGTGCGGCCGCTTGCTGCAATAGCAATGACGGTGTCGTTTGAAGTGAGTTGTATGTTTTTTAAATCCTTAGCTCCTGCTTCTTCACTGTCTTCAATTCCTTCAGCCGCCTGCAAAAATGCTTTGGGGCCTCCAGCCATGATTCCGATGACCTGATCCGGGCTTACGCTATAAGTGGGAGGACATTCAACAGCATCCATGACACCGAGTCTGCCGCTTGTGCCGGCGCCTGTGTATATGAGGCGCCCTCCATTTTGAAATGAGTCATATGCGCAGTCTACAGCTGTTTTGATATCGGGTAGAACCCGCTGAACGGCGGCAGCGACTTTCTGATCTTCGTCGTTGATCATTTGGAGGATGCCGAATGTGCTTGCTTTGTGGATTTCCGCTGTTTGGCGATTGCGTGATTCCGTTGTAAGATGATGAAGGTTTAATAGTTCTGATTCTGACATGAGGATGCCCCCTGTTCAAAAATGATATATCCCAATATTCAGTATATTCATTTATGTCATGATATTTCAACTATGTTTTTGAATTTTTGAAATTTTATTTCATTCAAGGTGATAAGAAATAATGCAGAATGAGCTGTTCGCCAAGCGGTCCGATTCTTCTCCGCCCTTTATCAAGGAACCCGCATTTCATATAAAGGTGCTTTGCGCGTGTGTTCAAATGATTGACGGCCAAAATGATTTCATCACACCATGGAAAATAACCGCCCACAAAAGCGGGAAGCTGAAGCATTGCTTTTTTTGCATAGCCTTTTTCGTGATGCACAGCGTTTAAAGACAGGGAACTGAGCAGTAAAGCAAATGGATTGTTAGAATAGGGCGCAAGCGTTTCTCTTGATGTGTGTAAAATAAAAAAACCGACTGGCAGATCGTTTTTTAAGATGACAACCGGATACCGGTCCTGTACGCCCAAAGCTTGAGTCAGCACCTCTTTGGGAAGAGCGGTAAAGCGTTTGTCATCATTGTTTAGCGTGAATGATTGAAGCTCCGGCAAGTGTTCAGGCTTATAGAAGGATAAAGAAATGTCTGAAGTCATGTGGCGGCCTCCTTACAATATATCGTCTAGCTGGTTTTCTGAAATGACACGGTAGCCCGCTTGTTTTAACAGTGCTGCGGTTACTCCGCTGCCGGTGATTTTTTTGCCAGAAAACGTGCCGTTATAAATAAATCCGCTTCCGCACGATGGACTGTTTTCTTTTAAGATGATGGCAGAGGCGCTGATTTCTTTTGCGTAAGCTAACGTTTTAGCGGCACCTTTCATATATAGTTCTGTGACATCTTCCCCAGAAGCTGTCACGATTTTCGCGTTGCCATTGAGAACATCCTCACCGGTGCCTCCGATGATTTCTGCAGGCTCACGGGGAGTTGAGAAGCCGCCGAGAAGCTCAGGGCAAGCCATGACCGCTTTATTTTCATCGACGAGTTTTCTGATTTTCGCTGACGCGGCGTGAGAGCCGTTATATCTGCATTCAATGCCTCCAAGACAAGAACTGACTAGAATCATAATGGTTTCTCCTCTCTTACTTTGCTTGTCTCTATCATAAAATAAATGACTAATGGCAGGAGGCTTTTTCAGTTAAAAAAGGAGTTAAAAAGTTTGAAAATAAAAAATTTAATTTTCCCCTTTACAAAGGGGGGATAACCTGTATATAATAACTTTTGTCAGCTCGACGAGAACACAAACGGCCCGTTGGTCAAGCGGTTAAGACACCGCCCTTTCACGGCGGTAACACGGGTTCGAATCCCGTACGGGTCACCATTTGGAGGATTAGCTCAGCTGGGAGAGCATCTGCCTTACAAGCAGAGGGTCGGCGGTTCGAGCCCGTCATCCTCCACCATCTTGCCGGTGTAGCTCAATTGGTAGAGCAACTGACTTGTAATCAGTAGGTTGGGGGTTCAAGTCCTCTTGCCGGCACTGTGTTTCTTACTATTAATATGGAGGGGTAGCGAAGTGGCTAAACGCGGCGGACTGTAAATCCGCTCCCTCAGGGTTCGGCAGTTCGAATCTGCCCCCCTCCACCATTATTGGGCTATAGCCAAGCGGTAAGGCAACGGACTTTGACTCCGTCATGCGTTGGTTCGAATCCAGCTAGCCCAGTCACAGACACCTTTGACCAAAAGGTGTCTTTTTTCTTTTTTTAAATCATTTCAACTTCTAACTGTTCAGTCTGTATAATAATTTTAAAAATATGTTAAGGTAGTTTATTCACGAATTACCATCTACACCCTGCCAAAAATTTGATAAACTTATTCTATAAAAAAGTTGAAACCTTTTGAAACGAAGCTCGTATACATACAGACCGGTGAAGGCAGAGGTTAGATAAATATGGAAATGATGATTAAAAAGAGAATTAAGCAAGTCAAAAAAGGCGATCAAAATGCATTTGCAGACATCGTAGATATTTACAAAGATAAAATTTATCAGCTTTGCTACCGTATGCTTGGCAATGTGCATGAGGCGGAGGATATTGCACAGGAGGCTTTCATCAGAGCGTACGTTAATATCGACAGTTTTGATATTAACCGGAAATTTTCAACTTGGCTTTACCGAATTGCCACCAATTTGACCATTGACCGCATTCGCAAAAAGAAGCCAGATTATTACCTCGATGCAGTGGTGGCTGGTACGGAAGGCTTGACGATGTATTCGCAAATCGCCGCAGACGGAGTTTTGCCTGAGGATGCAGTTGTGTCGCTGGAGCTCTCACACACGATTCAGCAGAAAATTTTAAAGCTTCCTGACAAATACAGAACCGTCATCGTATTAAAGTATATTGACGAACTCTCATTAATTGAAATCGGCGAGATTCTGAATATTCCTGTTGGGACTGTAAAAACGCGGATTCACAGAGGCAGAGAGGCTCTCAGAAAACAATTAAGGGATCTTTAAGTGGGGTGATGAAATGAGCTGTCCTGAACAAATTGTGCAGCTTATGCATATGCATCTTGATGGAGATATCCTTCCAAAAGATGAACACGAATTAAAGGAACATCTTGAGACATGCGAGAAATGCAAAAAGCATTTTTATGAGATGGAAAAATCCATAGCGCTCGTCCGGAGCACATCGCATGTTGAAGCCCCCGCAAATTTTACCGCTAACGTCATGGCAAAATTGCCTAAGGAGAAGAAAAGAGCTTCTGTGAAAAGATGGTTCAGATCCCATCCCGTTATCGCAGCTGCTGCGGTATTCATCATTTTGATGGGCGGAGGTTTTTTTAACAGCTGGCATAATGACCACAATTTCAGCGTGTCCAAGCAGCCGAATCTAGTGGTGCATAACAGCACTGTGATCGTGCCTGAGGGTGAGACGGTCAAAGGTGATGTGACTGTCAAAAACGGCAAGCTGATCATTAAAGGAAAAATAGACGGGGATGTAACTGTCGTAAACGGCGAAAAGTATATGGCCTCTGCTGGACAAGTCACCGGTCAGATTGAAGAAATCAATCAATTATTCGACTGGACATGGTACAAGATGAAGTCTGCGGGGAAAAGCATATTCCATGCATTAGATCCAAACGGAAAAGAGTAAAGCGTATCAGCCGCTTTGCTCTTTTTTTGCGGGCTGAAAGGGTGGGCACATTTCACTTGCCAAATCGAAATGTGGTATAATGGGCTCGCTATGTAAAGTACATATGCGTAACACGTAAAACACAAAATACGAAATGACTGAATTCGTGGAGGACGAGGAAATGGCTTTTGAGGATATCCCTTTTTTGCAGTACCTCGGCAATGCCGTTGATATTCTCCTTGTTTGGTATGTGATATATAAATTGATTATGGTGATACGCGGCACGAAAGCGGTCCAGCTGTTAAAAGGAATTGTTGTGATCGTGCTTGTCCGTATGGCCAGCCAATACTTGGGTCTCAGCACACTTCAATGGCTGATGGACCAAGCGATAACATGGGGATTTTTAGCAATTATTATTATTTTTCAGCCTGAGCTGAGAAGAGCGCTTGAACAGCTCGGCCGCGGCCGCTTTTTTTCAAGGAGCGGTACGCCTGTCGAAGAAGCGCAGCAGAAAACCATTGAGGCCATCACAAAAGCGATCAATTATATGGCGAAACGCCGTATAGGCGCTCTGCTGACCATTGAGCGGGATACTGGAATGGGGGATTATATTGAGACCGGCATACCATTGAATGCCAAAGTCAGCTCTGAGCTGCTGATCAATATTTTTATTCCGAATACCCCGCTTCATGACGGTGCGGTGATCATGAAGAATAATGAAATTGCCGCGGCCGCCTGTTATCTGCCGCTTTCTGAAAGCCCGTTTATTTCGAAAGAACTGGGTACGCGGCACAGAGCGGCTGTCGGCATCAGTGAAGTAACAGACAGCTTGACGATTATTGTGTCTGAAGAGACCGGCGGCGTCAGTGTGGCGAAGAACGGCGACCTTCACAGAGAGCTGACTGAAGAAGCGCTGAAAGAAATGCTTGAAGCCGAGTTTAAGAAAAACACCAGAGACACTTCTTCTAACCGCTGGTATTGGAGGGGCAAGAAAAATGGATAAATTCTTAAACAACCGCTGGGCTGTGAAAATTATCGCTCTGCTTTTCGCACTCTTGCTTTATGTGGCGGTTAACAGCAATCAAGCACCGACTCCGAAAAAACCGGGTGAATCTTTCTTTCCGACATCAACAACAGATGAGGCAACACTGACTGATATTCCGGTCAAAGCGTATTATGATGATGAAAATTATGTCGTGACGGGTGTGCCGCAAACGGTTAATGTCACGATAAAAGGTTCGACAAGCGCCGTGAAAAAGGCTAGGCAGACAAAGAACTTTGAAATATATGCCGATATGGAACATTTGAAAACCGGCACACATAAGGTCGAGCTTAAGGCCAAAAACGTGTCGGATGGGCTGACAATTTCAATCAATCCGTCTGTTACGACAGTGACCATTCAAGAACGGACGACTAAAAGCTTTCCCGTAGAAGTGGAGTATTACAACAAAAGCAAAATGAAAAAAGGCTATTCCCCGGAGCAGCCGATTGTCAGTCCGAAAAATGTGCAGATTACCGGATCTAAAAATGTAATCGATAATATTTCTCTTGTGAAAGCTTCAGTGAATTTGGAAAATGCAGATGAAACGATTGATCAGGAAGCGAAAGTGACTGTCTATGATAAGGATGGAAACGCGCTTCCTGTTGATGTAGAGCCATCGGTCATTAAGATTACTGTTCCGGTGACGAGCCCGAGTAAAAAAGTGCCCTTTAAAATTGAACGGACAGGAAGCCTTCCAGACGGTGTCAGCATAGCAAATATTGAATCCAGCCCCAGTGAGGTAACGGTTTACGGCTCGCAGGATGTGTTGGATTCTCTTGAATTTGTTGACGGCGTCAGCTTAGATTTAAGCAAAATCAACAAGGATTCCGATATCGAGGCAGATATTCCGCTTCCTGACGGCGTCAAAAAAATCTCGCCGTCAAAGGTGACATTGCATATAGAAGTTGATAGTGAAGCGGATCAGAAGTTTGAAAATGTCTCAATTAAGACTGTGGGGCTGAGCAGCTCGCAAAACATCGAATTTCTTGATCCTGAATCGCAAGCGATAGATGTGACGGCTAAAGGCTCCCCCGCCAATATAAGAAAACTGAAGAAATCAGATATAGAACTGTATGTGAATGTTTCAGATTTAGAGGACGGGGAGCATAGCGTGCAGCTTGAAGTGAACGGGCCGCAGAATGTAACCTGGTCCTTGGGGCAGAAGAATGCCAAAATCAAGCTGACGTCTAAAAAGAGCACTACATCCAGGAATGGCAACAGCAGCAATACATCAGGGAGCCAGGATGACACAGATAAGCAAACGAATGATCAAGATAACAAACAGCGAGAAGATACAACAAACAATGATAAAAACAGCAATGATCAAAAACAAGACGAAAATAAAGATCAAAACCAAGATCAGGATGAGTCCGCTGCGGATTCACAATCCTCATCAGAATAAAAAAGGAGCGATTATAAAATGGGCAAGTATTTTGGAACAGACGGTGTAAGAGGTGTCGCCAATAGTGAGCTTACACCTGAGCTGGCCTTTAAAGTCGGACGTTTCGGCGGGTATGTGCTGACGAAAGATAAACAACGTCCAAAAGTGCTGATAGGCCGCGATACACGGATCTCCGGCCATATGCTGGAGGGAGCCCTTGTCGCCGGACTTTTATCCATTGGCGCAGAAGTCATGCGTCTGGGTGTCATTTCTACACCTGGTGTATCCTATTTAACAAAAGCGATGGACGCAGAGGCAGGCGTCATGATTTCCGCTTCTCATAACCCAGTGCAGGATAACGGCATCAAGTTCTTCGGGGGTGACGGATTTAAGCTTTCTGACGAACAGGAGGCTGAAATTGAACGCCTGATGGACGAACCGGAGGATAAGCTGCCAAGACCGGTCGGAGCCGACCTCGGACTTGTAAATGACTATTTTGAAGGCGGACAAAAGTATCTGCAATTCTTAAAGCAGACTGCTGATGAAGACTTTACAGGCATTCATGTGGCGCTGGATTGTGCGCATGGCGCAACATCGTCCTTGGCGACACACCTGTTTGCTGATTTAGATGCAGATGTATCAACAATGGGGACTTCCCCGAATGGATTAAACATTAATGACGGCGTCGGATCGACTCATCCGGAAGCGCTCAGCGCATTTGTCAAAGAGAAAAACGCTGATCTCGGGCTTGCGTTCGACGGTGACGGCGACCGCTTGATTGCTGTCGATGAAAAAGGAAATATCGTTGACGGCGACCAAATCATGTACATATGCTCAAAACACCTGAAAACTGAGGGCCGTTTAAAGGATGATACAGTGGTTTCCACTGTGATGAGCAACCTCGGCTTCTATAAAGCGCTCGAAAAAGAAGGCATCAAAAGCGTACAGACAGCTGTCGGCGACCGGTACGTAGTGGAAGCGATGAAAAAAGACAGCTACAATGTCGGCGGAGAACAGTCAGGACATCTTATTTTCCTTGATTACAACACAACAGGCGACGGATTATTGTCCGCTATCATGCTGATGAACACATTGAAAGCGACAGGCAAGCCGCTGTCAGAGCTTGCGGCTGAAATGCAAAAGTTCCCGCAGCTGCTGGTCAATGTGAGAGTAACTGATAAATATAAAGTCGAAGAAAACGAAAAAGTAAAAGCTGTTATTTCTGAAATTGAAAAAGAAATGAACGGCGACGGACGGATTTTGGTGCGTCCTTCAGGCACTGAACCGCTCGTCCGTGTAATGGCTGAAGCGAAGACGAAAGAGCTGTGCGATGAATATGTCAATCGCATTGTTGAAGTCGTCCGGTCAGAAATGGGATTAGAGTAACGAAGTCTATCATCAGAGAGCGAACGAGACAAGCGGGACTTACATATGATAATTGTGAAACATGCGGCAAAGTTGTTTAAAAAACAATTGACCGTTCATGGCACATGCTGTAAAATCAAGCTTGTCTTGTTCTCATTTCTCTGAGGAAGAAAAGACGGGATTATTGCTTTACCTATAATAATAGCGCCCGAACTAAGCGCCCGGAAAAAGGCTTAGTTGACGAGGATGGAGGTTATCGAATTTTCGGCGGATGCCTCCCGGCTGAGTGTGCAGATCACAGCCGTAAGGATTTCTTCAAACCAAGGGGGTGACTCCTTGCACAAAGAGAAATCACATGATCTTCCAAAAACATGTAGGAGGGGACGATTGAAAGTCCCCTTGAAATTTGACTTTCTTCGTCTCCTTTTGCAATCTTAGGAGGAAGAAAATATGTGTGGAATCGTAGGTTATATCGGTCAGCTTGATGCGAAGGAAATTTTGTTGAAAGGGTTAGAAAAGCTTGAATACCGCGGATATGACTCTGCCGGTATCGCTGTTGCCAACGAACAGGGAGTCCATGTGTTCAAAGAAAAAGGACGCATTGCGGATCTTCGTGAAGTTGTGGATGCCAATGTAGAAGCGAAAGCCGGAATTGGCCATACTCGCTGGGCAACACACGGCGAACCAAGCTATCTGAACGCTCACCCGCATCAAAGCGCACTGGGCCGCTTTACACTTGTTCATAACGGCGTGATCGAGAACTATGTTCAGCTGAAACAAGAGTATTTACAAGATGTAGAGCTAAAAAGTGACACTGATACAGAAGTAGTCGTTCAAGTAATCGAGCAATTTGTAAACGGAGGACTTGAGACAGAAGAAGCGTTCCGCAAAACACTTACACTGTTAAAAGGCTCTTATGCAATTGCTTTATTCGACAACGACAACAGAGAAACGATTTTTGTTGCGAAGAACAAAAGCCCTCTATTAGTCGGTCTTGGAGACACATTTAACGTCGTAGCATCTGATGCGATGGCGATGCTTCAAGTAACAAACGAATACGTAGAGCTGATGGATAAAGAAATGGTTATCGTCACTGACGACCAAGTTGTCATCAAAAACCTTGATGGTGACGTGATTACACGTGCGTCTTATATTGCTGAGCTTGATGCCAGTGATATCGAGAAAGGCACGTACCCTCACTACATGTTGAAAGAAACGGATGAGCAGCCTGTTGTTATGCGCAAAATCATCCAAACGTATCAAGATGAAAACGGCAAGCTGTCCGTGCCTGGAGATATCGCTTCTGCTGTAGCTGAAGCAGACCGCATCTATATCATCGGCTGCGGAACAAGCTACCATGCAGGGCTTGTCGGTAAACAATATATTGAAATGTGGGCAAACGTGCCGGTTGAAGTGCATGTAGCGAGTGAATTCTCTTACAACATGCCGCTTCTGTCTAAGAAACCGCTCTTCATTTTCCTTTCTCAAAGCGGGGAAACAGCGGACAGCCGCGCGGTTCTTGTTCAAGTCAAAGCGCTCGGACTCAAGGCACTGACAATCACAAACGTACCGGGATCAACGCTTTCTCGTGAAGCTGACTACACATTGCTGCTTCATGCAGGCCCTGAAATCGCTGTTGCGTCAACGAAAGCATACACTGCCCAAATCGCAGTTCTTGCGGTTCTTGCATCTGTAGCCGCTGACAAAAACGGTATTGATATCGGATTTGATCTCGTCAAAGAACTTGGTATCGCTGCGAACGCAATGGAAGCCCTTTGCGACCAGAAAGACGAAATGGAAATGATCGCCCGTGAATACCTGACTGTATCCAGAAACGCTTTCTTCATCGGACGCGGCCTTGACTACTTTGTATGTGTCGAAGGCGCACTGAAGCTGAAAGAGATTTCTTACATCCAGGCAGAAGGCTTTGCCGGCGGAGAACTGAAGCACGGTACAATTGCCTTGATCGAACAAGGCACACCAGTATTCGCATTGGCAACGCAAGAGCACGTAAACCTAAGCATCCGCGGAAACGTCAAGGAAGTTGCCGCTCGCGGAGCAAACACATGCATCATCTCACTGAAAGGCCTGGACGATGCGGATGACAGATTCGTACTGCCGGAAGTAAACCCAGCGCTTGCTCCGTTGGTGTCTGTTGTTCCATTGCAGCTGATCGCTTACTATGCTGCGCTTCATCGCGGCTGTGATGTTGATAAACCACGTAACCTTGCGAAGAGTGTTACTGTGGAATAAAGTGTTTAACCCCTTTGGTTGTTTAGCCAAAGGGGTTTTTGTATACCCGTCGTTTATAAGTGAACGGATCGTTTTATTTTGCTTTCTCTGTATTCCAAAGGATTCCCACGAACTGGAATATGAGTTTTGGTTGACAATGTTTAAAATTTAGCATATCTTATACTTAACTCAATAATCGGAGCAGATGTTTATTTTTGCTCATAAAATTAGGACTTTAGCATTCTTTTAATATTTAATTTTAATTCTTAAATCTTGATAGGATGAAAAAGTATCCTAATTAAAAACGAAAAGGAACATAAGTCGATTTATTTTATAATTCAAGGCACTAAATTGACGATATTCCATTCCTTTAGACGGAACTTAAAATATTGTATATAGTAAAATGACCAATCATAAGGTAGCACTTCAAAAAACTTCGCTGAAGTTAGTTGAAGTGAAGCCGACAATTTTCAAGACTCAATGACTAAGATCATCATTGAGTTTTGATGTTGTCGGCTTTTTTTATTTGGAAAAATACGTAACTCCATTCAAAGAGATAAATAAAATTGTACTAAATTACAGAAGAGAATTTTACCTAAGGGAGAATTTGAAATGTTGTTTTCGCTGAGTTTGTCATCATTATTAACATTATTTTTTATTATGCTTATGATTTCCGGGATAAGTGGATTATTGTTTTTGGTTCCACGAGTTCCCTTGAGCTATGTTCGCATTCATATTGGGATTTTGGTTTTACCGCTTTTGGTTTCCTTTCTGCTGCTTATCAATAGCAATGTGAATGCAGATATTGGCCTTTGGCACTTAGATTCCATCGCTTGTTTAATGACTTTCTTTGTTCTCGCAATTGGATTCGTCATTCAGCGTTTTTCTGTGCGTTACTTAATGGGAGATCGTTCTTATCGAAAATATTTTACGCTTTTCACGTTCACTACAGGTGCTGCTTCTATTACATGGTTAAGTGGCGATCTTCGCTTGATGGTTATCTTTTGGGGAGCAACTCTTGTCGGTTTAACCTTACTTATCAGGTTGAACAGTGCTTGGCATGTGGCTGGTGAAGCAGCCAAGGTTTCTGGCCGGTTATTTTTGTTAAGCTGGTTTTCTTTGTTTTTCGTGATGATTTGGCTTTTTCAAGTCACAGGTCAATGGCGGCTATCATTGGTTTTAATAAATGAAAGTTTAACTCAACTGGGGATTTGGGAGCGAACAGGGATACATTTATTGATTGTGTTAGCAGTGGTCATACCTGCTGCTCAATGGCCATTCCAAAGATGGCTGATTGAGTCTATTGTTGCTCCAACTCCTGTTTCTGCGATTATGCACGCAGGTTTAGTAAACGCAGGCGGGATTATACTCACTCGATTTTCACCTTTATTTCATGGTGGTATCGCATCAATTATTTTACTTCTGCTTGCCGGTATCTCTGTATTGATTGGAGCTGGTATTAGTTTAGTTCAGGTTGACTATAAACGCCAGTTAGTAGGCTCCACGATTGCGCAAATGGGATTTATGCTCATTCAGTGTGCATTAGGGGCCTATATAGCGGCCATTATTCATCTTATATTACATGGTTTATTCAAAGCTACGTTGTTTTTACAGGCTGGTTCAGTCGTACAGCGTCATGAAGGATCGACGCGGGCTAATGAGAGATCATCCTATTTATGGATTGTGGCTGGTCGTACGTTAGCCTTAGTGATAGGCGTTGCTTTTTGGCTCGCTGCTCCTGGAGAGGGGTATCAAATCATTAGTGCGTTGATCTTAGGGTGGTCATTGTCCGTTTCTTGGACTCAGCTTGTAGCTTTTGGAGAGGGGAAATGGGGTCGAATTGTTGGTTTAACATTTTTAGGAGGAGCAGCCCTCGTCTATTTTATCATTCATAACCTCTTCTATCATTGGCTGCATACAACCGTTTTACAAAGTGTTCACCCTCCAATGTCAGCTGTCATCATTGTTGTATGTCTATTGTTATTTGGCGGTGTTCTGAGTACGTGGGTTGTTCGTCATCGTTCTTCCGTTTTCTCCGCGGTAATCTATCTTTGGTTACTGCGATTAGGGGAAGCAAAACGAAAGACAGTAGAGAATCACCCAGACTACCTTAAACAATATTTATCATAAGGAGCTAATCTGAGATGGGCATGACATCCGTATTAACGAAAGAAAATGTAAAAAAGAAAGATACAGATATTGAGATTCAAGGAAATGATCTTAACGTTTTCATTCAGTCCGCCAGCCGAGTGATCGCGCCGCTCTGGCCTATTTCTACATTTGCTGCACGCAATCCGTGGATGGGGCTTGAAAACCAACCTTTTGATCAGGTTGCAGGCTGGTTGAAAAACACTCGTGATGTTGATATATACCCTAGTGCAGCTATGATCCATTCAGCAAAGAATAAAGGTGAGATTGATGAAGATTTTTTGGAAATGGGACTGCAGCGCTGGCTTGATTCGCATTCCTTTACCATCCCGCAGGACGTAGCGGAGCGATTTTGCCGTGCTGGATTAAAATTAGATCCGCTGCCTTCCAGCCTCTTATCATCGCATAAGCTGGAGAAATTGGTGAATGGATGTAGTGGATTTGATCGCATCGAGAGTTTTTATGCACAACCAATAAGTTCATATATAGAGAATCAAGATGGTGAAAGGGTAGTCAATATACTTGATCAGCATGTCATTAAGTGGAGTAAATTATATCTTGATGACTCTCAAGCGGGTTGGACTATGCCCAATCGTGAGGAAGGATTCTATCGTGCATGGCAGCATCTCATTCAATATGATCCAGCACTTACTAAACAGGAGCGTAAAAGATTAAAAAGTTGGCCGCAAGACGCCCATATGGCTTTACAAGAAGCTTTATTCGCACTGGAAATCCCAGAATCAGAAATCCAGACTTATCTTGAAGGCCATTTGCTTTCCTTGCCTGGATGGGCAGGGATGATGCTTTGGCGCTCTCAACAATCGAGCCATGAACATGCACTCCTGACGGAATATTTAGCGGTTCGACTATCCATGGAGTTGGCCCTTACAAAGCCATATTTGCCTTTGGAAAAAGTACGATCTGAGAAAAAGATTCCGATGACTCCCCTTTTAGCAGCTTGGATTCATTGGGGGGGCCTTACACTGGAGGAATGGTCTCAGATGCCGGCCAGTGAACAAAACGAATATTTATCGTTTGCTTATCTCTTTGATGAGAAACTTCGTCGGAAACTTTGGCTAGAGGCTTGGGAGCAAACATACACTGATCGATTAAGTCAGAAGATCATCTCGAAGCAACGTGAAAACAATAAAAAATCCGCATTAGCTCAATTAGCATTCTGCATCGACGTACGATCAGAACCTTTTCGCCGTCAGCTGGAAAAAGAAGGTCCGTTTGAAACGATTGGTATTGCCGGTTTCTTTGGGGTGCCGATTGCAACTTGTGAACTTGGCAGTAAACACAGTCATGCCTCCTTGCCAATCATACAAAAACCGCAACATAAAATAAAAGAGTTCGCAGATGAAGATGTCTTCCAAACATATAAGCAGCGCAAGCAAGCAGTTCATTCCGTAAGCCATACATTTAAAACGATGAAACAGAATGTACTTGCGAGCTTGCTTCTGCCTGAGCTAAGCGGGCCTTGGCTTAGTCTGCAAATGGCAGCACGCACCTTTGTGCCAAGAAAAACGGATCGTTTCATTCGTCATCTCCGTGATGCTTGGGTACGTAAACCCGATACAAAACTTTCACTTCATTATGATGGTGACACAGAGGCAGAAATACCTGTAGGTTTTACTGATGAAGAAAAAGTGAACTATGCTCGCCAAGCATTAAAAATGATGGGATTAACAAAGAACTTCGCTCCATTAGTCGTGATTTGCGGCCATGGCAGTCAAAGTACGAATAATCCTTATGCCGCTGCTCTTGATTGTGGTGCCTGCGGCGGAGCGGCCGGCGGATTCAATGCCAGAGTTTTAGCTGCTTTATGTAATCTTTCAGAGGTAAGAGAAGCTCTTTTAACTGAAGGAATTGCAATCCCTGAGGATACGGTGTTTGCAGCCGCTGAACATGATACAACGGTGGATGAATTACATTGGCTTTATGTACCAGAGCTTTCTGAAGCTGCACAAGAAGCATTTGAACGCATCGAAGCTGTTATGCCGAAAGTGAAGCATCACGTAAATGCAGAACGTCTGGCCCAATTGCCTAATTTCCAATCGAAACGTAAAAATCCGATGGCAGAGGCACATCGATATGCGGAGGATTGGAGTGAGATACGTCCGGAATGGGGACTGGCTCGTAATGCATCTTTTATAATCGGCCAACGTGAACTCACTCAGGATTGTGATTTAGAAGGAAGAGCCTTTCTTCATAATTATGATTGGAAACAGGACGAAAGCGGTGATATCCTGGCAAATATTATTGCAGGTCCTGGAACCGTGGCCCAATGGATTAATTTACAGTATTACGCATCAACAGTAGCACCTCATTATTATGGCAGCGGAAATAAAGCGACTCAAACCGTTACTGCGGGTCTTGGCGTTATGCAGGGAAATGCAAGTGACTTGTTAACGGGACTGCCTTGGCAATCCGTCATGAAATCAGATCACGAGGCTTATCATTCTCCCCTTCGTTTATTGATCGTTATTCAAGCACCGAGGGAATATGTAGAACGGCTATTAAATAACAACTCAGTATTTCTGCAAAAAGTTCAAAATGGATGGGTCCGACTGGCCAGTATTGATCCAGAAGGACGTTGGGAAAGCTGGTAACTATTCATATAAACATTATCCGATGGATTCCTTACTCAATATAAAGAAGAGGTGTGCTGTATGAATGTAAATAAAAAAGTATTGTTTTTGACGGACATTGAAAACGGCTTGGAGCCTATTTTACAAGAAGTGACTGACACTCCAGCGGAAAATATGCTGACGATACAAAGCTACGGTGCCAGTGTCTCGCATCCTTATGGAGAAATCATGCGGTCTGTTATTTTTGCGATTTATCAGGAAAATGTTGAGGAGATTTTTGTTGTAGGAACAAAAGATAAGAGAGCTTCCACAGGTAATGGACTAACGCAACTTAAAACAATGAAAGATAAAATACAAACATTGGATTATCTTTTCCAACATTGCAAGCCTGAGTTTTTAGGCGGTACGGTCGATGAATGGTTAAATGAAAACAGCAGCGGCGGTATTAAAAAAAGCGTTGATATCATTCGCCAACATCCACTAGTGCCGTCATCTGTTAAAGTGAGAGGGTTAATCGTTAATCATAAGGATGGAGAATCCTCAATTATGGAGGTTCCTGTTCCTGCTATTAAAACAGCGTCAAGCCTTATCTGATTATTGCTTGTCACCTAAGGAGAATGTATGCAATCTAATTTAACTGATTTTGTAACGAAAACAATAGAGGAAATGAGTCCGTTTGATCGTGAAAATATGGAATGTTTGAAAAAAGTAATGAGAAAAGCAATTGATTATTATCATTTAAAATCTTATGAAGAAGTTGAGAAAACCGATTTAGAAAGTGTGCGGTTTTTGCATATACACTCTATGATGGAAGAAAATATGTTATCTAAAATGATAGTCGTCTTAAGAAACGGTAAAACTGATTTGGATATTGAAGGTGTATATGAAGGACATGTGATAAGAGAATATTAATGAGACGATATAATAAATAGAATATGCCAATTTATTTGCTCAGGAGATGTTTGATATATGAAAAAGTCGAAAGGTTCTTTTGAATCAGAGATCAGCAAGACAATCACTCAATGGGAAAAAGATTATCTTGGGCGCGGGTCTGTATCTGTTAAGACCGATATACTGCGGGATATGATCATTGTTAATTTAAAAGGAGTTTTAACACCGGCTGAATATGCAGTTTGTGAATCAAAAGAGGGTATGTTATCTATCAAACAAACTCGTTCGGAATTAGTTGAATCAGGTATAGAAGAACTTAAGGATATTATCCTGAGGATAACCGGAGAAGAAGTGACAAGTTTTCATACTGATTTAAGCTCGCGTACAGGTGAACGAGTGATGGTATTTAAATTAGTTAATGATCTAGAAAAATCTTTGAGATGAAGAATGAAACAATACTATTCAAGCCAAGCAGAGCTTGAATTTTCATAGGGGCTGGAAGCTGATTGAACATCATCATCTTCCGCTTCTTTTCATTGATGACTGGTAAAAGGCAACTAACAAAGCCAACGCCGGGTTCCCAAAAGCGTACAATGACTTGATTAGAGGCCATTTTTGATATGCTGTCTTCAGTTTCATTTCGTGGAATTAGTCAGAAATTCAAAAAACGAATTGACATATCGGAATATAACGATATAATAATCCATATGGAACCAATTGAAGTATTCAAAGCCTTATCAAATGAATCAAGGCTGCAAATTTTACATTGGCTGAAGGAGCCTGATCGTCATTTTGCTCCCCATGAAGGGATTGATATGAACACAATCGGGGTATGTGTCAGTCAAATAACCGACAAATTGAAAATGACGCAATCGACGGCATCTCAATATCTTACCATCCTTTTAAGAGCCGGTCTGATTAAGGCCGAACGAATCGGGAAGTACACGTATTACAAAAGAGATGAAGAAGCCATTGGGAAACTTGCTGACTTTCTTAAAACAGAGATATAAAAATAAACATCAATTGATGTTTATTTTTACGTCATACATATCGACATATTGCGATGTGTTTATTTTTTAAATTATATATCGACATTTCGTGATATGTTGTTTTATTAATGCTGAAGGAGTGAATGTTTTTATGTCTAACACTTGGAAAATTTACATTTTAGCCATTGTCAGCTTTTTAGTTGGAACCTCAGAGTACATCATTTCCGGTATTTTGGATCAGATCGCTCATACACTGGGGATAACCTTGGCTGCCGCGGGCCAGCTTATTACAATCTTTTCACTTGTATATGCTCTTTCCACACCTGTACTTATGGCGTTGACAGCAAGTATGGATAGACGCAAATTGATGATGTATGCCCTCGGTTTGTTTGTGTTCGGCAACATCTTGGCCCTTATCCTGCCTGGTTATGGATGGTTTATTGCAGCGCGGATCATTATGGCGATGGGAGCGGGTGTGGTTGTTGTCACCGCATTAACAATTGCCGCTAAGATTGCATCGGAAGGGAAGCAAGGCAGTGCCATCGCTACTGTCGTGATGGGATTTACCGCTTCTTTAATCATTGGTGTTCCGCTTGGAAGAATGATAGCAACAGCATTCGGCTGGAAGTCTGTATTTGGTGCAATTGCTTTATTGGGATTAATCGCAATGATCGTTATATTCTTGACTCTTCCGCATACTGAAGGGGATAAGCCTGTACCCTTGCTTCAGCAGCTTGCTCTTTTCAAAAAACGGAAAGTGGCGATGGGGTTATCAATCACTTTCTTCTGGCTCGGGGGATATTCTGTTGCTTATACCTATCTGTCGCCGTATCTCTTGCACATTTCCGGAATAAGCGGCAAACTGCTTAGCGGTGTTTTGCTTATATTTGGAATTGCCAGTTTGGTTGGATCGAAGTTTGGGGGATATAGCACAGACAAATGGGGAGTGCCGATCACACTTGTTGGCGGGATGACATTGCACATTATCACATTGATTCTGCTGTCACTTGTCACTCATTCCTATATCGGCGTGTTGGTGACTCTTGTATTATGGTCATTTGCCGCATGGTCCACCGGTCCGACACAGCAATTCCATCTGGCTACAATAGAACCGGAAATGTCAGGTGTATTGCTCAGCATGAATCAGTCCATGATGCAACTTGCCATGGCAGTCGGCGCAGGAATAGGGGGAGTTTTTGTAGAAAACGTATCATTGGCTTCGATTACCTGGGTTGGCGCGTTAGGAGTTATGATTGCGATTATTGCATCATTGCTGATTTTTTATTCACAGCCGAAACAGATGCTAAAAGATATTAATCAATAATACAATGCTTTGTTTTCATCCTTAACATTCAATGGTTTTATTTCGAAAGATCTAGCATCCGCTTGTAATATAAGCGGGTGTTTTTTTGTGAAATTCCGTCAAGTAGAAGGTCCGCAGAAGCCAAAAGAGATTTTTGCCGACGGAGAGCTGAAGCACGGTATGATTGTCTTGAACAAAGCACTTAAGTATTCGTCAGCATTCGCGAAAATGTCAAAGAAGGCGGAGCAAACACATGCATCATCTTGAATGACCTAAACGATGCCGATGACAGATTCCTACTGTCGAAAGCACATTTAGTGCATCATTCTCGTTGGGTTCAGTTGTTCCATTGCAGCTGATCGCTCTTACTATGTATGCTGCACTGCACCGCGGCTGTGATGTTAATAAATCGCGTATTAATAAGTTTAACTCCTTTGGTTATTTAGCCGAAGGGGTTTTTAGTATGGATAATTGATATAAATTATAGGAGACTTCATTCATTTAACTAAAGTCATTGTATTTATATAATCACTAAAGTTTTGGAAAATCATCTCTTGATTTAATTTCCTTAAAGAGGTTGTTTGTCAATCTAATAGGCATCAGAATTTTTATATAAAAATAGATCGCCTTTTTGAGGTTTTGTTCATAGAACAACACAATATTCAAAACATAAGTGAAAATTAGGGTGAGCTCATGTTTTTCTCGAGAGGATAGCATGGAAGATTTTCTATCTTTAAAGGGTTAATATATTCTATTTATATCTATTTAATGTAATATTTAGGATAAAATACAAAATTCCCCTTACTTCGACATTTGCATTCTGGTATTATCGTATCGCATGGAAGCTATGTCTATAGACTCTATGCAAAAATTGAGAGGAGGTTTTACTTATGAAAAGAAACCAAAAAGAATGGGAATCTGTGAGTAAAAAAGGCCTTATAAAGCCAGGGGGTACTTCGATTGTAAAGGCAGCTGGCTGTATGGGCTGTTGGGCCTCGAAGAGTATTGCTATGACACGTGTTTGTGCACTTCCGCATCCTGCTATGAAAGCAATTTAACATTTGAGAATAGGGAGTTGAGCATATTTGCTTATACTCCTTATTTTCTCTTGAGGGGGATTTTATATGTCGAATGATCGTGTTAAAGATTTTGATTTACCAGAGTTAGCGGTTCATTTACAGCCTCATGGTGCAGTAATGATTGATAGAAAAAGCATGTTTTATTTTAGACTCAGCGGACGTGGAGCACAGTTGGCGTTTCTTTTATCAAAAAACAAAAACCTCCACAAAACGGCACGTATTTGGGAGATTGTAAAGAAAGAAGAGATGAGTGCTGAACAATTAAAAGAAGAGCTTAGTGCCCATCCCTTTACAGAGGCTTGGACGCAAGGGCTGTTGGATCAGCCTTTACATGTTTCAGGTTCGTTAGATTCATATTTACCTATAAGTTGTACCCTGCAGTTGACAAATGCCTGTAATTTAAGCTGTTCTTTTTGTTATGCCAGCTCAGGAAAACCATATCCGCAGGAACTATATAGTGAACAATGGATTTTGGTTATGCAAAAGCTAGCAGCCCACGGAGTTGCAGATATTACACTGACCGGAGGGGAAGCTAAGCTAATAAAAGGGTTTAAAGAATTAGTCGTTGCTGCAAGTTCGCTATTTACCAATGTAAATGTATTTAGTAATGGATTGAACTGGCGAGACGATGAAGTTGAATTACTCAGTCACCTAGGTAATGTTTCTGTGCAGATCAGCATTGATGGTATTGATAATACGCATGACAAATTAAGAGGCAGAAAAGGCGGTTTTAAAGAAAGTATGAATACCATCAAAAAATTATCAGAAGCAAACATCCCAGTGATTGTTGCTATGACCATCAATGAGTCTAATGCCGGCGAGGTATCTGATGTGGTGGAGCAATGTGCCAATGCTGGTGCTTTTATCTTTCGTGCAGGAAAAACGTTATCTGTCGGACGAGCAACAGAAGGTTTTAGGGGTTTGGCTGTTGATTTTGAAGAGCTGGTTCAAAAGCAGCTTAGGGAAGCCCGTGACCGATGGGGAGACCGCCTGAACATTATTGATTGGGAGCATGAAGAAAGTTCTTTCACAACAGATTTTTGTACACCAGGATATCTTGCCTGGTACATTAGAGCAGATGGATATGTAACTCCCTGCCAATTAGAGGATTTGCCACTAGGCCATATTTTAGAAGATAGCATGGCAGACATTGGTTCACCTGCTCGTCTGCTTCAATTAAAATGTGATGCTAAAAATTGCAAATGTATTGGGAAAATCGAGTTATCTGAACCGGACTTGCCTTTTCAAAAAGAAGTCAAGGTAGGGATCAGGAATGAATAGTCTACCAGTAGTATTTTGGATTATTTTGGCGATTGTTGGATTACTGTTATTTATTAAATTTAAACCTCCAACAATTGCTTCACTGCTCTTAAGCAAAGATGAGGCAAAAGAAATAAGTGTGCAATTTATAAGAGAATTTGTTGGGATTGATGTGGAGAACTGGGATTTTTACTCAGTATATTGGTATGACCATGATACAGTTAATAAACTTCATCACTTAGGTATACTTAAGAAAAACAGAACGGTTTTATATAATATTGGGTTGGTCGAAGCATGGAGAGTCCGGTTCGTTCACCAAAATCAATCATTTGTAGTCGGTGTCAATGCCAATCGAGAAATTACTTTTTTTTATGCGGATGTTCCGAAAAAATCTCTCTCTGGGAAGTTCGAACAAGTTTCTCCAGAGGCACTCAAGCAGAGGTTAATGGTTTCGCCTGATGGACTTTGGTCTAGAGCAAATATGACTGGTAGCGGTAAAAAAGAAGAGGATTTTCATGAGGTTAGTACTTATTGGTACATAGCGGAAGCGGGAGATATCCGACTTAAGGTGACGGTTGAATTACAGGGCGGCCGAATTTCATATATTGGTACTGAACAAGAAATACTAACTGATCAAATGAGTAAAGTGATTCGAGATGAACAAGTGGAGTCGACATTCGGAGTATCTGGTATGTTGGGCTCAGCTGTAGCGATGATAGTTGCGATTCTCATCCTTGTATTTATGGATGTGCAAACAAGCATAATCGCCAGCCTTGTGCTGGGTTTGTTGATTATCATGTGCCAGTCTTTGACACTAAAAGAAGATATCCAATTGACAATTGTAAATGCCTATGATGCAAGAATGAGTGTCAAAACGGTCAGCATTTTAGGCGTTTTGTCCACACTTCTTACAGGATTATTAACAGGGTTTGTAGTATTTATATGTTCATTGGCAGGAAATGCGCTTACTGGTGAATTAGGATGGAAAACGTTTGAACAGCCAATGATTCAGGTTTTCTACGGAATAGGAGCGGGGCTCATTAGTTTGGGAGTGACTTCACTGCTGTTTAACTTATTAGAGAAAAAGCATTATGTAAGTATATCTCCTGAGCTTTCTAACCGAACCGTCTTTCTATCAGGTTTTACTTTTAGGCAAGGATTGAATATGAGCATACAAAGTTCGGCTGGAGAGGAGGTTATCTATCGGCTGCTAATGATTTCAGTCATTTGGTGGCTGAGTGGAAATATCATTATTTCCATTGTTATATCTTCCTTTTTGTGGGCGGTTATGCACCAAGTAACTGGATATGACCCAAGGTGGATACGTTGGCTGCATCTATTTATATTCGGTTGCTTTTTGGGAGTTCTATTTATCAAATTTGGTTTTATATGTGTATTAGCAGCTCATTTCATTCATAATTTAGTGCTCGTCTGTATGCCGCTGTGGCAGTTTAAACTTCAGAGACATATGCATAACGATAAACCAAAGACTACTTCATTCTAATATTAGGAGAAGATTTGATGCAATTAATGCAAGTGCAAGATTTAAGCAAGTGCTACCGGAATGGTGATGGGATTGAACATTTGTCTTTCTCAATTCAGCGAGGAGAAATTGTGGCGCTATTAGGACCAAATGGAGCTGGAAAAACTACGACAATTCGATGTTTGACGGGGCTTTACAAGCCAGATAAAGGAAATATCCTCATCGATGGTTCTCCTCCGGGCCATGTAAATGTTCAAAAAAAAGTAGCGCTCATTCCGGATCAGCCTCACCTGTACCCTACATTAACAGCTGCTGAACATATTCAGTTCAGGGCAAGAGGATTTCATCAAGATAAAAAGGATTTAAAAGAACGGGTTTATGATGCATTGAAGGAAGTACACTTGGAGGAGAAAGCAGATGAATTGTGTGGTCAGCTGTCAAGAGGCCAGAAGCAGCGGGTTGTCTTAGCGGGGGCAATAGTTCAGGATGCCTTGCTTTATATATTGGATGAGCCGACTGTAGGTCTCGATATTCCATCAAAACAGTGGCTCTCAAACTGGTTAAAAGCCAAGACTGATCAAGGCTGCGCAGCATTTGTGTCAACTCATAGTCTTGAGTTTGTATTAGAGACAGCAGACAGAGTGTTATTAATTCGAGATGGGGAACTTATGAAGAGTTTGTCTGTTCCTCAATTCAAAGAGGAACAATCGGAATGGAGAAAAGAAGTGATTCGTCTTCTAGGGGAATGGTCAGATGAATAATATCATTTCTTTTTTATGGCTTCAGTCAAAAAGGCGTTTTGTTAATCAAGGTCAGGAAAAAAGAATGCCTTTTCTGATCATGCTCCTTTTTGTTGGAGCCACCGGATTTCAAGTAAGTTTTGTTTCAAGATCTGCAATATGGGATATGAGTGTTACTGGTTGGGTGCTTACAGGTGTTTTTATCCTTTATACGGCATTTGGACTTTTCTCCAATCGATTGCCAAGTCAGATGGCCGATATCATGTGGCTGTATGGCACTCCAACATCTTTTTCAAAAGTTGTGTATAGTGTTTTATTTTTCAGTGTCACTTGGAAGGCTTTGCTTTGGATCATTTCAGCCATTTTCAGTAATGTAGTGATTGTTCTTCTGTCGGGTGAGCATATCAATTTAATAGGCAGATCCATAATTTTTGTAGGGCTCTTTTTTATCGCTGAAGTATGGTTGATGTCAGTCTCATGTGCCAGAACAGTGAAGAAAATGAAAAGGATATACATTTCAGTCTTTCTTTTAATGCTAGGTATTTACTCTATATGTCTTTTTCAACTCTACTTTCTACAACCTTCACCTGGGCTGTGGGAGGATATTGGTCGTTTTATTAGTGGTGTAGGTGTAGTGTTTAAGACATTGTCACCATTGTATGCGGCTGTATTTATTGGGATCATTGCGGTTTCTTTTATGACAATTTCTTTTACGAGCAGCCAGGTAGAAATGAAGGAATCGTTGGTGAAGGAAGCTGAATTCTGGGAGGAGTTTCAAGAACGTCAATTTGGATCAGGGCAAATTATGCAGAAAACAAGGACAACTTGGTGGGGACTACAAAGTCTAAATGGTATTTGGTCATTTCTGTGGTTGGAACTGTTGCTCATGAAAAAACATTTATTTTTTCATAGCATTCATACCGTCATGATGGGCTGCGTCTTTTATGTCGTCATTTTTATATATCCAGAATGGTTTAATCTTCTCTTCTTTCTCGTCGTCTCGGCAGTCATGTTGAGTTCCTATTATTCAGGAATAGTCAGGCATTCGCAATCAGGGGCCCTTCATTTATTCCCTGGTGCACTTTTGGGGAAAATCATGATTCTAGAACTGACGAATACAGTCTGGTTGTTTATTCTTTACTGTGTCTCTATTGCTTTCATGGGGGTTGAGAATTTAGTTTATTGGTATATATATGGCTTAGGGATATATATATGGTTCATGACAATAAGACTGTTTGCTTTTACCAATACAAACCGAAATGATTTTAAGCTTTCATTGCCTCAATACTACAAGTCATTTTTTATGGCGTTAGGGCTGAGCGGCATTTGTTTGTATGTCATTCATTTATTGACTGCCGGCTGGTATACATTAGTGTTGGTCGTCTGTATAGGGAGCCTTTGTTGGTGCCTGTTTTATCGTTTCAGATAGTGGATTGTAGAATTATTGCTTTTTAACGAGGAGAGGGGCTCTTTTATGAATTCAAATGGTGATGAATTGTCGTTATCTGTTCAGAATTTGGCAAATACAAATGAGATCACAATTGTTCAAGCGATAGGGGAGCTAAAGAAATCAGGAAAAGATGCGATACCTGTTTTGGTTGAGGCCTTAAAAGAGGAAGGCGCTTTGCGGAATATCGCTGCGGCTGTTTTAGGCGAGTTTGGGGAAGATGCGAGTGAAGCAGCGGAGGAGCTGTCACGTTTATTAAAAAGTCATGCCGAAGATACTCGAATGGCTGCAGCTATTTCGCTAATGAGAATCGGGAAGCCCAGTCTGCCCTTTGTCATTAAAATCGCTCAAGAAAATGAAGGGGAATCATGCTTTTGGGCGTCATGGTGTATTGCATGGATCGATCCGTCTCGTATTGAACCGAAGATGTATGAATGCCTGAAACATGAGCATGAACATCCTTCAGGGATGGTTGCTCCGTTTGCGGCTGAAGAGGCATTGGGAAAGCTGATTGCTTTTCAGCTGAAAGATAAGGGGGATTAGAAAGGATGAAACCTGAACAAATAATGAATGAATGGCCAAGTCATTTACCCTGGTTGAATCAATCACAGAATGATTTGATATTTCCAAGTGACACATATCATCTTCTTTATTTTTGGTCAATGAGCTGTCCAAACTGTCACCAATTAACTGACAAAGTCCTTCAAGATAAAAAGGATATGAATGTGAAAGTAATCGGAGTACATGTCCCTTATATAGAAGAAGAGAAATCTGTGGAGGTTGTCTCGACGTACGCTCTTGATAGGGGAATATCTATTCCGATAGTATTAGACCAAAACTATGATATCGTCACAAGTTGTCATATACAAGGTATTCCTAGCTTTTGTCTAATAAGTCAATACGGTCAGGTCGTAGCTAAAACGATGGGAGATATCGGTTGGGGTAAGATGATAAAAAAGGTTCAAGACTTGTGAATTTTTCCGTCTTATAAGTATGTACGACAAACGGTTAATACTATGATTAAACGATCCTTCCTATGAGCGGGAAGGTTTTTTAATGTCAAAATAAAATTTCCCAAAGTTAATCAGAAATTTATTTTCATATCGTATCCTTTCCGTATCACGTGAAAGGAGCATCATATGAAAACATTATGGAAAGTCCTAAAGATCGTTTTTGGCGTTTTGGCTGCTTTGATTTTGCTTGTATCCGTCTCGGTATTTATTTATCACCACTATCAATTAAATAAGGAAGCGGCACTTCTTAAAGGTAAAGGCACAGTAGTCGATGTTGATGGGAAAAAGCTGAATGTGTATGAAGAGGGAAGCGGGAAGGATACGTTTGTGTTTATGTCCGGTTCGGGGATTGCTGCGCCTGCTTATGAGATGAAAGGTTTGTACAGCAAATTTTCAAAAGAAAATAAGATTGCTGTTGTTGATCGGGCAGGTTATGGATACAGTGATGTGTCTAACGATGATAGAGATATTGATACGATACTGGAACAGACAAGGAAAGCGCTTATGAAAAGCGGGAATAAGCCTCCTTATATTTTAATGCCTCATTCCATATCCGGGATTGAGGCGATTTATTGGGCACAGAAATATCCTAAAGAAATCAAAGCCATTATTGCGATGGATATTGGCTTGCCTCAGCAGTATGTCACATATAAGTTGAGTGGGATTGACAGATTGAAAGTGAGAGGATTCCATCTGTTAACGTCGATTGGTTTTCATCGATTTATGCCTTCCGCTGTATATAACCCTGAGGTGATTCGTCAGTCGTTTTTAACCGATAAAGAAAAAGAAATCTATAAAGCCATTAACTTTAAGCAATTTTTTAATGCTGATATGGAGCATGAGCTTTTACAGTTTTACCAAAACGGTAACAAATCTGTGAATCTGCCGGCCCCGAAAGAAACTCCTGTCTTATTGTTAGATGCGGTTTCTGACCAAAATAGAAATTCAAAGTATGCCATACGAAACCGAAAAGATTATGAAGCGTTTGCGGCTCAATTCAATACAGCCGATATAAAGGAACTGAGGGGAACACACAGTATTTATTTATATCAGCCTGATCAAATATATAAACTTTCCATGGAGTTTATTAGAAAGGTTCGCTAGGATGAAGAGTTATCATATTTTAATCGTGGAAGACGATGTGATGATTGGTGATCTGCTGCAGAAGATTTTGCAGCGTGAGGGCTATCATGTGATGTGGAAAACAGATGGGGCGGATGTGCTTTCAGTGATTCAAAAGGCGGATTTGGTCATTATGGATGTGATGCTGCCGGGTGAAGACGGGTATCAAATGTCTGCAAAAATCAAAAAGCTGGGGCTTCGTATTCCGGTCATTTTTCTTTCGGCCCGCAATGATATGGACAGCAAGCTCCAAGGGTTGCAGATCGGCGAGGATTATATGGTGAAGCCCTTTGATCCGAGAGAGCTGCTGTTAAGAATACAGAATATGCTTGAGCATCATTATGGGACCTTTACGCAAATCAAGCACTTGTATATTGATGCTGAAACCAAAAAAGTGTTCAATGAAAGCCTGCATGATGAGGTGTTGTTTACTGCGATTGAGCGGAAAATTTTCTTTTATTTATATGAAAATAGGGACAGTACCCTGACAAAGGATCATTTCTTTGAATATCTGTGGCAGCTCGAAGACAGAAACCCGAATATCGTCAATGTGCACATTAAAAAAATCAGAGCCAAAATCAATGATCAAGCGGGTGAGATTATTGAAAATATATATGGAGAAGGGTATCGGCTGAATACCGTTGTGAAGAAATGAAGTTAAAGACAAAATATCAGTTGTTATTATGTACGGCTGTCATTAGTGTGCCGGTGCTATTGCTGGCGGTTAGTATTTTGATGTCTGTCATTTATGAAAACATGTTTAAATCAATGAATCACGGTACGCCTTTTCATAGGTCTTTTGCGTATCCGGCGATGCTCGTTGTATTTTTGTTATCACTCTTATTGTTAGCTTTTTTATTTTCGAAGTCGATTCATTCTCTGCTGCATAAAATCAATCTATTACATCATACCATTCGGCATCTGGCGAGTGATCAAAAGGTGCCGGATAAAATAGAGGTGAAACGAGCTGATGAAATCGGGGAGCTGATTAAGTCTGTCAATTTGTTAATTGAACGGACGACATATCGTGAACTGGAACTGAAACAGCAGGAGGAAATCAAAAAAGAGCTTTTGCAAAAACTGCGGCATGACATTAATACACCTTTGACCGCTCTCAGGCTGCAGTTGTTTTATTTGGAGGGCCAATGTCATGATCAGGCCGTATTCGAATCGCTGTATCAGCAAATCGGTTATATCTCGGAACTAACCAATGAATTCAATCTATATTCTGCTGAGACGCTGGAAAGCTCTTATATTGTAAATGAAGAAGTGCGTCTAAACGAGCTGTTAGAAACAACGGTGAAAAAGTGGGATTATTTATACAGTATGAATGGGATTGAATTGCACTATAAGCCGGCAGATCAAGATGTGATATGGATGAGCAACGCGTTATGGATGCAAAGGCTGTTTGATAATATTTTTCAAAATACGTTAAAGCATTCAAAAGCTGAAAAGATGGAAGTCATGATCGAAGATGGCACTGTTTCTATTCGCGATGATGGGACTGGATTTGATCAGAATGAGAACAGTGAGGGGCTTGGGTTGAAGATTATTGAGGACGTATGCAGGCTGCTTGCGATAACATATGAGCTACAGACAAATGAAAATGGAACGGGGTTTTTGTTTACAAAAGAGTGACCCCGCTGATGTTTTTCTTTCTCCCATAAACTATTTATAATAGGAAGAAAGAAATGAGGTGATCAGCATATGTTTAAAAAATTCATCAAAACGATCAAGCACCTCTCAAGCAGCTCTAGTGACCGATATCGCAGACACCGGCATTACAGCAGCAGCCGGCGCAGACATTACCGAAGTTACAGCAGCAGCTCAGGCAAAAGAAGACACTATGATCGTTATGGCGGCAGTCATCGTTACAAACGTCGGAGCTACAGCAGCAGTTAATCCAAAAAAGTTCTTGTTCCGCTTTTGGGACAAGGGTTTTTTTATGTGACCGATTGAATGGCGCGGTTTAGGTCTTCGCGAATGAAAGCGGTGTGCTGGTACTCTTCATCAATGCCTAATAATTTTTTCAGCAGCAGGGTTATTTCATTTGTGAGCGTTAATTCTTCCAGCCAGGTGCCGTTTTTCTTCTTTTTCCCTTTATATTGAGAGTAGAGCAGGAACAACAGCGTTTCTCCGAGATCGAAGAAATCATCCTGTTTTCTCACCTTTATTTCCTCCGTTTCTTCAGGAGTCAATTGCTTTGCAAGGCCGAAATCGATGAGGCAGAGCCTGCCGTCATTGATGATGATATTAGGCGTTCTGATGTCGCTGTGAAATATGAAGCGATCATGCAGGTATTCGACGATCCCGAGCAGCTGTGAAAGCAGCTGTAACGCCATGAGCTCTGTAAACGGCTGTTTTTGGAAAAATAATAATTCTTCTATATTCTCTCCCTCAATGAGCTGCATGACATAATATGCCTGTCCGTCTATGATGAAATCTTCTATAAAGGCTGGGATTTGCGGGTGATGAATGCTTTTGAGCAGTTTCATTTCCTGCTGGAACCGGACTCTTTCTTTTTCCTTTTTGGCTTTTGTGGGCCGCAGCTGTTTTAGCACATAAGGTGTTTGAGTATGAACATCCGTGCACAAATAAACCAAGCCATAGCCGCCCATGCCGAGGCATTCTTCGATTCTGTAATGATGATTTAGGATAACGCTGTCCTTTAGAGGGCGGTCAAAAAATAACTTTTTTAGCTGTTTTAATGCCATGTCTGCACTTCCCTTGGTTGTACTGACTATAGTTTACCTTCTAAGCTAAAAATAAAAAAGAGCCGGAAAACCGGCTCGATATAAGTTAAAACTGCTTTGTAACATCGTATTCATAGTCTATTTTAGCTTTTACATTACTCATCGTCGATCTAACCGTCGCTAATGTATTATATTTAAAACTCCATACCTTTGCGACACTGAGTTGATCTGACAATGATATATCATAAGACCCTGACGTCGAGCTAATGACAAGTGCCCGGCGGCCATTCGTTGTTTTCGTTTGTCATGATGAAGTGGCATGCATTTCCCTGGCTTGGTGTTTGAGTGGCGGTTGTTTGGACTCTGGTTACAATGGCATCGCGCGATATGCCGGTTTGGTTTGTTAAATCAACCTTGATCACGCTGGAGTCAGAACCTGAGGGGCTAAGGGCTGTGTTTCCTTTATTTTCAGCAACACCGCTGAATGGGAACGTTCCGCTGCCGGATTTTATTTTATCAATTGATTACAGCAATGGATCTTTGAGAGATGTGGGGCAAAGCAAGAGCTATGGCACCGGAGATACCGGGTGGCTTGAAACATTAAAGCGCCAAACTGGCGTGAATTATTAGGTAAGCTGTCCATTGAGAACAGCTTATTTTTTTACAGGAAATAAAATTTTAATATTCTAATAATTTAACTATATTTATATAAAAGATTTTAATTGAAGTTTTGGTGAAAAACTCTGGATATATGTGTTTACCTGAAAAAAACAATTGTATTTTCCAGAGAAATTTATTATGATGAAATAAGTAATTTTGGAGATTATATAACAATTTTGAGTTTGAATTTTCTGATTGTTGAGAAGGCAAGCTGTTCTGCTGTTTTCTCATTTTCGAGTATGTGGTTAAGAGGAGGAAGAGAAGTGGCAAATAAAGAATTAAAGAGGGGCCTGGGCGCGCGTCATATTCAGATGATTGCCTTGGGCGGTACGATCGGTGTTGGCTTGTTTATGGGTTCTGCCAGCACCATTTCATGGACTGGCCCGTCTGTCCTTCTGGCGTATGCAATATCCGGAATTTTTATCTTTTTTATTATGCGTGCGATGGGTGAAATGCTTTATGTCGAGCCGAGCACAGGTTCTTTTGCGACATTTGGCCATCAATATATTCACCCGCTGGCAGGCTATATAACAGCCTGGAGCAACTGGTTCCAGTGGATTATCGTCGGCATGTCAGAAATTATCGCTGTCGGCTCTTATATGAAGTATTGGTTCCCGGATTTGCCTGCTTGGATACCTGGTATCGTGGCAATGGTGATTCTTGGTGCGGCGAATTTAATTTCTGTTAAGTCTTTTGGCGAGTTTGAATTTTGGTTTGCGATGATTAAAATCGTGACAATTATCTTGATGATTATTGCTGGAATTGGAATTATTTTCTTTGGATTTGGCAACGGCGGGGATGCGATCGGCTTGTCGAATCTGTGGTCTCACGGGGGCTTCTTTGCAGGCGGTTTCTCTGGATTCTTCTTTGCACTGTCACTTGTTATTGCGGCCTATCAAGGGGTTGAGCTGATCGGGATTACAGCCGGTGAGGCGAAAGACCCGCAAAACACGCTAAGAAGTGCGATTCAAAGTATTATCTGGCGTATTTTGATTTTCTATATTGGCGCTATTTTTGTAATCGTAACAGTGTATCCATGGGATGAGCTGAACTCACTCGGAAGTCCGTTCGTGTCTACATTCTCGAAAATCGGAATAACGGCAGCGGCCGGCATCATTAACTTTGTCGTGATTACAGCGGCAATGTCCGGCTGTAACAGCGGAATTTTCAGCGCGGGCCGTATGCTTTATACTCTGGGTGTAAATGGACAAGCACCGAAATTCTTTACGAAGGTGTCACGCAATGGGGTGCCGCTCTATGGCACAATCGCGGTGCTGCTCGGTTTGGCTGCCGGTGTTGTGCTGAATTATATCGCGCCGCCGAAGATTTTTGTATATGTATACAGCGCAAGCGTGCTGCCTGGCATGATTCCTTGGTTTATCATTTTGATCAGCCACATCGGATTCAGAAAAGCGAAGGGCGCTGCATTAGATAAACATCCATTCAAAATGCCGTTTGCCCCTTTCACGAATTATATGACGATTGCTTTCTTACTGATGGTTCTGGTCGGCATGTGGTTCAATGATGATACTCGTATCTCTCTGATTGTAGGCGTGATTTTCTTAGCGTTTGTGGTCATTAGTTATTATGTGTTCGGGATTGGCAAGCGTTCGCAGGCCAATTTAGCAAAAAGCGATCAAGCGGTTGAATAATAGGAAAAGAGACATTCACGGATGTCTCTTTTTTTTGTTTTTTGGCGTATGGATTTTTCCTATTTCAGCAAGCTATAGGGTAAAGATAGCAAAAGGAAAGGTGTTCATAAAATGGATGTTACACTCGGTTATTTGCGCGAATCACTTTCAAACCATCTTGAAAATGAAGTTTGCCAGCGGATTTGCAAGAAAATGCTCGCGAAGCGGTATGTGAATGAAGAGGAATTTGTAAAAGATTTAGATGACAATGAAATGTCTTTTTTGAACCACGTCTTAGAAAAAGAAATTAAGTATGCCCAGAGTGAACAGGATCAAAAGCGGGCCAAAGAATTAAACGAGGTGTATGAATTATTGCTTTGAGAAAGGCGGGGTGAGAAATGGGAGCAATTGAACGAAGCGGATATACATTTCAGCCGGAGTTTAGCGTCGTCCGTCAAAACGGAGCCATCCATGTGTACCATTACGGAGAGTTTGTGGAAGAAATCGAATTTGAATTTAACGGGGAATATCCCGATCACGATTTGATTGAAGAGCTTGTGAATCATTATTGTTTTGAGCATGAGATTTAGAGCCCTGCATTGCAGGGCTTCTACATTAATTAGGATGGATCAGGTCGTCTATGGTTTTTGTGTCGGAATGCCAAACAGGTTCACCCTTATCTCGTATTCCGCCCGATAAAGATGTTCATGACAGCTGAAAAGCACTTACTAGTGCTTGAATCGGATTCTGTAAACAAATACTGTTATAGGGTTTATACATATCAAATCACGTGAAAAAAGAGGGTAAAAAGGAAGGCGGCTTAGCGGATGAATGAGCAGATTCCACATGACAAAAGTCTCGACAACAGCCTGACGCTGATGCAGGAAGGATATTTGTTTGTAAAAAACAGAACAGAGCGCTATCAATCAGATTTGTTTCAGGCTCGTTTATTGGGAAAAACGTTTATTTGCATGACCGGCGCTGAGGCGGCGAAGCTGTTTTATGATACGGAGCGGTTTCAGCGGCAGAATGCTTTGCCGAAGCGGGTGCAGAAAACGCTGTTTGGCGTGAATGCGATTCAGACGATGGATGGCAGCGCGCATATCCATCGGAAGATGCTTTTTTTGTCATTAATGACGCCAGCGCATCAAAAGCGGCTGGCTGAACTGATGACAGAGGAGTGGGAAGCGGCAGTCACAAGATGGGAGAAGGCAGATCAGGTTGTGCTATTTGAGGAAGCAAAAGAAATTCTATGCCGGGTAGCGTGCTATTGGGCGGGTGTTCCGCTGAAGGAAACAGAAGTCAAAGAGAGAGCGGATGATTTCATTGATATGGTCGACGCGTTCGGTGCTGTGGGGCCGAGGCATTGGAAGGGAAGGAGAGCAAGGCCGCGTGCGGAAGAGTGGATTGAAAGAATGATTGAAGATGTTCGTGCCGGCCTGCTGAAAACACCTGCGAATACTGCGCTGCATGAAATGGCGTTCCACACGCAAGAAGATGGAAACGAGCTTGATTCCCGGATGGCAGCCATTGAGCTGATTAATGTTCTGCGGCCGATTGTTGCCATTTCTTACTTTCTTGTTTTTTCAGCGTTGGCGCTTCATGAGCATCCGAAGTATAAGGAATGGCTGCGGTCGGGAAGCGGCAGGGAAAGAGAAATGTTTGTACAGGAGGTCCGCAGATACTATCCGTTCGGCCCGTTTTTGGGGGCGCTTGTCAAAAAGGATTTTGTATGGAATAACTGTGTGTTTAAGAAGGACACATCGGTGCTGCTTGATGTATATGGAACAAATCACGACCCTCGCCTTTGGGATCGTCCCGATGAATTCCAGCCGGAACGTTTTGAAGAACGAGAAGAAAATCCGTTTGATTTGATTCCTCAAGGCGGAGGCGACGCGGAGAAAGGTCATCGCTGTCCTGGGGAAGGCATTACGATTGAGGTTATGAAAGCAAGTTTGGATTTTCTCGTTAATCGGATTGAATACGACGTTCCGGAACAATCGCTGCATTACAGTCTCGCCAGAATGCCGTCATTGCCTGAAAGCGGATTTGTGATGAGCGGCATCAGATGGAAGAGGTAAATCAAAAAGCTCCCTTTTTAATGAAGGGAGCTTTTGGTTTACTTCTTTTTTTCATCGTAATATTGGACAGGGTACATGGAGCCTTCTGATACCATTTTGTTATCTTCAATATCTTCCGGGTGCGGGTGTCCTGCTTTATCGACTGGGAACGATTCCATACTTGGCTGTTTGGTCATTTTCATTTTCATGCTGTGAATGAATTCTCTTGCTTTTTGGCGATTTGACGGATCTTTTAATAGATAAGAAGTGATGCCGACGGTTGAAACAGCGAGACCTGAAAGTAACAGCTTTTGTTTCATGGTGATACTCCTTTCTATTTTAAGAGTAGTGTTTCCTGTATCATTCCCGTTTTGGTTATCGCTAAACCTCTTGTGTTTTTACTGATGAAATTTACAATAAAAACCATTTGTGAAGAAACTAGTGACTTCATTCCTGTATTGGAAGGTAATATACATTGACGTATTATTATTTTTAGCCATAATTCGATAAATATTGACAAAGTAAAGTAATCAGAATAATAATATAATTAGCAAGAAAATGTCATCATACATGAAAGGTGTTTACGATATGAATCAATTGCATCGAAGAATGGGAACGTTTTCCCTCATGATGGTCGGGCTCGGATCTATGATCGGTTCAGGCTGGCTGTTCGGGGCTTGGCGTGCGGCCCAAATAGCAGGACCAGCTGCTATCATTTCATGGATTATTGGAATGGTCGTCATTTTATTTATTGCTCTTTCTTACAGTGAATTAGGTTCTATGTTCCCTGAAGCCGGGGGAATGGTAAAATATACGCAATATTCACACGGTTCGTTCATCGGGTTTATCGCGGGCTGGGCCAACTGGATTGCGATTGTGTCCGTTATTCCGGTTGAAGCAGTGGCCTCTGTTCAATATATGAGCTCGTGGCCTTGGGAGTGGGCAAAATGGACAAGCGGTTTGGTGAAGAATGGAACGCTGACTGGGGAAGGATTAGCATTTGCCTCTGTATTGCTTCTTATTTATTTCCTGCTGAACTACTGGACAGTCAATCTATTTTCCAAAGCGAACTCATTCATTACAATTTTTAAAATTATCATTCCGGGTCTGACAATCGGGGCTTTGCTGTTTGTTGGATTCCACGGAGAAAACTTTACGTCTGGTCAAAGCATTGCACCGAATGGCTGGGCGAGTGTGCTGACGGCGGTTGCAACTTCCGGTATCGTCTTCGCGTTTAACGGTTTCCAAAGCCCGATTAATATGGCGGGAGAAGCGAAAAATCCGGGGAAATCGATTCCGATCGCGGTTGTCGGCTCCCTTATCGTTGCAACAGTCATTTATGTCCTGCTGCAGATCGCCTTCATCGGAGCAGTGAATCCTTCTGATATTGCTCATGGCTGGAGCCATCTGAATTTTAATTCTCCTTTTGCTGATTTGGCGATTGCATTGAATATCAACTGGCTTGTCATCGTGTTATATGCGGATGCATTTGTGTCACCGTCAGGAACTGGTATTACGTATACGGCGACAACATCCCGCATGATTTACGGTATGGAGAAAAACAAATATATGCCAAGTATATTCGGAAAGCTTCATCCGATTTACGGCGTTCCGCGCCAAGCGATGTTTTTTAACTTGATTGTTTCATTCATCTTTTTGTTCCTGTTCAGAGGGTGGGGCGTGTTAGCGGAAATCATCTCTGTCGCCACGTTAATTTCTTATATCACCGGCCCGGTTACAGTGATGACATTGAGACGGACGGGGAAAGACCTGTACAGGCCTCTTCGTTTAAAAGGCTTAAACGTGATTGCGCCGCTTGGATTTATCTTTGCGTCGCTCGTGCTGTATTGGGCCCGCTGGCCGTTAACAGGTCAGGTTCTGTTTATCATCCTGATCGGTCTTCCGATTTATTTCTATTATCAAGCGAAGGCGAAATGGAAAGGGTTCGGCCAGAACTTCAAAGGCGGCATCTGGATGGTGTTTTATCTGCTCGTTATGATGATTATTTCCTATTTGGGCAGTGATAAATTCGGCGGCCTGAATGTCATTCATTACGGCTGGGATATGGTTCTGATTGCAATTGTATCGCTCGTATTCTATGTGTGGGCGCTGAAGAGCGGCTACCAGACAGAATACTTAAAGGATGCGAAAGAGATTAATTCGCAGCTGCTGAACAGTCAGTCAGAAGCTGCTGCCGGAAAAGAATAAACGAAAACCTTGCGCGGAGGGCGCAAGGTTTTTTCTTTTAGTACCCTTTTTTTACTTTGCGGAAAAGGTCAGGATAGTTGGTGAACACTCCTGTCACACCCCAGTCAAGCAGACGGCGCATATCCGCTTCTGTATTGACTGTGTAAGGGTGGAGCAAGAGGCCGTGGCTGCGGATCATACGGACGTTTTCTGCATTCAGCGCTTTGTAATCCGGACCCGCGCCGACAGCGTATGTTTTGATTTCTTCCAAAGCAGCATCTGTCATTGATGCCATTTGCTTGGCTTCCAGCAATTGAACCGTCGGTATGTTTGGCTGTAATTGATGGACTTTTACCAGGCTTTCTTTGCTGAACGACTGAATGATCACTTGGCCGCGCTTAGCATGTTTGCCTAGTAATTTATGTTTCTGCAAAGAAGCGATCAGTTTTTCTTCCATGCCCGGGTAGGTGTCAGGCGATTTTGTTTCAATGTAGTAGTTCGCGTGTTTTCCGAAACGGTCTAATACTTCATCTAATGTAGGAACTTTAAGGCCGGCATACTGCGGCTTTGCTTTTTCCGGATAGTCTTCATTAAACCAAGAACCGGCATCAAGCTTCTTAATGTCTGCGAGCGTATGGTCTTTTACCCAGCCCTTTCCGTTTGTGGTGCGGTCCAGTTTTTCATCGTGCATGACGATCAATTTTCCGTCTTTTGTCATTTGCAGATCCAATTCAATATAGTCCGTTTTCATTTTCTGTGCGGTTTCATAAGACAGGATCGTGTGCTCAGGTACATATCCGGAAGCCCCTCTGTGCGCGACCGTCAGGATACGGTCAGGTGACAGCAGATTTCCTTTTGCCGCCGACACCGGCGTCATCATAAATAAGAGTAAGCCCAGCGACAGAAGAACCAAGGTTAGTATTCTATTTTTCCGCATAATTTCCCCTCCTTATCCATAACTGTCTTTCATATTAAAAAACAGATGTAAACGGCGTGTTGGAAAATGATTAATCTTTTATGTTTGTTTCTTAAACGTGCTCAGCCCGCTTTCCTGTGTTCCACGTCATCGCTAAGAAGACGACAGCCAGAATACAGGAAGAAATCAGCATGATAAAACCGCCGTTCCAATCAAACCGGTCAACGACAAAGCCCATAATGGCGTTGGCGAAAGCAGATCCGCCGATGTAGCCAAAAAATCCGGTCAAACCGGCTGCAGTTCCGGCTGCTTTTTTCGGCGCGAGGTCAATCGCCTGCAGGCCGATGAGCATAACAGGCCCGTAGATTAAGAAGCCGATGCTGATCAGGGCGATGTTGTCTACGAGCGGATTGCCGGCCGGATTCAGCCAGTACACCAATACGGCAATGAAAACGCCCGCCATAAACAAAACGCCTGCCGGTGCCCGGCGGCTTTTGAAGAATCGGTCACTGATCCAGCCGCACAGGATGGTTCCCGGTATGCCGGCATATTCGTAAAGAAAATACGACCAGCGCGAGTCTTCAGGAGAAAAGCCTTTGGCTTCTGTTAAGTAAGTAGGCGCCCAGTCAACCACGCCGTAGCGAACAAAATAAACAAATACATTCGCACACGCGATGTACCAGAGGAATTTGTTGTTGAGTACATATTGAAAAAGGATTTCTTTTGTTGTTAATTCTTTTTCCTGATTTTGATAAGCGTGTTTTGGGTAATCATTCCGATACTCTTCAATTGGCGGGAGTCCGCAGGATTGAGGCGTATCGCGAACCAATAAAACAATCAAAAATGAAATGATGATGGCGATGATGGCAGGAAAGAAAAAAACGCTTTTCCACGTCACGAACATCGCGATGCCAAGAGTGACAAGCGGGGCGAGAATACCGCCGCCAATGTTGTGGGCGACATTCCAGATGGACATTTTTGTGCCGCGTTCACTAATGGAAAACCAGTGGGCCATTGTCCTGCCGCATGGCGGCCAGCCCATTCCTTGGAACCATCCGTTGATAAACATAAAAATAAACATGATGGTGACGCTCGAAGTCACCCAAGGCATTGAGACGAAGAGAATATTAACGATTGCTGATAAAAATAGGCCTGTCGCGAGAAAATACCTCGGATTGCAGCGGTCGGACACCATTCCCATGATGAATTTGCTAAATCCGTACGCAATCGACACAGCGGCCAGCACCAAGCCCAATTCCGTTTTTGAAAAACCCTGCTCCTGCAGGTAAGGAATGGCAAAGGCAAAGTTCTTCCGCAGCAGGTAGTAGCCCGCGTAGCCAATGAAAATGCCAATGAATACTTGCAGCCTAAGCCGTTTATAAGCAGCATCCGTCTTTGAATCATCCAATCTCTCAATATGAGGAGCCGGCTTAAAGATGTGAAGCATCAACATCATCCCCCTTTGCTGTTTATGCTGGATGTGAGGTGAGGCATGCCTCCTTTACGAAAAACGAAAAGAGCCAGAAAATACCCCTTGTCAAAAGGGGTTGGAATCCTGGCTCTCCTCATCTCCATCCAAGCTATTAACTTATAATGATAGCGCTTTCTTAAATTATCATAGTCTGGAGTGTATGTAAACGGATAATTTTCAAAAGGAAAACTAAATGTGAATATTATCCTTTTACTGTTGCGGTTATGTTTTTTTGTTAGTAGCATAAAAATTTGGAGGGAGGCTGTTACAGGTGGATGAATTAGATATCGCGTTCGTTATTTTGCCGTTAGGAATTATGGTGTTATCAATTGTCGGGACGTGTGTTTGTAAAAACGTGTATTTGATGCCGGTGCTTAGTTTGATCATTTCGCTCGTGCTCACCTTTACCATTTTTAATCAATCATTTTTAGGGTGGGTTGTTGTTTATTGCTTGATGTCACTGGTTTTATCCTATATTACATTGATTGTAATCAGGAAAAGGAAAGCATCAGGTAAATGAAAATACCTCACTTTCTTAACATGTCGTTGACTTTGGCAACTATGTTTGATTATAATTGCCTTAATCAACGATATACGAAAGTGGGAATGAGTTTGAAAACCAGTGAATCATCTGTCGGATTAAAATTCAGAAAGTTCAACCGATTTTATACAAATGTCCTTGGTTTCCTTAATGAGCACATTTACGACAGTCCGTTTTCCTTAACAGAAACACGGATTTTATTTGAGATTTATCATACGCCGAATTGTACAGCAAAAGCTCTTCAGGATCAGCTTGGGCTTGACCGGGGCTATGTCAGCAGAATTTTGAAGCAGTTTGAAAAAGAAGATTTAATTTATAAACAGAAGAGCAAAGAGGACGCCCGCCACCATTATATTTTTGTTACGGAAACGGGGAAAACGATTTATAAAAAGCTGGAGGGAAAAGCGAACGAACAAGTGGAACTGATGCTGGGGGAAATCAATCAAAAAGACCAGCATAAGCTTGCGGAAGCGATGGCAGAAATTGAGGCAATCCTTTCACACTCGCTTTCTTCCAGAACGTCAGAGATATCAATTAGAGATTATTATCTTTCTGATGATCTTCAGCTCATTATTGAGAAACAGAGACAATTTTATGCTGAGGCTCATGGCTGGGACGACACGTTTTTAGCTTATCTTCTTGAGACATTTGATGCGGAAATCGAAAACATATGGATTGCTGAAAGCGTCGGGAAATTTGCCGGATGTGTTGGGCTGGTCAAACATGATGAAAAGACAGTGCAGCTTAGATGGTTTCTGGTTGATGCCGCTTTTCGAGGCAGAGGGCTCGGCACGCAATTGCTGGAGCATCTTATTGCATACTGCCGGGACATGAAGTTTGACCGTATTTTCCTTTGGACGGTGAGCACCATGGCTGAGGCCCGTCCGCTCTACGAAAAATGTGGATTCAGGATAAGTGAAGTGAAACAAGAAGCGCCATTATGGGGGCAGCGGCTGACAGAAGAACGCTGGGATTTGGTGCTGTCATGAAACGATTGCACTATGCTTGGATCATCGTCTCCGTCACTTTTTTGACCTTGTTGGCTGTTCAGGGGGTGCGGCTGTCGTTTGGAGCGTTTGTGGAGCCGTGGGAACAGCAGTTTTCAGTGGGCAGAGGCACCATCTCGCTGATTTCTACACTGAGTTTTATTGTGTATGGCATATCACAGCCTGTGATCGGGCGGCTTGTTGACAAATGGGGTGCCCGGGCAGTTTTGTCATGGAGCGCGTTACTGACAGGAGTCAGTATTTTCTTAACATACTTTGCCGCCTCGCCTTGGCAGCTGTTTCTGCTTTATGGGCTGGGTGTCTCGCTTGGAGTGGGCGGCGCGTCGAATGTGGCCGCAAGTGTGCTGGTCGTCAATTGGTTCAGCAAAAAGCGGGGACTAGCCTTTGGGATTATGGAAGCAGGTTTTGGAGCGGGGCAAATGCTTCTCGTTCCCGGCTCACTTATGATGATCCATTGGTTTAGCTGGAAGCTGACGGTGGTGGTGTTGGGACTGCTGTTAATGGTGATTGTCTTTCCGGCTGCCCTGCTGATGCTGCGGAACAACCCTTCAGAAATGAATGCAGAGCCGATAGGCGGACAGGCTGATTCAGAAAAAGAAACAGCACCCAAAACAACAGCTCTTTCAGTGACAGGGATGTTTCGCATGAAGCCATTCTGGTTTTTGATGTTGCCGTTTTTGATCTGCGGATTTACGACCGTGGGGCTGATGGATACTCATTTGATTCCGTTTTCTCACGATCACGGCTTTTCAACGACAGTCACAAGTGCCGCTGTCAGTCTGCTGGCAGGCTTTAATATCGCTGGCATCTTGCTGTCCGGAATTGTAGCGGACCGGTGGAGCAGCCGGAAAATCCTGTGCTTTTTATATGCGGTGCGCGCGCTGTCGATTGTGATTCTCATTTACAGCCACGAGCCCTACTTGCTTTTAGCCTTTGCGATTCTGTTTGGGTTAGTGGACTTCGCAACGGTGGCGCCGACTCAAATGCTTGCAACACAGTACTTTCAAAACTACTCGATCGGCCTCATGATCGGCTGGCTGTCGCTCGCCCATCAAATCGGCTCGGCACTCGGCGCGTATGTGCCAGGCGTCATCTATACGGTAACGGGTGAGTATACATGGGCTTTTTATTTGTCGATCGGGATGCTTGTGCTGGCGAGTGTGATGAATGTGATGCTGAGGGAGCCCGCGGCGGTCACACGTGACAGTGCGGCTGTGGCGGAGAAGGTGTAGGAAAGTTTGAGGAGCATCTCTGAGGGTTATTCAGAGATGCTTTTTTTATATTTTTGTTCTAATACGAAATCAATCATTCCGACAATACGGGCGTTTTCGGATTTTTGTTTGAAGCGATCAGAAATTTGAACTTTTCTTGAAAATGGAAAAACGCCAAATACCCAGATAAGACCGATCAAAGCAAAAAACATTTGTACAGTTAATTCTATTAACTCATTGAAACGAGTGCTGAAAAAATAAATATATAAAGTTACAAATGTCACGAAACAAACGATTTTGACGGTGTGTTTGAATGTGAGCTGGGGCTCGCTAAAGAATATTTTTAGTTGATTCAGCATGATAGAATCCTGTTTGTTTAGGAAAATCAGGAGTTCTTTATCATCTTTTCTATGTTCTAAAATAAACTTTGCCGCTGTTTCTGTTTCTTTATATGTTTGTTGGTCTACATTCAATACATACATCTCCTAGGTACAATCATTACATATTTTTTAGTTAGGGTAACAAATCTAAAGGATTTTTGTGTTATATCTTACTGTAAGAATATCTTTCATCCGCAACTATTCGGTTTTTTGTCCAAATTCCAGAATAATCACTTAAACATGTCTGGTAAATCAATGTAATTGATTTGTCCTAAAGTCGTTGCTGTCTACATGCAAAACTGCTACTTTCACTAGAAACTGTAGCGGAAGGGAAAGGTCAGCATATTAGTGCTTTAACTGGTCGAGTGTAAGAGAAACTTGGTGAAAAGGATAATCTGTTATCTCCTGTTGATTTTGCATCTGATCGATATCCTGAACGATGTTTTTGTTTTTTAAAAATTGATAAACCTTCAAAAAAAGCTAAAAAACTGCATGAGCATATTTTAACTTATGTTCATGCAGTTTTGTATTAAAATTAGCTCATATAATAAGAACAAATGGCAACCTACAGAAATGAAGTCCGCTAAGCATCCATATGATATCCGTCTTTCACCAGCTTCGCTTTCGGTTTCAGCTCTGAAATGTAGAGGCCTAAAAGCGTGAGCGCACCTCCCAGAAGAGCGATCCATGTCATCTTTTCATGCAGGATCAGGACGGAAGCGGCGATTGTGATAACCGGCACCATGTAAATATACGCGCTGGATTTGACGGCGCCAAGCACGCCGACTGAATAGTTCCAAGTGGCGAAGCACAGGGCCGAAGCGCCAATGCCGAGGAAAAGCATGTTGAGTACGTTCGAAGCAGATGAAAGTCGGCTCAGGTCAAAGTGGAAGTCGAACAAAAATAAAGCGGGAACCATAAACAACAAACCGTACAAAAACACTCTCTGTGTCAGTTCGATGATATGATAATTGTAATCGCTTAATTTTTTCATGAAAATCGAGTAGCCGCCAAATACGAGAGCGGCACCGGCTGCCAGGATGTCTCCGAACGGATTCAGACGCAGTACGATATTGCCGTTGAATGTAATTAATAAAAGCCCGATCAGTGCCGCTCCAAATCCAATGAAAAAGGTCAGCCGCAGTTTTTCGCCTTCAAGCAGAAAGTGAGCCAGTATAGCAGTAATCATCGGAATAATGGACACGATCATGCCGACATTGGATGCGTATGTATAGGTGAGAGCTATATTTTCTAATAGAAAGTATAAGGTTACGCCAAATAAACCAGCCCCGGCAAATAACAGCTGATGCCGCCAATTTCTGAACGGAATCATTTTGGGGCGGACGAGGATAAGAGCAATAAAGCCCATCAAAAACCGGTAAAATAAGATTTCAGTCGGAGTGAAGTCTGCCAGCAGCACCTTTGTCGAAATAAAGGTCGTCCCCCAAATCAGGATGGTCACAATGGCTGCAATATGCCCGGAAGTTTCACTTTGTATGCTCATCTTTGAAGCTCCTTTTCAAAAATCTTCATGTATTGCTTCGGTGTCAGCCCCACCTGCCGTTTGAAAAACTTCGTCATATGGCTTTGATCGCTGAATCCTGTCTGAACTGCCGCGTCGATCGGTCTTACCCCTTGTTCAAGAAGTTTCTTCGCTTGATTAATCCGGATTGTTTCTAGATAGCTATTTGGCGTAATTCCCTTTTGTTTTGTAAATGAACGCAGTAAATGGTACTTGCTCCAGCCTGTTAATTCACTTAAATCATTGAGCGTGACATTTTCGGCATAATGTTTTTCTAGAAATTCGCAAACCATTTTGACTTCGTCGGATGGTTCGGGAATGCTGTTGAGGAACGTCACGTCAGAATAATGGCGAATCAGCTCTTCCAGCAGGTGTAGAAACAGCTCCTCTTTGTGCAAAGCCTGTTTTTCATCGGATATCAACATGTGCAATTCCTGCAGGCTGGATGTCAGCTCGTGGCGGAATAACACATGCTGGGAAAAATAAGGGAGATGCTCGGCGCCAGTAATCTCCTTAACAGCCTTCTCCATAACATCCGGCATTACGTTAATACACCGATAATCAAGCGTCCGGCCGTCAATCTGTTCACAGCTATGCGTGTCACGGGGGTTAAAGAGGAGAAGATCACCCGGATTGATGATATATTCCTGATCCTGACAGGCCAGATACCGCTGTCCTTTTTCAATAAAGCCGATCACATAATAATCGTGAAAGTGGTTCGGGAATTTCTGCATAATTCCCTGGAAACGGTAGGCCTCGATATTAAGATGCGGGTCGAGATGCAGTGTGCGGGTTTCGTTTTGCATGGGATGCCTCCTGTCGATATGGTGTCTTGGGTTAAGTGTAGCATGATTTTTGGGAATTTCTTGTATGATGTTGCTGTTAGGAATAGAAAAAGCAGACCGTTATTGGCGGTCTGCTTTTGTTTCCATGTATTATTATATGCTTTAAAAACAATTAAATATTTCCATACTCATCGATAATCGCTTTATCCGCGCAATACTCATAGAAATTTTTAATTAATTTATCAACATCTTGTTTACGAGCTATTTTAGCTAACCAATTTTCAGGAATTCCCTCCATCTTATAATACATTCCCGCTATTGCTCCAGTTATTGATGCTACGGTATCAGTATCTTCTCCTAAGTTCACTGCCGTCAGTACAGCTTCGGTAAATGAAGTTGTAGTGCCGAAACACCATATTGCCGCTTCTAAAGTGTGGACGGCATACCCGTCCGACCGTATTTCTTCTCTTGGTGTATTTAAAAAACTTTGGTCGAAAATTCTTTCATAATGTGTTAACTCTTTATGGTATATATGTTCTTTTGTGAAATTCTCATCGAAAAGCTCTTTTACCTCTCTTAAAGATTGATCAATTGAATTGTTATAGTATAGTCTTAGTAATAGCTCAACATAAATAATAGAACCAACTATTGCACGTGGATGGGCATGGGTTATTTCAGTGTATTTCTTGATCATCTCCGCTTTTTTTACAAAATCAAATTCCTTATGCAAAACAAATACTAATGGTGAAATTCTCATTAATGCTCCATTTCCATTATCAAATTCTGACTGACCGCCGCATTTTTCTGGCAGAACCCCTCTCCTAAATCGGGTAATCGCTTCAACAGTCGTCCTGCCAATGTCAAACATTTCCCCATACGGCGTCCAGTAACCTTCATCTTGATACTGCTTAAATTTCTGCATTAAATCATTTGTGTTCCCTTTTTCAATCATATTCTCCACCAAGCACAAGGTCAGAGACGTATCGTCAGACCAAGTGCCAGGAGGTTGATTATAGGTGCCGTATCCTACTACATCCTGAACATGAAAATCTTCTCTTTTTTTGAATTCAACAGGAACTCCTAACATATCTCCTATAATGCCGCCGTATATTGTTGGAAGAACTTTGTTTTTTATATTAAGTCTAAGAAAGCTCTTATTGTCATCTTCCCATCTGTCTATCATTCTTCTGCCTCTCATTTTTTCACCCGCTTAATAGAAATGTTTTATAATCATCGTCCTATATTTCTTAAATGTCATTAGTAAAGGAATTTTTGAATTTTCTGTTGTCCGTCCTTCATATGTGTTTTTTGTTTCAAGAATATTTTATATGCTTCATTTATGGAGTCAACGACTTGTTGAAGAGTCCAAATGTCGCACAAGGTTTTTTGAACCCCCTCTGAAGATAAAAGCTTCGGATGACTCCCTATTTTTTATTTTTAATAAAAACTCATTTTTCAAACATTTCAGTTATAATGATTGGGAAACAGATAGGAGGGGCAAAGATGTATCAATCAAAGAAGGTTTTATTGTTAGGTTCGGGTGAGTTAGGAAAAGAGGTAGTGATTGAAGCGCAGCGTCTTGGGGTACAGACGGTGGCGGTTGACAGTTACGGGCATGCTCCGGCAATGCAGGTCGCGCATCATAGCTATGTCGTTGACATGCTGGACCGCGAGCAGATCAGAACCATCATTGAGAAAGAAAAGCCGGATTTGATTGTGCCTGAGGTTGAGGCCATCGCGACGGATGAATTGCTGAAGCTTGAAGAGGAAGGATTTCACGTCATCCCGAATGCGCGTGCGGCGAAGCTGACGATGGATCGGGAAGGTATCAGGCGGCTTGCGGCGGAAACGCTTGGACTTGCGACGGCAGGCTATGAGTTTGCGAATACATATGATGAATTTGTACAAGCGGCAGCTCAGATCGGTTTCCCTTGTGTCGTTAAACCGTTAATGAGTTCATCTGGAAAAGGCCAAAGCGTGTGCCGCTCTGAAGCGGATTTAGAAAGGTGCTGGGAGACGGCGATGGAAGGCGGTCGGGTGAAAAACGGGCGCGTGATCGTAGAGGAGTTTATTCCATTCGAATCAGAAATTACACTCTTAACCGTACGTGCGGTTAACGGCACGACATTTTGCGAGCCGATCGGTCATGTGCAAAAGGACGGAGACTATATCGAATCATGGCAGCCGCATCATATGACAGAGCAGCAGATGGAAGAAGCGAAACATATTGCAAAAGCCATTACGGATGATCTTGGCGGGTACGGCCTGTTTGGCGTTGAGCTGTTCCTTGCAAAAGATAAGGTGTATTTCAGTGAGGTATCTCCTCGTCCGCATGATACGGGCCTTGTCACGCTGGTGACGCAAAATTTGTCAGAATTTGCGCTGCATGTCCGGGCGATTCTCGGCTTTCCAATTACAGAAATCACACAGCTTTCACCTGGCGCCAGCCGGCCCCTCAAAGCACCGGAAGAAGCAGCGGATTATACTGTTGAAGGACTGGAAAACGCACTGGCAGTGCCGAAGACCCAAGTGCGCGTCTTTGGTAAGCCGATAACGAAAGCCGGACGCCGTATGGCGGTTGCGCTTTCTGCTGCCGATACAGTCGAAACAGCGAGAGAGAACGCAAAGAAAGCATTGGATCAGCTGTCTATCAAATAGAGTTTGAGCAGGCCTTGTCTTGGACAAAGGTCTGTTTTTTTTCATCCAGCTAAAAGTTTTATCATAAGAATCAGAAACCTGATTATAATGTAAAAGTCTTCCACCTGAAAGGGTGGTTGACACAAAAGGAGGGAGATGACAAAATGAAATTAGTTCTAATTTTCAAAAAACAATGGTTCGTTTACTTAACGGTTTTGTGCCTGGCTTTGGCAGCGGCGGTACCTTTCGGCGCACGGGCGCAAGCGGCAGAGAACCCGCAAACTTCTGTATCGAATATCGGTGAAGAAGCAGATGCCTCGAAAAACCAAACGTCAAAATCAGAACAGGTTTCAGCCCCTTATGAGGGAACCGGGAAAACAAGTAAATCATTATTCGGCGGCCAAACGGAACTGGAAAAAAACATTCAAACCTTACAGCCTTCAAGCATCATCGGAACCGATGAACGCACGAGAATCTCCAGCACAACGTCTTTTCCTTACAGAGCAACTGTTCAACTTTCAATCAAGTATCCCAACACTTCAAGCACTTATGGATGTACCGGATTTTTAGTGAACCCGAATACTGTTGTAACGGCTGGACATTGTGTGTACAGCCAGGATCACGGATGGGCTTCGACAATAACTGCGGCACCGGGACGCAATGATTCATCATATCCATACGGAACGTATGCTGGCACGATGTTTTACTCCGTCAAAGGATGGACGGAAAACAAAAACACCAATTATGATTACGGAGCTATCAAATTAAACGGTTCTCCTGGAAACACGGTTGGCTGGTACGGCTATCGGACAACAAACAGCAGCAGTCCCGCGGGCCTTTCCTCGTCTGTAACAGGATTCCCGTGTGACAAGACATTTGGCACGATGTGGTCCGACACCAAGCCGATTCGCTCTGCTGAAACGTATAAACTGACTTATACAACCGATACGTACGGCTGCCAAAGCGGCTCGCCTGTTTATCGAAACTACAGTGATACAGGGCAGACAGCCATTGCGATTCACACGAACGGAGGATCGTCATATAACTTGGGAACAAGGGTGACGAACGATGTATTCAACAATATTAAATATTGGGCAAATCAATAAATACAGCAAACTAGCGGTTTTTATGTCTATTTTGTTTTTATGCGGATGCAGCTCTCAGACGCATTCTGTCCAGAAAGAAACGGCTATCCCTGTCACTCTTCATGTAGAGGATGCCAAGGGGCTGCCGGTCGAAGGGGTTCAAGTGACGATTGTCCAAGCGCCCGCCTCAGATCAGCAGCCAACTACAGAGATTGGCGAAATCCTCGGAAAAACAGACAAAAACGGAGACATCAAATGGGATACTGGCAGAAAAGGTGACTACTCAGTCGCATTGACGAAGGGTGAAAAATCGGTAAGCCATCACATCTCCTTAATGAAGGATAAAAAAGATAAGGTCATTCCATTAGTCTTCAAAGAATAGGCGGTTTCCCTGATTTCAAGGGGAACTGTCTTTTTTTATGCACCAAGGAAGTCAATCTATATACTGGAAATTTATAATGTGAGATAATAAGAAATAGGTATTTTTTCTTACGAGACAAAAAGGGCAGTAGCCTTTATTTTATATCAATCAAAATCTGGAGGAAAAAGAAGAAGATGACACAAGATTCGATGCAATTTGCCGCGGCTGAAAGCGGTCTTCGCTTTTACCAGGCATATGATCAAAGCCTTTCTTTGTGGCAAATTGAGTCGGAAGCATTTTATGTTTCTACTCGTTTTGGAAAAACACATATCATAGCAAGTGGGCCAAAGGACGCACCTTCGCTCATTTTGCTTCACGGGGGACTTTTCAGCTCTGCAATGTGGTATCCGAATGTTGCGGCGTGGAGCAGTCAATTTCGTACATATGCTGTCGATATAATAGGAGACAAAAATAAAAGCATACCAACAGCTGCTCTGCATACGAGAGCTGATTGTGCCGAATGGCTGAAAGACGTATGCGATTCGCTCGAGCTTCAGACGGCACATTTGGCCGGCTTTTCGCTTGGAGGATCATATATCGTCAATTTCTTGCTCCAAGCGCCTGAGAGAGTAGAGCGGGCGGTTGTGATGAGTCCTGCTGAGGCGTTTATTTCATTTCATCCGGATGTCTATAAATATGCTGCGGCGCTTACAAGTGCAAGCGGAGCCGAGGCATATATCAAGTGGATCACGGATGGCCGTTATGATCTGCATCCTGTGCTGCAAAGACAAATTGCGGCAGGTGTTGAATGGCAGGATGAACAAAGAACCCTTAGGCCGACAGAAAACGGTTTCCCATACGTGTTCACAGACCGGGAATTGAAATCGATTGCGGTCCCGATCCTGCTGATGCTCGGTGAGCACGAGGTCATGTTCCATCAGCAAATGGCTTTAGAGCGGGCTTCGGTATTGGTACCTGGAATTCAGGCTGAAATCGTGAAGAACGCCGGACATCTGTTATCTCTGGAGCAGCCTGAGTACGTTAATCAGCGTGTCCTATCCTTTTTAAGCGGGGAGTAAAATTGTAAGAAACATGTAAAGATTGGCATTCATTGTTCAAAGGGTAACAAATGATGTATAATAATAGAATTTGGTGCTGCTTTTTTTGAGAGCATTCTATGTTATCATGCTTAATAGAGAAAATTTTTTCCTGTAACGCTATTCGATCCATATCGTCGAATGATATAGATGGTTTTTACAATTGGAGGTTTGGTTACACTGTGAATTATATCCCCTGTATGATTACGATAGGAAACTTTACTTGCGGACTGCTGGCGATTCACTCATTGTTATATCACAATATTCATTCAGCAGTGCTTTTCATTTTTACCGGCATGTTACTCGATTTCTTTGACGGGTTGGCTGCACGTAAGCTGAATGCCGTTTCTGATATGGGAAGAGAACTGGATTCGTTTGCCGACCTGGTGACGTTTGGCGTGGCCCCTTCTATGCTGGCTTACAGTGTCGCATTGTACGCCCTTCCATTTATCGGGATTTTATGCGCATTGACGTACAGCATTTGCGGAATGCTTCGACTCTCTAAATTTAACATTGAACAAAGCAAGCTTCCGACATTTATCGGGATGCCGATTCCATTTGCGGGCATGTGTCTCGTTATTCTAAGCTTCGTCTATAACCCGATTCTGCTGGCGATCGGAACGTGCGGACTTTCATATTTAATGGTGAGTAAAATCAAATTTCCTCACTTTAAAAAACATGCGGCAGACAACCTGGAGTCTGAAAGATGGAATTAGTTCAGCAACTCATAGCGGATTACGGTTATCTCGCTATTTTTTTAATGCTGGTGCTCGGAATTGTTGGATTGCCGATTCCAGATGAAGTGATGATGACAGTCGTCGGCTACTTTACACATACGCATGTGCTGAATTATGAGCTTTCGATTTTGATCAGCTTCGTCGGCGCTTTGTTAGGTATGCTGATTAGCTACATGATCGGCAGAAAAGCCGGGCGCCCGTTCATCGACAAGTATGGCAAGTGGGTCGGTTTAAAAGAAAAGAGAATGATAAAAGTAGAAAAATGGATGAATAAATACGGTCCATATTCTCTTATTTTAGGTTATTTCATTCCCGGTGTCAGACATGTAACGTGTTATTTCTCGGGAATCGGCAAAATGGACCTAAAAACGTATATTGCGTTTGCGGCAATCGGCGCCTTTTTATGGTGCTTTATTTTTATTACAATCGGAAGGGTTATAGGGATTATTCATGTTTAATACGGCTGTAAAGATTCTGTATCGATCATTGATAGAGCTGACAAATCATCGTCTGTCGTCTTATATGATTAAAGGGTTTTGCGAGTCAAAGATCAGTAAGCCGGTTATTCCGCTTTTCTCGAAGCATTTTCGGATCAACTGGGATGATGTAGATGGCACGTCTGCTGATTACGGATCACTGTCCGAATTGTTCATCCGGCGTATTAATTTGGAGCGGCGCCCTGTTTCAAAAGAGTCGCATGCGGTGGTCAGCCCGGTTGACGGTGTTGTTCAGACGATAGGAAAGATTAACCCGAATCAAACCTTTACGGTAAAGGGAAAAGATTACTCATTCGCTGAGCTGACCGGCTGTAAAAGCGCAGACCATCAATACAACGGCGGATACTTTATCGTTCTGTATTTAAGCCCGCGTCATTATCACCGTTTCCATTCTCCGATCAGCTGCAAGTATCAAAAACTGGCCGAGCTTGGAAATCGCTCATACCCGGTAAATCAATTAGGGTTAAAGTACGGAAAAGATGTGCTGTCGAAAAACTACCGGCTTGTATACAAGCTGAATGGCGGCGGCAGTCAAAATGTCCTGATGATTCCCGTCGGGGCGATGAATATTAATTCTATCGTGCAGACGAGCACACGGGACGAGCTGGCGATCGGCGAGGAGCTTGGCTACTTTTCATTCGGCTCAACCGTCATTTTGATTTTTGAAAAGGACGCGTTCCAGCCATCTGCCAATATAACAGAAGGCCAGGAAGTTCAAGTCGGAGAACTGATAGGTTATGAAGAGCATAAAGAGGAGCTTGCATAGACGCAGCGCCTCTTTTTTTGAAGAAAGGTGAGGCTCATGGAGAAACAAATCATCAGCTGGATCACGGATTATCAGAACACCGGAGATGAAACCGTCCTGAGACAGCTGCGGGAAGCGTGCTGGCCGATCGTTGAATCGGTTCTGCGGGAGAAGGCAGCGGATGAAGAGCAAGTGAGTGATTTGCGTGAGAAAGGAATCGAGCGGTTTCCGTTCATCATCAGCAAATATCAAGCGGGTGTGCAGCTTCCGGTTGAGACATTTTTACGAAATACGTATCGGTTTTACTTTCATCAGGTGATGAGAGGGACCAGATAAAGCTTCTATCAATCGAGAAGCTTTTTTTGTTGATTAAAAAAAGGAAACTTTTTCTATGTCAATCTCGTAACTCCTAGAGAACCTAATAGAAAAGGAGAGATAGATTTGAAACGAATGATAGTGAAAACGGCCCTGCCGCTGCTGATTGTCTGTTTGGTGTTTACTTCTTTTTCAGCCTCCGCGCGTGCTGCTTCTGAAGAAAAGCATTGGGGGCGCTGGATTGAAAAACATGCACAACCGCTGGATGCTTCCGCTGCTTCAAACAAAGACCTGCGCTTTCTGAAGAAGGTGCTGAAAGGAAAACGAATCGTTCAATTAGGAGAAACCACACACGGTGCTGGCGAAATCAACGCCACCAAGGTACGCATGATCAAATACCTTCATGAAGAACTGGGATATGATGTGTTGGCCTTTGAATCTGCCTTTACCGATACTAATGCCTCCTACCTCAATATGGACCAATCCACACCTAAGAGCACGATGAAAAACTCCATTTATGCTGTATGGCACACAGAAGATGTCGTTGAGCTGTTTGATTATATGAAAGAGCAAAAAGAGAAAGGCGATCCGCTGATTCTTACCGGTTTTGATATTCAAGGCATGAAGAATTCATTCAATGATGCCGCGAATCAATGGGTAAAAGCCGTGGACCCGGAAAAAGCGGAGCTGCTCTCCCAATCAGAAAACGATTTTTCAAAATTGGTGACAGACAGCAGCACGTTTGCAGAATTTACGCAAAAGAAGGAAGCGCTTGTAAAAAACTATCAGGAGCTTATCAAGTTCGCTGAAAATAACGCTTCAGCGCTAAAAGCACACCTTCCGAAAGAGCCAAAGGCTTATGAGATCTTTATGCATTCTCTTCAGCTGAGAATTGACGTCATGGAAATATATATGCCCCAAGAAATGAAACAAAATCTAAAAGAACCACTGGAGAGATTAGAAGATGTCCCGTTTATTTTAAGAGATCGCATGATGGCTGAACAATTTGAGTGGGTCGCGGATACCCTTTATCCGAAACAGAAAATCATCGTCTGGGGCCACAATTACCATCTTCGCAAACAGAATACCAAAATGATACAAGATTGGACGTACGCAAACGGACCTAACATGGGTGATTATTTACCGGACAGGCTGAAAAAACAAACATATACGATTGGCATTTATGCGTATTCAGGTGCGAGTCTGGACAGCATTGATAATAAGACGGTTATCCCAGTCACAAGCCCGCCGCCGGCTGGAAGCCTTGAAGCTTTGCTCAAATCTGCAGGCCATCCAGCTGTCTTTGTTGATGTTCTCCATACCAAAAACAAGAAAGGCACTTCGTGGATGTATACCCCGCGGGCAGCACTCTATTGGGGGCGCACGGAAGAGCAGATGATCGTGAAGGAACAATATGACGGTATCATTTGGCTGGAGCATATCACGCCATCAGTCATTATCAAGTGAGAGATATCCCCTGTGGCAACAGGGGATTTTTACATATCGCAAAAATAATCAAAACAAGAAAGCTGTGATCCATTAGTCTAAAACAGAAAGGAGATTGAAGCGTGAATGTATTATGAAAAAGCTGTCCAGAAAACAATCGATTGGATTGAATCACATTTACATGAACAAATATCACACGAGGATATTGTAAGTGTTTCAGGCTTTTCCAAATTCCATTTTCATCGGATTTTTCAAAAAGAAGTCGGCATGTCGGTTGCTTCTTATATTCGGTTAAGACGTCTCGCAAATGCAGCGGCAGCTTTGCTTTATACAGATGTTCGCATTATTGATATTGCTTTGTGTTATCAGTTTGAATCTCAAGAAGCATTTACGAGGACGTTCAAAAAACTGTACCACATGCCGCCTGGAGCATATCGAACATTTATGAAGCGTTTCACTTCAAAAAAGGAGGAATCTTGCATGGAGAAAAAAATGAAAGGCTGGGTATTGAGCGGGAGCCATCCATTCCAATTCGAAATGGGGGTTGACCGGGAAAATGTACACCAGGGAAAAGTGTCAGGGTATTTAAAATCAACGATGGTGCAGGATATCGGCGAATTTGCGACGATGATGCAGCAATTTAAAGCAGATCGCTATCTGGGGAAAAGGCTTCGTCTATCCAGTTTTATCAAAACAAAAGGAGTGCAGCATTTTGCCTCCCTTTGGATGAGGGTTGACAGTGCCGCTGATGATGTTCTCCAATTTGATAATATGAGCAACAGGCCTATTACTGGAACAACCAATTGGAATCATTATGCTGTCGTTTTAGATGTCCCTGAAAACAGCGCTGTGATATCTTTTGGTGTCCAATTATCAGGTCCTGGTCAAGTGTGGATGGATCATGTTGTTTTTGAAGAGGTAGATGAGAGCGTTCCTTCAACAAACCTTGAAATGCCGGGAGAACTCTTGGATGAGCCGGTAAATCTATCTTTTGAAGAAGAATGATAAAATTAGTTTTCAGATAACTACTTTAGTTAGTAAGTTAATGGGAAATACCATTCTGTGTTTATAACCCCTTGTGCCGCGTGAGTTTGTAAGAGCTTGGATATTTTTATCAGTCTGGGCGGATATGTTCATCTTTGCGGCATTTTCCTGTATGATATAGTAAGAGTGTGCATAGCAACTAACTATAATTGAACAGGGTGTTTAAATCATGGAAAAACAATACAGAGTATTACTTTACTATAAATATGTTCCGATTGAAGATCCAGAGACGTTCAGAGAACAGCATCTGGCTTTTTGTAAGGAGCTTGGTTTATTAGGCCGTATTCTTGTTTCTTCTGAAGGAATTAACGGTACGGTATCAGGTACGTTTGAGCAGACCGAAACATATATGCAAACAATGAAAGCTGATCCTCGTTTTGCTGATATGGTATTTAAAATTGATGAAGAAGAAGGTCATGCGTTCAAAAAAATCTTCGTCCGTCATAAGAAGGAGCTTGTAACGCTTCGTCTTGATGATGATGTGGATCCGAATGAAACAACAGGACAGCATTTGAAGCCTGCGGAATTTTATGAGAAAATGCAGGATCCAAATACAGTTGTGATCGACGCTCGCAACGATTACGAGTATGATCTTGGCCATTTCAGAGGCGCTGTCCGCCCTGACATTGAAGCCTTCCGTGAATTGCCTGAATGGATCGAAGAAAACAAAGATATGCTTGAAGGCAAACAGATTTTAACGTACTGCACAGGCGGCGTGCGCTGTGAAAAATTCTCTGGCTGGCTGATGAAGCAAGGCTTTGAAGATGTGTCACAGCTTGACGGCGGAATCGTGACGTACGGAAAAGATCCTGAGGTGCAGGGTAAGCTTTGGGACGGCCAGTGCTACGTATTCGATGAAAGAATCAGCGTGCCGGTCAACCGTGTTGAGCATGTGATTGTCGGAAAAGACTACTTTACAGGCGAGCCGTGTGAGCGTTATGTGAACTGCGCAAATCCAGCATGCAACAAAAAAATGATATGCACACCGGAAAATGAGTATAAATATATGCGCAGCTGCAGCCACGAATGCCGCACGAACCCGAGAAATATGTATGTCAAAGAGCACAATATGACAGAGGAAGAAATAAATGCAAGACTGGCAGCGATTGAAAATGCAGATCAAGCTGCTGCTCAATAAAGGAAGAACACCTCGGGAATGAGGTGTTCTTTTTTTTATAAGCTTTCGGTTTGTCCGTTTACGGAGGCCCATTCTTTTTGACGGAAGGCTTTTTCCCATTTTGATACGACGATGCAGGCTATCGCATGGCCTGGCACATTTACGCCTGTTCTCGCCATGTCCATGATGCGGTCAACGCCCGCTATAATCGCAACACCTTCAGCCGGCAGCCCTACAGCATTGGCAGTCGCCAGAAGAACAACAAGCGAGCCTGACGGAACAGCTGCAATGCCTTTACTGGTCATGACCAGCACAAGCATCATGAGCAGCTGCTGGGACAAGGTCATGTCTACATGAAAGGCCTGCGCCAGAAAAATACAGGAAACCGATAAATATAAGCTGGAGCCGTCACAGTTCAATGACAAGCCGGAGGGAACGACGAATGATACCACTCGTTTCGGACAGCCGTATTTCTCCATTCTGTCCATCAGCTGGGGGAGAATGGTTTCTGTGCTGGTGGTGGAAAAAGCGATCAAAAACAGATCCCATATCATTTTTAACACTTCGAAATATTTAATGTGAAAAATGAGACCGACAAGCGGAAAGAGGACGAAGAGGATCAGGAACAGACCAAGGAATACCGTGCCAACAAGTTTAAACATAGGGAGAAGGAGCTCGATGCCATATTGGCCTACAGAAGCCGCCATCAAGGCTAATACGCCGATAGGAGCAGTCACCATGACGATTTGCGTGAGTTTGAACATAATTTGAGCAACGGATTCAAAGAAATTCATCACTGGTTCAGAGGCTTTGCCAATACTGGCAGCGGCGACACCGAATAAAATGGCAAAGAAAATAACGGCAAGCAAATCATTTCTGGCCATCACATCAACAATGTTTGTAGGGATAATATCGAGGATCATTTGTTTGAAATCAACAACTTTATCTGTGTAGCCTGACAGTTCATTGATATCTTTTTTCGCCAAATGGGAGAGATTAAGCCCGACACCCGGTTTTAAGACATTCGCTAATAAAAGGCCAAGCACCAATACAAGCGTGGTAATCACTTCAAACCAAATGATCGTCTTGATGCCGAGGCTGCCCATTTTTTTCATGCTTCCGCTTCCTGCGGCTCCGATGACAATAGTAGAAAACACAATCGGCACGACAATCATTTTAATCAAACGGATAAACCCGTCACCGACAGGCCGCAGTGCCATTCCGAAATCAGGAAAAAAGTGTCCGATCACTGCACCGGCTGCCAAAGCGATTAAAATTTGAAATGCAATTAATTTTTTCAAATGAATCCCCCTTTAGAATGATAGAATACAGGCATATTCATATCATTCGTGAATCAAAGGCAAACACCTTTTTTCAGATTATTTTATTTTGATAGCGCTTTCATTATGTTGGTAAAAAAGACCCTTGCTAAGAAGGGGGTCTTTTTTACTTCATGTGGATGTGTTTCATCTCTTCTTCAGATGCATTCGTGAAAATAACCGGTGTCACAGCCGATGCGGCATGCTGCTTGATATAGTCGAGATTACATGTAAGAAGCAGTTCGCCCTGTTTGACGGCTTGTCCGCTCGTGACATGGGCTTCAAAGCCTTCCCCGTTCAATTTGACTGTATCAATGCCGACGTGAATCAGGATTTCTGTGCCGCCGGCGCTTTTAAAGCCGATAGCGTGCTTCGTTGGGAAAATGGAGACGATTTCCCCGTCCGCAGGAGCAACGACTTTTCCTTCTGATGGATCAATCGCAAACCCTTCGCCCATCATTTTCTCTGAAAAGACTTGATCAGGCACGTCTGCCAGAGAGACTGTTTCGCCTTTAATCGGATAAATAAAGGTCTCACTGGAAGCCGGCTTTTGCCGTTTATCAGTTTCCGTATCCAGCGCAGCGGCGGTGTCAGGAACTCCTCCGGCCATGATCGTGTTGATGTCGTCTTTTAAGGCATCGGACTTTGTTCCGAATATCGCCTGGAAGTTGTTGTTGACTTCAAGCACACCTACTGCGCCAAGCCGTTTTAATTCATCCTTGCTGACTTGGCTCGGCTGATGAACGGTCACACGAAGCCTTGTAATGCATGCATCCAGGTTGGCGATATTTTGCTGTCCGCCTAAGGCCCGCAGCACATGAAAGGCAAGCTGATCTTTTGCGACAGGCGCTTTTGCCTCAGTCTGATCGGCTTCATCTGTTTCACGGCCTGGCGTTTTCAAGTTCCACTTCAAAATCGCGAATCGGAACAAATAATAATAAATGAAGGCAAACACGATCCCGACAGGAATGACAACCCATCCGTTTGTCGACAGCCCGTAGTTCAGGACGTAGTCAATTCCGCCGCCTGAGAATGTATAGCCGTGGCGCACATGGAATACATCACAAACGACAAAGATGACGCCGGCAAGAATCGAGTTAATGAAATAGAGCACGGGCGCAACAAACAAGAATGAAAACTCAACCGGCTCTGTAATACCCGTCAGCATAGATGTGAGCGCCGCAGATATCATAACGCCGGAGATCATTTTCTTCTTTTCCGGACGCGCGGTATGGATAATGGCGAGAGCAATTGCCGGCAGACAGAAAATCATGTAAGGGAAATCTCCCATCATAAATCGCCCGGCTGTCGGGTCTCCCGCGAAAAACCTTGTCAGGTCGCCGGTTACGGTATTGCCTGTGGACGGGTCTGTGTATTCTCCCATCATAAAATAGAAAGGTGTATAAAAAATATGATGCAGGCCAAAAGGAATCAGCAAACGATAGATCGTTGCGTAAAAGAACAGGCCGACGGTTGAATCGGCAATTAAACCGCTGGCTGCGTTAATTCCGTTTTGGATCAGAGGCCAAACGAATGAGAAAATCACGCCGATCACCAATGAACTGACAGAAGTAATAATCGGGACAAAGCGTTTTCCAGAGAAAAATCCAAGGACCGGATGCAGCTCAATGGATGAAAACCGCTTATATAAATAGGCGGCGAGAAGCCCGATGATGATTCCTCCGAAAACCCCCATATCTATCAGGTGCTCGGCGCCTTCATACGGAGGCTGAAGGCCGAGCAGTTTTCCCATGTTATCAAGGGTGACGGTTAAAATGAGGTACCCGATGACAGCGGCAAGTCCGGCTACACCCTCGCCGCCGGCTAAACCGATCGCGACCCCCACGGCGAAAATCAGCGGCAGGTTATCGAATACAACGCCGCCCGCATCCTTTATAATAGGGATGTTCAGTAAATCCTTGTCTCCGAAACGGAGCAAAAGACCGGCTGCCGGCAGGACGGCAACCGGAGTCATCAACGCGCGCCCAAGCTGCTGCAGAATTTGAAATGCCTTTTTAAACATGACAGTCTCCTTTTATGATGTTATGAGTATGATGCCTCTCTTAATTTTTGAGCCGCTTTTTGATCGGCGATAATGGTTACATGATTGTGTTGTTGAAGAATGGAGGCTGGCACATCAGCTGTGACAGGGCCTTCAGCCATCTTTTGAATGGCGTCAGCTTTTTCCTCGCCGCTCGCTAAAAGCACAATATGTTTGCTGAATTCCATGATGGTTTTAATGCCCATTGACACCGCAAGTCTCGGCACCAGCACAGGATCGCCGCCGAAGAATCTGGCATTTGCTTGTATCGTGCTTTCTGACAGCTTCACCACTCGTGTCCGATCTTCAAAATCAGATCCCGGTTCATTAAAACCGATGTGGCCATTGGCGCCAATGCCGAGAATCTGTACATCAATGCCCCCCGCCTGACGGATGAGCTCCTCGTATACCTTGCATTCAGCCTCAAGCTGCGGATTGTTTCCTTGCGGGATATGGATATGGCTGGACTGCATGTTGATATGCCGAAAAAGCTGCTCATGCATAAAGTGGTTATAACTTTGCGGATGAGATGGAGAGAGGCCGGCGTATTCATCCAAATTAAATGTAGTAACTTTTGAAAAATCAATTTCGCCTGCCTGATAGTATGAAATCAGCTGCTTGTACAAGCCGACCGGCGTGCTTCCTGTCGGCAGTCCGAGGACGGCATCTTTCTTAGCTTGTATCTGTTCTTTAATAATGACAGCGCTTAACTTGCAGAGTTCGTCATAGTGCTCAGCGATTATAATCTTCATGTGACACCCCCTCAAAGAGATAGACAAGCATCATATTTGTTATGTCAATTTTCTGATAGTTGTTATTACGAATTTAGCACCGCTCTTGTCAAACTGTCAATATGAATTTCTGAAAATTCGTTATAAAAGAAGAATACAAATCTTTTATATTGGGAAGGCGAATGGTATTATGGTCTCGATCAAAAAGAACGGTTTCCATAGGAATGGGGAGAATGAAATGACAGCTTTATATTCTGTGATCAAATGTAAAATCATTGAATTAATGAAGTCAGGGAAATATCAGGCGAATGATCAGCTGCCGACCGAGAGCGAGTTTTGCGAGCAATATGATGTCAGCAGAACAACTGTGAGATTGGCTCTGCAGCAGCTTGAGCTTGAGGGATATATTAAGAGAATTCAAGGAAAAGGAACATTTGTATCGGCTGCAAAAATACAAACACCGATTCCGCATAAGATTACGAGCTTTGCAAAACAAATGAGGGGTCTGCGTTCTGAATCAAAAGTGCTTGAGCTTGTGGTGATCCCTGCTGATCACTCCATTTCCGAGATTTTGAAGATGAAAGAGAATGAACCTGTCAACAAGCTTGTCAGAGTCAGATACGCCGAGGGGGAGCCGTTGCAGTATCACATCTCATATATTCCTTGGAAAGCGGCACCGGGCCTGGCACAGGAAGAGTGCACCGGTTCGCTGTTTGAGCTGTTAAGGACAAAATACAACATTGAAATCAGCAGAGGGACGGAATCGATTGAGCCGATTTTAACGGATGAAACGATCAGCGGCCACTTATTAACCAATGTCGGAGCGCCGGCGTTTTTATCAGAATCTCTCACCTATGATAAAAATGAAGAAGTAGTGGAGTATGCGCAAATTATTACGCGGGGAGACCGAACGAAATTCACCGTAGAACAATCATATGATTCATAACAATATGTGATAGGAAAGGAATGGTCGTTCTATGTTTCTATTGACGAATGAAAAGTTAATGTGGGGGTCTGTCGTTGCTGCTTTCATCCTTTCAATCGTGTTTTATCCTTTTCTTCCGTCGGAGATGCCGATTCATTATGATGCAGCGAACAGCCCGGATCTGACGGTTAACAAGCTGGCGGGATCAGTGATGCTGCCTATTTTGATGCTGGTGTTTGCATGGGCGCAGAAGGTTAATTGGCAATTTGTGATTGTAGTGTATATTTTGCTGATTTGCCACATTGTCATCCTTTGTTTAGCGGTCTAAATCAGACAGCCAGAATAAATCTGGCTGTTTTCTTTAATTTCAGCTTCATCTGATCATGAAAGTAGTGTATAATAGCTGATGATAATAAAGAATATTCTGAAATTTAATAGCGTGGAGCGGGCGTATCATCAATTGAGGCTTTATTTTTTTGTAGCTTTAAAAAGACTGAATATTTAAACAACTACGAGTGAAAGGTGTGCTGATTAGATTGAATAAGCTTATTGAACGAGAAAAAATCACATTTCATAAGGTGAAACCCGATCCGTCATCCTTGGAATTCGGGAAATATTTCACAGATTATATGTTTGTAATGGACTATGAAGAGGGAATGGGCTGGTACCATCCGAGAATTGCACCATACGCTCCGCTTACGCTTGATCCGTCTGCATCTGTTTTTCATTACGGCCAGGCTGTCTTTGAAGGGTTAAAAGCGTACAGAACAGAAGATGGCAGGGTGCTGCTGTTCCGGCCGGATCAAAATATCAAACGGCTGAACAGATCGTGTGAGCGCATGAGCATGCCTCCTTTAGACGAAGTGCTTGTGCTCGAAGCATTGACACAATTAGTTGAGCTGGAGAAAGATTGGGTTCCTAAGGAAAAGGGAACGTCACTGTATATTCGTCCGTTTGTCATTGCCACAGAACCGAGTCTCGGGGTAAAGGCATCCAAAAGCTATACATTTATGATCGTGCTTTCGCCTGTCGGCTCCTATTATGGCGACGATCAGCTGAAGCCGGTCAGAATCTATGTCGAAGATGAATACGTGCGGGCGGTAAATGGCGGAGTCGGCAATGCAAAAACGTCTGGAAATTACGCCGCCAGTCTTCAGGCGCAGCGAAAGGCGAATGATCTGGGCTATGACCAGGTGCTGTGGCTTGATGCCATTGAAAAGAAGTACGTGGAAGAAGTAGGAAGCATGAACATCTTTTTCGTCATCAACGGGGAAGCTGTCACACCTGCTTTAAGCGGAAGCATTTTAAGCGGAATTACACGAGCATCTGCGATTGAACTGATCCGCAGCTGGGGCATTCCGGTTCGTGAAGAGAGGATTTCAATTGATGAGATTTACACGGCCTCTGCACGCGGAGAATTGACAGAGGTTTTTGGCACCGGTACGGCAGCGGTCGTTACGCCTGTGGGTGAACTCAATATTCATGGGAAGACCGTGATTGTAGGCGACGGGCAAATCGGGGGCATCTCGAAAAAACTGTATGAATCGATAACAGATATTCAGCTTGGCAAAGTGAAAGGGCCGGTCAACTGGACGGTGGAAGTTTGAAGATGAAAAAGAACCTGCGCGGAGGCAGGTTCTTTTTATTTGGCATGCGTCATATCAGCAGCCGGCTGTCTTTTTCGGTTTTTCGCATAATACACTGCATAGCAGCCGGCCATAAACGGAATGCCGCAATACAATGCGATTCTTTGGTTCGGATCAAAGGCTATGCCGATAACAGAAGCCAGACATAACAGAAACGCGGCAATCGGCACGAACGGATACAAGGGAGTCCGGTATTTTAAATCGGCGACCTTGTTTCCCGCTTCAATATAACGTTTTCTGAACATGAATTGAGAAGCGGCGATTCCCATCCACACGATAACGACCGCAAAACCGGAAATCGACACGAGCGCAACGTATACAGTATCCGGCGCAAATACGCTGGACAGCAGTGCCAGAATCCCGCCAATCATGCTGAACACCAGCGCGTTAAACGGGGTTCCTTTTGATGTCAGCTTTGCAAATGTCGGATGAAGCGTTTTTTCTTTTGATAAAGACCACAGCATCCTTGATGAAGCGTAGAGTCCGGAATTTGCCGCTGACAGGATTGCTGTCAGAATGACAAAGTTCATGATATCGGCTGCGTACGGGACACCGACTCTGTCAAAGACTGCGACAAACGGGCTTTCGATGACGCCTGCATCCTGAATCGGAATCATCCCTGACAGCACAAAAATGGTTCCGACAAAAAAGAGTGAGAGACGCCAGACCGTTGTTTTTATCGCTTTTGGTATCGTCTTGTCGGGATCAACGCTTTCACCCGCGGCGATACCAATCAGTTCCGTTCCCGAAAAAGCAAAATTGACGGACAGCATCGTCATTAAGATGGGGACAAATCCATTGGGAAAGAGCCCGCCTTCCCCTGTGAAGCTGGACAGCATCGGAGCGGCCTCTCCCCCTTTGATCGGGATGATGCCGAACATGGCAGAGCCGCCTAAAAGAATAAACAATACAATGGCTAATACTTTGATGCTGGAAAACCAAAATTCTGATTCTGCGAAAAACTTGACCGAAAATGCGTTAAGTAAGAAAATGACCAGCGCAAAGACGGCGCTCCACATCCAAACGGACGTATGGGGGAACCAGCGCTGCATTAACAGGCCTGCTGCTGTGAATTCTGATCCCAATGCCACGGTCCATGTCAGCCAGTACAGCCATGCTACCGTAAATCCGGTGCCAGGTCCTATGTATTTGGCTGCATAAGTGTGAAAGGCTCCTGTCACGGGCATGGCTACAGAGAGTTCACCAAGGCACAGCATGACCAAATAGACGATTCCGGCGCCGACTAAGTAGGCGAGTATCGTTCCCGCCGGGCCTGCCTGCTGAATGGTATAGCCTGAGCTTAAAAACAGACCGGTTCCGATGACACCTCCTAAGGAAAGCATAAAGAGGTGCCGGCTTTTCATACTTCTTTGAAAGTTTGTCTCATTCTTGTTGTGAGCAGGTTTCATTTTTTACCAACTTTCTATCGGCGGTTTATTTCCTTCCTAATAAAAAATCCCATGCCAGCGAGTGACACGAGACTCCGGCGAACCGGCTTTTAGATAGAATATACAAACAATTCCGATAAGTCAAGTTGTTTTTAAAGAGCGTGCCCAAGCCGCAATTTCTGCAATATCTTCAGGTGTTGTCCGGCAGCATCCGCCAATCAGCTTCGCACCTTTTTCATGCCAAGTTCGGGCGGTTTCTCCGTAAGGTGCTGCGCATGCCATACCGTTCCACGTTTTTGTCTCCGGATCATATTGTTCACCTGAATTCGGATAGACGATGATCGGTTTTGATGTGTGCTTTTTTAACTCCTCGATCAAGGAAGGGATATGCTGAAGCGGCGTGCAGTTGATGCCGAGCGCTGCAATTTGGCGGTGCTCATTGAGCCACGACGCACAGTCAGCGGCAGGTGTTCCGTCACTGATATGCAGACCGTCTTTTGCACTGAAGCTGATCCACGCATATGTTTCAGGAAATTCCTTCAGCAGCCGCACAATTGCTTTCGCTTCGGTCAGACACGGAATCGTTTCACATGCCAATACATCAGCTCCCGCTTCAATCAGCGCTTTGATCCGGGGACGATGAAATTCAATCAGTTCATCCTCTGAGATTCCGTAGTCGCCGCGATACTCAGACCCGTCTGCAAGATAAGCGCCATAAGGGCCTGCAGAAGCGGCAATAATCGGTTTTGGCCGGTTCATACGGTTCTCTTCAAGCGCCCAAAATTCATCGCGTGCTTCCGCTGCGATGCTGACGGACATCTCGATGAGCCGGCGTGCTTCCGCTTCGCTCAGCCCGCGTGCGGCAAAGCCTTCAAACGTAGACTGATAGCTGGCGGTGATCGCACAGTCGGCGCCTGCCGCGAAATAATCAATATGAACTTGTTTAATCAGGTTCGGCTCTTCTATCAGGATTTTTGCCGACCAAAGACTGTCGTTCAAATCACAGCCCTTGCGTTCAAGCTCGGTCGCCATGGCGCCGTCTAGCACAATAAGCGGGTATGTATCTAGGATGTGTTGGATAGGATTCATAAAATGTACCGATGCCTTCTTTCAGATTTTTTTGAAAAAGATATGAAAATCGTAATGGACGCTTACATATTTGTCAATGAATGAAAAAGGAAAGGGTGTTCAGCCGTATGTCTGAACACCCTTTTTTTACGATATTTGTTTATTGGGGCTGTCAGCCTCTGTATCAGAAAGCGGCCAGCACTCAATGCCATTGTGGTTTTGGAGCACATCTTTATAAAAGACCGGATCTTTGCCCGCTTTTTTCTGGCTTGTATAGTCTTTCAGCGCCGTAAACACGACTTTTGATAATAAGAAAATCGCAATTAAGTTCACGACGACCATCAAGCCCATGAACAAATCAGCCAGATCCCAGACGAGCTGGACTTTGGCCACACAGCCAAACACAATCATTGCCAGCACGCCGATACGGTAGACGAATATCAGTTTTTTGCTTTTGTTTAAAAAGCCGATATTGGTTTCGCCATAGTAATAGTTTCCGATTAAAGCACAGAAACCGAATAACAAAATCAGAATGGCGAGAAAGCCTGATGCCCATGATCCGACATGGGAGCTTAGAGAGGCTTGTGTCAAGGCGATTCCGCTTAGTCCCGGCGTATGATAGGCATCCGAAAACAGGATGATAAAAGCGGTGCTCGTACAAATAACGAGTGTATCTGTCAGCACACCAAACGCCTGAATCAGCCCCTGTTTGACAGGATGGCTTGTCGTTGCGGTGGCAGCGGCATTTGGTGCGCTTCCCATTCCCGCTTCATTTGAAAAAATTCCCCGTCTGACGCCCTGCATTAATGCCGCTCCCAAAGCGCCGCCAGCGGCCTGGTCAAAGCCAAATGCGTTTTTTACGATAAGCGCAAGCACGTGTGGCAGCTGCGTAATGTTGGTGAAAATCACGAAAAACGCGACTCCGATATACACGACAGCCAATACGACGACAATGGATTCAGCCAGCTTCGCAATGCGTTTTACACCGCCAAAAATAATCATGCCGAATACAGCAATAAAAATGAGTCCCAATGTCAGGCGGTTTGTGCCGAACGCGTTTTCAAAGGCGAGGCTGACTGTATTTGATTGAACCGAGTTAAAGACAATACCGAACGATAGGGTGATTAACACAGCGAACAGTGCGCCCATCCACCTTTTGTTCAGCCCTTTTTCCATGTAATACGCCGGCCCGCCGCGGAAGCCGTTTGTATCCTTTACTTTATAAATTTGAGCCAATGTGCTTTCCACAAAGCTTGATGCTGATCCGATAATGGCGATAAGCCACATCCAGAAGATCGCACCGGGTCCGCCGAGCGCAATGGCGATGGCAATGCCCGTAATATTTCCCGTGCCGACACGGGCTGCCATGCTGATGCAAAAGGCTTGAAACGGAGAAATGCTGTTTTTCGACCGGGATGCAGCACCTTCTCTTAACACTCTCACCATTTCTTTCAGCATGCGAACCTGCAAAAACTTAAGCCTAAACGTAAAATAGATTCCTAGTGAAAGGAGCAATACAATTAACAGCTTTGACCACAAAAGATCATTGGCGATACCGACGATATGTTCCAGGATTTTCTGCATACAATCACCTCTTTTTTATAGTTTAAAAAATGCTGAGCTCCCACTCCTGTGCCATATGCTTCAGCAGCATACCGCCGGTGAGGCTGTTGCCGTATTCATCAATGGCAGGTCCGTAAATGCCGATGCCGCATCCGGATTGAAAAGGCTGGTCTCTTCTGGCGCTTGGAGGAACAAGAGCCATGATGCCGCCGGAGACGCCGCTTTTGGCAGGCACGCCGACAAACGCAGCATATTTGCCTGAAGCGTTGTACATGCCGCACGTCAGCATTAACGCCTTGGCCAACTTGGCCACATCCTTTGGAATGACCTGTTTGCGTCGAATCGGATGATACCCGTCATGGGCAAGGATCAGGCCGATCAATGCGATGTCCTCTGTCGTGCCCTCCATGGCGCACTGCTTCAAGTACACCTCAAGCGTTTCTTCTACATCCGCTTCTAAAAAGTTTGTTTCTTTTAAATAGTAGGCCAGCGCTCTGTTGCGGTGGGCGGTTTCCCATTCAGACCGGAACACTTCCTCATGAATTCTCGGCCGTTTTCCTATTAAAGTTTCCATTACCGAGTAAAGAAACTCGAGCTTATCGTGTGCCGACTCACCCGGAAGGAGCGAGGCGATGGTGAGGGCACCTGCGTTGATCATAGGGTTAAATGGCTTCCCCGGCTTGTTGATTTCAAGCCGAATGATGGAATTAAAGGCATCGCCTGTCGGCTCTACATCTACGCGATCGAGCACATAGGGAATGCCCCGGCTCATGCAGGCGGCGATAAAGCTGATCACTTTTGAAATGCTTTGCAGGGTAAAAGGAACGTTCCAGTCACCGGCGTGTATCATTGTTCCGTCGGGCTCAAATATACAAATGCCGAGCTGTGAGTCATTGACTTTTCCTAAAGCGGGGATGTAATTTGCACTTTGTCCATTGGCGGCAAAGGGGCGATAGTGCTCCACCCAATCATGCAGCTGTGACGTTGGATCTTTTTCTTGTTGGCGCTCTATGATGAGTTCTTTCATCGAATTCCTCCTCACTGTTTTTCTTCTTTAAGGATTGAGAGAAGATTAAAGGGGCATTAAACGCTTTCATAAAAGCGGAAGGTATATTTACTGTACAATGGCGACTACAGAATCATACAAAATACGACAAAAATATGTTGAAAATAAGCCGTTGGATTTATAAAAACCTCATGTACTGGGTCAAAAGAAATTTGCAGGTTTTCTGCTGTTTCCCCAAAATAAAAGCGAGGATGTGATCATCATAAAACTGGAACGCTTTTTCGAAAAAGACGGATATATACTGGCTCTTATGCTGATTACGGTGCCGCTGGCCGGTGAACTGAAATTTTATCCCCTTAATGAAGAATTCCGGATCAGCTTTGGCGCACCGGTTTTTTTCTTCTTCTTATCGCTGCTGCGGCATGTGCCCGCTGTGCTGCCGGGGGTTCTGACTGGAGCGGCGGTTTTCGTGTTTCGCGTCCTTCTGGAGTTATGGGGCGGGGGACACGATGGACTGACTCCGATTCTGTATGACCAAGCGTCTGGGTTTTTCTTTTATATGTCTTATGCTTGTCTGTTTTCCGTATTAAAGGCTAATCGTTTCCACGAACGCCCGGTTATGCTCGGTTTCATCGGATTTATGATTGAAATTGTGTCGGATTGTGTCGAGCTGGCTGTGCAGTTTCTCATTTTCCATACGGTTGTGACGCCTGAGAAAATTACCGATATCGCGGTAATTGCGATTTCTCACACATTTATCGTGATGAGTTTTTATACTGTGCTGAAGCTGTATGAAACGCAGTCGAGAGAAAAACAGACAAGGCAGCAGCATGAGCATATGCTGATGATCGTTTCCAATCTGTATGAAGAGACGGTGCATTTAAAAAAGACATTGAAAACGACAGAGAAAGTGACAAACGATTCGTATCAGCTCTATCGGGAAGTAAAGGGCAAGGATGATCAGCTTAGCGGAAGAATTTTGAGGCTGGCCGGAGAGATTCATGAAGTGAAAAAGGACAACCAGCGGATATTCGCAGGGCTTTCAAAACTGATTTCGAATGAGAGTTTGAGAGATTATATGAGGGCTTCTGATTTGCTCCGGCTTGTGATTCGAATGAATGAAAAGTACGCTGAAGCACTGGGGAAGCAGATTGATTTTCACTGCTCGATCGAAGGGGAGCATGGCGAATATCACGTATTTATCGTGCTTTCGATCATTAATAATCTAACGGCAAATGCGGTAGAAGCTATGGGCGAAGGGGGAACGATCAGCCTGAGGCTCCTTAGGCCAAATGAGCGTGTGGTAGAATTCCAGGTGGAAGACAATGGTCCCGGCATTTCGGAGAAAATCGGTGACATTGTGTTTGATCCGGGTTTTACTTCAAAATATGATGAATTTGGCACCCCTTCTACGGGAATCGGACTTTCCTATGTGAAGGAAATGGTGACTGAACTAGATGGAGACATTACATTTCATAATCAGCAGCGGGGAGTGGTGTTTGCCATCAGGCTGCCTGTACGGCATTTGATTCAGAAAGGGTGAACCGAAAGCTATGCGTTTTTTTATCGCTGATGATGACCGCGCAGTACGGTCGATTTTAAGGCAGATCATTGAGGATGAGGATCTCGGGGAAGCTGCTGGTGAAGCGGAAGACGGGAGCCAAGTGGAAGGGCATATGCTGCAATTCAAGCAGATTGATATTTTATTAATCGATTTGTTAATGCCCGAAAGAGACGGCATTGAGACGATTCGCCAGCTCCAGAATACATACTCCGGCAAAATCGTGATGATCTCTCAAGTGGAAGCGAAGGAAATGGTTGGAGAAGCATACTCGCTCGGCATCGAATATTTTATCCATAAGCCGATTAACCGCGTTGAAATTGTCAAAGTTCTCCAAAAGGTGAAGGAGCGGATTGAGCTTGAGCAGTCGATTGGGGCTATTCAGCACTCTCTAAGCCGGCTCGGCAACCGGACTGAACCGAAAGCGCGTCCACAGCAGAAAAGTGACAGCGGCTTAAAAGAAGCGGGAACATTTCTGTTGTCCGAGCTGGGCATGATGGGGGAAGGCGGCTCACATGATCTCATGGCTGTGCTGCAGTATTTATCAGAGCACGAGCAATCTGAGCCCTATGAAAAACACATCCCTTCGCTCAAACAGATTTTCACTCAAGTAGCGGAACGAAAGCTGGGGGCAGGGGCATCTGAAACGGAAGTCAATCGCGAAATGAAAGCCTCGGAGCAGCGCATCCGCAGAGCGATTATCCATTCGCTCCACCATTTTGCTTCACTGGGCACAACTGATTTTTCGAATCCGAAATTTGAAACCTATGCATCGAGATTCTTTGACTTTTCAGTTGTCAGCCAGAAAATGAAAGAACTCCAATCAAAGGATGCAAAACCTCTCGCCCCAGCCAAAGTGAATATGAAAAAATTCATTCACGTGTTCTTTTTGGAAGCGAAACTTTTGTGCGAGACGATGAAAGAAAGAAGGATATAACCAAAACAGCCGGGTCCCCGGCTGTTTTTTGCTGTGCCGGAATCTGTGGGTCAGCAATTCACGGTATTTTTATGAAAGATCACAAAATGAAAATATTTACTTTTTTAGGATTTCGAATTGCAATATAATCAAAAGTGTGGTTGGTGTACAAAGAACGGAGGGTCTGCCGCATGACATTCATGAGATTCCGATTATCACAAATTCAATAGTGAATGACTCTCGCCTAAATGCGGAGAAGCGGGATGGGTCTGCCTATGGATAAGGCCTTATATCGTCAAAAAAGTGCCCCCTTTTTTGTGCCTTCAAAACATCCCTTCTCTACGACAGGCGGAACATGAGAAAGGGGAATAGAAATGACAAACAAGAAACGGCTTATTACTGAGATTGTCGGGCTTGCACGCAGCCAAGGTTTGGCGGTCCGCTCCGAAAACGCGCAATTGAATGAGACTGGAATGGATTTTCAAGTTGTATTCGCCGAGGATGATGATTGTATCCCATGGGTGCTGCGAAAACCGCGGCGAAGCGATGTTGTGGAAAGAGCGGCTTCAGAAGGCAGAACGCTTGCCTTTCTCCGCGCAAATCTTACAGCTGATGTGCCGGATTGGAGAATTCATACACCGGAATTGATCGCTTACCCCATGTTAAAAGGAACGCCGGCGGCTGGGATTGATCTGGAACAGAAACAATATGTGTGGAATATGAATCATCAGCCGCCGTCAGACGATTTTGTCCAATCACTTGCCGGTATACTGGCTGAATTACATGGCATGGATCAAACATCTGCCGGACAATCCGGAATCGAAGTGATCATGCCAGAGGATTTCAGACAAATGACAGCAAAGTCTATGGCTGATGTGAAGAGTAAGCTTGGCGTATCTAGTCAGCTTTGGGAAAGATGGCAAACGTGGATAAACGATGATGCATACTGGCCTGATTTCTCTGCACTGATACACGGCGATCTCCATCCGCCGCATATTCTGATCAATCAAAACGAACGTGTCACAGGTCTTCTGGATTGGACAGAAGCGAAGGTTGCCGATCCAGCCAAGGATTTTGTCCTTTATCAAACCATTTTCGGAGAAAAAGAAACTGCCCGTTTACTTGAATACTATGATCAAGCAGGCGGCCGGATATGGGCAAAAATGCAGGAACACATCTCAGAGATGCAGGCGGCGTATCCGCTGGAAATTGCTATGCTCGCTCAGCAGACACAGCAGGAGGAGCATATGAATATGGCGCTGGAAGCACTTGGTGTTAAATCGGTGTAAGAATTGACTTCAAAAAATAATCAGAGTATTATAAACTCTACAAATAATAGAACGGATCAACAATTGTGAGGAAGAGTAAGTACGCATCAATGTGTGAGGTTCAGAGAGTCGGTGGCTGGTGTGAACCGATCCTCCTATGATGCCGAATGGGCTTCTGAATTGCTTTGCTGAACGGATAGTAGGCGATGCCGGGATTCTCTCCCCGTTACCAAGAGAGGAGTATCGAAACGGATGTTTTCTGTACTGAGAGTGAACGGCTGTATAGCTGTTAATAAAGGTGGTACCGCGAGACCCTCGTCCTTTGCATAGGACGGGGTTTTTTGTGTTTCTTAAAGGAGGTGACGGCCGATGGATGATGGCTGGTGGTGCATAACAGATCAATAGAAAGGAGGATTCAAATGGTCATAGCAACTGATGATCTTGAGGCCGCATGTCCTAGATGTGAAAGAGCCGGAGAAATCGAAGGCAGCCCATGTCCGGCTTGCGGCGGGAAAGGCGTCATTCTGACGGCTCAAGGAAATACGCTGCTGGATTTTATACAAAAGCATTTGAATAAGTAAAGGAGAAAAGCTGAGCTGAGATGAGAGCAGAAGAGAAGAGGAAGATTCGAGAGGCCGCAATAGGTACAATTTTTTTGCTGATCGGAACGGTTTGTTTTGCGTCCAAGTCTATTTGGATTAAATGGGCATTTGAAATGGGTGCTGATCCAGACGCGGTGTTGTTATACAGACAGCTGTTTGCTGTTCCGCTGTTTTGGCTGATTTTTTTGCTATACCGTCCTCCAATGCCTGACGGTATGAAAAAAGGAGATCGATGGAGGGCGTGTGTCGCGGGCGTGTTTTGTTTTTTCCTGTCTCCCTTGCTTGATTTTATCGGGCTGAACCATGTATCCGCAATGGTTGAGCGTATTTTGCTGATGAGCTGCCCGATATTTGTAATCGTATTTACCGCATGCCGTGACCGGAAAATGGTTACCATACAGGACCTTTTCACAGTGCTGGCGGTCATGTTCGCCCTTTTCTTTGCGCTTGGCGGCTGGGATAATAAGCTCTTTCAAGCAAATATGATTGGATCTGCATGCATTTTGTTATCCTCAGCCGTCTATGCGGGTTATCTTGTCCTTTCCGGACGGCTCGTCCATCAAATCGGAGGCATCCGTCTTAATGCGTACGGGATGACAGCTGCCGGAGCGGCCATGATGCTTTACATTGGCATCAAATCGACGATCGGTCTGAATATACCAATAGCAGCATATCCGCCCGCTGTCTATGGTTTGTTTGTGTTAATCGCAGTCGTGACCACTGTGATTCCATTTGTGCTGATGCTTGAGGGCATCAAACGAATAGGAGCACAGCGAGCTGCCATCATTTCAATGGCAGGACCTGTCCTGACGATTTTCTATGGGGCTTTATTTCTTGGTGAACGGCTACGGCTTATTCAAGCCATCGGATGTACAGCCGTATTTTTGATCATTACGGGCATGGAATACAGGAAACTAAAAAGAGGAAAAAAATAATGTTTGTAAAACATACACGTTTTTCAATTACAATAAGTGTAATTACGTGTATGTTTTTTGATTTTGCAAAGGTTAGGTGAGAAGATGAAGCGCATATTGCTTGTGGAGGACGATCAATCCATCAGTGAAATGGTGGGCCATTATTTAACAAAAGAAGGATTTGAGATGGTGCATGCTTTCGATGGGGAAGAGGGCGTACGGCTGTTTCATCAGGGTTCATACGATTTGATTCTCCTTGATATCATGCTTCCGAAGCTGAACGGCATGGATTTTCTGAAAATCATCCGCGAAAAAAGCAACATTCCGGTTTTGATGATTTCGGCGAAAGACGGAGAAGTGGACAAGGCATTGGGACTGGGGTTTGGGGCGGATGATTATATTGCCAAACCATTTTCAATGATTGAGCTGACAGCAAGAGTGAAAGCCGCGATACGGCGGGCGACGCAATATTCGGCGGAGGAACCGGCAGAGAAAAAGGTGATCCGGATTCACCAGCTTGCGATAGATATAGATAACGTCTCAGTGATGAAAAATGGAGAGCCGCTTCAGCTGACGTCAACTGAATGGCAGCTGCTGTGCCTATTTGCGGCAAATCCTAAAAAAGTGTTTACGAAAGAACAAATCTACCGTTCCGTTTGGAATGAAGAGTATTTTGGCGATCAAAACATTATTAACGTACATATGCGGCGGCTTAGAGAAAAGATTGAAGATGACCCCTCTGCACCTCAATACATTAAAACGTTATGGGGCATCGGTTATAAATTAGGAGAGTTTTAGCATGACAGTGTTATGGATGGCCGCTGTCATCGTTTTGGCATGTCTGAATGTGATTCAGTTTATGATGAAAAAGAAGCGGGACGGGAATCTGGGATACACGGCGGAACAGCTTGGCGCCATGCTCAATCGTGAGTCGGCAGGACGGATTTTACTTCAGACAGACGATCAGGCGCTTAAAGATTTACTTGTCAACATCAACCGATTGGTTGAGAATCGTCAGCAGATCAGCGCTCAGTTCGCCAAAACAGAGCAATCCATGAAGCGGATGCTGACCAATATGTCGCACGATCTGAAAACGCCGTTAACGGTCATTCTCGGTTATATCGAGGCCATTCAAAGTGACCCGGACATGCCGGACGAAGAGCGGGAAAGATTGCTGGAGAAGCTCCGTCAGAAAACAAATGAACTCATTCAGATGATCAACTCCTTTTTTGATTTAGCGAAATTAGAATCTGAAGATAAAGACATTCCGATTACCAAAATACATATGAACGACATATGTAAACGAAATATCCTGCATTATTATGACGCTGTTCAGTCAAAAGGCTTTCAAGCTGCCATCGATATCCCGGATACGCCGGTGTATGCACAGGCGAATGAAGAAGCGCTGGACAGAATCCTGCAAAATCTATTATCCAATGCGATTCAATATGGCGCAGCCGGCAAGTTAATCGGCATGACACTGTCATATGATGAGACGAACATTGCCGTTACCGTATGGGATCGCGGAAAGGGGATCAGTGAAACCGATCAGCAGCGGGTGTTTGAGAGGCTGTACACACTTGAAGAATCCAGAAATAAAGCTTTTCAAGGAAGCGGTCTCGGTTTAACCATCACGAAACGGCTTACAGAAAAAATGGGAGGCTCTATATCCGTTCAAAGCAAGCCGTACGAACGGACTGCGTTTACGATCACATTGAAACGAATGACTTATTAACAAACGTAAGAATTTCTTAAGATTTGAGAAATAAAAATGACAGGACCCGCCGCTACAATAGAAAACAGGAAAAGAGAGGGAAGGAGAAACAAAGTTGACGTATATCGTACAAACAAACGGACTAACCAAAACGTATCAGGGTAAAGAAGTCGTCTCCAATGTCAGCATGCATATTAAAAAAGGCGAGATCTATGGTTTTCTCGGCCCGAACGGCGCGGGTAAAACAACCATTATGAAAATGCTGACGAGCCTTGTCAAACCGACAAGCGGTGAAATCAGCATCCTAGGGAATAAGCTCACCCATACATCATACGAGATGCTGGGGAGCATCGGCAGCATGATTGAATATCCGATATTTTATGAAAACCTGACAGCGGCAGAAAATTTAGATCTGCATTGTGAATACATGGGGTACCATAATAAAAAAGCCATTCAAGAAGTGCTGGATATGGTGAACTTAAAGCAAATCGACAAGAAGCCTGTCAAAACATTTTCACTCGGTATGAAGCAGCGCCTTGGGATTGCGCGTGCCATCCTCACGAAGCCTGACCTGCTTATTTTAGATGAACCGGTGAATGGGCTTGATCCTCTAGGCATTAAAAAGATCAGGCAGCTGTTTCAGGTGCTGAGCAAAGAGTACGGCATGACGCTGTTGATCTCAAGCCATTTGCTGGGTGAAATCGAACAAATTGCGGACACGATTGGGGTTATTCGAGACGGCAGTCTGCTTGAAGAGGTCTCAATGGAGGATGTCAGAGGCCAGAACACTGAATACATCGAGCTCGTCACGCCAAATCAGACAAGAGCCTGCTTTGTGCTGGAGAAAGAGCTGCAATTAACCAATTTTAAAATCTTAAACGAGAAAACAATCCGTATTTACGAAACGGAAGCTTCTCAAGCTACCATATCTAAAGCGCTCATTTTAAATGATGTAGACATTGAATCAATGAACAAAAAGTATACGTCGCTGGAGGATTATTTTATCAACTTGATCAACGGCAATAGCATCGGTGTGAAAAGGGGTGAGACACATTGATGAATTTGATCAGAATCGAATTAAGAAAAATGAAGATGGGCTGGTATGTCAGAGGTGTCCTCATTGCCAACGTGATCATTATGGGCTTTATGTGGCTGATCAGCTATTCCGAGAAAGTCGATGGCGGGGTTTCGTTCCAAAGCATGGATGAAGCGTTTCTCATCATCGGAACCTTCGTCAGAGCGGTATTTATCGTATTTGGCGCTGTGCTGCTCGTAAAATTGGTGATTTCGGAATATAAAAACAAAACCATTCTTGTGATGTTCACGTACCCGATCAGCCGTAAAAAACTGCTCACTGCTAAACTCATGATTGCGGCCGGACTGACGTTTATCACGATTTTACTATCAAATATACTTATAGTAACGGGTTTCTTTTGGCTGAACTCGATCTACCAGTTCATACAGGGGGAGCTGACATCCGAAATCATTTCTCAGCAGGCGGTGAAAATGGCGGTTTTCGCTTTTGGCGCCGCTGGCACGAGTTTAGTGCCCATCTTTTTTGGGATGCGTAGACACTCGGTTCCGGCAACCATCATTTCGTCTGTTGTGATTGTGATGCTCATCAGCTCAACAAGTCCGGGCTTCTCAATTTCATCTGTTGTGTATATCCCCTTATCTTTAGCAGCCGTCGGTTTCATTTTTTCCTACATGGCGATCATGAATGCAGACAAACAGGATGCTTGAATGCGGCGTCTACAAAGGCCGATGCTGCCAGCATCGGCCTTTTCATTATGAGTCTGTTCTTGTTTCAAGATAATGCTTCTTGCCAATCTCTTTGCTCATCATATAAAAATGGAAGCAATATTCACCGATGGCCATGGCGATCGCGCCAAATAAAGCCGCCAAAGCAACTTCACCGCCAGTCATTCCCATAGAAAGCGGCATGCCCATCAGCCAAATAACGAGAAAGGCCAAACCGAAATCAGCTAACGTCGCAATCATATTATTCCATCTCGGCAATACATAAAGATCGCCCAGCAAATAAGAAATAACCCCTAACACAATCGTCATTAAGAGCGTATCACCAAACGTGAAACCAAAGCCCAGACCAAGCACTAGATATAATACAATAATCGTCATAATACCTTTAATCGCGAGCGCTTTCACATGTGTCATTCCAAAGTACCTCCTTCTGTGATTCGATTTGTTATGTATGATTCCTCAAATTCAGAAAGTTAAACCTTATACTGCGTTTTTACCTCAAGTAAAGGGAGTGAGCCGTTTATACGAAAGGGAAAATGTTCACAATCCTGCTGATGTTTATGCCTGTCGGAGGCGGCTGCCAACCTGCTGAAAAATTGGCATCACCTGCTCCATCTGGTTCTGCAAAAAACAAAGCTTATGATATTCATGACGGTTTCATTGAAGCGGAGCGTATATTCGGAACCGAGGCTGCGGCTGCCTCGTCAGCTGAAATTGTTGAGTCCCAGCTCGCGCCAGACGCTGCCTTGACGGCCAACCGCCTATTTTTCTTTGCCATCATAGACGAACAAACAGCAAGTCTTTTGTTTTTGGGCTTTGCTGCAAATCCGAATGAATAAATTTAAAAACTTCTCCTGTCCCTCCGTCATCACTTTTGAAGTAATGAAATATGATGAAAAGAGATCAAGGGGAGGTGACGTGATGGCGGTCGTAAGAGCAACGAGTGCGGATGTCGATTTAATGGCAAGGCTGCTCAGAGCGGAAGCGGAAGGCGAAGGAAAGCAGGGGATGCTGCTTGTCGGCAACGTGGGAGTGAATCGGCTGCGGGCGAATTGCTCAGATTTTAAAGGCCTCCGCACCATCAGGCAGATGATTTATCAGCCGCACGCGTTTGAGGCAGTGACTCATGGATATTTTTATCAAAGGGCCCGTGATACTGAGCGATCCCTTGCACGCCGGTCGATTAATGGCGAAAGGCGCTGGCCTGCAAAATTTAGTTTATGGTATTTCAAGCCGGAGGGAAACTGTCCAGCCCAGTGGTATAACCAGCCTTTGGTGGCCAGATTTAAGTCGCATTGCTTCTATCAGCCGACGGCAGAAACATGTGAAAATGTTTATAACACATTTTAGAGGCAGGACGCCGTTCAAATTGAACGGTGTTTTTCTTTGAAAACAGACACATAGGTAATTGAAAGAGAGAGCTGACGGAGATGAAAAATTGGCAACAATCGACCTGCAAGAGAAAAGCGTAAAGATCGTACTTGAGAAAAAGCAATTAACGAAGGTGACGGCTCGTGTCGGACTGGTGCTTGACATTACGGGTTCAATGAGAACGCTCTACAAAAACGGCACGGTCTAAAACGTGGTGGAGCGGATTTTGGCAGTGGCTGATTAATTTGATGATAACGGCTCGCTGGATGTATGGGTGTATGATAACGAATTCTCCCGATGAAAGCCAGTTTCTGAAAAGGATTTTTCAGGCTATGTCGATCGTGAAATTTTAAATAATGACAGCTTGCATAAATTCGGCAGAAATGATGAGCCGCCGGTCATGAAAGACGTGCTGCGCAAATATGTTACGGAGGAAGCGAGTTCATATCCGGCATTCACCGTATTTATCAATGATGGGGGCTGTAAGAAATCGATCAAACCGATCATTGAAGCCTCCTCTGATAAACCGGTGTTCTGGCAGTTTGTCGGCATCGGAAACGGAAACTTCGATTTTCTCAATCAACTGGATACGTTAGAAGGGCGCGTTGTTGATAACACGAACTCCCTGCAGATCGAAGAGATTGACCGCATTTGATGATGAGCTTTATCATGCTCTTCTTACTGAATTTCCATTTTGGCTCAAAAAAAGCGAGGGAAAAAGGAATTGTAAGAGAACAAGAGCCCCCTGCTGAAAAGCCGATTGTTTTCGAAATAATGGATACGGCACTGAGTCATTCTGCGAAATGGCTCGGTGTTTTTGTTTTTTTAAGATCATGTGAAGAAAAATAGTCCGAATGGGCGGCTTGCAAACGACAGGATATGCCGAAAACGCGCCATTCAGCCAGTTTTCGGCATCTTTCAGCGACAAGTTTGTGAGTGAAGACCTGTTTCTGATGTTCAGTGCTTACAATCGCTTCACACTTCTTTATAATCATTTAACAATGATTTCCTATAATGGAGACGATCAATGAAAAGAGAGGGGATCTTGAATGGCACACGACAGTCGTTTTGATGAATGGGTACAGAAATTGAAAGAGGAAAGTTTTCAAAACAATACGTTTGACCGCCGCAAATTTATTCAAGGAGCGGGGAAGATTGCTGGACTTTCTCTTGGATTGACCATTGCTCAGTCAGTTGGTGCATTTGAAGTAAATGCCGCGCCTAAGTTTTCAAGCTATCCGTTTACATTGGGGGTCGCGTCAGGTGATCCGCTTTCTGACAGTGTCGTGCTGTGGACGCGCCTGGCGCCAGATCCGCTGAACGGCGGGGGAATGCCGAATCAGGCGGTGCCTGTCAAATGGGAGGTCGCAACGGATGAGCATTTCCGCAAAATTGTGAGAAAGGGCACTGAAATGGCCAAGCCAAGTCTCGCCCACTCCATTCACGTCGAAGCAGACGGACTTGAGCCGAACAAAGTGTACTATTACCGTTTCAAAACCGGACATGAACTAAGCCCTGTCGGAAAAACGAAAACGCTGCCAGCCCCTGGCGCCAATGTGCCGCAAATGACCTTTGCATTCGCTTCCTGCCAGCAATATGAACACGGGTATTATACGGCTTACAAGCATATGGCGAAGGAAAAGCTTGATCTTGTCTTCCATCTCGGTGATTACATATATGAATACGGCCCAAATGAATATGTGTCAAAAACAGGCAATGTCCGCACCCATAGCAGTGCGGAAATCTATACGCTGCAGGACTATCGGAACCGCCACGCCCAATACCGTTCCGACGCGAATCTGAAAGCTGCACATGCAGCGTTCCCTTGGGTTGTGACGTGGGATGATCATGAAGTCGAAAACAACTATGCCAATAAAATACCGGAAAAGGGACAATCGGTTGAAGCATTCGTGCTCCGCCGCGCGGCTGCGTATCAGGCATACTATGAACATATGCCGCTTCGCATCTCTTCTTTGCCGAATGGTCCGGATATGCAGCTGTACCGGCACTTTACGTACGGAAATCTGGCGTCCTTCAATGTTCTTGATACCCGCCAGTACAGGGATGACCAAGCCAATAACGATGGCAATAAGCCGCCTTCTGATGAATGGCGCAATCCGAATCGGACCCTGTTAGGAAAAGAACAGGAGCAGTGGCTCTTCAACAATTTGAGCAGCTCGACAGCCCATTGGAATGTGCTGGCGCAGCAGATTTTCTTTGCGAAGTGGAATTTCGGGACAAGCGCAAGCCCGATCTACAGTATGGATTCGTGGGATGGCTACCCGGCTCAGCGCGAACGAGTTATCAATTTCATTAATAGTAAAAATCTGAATAACGTTGTCGTGCTGACAGGAGATGTGCACGCAAACTGGGCGTCGAATCTGCATGTCGACTTTGAGAAGACAAGCTCAAAAATTTTCGGAGCTGAATTTGTGGGAACCTCGATCACATCCGGAGGAAACGGCGCGGATAAGCGGGCGGATACAGACCAAATTTTAAAGGAAAATCCGCATATCAAATTCTTTAACGATTATCGCGGATATGTCCGCTGTACAGTGACGCCTCACCAGTGGAAAGCTGATTATCGGGTGATGCCGTTTGTGACAGAGCCGGGCGCAGCCATTTCAACACGGGCTTCATTTGTTTACCAGAAAGAACAAACCGGCTTGAGAAAGGTGTCATCTACAACGATCCAAGGCGGAGTGAAGCAATCTAACGAGGTCGAAGAGGATCGTTTTTTTGCGCACAACAAAGCCCACGAAAAACAAATGATTAAGAAACGGGCAAAAATCACGAATTAAGGAGTGAAAAAACATGTTTTCAAACATTGGAATACCTGGCTTGATTCTGATCTTTGTCATCGCTCTGATTATTTTTGGCCCTTCAAAGCTGCCGGAAATCGGGCGTGCCGCCGGACGGACACTGCTGGAATTTAAAAGCGCCACAAAATCACTTGTGTCTGGTGATGAAAAAGAAGAAAAATCAGCTGAGCTGACAGCGGTAAAGCAGGACAAAAATGCGGGCTGAGTGCTGATGAGGCAGACACCTAGTCTGCCTCTTTTTTATGAAAGGGAGGGCCTTTTTGAATGGATAAAAAAGAAACCCATCTGATTGGGCATCTTGAAGAGCTTCGCCGCCGGATTATCATCACCCTCGCGGCATTTCTTCTATTTCTGATCACGGCTTTTTTGTTTGTGCAGGACATTTATGACTGGCTGATCAGGGATTTGGATGGAAAGCTGGCGGTGCTTGGGCCGAGTGAAATCCTCTGGGTGTATATGATGCTTTCCGGCATTTGTGCCATTGCGGCTTCCATCCCTGTTGCCGCGTACCAGCTGTGGCGATTCGTTGCGCCGGCGCTCACGAAAACGGAGCGCAAGGTGACGCTCATGTACATACCGGGATTATTTGCATTGTTTTTGGCGGGCATTTCTTTCGGGTACTTTGTCTTGTTTCCGATCGTGCTCAGCTTTTTGACTCATTTGTCTTCCGGCCACTTCGAAACGATGTTTACGGCTGACCGCTATTTCAGGTTTATGGTGAATTTGAGCCTGCCGTTCGGTTTTCTGTTTGAAATGCCTTTGGTGGTGATGTTTTTAACAAGGCTGGGCATTTTAAATCCTTACAGGCTGGCCAAAGCGAGAAAGCTGTCTTATTTTATGCTGATCGTCGTGTCCATATTGATTACACCGCCTGATTTTATTTCTGATTTTCTCGTGATGATTCCGCTTCTTGTCCTGTTTGAAGTGAGTGTCACCCTATCGGCGTTTGTCTACAAAAAGAGGCTGACAGACGAAACGGCGGCTGCTTAGTGCAGCGTACCGCCCGGTGATTTCACATCCTCATCATATTGTGCGGCCGTAACAGCGGCGATCCTCAATGCCCGGACAATCGTGTCTAAGCTGAGGCTCGGCGCTGTTTTGTCTATAGTCTGCTCCGGGATGAAAGGGATATGAATAAACCCGCCGCGGATGTGCGGGGATGTCCGGCTGATATGATCCATTAATCCGTAGAACAAATAGTTGCATACAAATGTGCCGGCAGTATAGGAAACGGCGGCTGGAATGCCGTTTTCCTTCATTTTTTCAGTCATTCGTTTCACGGGAAGTCCCGTCCAGTAAGCGGCGGGTCCTCCTGGAGAAATCTCTTCATCGATCGGCTGCTGTCCTTCATTGTCGGGGATGCGTGCGTCTGCAAGGTTGATCGCCACCCGTTCCGGCGTGATCTGCATCCGCCCTCCGGCTTGGCCGACACAAATCACGATATCCGGCTGATGTGTTTGAATGGCTTGCCTTAATGTGTCCAGAGCGGTTCTAAAGACAGTCGGAATTTGTTCTGCCGCGACGATTCCTTCGTTTGTCTCAAAGCCATTCAGCCGTTTTGCTGCTTCCCACGATGGATTGACGGTTTCTTTATCAAAAGGGTCAAAGCCTGTGATCAGCACTTTTTTTCGCATCTTCCCATCTCCTTTTTTCTTTTATTCTATTGTTTATTTTTGGATTTTTCATCAAAATAATGAAAAGGGGTGAATCACAATGGAGCATTTGCCGCAGCGGTATCGCCAGCTGTTCCCAACCGTGCAGACACATACGATGCTTGCCAGCTGTTCTCAAAGCGCGCTGGCAGAGCCTGTATCGAGAGCGATCAAAGATTATCACGACAGCCTGCTGCATATGGGGACGAACTGGAATGAAGCGATCGAAAAAACAGAGAGTGCCAGAATCGAGTTTGCAAAGCTGATAGGGGCGGAACCGGATGAAATTGCGATTGTGCCATCAGTTTCTGACGCGCTGGTTTCTGCAGTATCCTCCTTGTCTGCTTTCAGAAAGAAGCATGTTGTGTATACGGAGATGGATTTTCCGGCAGTGTCTCATGTATGGCAGGCACAATCCGATTATAACGTATCTGTGATTCCGTCAATAGACGGAGGCCTGCCGCCCGAGCAATATGAAACGCATATAACGGATGAAACAGTGCTGACGTGTGTTCCGCACGTTCATTACCGTGACGGTTTTGTTCAGGATATAAAAGCGGTCGCTGAGATTTCTAAGAGAAAGGATTCTTTGTTGTTTGTGGATGCCTATCAATCTGCGGGGCATATTCCCATTGATGTGAAGGAGTGGGGCGTTGATATGCTGGCGGCGGGCACCCGAAAGTATTTGCTCGGCATACCGGGTGCGGCGTTTCTTTATGTGAGAAAGGAGCTGGCGGACGCACTGAAGCCGAAAGCATCAGCCTGGTTTGGACGGGAGAACGGATTGCCTGCGGAATATGCGAAAGGCGCGCGGCGTTTTCAAACGGGCACCCCAGCTTTTATCAGCGTGTATGCAGCTGCGGCGGCTTTATCGCTGCTGAATCATATCGGGGTTTCTCATATCCGGGATCATGTGAAAACGATCTGTGCCGATGCATGTCAATACGCTTCTGAAAAAGGCCTTCAGCCGGCGGCGGCACAAGCGGGATGTCAGCCGGGCATGGTTGCGATCCGGGATGAACGGGCATCGGAAACAGCGATGCTGCTGAGAAAGAAAAAAGTGATTTGCGCGCCGCGGGACGCTGTCATCCGTCTGGCTCCTCACTTTTATAACACGAGTGAAGAATTGCATCATGCCATTGATGAAATCGCAGCGGTTTTAGCCGCGCGCTGATTGCGGATCACACATGTACACATACAAAAGCCCCTGACCTTGTGATCAGGGGCTTTTCATATTAATGATCGACCTTAACCCGCTTCAAAAAGAAAGCGCCAATTAAACCGATAATCGCAACAATCATTGCGAACACAAACGCGTGCTGCACGCCCGCTGTCAAGGCATGCGGGATGACTGCCGGATCAGCGGGGTTTTTGACTTTGCTCATATAATCATGCTGTCCTGCAGCCATAATGCTGACCGCAACCGCTGTTCCGATAGCGCCCGCCATTTGCTGCAGCGTGTTCATGATGGCGGTGCCGTCTGGATAAAACTCGCGCGGAAGCTGGTTTAAACCGTTTGTCTGCGCAGGCATCATAATCATAGAGATCCCGATCATCAAGCAGGTATGCAGGATGATAATCAGCACAGCCGTTGAAGCAGTCGTGACGTTTGAAAAGAGCCAAAGGACAACAGTGACAATCACAAATCCCGGAATGACAAGCCATTTCGGTCCGTATTTGTCGAACAGACGGCCTGTAACAGGGGACATAAATCCGTTTAAAATACCGCCCGGCAAGAGAATGAGGCCAGAAGCAAATGCCGTCAGGACTAAGCCGCCTTGCAGATACATCGGCAGCAGCAGCATAGATGACAGGATGACCATCATGCAAATGAACACCATGAGCACACCCAAAATAAACATCGGGTATTTGAACGCACGGAGGTTCATCATCGGCTGCTTCATTGTCAGCTGACGGATTGAAAACAGGATAAGACCGACAACGCCGACAATTAGTGAGATGATCACAGTCGGGCTGGACCATCCTCCGGAGCCTTCACCCGCGTTGCTGAATCCGAAGACAATGCCGCCGAAGCCAATCGTAGACAGGATGATAGACAACACATCGATTTTTGGCTTTGTCGTTTCAGATACATTCTGCATATATGCAATACCAAAAACAAGCGCCAGCACAAGGAACGGAAGAGAAATCCAGAAAATCCAGTGCCAGTTAAGATGCTCCAGAACCAATCCGGAGAACGTCGGGCCGATGGCGGGCGCGAACATAATGACAAGCCCGATCGTACCCATCGCCGCGCCCCGTTTATGAGGCGGGAAAATCACCAGGATCGTGTTAAACATCAGCGGGAGTAAAAGACCGGTTCCGAGTGCCTGAACGACCCTCGCCGCCAATAAAAACGGGAAGCTTGGCGCAAGCGCCGCGATCAGCGTCCCTATTATTGAAAAGATAAGTGACACGGTAAAAAGCTGTCTTGTTGTAAACCACTGCAATAGCAGTCCCGATACAGGAACGAGGATACCGAGTACAAGCAGGTAGCCAGTCGTTAACCATTGAACGGTTGCTGCTGTTATGTTTAATTCCTTCATCAGATCGGTTAACGCGATGTTCAGCGCTGTTTCACTGAACATGCCGATAAAACCGGCCAACAGCAAGGAAATCATAATCGGCATCACTTTGTATGGCTGAGATGCTTTAGCTGCTGTTTCCAAAATACATTTCCCCTCTCAATCAACTGAATGTAATATACGCGTCTTATTTTTATCTCTTCAGCAGGTCAGGAATGCAGCTGGAGATATAAAGGAGCGGTGTGCTGTTTTTTGCCGTCAACGATAGAAGAATACCGCCTTCGATCATTGCGTTAATCACAGTGCTGGCTTCCTTGGCATGCTCTTCACTGCAGCCCGCCTGCACAATCTTTTCCTCATAAACAGAGGCCCACTCTTTGTAGGCTTCATGGCAGGCCTCCCGCAGCGGTTCGCTTTTCAATGACGTCTCGGCCGCAAGCAACCCGACAGGCAAGCCTTCAATGTCTTCCGTACAAGAAAATTGGCAGGAGAGCTCCTTCAAAAAGGCTTGAATGCCTTCCGCCGGATCTGCATAGCCTTCCATGCAGTCCGCGATTTTCTGGCGGATATATTCCTTCATCTCATTCACCGCTTCTATCGCCAGCTGTTCTTTGCCGCCCGGAAAGTGATAGTAAAGAGAGCCTTTAGGCGCGCCGCTTTCCTTTATAATCTGGTTCAGCCCCGTGCCATAATATCCCTGCAGCTGAAATAGCCGGGTAGCTGCCGAAAGGATTTTCTCACGGGAATCTCCATAACTCATAACATTCCCACCTTACTGAATTGCAATCAAAAATATAGTGACTGGTCTATTATCATGATTTGCTTATTCATTGTCAAGAGAAATTCAGTGAATAAAAAGACAAAAAAAGAAGGATATTACAAAAAAGCTTAAAGAAAAATTAATATATATTTTGACAGAATAGGAAAAATATTTGATAATCAAACATTATAAGGATGTTAGGAGAGAAATAGATGAAAAAACAACGATGGATCATATTCACTCTTTTTATCGCACTATTATTTACGTTTACTGGATGTTCACAATCTCCTGAAACAAAAGAATCTCCGAAAGAAAAACCGCAAACACAAAAAGTTTCTTCGGCTTCTGCCTCTGGAAAAAAGGACTTGCCAAACATTAAAATTTTAGCGACAGGAGGCACGATTGCAGGCGCCGATAAATCAAAAACTTCAACCACTGAATATAAAGCAGGTGTCGTTGGCATTGAATCACTGATTGAGGCAGTTCCGGAAATGAAGGACATTGCGAACGTCAGCGGCGAGCAGGTTGTCAACGTAGGGAGCACAAATATTGATAATAAAATCTTGCTGAAGCTGGCAAAACGCATCAACAAATTGCTCGCTTCAGATGATGTAGACGGGGTCGTCGTGACCCACGGAACTGATACATTGGAAGAAACAGCTTACTTTTTGAACCTCACTGTGAAAAGCGATAAACCGGTTGTTGTTGTCGGTTCGATGAGACCTTCCACAGCCATCAGCGCTGACGGGCCTTCTAACCTGTACAATGCGGTTAAAGTAGCAGGCACACCTGAGGCTAAAGGAAAAGGGGCACTCGTCGTTCTTAACGACCGAATTGCTTCAGCACGTTATGTCTCAAAAACAAACACAACCACAACGGATACATTTAAATCAGAGGAAATGGGCTATATCGGAACGATTGCTGATGATATTTATTTTAATAATGTAATGACCCGCAAGCATACGAAGGACACGGATTTCTCTGTTTCTGATCTTGATCAGCTGCCCCAAGTAGACATTGTCTATGGATACCAAAATGAAGGAAGCTATTTGTTTGATGCTGCTGTGAAAGCCGGAGCAAAAGGGATTGTCTACGCTGGTACAGGAAACGGATCTTTATCTGATGCATCCGAAAAAGGAGCGGTCAGCGCCGTCAAAAAAGGCGTCACTGTTGTGCGTTCATCCCGTACGGGAAATGGAGTCGTGACACCAAACCAAGAGTATGCGAAAAAAGACCTGCTGGCATCGAATTCTTTAAACCCGCAAAAAGCACGGATATTGCTGATGCTGGCGCTCACTAAAACAAACGATTCGCAAAAAATCCAAGAGTATTTCAATGAGTATTAAAGTAAAGAAGGCGAATAAGCCTTCTTTTTTTTCGGCATTTTCAAAAAATATCCTCCAAATCTTAAAATTTCTTTAAAATAAGTAAAAAATACCCTTTACTTAATTAATTTGGTAACGTAATATATTTGAAGAATTTGTTACAAAAAAAGGAGGATATTATGAAATTTGTAAAAAGTAAGGTCATTACACTTGTAACAATTTTGATGCTGTCTGCTACATCGCTTTTTGCGCTGCAGCCGTCAGCAAAAGCCGCTGAACACAATCCAGTGGTTATGGTTCACGGTATTGGAGGAGCATCATACAATTTTGCGGGAATTAAAAGCTATCTCGTATCTCAGGGCTGGTCGCGGGACAAGCTGTATGCAGTTGATTTTTGGGACAAGACAGGCACGAATTTTAATAATGGCCCGGTATTATCACGATTTGTGAAAAAGGTTTTAGATGAAACGGGTGCGAAAAAAGTGGATATTGTCGCTCACAGCATGGGGGGCGCAAACACACTTTACTACATAAAAAATCTGGACGGCGGAAACAAAATTGAAAACGTCGTGACGCTTGGCGGCGCGAACCGTTTGACGACAGGCAAGGCGCTTCCGGGAACTGATCCAAATCAAAAGATTTTATACACATCCATTTACAGCAGTGCCGATATGATTGTCATGAATTATATATCAAGATTAGACGGTGCTAGAAACGTTCAAATTCATGGTGTTGGACACATCGGCCTTCTGTACAGCAGCCAAGTCAACAGCCTGATTAAAGAAGGGCTGAATGGCGGGGGCCAAAATACAAACCAATGAGATAAATAACCTTGAAGAGTCCTATTCTTCAAGGTTATTTTGCTTTTAGCACAATAGTTTTCGCCGCCATATCATGAACGGCTTGTTTTTTCTTCGTAAATGCGGCTGTCAAATAGATCAGGCGGGAGAACACATGCACCCACGCTATTATGTAGCGGACAATCGCCTGTAAGAAAGAAATGTTCTCGTGTGTTTCGTCTCTTACGATTTGCAGTCCGATGATTTTTTTGCCGAGCGTGCCCTTCCACTTTGTCAGCGGCATCAGCAACGGGTACACAAGCAGCATCAGTATGGCGACAATAATGACGCCTGCAGAGCCGTCGCCAAACGTAAATCCGGCCGCCAAAATGACTGCTGCGGCAATGACCGCATCCAGTATAAGAGCGCAGGCGCGCAGCATAAAACCAGCTAGTTCCAACATAAACACTCCTTAAAATATGAGATAAATACCTAATGATTGTAAAAAAGAAGGGCCTAAAGAGGGAATAGGTTATAAGTCTTAAATCACAAAAGATGATAAAAATGTCATAGGTGAATTGGCATGTTTAGCCAGCTGGTCATATTACCAATTCTTTTTTAGCCTGAAAACAAGCCCTCAGAAGTTATTTTTGTTAAAATAGAAAAGTTACAACAGAATTCGGAGGGTTTATTGTGGGAAAAGTGAAACGAAATGCCCCTTGCCCATGCGGCAGCGGCAAGAAATATAAAAAATGCTGCGGAAGCAAAGTTGTCGACTTCCCGACTGAACTAGCGGCAAAAGAAGCAAAACAAATTCAGGAAGACCTAGTGGAGTATGCCTTCACAGTACATAGAGAAAGCATTTCAGGCTTTATCAACCAGCATGATTTTCTTTCAGCTATGGACAGACAGACGAAAGACATCAGCGTATTTAATTTGGGAATCTGGGGTATCTTCTTCCACCCGCTTGCTGGTGAAAAGACGATTTTCGAAGAGTACCTTCAGAAAAAAGGCGATTCGATCACTCGTCCGAAAACGCGCGAGATCGTTGAATCATGGAAGAGCATGACGCCTGCTTTATTGCTGCTGCAAGACTTGAAAGAAGGTGTCATTCACTTTGAGGATGTCATTACGAATAAACAATTCGAAGTGGAAATGGACGCCAGCAATCAAGACCTTCCGCCAGTGGGAAGCCTGATTCTCGGATATCCAATCCACGAAGCGGAAAAAGCGGAGTTCTTCATGCAATTCACGATCTTCCCGGTGAAGAGAACAGAAGCACTGATCAGCAAAGTGAAGAAATATGCGGATGCCGCTGTGAAGAACGGCAAAACGCCGGAGGACTTCATGAAGCAAGAATTCAACAACGTTCTGTTCGCGCTGTTAGCCGAGAAAGACGAAGAGCCGCAAGCAGAGGCAGCGGAAGAAAGCAGTGTTGAGTGGGCAAATGACATGGAGAAAGAAACAGCCGCGGCTATTGAAGAAGGTTTGAGCGGAGATGAGTATCCGACTGAATTGATTCCGGCCGTCATTGACATCTGGAAAACATTCTGCGAGAAAAAATCACCTGTCATTAGAAAACCGGAAGCTTTTGCGGCGGCAGTTGAGTATTATGTAAATGCGATTTCTCTTAACGGTGCGTCTGTTTCTCAAGCCAAACTGGCGAAAAAATACGGCGTCAGCGCATCAACGATTTCCAGCCGCTACAAAGAAATTGAAAGCACGCTTCAAGATGAAGCGGACCGTTTTGCACAAGCATTATCATCGTAATGAAAAAAACCTTGAAAAGCCGGGCTTTTCAAGGTTTTTTATTTTTGGAACGGAATTTTAATTTCCAGCCGGAAGACGGGGTGGCGATAGGTGAAATCCAGCCTGCCGCTAGCGCTCTTCACCAGTTTTTGAATGATATACGTGCCCATTCCTTCATGGGGGCCGCTTTTCGTTGAAAGGCCAAACGATTGATACAGTGTATCGAGCACTTTTGCGTCCATTCCGGGCGTGCTGTTTTCACAAATCAGCACATAAAGTCCGCTGCGCAACGAAGTTTCCAGCTTAATCTCCGCTTTTTCTCGTGTCCCCGCCGCGCTGTCGAGCGCGTTTTCCAAGATGTTGCCGACCAAGCTGACCTGATCAGCGGGTGAAAACGGAAGTGCAGAAAGCGGTGTATGCATATGCAGTGAAACATTCACATCCGAGGCGTGCGCTTTTTCAAGAAAATCATAAAGCACCCCTGCAACGTATGCATTCTCGCCCTTTAAAAAACGGTCATATTGACTGTACTGATCCGTCCAGTTTTGGATATATGCTTGTGTATCTTCCTTGGACTGCGCTGAACGGATCGCTGTTATATGCTTCATTGTGTCGTGATTCCGGCTTCTGACGTCCATCAGCATGCGATTGGCATGCTGTTCAGCTTGAGCGAGCTTATCAATTTGATCAGAAAACCGAGCCAGTGAGGCAGCCTGTCCGATACGGAGCCCTTCACACGCTGCGAATATCACGATGACAAACAATGCCGGCATTGTGTCTGTGCCGATCAGCACCACCGCCGCTGACATCACTTGAATCACGGCGATCCACGCACAAAGCTGGAAGGAACTGCGGCCCCACACCCGCTTCGTTTTCCATAGGTAAAATCCTGCAGCAGCCGCGCTTAGAGCAGCTGCGAGCAAAGAGCAAGCCGTACTATGCGAAAGAGCGGCCGCCCCCTGATAAAATATGAAACTAAATAAAAACAAATAAAGACATTGAAAAAAAGCAATCACGTTCTGAACTCCTCAAAAATAGTAGTTTTGAAAATAATCAAGCTGCTGCTTGGTGATCATCGCTTTTTTAGCCGTTCCCTCAAAGGAAACCGTAAACGAATGCTTAGTATAAGCGGAAAAGTGCTTTATGTAATGAATGTTGATAATAAAGGAACGGTGCGAACGGAGAAAATCCTTCTCCGGCAGGTCGCCTTTAATATCATTTAATGTTTGATACGTCTGCACCTCTTCAGCAGTTGTCACGATCGTCGTCGAACGTCCCGTCCGTTCTGCGAAAATGATATCCTTCTTTTGCAGGACGTGCATTTCAGATTTTTGTTTGATCAATATCCGCCCATTTAAACTCGTTTCCGTTTTCTTTTTCAAATAACGGTCGAATGAAGCATTCAGCCGGTCGGCGTGGTACGGTTTCATAATATAATCATGAACGTTGAGGTCAAAGGCGTGAACGGCATATCCGCCATTACCTGTCACGAAAATCACATCCACATCAAGCGAGTGGGACCTGATCAAATCGGCAAGCTCGTAGCCAGACATATGAGGCATCTCAATATCTGCAAGCAGCAGATCAATGTCTCCGCTCTTCACCCGGCTGTAGGCTTCCTCCGCTGAATCGGTGGAAAAGACAATTTCGACATTCTGCATTCTGGATACAATCGCTTCCAGTTTCTCTAAATCTACTCGATAGTCATCGACAAGTCCGACTTTTACCATTATCATTCCCCTAGTTACATAGAATCATCTTTATTCTATCCCATTTCGCGACATAAAAAGAACTCTTCGCGACAACTTTATCCAACAAATCCAGCATTTCGTATATAGTCATTACTAGACATAACGAAAAGGGAGATTGTGACATGATTACACTGACCGATTGCAGCCGCAGGTTTCATGATAAGAAAAAAGTAGTCAAAGCGGTGCGAGATGTAAGCTTAACCATTGAAAAAGGAGAGGTTGTCGGTATTCTCGGAGAAAACGGTGCCGGCAAAACGACGATGCTGAGAATGATTGCTTCCTTGCTTGAACCGTCTCAGGGTGCAATCACGGTAGCCGGGTTTGACACGGTCAAGCAGCCGTCCGAGGTCAAAAAAAGAATCGGCGTCTTATTCGGGGGAGAAACCGGGCTTTACGACAGGATGACTGCTAAAGAAAACCTGCAATATTTTGGCAGACTGTACGGACTGAATCGCCACGAGATCAAAGCGAGAATAGAAGATTTATCGAAACGGTTCGGCATGCGCGATTATATGAACCGGAGAGTGGGCGGGTTTTCGAAAGGCATGAGGCAGAAAGTCGCAATTGCCAGAGCGCTGATTCACGACCCGGACATCATTTTATTTGATGAACCGACTACCGGGCTTGATATTACATCCAGCAACATCTTCCGCGAATTCATCCAGCAGCTGAAAAGAGAACAAAAAACGATTCTATTTTCCAGCCACATTATGGAGGAAGTGCAAGCGCTCTGTGACAGTGTCATCATGATTCACAGCGGAGAGGTGATTTACCGGGGAGCGCTTGAATCATTATACGAGAGCGAGCGCAGCGAGGATTTGAATTACATCTTTATGTCTAAGCTTGTCAGGGGGATTTCTTAAATGCTGAGCCATATTTATAAAAAAGAAATGATCGACGCTTTGCGCGACAGAAAAACACTTTTACTCACAATATTAGTGCCGATGATTACAATGCTAGGACTTGTCTTTTTTTATGAAAGCATGCTGTCGGACAAAGGGGAGCAGTACACATTGGCTGTCGGCCATTCGCTGCCGCCCGCGCTGGAAAGCAAGCTTAATGCGATTGACGAGATCAGCGTAAAAACATTTGCGAAGCCTAAAGAAGCGGTCGATGACGGAAAAGCAGATGCCTATCTGAACATCCCGAAAGAGTTCGAGTCATATGTCAACAGCATGACGCCTTTTACGGTTGATGTTTACGGCAGTTCAGTCGATCAGGGGTCGTCAAATGCCATGCAGCTTGTACAGTCTGCCTTAGATCAGTACAAAAATGAAATTGTGCAGGAACGTTTAACAAATCAACACATCGATCAATCGGTCATCCAGCCATTTACGATTCAGCAAAAGGAAGCGGATGAGGAAAAAGGGGTTTCCGCTATTATGCTTTCCGCCATTCTGCCCATGCTGATTCTGACATCCATTGTTTCCGGCGCAATGCCGATCGCTCTTGATATCATGGCCGGTGAAAAGGATCGGAAATCAATTGAGGCGCTGCTGTTAACGCCAGTCAGCAGAAACAAAGTGCTGGTCGGTAAGTGGCTTGCGGTTTCTACTTTTGGAGTTGCTTCGGGTGTATTGGCTTTGGTGTTTTTGATTTTGGCCACCGTGTTATTTACCGAAAATTTAAAAACGGCCTTCCAGCTGGGAGATCATATGTGGAGTGTAATCGGCGCTTCCGCCTTAATTATCGTGCTTTCTGCATTGCTGATCGCTGCGATGGAGCTTTTCATCAGCATTATTTCCAGCTCGGTAAAGGAAGCACAAAGCTATATGTCTCTCGTCGTCTTTTTGCCTACGCTCCCGATGTTTTTCATCCTGAGCAAAGGACCGAATCAATTTGATTTATCGTACTTTCTCATCCCGTTTCTGAATCTGCACGCGTTATTTAAACAGCTTTTATTCGGAATGGTTGAGCCGGCGGCTATTTTGTACACATCAGGAACTATCGCCGTGCTCATCGTCATTTTCTTTTTACTGGCCAGAGCCTGCTTCCTGAAAGACAAATGGGTTCTGCCAAAATAAACTTGCAAAAGGAGAAATACACTTTCTCCTTTTTGTATATCCTGAAAAAAGAAGGAAAATAGAAAAAGGATATCTAATACAGAAAGTGACCCTGCGCTATTTTTCATCAAAATTGGTTTCAAAGGAGAAGGAACAATGGATCAAACACGTACACTTGGCGAGACGAAGCTGCAGGTGAAGCGGATCGGATTCGGCGCAAACGCGGTCGGAGGGCATAATCTATTTCCGAATCTGAATGATGAAACAGGGAAAGATTTGGTGCGCACGGCATTGGATGGCGGCGTGAATTTTATCGATACCGCCTTTATATACGGGTTGGGACGTTCTGAAGAATTAATCGGCGAAGTCGTGCAGGAACGCGGCGTGCGGAATGAGCTCATCATCGCCACCAAAGGGGCCCATAAAGAAGTGAACGGCAGCATTGAATTAGACAACAGCCGGGATTTTCTCCGCAGCGAGGTGGAAAAGAGCCTGAAGCGGCTGAAAACAGATTACATTGACTTGTATTATGTTCATTTTCCCGATGGCAAAACGCCTCTTGCTGAAGTGGCAGGCACGCTGAAGGAGCTGAAGGATGAAGGGAAAATCAAAGCCATCGGCGCTTCGAACCTCAACTATCAGCAATTGCAGGAATATAATGCGGACGGCTATTTAGAGGTTTTTCAGGGAGAATACTCGCTGATTCAGCGTGATGCTGAGAAAGAGCTGCTTCCATACTGTGAAAAACACGGCATTTCCTTTATTCCTTATTTTCCGCTCGCGTCCGGGCTGCTGACGGGAAAATTCACGAAAGACACGGTCTTTGAAGACTCCAGAAAGGACAAGCCGCAATTTCAGGGAGAAACATTTATTCACAATCTCAAAAAAGTAGACAAGCTGAAAGCCGCAGCGGAGGAAAAACAAGCGGAGACGGCACATGTCGCCTTGGCGTGGCTGTTAACGAGACCGGCGATAGACGCCATCATTCCAGGCGCCAAACGTCCTGAACAGCTGAAAGATAATCTCAAGACCTTGGACATTGAACTGACCGAAGATGAGGCGAATTTTATCAGCGGGATTTTTAAATAAAAAAGGAAATAGCTGAAGGCTATTTCCTTTTGGTGTTTTATTCTTTGATGAATGCTTCGACTAATTCTGCTGCTCTGTAATCGTCCATATCAAGCTGCCATTGGTCGATGTCATTTTTCTTCATTTTCACTTCAACCGTTTTTTCTGATGAAGCAGGTCCGAGCTTTTTGAATTCCTCAGGATAGACTTGAAGCGCGTATTTCACAGCCTCTTCATAGCTGGCGTTAGAATTTTTACTGTAGTAGTCTTTCACTTTGTCTTCGATGCGGTCAGAAAGTGAAGACGCATCTACAGGTTTAATTGTGGCTTCAACAATGGCTTCGTCTTTTGAGAGTGAAGTTGTTTTCGCCTGAATGGATGAGTTTTTGCTTAATCCTTCTTTAATGCCGTTTACGATATTATCAAGTGCTTTGCTGTCCGCATATGTGCTTGAAAGGCCAGAAGCTGATAGGTAGCCGTCTTTGGCTGACTTGTTAAAATCATTTACAATTTCATTTTTATTGGCGCCGGTGATTTTTTCGAAATCAGCGTTGTTTTTACCAAAAAGAAGGACATCAATATAAGCCGATAACGCTTTTGCGGAATCTTGGAGCTTATCTGCCGTCGCCAGGATTTTTTTGTCTTTACCGTCAATTTTAAAAGTCATTGATTTTGGCTTTTTGTCACCGTAAGATTTCGGCGTGTAGTTAAGTTCGTACTTCTCGCCTTTATCTACAACGAAGTACAAGTTTCCTTCAACGGATTTGTCAGCGTTGATCGTGCTGCCTTGAAGCTTTTCGTTATAGTCTTCAGGGTCTGTGTCGGACATTTTGGTATCACCTTGGTATAAAGTAAAATCCATGCCGTCTACACTCAGCGGATCTTTTCCTGTGTTTTTCACAGCGACATTGACTTTTAACACAAGCTGGTTATCCGAAGTTGACTTATCATATTTAGACGGAAGCGCATAAGAGACATCCTTGATTTTAACTTGAGCGATATCTGAGCTTTTTTCTGTTTCTGATTCGTTCTTCTCCGCGCTTGTTTTGCTGCCGGAACAAGCAGCTGTAAACATCATCAGCAGAAGAATTAGGAAAACAGCGTACGTTTTTTTCTGAAACATTCATTTTCCTCCTAAAATGGTTTTGGGAAAGGGAGTCTTTTGTCTTTGAGAAAATGGATCTTTTTGAATGGTTAGCATTTTATAACCAAAAAATCGGTTCTTTTCTCACGATTTGCACCGGGCTTTCTGGAAACTCCGCCCTCCTTAGTCATGAATGGACCTGTAAAAAGTAACAACGGAATTAATTTTAAGATTATTAGCATTTATATTGAATAGGTTTATTAACCTATTTTTGGTGAAAAATGTTCTGGTAAAACTGGCAAACTCAGAAATTTGTGTATTTCAGACTATTACTTTTTGATTAGTTGAAGAGGACATAAGAACGATGGAAGGGGCCGTATTTGTGAAAAAAGAGGAACTGAAACGAAAAGCACTGGAAATCGGCCGGGTGCCGGCACACTTTAAACTGGAAATTGAAAATGATGGCGGTGATGAAAAAAGAACCTATTTTTGTTGGACAGATCCTCAGGATGGGCATACTGGCATTAGCGTGGAACTTGGACCGGACGGGCAGCTCGAATCCCTTTCTCGAGATATGGAGCCTGAAAGCGGAGAAAGGCTGTCTGAGGAGCAATTGGAGGATACCATGCGCCAATTTGTTGAGACTTATTATCCGGCAGCGCTCTCTGCCTTTGTCCGTGAAGAAGATGACCGTACATACGACGATAAAGTGAGATTTTCATATGTTCAAATGGAGGAGGGTCTTCCTCTGCCCAGGAGCGGATTTATGGCCGACGTTTCCTTATCAGGTGAGATCATGTCTTTCAGTTATTACGGCAAAGTGGGCAGCATCATCAAGCCGCAGCGGGTGGCCGATGATAAGGAGGCACTTGCCTTTATGAAGAAGGACGTGGAGTTCGACCTTTTGTTTGAGGTCCTTCATCGTTCTGTTTACAAAAATGGGGACGATCAGCCGCATTTGGTGTATGAGCCTGACTGCAGGGCCATTACAGTGCCTGCGGATTTGGTTCAAGAAGAACAAGAACTTGATCATGAGGATGACATGGAGCGGGAAAGCTTTCCCCTCCCTTTATTCGAAGGCATTCACGATAAGGTCGATCCCGGCAGCATGATCGGCATCGAAAACGGTTTTGTCAAAGAGCGGGAAGCGGATTTGGGAGACGGGAGAATCGGGACCGTTTGGCGAAATCCCAATGATCCTTTGTATCAGCCGGAGGATAAAAGCTTGGACAGCTGGTTTAAAGGCCGGAATCATCAAGTGGTGAAAACCATCCATAATAAAGAAACCGGAAAACTCGAAGGCGTCATGTCATTTATGGAGAAAAAAGGGCCTTTGACAGTAAGTGAGGCAGAGTGCGAAAAAATTGCCATTCGTTTTCTGTTTGCTTTATTTCCGAATGCCGATCAATATTTTAAGATCAGATACAAAGAACCGGATGAAGAAGAAAACGCAGTCGCTGGTTTTACATTTGAAGCGCACTGTCACGGAGTTCCGCTCCGGTTCGGGCAGATCAGAATCTGCGTCAGCTGCCAGACGGGTCACATTATCGTTTATATGGGACCGGATATTGACCCGAAAGAGCTGGAAGCCATTCATCCCGTCCCGGCCATTTCAGCAGAACAAGCCAAGTCTATGTTTTGGCAGCATTTTAAAGTTGAGCTGGGCTGGGAGAGAGAATATCGTGATGATGAAGCGCACTGCTACAGGCTCGTCTACAAGCCGGTATATCCGCGTTTTATAGAAGCCCATACAGGAGAGCCTGTGATCAGTTCATGGTAAAGCGGCTGAAATTCACGCAAATGCCGGAGATATAAAAGGTGATATAGGACGAAAGTAACAGAAGGAATATTGAAAAGCAATGACAATAATAGAAAAGGACCTTTCTTCACTTTAAATGAAGAAAGGTCTTTATATATAATAAACAGGATTCTCTTTGTCGTAGACTCTTTGAAAGGATGACTTCATTGGTAAATAAACAGCTGAAAAAGAAGGCGCAAGAGATCGGGAATGTACCGCCGCATTATGAGCTTGAAATAGAAGATTACGACCAAAAGCAAAAGAAGAAGAGGCAGGCATACTTCATCTGGAAGGACCCCGAAAATCCGGAAAAGCACATTACAGTGGAACTCGGTAATGACGGCGCTTTGCTTACCTTTTCAACAACCGTGCGCTCCGAGACAGACAAAAAACTTCCGGAAGCCGAGCTGAAGCTGACGGCTCTTCAGTTCGCCGCTGCCAATCATCCCAATACGTTTATGAATTTTCATTTCCAAGGCAAGGAAGAGCGAGGACAGCACATTCGTTTTATCTATACCAAAATGGAATTAGGGCTTCCGCTTCCCAATTCAGGCTTTTTAATTGAAATGACAAAAAGCGGACAGATCGTCCATTTTTTATATTACGGAGAAGGGTATAAAGCCGAAGTTCCAAAGGAATTTGTAGCAAAAGAGAAGGTTGTGTCTCATTACTTAAATACAATGTCTTTGCAGCTGATGTACGATGTCATTGATGGCGAACAAACCCCCCGCCTTGTGTATGAACCGATTCTGCCGGGATACAGCTATCCTGCGGATGTAGACGACATCGTGCCTGACCAGCATATCGCCGATGAAAGAATAGAAAACGGGACGCCTCTGCCGCCGCTTCAGAACAACGAACAAATCGATATATACGCCATGCTGGGACTCACCTCTGATATGCAGAAAGTCAGTGAAAGAGACTTTGGAGAAGAAATAGGAAGCACATGGCGCAAAGGCAATACGCCGGAGCGTAAGGATTTAAGCATAGGGAGTTATTTTGAAACGAGAAATAAAAATACAATCAAAATGAAGACTGATAAAAGAACAGGGAAATTAAAAGCAGCGATCTCTTTTATTGACCCGCAGAACGGCCGCCCATGCTCAACGGAAGAATGTCAAAGGGCAGCGCTTCAGTTTTTGTACGCCCTCTATCCGAGAGCGGCTGAATTTTTCAGAGTGAATCCCGTCCGAATTGATGATAGAGGGAGGGTCCGCAATCATTTTTCTGTCTGGTATAAAGGCGTGCCGCTGCGGTTCGGCGCCGCCCGCATCATTGTCAATCCGGAAACCGGGATGATTGACGCTTTTATGGCCCCGGATATTGATCCTGAACAGTTAGAAACTATCAATCACAGGCCGGATGTTTCAGCTGAAGAAGCGAGAGAAACATTTTTAGCCGCGTTTGATGTGAAGCTGAAGTGGCAGCCTGATTTTCCAACAGGCATCGATCAGCAATACAAGCTTGTCTATCATCCGGTATATCCTCCCTATATTGATGCGCATATAAGGAAAAAGAAAAGGCTGTGAGGTGTCTAGCGAGGAACCATCTCCAAGTGGGGGTAGTCCTTGAATCGTTTCCAGTCCCCGCCCCACTCAAAACCGAGTTTCTTAGCGATTTCGACAACCTCCAGCCAATCTGATTTTCCGTTTTGATTGCCGTCATATTCCATATCCCATATGATGCTGCCATCCTTTTTTTGAAGAGCGAAATCAATAGCTAAGCCATAGTTATGATACGATTCCCCTCCTCTTGCATAGGTGACAATATTCCCTTTTTTTGTACGTCCCTGTTTATATAATTCGTCTTGTTCCTTAAAGGACCTGAATCCTTCAGTCATGACGACGGTAATGCCTTGATTCGCTGCTGCTGCTTTGAGGGCATCGGCATTCTGCTTCACAATCGGATGAAGATCCGAAGGGACAGGCATATGCTGCAAGGCGTTTTGAGATTGCCATTCATGCCGTATATAGCTAAAACACAGATCAAGAAGAAACAGAATACATAAGACAACAGATGTTTTCGCGGATAATTTCATATCAGTCTCACTTTCTCGTGGTGTGCTGCATGTTAACGCTTTTAAGTGATTGACTCTCTCTAAAAGTGAACAGCTATGATAAAATATAACATAAATAGTAGCAGGAGGAAGGAGGCAGACTGATGAGAGCAAAGATTCCATCTGAAGATGTAGCAGTAAAGCTAAATGAATGGTACAAGCTCATTCGCGCATTTGAAGCGGACCAAGCAGAGGCGTTAAAACGGGAGATTGAATACGATTTAGAAGATATGGAAGAAAATCAGGACTTGCTTTTATATTTTTCTTTGATGGAATTCCGGCACCGAATCATGCTTGATAAGCTGATGCCAGTAAAAGACAGCGACACCAAGCCTCCGTTCTCTGATATGCTGAACGAAATTGAAAGCAATCAGCAAAAACTTACGGGCTTATTGGAATACTACTTTTATTATTTCAGAGGGATGTACGAATTTAAGCAGAAAAATTTTATTTTAGCGATTGACCATTACAAGCATGCTGAGGAAAAGCTCGAGTATGTCGAGGATGAGATCGAAAAAGCCGAGTTTCTTTTTAAGGTTGCGGAAGTGTATTATCACATCAAACAAACGTATTTTTCAATGAATTACGCGAGCCAGGCGCTTGATATCTATACGAAATATGAATTGTACGGGCGCCGCCGTGTGCAGTGTGAATTTATTATCGCCGGGAATTTGGCCGATGTTTATCATTACGAAAAAGCACTGACACACCTGTGCAGCGCCTTAGATCATGCCAGACAGCTTGAAGAAGCGTATATGATCGCCGCCGCCCATTATAATGTCGGCCACTGTAAATACAGTCTGGGCGATTACAAGGAAGCGGAGGACTATTTCAAAACAGCCGCCGCTATTTTTGAGGAGCACAACTTTCAGCAAGCCGTTCAAGCTTTTTTTTCACTGACCCATATCTACTGTAAAGAAGGAAAATACGATAAAGCGGCAGAGACGTATGGCCTCGGGATAAAGAGTGCAACTGAATGGGACGATGACATGTACTTGACGAAATTCCGCCTCATTCATGAGCTGTATCTTGGAAGCGGCGACCGGAACGTGCTTACAGAATGCTTTGACCTGCTGGAATCCCGCCAGCTTCTTGCCGATGCAGAAGATCTGCTGCATGATACAGCGGAACGTTTCAATCAGCAAGAACGTTACGAATCCGCGGCTTTCTTTTACCGCAGGCTAATGGATATTAAAAAGAAGCTTACTGACCAGCGTTTTCAATAGAAGATGGCAGAGAACATACAGGTTCTCTGCTTTTTTATGCTGTTTTCAACCCGGAAAAATGGGGTATTTTCCACTGCATAATGGAAAATCAGAGGAGGATATCGTTTATGTATAAAGATTTAACAGGTAAAACAGCGATTGTGACAGGTTCTTCAAAAGGAATCGGGAAAGCCATAGCGGAGCGGTTCGGTCAGGAGAACATGAATGTTGTCGTGAACTACCACAGCGATCCGACCGGAGCTGATGAAACGGTGGACATCATTAAGCATAACGGAGGAAAAGCTGTCGCAATTGAGGCGGACGTGTCAAAAGAAGCAGGGATTCAGGCGCTCTTGGATACCGCTTTAGAGCATTTCGGCACGCTCGATGTGATGGTGAACAACTCCGGCTTTAATGGTGCGGAGGCTATGCCGCATGAGATGACTCTTGAAGATTGGCAGAGAGTCATTGATGTTAACGTCACGGGAACCTTTCTGGGAGCGAGAGCAGCGCTTAACCACATGATGAAAAACAACATCAAAGGCAATGTGCTGAATATCTCAAGTGTTCACCAGCAGATCCCGCGCCCCGTCAACGTCCAGTATTCCACGTCCAAAGGCGGCATCAAGATGATGACAGAAACGCTGGCGGTCAACTATGCGGATAAAGGAATCCGCGTCAACGCGATAGCGCCCGGTACCATTGCGACAGAATCAAATGTGGATACCAAAAAGGAAGAAAGCAGGCAAAAACAACTGGAAAAAATCCCGATGAAAGCCTTTGGAAAGCCGGAAGAAGTAGCGGCGGCAGCGGCATGGCTCGTATCTGAGGAAGCGAGCTACGTGACCGGCACAACACTATTCGTCGACGGCGGAATGACACTTTATCCGTCTCAGCTTGAATAGAACACAAAACAGGGGGACTGCGGGATGAAAACAGACTGGTGGAAGGATGCGGTGGTGTATCAAATTTATCCGAGAAGCTTTCAGGACAGTAATGGAGATGGAATTGGAGACCTGCGGGGGATCATGTCCCGCCTTGATTACATAAAGGAGCTCGGGGCGGATGTGATTTGGATTTGCCCGCTCTATCCTTCTCCAAATGTTGATTATGGCTATGATGTGACGGACCATAAAGCAATGATGGATTCATATGGAACGATGGACGATTTTCACGAACTGGTTGACCAGGTGCATCAGCGCGGGTTAAAGCTGGTGATGGACTTTGTGTTAAACCACACTTCTGTCGAGCATCCGTGGTTTAAAGAGGCTGAAATGGACAAAAACAGCAAATACCGCAGCTATTATATTTGGCGCCCCGGCACAAAGAACGGTCCGCCGACAGACTGGGTGTCTAACTATGGACGACCGGTCTGGGAATATGAGGAGCACACGGGAGAATATTATCTTCATATGAATGCCGTCAAACAAGCTGACTTAAACTGGGAAAATCCCGAAGTTCGCCAAGCGGTGTATGACATGATGAAATTTTGGCTGGATAAAGGGGTCGACGGCTTGCGTATAGACCAGCTCCATCTCATTTCCAAGAAAGAATATCTTCCCTCGTATGAGGACTATGTCAATCAGCAGGCTGAGCCGAAGCCTTTCCAGCCAAATGGCGAACGAATCCATGACTACTTAAAAGAAATGACAGATGAAGTGTTTTCTCAATATGATGTCATGTCTGTGGGAGAGGTCGGCAGTGTCACACCGGAAGAGGGCCTGAAGTATACGGGAACAGCTAAGCACGAGCTGAATATGATTTTTCATTTTCAGCATATGGAGCTTGACCAGCAGCCCGGAAAAGAACATTGGGATGTAAAGCCCCTTGAGCTTTCTGATTTAAAATCGGTACTGACAGCATGGCAAAAAAAGCTTGAACATCAAGGCTGGAATACATTATATTGGTGCAACCACGACCAGCCCCGGATTGTGTCCAGATTTGGAGACGAGGGGGAATACCGCAAAGCATCCGCGAAAATGCTGGCTACCGTTCTTTATCTCATGAAAGGCACGCCGTATATGTATCAGGGAGAAGAAATCGGGATGACAAACGCGCCGTTTACCCGAATTGAGGACTACAAAGATATCCAAACGATTCATATGTATCATAAACGGGTGTTTGAAAAAGGCTATGATCCAGAAGATGTAATGAGATCAATCTTAGCTAAAAGCCGGGATCACGCCCGGACGCCGATGCAGTGGAGCAGCGGCAAAAATGCCGGATTTACTGACGGCACACCTTGGCTGAAGGTCAACCCGAACTTCACATCCATCAATGTCGAGGAAGCACTGACAGACCCTGATTCGATCTTCACTTACTACAAAAAGCTGATCCGCCTGAGAAAGCAGTACGCTGATCTCATCAAAGGAAGCTATGATCTTTTGCTTCCGGATGATCCGCAGCTGTTTGTATACATGAGAGAAAACGGCAAACAGCAGCTTTTGTCGGTCAATAACTTTTCAAAAGAGCAAGCCGTTTTCCGATGGCCTGAGCACTGCGGCATGGCCCAGGCATCTCTGCTTCTCAGCAATTATAGCAACAGCGGTGATCTTGCTGATGAAATGGTGTTCCAGCCTTTCGAGAGCAGAGTGTATCTTCTCGACAATACAATAAAATGACTCAGCCCGGCTTTTTCAGCCGGGTTTTTTAGGTACATATATTCGCGCCATAGCCGGGAAGAATAAAATCAAAATGAAATTTAATCTTGCAAAACGTAATGACTTCGGTTTATTATGATATAGGATTATAAAATCGTTATCATTTTGATTTAAGTGTTTATGAAAAGAGGGGATATCCGATATGTTTAAAAGATGGGGCGGTTTGTTCGTGATTGCGGCGTGCTTTTTACTAGTTGCAGCATGCGGCAACTCATCAACAAAAGGGTCGGCGGATTCTAAAGGTGATAAACTGCACATTGTCACAACGTTCTACCCAATGTATGAATTTACAAAACAAATAGTAAAAGACAAAGGCGATGTGGATTTGTTAATCCCTTCTTCAGTTGAACCGCATGATTGGGAGCCGACGCCGAAAGACATTGCCAACATTCAGGATGCCGATTTGTTCATTTATAATAGTGAGTACATGGAAACGTGGGTACCGTCAGCTGAAAAAAGCATGGGCCAAGGTCATTCCGTTTTCGTCAATGCAAGCAAAGGCATTGATTTAATGGAAGGCTCTGAGGAAGAAGAGCACGGGCATGGAGAGCATGAGCGCAGCCATGCAATAGACCCTCACATATGGCTCAGCCCTGTTTTGGCGCAGAAGGAAGTTAAAAATATTACGGCGCAAATCGTGAAGCAGGACCCGGATCATAAAGAATACTATGAGAAAAATAGTGCAGAATATATTGCAAAACTGCAGGATCTTGATAAACTATATCGTACAACCGTAAAAAAAGCGGCGAAGAAAGAATTTATCACGCAGCATACAGCTTTTGGCTATCTGGCAAAAGAGTACGGCCTGACGCAGGTTCCGATTGCAGGGCTTTCGCCTGACCAAGAACCAAGCGCAGCCGACTTGGCAAAGCTGAAAACATATGCCAAAGAACATAACGTAAAAGTCATTTACTTTGAAGAAATTGCATCCTCAAAGGTCGCAGATACGCTAGCCAGTGAAATCGGCGCGAAGACAGAAGTGCTGAATACACTGGAAGGCTTAAGCAAAGAAGAACAGGACAAAGGTTTAGGGTATATCGACGTGATGAAACAAAACCTCGATGCTCTGAAAGATTCACTATTGGTTAAATCATAAGATGGTGTGCGCCGGAGGGTGCACACTATTTCTTTGTGAGAAAGGAAGATTAACATGAATCTCGTCTCATTGAAAGATATCGTATTCGGCTACTCCCACACGCCTGTTTTAGATAAAGTATCACTGGATATTGAAAGCGGTGAGTTCGTCGGCATCACGGGACCAAACGGCGCCTCTAAATCGACGCTTATAAAGGTGATGCTCGGCATGCTGAAACCGTGGGAAGGCACGGTGACGATCAGTAAAAGGAATACAGAAGGAAAACGGCTGACGATAGGATACGTCCCGCAGCAAATTTCTTCATTTAATGCCGGCTTTCCAAGCACAGTGCTCGAGCTTGTTCAGTCAGGGCGCTATGCAAAAGGGAAATGGTTTAAACGGTTAAATGAAGAAGATCATATCGAGGTAGAAAAAGCACTGAAAATGGTGGAAATGTGGGAGTTCCGCCACCGTAAAATCGGCGATTTATCAGGCGGGCAAAAGCAAAAAATCTGTATCGCCAGAATGCTAGCCAGCAATCCTGACCTTCTCATGCTGGACGAACCGACAACAGCCGTTGACTATGACAGCAGAAAAGGATTTTACGAATTTATGCACCATCTCGTGAAAAATCACAACCGCACAGTGGTAATGGTTACTCATGAACAAAATGAAGTACAGCAATTTTTAGATAAAGTGATTCGATTAGAGAGAGGAGAAAAAGGCGGATGGAAATGTTTGACTTGGAATTCATGCGACGAGCTTTTCTAGCAGGCGGCATGATCGCCATCATGGCCCCGATTTTAGGGGTGTATCTCGTTCTCAGAAGACAGGCCTTAATGGCTGACACGCTTTCACATATTTCTTTATCGGGTGTTGCCATCAGCTTTTTTCTCAGCACCAATATCACCGCGGCGAGCATAGTTGTGGTGACCGCCGGCGCAATCGGGATTGAATACATGCGGCGGGCATATCGGACGTATTCAGAAGTGTCCATTGCCATCTTAATGGCGGCCGGCTTGTCATTTGCGATGTTTTTAATCAGCCTTTCAAAGGGCACCGCTAATCTGAGCATCGATCAATACCTATTTGGATCGCTCGTGACGGTAAACCAGCAGCAGGTGTACATTATCAGTATCATTACACTGCTGATCCTGCTTTACTTTATCGTCCTGAAAAGACCGCTCTACCTGCTGACATTTGATGAAGCAACAGCGAAAACATCGGGGATTAATACAAACTTCCTGTCGATGTCATTCAGTATCGTTACAGGCCTTGCGATCTCAGTCATTATTCCGATCATCGGGGTTCTTCTTGTATCAGCCCTGCTCGTATTGCCGGCAGCATTCGCCATCAGAATTGCAAAAGGCTTTAACATGGTATTTATAACAGCCATACTGATTTCATTATTCAGCGTATTTATGGGACTGACATCGTCCTATCAGCTTGGAACGCCCCCAGGGCCGTCAATTACCCTGCTTTTGATCGTGCTGCTTTTGATCGGATTTGCGGTTCAAGGTGTTTGGACATTTATCAAAAAAGAAACCCAGCGCAAAAAGGCGCGCCAGTAGCTTGAAAAGCAGTTTCCCACAGGGAAAACTGCTTTTTTTATAGAAACAGCTCGGCAAGACGCTCATACGATTCTTTTTTCGCTTCAAAATCAAACACATTGCACAGAACCATAATTTCATTTGTGTCATAAAGGTTTTTGAGCTCTAAAAGCTGCTGTTTGACAGTGGTTGGAGAACCGATCACCATCCGCTTTCTGTTTTCTTCTATCAATTTTTTATCAGACGCTGTATAGGGATTCGCTTTTGCTTCCTCAATGCTCGGCACGCGGCTGTCCAAGCCTTTTCCGACGCGAAGAAGCCATAAATCCTGGCTTAACGCAAGCTCTTCTGCCTCTTCATCTGTTTTTGCGCAAATGACAAAAATCGTAAAAAGTGCTGCTGGAGACGAAAAATGGGGTGAAGGCCGAAAGCTTTCTCGATATACGCGAAACGCGTTTTCACCCCGTTCTGGATTAATGAAATGCCCAAACACATATCCAATCCCCTGCTGCGCCGCGTGTCTTGCGCTGTTTTCACCGAGACCGAGCACCCATAGCTCAGGTGCAGTGTCAATAAGGGGCGCCGCTTTGATTCCAATATACGGATGCCCGGCAGGCAGGGAATCGGTGAGAAAATAAGAGACGTCCTGCAGCTGTCTGTTAAATTCGGTTAAGCTTTTTTTCACCCCGTCCGTTAGCGCAAGACGGGTTTTTGTCGTGCCGCCGGGGGAACGGCCGACACCAAGGTCAATCCGATTTGGATACAGCGCCTCAAGCTGGCGAAAGGTCTCAGCCACTTTAAACGGGCTGTACTGGGGCAGCAGCACGCCGCCTGACCCGACACGAATCGTGCTTGTCTGTGCCGCGATGCGTGCGATCATAATTTCAGGCGCCGTGCTTGCCAGTCCTCTCGTGCTGTGATGTTCGGCAAACCAATAACGCTTATAGCCCCACTGCTCGCTCAGTGCGGCAAGCTCAACCGAATGCTGAAGAGTCGTCACAGGGCTTTCTCCTTTAGAAACAGGTGCCTGATCAAGTACGCTTAAATGAATCAAAAGGCCGCTTCCTTTCTGTCTGTTTTTAGAATGTGACACAAGAATAGGCAAAATGGCTCGCTCGCGTCAAATGGTTTGTTTAAGATGCGTACTTCATAGCATCTGCAAAACATATATCAAATATGGAAGTTTTTTTTCGAGGTTTTTCGTCAATTATTCTTAACTTTTACGAAACTTTGATATAATAACAAACGTATATATTAATAATTTACCGCTTATTTACCTTGTGAGCGTAAAAATAAATGTGACTATCTTCACATTTCGATGAGTAGGAGTGAATCGTGTGGCAATTTCTTTAGAAAAAGGTCAGCGAATTGATTTAACAAAAGGAAAAGCCGGCCTGTCAAAATTGATGGTCGGTCTCGGCTGGGACCCGGTGTCTTCAGGCGGAGGATTCTTCAGCAAACTGCTTGGCGGAGGCGGTCCGAATATCGACTGTGACGCTTCAGTGGTGATGCTGGAAAACGGAAAATTCACTGATAAGAATAACTTGGTTTATTTCGGGAACCTGAAAAGCCGCTGCGGCGGTGTACAGCATACAGGCGACAACTTGACGGGTGACGGCGCGGGCGATGACGAGCAAATTATGATAGATTTGAATAAAGTGCCTGCAAACATCGATAAGCTTGTATTTGTAGTGAACATTTACGATTGTGTCAGAAGAAAACAAGATTTCGGCATGATTCAAAACGCGTTTATCCGCGTCGTTAACCAATCTAATCATGAAGAAATGCTCAAATACAATTTGAGAGACAATTATGCCGGCAGAACAAGCCTCATTACAGCAGAAATCTACCGAAGCGGCAGTGAGTGGAAGTTTGCGGCGATTGGTGAAGGCACAAACGATACGAGATTAGAAGATATTATCAACCGATACGTATAAAAGAAAAGGAGTGGATGAAACATGACAATTTCATTGGCAAAAGGACAAAAAGTAGATTTAACAAAAACAAATCCGGGTCTTTCAAAGGTTGTTGTCGGTTTAGGCTGGGATACGAACAAGTATGACGGCGGGCACGACTTTGATCTTGATTCAAGCGTGTTTCTGTTAGATGCGGCGGGCAAATGCGCGTCTCCAAACGACTTTATTTTCTACAACCAGCTTGAAGGCGGCAACGGTTCAGTCGTTCATTCAGGCGATAACCTGACTGGCGCTGGCGAAGGCGATGATGAGAATGTAAAAGTGAATCTCAGCGCTGTACCGGCAAACATTGATAAAATCTCATTTGTTATCACCATTCACGACGCAGAAGCGCGCAGCCAAAACTTTGGACAAGTATCAAACGCGTTCGTCCGCATCGTAAATGAAGAAACAAATGAAGAGCTCATCCGTTACGACCTTGCGGAAGATTTCTCTATTGAGACAGCAATCATTGCAGGGGAGCTTTACAGACATAACGGCGAGTGGAAATTCTCCGCTATGGGCTCAGGCTACCAAGGCGGCCTTGCCCGCATCGCAACGGACTACGGTTTGCAAGTCGGTTAAGACAAATACGAAGAGCAGAAAGGAGAGAGGCAGTATGGCCATTCAATTATCAAAAGGACAGCGAATCGATTTAACGAAAACAAATCCGGGACTCACAAAAGCGGTGATCGGCTTAGGCTGGGATACAAACAAGTACTCCGGCGGAGACGATTTTGACCTGGATGCTTCAGCCTTTTTAGTTGATGCGCATGATAACTGCGTGAATGATCTCGATTTCGTCTTCTATAATAACCTTGAACATCCAAGCGGCGGTGTCATCCATACGGGTGACAACCGCACGGGTGAGGGCGACGGAGATGATGAGCAGATTATCGTTGATTTTTCAAAGGTACCTGCTCACATTGAAAAAATCGGCATCACAGTGACCATTCACGACGCTGACGCACGCAGCCAAAACTTTGGACAAGTTTCCAATGCGTTTGTGCGCGTTGTGGATGAAGAAACGCAGAATGAGCTTCTTCGCTTTGATTTAGGAGAAGACTTTTCCATTGAAACGGCTGTTGTTGTTTGTGAGCTTTACAGACACGGCGGAGAGTGGAAATTCAATGCGATCGGCAGCGGTTTTTCCGGCGGGCTGGCTGCATTGTGCCGGAACTACGGTTTGCAAGTGTAAGCGAGTGACAAATAGAGAAGTCACCGTTTCAAATTAATAGGAGGAAAAAATTTGGACTTTTTACATCATATCATGTCTACGTATGCTTCATTTTTCGATTGGAAAATGTGGGGGGAAGTGCTGACTGATCCTGTTTCCTGGGGTCTGATCGGCTCCCTTGTTGTTCTGGAAGGCCTTTTATCGGCCGATAACGCGCTTGTTCTTGCGGTCATGGTCAAACACCTGCCGGAAAAACAGCGGAAAAAAGCGTTAACGTATGGTTTGTTTGGAGCTTATATTTTCAGGTTTATTTTCATTGGGCTTGGTATGCTCCTCATCAAATTCTGGTGGATCAAGGTGCTTGGCGCCCTCTACCTGGCTTGGCTCGTCATTAAGCACTTCTGGATCGGCGAAAATGATGAGGAAGCGGACGGCATGAAGAAAAACTCTTGGATGGTCCGCACGTTCGGGATCTTCTGGGCGACTGTCGTTTCAGTTGAATTAATGGACCTTGCCTTCTCTGTGGACAGCATCCTTGCCGCGTTTGCGGTATCTGAAAAAGTATGGGTGCTTTTGATCGGCGGTATGCTCGGTATTCTGATGATGCGTACAGTGGCGAAAGTATTCCTTGTCCTGATTGATAAAATTCCTGAGCTGGAAAACACAGCATTCGTGTTAATCGGTATTATCGCGCTGAAAATGGCGGCGAGCGCTTTCCATTACGAAATGCCGCACTCTGTATTCTTCATGATCATTATCGCAGCATTTGCGGTAACATTGATCATTCACTACATCAACAAACAAAAGCAGGTGCGCGAACAAACAGCCGCTTCAAAAGAAGAATAAAACAAAACAAGGAGGGAGGTTCAATGTCCTTCCTTTTTTGTTACAGAAATATCTTCTCATGACAAACCGGAAAGGAGGATAAGATGAGACAAGAAGAACTAACCATTCATAAAGCACTTCCGGCGGAGGGAGAGTGGAAAAGCCTGCTGTTTCAGCCACTGCCCGAGCGGGATCACTATGAAACAGAACAAGGCCTTTCATTTTCTCGTCTTGCCGGGCAGATATTAGGCACGCCTATTGATGAGACAGACTACTATAACGAGCTGTATGAGCTGTCTGTAAACGACCGCATTACCATTCTGAGTGAAACGCTTGATAAAACAATCGAACCGGAAACATTTCAAAAGCTTCAGCATATTCATTCCATCAATCAGAAAGAAAAAGGGCTGTCAGTCAGCCGTTTTGTTGCCTTTCTGGACGGGGAAAAGCTGATTGCGAAGCACTCAAATCCCTTGATGCACCGCCATTTAAGAAAAGCGCTGATGACGCTTTTACATACCTTTGCGGACAGTCATGACAAGGGGCTGAATCATCCTGATTTTCGCAGAGTGCTGCTTGATGTTTCGAAGTTTTCTTTGAATCACCTGAATCCTTGGCTGGAAAAAACCGATATAGAGCGGGAGATGCCAAAGGTTGTTTGGTACGGAGACGCGACGAAAAGCCAGCTCTATTTCTTATATTATCTGATGCTAGTCGGCTGCGATGTTCTGTTGTTCCATCCGGCGGGTACCGATCAGCTGACGCTTGTTGATCCGAAGCAGGAGCTCAGTTTTACGGAAAAGCTCCCCGACGTTTCAGAGCTTCAGCCATTTCCAAAAGAAAAACCGGACCGGAAATCAACAGTCGCCTACCGCTCAACAAAGGAAATTGAACATGTGCTCAATCACGAAGAATCCATGCTGTACAAGCCATGGCAGTTCAGAGATCACACACCGGTATCTGTTACATTGAAAACGACCTATGATGAACTGTTTTTAATCACGAAAGAGCGCGCCTTTATTCGGCCGAATTTCAAAGCTGATAAACATTCCATCGAGATTCCGAATGTATTCGCCAAAATTATGGGTGTGTCGAAAGACAATAAAGAATATTGGAACAGGCTTCATACATTAGCGGATTATCAGGAAACAGAAATGGTCAGAAGCTTTCCGTTTACTGAAGAAATAAAGTCAAACTATCAATTTCACTACAGCCACGCACTTGATCACGAGGGGAACATTGATCCGGACAAGCTGATGGCAAGCAATGTGTGGCAGTACAAGCAGCTGCCGGCGGGCGTTCAGACTGCCATTGCCAAGACCATTTCGAGAATGTGCAGACACCCGCGGCTTAAGGCCCTGCCTCAGGAACAAATCAAAGATGTTCAAATTTACTTGTTTAAACAAACAACAAACCTGCCTGCTCATCTGCTGAAACTGATTCACATGTTCGACTACGCGCAAACCGTTCCGAAACTCGTTTTATATCATACGGAAATGAGCGGCGGACTCACGCGTTCGGATGCTGTGGCTCTGCTGTTCCTAAATGAAATCGGGATCGACATCATGATTTATAACCCTCCCGGCCATCAAGATATTGAGCAGTTTATTGAAGAGGATCAGTATGATATCCACTGGCTCGACGACATGGTGTTTCAGCAGGACTATAAAGAGCCTTCGATTGTGAGCAGGCTGTTCAGAACGATTACCCAAAAATAAGGAGAGAAGAAAAGCATGACAACTGAAAACCAAAATCCTCTTGTTCTCGATAAAAACGAAGAAATTTCCCAGCAAAAAGCTGACGATATCCGTCTCCAGCTCCGTCAGGAACCAGAGGTGAAGCGGCTTGTTCAGCAAATAGACGTCAAAAACCAAATGGAGCTGCTTGAGTACGGCAAGGAGCCGGCCGTTGAAATTTCCAAGTTCTCTGACCGCATCCTGGGAATGATGAAAACAACAAGCGTGACAGACTCCGGCACAATGCTGACTCAGCTCGGGAAAATCATGGACCGCTTCGATAAAAACGATTTTGATGAGCCGAAGGGATTAATGGCGAAAATTTTCAAACGCGGCGGAAGCATGATTGAAAAAATCTTTAAAAAGTATCAGACACTCGGCGGGGAGATTGAAAAAATCAACGTTGAGATTTCGAAATACAAAGATGAGATGACAAAGACGAACTACACGCTCGATGAAATGTATGAAAACAATATCAAATACTATATGGAGCTTGAAAAATACGTCGTTGCCGGGCAAATGAAGCTGGAAGAAATGCAGTCGGTCCTTCCTTCATATGAAGAAAAAGCGGCAAGCGGAAATCAGCTGGCGCAAATGCAGCTCGATACACTGCGCAATGGCATTCAGGCGCTTGAAGAACGGGTGTATGATCTGGATATGGCACGGATGGTGGCTCTTCAAACGGCACCTCAAATCCGTCTCCTGCAGCGCGGAAATGCAAAGCTGATCGGGAAAATCAATTCAGCGTTCATTATCACCATTCCGATTTTTAAAAACGGCATTATTCAGGCTGTTACCGTGAAACGCCAAAAGCTTGTGGCTGACTCCATGAGCGAGCTTGACCGCCGGACAAACGAGATGCTGAGACGAAATGCCGAAAACATCTCGAACCAAAGTGTTGAAATTGCCAGAATGGCCGGCAGACCAAGCATAGATATTGAAACAATCGAATCGTCTTGGAACACGATCGTCAGCGGCATGCAGGAAACAAAACAAATCGAAGAAGAAAACAAACGCCTCCGCGAAGAAGGCGCGAGACGTATTGCCCAGCTGCAGGATAATATTAAAAAAGCAGCCTTGCAGCAATAAAAGGAACCCCGCTTGTGAAACATAAGCGGGGTTTTTCATTTCCTTCATTTTGTTAATGACAACATGTAAAGACAGGTGTAAACTTAAACGGTAATCATTTTGCATATCAGAGGTGTTGGCAATGGGAAAACGACAGCCTATTTCCCAGCGTAAACTGCTGGGCGTCGCCGGCTTAGGGTGGCTGTTTGATGCAATGGATGTCGGAATATTATCGTTTATTATCGCCGCGCTCCATGTGGAGTGGAATCTGTCGCCTGAAGAAATGAAATGGATCGGAAGCGTCAATTCCATCGGCATGGCCGCGGGTGCGTTTTTGTTTGGTTTACTGGCTGATCGAATCGGCCGCAAAAAAGTGTTTATCATTACCCTTTTGTGCTTTTCCATCGGAAGCGGCATTTCCGCTTTTGTAACGAGCTTATCAGCATTTCTCATTCTTCGTTTTGTCATCGGGATGGGGCTTGGCGGAGAGCTCCCAGTTGCTTCAACACTTGTATCGGAAGCGGTTGTGCCTGAGAAGCGCGGCAGAGTGATTGTGCTCCTGGAAAGCTTTTGGGCCGCAGGCTGGCTCGCAGCGGCACTGATTTCTTACTTTGTGATCCCAAGCTTCGGCTGGCAGGCTGCCCTGCTGTTAACCGCGCTGACTGCTTTTTATGCGCTGTACTTGCGGACGGGTCTGCCTGATTCGCCGAAATATGAGTCGCTTTCTGCCAAAAAGAAATCGGTGTGGGAGAATGTAAAAAGCGTCTGGGCAAGACAGTATATAAGGCCGACTGTGATGCTGTCGATCGTGTGGTTCTGCGTGGTGTTTTCTTATTACGGCATGTTCCTATGGCTGCCGAGTGTCATGCTGATGAAAGGCTTCAGCATGATTCAAAGCTTTGAATATGTCCTGCTGATGACGCTTGCTCAGCTTCCGGGCTATTTTTCCGCTGCATGGCTGATTGAAAAAGCGGGCCGGAAGCGGATACTCGTCATTTACTTGATCGGTACGGCAGGAAGCGCCTATTTCTTCGGAACAGCTGATTCCTTAGGCCTTCTGCTTACGGCGGGCATGCTGTTATCGTTTTTCAATCTTGGTGCGTGGGGCGTGCTGTATGCCTATACACCGGAGCAATACCCAACAGCGATTCGCGCAACAGGTTCAGGAACGACAGCGGCGTTTGGAAGAATCGGCGGCATCTTCGGCCCGCTGCTCGTCGGAACGCTCGCAGCCCGCCATATTTCGTTTTCAGTCATCTTTTCAATCTTTTGCATTGCCATCTTACTCGCAGTTGCTTGTATTTTGATTATGGGGAAAGAAACAAAACAAACTGAGCTTGAATAAGCAAAGCACCTCGCGATTGAGGTGCTTTTCTTACATTTACGCCCGGGCTGCGGATTGGCGATTCCCGGTTGTCTGGTAGAGCGTCATCGACAGGATGAATAGAATGGCTGTAAATCCTGTGACGGCTCCGAAATGGTGTGCGCTTTGATATAAAAAACCTGCAGCACATGTGCCGACAGTGGTACCTGCATACATAGCGGCATTGGAAAGGGAAGCGATGGTTCCTCGCGCATTCGGTGAAATGGATTGAAAAACACCCATCATTAACGGAAAGATGATGCCAGCTGTAAAGAATGTGAGAAAAAAGCTTGTTTCTACTAAAATTAAGTTAGGAAAGAAAGGAAGAGCGAAATAGAGAGCGCCCATCAGCAGCATGCCGCCGATCAATGTTTTAAACATGCCCAGCTTTTCTGAAATCCGGCTTCCGAGCAGGCTTCCGAGCATATTTCCCAGTCCGAGTACAAGCATAGCGGCGCCAATTTGCGACACGGTTAAATGATAATCCGCAGAAAGCCAAGTGCCGAGAAAGCTGAACGATGCGAAATTTCCGGTTTGAAAGAGGAAATAGGCCAGCAAAATGACCGCTGTTTTCGGCAGCGAAAACAGCTCCCGATATGGAGCGGAAATTGACGTGCGCGCTATTTGTTCAGTAGGTCGAATATCAGGCATAACAGCCGCCAGAATCAATAGAAGAATAAGCGAGCACGCTGACAAAACGAAAAAGGGCGTATGCCATGTAAAGGAAGCGAAAAAACCTCCGATCGGCAGTCCGAGCATTTGTGAAGCGGCCAATCCCGCTGTTGCAATCCCCATGCTTTTCATGATCTGAGAAGGCTGGACGAGGACAGGGATGGACGCCCAAACTTGAGGCGTCACAAACGCAGCGCTAACGCCTGCGGCAAAACGGAACAGGCACATGGCGGCAAAAGAGGGTGCGATGCCGCATAAAAACGTGGATACGATAAAGCCTGCAAGTCCCCACAGCATGACTGTTTTCCTGTTAAGCCTGTCTGAGATCGGGCCCGCAATTAAAGCGAACAGCGCATAACCGAGTGCATAAGCACTGACCATCCAGCCCGACAAATCGGTAGAGACATGAAACTGATCCTGTAAAAGCGGGAGAAGCGGAGAAAGTAAAAAAGTATCCGTGCCAATGACAAACATCACACTGAAGAAAAGCCAAATACGATTCAAATGTTATCACTCCTATAGTTTTATAACTTTGAAACTATGAAACAGATATGTATAGAGGAAACCCTTTGTTAAAGGGTTTCCAAAAAGCCGGGCAGGTATGTTTGAAATGTGTCTTCCCGCAGGCTGACGTATTTTGTCCGTGAATTTTTCCGGGTTGCCGTTAATCCCGCTTCCCGCAGCGTTTTAAAATGATAGGATGCTGTGGTTTTGACAATATCGCATTTTTCACCTACTTCACCGCAGCTGAGTTCTTTTCCGCTGTAATAAAGCGTTCGAATAATGGCAAGCCTTGATTCATCAGACAGCGCTTTAAAGATTTGGGCTCTGATTTGATCATCTGATTGTTTCATAGTCATGAAACTATAATACATAATGGGAGGTGGAAAAGCAACTTATTTTTCCAGTAAAGGAGAACAATTATAGAAAAAAAGAGGAATTAAGTTCCATTAAAAGCGCTTTCAAATATAGGTGAGCGAAATATCACCTGTAAAATACAATCATAAAGGAGTATAACAGAGTATTTAGAAGCATAAATAAGGTCAAACGGCCACAGGGATGTTTATAAAGAAATGATACAGAATAATAGGAAATATGCTGTTTGTGGAGATGTTACATAAATGTTACGTTAATTAAGATTGCTTAATATGGAGGGAAAATATGAGTGTAGATGAGAAACCAATTAAGATAAAAGTCGAGAAAGTCTCTAAAATTTTTGGGAAACATACAAAGAAAGCAGTTCAGATGCTTGCCGACGGAAAGACAAAAAAAGAGATCCTGAAAGCGACTGGATCAACCGTTGGGGTAAATCAAGCTGATTTTGATGTATATGATGGTGAGATATTTGTCATCATGGGTCTATCAGGGAGCGGTAAATCAACGTTAGTACGGCTATTAAACCGGCTTATTGAACCGACTGCCGGAAATATTTACATTGATGGTGACATGATAACAAATATGTCTAAAGACCAGCTCCGGGAAGTACGCCGGAAAAAAATCAGCATGGTCTTCCAAAAGTTCGCTCTGTTCCCGCACAGAACGATACTTGAAAACACAGAATACGGACTGGAGCTTCAAGGTGTAGACAAACAAGAGCGCCAGCAAAAAGCGCTTGAGTCTCTAAAGCTTGTAGGCCTTGAAGGATTTGAACACCAATATCCTGACCAGCTTTCAGGCGGGATGCAGCAGCGTGTCGGCCTTGCCCGCGCGTTGACAAATGATCCGGACATTCTTCTGATGGACGAAGCCTTCAGTGCGCTCGATCCATTGATTCGTAAAGATATGCAGGATGAACTTCTTGATCTTCACGATAATGTCGGAAAAACAATTATTTTTATTACGCACGACTTGGATGAAGCATTGCGCATCGGTGACCGAATTGTTCTAATGAAGGACGGTAACATCGTCCAAATCGGCACGCCTGAGGAAATCCTGATGAATCCATCTAACGAATATGTTGAGAAATTCGTTGAGGATGTTGATTTATCTAAGGTCCTCACAGCAGGCCACATTATGAAACGCGCTGAAACAGTGCGGATTGATAAAGGGCCTCGCGTAGCATTGACACTGATGAAAAACCTTGGAATCTCTTCCATTTACGCAGTTGACAAACAAAAGAAATTGTTGGGCGTAGTCTATGCGTCTGATGCGAAAAAAGCGGCTGAGTCTGAAATGCCTCTTCAAGACATTTTGAACACAGAATTTACGACTGTACCAGAGAATACGTATCTGACAGAGATTTTTGACGCTGTTTCTGATGCGAATATTCCAATTGCGGTTGTAGATGAGAAGCAAAGAATGAAAGGGATTGTCGTAAAAGGCGCACTGATTGGCGCGCTTGCCGGCAATAACGAGTATATCAACGCTGAAGGCACTGACGAACAAACACAAGATCCTTCTGTACAGGAGGTGAAATAAGATGGATAGACTGCCTAGAATACCTTTAGCAGATATCATTGACCGTTTTGTTGACTGGATTACGATGACATTTGGCGGATTCTTCGACGGAATCGCAAACGGATTGGCCGCTTTTGTAAATGGAATTGTCAGCGGTCTTGGATTTATCCCATCTATTTTGTTAACGATTATTTTCGCCGCACTCGCGTGGTGGATCAGTACGAGAGGAATTGCGTTATTTACATTGATTGGATTCCTCCTGATCGATTATTTAGGCTATTGGGATCCAATGCTTCAAACATTGGCGCTTGTTTTGACATCTGTGATTATTTCGATTGTGGTCGGGGTTCCGATCGGAATTTGGGCGTCCCAGAAAGAAACGGTTCGCCGTATTGTCACGCCTATTCTTGATTTAATGCAGACAATGCCTGCTTTCGTATATCTATTGCCGGCAATTTTCTTCTTCAACATCGGTGTTGTACCGGGGGTTGTTGCATCCGTTATCTTTGCAATGCCGCCGACAATCCGCATGACTGTTCTCGGTATTAAACAAGTGCCGGCGGATCTGATTGAAGCGACTGAGGCGTTCGGTTCTACGACAGCTCAGCGTTTGTTTAAAGTTCAGCTTCCGCTTGCGACAAAAACCATTCTGGCCGGAATCAACCAAAGTATCATGCTTGCGTTATCAATGGTTGTTATCGCCGCGATGGTCGGTGCGCCTGGACTTGGTTCTGAAGTATACAGCGCCGTTACACAGCTGAAAACAGGGGTCGGTGTAGAGGCGGGTATCGCTATCGTTATCGTTGCCATTACGCTTGACCGTATTACGCAAAATATCAAAGTGAAGAAGAAAAGCAGGGGGAATGCCTGATGCTTAAAAAAATCATCGGTATCGGCGTTTCCGCCATGCTGGCGCTCTCACTCGCGGCCTGTGGTTCAGAAAGCGATGAAAATGCAACCGCGGCTGAACAGGTGAATAAGACCATCATCGGGATTGACCCCGGTTCAGGGATTATGGCCCTGACCGACCAAGCGATGAAGGATTATGGCCTGAATGACTGGACAGTGATTTCGGCGTCAAGCGCTGCGATGACCGCAACGCTTAAAAAGTCATACGATCGTAAGAAACCGATTATCATTACTGGGTGGACACCGCACTGGATGTTCTCTAGATATAAGCTAAAATATCTCGATGATCCGAAGCAATCCTACGGCAGCGCAGAGGAAATCCATACGGTCACACGCAAAGGCTTCAGCAAAGAACAGCCGAATGCCGCAAAGCTTCTCAGCCAGTTTAAATGGACGCAAGACGAGATGGGAGAAGTGATGATCAGAGTGGAAGAAGGCGAGAAACCTGCCAAAGTCGCTGCTGATTATGTGAAAAAGCATAAGGACCAGATTGCAGAGTGGACAAAAGGTGTTCAAAAGGTAAATGGTGATAAAATCAATCTTGCCTATGTAGCGTGGGACAGTGAGATTGCAAGTACAAACGTGATGGGTAAAGTCTTAGAAGACTTAGGCTATGACGTGACGCTTACTCAGGTAGAAGCCGGGCCAATGTGGACCGCAATTGCGACGGGAAGCGCGGATGCATCCCTTTCCGCATGGCTGCCGAATACCCATAAAGCATACGCCGCCAAATATAAAGGCAAATATGACGATATTGGCACCAGCATGACTGGCGTGAAAATGGGCCTTGTTGTGCCGGAATATATGAAAAATGTCAATTCAATTGAAGATTTGAAGAAGTAATGGAGAAAGCAGCCTGTAGCCAGGCTGCTTTTTTTCGTTAAGAAGCGTTAGCGGCAGCGGATGTTTCCGCTTTCTGAAAGGTTTTGACTACGGCATTAGCCAAAATGTGAATGCCGGTAAATATCGCGTTTCGGTCAAAGGTCATGTGCGGGTGATGGAGTCCGGGCTGGAGTCCGCAGCCGAGACCGAGCATGGTTGTTTTCAGGTTCGGCACTTTCACGGCGTAAAAATGGAAATCCTCGCCTCCGGTGGTGACAAGCGGGTCATCAAGCTGCTCTGCACCGATGATATCCGTAATGGCTTCTGCCATGATCGCTTCTGCTTCTTTGTTTTGTGTTGCCGCAGGAAGGCTGTGCTCCTTTTGCAGTTCGATCTTCGCGCCGAATGCCGCGGCAGCCGATTCGCAGGCTCTTTCTGTTTCGGCAATTAACGTTTCCATAGCTTCATTGGTCTGCGCGCGCAAATCAAGGCTGAACGATGCTTTTCCTGGAATGATGTTAGAGCTTTCTCCGCCGGCTTGAAGTTTGGTCATTTTGACGGTATGCGGGATTTGCGGGTCAATATGAATGAGTCCGAGCTTATGTACAAGTAATGCCGCAATTTCAATGCTGTTTTTCCCGAGATGCGGGCGTGCGCCGTGGGCTTCCTCTCCGATAATCGTCCCCTCAATATGCTGGCTTGATCCGTGCAGAATAGATGGAGCGCAGCGGCCGTTCTGTGTTTCCTGAATCGGACGGACGTGAACGCCGTACAAATAATCGACATCATCAAGCACGCCTTCTTCTATCATTTTCAAGGCGCCGCCTCCTTTTTCTTCTGCCGGCTGAAAAATGAAACGGATTGTTCCCTTCGGAAGCTCTGGCTGTTTTTTCAGCAGCATTAACGTGCCCAATGCCATTGTCATATGTGAATCGTGGCCGCAGGAATGATTGGCGCGAAATGTCCCGTTGACCTCCTGCCATAATGCGTCAATGTCAGCACGCACCGCTACAACCGGCGAGCACGAGCCGATTTCGCCGACAACTCCGGTGCAGTCTGAAAACGTGCGCGTCCGGCACCCTAAATCCCCAAGCTTTTGTTTTAGAAATGCCGTTGTCTCATATTCCTTCCAGCTGACTTCAGGGTTCGCGTGCAGATGCTCGAAGATGTCCATAATGGTTTGTTTCATGTCTTCGGAAAGCTTTTGCATGGTAAGAAGTACCTCCTTTTATCAGAATGAATTTTACCTGCTTTCCTTTATTTCTATTGAAACAGAAAGATAGGCTGTATATAATATAGCACATATTGCGACTTTTCAGAATAATTAATATTTTCAAACAGAGGAGATGGATCAAAATATGAATATGCCAGCAGCCGACACACAGCCTAAGAAAAAACGAACGACATTTAAAATGCCTGACGCCTATGTCCTCTTATTTATCATTGCTTTCATTTGCGCCATTGCTTCGTATATTGTGCCTGCGGGTGAATTTGACCGCGTAACAAAGGGGGATGTCACGACCGCCGTTCCGGGCAGCTATCATTCCATTCAACAGTCTCCGGTCAGCTTGATCAGCTTTTTTACTTCTCTTCAGGATGGAATGGTCGGATCAGCACCCATCATTTTTCTGATTTTATTCACAGGCGGCACCATTGCGATTTTAGAAAAAACGGGTGCCATCAACGGCCTGATTTACAATGTCATCAGCAAATTCCGCACAAAGCAATTATTATTTATTTGTATAGTCGGCGCGTTGTTCTCTATTCTCGGAACAACCGGAATTGTCGTGAATTCAGTGATTGGGTTTATCCCCATCGGCCTCATTGTCGCACGCTCCTTAAAATGGGACGCAGTCGCGGGCGCCGCCGTTATTTACATCGGCTGTTACGCTGGATTTAACTCTACCATCTTATCGCCGTCTCCGCTCGGTTTATCACAATCAATCGCGGAGCTGCCGCTCTTTTCGGGGATCGGACTGCGTGTTGTGATATACTTATGTTTTTTGCTGTCTTCTATTTTTTATATCTATCTGTATACGAGAAAATTAAAAAAATCAAAGGATGCCAGTGTGTTAGGAACAAATTGGTTCCCCGCGGCAGGAATGGGCGAAGCGGGTACAGAAGAAGATCAGTCAGTTCCGTTTACCGTTCGCCATAAGCTGATTTTGGCTGCGGCGGGACTGTCGCTGATCGGATTTTTATATGGGGCTTTGAAGCTGGGCTGGTCTGACTCACAGATGGCTGCGACGTTTATTTTTATTTCTGTCCTTGCGGGTTTAATAGGCGGGCTTGCGGCAAACGATATTGCCAAAACCTTCATTACGGGCTGCCAAGGCCTTGTATACGGGGCGCTGATTGTCGGGATGGCGCGAAGCATTTCCGTCATTCTTGAAAATGGCAAGCTTCTCGATACAGTCGTCAATGCTTTGGCTTCGCTTTTGGACGGCTTCAGCCCGATTGCTGGCGCGATCGGCATGTATATCGCCAGTGCGCTTCTTCACTTTCTCATTTCTTCAGGGTCTGGCGAAGCCGTTGTATTTATTCCCATTCTGGCGCCGCTCGCTGATTTGATGGGGATAACAAGACAGGTTGCTGTGGAGGCGGTTATGCTCGGAGAAGGAGTCGTCAACTGTGTGAACCCAACGTCGGGTGTTCTCATGGCGGTGCTTGCGGCCAGCGGCATTCCGTACGTCAAGTGGCTGCGGTTTATGGTGCCGCTTGCTCTGATTTGGTTTTTGATTGGGCTTGTTTTTATTGTGATCGGTGTCATGATGAATTGGGGGCCGTTTTAACGATTGCTGCCCGCCGGCTTGTACGGCGGGCTTTTGAGTTATTCATTGCAGAGGCGCAGGCTGTTATTGTAACATGTAAGCCATAAGCCATTCGTAAAAATGCGGGAGGAAGGTCATGAATAATCTGCGTAATAGACTTTCAGGCGTGAATGGGAAAAGTAAGAGAGTAAAAGAGAAAGAACAAAAAATCTGGTCGGAGATCGGGATGATAGCGGGAGCGTTTGCGCTCCTTGATGTGATCATTCGCGGCATTATGTTTGAATTTCCGTTTAAAGAATGGGCTGCAAGCCTTGTGTTTTTGTTCCTCATCATCTTATATTACTGCATCAGGGCAGGAGCGTCGGGAATGCTCATGCCGAGAATAGACACCAAAGAAGAACTGCAAAAACGGGTGAAGCAGCAGCGGATAGAATCAATTGCGGTTGCCTTTGCGGTAGTGGTGCTTACGATGTACGACAGGGGGATTCCCCATACATTCTTCGCTTGGCTGAAAATGATTCTTCTTTTTGTCGTCTGCGGAGGCATTCTGTTTCTGCTTCGATATGTGATTGTGAAGCTGGCATACAGAAGAGCGATAAAAGAAGAAATAAGGAAGAAATCATCTTAGAAAAGGTGGTTTCTTTTTTGTTTGTAAAGTAAGGAAACGAGCGGCGTTTCTATTTCATAGGAATATAGGTTTGAATTCACTCTATCAAGTTGTTTTGATAGAGTGAATATGATAATTTGAGATGTAAGCGCTAACAAAATTCTCCAGTCTTCATATTCGTTTGAAAGGAGGAAGCGGAAGAATGAAGTAAGAGGGATTTTTGGCTACACAGTCATTTTCAAAAATCAAATAAGGAGTGTGAAGGATGTTTCAAAAACGATTCAAAAACTCTTTACTGCCGTTATTTGCTGGATTTTTATTGCTGGTTCATATGGTTCTGGCAGGGCCGGCGGCTGCGAATGCTGAAGCGCAGAACACATCAAATGAACTGGCAGCGCCACCAATTGAAAGCGGTACCATTCTTCATGCTTGGAATTGGTCGTTCAATACGTTAAAACAAAATATGAAGGATATTCATGATGCAGGATATACAGCTATTCAGACGTCACCGATTAACCAAGTAAAGGAAGGGAATCAAGGAAATAAAAGCATGTCGAATTGGTACTGGCTGTATCAGCCGACATCGTACCAAATTGGCAACCGTTACTTAGGCACAGAACAAGAATTTAAAGAAATGTGTGCAGCCGCAGAAAAATATGGCGTAAAAGTCATTGTTGATGCGGTCATCAATCATACGACAAGTGACTATGCCGCGATTTCCAATGAGATTAAGAGTATTCCAAACTGGACGCATGGAAACACACAAATTAAAAACTGGTCTGATCGATGGGATGTCACGCAGAATTCATTGCTCGGGCTGTATGATTGGAATACACAGAATACTGAGGTACAAGCCTATTTGAAACGCTTCTTGGAAAGAGCATTGAATGACGGAGCAGACGGATTCCGCTATGATGCCGCCAAGCATATAGAGCTCCCGGATGACGGGAATTACGGAAGCCAATTCTGGACGAACATCACAAACACATCTGCCGAGTTCCAATATGGAGAAATCCTGCAAGATAGTGCCTCCAGAGATGCAGCATACGCGAATTATATGAATGTGACAGCATCTAACTATGGACATTCCATAAGATCCGCTTTAAAGAATCGTAATCTGAGCGTATCGAATATTTCCCATTATGCATCTGATGTGTCCGCCGACAAATTGGTCACATGGGTGGAATCGCATGATACGTATGCCAATGATGAGGAAGAGTCAACATGGATGAGCGATGACGACATCCGTTTAGGCTGGGCAGTGATTGCTTCTCGCTCAGGCAGTACGCCTCTCTTCTTTTCCAGGCCTGAGGGCGGCGGAAGCGGTGTGAGATTCCCGGGGAAAACCCAAATAGGCGATCGCGGGAGTGCTTTGTTTAAAGATCAGGCTATCATTGCGATCAATGCATTTCACAATGCAATGGCCGGGCAGCCTGAGAAGCTCTCAAATCCGAATGGAAACAATCAGGTCTTCATGAATGAACGCGGCTCGCACGGCGTTGTGTTGGCGAATGCCGGTTCATCTTCAGTCGCCATCAATGCCTCAACGAAGTTACCAGATGGCAAGTATGATAATAAGGCGGGAGCCGGTTCATTTCAAGTAACGGATGGTAAACTGTCAGGCACGATCGAGGCCAGATCTGTGGCTGTTCTGTACCCAGCCGGTGCTGCCAGCGCGCCTCACGTCTCTCTTGAGAATTACAAAACAGAGATCACGCATTCGTTCAATGATCAGCTGACGATCACCCTGCGTGCAAATGCGAATACAACAAAAGCCGTGTATCAAATAAATAATGGGCAAGAGACTGCGTTTAAGGATGGAGACCAATTAACGATCGGAAAAGGAGATCCGTTTGGCAAAACATACAACATCACGTTAAAAGGAATAAACAAAGATGGTGTAACGAGGACCCAGAAATACAGTTTTGTAAAAAGAGATCCGTCTTCAGCTAAAACCATCGGCTATCAAAATCCTAATCATTGGGGCCAAGTAAATGCTTATATTTATAAACAAGATGGGGGCCGGGCAATAGAATTGACCGGATCTTGGCCGGGTAAAGCAATGATTAAAAATGCAGATGGAATTTACACGCTGACACTGCCTGCAGATACAGATACAACAAACGCCAAAGTGATTTTTAATAATGGCAGCGCCCAAGTGCCCGGCCAAAATCAGCCTGGCTTTGATTATGTGCAGAATGGTTTATATAATGACTCAGGCATAATCGCTTCTCTTCCTCATTGAAGGCAAGCGATCAAAATGAAAATCCCAAAGAAGCCATCTCAGATGGTTTCTTTTTTTTGTTCACAAATCAGTAAAACTTTTTTCTTGCAAAAGTTTGTGAAATGTTGCACAATATAAATGTGAAATACTTCACAAACAAAACATCAAAGATAAACATACTTGGAGGATGATTCATATGAACCATGTAAATAAAGTAGCTTTAATCGGAGCAGGTTTTGTTGGAAGCAGTTATGCATTTGCGTTAATTAACCAAGCGATCACAGATGAGCTTGTGATCATTGATTTAAATAAAGAAAAAGCAATGGGCGATGTAATGGATTTAAACCATGGAAAGGCGTTTGCGCCGCAGCCGGTCAAAACATCTTATGGAACATATGAAGACTGCAGGGATGCTGATATTGTTTGCATCTGTGCCGGTGCAAACCAAAAACCTGGTGAGACACGCCTTGAATTAGTAGAAAAGAACTTAAACATTTTCAAAGGCATCGTCGGGGAAGTCATGGCGAGCGGATTTGACGGCATTTTCTTAATCGCGACAAATCCGGTTGATATTTTGACTTACGCAACATGGCAATTCAGCGGCCTGCCAAAAGAGCGGGTGATCGGAAGCGGTACAACACTGGATACTGCGAGATTCCGTTACATGCTGAGCGAATACTTCGGTGCAGCGCCTCAAAACGTGCACGCGCATATTATCGGAGAGCACGGGGACACAGAGCTTCCTGTTTGGAGCCACGCGAACGTCGGCGGTGTGCCGGTCAGTGAACTTGTTGAGAAAAACGATGCATATAAACAAGAAGAACTTGACCAGATCGTAGACGACGTGAAAAACGCCGCTTACCATATTATTGAGAAAAAAGGCGCGACTTATTATGGGGTGGCGATGAGCCTTGCCCGCATTACAAAAGCCATTCTTCATAATGAAAACAGCATTTTAACTGTCAGCACATATTTGGACGGAGAATACGGCACAGATGACGTGTACATCGGCGTTCCGGCTGTCGTGAACCACGGAGGAATTGCAGGCATCACTGAGCTGAATTTAAATGAGAAAGAAAAAGAACAGTTCCTTCACAGTGCAGACGTCCTTAAAAACATCTTAAAACCGCATTTTGCAGAACTTCAGGTCATCTAATTCGCAACTATAGAGTAAAGGGCTGATTGTCAATGTGGGAGCAGTTGTATGATCCGTTTGGAAATGAGTATGTGAGCGCACTTGTGGCGCTCACTCCGATTCTCTTTTTTCTCTTGGCTTTAACTGTTTTTAAAATGAAAGGCATTCTTGCGGCATTTCTTACTCTAGCCGTCAGTTTCTTCGTCTCCGTTTTGGCATTTCATATGCCGGTTGAAAAAGCGATTTCTTCTGTTTTGCTAGGGATTGGGAATGGACTGTGGCCCATTGGCTACATCGTCCTGATGGCGGTTTGGCTGTATAAAATTGCAGTAAAAACCGGAAAGTTTACCATTATCCGTTCCAGCATTGCCGGCATTTCGCCTGACCAAAGAATACAGCTATTATTAATTGGTTTTTGTTTTAACGCGTTTTTGGAAGGCGCGGCCGGTTTTGGTGTTCCGATTGCCATTAGCGCGGCGCTGCTTGTCGAGCTTGGTTTTAAACCGTTAAAAGCGGCGGCGCTCTGCTTGATTGCCAATGCAGCCTCAGGAGCCTTTGGAGCGATCGGAATTCCTGTCATTACAGGAGCGCAGATCGGTGATTTATCAGCACTTGAACTGTCACGTACATTGATGTGGACATTGCCATTGATCTCGTTTTTGATTCCGTTTCTGCTCGTTTTCCTGTTGGACCGGATGAAAGGAATCAGACAGACATGGCCTGCCCTGCTGGTTGTGAGCGGTCTGTATACAGCTGTTCAGACACTGACAATGGCAGTGCTCGGACCGGAGTTAGCAAACATCTTGGCGGCCTTATGCAGCATGGGCGGGCTTGCGCTCTTCCTCCACAAATGGCAGCCGAAGGAGATTTATCGGGAGGAAGGAGCCGGCGAAGCGGGTGATAAAAAGACATACAGTGCCGCTGACATTGCGAAAGCGTGGTCTCCTTTCTATATTTTAACCGCGGCGATCACGATCTGGAGCCTTCCTGCCTTCAAAGCGCTTTTCCAAGAAGGCGGGCTGTTATATCAGACAACACTTCTTTTGAAAATGCCTGTTCTGCATCAGCAAATCATGAAAATGCCGCCGATTGCGCCATCTTCCCTGCCGTTAGATGCAGTCTTTAAAGTCGATCTGCTGTCAGCGACTGGCACAGCGATTTTAGCGGCTGTCATTGTGACAGGGCTGTTCAGTAAAAACTTCTCGACTCGGGATGCTTTTGCTTCCTTGAAGGAGACGGGAAAAGAGCTGTGGGTGCCGATTATCACGATTTGCTTTGTGATGGGATTTGCCAATCTGGCCAACTTTGCAGGGCTCAGCTCTTCAATTGGGCTGGCATTGGCGAAGACAGGAGACTTGTTCCCGTTTGTCAGTCCTGTTCTTGGCTGGATCGGCGTGTTTATTACCGGCTCTGTTGTCAGCAATAACGCTTTGTTCGGGCATTTGCAGGTTGTCACCGGAGCGCAGATCGGTGCGGGTTCTGATTTGCTGTTAGCTGCCAATACGGCCGGCGGGGTCATGGCGAAACTTGTTTCTCCTCAGTCTATCGCCATCGCCGCCGCAGCGGTCGGCCAGACAGGCAAGGAATCTAAACTGTTTAAGCGTACAGTAGCGTACAGCCTGATTCTGTTATTGATCATTTGTATATGGACGTTTATTCTTGCGAGATTAGGATTGTAATAGAAAAAGCAGTACATGCTGGCATGTACTGCTTTTTGTGTTAATTTGCTTTCTTCGCCATTTCAGCTGTTGTTTTCACTCTGGCTTTTCCCATAAATAAAATGGTAACCGCAGCGAGGACAATTGGTATCAAAGCGAGCAAAAAGACATATGTGATACTTGATGACATCGCGTCAATGATGCGATTCAGGATCGCCTCAGGAATCTGGGAACGTGTTCCCGCTTGAAAAATCTCCTGCGGGTCGCCGATATGTTGCGCCGCACCGGAGCCCGCTGAGCCTTTCATGCCGCTGAAAGCGTCGCTCAGCTTGTTTGTGAATACGTTTGTTTGCACCGTTCCAAAAATAGTAACGCCCAGGGTCATGCCGAGTGACCGCAAAAATGAATTTGTAGAATTGGCCGTCCCTCGAAAACGAGGTTCAAGATCATTCATCGATGCCGCCGGCAGCAGGGAGAAGTTAAAGCCGACACCAAATCCTGAGATCATCATAAAGACGGTCAGCCATACCCGTGCTGTGTCAGGCGTCATATTGGAAAGCAGCAGCATGCCGATAAAGAAGGCGATAACAGATATCAGCATCAAATTGCGGAAGCTGGCCTTCGTTTGGAAGATCCCGCCGATCATGCTCCCGATGACTGATCCAAGCATCATCGGCGTCAAAATGAAGCCCGCGCTTGTCGCTGAGCTGCCGTATACCGCCTGAACGAAAATCGGAATAAATACCGCTAAAATAATGAATGTTCCGCCGTACAGGAAAGCGAGAATCTGCGCTGTGGCAAATAAACGGTTTTTAAACATCCAGAACGAAATGATTGGCTCTTCCGCTTTTCTCTCCACAATAAAAAAGGCAATGAAGAAAACGGCGAATACAATAAACAGGCCGATGATCTGAATGGAATTCCAATCGTATGTTTTGCCGCCAAGCTCAAGGGCGAACATCAGGCATACAATGGATACGACTAAAGTAATCGCGCCGCCCCAGTCAATTTTCTGCTTTCTGTGCTCCAGAGATTCTTTGTAGTAGCGAATAATGAAAAACAATGACAATGCGCCGATCGGCACGTTGATGTAAAATACCCAATGCCAGCTGATCGCATCTGTAATGATCGCACCTAACAGCGGCCCAAGAACACTGGATAAGCCAAAGACAGCGCCGAACATGCCGGACATTTTTCCGCGTTTTTCCGGCGGAAACAAATCAAAGATAATGGTAAAGGCAATCGGCAGGAGCGCGCCGCCTCCAATCCCTTGAATGGCCCGGTAAATGATCAGCTGATTCATTGTCTGTGCAATCCCGCATAAAGCCGATCCGATTAAGAAAAAAATAAGTCCAAACAGGAAAAAACGTTTTCGGCCGTACATATCGGAGAGCTTGCCGTAAATCGGCATTCCAGCCATGACCGCCACCATATAGGATGCCGTGACCCATGCAAATTTATCGAAGCTTCCAAGATCCGCTACGATGCTGCCCATCGCGGTGGCAACAATCGTATTGTCCATTGCAGACATTAAGATGCCCAGCAGGAGACCGAGGACCACAAATTTGGTGGAAGCCTGTTTTGCAGTTGTTGTGTCCATTTGTTCTACCTCCTCTTACTTTTCTATGTAAGTTCTGATATCATGATAATAGCTTGATCATTAAATATCTCGATTATCAAGATAAATTTGATTCTATAGGGAGGACTGTCAGTTGTCAACAAGAAATTCTAGAAGTGAGTTGGAAAAGACTTCCGTTCAGCTTTTTCGGAAATTGGGCACCAGAACGGTTCTGTTTCATCAGGCAGCCGCTCAAGCCCTCGGTCTGTTTCCCACCGATTTGAAATCAGCTGACATCTTAAATGAAGCGGGGCCGATGACCGCCGGAGAGCTGGGGAAAAAGACAGGCCTCAGCACAGGTTCCGTCACCGCGCTTGTTGACCGGCTGGAAAAAGCGGGGTATGTGGCGCGGGAAAAGGACCCGAACGACCGCAGAAGAGTCATAATCGTCCCTTTAACCGCTTCGAAAAAACACGTGAAGGATTTATTCCGCTCTCTGTCCGAGTCAACGATGGATTTGTGCCGTGAGTATACGGAAGAAGAACTGGAACTCATTTTCAGCTTCGTAGGCAAAGCCGCCGATATTATGGAGGAAGAGCTTGAACGTCTGAAACAGTAAGCGAATTTTGTGCATAGCTTGGCCCGTTCCCGAATACATTGTACAAGTTACGTAAGAGAAGGGAGTACGGGCCGGTGAACATTTTTTTGAGCTATATTGTGCTGGGGCTGTCCTTGTCTGCGCCTGTAGGACCAGTGAATGCGGCGCAAATAGACAAAGGAATTAAAAACGGTTTCTGGCATGCATGGATTTTTGGTTTAGGCGCCATGACAGCTGATGGACTGTACATGCTTTTCATCTATTTCGGACTGTCGCAGTTTTTGACCGCTCCATTCGTGAAAACGTTTTTATGGCTCTTTGGCTTCTTTGTGCTGACCTATACCGGTATTGAAACGCTGAAAAATGTCAGAGAAGCAATGGATGTGCGAAGCTCACGGGGAAAAGTGTCATACAGGAAAACGTTCGCCTCGGGTTTTCTCATTTCACTGTCAAATCCATTGAGCATCCTTTTTTGGCTTGGGATTTACGGAAGCATCCTTGCGAAAACAGCAGAGGCCTACAATATGAATCAGCTTCTTATCTATAGCTCCGGCATCATGATCGGCATTTTAATCTGGGATTTTTGCATGGCGATTACAGCCAGTACGTTCAGAAATCTGCTTCATGAAAAGCTGTTGAGAGGATTGACCGGAATCGCCGGTATATCTCTCCTTGTGTTTGGCTTTTACTTCGGTTATCAGGGCATCAAACAGTTATTGGGCTGATTCATGAAGGACAGTCACCTGCCGCCTCCCGTTTTAATATAGTATCCAGATGATACTGGAGGTGGATCGATAGTGAATGGGATTTACACCAAAAGTTTTCTGGAACGTAATCAAGATGAGCTTTCTGATTGGCAGCGAATCGCTTTTGAGCTTTTGGCTGAAACTGTGGCGGATCATGCGGATACGTTTCCGTGCATTCCCGGACGCCAGGCGTTTCTGACAGACCAGCTTCGCATTGCTTTTGCCGGAGATCCGCGGGAAAACCGTACAGCGGAGGAACTGGCTCCGTTGCTTGCGGCGTACGGCGAGATATCGCGGAACACCGGAAAATACGCATCCCTCGTTGTGTTGTTTGATACGCCGGAAGATTTGGCAGAGCATTATTCGATTGAAGCGTATGAAGAGCTGTTTTGGCGCTTTTTAAATAGACTGAGTGAACAAGACGAAAAAGAGTGGCCGGAAGATATTCCGGCCGATCCCGAGCATTATAAATGGGAGTTTTGTTTTGACGGCGAGCCGTACTTCATTCTGTGCGCTACGCCGGGTCACGAGGCGAGAAGAAGCCGAAGCTTTCCTTTTTTTATGATTACGTTTCAGCCAAGATGGGTGTTTGAAGACTTAAATGGATCAACCGCTTTTGGCCGCAACATGAGCAGACTGATCCGATCCCGGTTAAAGGCCTACGATCAAGCCCCGGTTCACCCGGAATTAGGCTGGTACGGAGGAAAGGATAACCGCGAATGGAAACAGTATTTCCTCCGTGATGATGAAAAACAGGTATCGAAGTGCCCGTTTTCTTATTTAAAGAACATGTTCAACAAATTAAAATAAATCACGAGCTGGCAGGGCGGTCTTTATGTCCCTGTTTTTTTTGATAGATCATGGTCACGACGGCAATGATCGCGAGAAAGCCTATGCTCACAAAAAATCCGGGCCGGCTTGATTTTTCAAACAATGTACCGGACACAGCCGCAGCAATCAGAATCACCGCCAAATAAATTTGCGTTTTCCCCATGCCCCCAGGTTCGGTCAGCTTTTTGCTGGAGAACAGGATAAACAGCCAAGTGTATAAAAGCATAAGCCCGGCTGCTGTCGTCATGTGCTCATAAATGTTTTTCGGCAGCACTAAAGACAGAATAATCGATAAAACAAGCCCCGCAAACGTCAGTCCCAGCGCAGGCCAGCATATTTTTTTGCCTTCCTTTAAGGTAAAGCATTTCGGCGCGTCGCCGTCATCTGCCATCGTACAAAGCAATGTCGTAACCGCGAAAAGCGAAGCGACAAGCGTCGAGAACCCGGCGATAATGAAAATCCCGTTAAAAATATCGAGGATGATCTCAAGGTGATGCCCTTTTAACGACGTAATGAACGGGCTGTCCTCTTCTGTAAACGTGTTTAACGGAACCAAAAGCAAAGCCAGCCCGATTGAAATAATGTAAATAATCGCCAGTGTTTCCAGCATCAGCTTCCCTGATTTTGACGCTTCCTCTGGTTTTTTTAAGTGAACCGCCATCAGCCCCATGACTTCAATTCCGCCAAAGGCGTAAAACGCGTAAATTAAGCCTGTCCACAGTCCCATAGCGCCGTATGGAAAAAATTCACTTGTCTTGTTTGGAACCTGTACATCAGGCTTTCCGCCGGACAGGATGCCGCATAATGCCAGGATGGCAATGACAATAAACATAAAAATAGCGGCTGTTTTGATGACGGCCAGCACGTTTTCAGTCTTCTCAAATACAGACAGCCCGGTGAAAATAATGAGAAGCCCGAGTACGGCGTAGATTGAAGCAAACACCCATAACGGAACTTGAGGAAACCAATGCTTTGTAAATAGCGAAATGGCTGTCAATTGGCTTCCGGTAATCAGCATTTCTGAGGACCAGTACACCCAGCCGTTGCTGAAGCCAGCCCATTTGCCAAACGCTTTTCGCGCATACGCACAAAACGAGCCTTTTTCAGGCTGTTTCGCCGACAGCTTGGCGAGCTGTTCAAAGACAAAATAAGTACCGATCCCTGCGATAAGAAATGAAAGGAGAACGGAAAAACCGCTTTTGACAATTGCGATGCTGGACCCGAGAAAAAATCCTGTTCCGATTGTGCAGCCGACTCCGATCAGAGACAGCTGCCACCAAGCCAGATTCCCTTTTTGCTGGTCTTTTTTAGTTTGACCCATAATCATTTCAACCCCTTTTTTCTAAGATTAGATTGTGACCCGCCCGAAGCTTATATGCATCGGATTTTTGCCTCTTTTTACATGGAGAAGGCGGCGAACGCTCATACTAATGAAAAAAGGAGTAAAGCTATGGCACAGCAATATATCGTAGAGCCGAAAAAAGGGCTTGGACTGAAGCTGAAAAAGGGGCAGATTTTGAAGGTGGTTGACGTTGAAGGGCAGCAGGTGGCTGATTTTGTCGCGTACCATGCCAAGGATTTTTACGAGCATCTTGATCAGGGAGCGACAATTGATGCCAATCATTCCATAAACGTAAAGGTGAATGACCATATCTACTCTAATCTGTACAAACCGATGCTGACGCTGATCGAGGATACGGTCGGCAAGCATGATCTGCTGCTTCCCGCCTGCCGCCCTGATATGAACAGGCTGTTATACGGCAAGCAAAAGGATGAATTCCAGGATACGTGCTATGACAATATGAACCGTGCGCTTGAACAGTTTGGCGTGCCAAAGCCCCACATGCATTACCCATTTGCGATTTTTATGAACACGGTTCTTGATGAAAAAGGGAACCTGTCTGTGGAAACGCCGCTCTCGAATGCCGGGGACTATGTAAGGCTGCGGGCGGAAATGGATTTGATCGTCGCGTTTTCTTCCTGCCCGATTGAAAAAGGAAAGTGCAATGGCGAAAGTGTCACGTCTATACGGGTGGAAATCAGCTGATCTCTCTTGTTCACTGTGAATGAAGACCTGTGCTATATTTAATAGGGATACATCATTGTCATGATTCATTTTCATCAATTTCGGGAAATGATCAAATAAGAAACAGCGAATTGTACAGGAGGAATGATTGGGATGAGCATGCAGGAAAAGATTATGCGTGAATTACATGTGAAGCCCTCAATTGATCCAAAGCAAGAAATTGAGGACCGAATCAATTTTTTAAAACAATATGTAAAGAAAACCGGTGCTAAAGGCTTTGTATTGGGAATCAGCGGCGGACAGGATTCCACACTTGCGGGAAGACTGGCTCAGCTTGCGGCTGAGCGCATTCGCGAAGAGGGCGGAGACGCTCAATTTATCGCGGTACGCCTTCCGCACGGCACACAGCAGGACGAAGACGATGCCCAGCTTGCATTGAAGTTCATTAAACCGGATAAATCATGGAAGTTTGACATTAAGTCGACAGTCAGCGCGTTTTCTGATCAGTATCAGCAGGAGACGGGTGATCAGCTGACTGACTTTAATAAAGGAAACGTAAAAGCAAGAACGCGAATGATCGCTCAATACGCGATCGGCGGACAAGAAGGCCTTCTTGTCATTGGCACTGACCACGCAGCTGAGGCTGTCACCGGTTTCTTTACGAAGTACGGTGATGGAGGAGCGGATCTCCTGCCGCTGACTGGATTGACGAAGCGCCAGGGAAGAAGCCTGCTGAAAGAGCTGGGCGCACCGGAACGTTTATACTTAAAAGAGCCAACTGCCGATCTGCTCGACGAAAAGCCGCAGCAGACGGATGAAACAGAGCTGGGCATTTCCTACGAGGAAATTGATGATTATCTCGAAGGGAAAGAAGTGTCAGCGAAAGTGTCAGAAGCACTGGAAAAACGCTATAGCATAACTGAGCATAAACGTCAGGTTCCGGCATCTATGTTTGATGACTGGTGGAAATAAAATGAAGAAAGCCCGCTCTCGGAGCGGGCTTTTGTTATGTGCGGGATGGTATGATGAAGCGCTGTCTATATTGTTTTAATGCTTTTTTGCGTCGAAGTATTAAAATGCCTGCGGATATGTTGTAAAATGAATGTCATTCAGGCAAAAACGTTTGAACGGAAATGGACACAAGCCGGTATCTATATAAATATTCGCTAAATAAGCATATAATGAATATAAAATTTCATTCCTTAGGAGGATTTCGCCGAAGATGAACGCTAAACGAGCCATCCCAGTAAGAGAAAGAAATATCGTCCTGATCGGATTCATGGGTGTGGGGAAAACGACAATCGGCCAATTGGTCGCTAAGAAATTATATAGAGATTTTATTGATGTTGATCAAGAGATCGAAAAAGATTTCAACATGACAATTCCTGAGATGTTTGAGGAAAAGGGAGAAGACTTTTTCCGGAAAACGGAGAAGGAATATATCTTGGACATCTGCCATCATAAACGATTCAAGATCGTGTCTCTGGGCGGCGGGTCTTTTAAACAAGAGGAAATCAGAACGTGCTGTCTGGAAAACTGTCTCGTGTTGCATTTGGATCTGTCTTGGGAGAACTGGAAGCAGCGCGCGAATCTATTGATCGAGAGCCGCCCGGTGCTGCATAACCGTTCAATGGATGAAATGGAACAGCTGTTTAATGAAAGAAAAGTCATTTACGACAAACACAATTCAAAAGTGGCGACAGACAACCTTTCCCCGGAAGAGGTCGCCGATTACATTGTAGAGACATTAAAAATCGGCTGGGATCTTTATCAGCCCATGTAAAAAGCCGTGCGGTGGGGACTGACCCCATAAGATGAGACAAATAAAAAACACCTTCAAGTTTGAATACGGATGATTGTTATCCGAAATTAGACTTGGAGGTGTTTTTTCTATGGGGACAAGAGTGAGTTATCCGGTTGAAGTGAAACAGAAGGCTGTAGAAATGAGATTGGCAGGCGTACCTATGAAAGAGATCATGCAGGAGTTGAATATTAAGAATAAGACACAGGTTCAGACATGGGTTAGATGGCATAAGGCTGGGGATACACATCGATTCGAACAGCCTGTTGGAAAGCAATACACTTACGGAAAAGGTCCGGAGTATTCTTCCGAATTAGAGAAAATGCAGGCAGAGATTCGTTACCTGAGACAACAGAATGAAGTTTTAAAAAAGTACAACGAATTGGAAAGGAAGTTGATAGCGAAACGTCAGTCGAACTTGTAGAAATATTGAACAGCACAATGACCATACAGGATATCTGTATTCATTTAGGTATCTCTCGAGCGTCTTATTATCGCTGGAAGAAGAATCCGATGAAGGATCATCCCAAGCGCCATTTGGAAAAACAAATCGGCACGTTGTGCCGAGAGCACAAGTATCGATATGGATATCGAAAAATCACAGCTATACTAAAAAAGAGTATGCATATTAACCATAAAACGGTTCAACGTATTATGCAGAAAAATCAATGGCAGTGCCGGGTTAAGGTGAAAAAGCGCAAGAAGGATGGGCAGCCATATGCCGTGGTCGATAATATATTGGATCGGAACTTTCAGTCTGATCGCCCTCTTGAAAAACTAGTAACGGACATTACGTATTTGCCTTATGGACAGAAACAATTGTACCTTTCCAGTATATTGGATTTATACAATGGAGAAGTGATTGCTTTTACGATTGGGGATAAGCAGGATACAGCCTTTGTCTTAGACACACTTGATCAGCTGCCAATGTTGCCTGAGAACTGCGTGTTACATAGTGACCAAGGTTCTGTGTATACATCTTACGAGTATCAAAAAGCTGTTAAAACAAAAGGCATTACCATGAGCATGTCCCGCAAAGGGACGCCCGCTGATAATGCCTCCATCGAATCGTTTCATTCCTCACTAAAGTCTGAAACGTTCTATCTTAACAGCATTGATCGAACTACGACCGCCATCGTAGAACGCACTGTCATAGAATACATTCATTATTATAACAATATTCGTATCCAAACTAAACTAAACAACCAATCACCGATAAACTATCGGCAATTGGCTGTTTAAAAGGTGTTTTGATCCCTGTCTCAAAAACGGGGGTCAGTCCCGTGCGCACGGCTTTTTTTATCGTTTTATGCCTTGTATCAAAATCGCTTTTAAGCAAAAGGAGTCGGGATGTCCGTTTTGGGTGAATTTGACGCAGAACGTATCACGTGCTTTTTCTGATGCTTGATGTAAAAGGCTGATAATCTGTTTTTCCCGATCGGCCGGGGTTCCGCCCCGTTTGATCCAGCTTTCGTATTGGATCGGCAAATTCCACTTTTGGATGTCCTGATAGTCCAGCTGGTTGGCGGCGAACATCGCCTGCCATTCTGATAATGAGCTTTCCCGGACGTGGGAGGGGTCTCGGAGCCGGTTCAGGTGATTGACAAACTCATCAAGAGCGGGGCTTCTGGCGCGTAATGATCGACCAAGAGGAAACGGCCGTTCTTTTTCAGCACGCGTGCCACTTCGCTGACGGCTTTACGGACATCTGAAAAATGGTGGGCAGCGTATCGGCAGGTGATGATATCAAATGAATCGTCGGGGAAGGGGAGAGACTCTGCTGTTCCTTGCTGGAAGCGTACGTTTCCAGCTCCTTTTTCTTGCGCAAAGGAGGACGCAACCTCTACCATCTCTTTCGTCGCATCAATGCCTGCGCATTCCAGTACATATGGGGAAAATGCCAGTGCAGTATGGCCGGCGCCCGCTCCGATATCCAGCACCCGATGTTCTGACCGGCAATCTGCCGTTTTGATCATTAACCCCAAATCTTCTCCCTCGGCAAAAACTTTCTCATCCCGATACATTTCGGCGTTTTTAGAAAACGGTGTTTCGTTTGTCATCTGGACCAGCTCCTTTTTTTTTGCAAATGATGATATGGATTATGTTAGCAATTTTTGTTATGATTCGTCCAAGATATAAAAATGATAAAAACGATAGGTTCAACCTATGGAGGCTGAAATGGATATTAAAGTGATGGAGTACGCAGCGGAAATCGCCCGGCGCCAAAGTTTTACAAAGGCGGCAGAGCATCTTCATATCGCTCAGCCATCTCTTAGTCAGCAAATCAAAAAGCTTGAGGCTGAGCTGGGGCTTCCTCTTTTTCACAGATCTCACGGCTCTGTTACGCTGACACCCCACGGCCGGCGGTTCATTGAAAAAGCCGAGGACATCATTCGTTCCAGAGATGACTTGCTCAGGGAGATGCAGGAGCGGTCGCAGGGGATCGGGCACAAGCTTTCCATTGGGATTCCTGCTGTAACGGGGAGGTACCTCTTTCCGCCGCTGCTGAAACAGTTTTTGGCGCGTTATCCTCATGTGGAGGTTCAGCTTGTTGAAAAAGATCCGGTTTCTTTAGAGGAAATGACGGCAAAGGGAGAGGTTGACCTTTCTGTTTTATCCTTGCCAATCGAGGATGAGCGGCTCGCCATTACACCTTTGCTCACGGAACCGATTGTCCTTGCAGTGCCAAAGGAAAAACAACGATGGATGCCGCCGGAAATGGCCGCGCTGATTGAGAAAGCGCTGGAGGGCGAGGAGGGCCGGCGGCCGTGCGTGCCGCTTGATTTGGTAAGGAACGTACCATTTATTTTGTTAAAAGAAGGATTCGGTTTTCGACGGACGGTGCTTGATCTCTGTGCGGAAAGCGGCTTTAAGCCGAATGCAGCCTTTAAGACGAGCCATATTGAAACCGCCCAATCTCTTGTGGCCAATGGTTTAGGTGTGACAATGGCGCCGAATATGGTCAAAAGGGATAAAGATCCGGCTGTGATCTATTTATCGATTCAATCCGCGCCATCACGAACCCTCGTCTTTGTATTTCTAAAGAACCGCTATATCAGTTTGACAGCTCAGTCCTTTATTGAACTAAGCCGGGAAAGTCTTAAACAAACGTTTGATGAAGGCAGTGTGGAAAATAAAAGTGAAAATATTTAGAAAATAGGTTCGGAACGTGGTAATATAAGAATACAAATCAAATCTTATAAAACAAAGGGGGATAATCGGAAATGCAACTATTCGATCTGCCGCTCGACCAACTGCAAACGTATAAGCCTGAAAAAACAACTCCGAATGATTTTTCTGAGTTTTGGAAATCGTCTTTGGACGAACTTGCGAAAATCCAAGCATCACCTGATTTACAGCCGGTTGATTATCCTGCTGATGGAGTCAAGGTGTACCGCCTCACTTATAAAAGCTTCGGGAACGCCCGCATTGCCGGATGGTACGCTGTGCCTGACAAGGAAGGCCCGCATCCGGCGATCGTCAAATATCACGGTTACAACGCAAGCTATGACGGTGAGATTCATGAAATGGTGAATTGGGCGCTTCACGGATATGCCGCATTCGGAATGCTTGTCCGCGGCCAGCAAAGCAGCGAGGATACGAGTATTTCTCCGCACGGCCACGCGTTGGGCTGGATGACAAAAGGCATTCTTGATAAAGATACATACTATTACCGGGGCGTTTATATGGACGCCGTACGCGCGCTTGAAGTGATCAGCAGCTTTGACGAAGTTGACGAAACACGAATCGGTGTGACAGGCGGAAGCCAAGGCGGGGGATTAACCATTGCCGCGGCGGCTCTGTCAAACATTCCCAAATCCGCAGTTGCCGATTATCCCTATTTAAGCAATTTTGAGCGGGCCATTGATGTGGCGCTTGAACAGCCGTACCTTGAAATCAATTCCTTCTTTAGAAGAAATGGCAGCCCGGAAACAGAGGTGCAGGCGATGAAGACACTTTCATATTTCGATATTATGAATCTCGCTGACCGTGTGAAAGTGCCTGTCCTGATGTCGATCGGTCTGATTGACAAGGTTACGCCGCCGTCCACCGTGTTTGCCGCCTACAACCATTTGGAGACAGAAAAAGAGCTTAAGGTGTACCGCTACTTTGGGCATGAGTATATTCCTGCCTTTCAAACGGAAAAACTCGCTTTCTTTAAGCAGCATCTTAAAGGCTGATAAACGTGAAAAGCCGCCGTGCTTCATCAGGCGGTTTTTTTCTGCAAATTGCCGGAATGAGAACAGACTGGAGACGAATAGATATGAAACAAAGAATCATTGATGAATTAAAACGGATTGAGCAGTCATACGGAGTCAAAATCGTATATGCCGTTGAGTCAGGAAGCCGCGCATGGGGATTTCCCTCGCAGGACAGTGATTACGATGTCCGCTTTATTTATGTGCCGAAAAAGGAGTGGTATTTTTCGATTGAACAGGAGCGGGATGTCATTGAGGAACCGATTCACGATTTGCTGGATGTCAGCGGCTGGGAGCTGAGAAAGACGCTGCGCCTCTTTAAAAAGTCCAACCCGCCGCTCCTTGAATGGCTGTCCTCTGACATTGTGTATTACGAAGCATTTACGACCGCAGAGCAGTTAAGAAAACTGCGGATGGAAGCATTTAAGCCTGAAGCAAGCGTCTATCACTATATCAACATGGCGAGAAGGAACGTCAAGGATTACCTTCAAGGGCAAGAGGTCAAAATCAAAAAGTATTTCTACGTGCTCCGGCCTATTTTGGCCTGCAAATGGATTGAAAAGCACGGAACCATTCCGCCTATGGACTTTACGGTTTTAATGAATGAACTTGTGACTGACCCTGAACTGAAGGCAGAAATGAAAACCTTGCTTGAGCGGAAAAGAAGAGGCGAAGAGCTTGATCTCGAGGCAAGAATTCATGTCATTCACGAATTCATTGAAACGGAAATCGACAGAATCATGGAAGCGGCAAAAATGCTGAAAGCAGAACAAAAGGATATGACACCTGAATTGAATCGTTTGCTTTTGAATACAGTTGAAGAAGTGTGGAAGAATGGAGGAAGCTGATGATTTTTGTCGCTTCCTTTTCTCCTTTATTCGACAGAATGTCCCCCGACTTTCTAACCATCTGATTGTGGCAAACCCACAAAAATTATCAGAATCTTTGTATTTTGAGAATATTGTGAACGATGGTTTTGTCCATTTACAATAAACTCATACAAATACTTCTTAGATTGCGGGGTGTTGAGGTTGGAAGTGATCACAAGAGATTTTTTCTTATTTTTATCCAAAAGCGGCTTTCTCAATAAAATGGCGAAGAACTGGGGAAGCCGGGTAGCAGCGGGTAAAATTATCGGCGGGAATGATTTTAACAGTTCAATCCCGACCATTCGACAGCTTAACAGCCAAGGCTTGTCAGTTACTGTCGATCATTTAGGCGAGTTTGTGAACAGCGCCGAGGTCGCGCGGGAGCGTACGGAAGAGTGCATTCAAACCATTGCGACCATTGCGGATCAGCAGCTGAACTCACACGTTTCTTTAAAAATGACGTCTCTGGGTTTGGATATCGATATGGATCTGGTGTATGAAAATATGACGAAAATCCTTCAGACGGCTGAGAAGCATAACATCATGGTCACCATTGATATGGAAGATGAAGTCAGATGCCAGAAAACGCTCGATATTTTCAAAGATTTCAGAAAAAAATACGAGCATGTGAGCACAGTGCTGCAAGCCTATCTGTACCGGACGGAAAAAGACATTGACGATTTGGATTCTTTAAACCCGTTCCTTCGCCTTGTAAAAGGAGCTTATAAAGAATCAGAAAAAGTAGCTTTCCCGGAGAAAAGCGATGTCGATGACAATTACAAAAAAATCATCCGAAAGCAGCTCTTAAACGGCCACTACACAGCGATTGCCACACATGACGACAAAATGATCGACTATACAAAACAGCTTGCCAAGGAACATGGCATTGCCAATGACATGTTTGAATTTCAGATGCTGTACGGCATGCGGTCGCAAACCCAGCTCAGCCTCGTAAAAGAAGGTTATAACATGAGAGTCTACCTGCCATACGGCGAAGATTGGTACGGCTACTTTATGAGACGCCTTGCAGAACGTCCGTCAAACATTGCATTTGCTTTCAAAGGAATGACAAAGAAGTAAAAAAGGAGAGATTATCATGACAACACCTTACAAACACGAGCCATTCACAAATTTCCAAGACCAAAACAACGTAGAAGCGTTTAAAAAAGCGCTTGCGACAGTAAGCGAATATTTAGGAAAAGACTACCCGCTTGTCATTAACGGCGAGAGAGTGGAAACAGAAGCGAAAATCGTTTCGATCAATCCGGCTGATAAAGAAGAGGTCGTCGGCAGAGTGTCAAAAGCTTCCCAAGAGCACGCTGAGCAAGCGATTGAAGCGGCTGCGAACGCATTCGAAGAATGGAGATACACGTCTCCTGAAGAAAGAGCGGCTGTCCTGTTCCGCGCTGCTGCCAAAGTCCGCAAAAGAAAACATGAATTCTCCGCTTTGCTTGTAAAAGAAGCAGGAAAGCCATGGAACGAGGCGGATGCTGATACGGCTGAAGCGATCGATTTTATGGAGTACTATGCCCGCCAAATGATCGAACTGGCAAAAGGCAAACCGGTCAACAGCCGTGAAGGCGAGAAAAACCAATATGTGTACACGCCGACTGGTGTAACAGTCGTCATTCCTCCGTGGAACTTCTTGTTCGCGATCATGGCGGGAACAACAGTGGCGCCGATCGTTACTGGAAACACAGTCGTTCTGAAACCTGCGAGCGCTACACCTGTGATCGCTGCGAAATTTGTTGAGGTTCTTGAAGAGTCCGGTCTGCCGAAAGGTGTCGTCAACTTTGTTCCCGGCAGCGGAGCGGAAGTCGGCGACTACCTTGTTGACCACCCGAAAACAAGCCTGATCACATTTACGGGGTCAAGAGAAGTTGGTACGAGAATCTTCGAACGCGCGGCGAAAGTTCAGCCGGGCCAGCAGCACTTAAAGCGTGTCATCGCTGAAATGGGCGGTAAAGATACGGTTGTTGTCGATGAGGACGCGGACATTGAATTGGCGGCTCAATCCATCTTTACATCAGCATTCGGCTTCGCGGGACAAAAATGCTCTGCAGGTTCACGTGCAGTTGTCCATGAAAAAGTGTACGATCGAGTATTGGAGCGTGTCATTGAAATTACGGAATCAAAAGTAACAGCAAAACCTGACAGCGCAGATGTTTATATGGGACCTGTCATTGACCAAGGTTCTTATGATAAAATTATGAGCTATATTGAAATCGGAAAACAGGAAGGCCGTTTAGTAAGCGGCGGTACTGGTGACGATTCGAAAGGATACTTCATCAAACCGACGATTTTCGCTGACCTTGATCCGAAAGCAAGACTCATGCAGGAAGAAATTTTCGGACCTGTCGTGGCATTTTCTAAAGTGTCAAACTTTGATGAAGCTTTAGAAGTGGCAAACAATACTGAATATGGTCTGACAGGCGCGGTGATCACAAACAACCGCAAGCACATTGAGCGTGCGAAACAGGAATTCCATGTCGGAAACCTGTACTTCAACCGCAATTGTACAGGCGCTATCGTCGGCTACCATCCGTTTGGCGGCTTCAAAATGTCCGGAACAGATTCAAAAGCGGGCGGACCGGATTACTTGGCACTGCACATGCAGGCAAAAACAATTAGTGAAATGTTCTAAAGCGGGACTAAATGGGCATCCTCCCTGCGGAGGGTGTCCATTTCATCCATAAAACTATAAAAAAGAGGAGGAAGTGCCATAGAAAACACACAGCTGATTATTTCGATTTGTATTTATATGGCGGGGATGCTGCTGATCGGCTACTTTGCTTACAAGCGTACGTCGAATCTGACGGATTACATGCTGGGAGGACGTTCCTTAGGTCCAGCTGTAACCGCTCTCAGTGCGGGTGCCGCCGATATGAGCGGCTGGCTGCTGATGGGGCTTCCGGGCGCGATGTTTTCAACGGGTCTGAGCGGAGTTTGGATTGTGTTCGGACTTTGTCTTGGAGCGTGGGCAAACTGGCTCTACGTTGCGCCGCGGCTGAGAACCTATACTGAAAAAGCGGGGAATTCCATTACAATTCCCGGATTCCTTGAAAATCGCTTCGGAGATCAAACGAAGCTTCTCAGACTGTTTTCGGGGATTGTCATTTTAGTCTTCTTCACATTTTATGTATCGTCCGGAATGGTATCCGGCGGTGTTTTATTCAACAGTATTTTGGGGATGGATTATCACACCGGATTGTGGGTTGTGACTGGTGTTGTTGTGGCATATACCCTGTTTGGCGGCTTTTTGGCTGTCAGCTGGACAGATTTTGTTCAGGGAATTATTATGTTTGCCGCACTCATTCTTGTGCCGATCGTTACGTTTTTCCACACGGGAGGGACAAGTGATACAGTTGCTGAAATCCGCTCTGTTGATCCAGATATGTTTAATATTTTTAAAGGAACGAGCGTCCTTGGCATTATTTCTTTGTTTGCCTGGGGGTTGGGCTACTTTGGCCAGCCGCATATCATTGTGCGTTTTATGGCGATCACGTCTGTCAAAGAGATCAAAAGAGCGCGCAGAATCGGAATGGGCTGGATGGTTTTGTCGGCAGTCGGCGCCGTGCTGACCGGTTTGGGCGGAATCGCTTATTACCATCAGCGGGGTATGACACTGAAGGACCCTGAGACGATTTTTATTCAATTAGGAAATATTTTGTTCCATCCGATTATTACCGGTTTTCTGATTTCGGCTATTTTGGCCGCGATTATGAGTACAATTTCTTCCCAGCTGCTTGTGACATCAAGCTCTCTGGTAGAAGATTTGTATAAGTCGATGTTCAGACGTTCGGCTTCTGATAAAGAGCTAGTGTTTTTAGGCCGTTTGGCTGTTCTGGCTGTTTCAATCATCGCGTTGGTGCTGGCTTGGGAGAAAAACAATACGATCCTTGGATTAGTCAGCTACGCGTGGGCGGGCTTCGGCGCTTCATTCGGGCCGGTTGTACTGCTCAGTCTGTTTTGGAAACGAATGACCAAATGGGGGGCACTCGCCGGCATGATTGTGGGAGCAGCAACTGTAATCATTTGGGCGAATGCCGGTCTTTCGGACTTTCTGTATGAAATGATACCTGGGTTTGCTGCGAGTCTATTATCTGTTTTTGTCGTCAGCGTATTGACGCAGGCTCCGTCACAAGCTGTCACAGATCAGTTCAACGACTACCAAGATACAATGTCACAATAAAGATTGAAAGGAGGAGGAAGGGGGCTGTCCCTTTTCCTCTTTTCTCCTTTTAAGCGAGTGTTTTTGTCTTTTGGAAACAAACGTATTTTTTTCTATACAAATAGACCCCGTATGGATATGATTAAAGTAAAAAAAGTATAGGAGAAAAAGGTATGGAAGAGCTTTTAGAGAGAGTTTTTTCATTTTCAGATGTTGATAAGCTGATTGATTTTATCAGCTATGAACTGCAAAAACCAGTAATACTGGAAAGCGCGGATTTCTTTTTGTTAGCCTATAATTCTTACTATATTAACCATTTTGATTCTGCCAATCAGCAGACTATTTTTTCGAAAAAATGTCCGGTCCAGATTTTTGAGAGGTTTTTGAAAGACGGAATCATTGAAAAACTGAAAACAGAGCCTGAGCCTTTTCGTGTCAATAAAATTGAAAGCATTGGGCTAAACCAGAGGGTGGTCGTGAGTGCGAAGCACAAAGGGGAAGTCATGGGCTACATCTGGATTCAGGAGCTGGACCAAAATCTGACGAAAGAAGAGCTCGACTTTTTGTATGAAACGTCCTTCCACGTCGGGAAAATCATTTATAAAACGAACAAGCTGAAACAGGAAAAAGAAGAAAAAGCGGAAGATCTCATCAAACGGGCGATCTATCAGCAGTTCATTTCTGAGAAGGAACTCAGACGGGAAGCTGAAAGAATCAACACCGTGCTGCCTTCCATGTTTTCAGTTGTCATCCTGCACGCCGCGAATGGGGATGGGGAAGCGGTTGAGGATTTAAAGGAAAATATCAGGTCGTACCTGAATTTACGGGATAAAGTCAGTCATGTCTTAACGATCGAATCCAATATTGTCATCGTCGTAGCGAGTTTTTCCCAAAAAAGCTCCGTCTCCTCGGCAGCTTCTGAATTTATTAACAAGCTGCTAACACATTTTCACTTTCAAAAAATACCTACACCTATTTATATCGGTATCGGAAACGAATATGATCACCTTTTAAAGCTTGGCAAAAGCTACACAGAAGCACTAGAAGTCATCAAAGCCGCCGAAATCACCGGCAATCAGGAAAACATCCCATATGAATATGCCAAACTCGGCATTTACCGCTATTTAGAAAGCATTGAACAGAAAAATGAACTTTTAGAATACGAAAATAAGGATTTGGCTTTATTAAAAGCGAAAGACGAAGAAAGCAGCACCGAGCTTTTGAAAACACTGGAAATCTATCTCCTCAACAACTGCAAAACAAAACCAGCCGCGGAACAGCTGTTTATTCACCAAAATACATTGAATTACCGCATCAAACAGATTACTGAAATGACATCGATCGATTTAAGTGATTTCAGAACGCGATGTCAGCTCTATCTTGATTTGATGCTGATGAAAAAGAAATAAAAAAGAAACCAGTACTTGTACTGGTTTCAAAATCCTCTGTAAACGTACGGATCATCAGGCTTTTTAATGGTTTTCCAGTCAGTTACTTTCACAACAGGGAGCGTTGATTTGAAAGGCTGATAATATTCTGAGGCCAGAGTGCCCTTGATCTGAATCCATTCATCGTCCTTGATGTTCATGTCCTTCGGAAACTCCACAAGCATCCCGTAAACGCCGGAATCAGCGATACAGTGAATGATGCCAAACCTCAACACAAAGAACTGATTTTTATTAATCGCGTTTCCTTTGTACGCAAATCCATGAAACTCAATCGTTCGTCCGAGAAATTCACCCGGATAGTTATAAATGGTTTCCATTCCTTTTAGGAAATCATCATCGGTCAGAGAAATCTCTTTCCTGCCGGAATACTTGTTAAACAGCTGTTTCATCTGTTTATCATAGCTGTCTTGCGCGTAATAAAGGCTAGCATCAGGCCGCAAATACTGTGTCTGGGAATAATGATCGCCGCTCTCCATCGCCTTAAACGAGAACCCTTTTGTTTTGACAATGGACGAGTCGAGCGTCGCAATCGGGAAGAAGATTCCCGACACCAAAGGAAAAAGAAACACAACATAAATCAAATAGCGCTGATAAAATGGCTTGTTTTGCTCATGGTCATGCTCGTGATCATGGCCGCACCCGCAATCATGATCGTGTTGATGCCCGCCTTTTTCAGGCGACTTGATAAATACATACGCTTGAACGGCTGTCAGAATGGCCAGCAAGAAGATCGCAATAAAGGAAAGATAGGCGTATTTCATATTGATATATTTTGTTAGATTTCCTGAGGCATGCAGATGATAAAAGAAAAACGTAAACCCCATCAGCACCAATAAACGAAACATCCAATCACCCCTTTACCAGTAGTGATCCTGCTAAGACGAGCACGACAATGTACGTAATCAGCAGGAAAACAAATCGTTTTTTGAAGGCCGCAAGCATCATCAATAGATTCTTAATATCCACCATCGCGCCAAAGACGAGAAAAGCGATTAAAGATCCTAATGAAAATGTGCTGCTGAAGGAAGACGCGATGAACGCATCGACTTCTGAACAAAGCGACAAGACAAATGCCAGACCCATCATCACGAGGGAAGAGGATACATCATTCTGCCCGATCGCAAGCAGAGTGGATGTTTTGACATACGTCTGCATCGCGGCTGCGATAAAGGCGCCGATGATTAAATATTTCCCCACGGAGAAAAATTCATCAATGGCATGGCGCAAGGTTCCGCCCAGCTTTTGAAGTAGGGTGTGATGATGATGGTGGTGGTGCCCGGGTTCATCAGGTTTTAACAGCTGATTATCCTTAAATTGATAGGATAGGATGATCCCGATGATCACCGAAACGGCGAGCGCCAGTCCGCCCCTGTAAAAGACTGCGCTCCACCTGTTTCCGAACGCAATAAAAGTAGAAAATAAGACGATAGGGTTAATGATAGGCGCAGTCAGCATGAAAGCAACGCCCGCGTGGAGAGGAACCCCCTTTAACAGAAGCCGCCTCGTAATCGGGATGATGCCGCATTCGCAGGCGGGAAACAAAATCCCGGCCAGCGCACCGAATAAAACGGCGAGAAATCGGTTTTTCGGCATGATTCTCGCAATCATTTCTTCAGAAACAAACATTTGTATGATTCCGGAAAGTATGACGCCAATCAGAATAAACGGAATGGCTTCTATTAAAATGCTGATAAAAATAGAATTCAGCTGAAGAAAAGATGATTGTGCTGTCACAATAAAACCTCCGCTCATGTTAAGCTGCCTCTCATGTTACCAGAAAAAAGACACCGCTTGTTTGACGGAGGAGGAGAAAGGATTGTTTCACTTTGTTTAGGATTCCAAAAATTCGAGTAGGATTCTATCTGTTTCAGCCGCTTCTTTTCCGAGCCAAATCAGGTGCCCCCATGAGTGAAGCATACAGAGGGAGGCATCAGGAATGTGTTCCTTTGCATGATGTGCATGTGACAAGTTGACCAATCCATCATAAACGCTCTGCATAATCAATACAGGACATGAGATGGCCTGCAGCTCGTCTGAAAAGGCAGCAGTTTGCGTCAAATCAATTAGAAATCCTTCACGTGATCGCTGCCGGCTGTTCATTTTTCGGAATGCTTCTATGTCTTTTTCATCCATCAGTGACTTGATTCGCTGAAACGAAAGTGTGCTGAATTGCGGGCTCAAGGCTTGAAACATCAGACGCGGAAATGCGTTATTCAAAGCGGAAATCAGCTTCCATATCCATTTTTCCACAGGCGGTCCAAAGAGGATTCGTCCGGTTTTGTATTCCGGGTCTTTGGGAGTGAGCCATTCCTTAGTGACCGCGGATTGCAGGGTCAAAGTGTGAACCCGTTCCGGATAATGAGAGGCAAAGCATATGCCGCTCGGTCCTCCTGCGGAGATGGCAATCACATGGACCTTGTCAATTTGTAAATGATCTATCAGCTTCGCATAGAAACGGCAGGCGTTGGCAAGGCTTTTTCCAATCTCTTTTGACGTTCGTCCATATCCGGGTCTTGAAGGCGTGATAATGGAATACCCTTGCTCAATCAGCGCCGTGTACCCGAATTCCTCGTAACAATTTGAATGGCCGCCATGCATGACAAGAATGGGGGCTCCTTTGCCTGTAACAGAATATTCTAGTGTATGTCCTTCGAATGTGATCGTTTTGACTTGTCTTTTCATTTCATCCTGTTTCTCCCATTTGTTTTTTGCCTATTATAGAGTTTTCAGCAATTGATCACAAGGAGAGGAATTGAATAAACAAGGGCACGCGAAATATGATATACTTTTTATTGATATTCATTCTCAATTAAAATATTGATATAGATGTGTACGGGAGGCAGGACGGATGGCTGAAAATCACGAGATATATGACGTTACGATTATAGGCGGGGGGCCGATCGGGCTGTTTACGGCTTTTTACTGCGGGATGCGGGAGCTGAAAACGAAAGTAATCGAGTTTTTGCCGCGGCTCGGAGGGAAGGTGTCTTTATTTTTTCCTGAGAAAATCATTCGCGATATCGGCGGAATTCCGGGAATTGCGGGAAAGCAGCTGATCGAGCAGTTAAAGGAGCAGGCGGCGACGTTTGATCCTGACATCGTGCTGAATCAGCGAGTGGCCGGATTTGAACGCTTGAGTGACGGCACTATTGTGCTGACGGGTTCTAAAGGAGAAAAGCATTACACAAGAACCGTGATTTTGGCTTGCGGTATGGGAACGCTTGAGGTCAATGAGTTTGACAGTGAGGATGCAACCCGGTACGCGGGCAAGAATCTTCATTATGGAGTGGAAAAGCTTGATGCGTTTAAAGGCAAGCGGGTCGTCATATCAGGCGGCGGAGATACTGCGGTCGATTGGGCCAATGAGCTGGAGCCGATTGCGGCGTCTGTGACTGTTGTTCATCGGCGTGAGGAATTCGGCGGAATGGAAAGCAGCGTGACGAAAATGAAGCGTTCAGCAGTGCGGGTGCTCACTCCTTATCGCTTAGAGCAGCTGCGCGGTGATGAGGAACGCATCCAAAGCGTGACTGTTTGCCATACCGTGTCTGGTCAAAGAGAAGATTTAGAGGTTGACGAGCTGATCATTAATCATGGGTTCAAAATTGATCTCGGGCCGATGAAGGAGTGGGGGCTGGAGATTGAAGAAGGCAGGGTGAAAGCGGACAGACATATGCGGACGAATCTTCCGGGCGTGTTTGTGGCGGGGGACGCGGCTTTTTATGAAAGCAAGCTGAGATTGATTGCCGGCGGCTTTACGGAAGGCCCGACAGCGGTCAACAGCGCGAAGGCGTATGTAGATCCTAAGGCCGAGAATATGGCGATGTATTCAACCCATCACAAAAAATTGGTGCATAAATAAAACAGCCCTTAAGGAAAGGGCTGCCCAAATCAGCTGTGAACGAGCTTTTTTTCCGCCTGTTGATTCTGAATGAAAGCAAACAATTCATCCAGCTCTTGGACCGCTGTGAATCCATAGGCGCTGGCAGCTGTGTCATCGCCTATGCAGACGATAGGAGGGTGGTTCGCTGACGGTTCCGGCAAAATGCCAATTTGTTCGCCTGTGCTGATCAATTGCTGAACAGACGACTTACTTGGGCAAATGATCATGTGCAGCGGAGATTCACTGATGGTTCGCTGAATCATGTGGGTGAACCGGTCATCAATGACGTTTTCATGGGTCATATAAAACGAACAGGACTTATGCTTCTGCGTGTCTTTCACGGAATGGCGGCTCCCGACAACCAGCGTTTTTTCTGAAACAGGCTGAGGGGCGGAGATTAGAAAACCTCGTTTTTCAAGCTCCGTTTCTGCATGCTCAGATGCCGCGCTCAGTCGGGCTGTCAGCTGGCGGATATCGACTTTCTTGGAAGCCAGCGCTTGGAAAAATTCACAAACCGCACGGCGCGAGGTGAAAAAAATGTCTTCAAATGTGCCGATCTTTCGAAGGATCTCTTCATTGGCAGGCATGCGCTCAGTCCGCCACTTCGGCCATTCGATGACATCGGCACCGGATGCACGCAGCTTGTCTGCAAGCGGGTCTTCATCTTCGCCATGAGTGACAACCATCAAGTGCTGGCCGATGAGTGGTTTGCTTTCAAACCAGCTGTGTGTCTGAAAGTTGACGATATCTCCGATGACGATAATCGCAGGGTTTGTAATCTGGTGTTCCTGAACTTTTTGCTGAATGTTTTCAAGTGTGCCTTTCACACTCCGCTGGCGGCCCCATGTACCCCATTGGACCACAATGACAGGGGCGGAAGGCGATTTTCCGTACGTGATGAGCTGCTGGCAAATATAGGACAAATTCTTGACGCCCATGTAAAAGACAAGGGTTTGAACGCCTCGCGCAAGCCCTTCCCAATCAAGGTTCGGCGTGCCTTTTAATGATTTATCATGCGCCGTAATCATCGCAAAAGACGACGCGAAATCCCGATGTGTGACGGGGATTCCCGCATATAGCGGCGCTGCAATTCCAGAGGTGATGCCCGGCACCATTTCATAGCGGATGCCGTGCTCATGCAGAGCTTCTGCTTCCTCGCCGACTCTTCCGAAAACGCTCGGATCTCCGCCTTTTAAACGGACGACGGTTAATCCCTGTGCTGCTTTTTCAACCAGCAGGGCGTTAATGTCTCTTTGTTTCATAAAATGGCGGTCTGGCAGTTTTCCGCAATAAATAAACCGGCAATCCGGTGATGCAAATTCGAGCAGCTTCGGGTTGGCGAGACGGTCATATAAAACCACATCTGCTTCCTCCAGCGCCTGTTTTCCTTTGATGGTGAGCAGCCCTGGATCGCCGGGACCGGCTCCCACGAAATATACGATTCCGTTCTTCATGATCATGTCATCCTTCCGTCACTGTAAAAAATGAAGGATCACTTGAAAAGTGATCCGGTCTTTTGATCAATATACGAGGTAAACATGTTCTCCTTCGATCAGCGTTTCGTATGTTTTAACGCATCCGTGATCAGGTTCTTGGACGATTCCGTCTTTTAAGGAGATTTTCCAGTCGTGCATCGGGCAGAAAACATATTCGCCGCTGACGATACCCTCAGCCAGAACGCCGCCCTTATGCGGACAACGGTTTTCGATGGCGCGGACGCTTCCGTTTGAAAGCTTGAAAACCGCGAGCTCCTTATCTTCAATATACACTGTTTTACCTAATTGTTCAGGCAATTCTTCAATTTTTCCGATCCATACTTTTGTTACGTCTTTGTTCACCATGTCCGTTCCTCCTCAATGTTTGTTTTTGCCATTATGATGTGGTCACGACATTTTCAAATAATTCTTTAGAGGTTTGCTTATCTTCCAAAAAGCTCTTCCATGGATCCTTGTGGACAGAGAGTGTTTCATTCATTCGATCGTTCAGCTCCTGCCGCTTTTCCGGATCGTTTAATACGGATTGGACATGGGATAAACCGACGCGCTCAAGCCATGCGGATGTCCGTTCCAGATAGTTTGCGGTTTCCCGGTAATATTGCAGATAAGCGCCTGCGTATTCTAACACTTCTTCATTTGTTTTCACCTTCATCAGCAAGTCACCGGCGCGCAAATGGGTTCCGCCGTTTCCGCCGACATAGAGCTCCCAGCCTCCGTCGATGCCGACAACGCCAAGGTCTTTAATGCCGGATTCCGCACAGTTCCGCGGGCAGGCAGACACGGCCATTTTGACTTTGTGAGGCGTGTTCAGCCCTTCGAATTTTTTCTCAAGCTCAATGCCAAGTGCCATGGAGTCTTGCGTGCCGAAACGGCAGAATTGCTCGCCTACACACGTTTTTACTGTCCGGAGTGTCTTTCCGTACGCGTATCCTGACGGCATATCAAGATCTTCCCAAACCTTCGGAAGGTCTTCTTTTTTCACGCCGATGAGATCAATTCGCTGGCCGCCTGTCATTTTCACGAGCGGGATTTCATATTTGTCGACAACATCGGCAATTTTGCGCAAATCTGCGGAGTTGGTCACGCCGCCGTACATCCGGGGAACGACTGAGTATGTTCCGTCTTTTTGAATATTGGCGTGCATTCGTTCATTAACAAAGCGGGATGTCCGTTCATCCTCGTATTTGGTTGGATTGATCATGCCTAAGTAGTAGTTCAGAGCCGGACGGCATTTGGAACAGCCTTCTGGCGTTTTCCAGCCGAGCACGTTCATGATTTCTCTTGTATGTGACAGCCCTTTGGCTTTGATTTCTTCTACGACTTCATCTCTCGACAATGTGGTGCAGCCGCAAATCACTTCTTTTTGCGCTGACGCAGTAAAGTCCGATCCGAGCGTATACTGGAGGATTTCTTCTACGAGCGGCTTACAGCCTCCGCATGAACGGGATGCACCGGTGCATGCTTTGATCTCGTCCGTTGACGAGCAGCCCTTTTCCTGAATGGCTTGAATAATGTCGCCTTTTGACACGCCGTTGCAGCCGCAGATGATTTCATCGTCGCTCATCACTGCGGTAATGCTTGTGCCTGCTTCTTGGTTGAGCGGCTGTAAGATTGATACTTTTGAGGTTTCAGAAATATCGGCTTCTTTTTGAATCATAGAAAACAGGCGGTTGCCCTCGCTGCTGTCGCCGAATAAAACAGCACCGACAATTTTGTTGTCTCTCAGGACAATTTTTTTATAGATGCCGTCCTGCTCATCGAATACTTTAATCGCTTTTTTGTCCTCTGATTCATCAAAGTCCCCGGCAGAGAAAACCTCGACGCCCGATACCTTTAACTGAGTGGAGAGAACGGAGCCTTCATACGGTTTTGTTTCGATGCCGCACATATGCTTCGCCAGCACTTTTGCCTGTTCATAGAGCGGTGCCACGAGCCCGTATGCAATCCCCCGGTGTTCTGCGCATTCGCCGACCGCATAAATGTGCGGGATTTCAGTTTGCATATAGTCGTTGACAATGATTCCGCGGTTGACCGGAATGCCGCTTTCTATGCCAAGCTGCGTATTCGGGCGGATGCCGATAGCCATGACGACTAAATCAGCTTCAATGCTTGTGCCGTCTTTGAAACGAAGGCCTTCAACACGGTCATCACCGACAATTTCTTCGGTTTGCTTTTCAAGTAAAAAGGTCATCCCTTGTTTTTCTAACTCGTTTTGCAGCAGGCGCCCTGCAGTTGGATCAAGCTGGCGTTCCATCAGGTATGGGGCGAGGTGAATGACAGACACATCCATGCCGAGATTCAGCAGTCCGCGAGCGGCTTCCAAACCAAGCAGTCCTCCGCCGATGACGGCTGCTTTTTTATATTGTTTTGACGCGGCGAGCATCGTGTCTGTATCTTTTATATCCCGGAAAGCCGTGACGCCTTTTTTGTCTGCGCCCGGAATCGGAAGGATAAAAGGGACAGAGCCTGTCGCCAGGATCAATTCGTCGTATGGCTGGATTCTGTCTGCGTCTGTAATGACCGTTTTGTTTTCTGCGTCCACTTTGATGACTGTTTCATTTGTGTACAATTGAATATTGTTTTCCTCGTACCAGTCCCAATCGTTTAACGTAATATCTTTAATATCTGTATCGCCTTGAAGTACTTTTGATAAAAGGATTCGGTTGTAATTGGGATGCGGTTCGGCACCAAAAATTGTGATCTGAAACTCGTCTTTTGCAACACTCAGTATCTCTTCAATGGCCCTTACCCCGGCCATTCCATTTCCAACAAGAACTAGCTGTTTTTTTCCCATCAGATGATCCGCTCCTTATCAATGTTTTTTTCAGCATAGCATGGCGAAAAGTAATATTTAAGATACATGTTATAAAATGTAACGAAATATACAAAAAGTTCTAAAATTTTTATGAAAAAATCAAATAGGGCTGATTCTCACGGCGCACACCTTAAAACCGGGCATTTTACAAGCTGGATCTAAGGCTTCTCCGATTAAATCATTCACATTTTGAGCCTCTGCCCAGTGGATGGGAACAAATACGGTGTCTTTTCTGATTTGTTCTGATAATTTGCTGCGGACAATGATGCTTCCCCGAGGGGATTCGATTTTTACCAGTACACGGTCTTCAATATTTAAGGATGCCGCTGTTTGCGGATGGATTTCCATAAACGATTCAAAATGTCTCGCGGCAAGGGCGGCGCTTTTTCTCGTTTGGACGCCTGTTAAGTAGTGAGACATGACCCGGCCTGTTGTTAAATAAAGGGGGTAATCGGATGTCGGCTTCTCTTTTGGGACTGCCGGTTCGTTTGGAATCACACTTAATGCCGCTTTTTGGTCCGGATGTGTAAATGAGTCCGCAAACAAGCGTCCTGTTCCGGGGTGATCAGGTTCCGGACATGGCCAATGAATGCCGCCTTCACGTCTGAGCCTGTCATATGTGATGCCTGAATAATCGGCAATCCCGCCTCTGCTCGCTTCTCTCAATTCATTAAAAATATCCTCTGCTGACGAGTAAGAAAAATACCGGCCTTTCCCGAGAGCAGCTGCGATCTCACAAATGATCTGCCAATCATGCTTTGCTTCACCGGGACACGGCCGGCTTGCTTCCCTTAATGTCACGCGGCCTTCGATATTTGTCATGGTGCCCTCATCTTCTAAATAAGAGGAGGCCGGCAAAATCACATCGGCGAGTTTCGCAGTCTCAGAAATAAACAAATCGATCGCGACAAAGAACCTTAGTTTTCGTAAAGCTTTTTTCACAAGATTCGCGTTTGGGCTGGAGACAACGGGGTTGGAGCACATGAGGAACAGTCCTTTAATATCGCCGTCATTGATGTTTTCCATCATTTCATAGGCTGAGACACCTTTTCGCGGCAGATCGTCCTGATGGACTCCCCACACTTTTGCAATATGTGCCCGGTGCTGTTCGTTTTCAATAGATCGGTAGCCCGGAAGCTGATCGGCTTTTTGGCCATGCTCTCTTGCGCCTTGCCCGTTGCCTTGTCCAGTGATCGCTCCGTAGCCCGAGTAAGGTTTGCCGATTTTTCCGGTGATCAGCACCATGTTTAAGAAGCCTTTCACAGCCGCTGTTCCATCGGTTTGCTGTTCAATCCCGCGGGCAGTAAACAGCATGCCTGACGTTTCCTTGGCAAACTTCACAGCGGCCTTTTGCATGTGTGCCAGCGGGATACTCGTCTGTTCGGCGATATCCTCCAGGCTCAGCGTGTCCGTATGCCGCTTCAGCTCTTCGTATCCATTTGTTCGTGATTGAATGAAATCCTCGTCCGCAAGCTGTTCGTCGATGATGATTTTGACGAGACCGTTGGCAAGGGCGGCGTCTGTGCCGGGTTTGATTTTGAGATGAAGATCGGCGATTTTCGTTGTCGCTGTTTCACGCGGATCAATGGCGATGATATAAGCTCCGTTTTCTTTCGCATTTTCAACATACGGCATAATCGTAGGCTGGCATTCCGCAATATTAGTGCCGGCCAGAATGATCACACGGGTGTGGGGAATGTCTGATAAGGGATTCGTCAAGCCTCTGTCCGCGCCGAATGTTTGGTTGGCTGCGGTTGCTGCGGCGGACATACAAAGCCTCCCGTTGTAGTCGATGTATTTTGTCTGTAAGCCTACCCGTGCGAACTTCCCTAACAAATACGCCTCTTCATTCGTAATTGAGGCGCTTCCGTATACAGCCATAGCGTCATGTCCGTGTTCGTTTTGAATCATTGTCACTTGGTTTTTGATATGATTTAGTGCTTCTTCCCAGGAAACAGGCATAAATTCGCCGTTTTTCTTCAGCAGCGGGCGGGTGATGCGGGAGGAGTTCAGAGCATGCTGGTGGGCGTTCATGCCTTTCATGCATAACCGGCCCTGTGTCGTAGGATTATCAATCCCGATCGCAGTGTACTTTTTTCGTGTGACGGTGGTTTGTTCCACAAGCTGCATTTTGCACTGCATGCTGCAAAACGGGCATTGGGTGTCATATGTTTTTTCTGATTGGATGTTTTGCTGTTTCTCATGAAAATATCTAAGCAGCCGTTCAGTCAAAATGCCTCATCCTTTCTTATGTGCGCCTGTTTTTAGGGGCAGTTTTTGAATCAGTGACAGGTCTGTTTTGAGGTTTTCCAGCAGATGTGTCCTTAGATCCTCTTCAAATAGAACTTCTCTGATATTCACGATCCCGACACGGTCCATCCACTGATGTACAGCTTCCTCGTAATGAGCGGTTTCCCGATAATACTGGATCAGTCCCTTGATCATGCGGGCAGTGCTTTCTGCGGTGTCTGTCACGCAAAACAGAGCTCCGGAACGGGCATGAGTTCTCCGGACGCCGCCGATGTAGATGTCCCAGCCGGCTGGCGTCCGAATCGCCCCGACATCTTGTAGGGCGGCAGCGGTGCAGTCTGCTTCACATGATAAGCTGATAGATATGCAAGCAGGCATGGAAAGCATCTCAAGATGTCTTTCGATTTGGGCTGCCAGCTTCTGGATCGATCGGTTTTGTCCGCATGTACAAGCTCTGACACTTTGCAGCGTGCGGCGGTGTTTGTTTGAGTAAGCGGGTATTTTCAGGTCATTTTTGATGTGCGGGAGATCCGCAGGCCTAATCCCGGAAAGCTTCAGTCTTTGGCTGTGAGTGATGGATGCGTCAGGGATGCTGTATGTCTCGATGATGTCGGCGATGTTTCTTAGCTGTTCCGCGTTTGTGCGCCCGCCGTACATTTGCGGAATGAGGGTGCATGTGTCTTCAGCGGCTGGCTCAGGCTGAATAAAACCGGGGTACAGCATTTCTAAGTAGTATTGAATCGCCGGCACACATTTGCCGCAGCCGTTTTTCGTTTTCCAGCCAAGCTGGTTCATCACTTCTGCAGGAGTAGTGAATGGCTTTCGCTGAAGCTCAGCAATGATGTCGTCTTCCGTAAAATCAGTACAGCCGCAAAACGAAGGTGTGCCGGCGGGTTCTGTATATTCGCCGCTGCTCATGTACCTCAAGAGGTCTTCAACGAGCGGCTTGCATCCGCCGCAGGAGCCGGATGCTTTGGTGCAGTGCTTGACTTCCTCGACAGTTGTTAAGTCTTTCGTATGCACCGCTTCCTCGATCGCGCCTTTCGTCACTGAGTTGCATTGGCAAATCGTTTCACTTAAAGGCATAGATTTAAAAGATGTATCCGTTTTCTCCGGTGCAAACAGCTGCTTTTTCACGATCGAGATGTCTCTTTGTGTGAGCAGGCTGTCGAGAAACCGCCGCTTGTCACGTGTGTCTCCGTATAAAATAACGCCGGCCAGTTTGTCATCCTCAAAGAGTGCTTTTTTATAAATACCTGCTTGTTCATCGCGGATGCTGATGCTCGTTGTGCGATCATCCTCATGAACCTTTCCGGCCGACCACACATCAATTCCAGCTATTTTTAACGCTGCAAATGGTGCCGAGCCTTGATATCCCTCACATGGCACACCGCAAATATGTTTGGCGAGCACTTTTCCCTGCTCATAAAGCGGCGATACCAAACCGTATACTGTTCCGTTATGTTCAGCGCATTCGCCGACGGCATAGACATTCGGTTCGCTCGTCTGCATGCAGTCGTTCACGATGATCCCGCGGTTGACTGCGATTCCCGATGAAACAGCCAATTCAATATTCGGCCTCACACCAGCCGCCATCACAATCAAGTCTGCCTTCAGTGAAGTTCCGTCCTTAAATTGGATTCCGTCTGGCTGAGCGGTTCCAGAAATGGATACAGTGTCTTTCTCCAAATGAAAGGTTAGGCCTTTCCGTTCCAGATCCGCCTGCAGCAGCCGCGATGCCGTTTGATCGAGCTGTTTTTGCATAATGCCGGCAGAATGGTGAATGACGCTGACATCCATGCCGAGATGCTGTAAACCGACTGCGGCTTCCAGTCCTAATAAACCGGCTCCGATCACCGCTGCCTTTTGATTGTGTTTGGCCATGCTCATCAGCGCTTGGCAGTCTTCTATCGTTCGAAATCCGTAGACGCCTTCTTTGTCGGCCCCGGGGATGGGGAGAATATGAGGGGAGGAGCCTGTTGCGACAATGAATGTGTCATAAGGCAGGGTCCGTTTGCGATCTGTAATGACCCGCTGCCGATCTGTATCAATGTGAACAACCGTTTCGCCCGTGTAAAGGGTAATTCCGTTTGCGGCGTACCATTCCTTGCTGTTCAGTGTGATGTCATCGAGTGACGTCTCTCCCTGCAATACTGAGGATAAGAGAATACGATTGTAGTTTGGATGCGGTTCACTTCCAAAAATAACAATCTCGAACATTTGGCGATTCAGCTTCAATATTTCTTCAATACAGCGGATTCCCGCCATTCCGTTTCCTGCTAATACCAATCTTTGTTTCTTCATGTACCAAACCTCCTTTGATGCAGCTTGTAGGTTATCTCCTATCAAAAATTATGTCACAATGCATTGTTAACGCATTAAAAGTGTCATAAAAACTGACACATGTCTTTTCTAGAAAAAAATGCTCATATATCATTAATTCAGAAAATTGAAAATAATGAAGGGGTAAGAAAGGGGAATCTTATGAAGCTGTCGGAACTGAAAACTAGCGGCCATCCACTCACTTTGCTCTGTTCCTTTTTATACTTTGATGTGAGTTTTATGATATGGGTTATGCTTGGGGCGCTGGGGGTATATATTTCTCAGGATTTTGGCCTGTCTCCCGTTGAGAAAGGGCTTATCGTGGCTGTACCGATTTTATCAGGATCTGTGTTTCGTATCATTCTGGGGATTTTAACAGACAGAATCGGACCGAAAAAAACGGCGGTGATCGGGATGCTGGTGACAATGATTCCGCTGCTTTGGGGAACATTTGGCGGCCATTCGCTGCCTGAGCTGTATGCTATCGGGATTTTGCTTGGGGTGGCGGGGGCAAGCTTTGCCGTTGCGCTGCCTATGGCAAGCCGGTGGTATCCGCCTCATTTGCAGGGGCTTGCGATGGGGATCGCCGGCGCGGGGAACAGCGGCACCTTGTTTGCAACCCTGTTTGGTCCGCGCCTTGCAGAGCAGTTCGGCTGGCATATTGTCATGGGGATTGCGCTTATTCCTTTGCTGATCGTCTTCGTCCTTTTCGTATCCATGGCAAAGGATTCTCCCGCACAGCCGGCGCCGCAGCCGCTCAAAAACTATTTGCGCGTGTTCGGGCAAAAAGAAACATGGTTTTTCTGCCTGCTGTACAGCGTCACATTCGGAGGATTTGTGGGGTTATCAAGCTTTTTATCTATTTTCTTTGTCGACCAATATCAGCTGTCAAAAATTCACGCTGGCGATTTCGTTACGCTGTGTGTGGCGGCCGGAAGCTTTTTCCGGCCTGTGGGGGGCTGGATTTCAGATCGCGTAGGCGGCACAAAGGTTCTTTCTGTCTTGTTTGTCATCGTGGCCTTGTGCATGGCCGGGGTCAGCAGCTTGCCGTCACTTTCAATGGTCATCGTTCTTTTGTTTGTCGGAATGATGGGGCTCGGAATGGGTAACGGAGCCGTATTCCAGCTCGTCCCGCAGCGCTTTCGCAAAGAAATCGGCATGGTGACGGGAATCGTCGGCGCGGCCGGCGGCATCGGAGGGTTTTTCCTGCCGAACATTTTAGGATCGCTAAAGCAAATGACAGGCACATATGCAATCGGTTTTATCACGTTTTCCTGTATTGCGATGCTGGCGTTTGCGTTCGTGCTTGCCGCAGGCTTTTACTGGAGAAAAAGCTGGAGCGCGGAAAGCAGTCCGGCGGATGTTTAAGTTTTGACGGACACGCTTTGGGCGTGTCTTTTTTATTTTTTCTTGATTTTAACCGGTGAAGATCACGAAAGAGCTTGATCAGTGCCTGCTGGTCAAGTGTGAATTTGATTCAGACTGGCCGCTGTTTGAGGACCCGTTCGAGTGAAGACCGAATCAATAAAAAAAGCCGTCTCCTGCGGGAGCGGCTTTTTTAATGAAACGTTTGTTTAAACATAATGAGCGTATTTTTTCTCAAGGATATTCTGAAAAGCGGCCGCTGCTGAGCAGATGGCCCAATAAATGAGAGCGGTCAGAATATACATGGTCATGTAATCGAACTCTCTGCCGCCGATGATTTTCGCATGCTGGAGCAATTCCGGCACTGTAATCATTGCAGCGAGAGAGGATGCTTTGATTAAGTCGAGCAATACATTGGCAAGCGGAGGCAGCGCAATACGGATCGACTGCGGCAAAATGACGCCTCTCATCGTCTGCCAGTAGGAAAGGCCGAGAGAGGATGCGGCTTCCCACTGTCCTTTTTCAACCGATGAAATGGCTGAGCGGTTAATTTCCGCAATGTAGGCGGCGCTGTTAAGGCTAAAGCCGATTAAAGCGGCTGTGACAGCCGAAAATTCAATGCCGATATAAGGAAACCCGAAATAAAGGATAAACAAGATCACCAAAATCGGAACGCCCCGCATAAAAGAAATATAGAGCTTCGCCGGCCACCTTAACAAGGCAAGCTGAGACATTCTGGCGAGTGATAGGAATAGGCCGATCACCGTTCCCGCGAACATGCTTACAAAAGAGATGAGCAGGGTATACCCAATGCCTTTTATGACATAGGGAAACGATTCAATGGCCAGCTTTGTGTTGAAAATATATTCCCACTGAATGCTATTGATCATGGCGTCCGATTACAAATCAACGTCTTGAACGCCGACATCCAGTTTCTTTGATACATCTGCTTTATTGAAGAATTGCTTCGACAGCTTAGTCAAAGTGCCATCCTTGCCCATGTCTTTCAGCGTTTCGTCCATCTTTTTCTGAAGTGCTGTATTGCTTTTTTTCATGACAAGCGCTTGTTTGTTCGGCATGTACTTGATGTCAGGGTGGATCGTAATGTTGAGATCCGGGAACGCTGCGAGCGCAAGCGTCTGCAGGTAATAGTCGTTCAAAATAACATCAGTGCGTCCGTTGGCGACATCTTTTAAATACTGCTCGTTGGTCGCATTATCATAAATCACTTCTTTGCCACCGTATTTTCTCGCGACATCCATGTAGACTGTCGTAGCAGCGCCAGCCGCTTTCTTCCCTTTTAAATCTTTCAGTGTTTTAATCCCCGATAAATCGTCTTTTCGGACGATTGCAGTGCCGTATGAATATTTATATGGAGTGGAAAATGCGAACTTCTTCTCACGGTCCTTCGTTACATCGATGTCGTTTGCGGCTGCGTCAACCTGTCCGCTGTTCACCGCTGTCAGCATCCCGTCAATGCCCATCTCCTTGAACTCAGCCTTCAGCCCAAGGCGTTTTGCCGCTTCACGAACGACTTCAACCTCATAGCCCGTCAGTTTATCGGAACCGGAATCCGTATCATGATAAGAAGTGGGATAAAGTGTGCCCGATGTAGCGACAACAATTTTCCCTTTGTCTTTGATCTGCGCCCAGCCTGTATCCTTGGAACCGGCTTCATTTTTGCCGGAACAGGCTGCCAATATAAGAAAGAAAGCCATTGTAAAACTGAATATAACGGCTTTGGATTGCATGAATGATTTCACCTATGTTTCCCCCAATCTGTTAATCAACTAAAAAGATAGCACTGAACATAAGGGGTTGCAATATGTTGATGGCGTTTTCGAAAAGTTTGAATTGTGTATACAAAAAGCGTGTGAGCGTTTAAAAACGGCTACAAAGGGAACCAGTGATAAAAAAGGGAGTTGTACAAGCATGAAAGCACTGACATACCAAGGAAAAGAGCGTGTTGAAGTGAAGAACGTAGCAGATCCCGGGATTCAGCATGGGAAGGACGCCATTATCCGTATTACCGCAACAGGTATTTGCGGCTCCGATCTTCACCTGTATAAAAACGGGATTCCAGCTGCTCCGGATTATATCATCGGTCATGAACCAATGGGTATCGTTGAAGAAGTCGGAAATGAAGTCAACACGTTAAAAAAGGGTGACCGTGTCGTCATTCCGTTTAACATCGGCTGCGGTGAATGCTTCTACTGCAAGCACCAGATGGAGAGCCAATGTGATGAATCAAATCCAAACCCGCATACCGATGCCGGCGGCTTATTCGGTTTCTCCGAATTCAACGGAAATTTTCCGGGCGGGCAGGCTGAATACCTTCGTGTCCCGTACGCTGACTTTTCTTCCTTTAAGGTACCGGCAGACAGCGAGCTTGAGGATGAACAAGTATTGCTGCTATCCGATGTGATGCCGACAGCTTATTGGAGCGTAGAGCACAGCGGTGTGAAAAAAGGTGATACCGTGTTGATTCTCGGAGCGGGGCCGATTGGCTTGATGGCGCAAAAATTTGCTTGGATGAAAGGAGCAAAACGTGTCATCTCTGTGGACCAAGTCTCGCATCGGCTTGAACATGCAAAACGGACAAATGGGGCGGAAACGTTTAACTTTTCGGAACACGATGAAATCGGGAAGCTACTTTATAATGAAACAAACGGCGGGGCAGATGTTGTCATTGATTGTGTGGGAATGGACGGAACGCCGCTTCCTAAAGAAAATACGTCTGAAAAGCCGAATCAGTTTGGCACGATCAGCCCGATCCTCACTGCTTCTGAAGCCGTGAGAAAGTTTGGCACAGTCCAGCTGACAGGTGCATATATTTCTCAAGCGGACGGTTTTCCGCTCGGCGATTTCTTTACACGAAATGTATCAGTCAAAATGGGCCAGGCGCCCGTCATTCATCTGATGCCAATGCTATATGACATGGTGAAGCAGAAAGAAATCGATCCTACCGACATTATTACGCACAAATTAAGTCTTACTGATGCCCCTAAGGCATATGATATATTCGATAAGAAAGAAGACGGAAACATCAAAGCCATATTAAAGCCATAATGGGGGAGTCAAATGAATATTTACAAACCAGCTGGATTTTGGATCAGACTGGGAGCTGTATTGTTAGATTACATTATCGTTTCGGTGCCTCTTTTGCTGATCTATTGGCTGATTACAGGAAAAGACCCGAACGACAGCCTGTTCATCAGTCTGATTGTACTGCTGTACTCTATTTTGCTGCCGGTGTTTTGGCGCGGCTACCTTATCGGAAAAAGAATCTGCGGAATCAGAATCGTAAAAAAAGACGGGGCGCAGGTCAATCTGTTAACGATGGTTTTGCGGGTTATTGTTGGCGATTTGGTTTACGGCATAACCCTCGGACTCGGCTTGATCGCCAGTCTGATTCTGATCGGCGTGCGGGAAGACAAACGGACACTGCATGATTTAATTGCGGGAACGTATGTCACTTATGCATCACCGGATGAAGAAGAACTTTATCATGATGAACAGATCAGAAAGAGCGAATAATGGTTCGCTCTTTTTATTTTGCATGTATAAAAAAAGCAATAGAACAAAACATAGGAAAAATAGGATTGGAGGAATATCTGGATGAAGCGAATCAAAAACAATATCATCACAATGTTCATAGCCGCAGTCGTTATTTCTCTGGCCGGCACAGCTGAAGCCGCTGAAAAACAGCAGCAGCCTCCCGCAAATGTCACACTGACAGACCAGCAAAAGAAAGTGATTGAAAAACTTGAAGCAGATATACTGAAAAAACGTAAAGACGTGATCTCAAAGTATGTGCAATACGGTGTCCTGCCTAAAGAAAGAGGCGAACACATCAAAAATCATATGGACAAACACTTTGAAATGCTGAAACAAAACGGCTTTGTTCCTAAGCCACATCCTCATGTGCATACATTTGAAAAAAGACATTAAGACGGTAAGCATCCAATGGGAATTGGATGCTTTTTTATTGTTGAAGATTTGCTGAATGAATATGATGAAAAAATGTATCGCTTATGATGATTATATCTTATAATAAGATATAAAAAGGGGGTGTATGATGGAAATGGATTTCATAGCTAAACTAAATCAGCAGTGGACAGATATATATTATTTACTGCATTACAAACATAAAGAAAATATTTCTCACCAGGCAATACGGCTTATGCAGCATATTGAAAAGCAAGGTGAAGCAACTATAGGGGCTTTGGCTGAATATTTGTCTGTCTCTCACAATACAGCTTCAGAGCATACTAAACGTTTAATTCAAAAGGGATTTGTAGCTAAACGGCGAAGTGAGCAGGATGAACGAAAGGTATTAGTTTTTTTAACACAAGAAGGAAGATCTATTCTTGAACAGCATACACAGCTAGATAAAGAGAAATTAAAAGAGATAATTGAACGAATGAGCCCGTCAGAAAAAGAAATCCTTGAGCAGGCATTTGAACTTTTAAGTAAGGAAGCTAAACAATGGCAGTTTTAAGCAAAATAATCATTTCTGCTTTGATTATCGGTTTTGTCACTGAAATATCAAAAAGGCACCCGACCTATGGGGGAATCATTGCTGCTTTGCCCCTGGTCAGCTTATTAAGTCTTTGTTGGATGCAAATACAGGGTGAAAAAACAGCTCAATTAAGTCAATTTGCATCTGGTGTGCTGACAGGAATCCCTGCTACAGTTTGTTTTCTCGTTATTTTGGCGTTTTTGCTAAAAATTCATGTGCCGTTCTGGTTAGCGTTATGCGCTGGAATACTAGGATGGGTTGTATGTTTATGGATGCAGAAGTTTTTCCTCAATATATTATGTAACTGAGTGATGGAAAGGAGATGCTATGTTTTTAAAAAAGGTTACCCTTCTTCGAGATAAGATTTCGGACTTTGACAGATTCCCTTTTTCTATCCCGGCTATAAGCCAGTTAAATGAAATTTTGTTTACTAGCCAAGTGACTTTTTTTGTAGGAGAAAATGGATCTGGCAAATCTACTTTGCTTGAAGCTATAGCAGATAAGTGTGAATTCAATACAGCGGGCGGAAGCCGAAATAATGTCTATGAATTACAGGAGTCAGGCTCCCATTTGGGAAATTACATACGTTTATCTTGGCTACCAAAGGTAGCAAACGGCTTCTTCTTAAGAGCTGAATCGTTTTATCATCTTTCTCTTCATCTGGATGAGATGGAATTGGACGCCCCGCGGCCATACCGCTCTTATGGAGGGAGGCCGCTGCACAAGCAATCACATGGAGAGTCCTTTATGTCTCTATTTAATCATCGCTTTAAAGAAAAAGCGATTTATCTTTTAGATGAACCAGAAGCGGCACTTTCTCCAGCCAGGCAGCTGGCTTTTTTGAGAGTTATACATGATTTGGTGAGAGGTGGAAATGTACAGATGATCATTGCGACTCACTCTCCGATCCTGCTGGGCTATCCCAACGCTAAGATTTTAAGCTTTGATGGCGGGAGAATACATTATACAGAGTATGAGGATACAGAACATGTTCAATTAACACGGTATTTTCTTGGACAAAGAGAAAAAGTATTGGCTGAGCTTTTCCGCGACTAATATCGAGTTGTTCTGAAGCGCGTTTCATAGCCAATGATAGGTTTATCAAATATTTCAGGAGTGATAAACACTATGATTCGTCAGCATCCAGAATCTTTCTCGAAACATGTTTTGTGGAGCCTGCTTCTGCAACGTACCAGATTGAAGGCGTTTGGAACGAAGATTGCAAAGAACCTTCTGTAGGGAATGTGTATACGAAAATACCGGGCAAAACGTTTAAAGGAACGAACGGTGATATTGCGGCTGACCATTGTCATCGCTATAAAGAAGATGCCGCTTTGATGGCTCAAATGGGCTTATAAGCGCATCGATATTTTCCAACAGCTGGCCGCGGATTTTTCCAAGTGGAAAAGGCGAGATCAATGAAGCAGGTCTTGCGTTTTATGATTACCTGATTGATGAATTGCTTTCTCATAACAGCGATCCGGTTCTGACTTTATATCACTGGGATATGCCTCAGGCGCTTATGGACGAGTATGGCGCTTTAATGAAGCAAACCATGAAAGTTTATAAAGAGCTCCTGAGAGTTATTCTCTCAGGGCTTTTTCATTACACAGAAACAGCATCAATAATATAAGTGTCTGCGTGAAGGTCTGACACTTCAGCCGGCACAGTCCAGCATGTCAATTGATAGTTTCCTTTAGGAAGATCAAAGGACAGCCTTTTAGACATAATGCTTTCAATTTCAATTCCGTTTTCTGTGACATGAAAAGGAACAGTCACCTTTTTTTCGAAGGAGGTTACAGTTTCTGAACTGTTCAGGCGCAAAAGAATAAAGGCCTTTGTATTTCTTTGTGCTTCAAACGAAATCGCTCCGTCCGCCGCAGCATATCCTTTTTCAATCGCTTCATCAGTCCAATCCATTACAGGAGGTGCTGAATCCTTTTGAAATACAGTAAATTGATGATATGAAATCGATAGTTCTTGCGGCTTCCATGACTTGATCAATGTGCGGCTCCTCCTCTATTAACTATTTACTGAATGGTGAATAAAACCTTTGTACCGTCTGGATAATCTGTAAGCTGATGCCCGACCCAAGAGCCTGCACCGCGGTTGTCGGCGGGAGAAATATATTCTACAGAAGCCCCTTCGCCGCCTTCTTTGCACATGGCCATTGGCCATTCATCTCTGTCATACCCCGTTTTGGGCGGTACGTCTTTTAATGATTGCTCGCGGTGTTCCTCAGCTCCGTCTCTGTCGATGGTGCACACATCTGAGTGCCCTTCATTTATCGCATCCTTAATATGTTTGGCCGTTTCAGGATAACGGTCAGAAGGGAAGGCAATTGTTTCATCATATTTCGTTTGAGACGTTTTTTGATCAGCTGGGAAAAAGTCTCCTTTTATCAGGCCAACAGCTGCAGCTGCTATGACGACGATGACGAGAAGTATCGTTTTTATGATGTCCATCGTGATGTTCACCTCCCGCTTGTAGCAACTTTAAAACTGACCCAAGAGTAATCCAGAAAGCGTTTGGTGTAAAGGTTAAAATTTTATGTTTTACTATCAGTTTATTGATGAAATCGTAATTTTTGCAGGTCGAAATATTAGTTTTCAGTAAAATAACGTTGCCAATTTACAATAATGATAATAGGTCATCGGCTGTTTTCGGATTGATCAATTATTTTAAATTGGTTTATGATACCGGTAAGCTCCTCGGCTAATTGAGACAGCGTTTCAGAAGCAGCAGTAATCTCTTCCATTGCGGCAAATTGTTCCTCTGTTAATGCTGCAGCTTGCCGGGTATTTTCTGTAGATTCTTTAATATCAGCTGTATTGGCTGCAAAGGATTCGTTGATGTGATGTGCACTTTCTGAAATGTTTGATACAGATGCTGATAGATCACTGATCTCGACGCTGATTTCACCTGTTGCGGCTGTGATTTCCTTAAATGCATCTCTGGTGCGCTGGATCATGCTGACACCTTCCTCAGCTTCTGTTTTCACATGCTCAATAGATCTTGCAGATTGGTTCATATCCGTTTGTATTTCTGTGATCAGTTTTGAAATCTGTCCCGCAGACCGTTGAGATTCTTCCGCTAATTTACGTACTTCATCGGCAACAACAGCAAAGCCTTTTCCGTGCTCACCGGCTCTTGCAGCTTCAATCGCTGCATTCAGCGCAAGCAGGTTCGTCTGATCGGCAATTTGGGTGATAACGGATAAGATTTGCTCAATTTGTTTAGAACGGCCATCCAGCTGCTGTATGATTTCTCCGCTTTTCTGGATCGAATCGTGAATGGCATCCATTTGTGACTGTACATCTGAAATTTCCTTTTGCCCAATGTCGGCTTTTGATTGTGCAAGCTGTCCTTTGTCAGCAATAGCAGCAGTATTAGAAGATATATCCCGGATGTCTGCTGAAGTTTTCTTTAATGAGCTTTCACTGTTTTCAATTCTAGCGATCTGCTGCTGGGCTCCATTAGCAATCTGCTGTACAGCTTCTGTAATCTTTTCTGAAGCTTGATTTGTCTCCTCTGCTCCCGCTGATAGCTGCTGAGAGGCTGACGCAAGCTGAAGGGCTGATTGCTGTACGGTTTGAATGGTATCGTTCAGTTTTATTCTCATCTTATTGTAATAGACGCTGAGTTCTGATAGTTCGTCACCGGACTTGTCTGACACCTCTATTGTCATATCTCCGTTTCCGGCACTTTCGAAAGCGCATTTTAAAGCGTCCAGCCGCTTATTGATTCTTCTGGTGAAAAGCAGAACAAGGATGACTGATACAATAATGACAATAACAAGAACAACAGCGAATTGAGTGAAGAGTGAGTGCGTAAGCGATGCCAAAATGCTTTGATTGGCTCCGGTATACAGCATCCCTATGATGTCCCCGTTTTTATCTTTTAAAGGCATGTATGCAGTCTGATAAGAAGAACCTGCCACGTCTGCTTGTCCGTTGAATGTTTTTCCGTTCTTTAAAACAGCGTCAGTAACTTCAGGAGAAGCCTGGGTGCCGACAGCTCTTTCGCCGTTCTTCATGACATTGGTTGAAACTCGTGTATCCTCTTGGAAAATGGTTACGGTATCACCTGTTTTTTTGCCTAGCAGATCAACAATGTCTTCATTATCGTTGATTTGTGTCTGTCCTTTATATAGCTTATTGTCTTTTATCTGCCAGTCACCTGGAATAACATCATCAATATAAGTGCTGCTTAAAGCGAGATCTCCTTTCGCTTTTTCAGTAGCCATTTGTTTCATGCTTTCTGTAATTTCCTTAAGCATTACAGTGCCGACTGATGCAGAAAACAATAGAATAATCGCGAAAACCAGGAATAGAATTTTTGTTCCTAGTTTAAGCTTTAATTGTTTTATCAACATAATTCCTCCTTTTTATAGTTTGCAGATCATATTACTTATCGGGTTTTTGGGTTTGAAGTTTTATTTTAAAAAATATTAAAACCGGCCTGAAAATCAGGCCGGTTGTGTGAAGCTATTCAAGGTTTGCGTGGTGTGTGAACATGGTTCCGGAATCGAGCCCTTTTCTCTCCATGAGTTTTAAAATCACTGCATCGTAGAATAGCAGCAAAGTTTGCTCGAATAATGATCCCATTGGCTGGATGGTTTTATCGCTTCCGTTTGACTGGTCTTTAGGAGAGCCAGGCATTTTGACGATGAGATCCGCTTGTGCTCCAATGCTTGAATCCGGATTGATGGTTAAAGCGGCAACAATTCCATGTAAGCTTTTTGCTTTTGCCGCTGTATGGATCAGGTTCTTTGTTTCTCCTGATCCTGAGCCGATAATGACGAGGTCTCCTTCTCGGAGCGGCGGAGTGAGAATCTCACCGACGATATGGGCGTTGAAGCCCATATGCATCAATCTCATCGCGAAGGATTTTGCCATCAGGCCGGAACGACCCGCGCCCGCAGTGAAAATTTGATTGGATGAAAGAATGTGATCGGCAAGCTGGTCAGCCTCTTCATCAGAAATATAAGCCGCTGAACGGTGTAACTCATTGAGAATTTCCGTTACGTATTCAGTCGTTTTCATCTGAATTATCCTTGGGCAATCAGCTGTTTCATTTTTGAAGCTGTTTCTGCTTTGTCTGCTGCGCTTGTGATTCCGCCCCCGACAATGACAAGGTCAGGATTTTGTTTGATCACTTCTGGCAGTGTATCAAGTTTGATGCCGCCCGCAATTGCAGTTTTTGCGTTTTTTACGGCATTTTTGATTGTCGTTAATTCTTCGAAAGAGTTTTTGCCCTCTGCTTGAAGATCATAGCCAGTGTGGACGCAGATGTAGTCAACACCGAGTGCGTCAATTTCTTTCGCGCGGGATTCAATATCTTTCACGTTGATCATGTCCACTAAAATTTTCTTCTTTTGTTTTTTGGCTTCTTCAACAGCGCCTTTAATTGTTGCGTCGTCTGTAGCCCCTAAAACAGTGATGATGTCAGCGCCAGCTTCCGACGCTTTCATGATTTCGTATCCGCCGGCATCCATGATTTTCAGGTCTGCCAGAACCTTCAATTGCGGAAATGTTTCTTTTATTTCTTTAACGGCTCTAAGGCCTTCATTAATGACAACCGGTGTTCCGATCTCAACCACATCGATGTATTGTTCCACTTCTTTGACGAGCTCGATGGCTTCCGGGATGTTGACGAGGTCTAATGCTAGCTGTAATTCCATTGTTGATCCACTCCCTTTTCGAATTACTATTCATTCTATAGGTTCCCTCTTTTCATGAATAGTAGGCACTTTGAAGTCAAATAGTTACTTGGAGGATACTGTGAGGAGAGGCAATCAGATTTCTTTCGCTTGGTTTTAGGAGTGAGTATAATAAAAGGAGTCTGCGAAAAAGTAAGTAAGTGATGATATGCATGTAACATACAAAAAGTATACCAAGGGGGGGTTCTTTTGAGCCGGATGGACGATAAAAGGTTTAATTGTGAGAAGGAATTAACGCTTGCGGTGATCGGCGGTAAATGGAAAATGCTCATTTTGTGGCATTTGGGAAAAGAAGGTACAAAACGGTTCAATGAATTAAAAGCTTTGATTCCTGATATTACGCAGAAGATCCTCGTGAATCAGCTGAGAGAGCTTGAGCAGGATTTGATCGTTCACAGGGAAGTGTATCCGGTTGTCCCGCCGAAGGTTGAATATTCCTTGACCCCGCAAGGAGAGAGCCTGATGCCTATTCTTGATGCCATGTATGAGTGGGGGAAAGGGTATATGGAATTGATTGATATCGATAAAAATGTCATTAAGGAATCGTTGTAAGGCACTCTAGCATAAGAGTGTCTTATTTTTTTGCGTGATTTTCGGTTTTTGCGCGGTAAACAGATGCCATGTAAAGATTGTAAAGGGCATTCAATAATAAAGCGGGATAAATGGGATCATCTGATTTTAATTTTTTAATTTTTCTGTAAATAATGTTTAGTGGAAATTGTTGCGGTATCCCGCAAAAATATCCCAGTAAATAAAATGGAATCTTTCGGTATCCCGCATGGAACTTTTCACCTATTTTTCGGTGATAAAAACATTTTTTTCATTTAAAGTGAACGGTAGTAATGTAAAAAAATATTGAAAACCATGAATAAATAGCCAAAACTGTTTTCAACTGGTGCGAGGCTGTTGCGGTCTTTGTTCGCTTATGTTAAACGCCGCAATGATGATTGGTGGCAGCCGTTTAGATAGCGGCATTTTGTTTTTTTGTTGGCTGTACTGTTTTTTTAGCGTAGTGCTTTGGGCTTTCTTGGATGTTAGTTCATAAGGATCAAAAGCTTATTTGAACAAGAAAAGAAAAATAAGCTGCACATGTTCACTGCTTATTGAAGATCAGGGGAGGTATGACAAATATGGAAATGACTTTTTACCCTTTAACGGATGCACAAAAACGAATTTGGTATACAGAAAAATTTTATCCTCAGACGAGCATTTCGAATCTCGCGGGGATTGGTAAGCTGGTTTCAGCTGAAAGAGTTGACCGGACGCTTGTCGAACGGGCGATTCAAGAGTTTATCCGCAGAAATGACGCCATGCGCCTTCGTTTGCGGCTCGATGAAAACGGAGAGCCCGTTCAATATATAAGCGAGTATCGGCCTGTTGATATAAAACATACAGACACCACTGCAGATCCGAATGCGAGAGAAACTATTTCACAATGGGGCCGGGAGGAAACGAGAAAACCTTTGCCGCTTTATGATTGTGATTTGTTCCGTTTTTCTTTGTTCACTTTACAAGAAAATGAAGTGTGGTATTACGTGAATGTCCACCACGTGATTTCTGATGGAATTTCCATGAATATTCTCGGAAATGCCATTATGCATATTTACTTAGAATTAGCCGGTGCTTCAAAAACAAAGGCAGGCATCTCGCACTCATTTATCGATCATGTTTTATCTGAACAGGACTATGCTCAATCGAAGCGATTTGAAAAGGACAAAGCGTTTTGGAACAAGCAATTCGAATCGGTGCCGGAACTTGTTTCCCTGAAACGGAATGCTTCTGCGGGAGGAAGCTTGGATGCTGCGAGGTTTTCTAAGGATGTGCCTGAAGCGCTTCATCAGCAGCTTCTATCCTTTTGTGAAACAAACAAGGTCAGTGTTCTTTCGGTGTTTCAATCGGTGCTTGCCGCCTATTTGTACAGAGTCAGCGGCCAGAATGATGTTGTGACGGGAACCTTTATGGGCAACCGGACGAATGCGAAAGAGAAGCAGATGCTTGGCATGTTTGTTTCCACTGTTCCGCTTCGGACAAACATTGATGGCGGGCAGGCGTTTTTAGATTTTGTCAAAGACCGTATGAAGGATCTCATGAAGACGCTTCGCCACCAAAAGTACCCGTATAACCTTCTGATCAACGATTTGCGTGAAACAAAGCGTTCTTTGACCAAGCTGTTTACGGTATCTCTTGAATATCAGGTGATGCAGTGGCAGAAAGAAGAGGAACTTGCTTTTTTGACTGAGCCGATTTTCAGCGGCAGCGGATTAAATGATGTCTCGATTCATGTAAAGGATCGATGGGATACCGGAAGCCTCACCATTGATTTTGATTACCGCACTGATTTATTTTCACGTGACGAAATCAAAATTGTTTGTGAGCGCATGATTACGATGCTGGAAAACGCGTTATCGCATCCAGACCATGCAATTGATGAATTAACGCTGATTTCTGAAGCGGAGAAAGAGAAACTGCTTGCGAGAGCCGTCGGTGAATCTGTGAGCTATCGCAAGGATATGACGATTCCTGAGCTGTTCCAAGAACAGGCTGAACGGCTTTCTGATCTTCCGGCAGTTGTATTTGAAGGCCGGACATTGTCCTATCGAACGTTACATGAACAATCTGCTCGCATCGCCAATGTGCTGAAACAGAAAGGTGTCGGCCCGGACCGTCCTGTCGCGGTTCTGCTTGAACGCTCTGAACGTATGATTCCATCTATCATGGGGATTTTAAAAGCCGGCGGGGCCTATGTGCCGATTGATCCCGGATTTCCGGCGGAGCGCATTCAATATATTTTGGATGACTGCGGTGCGGACTTTATCCTGACTGAATCGAAGGTTGAGGCTCCTAAGACTAATGCTGAGCTGATTGATTTTGATCGGGCCATTTCGGAAGGTGCAGCTGAAAGCTTACATGCAGATATGAACGCACGAAACCTTGCCTACATTATTTACACATCGGGAACAACCGGACGTCCGAAAGGCGTGATGATCGAGCATCGCCAGGTTCATCATTTGGTTGAATCTTTGCAGCGGACGATTTACCAAAGCGGCAGCCAGACATTGCGGATGGCATTGCTTGCGCCGTTCCACTTTGATGCGTCAGTGAAGCAGATTTTCGCGTCGCTCCTTTTGGGGCAAACCCTTTATATCGTACCGAAGACAACAGTGACGAACGGATCCGCCCTTGCTGCGTATTACCGCAAGCACAGCATTGAAGCGACGGACGGTACACCGGCCCATCTGCAAATGCTGATCGCTGCGGGCGATTTTGAAGGCCTCAAGCTGAAGCACATGCTGATCGGAGGAGAGGGCTTATCGTCTGTTGTTGCGGACAAGCTGCTGAACCTGTTTAAGGAAGCAGGCGCAGCGCCGCGTTTGACCAATGTGTATGGACCGACTGAAACATGTGTGGACGCGTCTGTTCATCCCGTTATCCCGGAGAGTGCTGTTCAATCAGCGTATGTGCCAATCGGGAAAGCGCTGGGGAATAACCGCTTATATATTTTGGATCAGAAAGGCCGGCTGCAGCCGGAAGGCGTGGCGGGCGAGCTTTATATCGCCGGCGACGGTGTCGGCCGAGGCTATTTGCATTTGCCTGAATTGACGGCTGAGAAGTTTTTACAAGATCCGTTCGTGCCAGGCGACCGCATGTACCGTACTGGAGATGTGGTGCGCTGGCTGCCGGATGGAACAATCGAATATTTAGGAAGAGAAGATGACCAGGTTAAAGTCCGCGGATACCGGATTGAGCTTGGCGAAATTGAAGCCGTGATTCAGCAGGCGCCAGACGTGGCGAAAGCCGTTGTTTTAGCACGCCCTGACGAACAGGGGAACCTTGAGGTTTGCGCATATGTTGTGCTGAAGCCAGACAGCGAATTTGCTCCGGCCAGCCTGCGGGAGCATGCGGCCAGACAGCTTCCTGACTATATGGTGCCGGCTTACTTTACAGAAATCACAGAAATTCCGCTCACGCCAAGCGGTAAAGTCGACCGCCGCAAGCTATTTGCGCTGGAGGTGAAGGCGGTCAGCGGAACGGCCTATACGGCACCGCGCAATGAGACAGAAAAAGCAATCGCAGCCATTTGGCAGGACGTGCTGAATGTTGAGAAGGCAGGAATCTATGACAATTTCTTTGAAACAGGCGGGCATTCATTGAAGGCGATGACGCTTTTAACAAAGATTCATAAGGAAACAGGCGCTGACATTCCGCTTCAATATTTGTTTGAGCATCCGACGATTGCCGCACTTGCAGAGGAAGCCGACCACAGAGAAAGCCGGGCATTTGCAGCGATTGAACCTGCTGAAAAACAAGGGCATTACCCGCTTTCGCTGGCGCAGCAGCGAACATATATCGTCAGCCAGTTCGAAGATGCGGGAGTCGGCTACAACATGCCGGCGGCAGCGATTTTGGAAGGACCTTTAGAGATTCAAAAGCTGGAGCGCGCATTTCAAGGATTAATCCGCCGCCACGAATCTTTGAGAACGTCATTTGTTCTTGAAAACAGCACGCCGAGACAGAAAATCCATGACAGCGTCGATTTCAATATCGAGATCATTGAAAAAGGCGGCCGCTCCGATGAGGCGGTTATGACATCATTTGTCCGGAAATTTGACTTGGCGAAAGCGCCGTTGTTCAGAATCGGCTTGATGAAGCTTGAAGAGAGCCGTCATATGCTGCTGTTTGACATGCACCATTTGATTTCTGACGGTGTGTCCATCGGCATTATCTTGGAGGAGTTAGCACGTTTATATAAAGGTGAACAGCTTCCTGAGCTGCGCCTTCAGTATAAGGATTATGCCGTGTGGCAAAGCGGCCAGGCTGCTGAAGGATACCAGAAGGAACGGGCGTATTGGAAGGAAGCCTTTGCGGGCGAGCTTCCGGTGCTTCAACTTCTGTCTGATTATCCGAGACCGCCTGTTCAAAGCTTTGAAGGAGACCGGGTGTCAATCAAGCTGGATGCGGGATTAAAGGATCGCTTACATCGTTTGGCTGAACAAAACGGCGCCACGCTGTATATGGTGATGCTGTCCGCTTACTATACCCTTTTGTCAAAGTATACGGGACAGGATGACATCATTGTCGGCACGCCGTCAGCGGGCAGAAACCACTCCGATACAGAGGGCATTGTCGGGATGTTCGTCAATACTCTCGCGATTCGCAGTGAAGTGAGGCAGGACGAGACGTTTACCAAATTGATCACGCGTGTCCGCAAACAGGTGCTGGATGCCTTTTCTCATCAGAACTACCCGTTTGAGTGGCTTGTTGAAGATTTGAGCATTCCGCGTGATGTAAGCAGACATCCGCTGTTTGACACGATGTTCAGTCTTCAAAACGCGACAGAAGGCATTCCGTCTGTCGGTGATCTGACCTTGTCTGTTCACGAGACCAACTTCAAGATTGCAAAGTTTGATTTGACGGTGCAGGCGAGAGAAACCGTTGAGGGCATTGAGCTCGATTTGGACTACAGCACGAAGCTGTTTAAGCAAAGCACAGCTGACAGGCTGCTCAACCATTTTGCGCGGCTGCTTGAAGATGCTGCGGCCGAGCCTGAGAAACTGATTTCTGAGTACAAGCTTCTTTCTGAAGAGGAGGCTGCTTCGCAAATTCAGCGGTTTAACCCGGAAAGAACATCTTATCCGAAAGACAAAACGATTGTTCAGCTGTTTGAGGAGCAGGCGGCGAGAACGCCAGACCATCCTGCACTTCAATATGAAGGCGAATCACTCACTTATCGTGAGCTGAATGAGCGTGCCAATCGGTTAGCGCGCGGCATTCTTTCGCTTGGAGCGGGAGAAGGAAGAACAGCGGCTGTCTTATGCGAACGGTCAATGGACATGATTGTGTCGATCCTCGCGGTATTAAAAACAGGTTCGGCCTATGTTCCGATTGATCCGGAACATCCGATTCAGCGGATGCAGCATTTCTTCCGCGACAGCGGAGCGAAGGTGCTTCTCACTCAGAAAAAATTAAAGGCTTTAGCTGAGGAAGCCGAATTCAGCGGTGTGATTGTGCTTGCGGATGAGGAAGAAAGCTACCATGCCGATGCGCAAAACCTCGCGCTGCCTCTTGATTCTGTGGCGATGGCTAACCTGACGTATACGTCCGGAACGACAGGAACGCCAAAGGGTAATATCGTGACGCATGCCAATATTCTGCGCACGGTGAAAGAAACGAATTATCTCAGCATTACTGAACAGGATACAATTCTCGGACTTTCCAATTACGTGTTTGACGCGTTTATGTTTGATATGTTCGGTTCATTGTTAAACGGCGCCAAGCTTGTGCTGATACCGAAAGAAACCGTCTTGGATATGGCTCGCCTGTCCCGCGTCATTGAACGGGAGAACATCAGCATTCTCATGATTACAACCGCTTTGTTCCACCTTCTTGTGGACTTGAATCCGGCGTGCTTGTCAACGCTTCGCAAAATTATGTTTGGCGGGGAGCGGGCTTCGGTTGAACATGTAAGAAAAGCTTTGCAAATGGTCGGAAAGGGCAAGCTCCTTCACATGTACGGACCGTCTGAAAGCACGGTTTTCGCGACGTATCATCCAGTTGATGAATTAGATGAGCACACGCTGTCTGTTCCGATTGGAAAACCAGTCAGCAATACGGAAGTGTACATCCTTGACCGGGCTGGACATGTGCAGCCTGCCGGGATCGCCGGAGAGCTTTGCGTCAGCGGCGAAGGACTCGTGAAAGGCTATTACAACCGTCCGGAGCTGACTGAGGAGAAGTTCGTTCCGCATCCGTTTACATCCGGCGAACGTATGTATAAAACGGGTGACCTTGCCAGATGGCTGCCGAATGGCGACATCGAATTTATCGGACGGATCGACCATCAGGTAAAAATCCGCGGACAGCGTATTGAGCTTGGAGAAATCGAACATCAGCTGCAAACCCATGACCGTGTGCAGGAAACTGTCGTGCTTGCTGTTGATCAAGGAGCGGGAGACAAGCTGCTCTGCGCGTACTTTGTCGGAGAAGGCGAAATGTCATCTCAAGAGTTAAGAGAGCATGCGGCGAAGGATCTGCCGGCTTACATGGTTCCTGCGGTGTTTATCCAAATGGACGAGCTGCCGCTGACCGGAAACGGAAAAATCGACCGGAGAGCGCTCCCGCTTCCTGATGCCGGCGTCTCAAGAGGTGTTTCATATGTTGCGCCTCGTAATGAAACGGAACAAAAACTCGCAGACATTTGGGCGAGAGTGCTTCAGGCTGAACAAGTCGGCGTTTATGACCACTTCTTTGACATTGGCGGACATTCATTAGCAGGTATGAAGATGCTTGCCTTGGTTCATCAGGAACTGGGGGTTGAGCTGTCACTTAAAGATCTCTTCCAGTCACCGACGGTTGAAGGCTTGGCACAGGTGATTGCCTCTGCTGAAAAAGGGGCAGCCATCAGCATCAGTCCGGCAAAGAAACAAGAAACGTACCCTGTTTCTTCACCGCAAAAACGGATGTACGTACTCGAGAAGCTTGAGGGAGCGCAAACAAGCTATAACATGCCGGCGGTTCTGCGCCTTACGGGTGAGCTTGATGTTGAAAGGCTGAACAGCGTCATGCAGCAGTTAATGCAGCGACATGAAGCCTTTAGAACCACGTTTGAAATGAAAGATGGAGAAACGGTGCAGCGGATCTGGGAGGAAGCGGAGTGTGAATTAGCCTATTTCGAAGCTGCAGAAGAAGAGACAGAACGGATCGTATCTGAGTTTATCAGGCCTTTCCATGTCGATCGGCTTCCGCTATTCAGAATGGGACTGATCAAGCATTCAAACACTGAACATGTGCTGCTGTTCGATATGCACCATATTATTTCTGACGGTACGTCTGTCGGTGTACTGATTGAGGAGCTTTCGAAGCTGTACGACGGAGAAACCCTTGAGCCGCTCCGTATTCAATATAAGGATTATGCCGTGTGGCAGCAGCAGTTCATTCAGTCTGAGCTTTACAGGAAGCAAGAGGAGCATTGGCTGAAGGAGCTGGAAGGAGATCTGCCGGTGCTGACACTTCCGACTGACTATAGCAGGCCTGCGGTTCAAACGTTTGAGGGAGACCGCATTGCATTTACATTAGAAGCAGGCAAAGCTGATGCGCTGCGCAGACTTGCAAAAGAAACGGATTCCACACTGTACATGGTGCTTTTTGCTTCATACAGTGCGTTTTTATCAAGACTAAGCGGGCAAGACGATATCATCGTCGGTTCACCTGTAGCCGGACGATCTCAAGCGGACGTCAGCCGCGTGATCGGAATGTTTGTCAATACATTGGCGCTGCGCACATATCCGCAGGGTGAAAAGATATTTACTGACTACCTTCGCGAAGTGAAAGAAACAGCACTCAGCGCTTTTGAAGCGCAGGATTACCCGCTTGAGGACCTGATCGGGAACATACAGGTTCAGCGTGACATAAGCAGAAACCCGTTATTCGATGCCGTATTTTCAATGCAAAATGCCAATATCAAGGATTTAACGATGAAAGGGATTCAGCTTGAGCCGCATCCGTTTGAACGGAAAACGGCCAAGTTTGACATCACACTGACGGCTGACGAAACCGATGGCGGGCTTACGTTTGTACTCGAGTACAATACAGCGCTGTTTAAGCCTGAAACGATTGAACGATGGAAGCAATACTGGATGCAGCTTCTAGATGCAGTCACCCGCAATCCAAATCAGCCGCTTTCCAGCCTGTCACTCGTCACTGAAACAGAAAAACAAACACTTCTTGAGGCATGGAAGGGCAAAGCGCTGCCTGTTCCGACAGACAAAACGGTTCATCAGCTATTTGAAGAAACAGCCCAGCGCCACAAAGACCGTCCGGCTGTCACATACAACGGCCAGTCTTGGACGTACGGCGAGCTGAACGCCAAGGCGAACCGCCTTGCGCGGATTCTGATCGACTACGGCGTCAGCCCAGATGAGCGCGTCGGCGTTCTCACGAAGCCGTCGCTGGAAATGTCCGCCGCGGTGCTTGGCGTCTTGAAGGCGGGAGCGGCGTTTGTGCCGATTGATCCCGACTATCCGGAACAGCGGATTGACTATATTTTACAAGACAGCGGCGCGAAGCTTCTCTTGAAACAGGAAGGCATTTCGGTGCCGGACAGCTACAAGGGAGACGTCATTCTTCTCGACGGGGCTCGCACGATTTTAAGTCTGCCGCTTGATGAAAACGATGAGGACAACCCGCTCACAGCTGCAAACGCGGAGAACCTCGCGTACATGATTTACACGTCAGGAACGACCGGACAGCCAAAGGGTGTCATGGTCGAGCACCATGCGCTTGTGAATCTGTGCTTCTGGCACCACGATGCGTTTGGCATGACCGCGGAGGACCGCAGTGCGAAGTACGCGGGCTTCGGATTCGACGCTTCCATTTGGGAGATGTTCCCGACTTGGACGATCGGCGCCGAGCTTCATGTCATTGATGAAGCGATCCGCCTCGATATCGTCCGCCTGAACGACTATTTCGAAACGCATGGCGTGACGATTACGTTCCTGCCGACGCAGCTGGCGGAACAGTTCATGGAGCTTGAGAACACATCATTGCGCGTATTACTCACAGGCGGAGACAAGCTGAAGCGCGCGGTGAAACAGCCGTACACGCTCGTCAACAACTACGGGCCGACAGAAAATACGGTCGTTGCCACGAGCACAGAGATCAATCCGGAGAAAGGTTCGCTGTCCATCGGGCGTGCGATCGCCAATACGAGAGTGTACATTCTCGGCGAGGGCAATCAGGTGCAGCCGGAAGGCGTAGCCGGAGAGCTTTGCGTGGCGGGACGCGGATTGGCGCGCGGCTATTTGAATCGAGAAGACGAAACCGCGAAGCGGTTTGTCGCTGATCCGTTTGTGCCGGGTGAACGCATGTACCGCACCGGCGATTTGGTGAAATGGGTGAACGGCGGCATCGAATACATCGGCCGGATCGACCATCAGGTCAAGGTCCGCGGCTACCGGATCGAGCTGTCGGAAATCGAAGTCCAGCTTGCCCAGCTTTCTGACGTGCAGGATGCGGCGGTGTCAGCTGTCAAAGATAAAGGCGGCAATACAGCGATCGCGGCGTACGTCACACCGGAAACCGCTGACATCGAAGCGCTGAAATCAGCACTGAAGGAAACCCTGCCGGACTACATGATCCCGGCATTCTGGGTGACGCTGAACGAGCTTCCGGTTACGGCAAACGGCAAAGTAGACCGCAAAGCCCTGCCTGAGCCGGACATCGAAGCGGGAAGCGGAGAATACAAAGCGCCGGCTACCGACATGGAAGAGCTACTTGCCGGTATCTGGCAGGACGTGCTCGGCATTTCGGAGATCGGTGTCAGCGACAATTTCTTCTCAATGGGCGGAGATTCCATCAAAGGAATCCAAATGGCGAGCCGCTTGAACCAGCACGGCTGGAAGCTGGAAATGAAAGACCTCTTCCAGCACCCGACGATCGAAGAGCTGACCCAATATGTGGAACGTGCCGAAGGCAAGCAGGCAGACCAAGGGCCTGTGGAGGGAGAAGTCAACCTGACGCCGATTCAGCGCTGGTTCTTTGAAAAGAACTTTACGAACAAGCACCACTGGAACCAATCGGTGATGCTTCACGCCGCGAAGGGCTTTGACCCTGAACGGGTGGAGAAAACGCTGCAGGCGCTGATCGAGCACCATGACGCACTCCGCATGATTTACCGTGAGGAGCCGAATCATGTCGTTCAATACAACAGAGGACTTGAAGCTGCTTCAGCTCAATTGGAGATCATTCACATTGAGGGACAAGCGAAAGATCATGAAGACCGCATAGAGAGAGAAGCGGAGCGTTTGCAAAGCAGCATCAGCTTGCAGGACGGCGGGTTGTTAAAATCAGGCTTGTTCCAAGCTGAAGACGGAGACCACTTGCTCCTTGCCGTTCACCATTTAGTGATTGACGGCGTGTCGTGGCGGATTTTACTGGAGGATTTCGCCGCGGTATATACACAGCTTGAGCAAGGCAATGAACCGGTACTCCCGCAGAAAACACATTCATTTGCGGAGTATGCAGAGAGATTGCAAGACTTCGCGAACTCCAAGGCCTTTTTGAAAGAAAAAGAGTATTGGAGACAGCTTGAAGAACAGACTGTCGCGGCAAAGCTTCCGAAAGATCGCGAATCTGATGATCAGCGAATGAAACATACAAAGACAATCGAATTTTCGCTGACTGCTGAAGAGACAGAACAGCTCACTACAAAGGTGCATGAGGCATATCACACAGAAATGAATGATATTTTGCTGACGGCATTCGGATTGGCGATGAAGGAGTGGACAGGTCAGGATCAAGTAAGTGTTCATTTAGAGGGGCATGGACGTGAAGAAATGATAGAAGACCTGACCATTTCCCGCACAGTCGGCTGGTTTACGAGTATGTACCCGATGGTGCTCGATATGAAGCATGCGGATGATCTGGGCTACCAGCTGAAGCAAATGAAAGAAGATATCAGACATGTGCCGAACAAGGGAGTTGGATATGGCATTCTGCGCTATCTGACGGCACCGGAACATAAAGAAGATGTGGCGTTCTCGATTCAGCCGGATGTCAGCTTTAACTACCTGGGGCAGTTTGATGAAATGTCGGATGCAGGTTTGTTCAAGAGATCAGAGCTGCCGTCAGGACAGTCGCTAAGTCCGGAAACAGAAAAACCGAATGCACTTGATGTTGTCGGATATATTGAAAACGGAAAACTGACGATGTCGCTGGCCTATCATTCTCTTGAATTTCATGAAAAAACAGTACAGACATTCAGCGACAGCTTTAAAGCCCATCTTCTCAGAATCATTGAACATTGCCTATCTCAAGATGATACGGAATTGACGCCGAGTGACCTTGGCGACGACGATTTGACGCTGGATGAGCTGGATAAATTAATGGAAATTTTCTAATAGAGGTGGCATATGAGCAAAAAATCGATTCAAAAGGTGTACGCACTGACACCGATGCAGGAGGGAATGCTGTATCATGCGATGCTTGATCCGCATTCTTCCTCGTACTTCACGCAATTAGAGCTTGGAATTCACGGCATTTTTGATCTTGAAATCTTTGAGAAAAGCGTTAATGAACTGATCCGGTCATACGATATTCTCCGCACGGTATTTGTGCACCAGCAGCTGCAAAAGCCGCGTCAGGTCGTGTTAGCGGAACGTAAAACAAAGGTGCATTATGAGGATATCAGCCATGCAGATGAAGACCGCCAAAAAGAGCACATTGAGCGTTATAAACAAGACGTACAGCGCGAAGGCTTTAACCTGGCAAAAGACATATTGTTCAAGGTGGCGGTTTTCCGTCTTGATGAAGATCAGCTATATCTGGTCTGGAGCAATCACCATATTATGATGGACGGCTGGAGCATGGGCGTCCTCATGAAAAGCCTGTTCCAAAACTACGAAGCACTTAGAGCAGGCCGGATGCCGGCAAATGGACAGGGAAAGCCTTATTCCGACTACATCAAGTGGCTTGGAAAACAGGACAATGAAGAAGCAGAGAGCTACTGGAGCGAACGCTTGGCGGGTTTTGAACAGCCGAGCGTGCTCCCGGGCCGCCTGTCTGAGAAAAAAGACGAATACGTTAATAAAGAATATTCATTTACATGGGACGAAAAACTGGTTGCCCGCATTCAGCAAACGGCAAATCGCCATCAAGTGACAGGGCCGAACCTGTTTCAGGCTGTTTGGGGCATCGTTCTCAGTAAATACAACTTTACGAATGATGTTGTCTTCGGCACGGTCGTATCAGGCCGGCCGTCTGAAATCAACGGGATTGAAACGATGGCGGGGCTGTTTATCAACACGATTCCGGTGCGGGTAAAAGTTGAGCGAGACGCTGCTTTCGCTGATATTTTCTCAGCGGTTCAGCAGCATGCAGTAGAGGCGGAGCGTTACGATTACGTGCCGCTCTATGAGATTCAAAAACGTTCAGCCCTCGACGGCAATCTCTTGAACCATCTGGTCGCGTTTGAAAATTATCCGCTTGACCAAGAGCTTGAAAACGGCAGCATGGAAGACCGCCTCGGTTTTTCTATTAAGGTAGAAAGCGCGTTTGAGCAAACGAGCTTCGATTTCAACCTGATTGTGTATCCGGGCAAAACATGGACCGTCAAAATCAAATATAACGGAGCCGCCTTTGATTCCGCTTTTATCGAACGGGCAGCGGAGCACCTTACCCGCATGATGGAGGCTGCTGTCGATCAGCCGGCCGCTTTTGTGCGTGAATACGGGCTTGTGGGAGACGAAGAGCAGCGCAAAATTGTAGAAGTATTTAACCGCACGAAAGCGGAACTCCCTGAAGGAATGGCTGTTCACCAAGTGTTCGAAGAGCAGGCGCAACGGACGCCGGCGAGCGCTGCGGTCGTATATGAAGGAGCCGAGCTCACATACCGTGAGCTGAATGCAGCGGCTAACCGTCTGGCGAGAAAGCTTGTCGAACAAGGCCTTCAAAAAGGCGAAACGGCAGCAATTATGAACGATCGCTCGGCAGAAACCGTTGTCGGGATGCTGGCTGTGTTAAAAGCAGGCGCCGCCTATGTGCCGCTTGATCCCGCGCTTCCTGAGGATCGCCTTCGTTTCATGGCGGAGGACAGCTCGATTCGGATGGTATTGGCTGGAAAGACATATGCGGAGCAGGCGCAGCAGCTGCAAGTGCCGGTTCTTACACTGGACAGCTGCTTTGCAGAGAGCGAAGCAGCTGACAATCTCAATCTGCCTTCCGCCCCGTCTGATTTGGCATATATCATGTACACATCAGGTTCAACGGGCAAACCGAAAGGCGTCATGATTGAACATAAAAGCATTCTTCGACTCGTTAAAAATGCCGGGTATGTTCCTGTTACTGAAGAGGACCGCATGGCGCAAACGGGAGCTGTCAGCTTTGATGCCGGCACCTTTGAGGTATTCGGCGCGCTGCTGAATGGCGCAGCGCTTTATCCGGTCAAAAAAGAGACGCTGCTTGATGCGAAACAATTTGCGGCATTTCTCCGTGAACAGAGCATCACAACCATGTGGCTGACATCACCTTTATTCAACCAGCTTGCCGCAAAGGATGCGGGGATGTTCGGCACACTGCGCCATTTGATCATCGGCGGAGACGCGCTCGTGCCGCATATTGTCAGCAAAGTGAAACAGGCATCACCGTCGCTTTCATTGTGGAACGGTTACGGCCCGACAGAAAACACAACGTTTTCAACAACTTTTCTGATCGACCGCGAGTACAGCGGCTCTATTCCGATCGGAAAGCCTATCGGAAATTCGACCGCCTACATCATGGATGAGCAGCAGCGCCTGCAGCCGATTGGCGCGCCCGGTGAGCTGTGCGTCGGCGGAATCGGTGTAGCGCGAGGATATGTGAATCTTCCTGAGCTGACGAAAAAGCAATTTCTCGAAGACCCCTACAGACCGGGTGAAAGGATTTATCGCACTGGTGACTTGGCGAGATGGCTGCCGGACGGCAATATTGAATTTTTAGGCAGAATTGACAACCAAGTGAAGGTGCGCGGCTTCCGAATTGAGCTTGGCGAAATTGAAACAAAACTGAACATGGCAGAACATGTGACAGAAGCTGCGGTGATCATCCGGAAGAACAAAGCGGATGAAAATGAAATTTGCGCGTACTTTACGGCGGACCGTGAAGTGTCTGTGAGCGGGCTGAGAAAAACGCTGTCCCAATCTTTGCCTGACTATATGGTTCCTGCTCATTTGATTCAGATGGACAGCCTGCCGCTCACGCCAAACGGAAAGATCAACAAAAAAGAACTGCCTGCGCCTCAATCAGAAGCGGTGCAATCAGAGTACGCAGCCCCAGAAACAGAGAGTGAAAAGACATTAGCGGAGATTTGGGAAGGGATACTTGGCGTCAAAGCAGGTGTTACTGATAACTTCTTTATGATCGGCGGTCATTCTTTGAAAGCGATGATGATGACGGCAAAAATCCAAGAGCATTTCCATAAGGAAGTACCGATTAAAGTGCTTTTTGAAAAGCCGACCATTCAAGAGCTGGCTCTGTATTTGGATGAGAATGAAAGGAAGGAGGAGCAGACGTTTGAACCGATCAGGCAAGCACCTTATCAGCAGCATTATCCTGTATCCCCGGCCCAGCGGAGAATGTATATCCTCAATCAGCTTGGACAAGCAAACACAAGCTACAACGTCCCCGCTGTACTTTTGCTGGAGGGAGAAGTAGATAAAGACCGGCTTGAAAACGCAATTCAGCAACTAATCAACCGGCATGAAATTCTCCGTACATCGTTTGACATGATTGATGGAGAAGTTGTACAAACCGTTCATAAAAACGTATTGTTCCAGCTGGAGGCTGCCAAGGGAAGGGAAGAAGACGCGGAGGAAATGATCAAAGCGTTCATTCAGCCGTTTGAATTAAACCGCGCGCCGCTCGTCCGTTCGAAGCTTGTCCAGCTTGACGAAAAACGCCACCTGCTGCTCATTGATATGCACCATATCATCACTGACGGAAGCTCAACAGGCATCTTAATCGGTGATCTTGCCAAACTGTATCAAGGCGCTGATCTTGAGCTGCCGCAGGTTCACTATAAAGATTACGCTGTGTGGCAAAAAGAACAGGCTGATCATCAAAAAGATGAAGCATACTGGCTCGAAACCTTTAAAGGCGAGCTGCCGATTCTTGATCTTCCCGCGGATTTCGAGCGGCCTGCTGAACGGAGCTTTGTCGGAGAGCGGGTGATGTTCGGGCTTGATAAGCAAATCACCGCTCAAATCAAAGCATTCTTGGCAGAAACCGATACGACAATGTACATGTTTTTACTGGCGGCGTTCAATGTGCTCCTTTCTAAGTACGCGTCTCAGGACGATATCATTGTCGGTTCGCCGACAGCCGGCAGAACACATCCTGATCTGCAAGGTGTGCCGGGGATGTTTGTCAATACAGTCGCACTCAGAACGGCGCCTGTGGGGGAGAAAACCTTTGCGCAATTCCTTGAAGAGGTCAAAACAGCAAGTCTTCAAGCATTCGAGCATCAGAGCTATCCGCTTGAGGAGCTGATTGAAAAACTTCCGCTTACAAGGGATACAAGCCGGAGTCCGCTGTTCAGCGTGATGTTCAACATGCAAAACATGGAGATTCCTTCATTGAGATTGGGAGATTTGAAGATTTCTTCATATTCCATGCTTCATCACGTGGCGAAATTTGATCTCTCCTTGGAAGCGGTCGAGCGAGAAGAGGACATCGGCTTAAGCTTTGACTATGCGACTGCCCTGTTTAAGGACGAAACCATCCGCCGCTGGAGCAGCCACTTTGTCAATATTATCAAAACGGCCGCAGCTCATCCAAATGTTCGGCTGTCTGATGTAGACTTGCTTTCACCAGAAGAAACGGCTGCTTTGCTTGAAGAAAGGCATATGACGCAAATGACTGAAGCAACCTTTGCAGCTCTTTTCGAAGAACAGGCGCAGCAAACGCCTGATCATCCTGCGGTAAAGGCTGGCGGAAACCTTCTTACCTATCGCGAGCTTGATGAACAGGCGAACCAGCTGGCGCATCATCTTCGCGCGCAAGGCGCAGGAAGTGAAGACATCGTCGCGATTGTCATGGATCGGTCAGCTGAGGTTATGGTATCGATTCTTGGCGTCATGAAAGCGGGGGCGGCGTTCCTGCCGATTGATCCTGATACACCTGAAGAACGAATCCGTTATTCATTAGAGGACAGCGGAGCGAAAATTGCGGTCGTGAACGAAAGAAACATGACGGCCATTGGCCGATATGAAGGAACAATCGTCAATCTTGATGACGCAAAATGGAGCAATGAGAGCAAGGAACGCCCATCACCGATTTCCGGATCTCGCAATCTGGCATACGTCATTTATACGTCCGGTACGACCGGAAAGCCGAAGGGCGTGCAGATCGAGCATCGCAATCTGACAAACTATGTTTCTTGGTTTAGTAAAGAGGCGGGCCTGACGGAAACTGATAAGTCTGTATTGCTTTCGTCTTACGCATTCGACCTGGGCTACACGAGCATGTTCCCTGTGCTTCTGGCAGGGGGCGAGCTCCACATCGTGCCGAAGGAAACCTATACGGCGCCGGATGAAATTGGGCGCTATATCAAGGAACACGGAGTCACCTATATGAAACTGACACCGTCTCTGTTCCATACAATGGTGAACACAGCCAGCTTTGCAAAAGAGCCACACTTTGAATCCCTGCGCTTGATTGTCTTGGGAGGAGAAAAAATCATCCCGGCTGATGTTCTCGCTTTTCGCAAGGTGTATGGACATGCCGAATTTATCAATCACTACGGTCCGACTGAAGCAACGATCGGCGCCATCGCCGGACGGATTGATTTTTCTGAGCCGGACGCATTCGCGAAACGCCCGACAATCGGACAGCCGATTGCGAATGCCGGCGCGCTTGTCTTAGATGAAGCGTTGAAGCTTGTGCCTCCGGGAGCGAGCGGACAGCTCTATATCACGGGACAAGGGCTTGCGAGAGGGTATCTCAACAGACCTCAGCTGACAGCCGAGAGATTTGTAGAAAATCCGTTTTCGCCGGGCGGCCGTATGTACAAAACCGGAGATGTTGTACGGAGACTTTCGGACGGATCGCTTGAATTTATCGGACGGGCTGACGAGCAGGTGAAAATCCGCGGCTACCGTATTGAGCCGAAGGAGATTGAAACGGTCATGCTCAGTCTTAATGGAATTCAAGAAGCCGTTGTGCTGGCGGTTTCTGAGGGCGGGCTTCAAGAGCTTTGCGCATATTATACGGCGGATCAAGCTATTGAAAAAGCGGAGCTCCGCAGCCAGCTTTCGCAAACACTGCCGTCCCATATGATTCCTGCCTTCTTTGTCCAGCTGGACGCGATTCCGCTGACGGCAAACGGGAAAACCGACAGAAACGCATTGCCGAAACCGAACGCTGCGCAATCCGGACACAAGGCCTCAGCCGCACCGGAAACAGCGCTTGAGAAGAGCCTATGCAATGTGTGGCAGAAAACGCTTGGCATAGATGCGATCGGCATTGATGACAATTTCTTCGATTTAGGCGGCCATTCATTAAAAGGGATGATGCTCATCGCCAACATTCAGGCCGAATTAGAGAAAACCGTTCCGCTTAAAGCGCTGTTCGAGCAGCCAACTGTTCGCCAGCTGGCGGCTTATATGGAGGCATCGGCAGTTTCAGGCGGCCATCACGTGCTCAAACCGGCTGACAAACAGGAGATGTACCCACTGTCATCCGCGCAGAAACGGATGTATGTCCTGAATCAGCTTGACCGGCAGACGATCAGCTACAACATGCCATCTGTTCTTCTGATGGAAGGCGATCTTGATATCGCGCGTCTGCGCGACTCGCTCAATCAGCTTGTGAACCGCCACGAGTCATTGCGGACATCCTTTATGGAAGCAAACGGTGAGCCTGTTCAGCGCATTATCGAGGAGGCGGCGATTGATCTTCATGTGTTTGAAGCGGAAGAAGACGAAGCGGACCAAAAGATCAAGGAATTTATCCGGCCGTTCGATTTAACTGATGCACCGCTCATTCGCGCAGCTTTACTTCGAATAGAAGCGAAAAAACATTTGCTGCTTTTGGATATGCATCATATCATCGCAGACGGCGTATCAAGAGGCATTTTTGTGAAAGAATTGGCGCTGCTGTATAAAGGAGAGCAGCTTCCGGAGCCTGCGCTTCATTACAAGGATTTCGCCGTTTGGCAACATGAAGCTGAGCAAAAGGAACGGATGAAGGAGCATGAGGCGTACTGGCTCTCGGTTCTTTCAGGAGAGCTGCCGGAGCTTGATCTTCCGCTCGATTACGCCCGTCCGCCTGTGCAAAGCTTTAAAGGAGATACGGTCCGTTTCCATACGGGAAGCGAGACGGCAAAGGCGGTGGAAAAGCTGCTCGCCGAAACCGGAACGACCTTGCACATGGTGCTTCACGCTGTTTTCCACATCTTTTTAAGCAAAATTTCGGGACAGCGGGATATCGTCATTGGCTCGGTTACTGCCGGCCGGACGAATGCAGATGTCCAAGATATGCCGGGAATGTTTGTCAATACGCTTGCCTTAAGAATGCAAGCGGAAGAACAGCAAACCTTTGCAGAGCTCCTGAAGCAAGCAAAACAGACGAACCTGTCAGCGCTTGAACATCAGGAATATCCGTTTGAGGACTTGGTCAATCAGCTTGATCTTCCGCGGGATATGAGCCGAAATCCATTGTTTAACGTGATGGTGACGACAGAAAATCCTGATAAAGAACAGCTTACATTGCAAAATCTAAGCATTTCACCTTACGAATCTCATCAGGGAACGTCTAAGTTTGACCTGACACTAGGCGGGTTTACTGATGAAAACGGCATCGGCCTGCATCTTGAATATGCGACTGATCTGTTCTCAAAAGAAACGGCTGAAAAATGGAGCGAATACGTTCTCCGTTTACTAAAGGCAGCTGCGGAAAATCCAAATCAGCCGCTTTCCAGCCTGTCACTCGTCACTGAAACAGAAAAACAAACGCTTCTTGAGGCATGGAAGGGCAAAACGCTGCCTGTTCCGACAGACAAAACGGTTCATCAGCTATTTGAAGAAACAGCCCAGCGCTACAAAGACCGCCCGGCTGTCACATACAACGGCCAGTCTTGGACGTACGGCGAGCTGAACGCCAAGGCGAACCGCCTTGCGCGGATTCTGATCGACTGCGGCGTCAGTGCGGATGAGCGCGTCGGCGTTCTCACGAAGCCGTCGCTGGAAATGTCCGCCGCGGTGCTTGGCGTCTTGAAGGCGGGAGCGGCGTTTGTGCCGATTGATCCTGATTATCCGGAACAGCGGATTGACTATATTTTACAAGACAGCGGCGCGAAGCTTCTCTTAAAACAGGAAGGCATTTCGGTGCCGGACAGCTACAAGGGAGACGTCATTCTTCTCGACGGAGCTCGCACGATTTTAAGTCTGCCGCTTGATGAAAACGATGAGGACAACCCACTCACAGCTGCAAACGCGGAGAACCTTGCGTACATGATTTACACGTCAGGAACGACCGGACAGCCGAAGGGTGTCATGATCGAGCACCATGCGCTTGTCAACCTGTGCTTCTGGCACCACGACGCGTTTGGCATGACTGCGGAGGACCGCAGTGCGAAGTACGCGGGCTTTGGATTCGACGCTTCCATTTGGGAGATGTTCCCGACTTGGACGATCGGCGCCGAGCTTCATGTCATTGATGAAGCGATCCGCCTCGATATCGTCCGCCTGAACGACTATTTCGAAACGCATGGCGTGACGATTACGTTCCTGCCGACGCAGCTGGCGGAACAGTTCATGGAGCTTGAGAACACATCATTGCGCGTATTACTCACAGGCGGAGACAAGCTGAAGCGCGCGGTGAAACAGCCGTACACGCTCGTCAACAACTACGGGCCGACAGAAAATACGGTCGTTGCCACGAGCACAGAGATCAATCCGGAGAAAGGTTCGCTGTCCATCGGGCGTGCGATCGCCAATACGAGAGTGTACATTCTCGGCGAGGGCAATCAGGTGCAGCCGGAAGGCGTAGCCGGAGAGCTTTGCGTGGCGGGACGCGGATTGGCGCGCGGCTATTTGAATCGAGAAGACGAAACCGCGAAGCGGTTTGTCGCTGATCCGTTTGTGCCGGGTGAACGCATGTACCGCACCGGCGATTTGGTGAAATGGGTGAACGGCGGCATCGAATACATCGGCCGGATCGACCATCAGGTCAAGGTCCGCGGCTACCGGATCGAGCTGTCGGAAATCGAAGTCCAGCTTGCCCAGCTTTCTGACGTGCAGGATGCGGCGGTGTCAGCTGTCAAAGATAAAGGCGGCAATACAGCGATCGCGGCGTACGTCACACCGGAAACCGCTGACATCGAAGCGCTGAAATCAGCACTGAAGGAAACCCTGCCGGACTACATGATTCCGGCATTCTGGGTGACGTTGAACGAGCTTCCGGTTACGGCAAACGGCAAAGTAGACCGCAAAGCCCTGCCTGAGCCGGACATCGAAGCGGGAAGCGGAGAATACAAAGCGCCGGCTACCGACATGGAAGAGCTGCTTGCCGGTATCTGGCAGGATGTGCTCGGCATTCCGGAGATCGGTGTCAGCGACAATTTCTTCTCAATGGGCGGAGATTCCATCAAAGGAATCCAAATGGCGAGCCGCTTGAACCAGCACGGCTGGAAGCTGGAAATGAAAGACCTCTTCCAGCACCCGACGATTGAGGAGCTGACCCAATACGTGGAGCGTGCCGAAGGCAAGCAGGCAGACCAAGGGCCTGTAGAGGGAGAAGTCAACCTGACGCCGATTCAGCGCTGGTTCTTTGAAAAGAACTTTACGAACAAGCACCACTGGAACCAATCGGTGATGCTTCACGCCGCGAAGGGCTTTGACCCTGAACTGGTGGAGAAAACGCTGCAGGCGCTGGTCGATCACCATGACGCACTTCGTATGGTTTACCGTGAGGAAAACGGGGACATCGTTCAGGCGTATAAACCGATCAGTGAAAGCAAGGTCAGCTTTGAAATCGTCGACCTGTACGGCTCCGATGAAGACATGCTGAAAAACCAGATCAAGATTCTCGCGGACAGGCTGCAAAGCAGTCTCGATCTCCAAAACGGACCGCTTCTCAAGGCGGAGCAATACCGGACGGAAGCTGGCGACCACCTGCTCATTGCTGTACACCATCTCGTAGTAGACGGCGTGTCATGGCGGATTTTGCTTGAAGATTTTGCTTCAGGCTATGTGCAGGCTGAGAAAGAAGAGAATATTGTCTTCCCGCAAAAAACGAACTCCTTCAAGGATTGGGCGGAAGAACTGGCGGCATTCAGCCAATCAGCGCATCTTTTACAGCAGGCTGAATACTGGTCGCAAATTGACGCTGAACAGGTTTCTCCTCTGCCGAAGGATTACGAAACAGAGCAGCGGATCGTCAAGCATACATCATCCGTTCTGTGTGAATTAACGGAAGAAGACACCAAACATCTCTTAACGGATGTCCATCAGCCATATGGAACCGAAATCAATGATATTCTTCTCAGCGCGCTCGGTTTGACAATGAAGGAATGGACAGACGATGCCAAAATCGGCATTAATCTGGAGGGGCACGGACGGGAGGACATCATTCCGAATGTGAATATCTCCAGAACGGTCGGCTGGTTTACGGCGCAATATCCTGTTGTGCTCGATATGCCTGAAGCAGACGCCTCAGCCGTCATCAAATCAGTTAAAGAAAATCTGCGCCGCATTCCGGACAAAGGTGTCGGCTACGGCATTCTCCGTTATGTCACAGAAGCAGAGGGAACAAAGGGCTTCACGCCAGAGATCAGCTTTAACTATTTAGGCCAGTTCGACAGTGAAGTGAAAACCGACTTCTTTGAGCCGTCCGCTTTCGACATGGGGCGCCAAGTAAGCGAGGAATCAGAAGCGCTGTACGCCTTGAGCTTCAGCGGCATGATCAGAAACGGCCGGTTTGTGCTGTCCTGCTCCTACAATGAGAAAGAATTTGAAAGAGCTACAGTCGAGGAACAAATGGAACGGTTTAAAGAAAACCTCCTGATGCTGATCCGCCATTGCACGGAAAAAGAAGACAAGGAATTCACGCCGAGCGACTTCAGTGCTGAGGACCTTGGAATGGACGAGATGGGCGATATTTTTGACATGCTTGAGGAGAATTTAAAATAAAACGCAAGGGAATTACAGAAGGCGGGAGCGAAGCATATGAGTCAATTTAGCAAGGATCAGGTTCAAGATATGTATTACCTATCGCCGATGCAGGAAGGGATGCTGTTTCATACCATCCTGAATCCCGGCCAGAGTTTTTATCTTGAACAAATCACGATGAAAGTAAAAGGCAGCTTGAATATCAAATGCCTCGAAGAAAGCATGAATGTGATCATGGACCGGTACGATGTATTTCGTACCGTGTTCATTCACGAAAAAGTAAAAAGGCCTGTCCAAGTCGTATTGAAAAAACGGCAGTTTCAGATAGAAGAAATCGATCTGACACACTTAACGGGCAGCGAGCAAGCAGCCAAAATCAACGAATACAAAGAACAGGATAAGATCAAGGGCTTTGATTTGACGCGGGATATCCCAATGCGGGCAGCCATTTTCAAAAAAGCTGAAGAAAGCTTTGAGTGGGTGTGGAGCTACCATCACATGATTTTGGACGGCTGGTGTTTCGGCATCGTTGTGCAGGACCTGTTTAAGGTATACAATGCCCTGCGCGAGAAAAAGCCATACAGCCTGCCGCCGGTCAAACCATATAAGGACTACATCAAGTGGCTTGAAAAGCAGGATAAACAGGCATCACTGCGTTACTGGCGCGAGTACTTAGAGGATTTTGAAGGACAAGCGACGTTTGCGGAGCAAAGAAAGAAACAAACGGACGGCTACGAGCCCAAAGAATTGCTCTTCTCTCTGCCCGAGGCGGAAACAAAGGCGTTTACCGAGCTTGCAAAATCACAGCATACCACTTTGAGTACGGCGCTGCAGGCAGTCTGGAGTGTATTGGTCAGCCGCTATCAGCGGTCTGGCGATTTGACCTTCGGCACAGTCGTTTCCGGGCGTCCCGCGGAAATCAAAGGCGTTGAACATATGGTCGGGCTGTTTATTAACGTTGTCCCGAGACGGGTGAAACTATCTGAGGATATCACATTTAACGGTTTGCTCAGGCAGCTGCAGGAGCAATCGCTTCAGTCTGAGCCGCATCAATATGTTCCGCTTTATGACATCCAAAGCCAGGCTGATCAGCCAAAACTGATTGACCACATCATTGTGTTTGAAAATTATCCGCTTCAGGATGCAAAAAATGAAGAAAACAGTGAAAACGGCTTTGATATGGAAGATGTCCATGTTTTTGAGAAGTCGAATTATGATCTCAATCTGATGGCTTCCCCGGGAGACGAGATGCTGATTAAGCTTGCCTACAATGAGAATGTGTTTGATAAGGCGTTTATTCTGCGCTTAAAATCTCAGCTGCTCACAGCGATTCAGCAGCTCATCCAGAAGCCGGATCAGCCTGTTCATACGATCAGCCTTGTTGACGAAAAGGAAAGAGAGTTTCTGCTTACCGGCTTGAACCCGCCGGCCCAAACTCATGAGGCGAAACCTCTGACGGATTGGTTCAAGGAAGCAGTGAACATTCATTCTGATGCGCCGGCGCTTACGTATTCCGGCCAGACTCTGTCCTTTCGTCAATTAGATGAGGAAGCAAACCGCCTTGCGCGCCGTTTGCAAAAGCAAGGCGCGGGCAAAGGCTCCGTTGTCGCGTTGTATACAAAGCGCTCGCTTGAACTGGTGATTGGCATTCTCGGGGTATTAAAAGCGGGAGCGGCTTATCTTCCGATTGATCCGAAGCTGCCGGAGGACCGAATCTCGTATATGCTGACTGACAGTGCGGCAGCCTGTCTGCTGACACATCAGGAGATGAAAGAAAAAGCGATTCAGCTGCCGTATACAGGAACAACACTCTTCATCGATGATCAAACACGGTTCGACGAGCAGGCAAGCGACCCTGCAATCGCAATTGATCCTGATGATCCGGCATATATTATGTATACGTCCGGCACAACCGGAAAGCCGAAGGGCAATATTACGACTCATGCCAATATTCAAGGATTGGTCAAGCATGTAGACTACATGGCATTTTCTGAAAAAGATACGTTCTTATCTGTTTCGAATTACGCCTTTGATGCATTTACCTTTGATTTCTATGCTTCAATATTAAATGCGGCACGGCTCATTATCGCAGATGAACATACACTGCTTGATACAGAACGGCTCACAGATCTGATCCAGCAGGAGAATGTCAATGTCATGTTTGCGACAACCGCACTGTTTAATCTTCTCACAGATGCGGGAGAGGATTGGATGAAGGGGCTTCGCTGCGTATTATTCGGCGGAGAGCGCGCGTCTGTGCCTCACGTCAGAAAAGCGCTGCGGATCCTGGGGCCGGGCAAGCTGATTAATTGCTACGGGCCTACTGAGGGCACGGTGTTTGCGACAGCTCATGTTGTACATGAAATACCGGATGGCATCTCCTCATTGCCGATCGGAAAGCCGATCAGCAATGCCAGCGTTTATATTCTTAACGAGAAAAACCAGCTCCAGCCATTCGGAGCGGTCGGTGAACTGTGCATCAGCGGAATGGGCGTGTCAAAAGGGTATCTGAACCGTCATGATCTGACGATGCAAACGTTTATCCCAAATCCGTTCAAGCCCGGTGAGACGCTTTACCGCACAGGGGATTTGGCACGCTGGCTGCCGGATGGGACGATTGAATACGCCGGCCGAATTGATGATCAGGTCAAAATACGAGGACATCGGATCGAGCTTGAAGAAATTGAAAAGCAGCTGCAGGAATACCCGGGTGTGAAAGATGCGGTTGTTGTTGTTGACCGCCATGAGTCTGGAGATGCATCAATCAACGCCTACCTCGTGAACCGGGCACAGCTATCAGTTGAGGATGTAAAGGCGCACCTGAAAAAACAGCTTCCTGCTTACATGGTGCCGCAAACCTTTACTTTCCTGGAGGAGCTTCCTTTAACGACAAACGGGAAGGTCAATAAACGGCTGCTGCCAAAACCGGATCAGGATCAGCTGGCGGAAGAGTGGATCGGGCCTCGCGACGAGACGGAAGAAACGATCGCACACATCTGGTCCGAGATCCTTGGCAGACAGCAGGTCGGCATTCATGATGATTTCTTTGCGCTCGGCGGACACTCCTTAAAGGCGATGACCGCCGCTTCCCGCATCAAGAAAGAGCTAGCGATAGATATTCCGGTGAAGCTGTTGTTTGAAGCGCCGACGATCGCAGGCATTTCAGCGTATTTGAAAAACGGAGGCTCAGATGGATTGCAGGATGTAACCATCATGAATCCCGATCAGGAGCAAATCATTTTCGCATTCCCGCCGGTCTTGGGCTATGGCCTCATGTATCAAAACATGGCCAGCCGCCTGCCGTCATATAAACTGTGCGCCTTTGATTTCATTGAGGAGGATAACAGGCTTGACCGCTATGCGGATTTGATCCAGGAGCTTCAGCCGGAAGGGCCTTTGACACTGTTCGGATATTCAGCGGGCTGCAGCCTTGCGTTTGAAGCTGCCAAAAAGCTTGAGGAACAAGGCCGCGTTGTTCAGCGGATCATCATGGTGGATTCCTATAAAAAACAAGGTATCAGCGATCTGGACGGACGCACGGTTGAGAATGATGTCGAAGCGCTGATGAATGTCAACCGAGACAATGAAGCGCTCAACAGCGAAGCCGTCAAACAAGGCCTCAAGCAAAAAACACACGCTTTCTACTCCTACTACGTCAACCTGATCAGCACAGGACAGGTGAAAGCGGATATTGATCTGCTGACATCCGATACTGATTTTGACATGCCGGAATGGCTTGCATCATGGGAAGAGGCCACAACAGGTGCTTACCGTGTGAAAAGAGGCTTCGGAACACACGCTGAAATGCTGCAAGGTGAAACGCTAGATAGGAATGTGGGGATTTTGCTCGAATTACTTAATATACAAACCGTAACGGTTTCTTAAACGAAGTGATGAAAGGAGGAGACGGCCCATGAGCCAACTCTTCAAATCATTCGATGCGTCGGAAAAAACGCGGCTCATCTGTTTTCCGTTTGCCGGCGGCTACTCAGCGTCGTTTCGCCCTCTCCATGCTTTTTTGCAGGGGGAGTGTGAGATGCTCGCTGCCGAGCCGCCGGGACACGGCACGAATCAAACGTCAGCCATTGAGGACCTCGAAGAGCTGACCGATTTGTACAAAAAAGAATTGAATCTTTGCCCTGATCGGCCGTTCGTGCTGTTTGGACACAGTATGGGCGGAATGATCACCTTCAGGCTGGCGCAAAAGCTGGAGCGTGAAGGTATCTTTCCGCAGGCGGTGATCATTTCTGCGATTCAGCCGCCGCATATTCAGCGGAAAAAAGTGTCCCATCTGCCTGATGATCAGTTTCTCGATCATATTATCAAATTAGGCGGGATGCCCGCGGAGCTCGTTGAAAATAAGGAAGTCATGTCCTTTTTCCTGCCTTCCTTCCGAGCGGATTACCGTGCTCTTGAACAATTTGACCTTCGCGATGTGGCCCCGATCCAATCGCCTGTTCATGTCTTTAATGGGCTTGATGATGAAAAATGCATTCGAGATGCGGAAGGCTGGAAGAAGTGGGCGGCAGACATCACATTCCATGAATTTGCCGGCGGGCACATGTTTTTGCTGTCACATACGGAAGAAGTGGCAGAACGGATTTTTGCGATATTAAATCAGCATCCGATTATTCAATCGTGATCAAAAGCGGACAGCTTAGGCTGTTCCGCTTTTTTTGTGTGTGGAATGTCAATTTTCACATGATATAATAGTCGCAATACTCAAACAAAGGAAGGTCTAAACATGCTCGCGTCTCCTAAGATGAAATGGTTTGTATTGCTGCTTACGTTTGTTTTCGCCATTGGAATGAACTCATTCAGAAACTCCTTTCAATTTTTTATGCTGCCGATGGCGGATACCTTCCATGCCGACAGGTCGCTGATCTCGGTTTCCGTCAGCATTTTTATGATCACAACAGGCATCGTGCAGTTTTTTGTCGGGTTTTTGATCGATCGGTTCAGCGTCAGAAAAATGATGGCGCTTGGAGCTGTTAGCATTAGCGCAAGCTTTTTGCTGCTTCCGCATTCATCGAATGTTCATGTGTTTTCCGCCATTTACGGCGTGCTCGGCGGAATCGGCTATTCCTGTGCGGTCGGCGTGACGACTCAGTATTTCATCAGCCGCTGGTTTGACACGCACAAGGGGCTGGCGCTCGCTATTTTGACCAATGCCAATTCTGCGGGCCTGCTGCTGCTCTCGCCCATTTGGGCCGCAGCTCCGTATCATGTCGGCTGGCAAAACACTTATACGATATTGGGCCTCGTCATCGCTGCTGTTCTCCTGCCGCTTCTCGCCTTTGGGATGAAGCACCCGCCATATGCGCAAGCGCCGTCAGTGAAAAAATCTTATGACTGGCGGGGATTTTGGAGCGTGGTGAAGCAGTCCCGTCTCATTCATATCCTGTACTTCGGCGTGTTTACATGCGGATTTACCATGGGAATCATAGATGCCTTGTGCCGATGCTGAAGGATGCGCATGTCTCGCATGTCAACGGGATGATGGCCGCATTCGGTGCGTTTATCATCATTGGCGGATTATTGGCGGGCTGGCTGTCAGATCTCCTCGGCAGCAGAAGCGTGATGCTATCCATTTTATTTTTCCTTCGGCTGCTCAGCTTGATTTGCCTGCTCATTCCCATTCTCGGAATCCATCAAAGCGAACTTTGGTACTTCGGTTTTATCCTGTTATTCGGGCTCAGTTACACAGGTGTGATCCCGCTGACCGCGGCGTCTATTTCTGAAAGCTATCCTTCAGGATTAATCGGCTCGCTGTTAGGCATTACTTTCTTTATCCATCAGATCGCCGGTGCTCTCAGTGTGTACGCGGGCGGCTTGTTTTTTGACATGACTCATGATTATTTGCTGATTATTGTTGTTTGTGCAGGGCTCGTCGGTTTATCAGCTTTATTGGAGCTGGTGCCATTTAAAACCTTTCATGTTCAACAAAAAAAGAGGGAGCGCAAGCACCCCTCTTTTTAAGATTGCAATTTTACTTGTTTGGCGGGCACATGTTCTTTTAATAGCTGTCTGAATGAGTGCCGCTCATTTTCGAATGTGAAAAAACGTTGAGGCACCAAGATCAGCTGGCGACTGGAAGTTTTTATGGAGAATAAGTGTTTATATTCTGCCGCTCCCTTTATTTCATCCCATTCAAACAAAGTATCATAGTTTTTGGAGTGAATATGAATGCCTTGCCGATTAACAGTATATGTCCTTTTTCGTTTTAATCGCTCATTGTTTTTATAACCGTTACGCAGCCGCAGATATAAAAAGGCGATAAAGAGCAGGGTGAAAATCAGAGATATCACTGCTATGAAAATACCATTATAAATCAATTCTAACGTTTCGTTGTAATAAACAGTAAACGGAAATCCAATGATGGAATACACCAAGGTAGAGAGAAGAAAAAGATCAATGTAATAAATCACTGCTGCTTTTCTTTGCTGGTATAAAAAGTAATACCTCATATCTCGTAATGAAATGGCTCCCTCTAGGAAGACGCTATGTTGAATCATTCTTACAATACACCTCAGGATATATTTTCCTTCAACTTTAACATATATTTTCATTTGTTCATAGAGATGGATTCTTTTTCTGGAGCGTGGGATTGCCATGCCGGACTTTCATTAAGAATCATGACTCCGAAACCTCACTCCGCTTCACATTTTCACCCATCTAGGACTGCCAGTCTCAAGTATGAAGACTGAAGCAACCTTATACATTCTCATCGAAAAATATTGAGCTTGGCAGCAAACTCCTGAGTCATTTATAAAAGCGCTTCATACGAGACCATTGTCATTTCTTCGGGGAAATCAGGGTGCGCAGCGCATACGGCCATTTTGTAGCCGGGGTCCGCATCATACGTTTTGATATAGCATGGCGTATGCCTGTCCGGAACCTCAATAGATACTTGTCCGTCCCGATCCAGGCGCACTGAAAAGGAATCAAGCGGAAGCGATAAGCCTTTGCCTTCCTGTTTGATAAAGCTTTCCTTCATTGACCATAGATGATAAAAATAGTCTGTCTGTTCATCCTTTTTTTTTGCTAAAAGGTCTGTGTACTCTGTTTTTGAAAAGAAACGTTTGGCGATCTCAAGGCTGATCGGTTTCATTTTTTCAATATCGATGCCGATTGGCTGTGAATCAAACGCGCAAACGACCCAACGGCCGGAATGGGAAATGTTGAAATGAGTGTCAGGCAAATCAGGGATGCAGGGCTTTCCGTACTCCTGCGCGCTGAAGCGGATATCGGCTTTGTCCAGATGGAACTGCCTGCTGACGACTGAGCGAACGAGAACATCTCCCAGCAGGGTGCGGTGAGCATCTTCTTTATGATAAAATCTCCGGCATTTCTCCCGTTTTTCAGGCGATATGAAACACATGAAGCGTTCAGTCTCTTCCTGAGAAAGCGGGCGGTCCATATGTATTCCGTAAATCTTCATTCTAGGTCCTCCGTCTGCAAAAGATTGTCAAAACCATCCTATCATACTTCAACAAGACTCATATAGAGTCGAACATAAAAAAACAAAGCCGAAGCGGCTTTGTTTTAGTGTAGAGGCGGAGATGCTTTCACAGCGGCTGTCCGCCTTGCCACAGCATAATTCAGCAGCAGTATTGACTGCGGCAATGAAAAGCGCAGAATGAGTCCGGTGAGGATGGCAGTCAAAATGGTGCCAAAACCGATCGGGCCGCCCATGCCCCATGCCGCAAACAAGATTGTTATTTCCATGCCGTTCCGCACCCATTGCACATTCCAGCCGGTTTTTTCTGTAATCAGCATCATCAGTGAATCACGCGGCCCCGCTCCAAGGCCTGCTGATACATAAACACCGACGCCGTAACCGATCAGCACCACGCCAAGAGAGAAGACAATGACGGAGCCCGTGTAGGTCGAGGGGGCAGGCAGAAGAAAATTGAAAAAATCGATAAAAACACCAATGAGCACCATGTTCAGGATCGCCCCGATTTTTGGCCAAGCCCGTGTAAACAATGACGTTAATCCGACGATGATCGCTCCGATAATGATGGACCACTGACCGACGGTAAGGCCGAAATGCTGAAACAGGCTGTAATGAAATGCATCCCACGGACTTATGCCGAGCGCTTTTCCTTCTATCGTCAGGGATACACCAAAAGCCAAAATGATCAAACCGGTAAAATAAAATGTCCAGCGCAGAACAAGTTCTTGCTTCACGTGAGGTCCCTTCTTTCGTAAAAATCAGTCGATTGTCATTGTAGCATATCTGACATAAGGGCGGAATAGGCGAAAGGAGCTCAACAAAAAAACAGGGCCGCCGCAGGCGCCCTGTTTAGGTTTAAATATTGATTGCCTTTTCTGCTATTTGAAATGAATCTGGCTCGTTAGCGTATGATCCCGCATTTAATAAACCAGCAAAAAGGAAACCAATTAAAGCGGTGCTGATAATAAGTTTTTTCATTATAGCGCCTCCGTAACGTTTAATATTTGAGTTTTGGCATTTATAGTCCTCTTTAAGAAATTCCTCCCTTTGATACAATGTCCTGCTTCAAAATGAAAATCATAAACCGCACATTTTTCTGGGAGCTAGGATTTAATCTAATAAAAGAAAAAACCCAAAACGAATGCCGTTTTGGGTTTTTTAAGATTTTACAACGGATTCAAAATCCGGTTCAAAAACCGCTGTGTCCGTTCTTCTTTTGGTGCGGAGAAAATTTGCTCCGGCGGTCCCTGTTCCACGATGACACCGCCGTCGATAAAGATGACTTCGTCCGCCACATCCTGGGCGAATTTGATTTCGTGGGTCACAACGACCATGGTCCAGCCTTCATTGGCTAAATCTTTGATAACCTTCAGGACCTCTCCGACCAGCTCGGGATCAAGCGCTGAGGTCGGTTCGTCAAACAGCATGAGCTCAGGCTGAATCGCCAGTGCGCGGGCGATGCCGACGCGCTGCTGCTGGCCGCCGGAAAGCTGGAACGGATATAAATCCATTTTGTCCTTTAATCCGACTTTATCAAGAAGCTGAATCGCTTCTTTTCTGACTTCCTCTTTGTTTCGCTTTTGCACCTGAATAGGGCCTTCCATCACGTTTTCAAGAGCCGTGCGGTGCGGGAACAGGTGATACGCCTGAAATACCATGCCGGATTTCCGGCGGAGCTTTAGAATATCCGCCTGTTTCACCTTTTTGGAGAAATCGATGGAGAAATCATCAAATGCAAGCTCTCCGCGATTCGGAATTTCCAGCGCGTTCAGGCAGCGGAGCAGCGTCGTTTTCCCTGAACCTGAAGGCCCAAGTATGGCGATGACTTTCCCTTTTTCAATCTTCATATCTATCTTTTTTAATATTTCATTTTCACCGAATGATTTGTTTAATCCTTTAACGGTAAGCATACTCGGAACCTCCTTATTTGGCCACGTAGCGGTCAAGACGCCGTTCGATGACATGCTGGACGAGTGAAAGCAGGAAGCAGATAATCCAGTAAATAAAGGCTGCTTCAATATAGATCACTAAAATTTGATCAAGATTCCGCGCGCCGATTTCCTGGGCTTTTCTGAACAGCTCAGCGACCAGGATTTGAGAGGCGAGGGATGTATCTTTAATCAGGCTGATAAAGGTATTGGATAATGGCGGGATCGACACACGAAACGCCTGCGGCAAAATGACGCGGAACAGTGTTTTCTGATGTGTCATGCCGATTGTGTATCCGGCTTCCCATTGCCCTTTCGGCACGGATAAAATGGATGCCCGTATGATTTCAGATGCATAGGCGCCGACGTTTAATGAAAAGGCAATAACTGCGCTTGGAAATGGATCTAATGTGATGTTAAAGGCCGGGAACAGATAGAAAATGATGAACAATTGAACGAGAAGAGGAGTGCCGCGTATTGCAGATACGTATACGCTGAACACCCATCTCAAAGGTCTCACTTTCGACATTCTGGCAAGCGCCGTAATCAGCGCCAGGATCATTCCAAATATAAAGGAAAGAATCGTAAGGGGAATCGTATAATAGATTCCCCCTGAAAGTATCGGCCAGAATGACTGCTGCACCAGATCCCACGGGATCGCCGTGCCAAGCGTCAATGCCGGCAGATTATTTAGAAACATCTTCGCCGAACCATTTTTTAGAGATTTTAGAAAGAGTCCCGTCCTCTTTCATTTCTTTTAATGCTTTGTTGACTTGATCAACAACCTCGCTGCTTCCTTTACGGAACGTGAAATAGGTTGACTGCGGATCGCCTGTTTCAAACGCGATTTTCACGTTTTTGTTGCCGGATGTTTTCAGGTAGTTCAATACGGCAAGCTTATCGTTGTAAGTCATATCAACGCGGCCTTGCTGGATCAATTGAAGAGCCTGTGCCATACCCTCAACGCCTTCTACTTTCGCGCCGGCATTTGTAGCTAATTTGTTGTAGTTGCTTGTCAGTGATTGAGCTGATGTTTTTCCTTTTACATCTGCTTCAGACTTAATATCGTTGTTGTCTGTTTTCGTCACGACAACGGCTCTTGATGTTGTGTATTTATCTGAGAAATCATACTTGTTTTCACGGTCTGTTTTTCCGACTTGGTTGGCAATGACGTCAAACCGTTTGGAATTCAGGCCGGCAAACATGCTGTCCCATTGTGTTTCTTTGAAATCGGCTTTAAGCCCAAGGCGTTTTGCGACTTCCGTGATCACTTCGACATCATAGCCAGTCAGCTTATCAGTGTCCTTATCGTGGTAAGTGAACGGTTCATATGTCCCTTCCGTACCGACTGTCAGCACACCTTTTTTCTTAATAGAAGCCCAAAGATCGCCGTTTTTGGCGTTATCTTTTGACTGATTGTCATTTCCTGCTCCGCAAGCTGCGAGAGCTGCAATGCTTACGACCATGAATAAAGCCAATAATGCTTTTTTCATCTTATTCCCCACTTTTCTGGTTGATTTTATTGAAATAAAAAATTAGCTTACAAATCTAAAGGATAACTTTTTTTTAGTATGAGTCAAGTATTTGGTTTTCATAAGGCGAAATCTTTTAAAATAAATCCAAAAATTGCTGTGCCGGTTTTGGCAAATAACTGTCCGTTCTCCACATGACAGCCGGTGTCATAATGAAGGGATTGTTTTCAATCTTTACGGTGTGAACGTGGTTTCTCATATGAACGGGAATCATTGTGACGGGCAGAATGGAGGCGCCGAATCCTGAAGAGACGAGGCTGAGCAAAGTTGCGGAATCGTGGCATTCGCAAACAATGCGCGGCTCCAGTTTCAAACGATGAAATTCATTCATGACCTGATTGTAGACGCCCTTTCCATTGACAGGCCGCAGCAGAATCAGCGGAAATGATGGTATATCCTCCATTTTAATGGTGTCCCCGCACGGATATCCGGCTTCCTTTGAAAGCACGAGCACACATGGAATATCATCAAGCTGTTTAAATTGGACCGTGTGGCTTTTGATCATTGTCGTCGTGACCGCCGCATCGATTTGCCGGCTTTCCAGCAGCTCTAACAGCGTGGCAGGCTCATTCTCCCAAATATGAAAGGTAAGATGCGGGTAGCTTTCTTTAATCTGTGTGACTTTTTCAAGCATCAGTGCGGCGCAATAAATCGTTGACCCCACAGCCAGCGTGCCGGCAACCTCGTCCTTCAGCTCTTGTACCTCAATGACGGCATCTTCAAACCTGTGTAAAATCTCCTTGGCTCTTTTCAAAAAAACAGTTCCTTCATATGTAAGCGTCATTTGTTTTTTCTTATTCCGGTCAAACAAAACGACACCCAGCTCGTCCTCCAGCTGTTTCAGCTGCCTGCTTAAAGGCGGCTGCGCCATGTGGAGCTTTTTGGCGGCTGACGTGATTTTCTGTTCTTGGGCGATCGTAATGAAATAGCGAAGCTGGCGAATGTCCAAAAAAAGCGCCTCCTTACCATACCTTTTAGGTATTGAATATAGATATAACAGATATTTTTCATATGGATATATCAGGAGTATGATGGAAATGAAAGCGGAATTCAAGCATAAAGGAGGAGGCAAAGTGAAACTCGTTGTCGGAATGACAGGAGCAACAGGGGCCATTTTCGGGGTCAGGATGCTGGAGTGGCTGAAGGCCGCCGAAGTGGAAACCCATCTCGTTGTGTCTCCTTGGGCGAACGTCACAATTAAACACGAAACAGGCTATACCCTACAAGAAGTAGAACAACTGGCCGCATACACATACTCGCATAAGGACCAGGCGGCAGCCATTTCAAGCGGGTCGTTCGATACCGACGGGATGATAGTTGCGCCGTGCAGCATGAAATCTCTCGCCAGCATTCGTACCGGGATGGCGGATAATCTGCTGACACGTGCGGCGGATGTCATGCTCAAGGAAAGAAAAAAACTCGTCCTCTTAACGAGAGAGACGCCTTTGAACCAGATTCATCTCGAAAATATGCTAGCGCTTACGAAAATGGGCACCATCATTCTTCCTCCGATGCCGGCATTTTATAATCAGCCGAGCAGCCTAGAGGAAATGGTTGACCATATTGTATTCAGAACGTTGGACCAATTCGGTATTCGCCTTCCTGAAGCGAAACGCTGGAATGGGATTGAAAAACAAAAAGGAGGAGCTTGATTATGGCTTATCAAGATTTCAGAGAATTTCTCGCTGCCCTTGAAAAAGAAGGACAGCTGCTGACAGTGAATGAAGAGGTAAAGCCGGAGCCTGATTTAGGAGCTGCCGCACGCGCAGCCAGCAACCTTGGCGATAAAAGCCCCGCGCTCTTATTCAACAACATTTACGGCTACAATAACGCGCAAATTGCGATGAATGTAATTGGCTCCTGGCCGAACCACGCAATGATGCTTGGCATGCCGAAAGACACGCCGGTAAAAGAACAGTTTTTTGAATTCGCGAAGCGTTATGAACAGTTTCCGATGCCGGTCAAACGGGAGGAAACAGCGCCGTTTCATGAAAATGAAATCACAGAAGATATCAATTTGTTCGATATACTGCCTCTTTTCAGAATTAACCAAGGAGACGGCGGCTACTATTTAGACAAAGCATGTGTGATTTCACGCGATCTAGAAGACCCTGACAACTTCGGCAAACAAAATGTCGGCATTTACAGAATGCAGGTGAAAGGTAAAGATCGTCTCGGCATTCAGCCTGTGCCGCAGCACGATATTGCGATCCATTTGCGCCAAGCTGAAGAACGCGGTGTCAATCTTCCGGTTACCATCGCGCTTGGCTGTGAGCCGGTTATTACAACGGCGGCGTCGACTCCGCTTCTTTATGATCAATCGGAATACGAAATGGCAGGCGCGATTCAAGGGGAGCCATATCGCATCGTCAAATCAAAGCTGTCAGATCTTGATGTTCCGTGGGGCGCTGAAGTTGTCCTTGAAGGTGAAATCATTGCCGGAGAGCGCGAATACGAAGGCCCGTTTGGTGAGTTCACAGGCCACTATTCCGGCGGACGCAGCATGCCGATTATCAAAATTAAACGCGTGTATCATAGAAACAATCCGATTTTTGAACATTTATACTTAGGCATGCCTTGGACCGAATGCGATTACATGATCGGCATCAATACCTGCGTGCCGCTTTATCAGCAATTAAAAGAAGCCTATCCGAATGAAATTGTCGCCGTGAACGCCATGTACACACACGGTTTAATCGCGATTGTTTCCACCAAAACACGCTATGGCGGATTTGCGAAAGCGGTCGGCATGCGCGCGCTCACAACACCGCACGGACTAGGCTACTGCAAAATGGTCATTGTCGTTGACGAGGATGTCGATCCATTCAACCTGCCGCAGGTCATGTGGGCGCTTTCGACCAAAATGCATCCAAAACACGATGCGGTCATCATTCCGGATTTATCCGTTCTGCCGCTTGATCCGGGATCTAACCCATCAGGGATTACTCACAAAATGATTCTTGACGCCACTACACCGGTTGCGCCGGAAACAAGAGGGCATTATTCACAGCCGCTTGATTCTCCATTAACAACGAAAGAATGGGAACAAAAACTAATGGACTTAATGAATAAATAAGGAAAGGATGATCGATATGCATACATGTCCTCGATGCGATTCAAAAAAGGGAGAAGTCATGAGCAAATCGCCTGTAGAAGGCGCATGGGAAGTTTATCAGTGCCAAACTTGCTTTTTCACATGGAGATCCTGTGAGCCGGAAAGCATTACAAATCCAGCGAAGTACAATCCGGCGTTTAAAATTGATCCGAAGGAAACGGAAACAGCCGTTGAAGTTCCGGCTGTGCCGGAACGAAAGGCTTGATCAGCGTGAACTGTCTATCAGACCGTCTTTTTGAGCTGCTTGACGGGAATCGCCTGAATGAGAAGCAGCACGAGGCTTTCGTTCTGCAAACCGTATCGGAGGATGGCTGGCCGCATGCAGCGATGATCAGCGCGGGAGAAATCATCGCTCTGAGCCGAACCGATATTCGAATCGCCCTGTGGAAAAACACAGCGACTTCCGCCAACATCCTTCGCACAGGAAAAGCGCAGTTTACGGCATGGTGGAGGGGAGCCGCTTATTATGTGAAGCTGCAATGCGAGCCCTTGACGCCTTTGAACGATGCCGAATATGAAAGAGACCGCTTTGCCTGCCGCATCGTTTCAATGAAGGAGGACGTTGCGAAATACGCTGATTTGACCTCTGGCGTCCATATCCAGCTTCACAGCCCTGAAGAGGTGCTGAACAGATGGGAAAAGACGCTGGAAGAATTGAAGCGATAATATGGAAGCCTGACGCTATGCGTCAGGCTTTTTTTATATAATGCAAACCAAAGGAGGCGTGGGAAATGGCGGGGGGCTGTCAATCCAGGGAGAGAGCGCGCATCCTAGTAATCGGGAGTTCGGTTTACTGCCCGCTGCAATTTTTATGGGACGGCGTATACGAATATGCCGAACGTTGATGAATTGTGGGGGCATACATTTGCCCGGCTTGTGATTCAGCGGGAAGCTGATGTTCAAGTGCGGTGTACATCGATATGATTATCTGGCTGCTCCAGTCAACCTGTGGGATGCCAGTTGAGGGGCATATCTAGAAGATTATTTTTGAAAAGAGCGGCCATCAGCCGATGCTGGAAGAACCGTGATTTTTTGATCAAATCTTCAGCAAATACATGGACAAATAAAAACAGCCTGCCAAAATTGGCGGGCTGTTTGTTTTTTATTATAGAATCCCTTTCATCGCGCGTTTGATCATCGGCGAAAGCAGCAGGAGAATGCCGCCAAGTACGATTGATATCAAACCGATGGTGCCGAAGTACATTGTTTCAGGAATTTTATCAAACAATCCGGCTACTTGGGCATTGATCGCTTGGGCTGCTGCGTTCGTCAGGAACCACATACTCATTGTCTGTGCAGAGAATGCAGCTGGCGCCAGTTTCGTTGTCACGGATAAACCGACCGGAGACAGGCACAGCTCTCCAAGCACGACAAGCAGGAAGCTGAGAACGAGCCAAAGCGGGCTTACGAGTGCTTCTTTTCCTTGCATTGCAGGGAATACCATAATGATAAATGACAATCCGGCTAAAATAATACCAAACGCAAATTTAACCGGTGTGGACGGCTGGCGTTTGCCAAGCTTCATCCAAAGCCACGCAAAAATCGGCGCAAAAATGACGATAAACAATGGGTTTAATGATTGAAACCAAGATGACTGAAGTTCTAATCCGCCCAATGAAAGTCTTATGCGTTCATCAGCGTAAACCGCAAGAATGGTCGCTCCCTGTTCCTGAATAGCCCAGAACATGACAGCACCGATAAACAAAGGGACGTAAGCGGCAAGACGAGATTTTTCTGTTTTGTCCGCTTTTTTGCTTGTAAACATGATGATGAAATAAACAATAGGAATCAAAATACCGAGAATACTTACAAGGTCGATGAAACCCTTGATCGTCAGCATGCCTGTTTGTACAGAGATAATCACTGCGATTGCCACAACGATAACACCTATTCCAGTACCAATCGCAGATTTTTTAGACAGCGGATTCGGCACATTTGAGCCTGCAATCCCGAGGTTTTTCTTTCTTGTCAGAGCGAATACGATAAGTCCGAGAAGCATTCCGACTGCGGCAGCTCCGAAGCCGAGATGATAGTTGTACTTCTGTCCGAGTGTTCCGACAATTAACGGCGCTAGTAAACCGCCGAGGTTGATCCCCATGTAGAAGATACTGAAACCTGAGTCGCGGCGCTGATCTTCTTTCGTGTAAAGATCTCCAACCACGCTTGAAACGTTTGGTTTTAATAACCCCGTTCCGATAATGATAAGCACCATGCTGATATAGAATGCTGTCGCGCTGCCGGGATAGGCGAGTGCAATGTGGCCGAACATAATGAATATGCCGCCGTAAAACACAGTGTTTGCGGTGCCGAATACCCGGTCAGCGAGCCATCCGCCAATAATCGTGGACATGTATACGAGTGATCCGTAGATCGACATAATGGCAACAGCAGTGCCTTTGTCAAAGCCAAGCCCTCCGTTAACCGTCTCTGTATACAAATAGTAAAGTAAGATTGCTCTCATTCCATAGTAAGAGAAACGTTCCCAAAATTCGGTGAAAAATAGCGTAAATAGTCCTCGCGGGTGACCAAAGAACCCTTTTTGCGGGACGCTTTTAATGATACTTTCGTTATCAATCGAAGCCATGTCAGCCAAACCCTTTCTTAAAAAAGTGTATTATAAAAATCATATTCTTATATAATACTTGTGTCAATATAAATTATACTCATTTCAAATAGTTCCATATTGGAAAAATATAAACACATGAAAATAGGGATTTCTTCCTGATGATTAAGTCCTTTTTTGTAAGATTTTCTTACGAAACTATTCTTTTATATTTTTTTGATAAAATTTTAAAGAAATGTACAAGCGGATCGGGCCTTTGTGAGTATCATGATAGCAATCATAGAGAAGGAGGCTCGCAATTGGCTGAATTCATGTTGAATGCGGCAGATTTCGGTATTTCAGGAGATGGTAAAACGGATTCAACGAAACTGATTAATCAATGCCTCAGCACGGCTGTTTCGAAAGGCTATCATACTGTCTGGTTGCCAAAGGGAACATATTTAATAGACGGAACGCTTGGAGGAGACCCCAATCAGAAGTTTCGAAACGCGGGGATCATTGTTCCCGGCAACCTTGAGATTCTGATGGACCCTGAGTGTGTCATCAAAGTCATCCCGAACAGCTCGTGGGGTTATTCCGCATTTTATGTAGGCAAGCAAGAGAATATAACCATTTCCGGGGGACAAATTATCGGTGAACGCGATGAGCATACGTATGCCTCCGCGGGGATAAGGTCAACTCATGAATGGGGCTTCGGCATATGTATTGAAGGATGCTTGAATGTTGTCATTGAGGATGTCAACATTTCTGATTTTACCGGCGACGGGATTATTGTCAGTCCAAGGGGATTAGAGACAACGGATGATTATCGTACGTCGGAGCATATTACGATCCGCGGCTGTGAGGTTCGGCGGTCGAGGAGAAATAACATATCAATTACCGGATGTGACACGGTCACGGTGGAGGAATGCGTGATTGAAGGTGCCGGAACAGGGAATGGAACAGCGCCGAAATTCGGAATTGACATAGAAGGATATGGCGAAGGTAATGTTGACTATGAAGAACCGATCAATGTATCCATCCGCAACAACCATTTCATCGGAAACGTTTCAAGCTCTGTGACCAATTTTAATGGATACGGCATTTCAATAGAGGGTAACTATTCAGACAATACGATCAGCTATGGGTATGGAACGCAAACGGTGATCAAGGGGAATATTCTCAGACGGGCTGAAAACGCGGCGGCTGCGCCTAGAGTCGGGATTACCGGACTCGGTGTGTCACAAGGAAAAGAGAGCAGTGATGCGGTGATCGCCGGCAACCTGATTACCGGGTTTTCAACCGGAATTGATGTCAGGGGAAAAAGCATTCTTGTCACGAACAATAAAATCAGCAACTTTGAAAACACAGGAATATTGGTTTATCAGTCTTCCGATGTAAAGGTAGACGGCAACCAGATTCAAAACGGATTGTCTGAAACAAGACGCAGCACCGGCCTGCGAGCAGTGCTGTCGGATGATACCGTATTTCTGAATAACTGCCTCATTGAAGTCGTTGACGGTGTGAACATTTCCGGAGGTGATATGATCGTGAAAGATAATGTGCTGAGAAAATTCAGCCGCGGGATCTGGATCGCTCAAGGAAACGCAGTGATTGAAGGGAATATATTGAATCCTGACGGGTTTGAAGCAGCCGCGGAATCATATTCAGTTACGGTTACAAACAATGCTGGCGCTATTATCAAAAACAATACATTTAAATCTTTCAAAAATTACCCGATTTACTGTTTCACAAGGGCGAAAACCTCAATTATCGGCAACCACTTCGAAAGATCTCCGCTTTTGGTCACCATCTATATCAGCGCGGGTGTGCATGAGATTTTTGACAATACCATTTCAGTCAACAGAACAGCCGGAAATCCAATTGTGATTTATGTCAACGGTTCTGCAGGCTCTATCATCTCTGGAAACACCATCAATAACCTCTCAGCGGGCACGGCGACAGCCATTCAAACAAACACCTCAACCAATTCTAAAATCATCGGCAATCGCATCCTCAAAGGAACCATCAACAAACATAGCAGCGATACCGCAGACGGCAATATTATCGTCTGAAAAAAGCGCCCCGCTCAGGGGTTCTTTTTTTTCGATTTATGGATCACGTATATTTCTCTTACAAGAACCAAACCAAAAAATAAAAGCACGACCCATTCTGCGAACGTTGTCATTTTAAAACTGGACATATTGTTATAAACGGCTTTTGTCAAACTGAAGCCTTGAAGCATGTCCAAAAAAACAGAAATGGTTAATAAACAAATCAATATGACCCCTGTCACGCCTAATATCTTCATGTCTCATCACCCTCCGCTTTTATTGTCTATCTATATCAGAGAAGTTATACCGCAACCGTCCGCATGCATAATCTCCACTCTGAAAGGAAGAATATGAGAAAACGACAAGGAAAGGTATTTTGTGTATGCCTTTATTTTCTAAGCAAAAGAACAAGACCGATTCGAAAGATAAGCAGAAAACAGAAGACAAAAGTCAGGCTCAGCAGCAGGAAAAAGAAAGGACGGTTCTCGTTTCTCCCAGTTTGGCAACAAATATAGCGGAAATGAAAAAGGAAGTTGGGAGCAGCTCGGACGTCATCATTCGCGAGATTAAAATCGGGGAACAGGATCGTGTCCATCTCGCCATTATTTACATTGCGGGGCTGGTCGATAATAACACAATCCATGAATCCTTAATCGAGCCTTTGATTCAGGATGAGTCTATCCAGAATTCCCATGCGCTCCAGCAGATTCTTGAAAAAACGCTCCCGCTGGGCGGAGTAAAAGCGGAGAAGAGCTGGGACAAGCTTTTTTCTGAACTAATGCTCGGCAATGCGCTGATTTTCGCAAACGGTTCTGAAGAGGCGCTGATTTGCAGCACACAAGGGGGAGAGCAGCGTTCCATTCAAGAGCCGAGCACCCAGGTGTCCTTCCGCGGCCCGCGCCAAGGGTTTACAGAATCTCTGCAAACCAATATTTCCATGATCCGCCGATACATCAAAAATCCGAATGTGTGGGTGGAGAAAATGAAAATCGGATCGGTAACCCACACAGATGTCGCACTCATGTACATTCATGGCATTTGTGATGAAAAGGTGCTCAAGGAAGTGCGTTCGCGTTTAAAAAAAATAGATATTGACAGTATTTTAGAGTCGGGATATATCGAGCAGCTGATTGAAGATGAAACATTTACGACGTTTCCGACCATGTATCATACAGAACGGCCTGATGTGGTAGCGGGAAATTTGTTAGAAGGAAGATTTGCGATCGTTGTGGACGGAACGCCGTTTGTTCTCATTGCCCCCGCCTTATTTGTTCAATTTTTCCAATCCGTAGAGGATTACTATTCGCGTTTTGATATTGCGACAAGCATACGGGTTCTGCGGGTTTTGGTCTTTTTTATCTCACTTGTGGCTCCGGCTGTTTACGTGGCGGCCACGACGTTTCACCAGGAAATGATCCCGACGCAGCTGTTAGTCGTCATTGCGGCCCAGCGGGAAATTGTTCCCTTCCCAGCTGTTGTCGAGGCCCTTACGATGGAGGTTGCTTTTGAGATTCTGAGGGAAGCCGGCGTCAGGCTGCCGCGGGTTGTCGGCTCTGCGGTATCGATCGTAGGTGCGCTCGTTATCGGCCAGGCTGCCGTACAGGCTGGCATCGTCTCTCCGGCCATGGTCATCATCGTTGCCCTCACCGCGATTGCGAGCTTCGCGACACCCGCATTTGCCATGGCGATTTCAGCCCGTCTTATTCGGTTTATCTTTATCATTGCCGCCTCGATTATGGGGTTTTACGGGCTGATTTTAGGCATTATTATGATGTTTGTCCATTTATGCAGCCTGCGCTCTTTCGGCGTTCCTTACATGTCGCCGCTTGCTCCCTTTTCTTCCCAAGGGATAAAGGATGCGCTGTTTAGGGTTCCGTGGTGGGCTGATGAAAAAAGGCCGGAATCGGTCAGTAAGAAAGATAAAGTTCGGCAGGGGCAAGGTCAGCGTCCGGAGCCGGCCGCTTCACGAGGAATGGTGAACAAAGACTTGGAAGAAGGGGATCAGAATGGTACGTAAATGTCTATTAGCCGTTCTCATGCTTTTGAGCGTCATCGTGCTGCCCGGATGCTGGGATAAGCGTGAGCTGACGGATCTTGCGATTATCTCGGCGATTGGCATTGATCGGACCAATGAAGGCAACTACGTGCTGCATCTTCAAATTATCAATCCCGGAAATGTCGCCGGAGGGCTTCAGGGAGGCGGTGCCGGAGACAGGCCGCCTGTATCCGTCTATTCGATTGAAGGAGACAATATGACGGAAGCGCTCAGAAAAGCCTCTATTAAGGTATCCCGTCGGCTTTACTTTGCCCATACCAATCTCGTGGTGCTCAGCGAAAAGCTGGCGAAAGAGGAAGGTTTGGATTTTGTGTTAGATAATCTTGACCGGGACACTGAATTCAGGACAACAGCAACAATCGTTGTCGCCCATAAAACAAAAGCGGAAAATATCGTCAAAATCCTAACGCCGATTGATAAAATTCCATCGAACAAAGTCAATAAAACACTCGACTTCACGGAGGCACAATACGGACGGGTCGTCAAAACCAATATTCAGGACGTCCTGAAAGTGCTAGCCACGGACACAAGGGCACCGGTAATTCCAGGGTATTTGATGATTGGCGACGAGAAAAAAGGAATCAGCATGGAAAACACGCAGGCGACTGATCCGAAAGCGATTCTGCAGGCAGACGGTTTAGCGATTTTTGATAAGACAGGACATTTAAAGTACTGGATTGAAGATGATGAAAGCGTTGGGGCTGTCTGGCTGATGAATAAAATGCAGCATACGTTTATTAATGCTGATTGGGGCAAGATGAAGGATGCGGTCAGCCTGCAGGTCACCCATCAGGATACAAAGCTGGTTCCCGAGATACGGAACGGACAGCCGCGCATACACATACATGTGTCGGTTGAAGGCATAATTGATGCCGTCAAATACCCTTTCCAATTGTCTGATCCCAAGGTGCTGGTCGCTATTGAAAAAGCCCTCAATAAAGAGCTGGAAAAGGAAATCAGCGAGACTGTGAAAAAGGTCAAGCACAACAAAATTGACTTTATTGGTTTTGGTGACACGATATACAGAAAGTATCCGAAGCAGTGGGAAAAAATGAAGGACACTTGGGACAAAGAGTATTTGCCTGATCTGCCTGTCGATGTAAAAGCAGAGACGTATATCAGAAGAACGGGATTGCGAAACAATCCGCTCAAACATCAGCTTAAAGATAAATAGGTCAGGAGAAAGGGGAAACGGCAGATGGAAAAAGCCAGAATCAGCATAAGGCAGCTGTTTGTTATGATTATCATTTGTGAGCTGGGCAGCTCCTTATTGATTACACCGGGAACGATGGCGGGCAGAGATGCTTGGATAGCAGTTCTGTTGGGCTGTGCGGCCGGCTTGTTTCTTTTCTGTTTGTATCAAGGCATTTATCAATGCTACCCGGAATCTTCTCCGAAAGAATATATGGATGATATGCTTGGAACCAAGCTGAGCTGGCTGTTTTCATTTCTGTATATCCTGTACTTTGCCTATATTGCCGCGCGGGTGCTCCGTGACTTTGGAGAAATGCTGCTGACGTTTGCATACCATGATACACCTATTATTATCGTCAATGCGATGCTGATGGTAGTGAGCGTTTATACTGTCAGAAAAGGAATCGAAGTGCTCGCCCGCTCGGCCGAGCTTTTGTTCGGAGCCATGTATTTATTGGGTGCGATCGGCCTCGTGCTGATTATTGTCTCGGGTTCTATGGACCCGCAGCATTTAAAACCGGTTTTAGCAGACGGCATTTATCCTGTCATTCACTCTGTATTCACGCAGACGATGTACATTCCGTTTGGTGAAGTTGTGTTATTTGTGATGATTTTCCCTAATCTGAATGACAGAAAAAATGTGAAAAAAGTGGGGTTGATTGCCATAACCTTAAGCGGATTAATTGTGGCGCTCACCGTGGCGATTAATATCAGCGTGCTTGATGTTGACCTTACACTTAGGTCTCAGTTTCCGCTTTTAAGTACGATCCAGACGATCAAGGTCGAAGAATTTTTAGACCGGCTCGATGTCTTTTTTATGCTGGCGCTGATCATCGGCGGCTTCTTTAAGGTCAGTCTCTACTTATATGCTACTGTCGTGGGCGCCTCAACGCTCTTTAAGGAAAAGAACCCCTCGCAATTGGCCTACCCGATGGGATTGGGTATCCTAATCCTTTCTATTACGATCGCGAGTAACTTTTCTGAGCATTTAAACGAAGGCCTGAAAGTGGTGCCGCTGTATATACATTTGCCTTTTCAAGTATTGTTTCCGCTCTTTCTGTTTATTCTGGCTGTGTGGAAAAAGAAGCGAAGAGAGAAAGCAAAGGGGCCGGGAACAAAACAACAATAAAATGAGCGGGGGAATGCAGCCTCCGCTCTTTTTTATATTCCTTCTATTTGCTGATTCAATCGTGATCGAATCGTTAACCCTTACATCATTTTTTCCCGACGCCTAATGTTGTAATCGCGTGTCGTCTGTATTTTTGAATCATCGACTAACGATGTGCTGATGACACCTTCAATCGAAAGGCCTGCTTGAACCATTTGCGGCCGCCTTGTCCGCATCGGTTTTTTACTGATAAGACGCCTGTGGGGTGGCGGGCGGTGCTTGTGGATACATTAATAGCAGTCCAAAGGTAAGAAAAAATATGAACAATCTATTTCTAGTTGATGAAATAAAAACTAACAAGTGTGACACACAAAACCGGTGAATACGGACTCGGTCTTTCCATCGTCAAGCCGCTCGTCGAAATGCATCAGGGCATAGTAGGAATCAATAATGAAGAAGGAAAAGGCACGAAGTTCATCATCCGCCTTCCTTTAACGGCAAAGCAGCAATAACTCACAGGGCGGCGGCAAAGCCAGGCGAAGCGGCCTTTTTTGCACACCGCTTCGGTTTGTTGCGTGCTCCCGAAACAAAGATTGCGTGTTTTTCGGGTCGGAACGGTCTGTAAACATGATAAAATATGACATAAACAGTTTTTGATGGGAGAGGGTGAAGGAATGAAGAGCGGGGTAATTCCTTCTTCAGCAGTCGGTCAAAAAATTAACGAGTGGTACAAATATATCCGCACATTCAGCGTGCCGGATGCCGAAGTGCTAAAAGCTGAAATCCAGCAGGAACTGAAACACATGCAGCACGATTCCAACTTGCTGCTCTATTATTCACTAATGGAATTCCGCCACCAGCTTATGCTTGATTATCTAGAGCCGTTAGAGAAATTAAATATCGAAGACCAGCCAAGCCTGTCCGAATTATCCAGAAACATCGACAGCAACCAGGCAGATCTCAAAGGGCTGCTCGACTATTACGTGAATTTTTTTCGCGGGATGTATGAGTTTGATAAGCGGGAATTTATTTCAGCCATTACCTATTATAAACAGGCGGAGAAAAAGCTTTCCTTCGTCGCAGACCATATTGAACGGGCTGAATTCTATTTTAAAATCGCGGAAGCTTATTATTATATGAAGCAAACCTATTTTTCGTTGATTCATATAAAAAACGCCTATGAAATATATATAGAGCAGGAAACCTATAATGTGAGAATCATTCAATGCCATTTCGTGTTCGGGGTCAACCTGATGGATGAAAGAAATTTCGAACAAGCCGCACGCCATTTCAAATTGGCGCTCGATATGGCCCAAGCAGAACAAAAAGCCCAGCTGGTCGGAAGAGCATACTACAATCTCGGATTATGCTATTACAATCAAGATCTGCTGAACCCTGCCATTGATTACTTTGAAAAAGCGGTTTCCACGTTTGAACGCAGCAGGATCATCAATTCTCTGCCGCAAGCATATTTTTTAATCACCTTGATTTATTATAAACAGGGAAAACGTGATAAAGGTTCGGAATATCACAAGCGGGGCTATGAATATGCTAAAGAAACAGATGATGCAGACTATGCGGTAAAATTCGAGTTTTTGCACTCCCTATATCAGGAACAGCCCGATGAAGAAGGAATCGAACAATGTTTCCAATACCTTAAAAATAAAAATATGTATGCTGATATAGAGGATTTAGCCCTAGAAGTAGCAAAATATTACTATGAACAAAATTGGTTCAAACTGTCTGCTTCCTACTTTCTAAAAGTTGAAGAGGCAAGAAAACAAATACAAAGGAGTGAAGGTTTGTATGAAGTTGAAATCTAAGTTGTTTGTTATTTGTTTTGCCGCCGCCGCGATTCTTACAGCGGCAGGTGTTTCCGCTAACGCCGAAGCACTCGACTTTCATGTAACAGAAAGAGGAATGACGTAAGAACCAGCCCTTCTCATTTTAGAGAAGGGTTTTTTAAAAGAAAAAAACGCCGTAAGACAAAGGGGCTCTTACGGCGCCCTCTACATGGAGGTTACTTTATTTAGTAGCCTCCTACAAATGCAGTTCCCACAATAACCAAGAGGATAAACAACACAACAATTAAAGCGAAAGAATTTCCGTAACCTGACATCTTACGCACCTCCTTGTGAGATTGCTTTATTTTATGCAGCAAATCTCCGGCGGACAGGGTTCATTTGAAAAATAATGAAAACAACTAAAAAACACCGCAAGACAACTACATTGTCTTACGGCGTCCCGCAGAGATGATCAGCGTTAGCATCAACAAACAGTTGCGCCTGCTATTTATGTATATTAAGAGATCAGCACGCCAGCGAAAAACTCATGGTATAACGCTTGAACGGCTTTTCTTTCTTCGGCTTCTTTCACGCCGAACATCATGCTTACTTCAGAAGATCCCTGGTTGATCATTTCGATATTCACTTTTGCCTCTGATAATGCTTTGGCGGCTCTCGCCGTTGTGCCGACATTGTGGCGCATCGCTTCTCCTACAACCATAATTAGGGCGAGATGGTGCTCAACAATCACTTCATCTGTGTGCAGATCCTCTTCGATCTGTTTGATCACGCTGCGTTCAGCGGCGGCATCCATTTGACCCTCCCGCAAGATGATGGTCATGTCGTCAATTCCCGATGGAACATGCTCATACGTCAAACCGTGCTCCTCCAAGATTTGAAGGGCTTTGCGGCCAAATCCGATTTCTCTGTTCATTAAATACTTGCTGATATAAATGCTGCAAAAACCGGTATCGCTGGCAATCCCGACGACAGGCCCGTTTGTGTTATCCCGTTTGCTGACGACACGGGTGCCTTGTGCTGACGGATTATTCGTATTTTTGATTTGGACGGGAATCCCCGCTCTGAATGCCGGAATGAGCGCTTCATCATGAAACACTGAAAAGCCCGCGTAGGACAGCTCCCGCATCTCCCTGTATGTCAGCTCGCTGATTTCCTTAGGATTTTCAACGAAGGACGGATTGACTGAGTATACAGCGTCCACATCTGTAAAGTTTTCATACAAATCTGCTTGAAGCCCGTTGGCGAGAATAGAACCGGTAATATCAGAACCGCTCCGTGAGAATGTAATCACATCGCCAGCCTCGCTGAATCCGAAAAAACCGGGAAAAATGATAAGGCCGTCACGTTCCCGAAGACGATAGAGGTTTTGATAGGATTCAGGAAGAACTTGCGCGTTGCCGGGTTCATTTGTCACAAAAAGGCCGGCATCCTTAGGGTTTACATATTCCGCTTTGACGCCTTTGTGGCGGAAATAGGCTGCGATGAGCTTGGCGTTGTTATCTTCCCCGCTGGCTTTGACGGCGTCAAGATACTGCTCGGGACTGCTTTTATCTCCTTCTAAAAGCGTAAACAGATCATCCCGGATTTTGTCGATAATGCTTTGCCCCAGCTGAAGCTCATTTGCGATAAGGGCGTACCGTTCCACAACAGCTTCCGCCAGTTCAGGGGCGCTGCCAGATGCCAAATATTGTTCAGCACATGCGATTAAGAGATCAGTCACTTTCGTATCCTCGGCATAGCGTTTTCCCGGAGCTGAAACGACTACAGCCTTCCGTGCCGGGTCTGAGGTGACGATGTGAAACACCTTTTCAAGCTGGGCGCCTGATGCGAGTGAGCTGCCTCCGAATTTAACGACCTTCATGTTTACATCTCCTAATGTTTAAAATTTTCACACAAATTTAGTATTTATTATCTCTCTTTCAGTTCTGTAAATCAAGGGGTAATTTCTTTCTGGAACGAACATTTGTATTTTCCACAAGGAACGATGTCAGGAAAACTCACCGTCTACATGCGCGCTGAAGAAAAATATGGTAAACGGCCTAACGATTTGAGATGGAAAATGGTTAGAATGATTAGTAAAATTGAATACATGACTAGGTTAATATTTTGAAAGAATATTGACTAACAATAGAAAAATGGTAATATGTAAATGATAATGATAATCAATTACTATATGGCCATATTGTTTTGAGTCCTTGCGGAGTAGGAGATACGTTCTTTTTGCTGTAAGGATGTAAGGAGGCAGCATGAAGCTACGTTACTTATTTATTCTACTTATTATATTAGCGGTCACATCTGTATTTATCGGCGTAGAAGATCTGTCGCCGCTTGATCTCTTCGATTTAAGCAAACAAGAAGCGTCAACGCTGTTTGCCAGCCGTTTGCCGCGATTGATCAGCATTGTCATCGCGGGACTGAGCATGAGCATCTGCGGATTGATTATGCAGCAAATCAGCAGAAACAAATTCGTATCACCGACAACGGCGGGCACGATGGATTGGGCTCGGCTCGGTATTTTAATTTCCCTGCTGCTGTTTACATCTGCAAGTCCTTTAATCAAAATGCTGGTTGCGTTTGTTTTTGCCCTTGCAGGAAATGTTCTGTTTATGAAAATCCTTGAAAGAATCAAGTTTAACGACACGATCTTTATACCGCTTGTCGGTTTAATGCTCGGGAATATCGTCAGCTCAATCGCGACATTTATCGCGTATAAATATGACTTGATCCAGAATGTGTCATCATGGCTTCAGGGAGACTTCTCTTTAGTTGTGAAAGGGAGATACGAGCTTCTTTATCTGAGTATTCCGCTCGTCATCATTGCCTATGTGTATGCGGATAAATTTACATTGGCCGGCATGGGGGAAAGCTTTTCTGTGAACCTCGGCCTGAAGTATAAACGCGTTGTGAACATCGGGCTTATTATCGTGTCCTTGATCACGTCGCTTGTGATTTTGACTGTCGGTATGCTTCCGTTCCTCGGTTTAATCATTCCGAATATTGTATCGATTTACAGAGGAGACAATCTAAAGAACAGCCTGCCGCACACGGCGCTGTTGGGAGCGGTTTTTGTGCTGTTTTGCGATATATTGGGCAGGGTTATTATCTTCCCTTACGAAATCTCGATTGGCCTGATGGTCGGAATCATCGGCAGCGGCATTTTCCTGTTTATGCTGTTAAGGAGAAAAGCGTATGCGTAACCAGGTGAAAATTGTGTTGCTCGTTGGTTTAGCCATTGTATGTATTGGCTTGTTTCTGTTTTATGACTTAGGCAATTGGGATTACACCTTGCCGAGACGAATCAAAAAGGTCGCTGCCATTGTGCTGACGGGGGGAGCGATTGCGTTTTCGACCATGATCTTTCAAACGATTACGAACAACCGCATCCTGACGCCCGGCATCTTGGGTCTTGATTCTCTCTACATGCTGATTCAGACCGGCATTATCTTTTTGTTCGGCTCCGCGAATATTGTCATCATGAATAAAAACATCAACTTTATCATCTCTATTCTGCTGATGATATTGTTTTCCCTAGTTCTGTATCAGATCATGTTCAAGGGAGAGGGGAGAAATATCTTTTTCCTTCTGCTTATCGGAATCGTGTTTGGCACGCTGTTCAGCAGCCTGTCTTCCTTTATGCAGATGCTGATTGATCCGAATGAGTTCCAAGTTGTGCAGGATAAGATGTTTGCCAGCTTTAACAACATCAATACGGATTTGTTATGGCTCGCGTTCATCATTTTTCTGCTGACAGGCGCTTATGTCTGGCGTTTTACAAAGTTTTTCGACGTGCTGTCGCTCGGGCGCGAGCACGCCGTCAATTTGGGCATTGACTACGACAAAGTGGTGAAGCAGATGCTGATCGTGGTTGCGATCCTTGTTTCTGTTTCAACAGCGCTAGTCGGGCCGATTATGTTCTTAGGCCTTCTTGTCGTCAATCTGGCGAGAGAATTCCTGAAAACGTATAAGCATACATACTTAATCGCAGGCTCAGTCTTGATCAGCATCATTGCACTGGTCGGAGGGCAGTTTGTGGTGGAGAAAGTGTTTACCTTCTCAACGACGCTGAGCGTCATTATTAATTTTGCCGGCGGGATTTATTTTATCTACTTGCTGTTAAAGGAGAATAAATCATGGTAGAGGTCAAAAATGTAAGCAAACAATACGGCGGGAAAGTGGTCCTTGAAGAGACGTCTGTCACGATTCAAAAGGGCAAGATCACCTCGTTTATCGGTCCTAACGGTGCCGGCAAAAGCACGCTGCTGTCTATCATGAGCCGCCTGATCAAAAAGGATTCCGGCGACATTTTCATAGACGGGCAGGAAATTGGAGCATGTGACAGCAAAGAGCTTGCCAAGAAAATGAGCATTTTGAAGCAGGCGAACCAAATCAATATCAGGCTCACCATCAAAGACCTCGTCAGCTTCGGAAGATTTCCGTATTCACAAGGCCGGCTGACAGAGGAAGACTGGGTCCATATCAACCAGGCGCTCGGTTATATGAAGCTGGAAGACATTCAGGACAAATACCTCGATCAGCTGAGCGGCGGACAGTGCCAAAGGGCATTTATCGCCATGGTGATTGCCCAGGACACCGATTATATCTTTCTGGATGAGCCGTTAAACAACCTGGATATGAAACATTCAGTTGAAATTATGAAACTGCTGAAACGTCTGGTGGATGAGCTGGGAAAAACGATCGTTATCGTCATTCACGATATTAATTTTGCTTCTGTCTATTCGGACCATATCGTAGCTTTGAAAAACGGCCGCATCGTAAAAGAAGGGCCGCCTGAAGAAATAATAGAAACCTCTGTGCTTGAGGACATCTACGATATGACCATTCCGATTCGGATGATTGATGATCAAAGAATAGGTGTTTATTTTTCTTAATCTATAGAAGAGGTGAGGAGCATGAAAAAGTTAGCGTTACTATTCATCGCTTTGGTCACTGCCGTTGTCATTTCTGCATGCGGAAACCAAAGCACAAGCAGCAAAGGTTCTGATACAAAGAAAGAACAAATCACAGTGAAACACCAGCTCGATAAAAACGGCACAAAAGTGCCAAAGAACCCTAAAAAGGTGGTCGTATTTGACTTAGGAAGCTTAGACACGTTAGATAAACTCGGTCTTGATGATAAAGTGGCAGGCCTGCCGAAAAAAGCCCTTCCAAGCTATCTATCAAAATTCAAAGATGACAAATACGCGGATGTCGGGAGCTTAAAAGAGCCAGACTTCGAAAAAGTGGCGGATTTAGATCCTGATCTGATTATTATTTCAGCAAGACAATCTGAGTCTTACAAAGAATTCTCTGAAATCGCGCCGACGATTTACCTGGGCGTAGATACAGCGAAGTACATGGAATCATTTAAATCAGACGCGGAAACAATCGGTAAAATCTTTGATAAAGAAGACAAAGTGAAAGATGAGCTCGCAAACATTGATCACTCAATCGCAGATGTAAAGAAAACGGCTGAAAAGCTTAACAAAAACGGTCTCGTCATCATGGCGAACGATGGGAAAATCAGCGCGTTCGGTCCTAAATCAAGATACGGCCTGATCCATGACGTATTCGGCGTGGCTCCGGCAGATCAAAACATCAAAGCGTCTACGCACGGACAAAGTGTTTCTTACGAGTACATTTCAAAAACAAACCCTGATTACTTGTTTGTTATTGACCGCGGTACAGCAATCGGAGAAACATCATCTACAAAACAAGTCGTGGAAAACGATTATGTGAAAAACGTAAACGCAGTGAAAAATGGTCATGTCGTCTACCTTGATTCTGCTACTTGGTATTTATCAGGAGGCGGCCTTGAGTCTATGACGCAAATGATTAAAGAAGTGAAAGACGGTTTAGAGAAGTAAAACGAAAAAGAGCCTCCGCTTAAAAAGCGGGGCTCTTTTTTTATGATCAGCGTGCCGGCTGCTGTTCAGCAGGGCGCTGAGGTTTCTTTAATGTGAATGAGAGAAGGAAGCCGACAAGTGCAATGCAGGCTGCCACGATAAAAGCGGCGTTCATGCCGTGCAGGGCGGCGTGTTTCACATTTGTCGTACCTGCGTGTGCCGCCTGGTTGCTCATCACGGATACCAATAGGGCGGTTCCGATCGATCCGCCGACTTGGCGAATCGTGTTGTTCATCGCCGTGCCGTGCGGAATCAGGTGGCGCGGCAGCGCGTTGATTCCGGCTGTTGTCACCGGCATCATGATCATGGCGGTGCCTAAGAGACGAGCGGTATACAACACAACAATCCAAGCGAGTGATGTATGTTCAGTCAGCTGCATAAACGGCAGTGATGTCAGGAAGATGATGCAGAAACCGGCAATCGCCAGCCCTCTTCCGCCGACACGGTCAAAAATTCTGCCGATAATCGGTGACATGAAGCCCATCACAACAGCCCCCGGCAGAAGCATAAGCCCTGTATCAAAAGCTGTGACGTCCCGGACGTTTTGTGTGTAAAGCGGCAGAATGGTTTCTGTACCGATCAATAACGCAAAGACAATTGTGCCGAGCAGTGTTGTTAAGCTGAATATGGAAAACGTAAAGACGCGGAATTCCAGCATCGGCTTTACAAGCTTCATTTGTCTTATGATAAACAGGAGCAGTGCGACGGCACCTACCAGCAGTGAAAGCAAGACGGTTGAACTGGTCCAGCCGTAAGAGCCGACGCTTGAGAAACCATACAGAAGGCCGCCGAATCCAAATGTCGAAAGAATCACTGATAAAATATCAATCTGTGTTTTTCGTAAAGTCGTTACGTTCTTCATCAGGATGCTGGCAAGAATCAAATCTATTACAGCGAACGGAAGAATGATATAAAACAGTGACCTCCATGAAAAAGCTTCGACTGCCCATCCGGAAAGAGTCGGTCCGATCGCAGGCGCGAACGAGATCACCAATCCAACCATACCCATAGCCTGACCCCGTTTTTCAATCGGAAAGATCGTCAAGAATACGGTCTGCATGAGCGGCAGCATAATACCGGCTCCGGCGGCTTGAATGATACGTGCTGCAAGCAGAACCGGGAAGTTCGGAGCGAACGCCCCGACGATTGTTCCGGCAGTGAAAATGCTCATTGCTGTGATGAGCAGTGTTCGGCTCGTGAATTTCTCAATTAAAAACGCGGTAATCGGAATTAAAATCCCGTTTGTTAACATAAATGAAGTGGTCAGCCACTGCGCTTGGTTCGCGTCTACTTTGAAATCCCTCATGATATGGGGAAGCGCGGTAATTAACAGCGTCTGGTTCAAAATCGCGACAAACGCCCCGGCTAACAAAATGCCGACAATGACAGAACGGTTAAAAGGTTTTGGTTCAATACTTGTGTCCAATACATATCCCTTCTTTTCTCTAAGTAATTAACAGTGTTTTTAACATCGAAACGGGCTGTGTTAAAACACCGGTTTGTTCCAGATAGCCAATCAGTGATTTGAGCAAAAAAGCGCGGGGGGTTTCCTTCTTCGCTTCTTCCTCCAGCATGGCGGCTGCGGATGTTAGCTCATCTACGTCATAGTCCGCGGCGGACAGGGAAGAGATGCCTTTATGTAATTCCTTCAGGCTTTCCGACAATAGGGCTGATTTATCCTTTGGCTTGTAAGCGGATGCTGAATGAATGTAAAGCTCGATGGCTTCAGGCGGAAGAAGAGACTGCCGGGTCTCCTTGTTTTTGACAATCTGATTGAGGGTGCTGATGATAAACTCTGCGATCGGGTCAAGCTCTAGCGGTTTTTCCTCTATTTTGATCAGCATTAAAAACTCACGCATCATGCCGTGAAGAATGATCACCAAATCCCACACAAACGGAAGAATGGCTTCTCCATACGCTTGAATCAGCGAATCACGGTGCCAACAGATTATCGTCGATCTGGTCTGATGGATATGCTGTTTGACTCGATCGTTATGAGGCTTGAGGTTTCCGTAGGTCAGCATATTGAAAAACTGCTGATTCCGCCTAAAGCCTTCCAGCTCCATTTTGACCTTTTGCGACAAACGCTCCTCCGGTGTCAGCGCGGTATTTTCCTGAAGTCTTGAGGCCGCGGCCACCATTTGCTTCTGGTTAAATGACAGCAGCTCCAAAAGCAGATCTTCCTTAGATTGAAACAGCTTATATATCGAAGCTTTTGACATCTTGCATTCTTCCGCGATCGCCTGCATGGAAACCGACGTAAAGTCCTTTTCTGAAAAAAGCTTTCGCGCAGCTAACAAAATATCTGTTTTTTTATCAAGCATCTCATGGCTTCCTTCTTTCTTGAACATTAGAAAACTCATTGGTTCACAAAAAACCAATGAGTAACAATGAAAAAATTTTACCAAATAAACGAAATAGAAGTCAATGGATTTCAACCGGATAATTGAAAGGCCTGCCGGAGATTCCGACAGGCCGGGTGTGGCTTATTTTTCAACTTTAAATCCTTGTTTCTCAAGCATTTCACGGATATGCGGATAGTACAGGCGCTCATAATAGGTAGCGATGCCCTGTGACCAGTTTCTTGTTTCCTTTCCGTTTGTCCGTTTATTCATGTATTCAGACATCTGCTCGTCGTATTTCTGAATGTGAGACGTCAGTTCATTTTGATTCAAATATGTTTCCTGATGATTGACCGCTTCCTGCGGCAGGCGCGGTTTTTTCGCCGAACGGTCGGCAGGGTGACCGATGACAAGGCCTGATACAGGGAACACGTATTTCGGAAGCTCAAGCAATTCGATCAGCTCTTGAGGGTTTCCGCGAACCGCTCCGATCGGAACCGTGCCAAGCCCGAGTGATTCAGCCGCTGCTGTCGCTGTGCCGAGGGCGATACCCGCGTCTACTGCGCCGACAAGAACAGACTCTAAGCCGTTTGTGATTTCCATTTTGATATCATTCAAATCCTCAAGCGCGATTTTGGCCCGGTTAAAGTCTGCGCAGAACAGCAAGAAAACAGGAGCCTGGTCAATCCAAGGCTGTCCGCCTGCCAGCTCGGAGATTTTCTTTTTGCGCTCTTTATCCTGTACGGTGATCACAGTCACTTGCTGCCCGTTAATAGAAGATGGTGCGGCTTGCACCGCTTGGATGATTTGGTCCAATTGTTCCTGCGCTACAGGTTCATCTGTGTAGCTGCGAATCGAGCGGTGGTCTGTTAATGATGTCATGACTTCATTCATATAGGACACCCTTTCCTTACTCGCTAAGCTCTGTGCGGACAACGTCAAGAGGAGCGCTCAGCAGTTCTTTTGCTTTTGCGACAAACCCTTGGAAGTGTGCAGTTTCATTATGGGATTTAATTGCTGCTTCACCTTTCCATTGTTCAAGCATCACAAATGTATTGTCTTCGCCTACTTTTTCAAAAAGGTCGTATTGCGCGTTGCCTTCCTCAGCTCTTGAATGCTGAACAAGCGATTGCGCCTCGCTCAAAAATTCCTCGCGTTTTTCTGGTTTTACTTTCATATAAGCTTGTAATACGATCATGTTGATCTCCTCCGTCTTTAAAATGAATTTATTGTTCGAATTTCATCGAACTAACTGTAACATGTATTCAAAATGAGGTAAAGGAAAAACCCTTAAATAGTAAAATTGTCATTCGAATTGTTGTGTGATACATTTGTGTCATGAACATTCCAAACCATCCAGAAACAGAAACATTGCAGCTGACAAAGGTTCTTCACGCACTGAGTGATCCGCTTCGTTTAGAGCTGGTCAAGCAATTGGCGGAAGCGAAAGAAAAAACGTGCGGCACTTGTGCGGATGTGCAGGTTGCCAAGTCAACCTTGTCACATCATTTCAAAGTTTTGAGAGAATCAGGCATCGCCCAAGTTCGCATAGAAGGAAAGCGCCGGTATTATTCGCTTCGCGCTGAAGACCTTGAAAAGGCATTTCCGGGCCTGCTTGAAGCGGTGCTGCATGTGGACCAGGACCGCTGGTGAATCAATCCCCTGTACCGGGGATTTTTTTATGTCCGTAAACAGCGCGGAAAAGCCTCTTGACCCCCTCCTGAATATCTTTTTCCTTCAGCCGTGCGAAGCCGATAATGAGAGCGGGCCTGTCCGTTTGCCGCTTGTTTTCCTTCAAATCAAACCTGCTCATTCCGAAGATTTCAAGCTGCTGGCCGGCGGCGTGTGCCAGGATGTCTTGTTCGGTGCGGTCTGTATCAAATTCGGCGACAAAGTGCAGGCCCGCATTCGCTCCTTTTACGGCAGCCTTTCCGCCGAACACTGCTTCTAAAGCGGTGATCAGGCGTTCCCTCTTTTCTTTATAATGCTGCTTCATTTTTTTTATATGCCTCTGGTATTCTCCGGACTCGATAAATTCCTGTAAGGTGAGCTGCGTAAGAGACGAGCATGTCTGCAGGTCATAGCCCCGCTGTTTGTATGTCCGCAATAGATCCGGGGGCAAAACCATATAGCTGATCCGCAAGCCGGGCAGAAGGGACTTTGAAAAGGTACCCATATAGATAACATTTTGAAACCGGTCGAGGCTTTGAAGCGCCGGAATACTGTCTACATCATATGTAAATTCACTGTCATAATCGTCTTCAATAATATAGCGGCGCGGCTCCTCGGCTGCCCAGTTCAGCAGCTGAATTCTTCTGGATACAGGCATAATCGTTCCGGAAGGAAATTGATGCGATGGGGTCGTCACCAGCACGTCAGGCTGCTGTCTGCTGATTTCATCAATCGACATGCCTTTTTCATCGAGCGTGATCGTCTTTACTTGCTTTCCGGCGTGTTTTAAAAGCTGGTACATGCGCCTGTAGCCGGGTTCTTCCATCGCATACACCGATTCCTCAGGCAAAAGCTCAGTCAATAACTGCATGAGCACCTGTGTGCCTGCCCCGATGACGATTTGTTCCGGCCGGCATTTTACGCCACGCGTCAGAGAAATGAGCCTGGAAATAGCCGCTCTTACTTCATAGATTCCTTGTGGATGCGACATATCGCCGAGCGTGCGGTATGAGCGGGAGGCCGCTTTTTGTTCGCAGCGAAACCAGCTCTTGATCGGAAAATGGTCTGTATCGGAACTCATGTGTGAAAACGAAATCCAGTCGCTTTGATCGATCGGAATCTCTATCAGGTCATCCGGCAGGGCAAACGGAGGGTGTTCCTCAGCTGAAAACATGTCCAGCTTCTCCACGAAAAAACCCTTTCGTTCAATGGCGTATAAATAACCCTCAGCCAAGAGCTGCTGATAGGCTGCATTCACTGAATTCACGCTGACCTTCAGCTTCTCAGCCAGCTCCCGTTTGGAGGGAACCTTCGAATGGGACAGCAGATTGCGGCTGAGGATTTCTTTTTTCAGCTTTTGATAAATTTGCTGATAAATATAATCGGCTTGTTCTGAGCGATCGAGTGTCATTGTGATATCCATCTGCGGGTTCTCCTTCTGGTACCATCGAAAATTTATAATTGGTACTTTTCATCATACCAAAAGGAAGTCAGAATGATAAGAAAATAGCAACAGGGGGGCTTTCATATGAGTCAAACAACAGCAAGCATCACGACTGCCCAGTGGCAGCAAAAACGGGATCAATTCGTATCAAAAGGTGTGAGCAACGGCAACCGCAGTCTGGCGGTCAAAGGAGAAGGGGCTGAGCTGTACGATCTGGACGGACGGAGATTTATTGATTTTGCAGGCGCCATCGGAACGTTAAACGTCGGACACTCGCATCCGAAGGTGGTTGAGGCTGTGAAGCGGCAGGCGGAGGAGCTGATTCACCCCGGCTTCAATGTCATGATGTACCCATCTTATATCGAATTAGCCGAAAAACTGTGCGGTATTGCACCGGGCAGCCATGCCAAAAAAGCGATCTTTCTGAATTCAGGGGCGGAAGCGGTCGAGAATGCTGTGAAAATCGCCAGAAAGCATACGAAACGCCAAGGGGTTGTCTCATTTACACGCGGGTTTCACGGACGAACGAATATGACGATGAGCATGACAAGCAAGGTAAAGCCTTATAAGTTTGGCTTCGGACCTTTTGCGTCAGAGGTTTATCAAGCGCCGTTTCCTTATTATTATCAGAAACCTGACGGCATGAGTAATGAAAGCTATGACGACATGATGATCCAAGCGTTTAATGATTTCTTTATCGCTGCAGTCGCGCCTGAAACGGTAGCGTGTGTCGTGATGGAGCCAGTACAGGGGGAAGGGGGCTTTATCATTCCTTCGAAACGGTTTGTGCAGCACGTCGCGTCATTCTGCAAGGAACACGGCATTGTATTTGTCGCTGATGAAATTCAAACCGGTTTTGCCAGAACAGGCACTTATTTCGCAATTGAACATTTTGATGTTGTTCCTGATTTGATTACGGTTTCCAAATCCCTTGCGGCTGGCCTGCCGTTAAGCGGTGTGATCGGCCGCGCGGATATGCTTGATGCGGCAGCGCCCGGAGAGCTGGGCGGCACGTATGCCGGAAGCCCGCTCGGGTGCGCGGCGGCTTTGGCTGTCTTGGATATTATTGAAGAAGAAGGGCTGAATGAGCGTTCTGAAGAAATTGGCAAAATCATTGAAGATAAGGCATATGAGTGGAAACAAGAATTTCCTTTCATCGGTGACATCCGCAGACTCGGGGCGATGGCGGCCATCGAAATCGTCAAGGACACTAACACGCGTGAGCCTGATAAAGCGAAAGCGGCAGCGATCGCGGCGTATGCGAATCAAAATGGGCTGCTTTTGCTGACAGCGGGAATTAACGGCAATATCATTCGTTTTCTGACGCCGCTCGTCATCTCAGACAGCCTTCTGAATGAAGGGCTCAGCATCTTGGAAGCGGGCCTGCGAGCTTAATCATTGGAAAGAAAACGGCAGGGTCTGCTATCATTTTAAGTAATCATGAAAAGAAAGGAATGTTCAATATGCCAGATCAATTAACGGTCTACAACCCGGCTACGGGCGAGGAGATCAAAACGATTCCTCAGCAATCTGCCAAAGAAGTAGAAGAAGCCATTGAACGTTCACATCAAGCGTTTAAAACGTGGTCTAAAACATCAGCGAACGAAAGAGCCTCTCTTTTGAAAAAATGGTATGAGCTGATTGTTGAACATAAAGAAGAACTTGCGGATTTAATTACAAAGGAAAACGGAAAGCCATATCAGGAAGCAGTCGGCGAGGTGCTTTACGGCGCAGGCTATATTGAATGGTTCGCAGAGGAAGCGAAGCGTGTGTACGGAAGAACGGTGCCTGCTCCGACAACGGGTAAACGAATTGTTGTCACGCGCCAGCCGGTCGGCCCCGTTGCTGCGATCACGCCTTGGAATTTTCCGAATGCGATGATTACACGCAAAGCGGCCCCTGCTCTTGCTGCCGGCTGTACATTTATTATCAAGCCCGCACCGGACACACCGCTGTCTGCCTACGAGCTCGCGCGCCTCGCATATGAAGCGGGCATTCCGAAGGATGTTCTTCAGGTTGTGATCGGCGACGGAGAAGAAATCGGAAATGTGTTCACAAGCAGTCCGAAAATCCGCAAAATCACGTTCACAGGATCAACGCCAGTAGGGAAAATCCTTATGAAAAACAGCGCGGACACCGTGAAGCACGTCTCTATGGAGCTCGGCGGGCATGCGCCGCTGATCGTGGATGAAGATGCGAACATTGACCTTGCCGTTGAACAGGCAATGATGTCCAAATACAGAAACGCGGGCCAAACTTGCGTATGTGCGAACCGCCTGATCGTCCATGAATCCATTAAAGATGAATTTGCGGCGAAACTAAGCGAGCAAGTGTCTAAGCTCAAAGTCGGAAATGGACTAGAGGAAGGTGTGAACGTCGGGCCGATTATCAATAAGAGAGGCTTCGAAAAAATCATCAGCCAAATTGATGATGCGGTTGAAAAAGGCGCGAAGGTTCTTGCAGGGGGCACATATGACCGAAACGATGACAAAGGCTGCTACTTCGTCAATCCGACAGTGCTCGCCGATGTCGATACGTCCATGAATATCATGCACGAGGAAACCTTCGGCCCGGTTGCGCCAATCGTTACGTTTTCTGATATCGATGAAGCGATTCAGCTTGCCAACGATACACCGTACGGCTTGGCTGCTTACTTCTTCACAGAAAACTACCGCCGCGGCATCTATATTTCCGAGAATCTAGAGTACGGCATTATCGGCTGGAATGACGGCGGACCGTCAGCGGTTCAAGCGCCATTCGGCGGAATGAAGGAAAGCGGCATCGGCCGTGAAGGCGGCTCGGAAGGCATTGAGCCATACCTTGAAACAAAATATTTGTCCATCGGTTTGTAGAAGAATGCAAGCTCCTGAGAGCTGCCGGATTATCCGGCAGCTCTTTTTGTGTTCCGGCGAATAATCACAACAATTCCAGCCAAAATAACAGCAAATACATTTTGAAAGAAGGTTCCCCAACAATGGATTTATTATTGGCTCTTCTCCCGGCTTTGTTTTGGGGGAGCATTGTTCTCTTCAATGTGAAATTAGGCGGCGGGCCGTACAGCCAGACACTGGGAACGACGATCGGAGCGCTCATTGTTTCTATCGTTATTTACTTGTTTGTTCAGCCCGTCCTGTCACTTCGCATTTTTATTGTTGGAATCGTATCCGGCTTGTTTTGGTCGCTTGGACAGGCCAATCAGCTGAAGAGCATTGAATTGATGGGTGTATCCAAAACAATGCCGATTTCGACAGGAATGCAGCTCGTATCCACCTCGCTGTTCGGTGTGATTGTGTTCCGCGAATGGTCAACACCGATTGCAATTACGCTTGGTATTCTCGCTTTGATTTTTATCATTGTGGGCATCATCCTCACGTCATTGGAAGATAAAAAAGGCAGGGAAGAGGGAGAGCCGAGCAACTTGAAAAAGGGCATTTTGATTCTTCTTGTCTCGACTCTTGGTTATCTGGTTTATGTCGTCGTGGCCAGATTGTTCAATGTGTCCGGCTGGTCGGCGCTTCTGCCGCAGGCGATTGGCATGGTGGTCGGAGGGTTAGTTTTAACCTACAGACACAAACCCTTTAACAAGTATGCGATCAGAAATATTCTCCCAGGCTTAATCTGGGCAGGCGGAAATATGTTTTTGTTTATTTCTCAGCCAAGAGTCGGGGTTGCAACAAGCTTTTCCCTCTCGCAAATGGGAATTGTCATATCTACGCTCGGCGGTATTTTCATCCTGCGTGAAAAGAAAACGAAACGCCAGCTTATCGCAATTGCGATCGGGATTATCCTGATTATCGCAGCCGCTGTATTTTTAGGAATCGCCAAATCAAATTCTTAACAAATGGAGGAGGATGTATATGTATCCGGATTTAAAAGGAAAAGTTGTCGCCATTACAGGAGCGGCATCAGGGCTTGGAAAGGCAATGGCCGTTCGCTTCGGCAAGGAGCAGGCGAAGGTGGTCATCAACTACTACAGTGGTAAACAGGACCCGAATGAGGTAAAAGAAGAGATCATCAAGGCGGGCGGTGAAGCTGTTGTCGTACAAGGGGATGTCACAAAAGAGGAAGATGTAAAAAATATCGTGCAAACAGCGGTAAAAGAGTTCGGCACACTCGATGTTATGATTAATAACGCCGGACTTGAAAATCCTGTGCCGTCTCACGAAATGCCGCTGAAGGACTGGGATAAAGTTATCGGCACGAACTTAACGGGCGCCTTTTTAGGAAGCCGTGAAGCGATTAAATATTTCGTGGAAAACGATATCAAGGGAAATGTCATCAACATGTCCAGTGTGCATGAGATGATTCCGTGGCCGTTATTTGTTCATTACGCGGCAAGTAAAGGCGGAATTAAGCTGATGTCAGAAACATTGGCTTTGGAATACGCGCCGAAGGGCATTCGCGTCAACAACATCGGACCGGGCGCGATCAACACGCCAATCAATGCTGAAAAATTTGCTGATCCTAAACAGAAAGCGGATGTAGAAAGCATGATTCCGATGGGATATATCGGCGAACCGGAGGAAATCGCCGCGGTGGCAGCGTGGCTTGCTTCTAAGGAATCCAGCTACGTCACAGGCATCACCTTGTTTGCAGACGGCGGAATGACGAAATATCCTTCCTTCCAGGCGGGACGAGGTTAATCAAAAAAAGCGACCCAGATATGATTCTGGATCGCTTTTTTATTAGGCACGTTTCTTCTTTATAAGTGCTGCTGCAGATAAAATAATGGCAGCAGCAGACAGCACAATCGCTGTGATGTCAAGAGCTGAGGAGCCTGATTCTTCGGAATCGTTTTCCGTTTTCGTGGCGCCGTGCTCATCTGTCACTTGTTTTGCAGCAGTGATGTTCGTAATGGAATGAGGGGTATCTGCATCTTTGTCACCTGTCCATTCAACAATGCTGCCGTCTTTGTAATATTGGTAGGCGTCCCAAGCGGCTTCCTCTGCTTTATCAGGGTTTTTGGCAACAAAGGTAAACTGCTGGAACTGTCCTTCCTGAATGCCGCCGTCAGTCGCTTCCCACGTCACGGATACTGATTTGTCATCGTGTTTCTGAGTGGAGACCTTCCAGCCGGGAATTGGTTCATATTGCTGGAATTCAATATCCTTCGGCATTTTGAGGACGACCTTCGTTGTCGGCAGATTTTTCTCAGAAGGCACCTTCATCGTATACGTTTCCCAAGAGCCGGCCGCGGATTGAGCAGGCTTTACAGAAACATGCGCGCTGGCAGGAGCCGTAAAAAATAAGAGAGAGCCGACAATAGCAGGACACAGTGTGAATGCAACTTTTTTCAACATATCAAACACTCCTTTAATTGGTTTTTGTAAATATGATATTGATTTCGTTAAAGTCACCGGTCAGCCCGTGGACTTTGATCTTCCAGTTTCCCTTTTCATTAATGGACAGGTTTTGATCCTGGAAGACACCTTTTGTTTTTTCTTTTAACGTAAAGGTGCTTTTGTTTTTGCTGCCTGACAGGCCTGTTTTATAGACGGTTAACGTGATTTGCTGGATGTTTTTCACCGGATCGCCGTTATGGTCGGTGACCCGCAGCTCAAATACGTTTTTGCCGGGCTGGTTCGGGCTGATGCTGAGAGAAACGCTTTGGCCGTTTTCGATCGCTTTGGTTTGATAGAACGGTTCCGGCGCCGGCTCAGGCGGGCTCGGCAGGCTTGTAAACACGGCCGCTGTGACTAAGACAGCGATGCCGATTGCCCATTCCGCTTTCAGCGTTCGGCTGATTCCTGCGCGGCGCTGCTTTCTGGTGAGCAGAAAATGAATGGCGCCTAAAGCCAGCATCAAAACAAACAGTCCGCTTTTGACTAAAAGAGCTTGGCCGTATGCCGTGTGAAACAGTGAATCCATCGAACGAATGATAAAAAATCCATTGAGCAAGCCTGAAAACAAAATGACGCCGACGGCAATAAGCGCCCAAGGCGAGAAGCGGCTTACCGTTTCCCATGCGAGCGTTTTGTCAGGCTGCCTCCATTCTTTTGTGAGCAGCAAAACGAGTGCCGCTACTCCGCCAACCCAGATGGAAGCGGAAGATAAATGAAGAAAATCCATCAAAATGCCGACCGTTTTTTCTTCAACGACAGCGGCATGCCCGGTAAACGCTTTGGCAAGCAGGAGACCGAAAAAGATAACCACCGGTGCTGTCCAATAGCCGAAGGACGAAAAGCGGTTTTTACGTATCGCAGGGATCACAGACAGTGCAAGCAGCACGTACAGCACGGCTTGTATGATCCAAATGGTGCCGCCTGCTGTTTCAAACAGTGTTTCTCTCATGTAGCCCGGCTGGAAGGCGCTGCTCCAGCCGCCGCCCGCGTTCGCTTTTGTCTGAATCGGAAGCTGAAGCAAAAGTGCCAGTCCCAATGCGGCGATCGAGACGATGAAGATACGTTTCGTCCGTTTGGCAAGTTGTTCTGAATTCCCTTTATACCAAAAGAGATGGAAGAAAACCGTTCCGATGAACAGAGATAAGGCTGTATACAGAATTGCGCGGTCTGCGGCTGTTGCCGGGTTCAATGTGGCACCGGCGGCTTTTTGGCTGCTGAATCCGCCGTCCGCTTTTCCGATGCTGAACGGAATGACGCCGGAAACCGGATGCCCGTCCGCGGACACGGCATTCCATTCCGCTCTGTACACATCATGCGGCAGATTCTTTTTCAGCTTCACTGTCATGATGTGATTGTTGTCATTTTTAATTTCGGTTTTGTCCGTATCCACCCGGTCGCCGTTTGAATTATAGACTTTAATGAAATGAAACCCTTCTTCAACCGGTTCGTTAAATTCGATTTCCACCTGTGCAGGAGCGCTTTTTAATTCGCTGTTTTCTCCAGGTGAAGATTTGACAATATAGGCGTGAGCAAAGCTTGTTTTCGGCAGGAAAACAAGAAAAAGCAGAAGGAAGACCCACCATCTGTTTCGCTTCATTACTCTGACACCACCTTCCGCTGTATATGTTGTGTTATTTCTTGATGCAGGTGCAGCGTTTTTTTCTGTCTTGCAGCATGTCTTTCAGTGCCTGGTCAAAGGTGCGGACGGCTCCGCCGAATCCTTTTTGAAACCGTTCAGCATGGTCGAGTGTCGCAAACGGAATCGCCTGCGGCTGGCAGCATTGCAGATTTAATTCCGCATTGACGACGAAATAGGCCGAACCGGCACTGACTGTTGTGTGTAACAGAAAATCTCTGCAAATCAAGTGTGAAACCTCTTCTGTTTTATCTGCATAGCGCAAAAACGCACAATGTGCGCAGCATAGCTGTTCAATGTCTTGGTTTACCGTAATCAGCTGAACCGAATAGGCCTGATTAACCGGCTTCAGGCAATAGCTGCACATATGATCCGCTTGAGGTGTTCGGACTGGCAGCGTGATGCCGCCGGCCGTTTTCATGACCTGATTTGACTGAACAAGCTGATTGACATCTCTGTATATCGTCATTTCAGAAACGCCGAATCTTGCGCTGATGTCAGAAATTTTGAGCGTGCCTTCTTCTTTCAGCCATTTCAGGATATGTTGCTGTCTATTAATTGGAAGCATTCATACATCCCCTCCATTAAGATCTATTTAAGCGTAGAGGATTTTAGAGACAGAGACAAGTAAGCTGATGATAAAAAATGTGAAAATGTGTTGAACGGCAACAAAACGAAACAGAAGGGACTCTGGTATAATAGACATATGGAATGGAAAGTGAGGAATACCTTATGAAAGAAACAGTATGCCCAAACTGCGGCAAGCCTTTGACAGGGGACATGGTCAGATCATCAAATGTACCTTGTCAATTTCGCTGCGGACACTGCCGGGAACGGCTTTACGAATATAAAGTATCAGCTCCGATTATGCTGGTGTCATTAGCGGTTATCGTGCTGCTCATTTATCTTTTGCTGCTCCTCCGCAATGAGCTTAGCTCGATGTTACCGGCCGTGCAGCACGTGCCGATGGCGGTATTTGCACTTGTGTGCGCATATCCCGTTTTTATTGTGAGTGAGCGGATGATCGCCAAGTACGTGATTCAAAACGGCAACATTATTTATAGAGGCAAGAGAAAAGGCTCCTGAAATCAGGAGCCTTTTTATTTTTAAAAAATTGTCACAGCCGTGTGCCAAAGTCCTCTTTACTTTCAATTGTATAGAGGTTGTAAGCGCTTTAATATAGAGCCAAGGGGAAGTAAAATTCTCGCTTTTATATCGTACAGCGACAAACAAGGAGGGTTTATATATGCAGCAAGAACAGCAAGGCGGCATGAAAGTGAAAGTGCAGCGCTTCGGCAGTTATTTAAGCGGAATGATCATGCCGAATATCGGCGCGTTTATCGCGTGGGGCATCATTACTGCGCTGTTTATTCCGGCGGGATGGTTTCCGAATGAACAGCTGAATACGCTTGTCAGCCCGATGATCACATATTTATTGCCGCTTTTGATAGCGTATACAGGCGGAAAAATGATTTACGGCCACCGCGGCGGAGTCGTCGGGGCGACAGCGGCAATCGGGGTGATTGTCGGGTCGGATATTCCAATGTTTTTAGGTGCAATGATGATGGGACCGCTTGGCGGATACCTCATTAAACAGACTGATAAATTGTTCAAGGAAAAAGTCAAACAAGGCTTTGAAATGCTGATCAACAACTTTACGGCGGGGATTGTTGGCGCGGCTTTAACCATTCTCGCGTTTTACGCCATCGGCCCGGTTGTCCTGACGTTAAACAAACTGCTGGCAGCCGGTGTGGAAGTCATTGTACACGCTAATTTACTGCCCGCAGCCAGCGTTTTTGTGGAACCGGCGAAAGTGCTGTTCCTCAACAATGCCATTAACCATGGGATCTTAAGTCCGATCGGAATCGAGCAGGCATCCCAAACAGGGAAATCAATTCTGTTTTTAGTAGAAGCAAATCCAGGGCCAGGGCTCGGCATTTTGCTGGCGTACATGTTCTTTGGCAAAGGTTCTTCAAAATCAACAGCTCCCGGCGCGGCGATTATTCATTTCTTCGGCGGGATTCACGAGATTTACTTTCCGTACATTTTGATGAAACCTGCCTTAATCCTCGCAGCCATTGCCGGCGGAGCAAGCGGACTCTTAACGTTTACGATCTTTAATGCCGGACTTGTCGCAGCAGCGTCACCGGGAAGCATGATCGCACTGATGGCGATGACGCCAAGAGGAGGCTACTTCGGCGTATTGGCGGGTGTGTTAGTCGCTGCGGCTGTTTCGTTCATTGTATCAGCCGTGATCTTGAAATCTTCAAAAGCAAGCGAAGAAGATCTCACTGCCGCAACAGAAAAAATGCAGTCTATGAAAGGGAAGAAAAGCCAAGCTGCCGCAGCTTTAGAAGCGGAGCAAACGAAAGCTGAGGAAACGTCTGAGCTGTCTCCTGAAAGCGTAAACAAAATTATCTTCGCGTGTGATGCTGGAATGGGATCAAGTGCCATGGGGGCATCCATCTTAAGAAACAAAGTGAAAAAGGCTGAGCTTGACATCAGTGTGGCCAACACGGCCATTAACAATCTGCCAAGCGATGCGGATATTGTCATCACCCATAAAGATTTAACAGACCGCGCGAAAGCCAAGCTGCCGAACGCGACGCACATATCAGTAGATAACTTCTTAAACAGTCCGAAATACGACGAGCTTCTTGAAAAGCTTAAAAAGTAATCTCATAGAAAGAGAGTGATATACATGCAAGTACTCGCAAAGCAAAATATTAAACTCAATCAAACGGCATCATCAAAAGAAGAGGCCATCAAAATGGCAGGCCAGACGCTGATTGACAACGGCTATGTGACAGAAGATTACATTGGCAAAATGTTTGAACGCGAGGAGACGTCCTCTACTTTTATGGGGAATTTCATTGCAATTCCCCATGGCACAGAAGAAGCGAAAAGCGAGGTGCTTCACTCTGGGATCTCCATCATACAGATTCCTGACGGTGTCGAATACGGAGCAGGCAACACGGCAAAAGTGGTATTCGGCATTGCCGGCAAAAATAATGAGCATTTAGATATTTTGTCTAACATCGCCATTATCTGCTCAGAAGAAGAAAACATTGAACGCCTGATTTCTGCTCAAAGCGAAGAAGATCTGATCGCCATTTTTAACGAGGTGAACTGACATGATCGCCTTACATTTCGGTGCGGGAAATATCGGGAGGGGGTTTATCGGAGCGCTGCTTCACCACTCCGGCTATGATGTGGTGTTTGCCGATGTGAACGCTACGATGGTCAGCCTCCTTCATGAAAAGAAAGCATATACAGTGGAGCTGGCAGAAGAGGGGCATTCATCAGAGGTGATCGGCCCGGTCAGCGCCATCAATAGCGGCAGCCAGCAAGAGGAGCTGTACCGGCTGATCAATGACGCGGCGCTTATCACGACAGCGGTCGGCCCGAACGTGTTAAAGCTGATTGCGCCGTCTATCGCAGAAGGCCTAAGACGAAGACGTCATGAAAACCCGCTAAACATCATTGCCTGCGAAAATATGATTGGCGGCAGCAGCTTCTTGAAGAAAGAGGTATTCAGCCACTTAACAGAAGCGGAGCGGGAATCCATCAGTGAAACAGTTGGCTTTCCGAATTCCGCCGTAGACCGGATCGTGCCGATTCAGCATCATGAAGACCCGCTAAAAGTATCAGTTGAACCATTTTTCGAATGGGTCATTGATGAATCAGGCTTTAAAGGGAAAACACCGGTCATAAACGGCGCGCTTTTTGTTCATGATTTAACGCCGTACATCGAACGAAAGCTGTTTACGGTCAATACCGGACACGCGGTGACAGCGTATGTCGGCTATCAGCGCGGGCTGAAAACAGTCAAAGAAGCAATTGATCATCCGGAAATCCGCCGTGTCGTTCATTCAGCGCTGCTTGAAACCGGTGACTATCTCATCAAAACGTATGGCTTTAAGCAAGCCGAACACGAACAATATATCAAAAACATTATCGGACGCTTTGAAAATCAATTTATTACGGATGATGTGACCCGCGTGGCGAGATCACCCCTCAGAAAATTGGGAGAGAATGATAGACTCGTAGGCCCGGCAAAGAAAATAAAAGAGCCGAACGCACTTGCGGAAGGAATTGCCGCAGCCCTGCGCTTTGATTACACCGGTGACCCCGAAGCGGTTGAACTGCAAGCGCTGATCGATAAAAAAGGATACAGCGGCGTGCTTCAAGAGGTGTGCGGCATTCAGTCTCATGAACCGCTGCATGCCATCATTTTAAAGAAACTCAACCAATAACCGACCCGTGACACCACGTCACGGGATTTTTTTCTAGTATAATAGAAAACGCTTACGATAACAGGGGAGGAGAATGACGATGAAACAATTCGAGATTGCGGCAATACCGGGAGACGGAGTAGGAAAAGAGGTTATGGCGGCTGCTGAGAAGGTGCTTCACACGGCTGCTGAGGTGCACGGAGGTTTGTCATTCTTATTTACGTCTTTTCCATGGAGCTGTGATTATTATATGGAACACGGTGAAATGATGCCTGAAGACGGAATACATACACTTACTCAATTTGAAGCGGTTTTCTTGGGAGCGGTCGGAAATCCAAAGCTGGTTCCCGATCATCTTTCGTTATGGGGGCTGCTGCTGAAAATCCGGAGGGAGCTTGAGCTTTCCATTAATATGAGACCAGCCAAACAAATGGCGGGCATTACGTCGCCGCTACTTCATCCAAATGATTTTGACCTCGTGGTGATTCGCGAAAACAGTGAAGGCGAGTACAGTGAAGTCGGCGGACGCATTCACAGGGGTGACGATGAAATCGCCATCCAAAATGCCGTATTTACGAGAAAGGCGACAGAACGAGTCATGCGCTTTGCCTTCGAATTGGCGAAAAAACGGCGCGGGCATGTGACGAGTGCGACAAAGTCCAATGGCATCTATCACGCGATGCCGTTTTGGGATGAAGTCTTTCAGCAGACTGCGGCTGACTACAGCGGAATCGAAACGTCATCTCAGCACATTGATGCGCTGGCCGCTTTTTTTGTGACGCGTCCGGAAACGTTTGACGTCATTGTGGCGAGCAATCTGTTCGGTGATATTTTAACCGACATCAGCTCAAGCCTGATGGGAAGCATCGGCATTGCGCCGTCTGCGAACATAAACCCGTCCGGCAAATACCCGTCCATGTTCGAGCCGGTTCATGGCTCAGCTCCCGACATTGCCGGACAGGGCCTAGCTAATCCAATCGGCCAGATTTGGACAGCGAAGCTGATGCTTGACCATTTCGGAGAGGAAGAACTGGGGGCGAAGATCCTCGAAGTGATGGAGCGGGTCACGGCTGACGGCATCAAAACACGTGACATTGGCGGACGAAGCACAACGGCCGAAGTCACTGACGAAATATGTGCGCGTGTAAGGAAACTTTGATGAAAAAGGCCGGGGCAGACGGCTGCCCCGGCCAATCAATTTCCACAAAAGACTAACCAAGAAGACCCAAATGCTGTATAATAATTTGGAATTCTCAGGAAGGTATCGGGTGAAGGAAATTGAATGCAAAAACAATCACGTTAAAGAAAAAAGCAAAAACCAAATGGATCGTTATACTTAGCATTATTTTTATCGCAGCGCTTATTTTTACGGTTAGAATGGCGTTTTACAAGCCTTTTCTCGTTGAAGGCTCATCAATGGCTCCAACGCTTAAAGACTCAGAAAGAATTCTGGTGGACAAAGCAGCCAAATATACAGGCGGTTTTGATAGAGGCGACATCTTAGTCATTCATGACAAACAGAGCGGCCGTTCATTTGTGAAACGTTTAATCGGTTTGCCCGGTGACAGCGTTAAAATGAAGAATGATCAGTTATACATAAATGATAAAAAGGTCGAAGAGCCGTACCTAAAGGAACAGAAACAAAAGGTCAAAAAGTTGGGTGTAGCCTTAACGGGTGACTTCGAAGTTGAGGTTCCTTCCGGCAAATATTTTGTAATGGGAGACAACCGTCTCAATTCGATGGATAGCAGAAACGGAATGGGCATGCCTTCTGAGGAAGATATCATCGGTACTGAATCACTCGTCTTTTATCCATTCGGTGAGATGAGACAGGCAAAATAAAATCAAAACACATTGCATCGCAAACAGAGCGGACCTGATGAGACCACTGGCTGTGTGCGTTTAAGAAAACGTTGATGAAACAGGGCGAGGCCATTTTTCTGCCTCGTTTTTGATGATAGAAAGCGTTTTGAAGAGAAGTACCCTGTCGAATGTATCTGAATCAGGATTGGCAAAACCGTGAAGCGCCTCGAATTGATAAATCTCCACATGGGGATGCTGTTTTTCCCGCAGTTTTTTGATGAGAAGCGCAACGTCAAAAGACGGTTCATATGAAGGGAAAAACATGAAGACCGGGCACGCTGGCACGTGATAAAGAGAATCGCGTATCCGGGAACCGTAATAACAAACAGCTCCGCTCACCTCAGGCATACTGCTGCATTTCCATGCGATCGTAGCGCCTGCGCTGAATCCGATCACAAAGATGGGCCGTCCGGCGTTTTGTCTGATCAAGTGTTGAATAAGGAATTCTCCCGTTTTCAGCCGTTTATGTTTTGTAAACTGTTCGTATGCGGTTTTTTCCTCTTGCAAGGTGTAGACCTCACCATCTTCGAGCAGATTGGGCGTCAACACATCATATCCAGCCATTTTGATCAGCCGGGCTATTTTTTTCATATGGGTGTTTACGCCATATATTTCGTGTGCGAGAATGACGAGCGGCTTTTGCGGCATAACGGTCTCCTTTTGCGTTTTTTCCATTATATCCTATCGCTCAGCTTTCGGCTGATATATAATGGTCAAAAAAAGGAGATATAGAATGAACTCATTACCTTTGCCTCACCGCTATCCTTTTTTATTTATTGATGGCGTGACAGAAAGCGAGCCCGGAAAACATGCGGCGGCTTATAAGCTGGTCAGTGAGAACGACTGGTTTATTACTGAGACGCAAACAGAAATGCCTTTTTCACTTGTGATTGAAGCGCTTGCGCAAACTGCGGCTTTTACAGGCATTACGGAAGAGAACAGCTTGGACTTATTATCTTCCGTGAAGAAAGCGGAAAAGCTGGGCGCGGCCATTCCCGGTGACCGGCTTGATCTTACGTTTGAAGTCGCGCGTAATCGGCGCGGGTTTGTATTTGGACATGCCAAGGCGTCAGTGGGCGGGCAGCCTGTTGCTGAAGCTGAAATCGGCATCTTTATTGAAAAATGAAAAAAACCCTTCACAACAATCTGTGAAGGGTTCTATTATTTCGTATCGTAATCCCGTTCGCTTTGTGAGCGGTCTCTTTGCTGCCGTTTGTGTTTTTCATCATTCATATTTTCCTTCAGCTCTTCATTCGGAATCGGATCGGTTAAGTCATTGTGTTCGGGGTTTTCATTTGGTTTGTTTTGCTGTTTTCTTTCTGTCACGTTTGATCACCTCACCGTTTGTTTTCCTCTTATCAATGCGCTTCAAACATGCGAAATCGCTTTTTTGTTCCGCTGGGTATAATGTATTAGAATAGAAATTAACCACAATTTCAAGATAAAGAGAGGTACATATATGTCTGTTCAAAGAGAAGATGTAGATATCAAGCTGATTGCAATTGATATGGATGGAACGCTGCTGAATGACGAGCAGCTGATATCGGATGAAAACCGCAAAGCCATACGTGAAGCCGAGGATAAAGGCGTGCACGTGGTGATCAGCACGGGCCGGACGCTGATGACGTGCCGGGAGCTGGCGGAATCGCTGAAGCTGTCATCCTTTTTAATTACGGCAAACGGCAGTGAAATCTGGGACTCGGATTTCAACTTGGTGGAGCGGAAGCTGCTCCATACGGATCATATTCAAATGATGTGGGATTTACGGAATAAGCACAACACTAATTTCTGGGCTTCTACGGTAAATAAAGTATGGAGAGGCGAGTTTCCGGAAAACATTACGGATCATGAATGGCTCAAATTCGGTTTTGAGATTGAGGATGACGACATCCGAAACGAAGTGCTGGAGGAGCTGAGAAAGAACAAAGAGCTTGAAATCACAAATTCAAGCCCGACAAACATCGAGGTCAACGCGCTTGGCATCAATAAAGCCGCAGCCCTTGCGAAGGTTTCTGAAAAACTCGGCTTTACGATGGAGAATGTCATGGCGATGGGCGACAGCCTCAATGACATCGCGATGATTAAAGAAGCCGGTCTGGGTGTCGCGATGGGCAATGCGCAAGACGTCGTGAAAGAAACGGCTGATTGGATCACGGATACAAATAGTAAGGATGGTGTCGCTAAAGCAATCCGCCATTGGGTACTATAAAAAAGGGAGTCCTAAAATGGACTCTCTTTTTTATTTGGCAGGTTTTCTTCTGGGACCATGGTAGGTTTTCTGACAAAAGCATTTCACAAACTGATAGGATTCAATTATAATGAAGCAAAGTTCAAAAATTCGGAATAGTTGTTCCGAATTTCGGAACAATAAATACATCAAGCAAATCGTTGCTTTGGCAGGAGGGATTTTGTGTTTCAGGTTGATTTGAACTGTGATTTAGGAGAAAGTTTCGGAGCCTATACGATAGGCCTTGACCAAGATATTTTAGAGTATGTCACATCAGCGAACATCGCATGCGGATTTCATGCGGGAGATCCCGGTGTCATGCGGAAAACCGTCGCGCTTGCTGCAGAAAAAGGTGTAAAAATCGGCGCGCATCCGGGTTTGCCGGATTTGCTCGGCTTTGGGCGCCGCAATATGGCGATCTCTCCTGAGGAAGCGTATGATCTCGTCGTCTATCAAATTGGCGCTCTCTCTGGTTTTCTAAAAGCAGAAGGGCTTCACATGCAGCACGTCAAGCCGCATGGAGCTTTATACAATATGGCGGCAGTCGATCAAAAGCTGTCGGATGCCATCGCGAAAGCTGTTTATAAGGTTGATCCGGGTCTGGTTCTTTTCGGTCTTGCTGGGAGCGAGCTCGTAAAAGCGGGAGAGCGGATCGGACTTCAGACGGCAAATGAAGTGTTCGCCGACAGAACATACCAAGCAGACGGCACGCTCACGCCGCGCTCCCAGCCGGACGCACTCATTGAAAGCGATGATGCAGCTGTCACTCAGGTCATCAAAATGGTGAAAGAAGGTGCGGTCAAATCTCAGCAAGGACATGATGTGTCACTAAAAGCAGATACAGTTTGCATTCATGGAGATGGAGCCCACGCGCTGACATTTGCACAAAAAATCAAAAAAGAGCTCAAAGCGGCAGGAATTGAAGTAACGTCTATTTCAGCACAGAGGTCAACATAAAGGAGGAACAATAGATGGAGCAGCAGAAAAAAACAACAGGAAAAAAAGCGGGCAGCTGGTCATTGTTGATGGGTGCCGCCTTTTTAATGGCGACATCAGCGATCGGCCCGGGTTTCCTCACACAAACCGCAACATTCACAAACACACTCGCGGCAAGCTTCGGTTTTGTCATCTTAATCTCTATTCTTTTAGATATTTTCGCTCAGACCAATGTATGGCGCATCATCGCTGTTTCTGGAAAGCGAGGCCAGGAAATTGCGAATATGGTGCTTCCCGGACTGGGTTATTTCATCGCCATTCTCGTTGTGCTTGGCGGACTTGCTTTTAATATCGGGAATATCGGAGGTGCCGGACTGGGGCTTCAGGTGCTGTTTGGCATTACACCAGAAACAGGCGCTTTGATCAGCGCAGTTATCGCCATTTTGATTTTTGTCATTAAAGAAGCGGGAAAAGCGATGGACCGCTTTACGCAAATCGCCGGCTTCGTCATGATTATTTTAACGGTCTACGTTGCGGCGACTACTGCTCCTCCGGTTGGACAGGCAGTGACAAATACATTCGCTCCGGAACATATCAGCATATTTGCGATCGTCACACTAGTGGGCGGAACCGTCGGCGGATATATTACATTTGCCGGGGGACACCGTTTGCTGGATGCGGGCATTAAAGGAAAGGAATCCATCCCGCAGGTGACAAAAAGCTCGGTTGTCGGCATTTTAATTACTTCTGTTATGCGTATCGCTCTATTCCTTGCGGTGCTTGGCGTTGTGTCAAAAGGCCTGCACATTGATGAAAGCAACCCTGCTGCTTCTGTCTTCAAGCTGGCTGCTGGAAACGTCGGTTATAAAATTTTTGGATTAATTATGTGGTCTGCGGCCATTACCTCTGTTATCGGGGCAGCCTATACATCCGTTTCATTTTTCAAAACCTTTTCTCCAAAAATCGAAAAGAACTCACGCGGCATTATTATCGGATTTATCGTGATTTCTACGTTAGCTTTTATCACAATCGGGCAGCCTGCGAAAATTCTCGTGCTTGTCGGATCTCTGAACGGCCTGATTTTGCCGATTGCGCTCGGAACGCTGCTTGTGGCTGCTTACAAGAAAAACATTGTCGGTGATTATAAGCATCCGCTTTGGCTGACAGGTACAGGCGCACTTGTTGTGATTGTCATGGCAGTTATGGGAATCTACACGTTATGTACACAACTTCCTCGATTGTGGAGCTGATAAAAGGTGGATCAATTAAACAAAGTGGCGCCGCGGGATGTGCGCGCCCTGATACGAGAGGGAAAAATAAACGGGCCGACCGCCGGAATGTCCGGCGGCTATGCCCAGGCGAATCTTGTGATTTTAAAGAAAGACCTTGCTTTTGACTTCCTGCTGTTTTGCCAGCGGAATCAAAAGCCATGTCCTGTGCTGGACGTGACGGAAACAGGTTCACCTGTGCCGTCTTTGGCTGCACCGGATGCTGATATCAGAACGGATTTTCCGAAATACCGTATTTACAGGCACGGTGTCCTTACGGAGGAAGTAGCTGATATCACACCATACTGGGAGGATGACTTTGTCGGCTTTCTGATCGGATGCAGTTTCTCTTTTGAACAGGCGCTGATCAATAATGGAATAGCTGTCAGGCATATTGATGAGGGAACAAACGTCCCGATGTATAAAACGAATATCAATTGTGTTCCAGCGGGGGCGTTTCACGGACAGATGGTTGTCAGTATGAGACCCGTTCCGGAACGGCTGGCTGTACGGGCCGCACAGGTGACTTCACGTTTTCCGGCCGTGCATGGAGGGCCGATCCATATTGGCAATCCTGAAGCAATCGGCATTCGTGATCTGGACAAACCGGATTTCGGTGACGCCGTTTCCATTCGTGAAGGCGAGGTTCCTGTTTTTTGGGCATGCGGGGTGACACCGCAAGCAGTGGCTATGAATGTAAAACCTGAAATGGTCATCACACATGCGCCGGGGCATATGCTCATCACAGATATTCGAGACGAGTCGCTTGCGGTGCTGTAACCTCTCGTCCTCCTAATGAACGAGAAATAAAAGAGGTGAGAAAGATGACTGTACGATATCAATTCGAACAGCTCGGTGATTCTGCAATGATGATCCGATTCGGAGAAGAAATAAATGAACAGGTCAACGGCCTTGTGCATGCCGCGGCCGCATATATAGAAGAACAGCCATTTCCGGGATTCATTGAATGTATCCCGGCTTTTACAAGTCTAACGGTATTTTATGATATGTATGAAGTGTACAAGTATTTGCCTCAAGGGATCAGCTCACCTTTTGAGAAGGTCAAGCGCGATGTTGAAGAGCGGCTGAAGGAAATAGCGGCAGACTATGAAAACAGCCGCCGTGTTGTAGAAGTTCCCGTCTGCTATGGCGGTGAATTCGGGCCTGATTTAGAAGAGGTGGCGAAGATCAATCAGCTGTCACCGGAGGAAGTCATCGATATTCATACAGGCGGCGAATATGTGGTGTATATGCTTGGTTTCGCTCCCGGATTTCCTTTTTTAGGAGGGATGTCCAAACGCATTGCCGCCCCAAGAAAATCATCGCCAAGACCGTCGATTCCCGCTGGTTCAGTCGGTATTGCCGGATTGCAGACAGGCGTTTATCCGATTTCGACGCCGGGCGGCTGGCAGCTGATCGGCAAAACGCCGCTTGCTCTTTTCCGGCCGCGCGAAAACCCGCCGACATTACTGCGGGCGGGAGACACTGTGAAATTTGTCCGCATCTCAGAAGAAGACTATCACGCCTATAAGGAGGAGTCCAATTGAGCATGAAAGTGTTAAAGCCCGGACTGCTCACAACGGTTCAGGATATAGGCAGAACGGGTTATCAAAAATATGGCGTTCTGGCAAGCGGCGCCATGGACACAGTTTCACTGCGCATTGCTAATCTGCTGATCGGCAACTGCGAAAAGGAAGCAGGTCTTGAAATTACACTGATGGGGCCCGGTCCGTCATTTTATTTTTCTAAAACGACGCTGATTGCGGTGACAGGGGCGGACTTCACTTTGCGTATTAATGACGAGGAAGCGCCTTTATGGAAGCCCGTGCTTGTCAAGGAAAACAGCATAGTCAGCTTTGGTCCCTGCAAGCTCGGGAGCCGCGCTTATTTAGCGGCTGCCGGCGGCATCGATGTGACTGCTGTCATGGAAAGCAAAAGCACGTATGTCAGAGCGGGTATCGGAGGACTTCATGGCAGAGCGCTTCAAAAGGAAGATGAACTTACCATTGGAGAGATGTCATCTCTTTCGAAAATTATCTCTTCCCGCTTAAGCCCCCTGCTTGAAAAGCGGGGATTCGCAGCGCCGAAATGGTCGGTCAGCCGCGGCAGGTTTCTGCCATTGAAAAAGAATCCCGTCATTCGGGTGCTGGAAGGGAAACAATTCGACTTTTTCACAGAAAAATCAAAAACGCGTTTTTATGAAGAAACGTTTCGTGTCACTCCGCAATCCGATCGTATGGGCTACAGGCTCAAAGGAGAACCGCTCGAACTGAAGGCGCCGCTTGAGATGGTGTCTGAAGCGGTTTCGTTTGGAACAGTTCAGGTGCCGCCTGACGGCAACCCGATTATCCTGCTTGCAGACCGGCAAACGACCGGCGGCTATCCGAGGATCGCGCACATTATATCCGCTGATCTTCCGATTGTTTCCCAAATCATGCCGGGCGAGCACATCCAGTTTGAGCCTGTATCCCTTCAGAAAGCAGAAGCGCTTGCGATTGAACGGGAACAGCATATAAAAGAACTGAAAATAAGAATGAAGATGGAATGGCTGATATAGCAAAGGGGATGAAAGATGCAGAATAAAAACAAAACCGTAGTGAAATCTATGTCGCTGCTTCATTTGTTTTTGCATGAACCAAGTCTTACCTTGAGTGAACTGGTGTCGAAATCAGGCATGCCGAAAACCTCTGTTCATCGGATGGTCAGTTCTTTGGAGGAAATGGGTTTCCTTAATCGGGATGCGGCCGGCGCTTATTCGCTGGGACTGATGTTTTTGGAATTCGGACAGCTTGTCGCCGACAGGCTGGATATCAGAAAAATAGCGAAACCCATTATGGAAGACCTGTGCCGGGAAGTGGATGAAGCCGTGCAATTGATCATGAGAGACGGCAATGAGGCGATATACGTTGAGAAAATAGAAGGGACACAGACTGTGCGGCTGTACACGGCGATCGGCCGGCGTTCTCCGCTGTACGCGGGAGCGTGTGCCAGAAGCATTCTGTCCTTTCTCCCTCGTGAAGAAATCGAAACATACATCAAACAAACAAAGCTTATTTCAATTGGCTCCGGAACGATCACCGATCCAGAAAAGCTGCTTCAGGTGATTGATGCATCCGTACAAAACGGCTATACCATCAGCTATTCAGAACTCGAAAACTATACGGCGGCCATTGGCGCTCCGATCTTTAACCATAAGCGTCAGGTGGCAGCAGGCATCAGCATTGCAGGCTTTGAAGCGAGATTTACAGCAGACAGGCTTCCGTATTTAACAGAAAAGGTGAAGGATGCCGCCTTACAGATTTCTAGAAAAATAGGGTATTCATAAGTAGCCGATCTTTTCTCCGCTGCGTACATTAACGTATCGACTTTAGGAGTGGAGGAAAAAACATGGTGCTTCGATATACAGCACTGGGGGATTCTTTGACGACAGGGAGAGGAGCCGGGCTGTTTTCTCCCGGCTTCGTCCAGCGTTTCGGAGACATGATGGAAGCCGACTTGAAAACAAATACGGCAATATCCATCTTTGCAAAATCAGGCCTGAATACAGAACAAATTCTGGGGCTGCTGTCTTATCCCTATGTGCAAAAATGCATTCAAGCTGCTGACATGATAACCATCACAGGGTGCGGAAACGATCTCATCGATTCGGTTTTAGAATACGAAACGTCTAAGGATGAAACGATTTTCAGCCGTGTATCCGCCCATTGCCATGAGAATTTTGAAAAGATGATTGCCAAAATCGCCGAGATCAAAGGAGAAAATTCGTCCCCGTACGCCATCCGAGTGTTCAACCTATACAATCCGTTTCCCGGCATTGAAATCGCCGGCAAATGGATCACATCTTTTAATTCACATTTAGAAACACTTGCCTCAGCACCCCATGTCAAAATCGCGGACGCCTACAGCATCTTCAAAGGAAAAGAGCAGGAATACCTGTCCATTGACGGTGTCCATCCGAACAGCAAGGGCTATCAAGCGATGGCTGAAGCCGTTCACAAGCTGGGCTATAAAGAGCTGTCAGTTTCATAGAAACGCGCCTTATGTCAGGGCGCGTTTTTTATGTGAAATTGAAATATTAAAAGAAACTTAAAATTCCCTGTCTTCTGTTCTACAGACAAAAAAAGTGCGCTAGAATAATGGAGGACGTAGGCAAATATAGCCATAACGTTCAATATTTCGTATATAAGGAAGGATGGTCCTTTTGTTTCGGATTTTTAAAATGTCTTTTGCGGTTATCATTATTATACTGGCGCTTATTGCTTTTAACTATACGGAGCATACCTCTGTTATCCAATCGCTCATGCTCGTTTTTCTTGGTGCAGTCATGTTTATGCAGGGGCTTGAAGAGCGCAACAAAGAAAACGACGGCTCAGGCGCTTTTAATATTTATACCGCCGTTTTCGTATGGTCTGTCTCTCTCATCGGTTTTACACTTCATATCATATAATTCTATTGCACATCTTGAAAATGCCCGACCGTCGGGAATGGGGTATAGAACCGATGAAGCAAGGCTTTCCACTCTTGATACTCTGAAGAACCGCGAAAGCCTTCCGTATGGTCCTCAAGTGTTTCCCACTCCACAAGCAGCAGATACTTATGCGTTTCTTCCATGCATTTTGATAACGAGTGCGTGATATAGCCCTTCATGCCGGAAATGATCGGCGCCGCTTGCCGGAACGCCTCCTCAAACTCTTGTTCCAGCCCTTTTTTAATGTGAAGCATTGCCGCCTCTCTGATCATGTCATCCCTTCTTTCTGTCTTTTCAAACAGTCTACAGCAAACGACAGGAGATTTCTGCAAAAGCGGTGAAGCTTTTCCTTCATTTTCAAAAAAATCTTGCAAGCACTAATTCATATAAGAGAAAATAACAAGTGGAAGGAAGGGGAAAGTCATGTTAAAAAAGTGTATTCTACTAGTATTTCTATGCGTCGGATTGATTGGATTAATCGGATGCTCCAAGACGGATTCACCAGAGGATCGTATGGAAGCATTCGTGAAACAATGGAACGATCAGCAATTCGATGAGATGTATCAAAGCCTGACCAAAGATGTTAAAAAAGAAATCTCCAAGAAAGATTTCATCAACAGGTATAAAACCATTTACGAGCAGGCAGGCGTGAAACATCTGAAAGTCACTGCAGGAGATGTGGATAAGGACGATAAAGACAACGAGACAATGAAGCACATCCCATATAAGGTCAGCATGGATACAAATGCGGGCAAGGTCAGCTTCAAAAATACCGCCGTGCTGAAAAAAGAAAAAACAGATGACGAGGAGTCATGGAATATAGATTGGGACCCGTCGTTTATTTTCAAGCAGCTGGCTGATGACAAAAAAGTGCAAATTATGAGCATCGAACCAAAACGAGGCCAAATTTACGATAAAAACGGGAAAGGCTTAGCCATCAATACAGATGTTCCTGAAATCGGAATTATTCCCGGTGAGCTTGGCGATAAAAAAGAAAAAACCATAAAAGAGCTCGCGAAAAAACTTGATTTGACTGAAGACGACATCAAGAAAAAGCTAAACCAAGGCTGGGTGAAAGACGATTCGTTTGTGCCGGTCAAAATGGTCAAGCCTGACCAGCAGAAATTAGTGTCTGAGGCCACCTCATTACAAGGTGTAACAAGAACGAATGTCAGCTCCCGCTACTATCCGTATGGCGAAAAGACTGCCCATTTAACAGGCTACGTACGCGCCATCACTGCGGAGGAACTGAAGAAACAGAAAGACGGAACATACAGCGATACGTCTAACATCGGCATCGCCGGACTTGAAAATGTGTATGAAGACAAGCTAAGAGGCACAACCGGCTGGAAAATCTACGTGCCGCAAACCGGAGAAGTCATCGCTGAGAAGAAAGCGAAGGACGGCGAGGATCTTCACCTCACAATTGATATCAAAACGCAAACAAAGCTGTATGATGAACTAAAGGATGACAGTGGGGCGGCAGTCGCGCTGCAGCCGAAGACAGGCGAAACACTCGCTCTTGTCAGCGCACCTTCTTACGATCCAAACGGATTTATTTTCGGCTGGGACGATAAGGAATGGAAAAAACTAAACGAAGATAAAAACAATCCGTTTTCAGCGAAATTCAACAAAACCTACGCGCCGGGTTCCACGATTAAACCGATTGCAGCTGCCATCGGACTCAAAAACGGCACCCTTAAAGCGGATGAGAAGAAAACAATCAAAGGCAAAGAGTGGCAAAAGGATTCAAGCTGGGGCGGCTATTCAGTGACACGTGTGTCCGAGAGCCTTCAGCAAGTCGATCTGGAAAATGCCCTCATTACATCTGACAATATTTATTTCGCGCAGAACGCACTTGATATGGGAGCGGACAACTTTACAAAAGGTCTGAAAACGTTTGGCTTCTCAGAGGACATTCCGTACGAATTCCCGACCCAGAAGTCGTCTATCGCAAATGACAAGCTCGATTCAGACATTCTGCTTGCGGATACAGGATACGGACAAGGGCAAATGCAAATGTCTCCGCTTCACTTGGCGGCTGCTTACACGCCATTTGTGGATAACGGAGATCTTGTCAAACCGACACTGATCAAAAAAGATTCACAAACAGCCGATGTCTGGCACAAGCAAGTGGTCACGAAGGAAGGAGCGGCGGACATTACAAAAGGTCTGAAAGGCGTCGTGGAAGACGTGCGCGGATCAGCGTATCAGCCTGTCGTGAAAGGAATCACTGTTGCCGGAAAAACTGGAACAGCCGAGCTGAAAACATCAAAAGATGATAAAGACGGCGCGGAAAATGGCTGGTTCGTCGGCTACGATTACAAAAATAAAGACCTGCTTGTCGCAATGATGATCCAAAATGTGCAAGACCGCGGCGGCAGCCACTATGTCGTTGAGAAAGCGAAAAAGCAATTTCAATCGAATTAATGCCTTTTTGACAGGAATGAAAGGAAAAAGGGGATCTGAGGCCGAATGAACTAATAAGGGGCAAAACCCGGTTTGTACACAGAAAAGAGGGATTTTGCATGCAGCGTATTCAATTGGCGGAGGATCTTCAATTTTCAAGAGTCATCCACGGGCTTTGGCGGCTGAATGAATGGAACTATTCAGATGCCGAGCTGCTCAGCCTCATTGAATGGTGTATCGATCACGGCATCACAACCTTTGACCATGCCGATATTTACGGAGGCTATACGTGCGAAAGGCTGTTTGGAAACGCTCTTGCCCTTTCGCCCGGATTAAGGGAAAATATTGAGCTGGTCACAAAATGCGGCATCGTTCTTGAAGCACCTGAACGTCCCGCTCACAGTTCGCATCATTATAACACAAGCAAATCACATATTTTAGCATCCGTTGAGCAATCTCTTATGAACCTAAGAACGGATTATATCGATGTGCTTCTGATTCACAGACCGGACCCGCTCATGGACCCGGAGGGAGTATCAGAGGCGTTTCAAGCGCTGAAATGCTCCGGCAAGGTCAGACACTTCGGCGTTTCAAATTTTAAAGACCACCAGTATCGCATGCTGGAATCGTATTTGCCTGAAAAGCTCGTGACCAATCAGATCGAGCTATCCGCATATGAATTAGAAAATGTGCTGGACGGCACACTGAACCTGTGCCAGGAAAAACGGATTCCGCCAATGGCTTGGTCACCGCTGGCAGGCGGCAAAGTATTCACCGGCGACACAGAAAAAGACCGCCGTGCCCGCACGGCGCTCGAATCCGTTCAGGCGGAAATCGGCGCCGCGTCAATAGACGAGGTGATGTACGCATGGCTGTTTACGCATCCGGCCGGCATCATGCCGATTGTCGGAAGCGGAAAACGCGAGCGGATTTCCGCTGCGGTACATGCGCTGGCATACAAGCTTGATCAGGATCAGTGGTTCCGCATTTTTACAGCCGTACAGGGCTGCGATATACCTTAACAAAAAGCACCAGCTAAACAGCTGGTGCTTTTTCAATACTGTCACACTTGCTAGTGCCAAATTACCATTTATAAGTGATTGAATCTCCTTTGAAAGCGTTTTATATTAAAAAGAAAACCTCTCTTTTATTATCTCCTGAATTTCCTCGCGACTTCATCCATACATCACGACTGTCTAGGAGGCCTTTTTATGTATATGACTGCCAGAGAACAAAAGCTGTTAAAGCACTTATTATTACAAAACCGATATGTCACTGTCACTGAGCTTGCCGAGCTGATGGAAGTCAGCACGAGAACCATTCACAGAGAGCTCAAATCAATTAAGCCACTGATGGAAACCGCAAACCTTACGCTCGATAAACAGCCCGGTAAAGGGTTGAAGGCAGTGGGAAGTCCCGAGGACAAACAAAAGCTGCTGACTGATTTATCATACGAACAGCATGAATATAGCGCGGACGAACGTAAACTGCTCATTCTCTGTTCGTTATTAGAGTCTCAGGAACCGGTTAAGCTGTACACGCTTGCCCATGATCTGCAGGTGACGAATGCCACGGTCAGCTATGACTTAGACGAGCTGGAGAAATGGATTTCTCCCTTCGGATTGATATTGATCCGTAAAAGAGGCTTTGGCATCCAGCTTTTAGGGCCGGAAAATGCGAAACGGAAAATTGTCGGCAACTTGATTGTGAACCGTCTCGATATCCAAATGTTTTTGGAAGCGGTTGAGTTAAACATCAAAGGAAAAGCCGATTCATCAGAGAAAATGTTCGGCGTAGTCAGCAAAGGCGAGCTGTTAAAAATGGAGCGTATCTTATTTCAGCTGAAAGAAAAAATCGCCTTTTCATTGTCCGACAGCTCCTATATCGCGCTCGTCGTCCATCTGACGTATGCAATTGAACGGATCAAGCTTGGGGAAACCATCACCATGGAGCAAGCCGAACTTGAGGAACTGAAGAGTGCAAAAGAATACAGCTCTGCTCTTGAAATCGCGGGCGAGCTTGAACGTGCCTTCAGTGTAACAATTCCGGAGGCGGAGGTCGGCTATATTACAATCCACCTTCGAAGCGCCAACCGAAAATACAAAACAGAATACAAAGCGCAGGAAATCGAACTGGAAACAGCTCTGCAAACAAAGCGGCTCATTGCTTTTATTTCAGACAAAATCAGAATGGATCTCACGAAAAACTACTCTTTATATGAAGGCTTGATCGCCCACTTGGAACCGGCCGTCAGCCGCATAAAAGAGAATATTGAGATATACAATCCGATGAAGGAACAGATCAAGCGCGATTATTTTCTGCTTTATATGGCGATTGAAGAAGGCGTGGAAAAGGTTTTTCCGGGCATGTCCTTTTCTGATGATGAGATCGCTTTTATCGTTCTTCACTTTGGCTCAGCTCTTGAAATCAAAAAAGAAGAAGCAAAAGTGAAAGCGCTTGTCGTCTGCTCAAGCGGGATCGGTTCTTCGAAAATGCTTGCTTCCAGACTGAAGAAAGAACTTCCGGAAATTCAGTCATTTGACATGTCCTCTTTGATCGAGCTGAAGGACAGAGATGTTCAATCGTATGATATGATCGTTTCCACCGTTCCGATTCCTTACGAAAACATTGATTACATGATGGTCAGCCCGCTTTTAAATGAGGAAGACGCAAATCAGGTGAAGCAGTATATCAAGCGGAAAATTCCCCTCATTCTTGAGAAAAAAAGAAGCACGAAGGAAGAGGCGCGTCAAGCTGACGTGCCTGACATGCTGGCAGCGGCGGAAAGCGTGGGGCGGTATATGGCGGTCATGCAAGATGTGCTGCGCCACTTTACTCTTACTCACCTCAAAACAAACCCTGATCATAGCATGCTCCTGTTAGAGCTATTCCGGCAGCTGAAGAAAGATGGCTTGATCCGTGATCCGAAAAAAGCGGCGGATTGCCTGGCGGAGCGGGAGAAACAAGGGGGATTGGGAATCCCGGGGACAAACATGGCGCTTTATCATCTCAAAAATGATGAAATTGTCCTGCCTTTTTTCAAAATATATGATCTCAGCACCTCTTATGAAGTGAATGGCATGGACGGAAATACCCTCAGGATGACACGTATCCTCATGATGATGGCGCCTGATTCATTATCTGCTGAAGGCTCGGAGATTTTAAGCGCAATCAGCTCCGCCATTATCGAGAGCAGAGAAAGCATCGCGGGGTTTCAGGAAGAGGGAGAACAAGAACTGTATCAGCGGTTAAACCGCGTATTTTTCACATGGATGAAAGAAAAAAACATCCTGTAATCCTCCACGGCACACGTCAAAAAAATGGCGTGTGTTTTTATGTGGGTGGGGCACAAAATAAGAAAATGCGGGACTATTTTATCATTCATCAATGGAATAATTCCAAAATGAAATAGTTTTACAAGTTATCTTTTTTGGGTTAAAATGGGTGAGGTAGGAAGAAAATCTAACAAATTATAGAAGATTAATGAGAATATAGGAGATGACGATATGGAAACACTACAGCATCTGATCCTGCATGACATGCCGGATAGCGAAGAAATAGAGGCTGTAAAAAGCGGAGCTCATACACTGACATATAAAGAATACCGTAAGCGGATTAATCAACTGGCAAATGCCATGCTGCAAAAAGGAATTCAAAAAGGAGACCGTGTCGCACTGCTTTGCAAAAACGGTCATCCTGCATCAACTGTTATGTTCGCCGCGCTTGAAATAGGTGCTGTTGTGGTACCTGTCAGCTGGCAGCTGAAACCATATGAAATGACAGGCATTTTAAAAGCGAGTGAACCGAAAGCGATGTTTTACGGAGCGGAGTTTAAAGAGACACTCAACGAAGTTCTTCCTGAGCTGTCTTCACTCCAGATTATGATGGAAACAGGTACAGCTTACGAAACATCTGCTGCATTTGAAGCTCTGTTTGCGGGTCCTGACCATTTGCCCGAAACTGAAATGGTTTCCCCAGATGATACGGCGCTTCTGATGTTTACGTCCGGAACGACAGGAAACCCGAAAAGATGCATGATCACACATGGCGGCATATACAGATATGTAGAAAGATCCACTAGCTCAGCAACACGCATGAAGGGCCTTCGTTTTCTCGCGTGCCACCCGATTTATCATACGAGTGCGCTCATTTGCATCATGCTGGGAACCTTTGCAGGAACGACTTTCATTTTTACAAAGGATCAAGATCCTGTTGATATGCTGAAGGTCATTGAAGAAGAAAAAATTCAAAGCGTGATGGCTCTTCCTGTGTTTTACACGTATTTGCTCGAAGCATGGGAAAAGCACCAAACCGACATATCTTCGCTTGTGATTTTAATGACAGGCGGAACAAAAGTGCCGAGCAGCCTGATCCGCCGCTATAATGATATCGGCATTCCGCTCGCACACGGCTATGGAAGCACTGAAGCTTGGGGAATCAGCACATGGATGCCTGAGATGGGAATGGATAAAGCTGCATCTGCGGGGAAACCTGTGGAAGGTGTTAAAGTCAAAGTCGAAGATCCTCAGACGGGAGAAGAACTCCCTCAAGGTGAAATCGGCGAAATCGTTGTTCACACGCCATTCTTATTTAAAGGCTATGAAGACAACCCTGAAGCGACAGCAAAAGTGCTGCAAAACGGCTGGTTCAAAACCGGAGATTCAGGCTATGTGGATGAAGATGGCTTTATTTTCATCACTGGACGCTACAAGGATGTCATTATTTACGGAGGCGATAACGTCTATCCGGATCAGGTTGAAGAAGTCATCCAGCAGATCCCGGGAATTCTTGAAACGGCTGTGGTCGGTATACCAGACCCGCTGTACGGAGAAAAACCGCGCGCTTTTATCGTGACAAACGGCGGCCAGCGTATAACGGAAGAGGACGTCGTCGCATTTTGCCAGGAACGCCTTTCCGCTTACAAAATACCTGAAGTTGAATTCGTGAACGAACTGCCGAAAAATAACCTCGGCAAGGTAAAAAAAGACGTCTTGCGCAAGCAGGCTGTACATTCGTAAAAAAGAAGCCCGTCACTTATGTGACGGGCTTCTTTGCAGTTGCACAGACGGAAAGCTCAGGCTTAATGTTTTTAAAGTGCAGCTCAATATCTTCAAATCCGGCTGCTTGGAAGTCGGCAATCATCTGTTGTCCAAATGATTTGGTTTTTTCGGAACTGGCGTCCGCTTCCCGCGGCTGCATCGTAATCGCTGCTTTGCCGCCGGGCTTTAGCGCCCGGTACATCTGTCTCACGCCTTTTGTCTGGTCATTCCAAATGGTGTAGTTGTTAACGGAAATCACTTTATCATAAAACGAGGCGGCGAGAGGGAATGTCTCAATGTTTCCTTGTATCAAACGCACACCTTTTGATTTTACTCTGCGGGCGGCCAGCTTCAGCATGGCTTCTGATATATCAATCCCATGAAGCCCAACGGTCTTTTCTCGTTTCAGCATCTGCTGCATGCAGTATCCCGGGCCGAACCCGATTTCTAAAATGCTGTCTCCGCGTGTGACCCCAAGCTGATCGATTGTCCACTGATTCAGTGTCTGATTTTCAGCTGCCATGATGTACCCGGCAAGCATGCCGCATACGCCCTTTGGCCGGCTGAATTTTTTAGAAAGCATGTTAATCATTCAGCAACCCCCTTTGCAAGTTATTTCCTCCTTACGTTTCATGTGAAACATTTTTCTAATAAAGCAATGTGAAGGTGCCAATCCATGTTTATGAGTAGACCGTGTGAGGTACTCAACAAATAGACATGAAAACAAAGGAGGAGAATCATCATGACAAATTATCCAAACGAACTGCCGGGACAAATCCAAAATCGCCAGCCGGGAATCGAAAGTGAAATGAATCCAACCCCGGTGTATGAGTACGAACATTATAAAGGCTCTGGCAAATTAAAAGGAAAAGCAGCGCTCGTTACAGGCGGCGACAGCGGGATCGGACGCGCGGTATCCGTCGCTTACGCAAAGGAAGGCGCTGACATCGCCATTGTGTATAAAGATGAGCATGGGGACGCCGAAGAGACGAAAAAGCGTATAGAACAAGAAGGTGTAAAATGCCTGCTGATCCCCGGTGACGTAGGCGAAGAGGAGTTCTGCAATGAAGCGGTTGAAAAAACGGTCAAGGAGCTAGGCGGCCTAGATATCCTTGTAAACAATGCCGGTGAACAGCATCCGAAGGACAGCATCAAAGAAATTTCAAGTGAACAGCTTCACCGCACATTCAAAACAAACTTTTATTCTCAATTTTATTTGACTAAAAAAGCAATTGATTACTTAAAACCGGGCAGTACTATTATCAACACGACATCCATCAATCCGTACGTAGGGAACCCGAAACTGATTGATTATACAGTGACAAAAGGCGCGATCAATGCCTTTACAAGAACAATGGCACAGGCGCTTGCCAGTGATGGAATCCGTGTGAATGCAGTTGCACCGGGACCAATTTGGACGCCATTAATTCCGTCTACATTCTCAGAAGAGACAGTCGCTCAATTTGGAAAAAATGCGCCTCTGGGCCGTCCTGGACAGCCTGTTGAGCTCGTTGGCTCTTATGTGCTGCTAGCTTCAGATGAGTCATCTTACATGACAGGCCAAACACTGCACGTTAATGGCGGCAGTTTTGTGACGACATAAGAGGGAGTGAAACATGTGGGTATCACGAAAGAAGAAGTCAACAGCTATTATCAAAAAGCCGGTATTGTATTAACAGATGAGGAAGTAGACCAAATTCAGCTGATGGACTACGGCTTAGGAAAAGAAAGAAAAGCCGGGCTCCAGCTCTTCATCTACGTGAATACAGACCGTTATTGCTCAAAGGAACTGGTGCTGTTTCCGGGACAGACGTGCCCGGAACACCGCCATCCGCCGGTCGACGGCCAGAAAGGCAAGGAAGAGACATTCCGCTGCCGCTACGGAAAAGTATATCTTTATGTAGAAGGAGAAAAAACGCCGCTTCCAAAGGTTCTCCCTCCGCAAGAGGACAAAGAATACTATACAGTCTGGCACGAAATTGAGCTTGAACCAGGCGAGCAATATACGATCCCGCCGAACACGAAGCATTGGTTCCAGGCCGGGGAAGAAGGTGCCGTCGTGACGGAAATGTCTTCGACGAGCACAGATAAACATGATATCTTTACGGATCCGAGAATTTAAGGATGGGGCTTAAACAGCCCATCCTTTTTTGTATTGAAAAAAACAGAATCACCGCTATAATGGGTAAAAAAGGAAAGAGGGCGAGGAAATGTTCACCTGCAAGGTAAATGAGCACATCACCATTCGATTGCTGGAGCCAAAGGATGCGGATCGGCTTGCCGAACTCATTATCGAAAATCAGCAGCGGCTCGGCCGGTGGCTGTTTTTTGCGGAAAACCCAAGCAGCGCTGAAACGTATAGAGAAACACTCATTCCAGATTGGCGGCGGCAATATGCCGACATGAACGGCATCGAAGCGGGGCTCCTTTATGACGGCAGCCTATGCGGCATGATCGGACTGCATAACCTTGATCAAGTGAATCGAAAAGCGGAAATCGGATACTGGATTGCCCAAGAATATGAAGGAAAAGGCATCATGACTGCCGCCTGCCGGACTCTCATCACGTATGCCTTTGAAGAGCTTGGACTGAACCGCGTTGCAATATGTGCGGCTGTCGGAAATCAAAAAAGCCGGGCGGTCCCGGAGCGGCTCGGCTTTCAAGAGGAAGGGAAGGCGCGGGACGGCTTATTTGTTAACGGCAGGTATCATGATCTTGTGTATTACAGCATGCTGAAGCGTGAATGGAAAGAATCAAAATAAAACGCGCATTTTCTTGTTTAAATCTTCCCCGGATGTGGAAAAGTAACAGCGGAGACGTTAAAAAGGAGTGATTCACAATGAATCAGCAAGATATCAAACAAAAAGTGCTAGATGTTCTAGAACACCATAAAGTAGGCTCGCTCGCAACGGTTCAAAAGGGTAAGCCGCATTCCCGCTACATGACTTTTTTCCATGACGGGCTGACGATCTACACACCAACAAGCAAAGAAACTCATAAAACGGAAGAGATTGAGAACAACCCCAATGTCCACATTTTATTAGGCTATGATTGTGAAGGCTTTGGCGACGCGTATGTCGAGGTTGCAGGAAAAGCCAAAATCAACAATTCGGCTGAACTGAAGGACAAAATATGGAGTTCCAAATTAGAACGCTGGTTTGACGGCAAGGATGATCCAAATCTGGTGATTCTTGAAATTCAGCCGGAGGATATCAGATTGATGAATGCCGGAGAGAAAACGCCAGTCTCACTCGAATTATAAAAAGGTTGTATTTGCAGGGGCGATATGTTATCATGAATAGCTAAGCAAGAAAAATAAGCAAATAAAAAAGAAAGTAAACTTCTTTTTTCTGTTTTGAGATAGAAGCTTTACCGCTTCACGAGCAGCAAACCAGCTGCCCTTATTCTTTTCCTTCATAACAAATCGCCCCTAACGATGAGATGGAAAAAAGACTTTTTTGTTTTACAATTCACACTGGCGCGGCTTCGGAGCCGCAGTGACGATTGAGAGGTAGGGCTTTCGTTGTCTTGTGTTCAAGAAATTTCCATGGTGTTTACTTTCAAGAGTGATTCTTCGGAACAATGCTTTATGAATCTAACCCGCCCGATGTGCGGATGATATAATCTTTATTTGCGTATAGAAAAGAATAAGACAAACCGTCCGGCGCGAGCCGGCGGTTTTTTTATTGGAAACTGAAACCTCTTTATCTTCTCTATAGTCTTATCTCTAGGATGAAATTGGAGGAAGAATAACGTGCATGTCATTACAACACAAGTACTTTTTATTTTCTGTTTTTTATTACTGATTCACTCGATAGAAACTTTAGCTTATGCCACCAGGCTTTCCGGGGCCCGCGTTGGATTTATTGCGTCCGCGCTTTCTCTGTTTAATGTCATGGTCATCGTATCCAGAATGTCGAACATGGTGCAGCAGCCCTTTACCGGACATTTAATTGATGATGCGGGAAAAAACGCTCTGGCGATTGTCAGCGAGCAGTTCCGCTTCTTGATTTTCGGATCGACAGTCGGCACCATCCTGGGCATTATCCTGCTTCCGTCTTTTGTCGCTCTTTTCTCACGGGCGATTATTCACTTGGCGGGCGGCGGCGGCTCCGTTTTCCAAGTGTTTCAAAAGGGATTCTCGAAACAAGGATTCAAAAATGCCCTTTCCTATTTGCGTCTGCCGTCTCTTTCATATGTAAAAGGGTTTGACATCCGCTTGATCCCGAAGCGTTTGTTTGTCATCAACATGCTGATTACATCCATTTATACGATCGGCGTGCTTTCGGCTTTATACGCAGGCCTTCTGGCGCCGGAGCGCAGCACGACAGCCGTCATGGCATCGGGTTTGATCAACGGGATTGCGACGATGCTGCTGGCCATTTTTGTTGATCCTAAGGTATCTGTTCTCGCAGATGACGTGGCAAAAGGAAAAAGAAGCTATACGTATTTAAAGTGGACCTCTATCACAATGGTTACCTCAAGGGTGGCGGGCACGCTCCTCGCCCAGCTCTTGTTTATCCCGGGCGCCTACTATATCGCGTGGCTGACAAAGTGGTTTTAACTAAGAAAGGCTGGATCATAAAGATCCAGCCTTTTTCGCGTTTTCTTATTTATATTTTCTTAATCCGCGGTCGTACAAAAAGTTTCCGAATGGGACAAAAGCGGCGATAAACCCGGCGGCTGACCATTTCAGCGGCCATTTGACAGAGAAAGCCGCATACGCCAAAACAAGCAAATACAAAATGAACAATCCGCCGTGAACCGAACCGATAATGGTCACCGCAAGCGGAAGGCCTGCCCAATATTTCAGCGGCATGGCGATGAACAGCAGGATTAAGAGTGACATTCCTTCAATAAAACCCATCGTGCGCAGTCTTCCGATCGGCGTTTGCAACATAAATCGCCCTCCTTGTGGACACATTTTCATTCTATATGATAAACAATCCGGAGAGCGCATATGACCGCTTTCAGAAAATGTTCGGAAAACTTTCATTTTTATATGCCTTTTCTAGGGAACTGTACTTGTCATTTACAAAAATACCCGAGATAATGTGTACAAAATCATAAAAGAAGGATGTTGAAATGAAACTTGACCAGATTGATCTGAATATCATTGAGGAGCTGAAGAAGGACAGCCGTTTGTCGATGAGGGAATTGGGCAGGAAAATCAAGCTGTCACCGCCATCCGTGACAGAACGGGTGAGGCAGCTTGAATCGTTCGGGATCATCAAGCAATACACGCTGGAAGTCGATCGGAAAAAACTGGGGTTTCCCGTTTCCTGTATTGTGGAAGCGACCGTCAAAAACGCGGATTACGAGCGGTTCAAAAGCTATATTCAAACATTGCCGAATATCGAATTTTGCTACCGGATTGCTGGCGCGGCCTGCTATATGCTGAAAATCAATGCCGAAAGCCTTGAAGCGGTAGAAGATTTCATCAATAAAACATCGCCATACGCGCAAACCGTCACTCACGTCATTTTCTCAGAAATTGACACGAATAACGGGCGCGGTTAGAGAGTGCTGCGCGAAGTCTGTTATAATAACAGGATGAGCGTGAAAGAAAGAGAAGTGATCAAGCATGTCAAAAACAGTTGTACTAGCTGAAAAACCTTCAGTCGGCCGGGATTTAGCCCGGGTGCTGAAGTGCCATAAAAAAGGAAACGGTTATCTCGAGGGTGATCAATATATTGTGACTTGGGCTTTGGGCCATTTGGTGACACTTGCTGATCCGGAAGGCTACGGAAAAGAATTTCAATCATGGCGGCTCGAGGATCTGCCAATTATCCCAGAACCCTTAAAGCTTGTAGTGATTAAGAAAACCGGAAAACAGTTCAATGCGGTCAAATCCCAGCTTACCCGTAAAGATGTCAATCAGATTGTCATCGCGACTGATGCAGGCCGGGAAGGGGAGCTTGTTGCGCGCTGGATCATTGAAAAAGCGAACGTCCGCAAGCCGATCAAACGGCTGTGGATTTCATCTGTGACGGATAAAGCAATCAAGGAAGGTTTTCAAAAGCTGCGCAGCGGTAAAGAATACGAAAACCTGTATCATTCTGCCGTCGCCAGAGCGGAAGCGGATTGGATTGTGGGAATTAACGCGACTCGTGCACTCACCACAAAATTCAATGCCCAGCTCTCATGCGGGCGTGTGCAGACGCCAACACTTGCCATGATCGCAAAGCGAGAAGCAGACATTCAAGCATTTAAGCCGGTTCCGTATTACGGCATCCGCGCGGCGGTCGATGGCATGACGCTGACGTGGCAGGATAAAAAATCAAAGCAAACGAGAACATTCAATCAAGACATAACAAGCCGTTTGCTGAAAGACCTCGAAGGAAAGCAAGCGATCATTGCTGAGCTGAAAAAAACAGCGAAAAAAAGCTTTGCGCCTGCCCTTTATGATTTAACGGAGCTGCAGCGTGACGCCCACAAGCGCTTCGGATTTTCTGCCAAAGAAACGCTTTCTGTCCTGCAGAAGCTGTATGAGCAGCATAAGCTCGTCACGTATCCGCGGACAGACTCAAGGTTTTTAACCAGTGACATCGTTCCGACGTTAAAAGACCGTCTGGAAGGCATGGAAGTCAAACCGTATGCCCAATATGTCAGCCGAATTAAAAAACGAGGCATCAAATCCCATAAAGGCTACGTCAATGACGCGAAGGTGTCAGACCACCACGCGATTATCCCGACAGAAGAGCCGCTCGTTCTCAGCAGCCTGAGTGATAAAGAACGAAAGCTGTATGACCTGATTGCGAAACGTTTCCTTGCTGTATTAATGCCGGCATTCGAATATGAGGAGACAAAGGTCATCGCAGAAATCGGCGGAGAAACCTTTACGGCGAAAGGCAAAACCGTGCAGTCGCAAGGGTGGAAAGCTGTTTATGATATGGCGGATGAGGATGATGAGCAGGAAGATGACAGAGACCAAACACTTCCGGCCCTTCAAAAAGGCGATGCTCTAGCCGTTCGCACATTAATTGAAACAAGCGGCCAAACGAAGCCGCCTGCCCGATTTAACGAAGGGACCCTGCTGTCGGCGATGGAAAACCCAAGCGCTTTTATGCAGGGAGAAGAAAAAGGCCTCGTCAAAACGCTCGGAGAAACAGGCGGCCTCGGCACGGTGGCAACACGTGCCGACATCATTGAAAAACTGTTCAACAGCTTTTTAATCGAGAAAAAAGACAAAGATATTTTTATCACATCTAAAGGAAAACAGCTCCTGCAGCTTGTTCCGGAGGATCTGAAATCACCGGCCTTAACGGCGGAATGGGAGCAAAAGCTGTCTGCGATCGCCGCCGGTGCATTAAAATCTGCTGTCTTTATTAAGGACATGAAAGCTTACGCTAACCAAACGGTAAAAGAAATCAAAAACAGCAGCCAAACCTTCAGACACGACAACATCACGGGAACGGCGTGTCCGGAATGCGGCAAAATGATGCTGAAAGTAAACGGCAAACGCGGCACGATGCTCGTGTGCCAAGACCGTGAATGCGGAAACAGAAAAACGGTTGCCCGTAAAACAAACGCGCGCTGCCCGAACTGCCACAAAAGAATGGAGCTTCGCGGCCAAGGCGAGGGCCAGACCTTCGCGTGTGTGTGCGGGCACCGTGAGAAGCTTTCCGTATTTGAAAAACGAAAAAACAAAGATAAAGCCCGTGCTTCCAAACGGGACGTTTCCTCTTATATGAAAAAACAAAATAAAGATGAGCCGATTAATACCGCGCTGGCAGAACAGCTGAAGAAACTCGGTTTGGATAAATAACAGAAAACCTGTGCGTCCCGCACAGGTTTTTCTATCGGACTTATCTACCTTTTTTTAACTGTTCAAAAAGGGGGAAAAAAGCTAGTAATCTGCAATTTTTTCTTTTATAGTAAATGTACTTTGTAACATGGCAGTCATTTTTTCGTCTACATATATTTGTGAGCGTCTGATTCGCTTCAGGCGACAAAGGGGGATTTTTCCTGTGAGGCATGTGTTAATCGCTGTCATCTTATTGTTCTTATCTATCGGGCTGTCTGCAGGGGGCGCTGAGGCTGGAAACAAGACTCAAATTCAGTCAGCGGCAGAAACGAACGCCAGCCCGCTTCAGCCGGCGGAGTATTTCATCTATCACAATCTAATGAATGACAAAGGGCTGATCAAAACTGACTTGTCAGACCAGCCTTCTTATTTATCAGAATCTCTCGGCCTATGGATGGAGTTTCTCGTCAGCAAAAATGATGCCCCGCATTTTCAGGAGCAATACCAGCATCTGACTGACTCATTTCTGATGAGCAATCACTTGGTAACATGGAAGATTCAAAACGGCCAAGCGAGCGGGACGAATGCGCTGATAGATGATATGAGAATTATGCTGTCTCTTGACCAAGCCGCCGCAAAATGGGATCGCAGCGACTATGCGCAAGCGGCTCGGGATATCGGCGAAGCCTTGAAGACATACAATATGAACAACGGGTTATTTACAGATTTTTACGACTCACAGGCTGCTTCAAAGGATGTGACGATTTCATACGTCATGCCTGATGCGTTAGCTGTCTTAAAGAAGAATGGAATCATAGACGAAGAAACAGAACAGCGGAATGCCGATGTTCTCTATTCAGCTCCATTAAAAAACGGCTTTCTGCCAAAGACGTACAGCTCGGAAACAAAGGAATACACCTATGACAGTGAAGTGAACCTGATTGACCAGTTGTACGCCGCTTGGAACTTGCCGGAAGGGGATGAAAAAGCCGCTGTTTTAGCGGACTGGATCAAGCAGAAATTTCAAACAAACGGAAAGCTGTACGGGCGATATTCGGCAGACACGAAGGAGACAGCCGTTCAATATGAGTCGCCATCCGTATACGCATTAGCCGTATTGTTTCTAACGAAGCAGCATGAAGACAGCTCTGTTATTAAAGCGATATATGACAGAATGAATGACTTTGAAATCCTTGATCCGGTGCAATCGTATTATGGAGGTTATATGAGCGGCACTCAGACGCATTCTTTTGACAATCTGCTGCCGCTGTTAGCCGAAAGGAAGCTTTTTAATGAAACTATCATTCAATGAATCACAAAAATTATTTTCTTATTTTTCAGGGCTCATCGCAGCCCTGTCTCTGTTTATTTATTATGTGTCAGCCCAGCAATCGGAAGGCGCTTTGATCCTTAGCATCACGTTTGTCGTCATCGCCGCAGGCATTTGGTTCGGACCGATTTACGCGCTGGCAGTGACGTTAATCGTGCTCTTTGTTCTCGGCACCTTGATGCTGTTTTTTCAAACTGGACAGGCTGTGCTCTTTCCGGCTGAGGAAGGGCTGCGAACGCTTGTTGTGTGGGGGATCGCGCTTTTGCTGTTTTCATTTATATCTGGAAGAATCCACGACATTGCAGCCGGGCTCCGGCGCTCAGTTACACGGCTTCAATCCGAAATCAAAAGCTTTGTCGCTGTTGACAGAGTGACCGGCTTTGATAACAAGCAGAGGATGAGGCTGGAGCTTTCAGAGGAAATCAAGCGGGCGGAGCGCTATGGCAATTCTTTCGTGTTTTTGCTGCTGCACATGCATTATTTCAAAGAGTTTAAGTCTTTGTACGGTGATAAAGAAACGGACCGTCTCTTCCAATATGTCAGTCAGCAAATCAGGTCAAGCGTCAGGGAAACGGATAAGAAATTCCGTCCCTCCGACGAGCGCATCGGGATCGTGCTGACGCATACGCCTGCTGAACATATGCCGGCCGTCCTGACAAAGCTGAAAAAACAATTAGACACGTATCAGCTGGAAAATGGCAAGTATGTGACGCTTACGTTCCACGTCTGCTATTTGCCTTACCGCAAAGATATCAAAACAGCAGATCAATTTTTAGATGAACTGGAAAACGAGATGATGATGAATGAACTATAAAAGAATCACGCTGCTTTGCGTCGTAACGCTTCTGCTTTCAGCTATTGCGGCTTTTCCCGTTTCCGCACAAGCGAAAGAGCGGGATGCCGGCATTCTCATCATCTATTCAACCTTAAACGGCAAAGAGTCGTCTCAAGTCAAAATGCTCGATTTGCTTGCGGGGCACTTTACATCACGCGTGACAGTCAAAAAAGACTCGGATGTTGAAGCTTCTGATGTAAAAGAAAAAGATCGTGTGATTTATTATGGGCAAACGAAAAGAAAGCTCAGCAAAAAACTGGTGTCTCTTATCAGCAGCGTAAAAAAACCTGTTGTCGCCATTGGCTATAACGCAGGCCAACTCAGCCAATTTTCCGGGCTTTCATTAGCTGAGAAAGAAAATGTCTTTCAGGTCCACAGCAGGTCGGAAAAGACGGATGTGTCTTTGGAGAGCGGGCTTAACGTACTGAGCGTATCAGGACTGAAAGGAACGCCGCTTTATACCTTCAAATCAGATGACGACGGCGAAACGCATTCTTTTATATGGAAAACAAAAAAAGCGAATGTGTACATTGGATTAACGAATTTATTAAATGACAATTTGATCGTGGCGAAACAGCTCAGGGAAGCTTTCGGTGAGAAAGCGGGGACGACGTTATTGTATTTGCGCCTCGAGGATATCAGCCCGATGTCTGATGAAAAATTGCTCCTTCAAGCCGGTACATATCTGTATAAGCGGCATGTTCCTTTTATTTTGGCCGTGATTCCCGTTTACTTGAACCCGGAAACTGGTGACAAAGTGTATTTGTCTGATAAACCAAAGATGGTCAAAGTGCTGAAAAAGCTGCAAAGCATGGGCGGAAGCATCATTGTTCACGGCTATACCCACGCTTATCGCTACAGTGAAACAGGAGAGGGCTTTGAATTTTGGGATGCAAAGGCGGATCAGCCAATTACATCCGGAAATGCCGAAGACCCCCCGTCCATTTTGGAAAACGAACAGGACTTCTCGAACGAACAAGCCTACAACAGCTATCTGAAACCATTTCGTGAAAAGGAAGAATCTTATACAAAGCAGAAACTGACAAGGGCAATTGAGGATTTGACATCATCGGGTCTCTACCCGCTTGCGTTTGAAGCCCCTCATTACACGATGTCAGAATTCGGCTATCAAATCGCTTCGCAATATTTTACAAGTATTTTCGGCCAGGTCCAGCTCAGCGGCGCCACCTGGAAAACATCCGGCGCATCTCCGTATGTGACCACTCCTTCGATGCTGCACGGCATGACGCTGTATCCGGAAACAATCGGCTTTGTCGATACATCTAAGCAAAACCCGCTCGGCGATATGGAGGAGCACATCTCCCAGATGATAGATTTTGAAGGCGGAGTTGCCGGAGGGTTTTATCACCCGTATCTCGGGATGAAATATTTGCCGGAGCTGGTTAACCAGATGGAGCGCATCCCGGACAGTGAATGGCTTGATTTAAAGAAAACGAAACAAACCGTCAAAACAGACAAAGTGGAAATTCATACAAGCGGTGACGGAACGATTCAGGTGAAAAACGGCGTAAGCGCCATTGACGAGTTTTTCGATCATCATCGGCAAACCCCTCTGGAAAAAGCGTTATGGATTCTCTCCGCAATCGTGCTCTTATTTGTTGTCATGTTTGTCAGTTATACGTTTTACTTGAGAGCCACTTTGAAAAAACGAATTTTTAAGGAGAGAAGAAGCCTTGGGTAATACGCTGTTCTTTATCTCGCTAAGTTTAATATGGGTCATGCTTCTCTACCACATGTTCCTCATGCAGGGCGGGTTCCGCCACTATATGACCTTCGAACGGAATATCCCGAAGTGGAGAGAAAATATGAAGGAGCTGCCAAAGGTCAGTGTCCTCATCCCTGCGCATAACGAAGAGGTTGTCATTCGGCAGACGCTGAAGGCGATGGTCAACCTTTATTATCCGAAGGACCGGCTGGAGATTATCGTGGTTAATGACAATTCATCAGACCGGACGGGTGATATCGTCAATGAATTTTCCGCGAAATACGATTTCATCAAAATGGTGATGACGAAGCCGCCAAACGCTGGAAAAGGCAAATCCTCAGCCTTGAACTCCGGTTTTGCCGAATCAAACGGCGACGTGATCTGTGTATATGACGCCGACAACACGCCTGAGAAAATGGCCGTGTATTATCTCGTGCTCGGCCTGATGAATGACGAAAAGGCAGGAGCCGTGGTAGGAAAATTCCGCGTTATCAATGCGGCAAAAACGCTCTTAACGAAGTTTATTAATATCGAAACGATTTGTTTTCAGTGGATGGCTCAGGGAGGCAGATGGAAGTGGTTTAAAATCGCCACTATCCCAGGCACTAACTTCGCGATCCGCAGAAGCATTATCGAAAAGCTCGGAGGCTGGGATGACAAAGCGCTCGCTGAGGATACAGAGCTGACCATCCGGGTGTATAACCTCGGCTATCACATCCGCTTTTTCCCTGCCGCCATCACCTGGGAGCAGGAGCCGGAAACGTGGAAAGTGTGGTGGCGCCAGCGCACCAGATGGGCGCGCGGCAATCAATATGTCGTGCTGAAATTTTTGGCGCAGTTTTTTAAGCTGAAACGAAAACGGATTATCTTTGATTTGTTTTATTTTTTCTTTACGTACTTTCTGTTTTTCTTTGGCGTGATCATGTCAAATACGATATTTGTCGTGAATCTGTTTTATGATTTGCATTTGTCGGTCGGATTTTTGGCGATGATTCTCTGGATCCTGGCGTTCTTCTTATTTATGACAGAGGTCATGATTACGCTGAGCATTGAAAAAACAGAAATGAACAAACAAAACTTTTTTATCGTATTTCTTATGTACTTTACATACTCGCAGGCATGGATTGTGCTGGTCATCTATTCTTTATTTGTAGAAATCAAGCACCGTTTATTCAAGCAGGAGGTCAAATGGTACAAAACAGAACGATACAATCAACATAAAAGCGGGTGACCTTTTTGAAACAAATAATGATTTTTCTCACAAGCCTCATGGTGCTGGCGATGACCGGGCAAGCGGCTTTTGCCAAAGAGGTGGAGGTCAGCGGTTCGCTCCTCGGAAAAAACAGCCAAGAAAAAGCCAAACAGCAGGTCCTGACAAGTGACCTGATCACACTGTACGGATCAAAAGACAGCGCAGAGCTGACGTATCAGGTCCCGGCAGGCGCCTCTTCCGGCAACCAGCAATTGGTGATTGAATACGAGGCATCAAATCTTTTAATTTCTCCATCATCGTTAACGGCTGTCATTGACGATGAACCGGTCAAAACGTTGAAGCTTGCTGGTGATTCCAAACGGAAAACATTGAAGCTGAACCTGAATAAAAGCCAGTCTGCCCAAGGCTATCACAGCGTATCGCTGAAGTTTTACGGGGTGATGAAAGAGGGTGTCTGCGTCAGACAGGATACGTCCGGCAACTGGATCAAAATTTATCCGGACAGCCGTCTGACGCTGGCGGACAGCAGTGAAGCGAAGGGTACATCGCTGGACCATTATCCGTATCCTTTCGCCCAATCGGGAACGACAGCGGAGAAAACCGCCATCGTCATTCCGGATGACCCAAGTTCGGCGGAAATTGAAGCTGCAGTCAAAACAGAAGGCTATTTGAAAACGGTGGACAGCAGTGTCAGCATTTCGTATATCACGGAATCTGATCTGAAAAAAATCGACAAACCGACGATTTTCATCGGAGTGGACAAGCATTGGAACGGCAAGGTGAAGAAGATTATGAAACAAGCCGGCTTACAGGCAAAAGGAGAACACCTTCTGCTTGCGGAGCGGGTGCTGAAAGCAGAGGGCAAGCAGCAGCCGGTTCTGTTTGCACAAGCGGCATCCGATGACGTACTCAGTGAAAAAATCAGCGTCATCACGGATCAAACATACACAGGCCAGCTCAGCGGCGAGACACTCTCTATCAGCAAGCTTCAGCAGGCAGAAAAAAAGGAAAGCGATAAGCTGACCCTCGAGAATTTTGGAGCCGATGATATGACAATTGGAGCTGACAAAACATCTTCAGCACATTACTTTTACCCGGCTTCGGCGGTTTTAGATGAAAACCAATCAGCGAAGCTGTCGCTTAAGCTGAAAAAGTCCGAAACGATTCAAGCCCCAACGGCAGAAAACGAATCAGCTTCTCAGGCTGCAGAGCTGAAGATCATGATCAACGGCCAGCCGCACTCGGTCCGGCTTGATGAATTAGGAAAAGAAGATAAAAACGGGTTCTATCATGTCACGGTAAAAGTGGATCCTAAACTGCTGCAAAAAAACCGTTACATTGATATTCAGTTTGTCACAACGGGGTTAAAGGAAAACAATCCTTGCAACACGACTGATGAAGAAAAATGGGTCTTTATCGATAAAAGCAGTACCCTATCTTATGGCATGAAAGGCATTTCGCCGTCAGCAGATTTTCAAGAGTGGCCGCTTCCTTATGCCGGAACTCAGGAACGGGCAACGCTGATCGTGCTCCCTGACAATGTCAGTCATTCGAAGCTTGCGGAGCTTTCACTCGTAACGGAGTCCTTTGGCAGCGAAGCGCAGTATGCATACACGGTGAAGAAATCATCTGATGTAACCGCAAATGATGCCAAAGAGCGGAACCTCATTTTCATAGGAGGCATCAATCAATTTTCTCTTCTGAAGGAGAAATCATCAGATCTTCTAGTTCCGCAAGCGAAGAACGGCTCGTTTGATGTATCAGGTTTTGACATGCTGAATGAGACGACAAAACAAGTGGCGTTTACCCAAAAATCTCTTTGGGATTCACGCTACACGATGGCTGTTTTTGCACCAGCTAAAGGAACAGGCGCCGCCGTCACAAAAGAGATCATTAATGATCTGAACAGCACCGATGACTCGGCAACCGTCGTAAATGAAACTGACAGCCAGCAGGTGTTTTCAAACCACCAGCAGCTCAAATCGGAAACAAGCAGTTCCAGCGCTGAGCAATCATCACAGGATCATAGCCGGAAATGGCTTTATATTGGTGTGTTGGCACTGATTATAGTGATTGCGGCAGTGTTCATTTGGATTACAGCAAGACGAAGAAAAAGAAAGACAGATACGGAATAAACAGAGGCCATTTCAGCCCCGGTGCTCGGTTTCCGAGGCCTCAAGGGTTTTTAACGCCGTTTGGGACATGATCAAATATAAAAGACAGAGGCAAATCCAGCCTCTGTTTTTTTATGTTTTTTGGTGTGTGAATTCCATTTGTGGAACCTGTCATTTTATTTTTTTCGCTCAGCCAATAAGCCTCTTTACAACGTGCTTGAACGGGAGTATGATCTCTTTTAGAAAACAAATCGCTTAATCTGAAATCAGAGCGGGGGACCCATTAGAACGGCTTTTTTGCCGTAGGGGTGAATCCTTTTTAGGTAGGGCAAACTCTCATATGCCCGAATCCGTCAGCTAACCTCGTAAGCGTTTGTGAGAGGAGATGAATGAAACCTATGTTCGATGTGATGGCATAGGGGCATCCGTTTGCCTCTGTGTTTTTTGCCGTTCATTTTTTAGAATGTAAATCGTTTACAGAGACATCATAGCAGAAAGGACTCTTCTATTATGTGAATGCAGATGCTGATGTTTTATTGTTCTAATAAAATCAGAAATTAAAAGGAGAAAACATCAATGATGTATCATTCAATCAAACGTTTTTTGATTGGGAAACCGTTAAAATCTCAAGCAGCCGGAGAGCAAAAGCTGACTAAATTAAAAGCCTTGGCGATGCTTTCTTCAGATGCGCTGTCATCTGTCGCATATGGGACAGAACAAATTTTGATCATTTTGGCAACGGTCAGTGCTGCGGCTTTTTGGTACTCCATTCCGATTGCAGTTGGCGTTCTCATATTGCTGCTCGCACTGATTCTTTCATATAGGCAGATTATTTACGCTTACCCGCAGGGCGGCGGAGCGTATGTCGTTTCGAAAGAAAACCTCGGTGAAAAGCCGGGATTAATCGCAGGCGGTTCATTGCTTGTCGATTATATTTTAACGGTAGCGGTCAGTATTTCCGCAGGCACAGACGCCATCACGTCGGCCTTTCCTGCATTGCATCATTATCACGTGCCGATCGCTGTTTTTCTTGTAATAGTCATTATGATTTTGAACCTGCGCGGTCTATCAGAATCGGCATCGATTCTAGCCTATCCGGTGTATCTGTTTGTGGTGGCGCTTTTGGTTCTGATTGGAGTCGGATTGTTCAAACTCATGACGGGGCAAATTGACCAGCCAGCCCATCATACACCGCTCGGCACACCGGTAGCCGGCATTACACTGTTTTTGCTGCTTAAGGCTTTTTCTTCCGGCTGCTCGGCGCTGACAGGGGTTGAGGCCATTTCTAACGCGATTCCTGCCTTTAAAAACCCGCCTGCGCGAAACGCGGCAAGAACGCTTGCGATGATGGGGATTTTGCTGGCGATTCTGTTTACTGGCATTACGGCGCTCGCATACGGATATGGAGTGGCGCCAAAGCCAAATGAAACGGTGGTTTCACAGATTGCGTCTGAAACCTTCGGGCGAAATGTGTTCTACTATGTCATTCAAGGTGTGACATCACTTATTTTGGTCCTTGCGGCGAATACGGGATTTTCAGCCTTCCCGCAGCTTGCCTTCAACTTGGCGAAAGACCAATATATGCCGCGTATGTTTACAGTCAGAGGCGACCGTTTGGGCTTCTCAAATGGAATTATCTTTTTAGGCATTGCCTCCATTGTGCTCATCCTGTTTTCCGGAGGACAGACAGAGCACTTAATCCCGTTATATGCTGTCGGCGTATTTATTCCATTTACGCTTTCGCAAACCGGCATGTGCATCAAATGGAACAAGCAAAAACCAAAAGGCTGGATCGGAAAAATGCTCATCAACGCGTGCGGCGCTTTGATTTCGTTTATGGTTCTGTCCATCCTATTTGTGACGAAGTTTAATGTCGTATGGCCGGTTTTAATCTTTATGCCTATCGTCGTTCTGCTGTTTTATGTGATTAAAAATCACTATACAGCTGTTGGTGAACAGCTTCGCATCGTAGATCAACAGCCGGAAGAAATCAAAGGCACGGTTGTCATTGTGCCTGTAGCCGGTGTCACGACTGTCGTGCAAAAATCGATTCAATACGCGAAATCATTGTCCGATCAGGTCATTGCCGTTCACGTGTCATTTGACAGAGAACAGGAAAAGAAAGTTGAAAAACGCTGGGAGGAGCTTAATAACGGAGTGCGTCTCGTTACGCTTCACTCATCGTACAGAAGCCTCGTCCACCCGTTTGATAAGTTTTTGGAAACGGTAGAAGCAAAAGCGAAGAAGAAACAGTTTTCCGTCATGGTGCTGTTTCCGCAATTTATTACAAAAAAACGCTGGCACACCATCCTTCACAACCAATCAGCCTTCCTTCTCAGAGTCCGGCTGTTCTGGAAAAAGGACATAATAGTGGCCACGCTTCCGTATCATTTTAAAAAGTAAAGCTCTAGAGACCAAGGGAATCACCTTGGTCTTTTTTTGCGGGAAAAGGAGAAATGGCGATGGATACGAAAGGGGCTTTTGTCATTGTATCGAACGAAACACATCAGATCCTGCTGGTAAAACGAAAAGACGTTCCTTTATGGGATCTGCCGGGCGGCACGATCGATCCCGGGGAAACGGCCGAGACAGCGGCAGTCAGGGAGGTTTTGGAGGAAACAGGATACAGCGCCGCGCTTTCTGCGAAAATAGGTGTTTATCGAAGGCAGAAGTTTCAAGATGAACAGCATGTGTTTGCAGGTATCATAACAGGCGGAGAAGCGATTGCTGACAGTGCGGAGACAGCGGGTTTAAAGTGGTTCTCTCCGCACCATTTGCCGCTTTTAATGGTGCCGAACCGAAAAAGGCAAATAAACGATTTTAAGAACGGCGATCGAGATGTAACTGTCATCCTTAAGGATACCAGCATGCTTGCGGTGATCGACCTGTTCAAAAGAAGACTGGGCAAGTGATTCAGGGTCTCCGGGTTTCAAAGCCCTTCTCCTGTGGTATTGAGAAAAGGGAAAAGGAGGATACGGCATGGCACATAAAACTGCAGGACAAGCAATGACAGAACTGCTCGAACAATGGGGAGTTGAACATGTTTACGGCATCCCCGGAGACAGTATAAATGAATTTATTGAGGAATTAAGACATGAACGAAATCAATTGAAATTCATTCAAACCCGCCATGAAGAGGTGGCGGCGCTGGCAGCCGCGGCTGAGGCGAAACTCACCGGCAAAATCGGCGTCTGCCTGTCGATCGCAGGGCCGGGGGCGGTGCACTTATTAAATGGATTATATGATGCAAAAGCGGATGGCGCCCCTGTGCTGGCGATTGCGGGACAGGTTTCATCAGGTGAAGTCGGACGGGATTATTTTCAGGAGATCAAGCTTGAGCAAATGTTTGAGGACGTGGCTGTGTTCAACAGAGAGGTACATAGCGCGGAATCTTTGCCGGATCTCTTGAATCAGGCTATTCGCACCGCCTACAGCAAAAAAGGCGTTGCGGTATTGAGCGTGTCTGATGATTTGTTTGCGGAGAAAATCAAACGCGAGCCCGTGTACACTTCACCAGTGTATATAGAAGGGAACCTTGAACCGAAAAAGGAGCAGCTCGTCACCTGCGCGCAATATATTAATAACGCCAAAAAGCCGATTATTTTGGCGGGGCAGGGAATGAAAAAGGCAAAACAGGAGCTTTTGGAATTTGCGGACAAAGCCGCCGCGCCGATCGTAGTCACGCTCCCGGCAAAAGGCGTCGTTCCTGATAAGCACCCGCATTTTCTCGGCAACCTCGGGCAGATCGGCACGAAGCCGGCTTACGAGGCAATGGAGGAATGCGATTTATTAATCATGCTCGGAACGTCATTCCCGTACCGTGATTATTTGCCTGATGACACACCGGCCATCCAGCTCGATTCAGATCCGGCGAAAATCGGAAAACGCTATCCGGTGACAGCGGGTCTTGTCTGCGATTCTGCGCTGGGCCTGCGCGAATTGACGGAGTATATTGAGCGGAAGGAAGACAGAAGATTCCTGAATGCCTGCACGGAACATATGCAGCATTGGTGGAACGAAATTGAAAATGATGAGACAGAGGCGGCAACACCGCTTAAACCCCAGCAGGTCGTGGCACGTCTTCAGGAAGCGGCTGCCGATGATGCGGTGCTCTCTGTAGATGTCGGCACTGTGACAGTTTGGATGGCGCGTCATTTCAAAATGAATGCGAACCAGGATTTTATCGTTTCCAGCTGGCTTGCGACAATGGGCTGCGGCCTGCCGGGAGCGATCGCATCAAGCTTGGCTGAACCAGAACGCCAGACAATCGCTGTCTGTGGTGATGGAGGCTTTTCCATGGTGATGCAGGATCTCCCGACTGCCGTCAAATACAAGCTCCCGATCACCGTCGTCATTTTAAACAATGAAAATCTCGGCATGATCGAGTATGAGCAGCAGGTCAAAGGCAATATCGACTATGCCACAAATCTTCAAAACGTCGACTATGCCGCATTTGCAGAAAGCTGCGGCGCAAAGGGCATCAAAGTAACCAGAGCGGAAGAGCTTGCGCCAGCTTTTCATGAGGCGTTGCACTCAGATCAGCCGGTCGTTGTGGATGTCATGATCGGAAACGAACCGCCGCTTCCCGGCAAAATCACCTACGGACAGGCAAAAGGCTTCAGCAAATACATGCTGAAAAATTTCTTCGAAAACCAAAAAATTGAAATGCCGTCACTGAAGAAAAGTTTAAAACGGTTATTCTAAAAAACCAGGGGCCTTAGCGGCCTCTGTTTTTTGTTGGGGATAATTGGGGGTAACATGTTGGGAAATATTGTTGTGTTTATCAAGGCCTTCATGGTTTGCATTGCTCGAAACAGACAAAAGGACAAATGCATCTTCTTTCAAAGCAAGAAGATGCATTTGTCCTTGTATGTTTCATATGTTTTTTCTTGTCACATCTGACAGAGTGTCCATGTCTTGATAAGCTTATTTCTCTTTTTTCTTAAGCCCGAAAAAGAAAGGAAAAGCAGAACCGACCAATAATGTGCCGAATAAAAACATGCCGCCGATAAACACGTGGAAATTCGTATGCCCGGCCGTAAACGCGGTGATTAAGGAAATGATACTGAGCACGATCATGGCAATGCCAGGCGCGACTCTCATTTTCCCCTTGGATTTATAGGCAGCAACAGAACATAAAATACCGATTACAATAGGAACAATCCATAAATAAAACAGAATAAATACTGACATCATCAAAACTCCGATTTTTTTCTTTTATCATAACAAATTTCTGTCAAAAAGCATATCAATGAGTTTTAGACAAAACAAAAAACCGGCCTCGCCAGCCGGTTTTTTCTAACGAAACGTATCAACAATCAAAAACACATTCAAAGCGACGATCAATACAGCGATCAGCCAAGACACAACTGTGACCCATTTTGCGTTGATCAGTGAGCCCATAATCCGTTTATTGCTTGTAAACATAATAAGCGGGATTAAGGCAAAGGCGATGCCGAAGGACAGCACAACCTGGCTCAGCACGAGAGCAGACGTAGGATTGACGCCTGACGCGATGATCAGGATCGGCGGAATAATCGTGATAAACCGCCTTACATACAGCGGGATGCGGTAATTAATAAATCCTTGCATGATCACGTCGCCTGAAAGTGTGCCGACAGATGAACTGGATAGTCCGGCAACGAGCAGTCCAATTCCGAATAAAGCCGCTGACACAGGGCTGACAAGATGTCCGAATTGCTGAAATGCGATATCAAGATCCTCGACAAACAGGCCGTTTTTAAAGAATAATGCGGCAGCCACAATCAGCATGCTCGCATTAATAGCACCTGCAATCAGCATCGCTATTAAAATATCAATAAACTCAAATCTGAAGATTTTTTTCCGTTCAGCATCAGTTTTGCCGACCACCCGCCGCTGTGTAAGGGCTGAGTGTAAATAAATGGCGTGCGGCATAACGGTGGCGCCAAGAATCCCCGCTGCAAGAAGCACACTGTCAGTACCGTGAAACGTCGGGACAAATAGGCCCTTCATCACTGACACGGCATCAGGCTTTGCAAAAAAAGTCTGCAGCGCAAAGGCGATCACCACTACAAACAGCATACCGGCAATGCCGGCTTCAAGTGAGCGATAACCGCGGCGCTGAAGCTCCAATATCGCGAAAGATCCGACCGCCGCTATAATTGACGCTTCAAGCATAGGGATGCCAAACAGCAAATACAGTCCCAGAGCCGCTCCGATAAATTCCGCCAGATCAGTTGCGATAATGACCAGCTCGCCCTGAATCCATAATCCGATGGAGACGGGTTTTGGGAATTCTTCGCGGGCAACCTCAGGCAGATTTTTGCCTGTCGCGATACCGAGTTTAGCGGATAGTGATTGGATTAACAGCGCCATGATATTAGAAAATAAAATCACCCATAGCAGCATATATCCATATTTAGAACCCGCTGATATATTCGTTGCGAAGTTGCCGGGATCAATATAGGCGATGGCTGCTATAAACGCAGGACCAAGAAAAGGGAGCAGCCCTCTGAATCCTCTGATTTTCCCGTCAAGCGCATCTTGGACTGCTTTGGAACGGGGAGATTGTGCTGTGATGTCCTTGTTCATCATACCTCACCTGAATTCTGATTGTTTTTGCCGTACAACAAAGAGTTTCCTTAAGGCAAATTATTTTATCTACATCATATGATCTTCCCAGTTTCTTGTCAACCGAAAATGTTCAAAATCCATTACTGAATTTTTCCCTGTTATGTAATATGATATGTAGGGATTCGGATAAGGTCCCATATAAAAAGGCATCGTTTCAATTCGAAACGATGCCTCCTGTATCAAATGAGTTTAGGCTTCCTTCCGCAGACCGCGGAATACGAGGCTCAGCAAGAACACGAAGATGGCGGCCCCGATAATGGCTGGGAAAATAGCAAAGCCTGCGAGGCTCGGTCCCCAAGTACCGAGGAGTCCGTGTCCGATCCAAGCGCCGATCAGCCCGGCAATCATAGAGCCGAAAATCCCACCCGGCATCCGGTTGCCTACAATGGCGCTCCCGATTAATCCGATTACGATAGCAACAACTAATGAAACCAAAAAGCTAATCATTCTATTCACCTCTCATAAATGATTTATCAATCAATAACCGCTCCTGCCGAATCCGAAACATCGAATAGCATATCGCGTTATGATCCTGTTTTGATTTTTCGCTGCACGTTTCCGTCAGCCAAATGAACAATCACCTCAGTGCCTTTATGCGCTGCGATTTCCTTTGCCCGTTCAATGGCTTCTTTTTTTGTATCCTTGATCTCAGACACACGTTTGGCACCCTCAGCTTTGACCGCCCAGCCGTTTTGATGCTTGATGACATGCTCCGCTTTATCCATGAGTTCAGGGTCTCCGCCGCTGCTGGAATCCTCATCGTGTTCTGTCTCGTCATCATGTTTGAGGAAATCATCAATCTCTTCTTTAGAGGCGTTTTCCGCCCATTCCTTTGCTTTGCTTGTTGCAATCGGGATCGCACGTCCGTCCTCATAGCCCTCATCAATCATCGCATTCGCAATCTCAATTGCTTTTTTCTTCACCGGCTTCTCAAGGTTTTTCAATGAAGCTGGATAATCCTTCATCGACCAAGGCATGTCCATCACTCCTTTTCCTTTTATAAAAATGGTACCCGCGGGTGAAAAATAAAAACGCACCCGAGAAAATGAAGGTATACTACTATATAGTAGAAAAAACAGAAGGGAAGTGCGGATTGGGTGACAACTGAACGAAAAGAAGACTTGCATCAGCAATTAAAAGAAATAGAGAAATGGGAAAAAGATCAGCAAAAAGTCTGGTTTTGGGAAAAGCTCAGCCGTCTCCCGTTTCAGCTGCTGGACAAGCTGACACCGGAATTCATCCAGAAAAAGATCGGCAAGCTCTTGGATGAGGTGGGAAGCTTTGTTCAAACAGGAGGACAGTATCTGACATCTGAAAAACAGATTATCAAGATGTTTCAAAAGAAACTGCCGGAGGAGACTTACGAATCGTTGGAGGATATCCGAAAAGCGCCTTTGCCTGTCATGGATGAAATTGCGGAAGGAATGGGCAAAAACAGAATCAACGCCGCAACCGTTCAAGGCGCGACAACGGGTGTGGGCGGCGTGTTTACTCTTGCGGCAGATATTCCGGCCGTGCTTGGCCTGTCGTTGAAAACGTTACAGGATATCGCGGTTGCTTACGGCTATGACCCAAAGGAGAAAAAAGAGCGTGTCTTCATCGTAAAATGTCTGCAGCTGACATCGGCTGATGTTGTCGGCAAAAAATCGATTTTGCAGGAATTAAAAGATTACGATCAAGACCGTATATATAAGAATGTCGCTTCTCAAATTCAAGGCTGGCGTGAAGTCGTGTTAGGCTACCGTGACACATTCGGCTGGAAAAAGCTTTTTCAGCTTGTGCCGGTCGCCGGAATGGTCTTTGGTGCATCAGCCAATCGCTCGACATTAAACGACATTACCGAAACAGGCATGATGCTGTATAAAAAGCGGCGCATTCTTGAGCGGCTGAAAGAAACACAACAAGAAACGGTATAGCAGAAAGCAGACGGACACCGCGCTCCGCCTGCTTTTTTAAATGAAAACACACCCGATGTGTTTTGTTTGTTTAAAAGAATTGTCAGCGGGAATACAACAACCAACACCAATTAAAGGAGGAATTCAAAATGGCAGACAATAACAAAATGAGCAGAGAAGAAGCAGGTAGAAAAGGCGGAGAAACAACAAGCAAAAACCATGATAAAGAATTCTATCAAGAGATTGGGAAAAAAGGCGGAGAAGCCACTAGCGAAAACCATGACAAAGAATTCTATCAAGAAATTGGCGAAAAAGGCGGAGAAGCCACAAGCCAAAACCATGACAAAGAGTTTTATCAAGAAATCGGTGAAAAAGGCGGAGAAGCCACTAGCGAAAATCACGACAAAGAATTCTATCAAGAAATCGGCCGTAAAGGCGGAGAAGCAACAAGCAAAAATCACGATAAAGAATTCTATCAAGAAATTGGCTCAAAAGGCGGAAACGCCCGCAACAACGACTAATCAAAAGCATAAAGGCAGACTATCTGAAGATAAAAAGCGATCCGGCGCATCAGCTGGATCGCTTTTTATGGTGGAAATTTCTTGATCTAAGCCGATGTTGCGATACAATTAGTGAAAAAGGGGTTTTCGCTAATGTCCGAAATGCAAAACTTGCTCGCCATCGCAAATGAAGTCAAAGAAAAGCACGCCAATTTTTCAATCTCAGAGGTCAACGACCACTGCGTGCGCCTTGCAGTGTTTACGGGAGAATATGACTGGCATCATCACCCCGACTCAGATGAATTGTTCATCGTTCTTGAAGGAGAACTGCTGATCGATTTTCAGGACAAAGAAACCGCGGTACTCAAAGCAAATGACAGCCTGCTGATCCCGAAAGGCACAGTTCACCGCACACGCTCTTACGTCAGGACGGTGAATCTCTGTGTGGAGCATAAACAAGCCAAAACCGTCATCATAGAGGAGCTGCCATGCTAATCAAAAAGATTATATGTGAAGTAGACGATGCAAACGCTGAAGAATTTGCAAAAGCGCAGTCGCAGTGGGGAGCATTATCACATGTAAATGGCTTCATCAAACAGGCCGGCGGCTGGCAAAAAACGATAGATGGACCGCTGACCGCAGAGATCATCAGTGTTTGGGAGAGCAGAGCCGCATATGACCATTTTATGGAGAACGAGCATGACAGCATTTACGATGGAAACGAACAGAAGGCTGTGATTCATTCGATAGAAGTGACGCTGTATGAAGAGGATGAACCTTTCATTCACGATCTGTTACATAACTCTGACATCCAATACGAACCAGACTGGTTGGTACTGAAGGCATAATCAAAGCCCAAAACATCTTGTTTTGGGCTTTGGTCTTTACTCGCGTCCTGGAAGCGTATTATGAACATAAGGCGGCGCTGGTTTTAACTCAGGCTTTTCGCCAAAAGCTTTTGCTTCTTTCACATATTCAAAGGCTTCTCCGTCCGGCGCTTTTTCGTTCAGCCAGGTTTGTCCGGCGCTTTCTTCGCCTTCAGAGAAGTTGATCAGCTGATGCGAAAATTCCTGTTTTTCGAGTGCTTTCGGGAATGTCCCCGGCACAACCGGGCCTTCCTGTGCTTCTAATTCTTTAATGGCGGCGAGCCATTGATTTTGATGCATCGTGTCACGTGCCAGCAGGAAGCTGAGCATATCTTTGACGCCTTTGTCATCCGTCATTTCAAACAGGCGCGCGACCTGCAGACGGCCTTGTGATTCCGCATTCAGATTGGCGCGAAAGTCAGCGAGCAGGTTTCCGCTCGCTACGATATAGCCGCCGCTCCAAGGGACGCCTGTACTGCTTTCCGGCATGGCGCCGAGTCCCGATACAATGGCATGGTGAGGATTCATGCCACCCAGGATGGAGCCGATCACAGGATCTTCGGCGGCTTTTTCCTGCTGATCAAGCGGGGCATCCTCAAGAAGTCTGGCGATCATCGTGGCGATCATTTCAACGTGCCCCATTTCCTCAGTTGCCGTATCCATCAGCAAATCCTTGTATTTTTCATTTCCTCTTGTATTCCAGCCTTGAAATAAGTATTGCATGGCAACCGAAATTTCTCCGAATTGCCCGCCTAAAATTTCTTGCATTTTTTTAGCGAATAACGGATTTGGACGATCTGGTTTAGCAGGATGCTGCAGCATTTTTGTATGCTTAAACATGTACCCATCTCCTTTTTTCGTTTATCTCTTTCTATATTTCCGGCAGGAGCAAAGATAAACAAAAAACAGCCTATTAAGATGGGCTATGACTCTTCGCGCAGTTTTAAAAGCGCCTGAATCAGTTTTCGGCCGAAAATGGGCTCGTACTGATGATAAACAGGATCAAGGCGCTGCATCCATGCTTTTTTCTCTTTCTCTGTCAGCTCATAGATTGTAATAGATGAATTCTTTTTGATTTCCTCCAGTTGCTCCTTGTTCATTTGTTCGGCATACGTTTCATTCCACTCCGTCGTTTCCTTCATCGCTTCAGTCAAAATGCGTCTTGTTTCCGGGGTCTGGTCGTTCCAGAAATGCTCATCAGTCATGACAGCGTAGCCGAGATAACCGTGGCTGCTTATTGTCAAATAGTCCTGAACATTATAAAATTTTTTAGAATAGATGTTTGAGATTGTATTTTCTTCACCGTCAACTACATTGTTTTCTAACAGCTGAAAGGTAGAATTGAAGGATTCCTGATGAGGTATTGCGCCAAGCAGCTTGAACTGATCCTCTATCACATCGCTTTGCATAATGCGGAGATCCTGTCCTTTTAAATCATCCGGGGTTTTGACCGGTCCTCGATTTGTCGTCATTTGCTTAAAACCGTTTGTCCAATAGGCGAGGCCTTTTAATTGGTTTTTCTTCAAAGAATCAAACAGCTGTGTGCCGATGCTGCCGTTCAGCCCTTTTTTGACGGCATTGTAATCTGTAAATGCATACGGCAGATCCAGTACGCCCCATTCGGGCGAGAGCATGCCGAGCTTCGATGTGGAGGGGGCGATAAATTGAACATCGCCGTTTTGCAAAGCTTCAATTTCTTCAATATCCGAATACAGGCTTCCATTCGGGAACACTTCAATTTTTATTTTCCCGCCTGATTTTTCGTTTACCAGCTCGGCAAACTTATTGGCAGCCAGCCCTTTCGGCGTATTTTCGGCAACCACATGGCTGAATGTAAACACGATTTGATCCTGTAAACCTTCCTGATCGTCATCATAAACAAGCTCTTTACTGCCGGAACGATCATGGAATCCAATAAATAAAGCGGTTGCAATTCCGGCGATCATCAATGCGAGACATGCAAGCAAACTCTTCATGAAAAGCCCCTCCCTCTATGTTAAGAATAATGGGGGCCATGCCATCCGTAAAGACCTGAAAGGAGAAGCTGATGAACAAAAAGAAGCTCTCAATCCGCTGGAAAATCACGATCCTATCCTATATTCTCGTCATTTTCTCTTTTTTGATCGGCGGCATTGTGCTCATTGGAAATATCCAGCATACAGAGGAGCGTGAGCTGAAAAAGCGGCTGATGAATACGGCCCGGACAGTGTCAGAGATGACAGAGGTGAAAGAAGCCTTGGCGCGAAAAAAACAAACAGAAGCGGTTCGTCACGGAGTGGAAGAAATCAGGATGATTAATGAAGCAGACTATATTGTCGTCATGGATATGAATCACACCCGATATACGCATCCTGTCAGCACGAGCATCGGCAAGAAATCCGAGGGTGCAGACGAAGAGGCGGCGTTTGCGGAGCACATTTATTTCTCAGAAGCTAAGGGTGCGATCGGCACGGCGGTCCGCGCTTTTTATCCGGTGAAGGATCACGATCTAAATCAGATCGGCGTGGTGCTTGTCGGGAAAACTCTGCCGGGGATCGCCGACATCCTGCTTCAGTTAAAACGAGATATCGCATTCATCGTTGTGCTGACTCTCGGCTTTGGCCTTGCAGGTTCCTTACTGCTCGCCCGTCATATCAAAAAACAAATGTTCCAGCTTGAGCCCCATGAGATTGTCCGAATGTATGAAGAACGGACAGCAACGTTTCACTCCATGAATGAAGGGGTGATCGCCATCGACAGTCGCCTCATCATCACGATTTTTAATGAAAAAGCGAAACAAATCTTTGAGGTGCGGGGGGATCTGGTCGGAAAGGTGATTTGGGAGGTTCTCAAGGATTCTCGGCTGCCCGAAATCGTGGAGCGGAACAAGGCGGTTTATAATGAAGAAATTCGTGTCAGCGGAAAGGTCATCATGAGCAGCAGAATACCGATTGTGATGAAGAAAAAAGTCATCGGCGCCGTGGCGATTTTTCAAGACAGAACGGAAGCGGCTAAGATGGCGGAGGAATTGACCGGTGTCAAAAACTTTGTGGAGGCGCTCCGCGTCCAAAACCATGAGCATATGAATAAGCTGCATACGATCGCCGGTCTCATTCAGCTGGGGAAATCTGAAAAAGCCTTGCAGCTCGCATTCCAAGCGTCAACCGAGCAGGAAAATGTGACTGAGTTTCTGCACCGCTCAATTCAAAATGACGCCGCGGCCGGTCTTCTATTGAGCAAAATCAGAAGGGGAAGGGAGCTTGGCATTGCTGTTCATATAGATGAAAACAGCAGTCTGCAGCAATTTCCCGAGCATGTTGATCAGCATGACATCGTCGTGCTTCTCGGCAACCTGATTGAAAATGCCTTCGGTTCCTTTGAAACCGTCCAATCTGATGACAAACGAATTGACATCAGCATCGAACAAACGGATGATATCCTTGCTATTTTAATAGAAGATAACGGCTGCGGAATTGAACCCGCACATATGCCGCACCTTTACGACAAAGGGTTTACGGTCAATAAAACAGGCGGAACAGGCTACGGCCTGTATTTAGTGAAACAAATCACGGACAAAGGATCGGGCACGGTAGAGGTTGATTCACACGCGGGGAGGGGAACATCTTTTTCAATCGTTTTTCCAATGAAGGGGGAGGAATTACAGCATGGCTCGTAAGGAATGGAAGGTTCTGCTCATTGAAGACGATCCGATGGTTCAAGAGGTAAACAAGGATTTCATTACAACTGTCAAAGGCTTCACTGTCTGTGCAACAGCGGGTAACGGAGAAGAAGGCATTAAGCTGATTAAAAAAAAACAGCCCGACCTCGTGATTCTCGATGTGTACATGCCGAAAAAGGACGGAATCAAAACGCTGCAGGAAATCAGAAAGCAAAAGCTGGAAGTGGATGTCATCGTCGTTTCCGCCGCAAAAGACAAGGAAACGATCTCTCTTATGCTGCAAAATGGAGCGGCCGACTATATTTTAAAACCGTTTAAGCTTGAGCGAATGAGACAGGCACTTGAAAAGTACAAGCAATATAAACAAAAAATCGAAGCGCATGATACGCTGTCCCAGGAACAGCTCGATGCAATCCTGCATATGCCGCAGCAGGCCGTACAGGATTTGCCGAAAGGGCTGAATCATTTCACGATGAATGAAGTCACTGCTTTTTTGAAACGGCAAACCGCATCCCTTTCTGCAGAAGAAGTCGCCAAGGCGCTCGGCATCGCCAGAGTGACAGCCAGACGATACCTTGATTACCTTGAAAAAAACGGAACGATTAAGCTGGATGTCCAATACGGAGGAGTCGGGCGGCCCGTTAACCGCTACGTGTTTAAAGGATAAATCTGAGACCAAAAAGACCAAAATGTCCGTTATGATCATAAACTTCCCGACCTCACTTGAAAACGCTATCATTCTAGTAAGAAAGACACAAAGGGAAATAGGACAGGGGGATGAAGAATATGAAACTGTTTAAAAATTTAACAGTTCAAGTCATAACCGCGGTCATCATCGGGGTCATTGTCGGGCTGGTCTGGCCGAACGTCGGAAAAGAAATGAAGCCGCTTGGCGATACATTTATCAATGCTGTTAAAATGGTGATCGCTCCAATTATTTTCTTCACAATCGTTCTCGGGATTGCAAAAATGGGCGATATGAAGAAGGTTGGAAAAGTAGGGGGAAAAGCGTTTATTTATTTCGAGGTTGTGACGACTCTCGCGCTCATTATCGGTTTATTTGTCGTCAATATCATGAAGCCGGGCGCCGGTCTTGATTACAGCAAGCTTGAAAAGGGAGATGTATCACAATACACGCAAAATGGCGGTCAGGGAATCGACTGGATTGAATTTGTCACACACATTGTTCCGTCCAACATGATTGATGCCTTCGCAAAAGGGGATATTTTGCAGGTCTTATTCTTTTCTATTCTTTTCGGAGTCGGTCTTGCGGCATTAGGTGAAAAAGGGAAAAGCGTCATTGATTTCTTCGACAAGATTTCTCACGTCTTTTTCAAAATCATCGGCTACATCATGCGTGCGGCGCCAATCGGGGCATTCGGGGCGATGGCGTATACGATCGGACACTTCGGCCTCGACTCCATCAAGCCTCTGGCAAGCTTAATGATGTCTGTTTATATTACGATGTTCCTGTTCGTATTTGTTGCGTTAAATATCATCTGCAAGCTTTATGGATTCAGCCTGTGGAATTACCTTCGCTTCATTAAAGATGAGCTTCTGATCGTGCTTGGCACAAGCTCTTCAGAATCGGTGCTTCCGCGTATGATGGATAAAATGGAGCGCTATGGCTGCTCGAAATCCGTTGTCGGGCTTGTCATTCCGACGGGCTATTCATTTAACCTCGACGGCACGTCCATTTATTTATCAATGGCAACGGTTTTTCTGGCACAGGTATTTGGAGTTGATCTCAGCATCGGCCAGCAAATTACAATTATCCTCGTTCTGATGCTGACATCGAAGGGGGCGGCCGGTGTGACGGGAAGCGGATTTATCGTTCTGGCCTCAACACTGTCAGCGCTTCAGGTCATTCCGCTTGAGGGGCTTGCCCTCCTGCTTGGTGTCGACCGTTTTATGAGTGAAGGAAGAGCCATTGTGAACCTGATTGGAAACGGAATCGCCACGATCATTGTGGCAAAAAGTGAAAATGAATTCGATGAAGCGAAAAGCGTGGAGGCTGTGGAAAGCATGAAAACAGCAGTCTGAAAAAAAACGGCCCATCCACGGGGCCGTTTTTTTAATTGTTTAAGAATTATTAAGGTTAGGACAGAGACCTCAGCATTTTTTTGTTATATAATTTACAAATGGATACTATATTGAATGAGGGACGTTTGTCCTAACAGGAGTGTATAAATGGCAGCTTTAGTTAAATTTTTTCAGCACCCGGGAGTAAGGCGTTTTTCCATCTTTCTCGTGTTAACAGGTGTGTTATATCTATTTAAGAGCATGATCAACTTAATATTGCTTACCTTCATCTTCACATTTCTTATGGATCGTTTGGAGTCTGTCGTCCGGCAGTTTTTAAGCCGGTTTTTCCGCGTGAGCCAGCGGGTTGTCATTACGTTTCTTTATATATTGCTGGCTGTGCTGCTGACAGTCGGAGGATTTGTATTTTATCCGGTCGTCGCGGAGCAGATTAAACAGCTGGTTAAGCAGATTAAACATATTGCGTACCACCCGGACAGCATCCCTTTCTTTGATGAGATCACCAGTGTTTTCGGGGATATTAATATCAGTTCATATGTCAAAGAGGGTTTCAATGTGGTGTATACGTATCTGGCCGATATCAGCACATTCGGCTTACAGATCGTAATGGCTCTCATTCTCAGCATGTTTTTCTTGTTTGAGAAAAAGCGGCTTACTGAATTCATGGGAAAATTTAAAACGAGCAAACTGGCGGTCTTTTATGAGGAATTTGCTTTTTTCGGCAGCAAATTTGCAAGAACGTTCGGCAAGGTGCTTGAAGCTCAATTCATCATTGCGCTCGTCAACTGCATTCTGACGTTTATCGCGCTTTCGATTATGCATTTCCCGCAGCTGTTTGGGCTTTCTATCATGGTGTTTTTCCTAGGGTTAATCCCTGTAGCAGGCGTCGTCATTTCACTGATCCCGCTCAGTATCATCGCTTACAGCACTGGCGGCGGAATGTATGTGCTCTATATTGTGCTTGTCATCTTCGCCATACATGCGATCGAAACCTATTTCTTAAATCCGAAGCTGATGTCTGCGAAAACGGAGCTGCCGATCTTTTTCACCTTCACAGTACTCATTTTCTCTGAGCACTTTTTCGGCATTTGGGGATTAATTATCGGGATTCCGATCTTTGTGTTTCTCCTTGATATTCTTGACGTCACCAACAAGGAAGATCGACCTAAAAAAAATCCGAGAGAAAAGTAACGAAAAACAGTTTACAAAATTGGATATTTTCTGTATAAATAAACTAAATCATACAATAGCAAGCCACACGCTTAATCCTTGCATAAGGAGTGGGGGACCCGGTCTATTGGGGTTAATTTTTCATCTGAAAAACGGACATCTCTTCGTCCGAACCCGTCAGCTAACCCCATCGGTGTGAAGAGAGGGCTCTGTGGTTTGATATACAGCCAAAGCCCGCGGGAGTCTCTCGCGGGCTTTTTTTCAAAAAAGGGAGGAATGCTGATGAAACTGGCAACAAAAATCATCATTGCATTGGTTCTTGGTGCAGTGACTGGATTGGTCCTCAACGTTATGTCGCCTGAATTATTTGAAAATTTGAATAAGTTTGTATTCGGTCCGCTTGGCACCATCTTTTTAAACCTCATTAAAATGCTTGTCGTGCCGATTGTCTTTTTCTCACTGACACTGGGAGTAGCCGGGCTGGGTGATCCAAAGAAGCTTGGCAGAATCGGCGTGAAGGCCATCTCTTATTTTCTCATCACGACAGCAGTGGCAATTACGATCGGGCTTATTCTTGCTCTTACGATTAAACCTGGTGAATTTGGGACATATGATGTTTCATCTGCCAAGTTTGATGCTGAGGAAGCTCCAAGTATTGCCGATACTCTTCTGAACATTATTCCTGCGAATCCCGTTCAAGCGATGACAGAAGGAAATATGCTGCAAATCATTGTATTTTCTATTTTTGTAGGGCTCGGCATCACGATGCTCGGCAAAAAAGCGGATATGCTTCTAAAAGTCGTTGAACAGGGAAATGAACTGATGATGTATCTCGTCAACTTGGTCATGAAATTTGCGCCATACGGAACGTTCGGTCTGATTGCGACTGCAATCGGCAGCCAAGGCTTCAGCGCAATTAAGGCGATGGGACTGTATATGATTGTTGTGACGCTCTCCCTGATCATTCATGCAATCGTGACGTACGGTTCAACGATTGCACTTTTTGCAAAACGAAATCCGATTACGTTCTTTAAAGATTTCTCAGAGGTCATGGTCGTCGCGTTCAGTACGTCCAGCAGCAATGCGACCTTGCCGGTATCAATGGATGTAGCCCAGAAAAAATTAAAAGTGCCTGAGCCGATCAGCAGCTTCGTTCAGCCTCTCGGCGCTACAATTAATATGGATGGAACAGCCATCATGCAAGGGGTAGCCACCATCTTCATTGCACAGGTATTCGGACAGGATCTGACATTCACGCAGCTGCTGATGGTCATACTGACAGCGGTGCTGGCAAGTGTCGGAACCGCAGGTGTACCTGGAGTCGGGTTGATTATGCTCGCCATGGTGCTTCAATCTGTCGGCCTGCCAGTCGAGGGAATCGGCTTGATTCTCGGCATTGACCGTCTGCTCGATATGCTCCGTACAGTGGTGAACACAACAGGTGACGCAGCCTGCGCCGTCATCATTACAGAAACCGAAAAGAACAAACAGCCAGAGCAAACGCCGACGCTATCGGTTTAACCAAACATTTGGAAGCCACAAATGCTATAATACACACAGTGCCTATTTTTAGGCACTGTTTATTTTTTGTCGAAAAAGGAGGAAGGCTTTATGGCTGAGCCGATTTTACATATTGAAGGACTCGATAAAAAGATTGGATCTAAACAAATACTCAAACAAATCAGCATGGACGTCATGGAGGGAGAAATCATCGGCCTGCTCGGTCCGAATGGTTCCGGAAAAACAACCCTCATCCGTATCATCGTCGGGCTGTTAACACAAAACAGCGGAAGCGTGACAATCAGCGGATTCCAGCACGATACAGAGTTTGAAAAAGCGATGGAAGCTGTTGGAGCGATCGTCGAGAACCCTGAGTTCTATCCGTACCTGACAGGCTGGGAAAATCTAAAGCACTTTGCAAATATGCACAAAAAAATAACCGATGAACGACTTGATGAAGTGGTGGAACGTGTCGGGCTGACGTCAGCGATTCACGATAAGGTGAAAACCTATTCGCTCGGCATGCGCCAGCGTCTTGGCATCGCCCAGGCGATTCTTCACCGGCCGAAGCTTCTTATATTAGATGAGCCGACAAACGGTCTCGATCCTGCAGGCATGAAGGATTTTCGTGACCATATCAAGGAGCTCGCAGAAATAGAAGGAACAGCAGTCCTGTTCGCGACACATTTATTGCGTGAGGTTGAGGATCTGTGCGACCGTGTCATCATCATTCAAAAAGGCGAAATTAAAGCGGAAGTCAGCTTACATGAAACGGATCAAAAAACAGAGAAAGCGGTCATTGAAGTGCAGCCGGAAGAAAAAGCGCTCAATTGGCTGACAGGCCATCAATACCTAGCTGAGCGGCAAAACGGGGCGATTGTTGTTGAGGTGGCAAAAGAAAATATTCCGGAACTGAACCGTTTACTTGTCGGACAAGCTCTGAATGTCTTTTCTATTAGGCCTTACACACAATCACTGGAAGATGAATTCCTAAAAGCGACAACTGCTCATCAAGAGGAGGGAGAAGAACTTGTCTAAGTTAATTTGGAATGAACACATGAAACTTTTTAATCGGAAGGTCACACTGGTATCTCTTATCCTGATGGCAGTCTTTCAATTTTTCATGGCATTGATCATTAAACGGATTGTCATCAGTGCCGGAACAGATGAAAACTTTATCGGCTATTTATCGTATACACCGAGCCTGAACATTCTGCTGCAGGCTTTAACGATTGTGATTGCAGCAACAATTGTCTCAATGGAATTTGATAAAAAGACGATCAAATTTCTGCTCATTCGTCCGGTAAAACGGCAAAAGATTTTTTGGTCAAAATTAATCACAGTCGTGCTGGTCAGCTTTTACTTGTATTTGGCATACTACATTCTGTCATTATTATTCGGTCTCGTCTTTTTCGGCACATCCGTGAGCGCGGAATCAAAGACATTGCTGATCAACACCCTTGAGCTGATCGGGTCAAACTGGCTTGAAGCCGTCATGATGGGATTATTCGGGCTGCTTTGTTCTTCACTGTTCCGCAACAGCGCCGTAGCAGTCGTCGTTTCTTTTGTCGTTTTATATGGAGCGAGCACACTTGTCCAGATCATGAAGCTCTTTGAAAACAAATGGGGAAGCTTTTTGCTTTTTGCAAACACTGACTTTACCCAATACAGCAGCGGACAGACAGTCCTGTTTTCAGGCATGACGCCGTTGTTTTCAGCGGGAATTATCATCATACATGCCATATTCTTCATTGCCGTTGGCTGGTGGTGCTTCTGTAAGCGAGATGTCCGGGTGTAAAGGAAAGGAATGACATTTTTGTGAAAAAGCTCACGTAAATCAATATCATTTGATATTTTGGTTTATACTAAAGGTACTGACGGAGGTGTCTCGATTGAGGAACTTTATTACCGCTTTACCGATCGTATTGCTGCTTGGATTCTCATTTGTGTCATTTATGTTTCAGTTTGAACATCTTGTTTATTTCAGACTCGCGCTGGGACTGTTCTCTCTCGCGGGGCTGTACATGATATATAAAATGAAGACGGGCATCCGCTATTTCATTATCTATCTGTATGCCAGCTGGATTGTGCTTGCAGCAGTGACCGCTTTTGAAGAGCCGATTTTCTCAAGCTTTTTCTTTGGCGGCCTTGTGATGACAATGGGTTACCTGACCTATATGCTGATTTATCTCGGTATGAAACAAGACCGGGATGCAAATCCTGTGTAAACACGCTGTTCCCCGGGGAACGGCGTGTTTTTCTATACCGGACAATAAGGTTAACAGTTGCGGAATGGCGGCGGGAAATCTATAATACATATTAAATTTATCGGAATTAAAAACTTGGGGGGCTGCCGGATGTCATTATTTATACAAAACAATCAACAACGGCGATGGATGGAGAAAATCGGACGGCTTGCGGATGAATTTCAGCAAACAGCCGCTGATGATGACAAACAGGGGCGTTTTCCTGTTGAAAAAATACAAAAATTGCGTGATGCCGGATATACATCATTAACATTGCCGTCGTCTTATGGGGGCGGGGGCATTTCTGTTTATGATATGCTTTTGTTTCAAGAACGGCTTGCACGGGGGGACGCTCCCACAGCGCTCAGCATCGGCTGGCATTTAAGCGTAATCGGGGAGCTCGGGGAAGGCAACAGCTGGGATAAGGATGTGTTTGCGTTTATTGCCAAGGAAGTTCAAAATGGAGCCGTCATCAACAGGGCGGCGACAGAAGCGCAAACAGGAAGCCCGACAAGAGGAGGGCGTCCCGGTACAAACGCCGTCAAAAAGGATGGCAAATGGACAGTGAATGGAAGAAAAACCTTTACGACGATGTCACAAGCGCTGGATTATTTTTTAGTGACCGCATGGATGGAAGAAAAACAAACAACAGGCGTCTTTCTCATCCATAAAGATGATCCCGGTTTGTCGATTGAAGAAACGTGGGATATGAGTGCGATGCGGGCGACAGGAAGCCATGACCTTGTACTGAATGAGGTAACGCTCGATGAGGAGAAACTGGTGGAATTGCTTCAAGGGCCTCGGGGAGCGAAGCCGAATGGCTGGCTGCTTCATATTCCTGCGGTTTATCTTGGCATTGCTCAAGCAGCGCGAGACTATGCGGTACAATTTGCTTCTGAGTATTCTCCAAACAGTTTGAATGGACCGATCAAGGATGTCCCGGCCGTCCAGCAAAGAACAGGCGAAATGGAGCTTGAACTGCTTAAGGCCAGACATTTTCTGTTCCATATCGCTCAATTATATGACGATCCCAAACGCCGCCCTCACTTGAGAAGTGAGCTCGGTGCAGCGAAACATATTGTCACAAATGCTGCGCTGTCTGTTGTCGATAAAGCAATGAGAATTGTTGGGGCAAAAAGCCTTGAACGAACTAACCCGCTTCAGCGCTATTATCGGGATGTGCGCGCCGGTCTCCATAACCCGCCGATGGATGACGCTGTAATCCAAAAACTGGCTGCCGAGGCGTTTGAGTCATAAAAAAAGAGCCTTCCCGGCTCTTTTTATGTATTGTTTTGCTCTTGGAGATTTTTTTGATGCTTGCGGTCAATCCTGTCATAAATCACGTTCATGAGCTTTGGATTGCCGATAATTGCCTCTTTGTTTTCCTGTATCAGCTGCTGGTACGTTTTCACTTTACGCTTCGACATGCTCTGGCGCCCTCCTGACATGTTTGTATTCACTTTCTAACTCCGTAAGCGACAATTCATACAAATGACGCTTTGACTTTTTGTATATACCATTCTGTATTAACAGATGAATGAGCTGTTTTTTTCTGGTTTCTGCAGACTGAGGTGTCATTGTGTCACCAACCTCCAATCGAACGATATTGATAATCATTATCAATTAACTTCATTATACAATGTCCCCAAAAGCCTGTAAAGGTAAAAACAGTCCTTTTCTTCCAAAATATGAAAGTGTTCAAAAGATCGACAAAAAGTTTCCCGGGCAATAATTTGCTGTCGAAATGTCGCTCTTTATTGAAAATGCTGTCGCTGCTATTTTTTATGTTTTGAACCATACTAAGTAATAGAATGGAGGCTGGTATTCAATGGAGCGGACAGAAAATCTGAAAAAGGGAGAAAAAGGGGCGCTCCTCAATATTTTGGCATATGTCATCCTTGCTGTTGTGAAGCTTGTCATTGGAATTCTATATCATTCCGAAGCGTTAAGAGCAGACGGATTAAATAATGGAACAGATATTGTAGCATCAGCAGCTGTGCTGATTGGATTGCGTATTTCCCAAAGGCCGGCTGACAGCGATCATCCATATGGCCATTATCGGGCTGAAACAATTTCGTCTCTTGTTGCGTCTTTTATTATGATGGCTGTCGGCATTGAAGTGTTAATCGGCGGAGGAAGAGCGATAGCGGACGGAACTACGGAAACGCCAAACCTTATCGCGGCATGGACGGCGTTAGGAAGTGCTGTGTTTATGTATGGCATCTATTTGTATAACAAAAGGCTGGCGGCATCCATTAAAAGCTCTGCCTTGATGGCGGCGGCGAAGGACAGCAGGTCAGACGCTTATGTGAGTGCCGGCGCGTTTATCGGTGTTTTTTCGTCTCAGCTGCATCTGCCGTGGATCGATCCGGTAACAGCTTTTATCATCGGCATCATCATTTGCAAAACGGCTTGGGATATCTTTAAAGACGCTTCACATTCCTTAACAGACGGCTTCCAATTAAAAGATCTTGAGCCTTACAAACAAACCGTCGGCAGAATTGAAAATGTACATCGCCTAAAGGATGTGAAAGCGAGATATTTAGGCAGCACTGTTCATATCGAGATGGTCATTACGGTTGATCCGAAGCTTACAGTTGAAGAAGGGCATGGAGTGGCGGATGAAGTAGAGGACAAAATAAAACATGAACACGATGTCACACATGTTCATGTTCATGTAGAGCCTGACGACATAAAATAAGGCTGTTTAACGAATTAGCTTATATGTTCAGATAAAAATTCAGTCACTTCTTCAGGCGTTTTGGCATTGGCGCTGTGAAGGTGAGCTGTTTTTTCACCGTTTTTGAAGATAAGCAAGCTGGGAATACCCATTACTTGGTATTTTTCAGCAAGTTCGGGAAGCTCGTCCTTATTGAGCTCATACCAATCGTTTTGATTGTACTCTTCCAGAATATCGCCGATGAACATATTCATGCGTGTGCAATCTGGGCACCAATCAGCATAAAATTTTACGATTATTTCTTTATCAGATTGAATCAGTTCATTAAATTGTTCGTTTGTTGTGATTTTTTTCATATGTCACATCTCCTTTTCAATGTCATTTTAATATAAAATAAAAAGGAATTACATATATATGCATTCAACATCAGCATGCCCAAAAATAATTAGATCATTTTCTCGTGAAAGTGATAAGATAGTAAAGATGAATTGTAGTGGGGGGAGTATCCATTGAAAACAAGTCTAGGATTAGTATACGGAGGAAAGTCGGCAGAACATAATGTTTCCCTGCAGACAGCTCTGGCTGTAATCAAAGCGCTAAATACTGAGAAGTTTGATATACATCCGATTTATATAACTGAAAAAGGCGAATGGGTAAGAGGCGCCCGTTTAACTGAGCCTGTTTCTAACGTGAAAATGCTTCAATTTGAGCAGGGAGGCAGTGCTTTTTCTCCAGCTGCCTTGAATCAGGAGATGTTTCCGCAGGAAGCGTCACAGCAAAATGAATCTATTGACGTCGTATTCCCGCTCCTCCACGGACCGAACGGGGAAGACGGAACGATTCAAGGAATGCTCGAACTGTTGAATATTCCTTATGTCGGCAATGGTGTGCTTGCTTCCTCAGCCGGCATGGATAAAGTCGTCATGAAACATTTATTCGCGCAAGCCGGCCTTGCCCAGGCTAAATACGCAGCTTTCCTTAAGAAAGACTGGACTCGTTCACCGAAAGAAAGCTGTGAGCAGGTCGAACAGGAATTAGGCTACCCTTGTTTCGTAAAACCGGCGAACCTTGGCTCAAGTGTCGGAATCAGCAAGTGCCGAGACCGTGAAGAACTGCAAAAAGCCTTTGAGCTGGCATTCCAATATGATCGTAAAGTCGTCGTTGAAGAAGGAATTAACGGCCGCGAAATCGAAATCGGCGTTCTTGGAAATGACGATCCTAAATGCTCTGCTGTGGGAGAAATCGCGCCGAAGACAGATTTCTACGACTACAAAGCGAAATATGAGGATGGAGACACCGATCTGATGATTCCGGCGAATGTGACCGATGAGGAATACGCGAAAATCAGTGACATGGCGATTAAGGCGTTTAAAGCGATCGATGGGTCAGGCCTTGTCAGAGCGGACTTTTTCCTGACAGCTGACGGCGAATTTCTGATCAATGAAGTCAATACAATGCCTGGTTTTACACCTTTCAGCATGTTCCCGCTGCTTTGGAAAGAGGCTGGAGTGGAATACGCAGACCTGATTGAACAGCTTGTGGAGCTTGCAAAAGAACGCCATGCTGAAAAACAATTGATCAAGCATACATTCTAATGAAATGGACACTGCCGGTAAAAGGCAGTGTCTTTTCCCGTATATCACAAGAAAGAGAGGGACCTCACTTGATTAAGCGAACAGTAAAGAACATTGCCGAGATGGTCAAAGGCACACTGACAAATCCGCAATATGAACAAACAGTCATTTATGGAGTGGCAACTGATACAAGAAAACTGGAACAGCACCAGCTTTTCATCCCGCTGAAAGGGGAACATTTTAACGGCCATACTTTTGTGCCGCAGGCTTTTGAAGCCGGTGTTGCGGCCGTTCTTTGGGATCGGTCAGAACCAAATCCGCCCGAGAATCAAGCCGTTATCTTAGTGGACGACACCCTTTCCGCTCTTCAGCAGCTTGCAAAAGCATATTTGCGGGAGCTTGGCACTCGTGTCATCGGGGTAACCGGAAGCAATGGGAAAACGACAACGAAAGATATGATTCACGCTGTCTTGGAAACCCGGTACCGCGTTCACAAAACAGGAGGAAACTTCAATAATCACATTGGTCTGCCCCTGACGGTTTTAGCCATGCCTGAAGATACGGAGATCGCTGTATTGGAGATGGGAATGAGCGCCAAAGGAGAAATTGACCTATTGTCCCGCTTGGCAAACCCGGATGCGGCAGTGATTACGAATATCGGTGAATCCCACATGCAGGACCTTGGTTCAAGAGAAGGCATCGCGGAGGCGAAGCTTGAAATCATTAACGGGCTTAAAGAAGACGGAGTGCTGATTTATATCGGTGACGAGCCGCTTCTTCAAAAAGCGTACAGCTGCCAAACGAAAACGTACGGAACTGGAGCGCAAAATGATTATCAGCTTCAGGATGTCAGCCAGAGTGAAGCGGGAACCCATTTTACCATCAAAGGAATGGAAAAAACGTTTTTTATTCCGATCCTTGGAAAACACAATGTCATGAACGCCATGGCTGCGATTGCCGCGGGAGCTTATTTCGGTATCACCCCTGAGGATGCGGCAAAAGGATTAAGCGGACTAAAGGTAACCGGCATGAGACTTGAACTCATCAAAACAGACAGCGGCATTTCGATTATCAATGACGCTTATAATGCGAGTCCGACTTCCATGAAGGCGGCCATTCAATTGACTGAAAGCCTTGATGGCTACGGAAAAAAAATGCTCGTGCTAGGTGATATGCTTGAACTCGGCGATCTTGAAGAGACGTTTCATAAAGAGTGCGGCGCTGTGATCAGCCCTGAAAAAATCGACCGTGTCTTTACGTACGGAAAGCTGGGAGCTTTTATCGCGGAAGGCGCACTGGAACACTTTGAGAAAGACCGCGTCAGCCATTACACCGAAAAAAAAGATCTCCTCCAAGCTGTGAAAGAAAACGCGTCAAAAGGAGATTTGATTTTATTCAAAGCGTCCAGAGGTATGAAGCTTGAAGAAATCGTTAAAGATTTAATAGAGAGCCCGCTTTCATAAAAAAACTGCAAAAAAACCGCATATGGCATCATAAAATAATATGATGTGCGAACAATAATGTATGCCGGCCGGAAATTATGTATGTCTGGCCGGCTGCGGCTATGATACAATAAAGACAGGTTATTTCATGATGCGTAAATACTCGTCCGGACTTTCTTCCGCTGCCCCGAAGTTCTCCGCCGGACATTTGGAAGCGGATGAAGCAGCAAGCCGGCATATTCGAGAAGCGGATCTGCTTCTCATCTTATTGAAAAACCAATAGTGTAATGGTAAGATAAAATGTAAAGTAATTCGGGCTTTGTATACGGATGGATCCTGTCCTTTTGGTTTAAAGGGCAGTTTTATAAGTGGTAAATCACGACATTACTGAAACAGCAATTAGAAGGAGTTTGAATAATTTGACTATAACGTTTCAAGATTTTAATTTAAGTTCTGATCTCATGAAAGCAATTAATCGTATGGGATTTGAAGAAGCAACACCGATTCAGGCACAAACAATACCGCTCGGACTTTCAAATAAAGACGTCATTGGACAAGCGCAAACAGGTACAGGTAAAACAGCTGCGTTTGGTATACCCCTTGTTGAAAAAATTAACCCCGAGTCTCCTAATATTCAAGCAATCGTAATCGCGCCAACCCGTGAATTAGCCATTCAAGTATCAGAAGAATTATATAAAATCGGACAAGATAAGCGTGCGAAGGTTCTTCCTATTTACGGCGGGCAGGATATTGGACGGCAAATCCGGGCGTTAAAGAAAAATCCGAATATCATTGTCGGAACACCTGGACGTCTTCTTGACCATATCAACCGCCGCACAATTCGTTTAAACAACGTAAACACTGTTGTAATGGATGAAGCCGATGAAATGCTGAACATGGGATTCATTGATGACATTGAATCTATCCTTTCAAACGTGCCGAGCGAGCATCAGACACTTCTGTTCTCTGCTACAATGCCAGCGCCGATCAAACGCATTGCAGAGCGCTTCATGACTGAACCGGAACATGTAAAAGTAAAAGCGAAAGAAATGACGGTTTCTAACATTCAGCAGTTCTATTTAGAAGTGCAAGAGCGCAAAAAATTCGATACACTGACTCGTCTTCTTGACATTCAGTCTCCTGAGCTTGCGATCGTATTCGGACGTACAAAACGCCGTGTCGATGAGCTTGCTGAAGCCTTGAACCTTCGCGGATATGCGGCTGAAGGAATTCACGGTGACTTAACGCAGGCGAAACGTATGGTTGCGCTTCGCAAATTTAAAGAAGGTGCAATCGAGGTTCTTGTCGCAACTGATGTTGCCGCTCGCGGACTTGATATCTCAGGCGTAACACACGTGTACAACTTCGACGTGCCTCAAGATCCTGAAAGCTATGTTCACCGTATCGGAAGAACAGGCCGTGCAGGAAAAACAGGTATGGCGATGACGTTCATTACACCGCGTGAGAAAAGCATGCTTCGCGCAATCGAACAAACAACAAAACGCAAAATGGACCGCATGAAGGAGCCTACACTTGATGAAGCGTTAGAAGGCCAGCAGCAGGTTACTGTTGAACGTCTTCGCACGACAATCAGTGAAAACAACCTGAACTTCTACATGACAGCGGCAGCTGAGCTGCTTGAAGATCATGATGCAGTAACAGTGGTTGCAGCGGCTATCAAAATGGCTACAAAAGAGCCGGACGACACACCGGTTCGCTTAACAGACGAAGCGCCGATGGTCAGCAAACGCTACAAGAACCAACGCTCTTCTAAACGCAGAGACGGGCAAGGCGGCGGATACCGCGGCGGAAAAGGGAAAAGCAACAACCGTTCTTCCTATGACAAAAAGCGTTCAAACGATCGCCGTTCTTCAGGTTCAGGTGACAGACGCCAGAAAAAATCTTACTAATTCTATCGATTAAAGCCCAAAACATAACGTTTTGGGTTTTTTTATGTTCGCAATTTGTGATTCAGCAAACTTTCAGCTGACGGGAGCCATTTTTCTATGTATGCTTAAGAATGAAACCTTTCTGTATAAGAGACGTATAAGTAACGACGAAAAAACGGGAGGTAGGTATATTGAGAGAGCAGCCAAAAAACCAAATCAGTCCAGACGGATTAAAGGTTTGGCGACTTCAAGAAATCATCGTATCCGCTGTCTGCTTGCTTATTGTCATAGCAGTTGCAGTGTTAAGCTATTATTTTCATTGGCCGTACTGGATCAGCGGCGTGCTCGGCGCGGTTTGGCTGCTGGGTTCGATTGTGACAGTCCTTATCATTCCAAAGATCCGCCATAAAGTGTGGCGCTATGAAGTCCATGAACATGAAATAGACATTCAGTCAGGTATTTTTGTGGTGACACGTGTGATTGTCCCGATGGTCAGAGTTCAGCACGTCGATACGTCACAAGGGCCATTATTAAAAAAATACAACCTGGCAACGGTGAAAATTTCCACGGCCGCGACCGTTCATTCGATCCCAGCTTTAGAGATGGAGGAAGCGGATCGGCTGAGAGACTCCATTTCCCGTCTGGCAAGGGTGACTGACGATGATGTCTGAACCGAAACGCCTGCACCCGGCGGCAGTCATTTTGAATTTATGCCATACCATTATTCAAACGGTAAAAAATATCATTCTGCCATTCTTTTTTGTGTACATCGTCAATTCGAACCATACAGTCCGTTTTTACGGAGCCATTGTGCTCGGCGTGCTGTTCATCTGGCTTGTAGCGGCAAGCATCATCAAATGGAGAAAGTTCACCTATCGAATTGAAGATGATGAATTTAGGATCGAAGAAGGCTTGTTTGTGACGAAAAAGCGATACATATCGATTGAGCGTATTCAAACGATGAATACGAGTGCGGGCGTGGTCCAGCAAATTTTTAAGCTGGTGAAGCTGCAAATTGAAACGGCGGGCGGAGGCAAGGAGGCGGAAGCGGTTCTTTCTGCTATTTCTGTTGAAGAAGCCGAGCGCATCAAGGAAGCCGTCTTTAAGAAAAAAGCGCAAAGACACGCAAGCGAACACGATGAAGATTGTTCCGAAGCAGAGCAGGAGCTGATTCCAGCAGTTGAACCGCAAGAGCACTACCGCATGAACGCAAAAGAATTGCTCGTGGCCGCTTCAACCTCCGGCGGAATCGGAGTGATTATTTCCGCTGTATTTGCGCTTATTTCCCAGCTTGACGAAGTGCTGCCGATGGATTGGATTTTCGATAAATTCTCCTTCCTGAAGCACGCCAGCATCGGCATTTACGCGGTCCTTATTTTTATCGGTTTATTTATTGCCTGGATTTTCAGCATCGCCGGTATGATGTTTAGATACGCGAACTTTCAAATCATAAAAAAAGAGCAGGAATTGGTGATTTCAAGAGGAATTATTGAAAAACATCAAGTCACAATACCGCTCCGGAAAATACAAGCCATTAAAATAAAAGAAAATATCATCCGACAGCTCTTCGGCTTTGTGACGGTGTCCATCGTCAGCGCGGGCGGCGGCGACAGGGAAAAAGAAGAAGGCGCTTTGACCATCCTCTTTCCGATGATTCATAAAAAAAAGCTTCCGGACATGCTTCGGACATTTACGCCGGAATACACGCTGGAAGAAAACGTCCGCCGCCTGCCGCGGCGCGCGTTAAAACGATATTTATTCCGTTCCGTCATTTTTTCAATCTTTTTGATCATCCCGTTATGCATTTTCTTTCAGCCGTGGGGTTATCTGTCAATCATCTTGCTGCCGGTTGAATTGATTTTCGGCTACCTCGCATATAAGGATGCAGCTTGGACGATTAACGGCGATCGCCTCCAATTGACGTCCAGATTGTTCAACAGAACAACCGCGATTGTGCTGAAAAAACGAATGCAGGTTTGCAAGTTCAGCCAATCCTATTTTCAAAAGAAAGGCAGCCTGTATACCATTTCTACCTCGGTAAAATCATCAAGCCATATGGAAGAATTAACGGTGAGGGATGTAGGTGAAGAGGATGCGGGCTTCATCTTGAATTGGTATTCATATGAAAAAGCGGACGGTTAATACCGCCGCTCTTTTTTTTGCACACATAAAAACGAGAGAAGAAACCCGCCGCAAAGCCCAAACAGATGGGCCATCATGTTAATATTGGAGTTGATAAACGACATGAGAATGGCAAATGCGAGCAGTGTGAGAATCATTTTGGAGTGCTCCTGTCCGATCAGCTCTTTCCGAAAAAGAACCATAAACAGATACACGCCGAACAGCCCGAAAATCGCGCCTGAAGCCCCGACATGCACGTAATCAAGCGGCTCTGCCACATATGTGCCGATATTGCCGATGATACCGGAGCCGGCGTACACAAGCAGAAAACGCACTTTTCCCAGCATGCGCTCCAAAGCGGGGGCAAATAAAAAGATGGACATGGAATTAAACAGCAGATGGGTAAAACCTGCGTGCAGCAAAATCGGTGTGATCAGCCGCCACCATTCACCGTTTGCAACGCCTAGATTATAGCCTGTGACCGCGTCTCTCCACAACACGACTGAATGGGCAGGAAGTGAAAAAAACAGCCAGAGAACAGCTTGTAAGGCCAATATAAAGGTGACAGCGGGATAAAGTCTGATGAACGTTTGGAAATTTTCAGTCCGTATAAACATTCCGAGCCCCTTTTCTTCATTTTTGTATTTCTATAGTAACACGTTTATGAGACAAACCATTCAAATAGTACGTACCGCAAAGGAGGTTATTGCACATGATTTACGGCATTGGACTGGACATCACCGAGCTTAAACGGATCTCCTCTATGGCAGGCCGCCAGAAAAGGTTTTCCGAGCGGATTTTAACCCGAAGCGAGCTTGACCAATATCATGAGCTTTCAGAAAAAAGAAAAATCGAATTTCTCGCGGGCAGATTCGCGGCAAAAGAAGCATTCTCGAAGGCATATGGCACCGGTATAGGGAAGCATCTCAGTTTTCAGGACATCGTAATTAAGAAAGACCATAATGGCAAGCCTTACATCATTTGCACGAAACTGAGCCAAGCCGCTGTTCACGTATCAATCACACATACAAAGGAATATGCGGCCGCGCAGGTTGTGATTGAAAGGTTGTCAAGCTAGTCTGCATATTAGGGAAACCCCACTCATATATTTGATAGTGCATTAAGGGAGACAAGTTGTTTGAGGCTTTTATGGTACGCATCCGTTCTGCCTAACGTGTACCGAGCGTACCGTTAAAGTCAAACAAGCGATTTCTTCCTTTTACATCAATTGAGAAAAAGGGGTTGAAAAAGGTGAGAAAAAGCTTTGTTTTGCTTTTAACGGGACTGCTTGCTGTCCTTATTCTTTCTGCCTGCGGGCAAAAAACGCAGCAAGATATTGTGACCGGATTAGATGAAAAGGCGAAAGAATACACCTCGTACAAAGCAAAAGCAAAAATGACCATCGAGACAGGGAGTGAGCCTCAAGTATACAATGTGGAAATCTGGCACAAAAAGCCGTCTCTGTACAGAGTTTATCTGGAAAATCCGAAAAAGGACCAAAACCAAGTCATTTTACGAAATGAAAACGGAGTATTTGTTCTCACGCCGTCTTTAAATAAGAGCTTCAGGTTTCAAAGCGACTGGCCGAACAACAGCAGCCAGGTCTACCTGTTTGAATCGCTTGTAAAGGATGTTCAAAACGATTCGGATGCAGTCTTCACTGCGAAAGAAAAGAAATACGTATTCGAAACAAAAACAAACTATCAGCATAACAAAATGCTGCCGACGCAAGAAATCACATTTAACAAAAAAGATATGAGCCCATCATCTGTCAAAGTGATGGATACAGACCGAAAAGTCATGGTGAAAGTGGAATTCAGCAGCTTCGAATTTAATAAACAATTCGACAAAGAATCATTTGACGAAAAGAAAAATATGACGCTTTCCCAAATGGATGTCGCCACAAGCGCGAAGCCATCCGACACGTTCGCGGTCAAAACCCCGCTTGAACTGCCGCTTGGCGTAAAGCTGCTTGAAGAAAAAGATATTTCCTCTGAAGACGGGAAGCGTATCATCATGACCTACGGAGGAGAAAAATCATTTACTTTAATACAGGAAAAAGCCCAGGTCGCCAAAGCTTCTTCCTCAGTTACAATGAACGGCGAACCGGTGAATCTCGGCTACACCATCGGCGCCTTGTCAGACGCATCACTATCATGGACATATGACGGTGTAGATTACCTTCTCTCCTCTAAAGATCTTTCTAAAGAGGAAATGGTGACAGTCGCGAAAAGCATGCAGGGACAATCGTCTAAATAATCGCCAAAGGCCAAACGTGATTTGGCCTTTTTTCGTTAGGGATCATTTCCCTTTGTCTATAATTTTAGTATGATATGTAAATGATATTGAATAAAAGCTAGGAAGTGTCATGATGAGCACAAAACCTTTTTACAGAGATACGTGGGCAGAAATCGACTTGTCCGCAATAAAGGAAAATGTCAGCAATATGAAAAAACACATCGGCGAACATGTCCAACTGATAGCGGTTGTAAAAGCGAACGCCTACGGGCATGGCGACGCAGAAACAGCGCAGGCGGCACTTGATGCAGGTGCTTCATGCTTGGCGGTGGCCATTCTGGATGAAGCGATTTCCCTGCGCAACAAGGGTTTTAAGGCGCCTATATTAGTGCTTGGCGCGGTCCCGCCGGAGTATGCGGAAATCGCGGCGGAATATGACGTGACATTAACAGGCTATTCTGTTGAATGGCTTCAGGAAGCAGCCCGCCACTTGAAAAAACGTCCTCTTCATTTTCATTTGAAGGTCGATACGGGGATGAACAGGCTTGGCGTAAAATCGGAAGAAGAAGTTCAGAACGTGCTGGCGATTCTTGACCGCAACCCCAGTTTAAAGTGCAAGGGGGTATTTACCCATTTTGCGACAGCGGATGAAAAAGAAAGAAGCTATTTTTTGATGCAATTTGAGCGCTTTAAAGAGCTGATTGCGCCGCTGCCGTTAAAGAACCTGATGGTCCACTGCGCGAACAGCGCCGCCGGTCTTCGTCTGAAAAAAGGCTTTTTCAACGCGGTCAGATTCGGCATTGGCATGTACGGCCTCCGTCCGTCAGCCGACATTACGGACGAAATACCGTTTCAGCTGCTCCCTGCATTTACCCTGCATTCGACGCTGTCTCATGTTAAATTGATCAGAAAAGGCGAGAGTGTCAGCTACGGAGCGGAATACACAGCAGAAAAAGACACATGGATCGGAACGGTGCCTGTTGGCTATGCCGACGGCTGGCTTCGAAAATTGAAAGGAACCGAGATTCTTGTGAAGGGAAAACGGCTGAAAATCGCCGGCCGAATTTGCATGGACCAATTTATGGTGGAGCTGGATCAGGAATATCCGCCGGGCACAAAAGTAACATTAATAGGCCGGCAGGGGGATGAATATATTTCCATGGATGAAATCGCCGGCAGGCTGGAAACCATCAACTACGAGGTGTCTTGTACAATAAGTTCCCGTGTTCCCCGTATGTTTTTGGAAAATGGGAGTATAATGGAATTGAGAAATCCTTTATTGCAGGAAAATGCAAGCAAATAGCTCATCTCAATGGAGAATTCATAAAACAGCTTTGCTTGAAGAGTGAATAATGGTATCATTATCACTGGATGGATAAAGAGTCGTATCCGTAAGTTTGGTGGAGGTGTATGTTTTTTGTCTGAATCCAGCGCAAGAACCGAAATGAAAATCAGCTTGCCCGAAAACCTAGTGGCTGAATTGGATGGTGTAGCGATGCGGGAGAAACGTAGCAGAAACGAACTGATATCACAAGCAGTGAGAGCGTATGTCAGCGAACGAACAACTCGTCACAACCGTGATTTGATGAGACGCGGCTATATGGAAATGGCGAAAATCAACCTGAATATTTCTTCTGAGGCTCACTTTGCGGAGTGCGAGGCTGAAACGACAGTTGAGCGCTTAGTCAGCGGAGGATAATCATTTGATTGTGAAACGCGGCGATGTTTATTTTGCTGATTTATCTCCTGTTGTTGGCTCAGAGCAAGGCGGGGTGCGCCCGGTTTTAGTGATCCAAAATGACATCGGAAATCGCTTCAGCCCAACTGCTATTGTTGCAGCCATAACAGCACAAATACAGAAAGCGAAATTACCAACCCACGTCGAAATCGATGCAAAACGCTACGGTTTTGAAAGAGATTCCGTTATTTTGCTGGAGCAAATTCGGACGATTGACAAGCAAAGGTTAACGGATAAGATTACTCATCTGGATGATGAAATGATGGATAAGGTTGATGAAGCCTTACAAATCAGTTTGGCACTCATTGATTTTTAGACATATGTACAGGTTGCTCAAATAGAGCAACTTTTTTTGTTTTCAAAAAAAATTAGCGATATAATAATGAAATAACGAAAAAATATGTTGCTTTTTATCGGGAGGTAAGCGAATTTGATGTCGAATCAGACTGTATACCAGTTCATTGCCGAGAATCAAAATGAACTGCTCCAACTGTGGACTGACACACTAAAAGAATTAAGCGAGCAAGAATCATATCAGCTCACTGATCAAGTGTATGAAAATATATCTAAAGAATATATCGACATTCTTCTTTTATCTGTTAAGGATGACATCTCTGCTGAGGACCAAATCAGTGAACTGGCGCTGAGAGCCGTGCAAATCGGACTTTCTTTGAAGTTTCTCGCTACGGCGCTTGCTGAATTCTGGAAGGGTCTCTACACAAAAATGAATGATAAGAGATTGCCAGATCAAGAGAGTACGGAACTCATCTGGCAGATTGACCGCTTTTTCAGCCCGATTAATACAGAAATCTTTAATCAGTACTCCATCTCATGGGAAAAAACAGTATCCCTGCAAAAAATCGCCCTGCAGGAGCTGTCGGCGCCGCTCATCCCGGTGTTTGAAAATATCACTGTGATGCCGCTGGTCGGAACAATTGATACCGAACGCGCAAAACGAATTATGGAAAATCTGCTTAATGGCGTCGTCAAATATCGCTCACAAGTCGTTTTGATCGATATTACGGGCGTGCCGGTCGTCGACACGATGGTTGCCCATCATATTATTCAAGCGTCTGAAGCGGTAAGGCTTGTCGGAGCAAAATGCCTGCTTGCCGGAATCCGTCCGGAGATTGCTCAGACCATCGTCAACCTTGGCATTGATTTATCCCAAGTTATTACTAAGAATACCCTGCAAAAAGGAATTCAAACGGCTTTGGAAATGACAGATCGAAAAATTGTTTCATTGGGGGAATAACATTTTGAGACATCCGAAAATCCCGATCTTGAAACTGTATAATTGCTTATTAGTGTCCATTCAATGGGAACTTGATGACCAAACCGCATTAACCTTTCAAGAAGACTTATTAAATAAAATATACGAAACAGGCGCTAACGGAGTTGTCATTGACCTGACATCTGTGGACATGATTGATTCCTTTATCGCAAAAGTGCTTGGCGACGTGATCACGATGTCCAAACTAATGGGCGCAAAAGTGGTTTTGACGGGAATTCAGCCTGCTGTAGCAGTGACACTGATTGAGCTTGGAATCGCGCTTGAGGAAATCGAAACTGCGCTCGACTTAGAGCAGGGGCTTGAGACATTGAAGCGGGAATTGGGGGAATAGCGAATGAACGACCAATCCTGTGTAAAAATCATGACAGAATGGGATATTGTGGCCGCCAGACAGCTGGGGCGAAACGTTGCAAAAGAACTGGGTTTCGGCACTGTAGACCAGGCTAGAATTACAACGGCTATTTCAGAATTAGCCAGAAACATTTATTTATATGCCGGTAAAGGCCAGATCGGAATTGAACAGGTCGCTGACAGAGGAAAAAAAGGCCTCAAAATCATAGCGGAAGACAAAGGGCCGGGAATTCCCGATATCCGCAAAGTCATGGAAGACGGATTTTCAACGTCTGGCGGACTCGGAGCGGGACTTCCCGGCGTGAAAAGGCTGATGGATGAATTCAGCTTAAATTCCGTAACGGGGGAAGGAACAGAGATACAAGCCATTAAATGGCTTCGGTAGGAGGTAAGAAAGTGGATTTTAGGGAGGTTATTGAGCAGCGGTATCACCAGCTGCTTAGTCGATATATAGCCGAATTAACAGAAACATCTTTATATCAGGCCCAAAAATTCAGCCGAAAAACAATCGAGCACCAAATTCCTCCGGAAGAAATCATCAGCATACACCGAAAAGTGCTGAAGGAGCTGTATCCGAGTCTCCCGGAAGATGTTTTTCATTCGCTGGATTTTTTAATAGAAGTCATGATTGGGTATGGAATGGCTTATCAGGAGCATCAAACCCTTAGGGGGATACAGCAGGAAATCAAATCAGAAATTGAAATCGCGGCAAATGTTCAGCAGACGCTGCTAGGAACAAAGATTCCGCAAGAAGAAGCGCTGGATATCGGCGCCATCAGTGTGCCCGCTAAACAGATGAGCGGTGATTACTACCACTTTGTCAAAGACAAGGAATCCATCAATATCGCAATTGCTGATGTGATCGGAAAAGGCATTCCGGCGGCTCTTTGTATGTCCATGATTAAATATGCGATGGATTCTTTGCCGGAAACGGGCATACACCCTTCTCAGGTGCTGAAAAATTTAAACCGGGTTGTTGAGCAAAATGTTGATGCCAGCATGTTTATTACGATGTTTTATGCAAATTACAATATGGACAAACATCAAATTACATATGCTTCAGCGGGACATGAACCGGGATTCTATTATTCTCAAAAAGACAACACGTTTTACGATTTAGAGGCCAAAGGGCTTGTTCTCGGCATCTCGCAGGATTATGACTATAAACAATTCGATCAGCATCTCGAAACGGGCGATATGATTGTGTTATTTTCTGACGGCGTCACAGAATGCAGAACAGAAAATGGTTTCTTGGAGCGTCCTGATTTACAGAAACTCATTGAGGAACATATGTGTTCCTCCGCGCAGGAAATGGTCAAAAACATTTATGACAGCCTCCTCAAATTGCAGGACTTTCAGCTTCACGATGATTTTACGTTAATTGTTTTGCGAAGAAAGGTTTAGCATCAGCCGGCCGTGGGTATAAGTGAATTAGTGATTTGAAGGAAAATTTGAGGTGATATGTATGAATATAAATGTTGATGTGAAGCAAAACGAGAATGATATACAAGTAAATATTGCAGGAGAAATCGATGTATATTCAGCTCCGGTGCTCAGAGAGAAACTTGTTCCTCTGGCAGAACAAGGCGCTGATTTAAAAATTTGCCTGAAAGATGTGAGCTACATGGATAGTACCGGACTGGGCGTTTTTGTAGGTGTCTTTAAGACAGTGAAAAAACAAGGCGGTTCGCTGAAGCTTGAAAATCTTTCTGACAGGCTGATCCGTCTGTTTGACATCACAGGCCTGAAGGACATCATTGATATTTCTGCAAAGTCAGAAGGTGGAGTGCAATGAAGAATAACGCTGATTACATCGAAATGAAAGTGCCGGCCCAGCCTGAATACGTGGGAATTATAAGGCTGACGCTGTCAGGCGTCGCAAGCAGAATGGGCTATACGTACGATGAAATTGAAGATCTGAAAATCGCAGTCAGTGAAGCGTGTACAAATGCGGTTCAGCACGCTTACAAAGAAGATAAAAATGGGGAAGTGTCAATACGATTCGGTGTGTTCGAAGACCGGTTAGAGGTGATTGTGGCGGATGAAGGAGACAGCTTTGATTTCGATCAAAAGCAGCAAGATCTAGGCCCGTACACACCTTCGCACACAGTTGATCAATTATCAGAAGGAGGGCTCGGTCTATATTTAATGGAAACGCTCATGGATGAAGTCAGAGTGCAAAACAACTCAGGCGTCACCGTAGCGATGACAAAGTATTTAAATGGGGAGCGAGTTGATCATGACACAACCATCAAAAACTACGAAACTAACTAAAGATGAAGTCGATCGGCTCATAAGCGATTACCAAACAAATCAAGATGAACAGGCGCAGGAAACGCTTGTGCGGGTGTATACAAATCTGGTTGATATGCTTGCGAAAAAATATTCAAAAGGCAAAAGCTTTCACGAGGACCTTCGTCAGGTCGGCATGATCGGGCTGCTTGGTGCGATTAAGCGATACGATCCCGTCGTCGGCAAATCGTTTGAAGCTTTTGCGATTCCGACAATCATCGGTGAAATTAAACGTTTCCTAAGAGATAAAACGTGGAGCGTTCACGTACCGAGACGAATTAAAGAGCTGGGCCCAAGAATCAAAATGGCGGTTGATCAGCTGACGACTGAAACCCAAAGGTCACCGAAAGTCGAAGAGATTGCCGAATTTCTCGATGTTTCAGAAGAAGAAGTTCTTGAAACGATGGAAATGGGCAAAAGCTATCAGGCTCTATCTGTTGACCACAGCATTGAAGCGGATTCGGACGGAAGCACGGTCACAATTCTTGATATTGTCGGATCACAGGAGGACGGATATGAGCGGGTGAACCAGCAAATGATGCTGCAAAGCGTGTTCCATGTCCTTTCAGACCGTGAAAAACAAATCATAGACCTTACGTATATCCAAAACAAAAGCCAAAAAGAAACTGGGGACATTCTCGGTATATCTCAAATGCACGTCTCGCGTTTGCAGCGAAAAGCTGTGAAGAAGCTCAGAGAGGCCTTGATTGAAGATCCCTCGATGGAGTTAATGTAATGATCCAGGTTGAAGAAAACGAGCATATTCAAACTCTTGTATACCAACTGAATAAAGAAGGAAAATCGATTTGCGGTGACAGCTTTTTTATGAAAGCTGATGATAAGGAGCTAATTTGTGCGGTAGCTGACGGACTTGGAAGCGGATCGCTTGCCAACGAATCTTCCTCAGCCATTAAAGATTTAGTGAAAAACTATGCGGATGAAGACGTACAAAGCATTATCGAACGCTGTAATCAGGCCATGAAAAACAAAAGAGGCGCTACAGCGTCAATCCTGAAAATCAATTTTGAACAAAGGCAGTTTACGTACTGCTCTGTCGGAAACGTACGGTTTATTCTGCATTCCCCGTCTGGTGAAAGCTTTTATCCTCTGCCGATTTCGGGCTACTTATCAGGCAAGCCGCAAAAATACAAAACGCATACCGCCACTTATGAAAAGGGTTCAAAGTTCATTATACATACAGATGGACTCAACGTACCCGATATCCGCTCCCATTTGAAAAAAGGCCAATCGGTAGAAGACATATCGAATTCACTGAAAATGTATACGACATCAAGAAAAGACGATCTGACCTATATTCTTGGACAGCTGTCCTAGGAGAATAAGAACAAAAAGAAGCCGGAATACCGGCTTCTTTTTTTACAGGCAATCAAACGGACATGTTGAAATAAGAGGAAAGAAACCGGCAGCGCCAGCTGTCTTTTTTTATGTGTTTTTTTCGGTTTTTGATACACTAGAGATAGAACGACAATATTGGAGGCTTTGGTTATATGGAAACGTCAGCCCTTTTAAAACAGCAAATTGCGAAAGAAATAGGTTTGTCACAAAAACACGTTGAAAGTGTTATCCGCCTGCTGGAGGACGGCAACACAGTCCCGTTTATCGCCCGATACCGAAAAGAGCAGACGGGGTCAATGGATGAGGTTCAGATTCAGACGATTTCTGAACGCTGGCAATACATACAAAACCTGAATCAGCGAAAAGAAGAAGTCATCAGGCTGATTGCAGAGCAGGATAAACTGACAGATGATCTAAAACGTAAAATTGAACAATCCGTGAAGCTTCAAGAAGTGGAAGACCTTTATCGCCCGTATAAACAAAAACGCAAAACAAAGGCGACAGTTGCGAAAAGCAAAGGCCTCGAGCCGCTTGCCGACTATATTCTCACACTCCCGCAAGATAACAGTCTGGCAGCAGTGGCAGACAAATACATCAGCGAAGAAAAAGAAGTGTTCACACGGGAAGAAGCGATTGAAGGCGCCAAGCACATTATTGCGGAGCAAATCTCAGACGAGCCTAATTTCAGAAAGTGGATTCGCCAGGAAACCTTTAGAAAAGGAACGATTCAATCAGCAGCCGGAAAATCGGCAGACGCCGACGAGAAAAATGTATATGAAATGTATTATGAGTATGAAGAGCCAATCGCAAAAGTCGTTCCGCACAGGGTGCTGGCGATGAACCGCGGCGAAAAAGAAGACATTTTAAAGGTGTCTATCGAACCGCCAGCGGATCACATTAAGGCATATTTAGAAAAGCAAATCATCAAAAACCGCTCAACGTCTGTAAAAGAAATTTTGCAGGAGACGATTGAAGACAGCTATAAAAGACTGATTCAGCCGGCAATCGAGCGTGAAATCAGAAAAGAGCTGTCAGAAAAAGCGGATGAACAGGCGATTCATATTTTCTCTGAAAACTTGAGAAAGCTTCTGCTTCAGCCGCCGATGAAAGGCAAAACCGTTCTCGGTGTTGACCCAGCCTTCCGAACTGGCTGCAAGCTCGCTGTGTCAGATGAGACCGGAAAAGTTTTGGAGATTGATGTCATCTATCCGCATGCGCCAGTCAACAAAACAAAAGAAGCCCATGAAAAAGTGAAAAAGATTCTTGAGCAGCACCAAGTCGAGATGGTGGCGATCGGAAACGGCACGGCATCCAGAGAAACAGAGCAATTCATCGTTAATGTACTGAAGGACATGCCGCGTAAAATTTATTATGTGATCGTCAATGAAGCGGGAGCAAGCGTATATTCGGCTTCTGAACTTGCCAGAGAAGAATTCCCTGAGCTTAAGGTTGAAGAGCGCAGTGCCGTATCTATTGCGAGAAGACTTCAAGACCCGCTCGCGGAACTCGTCAAGATCGATCCGAAGTCTGTTGGCGTCGGACAGTATCAGCATGACGTCAGCCAAAAACGCTTAAATGAATCTCTGCGGTTTGTTGTTGAAACCGTTGTAAACCAAGTTGGAGTAAACGTTAACACAGCATCCGCCGCGCTGCTTCAATATGTAGCGGGATTATCAAAGTCTGTCGCAGGCAACATTGTCAAAAAACGCGAGGAAATCGGAAAGTTTTCCAATCGAAAAGAACTAAAGGACATTCCGAGGCTCGGTGCGAAAACCTATGAGCAATGCATCGGTTTCTTAAGGGTGCAGGAAGGGACAGAGCCTTTGGACAGAACGGGCATCCACCCGGAAAGCTATAAGGAAACAAAAGCGTTATTGAAAAAGCTTGGTCTTTCAACAGAACAAATCGGCACGGCGGAATTAAAGGACAAAATCAATCAGCTTGCGCTTTCTGAAACGGCAAAAGAGCTGGGAATCGGTGAAATCACTCTGAAAGATATTTGTGAACAGCTGACAAGGCCGGAACGCGATCCGCGTGATGAGGTGCCTAAGCCTTTACTGAAAACAGATGTCCTTCAGCTGGAAGATTTGAAAGAGGGAATGGAACTGCAGGGCACCGTGCGCAATGTAGTGGACTTCGGAGCGTTTGTTGATATCGGAGTCAAACAAGACGGGCTTGTGCATATTTCAAAACTCAGCAATCAATTCGTCAAGCATCCTCTTGACGTCGTATCCGTCGGTGATATTGTGACGGTGTGGGTTGATGGCGTAGATGTACAAAAAGGCAGAGTATCGCTGTCTATGGTAAAATAAAAGCACTGCTTACGAGCAGTGTTTTTTCCTATAGAAATACCAGCATTGATTCAGCAGTTTAATTTGGTAATTATCTTTTTCAAGGAACGCTTTTTGCATCTGTTTTTTAAGCCAATTTGGCATAGGCTCATTCCTCCTCAGCTTTTATCATAAGAGGGACGGTGATTACCATATTGTATGCGAACGGTGAATTGTCCCGTTCAATGTTTTTTAAGTGAGGTGCACCATGGATAACACAGAGCTTCAAAAACTGACAGAGGATATTTCGGAAACGTATTTTAAAAGGCCGTTCCGCCATCAGGCGCTTTTTAATGACAGGCTTAAAACCACGGGCGGAAGGTACCTGTTATCCTCCCATAACATTGAATTGAACAGAAGATATTTGATTGAACACGGCAAAGAGGAACTGATCGGCATCATTAAGCACGAGCTTTGCCATTATCACCTTCACCTTGAAGGAAAGGGGTACAAGCACAGAGACAGAGATTTTCGAGAGCTGCTGCAGCAGGTCAACGCGCCGAGGTTCTGTACACCTCTTAACAAAAAAACAGAAAGCAAAAAAACTTATATGTATATCTGCACGGCCTGCGGCCAACAGTATATAAAGAAGCGCGCCATGAACCCCGACAGATACAGATGCGGAAAATGCCGCGGAAAAATAAAAAGAATTTTTTCGTGAAAAAGGTTGACGAATATGGCGAGCCTATGTTACATTATAAAAGTCGTCACGAGAGATAAATAAAAACATTTACCTCTTGACGCTAAAAATCAAGGCTGATATAATAAGTTTTGTCTCATTATTCCACAGTAGCTCAGTGGTAGAGCTATCGGCTGTTAACCGATCGGTCGCAGGTTCGAATCCTGCCTGTGGAGCCATATTGGAGAAGTACTCAAGTGGCTGAAGAGGCGCCCCTGCTAAGGGTGTAGGTCGCGTAAGCGGCGCGAGGGTTCAAATCCCTCCTTCTCCGCCATAACATTTCGATATAAGTTCTCAACCATCGGCCCGTTGGTCAAGCGGTTAAGACACCGCCCTTTCACGGCGGTAACACGGGTTCGAATCCCGTACGGGTCATTCCATTTTCGTTGGGCTATAGCCAAGCGGTAAGGCAACGGACTTTGACTCCGTCATGCGTTGGTTCGAATCCAGCTAGCCCAGCCATTTTTATTTTGAAATTGAATAGTAAGAGCCATTAGCTCAGTTGGTAGAGCATCTGACTTTTAATCAGAGGGTCGAAGGTTCGAGTCCTTCATGGCTCACCATTTGTCTTTTTGCGGGTGTGGCGGAATTGGCAGACGCGCTAGACTTAGGATCTAGTGTCTTACGACGTGGGGGTTCGAGTCCCTTCACCCGCACTTTATTTACAAAGTGCACGCAAATGGGTTTTACTAGGTTAAGAGCCTACTAAACCAGAACAAACAATTTAATGATCACGCGGTCGTGGCGGAATGGCAGACGCGCTAGGTTGAGGGCCTAGTGGGTGAATAACCCGTGGAGGTTCAAGTCCTCTCGGCCGCATCAATGATACCAAGGGTTTTGACGTCCTTGGTATTTTTTTGTGTTTATTTTCAAATGATTTACTGCCCACAAACTGCCCACTTACCTAAAGTAAGTCATCTAATTTATCAGCCATTTCCTTTTGCTTGTTTGGATATAGGTGTCCATAAACATCAATTGTTGTTTTTACAGAACCATGTCCTAAACGCTCTTTAATTGTTATGTAATCTTCTCCTTGGTGTATTAATAGTGCAACGTGTGAATGTCTAAAATCGTGTAAACGTATAGGAGTAAGATCGCTATCCTTGCAAAAGTATTTAATCTTCCGACTGAAAATATCTTTTCTTGAAGGTGTATCTTTATATTGAAAGATATAGGTATCATGTGAATGTCTAATACCTAATTCATTAAACAACTCTTCTTGTGCTTCTTTCCAACGTTCTAGTAGCTTAAGCAATTTTTTATTGATGCTAACTCGCCGAATCGAATTCTTGGTTTTTGGAGTAGTAACAACAAATTGACCATCAAGCCAGGTGCACGATTTATGCACATCTATTTCTAATAAGATTTTGTCAATATCTTTCCATTGCAGGGCGAGCATTTCACCACATCTTAGTCCAGTTAAAAAAGCAACAGTATAAAAGGTTTTAAACAATAATTGATCTTGAGGAATTAAACTAATAAATTTTTTGAACTCTTCTGGTCTCCAAAACTTCATTTTCTTTCTTGTTAAAGGTAATCGTTTAACGTTGTCACACGGATTTCTTTTTAAGATTTCTTCATGTACAGCTGTATCAAAAATTTTGCTTAGACTAGTCATTATATTATTAACCGATTTATTGCTTAGACCTGTTTCCATTAAATGTTTTCTGAAATCAGTTATTTCTCTATGTGTGATTTTTTGTATATCAGATTTCAAAAAGTAATCAGATATATGTTTGTTTATAATGTATTTCTGATTCTGATAATAGTTTGGTTTACTATCTATTTCACAATTTGCTAAATAAATTGAAATTAAAGTCGGAAAGCTTACTGATCTGGACTTTCTTGCTCTTTCTTCTTGAAATTCTCTTCTTAATTTTGCTTCTAATTCTAAAGCCTCTTTTCTGGTTGATGCTACTGGTCTAGTCCTAATTCTTTCTCCAGTAATCGGGTCAAATCCAAAGCTAACGTCAACTTGATATTGACCATTTTCAAGTTTTTTTACAGACATTTTATTTCTCCTTTAACCAAAAGCGCTTATTTCGTGTGAATAGATTCTGTTACTAAATGAGCCAATTTGAGAAAGTTTATAATCAGTAACAAATGATGGTACGTTGAAGTATGCTGCTATTTGTTCTTTGCTAAAACCCTGTATATATGGAAGGGCTTCATTAAGCATTTTATCTGTCAGTATTAATTCTGATGCAAATAGGCTTGCTTGATGCTCAAGTTTATCTTTTAGAACTTTAGAGCAATTCACAACTTTAAAAGTGTTCAATCTTTTATGGAGAAAGTAATGCCCTAATTCATGGGCAATTACAAATTGTTGATGTTGGAGGTTCTCGTTGATATGAATTAAATACTTTATTTTTCTGCTGAAGATATCTTTGACAGGAGGTCTGTCTTTGTATTGAAACATATAAGTTTCTTCTGCTTGATGAATTCTTAATTCATCAAAAATTTCCTTCTGTGTTGTCTCCATTCATCAAGCAATGTTATAAGTTTTGAATTGATACTTATACAGCGAACAGAATTTTTAGTTTTTGGAGCTGTAATTATATATTCTTGATTTATATATGTTAAAGCTTTGTATACATTGATTTCTCTTCTAAACTTGTCTAAATATTTCCATTGAAACGCTAAAATTTCTCCTAAGTGCATTCCAGTCAGATCATCAGTTGTATAGAACACCTTAAAAATAAATTCGTCTTTTTCTATGAGACTAATAAATTCTTTAAACTGATCGGGAGTCCAAAATTCATCTGTTTTTGACAACACTTAAATTTTTCACTTTTACAAAATGCTTTTTGGTTTTTGATCAAGTGAATATTATTATGGCGCTCACCATGCAAGGAAGTGGTGGGCGTTCTTTAGATATCATGCAAAGTTCCGAAAGTATCGGCTTACCTCCCAACTCCATAACTGACCCAGAACGTTCGATTGAAGTCGGAATTAAAGAAGGTTTTTAAACAGGCTGGCGGTGATGTTCGTTTAACCTTACAGGCATACAACTTTGGTTCCGGATTTATAGACTATGTCAAAAAGAATGGCGGAAAATACACAAAGAAATTGGCACTTGATTTCAGCAGATTGCAAGCATTTAAAATGGGCTGGAAAAGCTACGGTGACCCAAGTTGTGTTGACCATGTCATGAGGTATGTGAACGGCTCTATGGATTTCTATGAAACTGTCATGAAAGAAGCTATGAAGTATGAAGGGCAACCGTATGCCTGGGGAGGTTCAAATCCGAAAACTGGTTTTGATTATTCGGGCCTAGTTCAGTTGTCTTTCGCCAAAGCCGGAATTACTCTTCCAAGAACAGCACGGAGCAACAAAGAACATAAGTGCAAAAGAAGCGACTGCGGGTGACTTAGTGTTCTTTGGCTGCACATATGAAGGAAAAGCCATTACTCACGTTGGCATCTATGTAGGCAATGGCAGAATGTTTAATTCAAATGACAGTGGAATTGAATATTCTGATCTGAAATTCAAGTATTGGAGAGATCACCTTGTATCTTTTGGACGAATTAATAATTAGGAGTTGAATTTAAAATGCACATCACAAGTTTTAGAGGGTGAATAAAAAGTGGAAAAGAATTTATTGTTTATCTATACTTAAGAAGGAAAAGGAATTAGGTGTTTAATTTTGAAAACTTTTACTTATCAAAGACATGATCATAATAGGTATAAAACACACTGTATAACATCGTTGCAACCGTAAGTTGACAAAGTGCATTTGCTGGAAGATAGAACGGAGAGCGCTGTTTTCATACAATGTAGTCAACAAAGTAAAGGAGTTCTTAAATATGACATTTGGTGAAAAACTTTTTAAGCTGCGAAAAGAAAAAGGTCTGTCACAGGAAGCTTTAGCAGAGAAAGTAAACACGACAAGGCAGGCGATTAGTAAGTGGGAAAATGGGCAAGGGTTTCCTGAAACAGAAAAGCTTCTAATGATTGGAAACATTTTCGAAGTATCAATTGATTATTTGTTAAAAGACTCTGTTGAACCTCGTCCCGATAACAAAGAAGGATATTATGTAAGCAGAGAAATGGCAGACGGCTTTTTATTGCATCAACGCAAAGTTTTCAAGTATGTATCTTTCGGACTGAGCATGCTTATTTTTTCCACTGTCCCTTATTTGGTTTTTAAACAAGAACCCGCTATTTATACACTCCTTATCATTATTATAGCAGTACTAGGCATTGGAGCTATTGTGACAGGAATGATTACGGAAGAAGATAAATATAAGGTACTCAAGAAAGAGGCTCTGATTTTTGATCAAAATCATCATAAAGAGCTGACAGCGAGATATAAAGATATTAAAAAAAGGTATGCTGCTATCATGGTCGTTGGAGTTTGTTCTATTGTGGCAGGCGTAATTCCTTTTCTTCTTGAAAGAAAACATATTGCCTCAGGTTTAATTGCCTACTATCCGGTTTGTGTAGTTTTGATAGCTGTAGGTGTCTATATCCTGATTCGTATCTTGCCAATCATAGAGGCATATCAAATCATGGTGAAAAACGAAGAGTATATAAATAGATTCGGCTTTAAGCTTAGTAAGAGAGTGAGAAAAAGAATGGATAATATCTAATGAAAGAGCCTTGGAACAATTTCTTTAGAAATTGCCAAGAAAGTAACATAGAGCATTTAATTGCAATGTCACACATGAATATCGGGATTTGTTATGATGAATTGAAAGAATATAAAAAGGCTTCATAATATTTAATCTTGTCGTTAGAAATTTTCGGGAAATCAAAAGATAGTTTCCTAGCAAAGACTTTATTCACTTTAACCTATGTTGAAGCAAAACAACAAAATTATGATGTTGCATTGCTATACTTTAGGATAGGGCGATTTATTGCCAATAAAAGTGATGATAAGGAATACTCAGCGAAATTCAAATCAAAATATTAGAGGGGAAAAGGAAATTTAATGCTCTCTCATGAATATTATCGTATGAGTATTGAAGCAAGACGAAAAATTAAAAAAGGGGAGATTATTAATGAAAATCAGCCGGATTCTATTGGCAGCAGTGGTTTTAAGTAGTGTATTTTCAATAATTTATTTGCAAAGTGATCATAGTACAGAAGTCAAAGTGGCTGCAGATAGGGTAGGCGCATGAGGGGACTAAAAAGGCTTAATCTTTTTTAAAAGGTTAAGCCTTTTTTGGGGCTACAAATATAATCAGTGCCCAATTAGTTGCCCTGAATTCATGAAAAAGGATAAAATAGGTGTAAATAAAGTTGCTTTTTTAAAATTAGAATCAATTCATTGTCGGCAATAATAACTAATCGGCGAAGAAAGGATAATCAGTCATATGAAAACATTAGTTATTGTTATACACCCAAATTTGGAAACGTCTGTTGTCAACAAAACCTGGATGAATCGTTTAAAGCAAGAGAATGACATTACGGTTTATGACCTGTACAGTGAATACCCTAATTTTATCATTGATGTAGAAAAAGAGCAGCAGCTCCTGTTAGATCATGAGCGTATCGTTTTCCAGTTCCCAATGTATTGGTACAGCAGTCCCGCGTTACTCAAACAATGGGAAGATGATGTGTTAACACATGGCTGGGCTTATGGAACTGGGGGAACTAAATTGCATGGAAAAGAACTACTCTTAGCTATCTCCTTAGGCGCACAGGAATCTGATTATCAAGCAGGCGGAGAATATAATATCACGATCAGCGAGCTTATCAGACCGTTTCAAGTCACGGCTAACTATATAGGAATGCGTTTTCTTCCTGCGTTTACACAATATGATACACTTCACCTTTCAAAAGAAGATGTTAAGAACAGTGCGGAGAAATTGGTTGAATATCTAAAAGCTGAGCATTGACCCGGTATTCGCGAGGGAAGCTGAAACAAATTATGTGTTGTGAAAGTAAGGGTTTGTGATAGATTTTAATAATAATAGGTGCCCAATTTGTGCCCAGAATTCATGTAAAATGATGAAAGTGGTCAGGATGAAATTAATATAGCTGCGGATAGAGTGGGGCATAGATAAATAAAACATCAAAAAGCTTAATTTTTTTTTGATTAAGCCTTTTGATAAAAAATCTAAACTAACATAGAAAAATTCGAAAAGCATCATAAAGAAACAAGTTATCACTTTTTAAAAGATGCAATTATATTTCTTAGGCAATGTATGCGTTGAATTAATATTTCATCAATATAGCACAAGCAGTATACCCTGCGCCAATCGACCAAAATATAATATAATCTCCTCGCTGAACTTTTCCGGTTTCTACTGCTTTTTGTAAAGCAATAAACGGACTGCTCGTCCCAGTGTATCCGTATTCGTCACCAATCACAAACAACTTATCAGGATCATCCTCTATTGGCTGCAACATATTATTGACAGCGTCAAAAGACACTTGAGTGCAGAAATATTGTTTTATATCTTTAGTCGTTAAACCATGTTTGTCCAGCAAACTTGTAATTTGAGTCGTTCCGTAATCAAATACTCTTCCGCAGCTTAAATTGCTTGCCCATACAAACAGCTTTTCCTCTTTAGGGATATTTTCATTTAAAATGTTTGACATACCACATGCAGGGAAGACCAATTCTTTATAGTAATGCGAATCTGTATTATAAGAGGAGTCCAAAACGCCCAGCCCTTCTGCATTTACTTTTTCAAGAATGATCGCACAAGAAGCATCTCCAAAATTGCCATAAGAAAACGGGTCGTGTTTTTCAGCATAGTGGAACATTCTCTCTGACCCAACAATTAAGGCATATTTTGAATCAGGATTGCCAAGTAAGGCTTTAGAAACTTGATCTAATGACACAACCATCCCTACACAAGCTGTGTTTGCGTCATAAACCACTGCTTCTCGTTTACCATGGATCTCATTATGAACAATGAGTGAATTAGGCGGAAATAAATATTCTGGAGTTCCAGAGGAAAATACAAGAAGATCAATATCTTCTCCGGATAAGTTTGCCTTTTCCAAAGCTGCTTTTGAGGCTTCTATGGCCATAGATAATGTAGTTTCTCCATCCTCAGTGATATATCGATCTTTTTTGCCAATTTTTTTCAAGAAGTTTTCTACTTCTTGTTCATCTTGCCCAATAGAGGTAAAATGCTTTAGCATTTCTTTATTGGTTACTTTTCTTTTGGGATGGTACATTGCTAACTCTTTGATGACTACACTTTGAACGGTCATTTAGAATAATCTCCTTAGTTGTGTGATTTGTCTAACTATTTAAAGTATTATAATGTATGCTTTTAGAAAAAGTAAATAAACTTCGTGAAAATTTCGACTGAATATCTGTGTTTTAGAGATATATCTCCAACTTTTGAAAATCCCAATTGTTCGTTAAACATTTCATAATTCAAAGCCATAACTAGAACACTTGCTCAGGCAATAAGGTTTATTGTTTGAAGGATTTACTTCATGATAATTGATCCAAATCGGTGTAAATAAAGTAAACAGATGCTTTAAATAAATTTTTTTGTAAATGGTGATATGTTTCTACTAGATTGAGGGACTTGAATACAAAGAAGATACCAAACTATATTGGTATCTTCTTTTGTTTTTGCATCACAGTCAAATCATTCTACATTGATGCTGCTGATCAATGGTTTGTTCTTCTTTCCTCCTATTTTTTACAATCACGATTTGAACAAAACACTTATAACTAGGAATTAATGAAAATTCAAACAAAAAAGTACTAAATACCCTTTACAAATTACGACAAATACTTGATTTATCTTGTAATCAAGCCTTTTTTTGTGACAAATATATGAATATTTTGTCACATTGTAAAATATTCACTTGTTATATATATTTGATTCGAGAGGAGGTCATATAACGAATATTCGGATTCTTGTGAATTTATCGGGAGGTAGGTTCATAATACAATTAAATAATAGGAGTGAGAGTCTATGAGAAAGGGCTTTGTGCCTAAATCTTACATACTGAATCTTAGGAAAACCCTAATGGTTCTTGCAGTTTTGTTATTGATTGCCGGAAATGTGTTGACCGTTTTGCCAAGTCATACTCATGCCGAAGATAATACAGAGGTAACTCAACAAGCAGATAATACTTGCCCGGCTCCGGTTGCGTTAGTTAACGGCAGCTTTGAGCAAGGTGCTGCCAAAGGGACAGCGGTGGGTACTACAGGACTCTATTTCAAAGAATCTGAGATGCCTCCATGGAAAACGACCGACGATTCCCAAGGAGTGAAAGTAGTAGAGGTCTGGAACTATGCAGAAAAAAATCCTGGATTTATTCAAAACTACCCCGCGCCGCCAAATGGGAATAGATGGGCCGAATTAAATGCGTTTGAACCTAGTCTATTGTATCAAGATGTCAAAACAACGCCTGGTCAAACGATATATTGGCGCTTATCCCATATGGGACGTGTAGGTGTTGATACGATGCAGCTTCGTATAGGGGCAGTGACATCCAATCCTTATGACGCTCCGGTTCAAAGACAAATGTCTGATGGAAATACAAAATGGGGAACTTATACGGGGACTTATACGGTTCCGGCAGGCCAGACCGTAACCAGATTCGGTTTTGAAGCGGTTAGCTCAGCTGGTGGAAACACAGCGAATGGAAACTTTTTGGATGATATCTTTCTGGGCACAGGACCGTGCGTAACTGCGAAAAAAACGGTTTCTCCACAGGGGGATGTACACGCCGGCGATGAGCTGACATATTCAGTTCAAGTTAAAAACGAAGGCGGAGATATTGCATCAGATGCAAGTTTCACCGATCTCATCCCAGAGGGAACGGAATATGTCCCTGGATCGTTAAAATTGATCAACGGTTCGACGACAAAAAATCTAACTGATGCATCTGACAGTGACGAAGGCCGTTTTGACGGCAGCAAGGTAAGCGTCAAGCTGGGGAATTTACCTAATACGACGAATTTGCCTAATGGAGTCACTGTTCAATTTAAAGTGAAAACACTGACTGATTATTCTGTTAAGGAAATTCACAATAAGGCACAAATTAATTATGACAATTTGCTAGCGAATAAAGAGGAAAATACTGAATCAAATGAAGTGACCACACCGATCACTTTTAACGAACCTAAGCTTGAATCAAAGAAAACCTCAACTATTCAGCAAAAAGCTGAAGGAAATAAGGATGCAGCTCACCCAGAAGTGGGTGACACGCTTCTTTACACGATTCAGACCCGGAATACGTCCGAAGACAGTATTTTGAAAAATCTGACTATATCAGATGCAATTCCGGAAGGATTGGAATATGTTCCGGGCACATTGAAAGTAGACGGTACAGCGGCAAGCGATGCGCAAGATGGTGATAAAGGCTATTACGCCGGAGGGAAAGCGGAGGGCCAATTTGGTGATGTATCTGACACCGAATGGCATACCGTGACATTCCAAGCGAAGGTGAAATCTGGTCAATCAGGCAAGGATATTGTGAACACGGCAAGCGTGACGGGAGACAATATCAATGATCCGGACAAGCCGAACAACGAGGTCAAAGTATACCCGAGAAACCCTGAGCTCGAGTCAAAGAAAACGGCGTCCATTCAGGAAAAAGCTGAAGGAAATAAAGACGCAGACCACCCGGAGATCGGGGACAAGCTTCAGTACACGATCCAGACCCGAAATATTTCTGAAGACAGTATTTTAAAAAATCTGTCTATATCAGATGCGATTCCTGCAGGTCTTGAATATGTGCCGGGGACATTGAAAGTAGATGGTACAGCTGTAACTGACACACAGGGCGATGATCAAGGCGATTATGCAGATGGCAAAGTAAACGGCCAATTGGGCGATATTACAGACATGGATTGGCATAATGTTACATTTGAAGTGAAGGTGCAGCCAGGTCAAGCTGGGAAAGATATTGTCAACACCGCAACCGTAGGCGGAGATAATGTTGACAAACCTAATACACCGAATAACGAAGTCAAGGTATACCCGCGTAATCCTGTGTTAGAGTCGGAAAAAACAGCGGAGAATCTCGATTCGAAAAAGGATAAATTTGAAGTGGGCGACACAGTTGTCTACACCATCAAGACACGGAATAAAATTACTGAAAGCACGATAGAAAACCTGTCTATTTCAGATGAACTTCCAGCCGGTCTCACCTATGTCGATGGCAGCTTGAAAGCGAGCAATGGCGGGGAAGCGGCAATCAAAGACGGTAAGGTTACTGCGAACTTTGGTGACGTCACGGACACTGAGTGGCGGACTGTGACGTTCCAAGCGAAAATCGAGTCCGGCTATATGGGCAAAACAATTAAAAACGTGGCAGAGGTAGACGGCGGAAACATTGATAATCCTGATAAACCGGGAACAGATATCAAAGTTGACCCGAAAGATCCTAAGCTGGAATCAAAGAAAGCAGCCTCTATTCAGGAAAAAGCTGAAGGAAACAAAGATGCGGACCATCCAGAAGTGGGCGACACGCTTCTTTACACAATTCAAACCCGAAACACGATTGAAGACAGTCTTGTGAAAAATCTTATCATCTCAGATGCCGTTCCAGAAGGATTGGAATATGTATCAGGGACAATGAAAGTGGACGGCGCTGCCGTAACTGACGCCAAAGACGATGACCAAGGTCAATACGCAGATGGCAAATTGGCAGGGCAGTTTGGCAATGTTACTGACACGAAATGGCATAACGTGACATTTGAAGTGAAAGTCAAAGCCGGACAAGCAGGTAAAGACATTGTCAACACGGCAAACATCAGCAGTGACAATATCAAAACTCCTGACAAACCAAGCCATGAAGTGAAAGTATATCCGCGAGATCCTGTTTTAGAATCTGAAAAAACAGCGAAGAATCTCGACACAGACAAAAAGAAATACGAAGCAGGCGACACTGTTGTTTACACGATTAAGACCCGGAATACAGTATCCGACGGTAAAGTAGAAAATCTGGTTATTTCAGATGAACTTCCAGCAGGATTGAAGTATGTTGAAGGCAGCTTAAAAGCAAGCAACGGTGGAGAAGCAACAATCAAGGATGGCAAAATTACAGCTAACTTTGGCGACGTGACTGATACTGAGTGGCGTACTGTGACATTCCAAGCGAAAATTGAGTCCGGATATGCGGAAAAAACGATTAAAAACGTGGCAGCCGTTGATGGCGGAAACATTGATGATCCTGATAAACCGGGAACAGATATCAAAGTTGACCCGAAAGATCCTAAGCTGGAATCAAAGAAAACAGCCTCCATTAAGGAAAAAGCTGATGGAAATAAAGATGCGGACCATCCGGAATCGGGCGACACGCTTCTTTACACAATCCAAACTCGGAACACGGTTGATGACAGCCTTGTCAAAGATCTTGTCATCTCGGATTCTCTTCCGGAAGGCTTAGAATACGTTGCAGGAACATTGAAAATGGATGGTACAGCGGTAAGTGATGATCAAGACGATGATCATGGATATTATGCCGACGGCAAAGCGTCAGGTGAGTTTGGCAATGTGACCGATACGAAGTGGCACTCTGTAACATTTGAAGCAAAAGTGAAGTCTGGTCAAGCAGGTAAAGATATCGTCAACACTGCAAACATCAGCAGTGACAATATCAAGGTCCCTGACAAACCGAGCCATGAAGTGAAGGTATATCCGCGGAATCCTGTTTTAGAATCTGAAAAAACAGCGAAGAACCTCGACAAAGATAAAAAGAAATATGAAGCAGGGGACACGGTCGTTTACACGATTAAGACACGAAACACAGTATCCGACGGTAAAGTAGAAAATCTGGTTATTTCAGATGAACTTCCGGCGGGATTGAAATATGTCGAAGGCAGCTTGAAAGCGAGCAACGGCGGAAAAGCAACAATCAAGGACGGTAAAGTCTCTGCCAACTTTGGTGACGTCACTGACACTGAGTGGCATAGTGTGACATTCCAAGCGAAAATTGAGTCCGAATATTCAGGCAAAATGATTACAAACGTTGCAACTGTAGAAGGCAGCGATATCGATAAGCCAGATAAGCCTAAAGTAGATATTACTGTCGAGCAGAAGGACCCTGTATCTGACAAACCAGAGGCACCTGGGAAACCAAGCAAGCCCGATATTCCAAACAAAGATCAGGGAACAGAATCAGGAAATGAGCTTCCAAATACAGCAACAAATACGTATAATCTGATCCTTGTTGGTTTGGTATTGCTAGTAGCAGGAACTGCACTTTGGTACTTTAGAAGAAAAAGAAATGCCTGATGTTGCATGAAGAAATATCTTCCTATATTCATCATTATTGCCGGATTGGTTTTTATAGGTTACGGAGTCTGGGAAGTGGTGGACATCAGTCATAAGACAGAACAAACTTTAGATGAAGCAAAACTTGCACTAAAGAGCCCTTCTGGAAAAAATAAAGGCTCAGATAAAGAAGAATTTAAGCCTAAGTTCGGTGAGGCGGTCGGCATTTTGGAGATTCCAAAAATCAACGCAGAGCTTCCGATTGTAGAGGGAACCGATGCGGATGATCTGGAAAAAGGAGTCGGCCACTACAAAGGCAGTTATTATCCAGATGAAAACGGGCAAATTGTTCTATCAGGTCATCGGGATACCGTCTTCCGTCGAACGGGAGAACTGAAAAAAGGCGATCAATTAAAGGTTAAGCTGCCATATGGAAGTTTTTCATATGAAATAGACAAAACAAAAATCGTAGATCAAGCAGATACGTCTATTATTACGCTGCAGCATAACAAAGAGGAGCTTATTCTTACAACTTGTTATCCCTTTTCATATATCGGCAATGCTCCAAAGCGATATATCATTTATGGAAAGCGGATTTGAGAACAAAGATTAGGCTGACGATCATTTTCGTCAGCCTTTTTATAATATAGAAGGAATTAAAATTCTTAATCATTATAGATGAAAAAGAAAAAGTAAGGACATTCATTGATTTTGGCTCACCATTTTTTAACCATAATTGATATAAACGTATAGAAATGATGACAAATGATTATAAGGAGTGTAATGAAAACAAGCTTTCATAACCAGTGATATGGATTTACTATGTTGAGGGACTATCTGAAACACACCTGAATTTCCGTGAGTTTTTATTTATGTTTTTAAAATACCCATGGCGTGTCATCAATGTCATTAAATCTTTAAACGAAACAGATTTAACAAATAGAAAGATAGACAGGTCTGATGTTGGGTCAGTTCGAAAACTAGGGGACAGGTTATTAAGAATCGCTTATCATGAGTCAGTACAAACCGGTCAACTTTTAGACTATCTCAGAACTGCTGAAGTGGACCGGTCTTTAATTTGGGACTAGTTAAAATCAGAGGAAGAAAAAAGGGCGAAATATGATGTCTTTAGTTTTACACGGGGAGGAGAAAGAATGAAATATAAACCGATTAATTTTCAAGAGAAATTATCTAAATTCCAAGATCAATGGTCTCCAAAAGTAATCGCTGAAATGAATGACTATCAATTTAAACTAGTTAAAGTACAAGGGGACTTTGTTTGGCATAAGCATGACGAAACAGATGAAGTCTTTATTGTCATTGGGGGTAATTTAATCATTGAATTTCGTGATGGAGAAGTAAAATTAAATGAAGGTGAAATGTTTGTCATTCCGAAAAATGTTGAACATAAACCTTATGCAGAAGCAGAGTGTAAAATTTTGCTTGTAGAACCTAAAGGTGTTGTGAATACCGGGCAAGAAATAACTGATCAAACAGCTGAAAATGATGTCTGGATTTAGTTGTAAGAAAAAGCCGATCAAAAATAAAACCATTACCTTAAAAATGTTACTTTATTTCCAGCTGGATGAAAAATAATTTTGTTAGGTGTCATGCAATACATTCAATTGTCGATGATTGGCCTGTTTAAATACAACCATTATTTCACTGATTTCTGTTGTAGTCTGCATACTAATTAATAGGTAAAGAAAGTCGAAAAGGTATACGACATTCGTCATATAAATTAAAGTTTTGAATGAAAGAGCAGGATTACTCCTGCTCTTTTTCTTTCTAATTGGGCTAGATTAAACACAGACGTTATTCCTTGGGAAAAACAAAAAAATTTCTTCTATCCATTGATTAGCTTGGCTTTAGCCGGGTTTCTATCACCCTGTTGGGCTTGTCAGATTTTAAAAAGATATGGTACGTTTATAGTGTTTTGTTTCACCTGATTGTGGGGTAATAAAGATAGAATCAGTAAATAATTCTTAGGAATGACCTCAATCTATCTGCAAAACATAATAAACATATTGGAAGACGTAATGGAAGGACTAAAATAAAGGTTTGGATACTTAGAAGAAATAAAAGTCTTTTTGATTGTGATAATATTCACAATCGAGCTGTATGAAGGGGAATCATTTCTCCAAATAGTCTGCAGAAAATCCAACCACAGCCCAAGGATATATCACCAACCACTTTGGCTGGTATTATCTGTTGGCTGTTTCTCTTTTTGTTGCTTTTTGTATTATTTTTAGTCCAATCGGCAAAAATAAGTTAAGGAAACCAGCGAAAAAACTGAATTTCATCCTTCTTTCCTGGTTCAATGTTATTTGGGGCTGATATGGATGTTAGTCTATTCTTTTAAGGTACAGTTGAACCAATCAGCCACTATGTCATTAGCTCTCCATCAGGTGAAACAGAAACCCCCAGACTTTTAGAGAAGCATTACGCTATACATTCTGGGACTGCATGCTTGGACCGTTTATGCGCTTGTATAATGAGGTTCTGATAATTAAGGAGTTGATATTATTAGATGAAGTTCAACAAGAAAAAAATTAACGTTGTAGACATTCAAAAAGCGAAGAAAAGCGTGTTTGCTACAGGGATAGGAAACGCGATGGAATGGTTTGATTTTGCTTTATATTCTTATTTGGCAGTTATTATTAGTAAAAACTTTTTCAGTCCAGTTCAAAACGATGAATTAAAGTTAATATTTACTTTTGCTACATTTGCAATTGCCTTTTTACTTAGACCGGTAGGCGGAATTATTTTTGGTAAAATGGGTGATAAATTTGGTCGGAAAATAGTATTAACAATTACTATTTTAATGATGGCTTTATCTACTTTAATAATTGGTGTACTTCCTACCTATGATCAGATTGGCGTATGGGCCCCTATATTATTACTTTTAGCTCGTATTCTGCAGGGCTTTTCTGTGGGTGGAGAGTACGCTGGTGCAATGGTATATATCGCAGAATCTTCTCCAGATAATAAACGTATAAGGTTAGGCAGTGGTTTAGAAATCGGCACATTATCTGGTTATATAGTAGCTTCTGTTTTAGTTACAGTACTTTTCTGGACTTTATCTGATGTTCAAATGAATAGTTGGGGATGGAGAATTCCTTTCTTCTTGAGTATCCCAATGGGATTATTCGGTTTGTATTTGAGAAGTCATTTAGATGAATCGCCAATCTTTGAAAATGACATCTCTGATAACCAAGAACAACAACCAGGTTTATTAGAAGTAATTAAAACATATAAAAAAGATATCTTTTTATGTATCGTATTTGTGGCATTTTTCAATATAACCAATTACCTATTGTTAGGTTATATGCCTTCTTATTTAGATGAGAACCTTGGTATAAGTGATAATATAAGTACACCGGTTACAGCAATTGTATTGATTATTATGGTACCGTTCGCTTTAACTTTTGGTAAACTAGGAGATAAATTAGGAAATAAAAAAGTTATAACAATTGGATTAGTATTAGGAATTGTATTTTCGATTATCTCTTTCCAATTTCTTAATATGGGGAATATAACATTCTTGTTTATAGGGCTTTTAATGTTAGGTATTGTATTATCTGTATACGAAGGTACTATGCCAGGATCTTTACCTACGTTGTTCCATACTGACATTAGATATCGTACATTATCCTGGACATTCAACTTATCAGTTTCTATTTTTGGTGGAACAACACCTTTAGTTGCTTCTTGGTTAACCCATGTGACAAGAAACAATTTGGCGCCAGGTTTCTATTTATTAGCAGTCAGTTTAATTGGCTTAATAGTTGTGCTAACCTTATTTAAAGATACTTCAGGTAAATCTTTAAAAGGTTCTTACCCAACAGTTGCGTCTAAAGCTGAGTTTCAAGAAGCTGTGGAAAATCCAAAAGATTCACTGTGGTGGAAAATGGAACAAACAGAAAAGGAATGAAAAAAACATCCATTTAATTGACCGGCTACTCGAAATACAGACTCAGAATAAGCTGGGATTATCCGAGCAATACAGCAAAATAAGAAGCAAGAAGCTTTGTTATGCCAGTTCTTCTCCCGAAGGAGAGCTGGCTTTTTATTTTCTATATGGGATTCAAAGCAGAAAACGAGAACTTGTACGCTAACTAATAATCTTATTGTTTTTATCAACAAAGGTTTTTTGGATATGAAGAGGGTGAAGTGGTGAAAAAATGGAGTTTTGTTGTGGAGTTAGCTTTTCAATTAGGGACATCTCAACAACAAAATAATAACCAGCCCGATTAAAAAGCTCATCAAAACATCCAATAAGCTGTTCGAAGCTCAACAAAGCACTCCAAGCTAACCAGGCCATGAACCAAATGAGTCAAGCTCTTTAACAGACTCAACAATCACCTAATGCAAAATCAGAAAAACCATAAAATAAATCCCCCTTCTAGAAAATGTCTGGTTGGGTAATAGCACAGTGACATGTCATTTAACTTTCTGGCGATGAAAAAACACTACTCCATTTTTACTCCCAAATAAGAATAAATCTTTGTAAACATTCATCATCCAAATAAACAAACATTGGTATTATACGCTTTTACGACTCACAATACATCATCACTTTTTGAGGACCTAGTGGGTGAATAACCCGTAGAGGTTCAAGTCCTCTCAGCCGCATCTCAATGATACCAAGGGTTTAGATACCCTTGGTATTTTTTGTTTATAGAAATTTATCTGTTACTGTCCACTTATTTATAGTAGGTCGTATGATTTGTCAGCTATCTCTTTTGGAAGAACCTTTTTATTTTCCTTAATATATTCGCTTTGCTTCTGCTGACTGCGTGCGGCGGTAGTAAATATGATAATGCAATTAATGAAGTAATTAAGCAGGAGAAGAAAGCTAGAAAAGAAATGAGAGCTGCTTCTGATGAGTACAAGAGAGATAACGCCATAATTCGTGTATATGATGACGGGAAGTATATTCAACTTGCGTTTTATCAGCCAGAAGAAAGTTCTCGCAAGCTTACTACCTATTCTTATTATGAGAAGCTTGGAGATTCTTTTGAAGAAAATGCACATAGGCCGGGTGGTGGTGATGGCGACCGACTTGGTCTGTATAAGAAAACACCTGGTTATGAAGAAGTTAAAGGGAAGGAAACGAAAACTAATGAGTAGACTTTATGTCTGCACGAGGCTCTCGAGGTTTTCTCTACAGCCTGAGGCTTTTTTTTTATGATAAATAAGAAGGGAGAAATGGAGATGATCATTTGGATAAACGGGGCTTTCGGTTCTGGAAAAACACAAACCGCCTTCGAACTGCACAGAAGGCTGAAAGCATCTTATGTGTATGATCCTGAGAAATGGGGTTTGCGCTGCGCTCCATGATACCGCCGGAGATCGCGGAAGACGATTTTCAAAGCTATCCCTTATGGCGGACGTTCAATAACCGCCTGTTAGCCTCTCTGACCGATACATACCGCGGCATCATCATTGTGCCTATGACGATTGTACATCCTGAATACTTTTATGAGATCATCGGCAGACTTAGGCATGACGGTCAGACGGTTCACCACTTTACACTAATGGCTTCAAAGGCAACCTTGTTAAAACGGCTGCGCACAAGAGCAGAAGGAAAAAATTCATGGGCCGCCAAACAAATCGGCCGTTGCATTGAAGGGTTGTCATCACCAGTTTTTGCGGATCACCTCCAAACAGACAACATGTCGATTCAGGAGGTGGCAGAAACCATTGCCGCAAGAGCCAATCTTCCATTAGACCCTGATACGAGGGGCGGCCTCCGAAGGTTCACCGACAGATTGATGGTAAAGCTAAATCATATCCGCATTAAATAAAGATTCCGCACAGAAAGCCCGAGTAGACTTTATGTCTGCTCTTTTTTTTTATGCATTGAACCCTTGTCAAGTGAAGGCAGTGCTTCAAATGTTGATTTCAAAATTGCTTCAGAGCGAGTTGATACATAAAGAGGGTAATCTACCCTTTCTCTTTTTTGCCTGAATGCTGAAATAGCACCTGTTTTGTATGAGTATATGTAATATTAGCTTATATTGTGATTGATCATACACTTACTTTATTGAGTTAAAAACATACATAGAACAATAAGATTTATCGTTTAGCAAGAAGCTGCTTTAAAAAGAAGTATGGATAACCAAAAATGATAAATGGAGCTGCTAATATTAGAAGTAACCTAGAACTTGATTGGCTGTTCCTAATGACTCTAATGAAAATACAAGTACCGATGAGAAGATATAATAAACCACCTAAAGTCCAATACATGCGTTATCCTCTTTTCTTTTCCTTCAAAACCCTCTTAATTCGTTTTTTCTATTAAATTTTTTTACTGCTTTTTGAAATTTAGAAGAGCGGTTTTTAAACGTCTTTTCAGTTAGGATTCCTTTTCTTTCTAATGATTCAATGATGAGATCAATCGATTTCATGGGAGATCTCCTCCTAGGGGGTGAAATTCTATAAATACTCTTATTATTTTAATTTTAAAGTTGAATAAATAAAACGTACTAAAAGGCAAGCTTCCTAATGTACTTTTGGGCAAGACTAAAAATTTTTAAAATTTTATTATTGAATTGCAGTGCTAAGGGGAAACGTACTATTGCAGCCTGATATCTTAGTGCGTCTGAAAGAAATCCAATTGGAGCGGATGAAGAAACAAAGCAGTGATACGCAGCTTACTGAAAAGGAAGTCATTGTTCTAAGAGCCATTGCTCAAGGTTTTAAAAGTAAAGCAATCGCATTTGATTTAGGAATATCAGAGAGAACAGTGAAATCCAGATTAACAACGATTTACAATAAATTAGGTGTAAGTTCTAGAACTGAGGCTGTGACAATTGCAATTCAAAAAGGCCTTCTTACGTTAGATATATAGTATCGTTTTTAAATTTGCCCAAACGTGCATGCCCAAATGTACGTTTTTTTTTGTGCAATTATAAATTACTATTAAATAATGATTTATGATTTGAAAGGAGATCAAAATGTCTAGTTGGTTATATAAATTAGGAAAATGGTCTTCGCACAATAAATTCAAAGTGATATGTGCGTGGATGGTATTGTTAATCGCAACGCTAGCATTGGCTATTGCGTTAAAACCCGCTTTTTCTGAGGATATGTCAATTCCAGATACACCTTCAGAGAAAGCTTTAAATGTCCTTGATAAGGAGTTCCCACAGGGGCCGCATAAAGGGAGCATTCGAGTCATATTTGGAGCTAAAGATGGTGAAAAGCTTACTTCAAAATCGGCTCAACAGGCAATAGAAGATACGATAAAAGAAATTAATAAAGATAATTCGGTTAAAACTATTGCGACTCCTTTTTATACTGGAACTATTTCAAAAGATAAAACAGTAGCGTATGCTGATGTCAATTATAAAGTCGCAGCAGATGATATATCGGATTATTCCATTAAACATATAAAAAATAGTTTGTCAGTAGCTAATGACAAAGGATTGCAAACTGAATTAAATGGAGATATGCCTGGAGCTAAGATAGAAGTCGGCGGTGTGTCTGAAATCATTGGTGTTATTTTAGCTTTTGTGATACTAGCTATTACTTTTGGCTCTTTGCTGTTAGCTGGTTTACCTATTCTAACTGCAATCATTGGATTGGGTACAAGTCTTGGAATCATTTTGATTGGTACTCAAGTATTCGATATTGCTTCTGTCAGTCTTTCATTAGCTGCAATGATTGGTCTAGCTGTTGGAATTGATTATGCATTATTTATCTTTACAAAGCACAGGAAGTTTTTGGGGGAAGGCTTGCAAAAAAATGAATCTATTGCAAGAGCCACAGGGACTGCAGGTAGTGCAGTTGTTTTTGCTGGTCTTACGGTTATTGTAGCTCTATGCGGTTTAACTGTGGTTGGAATTCCCTTCATATCTACAATGGGACTCACAGCAGCGCTAAGTGTGTTTACAGCTGTTTTGGCCTCTATTACGTTAGTACCTGCAGTATTATCAATAATAGGAAGACATGCAATTGGAAAATCAACTAAGAAAAATGAAAAGCAACATTCTGAAATAAGTTTCTGGGGACGATTTGTAACAAAAAACCCTATCATTATAGGTTTATCAGGTATCCTCCTCTTAATTGTGATTAGTATACCTTCTCTTCATATGGAATTGGGTTTACCAAATGACGGGATGAATGCTAAGGATAACCCGGCAAGGAAAGCTTATGATTTATTGGCGGACGGTTTTGGAGAAGGGTTTAACGGTCAACTGTCAGTTGTTGCAGATGCTAGAGGTGCTACAGGAGACAAAAACAAAGCATTCGCAGAAGCGGTTAAAGAAATTAAAAATCTAGACCATGTTAAAAGCGTCACACCTCCAATTCCAAATAAAAAAGGTGATTTTGCTATAATAACAGTTGTGCCTGCAACAGGTCCCAATGATCCAACTACTAAGGATTTAGTTAAAGATGTAAGAAATTTAAGTGATAAAAAAGGTGTCGATTTACTTGTAACTGGTCCGACTGCAGTTAATATTGATATATCTGATCGGCTTAATGATGCAATTCCAATATTCGCTGCTTTAATTGTAGGTTTTGCTTTCATATTGTTGACAGTTGTATTCCGTTCCCTCCTTGTGCCATTAGTTGCTGTTGTCGGTTTCTTATTGACATTGACGGCTACGCTTGGACTTTCTGTATTCATATTACAGGATGGAAATTTAAATCATTTGTTTTCAATTCCACAAAATGGACCGATCCTTGCTTTCTTGCCAATTCTAGTAATCGGTATTCTTTTTGGATTAGCAATGGATTATCAAGTATTTCTTGTTAGCAGTATGCGTGAAGAATATATTAAAACAAAAAATCCTATTCAAGCGATTCAAGCAGGGCTGAAACATAATGGCCCCGTTGTTATAGCAGCCGGGTTAATCATGATATTTGTTTTTTCAGGGTTTATTTTCTCACATGAAGGTACTATCAAAGCCATGGGGCTGGCACTTACATTCGGTGTGTTATTTGATGCATTTATTGTAAGAATGACCATTATTCCAAGTGTTATGAAATTGATGGGTAACGCGGCTTGGTATTTACCAAAATGGTTAGACAAGGTCATTCCGAATGTCGATATAGAAGGACATCAATTAACACAAGAAATACAGACAGCGGAAGAATCTGAAAACATACAGAAAATAAGCATATAGAAACAAACTTTATAATCAATTTTTATTTTGAGCAAGACATTTATTAATTGATGGATATTAACAACTAAATGGAACCCTATTTTCTTAAAAACTTTGGAAAATAGGGTTTTATATAAAAAGGTAAGTTTGTACAAAAGACCTATTACTAAGCTATGCAATTATTAAATAGAGTGACTCTTTTTATTGAGAATTTATTTATGCCATGTTTTGAATTAAATGATATTTCAAATAAGAAAGGTGAACAGTCTATGCAAATTAAAGAAATTTTTTTTATTAGGTGTATATCTTGTTTGAGTGTAGTGTTAATTCATGCAATTGCTATTCAATCAATGCCGAATGAATCATCGGCACTGGTATCGCTGCTGATGTTCAGTACACCTAGCTTTATTTTTATTTCTGAGTTCTTGTTAGCTCATTCATATCCTAATGGTACACCTAAGGGTTTTCTGAAAAAAAGAATAAAATTTATTTTTATTCCGTTTGTTTCCATGGGTGTGATTGATGCGTTCTTGATGACCATCACACAAAATAATGCAGGAGGGATGTTAGAATTTTTAAAGAGGATGTCTGCAAATATATTTTTAGGAAACTATATCGGTTATTTTGTTTTAATCATTTTCCAATTTTACATACTTCATATGCTTTTCCACACATTTTTAAGTAAAGCCTCTCCTAAATGGGTGTTACCCTTGTCTTTTTTCTTCACAGCAAGTTATTTATACGGTATAAGATTCTTTCACCTTCCAGTATCACTGCCGAATCCTACCTTTACATTAGAATGGATTCCGTTTTTTGGGTGGTTGTTTTATTTTTGTCTGGCTTATTATTGTGGAAAGAATTACAAGACATTTATTGCGTATTTACATAAATTTCGTTATTGGATTTATGTCTTTGCTGCTTTTTCAGCATTCATGCTCTTATCCTATACGTATCTAGGTTATTTTGAAGTCTCCTCAAAGCGGCCGGATATCTTGTTATACACTACTAGCATTGTATTTTTGTTTTTTCATCTGTTCTCAAAGATAAAAAATGTTCCAGGCTTTGTGATGAAGATAAGCACTTACTCTTTCTCAATATATTTATTACATGGTTACTTTTTGGGGATTGCTCATTTAACTGTCGTAAATTTGCAAGAGACAAGTTGGATATTTGCTTTAATAGTTACTTTTGTAATTGGAGTAGCTGCGTCGATCTTCGCATCATGGATTATTAATCAATTTAAATATGGCTATATGTTTGTCGGGAAGATCAATAAACCCAAAAGAAAAGCTGCAATTTAAAATTAAAATGGACATTCTAAGCTTTCTCAATCATTAATATGTTTGGTTTTAGCAAAATTCTTTTTAATTTTGAAAGCGACTGTTTAGAAATAAATATAGCCCTTTAAATAGTTGAGTGGACTTTGTGTCTGCTCTTTTTTATGCGCTGATCCCTTGTCAAGAAATGTTTAATTTGCCATAATGAAATTAGTGTAAATATTCCAACAACTCAGTATAGATGGGGGAGCTTTCTTGGGTTTTTTAAAGAGAAGCAAAATTCCATATGATTTGGTGACAAAAAAACTAAATGCTTGGAGTATCAGGTGACGCAACAGATGAACCTAAGAATGCAAAAGAAATAGCAGCAGCGATAATGGCGGATCCACCAAATACGAACAATGATTATACAGTAGAAGTCACTTGGGAAGAGCATGGGAAAACACAAAAAGACATTATACAAGTAAATAAAGAAATCAAGCGGTCATTTGTATTTCCTAATGTAATAAAAAGAATTTTTCAAGTTTAAGATAAAGCTAAGACACTCTCATAGGAATACTTTAAAAAGCAGGTGAAGAGCGCTTGCTTTTCCCATGTTTAAATCTTACATTTGTATAAAGGTTTTGTAACAGAAAACACAGCTTCACTTTATTGGGGGCCTAGTGGGTGAATAACCCGTTGAGATTCAAGTTCTCTCGGCTAGCATCAATGATACCAAGGGTTTTGACACCCTTGGTATTTTTTATTTATTTAAAATGTGTTTTGTGACCAAAAGTGTCGATTAACTTATAGTAAGTTATCTAATTTGTCAGCCATCTCTTTTTGTTTATTAGGGTATAGATGGTCATATACATGTCAAGAAACATTACCTCAGTTAACAGTAATTCTTAGGTTCTCCTCAATAACAGTGAGAGTGTGTACTTCAACCATATGAATGATCTCACCGGTACCATAATCACGTGCAGTTTTTATATAATCATTGTATTTCATCACAAATTCATAAATGATATTGGCCTTTTCATTCCATTCATGATAGTTAGCATTTGTTTGAGCATCAGTTTCAGCATTTTTCAATTTATCCTCACGAAAGTAAAAGAAAGCATACTCGATTGTGAATATATTTGCGATAAGTGATTGAATAGATATAAGATCCACTCAATTATGGAGTGGATCTGTTTGTTTTTTATTTATTTGCAGCAGTTGTGACGAAACAAGAGATTCATTAAAACCCTTTACGCAACCAGGTTGTGGCAAGATCAATTGCTCCGCGCGCAGCTTCAGTTTTGGCTAAGGCGTTGAGCATCACGAAATCGTGAATGATACCTTGGAAACGTACGGCAGTGACCGGAACACCGGCTTCACGAAGTTTATTGGCATATGCTTCTCCCTCGTCACGAAGTACATCAGCTTCAGCTGTGATAATCAATGCAGGCGGAAGCCCTTGAAGCTGCTCAGTAGTTGCACGTAGAGGTGATGCTGTAATTTCAGCACGCTCGTTCGAATTGGTTGTGTACTGGTCCCAAAACCACATCATCGCGTCCTTGCGTAAAAAGTATCCTGTAGCAAACTGGTGATAGGATTCCGTATCGAAAGAAGCGTCTGTTACCGGATAGAAAAGTAATTGCTGTCGGATATTCAAGTCACCTCGTGCTTTGGCCATTAGCGTGACAGCAGCAGTCATATTGCCTCCAACACTATCACCTGCAATTGTTAGACTCTCGGGAATCATGCCGTTCTCACGGCCATTTTCAGCTGCCCACTTCACTACTGCAAAGATTTCTTCAATGGCTGTCGGATATTTTGCTTCTGGAGATAAGGTGTAATTTGGAAAGACAATAGCAGCTTGTGCTCCAACTGCGAGCTCACGGATGAGCCGATCATGTGTATGCTCATTACCAAATACCCAGCCGGCCCCATGAATGTACACGATGACAGGAAGGTGCGCAGGCGCATTCTGTGGGCGCATTATTCTTACTGATACCTGTCCGCTCGGTCCTCCTGAAATCATAATATCTTCAATATCAACTGGCAGTTTATCAATTGGGTCAGATTGAACCTCATCTACAGCTTCTCGTCCTTTCTCAGGTCCAAGGTCGAATAGATAGGGTGGGTTTGCGGTTGCTTCTGCAAATTCTTGAGCTGCTTTTTCTAATTGTACTTTTTTTAACATAGATCTCACTCCTTATTTGAAGGTTGGTAACTTTTATTCCATTACCTTTTGATCTTGGCATCTTTCGTCTTACATTGCTGTTGTAATGATTTGTACATCAATATTTCCGCGAGTAGCTTTAGAATATGGACATACTTGATGAGCTGCATGGGTTAATTCTTCCGCTTGCTCTTGAGATACCCCTTGAATTTCCACCTCCAAAACAACTCCGATTTTATAACCATTATCACTTTCATCTTTTAATAAACTTACTTTACCAGTAACAGCTGATTCGATTTTTAATCGTTGTCTTTGGGCTGCTAAATGAAGAGCACTGTCATAACAAGCTGAATAGCCTGCCGCAAATAATTGTTCTGGATTTGTAGCCGTGGATGCTTGATTTGGTTTTGGCATAGCTAAATCCAAATCAATAATAAGATCATTAGATTTTACATGACCTTCTCTTCCGCCTTTTGTTGTAGCTTCTGCTGTAAAATATACTGTCATCATCAAACACTCCTATAAATTAAATTTAACACAATTGAATTTTAATCAATATAGTTATCGTTGTCAATTAAATTTTTAAAAATTTAATTGTTCTCAATTTAAATTCATAATGAAAATCCTCTAAATTATTGATTAGACTAAAATAAAGAACAGTTTTCGGCAGTTTAAAGTTAGTGTACATAATAACCATATTGAGAAAATAGAAGATCATATTATTGGCGGCTCAATAAATCTATGAGTCGGTCTAAACAATATAGTATCGGTAATAATAAGAAAGCCTCTCAAACACATGGTGGTTATAAATAAAGATAGATTCTTTCTGATTTTCCATGTATATAAGTTATGATTAATTAAATTGTTAGTCATTCAATTTTACTTAATGTAATTCTTGTGCTATTATGTGTAATAATGAATATAAATATTGTGAGGGATTTAACATGAAGAATGATGATAAATTACTGTTAAGTAATCATCTATGTTTTGCGATTTATGCAGCTTCCCGTGAAATGATAAAGTTATACCATCCTCTCTTAAAAGAATTAGGAATTACTTATCCACAGTATTTGGTTCTTCTTGTTTTATGGGAGAAGGAAAAAATATCTGTTAAAGGTTTAGGCGAAGAATTATATCTAGACTCCGGAACATTAACTCCAGTTTTAAAACGACTTGAGGAGCGAGGTCTTATTATAAGAGAGCGTTCAAAAGAGGATGAACGAAGTGTAATTATTACGTTAACAACTGAAGGGAATGAGTTTAAAGAAAAAGTCACATCGATTCCTAACGCAGTATTTGATAAAACCGGTTGTAATGAAGAAGAAATTAAAAGTTATAACAAGGAAATTCGTAATTTGCTTAACATGCTGACAACTGAGCAATAGTTTTATGAATATAGATGGAGGGCCTAGTGGGTGAATAACCCGTGGAGGTTCAAGTCCTCTCGGCCGCATCAATGATACCAAGGGTTGTAGACCCCTGGTATTTTTTTATGCTCTCTTTTAATTTTAGGGTGGTTTACTCCTTTTTACCCCGCTTGTTAGAATAATTCATCCAGCTTATCAGCAGTTTCTTTTTGTTTATTAGGAAAGAGATGACCATAAACATCGATTGTTGTTTTGATTGAAGCATGTCCTAGTCGTTCCTTTATTGTGATGTAATCTTCTCCTTGGTGTATTAATAGTGCAACATGTGAATGTCTCAGATCATGAAGGCAGATCAGTTCTACTTCTTTACAAATTGTTTTGATTTTTCGGCTACGGAACTCCTAAATATATTGAAGTTCCATTCTTGTGATATTGACTTGTTCAACGAACACACCCAATAGGCTAAGTAAAACTCTTCTAAACTAATTTATTTTTAATCACCGTTATCTAGAGCTATTACTATAGTGTCTAGGTGAAAATACGTTTTTTAATGCACTTATTATTCCAGGCACAAGAAAGAAGACGCCAAAAAAGACAGTAAGTAAATTTAATTGTGGTGTTTTATAAAAGGTAAACCATTGTATAAAAATAGACGATTCCGTAATTCTCCCAAATAGTGTCCCATCAATCTCTCTATAATTAGGTAACCATCCTGTTGTTTCAAATGTTATAAAAATCACCTGTGACAATAAAAATACACCAATTTGAGAAACCCAATATTTTTTAAAAAATGAAACACTTTTTTGCTTTTCAGCCAACTAATATTCCTCCCTGCATTAGATATCATTTTATATTAAAATACAGAAAATTTAAGAATGAATTTCAAATATAATATCTTTTTCTATTGTTTATAGTGTATCATATGTTTCCATATTTTGTGTTAAGTTTCTTTTAATCATCAAGTTATTTATAGTAACAGTATTCATTTGATGTTGAATGGACTCGAACACATAAATAGATGATCTAAATAATGCTTACGAGACAATAAAGGAAATAGAAGAGCAGGGCAATTGGCAGGAATGCTTGAATGTTATTATTTCTTTTTCTTGGGTATGCACGAATTTAGACGAAAAGAGTTAACAACTGCTATAAGTGCTTATAGGATTGCTGAATCTAAGTTATATCAGGTTGAGGATGAATTAGAGAGGGCAGAATTTTTCTTCAAAGTGTCGTACGTTTATTATGATATGAAACAGACTTATTTCTCAATGAACTATGCTAATCGAGCACTGAAAATATTTAAGAAATATGATGAATATGCTTTTCAGACAATGCGATGTTAATTTATTGCAGCGGGTAATTTGATTGATTCTTTTGAGTTTGAAATGACTTTACAGCAATTTTTAAAGATATTGCAGAGGAGATAAAGATTGATCATTTCATTGGTATGTCTCACATGAATATTGGAATTTGTTATGAGGAATTAAAGGATTTGATAAAGCGGCTAATCATCTAGATGTATCAATTAGAATTTTCGGAAAATCTGAACACATCTTTTTAACAAAAGCTTTATTTGCTATGGCTCATGTGGAGGCGAAAAGAAATAATTTTAATGTTGCTCAGGAATATTATTTGCAGGGTAAAGAGTTAGAGAAAGAAGCAAGAAGAGTTATTCGAAAAAAAGAAAGGGTCAACTCCCCTCCCTCTTTATGCACCAACTCGATCTGCGGCAATTTTGAAACCACCATTTGGAGTAGTGTCTTCATCTGCAAAATGAGATAGTCTGGAGTTGCTAAAAGCTTTTTATTGATGATTGTATGGAAAAAAATGTTCCTGTCGAATATATAAAAAAATCTACATATTGCCTTTTTGTATAAAAAAATATACAATTGGGTGGAATTTTAAAAAATGAGGTAATTAGACGTGGAAGAAATTAAGAAAGTATTAGAGAGTTTTATCCCTATAGCAAAATCTACTGCAAAAATGTTTGGATCAAACTGTGAAGTCGTTATTCATGATTTGACGAACCCTCAAGCCTCTGTAATGTTTACAGTAAATAACCATGTTACAGGAAGAGAAATCGGTCAATCATTTGATCACCTAGTAAAGACTGTATTACAATCAGAAGATTTTAAAGAAGATTATCTTGCAGGTTATACATTTGTAACAGAAGATAAGCGTACGATTCGTTCTTCGACTTCGTTAATACGTGATTCCAAGCAAAAAGTGATTGGTGCTTTCTGCATAAATTTTGATGTTGAAGCACTGAATCAAATGCAACAATTTATGAATACTTTTCTTTCTACACAAGTTGAAGTTCAGGAGAATGAAACAAAATCAGATGATGATATTGAAAATGTTGAAGGAATAGTGGATCAATTGATTCAACAAATTATTCAAAACAGTGTTCATCCAGTCATGAAACGTCATGAAAAGATTGAATTAATAAGATTTATGGACGAAAAAGGCATTTTTCTAATGAAAGGATCTGTTGAGAAGGTCGCATCTTTGTTAGGTATATCCAAAGTAACAGTTTATAGTTATTTGGATGAAATCAAAAATAAATCAAGTTAAGGGGAATCAAATGAAAAGCATCTTTGAAGTAGGAAATCTAAAATCAAATGGACACTATGCATTGGCAACAGCTCATCAGAACACTGTCTATGTATCAGGGCAATTTGCTATTCATCCAGAAACCTGTGAAAGAAAATTTGGCACCATCGAAGAAGAAACACTACAAGCACTTAAGAATGTGGAAATGATTGTAGAAGCAGCTGGAAGTAAAAAAGAGAAGATTTTGCGTATAACATTATATATTCCAGATGTGAAATTATGGGATAAAGCAGATGCTGTGTGTAAGGAATTTTTCGGTGACCATAAACCAGCTCGTACCGTTGTACCAACTAATGAATTACATTTTGGATTCAAAATTGAAATTGATGCTATTGCATATATTTAGTTATATTTTTTTGTCTATATCGTATAAAAAAATCTAATTTGTATAAAAAATTATTCGAAAGGATTGATAAATGATGAAACAATTTGTTTGTAACAGTTGTGGTAAAAAGCATGATATTACACCAACTTTATGGAAATGTGAATGTGGCGGAGTATTAAACATAGTAAAAGATACCCCAAAAGTTGATATTGCAGCTTGGAATAACTATCCAAACTCATTATGGCGTTATTTTGAAACCATGCCATTCGCAAAAGATTCGAAGACATGGGAATCCGTGACAATGGGTGAAGGTCAATCACCTTTAATCGTTCTAGACCATATCGAGACCAATACGTATGTAAAAGTTGATTATATGATGCCTACATTATCCTTTAAAGATCGAGGAGCCGTTGTTTTGATGACAAAGGCAAAAGAATTAGGGGTATCAAAAGTAATTGCTGATAGCAGTGGTAATGCAGGAACGGCTATTGCAGCTTATGCAGCACGTTGTAATATTGCCTGTGATATATATCTAAGTGATGAAACTTCACCCAAAAAGATTGCTCAAATAAAAGCCCACGGAGCAACGATTAAAAAGATTCGTGGTACACGAGAGGACATTGCAGCCGCAGCACAAAAAGCTGTAGACGAAGAAAAAGTTTTTTACGCAAGTCATGTGTATAATCCTTATTTTTATGAAGGAACGAAAACATATGCCTATGAAATTTATGAACAATTAAATGGTGCGCCTGATGCTTTAATTATTCCGGTTGGAAACGGTACGCTTCTCCTAGGTGCGTACTATGGCTTTAAAGAGTTATTTGAAAATGGATTAATTGATAAAATACCGAAAATCGTTGCCATTCAAGCGGAGAACTGTGCGCCCCTTGTGAAAGCTTACCAAACCGGGGAGGAATCAGCACAACCCGTTGCAAATAAAGGTACTTTAGCGGAAGGGATATCTATTGCTGCACCAGCGCGTTCCAAACAAATTTTAGAAGCTGTACGTAATACCAATGGTACGTTTATTGATATTGAAGAAGATGAGATTCTGAGTGCACGAGCAAAACTGAGTACGAAAGGATTTTATGTGGAAGTGACATCAGCAGTAAACTATGCTGGCTACATCAAGTATAAAAAGGCACCAGAAGAAAAAATAATCATACCTCTTTGTGGCGCAGGTATTAAATCAAAATAAATCCAGAAGGCCTGTTAAACATTTATAATGGTGTGAAAGTTGATTGTGATAAAAAATCACATGGAAAAGGTGTGCTTGTTGTTCTCAATGATCGTATTGGATCCGCACGTTTTATAACAAAAACGAACACTGCAACGGTAGACCCGTTTAAGGCCTGAAACAAGGATACATTGGCTCAATTGTTGGAGGAGAGGTTTACTATTTTTATAAAGATATTACCTATCGCCATACTACCGAAACAGCCTTTGACGTAAGGTTAATCAACGAGTTGTCTAAGGTTTCGATTATATATGCGCATCAAGGGGATAATCGTTATTTATATGACGCAGCGGTACAAGCAGGTGCAAAAGGAATTATTGTAGCTACGGCTGAAGGCTATACTATTTCTAAACAAGCAGAAGTTGAAATTCATGATGCGTTAAACAACGGGGTTACCGTCATACGGTCATCTCGACTCAATAGGGGAATTGTTAGCCGTACTGATATGGATAATCAACTCGGATAGTCGTATCTGAATCATGAAATCCCACAAAAGCACGGATTCTTCTTATGCTAGCATTAAGCTTAACAAATGATAAAAATGAGATTCAACAGTATGATATACTAATTTTTAAATGTTCCTTAGAGAATAAAAACATAGAATGGATTTTGACGTTTACCGTATGGACAGATTGATATCATTATGTTTTGATTCACCATTTTTTAACCATAATTCGTATAAACATATAGAAATGGTATAACGAGAAGTTACGGAGTGTAATGAAAACAAGCTTTCATAACCAATGTTAAAGATTTACTATGTTGAGGGCCTAGTGGGTGAATAACCCGTGGATATTCAAGTCCTCTCGGCCGCATCCCGATAATACCAAGGATTTAATCACCTTTGGTATTTTTTGTTGCAAGTACATTTGGCATTAAAAAAGTGCTGACCTCTGCACAAAAACTTTGCGCGAGTCTGCACTTTTATTCTGTAAGATACACTGCCCATTATCATCGATTATGGAGTTTATTTAATCCGTTCTTAGCCGATCTGGTACTTGGCTTTTAGAAGTTTTTTTTAAGTGGTTAAAACCAACAAATTTTTTGCTTTCTTCATCCCAGAGGCGGAACTTTAACGACTTAATACTTGTTGTCAGTGTGATGGTCGGCACGTTTTGCAATGGTTCAGTGTTGTTATGTACGATTTCAAGCTTATAGTTTGGGACTCTTGGGCTTAAATGATGAACATGATGGAAACCGATATTGCCTGTTAACCATTGCATGACTTTTGGAAGCTTATAAAAAGAGCTTCCTTCAACTGCTGCTTTTACATATTCCCAATGCTCATCTTCTTCGAAATATGAATCCTCAAACGTATGCTGAATATAAAACATCCAAATTCCGAGGGATCCCGATATCATAAAAATTGGCGTCTGGATCAGCAGAAAGTTTTTCCAGCCAATAGCCCAACATAAAAGTGCTGCCAAAGCGACGATCCCCAGGTTCGTTACATACGTATTCATCCGTTCTTTGCGTGTTGCCCCTTTACGATTAAAACGATTAGTAATCCCAAAGACGTAAATCGGTCCGATAATAAACATAACAAACGGATTTCTGTACAAACGGTACATTATTTTTGTCTTAGTTGAGGCTTCCTTATATTCCTCAACGGTCAGTACCCAAATATCGCCTGTACCGCGTTTGTCCAGGTTGCTGCTTGTCGCATGGTGGATAGAATGATCGTGTGCCCAATGATCAAAAGGATGCAGAGTTAGAATTCCTGTTATTGTTCCAAGAATTCGATTCGCCTTTCTGTTCTTAAAAAAGGAATAGTGGCAGCAATCATGAAAGATAATGAAAGTTCTCACTAAAAAACCTGCCGCAAGGACAGAAATCGTTAATGTAAGGATATAAGAAATCGACAAGCTCTTATATGCCAAACACCATAACAGGAAAAATGGCACCAATGTGTTTATGATTTGATAAATACTTTTTTGTGAATCGGACTTTTCATAAGGGGTAACCATTTTTCTCAAAGTCCTTAGATTTTGTTTATTCATTCTTAAAAGTTTCCCCTTCCCTGCTGTTTTTAATCTAAGTATAGAAAACGTTTTATAGCCTTTGAAGTCCCAGCTGTCATACTCCATATATGATAAGTATCATGGTTTTGTTATAACTTGCCCGCCAGCTAAGGATCCTTTTCAAAAGCTGTTAAATGAATCCGTTTTCCGATCCCACTGTAAAATGATTGGGATTGCGAAAACTGATTGAAAGCTCAATTAGCAGAGCCAACCGAGATACAAAGCGTATGAAGATTATACCCAGCCTTTTATCGAGCTAAACTCTCTCCCTGGTCTCTATGGGAATCAGTTTAATTAGACCGTGAACATGGATTGTTTGAGGAGCAAACATTAAGAAAATATTGATTGATTTTTGAGAGACAAGGTAAAGAGAGCTAGAAGCCCATTTACTATTCAGCTTGAATTTCCTTGTTTCTTAATTAAAAAGGCTTTGGAAAGGAAGATGATTTATGATTAAGCTCTATTTTTATGAGCACCTTGGCAAATGGGGATATACCATGAGTGACCGTTTGAAAACATCTGCAGAAACAAGCTTTACCAGCGAGCAGCTCTGCTTTTAAAAGAACATCATTGCACTCGAACGAGAAACAGCTGAACTTTTTTAAAAAATCTTTAACAATCAATAGTGAAGTACTATTTAGCCAAGAAAAAGGTTTGAAGACACTTGTGATTCATTTTCACGGTGTTTTCAAAGCATAGTTATTAATAGGCATCTTATTTTGCACTGGTATCTACATGTTTAACAAATAATAAAACCATGAATGAAACATAATACTAATTTGCAGTTATTTCCGTTTCGTGCTATGATAAAGGAGAATTATTTTTGTTCGTGTAAAGGATAGTATGAATATTGACTTTTCGTCTTGATGATACTTTGGGCAAGGATAGTAACAGAATGTGTGGTAACACACGAGGAGGCAACAAAAATGGAACAAGGTACAGTTAAATGGTTTAATGCAGAAAAAGGTTTTGGATTTATCGAACGTGAAAATGGAGACGATGTATTCGTACACTTTTCTGCAATCCAAAGTGACGGATTCAAATCTTTAGACGAAGGTCAAAAAGTAACGTTTGACGTTGAGCAAGGTGCTCGCGGAGCTCAAGCTGCTAACGTTCAAAAAACTGCTTAATCTTCAATCGTTTATACAAACAGGCTCTTTATATAGGGCCTGTTTTTTTCTGTTCTGTGTATAATACTTAATAAAAAACCCTACTCAACGTTCGAGTAGGGAGAGATGGTACAAGGTAATAGAAAAAGGTTTAAACTTCAAAGGTTTGTTTACAGTATAACATACTGGATTGACAAAATGCGGAATGTATATAAATTATTTGTTTTTCTGTTCTCGATGTAACTGCATGTTATTCTTTTTTTCAGTAACCTGCCTGTTAATTTAAGTACAAGATGAAATGAATGATATCTAGAAATTTCTTCATTTTTTATTGTTGACCATATATTTAGTTATTACAACTCGCATATCTCTCACTGTCGCAGCAGATGTAAGAAATTCTTAAAGATAGAGAGGAGAGTAATTACTTTTTCTTCTGGAAACAATCACTTAGACCTAAAACAATGAAAGCCCTGCCTCTCTTCCATCCTTACGGCTCCTTGTCCGTGCCAGTGTGAATCAGGATTACAAAAACCAAGTGACTATTTCATTGAGTGTTTTGATAAAACTTCAAATGTTCGTTGAAGAAATTTTGAAACAGATTAGATTGTAGGGATAATAAAAGAGGTTAATGTTCTAAAGTAAGTTGAAGAAGTTAAACGTTTTTGAAATGTTTACCCTTAATCGTAATATTATGAAAATTAAAGGGTGCTTTTTGGAATGCAAAACATTATCTATAATTAACCTTAACAGAAACTTTTTATTTGATTTTCAGTGATTCCTTTTATGACTTCCAGTTCACTAATCAAAAATTCATATGCATTATCCAACATTTTTTTTTCGCTTGCATTAAGTGCTTTTTCTTTCTTCAAACGCATTAAATCACGCACAACTTCAGCACCTTCTTGTATTTTACCCGTTTTTATTTTGTCTGTGTTTACTTTATACCTTTGTTTCCACGGCAGTAACTTATCTGATTCTCCATGCTGAAAAATGTACATAATGTGTTTTAATGCAAGTATATCAGTAACTGGTCGTATATTTGAACTCAATATTTTACGCGTTGGAATCATAACTGTCATATTACTGATTGACATTTTTATGACATAATAGTGTTGTTTTTCCTCTAAGATTTCTTTTTCTTCTATGGCTTCAATTATACCTGCTCCGTGCATTGGATAAACAATCCTATCGCCAATTTGAAACATATAATCCACCTCCATATATGGTAACTCAACTTAAGATTACCATACATGGAATGGGATATCAAATTTTTAATAATAACATGATCGGTTTTTTAGTGTCAATAACTTTCTGAAAAAACAAGTGAAAATTTTTATGATCGTGTTAAATATCATAATAACGTGATAATTGCTCTGAAAAAAGTTTGAAAGGATATAAAAAAGGACACCGAACAAACAGCACTAGTGCTATAAGTTCAGTGTCCCAGACTTCTATTTTTTATTTCTCTAAAGCCTTAAGGCCTTATTTTTATTAACCTCTTCCAGCTTGGAAAGAAGGATATTTCGTCATACCGCCATCTGCAAAGAGTGTAATACCGGTTACATAACTTGCTTCAGAAGATGCTAAGAATGCTGCTACAGAGGCTACTTCTTCTGGTTTACCAATGTAACCCATTGGGATCATGCTTTCAACATCTGCACGTTGTACCGGATCTGCAAATTTTTCAGCATTGATTGGTGTGTTCATTGCTCCTGGTCCAATATTGTTCACGCGAATTCCTTTCGGTGCATATTCAAGTGCCAATGTTTCTGTCATTAGCTTCATACCGCCTTTACTCGCTGCATAGTGAACAAATAGCGGCCAAGGAATCATTTCATGTACACTAGACATGTTAATGACATTCCCTTTAATATCATTTTCTACAAAGTATTTAATCGCTTCACGGCTGCCAAGGAAGGCTCCTGTTAAGTTCGTGTCAATTACTTTATTCCAATTGTCTAAAGAAAGTTCATGAGAAGGTACAGGGTTTTCAACACCTGCATTGTTAATCATTACATTCAAAGTGCCAAATTCTTTTATAGCTGTTTGTACAAGGTTGATGACATCTTCTTCTACTGTTACATCACCACGTACAATAATAGCTTGTCCGCCTGCTGCTTCCACTTCTTTTTTAGCTTCTAAGGCTTCATTTTCATTATTGCGATAGTTAATGACCACTTTAGCTTGTTCTTGACCGAAGCGAACAGCCATTGCACGTCCTAGGCCTGTAGATCCGCCTGTAATCACAACTACTTTATCTTTTAAATCTTTATACATGATCAGTTCCTCCTGATTCTAACGATTATTTTTTAGATATATTACTGTTAGCTCGAAATGTATTTTAACTTTTTGCTATTCCCAGCAGCACTCCACCCAAAATAATGAGCACAATGCCAAGTGAAATCGAAATCAGTTGACGTTTTGTTTTCTTTTCGCCTAGTAAGAAGATACCTCCAAGCGTTGAAACGACAATTCCCATTTGTGATAGTGAAAAACTTGTCGCTACCCCTACCTTAGGTTGGGAAATAAATAAGAACATATTACCCGCAGCCCATATAAGACCAGGTATAATGTTACGAATTGTGTATTTATTAAAAGGTTTATGTTTATAAGTGAGGATGAGTCCGCCAATAAACATACCAATAGCTTGAGGGAATAAAGCTACCCAGCCATCAACGTTAAACAAACGTGCAACGACAACATATACTAAATATCCAATCGTAGATATGATGAGTGTGATAATGCCCTTCTTAAATTGCCCAGATTGCTCTTCGCTTTTTTTTCTTTCAAGAGAGGTTAACACAATCCCAATCACGATAAAAAGGAGGGCTAGTATTCCCAATAGAACTGTAGTGACTGTTGACCATTCATGAAAAACAATCACCCCAAACAAAGCTGTTGATACGAGCTGCATACCTGTTGAAATTGGCATCGTTTTAGAAACACCAATATATTCAATGGTTTTTAACTGATTACTTTGTCCAACAGCCCAAAACAACCCAGAAACGATTCCTACAATAAAGATAAAAGGCGTCAATACAGGATGGATAACGAGATAGGTAACAGCTGAAAAGATCAGTGCTCCAATCGTTGTTCCAAGTGTTTGACTATAAGGTCCTCCGCCTAACTTGACATTGAAGAGGACGATACTTCCCCAAAATACTGCAGGAAGAATGGCTAAGAAAATATCCATTTGATCCAAACCTTCTTTCCCAAACCCTTGATGTATTAAAAGTGGCTAGTTTTGTTTCGTCACTTTACGTTACTAATAGTAACTTAGGTAACTAAAATAGTCAATGATTTTATTTTGCGTTTCTGATTAGTTCTTCGAATAAATCTTTCTATATCAAATTAAAATAAAACCTTATAGAATAAGGTTTTATTTTTAATATTTCGGGTCTGAAATAATAAAAAAGGTTAATCTATATGAAATCTGATTCCAAAAGAAAAATTCAGTTACAACGAAAAAAACTAATCTAAGTTACTAATGGTTACTTAGGTTATTTTATCGCATGTGTTATGTGTGGTTTGTTAACCAACATATAAAAAAGAAAGGCGAGACTCAAAAAATGGCAGAAATATTATATATGGCAACATATTCTTACGATCATACAAAATTCATTTAGTGAGACATATAAAGAAGTAAATTCAATACGCACTCAACAATCGACCATAAAGGGTACAGTCGTATAAATCAAGCAGGTTAGAGGCATGAGGGAGCTATTTTATATGAAGAGGGATAAAACAAAAAAGCTTGTAGACATTTGAAGGCCTTGAAAAGGTTCAAGGCCTTACTATGTTTTGGATTAAAATTGTTTAGCCATCTCTTTGGCTTGTTGAATTGCTTTATCTTTAATTTGAGGAGCTTGTTCTGGAAACTTCATTTGCCCTTCAATAATAATACTTTCAAAAGATTTGACACCAAAAAAATCCATAACGGCTTCTAAGTATCGGTTTCCCATCTCTCTTTCCATTTCAGGACCATGTGAGTAGATGTCTCCTCGAGATTGTATATGGAGAGCTTTTTTTCCTTTTAGTAATCCTTTTGAACCTTCTTTAGTATACTTGAAGGTTTTACCTGACACTGCGATTGCGTCAATATAGGTCTTCATGATGGCTGGAACGGAAAAATTCCACATAGGTGTTACAAAAATATATTTATCAGCTAACAAAAACTGTCCGCCTAATTCAGCTAAACGGGCGACTTTTAACCGTTCATCCGTTGATAAATCTTGAAGTGAAGCTTGAGAGCGAAGTTTTTTCCAACCATTAAATACATCTGCGTCTAGATAAGGAATATCAGCTTGATATAAATCTAAATGGACAACATCATCATCAGGATGTGTTTGCTTGTAACTTTCAATGAATTCTTTGCCTACGGTCATGCTGAGTGATTCATCTTCAGGCAGAGGATGTGCTGTTATATAGAGAACATTAGACATGGAGATCTTCCTTCCTTATTAGATTATTAACAATAACGTTGTGTTTATTGGCATAGATTCTAAAAGAACGGTCAATCCTTGACCCAGCTTTCCGCCCATTGACTAATCGGTCCTAATATTTTTCCTAATTCTGTTCCTTTTTGAGTTAAAGAGTACTCAGAACGTATCGGACGATCGGGGATTACATTTCGTACAATAATTCCCTGTTCTTCTAATTCTTTAATCCGTTCAGTTAATATCCTTCTACTTAAGGAAGGCATGCTCTCACTTAATTCACTAAAGCGCTTAGGTCCACTCATTAGCACATAAATAATTAACCCTGTCCACTTTTTCCCAATTATCTCGAAGCTTTTTTCTACTTTAGGTTGTAAATCTTTCGACTCTCCCATATTATAAGTCCTCCTTCAATAAATATGGATGAAAAATAACTTATGCATTTATTGTAACAAAAATAATGGAAAAGTATTTGGGTACTTTGAATTAAAAAGGTTGATATCTCTTTTTTTAGTTACTTTTTATACCCTTAGTTCCTTTTAGTATCAAATAATTTTCTAAAATAGTCAAATTATGATTATGAAATGAAATATATTTTATTGGTAACAAGATGTGGCTGTTTAAGGGAAATAATTCAATAACTTAAGTGTAGAAAAACAAAATGAGTATTTGTAATGGTTAAATAAATAAACATAGGAGGGAAATGAAATGCTTCACGAAGGCTTTAGTGGAAAAAAGTGATGATTATACTTACGAAATACATATCGTTATGGGGGCTGGAAAAAGCGTATTCCATGAAGAATCAAATCTTGAAGCTTCTGTAGAGATGCTTCAGATTTTTATATGTTCGGAAAACGCTGATTTAGAACTAGAGTTCAGCTCCCTTAGGTATTCCGTATAATCTTGTTACGAATAAATGAAACGCAACCTTATATGAAAGCGAAAGAAATAGATGATCAGTGCTTTTGAGAAGCATAAATATTTACGAAATCAGACATTGCGATGTCAATTTATTGTAGCAAGTAATTTGATTGACTTACCTAACGAATAATACCATAAATGGAACATAATATTAACTTGCAGTTATTTCCGGTTCGTGCTATTATAAAGGGGAGTTATTTTTGTTCGTGTAAAGGATAGTATGAATATTGACTTTTCGTCTTGATGATACTTTGGGCAAGGATAGTAATACATTGTGGTAACACACTAGGAGGCAACAAAAATGGAACAAGGTACAGTTAAATGGTTTAATGCAGAAAAAGGTTTTGGATTTATCGAACGTGAAAATGGAGACGATGTATTCGTACACTTTTCTGCCATTCAAAGCGACGGATTCAAATCTTTAGACGAAGGTCAAAAAGTAACATTTGACGTTGAGCAAGGTGCTCGCGGAGCTCAAGCTGCTAACGTTCAAAAAACTGTTTAATCTTCAATCGTTATACAAACAGGCTCTTTATAAAGGGCCTGTTTTTTTATGTTCTCTGTACAATACTTAATAAAAAACCCCACTCAACGTTCGAGTAGGGAGAGATGGTACAAGGTAATAGAAAAAGGTTTAAACTTCAAAGGTTTGTTTACAGTATAACATACTGGATTGACAAAATGCGGAATGTATATAAATTATTTGTTTTTATGTTCTTAATACAACTGCATGTTATTCTTTCTTTTTTCAGTAACCTGCCCGTTCATTTAGGAGTTCATGATTTGCTATCAATGACATATGGGCAAAATTTAATCACAGATTTTTCACCGTATTCGTGAAAACATATAGAAATGATGAAAATGGGGATAGAGCGTATAATGAAAACAAGCTTTCATAACCAGTGATATGTTTTTATTAGGTTGAGGGACTCGAACTACCAAAGAAGATACCAAATGATATTGGTATCTTCTTTGTTTGCACCAGGTTTTATATTGATGTTTTTGCTGAATGACATCTTCTTCATGCTTCCTGCTTCAGAACAGAAAAATGTTTGCTGCTGAAACTGACGGACGGCTTAATGAAAAGCGGTTTTCACAAAGCTTGAGGATTGAAAAGCGTTATTGATTTATTTGTGAAATAACATATCATGGAAGTATAAAATATAATCTCGTTTGGAAGGAGATTGATATGATCATTAAAATGACTCAATTAAATATGAAAGACTTCAATAAACCAAACGAACCTTTCGCTGTTTTTGGGAGAATTGTACCTGCATTTGAAAACAATGTTTGGACATATACCGAGGAACTATTTTCGAAGCCTTATTTCAAGAAGTATGAAGATGACGAAATTGATGCCAGTTACGTTGATGAAGAAGGGAAAGTTGTCTTTTTTTATTATGTTGAAAGCAGCTGCGTCGGCCGGATTAAGCTTCGTTCTAATTGGAATGGGTATGCGCTAATAGAGGACATTGCCGTTGCAAAAAATTATCGAAAAAATGGTGTCGGAACAGCATTGTTACATAAAGCGATTGAATGGGCAAAGGAGAATCACTTGTGCGGTCTAATGCTTGAAACACAAGATATTAATGTTTCAGCTTGTCATTTTTATGCTAAACATCACTTTGTCATAGGTGCGGTCGATACGATGCTTTATTCCAACTTTCCAACAGCAAATGAAATTGCGATTTTTTGGTACTGTAAATTTTAATTGTTGCTTAAGGTTGTATGAGTTTTAATTAAGTGGCATTTAAGTTAAAAAGGGGAAGCCTCAGAAATTATGTCGTTTGAGGCTAAAAATACGTCGATTGAATAAACCGCGAATAAGAATGTTTGATATTGTTCGGATCATGAGAAGAATCAATGAAAAATAGAATTGTATTCATATTCTATTTTTCATTGAATAAAATAAAATGTGAAAAATACTGATTTTGAGTACATTTATTAAAAAGGGGTTATCACGTTGTTAAAAAGGTTTTGTCTGGTTTTTCTTACGCTTATGATGTCTATTGCTGTTGTGCTGGTGGCTGCTAAAGATTCCCCTGGAGATAACGTCATTTCATTTGATCAGCCTATTCTCTTAGTGATATCGATTGGAATCGTTGTCTTTTTATTCATACCCCCATTAGCCATGTCCTTTTTTGGCCACCGGGTTGTAAGAATCATTTCTGGAGTATATCAATGTTTTATCGTTTTAACTTTTCTGGGGCTGATACCCATTGGATTTCTTATTCCTAATGGTGCTTTGACTATTCTTGTTTCTATTGCAGGAACGTTAGTCAGCATAGCAAGTGTTGTGGTAACCTTACTCATTGGAAGAAATAAAAAAGTTCAATCATAGCTGACAACAAGGTGAGAGGGCTTTATCCTTAATCTCGGGGAAAGAAGCTTTCTTTTTTTTGCAGGTTTATAGGTTGGGGACATTATAGTTCTTATTGACTGATGCTTTTAGGATCGGAAAGCAAAGTTACAGGGCATAATATTCCCTAAATGTCAGAGCGCAAATTGTTCATCTAAGCGATCAGCAGTTTCTTATCCATAAATATCAATGTTGTTTCATAAAAGCATGTCCAAGTCTTCCTTTTGTGATTGCATAATCTTAACCTTAAGCTTAATCTATTGAATACATAATAAAGTTTGAACCTGCCGCTTGATATCGGAGAATAAACAACGATCGTATGTCAAAAAATGAACAGGAGGTTCCTCATGACAAATAACAGAACGAATCCTAAGGTTGACGAATTTTTAAGTAAAGCTGCAACGTGGAAGGACGAATATGAGAAGTTGAGATCCATCGTTCTTGACTGTGAGCTGACCGAAGAATTGAAGTGGATGCATCCTTGTTACACGTTTAATAATAAAAATATCGTTTTAATACATGGATTTAAAGAATATTGCGCGCTTCTGTTTCACAAAGGTGCCTTGCTGCAGGATGCCTATGGGATTCTCATCCAACAAACGGAGAATGTACAGGCGGCGCGCCAGATTCGGTTTATCAATGTCCAGGAAATCGTTGAAATGGAAACCATCTTGAAAGACTATATTCATGAAGCCATTGAAGTTGAAAAGGCCGGGTTGCAAGTGAAAAAGAATACGGAGTTGATCATTCCTGAAGAGCTTGAAAACAAATTCGATGAAATTCCCGCCTTAAAAACAGCTTTTGAAGCATTGACCCCGGGGCGGCAAAGAGCATACATTTTTTATTTTTCTCAAGCCAAACAATCAAAAACTAGAGAAGCAAGGGTTGAAAAATATGTGGAGAAAATTCTTGATGGAAAGGGATTAAAGGATTAGTTTATAGTTTGGCTTTCAGGTATTGCTGAGGAATAAATTATGGAAGTTTATTCTGCTCATAAGGCAGAAAAAAACAAGCATAGGAATGATATGCTTGTTTTTCTGAAGACATCATTTACTTTCTGCTGAGATGTTTCTTTAGATTAGCATTGTATGCCACTAGACATACAGCGCTATAAAATTCTAAAGCAACACCCAGTAATAAGACGATCCAGCCCAAAGTAACTGATAATGCAACAGTTAGGCTCATAACTAATAGAATGACTCCGACTGATGAAAGAGCCAATAGGATAGGCAGATTTTTAAGCAAGTGATTACACTCCAAACTTTGTAAATATAAAAATAACTAACCATTATTGATAAAAAGATAGGCGTGAAAAAGTATCATGTGTCTGTTGCAGACACATGATACTGATTAATGAATAATCATAATGTCTATGAGTCGCTTGATTTTTTGATCGTCGCCAGTATTAACGTACACTTTTTTTGTGTTTTTAATGATATTCTCAGTCTCTTTCCGCATGACGCCTTGATCTAAATCAGCTGCGGAATCCCAGCGTAAAGGAACATTGTATATATTGATTGTGCCATCTCCATTGCCGCTATAGGTAACTGATCCATCTACTAACCTGGAACCTGCCAACTGGATCACATCTTCTGGATAGCTGGCACTGGTGTCATCATTAGGATTGATCGGTTCACCAGCTGAAATGTGCCGAACATTCAATTCATCTAATTCTTGGTTGGGCCCAAGTTGCAGCCAAACACGGGCATACTCGATTTTCTCAGATGAATATGCAGCCAATCCATTGCCCTCTTTGCCTTTCTCCACATTTTTCACTTTTTCAGAAGAGGTTTTGCTTGATTCATTCGTTGTGGATTCTTTTGATGCATTTTCAGTTGAAGCCTTAGCTGCGGCTTTTTCTGATTCTGTTGTTGGCTCTGTTTCCTCTTTGCGTATGTTGGTGCTATCTTCAGTCCCATTATCATTTTTGTCAGAATGGGCAGCATCATGTTTTGAAGGCTGTTTTGACTCTTCGTCCTTACTGCCCGTACATCCTGCAAGCAATAAAGCGAGCAGAAGCAAGGCAGCATGACTGTAAAATATCTTGCTAAGTTTCTTCATTCTTTCATTCCTCTCCATTACCTCGGTTTCAGCTTCATCAGTTTACACAACTAAATATTACCATGTAATAGATAGAATCGCTTAAAATTTGTTTAAAAGAGGAAACAATTTTTCATCCTAAACGGCTGTCAGCCTTCGTTCAAACTTCAGGATTATTAAGAACTTACCCCTTTAGCTTCAGACTGTAATAGGGGAAAACAAACTGAGGAGATTCGATATGAAGCGTCTGTTATTTTTATTTTAATATATAGGCCAGCTAAGAACTGTCGTCGCCATTCTTACCGGTTCAAGGTTTCTTGCATTTTATTAAAAGAAAAGTGTAAAGACGAATAGATTTTATCGATTGTAAATGAATGTGCTAAAGGTAAGGTATAAGATGTATAGGAAAACAGATGAAGAAACAGTTAAACGATTAGATTTTAAAATGGAAGGACATGAGGAAGTTATTTTAACAAAAGAAGACAAACCCAGTAATAGGGATCAAAAGAGGGCTGACAATCTCGATTCAATAACCTCTCATTACAATCATAAGAGCCTGGCTATATTGTAGCAGCAGGCTCTTATCCATTTGACATTATTTTTTTGTGTAACGCACCCAATCGTAATGTGCGTATAGAGGTGTTACACCATTGTAGGAGCCAAGCCAGTCATCGACACCTGCACCATTCCACAAGTTCATCATGATTTTTCCCGGTGTTGTCGGAAGTTGGCTTGTCGCAGTATGTTTTAATTGCCCATCGACGTACCATTTAATAGAGTTTGGCTGCCAATCGAACGCATACGTATGATAGGCATTAGCGGCATCAAATCCGAGATTCACAATTTTCTCATGGTTTCCTGCACCATTTGTATAATAGTTAAATTGAACCTTTGTTGTGTCTTTTCCTAAAAATTCGATATCAATCTCATCCCAAGGAGTTCCATCCGATGGACCTGTGTAAGTGAAGAACGATGAAACGATCCCTGTGTTTTTAGCTGGTTTCATTCTGACTTCGTAAAGCCCGTAGCCATATGCTTGAGCAGAGCGGTTTTCTCCGCAGTCAAACTTGTTATAAGACGGACTTGTCAAAGCCAAACGCATTTCACCTGCTGGCGTCATTGATACGTTATTTGCACGCCAAGTGCAGTTGAACATATTTCCGTTTGAGTAACCATCTGCTTTTTGCCATAAGCCGGAGTTATAGCTGTTAAAAGGATCATAAAACGATCCGCCTGTTTGAGCCGAGGCAGTAGAAGTGACTCCAAACAAACTCATAAACAATCCAGTGACAAGAAGTAACAACAATCGTTTCATACGACAAGACATATTGGCATCCCCCTTTATTTGAAAGCGTTTTCCTAAATGATCATACATGATTCTTTGAAAGGGGAACATCGGTCAAATTAATGATAATAACGAATCTTATTTATTGAGAGGATCCGCCTGGGTTTTATTGGGCATTATTCCTATTAAAAATGTTGCAGGCCTAGAGCTATGACGATGAAAGAATGAGGTGAAAAAGTTCATTTAGCAGGTCAAGCAGCGGCCATTGAAAGACAACGGCGTGATTGAGGGATATACATTTAAAGTGAAATTAGGTTGTTAATATATATTGCCTTGCTTATATTTATACAAATAGCATCTATCATCAGCCATACCTGTCATGGATAAAAACACAAGAGAATATCATCAATAATGATAAAAACAGCGGAGACGGCTGTTAGTTTGAATGCATATTTCTGCCTAATAAATGTTAGATCAGCTGTAAATGATAAATGACCGATTATTGAGTTAATAAATAGAGACAATAACCCGGGAGGTTGATTACATCTACACGGACGCATGCAAAAAAACAAGGGCCCCAGACTCTTGGTTTTTTTATGCTTTCATATATTTTAATCCTTACTACTTTGCAAATCGCCGAGCAGCTGCCACGTGCCACGCACATGATCACGGCAATACTCACTGCTACTAGTGCCCAGCCTACTTTTTCGTGCAGGATCATTGAGGAAAGCAGCAGTCCAAAGAAGGGCTGAAAAAGCTGAAGCTGTCCAACCGCCGCAATTCAGCCTTGGACAAGGCCTCGATACCAGAACATAAAGTCGATTAGCATGCTGAATAAAGACACATAGGCAAGGCTGAGCAGCGCGGGAGTCCCGATGCCTGACCATGAGGTCGGTGTAAAAAAGAACGACAATGGCAGCATAAGGGGGGAGCGGCAGAACGAGTGCCCAAGAGATCACCTGCCAATTGCCCAGACGACGAGCAAAAAAAGAGCGATTTTACTAGAAACTGTGCAAAGAGAATGAGGAAATCATGTCAGGATTCGCGGAGAAAACGCCGGGCTTCGGATTTTATTTGACGTTTATTTGCCTTATAGTGAAAAAGAGTGAATTGAGAAGGCGAGGAACATGTCAAAACAACCCTCCTGCAAAAGCGGTCTCACTTGGATTTGCAGGGGTTTTGGAATGTAACATACGAGAAGGCATAAAAAACTGAAAGCAGTTTGGAAAGTATGAGGGAGCTTTCAGTTTAGTTTATAATTAAAAAGGACAAGGACTATACTGCAGCATTTGTCCTTTGGCACTGCCTCACTATTTTATTTAAGGCTCGTACAAAATCAATTACAAAGTAGAGGTGTAAGCATGAGATTAGATGAGTTTACAATTGGACAGGTATTCAAAACGAAATCACTAAAGGTAACAAAAGATGATATTATGCGGTTTGCAGGTGAGTTTGACCCTCAATATATGCATGTAAATGAGGAAAAAGCGAGTAAAGGCAGATTTAATGGCATTATCTCTTCTGGAATACAAACGCTGAGCATTTCCATTAAACTTTGGGTTGAAGAAGAGATGTATGGAGACGATGTGATAGCCGGAACAGAAATGAATAACATTAAATTCATAAAACCCGTATATCCTGATGATGAACTGCATACCATTGTTGAGGTTCTTGATAAGCAGCCAAAGAGAAATGAATTGGGAATACTCACTGTATTATTATCTACTTATAATCATAAAGAAGAAAAAGTATTTGAAGGAGAGTTATCGGTATTAATTAAACAATAACGCGTAAAGCCCGCTATGCTAAAGCGGGCTTATTCAAATACGATGAAAGTTTTTAGCCGATTTCTTTTGAAAAATAGGAGCTTAGCACATCATAAACGATAGGCAAAGAAGTAAACCCCTCATTCTCCAAAAAATGGCCTCCGTGTTGGACTTCATAAAACGCAGCGTCTATTTGTTGTGCCAGCTCCTTGCTCCATGCAAATGGCACAATTTGATCGTCTTTAGAAGCAATGACAGCACGGTGCTTTGCGGACCTGATGATTTTTTGATCATCAAACGATCCCTCTGTAAATTCTTCTAACATCTTTAAATGAGGCAATGATTTGGCAAAGCCGGAAACAAGGATGATTCCGCCAAGCTGTTCGCGCAATTGAGTACGTTCCAAAAATCTCAAAATGGCGGGACACCCTAAGCTGTGAGCCACGACATACGTATTTTCATGTAAAGTGTGTTGATAAGAAGCGAGTGTATCCAGCCAATCTTCAAGTCTGGGCTCAAGCGGGTTGGGCATGTCTAAAATTTCGGCTTGAATCCCGTCTGCGAGCAGTTGTTTTTTCAGCCATGGAAACCAATGGTTTGCCGAAGAGGCTCTGTAGCCATGAATGATATAGACTTGTTTTGTCATTATTTCCTCCTAACAAAGTATTTTTATGTAGTATAAAATTCCTCTCATTAGAAGACAAGTACGCACTTTTTTGTAAGTGGTTTTTATTCAAGAGGTGCGCCTTGCATTATTCCCCATTTGCACATCTCATCTAAAAGGGGATTCAATGACAGGCCTTTGTCTGATAACGAATACTCTACTTTGAGGGGGATTTGTGAAACCTCTGTCCGATGAATAAGGCCGTCGGTTTGCAATTCCTTGAGCTGTGAGCTTAACATTTTATGGGTGATTAAAGGCATAGCCCGTTTCAGCTCGCCGTATCTCATCGTTTTTTCACATCCTAACTCATAAAGAATCCTCATTTTCCATTTGCCGCCTATAAGAGATAAGGTGTATTCAAATGGGGCTTGTTTACTGCGGCATAAGTTATTCAAGGAAATCAAACCTCCTTTTTAATAAGTATAATATCAGAATGAATCAGGATTTTCGGTGTTCTGATCCGAAAGCGTACTTGTTTGAGGATCTAGTGCGCAAAGAGGTTTATGAAGGATAACGAAGAATGTAAGTTCCTTTGTATTTTTGCTATAAACAGAATGCTGGATTTCATCTGCAGCAGGTACATGTTGAATGTTCTAATTCATAAAGGGTTACCTTATCTTTATGATTTATTATTCTTTGGTTGAGATATGGGATAAAGCGGTATAAGAGGAGTCCTTCTTACAAACTGAACAAATCTATTATGGTATAGTTACATATAACGAAATATTTAAGAAATGAGGAATGGTATGAATACAATCAAAAAACATAAGAAATTTAAAGCGAAAATGATTCTGCAAGTTATCATGGTCATTATCGGGGGAATTATAGCGGCATATGGATTAGAAACAGTGCTCATTCCAAATAGTGTCTCTGATGGAGGAGTGACAGGTCTCAGCATTGTTGGTTCACAGCTATTCCATTTGCCGCTGGGGATTCTGATTGCGATTATCAATATTCCATTTGTCTGGTTAGGATATAAACAAATTGGGAAAGGCTTTGCGTTATTATCCATTCTCGGCATCGTATCACTTGCCGCGGGGACAAGCTTTTTTCACCACACTCCGGCTATCATAGAGGGAGACACTTTGTTAATTACCGTTGTCGGCGGGATTATCCTTGGTTTCGGAATGGGCTTGGCGCTGCGTAATGGCGGCGCGTTAGATGGAATTGATATGCTGGCTGTGCTGCTATCCCGCAAACTGCCATTTGGAACGAGCGATCTTATTCTATTCTTAAACCTTTTTGTGTTTATTTTTGTTTCCACAGTATTTGGTTTGCAAGGGGCATTGCTTTCAGTCATTGCTTACTACATCGCATCCAAAGTCATTCATGTCGTTGAGGAAGGCTTAAGCGGTTCTAAAACGTTTCAAATTATTACTGCCGAGCCTGCATTAATGGTAGAGACCATACGTGATGAATTAGGACGAAGCGCCACATACAAAGAAGCTTACGGGGGCTTTTCCCACGAGAAATTTCAAGAAATCACTTGTGTCATCAACCGATTAGAAGAAACAAAACTAAAGGAAATAATTAATGATATTGATAAAAGTGCCTTTGTTACTGTCTACGACGTAGCTGAAGTGAAAGGCAGCAATTTTAGAAAACACAATGCTCATTAGAAAAAGGAATGGCCTTTTAACAGCGGCTTTAGCAAAATCATATGATACAATCAAACAGTTTTCTTGATGGTCTGGCTGGTGAATAATCGGTGAAGGTCGGCCGCATATATATATAGAAATACCAAGGGTTTTGAGACCCTTGGTATTTTTGTTTATCTTTTGCTGATTTCATCTTCAGCTTTACGTGCTGTTTCAATTTGATTGATTCTGTCTTTGTACTTTTCTCCCCAGTCCTTCATGTGCAGGATTACAGGTTCTAACGTTTTTCCAAACTCGGTTAAAGAGTATTCCACTTTCGGAGGGACCTGTTTATAAACCTCGCGGTGAATCACACCATCCCGTTCCAGTTCCCTTAGTTGTAAAGTAAGCATACGCTGGGTAATTTTCGGATATAGTCTTCGGAATTCATTAAACCTCTTTTTACCGTCAATGAGATGGTAAAGAAGAATGCCTTTCCACTTTCCACCGATGATATCTAATGTTGTCTCCACTGGGCATCCTTCAAAGTCATCCGAAGAATAATCGATACCAAGTTTTCGATTTCTCAAGCTGTTCACTCCTAATAGTATACTTTTTGATACTATATACAATCAATGTGCGTACTTTTTATATCTTAATATACAACATATAATGATGTCATATCAAAGAAAGGAATGATTGATATGAAAACACTAGTACTCGTAGTACATCCGAACATCGAATCCTCTCGTATGAATAAAAAGTGGAAAGAAGCGGTTTTAGGAGAACCGGATGTAACTGTTCATGATCTGTATGAAACATATCGAAATCAACCGATTGATGTGGAATTTGAACAACAGCAGCTCCTCGCCCATGACCGCATTGTTTTTCAGTTTCCGTTATACTGGTACAGCAGTCCGCCGCTTTTAAAACAGTGGTTTGATGAAGTATTTACTTTTGGCTGGGCTCATGGCCCTGGCGGAACGAAATTGAATGGAAAAGAGTGGGTGACAGCCATGTCCATCGGTTCACCTGAACATTCTTACCAAGCGGGCGGATATAACTTATATTCAATAAGCGAATTGACAAAGCCATTCCAAGCAACTGCCAATTTAGTAGGCATGACCTATCTGCCTTCCTTTGCCCAATATCGCGCTAATCAAATCAGTGACCAAGAAATCGCCGAAAGTGCGAATTGGTATGTAAAGCATATTACAAATATTGAATTAAACCCTAAGGTTCGCCTGCAAAGATATTTAAAACAACTGGAGGGTGCCGATTTAACATAAAGATTGAATGAGGAAAATCCTGTTCTCATTAAGCAGGATTTTTTTGTTCAGAAGAGGGATGTTAACATACAGCGAACAAAGAAGAATCCACCAAAAATAAGCCATTAGCTTGGTTCTGACGGCTTATTTTTGCTGAAAGACTTATTTCTCTGAGATGAAATAAAGCAAAGCGATGACCGGAAAAGCGATTCCAATCCATAATGCCGCACTCCATCCGCCTGAGGCATAGGCCCACCCCCCAATTGATGACCCTATAGCGCCGCCAAGAAAGAAGATTGCCATGAATAATCCGTTTAATCGGCTGCGGATTTCAGGCGCCAACGAAAAAATAGCACGTTGACTGAGCACGAGATTGGCAGATACGCCCATATCCAACAGAATAGCCGCGACCGCTAGAACTGTTATACCAACGGGGGAGCTGCTCTGAATCATGAGCGGCAATAATAAAGAAACGATGACAACACTGAGAGCGATTCCAGTGGCAATCCGGGTCAAGCCGCGATCAGCCAAACGGCCGCCTATAGGGGCAGCGGCTGCACCCGCAATGCCCACCAATGCGTACAGTGCTATTGCCTTCTGAGAAAAATGAAAAGCAGAACCGGATAATAATAAAGGAACAGTCGTCCAGAACAAGCTGAAAGCTCCAAATACAAACGCATGGTAGATGGCGCGGCGGCGTAAGACTGGAGTCGTCTTCAGCAGCCTCCACATTGAACCGAGTAAGGCAGTATAGTTTGTATGTGCGGTTGGTTTTCTGGCAGGAAGCACTTTTGCTAATACGATTGCCAGGACAACACTTACCGCGGCGGACAAAGCAAATATTGCATTCCATCCCCAGATATCAGCGACTAGACTGGATATCGGGCGAGAAAGCATGATACCGAGCAATAGGCCGCTCATGACATTGCCGACCACTCGGCCGCGTGCAGCGTCTGACGAAAGGTATGAAGCATATGGAACAAGCACTTGGGCTGCGACCGATCCCAATCCGATGAAAAACGCAGCAGCTAAAAACAGTGTGCCATGCTTTACAAACGCCGTTAGTGTCAAAGCTGCTGCGCTTAGAAGCAGAGATATAACGACGAGTTTTTTGTTTTCGATCATATCTCCCAAAGGGACAAGAAATAGTAAACCGGCAACGTATCCGATTTGGGTGAGTGTGACAATCAATCCAGCACCGCTTGGAGAAATTCCAATTGCCTCACTAATTAATCCTACCAAGGGTTGTGCGTAGTAAAGATTAGCGACAATGATACCGCATGCCGTTGCGAGAAGAAGGGTTAAACTGGGTGAGATTCTCTGATCTGCTTTTTGTTTGTTTAATGTAGCCATATGAATGAACTCCTTTTTAATGATTTTATGATGTTTGATACATAATTTGCTGATTCTTCTCCTCTCCATAGATTTTTAGTGATAAGGTTTTGCGGAGTGTTGATCATTTTATAAACTGAACGTTCAGTTTTATTTATAAGTGAATTATAAACTAAACGTTCAGTTTTGTAAATGGGTTTCTGTTTTATTTTTTTATCATGTTAAGTATACTGAACGTATCGTTTATATTTCGGGAAGGAATGATTTATGTGCAGAGTAAACGAGGGCGGCCGCGTGATGAAGGAACACATAAGGCGATTCTTTCTGCGGCCTATGACCTCTTGCTGGAAAAAGGCTTTGATGCGGTGACAGTCGATAAAATTGCAGAGCGCGCGAAAGTGAGTAAAGCAACGATTTATAAATGGTGGGCAAACAAAGCTGCCGTTATCATGGACAGCTTTCTTTCGACTGCTACGGAAAGACTGCCAGTGCCTGATACAGGATCAACAGTACATGATATATCGATCCACGCCGCGAATTTAGCAAGGTTTTTGACAAGCCGGGAAGGTACCGTTATTAAGGAATTAATAGGTGCGGGGCAGCTGGATGCCAAATTGGCAGAAGAATATCGCACACGATTTTTCCAGCCCCGCCGCCTTCAAGCTAAAGGCCTTCTGGAAAAGGGAATTCAGAAAGGTGAATTGAGAGAGAATCTTGATATTGAAGTAAGTATTGATCTCATTTACGGACCGATTTTCTATCGACTGCTTGTAACAGGGGACGAGGTCAATGATGCCTATGTGCATGATTTGGTGATGAATGCGTTTAAGGGAGTTCAAGCTACGTGAATCGTGTAGAGAGGAGTCCGTTCTTACATTTCTGTTCCATACGTGTCAATTTGATTGCCTTAACTTAAATAGGGTGATGAGCTTCTTTCCCATGCTATTTCGATGCCCGCGGGCATCTTTTTTTCTTACCAATTGATTAACTTTATAGAGAATTCGTGAATGAGGACAGAAGAGGGCAATGGCGTTATGATTCAATAAATGATTCATGTCCCAAGTTTGATACATTGCAATTGAATCGATCACGAGGACGAATTGTTACATCACATCAAACAAAAGGAAACTCAAGTGTGTTGCCAGTAAGGAGGCTTTGGATTGACTTCAGTGATTTTGGCGGTATTCATTTTTTTCTTAACTTTAGTATTGGTCATATGGCAGCCGAGAAACTTATCTATAGGGTGGTCAGCCTGCGGAGGAGCTGTCTTGGCTCTAATTGCCGGAGTTGTTACTTTACATGATGTATTAACTGTGACCGGGATTGTTTGGAATGCAACATTGGCATTTGTGGCCATCATTATTATATCCTTAATCTTAGATAACATCGGTTTCTTTGAATGGGCAGCGCTTCATATGGCTAAGGCCGCAAAAGGAAGCGGTGTGCGCATGTTCGTTTATGTATCTATATTAGGCGCTATCGTCGCCGCATTATTTGCAAATGACGGTGCCGCTCTTATCTTGACACCGATTGTATTAGCGATGGTCAGAGCTTTAAACTTCAATGAAAAATTGGTTTTTCCCTTTATCATTGCCAGCGGGTTTATAGCAGATACGACCTCACTTCCATTAGTCGTGAGCAATTTGGTCAACATCGTTTCAGCGGATTATTTTCATATTACGTTTATTGATTATGCATCCAGAATGATTGTCCCGAACTTGTTCTCGCTGCTGGCGAGCATCATTGTACTTTACCTTTTCTTTAGAAAAAGCATACCAAAACATTATGATCTGACTGAGGTGAAAAACCCTGCTGATGTCATAAAAGATCAGAACATGTTCAAGCTATCGTGGTATATATTAGGGCTGTTGTTAGTTGGATACTTTGCAAGTGAATTCTTATCTATCCCTGTATCAGTGGTAGCCGGTATCATTGCACTCTTTTTCTTAATTGCTGCAAAAAAGAGTCCAGCCGTTCATACAAAAAAAGTGCTGAAGGACGCGCCATGGGCTATCGTGTTCTTTTCAATTGGCATGTACGTTGTTGTGTACGGTGTCCGTAATGCTGGATTGACAGATGTCCTTTCAGATGTGATTCAAACCGCGGGTGATCAAGGAGTGTTTGCGGGTACGATTGGAATGGGCTTTATCGCAGCGATTCTTTCTTCCGTGATGAATAACTTGCCGACTGTCATGATTGATGCATTGGCAATTGCCGGCACAGATACACATGGGATGATGAGAGAAGCGCTCATATACGCAAATGTTATCGGTTCAGATTTGGGACCTAAAATAACGCCGATTGGTTCCTTGGCGACATTATTATGGCTCCATGTCCTCTCGCAAAAAGGTGTGAAGATTTCCTGGGGAACGTATTTTAAAACAGGAATCATTCTTACAATTCCAACATTATTGATTACACTTGTCGGCCTGTATCTTTGGCTGATGATGATTCATTCATGTTTCTAAAAGGAGAAAATGGACATGCCAAAGAAAACATTTTACTTTCTATGCAAAGGAAACTCCTGCCGCAGTCAAATGGCTGAAGGGTGGGGGTAAAGCACCTCGGAGACGAGTGGAATGTGTACAGCGCGGGAATCGAGGTTCATGGATTAAATCCTCGTGCTGTCAAAGCAATGAAAGAAGCGGGGATTGATATTTCCAAATGTAAAACGTGAGCATTGGGGATTTAATGATCCGGCAAAAGCGCAGGGAACAGACGAAGAAAAATGGGCGTTTTTCCAAAGAGTCCGTGATGAAATTGGAGGCCGATTAAAACAGTTTGCTGAAACTGGGGAATAAAAATATTAGATATACTCAGCATTTGTGAAAAAATTGGTGAGCCCATCAATTGCTGTTCAACAGGTGGGCTCTGTGCAGGCACCTGTTTTTTATTTGACTTGTCTGAGTTCTGAACCGCCGCTTAAAAGCTGAGACAAAGGAAAATTGATTTTGTTAACAGAATGATGAAGGAGACGCTGTTTGAGAGGAGTTGTCGGTTTGCGGGAATTAGCAAAAGAAAAATATAACGGCATAAAAACATTGTTTGATGAATCATTTTGTCCCACATTTGTCTATGCAATATTAGAACAAACCATTCCGGGAGTTGTTTATACAGATGACCAAACATCCCCTAGATCGTTTTTTATAGGAACTGAATCAGGAATTTATTTTATTGCGGGAGACCAAGGGAATCAAGTTTTTAATGATTTCATTGCTGAATATTATGAACAACAAGCGAAATCAACAAAAAGATTTACCCTGTTTTCTGCTAATGATACATGGGATCAAGTATTGAAAACAATACTGAAAGACGATTTGAATCAAATGAAAAGAATGGCATTTTCCTTTCAGCAAAAACCTTCTGAAACAGCTTTGAAACTTCCAAAGGAGCTTGAATTGAAAAGAATAGATGAAGACATCATTCTAAACAGCACAGTGTTTAACAGCGCTTATTACGAGGAGTATTGGAATTCTGTCTCACATTTTTCTTCAAAAGGTTTTGGATTTGCCGTATTACATGGCCATCATGTTGTGAGTGAGTGCACCTCTATATTCTTAGGGGGGAATCGGGCGGAAATGGATATCTATACACTTGAAGAATATAGAGGCATGGGGTTAGCGTATTGCGCAGGCAGCAAGTTTATCGAATGTTGCCTGGAAAATGGGATGGCTCCCATTTGGGATTGTGATGTTTGCAACAAGTCGTCCATTACACTAGCAGCTAAACTAGGATTTAAGCCGGCAGCTGAATACTCTATTTACTACTCTGGATAATCTTAATGAAAGAACCTTAAAGGAGATACCAAACGATGTTGGTATCTTTTTTGTTTTAGATTTTTTTAACCCTTTTAGCAGAAAAATGGGTGAAGGAAATCTTATTCGATTTATTTATTTTAAGGTAGGTAAAACACACGCCGCTGACTGTAACCATCCCGCCCAGCAGAGAAAGAAATGCAGGTATTTCGCCTATCCATACCCATGAAATGACCAGGGCCAAAGCCGGTGTAACATAAAGAGAAAGAGTTGCTTCTGAAGCACCGATGAGCGAAGTGACATATGCTAGTGCGAAGTAAGGAATAACCGTGGGCAATAATCCTAAGTAAACGATAGACAAAGTTGCGCTTGTTGAAGCGTTTATCATCTCTCCGCCTAAGCCTGGCAGAAACACAAGCATAGGTATTGTTCCGCCCCAAATGGTGAATGTAACGAATGGGATAAAACCATATTTTTCTATATAGCGGGCTTGAAAAACGAAATAAAAACTCTCCGAAAAGGCTGCCAGCAGGATGAACAAGATACCACTCATTGAATACGTAAAGTCTCCTGCCCCAAATGCAATCAATAATACACCCAATAAACTGATCATAGAACCAAGCCATTTCGTAAATCCAAAATGCTCTCTAAAAAACAGGCGGGATAGCATGGCTGAAAAGATCGGTGCCATGGTGACGAGCAAGCTTGCAACCCCGGCACTCACTGTTTTTTCACCGATGTTCAGCAACATGTGATAGAGTGCAAAACCTAAAAACCCTAAAAGAAAAATGGCAGGAATGTCTTTCATGTCAGGCAAGCGCATCTGAGTCAAAACAGCAAAAAGGAATACTGCCATAGAGGCGATTAACAAACGAAATAAAGCAAGGTGTTCTGGTGTATAACCTTCCAGACCTGCACGAATTCCCGGAAAAGCTGATGCCCATAAACCGATCATCAGACTGTAAGATATGATAATTTGAACTGTTTTCTTTCGCATCTTTCTCTCTCCTCTTTACAAAAACCAACCGGTTATTTAATGTGTTTCTATACTAATAAAGATTTGGTGATATGGCTTCAACCAGTTCAATAGATTTTGACCCAACCAATTTAGTTTGAAGGAGACTGCTTTCATGAACGACCCAGAAGAAAAAAAGATGAAAAATCTACCTAAGTACAGACAAATCGTTCATTTTATTAAGGAGAAAATAGGAAATGGAGAGTGGCCGATTGGAAGCAAGATTCCAAGCCAGCGCACGCTCGCAAAAGACTTTCAGGTAAATCGAAGCACAGTCATTACGGCCTTAGAGGAATTAATGGCAGATGGGTTAATAGAAGGCAGAATGGGGAAAGGGACAGTTGTTATCAACAATACATGGACACTTTTGGCTAAGAATTCTGCGCCTAATTGGGATCAATATGTAACCTCAGGAATCCAGCGGCCCAGCCAAAAAATCGTTCAAGAGATCAATCAATCAGAATCAAATACAGATCTTATACAGCTCAGCAAAGGCGAACTTTCAGCTGAGATTTTTCCTTTGGATGTTATGAAAAAGATGATGGGGCAGGTATCTCAAAACATGGAAGCATTCGGATATGAGGAACCAAAAGGTTATTTTCCATTAAGAGAGGCCCTAAGCAGCTATTTAAGAACCATTGGGATCAATGCCTCCCCATCTTCCATTCTGATTGTGTCGGGAGCGTTGCAAGCTCTGCAGCTGATATCAATGGGGCTTTTGCAAAGAGGATCAACCGTATATCTTGATCAGCCATCCTACCTTTATTCATTGCACGTGTTTCAATCTGCCGATATGAAACTAACGGGCCTTCCTATGGATCAAGACGGGCTTTTGCCGGAAAATATTCACATGCCAAGAGGGGAACGGGGAAGGTCTATCTTATATACAAATCCTTGTTTTCATAATCCGACCGGTATTTTAATGTCAAAAAAACGGCGGGAAGAAATCCTTGCAGCGAGTGAGAATACACAGCTTCCCATTATTGAAGATGATATTTATCGTGAGTTATGGATCGATGAAATTCCGCCATTTCCTATTAAAACAATAGATAAAAATGGGCATGTGCTTTACATAGGCAGTTTATCGAAAACATTGAGCCCGGGCTTGAGGATTGGGTGGATCGTCGGTCCGGAACCAGTGATAGAACGTTTATCCGATATTAAAATGCAAACAGATTACGGATCCAGTTCGTTATCCCAGAGAGTAGCGGCAGAGTGGTTTACAACGGGCCAATACCAGCTGCATGTGGAAAAGGTTAGGCAGCAATTAAAGCTGAGAAGAGAATTGGCCTTGAGTGCATTAGGAACTCATTTGAAAGATGTTGCGACATGGAATATCCCAAAGGGAAGATTCTTTATCTGGATAAAAGTATTGCCTTCAATATCAATGAAATTACTTTATGCGAAAGCTTTGTCAAAAGGGATTCTTCTCAATCTAGGCAGTATCTATGCTCAGGAAAAAGGGAATTATGTTCGCTTATCATATGCCTATGCGTCACTTGAAGACCTTCAAAAGGGGATCTATGAATTGGGCTTAATGATAAAAGAATTGGCAAGTAAGTAACTCTATCCTTAAATGGATGTTCTAAAAAAGAGACCAAGCCTGATGATGGCTTGGTTTTGAAAAGGTAAGAAAGGTCATGTTTCTGAACGAAAGGTTTTTCCTCTTTCTCTTCCTAAACCAAAATAATGTCTAAAATTATAAATAAGAGGACTCCATTTAGAAGGGTTTATATGATTTTCATTCAAAATGATCCTTTCCTCGGCGTGAAAATGCAATGCCTGCGTCTCTACAATCGCAAAAGATGAATCATATTCTGGAATGCGAATATGTTTGACTTCGGCTTCAATTTGGATAGGGCATTCTTGAATTCGTGTTGGTAATACTGTTTTTGATTGTAAAGGAGTTAACCCTGCCGCCTCGTATTTTTCTTTTTTATAGGTAAACCCAAGCTGTTTCTTCAGAGGCGGTATACTCTTTTTTCCGCTATAAGATGAAATTTTTTCAACGTGTTCCCACAGTTCAGGGCCAGGCAAGTTGATGACACATTCATTGTGTCTTTCTAAATTTTCAATGGCTTTTCCTCCCAGTCCTACTCCGAGGACAATATAGTTTCCAAGAGCCCAGGAAGAAGACATAGGGCTGATATTAGTGGTGCCATCCTCATTCAGTGTGGTAAGAAGAAATGCAGGGGTGCCATAATACATGATTTTTGGTTTGATTTCTTTAAAATGCAGAGTGTCTTGTTTCTCAATATCCAACGCTTATTCCTCCTTGTCATGATTCCATTCCTATTGTAAAGGTTTAACATTTCAACTATCATCGAAATATGAATGTAAGGAGGAAAACCATGAATCCTAATATCGCAAAAATCTCTTCGCTGCTATCTGATCCCTCGCGTTCGTCCATTCTTCTCACCCTAATGGATGGAAGGATACACCCCGCAGGAGAGCTTGCATATCTCGCTAATATTAAACCTCAAACCGCAAGTTTTCACCTGAAAAAATTGCTTGAAGAAAAGCTAATCAGCGTAGAGAAGCACGGAAGGCATCGGTATTACAGATTGTCTAACTCAGATACTGCAAACGTGATTGAACAATTGCTTTGTATAGCGCCTAAAGCCAAAGTCACATCTTTAAAAGGTTCAAAAGGAAAAAGTGACTTGCATTTCGCCCGAAGCTGTTATGATCATCTGGCGGGTTATGTGGGTGTGCAAATCACAAATTCATTAGTTGAGCAGGGGATGTTAAAAAAAGTCGATCAAAACTTTGAGATGACGTCAGAGGGTTCTTTGTTCTTTTTAAGTTTAGGCATCAACGAAGAGCAGCAGCGAAATAAGAGGAGAGCTTTTGCCCGCTGCTGTTTGGATTGGAGTGAACGGCAGCATCATCTTGCAGGAGCATTAGGAAACGCCCTATTGGCACGAATGTTGGAAGAAGAATGGATCGTTCGTATGCCTAAAACGAGAGCGATTAGGATGACCCAAAGCGGGAAAGCCGCATTTGGGAAGTACTTCAAAGTGAATATTGAGGGAACTTTTGATGTAAGAGAATGAGAAAGAAGGGGTGAGATACGATAAAATCTTACCCCTTCTTATTATCTCGAAGTTGCTTGATTTCCCATAGCAATAGAGATGCGATTCCAACTGTTTATTTGATTGATGATGAGCACAAGGTCTTTCATCATAATGTTTTCGCACTCGATGATATAGCTCGTTGGGAATCCTTTTAGTTGGGATCAGCGTGATGTGTTCACACAGTACGAGCGCATCTTTCTCTTTATGGCATTATTTTACTATCTTTTGGCAAGAAGCTGCTTTGAATAAAAATAGGGATAGCCAACAATGATGAGCGGAGCTGCTAATGCAAGCAGGATCCACGAGTCTGAGTGACTGTCTTTAATGATTCCAATGAATATACAAGTACCGATGAGAAAATATAATAAAGCACCTAAAAACCAATACATGTTCATTCCTCTTTTTCCTTGAATGTGATTTTTGATTGAGTATTTTTGTCTTTCTCATTGCTTAATCGATCAAGGCGCTGATTTTTTAACACTTTTTCAGTCCGGATTCCTTTTCTTTTTAATGATAAAATGGTGAGATCAATCGATTTCAATGATGATCATTCCTTCAAAATAGTGACTTCCTTATTATTGTAAATGTAAGCTCGGAAAGATAAAACGTACATAAAGGCAGAACGCTTATGTACGTTTGGGCAATCATCACATGTTGGAAACGCTAATGCTTCACTGTATCTTTGTATTGTTGAGTGCCTTCTCTTCCTATAAAATGATGGGAAACATGTATATGTGGTTCGAGTGTATATCGCTTCTGCCAATGGAAAGGAAGTGAATGCGGTTTGCGTATAAGGAATCCATTCAAAGAAAAATACTACACACATGATAGACGGGCATTAAACATGCTTGCGCTCAGAGTGCCGGGGCTGGCTTTTATTCTCATGATCTATGTAGCCTCTGTCGTGCTGCAATTTATTACTGCGAGCTGGTCCATTTTATTGTTTAATGTGTTTACGATATTGATGGCTGTTTTTTCTTTTCTGCACTGGCATTCATATCGCTGGGTTAAGAAAAGCGTCATTCTATACTTTGCACTGCAAGGTTTGATCACTTTTACACTTGCCAATGTCATGACTGGCTTCTTAGTGCTGGTCATCGTTGGCCTTTATGCATTTTTGATTGGACAGATTGCAGGAATGGCCGATAGAAGAAGGACTTTCCTCATCCTTTATTTATTGCTTTTGCTGTCAATCAATGTGCCGCATCAGATTCACAAAGGTGAATATTTGCATTTTATTGTCATTGCTGCGCCTATCATGATCGTTATCATCACCTATGCTGCAACATTATTTGCCCAAGTCGATGAAAAGATAAAAGCCCAGCTGACTCTCGAAAGACTGGAGCTAGCTCATCAGCAGGTCGAGCAGCTGACACTGCAAAACGAGAGACAGCGTATGGCCCGGGATTTACACGATACGCTTGCTCAAGGGCTGGTCAGTTTAAATATGCAGCTGGATGCTATTCATGTTCATCTCACGAAAGGCAACACAGAGAGAGCGAAAGAAATCATTCAGCAATCGATGAAAAGAGTGAGAGGTACATTAGCGGACGCACGTTCAGCGATTGATGATCTGCGCAGCAAATCAGAGGAAATCGGTTTTTTAAAAGAAAGAATTACCTCACTAATGGATCATTTTCAAGAGGCGACAGGCATGGGGGGGTTTTTAGACTACAGGTTACAGCAGGTGTTAGACGTTCGTACAGTTGAAAACTGTTATTTCATCATTGGAGAATCCATAACGAATGCAGCAAAGCATGCTGAAGCAGAATCGATTTCGGTATCCATTTGGGATGATGATAAGGGGAAGCTCCATTTAACAGTCAAGGACAATGGCAAAGGATTTGATGTTGAAAAGGGCAAGAAAAAGAGAGGACATTATGGGCTTCTTGGCATACAAGAACGCGTCAGAGCCATGAATGGCCAATTTAATATCAAAAGTACAAAATCTAAAGGAACACAAATTGAGATCACTGTACCAATTCAGGGAGAGATACAAGATGAATAAGGTTTTAATCGTTGATGACCATCTTGTCGTGAGGGAAGGTCTAAAGCTTTTAATAGAAACGAATGATCACTACACCATCATAGGAGAGGCCGAAAATGGCAAAACGGCAGTCCGCCTTGCAGATGATTTAAAACCGGATATCATTCTCATGGATTTGTATATGCCAGAGATGAGCGGGTTGGAAGCCATTAAACAAATAAAAGAAAAACACGACATCCCTATCATTATTTTGACTACGTATAATGAAGATCACTTAATGATTGAAGGAATTGAATTAGGCGCGAAAGGATATCTGCTGAAGGATACGAGTTCAGAAACCCTTTTTCATACCATGGATGCAGCAATAAGAGGAAACGTGCTGCTGCAGCCTGATATCTTAAAACGTCTGCAAGACATCCAATTTGAGCGGATGAAAAAACAGAGCAGTGATACGCAGCTGACAGAAAAAGAAGTCATTGTTCTAAAAGCAATTGCCAAGGGCCTTAAAAGCAAAGCGATCGCCTTTGATTTGGGCGTTTCAGAGAGAACAATAAAGTCCAGGTTAACGTCCATTTACAATAAATTAGGCGCAAGTTCAAGAACGGAAGCCGTGACGATTGCCATGCAAAGAGGCATTTTGACATTAGACAAATAACTTCATATTTGAAATTTGCCCAAACGTACATGACCGAATGTACGTTTTTTTATTTCAATGTGAATGAGAAGGAATGTGATCAAGCAATGTGTTGAAAGGAGATTATCATGTCAAGAATGTTATATAAATGAGGAGGATGGGTTGCTCGCCATCGTCTAAAAGTCATATATGCGTGGATCGTTGTGTTAGTTGCTTCGATAGGGCTGGCAATCACATTTTCGCAGGATTTATCTTTGCCGGAGAAGCTAATGTGAAAGCCAACGGATTAGCTCTTTCCTTTGGTGTGCTCTTTGACGCATTTATTGTGCGAATGACCCTGATTCCAAGTGTGATGAAACTGATGGGGAATGCAGCCTGGTATTTGCCGAAATGGCTAGACAAGATCATTCCGACTATGGACATAGAGGGGCATCAACTCACGAAGGAAATACAGCCAGAGATCGATCATGAACAACAGAAACAAATCAGTGTGTAATAGAGAAAGCAGATCTTTCATGATCTGCTTTTTTGCTTTACAGTTATTTCTTGTAGTGTGTAGAAGATGAAGTCGGCAGTTAAAAAAGGAGACAGCTTATGACGCAATCACTTATTTTGGCTAATGGATGGAACCTTGTTTCAAACTGACAAATTTCGGAATGCTCATTAGACGATGCTTTTGATTTTTTAGGTCACTTGGCAAATGGGATACGGTCACCCCTATTCAAAAATACAGGGAGATCATGGGTGTTCCTTTACCTGAACTATAGAAGATTTTATTGCCACATCACTCCAAGGAAATAAGAGAAAAGGAGGATGCTTATTTTTTAGATTTGTAAAAAAATAGAGTCCATTAGAGAGACTCTATTTTTTGAAATGCCCGGTTAGAAGCATATTGAAGGTCTTTAAGGATGCAAATCACTATCTTATAAGCACTTACCGTGAAATGCCTGTTTCTGCATTGAAAAAACGCATTACACGTTCATTTACGTACGCCGGCTGATCCATTGATAAGACATGGCCGGCATTTTTAATGATTTCCGCCTCGATACCGGGAACTAACGAAGAAGCACGGTGTAAGGCTGAGAGGGGATCATAGATGACTTCATGTTCACCTAGTAATAATAGTATGGGGACTTGTACTGACTGTAATTCCTCGTCAGTGAAAACATACGGAAATCCATCTGCTTTAGGGCTTGGATTTCTTAATCCATCCTGCCACATCACTCCTGCCTGAAACTGCTTCACAAAATTCGGGTGAAGAGCATTGCGATCTCTCATCATCCAACTTAAGAATTTCTCAACCCCATTCGGCTCTGTAAGACTAAGAGCGTATTTGTAAAAATCGTGATGGAATGGCAAAAACGTTTCTGCCGGACTCAGTATAGCTGCGCTTTTTACTCTCTCAGGCATACGGAAAAGGAAATTCATCGTATGGAGGCCGCCAAGCGAAAGCCCGATTATGCGGGACTTTTCGATCTCCAGATTGTCAAACACATCAAGAAGCCAATTGGCGTAATCCGTTCTCGTACCGCTTAAATTCTCAGGAATACTCTTGTTTTTATCACCTATAATGTCAACTGCATATGTTCTGTATTTGCTGCTCCAATCGGTGATGTTGGGATACCACATCGTCGAGCTGAATAATGCTCCGTGGAGTAATACAAGCGGCGGAGCATCCTCTGGCCCGCTAGCAATCACATGTGTTTGACCAAAACGAGTAGATATGTAGAATGATTTGCAGCGGACTGGCCAAAGACTAAGGCTTTCATTATAAGTTTGATAATAGCGGATACCGCTGTCGCTTAATTCGGGAATACTAGATGAATGATTTGACATATAAATGCCCCTCCCAATTTTGTTTAATGAAGGTGCCGTTTCGTGATGGGGAGTCTGAGTTTGATATAACAGCCTTTATTTACAATATAATACAGGGGTTATTTGACGTCAAATCCAAGATAAAAAAGAAATAAAATGATTAGAACAGATTATTGAAAATCAATATAACAGAATATTAACCTCCTTTTTGGGAGCCGCTTCATTAAAACCGCAATCCAAACACATGAATCATAAAAAGGGCAACAGGCGGAATCAATAGGGAAGGCAGCAGGTTCATCGTTTTACATTTCTTGATTCCCAGAATGCTTATTCCTGAACTGAGGATGAGGATGCCTCCTACTATTGTGATTTCGTTTATAAGGTCTGTGTTGAGCGCGCTCTCCATTAGTTTAGCAAATAAATAGATGGAGCCCTGCCAGGCAAATAATACAATGGCAGCGGCTGCTATTCCAAAGCCAAAGGTTGAAGCGAGCACAATGGAGGTAATCCCATCTAACAGTCCGTTTGTCAGGAGGTATGTATAATCTCCATGCAAAGCGGCTTCAACCGGGCCTAATATTGACAGCGAACCGATACAAAATAATAGGATCGCAGTTGATAACCCTTCCGCTAAATTGCTTTTAGAGAATTTGTTCACCAGCTTGGTGAATCGCAATTCCAGATTGATGCTCTGGCCGAGCAATCCTCCAAGGGCTAAACTCACGATAAAAAGAATGGGATATTGACTATCAGGCAAATGCTGTGCAATGGCATTGATCCCCAGCGCGACTGCGGCGAATCCCATTGCCTGCATCAGGATATCCTGCAATTCATCTTTCATGCCTTTTTTGAATATCCCTCCGATGATGCTTCCTGCAATGATCATAACGGTATTGAATATGGTTCCTAACATAAGTTGTCTCCTCCAATAATGATTTCTGCATAAAAAATAAACCCTCCAGTTAGTAGAGAGTCAAGGGAGTTTACAAACATATTCATTTTATTGGCAACAGGATTTCAGTCACATAATGGTTTGGGTTATTTGTAATCCCATAATCAATGAGTGTGACTTCAATTGAGTCCCCGGCTACTTCATAATTTTGTTCTTTTATATAGGCCAGCAGCTGTTTGTAATATGGTTCGGCTTCCGGATGCGACCCTTTAAACCGAATTTGAAGATATTCTCTTGAAGGAAAAGTGATTTCTGATGAGGTTTTTTCAGTTTCATCTTCAAGTATCATGAATATACTGGAATATTTGTCGAACTGATTTGCTTTTACATTTGCGGCTGAAATGGACAAACCTATCTTGCCTATGAATATGTCTTCGTTCACATTCAGATGAGTTCTCAACTGTGCTAATGAATGTTCGATATCATGGCCGAGAATATATTCATGCTGTAAGTAAGCCACACGTATTGCGGGAAGTTTGATTTTTGAAATGTGATGTAATGGCGTGTGAACGGCATCTTCTATTTGGATGATCCGGCGGGAAATCTTTTTTTCAATGCGCTCCAATTCTCTCTTTTTGCGATCAATTTCAGTTTGCTGGCTTTTTAGTAAATCAATCAGCGTGTTTGTATTTTGAGAGTTATAAAAATCAAGGAGTTTATTGATTGGCAGACCTAGAGTCCTCAAATATTTGATGGTATCCAGCCGCTCAAACTGCTGGGTAGAATAATATCTATAGTTGGTTTGCCCGTCTTTATATTCAGGTTTCAAAAGACCAATCTCATCATAATACCTAAGTGCTGAGATTTTCACATTGAACAGCTTTGAAACTTCTCCGATCGAAAAAAATTCCTTCATTCTAACAACCTTTCTATCCTTATGATTTGCTACATCCACATTATATAGTACAGTGGGTTATAAGAGTAAAGTTTGCTGCATAAAGAAAAAGCTCCCTTAAAAAGGAGCTTTTTCATTCTTCAAAATAAGGATTCACATGAATGAGCACTTCTTCAACATCTGAAAAGTGACTTTTGATTTCATTTCGGATTTCGCGGGCAATATCGTGTCCCTGCTTAATCGTCAAATCATGATCCAAAGATAACCGGACATCAAGCAACTTATAGTGGCCATGTTCTCTCGCTCGGATTTTATCGAGCCGTTTGACTTGAGGACAATGCAAAATAACTGCTTTATATTCCTCTATCAGTTCAGGATCAACACTTTTCTCCATGAGAACGTCAACAGACGGCCTGATTAATTCCATTGAAATCTTAAAAATGAGGTACGCCACGATGGCACTGGCAATTGCATCGGCGTACAACAGATAGGACCATCCGCGGGTGTTCCCGATAATCGCCAATAGGACGCCGATAAAAGCGGCAAGAGAGGCAACGATATCGCCTTTATGATCGTATGCAATCGCTATAATCGCTTTACTGTTCCATTTTTCCCCTTGTTTGATCGAATAACGATATAAGATCTGCTTAGCCACGTAGGAAATCAGAGCCGCAAACAATGCGCTGTATTGCGGAACGCTTGGACCTTCAACAAAGGACGAAATCGCTTCTATTAGAATATACACGGAAACGAGCACTAATATTATTCCTACAATCGCTTCGCTGATGACCTCAGCTTTGCCATGCCCGAAAGGATGGTCTTGATCGGGCGGCTTATTAGAAATGCCGATCACGGCCAGGACAGCAATCGAAGCCACGACATCCGCTGCAGAATGTATACCGTCGGCAAAAACGGCTTCACTATCGCCTATCAGTCCAAAAAAGATCTTTCCTGCCATTAAGATCAGATTGGCTATCAATGCAATCAAAGCGACTTTTTTGCTTATTTGTTCTCTTTCACTCGTCATTTTGTCCTCCTATAAAACTGCACAAAAAAACAGGAGCGCTTTTGATTCGCTCTCCGTATCCTTTCTTGTGTAATCACTTTGCTTATCATACCAATTCAGTTTCGAGTGGGTCTATAGCAACGTTGTTTCCTGTTTGCTAATAAATAAGGTGACAGAAAAAAAGTTGGAGCAGGGCTAAACAGCACACAGAAAAATTCCGCTGAATTTGAAAATGAACTGTTGACATTTAAGTATTTATCTTTTATTATTATCTCATATTCAAGATATTTTAATTCGAGATAATTTAATTAGAGTGCAGGATAAGAACCTGCCGATCGTTTGAATCACGAAAAGATCAGGGAAGAGAACGCTTCGTTTTTTTGATCATATGCTTTGATTTTTTATACCATAATATCTCGGATTCGAGATAAAAAGGAGTGCGAGAGAAATGGCTGAATTTGTACAGCTGGTGAATGAAAGAAGATCTGCAAGCAATTTCCTTCCGGATCATCCAATCACGAAAGATGAACTCAACGAAATGTTTGAATTGGTTGCGTTGGCTCCATCAGCTTTTAATTTGCAGCATACAAAATATGTGACGGTTCTTGACCCGGATGTAAAAGAAAAGCTGAAGCAGGCCGCAAACGGACAATATAAAGTGTTTAGCTCATCAGCGGTTCTTTTGGTTTTAGGAGATAAGCAGGCATACCAGCAAGCGGCTGACATTTATGAAGGATTAAAGGTGCTGGGGGTACTCAATAAACAAGAGTATGATCATATGGTTCAAGACACCGTTTCGTTTTATGAAAACAGGGGAGAACCATTTAAGAGAGATGAGGCGATAAGAAATGCTTCGCTTTCTGCGATGATGTTTATGCTGAGTGCTAAGGAAAAAGGCTGGGATACCTGTCCGATGATAGGGTTTGATGCTGAAGCCGTGAAACAGATTTTGAACATAGATGACCGGTTTGAGGTTGTGATGATGATTACAATCGGGAAAGAAAAAACAGAAAGCAGAAGGCCGCGCGGCTACCGGAAGCCTGTGAATGAGTTTGTAGAGTATATCTAAATATTATGTAAAGGAAGGGATAAAAATGGCTAAAAAAACGATGGGAATCCATCATATTACAGCAATTGTCGGTCACCCTCAAGAGAATGCTGATTTCTACGCGGGAGTGCTGGGGCTGCGATTGGTCAAGCAAACGGTCAATTTTGATGATCCAGGTACGTATCACCTTTATTTTGGGGATGGAGGCGGGAAGCCGGGAACAATTATCACCTTCTTTCCATGGGCGGGCGCCCGCCAAGGCATCATTGGAGACGGCCAAGTTGGCGTGACTTCTTATGTCGTGCCGAACGGTGCCATGGCATTTTGGGAAAAGAGACTTGAAAAGTTCAACGTGCCATATACAAAAATCGAGCGTTTTGGAGAACAATATATAGAATTTGTTGACCCCCATGGCCTGCATTTAGAAATCGTGGAAAGAGAAGCAGGGGAGGCCAATACGTGGACTTTCGGAGATGTAACCCCGGATGTTGCCATTAAAGGCTTTGGCGGTGCAACCCTGTTATCAGCACAGCCTGAAAAAACAGGTGAACTGTTAGAAAACATCATGGGACTGGAGCGAGTCGGCAAGGAAGGAGACTTCATTCGTTATCACTCTGCCGGTGATATCGGAAATGTGATTGATCTTAAGTTAACGCCTATCGGCCGCGGGCAAATGGGTGTCGGCACGGTCCATCACATTGCTTGGCGGGCCGATGATGACGAAGATCAATTAGATTGGCAAAAATATATTGCTGCCCATGGATATGGTGTGACCCCGGTTCGGGATAGAAACTATTTTAATGCGATTTACTTCAGAGAGCATGGGGAAATTCTTTTTGAGATCGCTACTGATCCCCCGGGTTTTGCACATGATGAAACACAAGAAACGATGGGCGGCAAATTGATGCTCCCTGAGCAGTATGAACCGCACCGGGCACAAATTGAACAAGGGCTGCTGCCGTTTGAAGTGAGAGAACTAGATTAGTCTTAATGACTGCTGACGCATGAAGAAAAAGAAAGAGACATGTATTCAACCGATGTTGCTGGCCGGTACTTGAAAAGAATCAGACTGCTGCCTTTCAGCATATCATATTACAACAAAAACGAGGAGAGATTAAAAATGGAAGATGCAGGATTGTTGCTTATTCGTATCATGATTGGTGTGGTGTTTCTGTTTTATGGATCACAAAAATTATTCGGCTGGTTTGGCGGATACGGGATTAAAGGAACCGGACAATGGTTCGAATCAATTGGAGTTAAACCAGGCAATGCCGCGGCCGCTTTATCAGGCCTCGGGGAACTCGCAAGCGGAATTTTATTTATTTTAGGTGTATTCCTCCCGCTTGGAGCTGCTATCATAACGATCATTATGTTAGGTGCCATTGTAAAAGTCCATGGAGCGAAAGGGTTTGCGAACGGTGCCGGCGGTTTTGAATATAACTTGGTGCTGATTGCAGTCTCCATCGGAGTTGCACTTATCGGTTCAGGAGCTTACGCTTTGCATTTTTAATATAAGGATCTAAGAACAGTTACTGAAAAGCAGTAACTGTTCTTTTATTTTTCAAGCACAACATTAAGGTGCTCTGCAAAGCAAAAAAGCGGATATGATCCATATAAATGTGTATAGTGAATGTACGCGTATGGATGAGCTTGTTCATGAAAGACGGGCCGATTTGAAGGAGGGTTTTGATGAAAGAGCTGACAGACTTACATTCATTAGATTCTATAGAGAATTTTATTAAACAGCACCGATTCAGTTTTATCTACATTTCAAGACCCGCCTGTACAGTATGTCACGCTGTTCTCCCGCAGCTCAGAAAAGTATTGGATCAGTTTCCACATATCAAATTGGGGCATATCAATGCTGACGAGGTAGAAGAGGTTGCCGGCAGATTTTCAGTCTTCACTGTCCCAGTGCTTCTTTTGTTCATTGATGGGACTGAGTTTCTGAGAGAAGCCCGCTTTGTTCATTTTGAACAGCTCGAAGAAAGGCTGAAAAGGGTTTATCAGATATATCAAGATGAATAAAGTGTTTATACTTTATAAATGAAAAGCCCCCTTTAAGGGGCTTTTTGTCATGATAGGGATTGTGTCACACTGCCCTCCATGCTTGTTTTAAGAGCTGGATACCATGCGTGATGTAAGATGGCTGTTTGTATTTAGGACGATCATGGTGAAAAGCAAAAATCATATTTTTTACTGCGACATATGTATTTATTCAAATCCGTACCTTTGAAAATGTCAGTTCGCTCCTTAACCAGAAAGGAGGTTTATTCAGCCCCATTTCAACTTACCGAATCAGAAGCTCATGATGTCATCCGGGAAAACGGTTTTGCCACGTTGTTTTCAATGAATGAAGGCATGCTGTTTGCAACCACTTACCGCTCTTGATGAGTGCTGACAATGCCTGTTGGAAAGACACAGCGGATCACGTTTATGGGGAGCTTTTAGAGGATGAGAAAGAACTGGCTGACTCTATGAAGACTTGTATTGAAGTATGAAAGTCCGGACAGCTCGCACAAATGAGATGATGTAGATCCTGCATTTTTGGCGGGCTTACATAAAGGAGTAAAAGGATTCGAAATTCACATGAGCCAAAATCATTCACTGTTGCGGCAAACATTAGTAAGGAATCAGCTCAAACAGATTCTATATATCGACGAAAAGAAAATCGCAAGTTTAATGAATGAACAGGCTTGGGCACATAGGCTGTTAAGAAAGATTTAAGGAATGAATTGGGAATTTTTTATATCTTTTCGCTTCTTTATCAGTCATAATGAAATGGGCCAAAGATTTGTTTGGCATTGAACAGTTAAACAAAAAGGAGCTTTTTGAAATTGGGCTGGAGCAAATGGATTAATCTTTTCTGCATCATAGCATTAGGAGCAGTCTTGGGATATAAGTTATTTACCCATCAACACATCAGTACCCTTCACCTCATCATAACTTCCGCGCTCATCCTGTGGAATGTCATTGGGCTTTTCAGCAAAGAAGCCTCACATCAAACAAGACAAACCTAAGAAGTAAGATGAAAAAGAACTCAGAACGAGTTCTTTTTTTTGTGCGTCTTTTTATTCCTCACTAGGTGAAGAGGGGTTATCAGTCTGTCCTTGATCACTTTTATCATTATCAAAATTTACTGAAAAGATAATCGAAGTAGAGGGGGAATAATCGCCCAGTGTAAAATTCACTCCGTAATTCTTGCTGTTCGCTGTATGGCTGTTTTGCAAGTTTTGCCCAATATCGGCATTGGCGTTTTGTGTGATTCCGTTTATGGTGAAATTTGAGATGTTGATTTGAGATCGCATGCTCCAAAGGCTCCTTTCATTCATAAATACATGACACACCGAGACCGCTGACAATCTATTATTTTGGATTTGTACTCATAGGATATTTCATTTTTAGATATTAGCTTAAACTTAACGGTAAAAATTATATGTAACTTCAAGACAGCGATGAGAGAGAACATATTCTTTGAACAGCAAGATTCCGCTCGAATAGCCGCCTGACTAAGTTCAGGCGGCAGATCATGATTGTCATCTAAGAATTTGGCGTTTCATTTTTATTTTGCCTAAAGGATATGATTGTGGTTTTCAAAGATGAGTAGGAACCGATAGCGGCGTAGCCGTAAAACCAGCCCATAAATATGCCGGAAAAGAGGCTGTGTCGATGGCTTATAAAAATCGAAATGGCTAGGCCTATTATCAAGGCGGCGGACGGGACAAATGTTTTGGGGATCTTCAGCAACATTTTGAGAATTTGGGTGATCAAGATGATTGTTGGAACAGCTATCACGGCATCCCAAAAGTTTGTGTGGATATTTGGAAAATACATACGGCACCTCAGTAAGTGAAAATATCTGGTTTGGTAAACGATGAAAAATCTACGTTAAAATCTGGTTCATCAGTTCTTGAATCGCATTTGCGATATTTTGATTAAAGGCTTGGTTGTTTGAGGAGTTTGTTTGACTGGAAAAGGTGCGTTCAAAAACCATTCCTGTATTGCCTCCTCCGGCACCCTCTGTTGTTTTAGACACAGAGAACGGGCTGATAGAAAGTGCAGAGCCATTATTGAAAACGCTGTTTCCGGATATCGAATGAATAATTACAGTGCATCTCATCATTCATCTCTCTTCTCCTCTCGATTATTGCTGTTTATACAATATGGCATATGAGCGGCAACTGCTTAAACAAAACGGCAAAAACATACGGTGATAGACATAAAACTACATAAATCCCCAAGCGCTTTTTAATGCAGTTTTTTAGGGGTCTCTTTTTTATGCTTTTTACCAATTTCATCAAAAATATTCTGATTGCCTGAATTCTGGGCTTGTCCGTCCTTCCTTAAGAAATCCGGGTGAATGAGTTGTTTGAGATCTCTGACTGTTAAAGGCTTAGCATCAGCGGTTAATTCTAATCCCAATTGGCCGTTTGCTTCTAATGTCGCTTTTTTGACATCTTGTATGGCTGTTACGCCATGGAGTCTCAGCTGCATTTCAAGCTGATCAGCTGTAAGTCTCATCCTCTTTAAATTTTCAATATGAAGCTGCCCGTTTTCAATCACAATTTTTGCCTTTCCGGTTAGCATCTTTTCAATTATGTTAAATCGAATCTGAAGCCATTCCATAAGGATAAGTGTCGTTGTGAAAATCGCCGCGCCGATCAATGTTTTGACGAGGCTGTTTTCAATGATTGGCTGAACGATAATGGTTCCGATAGAAATCATGACAACCGTTTGAGTTGAGGTCATTTGTGCGATTGATTTTCTTCCTGAAATTCTGAGTAAAATAACTCCGGCTATAATGAGAACAAAAGCTTCCCAAGTAAAATTCATGCGACCACCTGACCAATGAGTAATGGATTTGTCATGAAGCGGCTATGCAGCCATTCGCGATTTAATATATCCGAAAGGCTGACGATTCATTCTGTATGTACACGATATTTTGGTCTGGCCAATGTTATTGGTATAGATGGATACAATAAGTTAAACAATGACATCAGCAGGAGATTTTTATCCAAACCATTTGGTAATTGGGGAGTGCCTTAATATGATTGAAATAGAAGTTGTCATTAGAACCGTTGCCAGCGTTGGCTTGTTGTTAATTGCAGAAAGAGTTTTAGGCAAGCAGACGATCTCTCAGATGACGATTTTTGATTTTATTGCAGCGATCACACTGGGGGCGATTGCTGCCGGGCTGGCATACAATACCAAAATCAAACCTCACAATATGGCCATTTCGTTTAGCATTTTTGTGCTGACCATTTTTCTTATTTCGTTTCTGGCGATAAAGAACAGGAAGCTGAGAAAATTCTTTGCCGGCGATCCAACAGTACTTATTCAAAACGGGAAGATACTCGAATCAAATATGAGGAAAATGCGTTATACACTTGACTATTTAAATCAGCAATTGCGTGAAAAGGAAATTTTCAATATCGAAGAAGTTCTTTTTGCGATCCTTGAGACGAATGGCCAGCTGACTGTGTTAAGAAAACCGCAATTCCGGTATGTGACAAAACAGGATTTAATGATCGAGGTTAATAGTGAGAATAAACTGCCGATAGAGCTGATTGTGGACGGAAAAATCATTGAGAATAATTTGATGCAAAATCATTTGACGGAATCCTGGCTTTTTGAAGAATTGCAAAAAAGAGATGTAACGGTAAAAGATATCGTATACGCGGTTTTGCTCGGCAATGGGCATATTTATGTGGATCAATATAAAGACCATATATCAGTCCCTATCGATAAAGAATGAGGAAGGCCTATTAAAGCCCTTTAGTGAACGCAATGTTTTCGACATGTCTTGGGTACGAAATGTGCAGCAGTCCGTTTAACATCTGAAATTGTAATAAATGAAATTCAGTGGCTTCAGGAAGCTGAATCGTCCGCTCAATTTCGCCGTAATACCGTTCACGCTGCACCTCCATTTCGGCGGGGAAAACCGGCGTGACGGTTCCTTTGATCAGCAGCTCGGTTTTAGAAAGTAAGCGGATCGTTAATTCCTCCTCATACACGCCGGGCATTTCCACAATGATAAAGTTATACTCTTCATCTTGATAAAAGTCATAAACGAGCGTAGAAGCATCGGAATTAAAAAATTGCTGAGGAGCTTTATACTTAAGCACATTTGTCCAAAAGTCACTTTGCTTATATTCATTCGTAATCTCAAGCCACTTTCGAATTTTTTCGAAATCCATATGAAATTCTCCTTAAACTTGATTTGAAATCGGTGCAGAAGGGTTTCCGATTTGGTCCTGGTCACTGACGTCTGAATCAATATTTCCAGTGTTTAAAAGTGAAGACGTTGGCGAAAGATCACCTAAGGAAAAGTTTGCTCCAAAGTATTTGCTGTTCGCTGTATGGCTGTTGTGCACGGTTGGGCCGACATCTATATTTCCGTTTTGCGTGACGCCGTTGATCTTAATATTTGCGATGTTAATTTGATATGGCATAAACGAAACCCCTTTAGTCTAAAATTGGCGGTGGTGCAATCGGAGGAGCATTAACATTGGATGTATCAGAGTTGCCGATAGATGTCTGGTCATTTACATCAGGATCGTTTAAGAAATTTTCCATTACGGATTCTGTAGGTGATGTATCACCGAAAGAAGAATTGGTTCCTTGAGATTTTTGGTTGTTGGTAGGGCTGTTATATGCGGCTTCGCCTATTGTAATTGAACCATTGCCCGAAATGCTGTTGATCTTCAAATAATACAGGTTGATTACTGCAGACGGCATCCTATCACACCCTTCCATGATTCTGTACAGTACAGTATGCGCCGCCGCACCCAATTGTTCCTTGTAATTATAGGCGAAACTCTGCCTCGCCCGGGAGTGATGCTCGTTAAAAAAATTCATTTTGAAATCAAATGCAAAAGGAAAGAAACAACTGAAAAACACCTGAATGAATTCCTAAAAATAAAGGAGAGAATGCAAGAGTCGGAGCGGGTGCGCAGTAAGCCAACACTCCATACGTTATTGTTTCATACTTGATGTTAAGATCACGGAGGTTTTGAAAATATAAAGAAAAAAGGACAACGGCGGTTGTCCTTTTTCCTATCATTCAATGCGATCCCCATTCAGTCTTCTTGATCTGATTGATCCAGCTCTTTCATCCGCTTCGTAAGTTCAGTGAAAGCCTGATCCAGCTCCTTATAGCCTTTATCATTCGGCGTCATAAAACTGAGCTTTCCCAGTACTTCTTGTCTTTCTGTCTCAAGCTTTAACCGAAGCTCCTCCCGGTTATTTCTTTCCGCTGGAACGTCACTCAATTGCTTTTTGATGCCATTGTCCGAGATGACGAGTTTACTGCTTGTTGTTTTTTCGAGAAAGTAGCGGTCATGTGACACCGCCAGCAATGTGCCGCTATAGTGTGACAGTGTTTCTTCCAGCTGCTCGCGTGACGGCAGGTCGAGATGGTTTGTCGGCTCGTCTAAAATCAGCACGTCTTTTTCCTCCAGCATATACGCCATCAGCTTGACCTTTACCCGCTCACCCATACTCATATGCTTGATCGGCTCCGTCCATTGAGAAGCTGTAAAACCTAAGTGTCTCATCAGGGTTTGAACGTGTCCTCTTGCTTTGTATGTTTCATTATGAAATAGCTCTTCAGGTGTTTGTTCTAAAGGCAAATCAAACACTTCCTGCGTTAAATAGCCGATATTTGCGGATGGAGACACCCATACACTTCCCTCAGCCGTTTCCTGTCCCAGAATGATTTTCAGCAATGTTGTTTTTCCGCTGCCATTGGGGCCTATGATCGCAACTTTTTCGCCGTGCTGAATTGTAAAATGTGCGTTTTGAAAGAGGATTTTTTCGCCAAAAGCCTTCGTTACATGCTGAACTTCTAAAAAGCGTTTTCCTGTTTTTTTGGTCGTATCAATTGAAAAACTGACAGTATATTCCGGCTCAACGGGTTCCGCCTTTGCTTTTTCCAGCTCTTGTTCAAGCCGCTTCCGCTTGGATTTAATTTGGGCGTCCGTACGCTTCGCTTTGACACGGTGATATTCTTTAAACCCTTCCTTTTTCGTCGATTGGGCATGGGCTTTTTCCGACCATGAAGCAAGCTTATTCATTTGCGCTTCAATCCGTTCTGCCGTTTTTTGCTGCTTTTCATATTCACGCTGCTGGGCGAGTCTTTTCTTTTCCCGGAACTTCATATACCCAGAGTAGTTTCCTTTGAATTCAATCAGGGTTTGAGCTTCAAGTGACCATATTTTTGTTGCGGCTTCGTCTAAAAAATAACGATCGTGAGAAACAAGAATCACAGTCCCTCTGTAACTTTTCAGCTCTTGAATAAGAAATTGCAAGCTTTTATCATCAAGGTGGTTTGTTGGTTCATCTAAGAGTAAAAGGTCTGCATCGTCTGACAGTCCTTTCGCCAGCCTTGCTTTCAGTTTTTCGCCGCCGCTTAATTGTTGGAAATCACGAACGGGTACACGCCATTTCTCCAGCAGTTTTTTTTCGGCGGGTGTCTGATCCGTAAAGGAATACGACGCAGTTTCCTGTTCAACCACCGCCATTTTTACATCCTGCTGCAGGATTTGTCCCTGTGCAGGAGCTAAGTCATTGTGTATGAGGTGCAGCAGCGTAGATTTCCCAGCGCCGTTTTTGCCGATAATACCAATAATATCTCCTTGCTGAACACTGGCATTTACGTTTTTAAAAACAGTCAGATCCTTCACTTCATAACTGACGTTTGTTAATGTTACGATCTCTTTCATCGATATCCCTCGCTTTAAAGGGAGAATCAAAAAAATCCTCCCAAATGTGTTGGAAGGATTAGCCGCGCCTTGCATGATCAAATAAGCTATTTTTTATCAATAGCTATATCGTATATATAGAAAATGGGCAGACTAATCCTATTTTTTCTGATTTGAAATATTGATTTCAAACGGCAAAAATAAGATTAGTTAATCATTGTCCACCCATCATCCCTTCTTGTTTTCATTACACACACTATAGCATACCTTCAAATTCAAAAGCAAAGGTCGTTTTCATCAAAAAAACTCCTGCTCTCATTTTTGAGGCAGGAGCCGCGGAGCTTATTGATGCTTCGCTTTTCTCACTTTATAAATCACAATCAGCAAAATAAACCAAACCGGTGTGACAAATAAGGAAACACGAGTATCCTGAGCCAATGCCAGCACTACAAGAATAAACGCCAAGAACGCAAGAATCACGTAATTTGTAAACGGATAAAGCGGAAGCTTGAACTTGTTTGTTTTTGCTAATTCAGGTCTTGTTTTTCGGTATTTCATATGGCAGATGATCGTAATACCCCAAATATAGATAAAGCAGACGGTTGAAATGCTTGTGATCAGGGTGAATACGCCTTCTGGCATGATGTAGTTTAACGTGACACCGATTAAAATCACGATAGCTGAAAAGAACAACGCATTGCTGGGCACTTTTCGCTGAGTCAGTTTTGCCATGGATTCAGGCGCATTGTTATCTTTCGCCAGTGAATAGACCATACGGCTTGTACTGAAGACAGCGCTGTTGCAAGCTGAAGCAGCAGATGTCAATACCACAAAGTTGATAATGCTTGCCGCCCCGACGATGCCAACGGCGACGAATACTTGTACGAATGGGCTTTCGCTTGGATTGATGACATCCCAAGGATAGATGCTCATAATCACAAGAAGAGCGCCAATATAGAAAAGCAGCACCCGGACAGGGATATTGTTGATCGCCTTAGGGATGACTTTTTCAGGGTTTTCTGTTTCACCGGCCGTAAGTCCGACCAGCTCAATGCCGACAAAGGCGAACACAACCATTTGGAATGAAAGGATAAACCCGTGAATGCCATTCGGGAACATGCCTCCATGGCTCCAGAGATTTGTGAAACTGGAGACCCCTGAGCTTGTGGAAAAACCTTTGAAAATCATCACAAGGCCAATGACGATCAGCGCCAAAATAGCAATGACTTTAATTAAAGCAAACCAAAATTCCAATTCTCCAAAAAGCTTGACGGTTGCCAGGTTCATAATCAGTAAAATAATGAGAGCGATTAAGCCGGGCACCCATTGCGGCACACCCGGGAGCCAATATTGAGTGTAAAGCCCGACGGCTGTCAGATCAGCCATCGCAATGGAAATCCAGCAGAACCAATAGGTCCAGCCGGTGATAAAGGCTGCCATATCACCTAAATAATCTTGTACAAAATCAACAAAGGAGTGATAGTTCAAATTCGATAACAGCAGTTCACCCAGCGATCTCATAATTAAAAAGCAAATGATTCCCGTGATCATATAAGCAAATAAAATCGACGGTCCGGCAAAATGAATCGATTTTCCTGAGCCGAGAAATAAACCCGTCCCAATGGCCCCGCCGATGGCGATGAGCTGGATGTGCCTGTTTTTTAAGCCTCTCTCCAATTTTTGCTGATTTATATTGTCTTTCCTCATGTCATCTGTCACTTTGTTTGTTCCTCCATTGAAAATTGTTTATTTGAGTCAGCAATATGTTTTAATGATTATTATAACACTAAAATTTCTATCTTTTTTACTATACAGGAAATATGAAAAGAAATTTTAATGTGATTTGGACTATGCATCCATAAAAAAGCGGCTCCATTTAGGAGCCGCTTTCTTTTATGCTAATTTTGTTTTTTTATATACAGGTAGAGCCCGTAATCTGTCGGAGCGGATGCGTATCCTGCCTGCCGCAGCATTGCCGCGATATTGCCGCGGTGGTATGTCCCATGATTGACAACGTGGGGAACCAGCTCGGAAACAGCCGTCTTCATGATTCCGCCTGAGGGGTTTTGAATGTGGAGAGGTTTATTAAGCTGTTCTTTTTGCTGTAAAAATAATGTATATCGCTCGGATAACTTCAGAAACAGGTCTTCCATTTCCTCCATTTCTTTTGCCTCTGTCTGCTCTTTAAGCTGTTCAGCTAACGCCAAAGCATCGTTCATGTTTTTGCCGGAAAACACTTCAATCCAGCCGAGATCAGAAAGATACACATGAGACAGCACATGGGAGATCGACGGAAACACACTTTGCATGTCTTGGCGGTACACCTCTTTTGGCAGCTCTTTTAATCGGTTGAATATTTGCTGATTGGCCCACACGTTATATTCATACAGTTTTAATAAAAAATCTGACATGTTCATTTTCCCCTTTCGCGTTGATAACTCCTATTATAAACGAACAAACGTTCCGGTTGGATTCGAAAATAAAATATATTGACAGACATAGTTTAGGGGAATAAACTAATTACCATTGATCATAAAGTTTAGAGGGATAAACTACAATGAGGAGGGGAAGATGTTGAATGAACAAAAGCTATGTCAGGCGATAAACCTGTTTGTGGAAGTATTGCTTGAAGGGACAGAATTTGTGCATCGTGAAATCAATCAGGATGTCTTCAAGCATATCTCAAAGGAACAAGCAGACCTGCTGAAAATCTTAAAAGTCAAAGGCCCAGCCTCTCCCGGCAGTCTGGCCATGTATCAAAATGTACATAAGAGCGCGATTTCTAACAGACTGAAAAAGCTGATCGATAAGGGTTTTGTTGAATGGGATGACTGTCCGGTGAAAAGTGATAAGCGCTCTAAGCTGATTAACATCACAGCCAGCGGTGAACACATCATGGAAGAGTTAGATGCAGCCATCTTTAACGCTCTTAAGGAGCTGATCGATGATATAGACGAGGAACATTTGAATTCCATTATAGAGATATTCACCATTCTCAAAAGCAAATTTAAAGGAGGAGATTCTGCAGAATGAGAGCCATCATCAAATTCAAATGGGCAATTGCAGCCGTTATATTGGCACTTACCGTCGTATTGAGTTTATTTTCTCCGAACTTGACGGAGCTGGCCAATCAAAAGGGGCAGGCCCAGCTTCCCGCTGATGCTGTTTCAGAAAGAGCAAACGCCATTTTAAAACAAGCAGGAGAAGACAATCATTCGATCAGTGTAGTCTTTCCTTTAAACCACGCTTTAAAGAAAGAAACAGAGGACCAGCTCCGCGCCATGATCGATAAAATCAAAAAGATCGACGGTGTGGAAGAGGTCACGTCTCCTCTGACAGCGGAAAAAGAAGTCAAAGACCAATTGATATCAAAAGACAAGAAAACCGTCCTCATTCCTGTTACGATCACAGGTTCCGATAAAAAAGCGGAAAAAATCGCGGATGACATTTATAAAATCGTCCCTGATGATTTGACAGCGTATATTACGGGAGCTTCTCTCATCAATCAGGATTTCGCCCACAGCTCGGAGGAAGGGCTTAAGAAAACGGAAGTGATCACAGTCTGCCTGATCATCGGTTTACTGCTGATCGTGTTCCGATCTGTTGTGACGCCTTTTATCCCGATTGTTGTTGTCGGTTTCTCGTATCTGATCAGTCAATCCATACTGGGCATCCTTGTGTACAATGTTGATTTTCCAATCTCGACGTTTACCCAAACCTTCTTAGTCGCCATCCTGTTCGGTATCGGAACAGATTACTGCATTCTGCTTCTGACCCGATTCCGTGAAGAATTGGCAAACGGTCATGACAAAAAAGAAGCGGCGCTTATCGCCTACCGTACAGGAGGAAAAACCTTATTTATCAGCGGATTTGCGGTATTGATCGGATTTTCCGCCTTAGGATTTGCGAAGTTTGCGATTTTCCAATCCGCAGTGGGAGTCGCAGTTGGTGTCGGAATTCTAATGATCATCCTCTACACATTGCTGCCATTATTTATGGTGACACTTGGGGAAAAATTATTCTGGCCTTCTAAGAAAGTGCTGTCGCACAGTGACAATAAGTTATGGGCGTTTCTCGGCAGACATTCCGTCGCTCGTCCGTTTCTGTTTATTGTCATCACGGTCATGATCACACTTCCGTTCATCTTGACCTATGATGACCAGATTTCATTCGACTCGACTGCGGAAATCAGCAGCGATTATAAATCCATAAAAGCTCTTGAGGCCATTAAGGATGGATTCGGTGAAGGAAAAGCGTTTCCGATCAATGTTGTCGTGAAAGGAGACAAAGATCTCACAACAGCTGATACAATCCCTTATCTCGGAAACATCAGCAAAGCGATCGAAAAAGTCGATCATGTTGACTCTGTCATGACCATCACGCAGCCGACCGGTGAAAAAATCAAAGATTTATATATTGATAAACAGCTAGGCTCAGTTTCAGACGGACTGGATAAGACGGTGAAAGGAATTGCCGATGTCCAAAGCGGTTTAACAGATATAGAAAATGGATTGAATCAAATGGCGGGGCAAACCGGTTCAGCCTCAAATAGCGGCTCCGGCGGTTCACTTGGCGATGCGGCAGAGGGCTTGGGCAAAATCAATCAGCAGCTGCAGCTCGTGAGCAAACAGGTTTCTCAAACCGGTAATACTGCTCAGACCGCACAGCAGCTTACAGCAATCAGCGGACAGCTAGGCCAGGTTCAAGCCGGACTTGAACAAGCGAACCAGCAGCTCACAGGCCAGCAGGCGCAAGCAGGAACCTTGTCAGAAAGCCTGAAGAAGCTTGCCGGTGGCGTAAAGAGCGCAAATGATGGCCTGACAAAAGTCTCTGACGGCATGACAGCTTCCAGTGACGTGTTAGAGGACATGAGCAAAAGCCCAACCGTAAGGGATACAGGCATATTCCTTCCTGACCAAGTTATGAAGGACAAAGACTTCAAGAAGGCCATTGACCAATATTCCTTTGCACACGGAAAAGGCGTGCAATTAAGCGTCGTCCTGGATTCCAATCCTTATTCAGAACAAGCCATTGCGACAATAAACCAGATCAAAAAAGCCGTCGCAAACGAAGTTGACGGCACTCCTTTCGAGGACTCTCAGATCGTATACGGCGGGGTCACGAGTATGAACGCGGACTTAAAAGAGCTGTCCACAACGGACTTCTCCAGAACAATGGTGATCATGATTATTGGCCTGTTTATCGTCTTAACCATTTTGTTCCGCTCCATGATCATGCCGATTTATATGATTGCGTCACTGCTGCTGACGTACTATACGTCGATATCGATCACAGAATTAATATTTGTAAACGGCTTAGGAAACGCCGGCATCAGCTGGGCAGTACCGTTCTTCAGCTTTGTTATCTTGATCGCGTTAGGCGTGGATTATTCAATCTTCCTGCTGGACCGATTTAAGGAAGAGGTGCGAATGGGCATTGAGCAGGGTGTCGTCAGATCAATGAGCAAAATGGGGTCCGTCATTATAACGGCTGCCATTATTTTGGCCGGCACGTTTGCGGCGATGATGCCTTCAGGCGTCAATACGCTGATGCAGGTGGCAAGTGTCATCATTATCGGACTCTTGCTGTACGGCCTTGTCATTCTTCCGCTGTTCATGCCGGCAATCATCGTGACCTTTGGGGAAGGGAACTGGTGGCCGTTTGGCAGGAAGAAAGTAAAAGAATAATCGAGAAGGAGTGATGAATTTCATCACTCTTTTTTTATAACAAATGACAAAAATAAATATTTGTCATTTGTTTTTGGTTCTGCTAATATGTCCTCAAGGAGGTGTCTCATGCGGCCCTGAAAAGCCGCAGCACTATGAATAGATCTTCAGAAGGTGACGTGTTAACCAAAAAACAAATACTGACAGCGACAGAAGAAACATTAAGGCGTTTTGGTGTCGCCAAAACATCAATCACGGATGTAGCGAAAGCATTACATGTAAGCCATGGAACGATCTATCGCCATTTCAAAAGCAAAAAAGAGATTTTAGAAGCGGCGACTGAAATGTGGCTCAATGAAAAGATCATCGCGCCTCTTACCGCTGTATATGAGGATTCTTCACTAAAAGGCGCTGCGCATGTGAAAGCTTATATCAAAAAATTGTTTACACTTAAGCAGTATTATGCTGCTGAAGATGAAGAATTATTTGCCATGTATGCGAAAGTGACGGGGGAATGCTCTGAGATGGTCAATAATAGCATTGTTCATATGGTCAAGCAGCTGAGTGTCCTTTTGAAGGAATGTGACACGAAATCAAATGATCATGAAGTGCTCGCGCGAGGCATTTTTTTCGCAACAGAACGTTTTCACCATCCCGCTCATGCGTACGAGTGGAAAAAAGGCACGATTGAAGAGGAATTTGAAAGTGTTTGGTCATTGCTTGAAAATGGTTTTTTGGCTTTTACAGAAAAATCGTAATCAATCGGAGGGTGACATACATGGAACAGGTGAAAGGAAAAACAGCGATAGTAACGGGGGCTTCAAGAGGGATAGGCCGTGCGATTGCCGAACAGCTGGCTGATCTCGGCATCAAAGTCGCAGTTAATTTTTCAAGCAGCCCGGAAAAAGCGGAAGAGGCTGTGGAAGGCATTAAGAAAAAGGGCGGAGAAGCTGTAGCCATCCAAGCCGACCTCAGCAAGGTAGCCGGCGTCGAGTCGTTGTTTACAAAAACCATCGAGGCCTTTGGAAAAGTAGATATTTTAATCAACAATGCGGGCGTCAATATTTATCAGCCAATCGAAGAAGTCACAGAGGAAGACTTCGACAAGCAGTTTAATCTCAATGTAAAAGGAACGTTTTTCGCCTGCCAGCAAGCGATGAAATACATGGAGGAAAAGGGGAGAATCATCAACTTCTCGACATCCGTCGTCGGTCAAATGTTTCCGACGTACAGCGTATACGCGGGAACAAAAGGGGCGGTCGAGCAATTCACCCGCCAGCTTGCAAAAGAATTAGCTGTAAAGCAAATTACCATTAACGCGGTTGCGCCTGGGCCGGTGAACACTGAGCTGTTTACTGTGGGCAAAACCGAGCAGCAAATTGAAGGCCTGAAAAAGACCGTCGCACTCGGCCGTATTGGCGAACCCGAAGATATTGCAAATGTCATCGAGTTCCTTGTAAGTGAAAAATCACAATGGATTACAGGCCAGACGATCCGCGTGAACGGCGGCTTTATTTAAAACAAAGAGCCCGGGACATATCCCTGGGCTCTTTGTTTTATTTCCACTCTGCAATTGTATCAATCGGCAGACGGTAGGAAGCGTAGCCTTCGTCTGCTGCTTTTCCGATAGAAAGAAGCATGACCGGTACATAACGTTCTTTATCTAGTCCGAATGTTTCTGCGATGTTTTCTTTATCGTAACCGCCGATCGGGTTTGTATCGTAACCGTGCGCGCGTGCAGTCAGCATCAGCTGCATTGAAACAAGACCACCGTCAATCAGGATCGTTTCACGGTTCACCTGTGCCGGAAGCTTTTCAAAATGAGCAGTCAGCGCGGCGATTTGTCTGTCTTTGACCTCCTGCGGCATGTAACCGAGTTCAACGGCTTTAGAATAAATTTCTTCTAAGTAGTCTGCATTGTTCATGTCTGCAAATACAGCGATGACAGCAGATGATGTTGTGACTTGTGTTTGGTTAAAGCTTGCGAGCGGTGCGAGCTTTTCTTTTCCTTCCGGGCTGTCAATGACGAGAAAACGCCATGGCTGTGCGTTAACAGAAGAAGGTGCGGTTGTTGCTTCCTCTAAGATTTCTGTCATTTCTTCTTTACTGATTTTCACTGTCGGATCATAGTTGCGAATAGAACGGCGGCCTTTCATAATCTCCATAAAATCATTTGTTTTTATCATGTTGATACACTCCTCTTATGCTTCAATATTGTTTATGTTGTTCCGCATGCGCGCCAGCACATCAATGAGCAGGCGGCGCTCGTCTGCACTTACATTTGCGAGCATTTCCTTCATGAAACGCTCCTTTTCTTTCTTGGAGGACTCGATTCGCTCTCTTCCTTGGTCTGTCAATCGAACAAGGGTGATGCGGTTGTCCTCAGGCTTACGCCGTCTTGAGACCATGCCTTTGGCTTCCAGCTGTTTCAGATGTCTCGTGACGGCTGCGCCATCAATATTTACTTTCTTTTGAAGGTCGCTTTGACTGATCTCATCTGCATGATAAAGCAATGTCAGCAATTCCAAACGAGATTGGCTGATGCCCGTGCATGCTTCGAACTTCACGCCAATCACCTTGTTCACGCCTTGCAGCTGATATAAAATCTCGGCTTCTTCTGAACAAAATGACGCCAAAACCCATCCCTTCCTTCTTGTCAAAACTATTAATTGATATATCAATGATTGACACGTCAATTAATATACAACGATTGATTTCATATTGCAAGCCATTTGCACATTTAAACCTCCCGGAGATGAAAACTGGGAGGTTTTTGTCATCCTTGCGGCTCGGAATAAAACATCAGCAGAAAAAAGCTGGCCGTTTCTTCAGACGAGTTGATGCAGCTGTGCGGAGTTGATCCTGCCAACTGCAAGGCGTCTCCGAAAGAGAGCATGTGCTCCTGATGATGGTGACAGGTGAATCGTTCGGTGTTGCTTCCAATAAGATTGTCAAACACGAGCCGATTAACGGCCGCTGGATGTTCGGCTTAAATCTTACAGGGTATGCGTGCCGGGTGCTGTCTTGTGTGGCAGGTGCTGTTTTTGGCAAGCGGATTACCGATCCGGAATCGTTCGGACTTGATTTTGCGGTGACCACTTCATTACTGTGATTAGCGGTGTACTTCTTATGGCGGGTGTGCGATTATGGGCCAAAAAATAGGCTTGGCACTTCCCGGATCAGGGCTGAAAAACCCTGATTTTTTTCTGTCTTTCATTCAAGCTTTAAGCGGCTTTCACAGGCTGAAAGTTATGATACAATATACAAATGTTTTACAGCTTCAATCCATCGTTGGAGCTGACATCCATTTTAGATGAGGGACTAGGTTGAAGGGAAGGTTTGATAACATGCTGCACAATCCAACTGGAAAAGAACGCTTGGCATTGGCGTTTTTGCTCGGCATGCTTGCTATATTGGGCCCGCTTAATATAGATATGTATTTGCCGAGTTTTCCTGAAATCGCGGATGATTTATCAGCAAATGCTTCACTTGTACAATTAAGTTTAACAGCCTGTCTGGTTGGGCTGACGATCGGCCAGCTGATCGTTGGGCCGGTCAGTGATGCACAGGGAAGGCGGAAACCGCTATTAATCTGTATTTTTTTATTTGCGTTATCGTCTCTGTTTTGTGCGCTGTCGCCCAATATTACAACATTAGTGGCCGCGCGTTTTTTACAGGGATTTACCGCTTCCGCAGGGCTTGTGCTGTCTCGCGCCATCGTCCGCGATGTGTTTACCGGAAGAGAGCTTTCTAAATTTTTCTCGCTGCTAATGGTGATTACAGCTGTTGCGCCAATGGTCGCGCCTATGACAGGCGGTGCCATTTTGCTTTTGCCGTTCGCATCATGGCACACAATTTTTCACGTGTTAATGATCATCGGATTTTTACTTGTTCTTCTGATTGCATTGAGGCTAAAAGAAACGCTGCCGCCGGAAAAACGGATTCCAAGCTCAATCGGAACATCTGTTAAAACGATGGGCAGCCTGCTGAAAGATCGGTCCTTTATGGGGTACGCGTTAACGGTCGGATTTATTCACGGGGGAAGCTTCGCATATGTGTCAGGCACGCCTTTTGTATACCAGGATATCTACGGAGTGTCGCCGCAGGTGTTTAGTATTCTTTTCGGCATTAACGGCCTGGCGATTATATCGGGCAGCTTTATTATCGGGCGCTTTGGCGGAATCATTCATGAAAAAAGTCTCCTTCGCACGGCGGCCATTACGGCTATGATTGCGACTGCTGTGCTTTTGACCATGACGATGATTCACGGCCCGCTTGCTGCATTAGTCATATCCATTTTCATTTACATGATTACGATCGGCATGGTTCTGACCAGCACGTTTACGCTGGCCATGGAAAAGCAGGGGCACCGCGCCGGGAGCGCAAGTGCGATGCTTGGCATGCTTCCGCTGCTCCTCGGTTCGATCGTGTCGCCGCTAGTAGGCATTAATGAGACAACAGCCATTCCAATGGGAGCGATCATGTTTGTGACAGCGGTCATCGGCTCGCTCGCGTTTTTTGGATTAACGAAAGAACGAGCGGAGCAAAACTCATAAAAAAACCTGACGTCACGTCAGGTTTTTTGTTTATTTAGAATAACAACAGCAGGCCCGCAATCGCCGGAGTCAAAAAGATGGCTGATTTTAAGACCGCCTTTGGCATAAGGTTGGTGAACTTCGCGCCTACATAGGCACCGCACATTGTGCCAACCAGAACTTTGATCAGCAGGACATAATCGACAAATCCTTCTGAGATATATCCGATGCCTCCTCCCACAGCGAGAGGAATGATCACAAGCATCGTCGTTCCGACGGAATGGCGGATGGACAGATTCAGCATAATCATTAAACCGATTTGAATAAAAGGCGCCGAGCCAATGCCGAACGTGCCGGAAAGAATGCCGGCTACAATTCCTAAGATGACCGCTCTCGTATACGTTGAAAGAGTGCTCTGATTCATTTGAGCCTTCTCTTTTAAAAGAAACAATCTGATTAAGATAAGAATCGCTGATAAAAACAACATCCCGGCCGTCAAGTAGTGAAGCAAATCAGCCGGAATAAAAGATGTCAGCTTGGCGCCGAAAAATGAGCCAACCGCAGCAAAGCATCCCACTGTTAAGCCGATTTTTATTTGAATGTTGCCCTCACGATAGTGGCTGTACGCCCCTGATAAGCTGGTGAAAGCCATGCCGGCGAGGGAAGTGCCCAGCGCCGTATGAATCGGAATATGGAAAAGAAGCGTTAAAAGTGCAATGACAAAGCCTGCTCCCCCGGCACCAATAAAACCTAAAATAATTCCGAGAAGAAACATAACAAGAATAATGAGCATATTTTGTCCTCCATTGAAAAGATATAAAAATATAATAGTGCGCTATTTTGGCGGAGGTATGGTGTCCTATTGACGATGAAAAACACGCGGATTTTTCAGTTGTCAGTAGTCCGTCGACCGTCGTTCAGCAAACATATCGTACCTTAATTTGTGAGATCTGACAAGGCTGTTTGTTGCTTCCCATTACTATCTGTTATATGATTTTGATGAAGAAAAGCCCTTGAATATATTCAAAAGAGGTATTATATATGGACGATTTTAAATTAGACAAACCGACTCCTTACTACCTGCAATTTTATAACCAGCTGAAAAAAATGATCTTCAACGGGACTTTTAAGCCGGGGGAACGGATAAACGAAACACAGCTGGCGAAAAGCTTTGGCGTCAGCCGCTCACCGATAAGGGAAGCGATGCGGCTGCTTGAGAAAGACGGTTTGTTAAAAGCAGATGACCGAAATGGATTTTCTATCACGTCGTTAACGGCAAAAGATGTTGATGAAATTTATAAAATCAGAATTCCGCTGGAGCAGCTGGCAGTCGAATTAGTCATAGACGAAGCGGCTGAAGAAGAGCTTGCCATACTTGAAAAACAGCTTGAAGCAACAGAGAAAGCCATTCACAATGGCACGGAAGATACGGAAATTATCCGTTTAAACCAAAAGTTTCATGAGCTGCTTGTTGATTTCAGCCATAACCGGCATTTGAAAAATCTGCTTGAACATGTAAATGATCTGATTCACTTTTGCAGAATTCTCAATTATACCGGCGATCACCGTGCAGAAACGATACTGAATGAACACCGCAAGATATTTGAAGAAGTGAAAAAGAAAAACAAAGAAGCGGCCAAACAGTATGTGATGGCTCATTTCAATCATGACTGTGAGCATTTGAAGCGAGTGCTTGAGGAAGGAAAAGAGAATTGATTTTCGTGATCAGGTACCAAGGGGAAGTCGACCCTTGGTATTTTTTATGTGCTTACCTACATATATAAGAGACCCGATTAATAAGATTTTATGATGGATTGACTAACGAATAATGGGGGTTAAACATGTTTATCCATATCGTCGGGCCTGGTGATTCTTTGTTTTCCATAAGCAGAAGATACGGTGCTTCTGTTGACCGAATCCGGGGTGTGAATGGTTTAGAAGAGACAAATATCGTGCCGGGGCAGGCTCTGCTTATCCCTCTTTACGTATATACAGTCCAGCCGGGGGACACGCTGACCGCCATTGCAGCAAAAGCGTTTGTTCCTTTAGAACGGCTGCGGGCTGCGAACCCTGGCATCAGTCCAAATGCGTTACAAGCGGGAGCAAAAATAACTATTCCTTCTATTTCAAATTACATTGCGGGCACGTTAAGTTTTTACGTGCTTCGAAACCCTGACCTTGATCGGGAGCTAATCAATGATTATGCACCATATTCGTCTTCGATATCGATTTTCGAATACCATATTGCACCTAACGGCGACATTGCAAACCAATTGAATGACACAGCCGCTATTCAGGCAACATGGCAAAGACGGGTGACCCCGCTTGCCACCATAACGAACCTTACATCAACAGGGTTCAGTACAGAACTCGCTCACCAAGTCCTGAATAACCCGACAGCAAGAACCAATTTGGTCAACAATATTTATGACTTAGTATCCACAAAAGGATATGGCGGTGTGACAATCGATTTTGAACGTGTAAGCGCCGAGGACCGTGATCTTTTCACTGGATTTTTACGTCAGCTGAGGAATCGTCTTCAGGCGGGAGGGTATGTGCTGACAATAGCTGTTCCGGCAAAAACAAATGATAATATTCCATGGCTGAGAGGCTATGATTACGGAGGAATAGGAGCGGTTGTCAATTATATGTTTATTATGGCTTATGATTGGCATCATGCCGGAAGTGAGCCGGGCCCTGTAGCACCCATTACTGAGATCAGGAGAACCATTGAGTTTGCGATTGCGCAGGTGCCGAGCAGGAAAATCATTATCGGAGTCCCGCTCTACGGGTACGACTGGATCACCCCATACCAGCAGGGCACAGTTGCTTCAGCGATTTCAAATCAAAACGCAATCGAAAGAGCGATGAGGTACCAAGCCCCGATCCAATATTCAGCCGAATATCAATCACCGTTTTTCCGGTACAGTGATCAGCAGGGGCGAACGCACGAAGTATGGTTTGAAGATGTCAGAAGCATGAGCCGGAAGATGCAGATCGTCCGCGAATATAGATTGCAGGCTATAGGCGCTTGGCAGTTAACCTTGGGCTTCACGCCAGGCCCATGGCTTCTGCGGAAATTTTTTACGATCAGAAAGGTATAAAAAGGGGCACCAGAGCTAGGTGTCTTTTTTTGATTCAGCCTACAGGAGCAGAATCGTTCAATCATTTGTCCCTTGCATGGGGGTGCGTTCCCATTTTACGATTAGTAGTGTCTGATCAAATAAAAACACCAGAATGCGATGTGAGAGGGAGCTGTCAAAATGAAATCAGTATTAATATTAAATTTTCCTGCGGAAGGCCATGTGAATCCTACCTTAGGTATCACAAAAGCGTTTTCCGATAAGGGATATGATGTGCATTATATTTCCACTGAAAAATACAAAAAACGATTAGAAGCAGTCGGAGCAACTGTCCATCTTCATCGGGATCTGCTGCGAACAACACCTATTCATATCGGTTCGCCCAATGGCATTCTTGATTTCTTAAAAATCCATATCAAAACCTCGCTGGATATTTTACAAATTGTGAAAGACTTATCTAAGAACATTCAATTTGATTTTGTGTATTATGATAAATTCGGCGCGGGAGAGTTGGTGAGGGACTACTTAGATATCCCGGGTGTTTCTTCATCAGCGTCCTTCCTGTTTGGCGAAGAGCATCTGAAAACCCTGCCGCTGCATCCGGAATCAGGAGCACCGCTTGAAGTGGATCAAGAGTGCGAAGACCTTTTGGCAAAAATGAAAAAAACGTATGGTGTCGCCCCGAAAAACCTGGTTCAATTCATGAACAATCAAGGGGAATTGAATGTGGTGTATACAAGCCGTTATTTTCAGCCTGAAAGTGATCGTTTCGGGGATGAATGTCTGTTTATCGGTCCGAGCTTTCCGAAGAGAGCGGAGAATACAGATTTCCCGATTGAACAGCTAAAAGGTGAAAAGGTCATTTATATTTCAATGGGGACTGTTCTGAACAATACGGAGGAATTCTTCAACCTTTGTATTGACGCATTTTCCGGATTTAACGGGAAAGTCGTCATCGCTGCCGGAGAAAAAGCGGATCTGACCAAATTAAAGCAGGCGCCGGAAAACTTTATCATCGCTCCGTATGTCCCTCAGCTGGAAGTGCTGGAGCATGCTGATGTGTTTATTACACACGGAGGAATGAACAGCGTAAATGAAGGCATTCATTTCAGCGTGCCGCTGGTTGTCATGCCTCATGACAAGGATCAGCCGATGGTGGCGCAGCGCCTCTCTGAACTCCATGCAGGCTATGTCATCTCTAAAGATGAAGTCAATGTTCAAATATTAAAACAGGCTGTTGATGAGGTTTTACACAGCGATCAGTATACGGCAGGCATAAAAAAAATCAATCAAAGCTTCAAAGAGTGCATGGACATGGAAGAAGTGATGGAGCGGATTGATGAATTGATTCGCCAAAAAAACAAATAAGCAAAGAACTCCCGTATCTATTTTGGCACGGGAGTTCATTTTTTAAAACTTGATTTTGATCTTTTGAGCATCGCTGATTTTCTTATGATTGTGGTCAAAGACGTCACTTGTTGTGATTTCGATCCACTTGATCTCCGCTTTTTTCTTATCAGCATCTTTATCATGAGCATGGCCGCTTGGTGCGTTCACAATAAAGCCAAGGTTTCCGGACTTTTCGGCTCTGTCTTCCAATTCACCATTTAATCCTTCCAGATAAATATCCTTGTTCCAATCAAAGGTCTCCCCTGTATTTGTTTTCATCAAGGCAATTGGCGCAACATTTACTTTCTTTGAAGAGGTGTTTTTGATCTCAACGAAGACCTTAACGAAATCAAACTCTTCAGCGTGCGTTAACACGTGAAAATAATCAATCATGCTGTAGTCCGGGCGCAAATGAATCAGCTTCATTTCTTTTACTGTTAGCTCCACGTCGCCCATTTTATATGTTTGATTCACTTGCTTGATATTCTTTAAGACAGCTTTTCCTTTGTCATCAGAAAACGTTTGGCCAACCTTCAGCAATGACCGGTCATCGGTTACTTGGGAATTAGGCTGATACTCATCTGAACTGTCTTTTTGAGAGGACGTGTTTTGCTTTGTGGCTTTTACCGCTTGCTCTCCGCCCGTATTTGGTTTTTCTGAACTTACATTTGCTGAGCAGCCCGCAAGTATGATGGCAAAAATAAAAATTGAAAGAATTCTTTTCATGATGATTCCTCCATTAAAAAGAAAGCCCGTTACTTCATACAAGCAACGGGCCACCTTGTATTCTTTTACTTATCGTTAATCTTAATGTTGTATTGTAAAGCCTTGAAGACATTTTTGGCGATTTTTGTATTATCGATTTGGCCGGCAAATGTTTCACTAGACGGACCGTACGCATAGACGGGAACATCTTCACCGGTATGTCCGCCTGTTGTCCAGCCGGTGTGTGAGCGTTTATTGAAAATGGTCTCGATCGCATTATCGATATCCAGCACTTCCTTCGATTTGGCCGCTTCTTCAACAGATTGAATTTCGGCTTTTGTTAGAGCCAATTTCTTTTGATCGATGTATGTTTTTAGTGTCTTTTCAACATCCGCGCCGTCAGCGATTTTTTCTGCCATAAAGTCAGGTGTGCGCTTTGCCGCTTTAATGGGTTCACTGAACCAGTTGTAGATACCGTCCGCACCAATGGAATACCCGCCGGTGGAGTGGTCAGCCGTTGCGACAACTAATGTGTGTTTGTCTTTTTTGGCAAAATCAATAGCCGCCTTATAAGCTTGTTCGAAGTCTTCCATCTCACTCATGGCGCCGACGATATCATTGTCATGTCCCGCCCAGTCAATCTGGCTGCCTTCCACCATGAGGAAAAAACCGTCTTTATCCTTGCTTAATTTTTTAATCGCTGTGTTTGTCATATCTTTTAATGATGGAATGTCCTTCGTGCGGTCAATCTTTTTAGGAAGGCCGCCGTCAGCGAATAGGCCGAGAATTTGGCTGTCTTTATTTTTCAGCATGTCCTTGCGGTTATCCACATAGCTGTATCCCGCTTTTTTGAATTCCTTGATCAAATTGCGGTCCTTGCGATCAAAATTGCTTTTTCCTCCGCCGAGAAGGACATCAATTTTGTGCTTGCCGTTGACCATTTCATCGAAATAATCATTGGCAATGGAGTTCATATTTTTCCGGCTGTGATCATGTGAACCGAAAGAGGCGGGAGTGGCGTGTGTAATTTCTGAAGTGGCCACAAGCCCAGTTGATTTTCCTTTTTCTTTTGCCGCTTCAAGTACTGTTTTGGCCTCTGACCCGTCGTTATCCACCGCAATCGCATTATTGTATGTTTTAATTCCCGCAGACATAGCCGTTGCCGCGGCTGCAGAATCTGTCACGTTTTCCTCAGGATCATCGGGATAAGTCGTTTGCTGGCCGACTAAATATTGGTCAAAAGCCGTAGGCTCCACAGTTTTTGTCTTTTGATTATCCTTTAAGTAGCGATAAGCGGACGTATAAGACACACCCATTCCATCACCAATCAGAACGATAACATTCTTCGTTTCGCCTTGGTTCCCCTTTTTCTTTTCCTGGGCGCTGGCTTCAGGAAGACTTCCGCTGGCTAAGCTGCTGAACGCAATAGATGATAAAACCGCGATAGGCAGTAATTTCTTCGGGAATTTTTTCAACTGGATAACCTCCTAAAATATATGTATCTCAATTACAACCTCATTATATTTTTAAACTGTTAAGCTAATATTAATCGATTTTAAAGATTGGATTTACAAGGCGAATTGGTCGTACTGCTGTTGCCAAATATTGAGGTTCCCTTTGTGGGAATTTTGGAAGGAGAGAACGATATGACTAAAGAATGCAGTAGAAAGAATAGGTATTGGCCGCAGGTAAGGATTTGATCAAACCAAGCGTTCAATAATGCGAGGGATTAAACTTTGCAGAAAAATACCGCTGGAAATCACCATCTCGGATGAACCCCAATGCTTGGCAAAAAAATCAGTCATCATATGTTTCGGCAACTCATTGCTAGGGACGATCTTCATCGCAATCCTCCTTTCAGAAAATAGCTAATATCAATATATACAAGATATAATAATATGAAAATAGATGTTGAGGTGACGGCATGGAAATCAACGATATCATTTACGGACAGCACCAAATAGACGGAGTGCTGGAAGAGCTTATCAAGAGCGAGCCGGTGCAAAGGTTAAAAGGAATCTATCAAGGCGGAGCGAGCTTTTTAGTGAATCGAAAGTGGGATGTGACCCGGTATGAGCACTCCATCGGCGTGATGCTTCTCATCAAAAAGCTGGGAGGAACGATAGAAGAGCAGATAGCAGGCCTGCTTCACGATGTGTCGCACACAGCTTTTTCTCATGTCGTCGATGTTGTTTTTGAAAATGAAGCGGAAGACTACCATGAAAACATCTTTCAACAAGTCATTTTTCAATCTGAGATTCCGGGAATTCTAGAAAAACACGGATATGATGCCGAAGAGCTTTTAACAGACGATACGAGATGGACATTGCTCGAACAGCCCGCACCGGAGCTCTGTGCCGATCGGACAGACTATACGCTGCGTGACATGTGCCGATATGGGCACATTAGTCTGCATGAAGCGCAAACCTTTTTGGATCATCTCATTGTGAGAAACGGAAGGATGTTTCCGGATGGTATCGAAGCCGCTGAATGGTTTGTCAGTGTATATTACAAAGAAGTGATTGATTTCTTTTTGAATCCCGTGAATGTATATGGCTATGAATATGTAGCACGAACGTTGAAGGCTGCGCTGCGTCACCATGTCATATCCGCGGAAGATCTGCTGAAAACGGATCAAGAGGTACTCGACATCCTGCACGCGTCCAAAAATGAAGAAGTGCTGAGCTTGCTTGCACATATCCATCCCTGCATCCGAGTAAAAGAAGATGACATCCAGTATGATTTCCATCAAAAGAAGAAAATGCGCCTCATCGATCCATCCATTTTTCATCAAGGCGAATGGGTCAAAGCCTCTGCGGTATCTGAAAACATCAGAAGATGGGGCGAGGACGCTTATCAAAAAGCGAAAAAAGGTGTGTATATAAAAGTGTTGCATCACTAATTGCCGCGTCACAGCGGCTTTTTTCATGTTTGATTTTGCAAACTAAAGGGAATAGGACAAACTGAGGGACCGTTTTATGAGAATATCAGCGTATTTACATACCATTCGGGGGTATAGTATTATCGAGAGGGCAGTTTGCTTGCGGATATGAGTTTTTATTGTCTGCGGGCAACAGTTACAGTGAAAAATGAAGCAAAGGAGAATGAACATGAAAATCTCTAAAAAAGCACTGGGAATTCTGATGTTATCTCTGGTTTTTGTGTTATCAGCATGCGGCGCTGACAATAGCGCGAAAGAAAGCAAATCTGAAAAGCATTCAGGTTCTTCATCACATGAAGAAATGGAACATTCCGGATCAGCTGACGTACCAGCGGGATTACAGGAATCTAAAAATCCAAAATATAAAGTAGGCAGCCAAGTGGTCATCAATGCATCTCATATGAAAGGCATGAAAGGTGCGGACGCTACAGTGACAGGCGCCTATGACACGACAGCTTATGCTGTATCATATACTCCGACAAACGGGGGACAGCGTGTGGATCATCATAAATGGGTGATTCAGGAAGAAATCAAAGACGCGGGAGATAAAACATTAAACCCCGGAGATCAAGTGATCTTAGAGGCTTCTCATATGAAAGGCATGAAGGGAGCGACAGCCGAGATCGACTCCGCTGAAAAAACAACCGTATACATGGTTGACTATACATCAACAACAAGCGGTGAAAAAATGAAAAATCACAAATGGGTCACAGAAGACGAGCTTTCAGCTAAATCATAAAAAAAATCCTCCTTTTACAAGGAGGATTTTTTTGCTGTCTGAACAGGTCTTGTTAAAGAAATGAAGGCAAACAGGACAGCGATGATGACGATCGATCCGCCGCACCATGCCGTTGAGACAACAGTGCCCGTTTGCTCCAAAACAACACCGCCAATGGCTGAGCCAAGGGCAATTCCGACTTGGAGGGCCGACGTGTTAAAGCTTTGCTGAATGTCAGACGACTCTGGCGCAATTTCAATTAAATAGCTTTGCTGAGCGGGGGCGAGGCTCCAGCTCAGAAGTCCCCAAATCACCATGACAGGCAAGAAGAAAATCATGGACGATGTGGACAGCGGCAGTAAGAACATAATGATGGCAAAGGAACCGGTCACCAGCAAAATACTCTTAAAGGAACCAAGCCGGTCAGAAAGCGCTCCTCCGAAAGGACCTCCGCACACAGCAGATATCCCGAAAAGGAAATAACAAATGCTGACCCAGAAAGAGTTCAAGTGAAGAGTTTCTTCTAAAAACGGCGCAAAGTAAGCATACAGCGTGTAGTGCCCCGCCAAGGTAAACATCGTGACAAGATGCGAGCTCGCGATTTTCAGATTGCCAATCGTCTTGAGCTGATCCCGAAAAGGAATCATTTTCTCCGTTGGTATTTTTTCGAAAAAGATTGAAATAATCAGCATAGAGACCAGCGCCAACAGGCCGATGCCAAGGAACAAAATCCGCCATCCGAAGGAATTGCTGATCAAGATGCCAAGCGGCACGCCTAATGCGATAGCGGAACTGAATCCCATGAAAATAATTCCGATGGCGCGCGCTCTGTATTCAGGCGCTACAATTTTCGGGGCAATCGTTAATGAAAGCACAACGATCAGCCCTGTACTCATCGCAGCCAATACCCGTGATACCATCAGCGTCGCAAAATTCGGGCTGAAATAGGCTACAAGATTGCTAAGGAAGAAAACAAATAAGGCCATTAAATATAAACGCTTGCGCTCAATCTTCGCAGTCAAAGCCAAAAGCAGCGGCCCTGACACTGCATATCCCAGCGCAAACACACTGATCAGCTGCCCGGCTGAGACAATGGAAATGTCTAAATCATTTGCGATCTGAGGAAGAATTCCTCCTACAATTAACTCAACCAATCCGACTGCAATCGTAGAAGCTGCAAGCAGAAAAACTTTAAAATTCATAACAAACTCCTTTACTTAAATGTTTTGACAAATAAAAAAATCCTGATTACAAAAAATGTCATAAACAAATTTTGTAATCAGGATTTTACGGTTCCTGGTAGACACCCTCAAACCATATTATTGAGGTTATACAAGTGATCATAGCTATTTAATTGATGCGTTTCTGTTGAAGAGTGTAACACATTGTGAGTGAATCTTCCATAGAAAAATTTACAAAGCGGTGAACGGAATGAGCATATGATTATATTTATATTTTTAAAAGTATAGACATTTAAAAATTAATGACTATAATATAAATTGTAAGCGTTTTAATCATAAGGGGGGATAGCAATTGAAAAAAATATTACTTGCGTGCAGTTCAGGAATGTCCACCAGTTTATTGGTGACAAAAATGAAGGAATACGCACAATCCATCGGTGATGAAACGGAGATTTGGGCTGTCGGCCAGGATAAGGCGAAAGAAGACATGAAAAAAGCGGATGCCGTTTTGATCGGCCCGCAAATGAGCTTTCTGAAAAGCGAACTGCAAAAAGAGGCGGATCAATACAGCATTCGGGTTGAGGTCATTGACATGATGGCCTATGGAATGGCAGATGGCAAAAAAGCGTATGAGCAGGCATTGTCATTAATGGAGAATCAATAATGGAACAGATGAAAATCACGGATTTAACAGGCGAACAAATCAGTTTTCAGCTTATCCTGCACAGCGGAAATGCCCGCAGCTGCATCATGCAATCACTGCGCGCCTACAAAGAAGGGAACAGGGAAGAGGCCGATGCCCTCATTTCCAAGGCTGAGCAGGATTTATCAGCAGCCCATGACATTCACTTTCAAATGATACAGAAAGAATCCGGCGGAGAAGCAGCCGCATTCTCCTTGCTGCTCATGCATGCAGAGGATCACCTGATGTCAACGTTGACCATGAAGGAATTAGTGAAAGAGCTGCTTGATCTCTTTGAAACAAAGAATCTATAAAAAATCGGGGTGGATAGGGTGTTCGAGAAAATCAGCCAATTCCTTGTTCCAATTGCAGGGAGGTTAAACAATAACCGCTATTTGCAAGTGCTGCGTGATGCATTTATGCTGGCTTTCCCTCTTACGATCTTCGGGTCCATTTTTGTCGTGTTAACGAACCTTCCGTTTTTAAACAAATTGATGAACGCCTCAATGCTTACGTCGTTTCAGTCTCAGTTCGGCATAGCGTCTACGGCGACTATGGGCATTATGTCTGTCTTTGTCGTGTTCGGGATAGGCTATTACCTGTCAAAAAGCTATCAGGTCGAAGCTGTATTTGGCGGAGCGATCGCATTGGTTTCCTTTTTGCTCTTAACACCATTTATCGTTCAGCCGGAAACAGGGGATGCCATTACAGGCGTTATCCCGGTTGACCGTCTCGGTGCAAAGGGGATGTTTCTTGGTATGATAACGGCGTTTCTTTCCGGTGAAATTTACAGAAGAATCGTTCAAAAAAACCTGACCATCAAAATGCCTGCCGGTGTTCCGCCTGCTGTAGCAAAATCATTCGCAGCACTTATTCCGGCTTTTATTACCTTGACCGTATTTCTGCTGATTAACGTTCTGGTGACACAGCTTTTTAAAACAAATATGCACGACATCATTTATCATGCGATTCAGGCTCCGCTTGTCGGACTTGGAAGCGGTATCATTCCGACGCTGATTGCCGTGTTTTTCATTCAAATTCTTTGGTTTTTCGGTCTGCATGGACAGATCATTATCAACTCTGTGATGGACCCGATCTGGAATACACTGCAGGTCGAAAACCTTTCTGCATACACAGCGGGAAAAGAAATTCCCCATATTATTTCAAAACCGTTTATGGAGATTTATACAGTAGGGATGGGCGGAACCGGGATGACGCTTGCGATTGTGTTCATAATCCTTATATTCATGAAAAGCAGGCAGATGAAGCAAGTATCCAAACTTGGCCTCGCGCCCGGTATTTTTAACGTAAACGAACCGATTATCTTCGGGCTTCCGATTGTCATGAATCCGATCATTCTTGTGCCTTGGGTATTGGCGCCGATGATTGTTACGCTCGTCACCTATCTGGCTATGTCAGCCGGGCTCGTCCCGCCTCCGACTGGTGTGACGGTGCCGTGGACGGTTCCATTATTTATTAATGGCATGATGGCGACGAACTCGATCATGGGGGGCGTGATGCAGCTTGTGAACCTGCTGATTGTCTTCGTGATATGGTTTCCGTTCCTGAAAGCAATGGATAAATTACATCTGGCAAAAGAAAAAGAACAGGCTGTGCAGGAAACGGCTGCTCAGCAAAATGATAACAATATCAAAATGTGACAAAAGGGGAGAGAGACTTTGACGCAAACAGAACAATATCGCTTTCCGAAAGACTTTTGGTGGGGATCATCCGCCTCGGCAACACAAACGGAGGGTGCCGCCGATAGAGACGGAAAAGGGCAGAACATATGGGATTATTGGTTTGAAAAAGAACCGCATCGATTTTTTGATCGAGTCGGACCCGCGACGACATCTCAATTTTACGACAACTACAAAGAAGATATCAGGCTGATGAAAGAGCTTGGCCACAACTCATTCCGGCTGTCGATTTCCTGGTCGCGTTTAATACCAAACGGAACAGGCGAGATCAATGCGAAAGCTGAAGCGTTTTATCATAGTGTCATTGATGAGTTGATCGCTAACGGAATAGAGCCTTTTGTCAATTTGTTTCATTTTGATATGCCGATGGAACTTCAAAAAAACGGCGGCTGGGTAAACAGGAGAACGGTTGACGCTTATGAAAATTATGCAAGAACAAGCTTCCGTTTGTTTGGCGACAAGGTGAAAAAATGGTTCACGCATAATGAGCCGATCGTCCCCGTAGAGGGCGGATACTTATATGATTTCCATTATCCAAACAAGGTCGATTTTCAAGAGGCTGTCCAGGTCGGTTTTCACACGTTGCTATCGAGTGCCCGTGCGATTCAGGCTTACAGGGAAATGAAGCAGGATGGGAAAATCGGTATCATCTTGAATTTGACGCCCTCATACCCGAGAAGCAGCCATCCGGCCGATGTAAAAGCGGGAGAAATAGCGGACGCATTTTTTAACAGATCTTTTTTAGACCCTGCTGTGAAAGGGGAATTCCCAAAAGAGCTGGTTGAGATTTTGGAGAGTGAGGGATTTGTGCCTGAATATCAAAAAGAAGATCTTGAGGTCATCAAGCACAATACGGTTGACCTGTTAGGCGTGAATTACTATCAGCCGAGACGTGTAAAAGCAAAAGAACATCTTCCAAACCCTGATGCTCCTTTTTTCCCAGACAGGTATTTTGATCCGTACGTCATGCCGGGCCGCAAAATGAATCCGCACCGCGGCTGGGAGATTTATGAAAAAGGCGTATATGATATTTTGATCAATTTAAAAGAAAACTACGGGAACATCGAGTGCTTTATTTCAGAAAACGGCATGGGGGTCGAAGGCGAAGAACGTTTCAGGGATGAGCAAGGCATCATTCAAGATGATTACCGGATTGAGTTTATCAAGGAGCACCTCAAATGGATTCATCGCGCCATACAGGAAGGATCAAACGTGAAAGGCTATCATCTATGGACGTTTATGGACAACTGGTCTTGGACCAATGCCTACAAAAACCGATACGGGTTTGTATCAGTCAATCTCGAGAAAGACGGAGAAAGAACCGTCAAAAAGAGCGGAAAATGGTTCAAAGAGGTTGCTGAGCAAAACGGTTTCTAGCATGTCAAAAGATACAGATCTTCCGGCAATCATCAGGATGAATAGAGCTCACGGCCAGCCGCAGCATTGATGAAAGAGGGAAAAGAACTTATGATATCCGTAAAGAAGATTATGTGATATCAAACTTTAACAGCTGCCGGAGGATACCAATGAATAAATACGAAATCATTGCAAATGAAATGAGAAGCAGAATCAAAAATAACGTATATCCGATCGATCAGCCGATTCCCGATGAGATATCTCTTGCAAAAGAGTTCAATTCAAGCCGCATGACGATGAAAAGAGCCTTGGATAATTTAGTTGCCGAAGGGCTGCTTTTCAGAAAACGGGGCCATGGCACGTTTATTATTCAATCAGCAATACAGGATGACCAAGTCCATGTGGTGAGTAATGAAATCCTTGGATTGACCAACCTGTTGAAAGATAAGGAAATCAAAAGCAAGATCATTCAGTTTGAAGTGCAATTTCCGACCGAAGAAGTGGCCGCCCATTTATCTATCGATCAGAAGACACCGGTTTATTATGTCGTCCGGCTGCGGATTGTGGAGGGAGAGCCCTACGTATTGGAAAAAACATATATGCCCACTCAGTTAATACCGGGCATTAATGATGACGTCCTACATGATTCGGTCTACAACCACATCACAAACGAGCTGCATCTGAAAATAGCCGGATCGCACCGGAAAATCAGAGCCTGTAAATCTGATCAAATTGACCAGGAGCATCTTGGCTGCAAACAGGATGATCCGATTCTGGAAGTCGAACATGTGGGCTTCTTAGATAACGGCATTCCATTTGAATATTCCTTTTCACGTCATCGGCATGACAAATTTGTCGTCACTTCGGTAAACATACGGCGCTGATCGCGGAGATAACAAGGAGGCCATCTGGATGCTTGGCGGTATTGAAGCAGGCGGCACAAAGTTTGTTTGTGCCGTCGGTAAAGAGGATGGAACGATTATTGACCGAATAGAGATTCCCACAACGATGCCGGAAGAAACGATAGAGAAAGTGATTCAATATTTTCACCAATTTTCACTACAGGCCATCGGCATCGGCTCCTTTGGTCCCGTTGATACTGATAAAACCAGTCGAACATACGGAACCATTATGGCTACGCCGAAAGCGGGCTGGAGACACTTTCCCTTTTTGCAAACCATTAAAAACAAAATGAAAATCCCAGTCGGATTTAGTACGGATGTCAACGCTGCGGCGCTGGGGGAATTCCTTTTCGGTGGAGCGCAGGATCTCGACAGCTGCCTGTATATCACGATTGGCACTGGCATCGGTGCGGGCGCAATTGTAGAGGGCAGGCTCCTTCAAGGGCTGTCACACCCAGAGATGGGTCATATTTATATCCGGCGGCACCCGGATGACACATACCAAGGGAAATGCCCATATCATAAGGATTGTTTTGAAGGTTTGGCTTCCGGTCCTGCCATAGAAGCACGCTGGGGAAAAAAAGCTGCTGATTTATCAGCTATCAATCAAGTCTGGGAACTGGAAGGCTATTATATTGCCCAAGCGCTGGTTCAGTATATTTTGATCCTTGCCCCTAAAAAAATCATTCTTGGCGGCGGCGTCATGAATCAGAAACAAGTGTTTCCTTATATTTATCAATACGTACCGAAAATGATGAACAGCTATTTAATTTTTTCTGAATTATCAGATAGTATAAGATCATATATCATTCCTCCCCTTTTAGACAGAAATGCCGGAATCATCGGCACGCTTGTTTTAGCGGATCAGGCCTTAAAAGCAGCCGGAGAGGTGCGAACATGAAGCATCCTTTATTTTTGGAGCCTGTCTTTAAAGAAAGAATATGGGGAGGAACAGCGCTTCGTGATACTTTCGGCTACTCGATTCCCTCAGCAAAAACAGGGGAGTGCTGGGCCGTTTCTGCACATGCCCATGGCTCGTCGGCTGTTAAAAACGGCCCGCTGTCAGGAAAGACACTGGATCAGGTATGGCAGGATCATCCGGAGGTTTTCGGTTTTCCAGATGGTAAGGTGTTTCCGCTCTTAGTAAAGCTGCTGGACGCTAACATGGATCTTTCCGTGCAAGTACATCCTGATGATGATTATGCGATACTGTACGAAAACGGGGATCTCGGAAAAACAGAGTGCTGGTATGTTATTGACTGCAAAGAGGATGCGGAACTGATTTTGGGGCATCACGCAAGCACAAAGGAAGAATTCAAACATCGTATCGAAAGCGGTGATTGGAACGGACTGCTGAGGAGAATCAAAATCAAGCCCGGAGATTTCTTTTATGTGCCAAGCGGTACGCTCCATGCTTTATGTGAGGGGACCCTTGTCCTTGAAATCCAGCAAAACTCTGATACAACGTATCGCGTATACGATTATGACCGTTGCGATGACAAAGGCCAAAAAAGAACTCTTCATATAGAAAAAGCTATGGAAGTCGTTACAATACCGCATATTGAGAAAGTGCATACACCGGAAGTGAAAGAAGTTGAAAATGCGGTCATCACCGTTTATGTACAATCGGATTATTTCTCAGTGTACAAATGGAAGGTTAGGGGCCGAGCTGTTTTTCCTTCTCAGCAAAGTTATTTGCTGGGGAGTGTTCTGAGCGGATCAGGACGAATCGTAAATCATGGTATTCAGTATGAGTGTAATGAAGGCTCACACTTTATTTTGCCTGCGCGCTTTGGCGAATTTTCAATAGAAGGAACATGTGATTTGATCATATCTCATCCTTAACGAATGGGGGAGCTTGATTTGTTTATCCTTGATCGTTTTACTTGCGTCTTTCATTTTTGCAAAACCGATTGAAGCGCATACTATGTCGCCTGTAAATCTTCATGCACAGCAGACAACAAAAGCAGTCATGAATTGGCTTGCTCATCTGCAGAACCGAACAGAAAACAGAGTCCTTTCCGGAGCATTCGGTGGTTACAGTCATGACCCATTCTCTATGAGTAAAGCTGGAATCCGAAGTGCAGCCGGACAATCACCTGCTATTTACGGCTGTGATTATGCAAGAGGGTGGCTTGAAACAGCAAATATTGAAGATTCGATTGATGTAAACTGCAACAGCGAGCTGCTATCGTATGGGAAAAGCGGGGGGAATTCCGCAAATCAGTATGCACCTGGCAAATCCTGCTATTCAGTCAGGGCATTTTAAAACCAAATTACAAACGATCAGCATAAGAACATATTGGACTCTTCAACAGCAGAAGGGAAGCGGCTGAATGCCATGCTCAGCAAAATTGCTGACAGACTTTAAGAGTTGGGGAACCAAGGTGTCCCTGTTCTGTTCAGGCCGCTGCATGAAATGAACGGTGAATGGTTTTGGTGGGGACTTACATCATATAATCAAAAAGATGATGTAAGAATCTCTCTATATAAACAGCTCTACAAGAAAATCTATCATTCGGACATTCAATAAGGGAGAAATATGGAATGGAGATTCTTTAACGCCTATCATTGAGTGAATATAAAGCAAAAGGTGCTCAAGAGTTTTCTTGAGCACCATCACACCTGATCAGGCATTCATATCGCCTAACCCAGGGCTGTGTTCATTTGGCATTTCCGGAAGCACTGGAACAGGGAAACCTGCCGGAGGGTCTATCACTTGTAACTCTCCGCCATTTCTGCTTGGAGATGTTCCTTGATAGATTTCTCCGATTCTTGTTTCATCCAATCTGAAATTAAATTGTGCATTGTGGTAGCCCAATTCGACATATTTTCTGCACTCAGGATATTTATTGATGTCGTAATTCGGCACAGGTAAGAGCTTCGCCCACTCAACGCCCAATGTTTCGAGTGCTTTCGCAAACGCATTTTGGTGAGCATTGTCGCGTACAATAAGAAAAGCAAGAGTCTCCCGAAACGTCTGATTCGTGCTCATTTCGTAAATCCTTGTTTTTTGCAGCACGCCTGTTGACTCAAGAAGCAGGTTATCCAACAGGTCGGTAATTAAGTTTCCGTGGTTATACACCCATGACCCGTTCCACGGATTGCCCCCTGCATCAACAGGAAGGGAACTTTGCGCCCCAATAATATAATGATGAGGATTAGCATGTTTAACAGCTTCATTAAGTGGTGCCTGATCTGCACCTTGACTGCCGACACCTTCACCGCCTGATTCATCTAATAAAGCATTAATTGTGTTTTGCACCAGCTCAACGTGGGCAATCTCCTCTAAAAAAATGCCACGCAGCAAATCGCGGTACTGTTTCTGCTTTCCTCTGAAATTCGAGCTTTGGAAAAAAACTGCATCATCGTACGCATTTCTCCGTAATGACCGCCTAATATCTCCTGCAGGACCTTTGCAGCTGCCGGATCTGGCTTATCCGGTTTAATGATGTTTATCAGTTCTTCTTTGTAGTAATACATACACGCCTCATTCCCTCTCAAGTGATCTTTTATATTGTTTGTAAGATGAGATGAAATATATACATTAAATATGTGAAAAAAGATAATAAAAAATATAGGGAAAGTGTTGACCAAATAAAACGGGCATGGTATATTATTAAACGTCGCTGATGAACAGCGTGAAACAAAACGAAAAACAAAAAAAGTTTTTCTAAGGTGTTTACAAGATTTTTAAAATGTGTATAATAAGAAAAGTCGAATTAAACATTCGAGAAGAAACATTTTAAAAACTTCTTGACTTCAACATCAAATGATAGTATGATAGTTGAGTCGCTTGATAAGCGCCCGTAGCTCAATTGGATAGAGCGTTTGACTACGGATCAAAAGGTTAGGGGTTCGACTCCTCTCGGGCGCGCCAATACAAAATACCACGCGGGTGTAGTTTAGTGGTAAAACCTCAGCCTTCCAAGCTGATGTCGTGAGTTCGATTCTCATCACCCGCTCCATTAATTGAATGATCTTTGAAAACTAAACAAGACAAAACGTACCTGTTAATTCATTTTTAAACAAATCGCACAGCGATGTGCGTAGTCAGTCAAACTTTTATCGGAGAGTTTGATCCTGGCTCAGGACGAACGCTGGCGGCGTGCCTAATACATGCAAGTCGAGCGGACAGATGGGAGCTTGCTCCCTGATGTTAGCGGCGGACGGGTGAGTAACACGTGGGTAACCTGCCTGTAAGACTGGGATAACTCCGGGAAACCGGGGCTAATACCGGATGGTTGTTTGAACCGCATGGTTCAAACATAAAAGGTGGCTTCGGCTACCACTTACAGATGGACCCGCGGCGCATTAGCTAGTTGGTGAGGTAATGGCTCACCAAGGCGACGATGCGTAGCCGACCTGAGAGGGTGATCGGCCACACTGGGACTGAGACACGGCCCAGACTCCTACGGGAGGCAGCAGTAGGGAATCTTCCGCAATGGACGAAAGTCTGACGGAGCAACGCCGCGTGAGTGATGAAGGTTTTCGGATCGTAAAGCTCTGTTGTTAGGGAAGAACAAGTACCGTTCGAATAGGGCGGTACCTTGACGGTACCTAACCAGAAAGCCACGGCTAACTACGTGCCAGCAGCCGCGGTAATACGTAGGTGGCAAGCGTTGTCCGGAATTATTGGGCGTAAAGGGCTCGCAGGCGGTTTCTTAAGTCTGATGTGAAAGCCCCCGGCTCAACCGGGGAGGGTCATTGGAAACTGGGGAACTTGAGTGCAGAAGAGGAGAGTGGAATTCCACGTGTAGCGGTGAAATGCGTAGAGATGTGGAGGAACACCAGTGGCGAAGGCGACTCTCTGGTCTGTAACTGACGCTGAGGAGCGAAAGCGTGGGGAGCGAACAGGATTAGATACCCTGGTAGTCCACGCCGTAAACGATGAGTGCTAAGTGTTAGGGGGTTTCCGCCCCTTAGTGCTGCAGCTAACGCATTAAGCACTCCGCCTGGGGAGTACGGTCGCAAGACTGAAACTCAAAGGAATTGACGGGGGCCCGCACAAGCGGTGGAGCATGTGGTTTAATTCGAAGCAACGCGAAGAACCTTACCAGGTCTTGACATCCTCTGACAATCCTAGAGATAGGACGTCCCCTTCGGGGGCAGAGTGACAGGTGGTGCATGGTTGTCGTCAGCTCGTGTCGTGAGATGTTGGGTTAAGTCCCGCAACGAGCGCAACCCTTGATCTTAGTTGCCAGCATTCAGTTGGGCACTCTAAGGTGACTGCCGGTGACAAACCGGAGGAAGGTGGGGATGACGTCAAATCATCATGCCCCTTATGACCTGGGCTACACACGTGCTACAATGGACAGAACAAAGGGCAGCGAAACCGCGAGGTTAAGCCAATCCCACAAATCTGTTCTCAGTTCGGATCGCAGTCTGCAACTCGACTGCGTGAAGCTGGAATCGCTAGTAATCGCGGATCAGCATGCCGCGGTGAATACGTTCCCGGGCCTTGTACACACCGCCCGTCACACCACGAGAGTTTGTAACACCCGAAGTCGGTGAGGTAACCTTTTAGGAGCCAGCCGCCGAAGGTGGGACAGATGATTGGGGTGAAGTCGTAACAAGGTAGCCGTATCGGAAGGTGCGGCTGGATCACCTCCTTTCTAAGGATATATACGGAATATAAGACCTTGGGTCTTATAAACAGAACGTTCCCTGTCTTGTTTAGTTTTGAAGGATCATTCCTTCGAAACGTGTTCTTTGAAAACTAGATAACAGTAGACATCACATTCAATTAGTAAGACAAGATATCACATAGTGATTCTTTTTAACGGTTAAGTTAGAAAGGGCGCACGGTGGATGCCTTGGCACTAGGAGCCGATGAAGGACGGGACGAACACCGATATGCTTCGGGGAGCTGTAAGCAAGCTTTGATCCGGAGATTTCCGAATGGGGAAACCCACCACTCGTAATGGAGTGGTATCCATATCTGAATACATAGGATATGAGAAGGCAGACCCGGGGAACTGAAACATCTAAGTACCCGGAGGAAGAGAAAGCAAATGCGATTCCCTGAGTAGCGGCGAGCGAAACGGGATCAGCCCAAACCAAGAGGCTTGCCTCTTGGGGTTGTAGGACACTCTGTACGGAGTTACAAAAGAACGAGGTAGATGAAGAGGTCTGGAAAGGCCCGCCATAGAAGGTAACAGCCCTGTAGTCAAAACTTCGTTCTCTCCTGAGTGGATCCTGAGTACGGCGGAACACGTGAAATTCCGTCGGAATCCGGGAGGACCATCTCCCAAGGCTAAATACTCCCTAGTGACCGATAGTGAACCAGTACCGTGAGGGAAAGGTGAAAAGCACCCCGGAAGGGGAGTGAAAGAGATCCTGAAACCGTGTGCCTACAAGTAGTCAGAGCCCGTTAACGGGTGATGGCGTGCCTTTTGTAGAATGAACCGGCGAGTTACGATCCCGTGCAAGGTTAAGCAGAAGATGCGGAGCCGCAGCGAAAGCGAGTCTGAATAGGGCGCATGAGTACGTGGTCGTAGACCCGAAACCAGGTGATCTACCCATGTCCAGGGTGAAGTTCAGGTAACACTGAATGGAGGCCCGAACCCACGCACGTTGAAAAGTGCGGGGATGAGGTGTGGGTAGGGGTGAAATGCCAATCGAACCTGGAGATAGCTGGTTCTCTCCGAAATAGCTTTAGGGCTAGCCTCAAGGTAAGAGTCTTGGAGGTAGAGCACTGATTGGACTAGGGGCCCCTACCGGGTTACCGAATTCAGTCAAACTCCGAATGCCAATGACTTATCCTTGGGAGTCAGACTGCGAGTGATAAGATCCGTAGTCGAAAGGGAAACAGCCCAGACCGCCAGCTAAGGTCCCAAAGTATACGTTAAGTGGAAAAGGATGTGGAGTTGCTTAGACAACCAGGATGTTGGCTTAGAAGCAGCCACCATTTAAAGAGTGCGTAATAGCTCACTGGTCGAGTGACTCTGCGCCGAAAATGTACCGGGGCTAAACGTATCACCGAAGCTGCGGACTGTTCTTCGAACAGTGGTAGGAGAGCGTTCTAAGGGCTGTGAAGCCAGACCGGAAGGACTGGTGGAGCGCTTAGAAGTGAGAATGCCGGTATGAGTAGCGAAAGAGGGGTGAGAATCCCCTCCACCGAATGCCTAAGGTTTCCTGAGGAAGGCTCGTCCGCTCAGGGTTAGTCGGGACCTAAGCCGAGGCCGAAAGGCGTAGGCGATGGACAACAGGTTGATATTCCTGTACCACCTCCTCACCATTTGAGCAATGGGGGGACGCAGGAGGATAGGGTAAGCGCGGTATTGGATATCCGCGTCCAAGCAGTTAGGCTGGGAAATAGGCAAATCCGTTTCCCATAAGGCTGAGCTGTGATGGCGAGCGAAATATAGTAGCGAAGTTCCTGATTCCACACTGCCAAGAAAAGCCTCTAGCGAGGTGAGAGGTGCCCGTACCGCAAACCGACACAGGTAGGCGAGGAGAGAATCCTAAGGTGATCGAGAGAACTCTCGTTAAGGAACTCGGCAAAATGACCCCGTAACTTCGGGAGAAGGGGTGCTCTGTTAGGGTGCAAGCCCGAGAGAGCCGCAGTGAATAGGCCCAGGCGACTGTTTAGCAAAAACACAGGTCTCTGCGAAGCCGCAAGGCGAAGTATAGGGGCTGACGCCTGCCCGGTGCTGGAAGGTTAAGAGGAGCGCTTAGCGTAAGCGAAGGTGCGAATTGAAGCCCCAGTAAACGGCGGCCGTAACTATAACGGTCCTAAGGTAGCGAAATTCCTTGTCGGGTAAGTTCCGACCCGCACGAAAGGCGCAACGATCTGGGCACTGTCTCAACGAGAGACTCGGTGAAATTATAGTACCTGTGAAGATGCAGGTTACCCGCGACAGGACGGAAAGACCCCGTGGAGCTTTACTGCAGCCTGATATTGAATGTTGGTACAGCTTGTACAGGATAGGTAGGAGCCTTGGAAACCGGAGCGCCAGCTTCGGTGGAGGCATCGGTGGGATACTACCCTGGCTGTATTGACCTTCTAACCCGCCGCCCTTATCGGGCGGGGAGACAGTGTCAGGTGGGCAGTTTGACTGGGGCGGTCGCCTCCTAAAAGGTAACGGAGGCGCCCAAAGGTTCCCTCAGAATGGTTGGAAATCATTCGCAGAGTGTAAAGGCACAAGGGAGCTTGACTGCGAGACCTACAAGTCGAGCAGGGACGAAAGTCGGGCTTAGTGATCCGGTGGTTCCGCATGGAAGGGCCATCGCTCAACGGATAAAAGCTACCCCGGGGATAACAGGCTTATCTCCCCCAAGAGTCCACATCGACGGGGAGGTTTGGCACCTCGATGTCGGCTCATCGCATCCTGGGGCTGTAGTCGGTCCCAAGGGTTGGGCTGTTCGCCCATTAAAGCGGTACGCGAGCTGGGTTCAGAACGTCGTGAGACAGTTCGGTCCCTATCCGTCGCGGGCGCAGGAAATTTGAGAGGAGCTGTCCTTAGTACGAGAGGACCGGGATGGACGCACCGCTGGTGTACCAGTTGTTCTGCCAAGGGCATCGCTGGGTAGCTATGTGCGGACGGGATAAGTGCTGAAAGCATCTAAGCATGAAGCCCCCCTCAAGATGAGATTTCCCATTCCGCAAGGAAGTAAGATCCCTGAAAGATGATCAGGTTGATAGGTCTGAGGTGGAAGTGTGGCGACACATGGAGCTGACAGATACTAATCGATCGAGGACTTAACCACATGTTGAATGATGTCATACCTGTTATCTAGTTTTGAGAGAACACCTCTCTAACAGCGGAAAAGTAAGGAAACTCCGCTAAGGGCTCTCACATCCTGTGAGAAACGCCCAGTACCTTCATCTTGAAGGCATTTGTTTGGTGGCGATAGCGAAGAGGTCACACCCGTTCCCATACCGAACACGGAAGTTAAGCTCTTCAGCGCCGATGGTAGTCGGGGGTTTCCCCCTGTGAGAGTAGGACGCCGCCAAGCTTTTATCTTAAATTATATCATCGCGGGGTGGAGCAGTTCGGTAGCTCGTCGGGCTCATAACCCGAAGGTCGCAGGTTCAAATCCTGCCCCCGCAACCAAATTATTTATGAAATAAGGAGTGCCCAAAGGGTGCAACTCAAAATAATTCATTATATAAATATGGTCCGGTAGTTCAGTTGGTTAGAATGCCTGCCTGTCACGCAGGAGGTCGCGGGTTCGAGTCCCGTCCGGACCGCCATTATTGTAAACGAAACGATCATGTTTTCGTTTTTTTTGTGTTTTCTTTTACTGTATTTTCTGCTTGGTGTCATAGCCAAGCTTTCTTTATATCGGCAATATCTTGGATATTCTAGCAAAATTCGATACACTAAGAAGGAGCATATAGACATAAGCAGGTTGAGTTGAAAAGGGGGTTTTGGTTCATGGATGAATTTGATTTGATACATAGCATTACTCCGCGAACCATTCACCATTTTTCCGTTGATGTAGGAATAGGTGATGATGCAGCGCTCTACACTGCGAAACACGGCGTTCAGGAAATTGTTTGTGTTGATACTCTGGTAGAAGATGTGCACTTTAAATTACACTATTCCTCACCTGAAGATATCGGGTATAAGGCGTTAGCCGTTAATATAAGCGATGTTGCTGCAATGGGAGGCATTCCTAAATTTTATTTGGTATCGCTTGCGATACCTTCAAAATGGACGAAGTCTGAAATCAAGGAAATGTATGAAGGAATGAATGAACTGGCGAAACTATATCATATGGATCTGATTGGCGGCGATACAGTTTCTACCGCTGACAAATTAGTCGTTACAGTCACTGTGATTGGTGAAGTTGAAAAGGGACAGGCTTGTTTGCGCAGCTTGGCAAAACCGAATGATATTGTGTTTGTAACAGGTGAAATCGGTTCTTCTGCAGCAGGACTTTCTTTATTGCTGGGAGAGACTCATCCTCAAAGCGCATTTGTGGAAACGGATTACTTTATCCACAGGCATAAACGGCCTGAGCCAAGAGTAAGCGTCGGCAGATTATGCTCAAGTTTTAAGCGGGCATCTTTAAATGATATTAGTGACGGATTAGCAAGTGAACTTAATGAGATTGCAGAAGCCAGCTGTGTCTCAATTGAAATTGATGATGGCATGCTCCCAGTCCATTCTGACTTGCATAAGCTGGATTCTGCCTGGAAAGAATGGGCTTTGTTTGGCGGTGAGGATTTTGAGCTGACGGGGACGGTTTCGGGGGCTGATTGGGAAGTGTTGAAGCAGGAGTGTGAAATGCGTCAACTGCCCATTACAAAGATTGGCCATGTCAGAGAAAAAACAGAATCAAACGTAATTCTAAAAACAGATAAAACATCAATGACCTTAGAGAAAAAAGGATATAATCATTTTAAATAAGACAGGTGACTCGTGTGAAGCAATTAAAGTGGAGAACTGTAAATCCTGAAGAAACAAAGGCGATTGCAAAGCTGACGGCATCGTTTGCTAAACCGGGAGATGTCCTGACATTAGAGGGCGATTTAGGAGCCGGAAAAACGACTTTTACGAAAGGTTTTGCGGAAGGACTTGGCATTACACGTGTTGTAAACAGTCCGACTTTTACAATTATAAAAGAATATAACGATGGTGCGCTCCCTCTTTATCATATGGATGTGTATAGAATGGAAGATGCAAGTGAAGATTTGGGACTCGATGAATATTTTCACGGGCAAGGTGTCTGTCTCGTTGAATGGGCCCATTTAATCGAAGAACAGCTGCCGCAGGAGCGACTGCAAATTGTCATCAAAAGAGCTGGTGGCGATGAGCGGGAAATGACCTTTACTGCTGTCGGGGATCGGTATGAAATGCTTTGTGAGGAGATAAGTAGACATGACAATATTAGCAATTGATACTTCAAATTATACGTTGGGCATTGCATTGCTTCGAGAAGATACTGTCATCGCAGAACACATTACATATTTGAAAAAGAACCATTCTGTAAGAGCGATGCCTGCTGTTCATTCATTGCTGAATGATTGTGATATGACGCCGCAGGATCTTTCTAAAATAGTCGTTGCAAAAGGACCTGGTTCATACACAGGAGTAAGAATCGGTGTGACACTCGCCAAAACCCTTGCCTGGTCTTTAGACATTCCGATTGCTGCTGTATCAAGCCTTGAGGCGCTTGCGGCAAATGGACGGCATTTTGACGGTCTGATCAGCCCTATTTTTGATGCAAGACGGGGACAGGTGTATACAGGTCTGTATGAATACAAAAACGGGCTTTTGGAGCAAGTGGTTTCAGATCAAAATGTGATGCTGGCCGAATGGCTGGAGATGCTAAAAGAAAAGGATCGACCTGTTTTGTTTTTAGGTCATGATACGTCTATTCACAAGCAGATGATAGAGGATATGCTTGGGACAAAAGGGGTTATTGGGACAGCTGCTCAGCATAACCCGCGTCCTTCAGAATTGGCTTTTCTAGGTGCGGAAAAGGACGCAGCTGATGTTCATGGGCTTGTCCCGGATTACTTGCGGCTGGCAGAAGCTGAAGCGAAATGGATTGAAAGTCAAAAGTAGGGTGATAGGATGAAAACTAAAGCAGCAGTCAGAAACATGCAGCTTAATGATATTGATCACGTATACGAAATCGAAGCATCCTCCTTTACGTCTCCTTGGACAAAGGATTCGTTTTATCATGAGCTGCAGGAAAATCCGTATGCTCATTATCTTGTGATTGAAAAGGACGGCCATGTTGCGGGATATTGCGGGATTTGGATTGTGATGGATGACGCACAAATAACAAATATAGCAATAAAACCGGCGTATCGCGGCCAGTCTTTAGGAGAAACGCTTTTTCGCTCAGCGGTTGAACTGTGCAAGGAAAAAGACGCAAGACGGCTTTCACTTGAAGTGAGGGTTTCAAATCATCCTGCTCAAGGCTTATATAAGAAATTCGGGATGCAGCCCGGCGGAATTAGAAAGAACTATTATACTGATAACGGGGAAGATGCGTTAATTATGTGGGTGACGATAAATGAGTGAGCAAAAAGAGATTTACGTATTAGGAATAGAAACAAGCTGTGATGAAACAGCAGCGGCTATCGTGAAAAACGGGAAAGAAATCATTTCGAACGTAGTAGCTTCTCAAATTGAAAGCCATAAGCGGTTTGGAGGCGTAGTTCCGGAAATTGCTTCAAGACATCATGTTGAGCAAATCACGTTGGTCATAGAAGAAGCTTTTCGGAAAGCCGGCATGACGTATAGTGATATTGATGCAATTGCAGTAACGGAAGGTCCGGGACTGGTAGGAGCGCTTCTTATCGGAGTGAATGCTGCTAAAGCATTAAGCTTTGCGCATCAGATTCCGTTAGTTGGCGTCCATCATATAGCCGGTCATATATACGCGAACCGTCTTGTAGAAGAGATAGTGTTTCCGGCACTGGCGTTGGTCGTTTCTGGAGGCCATACAGAATTGGTTTATATGAAGGAACACGGGTCATTTGAAGTCATTGGGGAAACTCTGGATGATGCCGCAGGAGAAGCTTACGACAAAGTGGCGCGGACGATGGGATTGCCATATCCGGGTGGACCGCAAATTGACAAGCTTGCTGAGAAAGGGAATGACAATATTCCGCTTCCTCGCGCATGGCTCGAAGAAGGCTCTTACAATTTCAGCTTCAGCGGGTTGAAGTCTGCGGTGATCAATACGCTTCATAATGCATCTCAAAAAGGACAAGAGATTGCTCCGGAAGATTTGTCTGCCAGTTTCCAAAATAGCGTGATTGATGTTTTAGTGACAAAAACGGCACGTGCAGCAAAGGAATATGGTGTCAAACAGGTCCTTTTAGCCGGAGGAGTAGCGGCAAACAGAGGCCTCAGAGCCGCATTAGAAAAGGAATTTGCCCAGCATGAAGGAATTGCGCTTGTCATTCCTCCGTTAGCGTTATGCACGGATAATGCTGCAATGATCGCTGCTGCTGGTACTATTGCTTTTGAAAAGGGAATTCGCGGTGCATATGATATGAATGGCCAGCCCGGCCTTGAATTGACTTCTTATCAAAGTCTCACGACCTAATGGCGTGGGGCTTTTTATTTTTTATTAACAGATAATTCTCAATTTATCCACATGTCTGTGAGTAAGTATAGAAATATAGATGGATAAAGGGGTGGAGACACTGTTAATAAAGTGGATAAATTCAGAATATTTTGTGGAAAATGTGTATAAAGCGCTTACTTATTTTATAAGATTATTTTCTGTGGATAAAAAGCACCTCTAAAAAGAGGTGCTTGACTTTTTTTAATCTTCTTCTGTAGATAGTTCTTCCCATTCAGACAAAAGAGATTCCAGCTCCTGATTGAGCTTCTCGTTGTCTGCATGGATGGTTTGTACCTTTTCATGGTCTTGATAGACTTCCGGATCACATAGCAATTCATCGTTGTGACTGATGTTTTCTTCAATGGTTTGAACAGCGGCTTCAATTTCTTCAATCCGCCGGAGCCGTTGGCGTTCTTTCTTTTTCCATTCTTTTTCTTCTTCATATGAACGTTTTGAGTCAGACTTCACCGCAGCTGGTGTTTTTTCGACTTCCTCTTGCTGATTCATTTTCTCCAGCTCAAGCTGCTCTGATTTTTTCTCCGTATAATAATCGTAATCTCCCAAATACTCCTCTATATGGTTTGCGGAAAGCTCCAATACTCTTGTGGCGATTCTGTTAATAAAATATCTGTCATGTGAGACAAATAACAGTGTGCCTGGATAATCAATCAGCGCGTTTTCGAGAACTTCTTTGCTGTCCAAGTCCAGATGGTTCGTCGGTTCATCGAGGATGAGAAAATTAGCTTTTTGCAGCATCAGCTTTGCAAGGGCCAGTCTTGCTTTCTCACCTCCGCTGAGTGAATGGACGGGTTTCAGTACATCATCTCCGGAGAATAAGAAATTCCCGAGACACGTTCTGATATCTTTCTCCGGAAGACCGGGGTACTCATCCCACAGCTCATCAAGGACACGTTTAGAGGAAGTCAGCTCGGCCTGCTCCTGATCATAGTAGCCGACACTGACATTTGATCCGAATGAGATCGTTCCTTGATCTGGCTTTAGGGCGTCTATTAATGTTTTCAGCAATGTCGATTTTCCAATTCCGTTAGGCCCGACAAGCGCCGCGCTTTCTCCTCTTGTCAGCATGAACGACACTTCTGTTAAAAGCGGCGGCTGGTTTTCATAGCTGATTGTGAGATCCTGAACACGCAGGACTTCATTTCCGCTCTGTTTTGTAATATCAAAGTGAAAATTTGCCGATTTTTCATCGCCGAGCGGTTTTGACATGACGTCCATTCGCTCCAGCTGCTTTCTGCGGCTTTGCGCCCTTTTGGTGGTAGAGGCTCTGGCCAGATTTCGATCTACGAAGTCCTGAAGCTTGGCGATTTCATCTTGCTGCTTTTCATACATTTTAATATCTTTCTCATACTGCGCAGCTTTTTGGTCGAGATAAGCGCTGTAGTTGCCGTGATACTTTTTGCTTTCCGCTCTTGATACCTCGTATACTTGGTTTACCACTTTGTCCAAAAAGTAGCGGTCATGCGAAACGATGAGAATGGCGCCTGAATAGCCCTGCAAATAATGTTCAAGCCAGGTTAGCGTATCAATATCCAGATGGTTCGTTGGCTCATCGAGAATAAGCAAATCAGGCTGTGTTAAAAGCAACTTACCTAAGGCGAGCCTTGTTTTCTGACCTCCGCTGAGGCTTTGCACCTGTGTTGAATCGTCAAAATGGCTGAAGCCGAGGCCGTGCAGGACCGATCTGACATCTGCTTCATATTGATAGCCGCCTTGATCTCTGAATTCCTGCTGAAGCCGATCATAGGTTTTCATGATGCTTTCCAGTTCACTCGGGTCAGCTGCCGCCATTTTTTCTTCTATAGTCCGCATTTCCTTTTCCATTGCTTTTAAGTGGTCAAAAACAGTCAGCAGCTCTTCTTTTATGGTAAGCTTAGAATCCAAGCCCGTATGCTGGGCAAGATACCCCATTGTAATATCTTTCGGTTTAATAATTTCGCCCTTTTCATACGAAAGCTGGCCTGCGATAATTTTAAGCAGCGTGGACTTTCCCGCGCCGTTTCTACCTACAATGGCGACGCGATCGCGATTTCTGACTTCCAGCTTTATATTGTTTAAAATAGTATCAGCGCCAAATGATTTGGACAGCTGATTAATTTGTAAGATCATCATATTATTTCACCTCTGCTATAATAAGTTAAGTGTAGCTTATGAATCAGGAGTCAGCAAACAATACATTGGCCGAATAAGACATAGAGAAAGAAATAGTGTATGATTTGTTTAAGGAGAGTTTGAATATGAATGGATTTTCTCATTTTAATGAACAGGGTAGAGCCCAGATGGTGGATATCAGCGAAAAATCTTCGACTGTCCGTACAGCGGCAGCTGTTTCAAGCGTACACATGAAGAATGAAGTGTACGAGAAAATACAAAGTCACGATATCGGCAAAGGAGATGTACTGGCTGTTGCCCAGGTGGCAGGCATTATGGCCGCAAAGCAAACGTCTAACATCATTCCGATGTGTCATCCGCTTTCATTGAGCGGGGTAGATATATCGTTTGACTGGAAAATAAAAGAAACAGAAGTTATACTTCATATAAAAGCACAGGTCAAAACGAAAGGGAGTACAGGTGTGGAAATGGAAGCGCTCACTTCTGCATCGGTGTGCGCTCTTACCGTTTATGATATGTGCAAGGCCCTTGATAAGGGGATGGTCATCGGCCCTACTTTCTTGCTGGAGAAGACGGGCGGGAAAAATGGTGATTTTAAAAGGGAACTATCCGAGTATAATTTGGAGGACCAAAAATGAATAAGGATCAATCAAAAATTCCGCAGGCGACGGCAAAAAGGCTGCCGCTTTACTATCGCTTTTTAAAGAATCTGCATGCGTCAGGAAAACAGCGCGTTTCATCCGCTGAACTCAGTGATGCCGTAAAGGTTGATTCTGCCACGATTCGCAGGGATTTTTCCTATTTTGGAGCTCTTGGCAAAAAAGGATATGGTTATAATGTGGATTATTTGCTGTCATTTTTCCGGAAAACGCTTGATCAGGATGAGATGACAGATGTGATCTTGATTGGTGTCGGGAACTTGGGAACGGCATTTCTTCATTATAATTTCACAAAAAATAATAACACAAAAATTTCTATGGCTTTTGATGTAAATGAGAGTAAAATAGGAACTGAGATAGGCGGCGTGCCCGTCTATAACCTTGATGACCTTGAACAACACGTGAAAGATGAATCAGTCGCCATTCTTACAGTGCCAGCCTTTGCCGCTCAATCGATTACAGACAGATTGGTCGCGTTAGGAATCAAAGGAATTCTTAATTTTACGCCGGCCCGTTTGAATGTGCCGGAACACATTCGAATTCATCATATAGATTTAGCTGTTGAGCTTCAGTCACTGGTGTATTTCTTGAAGCATTATTCAGTTTTAGAGGAAATCGAATAGAGGGAAAGGAGGAGCCCAAATATGCCGATCGGTCCTGGAAGCCTTGCTGTTATCGCAATCGTCGCACTGATTATCTTCGGTCCTAAAAAGCTGCCTGAATTGGGGAAAGCTGCGGGAGACACACTTCGTGAATTCAAAAACGCTACTAAAGGATTAACGAGTGACGAAGAGGAAAAAAAGAAAGAAGATCAGTAAGTTAGGATGACACGAATGAAAGTGAATCAAATGTCGCTGCTGGAGCACATTGCTGAGCTTAGAAAACGGCTGCTGATTGTGGCGCTGGCGTTTGTCGTTTTCTTCATCGCTGGATTCTTTTTAGCGAAGCCGATTATTGTGTATCTGCAAGAAACAGATGAAGCGAAGCAGCTTACGCTAAATGCGTTTAACCTGACAGACCCGCTTTATGTGTTTATGCAGTTTGCGTTTATCATCGGCATTGTCCTGACCTCGCCGGTTATTCTTTATCAGCTTTGGGCGTTTGTGAGCCCGGGCCTCTATGAGAAAGAGCGCAAAGTGACGCTCAGCTACATTCCGATCTCTATTTTGCTGTTTTTAGCGGGCTTATCTTTTTCATATTATATTTTATTTCCTTTTGTTGTTGATTTTATGAAGCGGATCTCTCAGGACTTGAATGTCAATCAGGTGATCGGAATTAATGAGTATTTTCATTTTCTTCTGCAGCTGACGATCCCGTTTGGACTGCTGTTCCAAATGCCGGTTATCCTCATGTTTATGACCAGGCTTGGAATTGTGACACCGATGTTCTTAGCGAAAATCAGAAAGTATGCGTATTTTACGCTGCTTGTGATCGCTGCCCTGATTACTCCGCCTGAGCTTTTGTCCCATATGATGGTGACTGTACCGCTTTTGATTTTATATGAAATCAGTATTCTTATATCGAAGGCCGCATATCGGAAGGCGCAGAAAAGCAGTGCTGCCGATCAGGACGTGTCTTCGGGACAATAACAAAAAATCCATTTCTCATGAGAGAAATGGATTTTCTTTATTTCTGATTCTTTTTGATTTTAAAAGAAAAGGCGAACATCTTAAAAGAAATGCTGATGTTGTAAGCGGCGAACACCATCAGCAGGATGGAGTAAAATGACCACATGCTGCCTGGCGAGCTTGCGGCAAGATAAGTAAAGATGCACCCTACGGCAAAGTAGATCATTCCCCAAACTACCGGGTTTCTCATAAAAATAATCCTCCAATAATCAATTGCATTTGTGTACTCTGCTGTTCAAGGTATTTCTGAACAGGCTCAAGCTGCATGATGACGACAAATGTATTCATCATTAAATGGGCAAAAATCGGCACCCATATCCGTTTTGTTCTTGCATACAAGAAGGCGAAGGTAAACCCCATTGCTGTATAAAGAAGAAGATGCTTCAAATCAGCGTGCACAATCCCGAAAATAACCGAGCTGAGCAGTCCTGCGAAAAAGAAATTCGTTTTTTCGTATAGCGCACCGAAAATGATTTTTCTGAAGATGATTTCTTCCAATATAGGCCCGACGACAGAAGAAACGATAATCATAAACGGGACTGCCTGAATGACTTTCAGAATGGCTTGTGTATTTTCTGATTCTCTTCCGATGCCAAATACATAATATTCAATAGAGCCCGCAATTCCTTGAGAGAAGAGGGCAATGAAAAAACCGGCTATCGCCCACAGAATAGAAAGTCCGACTGAGTCCCTCTGTCCGTTTCGCAGTGTTTCTTTCGGAACAGTTCTCAGAATGAGCAGAACGACAACGAGACAGGCGATAAAGCTGATAACGGACCATAATCCTTGCGCGTGCAGCAAATTCTCTTTTGTCGGCTGTCCTTCGCCATACCCGAATTTAAATAACAAGGGAATCGCGATTATGGAGGAAAACTGCATAATGACATATGTCAAAATAATAAACCAATACTGTTTTCGCAAATGATATGTACTCCTTTGTTAAGTGGGTTTCGTTTATCTACAGCTATTGTAACATAATCGAATCATGGGTGAAAAAGCTAACGGATAAAGGAGCTGAAAAGAATCATGTAAGCGTGAAAATTTTTTTATCTTATCACTTGAAATTGGAAGTGAGATTCTTTATTATAATAATTGTGTTAGCACTCTTTAGTGCCGAGTGCTAAAATTACATATTCATACTATTGAGGAGGTTATTACATTGTTAAAGCCATTAGGTGATCGCGTTGTCATTGAACTCGTAGAATCTGAAGAAAAAACTGCCAGCGGAATTGTGTTGCCGGATTCTGCAAAAGAAAAACCGCAAGAAGGCAAAATCGTGGCAGCTGGTTCAGGTCGCGTGTTAGAAAGCGGAGAGCGCGTTGCTTTAGAAGTAAAAGAGGGCGACCGCATTATCTTCTCAAAATACGCAGGTACTGAAGTGAAATACGAAGGTACTGAATACTTAATCTTACGTGAAAGCGACATTTTAGCTGTTATCGGCTAATTTTCTTAAATAAACAATACTTAAAACTTTTGAGGAGGTCTTGTAAACATGGCAAAAGAAATTAAGTTTAGTGAAGAAGCTCGCCGCGCAATGCTTCGCGGTGTCGATGCACTTGCTGATGCTGTAAAAGTAACTTTAGGACCAAAAGGACGCAACGTGGTTCTAGAGAAAAAATTCGGTTCTCCGTTAATCACAAATGACGGTGTAACAATCGCAAAAGAAATCGAGCTTGAAGATGCGTTTGAAAACATGGGTGCGAAGCTTGTGGCTGAAGTAGCCAGCAAAACAAACGACGTTGCCGGTGACGGTACTACAACTGCGACAGTTCTTGCGCAAGCAATGATCCGTGAAGGCCTGAAAAACGTAACAGCAGGAGCTAACCCTGTAGGCGTGCGTAAAGGTATGGAACAAGCTGTAACCGTTGCGATTGAAAACTTAAAAGAAATTTCTAAGCCAATCGAAGGCAAAGAGTCTATCGCTCAGGTTGCTGCGATCTCTGCTGCTGATGAGGAAGTCGGAAGCCTTATCGCTGAAGCAATGGAGCGCGTAGGAAACGACGGCGTTATCACAATCGAAGAGTCTAAAGGCTTCACAACTGAGCTTGAAGTTGTGGAAGGTATGCAATTCGACCGCGGATATGCGTCTCCTTACATGGTGACTGACTCTGATAAGATGGAAGCGGTTCTTGACAATCCTTACATCTTAATCACAGACAAAAAAATCACAAACATTCAAGAAATCCTTCCTGTGCTTGAGCAGGTTGTTCAGCAAGGCAAACCATTGCTTCTGATCGCTGAGGATGTTGAAGGCGAAGCACTTGCAACACTAGTTGTGAACAAACTTCGCGGCACATTCAACGCTGTTGCCGTTAAAGCTCCTGGCTTCGGTGACCGTCGTAAAGCAATGCTCGAAGACATCGCTGTCCTTACTGGCGGGGAAGTCATCACAGAAGATCTTGGCCTTGATCTGAAATCTACTCAAATCACACAATTGGGACGCGCTTCTAAAGTTGTCGTTACAAAAGAAAACACAACAATCGTGGAAGGCGCTGGCGAAACAGACAAAATTTCTGCCCGCGTGACTCAAATCCGCGCTCAAGTGGAAGAAACAACTTCTGAATTCGACAAAGAGAAATTACAAGAGCGTCTTGCGAAACTTGCTGGCGGCGTAGCTGTCATCAAAGTCGGCGCTGCGACTGAAACTGAGCTGAAAGAGCGTAAACTTCGCATCGAAGACGCCCTGAACTCAACTCGCGCAGCTGTTGAAGAAGGCATCGTATCCGGTGGTGGTACAGCGCTTGTAAATGTATATAACAAAGTCGCTGCAGTTGAAGCTGAAGGCGATGCGCAAACAGGTATCAACATCGTGCTTCGCGCGCTTGAAGAGCCAATCCGTCAAATCGCACACAACGCTGGGCTTGAAGGATCTGTCATCGTTGAGCGCCTCAAAAACGAAGAAATCGGCGTAGGCTTCAACGCTGCAACTGGCGAATGGGTAAACATGATCGAAAAAGGTATCGTTGACCCAACAAAAGTTACACGCTCAGCTCTGCAAAACGCTGCGTCTGTAGCTGCAATGTTCTTAACAACAGAAGCCGTAGTCGCTGACAAGCCAGAAGAAAACGCTGGCGGCGCAGGAATGCCTGATATGGGCGGAATGGGCGGAATGGGTGGCATGATGTAATCAAACGGCAAGAACCCTTGATATACCAAGGGTTTGACCGTTTTTTATCACCCGTGCAGCTGGAAAAATAACAAAAAGATAACATTCATTGAGGATGCTTCCAAAAGTCTACTGGACTTTAGAAGAAGCATCCTTTTTTATTTATAAGGTGAGAAGTAGGTATATATTTTATTGTTGACTCCGCTTACCTTTTTCAAGAATTGCATGTATTAATTCAAAAGGTCTTAATTTTTCATTTATAAGTATTTTAATGCATAAAAAGCCTATTGATGAAGTTTGCCATATTATGATGAAACCCTTCTCAACTGAGAAGGGTTTTCTTGTCATACGCTTGCCACCTAGACATGAATACTATAAAAGAGGTGACTATAATGGATGAAATGATTCAGAAAGTACAACTCTGGGTAAATGCTGCTTACTCTGGAAAGCCTGGCTTCGTTCCAGCACCTGAAAATGGGAAAACTGGTTGGTCCACGATGTATGCTTTAACTAGGGCTTTGCAAATTGAACTTGGAATCTCTACACCTGCTGATAATTTTGGACCAGGAACTGAAGTAGCGTACAAATCATGGGGAGAAATGGAAATTGGGCGTATTCCTACTGATGACAAAGGAAAAAGAATTGTGCTAATTCTTCAAGGAGCAATGTATTGTAAAGGTTACAATCCAACTGGATTTACAGGAACTTTTGGAGAAGGGACTAAAGCTGCAGTAATTAAATTACAAACTGATGCGGGACTGCCTATTCGTGACGGGAAAGTTTATTCCTATATATTTAAAGCATTTTTAACTATGGATGCTTATGTGCTCACATCTGGTGGTAATTCTAGAATTAGAGAAATGCAAAGAGATCTTAATTCAAAATATTACAAAACATCTGGAGTCCAACCATGTGATGGTTACTACCAAAGAGGGACTAATAAAGCTTTAATATACGGTATTCAAACAGAAGAGGGAATTGCTCCCTCTCTACAAACGGGATCAATAGGGCCTTCTACGACCAACCTTTTACCAACTCTGAGCATAGGAAGTACTAATGCAAACTTTGTTAAGCTCCTTCAATATGCATTATATGTAAATGATTTCAATCCAGGAGAATTCAATGGACAGTACAGTACACTATTAAAAAATGTAGTTAGTGAATTCCAACAGTTTGTTAAGTTGCCATCCGATGGAGTTACAGGAAAACAAACTTGGCTTTCTTTGTTGCAGAGTAAAGGAGATCCTAATCGCAAGGGTACAGCTTGTGATTGTATAACAGAAGTTACGCCTGCTAGAGCTAAAGCTTTAAAAAATGCAGGCTATGAAACAATTGGTCGTTATCTTGTAGACATTCCAGGAGGATTGGAGAAAAAAATAAAACCTGGCGAATTAAAAACTATTTTTAATGCTGGTTTAACTGTTTTTCCGATATATCAAACTTATGGGAATAATTCAAGTCATTTCAGTGAAGCTCAAGGGAAAAGAGATGCTCAAGATGCTTTTACAGCTGCCAAAAATTATGGATTTAAAAATGGAACAACAATATATTTTGCCGTGGATTTTGACGCTTTAGGAGATGATATAACTAACAAAATTCTTCCACACTTTAAGGGCATTAATGAACAAATGAAATATCTGGGGAATCGTTATAACGTTGGAATATATGGTGCCCGGAATGTTTGCAGTCAAGTATCGCAGAAAGGTTGGGCAACAACCAGTTTTGTAAGTGATATGTCCACGGGATTTAGTGCAAATTTAGGCTATCCATTGCCAAAAAATTGGGCATTCGATCAAATTTCAACTATTAGTGTTGGTTCAGGAGACAGTAAAATTGAAATAGACAATAATATTAAGTCGGGACTTGATAATGGGGCTTCAAGTCTTGATTTCTCAACTGATCTCAATCAAGAGCTATACAAGCAATTATATGAAATTCAACTTTTAGGCCTTCAATATACAAACAATGATATCAATCAAGCGAATAAGCTTACAACCAACTATTATCGTCGCAAAAGATATGAATCATTAATATGGACATTAACTTCTGGACAATTTGATAAAGACTTTGAGGAATATGTTATTAGTGCTGTAGGAGAAAATAGTTTTGTCTATGCAACTGATCCCGTTTCGAAATCTGAAGTTATTGATTTTCCTCATCTTATGGCTACATTATCTGCTCTATTGTATGCGAATCTTCCGTTAGTTGGAACTACACAACAAGATTTAGCAGGGTGGGGTGGTGATTTATTTACTGTTGCTGCTGATGTATATAAAAATAGAGATAAGTATAGTGGCGACAATGAAACAAGAACATATAAAGCTGCTTACGACTTGATCGGTATAAAAACATCGGCTGGCAACTTTGATAATTCGGATTTCCTTGGAGATATCGATGCTATTAACATCGCGCAGATCTTATTAAATAATAACACTAAGCCAATTTTAAATGCAGTTCAAGAGTATTATAATAGTCTTGTTTCCTCAAGATATAAGCTATTTTATAAAAATAAATTTAATAGTAATGAAAATAATTTGAGACTGAATGCGAGTAATATTATGATTGGAGATAATCCTGATATTACAGCGGCAAGGGTAGCCCTAAGGGGTTCAATGCAAATGGAAGTCCCTTATTATACGGAAGAAGAGGGAGAAATTATGGCAAATGCATTTGCTGATAAAATACTAGACCTTGTAGCAAGTGAATAGAAAATTTAGAGTAGAGTACCATACATTTCAAAAAATATGGTACTCTATATTTTAAGATCTTAAGAATATACAACAAATTATAAGTTCAATTTTCTTTTTGATTTAATGGAAGGAAAGAAAGGGGAAAACATGAGGAAATATTTAGGGATAGTGTCACTTATCATGCTGTTATTCACATTGTGTTTTCTACCCTATATCCATTGGGCGCTTGGAATTCTAGGGATAGTTGTGGGGGGTATTATAGCATTCAAAGCACCTAAAGGGATTGCTAAGTATCTCTCTATTTTTATCCTGGCACTCTGTATTCTTTTACTCCTATTATTGATCGTAGCAGGCCTTTTGATGGCGGGTTTAGTCGGGAAGTAACGATTATGTATAACCATACTACATTTGGTCAAAACTAAAATTTTAGAAGTATGATAAAGCTATAAAAGATTACTAAAAGTAAGACTAAGCTTTCAAAAACTCAACAGCCCTTTTATTTCTCAATGGAATATCCATTTTGAAAATAGTAGACTTCAAAGACCGGTTTCTTTTTTACAAGAAATTCTTTTCGGCATAAGCTGAATTTGATTTGCCTAAACGGATCGTATACAAAGAGGTTCACTGTTTTAAAAAATTGATTAATACATAAATCTTTTTCATCATAAATAAGTTAAATCCTAATATGGTGAAATGAAGGAATCTGCTGATTTCATTAAATGATATTCACGGATATCTTCATGGTATCTGTTTAGATAGACAGTTCTAAAGGTAAATTTATTTTAATAGGGCGTAACAGATGGTTTCTTGGATTGAATATCAACGAAATAATATTCTGCACCACTCATTATAAACTGGAAGAAATGCGCTAGCTTTATGAAAATACAACCAACTTACAAATTCTCCTCACATCCGCCTACTAGAATATAAAGAAGATTACTCACGTTCCCTAAACAAGCAGAGCTAGGCATATGGGAGCTATTTTCTGTTTCTTAAAGCAGAATATAATAATTAAAGGTATCTTTATAAAACAAAAAGGCTTGTGGAGAAATTGTTTCTATACAAGTTGGGTTTACTAAAGATGGGATTTTATTGTTTTAAGTTCCATTTAATTGAATGAGTCTAGATATATCGAAAGTATGCTGTTGATTTCCTCCCCATGCTAAGAGAACATTTATGCATAATTTTTTGATACTTATATGTTTCAGGAATTCTTCGCAACTATTTTTTTACAGGTATTTGCAATTTTACTTTGAAAGCAGGTATAAATATATTATTACAACTCAGAAAACACTCTATATTAGGTTCATATAATATAAGAAACTTATAAATTTTAATTTTTTCAATAGAGACTTGGGAGTAATGGGAGAAATTAAAATTTTTCTAAAATTGTATTTGTCTAGCACTTTGTAATCTTTTATTCGTGTATATGGTTTTATTAGACACCTTGGCAAAGGTTTTATAGATGATACTTCAAATTTTAAGCTTATTTCAAATAGATTAAAACAAGATTTTTTTCAAAAGAATCTTAATTTACATTAATTTTAATAAATTTCTATCATACTTATTCATTTTTCAGAAGGAAGATATGGAAAAACCTATATTTTTTAGGGGGATATGTTATTATAATTGTAGATTTAAAATATTAAAAAGAAAAGAGGAATTCTAAAGATGAAAAAGTTAGTAATGACCCTGTTTACAGCAGCACTTTTGGGAGTTGCCATTTTCGCAGGCGGGTCAGAAGCATTAGCTATGGATTCGAAAGGTACAATCAAATTTAAAACAGATGCTAATACATATACGAAAAGAGCTACTTCCATTGTGGTTACGGGTACTTTGGCTAGGGATTTAGATAATGGCTTTTCAGTAATTTTAGCAAATAATAAAGGTAAAGTAATAGCCAGAAAAGATATTTTGCATAGTATTGGTTCACGTAATTTTCGTGTGAGTTTTTCAACGAAAAATCTTCCTGCAGGTAAGTATGATGTGTACGTTGCACAGGAGTGGGGAGGAAGATATTGGTCAGGTGAACTAAAACATTATATTACAGTCCAGCATTAATACGGCTGTATAAGTATTAACCTCTTGTTGTTAAAAAGTTTAGCTTTAGAACTTTGTCATTCTGTGAAATATTAATTTTTCAATAAAGGTATCTTAATCAATTCACTGTACTGATAAAGATACCTTTTTATCTTTAAAAACAACAAGGTCATGAGTGTTTTTCAAAGCTCGTATCGCTAGCCGCAATGTAGTTGTCTTATAAATGAGAATATCCATTTGCTCCACCTCATCCCGAATCCCAATCCCAGGCTCCCACGAATCAATCATACGGATCGATTAGCTTCCATTGCATTCGTTTTCTCTCCTGTACGATACAACAGCTGTGCCATTACGTAGTGATAGTAGATCAGTTCAACCTGATTCGCGTTATGTTTGTCATAGAGCATCTGCTCAAAGGCTTGTTCTGCTTTCTCAAACTGACAACATTTCACGTAAGCGACACCCAGATTGAAGTAGGCTTCTATCGTTTTTTTGCCGTCAACGTGGAGCTGATTTCATTTGCCGCTTCGTATAATTGAATGGCTTCTTCATGATGACCTCTCGCAAAGCTTAGATCTCCGCGTACCAGCAGAATCCTGTGTTGAAATGTAGGGGGAAATCGGTTGGTCTTCGATTTCATTTAAAATCACTTCTGCTTTTTCCTGTTGCCCGGCTTTTAAAAAACAGCCTTGCTTTGAGTGCATGTCCCCAAACCTTTAGATCATGGGCATCGTGAGCGTCAGATTGTTCAAGAACCTTTAGGCCGTGGCCAACGCATTGCGGACGACGAACCGTTTTTCATTGATTGATTTATCTATTTGTGCTGTGCGCCCGAGCTGGTAGGGATAGTATTTAAGAAATCGCTAAAGCTCAATTCTTTCCAATCAGCGCTGACCCAAATAATGCTGTTGAATGCTGCCAACCTGGAGAATTATTTACACAGGAATAGGCGGCTTCAAGAGCGATTGTGGTTTTCCCATGCCGGCCCAGCCAGTGATTAAACAGACTGGTGACGGAGAAAGCATCCATTGCCGTATCGCTTCCATATCAAAGCTGCGCCCGATAAAGTGTCCGGCCTAGCGTGTCAGTAAGTTATGCGTAATAGGCTGTTCTGTAAGCGCATTCGTTTTATAGCCGGGCATGTCATGAAACAGCCGTTTTACTGTGTTTTCAATTTCATTTTCACTTGGAGCTCCGAATGACCCATCTTTTCGCAGTGTTTTCGCTTTTTTGAGGCAAGACGTCACCCATACTGGCAAGGCAGGTTTGATGACTGGGATGGTGGTCGTTTCCAGCAGATCGGTCAACCACTCGATAGCGAAGTCAGTCTTGTCGAGAATGATCTATATCACCCCGAACAGTTTTCCATCGTCGCTCCTTCCGGGAATATAGTTTTCACCCATCTGTCCGATCCATTTGATCATGTTTGCGGAGATTCCCAGCTTGCGCGCGATTTTGTCTATGTAAGACTGTCCCTTTTTCCTTCTGACTTTATAATCAGGATGAAGCTTGAGCGATTTGACGACAGGTGCCAGCAGTTGTGCAAATTGTTTTCGGTTTTCAAGTTCAGCAATAAGCCTGCACCTCCAATTAGTACTATTTTATCAATCCAGCGTTTTGGGTATATGAGAAAATAATAAAGTACAGTGCGGCTGTCCTTTATACAGCAGGAAAGGCTTTTGCACGTCTTGAAAAGCAGATAAAATGGGGGCAGTAACATAGAAAACAAAAATGTATGCACTTACATTTTATTTTCTAAAGAAAGGAATTTGCCAAATGACTCACACAGTACCTCAAAGCATGAAAGCGGCTGTTATGCACAGCACAAGAGAGATCAAAATTGAAACATTGCCTGTGCCTGACATCAATCATGATGAAGTGTTGATTAAGGTGATGGCTGTCGGGATTTGCGGATCGGATCTGCATTACTATACAAACGGCAGAATCGGCAACTATGTGGTGGAAGAACCGTTTATCCTTGGCCATGAATGTGCGGGTGAAATTGCCGCCGTCGGATCGTCTGTCGACCAGTTCAAGGTGGGAGACCGCGTTGCTGTTGAACCTGGTGTCACATGCGGACGCTGTGAGGCGTGTAAGGAAGGGCGCTATAACCTTTGCCCAGATGTACAGTTTTTGGCTACACCGCCGGTAGATGGCGCGTTTGTTCAATACATCAAAATGCGTCAGGACTTCGTTTTTTCGATCCCGGATTCACTTTCCTATGAAGATGCGGCTTTGATTGAACCATTTTCTGTCGGCATTCATGCAGCGGCGAGAACAAAGCTTCAGCCCGGATCAACGATTGCGATTATGGGAATGGGGCCTGTGGGGTTAATGGCTGTTGCGGCAGCTAAGGCATTTGGGGCAGGCACAATTATCGTGACTGACTTAGAGCCGCTGCGGTTAGAGGCTGCGAAAAAAATGGGCGCGACTCATGTCATCAATATTCGTGAACAGGATGCGCTTGAAGAGATTAAAACCATTACAAATGACAGAGGCGTTGATGTTGCTTGGGAAACAGCGGGGAATCCAGCGGCATTGCAACCCGCACTGGCTTCTGTACGCCGGGGCGGAAAATTGGCGATTGTCGGTTTGCCTTCGCAAAGCGAGATTCCGCTCAATGTGCCGTTTATTGCGGATAACGAGATTGATATTTACGGGATCTTCCGGTATGCCAATACGTATCCGAAGGGAATCGAATTTCTCGCTTCCGGGATTGTGGACACGAAGCACCTTATAACGGACCAATATTCACTGGAGCAGACGCAGGAGGCGATGGAACGCGCCCTTCAATACAAAAATGAATGCTTAAAAGTGATGGTATATCCAAATTGCTGATTAAACAGGGAGGATCTTTGCATTCTCCCTCTTGCTTATCAAAAATGAAAACGGATTCTTGGGGTGGGAAATGATGATGGAAACAGAAAAAGCAACGGCATTGAATATGAAGCATCATGGCCTGTCCTGGTTTGAGCGAATCGGCTATGGGTTCGGTGATATGTCATATAATATTATCTTTCAGTTTGTAAACGCATACCTGCTATTCTATTATACAGATGTCGGCGGCATTCAGCCTGCGGTCATCGCCACTTTGTTTCTAGTTGTGCGGGTGCTGGATGCTATTTTTGACCCGATTATGGGATTGATTTTAGACAAAACGAACACAAGGTGGGGAAAGGCAAGGCCATATTTGCTGTGGGTGGCATTTCCTTTTGCGTTATTTACGTTTTTATGCTTCACGACGCCTCATTTAGGTGAGACGGGAAACATGGTCTATGCGTACATCACCTATATTCTGCTTGGGATGTCCTTTAGTATGCAAACGATTCCGGTGAACAGCTTAACGGGGCGGATAACAAATTCTGTGGAGGAACGAACGATTCTGACCACAACCCGGATGATTTTGGTGTATATCGGCATCCTTTTATCGATTTCCTGTGCAACACCGCTTGCAACTGTTTTCGGAGGAGAGGATCAGGCGTTTGGATTTCAGATGACGGCGCTCATCTATGCGGCGGTCAGCATCGTTTTACATCTATTTAGTTTCTTTACTGTGCGGGAGCGGATTCAGCCTAAAAAGAGAAAAAAACAAGGGATCAAAAAGACGTTGTCTGTTTTGTTTCGAAACAAACCTTTACTGATGCTGACTTCGTCATTTTTGGCTTTTGCGATCGGGTTTAATATGAAGCTCAGCACAATGGTGTACTATTTTACGTATAATGTGAACCATAAAGAATTTGTGTTTATAGGCACTGTTTTATTTTTCGGATCAGCGCTGATCAGCAATCTGTTTATTCCTTTCTTTTCTGAAAAGTGGGGCAGAAAACAAGTCATGATCATCACGGCGGCTCTATCGATTATTTCTTACGCCGGCCTGCATTTTACGCCGTATTCTTCAATTACACTCATTTTCGTTTGGCTTTTCGCTTCGGGATTTTTTACAACGCCTTTGAACACGCTTGCGTGGGGAATGGTTGCGGATTGTGTCGATTATGCGGAATGGAAGACAGGAGTTCGTGCCGACGGAGTGGTGATTTCGAGCATGAGCTTTATTAATAAGCTGGGTGTGGCGTTAGCCGGGTCATTTTCGGCCATTTATTTAGGAATCGCCGGATATGTGGCGAATGCAGACCAGACAGTTGCGTCATTGAATGCGATTAAAAACATGAATGCTTTGATTCCGGGATTTTTCATTTTGCTTTCTATTATTCTCATTGCCTTCTATCCTTTAACTGAAAAAAGATATAAGCACATCATCTCTGAGCTTGAGAAAAGGTCTGCGAGATAAATAGATGTAAAATTTTTAATATTCAATATTGTATTTATGGCAGAAAGTAATATACTGAGACTGTAATCTAGAAAAGATAAATGAGTGTGATCATATGCGTAGTCATTCTGTTGTTTGTATTGGAGAACTGTTAATTGATTTCATTTGTACCGATGTTGATGTTGATTTAATGGAAGGGCGTCATTTTTTAAAAAGTGCCGGCGGGGCACCGGCGAATGTGGCGGCAGCGATTGCCAAACTGGGCGGAGACGGGGCTTTCAGCGGAAAAGTGGGCAAGGATCCGTTTGGGTATTTTCTGAAGCAAACGTTGGACGCTGTACACGTCGATACTTCTATGCTGGTCATGGATGAGAAAGCGCCAACAACGCTTGCTTTTGTTTCATTAAAACAAAATGGAGAGCGCGATTTTGTTTTTAATCGAGGCGCGGACGCTTTGTTTACGCTGGAGGATATAGACCAGGCAAAATTAAACGAAGCGAAAGTCCTTCATTTCGGCTCTGCAACGGCGCTGCTGTCAGATCCGTTTTGTTCAGCCTATTTACGGCTGATGTTGATTGCGAAGGATAAGGGACAGTTTATCTCGTTTGACCCTAACTATCGTGAGGATTTATGGAAGGGAAGGGTTTCAGAGTTTGTAAGTGTCGCAAAAAAAGCGATTACTGTAAGTGATTTTGTGAAAGTCAGTGACGAGGAGCTTGAGATTATCAGCGGTGTGAAGGATCATGAAAAGGGTGTAGCGATCCTTCATGAGATCGGAGCCAAGATTGTTGCTGTGACACTTGGGAAAAGCGGGACGCTTCTTTCGAATGGGAAGGAGAAAGAAATCATTCCGAGTATTCCAGTTACATCAATTGACTCAACGGGAGCGGGAGACGCTTTTGTCGGCGCCGCTTTATATCAATTGGCAAACACGGACCACATTCAATCTGTTGATGCTGATTTTGCGAAGCTGCGTGAGATTGTGGCGTTTGCCAATAAGGTGGGCGCTCTTGTGTGCACTAAAATCGGGGCGATTGATGCACTGCCCAGCATGGAAGAGATTGAAGTTCATTTGTGACAATCGAGGATGTTTCTTGAAAGTCTTAGGACTTTGGGATGCATCCTTTTTCATATTGTGCTTAAATGTTAAATTCGGGTAAAAAGTTATGTATTTTCTATTGGAATGTCACTTTTTATTAAAAATGTGAAACTTTTAACGATAATAAATAGTATATGTAGTAAGAAGTTTAATGAAATAGCGGAGGAACCACATGATGAGTATAATAACGAGATTCAAAGATATTATGTCGGCGAATATGAATGCTTTGTTAGACAAGGCTGAAAATCCAGAGAAAATGGCAGATCAATATTTAAGAAACATGAATAGCGATTTGTCTAAGGTAAAGGCAGAAACAGCAGCCGTTATGGCTGAGGAGCAAAGGACAAAAAGAGAATTACGTGAATGCCAGGCAGACATGGAGAAAATGGAAAGCTATGCGATGAAGGCGCTCCAAGCGGGGAATGAAGGCGATGCGAGAACATTCCTTGAAAGAAAAACAACTTTGGAATCAAAGCTTTCTGAGCTGCAGACAGCGAATCAAATGGCTGCTGCCAATGCCGCGCAAATGAGAAAGATGCATGACAAACTGGTGTCTGACATTGGAGAGCTGGAAGCACGCAAAAATATGATCAAGGCGAAGTGGGCAGTAGCGAAAACACAAGATAGAATGAACAAGCTGGGCGCTTCTGTTTCGGGTGCCAGCCAATCAATGTCTGCATTCGGCAGAATGGAGGACAAAATAAATAAGGCGCTTGATCAGGCGAATGCAATGGCTGAACTGAACAGCGCTCCGCAGGATGATATTGATGATCTGACTGCTAAATATGATACTGCCGGTTCAAGTCAGGTGGATGATGAACTTGCGGCGTTAAAAGCGAAAATGATGCTCGATAAATAATACATAGGAGGCCGCAGCTTTTCGGCTGCGGCACATTTTATCATAAGATGTGAGAGGGAACGGTAATGATAATATCTTATAAGTGCCCGAACTGCGGCAGTGATATGGCATTTGACAGTGAATCCGGGTCGTTATCCTGCGGCAGCTGCGGAAGACAGGACAATATTGAAAGCCTTCCGAAAGAAAACATTGCGGCGCGGTTTTCTGATGATGAAGCAAAGGAATATCAATGTGAAAACTGCGGTGCCGTTTTAATGACGGAAGCTGAAACGACAGCGACGACGTGCAGTTTTTGCGGAGGTGCTGCTATACTTGCCGATCGTTTATCAGGACATTTGGCGCCGGCGAAGGTTATTCCATTTACAATCAGTAAACAAGAAGCAGAGCAGGCATTTCGAAAGTGGTGCAAAAAAGGTCTTCTGACACCAAGAGGTTTCATGTCGGCCGATCGTATTAAAAGCATCACCGGCATGTATATTCCATTTTGGATGTTTGATTTAAATAGTGAAGTACAGGTGACAGCGAACTGTACCAGAGTCCATCAATATGAAGAAGGGGATTATATTTGCACGGAAACAGAGCACTTTGAAGCGTTTCGTGATATCAATCTCGATTATTTGAAAATCCCTGTCGATGCCTCTGAAAAAATGAAAGATGAATTAATGGATAAATTGGAGCCTTATTCATACGATGAGCTGAAAGACTTTCAAACGGCATATTTGGCCGGTTATATTGCGGAAAAATACAATTATACAGATGAGGAGCTTTTTCCGAGGGCAAAAGAGAAAGTCAGCAGTTATATAGATTCATACATACATTCTTCTTTTTCCGGATATACGTCAGTCAATGTGAGGGACAAACATATTCACACGAAAAACGTGAACAGCTTTTACGTTCTGCTTCCCGTTTGGATGGTCAGTTACAATTATGAAAGAGCAGAGCATACTTTTGCGATGAACGGGCAAACAGGCAAGGTTGTCGGAAAGCCGCCGATCAGTTCAGGAAAAGTGGCGGCGTGGTTTAGCGGAATAGCAGGCGGGACATTTCTTGCGTTGAAGCTCGTCTCATTGATGATGGGAGGCGGATTTTGATGCGGGGATTTTTCGGGAAAGCGATTCTTGTTGTGCTGGCTGTTTTCATCATAATGCCGGTACTGGGAATTGAAGCGGCAAGAGCTTCTGAATCACAGCAGCATGTGTATGACCATGCTCATCTATTATCAAAAGCAGAAATCAAAAAACTCGAATCTCTCTCGGCAGAGCTGGGGGCAAAGAGAGACACTGATTTCATCATTATTACGACAAAAAGCACGAACGGTGAGGATATTGCCGATTATGCCGGCGACTTTTATGATCGTTACGGAAAAGGCAGTACAGCCATACTAACGCTCGATATGGCAAACAGAGAGGTATTCATCACCGGCTACAAAAAAGCTGAAAAGTATTTGGATAACAGCAGGCTAAACAGCATCAGAAATACGATTTCATCTGATTTATCAAATCAAGATTATTTCAAAGCTTTTCAGACATATATTCAGCTTTCTTATAAAGATATGGGCATAAAACCGGGAATCAATCCCGACAACATATTCTTTACATGGTGGTTTCAGCTCATTGTTGCCATCGCAGTCGGAGGCATCGCGGTTTCAATCATGCTTTATCATGCAGGCGGCAAAGCAACGGTTAATGGGAATACATATATGGATCATCGTACGTCCGATGTGATTGATCAATATGACACCTATATCAGAACAACTGTAACGAGAGAAAGAAAACCGTCAAATGATAAAGACAGCGGCGATGGCGGGGTTACGAAAGGCGGTACGTCATACAGCGGAAGCCGCGGCAGTTTCTAAAAGTAAGAAATAGAGAAAGGGAGAGGCATAATGTCGTTTTTCAGAAATCAATTAGCGAACGTGGTTGAGTGGGAAGAATTTAGAGATGATATGATTTTTTATAAATGGAACAATCGTGAAATTAAAAAAGGGAGCCGTTTAATCATTCGTCCCGGGCAGGATGCTGTGTTTTTGAGCAATGGCAGGGTCGAAGGGATGTTTCAAGATGACGGTGATTATGATATTGAATCTGAGATTATTCCATTCCTATCAACATTAAAGGGCTTTAAGTTTGGGTTTAACAGCGGCATGCGCGCCGAGGTGCTGTTTGTTAATACGAAGGAATTTACCGTAAGATGGGGAACAAAGCAGGCGATAAATATTCCGGCAGCGGGAATGCCTGGCGGGATGCCGATTCGCGCAAACGGCACATTTAATTTCAAGGTGCAGGACTATATCAGCTTGATTGATAAAATCGCCGGCGTGAAGGATCAATATTTTGTAGAGGATATTAAAACCCGGATCACTTCCATTCTGGATCAGCTTCTTATGAAGTGGATCACTAGAGAAGGGAAAGACATGTTTAATCTCCAAGCCAACGCTTTTGACATTGCGAAGGGGATTCAAGAAGACTTAGATATGCAATTAATCGGCGACGGAATGACGGTCACTGGTTTTCAAATCATGAGCTTTAATTACCCTCAAGAGGTTCAAGATATGATTACAAAGAACGCTTCCTATGGCATGGTTGGGGATGTAAACAGATACCAGCAAATTTCAATGACGGATGGAATGGCGTCCGGAAAGATGAGCGGAGGCGGTACGGCTTCTGATATGGCTGGAATGATGATGGGAATGAATATGGCCAACCAGATGATGAATCAAATGAATCAGAATCAGCAGGCGCAGTCATCAGGGTCACAGTCATCTGGCAGCGGAAGCAAACCCAATTTCTGTCCGAACTGCGGCACAAAAACCGGTGAAGCTAATTTTTGCCCGAATTGCGGCCAAAAGCTTGTGTGAGAATGATACAGTGAAAAGTCCGGAGTGGTCAGACACTCGGGGCTTTTTTTATGCGTTGTCTATCTGCTCCTGAACAGGCCAATCCTTATTTTTTCGGCATGATCAGAATGCCTGAAAGTCCTCGCTGGCTCGTTTCTAAAGGGAGAAAAGAAGAGGCGTTGCGGGTATTAAAAAATAAGGGGTGAAAAGCGGGCGGCAGCTGAGCTGCAAGGAATTGAATTCGCTTTCGAAAAAGAAGATCAGCTTGACAAAGCGACGTTTAAAAAGCTGTGGTTTCGTGGGTTTGCCGGATTGTGTTTATTGGAATTTCCGCTTCTTGGTAAAGCAGGCCGCCGGGCCGATGCTGATGACTGATGACAGGCTTGATCGGTACGGCGGCGATATTATGGCTAATCGGGATGTTCTCGTTTTTACTCGAAGGATCGCCGGCGCTTCCATATGTGGTGGTCCCGTATTAACGGTTACATTTCTTGCTTTTCAGCAGGGCGCAATTTCACCAGTGACACGGCTGATGCTTTCTGAGATTTGCCCGTTTCGCCTTCACGGTCTGGGAGTTATCACGGTATTCTGTCTGTGGGGGGGTGAACTTTGCAGTCAGTTTCACTTTCCCGATATTGCTGGCCGTAGCGTTTTTTATCTTCGTTGTATTAAGTATTTGCTCAATCCTGTTTGTGAAGACATTTTTGCCGGAAACGAAAAGAATTTTGCTTGAACAGCTGGAGGAAAACTTCCGCATTTATAAACGAGGCGAGACAAAGAAAGAGTCCGGTGCTGAAGCGATTGGATAAGATAAAAAAAGAATCCGCATACGAGCGCGGATTCTTTTTAAGTTCATTAGTTAGGTCTGACAAGGATTTTCACTTGGTTTTTCTCTTTAATAAGAGCACCGAAGCCTTCCTCGATCAAATCGTCTAACACGATTTTTTTCGTGACGAGTTTGTCAGCTGAGAAATAGCCTTCTTTCATTAATGACAATACAGCAGGGAAGATGTCGCGGTACCCGATAATCCCTTTGACTGAACGTTCTTTGATGACGATATCGTTCGGGTGGATTTCAGCGCCTTTTTCCCAAATGCTGACGATGATTGTTTCACCGGCGATTGCAGTTGATTGGATCGCTTGTCGTAATACCACTGGAACGCCTGTGACTTCGAATGCTACGTCAACACCGCCGCCTGTGCGTTCTGCAATCTCAGCGACGACATCGTCTGTTTTAGATGGATCAACAATGATCGCTCCAAGCTCTTCAGCTTTTTGCTGACGTTCAGGTGAAAGCTCAACAGCGTAAATATCAGTCGCACCAGCCGCTTTCAGCGCTTCAATCACAAGAAGTCCGATCGGGCCGCAGCCGAACACAGCCGCTTTGTCGCCGGCTTTAATTTTGCTTGAACGGACAGCGTATAAAGCAACCGCTGAAGGTTCAACGAGCGCACCTTGTTCGTATGATAATTCATCAGGAAGTTTGAACAACAGCTCTTCATCTACAGAGACGTACTCAGAGAAACCGCCGCCGCCGCCGGCTAAGCCGAGGAATCCCATTTGTTCATCAAGGTTGTATGCGCCTTGGTGGCCGTGTGTTGCAAAAATCGGTTCGACTACGACGCGGTCGCCTGCTTTATAGTTTTGAACGCCTTCGCCAACTTCAACCACTTCACCGGAGAATTCATGGCCCATTGTGACAGGCGCTGTTTCATTGGTTAACGGATGAGGTTTGTCAACCGGAATAAAGATCGGGCCGCCTAAGTACTCATGTAAATCACTGCCGCAGATGCCGCACCATTTGACTTTGATCTTTACTTTTCCCGGCTCCGTTTTTGGCTCTTCGATATTTTCAATACGGATATCCTTTTGGTTATGCCATCTTGCTGCCTTCATGGATTACCACTCCTATATCTTTTTATATGAGTAATTCCGCACTGATCAATATGAACTGTTCACAAAATCGCCATTTTTAAAACCAAAAAAGAAATGAAACTTTTATATAATATAATCTACGTTTTTTTTGAAAAAAGAAACTTTGAAGAAAAAAGAGTCTCGCACACTCTTTTTTCTTTATAAGAGAGTATGAATCGTTTACATAATTATGAATTTGGTTTGAACAATACGGTAATGGTTCGTTCATATTGAATGCGATAACTACTCTATTAACAATTATAACGCTAACACTGCAATTATAATAGGATAATCTTCCATGGTTTATTTTAGAAGAGACCTTTTTTCTGATTTTGTAACATTACTGTAAGGATAATGAAATAAAAAAATACTGGTTCATCGTGTATAATTTTCCTAGATGTTAACAAACAGGGGGACGAAATGTTGAAGAAAGTCATTTTAGCCGCTTTTATCTTAGTAGGAAGTACTTTGAGCGCTTTGAGTTTTTCATCAGATGCCAGTGCGAAACATGTGAACGGAAATATTACTTGGTATAATGGAGTCGGGAAAAAAGGCTCTTCAGGTAAAAAACTTGGACATTGGGATTGTGCGACAAAACTCGGATTTGATGTTCCTAGAAACGGGACAAAAATCAGAGCTTATGCAAAAGCGAAACCTAAAAAGGTGATTACGGTTTATAAAAATGATGTTGGCAGAATGCCTCATGCAGTCCTGGATGTAAGCCCTAAAGCGTTTAAAGCGCTTGGATACCCATTAAGCAGAGGAAAGGTAGCGGGACATTACAGCTATTAATCTACATACATAATCTGTAAAGCAAGAAGTCATATTCTTGCTTTTTCTATTGGTGGAGATAAAAGATGAAAAATAGAATCGTATTATTGTTAATTGTCGTGATCGCAGCCGCTGCGGCGGGTTTTGCGTTTTATGCTGCAAAGGATCAAGGCCATGAGAACGCTGCCGGTGTTTCAGTACATACGGAAAGCGGTGATAAGCTGCTTGTTTCGATTACAAATACTGATCTCCTGACGAAGTATTACGAAAATGACAAGGTGATCCATGAGGAAAAGCTGACCAGCTATCCGGCATTTGCCTTGGATCAGAAGCAGCAGGTGCTTTATTATACGGGCAATAATGATCAAAATGAAATGAGGCTTTTTAAGCTTGATCTAAAGTCAAATCAAAAGACGATGCTTTATAAAGGCGCGGAGAGTGCGGACAGTTTGTTTTTGTCAAAGGACCGTTCAACCATCTATTTCCGTCTAGGAAAAGCGGACGAAAGCAATTTCCGGATCGCAGCTTTTGATCTGAAAACGAAGAAGTATAAAAACCTTTATCCCGCCGTGAAAGATCAGGATGACAGCGTCAGCAGCTTCTTTTATAACAAAAAAACGGATTCATTTGCAATGCTCCATTATTCTGTGGAAGAAGACTACAAGAAAACAGATGAAGCGAACGAGAAGGGGATCGATCCTGAACCGACAACGATTCATTTTGCGGCAGGCCGCCAAACCCAATTTGATGAGCTTAAGAGCCTTGACCAGTTTATCAGCGATATTGCTGTTTCTGATGATGATAAACGTATTTTGTTTACGTCTTATACACAAAAAGGCACGGAGCAAACCGCTTCTATTCAGATGCTGAATGCGGATACGAAAAAGTATGAAACCATCATTTCAAATCAAAAATCCTTCAAGCTGTTAATTGACGCCCAGCCGCAGTTCTCTATGGATGGCAAGAACATTTATTTTCTTGCTGAAGCCAAGGGGGCTAAAAAGCTAAAGGATGAAACAGGGCGTGAAGCCAAGGTGAGGACGATTTATTCCTATAATCTTGAAAATAAGACGTATAAAAAAGTGTGGGAAAATCCGAACGGCATCATCAACAGCTTTTTTGTCATCAACTAAAAAAACCACTCGGCATGGGCTGAGTGGTTTTTTAATGGACAAGGAATGATCCGAGCCATTTAAAGAGATGGATCAAAGGTATCGAAAAAAACAGAAGTTCAACATATGAGTTAATTGTAAGATTCAGCTTTTTGAACTGAGCTCTTTTTTTCAGGTCTTTTTGCTGCTGTTTTGTGATCACATTATCACCTCTCTATTATCCATATTATACCATGATAACAAAATGAAAAGCCCGAAACATTTTCCGTTTTGGGCTTCTTTCAAATTTCGGCTTCTTGCGATGTGAAACCTTCATTCTGGATAATTAACGTCTCCGTTCGAGGATTGTTTGCTTGCGGGAGACTGCATTTATTATAGGGAAGAACTAGCTTGTTTTCGTTTGGCTGTTGTTTTGGAGATTCACTAATGAACGAATGCCGTCGACCATTTTGCTTCCGCACAAAGGGCACAATGGCGTATCACTGCTGGCGAAGTTTTTTCGGGTCCAGCCGTTGCAGTCTTCTTTTGTGCATTCCCATGTACTCACATCTTCTTTAGGCAGCGGTTCTTGATTACGTTTGTTATAGTAAGACATAAAGTCACTTCTTCCCTCATGTATTTTACTGCACATTTCTTATTGTCTCATACTTTTGCCTAATCTCCTAATTCCTTTTTCTTTATGACTTTCCAATCAGCTTATCTAAAAAGGAGAGGAGTGTGCTGTTAAAAGCGCACGGTTCTTCTAAAAACGGGCAATGGCTGCTTTTAGAAAAGGTGACAAGCGTCGAATTTGGAATGAGGCTATGCAAGTGTTCTCCAGCAGCAACAGAGAAAAACTTGCGGTCTTCTCCAAAGCACAGCAATGTCGGCACATTGATGTTTTGAAGAATGCCGCGGTAATCAGCAGCCGTTTGGTTAAATAGGATCGTGCTTGAAATCGCAGCCGGCTGTTTGAGGATTTCTGCCAGCATCCATTCTGTTTCTGTCTCAGCAGGCGGTTCTTGGAACATATTATGGATGAAGTTTTTGTAGAATGGCAGCGGATCGGTCTGAATGGCGTGCATCGCCGTTTTTAAACCGTCAAAATCAAACGGACCGTGCTCCCAGCCTTCCCATTGATAGTCGGAAGCGGATTGATCAATGATCACTGCGGCTTGTATGTTATCATTCCCAAATTGATTGAAATAATCCCATACCACAAAAGCGCCCATTGACCAGCCGGCAAGCACGGCACGGTCGAGCTCCAATGCTTTTAGACATTCTCTTACATCACGGGCGTATTGGGAAATGGTGTGTCCGTGCAGCACTTTGTCAGATTCGCCATGTCCTCTAAGATCGAGACGAATACACTGATAATTGTCGGAAAGTGCTGAAAATTGTTTGTGAAAAAATTGTCCGCTCATCAGTACACCGTGTATAAATAGGATCGGTGTGCCGCTCCCATGCGTTTCATAGTACAGTCGTGTCTGATCTTCTAATGTGATGTATGGCATGTTTCTCCTCCTCTAGTTTCCGTCATGAGAATGATCGGCTGCTGTTGAGCCGATGATGACAGCTGTCGCGGATGCATGCTGTGCTTGGATGGCCGTTTCGATAGCTGTGTATAGTCCGGATTCGATCAGCAGATTTTTCTCCATACGCTCACTGAGATATAGGCTGACAGCAATTTTGAAATTCATTTCCTTTTGCCATTTGAATCGTTTTTCTTGGTTCAGCTCTTGTGTGATGGCAAGAACAGTTTTGATATCAGGCTCTTTCAGAAATGTGAGCAGAGCAAGCTCAGGGTAATGATCAACCTTTGGTTTTTTGTAAGACTCAGTGATGGCTTGAAACAGCTTTCTGCATTGCAAAACAAGCGTTTCCGCGTCTTTTTCAGTGTGCAGGGCAAGGATGTGGCTGGTTTGATGTAAGTGCTGGCCTTTGCGAAATCCGCCTGCTGCCAGATGCTGATAGCACGTTTCCGCTTTATCCAGCGCCTGCAAACCTTTTCCGTTCTTGGCGAGCAATACAGCAAGCGGAATATTCTGAGTTGACGTGAGGAAATAATGATTTTTCTTCATTTGCTGATAAACAGCAAGCCCCATGTTCATCTGTTCTTTTTGATTGCTGGCTTCGGATTTGCCGGTGAGTATAATAAGGGCGGAAAGGTACGTGAAAATGTCCCGTTTGTAGCCAAGTCTAATCATCTCGTTGTATCCATCGATGAAAGTCAGAAACGTTTGCTTTGCCTCATGCTGAAAATGAATGTCCAGAATGGAAGCAACAGTAAAACGATGGTGTGAATTGAGTGTTGAGAAGCTGCCGATGTTTGATTTGATATAGCTGCTCAAATCGTAAAAGCGCTGAAAATCAAACTCTCTTTTATTCACAATATATGCAGAAGAAATGAGCATTAATATCTGATCGTGTGCAACTTTCCATTTTAATTTTGATTTTAATTCGGCATAAATGGAAATGTATTGCCTCGTTTTTTCATTCAGGTCGTTTGTCAGCATAAAAAGCAGCTCCTTTTTGCTGTTTTTATGTTATACGAGAAATGGGGCCAAAAGTTTCATATAGAAAAAACTTGCCCGCAAGAGGCAAGTTTGTCGATTATTTATGGGGATCTGTTATATCCATCGGTCTCATCATGTCATAGTCTTCATGCTCGAGAATATGGCAGTGCCATACGTATCGTCCGCTGTACGGCCCGAATGTCACCGCGATTCTCAGGACTTCACCTGCATGCGCTTGAATGGTGTCTTTCCAGCCCTTTTCATTTGGGGGCGGCGGAACAGCCGGCCCGGTAAAAGATAATTCCCCGCTTTCTTGATAACGCGCGATATCAAAAGGACGCCGGTCTATCACACGGAAGGAGACCAGATGCAGGTGAATAGGATGTGTTCCGCGCGTCGGATTGACAATGGACCATATTTCCGTTGTGCCGGCTTTTGGCGCTTCTGTGACAGGGTCGTGCCAGCGCTTGTTATTGAGAAGAAGGACGGGTCTGCCGTATTCGTCCTGTGTGCCTGCCAGCTTCAATGTTCTGATGTTTTGTATTCTTTCATTCTGTACTGAAGGGTATGAAGCGAGGTACTTTGGCTTTCTGCTTTCATCTTTTTGCGTCAATGGTTTTGTGACTCTGAATTGCATGATATTCGCATCTGTTTCAGGGTTGACGTCACCGCCGCAGCCGGCGCTGTTTGCCAAAATGATCGATTGTCCTTCATAGGCTGTGAAGTCAATGATGATATCGTAACGTTCAGCGGGCGCAAGGCTGAAGGAGTTCAATTTAACAGAGCGCGGGAGAAGCCCTCCGTCTGAACCAATCTGAATAAATGCTCCTCCATTATCGAGTGACAGGTTATAGGTTCTCATATTGGAGGCATTGATGACGCGGAAGCGGTATTTCCTCGGTTCAACCTCCAAATATGGCCATACTTTCCCGTTGACGAGTATGCTTTCTCCGCAAAAAGCCGGAACGATTGAGGGATTAGGCAGTGACGGGGAAGGGTTTTCCGGTCCGCTTGGATAAAACAAAGAGCCATCTTCGTTGATCGTGCGGTCTGTGATCAGAAGCGGCACGTCGTATTCGCCGGAAGGCAGCTTAAAGCGTTTTTCCTTTGGATCGTGGATGATATACGCGCCGGCAAGTCCGGCATACACATTCAGCCTGGTGAGCGCCATGGCGTGATCGTGATACCACAAAATAGCACCGCGCTGCTGATTCGGGTAATGATAAACCTCTCTTTTAAAATAAGGGCCTGTTTGTTCAAAGTCTTTTGAAAACCAAGCCTCCGGATACCCGTCACTATCAGCCGGCGTAACGCCTCCGTGTAAATGAACAACGGTTTTGACTTCCAGCTCTTCATGCTTGGTGTCACTATGATGAATCGTATGGTCGACCGGCAGCAAATGTGTGGAAGGGAGGTTGTTCATCCATTTCACATAAACATTTTCATTTCTTTTAACCTCAATGGTAGGCCCCGGAAATAGGCCGTTGTAGCCCCACAGCCGGGTCGGGGGGAGGTCGCGGTGAAGCTTATGGGAGCATTCCTCCATGGTGACTTCGTAGTACGTTTTGTCATCAGATTGCTGTACAGGTTTTAGCGTATCTGGGATTGGGAGAGCATCAACAAATTTTTCAAGTGTCATTTTCATCTGTCCTTATCTAAATTTTCCAAATTGGTACTATAGTTAATGACAATAAGGGCGTGATGGTTACAAAAAAATCTGCGTGCGATGCCTGACCGAAGAAAAAAATACAAAATCCTAAACGGCAGGCCGTTTAGGATTTGATCAGCATTAAGGCAGGATGTCCGGCTGCTGCCGTGTGACTGGCTTGGCTGCTGCTTTCACGCTCTCCTTGCGTTTTCTGAACACAAGGTAAGAGATGAGAACAATTCCCGTAATGATGCCTGTCAGCAGCAGTTCATCCCTCATGGAAGAAATAAACGCCATAGATACTAAAATTCCGCAGATGGCGATGATGGTCAAGTAGGTTAGGAAAGGGAAGAGCCACATCTTGATCTTCAATGCTTCCGGATTTGTTTTTTCGAGTTTTTTTCGCATTCTCAGCTGAGAAACAGCGATGACAAGATAGACGAGTAAAGCGATTGCGCCTGATGAGTTCACTAAGAATAAAAAGACGGTTTCCGGTGAGAAGTAGTTCATGACGACCGCGATATAAGAGAAAAATGTTCCGGCAACAATAGCTTGAACGGGAACGCCTTTTTTGCTCAATTTCATAAAACGGCGCGGCGCTTCGTTTCTTTCTGCAAGTGAATACAGCATTCTGGATGTGGTGTACAAACCTGAATTCAGGCAAGAGAGTACGGCTGTGAGGACGATAAAGTTCATAATCTGCGCGGCTGCCGGCACCCCAACATGCTCAAGTACAGCGACGAAAGGGCTTTCTAAAATATTTGCTGAATTCCAAGGCAAAAGCGCGACAACAACGGCGATAGAGCCAACGTAAAAGACGATAATGCGCCATACAACGGATCGGGTCGCCTTTGTCACCGATTCGATCGGGTTGGCTGTTTCTCCTGCTGCAATGGCAACAATTTCTGTTCCCATAAAGGAGAAGATGACAACGACAATGCCGAGCAATACGGAGCTGACGCCTTCCGGGAAAAATCCGCCTTTGCCTGTAATATTGGATAAACCGACTGGCTCACTGCCTGGCGCAAAGCCAAAAATAAAAGCAAAACCAACGATGAGAAAAGCGATAATAGTAACAACTTTAATGAGGGAGAACCAATATTCAAACTCACCGAAAGACTTAACGGAGTAGACATTTGTCAAGGTGAGCACGATCGTCAAGATCAAACTTGTCAGCCACAGCGGAATATCATGAAACCAATATTGAATAATGCCGGCACCGGCAATGGCTTCGATGGCGATGACAATGACCCAGAAAAACCAATACAGCCAGCCGATTGTAAATCCTGCCCACGGTCCGATGGCATCGTGAGCGTATTGAGAAAACGACCCGCTCGTCGGGTTTACGGCAGACATTTCACCGAGCATTCTCATGATAAAAATGACCAATAATCCGGCTAACGCGTAAGAAACAATGGCACCGGGCCCGGTCGAGTGAATCACTGAGCCGCTGCCTACAAATAGGCCGGCTCCAATCACGCCCGCGATTGAAATCATGGTCATATGGCGTGTCTTTAATTCCTTTTTTAATCCTGATTGAGACTGGTTCATAAGTTACCTCCTTTAAAAAACATATGTTACTGAATATTATGATAATTGAAACTGTATCATAAATATACAATTTGTCGAAAAATCCTGTAAGAAAATATAACAGTTTATTTCAAATTTGTAGGGTTTGTTTGCGGTGTTTTTAGCAGACATGCTCGGATGAAAAAGAAAAAATGTTCCGGCAACGATTCATATTTATCCTTTGATATCATTTTTAAAATGTTTGATTGCGAGAAGCATTGATATTACTGGGCTTGAAGAGATTTCTGGGATGGGAAATAAATTGGCTTAGAGAAAAAGTGTTCCATCGTCACTAGTTTCCTGTGGCGGGTGAATCATGTTTCTGTAGACCCACTGCGGTTCAGCTTTGTATCATAAAAATAGGAATACGCGAGCGGAGAGGGGGTTTTATGTATGGAGAGATATGATGAACTGAAAAAAGGCGAATCCGGAGCGCTGGTCAGCATTGCCGCGTATCTTGTTTTGTCTGCGATGAAGCTCCTGATCGGCTATCTTTTTCATTCGGAAGCACTTACTGCGGACGGTTTGAATAACACGACTGACATTATTGTTTCGGTGGCTGTGCTGATCGGACTGCGCATCTCTCAAAAGCCTCCTGACGAAGATCATCCATACGGCCACTTTCGGGCGGAAACAATCGCATCGCTTATCGCCTCCTTTATTATGATGGTTGTTGGGTTGCAAGTGCTGTTCAGCGCCGGGGAGTCTATTTTTTCTGCGAAAGAAGAGACGCCGGATATGATTGCGGCATGGACGGCAGCGGGCGGAGCAGCCCTGATGCTCGCAGTCTACCAGTACAATAAAAGGCTGGCCAAAAAAGTGAATAGCAAAGCGCTCCTTGCTGCGGCGGCTGATAATAAATCAGATGCATTCGTCAGTATCGGCACATTTATCGGAATTACGGCTGCGCAATTCGATCTTGCCTGGATTGATACGGTTACGGCGTTTGTGATCGGTCTTCTCATTTGCAAAACGGCATGGGATATTTTTAAAGAATCATCTCACTCTTTGACAGATGGCTTCGACGTAAAGGACATTTCAGCTTATAAACAGACGATCGAAAGGATATCGGGTGTGAGCCGATTAAAAGACATTAAAGCGAGATACTTGGGCAGTACGGTATACGTTGATGTGGTGGTTGAAGTATCAGCCGATTTAAATATTACGGAAAGCCACGAGATTGCCAATGAAATTGAGCGGAAGATGAAGGAGGAGCATGCGATTGATTATTCGCATGTTCATATGGAGCCTTTAGAGCACAAATAATTGAGCTTCCTGTCACAGGAAGCTTTTTTGTGTTTTTCCTGTTTTATTGGAAACAATTTGCTAGAATCGTTTTTTTATACAGATCGCTTTTTGTGGTAAAGTTAGGTTACAATATGAAGAATTTTGTAGATGACTAGGAGGAAAAGAATGGCATACCAAGAAGACCTGCATCCTTTGCTGGGGGAAGCAGTTGAACATATGAATAGAGTAATGGTTGGAAAACGAGACATCGCCATACTCAGCTTAGCAGCCATTCTTGCAAAAGGCCATGTGCTGCTTGAGGATGTACCCGGAGTCGGAAAAACAATGATGGTCCGCGCGCTGGCAAAGACAATCGGCGCTGATTTCAAAAGAATCCAATTCACTCCGGATTTACTGCCATCTGATGTAACAGGCGTCTCCATCTATAATGCGAAAACGATGGAGTTTGAATACCGTCCCGGCCCGATTATGGGAAATATCGTGCTGGCCGATGAAATCAACCGCACCTCTCCGAAGACACAGTCGGCTTTGCTTGAAGCGATGGAAGAGGGAAGCGTAACGGTGGATGGCCATACGATGCCGCTTGCCGCTCCGTTTTTTGTGATGGCAACGCAAAACCCGGTGGAATATGAAGGGACCTATCCTTTGCCGGAAGCACAGCTTGACCGTTTTTTATTCAAACTGCGCATGGGTTATCCGTCCTTTCATGAAGAACTGGAAGTCCTATCTCTTCAGGAAAAAAGCCATCCGATTGAGACGCTTGAGGCCGTTATTGCAAAAGATGACTTCATCCGTTTACAGCGGGAAGTGCAAAATGTCCGCGCTGATGACAGCATAAAAGAATATATTGTTGAAATCGTGCAGAAAACGAGACAGCATGCTTCTGTTCAATTAGGCGTCAGTCCGCGCGGATCAATCGCTCTCATGAAAGCGGCCCAAGCATACGCGTTGCTGCATCACCGCGATTATGTAATTCCGGATGATATTCAATATTTGGCTCCTTTTACGCTTCCGCACCGGATGCTGCTGCGGCCAGAGGCGAAGTTTGAAGGAATCGAGGCAGAAACGATCATACGGGAGATTATGTCAGCTGTGAAGGTGCCGGTTCAAAGGTCGTCGGTTCGCTGATGAATAAGAAACTGCAATGGTTTGGATATGGATGGAAGCTGATTGTATTAACGTTATTAACGGCTGCTGTATTTTCTTACGCGATGTTTCAAGGCGGCTTTGTCAGCTGGTTTTTGTTTTACTCGTTTCTCCCTTTTGTCGTGTATGCCGGACTGCTTGCGTTATACCCGCTTCGCTCTTTTCAAGCATCACGGCAAATGGCTAAAACACAATTGCATGCCGGAGACAGGCTGCACGTTTCTCTTACGCTTACCAGAAAACTGCCGTTTCCCCTGATGTATATGGTGGTTGAAGATTGCCTTGCGGAAGGAATCGAGTCAGCCGCGGCCAAACGGCTCGTTTTTCCTTGGTTTAAACGGAGGATGACGATGTCATATGAACTAGCTCGGGTGCCGCGCGGAGAACATCATTTTCATGCTGTCAGGGTGCGGACCGGAGATATTCTCGGTTTAGTTGAAAAAACAGCTTTTTATGAGCTGGAGGATACCCTGTTTGTTTATCCATCCTTTCAGCGTATTCCTTACCAAGTGAATGAGAGGCATCAGGAAGACGGTGTAAGCGGTTCTTCTCCGATTCATCAGCGACATTCCTCAGTTGCGGCAAGTGTGCGGAATTATCAGCCGGGAGACCGGTTTGCTGCATTAGACTGGAAAACTTCTGCGCGGCGGAGCCAGCTGATGACGAAGGAATTTGAACCGTCTCGAAGCAAAAATCTGTTTCTTCTCATGGACCGCTTTTCCTGTGAAGCATTCGAAGAGGTCGTTTCTGTGACCGCTTCGATTCTTCATTCTGTTTTAAAAAATGGCGCGGGGACAGGCTTGGCCTCAATCGGAAAGGAAAAAACGGTTTTTCCTATTCAGGAGGGAGAGCAGCATTTTAAGCGCATGCTTCGGCATTTAGCCGTCGCTCATTGTGATGCGGCTGACCCGGTAAGCCATTATGTACGGGAAGAGCTGGGGAAGCCGTCTGTTCGCCAGGCTGACAAAGTGATCGTCACGGGACAGATTACTGAAGATTTACTGAACATGGCAGCAGCCGAAGGAGGCCGGGTTACAGTGATACTGGCAAAAGAGAAAGATGCTGAGCTTTCTCAAGCGGAAAATGTCATGATCGAACGCATGCTTAAACGTCAAATCAGAGTTCAGGTCATGAGGGACGGACGAGTTTCGCGTGTTGTTTAGAAAGAGAGGTGACGGTTGCGCATGCCGCACGATCAGAAGGGAAGCCGTTTGAGCTTGCTGTTATTTTATTTTCTGGCGTTTTTATTGCTGTGGGAGTGGCTCAGGCCGCTTGACAATTTTACTAATACGAAACATACAGGCTTTTTTATTGTCTTTATCGGCTTGACGTTTCTGCTGACTTTTTTCAGGATGAGGTGGTTTGTCACCGTTCCTTTTTGTGTGTTATTTACGTTGATCTCGATACACATTTTGTTTTATCAAGGTTCTATATTTGACTTGAGCTGGGTCAGTTCTTTTTTGCAGGATGTCTATTTAAATATCACGCTGATTCAATCAGGGCAATGGAATGATATGATTCCTTCGTTTCGGACATTGCTGTTTTTTGTGCTGCTGTGGCTTTTGGTCTATCTCCTTCATTATTGGGTGATTTACCAGAGAAGAATCTTGTTTTTCTTTATGATGACAGTAGCGTATATTACGATTCTTGATACCTTTACGCCATATGATGCCACTTTTGCCGTCATCCGTATCGTGGTGGTCGGTTTCTTTATGCTGGGCCTTTTATACTTAGAACGCATCAAGCTGATGGAAAGAATCACACTGTCAAAAACATCTGTCCTGAAATGGTTTCTTCCTTTATCTGTATTGGTTTTGGCTGCGGCGGGATTCGGACTTGCTGCTCCGAAATCAGAGCCGGCTTGGCCTGATCCAGTACCCTTTCTCAAAAAAATCACGAATCAAAATCAGGTGCCGGCTGGAGAAAGCAAAATCGGATACGGAAACCACGATGAATCACTCGGCGGTCCATTTCAGCAGGATCATACACTTGTTTTCACCTGGCAGGGAAAAGAGCGTACCTATTTCCGTGTGGAAACGAAGGATACGTATACAGGAAAAGGCTGGGTTGAAACAGATACAGGCATGTCATATCAGCTTAGCGGAGGAAACGTTGAAAATCTTTGGTTTGACCATAAGGTTGCGACAGAGCGTAAAGTCATTCGTGTGAAAGTTGATGAGCACTACGGGTATAACCATGTGATGTATCCGATCGGCGCAAAAGCCATTCAGCCAAAGCAGGCTGTCTCACTTGAAATGAACGGGAACACGGAACAAATTTCTCCGATCAGTGAACAAGCAGGTGAGGTCAGAAATATGGGAAGCTATACGGTAACGTACAATTCTCCTGTCTACAAACTGGATGAGCTGAGAAAGGTAAAAGTGAGAAACAACAGCGACGAATACACATTCAGCGATCGTTATATGCAGCTGCCAGATTCGCTGCCAGAGCGGGTGAAATCACTCGCAACCAAACTCACTCAGGATCACGATAATATGTTCGATAAGGTGAAAGCGATTGAGGATTATTTAGGATCCAATGCGTTCACATATGAAACAGAAAAAGTGACTGTCCCTAAAGATGATGAGGATTATGTCGATCAATTTTTGTTTGAAACGAAGAGGGGCTATTGTGATAACTTTTCTTCCGCCATGGTGGTGCTCCTGCGTTCAGCCGGCATTCCGGCCCGCTGGGTAAAGGGGTATACATCCGGCCAATATAAAGAAGCCGGAAACAAAAACGGCAGCATCTACAAAGTGACAAATAACAACGCCCATTCCTGGGTAGAGGTGTATTTTCCGAAACAGGGCTGGGTCACATTTGAGCCGACGAAAGGGTTTACGAATCCGGCTCAGTTTACTTCTTCTGACACAAAGGATTCCGGCAGTGGCAGCAGCGGCTCACCGGAGAAAACGAAAGACGAACAGAAAGAAGAGAAAAAACAGCCGGAAAAAAAGGAAAAACAAAAGGAAAAACGGGAGACAGCGGTTTCTAAAAAACCGTCCGCTTCACATACAAACGCCGGGGCGGGCTGGTATCTGGCGCTCGCAATCCTTGTGGTTCTCCTCGTGGCAGCGGTATTGCTGTATGTTTTCCGTTCGTTATGGATTCCTGTTTTCGCTGTGAGAAAATTGAAGCAGCGAAGTGATCAGCACGTATTTTTTGAAGCGTATGGCGCGCTGCTGAAACAGCTGAAGAGAAGAGGGCTGCCGAAACGAGACAGTGAAACGCTGCGTGATTATGCAAAACGAATCGATGGAAAATCCGGCTCAAAAGACATGTCAAAGCTGACATTACGCTATGAACGGGCGCTTTACAGAAATGAAGATTCGGCAGCGCTTTGGAATGATTCCAGAGAGTTATGGGAAAATTTAATTAAAAGAAGATGGTCTTGACCGCTTATCGACGTGTTGTTAGAATTAGTGAATATTATCGGAGTCTGGGAGCGAGTTGCCGGACTCCGGCAAACGGCCTTGCCAAAGAGGGCGGAGCGAGCTTCATATCTGTCCTCGTTTTTTTCTGTGTCAAAAAACTTAGAGGAGATTAGGTGACAACCATGACAAAGTTAGTGAATGAAATGATTCTTGTCCTTGATTTCGGCAGTCAGTATAACCAGCTGATTACACGCCGTATCCGTGAATTCGGTGTATACAGCGAGCTGCATCCCCATACATTGACGGCTGAAGAAATTAAAGAAATGAATCCAAAAGGAATTATTTTATCCGGCGGTCCAAACAGTGTGTATGATGAAAACTCTTTCCGCTGTGATGAGAAAATCTTCGAACTTGATGTTCCTGTTTTGGGAATTTGCTACGGCATGCAGCTGATGACTCATTACCTTGGCGGTAAAGTGGAAGCGGCAAGCCAGCGCGAATACGGAAAAGCAAACATCCGCATCGAAGGCACACCTGATTTGTTCAAAGATCTTCCGAACGAACAAGTGGTTTGGATGAGCCACGGCGATTTGGTTGTAGAAGTTCCTGAAGGCTTCACTGTTGATGCGACAAGCCATCACTGCCCGAATTCAGCGATGAGCAAAGCGGACAAAAAATGGTACGGCGTTCAGTTCCACCCGGAAGTGCGCCACTCTGAGTACGGCAATGACCTTCTGAAAAACTTTGTATTCGGCGTTTGCGATTGTGAAGGCAAATGGTCAATGGAGAACTTTATTGAAATCGAAATGCAAAAAATCCGTGAAACAGTCGGAGACAAGCAGGTTCTTTGCGCGCTAAGCGGAGGCGTTGATTCCTCTGTTGTGGCTGCTTTGATTCATAAAGCGATCGGCGATCAGCTGACTTGTATCTTTGTAGACCATGGTCTTCTCCGTAAAGGCGAGGCTGAAGGTGTCATGAAAACATTCAGCGAAGGCTTTAACATGAACGTGATTAAAGTAGACGCAAAAGACAGATTCTTAAATAAACTTAAAGGCGTTTCTGATCCTGAGCAAAAACGCAAAATCATCGGTAATGAATTCATTTACGTGTTCGATGATGAAGCGGACAAGCTCAAAGGCATCGACTATCTTGCACAAGGAACGCTTTACACAGATATCATCGAGAGCGGTACAGCAACGGCGCAAACGATCAAATCTCACCACAATGTCGGCGGCCTTCCAGAAGACATGCAGTTTGAACTGATCGAGCCGTTAAACACGCTTTTCAAAGACGAAGTGCGCGCGCTTGGCACAGAGCTCGGCCTTCCGGATGATATCGTATGGCGTCAGCCTTTCCCGGGACCGGGACTCGGAATCCGCGTTCTTGGCGAAGTAACAGAAGAAAAACTGGAAATCGTTCGTGAATCTGATGCGATTCTCCGTGAAGAGGTTGCTAATCATGGATTAGAGCGTGATATCTGGCAATACTTCACTGTTCTTCCTGACATCCGCAGCGTTGGTGTTATGGGTGACGCAAGAACATATGATTACACAATCGGAATCCGCGCCGTCACATCAATCGACGGCATGACATCTGACTGGGCGCGTATCCCGTGGGATGTGCTTGAAGTCATTTCGACACGTATCGTAAACGAAGTGAAGCACATTAACCGCGTGGTGTACGATATTACAAGTAAGCCGCCTGCGACGATCGAGTGGGAATAAATCAATAAAAACGAGAAAAACGTCCCTTTTACAAAAAGGGACGTTTTTTTGTTGCTTTTTTGAAACCGTTTCGGCAGTTTTTGTATCTAACAACATAGGAGGTGGATAAGGTGAAGGAAGAAAGATTGATTACAAAGGCGAGAAAAGGAAATACTCGCGCCTTTGAAAAGCTTATGCTGGCACATCAGGATACTTTATATAAAACAGCCTATCTTTATTTGAGAAATAAAGAAGATGCACTTGATGCTGTACAGGAAACGGCTTATAAAGCTTTTATTCATATAGAAAAACTAAAAGAGCCAAAGTATTTTTTAACATGGCTAACCCGAATATTGATCAATTCCATTTTTGCCATGAATAAAAAGAAAGGCGATTTGGTTCCGTTTGAGCAGCAGCATGATACTGGAACCGATCAAGCCAATATAGAGGAATACATGGATTTGCGAAATGCGATTGATTCACTTGATGAACATGTTCAGCTCACGATTCAGCTCTACTATTTTCAAGATTATTCGATTTCAATGATAGCTGAACAAACAGGAATGGCAGAAGGCACGATCAAAACCCATTTACATAGAGCGAGAAAAGCATTGAAACAAGAGCTGGAAAAGGAGGATCAAAACAAATGGACAAACACCAAGTGAAGCAGATATTTGATGACATAGAAGTGCCAAAGAAAGCGCTAAAAAAGGCAATACATCAAGCTGTCGTTCGTGCTGAAAATGACAGTAACAGCAGACGCCGTTTTAAATGGGGACGAAGGATTACTAATGGAATCGCTGTTGCTGCTGTCGTATGTATATTGTATTTCACGTCCGGTCTTTTTCTGCCATCTGTAAACAAAGCGATGGGAAGCATACCCATTGTCGGCCAAATTTATAAAGATTTTCAAGATAAAGTTGGCCTATCATTGTTTGAAAGCAATTTGGTCACAGATTTGAATGAAAAGGCTGAATCCAGAGGAATCACCGTTTCTGTAAACAGCTCCTATTACGATGCCGGACAGCTTGTCTATAACTTTACTGTTGATAACCTCCAGTCTGATGAAAAAGAGCTCATGTATGATGTGGACGAAGTGAGTTATAACGACAATTTTTCAATTAACTACGATTCCTTAGTGCTTAAAAAAATAAACAACAAACAATATGCAGGACAATTAAGGATTTATACAAATGGCATTCAAATAAAAAATGGGGAAACCGTACCCTTTGTGATTACTCATATCAATGAAATACAGGGAAATTGGAGGTTCAAACTGCCAATTATCAAAAAGAAAGCGAGTTATTTAGAAAGCTCAAAATCGGTATCCGTTTATCATAATCGTTATCAATTTTCCAATATTCAAGTGGAGAATGGAAAGCTCGGATCTGTCCTTCAATTTACAATAGATTATCAAGGCATAGCAAAAAATGATTCGGTTGAAATTAACGAAGTCAAAGATGATTTAGGAAACACATATGAGATGACAGAGTCAAACATCGAACTTGGGGACCGAAGAAAAATAAACGAGAGAACAGTAAGAGTAAAAGGACAAACACAGTTAGAATCACCAATCAATCCAAAAGCGAAAAAGCTAACATTAATAGCAGATATTAAATCTGAGGCAGAGGGCAGTGAAATCGTCCCGCTAAATGCTGAGATGCCGTTCCATGTTTCAAAAACAAACCATCAAAACATAGGAATTGAAATCAATAACATGAAACAAGAAGGAAGAAAAGTATTGGTACAATACCGCTTCACTGGAATTGATACCTCAAGCATGGATGAAAATGATTTAGTGAATATAGGTGAAACGATTGGCCTTGGTGATATGAAAAAAATGAAATCATGGGCTGATCCGTTGGCTTATTATGAAGAAGGTTATTATTTGAAAGCAAATACAGCTAAAGTGAAAAATATGAACACAGCCGAAATGCTATCCACTTTTGAACTGGATGATGCCTATCTTGATAAGCTGTCTTTAAAACATTTTGAGTTTGATAAGTATGGTCTGTATATCGATAAAGGTGTTATAAATGATCTTATTCAACTAAAGCCATTCTCGTTTACTGTACCAGTGCATCAGGTGAAGCAGCCTGGTGAAAAAAAATCATCATAAGTTGAAAAGCCGTATGCAGTCATGCATACGGTTTTTACATGTGTTGCCCATTTAGTCAATAGACGAATAAACCAATTTTTTTAACAAGTAATGTTCGTTATTTATATTGTCATTTCAAATTGATGTTGGTACAATAGACACAGAAATCAAATAAGATGAATTCGTATAATCGCGGGGATATGGCCCGCAAGTCTCTACCAAGCTACCGTAAATGGCTTGACTACGTAAACATTTCTTTCGTTTGATATAAATAAAACACGTTTATTTATTCAAACTGAAATCGGTCTGTAGTCAAGCGTCCCAAAATGTATTGGGGCGTTTTTTATTTGGCGATTTCAGGGCAGGATAAATAGCAAAGAGTGAAGGGAGTCAAATAGCTTGAAAACGTATTTTCAGTTTGATGAGCTGGGCACCAGCTATCGCAATGAAATCATTGGCGGATTAACGACTTTTTTATCTATGGCATATATTCTGTTCGTCAATCCAATTACGCTTGCTTTGGAGAGCGTGAAAGATTTTCCGGAGGCGCTGAGAATTGACCAGGGCGCGGTCTTTACAGCGACAGCGCTGGCGTCGGCAGCAGGCTGTATCTTAATGGGATTGATCGCGAGGTATCCGATTGCCATCGCGCCCGGTATGGGGCTGAACGCGTTTTTTGCGTTTTCTGTCGTCCTCGGTATGGGCATTTCGTGGCAGGCAGCTTTGTCTGGTGTTTTCATTTCAGGTCTTATTTTCGTTGCTCTTTCTTTAACAGGTTTTCGTGAAAAAATCATCAACGCCATTCCGCCTGAACTGAAATTGGCAGTCGGCGCGGGTATCGGTCTATTTATTACATTTGTTGGATTGCAGGGATCAGGAATTATCACTGCAAACCCTTCTACACTCGTCACCATCGGAAACATTCACAGCGGTTCTGTGCTGTTAACGATTTTCGGTGTGATTGTAACAGTTATTTTAATGGTGCTCCGCGTAAACGGCGGCGTATTTATCGGAATGCTGCTGACGGCGGTTGCCGGTATGATCTGCGGGCTGATTCCGGTTCCGACACATATTGTCGGCAGCGTGCCGAGCCTTGCGCCGACGTTCGGACAAGCGTGGATTCACCTGCCGGATATTTTCTCCGTGCAGATGCTGATCGTCATTTTAACGTTCTTGTTTGTCGGATTTTTTGATACAGCGGGCACACTTGTTGCTGTGGCGACTCAAGCTGGTTTAATGAAGGAAAACAAATTGCCGCGTGCGGGCCGTGCGCTTTTAGCCGATTCATCTTCCATTGTGATCGGTGCCGTACTTGGTACGTCTACAACAACTTCTTACGTTGAATCAAGCTCAGGTGTCGCTGCGGGTGCCCGTTCAGGATTTGCGGCGATTGTAACAGGTATTCTCTTTTTACTGGCTACGTTTTTCTCGCCGCTTCTATCAGTCGTTACTTCAAATGTAACAGCGCCGGCGCTTATTATTGTCGGTGCGCTGATGGTAGCGCCGCTTGGCAAAATCGCTTGGGATAAGTTCGAGGTGGCCGTTCCCGCTTTCCTTACCATGATCATGATGCCGTTAACGTACAGCATTGCGACTGGGATTGCCATCGGATTTATTTTCTATCCGATTACAATGGTGTGCAAAGGAAAAGCCAAAGAGGTTCATCCGATCATGTACGGATTGTTTGTCGTATTTATCCTGTACTTTATCTTCTTAAAATAAGGAATAAAAACCAGCTGCTGGCAGCTGGTTTTTTTGTTGCGAAAAGTAAAACCATTTCATACGATATACCGTCATGTAGATGTGCCGCCATGATTTACTTAAATGGAAATGACTTGACTGTTCAGGAAGGCTTCGGTACCTTATATAAGAGTTTCCGCCGTATTTTTTTGATAGGAGTTGCTGACATGACGGAAGAAAGAAAAGAAATGTTTGAAGAAGAAATGAACCAGAGTGAAAGAATAGATGCAGATGAAGAACCGCTATCGAGGATGTCCAGAAAGGCGAGCAGGCAAAGCAAGCAAAAGCAGAAACCGCACAAGGAACGCGGTGAATCAGCTGTTAAAGACAAGCTTGCGTCTGTATGGGCAGCCATCAACAGATATTGCGGTTTTGCGTTCTCAATTTTAAAATCACCGGCGAAAACCGTCGTGGCGGATGGTTTTTCTCATTATAAATATGGTCTGATTTCAATGCTTATATTCAGTATGATCTTTTCAATTGGGAATTGGTTCCAATTAAAGGCGAGCTGGAATCGGCCGCTCGGGTTTGGAGAACGCCATCATGCGTTTTATGACGGATTTTTAGTCGTTCTTGTGTATTTGCTGATCTTTTTTGCGGTAATGGTCTTTGCTGTATGGGCCGTCTCTCGTTATATGATAAAGCAGAAGGTGACGTTCAGAGAAGCGGCTGCCGGTTTGGGTTCATTGCTTGTGCCGGTCATTGCTGTTTCAATCCTTTGGCTGATCTTTGCGATCGTGAATGTCCCGATGCTGACAGTTCTGTTTACAGTGCTGATCTTGTTTTCGATCTTTTTCATGATGGCGCTGTATGTGCAGCGTCTGCATCAGGCGGCACACGATGCACCGATTGACTATATCTATTGTGTATTCGCTGTGGTTGCGGTAGCGCTGCTGTTTGCGGCGGTGACTTGGCCGTTTATTTCTGAATATTTCACGGCGTCGCTGATCCCGCTTTAATGAAAAAACCGGCTGTCCACAGCCGGTTTTTTGCTGTCACACTTTTTACAAATATATCTAAAAAACCCAATTGATTTGTAGGACTAATCCATGTATGATGAGGAAAATGCTGTAAGCGTCCAGTGCACAAACCTTTAGATTTAAGGAGGATGATGGACATGGCTGATTTACTTCGCCAAGCGATTAATCAAAAGAAACAGTTTTTAAAAACCAAATTACTGCTCTCGGAATTTTATCAGGGAAGAGGGGAACAGCTGGCCGATTATACGCTGAGTGAGCTTGAGAAAGAATACAAGTCCCTTCTGAAAGTAAAAAAAGAGATCTGACAATAGATGAGAAGAGGTGAGTCTGCTGTGAAAAGCGGGCTTTTTTGTTTTGGTGTTGAAAAAGTGAGAAAGAGGGTAAACTACTACTGTTCCAACTCATAGAGCGTGCTGAATTATTTTCTTTAGGCTGACGGCTTCAGCTCATTGTAAACGGTCCGTTTCTCTAGTAGAATATGAATGCTTTATGCAAGCTGAAGAGTAGGGGGTAACATAAATGATGCAAACCGTCTTATCAAATGGAGCAGCCATGGTTCTCATCATTCTCATTATTAATATTGTTTATGTATCATTTTTCACAATAAGAATGATATTAACGCTGAAAGGCCAGCGCTATTATGCGGCCGGCATCAGTACGATTGAAATATTGGTGTATGTGATGGGGCTGAGTCTTGTGCTCGATAACTTAGACCAGATTCAAAACGTGATCGCATATGCGCTCGGTTACGGTCTTGGCGTAATTGTCGGCATGAAAATAGAAGAAAAACTGGCACTTGGCTATATGATGGTCAACGTGATTACGAAGGAGCTTGATGTTGATCTTCCGAAGCAGCTTCGGGAAAAAGGCTACGGCGTGACAAACTGGGTGGCCGGCGGGCTTGAAGGCGACCGCACCGCCCTTCAGATTCTGACACCGAGAAGATATGAGCTCCAGCTGTATGATACGATTAAAACAATAGATCCAAAAGCCTTTATTATTGCGTATGAACCCAAAACAATCCATGGCGGCTTCTGGGTCAAAGCAGTGAAGAAGAGGAGAATTAAAGAATAATGGCAAAACCAAAGAAGAAAAAGTTTGAAGTGACAGAGCAGCAAACCATTGATGCGGTGCTTCAGCAAATGAAAGAAGAAGGATATTTGCCTGTGCGGCGAATGGAAGAGCCTATTTTTATGGAACAAAAGGAAAATGGGTCAATTCAGATTGTTCCGTGCGGGAAAAAAATCGTATTTGAAGGGAAGTTGATCTAAAACACGAACATTAGTAGGAAGAAATTTCGTATCGTTCGATAATATCGTTGACATTATCCATGTCCGTTGTTAAGATAAACATGAAATCAAAACACGACCTCATATAATCTTGGGAATATGGCCCATAAGTTTCTACCCGGCAACCGTAAATTGCCGGACTATGCAGGAAAGTGATCGATAAAACTGACATGGATATATCGCAGAAGCGAACGACTGACGATACATGTACCATGCCCGGTTTGTATTGCTTCCTCATAAGTGCAATGCAGAGCGGGTATTTTTTATTTTCTGAAAACAAAAGCATGAGAAGGTGGGGACAGAATGCAGCCGCTAGTAGGAATCATCATGGGAAGCACTTCCGATTGGGAGACAATGAAAAATGCATGCGACGTACTTGACGAACTTAATGTTCCGTACGAAAAAAAGGTCGTTTCCGCTCACCGGACGCCTGATTTGATGTTTGAATACGCTGAAACGGCCAGAGAAAGAGGCATCAAGGTGATCATCGCCGGTGCCGGAGGAGCGGCTCATCTTCCGGGGATGACGGCGGCGAAAACGACACTGCCGGTCATTGGAGTCCCGGTTCAGTCCAAAGCGCTGAACGGACTGGATTCACTTCTTTCCATCGTCCAAATGCCAGGAGGCGTGCCTGTTGCGACAACAGCCATCGGCAAAGCGGGCGCTGTGAACGCAGGCCTGTTAGCGGCGCAAATTTTGTCAGCTTTTGACGAAGAGCTTGCCCGGAAGCTGGATGAGAGAAGAGAAAATACAAAACAGACGGTGTTAGAAAGCAGTGATCAGCTTGTCTAATCAAATCATCTATCCGGGTGCTGTAATCGGCATTATCGGCGGCGGACAGCTTGGGAAAATGATGGCTGTGTCCGCCAAACAAATGGGGTATAAAGTCGCTGTCGTTGATCCGGTGAAAGATTCGCCGTGCGGGCAGGTTGCGGATATCGAAATTACCGCTCATTACAATGACCGTGAAGCGATTCGGAAATTGGCTGAAATCAGCGATATCATCACGTATGAGTTTGAAAACATCGACTATGACGCGCTGCATTGGCTAAAGGATTATGCGTATCTCCCGCAAGGAAGTGAGCTGCTGCTCATCACCCAAAACCGTGAAACAGAGAAAAAAGCAATTCAAGCAGCGGGCTGTGAAGTCGCACCGTACAGAATCGTCCATACAAAGGATGAACTGAAACAGGCGGTACAGGAGCTCGGGCTTCCAGCAGTGCTGAAAACATGCCGCGGCGGATATGACGGCAAAGGCCAATTTGTGATCAAGGAAGAGACGCAAATGGAGCAGGCTGCCGCTCTTTTAGAACACGGAACTTGCATTCTCGAAAGCTGGGTTTCTTTTAAAATGGAACTGTCGGTTATCGTTGTCAGATCGGCAAACGGTGAAATCTCAACATTTCCGGCAGCTGAAAACATTCACCACAACAATATTCTCTTCCAAAGCATCGTGCCTGCACGGGTGGAGGAAGGAATTCAGAAGAAGGCTGCTGAGCTGGCTGTTAGGCTTGCAGAAGAGCTCAATCTTGTCGGGCCGCTTGCTGTTGAGATGTTCCTGAGAGAAGACGGCGAGCTTTTGGTCAATGAACTGGCGCCAAGACCGCACAATTCAGGGCATTATACGCTCGACCTTTGCGAAACGAGCCAGTTTGAACAGCATATCAGGGCGGTATGCAGCCTCCCGCTTGGGAAAACAGATTTGCTGAAGCCGGGTATGATGGTCAATCTCCTCGGTGATGAAGTAAAGCTTGTGGAGGAAGAGCCGGAGCTTTTAAAAGAAGCGAAGCTATATATATATGGAAAACATGAAATCAAAAAAGGCCGCAAAATGGGGCATATTACATTTATGAAGCAGCCTGAAGACCGCTGGATTCAGGAGATCACAAATAAATGGATGAATAGAGACGGAGGACAAGCAGAATGATTGAACGTTATTCAAGACCTGAAATGTCCGCGATTTGGACGGATGAAAACAGATTTCAAGCATGGTTAGAGGTGGAAATTCTCGCCTGTGAAGCATGGGCAGAGCTTGGCGTCATTCCAAAAGAAGACGTAAAGGTCATGCGTGAGAACGCGTCATTTGACATCAACCGTATTTTAGAAATCGAACAGGACACGCGCCATGACGTTGTCGCTTTTACACGCGCCGTTTCCGAATCGCTGGGCGAAGAAAGAAAATGGGTGCACTACGGCTTAACGTCAACTGACGTTGTAGACACTGCTCTTTCTTACTTATTAAAACAGGCAAACGATATTCTGCTCAAGGACCTTGAGAGATTTGTTGACATTATAAAAGAAAAAGCAAAAGAGCATAAATACACAGTCATGATGGGGCGCACACACGGTGTACACGCCGAGCCTACAACATTCGGCTTGAAACTTGCGCTTTGGCATGAGGAAATGAAACGGAATCTTGAGCGTTTCAAACAAGCCAAAGAAGGCATCGAGGTTGGGAAGATTTCCGGCGCTGTCGGCACATATGCGAACATTGACCCGTTTGTTGAGCAATATGTATGTGAGAAGCTCGGATTGAAAGCAGCACCGATTTCAACTCAAACCCTTCAGCGTGACCGCCATGCTGACTATATGGCGACACTTGCTTTAATTGTGACCAGCATTGAGAAATTCGCTGTGGAAATCCGCGGACTGCAAAAAAGTGAAACACGCGAAGTTGAGGAATTTTTCGCGAAAGGGCAAAAGGGTTCATCTGCAATGCCGCACAAACGCAACCCGATCGGCTCTGAAAACATGACAGGCATTGCGCGCGTCATCCGCGGCTACATGATGACGGCTTACGAAAATGTTCCATTATGGCATGAACGCGATATTTCTCATTCATCAGCAGAACGGATTATTCTTCCGGATGCGACAATCGCGCTGAACTACATGCTGAACCGCTTCTCCAACATCGTGAAGAACTTAACCGTCTTCCCGGAAAACATGAAGCGCAACATGGACCGCACTCTCGGCCTTATCTACTCTCAGCGCGTACTGCTTGCTTTGATTGACACAGGCCTGACTCGTGAAGAAGCCTATGATACAGTACAGCCAAAAGCAATGGAGGCATGGGAAAAACAAGTGCCGTTCCGTGAGCTTGTGGAAGCGGAAGAGAAAATCACGTCTCGTCTTTCTCCGGAAAAAATTGCTGACTGCTTTGATTACAATTACCATCTGAAAAATGTTGATCTGATCTTTGAACGTTTAGGTTTGGCATAGAAGAAGCTTTTAGGCGGCTTCTTCTATGCCGCCGCAGTTTGAAAATTCCCAACATTCGGGTTAGGAGGCCTTCCGTGAATATTGTGAAGAATGAACTTTTATACGAAGGAAAAGCAAAAAAAATCTATAAAACCGATGACGAAAACACATTGTATGTCGTGTATAAAGACTCTGCCACTGCCTTCAACGGCGAGAAAAAAGCAGAAATCAGCGGAAAAGGGCGCTTAAATAACGAGATCTCCAGCTTGATTTTCAAGCATCTTCACGCTAAAGGCGTTCACAACCACTTTATCGAGCGCATTTCTGAAACAGAGCAGCTTATTAAAAAAGTGACGATTGTGCCGCTTGAAGTCGTCGTCAGAAACGTTGTGGCAGGCAGCATGTCCAAACGTCTCGGCATTCCAGAAGGCACCGAGCTTGAACAGCCGATCATCGAGTTTTATTACAAGGACGACGCGCTGGGTGATCCGCTCATCACAGAAGATCATATTTGGCTTTTGAAAGCGGCCGCTCCTGAGCAGGTAGAAACGATCAAGTCTATCACAAAAACAGTAAATGAAGAGCTTCAAAGCATTTTTGACGATTGTCACGTCAGATTAATAGATTTCAAGCTTGAATTCGGTTTAGATGTAGACGGGCAGGTGCTATTGGCGGATGAAATTTCTCCTGACACATGCCGCTTGTGGGATAAAGACACGAACGAAAAGCTGGACAAAGATTTATTCAGACGCAATCTGGGAAGCTTAACCGACGCATACGAAGAGATTTTCAAAAGACTGGGAGGCATTCATCATGTATAAAGTAAAAGTTTATGTCAGCTTAAAAGAAAGTGTGCTAGATCCACAAGGAAGCACTGTCCAGCATGCCTTGCACAGTATGACTTACAACGAAGTGCAGGATGTGCGCATCGGGAAATACATGGAGCTTACCATTGAAAAATCTGACCGCGATCTTGACGTGCTGGTGAAAGAAATGTGCGAAAAACTTCTTGCGAATACAGTGATTGAAGATTACAGATATGAAGTTGAGGAGGTAGTCGCACAGTGAAATTTGCGGTGATTGTGTTACCCGGCTCCAACTGTGATATCGATATGTACCATGCTGTAAAGGATGAGCTCGGCCATGAAGCGGAGTACGTCTGGCATGAGGAAACAAGCCTTGACGGCTTCGACGGCGTGTTAATTCCGGGAGGATTTTCTTACGGCGATTACTTGAGATGCGGTGCTATCGCCCGATTTGCGAATATTATGCCAGCTGTCAAACAGGCGGCGGCTGAAGGAAAACCGGTTCTTGGCGTCTGCAACGGATTCCAGATTTTACAGGAGCTCGGCCTTCTGCCAGGCGCAATGAGACGCAACAAAGATTTGAAGTTCATTTGCCGTCAGGTTGAATTGATTGTGCAGAACGACGAAACCTTATTCACAGCTTCCTACGAAAAGGGTCAATCGATTACAATTCCGGTTGCCCACGGTGAAGGGAATTTCTACTGTGATGATGAAACGCTTGCTTCATTGAAAGAAAACAATCAAATTGCTTTCACATACGGCTCCAATATTAACGGAAGCGTCAGCGGCATTGCCGGTGTCGTGAATGAGCAAGGCAACGTATTAGGCATGATGCCTCACCCTGAGCGCGCGGTCGATGAACTGCTTGGAAGCGCCGACGGTCTTACATTGTTTCAGTCTATCGTGAAAAATTGGAGGGAAACTCATGTCACTACTGCTTGAACCAAGTAAAGAACAAATAAAAGAAGAGAAACTGTATCAGCAAATGGGTGTCAGTGATGATGAGTTTGCATTGATTGAATCCATTCTTGGCAGATTGCCGAACTACACAGAAATCGGAATTTTTTCTGTCATGTGGTCAGAGCATTGCAGCTACAAAAACTCAAAGCCGATTCTGCGTAAATTCCCGACAAGCGGCGAGCGTGTGCTGCAAGGACCAGGGGAAGGCGCCGGAATTGTTGATATCGGTGACAACCAAGCGGTTGTGTTCAAAATTGAATCACATAATCACCCATCAGCTCTCGAACCTTACCAAGGCGCTGCGACTGGCGTAGGCGGCATTATCCGTGACGTTTTCTCAATGGGTGCCCGTCCAATCGCTGTATTGAACTCTCTTCGATTTGGTGAACTGACTTCACCGCGCGTGAAGTACTTGTTTGAAGAAGTAGTAGCGGGTATCGCCGGATACGGCAACTGTATCGGCATCCCGACAGTCGGCGGAGAAGTGCAGTTTGACAGCAGCTATGAAGGAAATCCGCTCGTCAACGCCATGTGCGTCGGTTTAATCAACCATGAAGACATCAAAAAAGGCCAGGCGAAGGGTGTCGGCAACACAGTCATGTACGTGGGAGCGAAAACAGGGCGTGACGGAATCCACGGCGCTACGTTTGCCTCTGAAGAAATGTCTGATTCGTCTGAAGAAAAACGCTCTGCTGTCCAAGTCGGCGATCCGTTTATGGAGAAGCTTTTGCTTGAAGCATGTCTGGAAGTCATCCAATGCGATGCGTTAGTCGGCATTCAGGATATGGGAGCTGCCGGTTTAACAAGCTCAAGTGCGGAAATGGCAAGTAAAGCCGGCTCCGGTATTGAAATGAACCTTGACCTGATTCCTCAGCGTGAAACAGGCATGACTGCATATGAAATGATGCTTTCTGAATCACAGGAACGGATGCTTTTGGTCATCGAGCGCGGACGTGAACAGGAAATCATCGATATTTTTGACAAGTACGATCTTGAAGCGGTTTCTGTCGGACGGGTGACAGATGATAAAATGCTTCGCCTGACACACAAAGGAGAGATTGTGTGCGAGCTGCCTGTTGATGCCTTGGCAGAAGATGCGCCGGTTTACCATAAGCCTTCTCAAGAGCCTGCGTACTACCGCGAGTTTTTAGAGACAGACGTTCCGGCTCCTCAAATTGAGGATGCGAATGAAACACTGAAGGCTCTCCTCCAGCAGCCGACGATCGCAAGCAAAGAGTGGGTTTACGATCAATATGACTACATGGTGCGGACGAATACAGTTGTCGCTCCTGGGTCTGATGCAGGTGTTCTCAGAATCCGCGGAACGAAAAAGGCGCTGGCGATGACGACTGATTGTAACGCGCGTTATCTCTATCTTGATCCTGAAGTCGGCGGGAAAATCGCTGTTGCTGAAGCGGCGCGCAACATCATTTGCTCAGGTGCAGAACCGCTTGCAGTCACAGACAACCTTAACTTCGGAAATCCGGAGAAGCCGGAAATCTTCTGGCAGATCGAAAAAGCGGCTGACGGCATCAGCGAGGCGTGCAATGTTCTCAGCACACCGGTTATCGGCGGAAACGTATCGCTTTATAACGAATCAAACGGCACGGCGATCTACCCGACACCTGTTATCGGCATGGTCGGCTTAATTGAAGATACAGCACACATTACAACACAGCATTTCAAACAAGCGGGAGATCTCGTATACGTGATCGGCGAAACAAAACCTGAGTTTGCCGGAAGCGAACTGCAAAAAATGACAGAAGGCAGCATTTACGGCAAAGCGCCGCAAATCGATCTTGATGTAGAGCTGTCTCGTCAAAGAGCATTGCTTGATGCGATTAAAAAAGGCTTCGTTCAATCTGCGCATGACGTATCTGAAGGCGGCTTAGGCGTAGCGATTGCAGAAAGTGTCATGACGACGGAAAACCTTGGCGCCAACGTGACTGTTGAAGGGGAAGCGGCGTTATTATTCTCTGAATCTCAATCCCGTTTCGTCGTTTCGGTGAAAAAAGAACACCAATCAGCGTTTGAAGCAGCGGTGGAAGATGCGGTTCATATCGGTGAGGTAACGGCTGACGGACTTCTGGCGATTCAAAACCAAGACGGACAACAATTGATTCATGCGCAAACGAAAGAGCTTGAGCGCGCATGGAAAGGAGCTATCCCATGCTTGCTGAAATCAAAGGCTTAAATGAAGAGTGCGGCGTATTTGGGATTTGGGGACATGAAGAAGCCCCGCAAATCACGTATTACGGCCTCCACAGCCTCCAGCACAGAGGCCAGGAAGGCGCGGGAATTGTCGCAACTGACGGTGAAAAACTGACGGCGCATAAAGGCCAAGGGCTGATCACTGAAGTGTTCCAAAATGGCGAGCTCAGCAAAGTAAAGGGAAAAGGCGCTATCGGGCACGTTCGTTACGCAACGGCTGGAGGAGGCGGATATGAAAATGTTCAGCCGCTCCTCTTCCGTTCCCAAAACAACGGCAGCCTGGCGCTTGCCCATAACGGCAACCTTGTCAACGCCACTCAGCTGAAGCAGCAGCTTGAAAATCAAGGGAGCATTTTCCAAACCTCTTCGGACACAGAGGTTTTGGCTCACTTGATCAAAAGAAGCGGCCACTTCACGCTGAAGGATCAAATAAAAAACGCGCTTTCCATGCTGAAAGGCGCCTACGCATTCCTGATTATGACCGAAACAGAAATGATCATCGCGCTTGACCCGAACGGGCTAAGACCGCTGTCAATCGGCATGATGGGCGACGCTTATGTGGTCGCCTCAGAAACATGCGCATTTGACGTCGTCGGCGCAACGTACCTTCGTGAGGTAGAGCCGGGTGAAATGCTGATCATCAATGATGAAGGCATGAAATCAGAGCGTTTTTCCATGAATATCAACCGTTCCATTTGCAGCATGGAGTACATTTATTTCTCCAGACCTGACAGCAACATTGACGGTATTAACGTGCACAGTGCGCGTAAAAACCTTGGCAAAATGCTGGCTCAGGAATCCGCAGTTGAAGCTGACGTCGTAACAGGGGTTCCGGATTCCAGTATTTCTGCGGCGATCGGCTATGCAGAAGCAACAGGCATCCCGTATGAGCTTGGCTTAATCAAAAACCGCTATGTCGGGAGAACATTTATTCAGCCGTCCCAGGCTCTGCGCGAGCAAGGCGTGAGAATGAAGCTGTCTGCGGTGCGCGGGGTTGTGGAAGGCAAACGTGTCGTCATGGTAGATGACTCTATCGTGCGAGGAACAACAAGCCGCCGGATTGTCACGATGCTCAGAGAAGCGGGTGCGACAGAGGTGCATGTGAAAATCAGTTCACCGCCGATCGCTCATCCGTGCTTTTACGGCATTGATACGTCCACACATGAAGAATTAATCGCTTCATCACATTCAGTTGAAGAAATCCGTCAGGAAATCGGAGCAGACACCCTCTCATTTTTGAGTGTGGATGGGCTCTTGAAAGGCATCGGCAGAAAATACGAAGATTCTAATTGCGGACAGTGTCTCGCTTGCTTTACAGGAAAATATCCGACTGAAATTTATCAGGATACAGTGCTTCCTCATGTAAAAGAAGCAGTATTAACCAAATAAAACTTGAAAATGACATAAAGGCAGCGCAGTTCGGCTGCCTTTCTCTTTCTGCCCTCGTTCGGGGAGATATTTTGAAAAGCGCCTTAAAGGAGTGAATAGGATGTCTGAAGCATATAAAAACGCAGGAGTTGACATCGAAGCCGGATATGAAGCTGTAAAACGAATGAAAAAACATGTGGAGCGCACAAAACGGCTTGGCGTTATGGGCAGTCTTGGCGGCTTTGGCGGCATGTTTGACCTGTCTGAGTTACCTTATCAAAAACCCGTTTTAATTTCGGGAACGGACGGTGTCGGCACAAAATTAAAGCTTGCTTTTTCCATGGATAAGCATGACACGATTGGCGTGGACGCTGTTGCAATGTGTGTCAATGACGTGTTGGCACAAGGTGCAGAGCCGCTGTTTTTCCTTGATTATTTAGCGGTCGGCAAAGCTGAACCTGTGAAAATAGAGCAAATCGTACAAGGTGTGGCGGACGGCTGTGAGCAGTCAGGTTCAGCCTTAGTCGGCGGCGAGACGGCTGAAATGCCGGGACTATATACCGCTGATGAATACGATATTGCCGGTTTCTCAGTCGGAGTAGTGGAAAAGGACGAAATCGTGACGGGTGAAAACATCGAGGAGGGCCATCTTTTGATCGGCCTCAGCTCTAGCGGTCTTCACAGCAACGGATTTTCCCTTGTGAGAAAAGTGCTTCTGGACGATGCGGAGCTGGATCTTGATGCAACATACGAACCGTTTGACCGTCCGCTCGGCGAGGAGCTGCTTGAACCGACAAGAATTTACGTGAAGCCGGTGCTTGCTGCGGTGAAAAGCGGAAAAATTGACGGCATGGCGCACGTCACAGGCGGAGGATTTATCGAAAATATCCCGCGCATGCTTCCAGAAGGCTTAAGCGCGGAAATCGATCACGGCTCATGGCCGATCCCGCCGATTTTCTCTTTCCTGCAAGAGTATGGCAAGCTGAAGGAAGAAGACATGTTTAACGTCTTTAATATGGGAATTGGCTTTGTTTTGGCAGTCAAAGAGGAGCATTTGACAGATGTGATCGGCACACTTGAAAGCCATGGCGAAAAAGCCTATTTGATCGGGCGTGTGAAACAGGGCGAAGGCGTCACATTCGGCGGTGCGGCACTTTCATGAAAAAGTTCGCTGTATTTGCATCCGGGAACGGTTCAAACTTCGAAGCCATCGTCACGCGGATGAAAGAGGAGAACTGGGATGCGTCCGTATCGCTTCTCGTTTGCGACAAACCGCAGGCGAAAGTCATCGAACGAGCGGAAGAGCACCAAATTCCATCCTTTGCATTTGAGCCGAAGTCATACGAAAACAAGGCCGCATTTGAGCGGGCGATTATTGAACAGCTTCATCTGCATGACGCTGAAATGATTGTTCTTGCCGGCTATATGAGGCTGATCGGTGATACGCTGCTTCAGGCATACGGAGGAAAAATCATCAATATTCACCCGTCGCTTCTTCCCGCGTTTCCGGGGATCGACGCAGTCGGACAGGCGTATCGCGCGGGTGTGAAGGTTGCAGGGATTACCGTGCATTATGTCGATGAAGGAATGGATACAGGACCAATCATCGCTCAAAAGGCAATCGAAATTGCCGAAAGCGATACGTTGGAAACAATTGAACAGCAGATTCACAGGCTTGAGCATAAATGGTATCCAAGTGTGATTAAACAGCTATTAGGATTAAATAACAGAGGTGAAAAGGCATGGCCATTAAACGTGCATTAATCAGTGTTTCAGATAAAACAAATCTTGTTCCTTTCGTAAAAGAATTAACAGAGCTTGGCGTTGAAGTCATCTCAACCGGCGGAACGAAAAAGCTTCTTCAAGAAAACGGTGTGAATGTCATCGGAATTTCTGAAGTGACAGGCTTTCCTGAAATTATGGACGGACGGCTGAAAACACTTCATCCGAATATTCATGGCGGCCTTCTGGCGGTACGCGGCAATGAAGAGCATATGGCGCAGATCAATGAACACGGGATTCAGCCGATTGACCTCGTAGTCGTCAACCTTTATCCATTTAAAGAAACGATTTCTAAAGAAGATGTCACATATGAAGAAGCGATTGAAAACATCGACATCGGCGGACCGGGCATGCTGCGTGCGGCATCTAAAAACCATCAGGATGTGACGGTTATCGTCGATCCGGCGGATTACAGCCCAGTGCTGAATCAAATCAAAGAAGAGGGCGGCGTATCACTTCAGAAAAAACGCGAGCTGGCGGCAAAAGTATTCCGTCATACTGCGGCGTATGATGCGCTGATCGCTGACTATCTGACAGATGTTGTCGGTGAAAAAGAGCCAGAGCAGTTCACTGTGACATTCGAGAAAAAACAATCGCTTCGCTACGGAGAAAACCCGCATCAAGAAGCGACCTTCTATCAAACGGCTCTTCCTGTCAAAGGCTCCATTGCGCAAGCGAAACAGCTCCACGGAAAAGAGCTTTCTTACAACAACATTAAAGACGCGGACGCGGCAGTTCAAATTGTTCGTGAATTCACTGAGCCGGCTGCGGTGGCCGTGAAGCATATGAATCCGTGCGGTGTAGGGACAGGAAAAACGATCGCAGAAGCGTTTGACAAAGCGTTTGAAGCGGATAAAACATCGATCTTCGGCGGCATTATCGCGCTGAACCGTGAAGTGGATAAGGCAACTGCCGAAGTGCTTCACAGCATTTTCTTAGAAATCATCATTGCGCCTTCATTCAGTCAAGAAGCGCTTAACATCCTGACTGCGAAGAAAAATCTTCGTCTGCTGACGCTTGATGTGACTGCTGCCGTTCAAAAGGAAAAACAGCTGACTTCCGTTCAAGGCGGACTGCTCATTCAAGATTTAGATATGCACGGCTTCGATGATGCGGAGATCAGCATCCCGACAAAAAGAGAGCCGAACGAGCAAGAGTGGGAAGACTTGAAGCTTGCTTGGAAAGTCGTCAAGCATGTGAAATCAAATGCGATTGTTCTCGCGAAGGACAACATGACAGCCGGTGTGGGAGCGGGCCAAATGAACCGCGTCGGATCGGCAAAAATCGCAATCGAGCAAGCAGGAGAAAAAGCGAAGGGCAGCGCGCTAGGATCTGATGCATTTTTCCCGATGCCGGATACGGTTGAAGAAGCGGCAAAAGCTGGCGTTACGGCCATTATTCAGCCGGGGGGATCTGTGCGCGATGAGGATTCCATCAAAAAAGCGGATGAATACGGTATTGCCATGGTATTAACCGGCATCAGACACTTCAAACATTAAGGGGATGAAAACGACGTGAATGTATTCATTATCGGTAAAGGCGGAAGAGAACATACGCTGGCATGGAAGGCAGCGCAAAGCAGCCTCGTTGAGAACGTATTTGCCGCTCCTGGAAATGACGGCATGGCAACTTCCGCACAGCTTGTAAACATTGAGGAAAACGACCACGCCGGGCTTGTCTCGTTTGCAAAAGAAAATCAAGTCGGCCTGACCATTGTCGGCCCTGAGGTTCCTTTAATTGAAGGTCTGGTGGATGAGTTCGAAAAAGCGGGTCTGCGTGTGTTTGGTCCGTCAAAAGCCGCTGCCATCATCGAAGGAAGCAAACAGTTTGCTAAGGATTTAATGAAAAAATACGACATTCCGACCGCAGAATACGATACGTTTACGTCCTTTGAAGAAGCAAAGGCATATGTGCAGGAAAAAGGCGCTCCGATTGTCATCAAAGCAGATGGGCTTGCAGCTGGAAAAGGCGTAACGGTTGCCATGACAGAAGAAGAAGCTATCGCATGCCTGCATGATTTTCTTGAGGATGAAAAGTTCGGTGATGCAAGTGCGTCTGTTGTTATTGAAGAATTTCTGTCTGGTGAAGAGTTTTCTCTGATGGCATTTGTCAAAGGGGAAAAAGTGTATCCAATGGTCATTGCCCAGGATCACAAGCGGGCGTTTGACGGAGACAAAGGCCCGAATACAGGCGGCATGGGCGCCTACTCGCCAGTTCCGCAAATTTCTGAAGAAACGGTCCGCCATGCAGTAGAAACCATCGTCAAGCCCGCCGCAAAAGCCATGGTAGAAGCAGGCCGTTCCTTCACTGGCGTTTTGTACGCGGGATTGATGCTCACTGAAAACGGCTCGAAGGTCATCGAATTTAATGCCCGCTTTGGCGATCCGGAAACACAGGTCGTGGTTCCGCGCATGGAATCTGATCTGGTACAGGTGCTTCTTGATCTTTTAGATGATAAGGAAGTCGACTTGAAATGGAAGGATACCGCGGCAGTGAGTGTTGTGCTTGCTTCAGAGGGATATCCGGAAAGCTACGCGAAAGGCACGCCGATCGGAAGCCTTGCAGCAGAAACTGAGCAGGTTGTGGTCTTCCACGCCGGAACAAAAGCAGAAGGCGGAGAGTTCGTCACAGACGGCGGCCGCGTCGCCAATGTGACGGCTTTTGATGAAACGTTTGAAGCGGCGAGAGACCGAGTGTACAAAGCGGTTGATGAGATCATCAAGCCGGGACTCTTTTTCAGAAAAGACATTGGGGCACGCGCTTTAAAGGCTGCTCAAAAATAAGTGCAAAACCCGCAGAATTAAGCTGCGGGTTTTTTGTTATACAAAAGCGGGGTGCTGAGCGGAGGAAGAAAGCACAACAAGTGTGGTCGGTTTGCCATGGGCCATCGAGGCGTCAATAAAATCCTCAAGCGTATGTACCGATTCTGTCACCACTTTTGTCACATAGCTGTACATCCCTGTAATGCGGTGATTTTCAGCCACATCCGGGTGCGCTGTGGCAAAGGCCGCGTAGTGTTTGCAGCTTTTCGGCTCCATCAGGATAAAAGCGGTGACATGCTTGTTTAGTTTTTCGTAACAGATATTCGCGCTGTACCCGGTAATCACTCCTTTGTCTTCCAGCTTCCGGACACGTTCCGCTGCGCTTGGCGAGCTGAGTCCGACAAGCTTTCCCAGCTCAACCATCGTTAATCTGCCATTTCGCTGCAAATGCGAGAGAATTTGAAGGTCTGTATCGTCCATTTGTCTGGCTCCTTTACATATTTAGGCGAATGAAAGAAAATTCCTTTCATCATAAGGTGATGCTGTTGATTTACCTTCATTGTAGCATATGGGTGCCGTCTTATTTTTCCTATAATAAAGCCATCAATGGGAGAGGAGGCATCATGTTGCCAGAGTTACAGCGTTCGATTACTTGGATACAAGGGACGGCGTTAACGATTGGGGCCGTTTTAGGCTGCGGAATATTAATTCTGCCGTCTGTCACAGCTGACGCAGCCGGTCCCGCTTCTTTATTTGTTTGGGTGTTCATGTCTTTCTTATCTTTTCTTCTTGTCGGCACGCTGGCCCGGCTTGTGAAAATAGCGCCCAGTGCGGGAGGAATTACAGCTTATGTGCAGCTGGCTTTTCAGAAAAAAGCCGGAACGGTTTTGGGCTGGATCATGTTAGGGTCCGTTCCGATCGGCGTTCCCATCATCGCTTTGACTGGCGCGCATTACATCAGTTACATCACAAAGGCTTCCGATTGGCAGATTACTTTGATTGCTGGCTGCATGCTGATTGTCTCAATTTTGCTTCATATGAGAGGCATTCAACTATCCGCGAACATCAGTACACTCGTCATGTGTGTCATCGTATTTCTGCTTGTCGCTTCGGTTGCCGTGTCATTGCCTCATGTCAAAGCAGCAGAATTTCAGCCGTTTCTTCCGCATGGCTGGCCTGCCGCGGGATCTGTTTCTGTGATGATTTTTTTCTCATTTGTAGGCTGGGAAATGATTACCCCATTGGCTGAGGAATTTCATCGCCCTGAAAAAGATGTCCCAATCAGCTTGTTCTTGGGAGCGGCTTGTGTGGCAGGGCTGTACATCCTGCTGTCATTTGTGACGATAGGGACTCATTCTTATGGAGAAAATGGAGAAATCGCATCGCTTGCCATGCTCATATCAAAAGGAGCTGGGGAAAGCGGTGTATATGTAACGGTATGTTTAGCGCTGTTTATCACATTCGCGACTATTCACGCCAATATTGCGGGTTTTTCCAGAATGGTGTACGCATTGGCGAGAGAAGGGCACATTCCCGTCTATTTCGGAAAACTCGGCAAGACAAATCATACGCCTATCCGTGTATTGACAGCGCTGGCCGCAGTGTTTGGTTTAGTGCTGATATCGCATAGCCTGTTTCAAATCGATTTGACGACTCTGTTAAAAGGACCGAGTGCGGCTTTTATCGCATCTTACATATGGACAATGGCTGCAGCGCTGAAGCTGCTGAGCTGGAGAGATTCAGGCTGGTGGATGGCGCTCGGGGCGTTTGCGGCGTGTGCAGTGATTTACTCATTCAGCGGCTGGGCACTCCTTTATCCGGCAGTACTGGGGGCCGCAGGGTATCTCTATATAAAGAAAAAGCTTGCTCACGAATCGTGAGCAAGCTTTTTTGTTTATCTGTTTTGGTGCTTCTGTTCGTTATGGCCGGAAGCGCTGTTTTGAAACATGTAGGTCACAGGACAGAAGCGCAGGATTCCCGAACCTGCTTTCATTGCCCCCATGAAGATGTAAAAGAGATGCATTCTGCACCAAGGTTTTTTCGTAAACTTTGCGCTGGCGGCTGACATAACCGTCAGTCCGCAGGCGATTCTGAAGACGGCATTGATGAGACTGATGTTTGGCTTCATGGAAATCTGCTCCTTTTCGCTTAAAAGTTTTTTAACTGGACCTTCAAAAATTTGTAACGTTTTTACCGTGCGAGATGAGGAAGGATGTGATACCATGAGTCTAATACATGTAAAGGAGAGTATGTGAATGTCCGAACGAACCTTTAACTGGAAAAACAAAGACATCAGGGCACAGGTTGATGTTGTAGACTCAAAGCTGCTTCCAACGCTCCTTTTACGGAATGCTCTCGTCTTAAATCCATATGTAAAACAATGGCTGAAAAAAAACATTTGGATTTATCAGGACCGCATTGTTTATGTGGGTCATGAACTTCCGAATAGAGCCGAAGAAATTCATACGATTGATTGTGAAGGAAAATACATTGTGCCAGGGTATATCGAACCGCACGCACATCCTTTTCAAATATATAATCCCCAAACGCTGGCGGAATATGTGTCTCAATATGGAACAACAACATTTGTGAATGATAACTTATTTTTGCTTTTACAAAGCGGAAAAAAGAAAGCGCTTACGATTTTGAGTGAACTTAAAAAGCAGCCTGTTCAGTATTTTTGGTGGTCACGCTATGACCTCCAAACCGAAGTTCGGAACGAGGATCACGTTCTTCCGTTTGATGTCAGAAAGCAGTGGATTGAACATCCGGATGTCATTCAAGGCGGTGAAATGACCGGATGGCCCCGTTTGGTGGATGGTGATGATTTAATGCTTCACTGCATGCAAGCTACAAAGAAGCTGCGGAAACGCATTGAAGGCCATTTTCCCGGCGCTTCGGATAAAACGCTTACAAAAATGAAACTGTTCGGAGCTGATTGTGATCATGAAGCAATGACAGGCGAGGATGTGATGAGAAGGCTGGAACTGGGCTACTATGTTTCCCTTCGGAATTCTTCTATTCGCCCTGATATGAGAAAGATCTTGCAGGAGCTGCATGAGAAGGGCTTCCGCTATTATGACCACTTCTTTTACACGACAGACGGCGCGACGCCGAATTTTTATAAAAACGGCATGACAAACGAGCTGATCCGCATCGCGTTAGAAGAAGGAGTTCCGGCAATCGATGCCTACAATATGGCAACGTTTAATATTGCAAAGTATTATCAAATGGATGATTATTTAGGTGTGGCCGGACCGGGAAGACTGGCGTCACTGAACATACTTGAAGATCCGTTAAATCCGAATCCAGTGACCGTGCTGTCAAAAGGGATCATTCTTCGTAAGGACGGCTGTAATATGAAGGCGTTTACAAAAACGGACTGGAACAAAGGCGGTCTTGTCCCGCTCGAGCTTTCATATGATATGACGATGGATGATTTGCAGTTTTCGATGCCGATGGGCGTGAAAATGCGGAATGAGGTGATCATGGAGCCGTATACGATTGAGATCGACAATTCGATGGAACAGCTCTCGTTTGACCATGATGAAAGTTATTTGACAATGCTTGATAAACATGGGAAGTGGCGCGTCAATACGATGATAAAAGGCTTTGCCTCAAGCGTGCAGGGATTTGTGAGCTCCTTTACGACGACAGGCGATATTGTCGCGATTGGAAAAAACAAAGCGGATATGCTGCTCGCTTTCGCTCGCATGAAAGAAATCGGGGGAGGAATCGTTCTAGCGGAAAACGGAAAAATTCTGTATGAACTTCCGCTTGCGCTGTGCGGCTGCGCCGCTTCGGAAGCGTATGAAGACGTGCTTGAGAAGGAACAAAAGCTGAGAGATCTTTTGGCAGATAGAGGCTATCAATTTTGCGATCCCGTCTATACGCTGCTCTTTTTGCAAAGTACACACCTTCCATATATACGCATTACGCCGAGAGGAATCTTCGACGTCATGAAAAAAACTGTACTCTTTCCGTCGATAATGCGTTAAAATATAAAAGAGCGGGGAGCCGACATATGAAAAAATGGTTGACAGTTTACGTGCTGTGTTTCGTGTTTTTTCTGCTTGTATCCTGCCAGCAGAAGGATGCTGTCCCGGAATCTGCAAAGAAGCCGAAGGCTCCTTTGACGGGACTGGAGACTGAACAGAAGGTGACTGAACGCCGGCCTGTTGCTGTTGTGGTGAACAATCACCCGAAGGCGAGGCCGCAATCAGGACTGTCTAAAGCCGACATTGTCATAGAGGCCCTTGCCGAAGGGCAAATTACAAGATTTCTGGCTATTTTCCAAAGCCAGATGCCTGAAACTGTCGGACCTGTGCGGAGCGCGCGGGAATATTTCGTCACTCTCAGCAATGGCTTTGACAGCATATTTGTCCATCACGGCTGGAGTCCCGGCGCCAAAGAGCAGCTTGAATCCGGAGCTGCCGATTATATGAACGGATTGGATTTTGACGGAAGCTTATTTTGGAGAGCTGATTTCAGCAAACCTCCCCACAATTCCTACACGTCTTATGAGTACATAAAAAAGGCGGCGGAGCAAAAGGGATATGAGCTGAAGCGGAAAACAGATCCGCTGCTGTTTCAAACATCAGAAGCAAAACCTGCAAATGAATCTTATAATGTTCGGGTAGATTATGGAACAAAGAACGTTACAAATCTTGTCGAATACAATTATGATAAAAAAGCTGAAGCGTATACAAGAAGCTCTGATGGTGTCATAACGACAGACCGGGAAACCGGAAAGCCGGTTGCAATGCAAAATATTTTCATTGTTGAAGCCAGCCATCGTACTATTGATCAAGATGGAAGGCGGGACATCGACCTGGAATCAGGGGGGAAAGGTCTGTTGTTTCAGCACGGAAACGTCATTGAAACAGACTGGAAACAAGTAAACGGAAGAATTGTGCCGGTGAAAGACGGCAAATGGCTGCCGTTTGTGCCAGGAAAGACTTGGATTAATATCGTGCCTGATCTCGATGCGGCTTCCATTAGTAAAGGAGAAGGTGTGTAACGATGCAAATCGATAAATTACGCGGCAAAGAATTGGACCAGTTATTCAACTCAATCTTATCGCTGAAAGACTTGGAGGAATGTTACCGATTCTTCGATGATCTTTGCACAATTAACGAAATTCAATCGCTGGCTCAGCGCCTTGAAGTGGCGCGCATGCTTCGCGAAGGAAACACGTACCATAAGATTGAAACAGAAACAGGCGCTTCCACGGCTACGATTTCCCGTGTGAAACGCTGCTTAAATTACGGAAATGACGCTTATGAAATGGCGCTTGACCGTGTGAAGGAAACCGAAACGGAGTCTTCTTCTAAATAAAAAAACCGCCCTGCCGTTCGGCAAGGGCGGTTTTCTTATGAAACAAATTGATGAATGAGTTTGTCGATATCAACGATGCTGCCATTCTCTTTTCGATAGACAACATGCTCTTTGGAAAAGCAGACAGGCGAATGGATCCCGGCTGCGGCTGCGAGGTTAAACAGTCCCTCGCGCAGTGAAATGACGTAGTTGCAAACACGGTGCTGTTTTTCCTCAACGCTCAGTGCTTTTTGCAGTTTTGGATCTGTTGTCGCCACACCCGCCGGACAAGTGTTGGTGTGGCACACGAGCGCGCGGATGCAGCCGACCGAAAACATCATGCCGCGTGCAATGTTAACAAAATCAGCGCCGAGAGCTAATGCGACCGCGATTTTGTCAGGAGTCAGGAGCTTGCCGGAAGCAAAGATTTTCAGGTGGCTGCGCAACCCGTATTGTCTAAGAAGTGTATCCACAATAGGGAGAGCTGTCATAATCGGAAGGCCGACTGTGTCCGCGAGCTCATAAAAGGAAGCTCCCGTACCGCCTTCACTCCCGTACCGCCTTCACTCCCGTCAATCGTGATAAAATCCGGATGCTTTCCGCTTTTCTTCATATAAGAAAAAAGCTCGTGCAATTCGTCTGGATGGCCAGCGACAAGTTTGATTCCGACCGGCTTTTGTCCCACATCTCTAAGTTTCTCAATAAAGTCGAGCATGCTAGGAACGCTTGAAAATTCATGAAAGCGGTTCGGGCTGTCAATCGACTTTCCTGGTTCGACATTCCGAATGTCTGCCACTTCCTCTGATACCTTGGCGCCGTCCACATGGCCGCCGCGGGTTTTAGCTCCTTGCGCCAGCTTCAGCTCAAACGCTTTAATTTGGTCAAGCCTGCTTTTTCTTTTAAACTCCTCCCACGAAAATTCTCCGTTTCTTTTGCGTACGCCAAAAAGGCCCGGCCCGATTTGGCAAATGATATCGGCGCCGCCCTTTACATGATACTCAGATAAACCCCCTTCACCTGTATTCATCCATGTGCCGCCAGCTTGATGAAGCCCTTTTGAGAGCGTCGTAATTGCCCGTTCTCCAAGGGAACCGTAGCTCATGGCAGACTGGCCGACTAATCCTTTCACATAAAAAGGCTTCTCACATGTATGCTCGCCGATCACCTGTACATCATCAGGGTGGAGGAAAAACGGATCGGCTTTGATGTGTTCGGCGTGTTCCTTGCGTCTGAACAGATTGTCAGCATCAAGGTGATAGATTTGGGTATCAATTTTAGGTGTTTGATTGACACGCAATTCCTCTTTTTGTTTCGGAAACAGGGCGTTACGGATAAAATAGCCCGGTTTGTCAAAATCTCTTACAGATCCAAAGCCCATCATTCTGCTTTTGTATTTGCCCGAGATGACAGTTTGCTCATATTCCTTTCGTGAAAAAGGCTGCTCCTCATTGTCATTGCTGTATAAATACTGTCTGAGCTCAGGCCCGATTTTTTCAAGGATATACCGGAACCTGCCGATGACGGGATAGTTGCGAAGGATTGAGTGCTCCTGCTGTTTTTCATCCTTTATGTAGAGCCAGACAAACAACATAATGGGGATGGCAATGATCCCGATGATAAATGCGATGAGTGCAATGATAATCGTTTCCATCTGTCAGTCTCCTTTTTTATGTAACCATTTCCACAGTTGAATGCCTTCCAAACAATAACAGAAGAATCTTTTACCTAGGCCTTGAAGCGTTGAAAAGCTTTCTGGAGCTCTCTTTTTTTATGAAAAAAGAATCAAAACACCTTTTTCAGTGAATAACGAGATTAACGGCTTTTTCCGTTTTTCCGCGCTATGTGAATTTGTTATAATGTTTAAATGGTAACAAACGAATGGAGGAACGTATGACGTGTACGATGTAACGGAGTGGAAGCATGTCTTTAAGCTTGATCCAAATAAAGATTTGCCTGATGAACAACTGGAGATTCTTTGTGAATCGGGAACGGATGCGGTCATTATCGGAGGAAGCGATGGTGTGACAGAGGACAATGTCCTGCGGATGATGTCTAAGGTGAGACGGTTTTTGGTGCCGTGTGTCCTTGAGGTGTCAGCGATTGAAGCGATCGTTCCCGGATTTGACTTATATTTTATTCCGAGTGTATTAAATAGTAAAAACGCGGACTGGATTGTCGGCATGCATCAGAAAGCCATGAAGGAATACGGTGAACTGATGTCAATGGAAGAAATCGCGGCGGAAGGGTACTGCATCGCAAATCCGGATTGCAAAGCCGCGGCATTGACTGAAGCAGATGCTGATTTGAGCATTGACGATATTGCCGCTTATGCGCGTGTATCTGAGCTGCTGCAGCTTCCCATTTTTTATTTGGAATACAGCGGCATGCTTGGCGACATAGAAGCCGTGAAGAAAACGAAGGCTGTATTGGAAACCTCCACCCTGTTTTATGGCGGCGGCATCAAGGATGCGGAAACGGCAAAGCAATATGCAGAGCATGCCGACGTGATCGTTGTGGGCAATGCGGTGTATGAAGATTTTGACCGGGCTTTGAAAACAGTAGCGGCTGTAAAAGGCGAGTAGTAAATTGTACGGATTTGGTTTATGATAGAACATATGTTTTGTATAGGCGGGTGAACGAATTTTGAATTATATTAGCAATCAATTACTAAGCGGATTAAACCCCGTTCAGCAGGAAGCTGTCAAAACAACGGACGGCCCTCTTTTGCTGATGGCGGGAGCGGGAAGCGGAAAGACGCGTGTCCTGACACACAGAATCGCTTACTTAATGGCGGAAAAGCATGTGGCGCCGTGGAACATTCTGGCGATCACATTTACAAATAAAGCGGCGCGAGAAATGAAAGAACGTGTGGAAAGCATCCTCGGACCCGGCGCGGACGATATCTGGATTTCCACATTCCACAGCATGTGCGTGCGGATCTTGCGCAGAGATATCGACCGGATCGGGATCAACCGCAATTTCTCCATTCTTGATACGGCTGACCAGCTTTCAGTAATTAAGGGGATTTTGAAGGAGCGCAATATTGATCCGAAGAAGTTTGACCCGAGAAGCATCCTCGGCACGATCAGCAGTGCGAAAAACGAATTGACCGAACCGGAGGAATTCTCTAAAGTTGCCGGCGGCTACTACGATCAGGTCGTCAGCGATGTATACACAGATTACCAGAAGAAGCTTTTGAAAAACCAATCGCTCGATTTCGACGATTTAATTATGACGACGATTAAACTGTTTGACCGTGTGCCGGAAGTGCTTGAATTTTATCAGCGCAAATTCCAGTATATCCACGTCGATGAGTATCAAGATACGAACAGAGCCCAATACATGCTCGTCAAACAGCTTGCGGAGCGTTTCCAGAACCTTTGCGTTGTCGGGGACTCCGACCAGTCGATTTATAGATGGCGCGGGGCGGATATCGCCAACATCCTTTCTTTTGAAAAAGATTATCCGAATGCAAGCGTGATTTTGCTTGAACAAAACTATCGTTCAACAAAACGGATTTTGCGGGCGGCTAACGAGGTCATTAAAAACAACTCAAACCGCAAACCGAAAAATTTGTGGACGGAGAACGATGAAGGCATCAAAATTTCCTATTACCGCGGAGATAATGAGTTCGGCGAAGGACAGTTTGTGGCCGGTAAAATTCATCAGCTTTACAGCACAGGCAAGCGAAAACTGTCGGATATCGCTATTTTGTACCGGACAAACGCGCAATCCCGTGTGATTGAGGAAACGCTTCTCAAAGCGGGTTTGAACTATAACATTGTCGGCGGCACAAAGTTCTATGACAGAAAAGAAATTAAAGATATTCTCGCGTACCTGCGCCTCGTATCCAATCCGGATGACGATATCAGTTTTACGCGCATTGTTAATGTGCCCAAGCGCGGAGTCGGCGCGACATCACTTGAAAAAATCGCTTCATATGCGGCGATGAACGGCGTGTCCTTTTTCCAAGCGATTCAGCAGGTCGATTTTATCGGTGTCAGTGCCAAGGCGGCCAACGCGCTCGACAGCTTCAGGCAGATGATTGAGAACCTCACCAATATGCAGGATTATTTATCGATTACAGAGCTGACGGAAGAAATTCTTGATAAGACGGAATACAGAGAAATGCTCAAGGCTGAGAAATCAATCGAAGCCCAAAGCCGTTTAGAAAACATTGACGAGTTCCTGTCCGTAACGAAAAACTTTGAACAGAAAAGCGAAGACAAGACACTCGTTGCGTTCCTCACAGATTTGGCGCTGATCGCAGACATCGATCAGCTTGATCAGAAAGAAGAGGAGTCCGGCGGCAAGGATGCAATCACCCTGATGACACTGCACGCCGCAAAAGGACTGGAATTCCCGGTTGTTTTCCTGATGGGGCTTGAAGAAGGTGTCTTCCCGCACAGCCGTTCATTAATGGAGGAAGCGGAAATGGAAGAAGAACGCCGCCTTGCTTACGTTGGGATTACAAGAGCGGAACAGGAGCTTTATCTGACCAACGCCAAAATGCGCACTTTGTTTGGCCGAACAAATATGAACCCGGAATCTCGCTTTATTGCTGAAATACCGGATGATTTATTGGAAAACCTAAATGAGAAAAAAGAAACGAGAGCGCCATCCGCGAGAAAAATGCAGCCGAGACGCGGCCCTGTTTCACGTCCGGTATCCTACGCCAGCAAAACAGGCGGCGACACCTTAAACTGGGCAGTCGGAGATAAAGCGGGCCATAAAAAATGGGGAACAGGAACTGTCGTCAGTGTGAAAGGCGAAGGAGAAGGGACGGAGCTCGATATTGCCTTCCCGAGCCCTGTCGGTGTGAAACGCCTGTTAGCGGCATTCGCCCCTATTGAAAAGCAGTAATTGAAGAGGAAAGGAAGAAACAGATGGACAAAGAAACAGCGAAGCAGCGGGCAGACGAACTGCGCCGCACCATCAACAAGTATAGCTATGAATATTACACCTTAGATGAACCGAGCGTCCCTGATGCCGAATACGACAGATTGATGCAGGAGCTGATTGCGATCGAGGAGGAGCACCCAGACCTCAGAACGCCTGACTCTCCTACGCAGCGTGTCGGCGGTGCCGTGCTTGAAGCGTTTCAGAAAGTCACCCACGGCACGCCAATGCTTAGTCTCGGCAACGCCTTTAATGCTGATGATCTTCGTGATTTCGACCGCCGGGTGCGCCAAGCCGTCGGCGACGATGTGGCGTATAATGTGGAGCTGAAAATAGACGGTCTTGCTGTTTCTCTCCGTTATGAAGACGGCTATTTTGTCAGAGGGGCCACAAGAGGTGACGGCACGACGGGGGAGGATATTACGGAGAATCTGAAGACGATCCGCAGTATCCCCCTCAAAATGAACCGTAAGCTGTCGATCGAAGTGCGCGGAGAGGCGTATATGCCGAAGCGTTCGTTTGAAGCGCTCAATGAGGAACGGATCAGAAATGAAGAAGAACCGTTTGCCAATCCGCGAAATGCAGCCGCTGGCTCACTCAGACAGCTTGATCCGAAAATTGCGGCGAAACGAAACCTCGATATCTTCGTCTACAGTATAGCGGAGCTTGACGAGATGGGTGTGGAGACACAAAGCCAGGGGCTTGATTTTCTCGACGAAATCGGATTTAAAACGAATCAGGAACGTAAGAAATGCGGCAGCATAGAGGAAGTCATTGCGCTGATCGATGAGCTTCAGGCGAAGCGTGCTGACCTCCCGTACGAAATTGACGGCATCGTCATTAAAGTCGATTCTCTTGATCAGCAGGAGGAGCTTGGTTTCACCGCGAAAAGCCCGCGCTGGGCGATCGCGTATAAATTTCCTGCTGAAGAGGTTGTAACAAAGCTTCTCGATATCGAATTAAATGTCGGCAGAACGGGTGTGATTACGCCGACCGCGGTATTGGAGCCGGTAAAAGTTGCCGGCACAACGGTCTCAAGAGCATCCCTTCATAACGAAGATTTAATTAAAGAGAAGGATATTCGGATTTTGGATAAAGTCGTCGTCAAAAAAGCGGGCGATATCATTCCGGAAGTCGTGAATGTCCTCGTTGAACAGCGGACAGGAGAAGAAAAGGAATTCAGCATGCCAACGGAGTGTCCTGAATGCGGCAGTGAGCTCGTCCGCATCGAAGGAGAAGTGGCGCTTCGCTGTATTAATCCGGAATGCCCGGCGCAAATCCGGGAAGGGCTGATCCATTTCGTTTCCCGCAATGCCATGAACATTGACGGGCTCGGCGAGCGAGTCATCACACAGCTGTTTAAGGAAGACCTTGTCCACAATGTGGCGGACTTGTATAAGCTGACGAAGGAACAGGTCATCCAGCTCGAACGCATGGGCGAAAAGTCCACTGAAAACCTGATCAGCTCTATCCAAAAGTCAAAAGAAAATTCGTTAGAGCGTCTGCTGTTCGGTCTTGGCATCCGCTTTATCGGATCAAAGGCAGCAAAAACGCTCGCCATGCATTTTGAAAGCCTTGAAAACCTGAAAAAAGCCTCAAAAGAGGAACTTCTCGCAATCGATGAAATCGGTGAAAAAATGGCTGACGCGGTCATCACTTATTTTCATAAAGAAGAAATGCTTGAACTCCTCGATGAACTTCAAGAGCTGGGCGTAAACACACTCTACAAAGGCCCGAAAAAAGTAAAAGCAGAGGACAGCGATTCTTACTTTGCGGGTAAAACCATTGTTCTGACAGGAAAGCTTGAACAACTGTCAAGAAACGATGCCAAAGCGCAAATCGAAGCGCTCGGCGGCAAACTGACCGGCAGCGTCAGCAAAAACACAGACTTGGTCATCGCTGGAGAAGCGGCGGGAAGCAAGCTGACAAAAGCGCAAGAGCTGAACATTGAAGTATGGAATGAAGAACAGTTAATGGGAGAGCTAAAGAAATAAGAGGAGTGTTTTCTATTGAAAAAGACGTTGGTAATGGCGGCAACGGCGGCAGTGTTAATGCTGTCTGCCTGCTCGTCAGGTTTTGGGGGGAAGAAGGAGGAGGAGATCACACAAAAGACGGCGAAATCGTCAGAAAAAGCGATTGTCCCGAAATATAACATCTCTGACTCCTATTACAAAATGGTGCTGCCGTTTAAGGCAGGAAAGGCGCGCGGCTTAACAACGGAACAGCTGAATACAAGACTTGACATTGATGAGTTTGAAACAGGGCTGATGCGTCTTGCCCAAGATTCTTTCTCGACTGACGATTATCTGTTCCAAGAAGGGCAATATTTAGATGAAGATACTGTATTAAGCTGGCTGGCACGGAAAAAAACAGGCTCTGATCTGAAAAAAGCCGAAAAAGCAGATAAAAACTTTAAAAATGAAGGCTTGAACCCAGCGCTTCCGAGCTCTGGTTCAACAGAAGAAAAGAACCAAAGCAGCCCGGTTTATTTAGCTTCCATGCTGGAGCACGATTATCTAGTCAGAAAAGACAAGAATTCCATTCAGCTTGGCGGTGTGATGATCGGACTGGCGTTAAACTCCGTGTATTATTATCGCGAAAAAACAGGCGATCCTCAAAAAGAAGTGGAGATTAAAGAAAGCACGCTCCGCCAACAAGGAGAAAAAATCGCACAGGAGGTCATTAACCGCCTCCGTAAAAAAGACAACTTGAAGAATGTGCCGATCACAGTCGCGCTTTATAAACAGGCGTCAAAAACATCGATTGTGCCGGGGAACTTCATCGCCAAAACAGAGGTCAAGGCAGGCTCTGCTGATATCTCAAATTGGGATGACATCAATGAAAAATATGTATTCTATCCGGCGGATACAACCACAGCAGAAAAGTACCCGGATGATTCCGAGGTCTTTAAGCGCTTCAAAAACTCAATTGAAGAATATTTCCCGAACTACACAGGCGTTGTCGGTACAGCGCTGTATGAAAATGATGAAATGAAGAAAATAAAGATTGACATCCCAATGCAATTTTACGGAAAAAGTGAAGTTGTCGCGTTTACCCAGTTCTTAACGGGTGAAGTGATGGACTACTACTCCAAGGGCTCAGTTGATGTCGAAGTTAACATCACCTCCTCAGACGGGCAGGAAGCGGTCATTATCCGCAATGCGGGAGATAAAGAGCCGACTGTTCACATTTATGACTGATAAACAAAGCAACCCTTGTGCCAATATGGCACAAGGGTTTTTTATGTTACAATTAACAGGAAAAGGAAGGTGTTTCCGCTTCTGCTAAAACACAAATCAAGGGGAGGTATGTTGATGCTGGCACTCGTGTGAAAACAGTCGATATCAAAACTATAGTAAGGAAAGGAAGTTAAACGTGCATAAAGAAATCAAAAAAATATATCATGAAGAACAGGTTTTGGCAGAGGCAGCGGTGAAATACGGTTTCTCAAAAGGGCAGGCGCGTTTTCTGGCTGATGCGGAAAACTATGTTTATGAATGGATGAAAGACAATCAATCTTATATTTTAAAGATCACCCATACCATTCGGAGAACTACTGATTACATTAAGGGAGAGATGGAATGGCTCCGTCACCTGGCGAAAGGCGGACTTTCAGTTGCCAAACCACTCCCGTCATTGAGCGGAAAAGACGTTGAAGAAGTGCCGGACGGAAACGGCGGGGCCTTTTTAGTGAGAGTGTATGAGAAAGCGCCTGGGCAGAAAGTGGATGAATCGGACTGGAATGAAACGCTATTTTATGAGCTTGGCAGATACACAGGTAAGATGCACAGCCTGACAAAAAGCTACAAACTGACTAATCCCGCTTTTAAAAGACAGGAATGGGATGAAGAGGAGCAATTGAAGCTGAGAAAGTATGTGCCTGAAGATCAGACAAAGGTGTTTCAGCAAGCCGATTCTCTGATGAATGAACTGCGGCGGCTGCCGAAAAGCCGCGACAGCTACGGCTTGGTGCACGCGGACCTTCATCATGGGAATTTCCATTGGGATCATGGCAAAATCACAGCATTTGATTTTGACGATATCGGCTACAATTGGTTCATTAACGATATCAGCATTCTCCTTTACAATGTGCTGTGGTACCCGGTTGTGCCATATGAAGATAAAACTGCGTTTACAGAGGAATTTATGACGCATTTTATGAAAGGGTACTGGGAGGAAAATGATCTTGATCCTGCGTGGCTGAAAAGGATACCTGATTTCCTTCGCCTTCGCCATATGCTGATTTACGGATTGCTGCATCAGATGTTTGACCTTAACACAATTGGAGAAGAGGAAAAAGAAATGCTGGCCGGTTTCAGAAGAGATATAGAGAATCGCACACCGATCACAGCATTTGATTTTTCTGTACTGATGTAGATAAAAAGCCAATGGGATTCATGTCCCATTGGCTTCAGCGTGTCGACAAACCCTTGCATTCGTTGTCAGTCCTGTGCATCGGTGCTCACGAATTAGTACATTCGCTGTGCTCCGATGCTCGTCCTTCCTAGACTTCAAGGGTTTTCAATCACGCTGAAAAAAGATGACAAAATCCTAAAACGTAAACCGTTTTAGGATTTTGTCAACAATCTAAGCCAATGGGATTCATATCCCATTGGCTTTTATAATGTATCACATTTTACGCCGACCACGCCTTCGATGTCTTTAATGTCATAGTAGACATCGGTCGTGTACCTGTTTTTATGGACGCGGACCTTCACTTCCATGATTGGAAATTCCTTTTCGCCCAGGTCGTCGATCCGAACGGAGTGTGTTTTGATATCTCTTCTCTTCATTTCTTTTAAAATCTCTGTCATTTTGTCTTTATCAGAGAGCGACATTCTGATGCGGATGTCTTTTTCCTGCAGGCGGTCGGGACCGATTTTTCTGACCGCCCATGGCAGAAATTCCACACTGATCAGGATGAACAGAAGGCTGGCAAATGCTTCTTTATAAAAACCTGCTCCCGTTGCCAGCCCGAGCCCCGCTGCCCCCCAGATCATAGCTGATGTCGTCAGGCCGGAAATGACATCGTTGCTTTTTCGCAGAATGACACCGGCCCCGATAAATCCGACGCCGGAGATGATTTGTGCCGGCAGACGCAGCGGGTCCATCATGATGCGGTAGTATTTAGGGAAATGATATGCCGCATTAATACTGACGATCGTCAGCATGCATGAGCTGACGGCGATAACGATACAGGTTTTTAATCCGAGCGGCTTATTTTTTAATTCACGCTCAAGCCCGATGACCATGCCAATCAAAGTGGCAATGCCCAGTTTTAATAAAATATTAGGATCAATATACCAGCTCAACAGCAAATTCTCCCTTCTCTAAGATGTTTTTAAATAAATATGATTCTCTCACAGTATTTATAGCAAAACAAGAGCACAAAAGCCACCAAGCGGCGCTTGATGGCTTTTTGTTTACCTTTTGCGTTTTAACAGCTTTTCCATAACCCCGAATAACCGGTAAGAAGCTTTTGCGGGACGTTTTGTGATCATACTGACAATGATGCCGGCGCTCATGCTGAGGATAAACCCAGGAATGATTTCGTACACGCCGGTTGATTTTGCCAGCCCGGTTGTAATCCAGATCAACACGGTCGCAGCCCCGACAATCATCGCAGCGAGCGTGCCCCATTCGTTCATCCGCTTCCAATACAGGCTGAGCAGAATCGCAGGCCCGAAAGCTGAACCAAAGCCGGCCCAGGCATATCCGACCAAATCAAGAATGGAGCTGCTCGGATTCAAGGATAAAAGAATCGCAATAATGGCGATCACTAGTACAGACAGACGCCCGATCATGACCAACTCCTTATCGGAAGCTTTTCGTCTGAAAAACGTCCGGTACACATCCTCTGTCACAGCACTTGCTGTGACTAAGAGCTGTGAGGAGATGGAACTCATAATCGCAGCTAAAATAGCTGACAATAAAAATCCTGTAATTAAAGGGTGGAACAAGATTTTAGAGAAGATAATGAATATCATCTCCGGATCTTTTACAGCAACTCCGAATTTATGGGCATAAGCAACACCGACCAAACCTGTCAAGACAGAACCGAGAACTGAAATGATCATCCAGCTCATGCCGATTCGGCGCGCAGGCTTTAAGTCTTTAATGTTTTTAATGGCCATAAATCGGACGATAATATGAGGCTGCCCGTAGTAGCCCAAGCCCCAGGCTAAATAGGAAATAATGCTAATGACGCTCGCGCCTTTAAAGAGATCCAATAAATGTGGGTTAACAGCGCCAATTTCATGGAAAGCCGGAGCAACGCCGCCCACGTGGGTAAAAGCAACGATCGGCACAAGCACTAGTGCTGCAAACATGATCGCACCCTGCACAAAGTCAGTCAGACTGACAGCAAGGAAACCGCCAAACAATGTGTATAATACGACAACAGCCGTAGTCAAAAGCAAGCCTAATTTGTAATCCGCGCCAAAGGCAGATTCAAACAGCCGTCCGCCCGATACCATACCGGAAGAGGTATACAATGTGAAAAAGATCATGATAACTAAAGCGGATACGATTTTCAGCAGTGATGAAGAATGCTGGAAACGTTTATCAAAGAAATCAGGAATCGTAATCGCATCATCCGCCGCTTCCGTATAAGCACGCAGCCTTGGAGCCAGCAGCAAGTAGTTTGAATACGCTCCGATTGTAAGACCTAAAGCAAGCCATAAGGTAGAAAGCCCTGTCGCAAACATCGCGCCGGGAACACCCATCAGCATCCATCCGCTCATATCCGCCGCACCGGCAGATAAAGCAGTGACAAACGGTCCGAGGCCTCTTCCTCCAAGCATGTAATCGTTGATGTCAGTCGTTTTCTTAAATGCATACCAGCCGATTAACAGCATGGCAATAAAATAAATTCCTAACGATATAATAATTTCAATACTCACGTTTTACCCTCTCTTCATTTCTAATAATGTTGCATCACCTCTCAAATTGATGGTGCCAGTTAAGCAGTCTGGCTCAGTGCAAAACAAAAGAAATTCTTTTGCAGGTGCACTTGGTAACTTAACCTAACAAAGTATTCCCAGCCATTCAAGCGATGAAACCTGGGTGATCAGCAAGAAATACCGGCGTAAACCTAGAAGGGAATAAAGAATAAAACGCTTTCAAAAATAATTAAAGTAAAAATTTTCAGAAAAATATTTCGTTTCTCCTTTGTCTCTTTTTAGTATAAAATATATAGGGTATTGTTTCGAAAACACAGGCTCGCCCTAAGGCGTTGTGTTGCTTTAAAGGGCTTGTTTTTGATATGATCAGTATTATATGACTTAACGGAGAAATATGTGGAGGTGGATCATATGTCACGAATTTCAATAGAAGAAGTAAAGCACGTTGCGCACCTTGCGAGACTTGCAATTACTGACGAAGAAGCAAAAATGTTCACTGAACAGCTTGACAGCATCATTTCATTTGCCGAGGAGCTGAATGAGGTTAATACAGACAATGTGGAGCCTACAACTCACGTGCTGAAAATGAAAAATGTCATGAGAGAAGATGAAGCGGGTAAAGGCCTTCCGGTTGAGGATGTCATGAAAAATGCGCCTGACCATAAAGACGGCTATATTCGTGTGCCATCAATTCTGGACTAAAGGAGGGACACAAGGAATGTCATTATTTGATCACAAAATCACAGAATTAAAACAGCTCATACATAAAAAAGAGATTAAGATTTCTGATCTTGTTGACGAGTCTTATAAACGCATCCAAGCGGTGGATGATAAGGTACAAGCCTTTTTGGCATTAGATGAAGAAAAAGCGCGCGCGTACGCGAAGGAGCTTGACGAGGCGGTTGACAGCCGTACTGAGCACGGTCTTCTCTTCGGTATGCCGATCGGCGTAAAAGATAATATCGTAACAAAAGGGCTGCGCACAACATGCTCCAGCAAAATTCTCGAAAACTTCGATCCGATCTACGATGCTACAGTCGTTCAGCGCCTCCAAGACGCTGAAGCGATCACAATCGGAAAATTGAACATGGACGAATTCGCCATGGGATCATCTACCGAGAACTCAGCTTACAAGCTGACGAAAAACCCTTGGAACCTCGATACAGTTCCCGGCGGTTCAAGCGGCGGTTCAGCTGCTGCGGTCGCTGCGGGAGAAGTTCCGTTTTCACTTGGCTCTGACACAGGCGGCTCCATCCGTCAGCCGGCATCTTTCTGCGGGGTTGTCGGATTAAAGCCTACATACGGACGCGTGTCTCGTTACGGGCTGGTCGCATTTGCGTCTTCATTAGACCAAATCGGACCGATTACTCGTACGGTTGAGGACAACGCATTCTTGCTTCAAGCAATTTCCGGCGTAGATAAAATGGACTCCACGAGCGCAAATGTGGATGTGCCTGATTTTCTTTCTTCATTAACTGGCGATATCAAAGGATTGAAAATCGCTGTTCCGAAAGAATACCTTGGTGAAGGTGTCGGCAAAGAAGCGAGAGAATCTGTTCTTGCCGCGCTGAAAGTGCTTGAAGGCCTCGGCGCTACATGGGAAGAAGTGTCTCTGCCGCACAGTAAATACGCGCTTGCGACATATTACCTGCTGTCTTCATCAGAAGCGTCAGCGAACCTTGCGCGCTTTGACGGCATTCGCTACGGCTACCGCACTGACAATGCGGACAACCTGATCGACCTTTATAAGCAAACACGTTCAGAAGGCTTCGGCGATGAAGTCAAACGCCGGATCATGCTCGGAACGTTCGCTTTAAGCTCAGGCTACTACGATGCGTACTACAAAAAAGCGCAAAAGGTGCGTACGTTGATTAAGAAAGACTTCGAAGACGTATTTGAGAAATATGATGTTATTGTCGGACCAACTACACCGACACCTGCGTTTAAAATCGGTGAAAACACGAAAGATCCGCTCACAATGTACGCAAACGATATCTTAACGATTCCGGTCAACCTTGCGGGCGTACCTGGAATCAGCGTGCCATGCGGATTAGCAGACGGACTTCCGCTCGGACTGCAAATCATCGGAAAACACTTTGATGAAAGCACTGTATACCGCGTTGCTCATGCATTTGAACAAGCGACAGACCATCATAAAGCAAAACCTGAATTGTAAGGGGTGAAAAAAATTGAACTTTGAAACGGTAATCGGACTTGAAGTCCACGTCGAGTTAAAAACAAAATCAAAAATTTTCTCAAGCTCTCCAACGCCGTTCGGCGCGGAGGCGAACACGCAGACAAGCGTCATTGACCTCGGATATCCGGGCGTTCTGCCTGTTCTGAACAAAGAAGCTGTTGAATTCGCAATGAAAGCCGCTATGGCGCTTAACTGTGAGATCGCAACGGATACGAAGTTTGACCGTAAAAACTATTTCTATCCGGACAACCCGAAAGCGTATCAGATTTCTCAATTTGATAAGCCAATCGGCGAAAATGGCTGGATCGAAATTGAAGTCGGCGGAAAAACAAAACGCATCGGCATCACACGCCTTCACCTTGAAGAGGATGCCGGAAAGCTGACGCACACAGGCGACGGCTATTCTCTTGTTGACTTCAACCGTCAGGGAACGCCGCTTGTTGAGATCGTATCTGAGCCGGATATCCGCACGCCGGAAGAAGCGTACGCGTATCTTGAAAAGCTGAAATCCATCATCCAATATACAGGCGTTTCTGACTGTAAAATGGAAGAAGGTTCACTTCGCTGTGACGCCAATATCTCTCTTCGCCCGATCGGCCAAGAGGAATTCGGCACAAAAACAGAATTGAAAAACTTGAACTCCTTTGCGTTTGTTCAAAAAGGCCTTGAGCACGAAGAAAAACGCCAGGAGCAGGTTCTTCTCTCCGGCGGCGTTATCCAGCAGGAAACGCGCCGTTACGACGAAGCAACGAAGAAAACCATTCTCATGCGTGTCAAAGAGGGGTCTGACGACTATCGTTACTTCCCTGAGCCAGACCTTGTCGAGCTCTACATTGATGAGGAATGGAAGGAACGCGTAAAAGCAAGCATTCCTGAGCTTCCGGACGAGCGCCGCAAGCGTTATATCGAAGAGCTTGGCTTGCCTGCATACGATGCGATGGTTCTGACGCTGACAAAAGAAATGGCTGATTTCTTCGAAGAAACCGTACAAAAAGGCGCTGAAGCGAAACAAGCGTCCAACTGGCTGATGGGTGAAGTGTCAGCTTACCTAAACGCTGAGCAAAAAGAGCTTGCCGATGTTGCCCTGACACCTGAAGGCCTTGCCGGCATGATCAAATTGATCGAAAAAGGAACTATTTCTTCCAAGATCGCGAAGAAAGTGTTTAAAGAACTGATTGAAAAAGGCGGCGACGCTGAGAAGATTGTGAAAGAGAAAGGCCTCGTGCAGATTTCTGACGAAGGCGTGCTTCTGAAGCTTGTCACAGAGGCGCTTGACAACAATCCTCAATCAATCGAAGACTTTAAAAACGGGAAAGACCGCGCGATCGGTTTCCTTGTCGGACAGATTATGAAAGCGTCCAAAGGACAAGCCAACCCGCCGATGGTCAACAAAATCCTGCTTGAAGAAATTAAAAAACGCTAATCAAAAAAGCAGCCCGCAGGGGCTGCTTTTTTTGGTCATATCGAGATAAATATAGAAATGGAAGCCCGAAGCTTTTCAACTTCTTCGTCATTGCTTCCGGTCAAATTGGAGAGCATGCCTTTAATAATCGGCTTGCGCGGTTTATCCTGAGCGAGTTCTTCCTCGATAACATCGAGTGACACGGTGATATCCTCGGGCAGCGCGCTGTGTTCTTTTATGTTCTGAATGCTCTCAAGCAATTGGTCTTTCCCCGCAGGCATCGGATTGAAAATGTCTTTTGGCACGATCGGATTGAGAGCTGTATGGCTCAGCCCCTGTACAAGATCATCCAGTCTCTCGACGATAAATGATGAGATTTCTTCTGCATCAATTGTAAGCTCACTGTTAAATACCATCACATTCATATAGGAATGCACAATGCCTCTTGTCATAATAGACAAATCTGCGACGTACCGCTCGATTTTTTCACCATAAGATGCCAGCAAGGCATTGCGGTACAGCTTATCCGTCTCCGTGGTTACTTTGTAAAAGTATTGCTTGATTTCTTGATTTTCCGGAATGATATTTTCGGTAAGCAAAAGAACGATAAAATCTTTATGATCACGAAAATCTTCAAACTGAGCGCCAATTTGCTTTTTCAGCACTTCCTTAGGCGGCTTCCCGGCGAGATCTTCTTCTATAGTTTTCATTTTTTTCATAGACATTCCGATGTAATATTCACAGGCGGATAACAGCAGCGCTTCTTTTGATTTAAAGTGCAAATAAAAAGCGCCCTTTGAGATCCCGCATTCGCTGGCGATTTCCTGGATCGTCGTGGCAGCAAATCCTTTTTTCGCAAACAAATGAATGCTGGTTTTTATGATTTTCTCTTTTTTTTCATTCATGACGTGCTTCCCCTTAACCCTTGAAAAATTTAGTAAAATTTTCTGATATATGAGTTGACGTTGTTGCATTATAACGTTTAGTATTATATAGAATGACCAGTCAGTCAATAAAAAATGTAATGGAGGATATGATGAATCACGTTATTAATTTTGTTCTGAAAAACAAATTCGCTGTATGGCTGATGACGATTATTGTAACGGCAGCCGGCTTGTATGCGGGTATGAATATGAAGCAAGAATCCATTCCTGACGTGAACATGCCTTACCTGACAATCAGCACGACATATCCGGGCGCGACTCCAAGCCAAGTGGCTGATGAGGTGACCAAACCGGTTGAACAAGCGGTGCAGAATTTGGACGGGGTCAGTGTAGTGACTTCAACGTCCTATGAAAACGCATCGTCTGTCATGATTGAATATGACTATGAGAAAGATATGGACAAAGCGAAAACAGAAGCGGCTGAAGCATTAGATAATGTCAGCCTTCCTGATGACGCGAAGGATCCGGAAATTTCACGCTACAGCTTGAACTCCTTCCCGATTCTGACGCTAAGCGTGTCCAGCGATAAAGGCAACCTGCAAGACCTGACAAAACAAGTGGAAGACAGCCTCGTTCCTAAGCTTGAAGGCTTAGAAGGCGTTGCCTCCGTCCAAGTATCAGGCCAGCAGGTGGAAGAGGTTGAATTCTCTTTCAAAGAAGACAAACTGAAAGAATACGGCCTTGATGAAGATACGGTCAAGCAAGTGATTCAAGGTTCAGATGTAACAACTCCGCTAGGATTGTACACATTCGGAAATAAAGAAAAATCTGTCGTTGTCAGCGGAGATATTGAAACCATTAAAGATTTGAAGAATATGAGAATCCCGACGGCATCTGCTTCAAGTGCAGGCGGCAGCGCAGCATCTCAAGCGGCGGCGCAAAGTGCACAAGCTGCAGCGGCGGCACAGGCGCAGCAAAGCGCAAGCACAGATGTGCCGACGGTCAAGCTTTCTGACATTGCCACATTGAAAGATGTGAAAAAAGCTGAATCTGTTTCACGCACAAATGGCAAAGACAGCATCGGTATTAACATCGTCAAAGCAAACGATGCGAATACAGTAGAGGTTGCCGATAATGTCAAAGCCGAGCTGAAGCAGTTCAAAGCAGACCATAAAGGCTTCAACTACAGCGCAACACTCGACATGGCTGAGCCGATCACACAGTCAGTTGAAACGATGTTAAGCAAAGCCATTTTTGGCGCGATTTTTGCGATTGTGATCATTCTCTTATTCTTAAGAGATATCAAATCAACATTAATTTCGATTGTTTCTATTCCATTATCATTGCTCATCGCACTTCTTGTGCTGCAGCAGCTTGATATCACACTGAATATCATGACGCTTGGCGCAATGACTGTTGCGATTGGACGGGTTGTCGATGACTCCATTGTTGTGATCGAGAACATTTACCGCCGCATGAGACTCAAGGATGAGCCGCTCCGCGGAAAAGCCTTAGTGCGTGAAGCGACGAAAGAAATGTTCAAACCGATCATGTCATCGACGATCGTAACAATCGCGGTATTCCTGCCGCTCGCACTTGTAGGCGGACAAATCGGTGAATTGTTTATCCCGTTTGCCTTAACGATTGTATTTGCGCTTGCCGCATCCCTGTTGATTTCGATCACGCTTGTGCCGATGCTCGCACACAGCCTGTTCAAAAAATCATTAACAGGCGCGCCGATTAAAGCGAAAGAGCACAAACCCGGAAGACTTGCAAACATCTATAAAAAAGTATTGAACTGGGCGCTGAGCCATAAATGGATCACGTCTATCATCGCTGTTCTGATGCTCCTTGGAAGCTTGTTCCTTGTACCGTTAATCGGTGCCAGCTACCTGCCGTCCCAAGAAGAAAAAACGGTACAGCTTACTTACAGCCCAGAGCCTGGAGAAACGAAAAAAGAAGCTGAAGATGAAGCTGAAAAAGCGGAAAAAATCCTGCTTGACCGCAAGCATGTTGATACCGTTCAGTATTCATTAGGCTCTGGCAGCCCGCTTGCCGGGGGAGATTCAAACGGTGCGTTATTCTATATCAAATATGAAAGCGACACGCCTGATTTTGATAAAGAAAAAGACAACGTGCTGAAGGAAATCCAAAAGCAATCTGACCGCGGAGAATGGAAGTCACAAAACTTCAGCTCTTCAGGCAATAACAACGAATTAACATACTATGTGTATGGCGATTCAGAAAACGACATTAAAGACACGGTCAACGACATTGAAAAAATCATGAAAGATGAAAAGGATCTGAAGAACGTAAACTCAGGCCTTTCAAGCACATATGATGAGTACACATTTGTCGCTGACCAAGAAAAATTAAGCAAACTCGGTTTAACGGCGTCTCAAATTTCTCAGGCCTTAATGACGCAAACATCACAAAAACCGCTCACAACCGTGAAAAAAGACGGCAAAGAGCTTGATGTGAACATTAAGACTGAAAAAGACCAGTATAAGAGTGTGAAAGATTTAGAGAATAAAAAGATCACATCTGCGACTGGCCAGGAAGTCAAAATCGGCGATGTTGCAAAAGTGAAAGAAGGATCAACATCAGATACTGTTTCAAAACGTGACGGAAAAGTCTATGCAGATGTCACAGGTGAGGTTGCATCTGACAACGTCACAGCCGTATCAGCTGAGGTTCAGAAGAAAGTGGATAAGCTTAACCCTCCTGATAATGTATCGATTGACACAGGAGGCGTATCAGCAGATATTGCTGATTCCTTCACGAAGCTCGGTTTAGCGATGCTGGCAGCAATAGCGATCGTGTACCTTGTGCTCGTAATTACATTCGGCGGAGCACTCGCGCCATTTGCGATCCTGTTCTCATTGCCGTTCACAGTCATCGGTGCCCTTGTCGGACTTTATGTATCAGGTGAAACGATCAGTCTGAACGCCATGATCGGTATGCTCATGCTGATCGGTATCGTTGTCACGAATGCGATTGTCTTGATTGACCGCGTGATTCATAAGGAAGCGGAAGGCCTGTCTACGAGAGAAGCGCTCCTGGAAGCCGGCTCTACACGACTCCGTCCGATCCTGATGACAGCCATCGCGACAATCGGCGCCTTGATTCCATTAGCGCTAGGCTTCGAAGGCGGAAGCCAGGTCATTTCTAAAGGACTCGGCGTAACGGTTATCGGCGGTTTGATCAGTTCAACGCTTCTGACACTCTTAATCGTGCCAATCGTATACGAAGTATTGGCGAAGTTCCGCAAGAAAAAACCGGGAACCGAAGAAGAGTAAGATGATATAACATATACCTCTTAGAATGGACGATGGATAATGCTCCATTCTAAGAGGTTTTTTCTTTCAAAGGAAAAAAGGTTCAGAATGGTTAAATCTTCTTCATCATAAAGAAAAGCGGACTTACCGAGTTATTACTGAACAATACAGAAAGGAGATTCTCTATATTCCCCCTTACAATAAATTGTTATACAAGATTGTCTTTTTAAGGAACTAGGTGTAAAACCATTGGATTTAAATATCTATATTTAGGGATTGCACTCAGATACCTTAATATACACATAAGTTTATAAGATGCCTGGCTGCTACTAAGAAGCTCTTGTGGTAACAGGAAATTCTACAGCTGCTTGTTGGATATTGAAAACATTAATGTTTTTTCATTAGTTGCGACTATGGTTGCTGTTTAACAAAAATATCCTATGTTACGCTTTGTTAAAGATAGAGACCTTTTGCATAATTAGGAGGTAATTATGAAACCTGAAGGAAATAGTGAGCCAAACCCTAAGGTAATAAAATGGCTAACCTGGATCATACCGATAGTAATTATAGGATTAATATTTCTTCTTAAAAATATTGAAAATCCCATCACTAATTTCTTATTTTATATTGTGTGTGCAGGTGTTATTATCTTAGTACTTTTCAGCATCATTAAAGAGAAAAAAGCAAAAAACAAATAAAAGCAGATTTTTACTTGCTTAGCTTGTCGATAATGGTTATGTCATCGGCAAGTATTTTTATGTCTGACTATAGAGGTTTACCATGTTGTCGAAGTACCCAATCTGACTTGAGGGAATGTCCTCAAATGATCTCTTTGACTGGTACATGTGAAGGCAGTAAGGATTTTCCGCGCAAGTTCATTTTCAATGTTGTTCGTTTCGGCTGACTAGTTCATGAGTCCTTCACTCTTAATCATGCCGATCGCATATGAAGTATTGGCGAAGTTCCCCAAGAAACGGGAACGGAGCAAAAAAACAAAATCCTCGTATTTGTTGCCATACCTGCGCGTCGGTGCTCACGTAAAAAGACCTCCTGCTCAAACGCCGCTGTCACCGCATCGGTGGAACTCTGCTCTTCATAGACTACAAGGGTTTTCAATCAAGCTGAAAGGATGGAAAGAATGACAAAAGTACAAAACAAGAATCAGTTTTATGCGTTTTTACCTGTAAGATTATGTACATTTTGTTGCGATTTTTTTAACTCATAGTATAATTAAAGGTTGTTAGTGTAAAAATTGATCGGATACTCTTAAGTAGGATGATGAGATAATGAAACGTGCACGCATAATATACAATCCGACTTCGGGACGGGAGATTTTTAAAAAGCATCTTGCCCAGGTCCTGCAAAAATTTGAACAAGCCGGCTATGAAACCTCCACCCATGCGACAACATGCGCGGGAGACGCAACACACGCCGCCAAGGATGCGGCATTGCGTGAGTTTGACCTGATCATTGCGGCAGGCGGGGACGGAACGATCAACGAGGTCGTTAACGGGCTTGCGCCTTTAGAAAACCGTCCGACACTCGGAGTCATTCCTGTCGGCACAACGAACGACTTCGCCAGAGCGCTCGGCATTCCGCGTGAGGATATTTTAAAAGCGGCAGATACGGTCATTAACGGCGTTTCCCGCCCGATTGATATCGGACAGGTGAACGGCCAGTATTTTATCAATATCGCCGGAGGAGGCCGTCTGACGGAGCTGACGTACGACGTGCCAAGCAAACTGAAAACGATGCTCGGCCAGCTTGCTTATTATTTAAAGGGAATGGAAATGCTGCCTTCACTTCGTCCGACAGAAGTCGAGATTGAATATGACGGCAAGCTGTTTCAAGGTGAAATCATGCTGTTTTTGGTCACGCTGACAAACTCCGTCGGCGGGTTCGAAAAACTCGCGCCGGATTCCAGCCTGAATGACGGCATGTTTGATTTGGTTATATTAAAGAAAGCGAATCTAGCTGAATTTATCAGGGTCGCAACGATGGCGCTTCGCGGCGAACACATCAACGACCAGCACATTATTTATACAAAAGCGAACCGCGTGAAAGTCAATGTATCAGAAAAGATGCAGCTGAACCTGGACGGCGAGTACGGCGGCATGCTGCCCGGCGAATTCGTGAATTTGTATCGGCACATTCACGTCATCATGCCGAAGGAGAAAGCGGAACAGCTGGATGACTAAAAACTTGGCTTTGTAAGCCAAGCTCAGAATGTTGACAAAATCCTAAAACAGTTTTCGTTTTAGGATTTTGTCATCTTTTCAGCGTGATTGAAAACCTTTGAAGTCTAGGAAGGACGAGCATCGGGCGCACTTCCGCAGGATGCGGTGACAGCGGCGTTTGAGCAGGACGCTCTAGTTTTTAGCCGCTGATCTTTTTACGTGAGCACCGAAGCACAGGACTGACAACGAATGCGAAGGTTTGCCTACACGCTGAAACTTGGCTTGAATAGGCCAAGTTTTTCTTTCGCTTAAAACAAGAGGTGAACATACATGAAAATGAAACCCCCAGTAGAAAAAAATGAATACTACGACGTGACATTTGAGGATTTGACTCACGAAGGAGCGGGCGTCGCAAAGGTGCAGGGCTTCCCGATCTTCGTGCCGAACGCTCTTCCGGAGGAAAAAGCCCAAATCAAAGTGACACGCGTCAAAAAAGGGTTCGCTTTCGGCCGCCTGATCGAGCTGAAGGAAGAAAGCCCTCATAGAACCGACGCCCCATGCCCGATTTACAAACAATGCGGAGGCTGCCAGCTTCAGCACATGACGTACGAAGGCCAGCTCTTGTTTAAACAGAAACAAGTCAAAGACGTCTTAGAACGCATCGGCAAGCTGGACCTGTCAAACGTCACCGTGCACCCGACACTCGGCATGGAAGACCCGTGGAACTACAGAAACAAAGCACAGGTGCCGGTAGGAGAACGAGAAGGCGGACTCGTCGCCGGATTCTATCAGCAAAGAAGCCATGACATCATTGACATGAGCGCTTGCCTGATCCAGCAATCCAAAAACGACGAAGCCGTCCAAGCCGTCAAAGACATCTGTGCAAATTACGGCATCAAAGCCTACAACGAAGAACGCCACAAAGGCTGGCTCCGCCACATTATGGTCAGATACGGCGTCGTTACAGGCGAAATGATGATCGTCTTCATCACAAGAACAAACGACTTCCCGCACAAAGCGAGGATCATTGAAGACATCACAGCGCAATTCCCGCACGTCAAATCCATCGTGCAAAACATCAACCCGAACAAAACAAACGTGATCTTTGGGGACGAAACAAACGTCATCTGGGGCGAAGAATACATCTACGACCTCATCGGAGACGTCAAATTCGCCATCTCCGCCAGATCGTTCTACCAGGTCAACCCAGAGCAAACCAAAGTGCTCTACGACAAAGCGCTGGAGTATGCTGAGCTGCAAGGGGAAGAAACTGTCATCGATGCCTACTGCGGCATCGGCACGATTTCTCTATTTCTGGCAAAGCAGGCGAGAAAAGTGTACGGCGTAGAAATAGTGCCTGAAGCAATTGAAGATGCTAAAAGAAACGCTGAATTAAACGGCATCACAAACGCAGAGTTCGCGGTCGGTGAAGCGGAAACCGTGATTCCAAAGTGGTACGAAGAAGGCATTACGGCCGACACGCTCGTCGTCGACCCGCCAAGAAAAGGCTGCGACGAAGCCCTCCTGCGCACGATTGTGGAGATGAAACCGAAGCGGGTGGTGTATGTGTCGTGTAATCCTGGCACGCTTGCAAGAGATTTGCGAGTGCTTGAGGATGGCGGGTATCAGACGCGCGAAGTGCAGCCTGTGGATATGTTTCCGCATACGAATCATGTGGAGTGTTGTGCATTGCTTGTACTAAACGACGAATAATCAACACTAAAAAAAGAAATTATAAATCAGACCTAGAATTCATGAGAATTATTGAGTAAAAAAGAAGATATATAGTGATCCGAGAACCTTTAAAAAATTCTCGGACTTCCATCTTCTTTTATTTCTTTCTATTCGTTCTATAAGTTTGTGTACCATTTTTTCATCGAGGACAGTTTTTTTAGTGATTCCTTAATTTGCTGAATCAGCTTTGATAGGCCATCGTTTTATCTTTAATCAAGCAACCTTTTTTCTAATGTTACTCTTTCTTCATTAGCTCTTTAATCTGTAAATTTTTGTAATCAATGAGCATTTTGTATTCCTCATATTGAATCTCACCACGTATGTTCCTCCTGATGATTAATTCATCCAATGAGGTATATGTTTTTAGTGCTTGCTTGGACTGTAATATGATTTTACAGAAGCCTATATTAAAAAATCAAAGTTATTTTTTGAAAAGACCGCTATATTATCTTCTCTCTTCTGTAAAGGGTATTAGAGCTATTTATTGTTCAAAAAATTACCCTATACTTGCCAAGTTTAGTTTTATGTCTGTTAAATATACAAACATAAAGAAGGGGATTTATGGAAATCCCTATTAAAACCATTTCTGATGAGAAGGCTAAATAGATTGGGAATGCCCCTTTGCTTTGATAACAAAGATTTAGAGCATACATAAACTTTATAGTGGAAGACAAAACTTATTGTTTGAAATTGTTTTATGCAAGTAGTTTTCTTTTGGATAATATTGAAAGGGGAATGATTCGTAATTGTGAACCGGATTAGCGAGATTACAAAGCGTGATATTCTTGATTTGTTTCAAAACGGAATGGATATAGAAGAAATATTTGAAACGAAAAAAGTTACTTATCCTTATTCCGGACAAATGGATGAGATTGAATTTCTAAAAAGATTATATGATTTAAAAAGTATGCCAAGTTCTGATTATAGATTTTCAGATGCTGAAGGTGATATATGGCAACACACGATAAACAATAATGATTACCCATATTGTTGGGTGTTTGAGGACGAACGGTTTCATTTAAAAGATGGGAACGATGAAATATACTTGAGATTTATTTGTGAAATATTTCATCCGGCAGTTAGAATTGAAAAAGGGTATTGGATGGATTTTCTTACTGAGATAAATAAATTATTACAGCATGATGGCTATGAACTATATCCTGCCGAGAAAATCTCCAACCGTGATGTGTATAGTTGGAGAATATATCAAGCAGAAAATTACATGTTTGTTCCTTTTTCTCAAAGAAATAAGAAAGCGATAAAGCAGAAAGAAATAGTATTTAAAATTAAACGGGAAGCAAGAAATCAAATTTACAAAATCTTTGAGAAATATGATTCCAGAATTAGAAAGGTAAGCGAAACGGGATGGGAATATGATGTTTTAGTAAGTGAAGAAATTCTTCAAGATATAAAGATGTTTTATACTCCCAAATGCTTTAATAAAGAGAATAAATATGTCGAAACTGATAGCCCCAAAGAATTTGTCCTGTCCACTTCGCCTTATAATGTGATAGATGCAATAGAGTTTTTTGAAAAGTACTGTAATAGTGATCTTGCGGCAGATATTAATACAATATTTAATTTGAATAGTATTTCTCTGAGGTTAAATAATGGAAAAATTGAAAGCTTGGTAACTAGTCACATAACAAATAGTTCATGGGCTTCGATTGGCGAGGCAGGACTGAAAGAACTACTTCAGGAAGCTAGTAGGTATTATGAGAAAGAGAATTTAAATATTGCTGTTGAAAAACTTTGGGATGCTTTGGAAAGACTAAAGACATATTATTCACCAACGCTAGATAAGAAAAAATCAATAAATAGAATTACTGAAGATATGAGTAGTAACAAGGAACCCTTTAAAAAATTATTTGAAAATGAATTTCACGAGCTTACAAAAATCGGAAACAACTTTAGGATCCGTCATCACGAAACCACAAAAGTTGATATTGAGGATAATAGACATTACCATTATTTTTACAAGCGTTGCCTTTCTTTAATCACGACCGCCATTCGATATTTGGATAATGGAGGAGTGATTTAATATAACTGTTAATAGAACAATTTTCGGCTACTATAGTGAGAATGTCACTATTTTATTGATTAAAGGGAAGTGAGAGACTTAAATGATTGTTGCTTCCTGTACAGAACTATATGATTACATTTAACCTTTCCTCTATCAGTAAAAGAATATTACGTTTACATATTTATTGATATATTCTTATGAAATAGAGTTAGTTAAAATAAATGTTAATATTATTAGAGAAAGCAAAAAGGTAGACAGAATCAACGGAACTCACATTAAAAAATTAAGATTGAGGAATGAGTGATTAACAAGAGTAATACAGATACAAAAGTTTGGCAATCCTATCTCTCAATGCTTTTTTTCAATTAATAGACTGGTTAAAACATAAATACTCGAAGAGAAATAATAGATTTGATAGGAGAGAAGGCTATGAAATTATAGCAAAAGAAGTAAACGGCCTTTTCTTTTCATCGACTTATATTGGCTTGAAAATAAACATTTTGAATAATTTCCAAAAACTCTCATTTATAAACAGGAATTGTCCGATTTCAATTTTGTTTAATAAAAGAAAAACAATAGATTAATACAAAAAGCTGCTACAGTAAGTTGGCAGTTTTTGTAATTAAGGGCACTTATTGTCTATCTCTATCTTAAAAGTTACGAATTAATAATTAGGACCTTTTTAAATAGAAATTTAAATAATAATAGTGCATATTTGTTAGAAAGATAGGTGGATTTTCTATAATGGTAATAATTACGTGAATTTTAAAAACCAATTACATCCTGCATTTTTAGATGTGAGTAATATTCCTCGCAAAAGCTGCTAAATTCCTCGTACACTTCGGTATTCATCATGGTGCTCTTGTTAGCATACTTTAAACCCTTGTTGTAGATTCGTTTATTAAGAAAAAGGAACTCTTTTTCTTCAACATGTTTAATTGGCTTTTTTAGAGCATCGTGGATGTTCCTAGGATTTAAAAATTCTTTCTTGAGTGGAGAGTATTTTTTGTCAGCTTTATAATACAGATAGTCCCCTTCATGCATCTATTTCATATTTACTGATATAACTGAAGGAATACCGATTTGTTTACTGAATTATTTTTAATCATAGTCGTGTAAAAGGATTATTAACTTCTTGTACTCTTTCTGATAATTGCATTTGTAAAAAAGGTTTCTTTGTCCATATGCACATCCTCTTTCATTTTTTGAAGATAAAATATTATAGTTATAAAACAATATAATATATTACAAGGTATGAAAAATTTTTAACAAAAAAATGGACCGCACTATAGTGAAGCCCATTTTTTAAAAACTATACTTCTAAAGGAACTTGATCCTTATTACTGTTATCTGTGTTTATTGTGTCTAAACTGTGTTCTTTATTTAAATGTTCTTTCTTGTATGTGTCTATTATAAAGTTCATATTATCTAAGACCGATTTAAATCTATCAAAGTTAATATTGGAATAGTCAGATTCAACATACTTTGAGAAGATCTCTTTGCCATAGTATTTTGAGTGATCATAGTCATTCTCTTTAGTGAATTCTTTTCCATCAATTATTTGTGAAAGAGCACCATCATCAAATAAGTCCTCTATATCACATTCTGATTTTCCTTTTACTAAAGGTACAGTTAAGAGGTATAGATTATCTACGATATCAACCATATAATCATTGCTTAATTTGGTCTTCTTTTTAAAATTAAGCTTTGCATGATTAAGAAAACTACCTATAGGTTTTTTTCCCTCGCTTTTAATTTCATTATCAAACATTAAAATTACAGGGTTTTCCGGTGAAGTGTTACTTAATTCCTTGAAAATACGCAGATAATTAGGAGTAGACTTGTTCCTTTTTCTATCATTATAAAAATCATAAATATTATTTAGTGCACTGCCGCCATCCTGGTTAATCTTTAGAAAGTATGCTAATCTCTTTGTTTTTTTTAGAAAAGATACTTTGAACTCAAATGTTCCATCACTATTTCTATTGATTAAATTAGGATATTCTGCATAGAGATTCTTTAATGCCGATTTTAAATACGCTATATCCGTTTTACCTTCCGTTACAATTAATGGTTTGGAATTAGCAAAAAAATATTTATAAAATAGAAACTTTTGATACTGTAATTCTCTCGAACTTAAATTATAAAAAGTATGTTTTTCACCATCTATTTTGTTATTGTACCAAGTTAGTTGATTTATAAAGGAAAATCTTCCTTCTAACTGATTAGGGGTGGCGGGTTCACCATTAATTTCAAACTTTCCATGTGTATAGAGTTGATGAGCCATTGCTCTGGTTTCCTTGTAATAAATCCTATTTACATTTATTTTTTTGTTAACAACAAGTCCAGTTACCACCTGTCTAGAATCCCTAAACTGTAACCTGTTCTTTTTATCATTAATTTTAAATCCAGAGTTTGTTATCTCTTCAGATATTTCTTCATAGAATTCCGTTTGTAGATTTGAAAAATTTTTATCATTGGTCGAAAACGTTAAGTCATCCGCATAACGTGTATAATACAGTTTATATTTCTTTGCAATTTTCATTATTCTTCGATCAAGTATCTCACTAATTAAGTTTGAGATGATAGGAGACGTTGGAGCACCTTGAGGTAGCTTTCCATCATAACATGATATTTGTGCTATAACTGTGGCTACTTTCATAGGTAGGAGGAAATTTTTATTGTTAGCAAAAAAACCTCTGACACGACCAAAATGAAAACTTTCAAAGTAGTTTTCTAAATCAATATTCAAAACAAATCTTTTATTACGATGTATTTTTGCGTTTGTTATAATACTCTTGTCTTTTTTAAATGCATGAGAGATGTTGTTATTATTCTGCTTTTTTTCCCTATGTTTGTATAGGGCTTCTGCAAGTTTTCTTTGAATTTCTTTTAGTTCGTCTGTTGGAGCTTTAATTTTACGTATGCCACCATTTTTCTTACTTATATCAAACGATGTGTATGAATTATTAACGTCTTTAAAATACAATAAGTAACTAAGCTGACTTTTTGGAATTTTCAGAAAATCTGCAAGGTCGTTTCGTGTTTCTATATCGTTAAATTTCATTATCTAATACTCCCTCAATTAATAACGTGTGGCTACTCATTAGGCGTTGAAAACTGTACACATCAGCAAATTTACCGACATGGTAATACGGAGAGTCGGAGAAGCAAATGCCTCTACCATTTTTGTCAACACTTGCGAAACACAAGCGAAAAAATCTAGCCACACGCATATAAGATTATACACTAATTTTTTATAATCATAAATAATCTTCAATACAAAATTTTACTTCTTATATGGGGTCGTTGATTCTTCATCTTATAGTTTAAATGCTAGTGTATTTCTAAGTATAATACATTTAAATATTGGTTTAGTGCATGAGAGTATTTATTTCTGTTTCAAAGGTGAATTCTACTACTCTTAATTTATTGACCGACAGCACTCATCACAAGTGGAGTGTGTGACTGTGTTGGAACTTAGAAAAGGCTTAAGTTTCTTTGTTTTTCTTGATAATTTTATATTTAAAACTAATTTCGGATATATGCCATTCATAGTGAGGTCATCATTTGGTGGATTTCGAACAGGAGTTGATCAGCATCTTGAACATTGTTAAGATCAATGCGTTTACTCTTTTTTAAAAGTTATCCATATCGTTTATTATTGCAGATAAGTCATTTAGATTGTCTTGTTGTTCTTTGAAGTGTTCAACAGAAAGTATATTTGTTTGACCGTGGCTATTTTTCTTTTCTAAGAGATTTACAATTTCTCTTAATTGGTTATACATCGCTTCCACCAATCTTTTTTTTAAGTCTTTTATTTTGTTTAATTCATAGTGGCAGTGATAATCATAAACTTTATCCATCGATTTAAAAAATGCCAGAGCCTCTGTTAGTAAAGTACTGAAACATGCTTGTTTAGGCAATACAATTTTTTTTGTGTTTCAATATGAAAAAGCATTAAATCGGTTGAGATTGTTTTCATATGTAGTTTTAAAGGCTGATCTGGAAAATAAGTTTCTCCTTCGCCTTTATTTAAAACCTCTTCCATTACATTCAGTAAGTAAGCCTATAATTGATCGACTAACTAGGTCTCAATGTATAACATCCAGCAAATATTGATCCCCGTATTTGAATTGAATGGCTCCGTCTATATAGTTGAAATCAAGATCTAGTTTTTATTTCTCTTAGTTCATGGAAATGATCAATAGGTATAAAATAAGTATCGATCTTGTTAGGCAAATCAGATAAATCGGTTATGAGTTTGTTTGGTTTACATATGAGAGTTTCAACGTAAAACATACTATCACCTTGTAATCACATTCTTCAGAAAAGAAGACGCAGCCTAAGCTGCGTCTTGTCCTTACCCAAGCGTTCCGTTTTCTGCAATCGTTATTTCTTTGTCAAAGATGGCTTTGTCTGCTAGGGAGTTCGTTGAATCGTTTGCAGCTTTGCTTGTCATGTTTCTGGATGCCACATTTACTTCATTTCCTAAGGAAGAACTGATAAAGCTTACACCGATCAAAGCAACTACAGCGCACAACGTCAGTTTAAATTTCATACAAACAATCCCCTCTCTGAATTTGTTTGCGGGCATGAACCATCTTTTTGAAACAAATAACAGAATCATCCATCTGCCCAATTTCAGTATAAAACTTTGCGGCTAATAATGCCAACTCTTCCATATAAGGATATCCCTGGGATGTCTCTAATTTGTTGAAAACATTTAATAAAATGGACGCCTCTCCTTTTTTGATAAACAGCGCTTGCAACCCTTCAAACATAATTTTAAATAGGCCATCGCCGAATTTACATGCGAAGCGTACGCCTTTCCTGAAACAATCCATTGCCTGGTCTTGTTTACGTTGTAGAAAATAAATTAAGGCTAAATCGTGGTAAGCTTGTGTCAAGTTGTTGAAATTTGATTTTTTGAATTGTAGTATCGATTTCTCCATGTATTTGGCTGCTTTCGTCAATTCGCTCATTTTAAGATAACAATTTCCGATATTGAATAAAGCTTGTCCGTAAATCCGCTTGTTTTTGCTTTCAAGCAGCCGTGCGCCTTTGAGTGCCTGTTCAAGGTGAGGGAGCGCCTTTTCATGACTTTCTAGATCATCGTAGTTTCCTGCGATCACAAAATGGCATTGTATGCGGCGGACTGAGTAAAGGTCGTGCGTTTTATAAATGTTATACGCCTGGGAAGAATAGTGCATGGATACGTGGGTTTGTTTCATATGATAAAACACTTCAGCCATTTTAAAATAAAATTCCGCCCGCTCAATTTCATCTGAAATATAGGGAATTGTGTTTTCCGCTTTTTGATAGAATGTAATGGCACTTAAGAAATTGCCCTCTTTGAATTCATACATCCCTTGAAAAAAGTAATAGTAGTATTCAACGAGTTTCTCCATCTTCCTGTTGCTGCCTTCAATTCTCTTTAAATATTGTGATAACTCCATTTGGTTTCCTTCAGATGGAATCACATAGTCAATCATAAGCTGATGGCGAAATGCAATGAGCTGATAGTAAATCAAGAGGTCTTGGTCTTCTTCCATGATGTCAATGTCCCGTTCGATCTCAGCTTTAAGCATTTCAGCGTCAGTCACATTAAACTTTTGAATATGCCGGTTCCACTCATTAATTTTCATCCCAACGTGCGGAGACGAAATCGTGCCCAAACTCCTCACCCTTCCTCTTCTCACTAATTATGTAAATTTTATCAATACAGAAATTTAATAGGAAGGGGTTGAGAGACCGCAAAAAAAATTTTCGGTGTGATCCGCAAAAGGCAGTTTGGGTGTTTCGCGTTATATTTGGTGTTGTGGAGGTTAGAGTGATCTCAATTTCTGAATTTTGGATTGCGGTTATTACGACTGAGCAGTTTTGTCATACTCTTTTAGTAGTTTTTCTGTCTTATGCATTTCTTTGAGCATAGGATTCATGTAGTCGTTAGCTGATTCTAGATATGCTCTTGTCAGAGTATCTAGTTTATTTTTAACTTTAGAGAGGTCTTCTTCGAATTGTTCCTCTGTTGAATGTTGGATAAATTCTTTTGTCTCTTCGTATCTTTTCAATATGTTTTTCACCATTGGAGTTGGATTCTTTGGATTGTTTGTTTTTATTGCTGTGATTGTTAAATTAATTTGTTTTATTAATTTTTTTCTTACTGTCAAGGTGATGCTCCTTTTATAAAGTGAGATGAGATAAAAATAAAGCCCTCAAGTAAGAGGGCTTTAGAAAGGATACCAAATTACTACATTAAATTTTGAATTCATTTTCATCAATACCAAATTCAAACGCAATCAGTGTTTCGTTAACGTTTTCAGCTATGCTTTTGTATAATGCATTCAGTTCATTCACCAAAAAAGACTCATCTTCCAGCATTGCTACTCTGGACAAAGCTCTAGCAAATCATGAAATAATGCCAGTTCTACCGTGACTTGGGGACCGAATAAAGGCTCTGGGTTTATATCAAGATTACAAATGACTTCGTTCATTTCTGGATAATTAAGAGCGTTGTATCCCATTTCTTTTAAGATTTGATTCAGTTTTGTGTCTAGTTTCTTTTGAGACATAGAATAAGATTGTGTACTGAAACCATCTAACACGGGAGCTGCTCTTTCGGGATCAACATTTTCTATTGTGAATTGGTGCTGCAGGTAATAAACAGGAGCCAGTTTTGAAATTATAAGTTTACTGGTATAGTCTACATGAAACTCATTCTTCTCATATTTAGGAAATTCAAACTGAAAGGCAGCTGAAGGCCATATTTCACCCATGCTTATATTCTCAAATTGTATCTTCATTGTTTTTACAAATGACTTTATTTCTTTTGGTAGTGTTATAGGTTGTTTGCATAATGATAGATAATTGTCTTGAGAAAGGTTAGCCTCATTATAGAGTTTACTAATTGTATTTATAATCAATATATTCATATAGAAAACCTCTGAAATTTCTTTATTTTAGATTGGTTTATAAAAAATAGCTCAGCAGAATAGGGCTGAGCCATTTTTTAATTATAGACCGAGGTAGCTAATTACAAATTCTTTATCATCGTCATCTTCAGGCAATATACCAAGGTTTTTATATTCCCATATTGCGATTCTTTCATATCCATCTAATTCTGATGCTAAAATATCATCATAATTATAATCTAATTGGAATTCTCCGCTACGATCCAATGTTAGTGTAAGGTTAGTCCAAACATCATCGTTATTATTTCTGTGTTCAGTTCTTAATTCTTCAAAAAGTTCTCTTAATTCTCTTAACAACGTCTTGAAAATATCCTTGCTTACGTTGTAATGGTTAGGTATATCTTGTGAATAAATAATTTGATTATTTTCTGGTGTTCTGAAGTGAAAAAGAACCATTGTGGAATCATCTAATACTTCTGCATAAAGATATGTTTTTGTCCATTCACAAGGTATGATGTCATTTAATTTCTGACTAATAAGCTGATACAAATTTTGCATTTTTTTAGTTTTCAATCTTTTCACCTTCAATCGTCGAGAAATCTTAGTTATCAAAAATAGCCCAGCAGAGAAGGGCTATTTTTGATTTATAGACCGAAGTAGTTTATTACAAATTCTTTATCGTCCTCTTCTTGAGGCAATATCCCTAAATTTTGATATTTCCAAATATCTCGTCTTTGAAGGTCATCAAGTTCCGAGGATAAAACATCATCATAATTATAATCAATTGAAAACTTTCCGGTGTTTTCTAATTTTAAAGTGAGATTAGTCCAAATATCTTGGTTGCCTAGTTTAAATTCTTCTTTTAGTTCTTCAAATAGCTCTTGAAGTTCAATCAGCAGTTGATCGTAAATCTCTTCGCTTACATTAAATTGTTCAGGTATATAATGAGAATATAAGTAATCACTATTATTTGGTGTTGTAAAATAAAAGTATATATCTGCTGAGTCATCAAGTATTTCAGCATATAAAACGATCTTTTCCCATTGAGATGGAATCATTTCATTTAGATGTTCAGCAATCTTTTGATATAGTTGTTCTATTTTTTCAGTTTCCATTGATGATCCTCTACCTTTGAATTGTAGATGGCATTATTTAATATTTAGATAATCCTTAACAAATTCTTTGTCCTCTTCGTCTTCAGGGAAAATCCCCAAGTTATTGAACTCCCAAATCATTTGTCTTTCGTATTCGTCCAAATCAGATTCAATAACATCTTCATAATCATAATTAATTGAGAACGTTCCAGTGCTTTCAAGCTTCAGGGTCAAATTTGTCCATGCTTCGGGATTATTTTCTTTAAATTCATTGTGTAACTGTTTAAATAACTCTTGAAGATCTAATAATAGTTCTGTATAAATTTTTTTACTAACTAGAAATTGTTCTGGAATGTCGTGAGAGTATATATATTCATCGTTTTCTGGTGTTTGAAAGAAAAAATACACTTCTCTGGAGCCGTCTAATATTTCTGCATAAAGAACAACTTTGCTCCATTCGGAAGGGATCATATCATTAATTTGTTCTGCTATCTTTTGATATAGAACTTCCATCTTTTTTGTTTCCATTAGATTAACCCCCCGGTTTATTTTCTATAGTAACTTGTCTCGCTCTACGATTACCTATCTTATATTCAACATTAAATAATACAGGTCTTAGTGAATCTCCCTGATAAACGGGTTCTATATTAACTTTTACTTGCTTAGGAGGTTGTCCGTTTAATGCCTTTGACCACACTTGCTCCATTTTGTACCATTTCCCGCCGCTTCTATTAATCTGAGAATTCATCGGCACGATATTGTCAAACTGGCCTGAGCCTTTGAATTGGGTGGCGATTAAATGGCCGCCGTCATCGTCAGGCTTTCGGTCCTGAGGCTTTCCAGCATTCGTCTGTGCATATTGGTTTCGTTTTGCTTCTCCTAGCTGCAAGTCTGCTTTGACACTTGTAATTCTACCATAGCTGTCAGTCGTGTACGTGTAGCCTTCTTTTGTTTTATAAACGATATTCGGCTTCAGCACTTTCTTTCTGCTCCATCTTGCGTAATGCTCGCCGTATTTAACGGTTACCGGCGGTACAACTGGCGCTGGAGTTCGTCTTCCGCTTGATGACGTTCCGTACGGTTTCGGCAGGATGATCTTGGCGAATTTCTGAAGTCCTTCTTTAAGCGTGACCCCGTTGACTGCGTTGTAAGGAACGCCTGCCGGCACTAAATCGTGACGGGGATGATAGGGGAGAATATCCGCAAGTGTGAGATCTCCGATTTGATTTAATTTGGTTTTGACGTGTTTTTTTGATACTTCTATGCCTGTGTTTGCTTTTTGTTTGATGTGATCAACGGTTTGTTTTGAGACCGTTATGGCTTTTTGAGCTGTTGCTGATTTGCTTGCCGCTGTTTTGACTTTGGCCGTCACTTTGGCGGCTGTGCCAGTTTTTGAGACGGCTCCTACGCCTTTTGTGCCGACAATTGATGTGACAACAGTGCCAACCGCATATGAAACCCACCTTGCTCGTGAGTAGGTGTCACCATTCACCATGTCTTTTTGGTATGATTCTTCGATTGCCGCTGAAATGGCTTCATACGTTTTAATCGGGTGAGCCACAGCTCCTGTAATGGCTTCAACGGTTCCGCCCGGATCTGTGACCATATCCCACAGGCCTGTGACCGCATCCTTTCCGGAATCATAAAGGCCGACGGCAACCCCTTTGAAGCCTGCTTCAAGTTCACGCGTGTTTTCAATTTGGGTGAAGTATCTTTGCTGTTCTGCTGTTAGATTGTCATAGCCGATCGTTTTTGCCATTTCGTAGAATTCATCGGCATCCGCATAATCGTAGTTTTTCAGTCTTTCTTTTAATTTTTCAATCTCGCGTTCCTTCGCTTCCTCTTTCTTAACCTTCAAGTAAGCCTCAGTCCGCTTTTCAATGTCGCCTTTTTTCTTATGTATGTCGCTCTCACGGTACGCTTTGGCGTTGTAGTGGATGGGTGTGGCGTTTTTGCCTTTGCCCGTTGCTTCTTGGAGCCTTTGAAAGTCGGATTTGATGAATTGTTCGTTTGGTTCTGACAGGGCGTATTCTGTCTTTAGGTCTTCGTCTAAGGCGTCCAATTTTTCCAGTGTTTTTTTGCGTTTGTCGTTGGCATCGGCCAGCTCGTCTTTGAAGGTTTCTGTTGAAAACAGGTCGAGCGGGAGGATGTCGTCGATGTCGTTCAGGATGTCTTTCATTGCTTTTTTCTGTTCGGACATGATGGATTTTGATTTTTGATGGGCATTTGCCAGTTCGTGCTCCAGGAAGGATTCTTCGATGTATGCGTCTGAGAGGCCTTTGTCCTCGGCGGCTCCGGCGATGCTGTTGAAGAATGCGATTTTCATGTCAATGTAGTCGATCCATTGGTCGGTGACGCCTACATGGTCGTGGTAGAAGGCTTTGATGTTGCTGGCGCCTTTTCCTGAGAATTCGCTGTCACTGAGATCAGCGACGCTTTTTAACGCTTTTTTCAAGTTGACGATTTGCGTTCTTAGTTCTTTATACTCTTTTGCACGGTCTGTCGCTTCCGAAAGCAGTGTCTTCGCTTCAAATACTTTCATGACCATTTCCCTTCTTTTGTTCGCTCGATATCAAAATTTTACCACGGTGCGGGATGAGGGTGGGGGTCAGAACGTGTTCTGGTGGAAAAATGAGTCATTTGGCATGTGTCTAAGTGCACTGTTTTGATATGATGATAGAAGATCATGGCTATAGCTATCAAATGTGGGATGCCTTGCTGAACGAGATATACGGCGTGCTGCAAAAGCAGCTTTCCGCTTCAGACATGGCGGCTTTAAAAATTCAACAGCGTCAATGGATAAAGGATAGGGATGCTGCGGCCCAGAAACGATATGATGAGGAGGGCGGGGGTTCATTATCCCGAGTCGTCCAAACGGAAGAGCTTGCTAAACAGACGAAAGAGCGCTGTTACGGGCTGGTGAATTCGTATATGAAATAGAATGTCATGGGACCCTTGCGTAAAGGGTCTTTTTTGCGGAGAAAAACAAATTGACAGGATGAAAAAGCAATTTCTTCCTTTTGTATTGTTTTCAAAATTTGGGATTGATAGAATGTGACATATCTTACAGAAAAGGAGGGAAGCCGTTGAGTCAAGCTATACCGTCTTCGCGTGTTGGTGTTAAGATTAATGAATGGTACAAGATGATTCGTCAATTCAGTGTTCCGGATGCTGAGATTCTGAAAGCGGAGGTGGAGCAGGACATTCAGCAAATGGAAGAGGATCAGGATTTGCTGATCTATTATTCTCTGATGTGTTTTCGGCACCAGCTGATGCTGGATTATTTAGAGCCGGGACAAACATACGGGAATCGCCCTACAGTGACAGAGCTTCTAGAAACAATTGAAACTCCTCAGAAAAAACTCACAGGCCTTTTGAAATATTACTCTTTGTTTTTCCGCGGCATGTATGAATTTGAACAGAAAGAATATGTGGAAGCGATTGGGTTTTATCGCGAGGCGGAGAAAGAGCTGCCGTTTGTGTCAGATGAAATCGAGAAAGCGGAATTCCATTTTAAAGTGGCGGAAGCGTATTACCATATGAAGCAAAACCATGTGTCGATGTATCATATTCTTCAAGCCTTAGACATTTATCAAAAACATCCCCTATACAGCATTAGAACCATACAAAGCTTGTTTGTGATCGCCGGCAACTATGATGATTTCAAGCATTATGAAAAAGCGCGCCCGCATTTAGAAACTGCGCTGGAATTGGCAAAGGACATTCAAAACGACCGGTTTACCGCCATTTCCTTGTTGAACATTGCGAATAGTTATGACCGATCAGGAAATGATCAAATGGCTATACAATACTTCCAAAAAGCGGCGAAACTAAGCAGAGAAACGGTCACTGATCTGCTTCCGAAAGTCTTGTTTGGCTTAAGCTGGACCTTATGTAAAGCAGGCCAAACGCAAAAGGCGTTTCAGTTTATAGAAGAAGGATTAGGTCGTATTAGAACATATCCAAAAACGGGGTCTCGCCATTTTTATAAAAAATTGTATTTGTTCTTGCAGGCCGTCTATAAAGAGAGTATTGATGAATCCAAAATCTTTGATATGTTGGCCTATTTCGAAAAAAAGAACCTGCACGCTTACATTGAAGCGTGTGCCCGCAGTGCTGCCGCTGTTTTTGAAAGCCGCTGTCATTTTGAATACGCCGCTGTGTTTTATCGAAAAGTGCTGAAAGCCCAAGAAGATATTCAAAAAGGAGAGTGTTTATATGCTTATTAAGAAAAAAGTGATGATGGGTCTTGCTGTTGCTCTGCTGTTCGGAAGCATTTCGTTTCCATTCCTGACAAACTTCGGCGGCTTTAAGGAATCAACGGATCGAAACACGACGTATATTGATCATTCCCCTCACAAACTGAGTGATCAGAAAAAAGCCCTTAGCTAGGGCTTTTTTCTTGCTTTACGGAAGATGCAGCAATTCCTTCTATTTCTAACGCAAGACACTCGAAACAACCAAACCATTTAAGGTATAATGGATAAAGTGAATCACAATATACAGATTGATATATATGAAAGAGAGTGGAACATCATGGGCCGTAAGTGGAACAATATTAAAGAGAAGAAGGCGTCTAAGGACGCAAATACGAGTCGGATTTATGCAAAGTTTGGCCGTGAGATTTATGTGGCGGCGAAGCAGGGCGAGCCTGATCCGGAATCTAACCAGGCACTGAAGGTTGTGCTTGAGCGCGCGAAGACGTACAGTGTGCCGAAAAACATCATTGAACGTGCGATTGAGAAGGCGAAGGGCGGCGCGGAAGAGAATTTCGATGAACTCCGTTATGAGGGCTTCGGTCCGAACGGATCAATGATCATCGTTGATGCGCTGACGAATAATGTAAACCGTACGGCGCCGGAAGTGCGTGCGGCGTTCGGGAAAAACGGCGGAAACATGGGTGTGAGCGGATCAGTTGCTTACATGTTTGATGCGACGGCTGTTATCGGTGTGGATGGCAAAACAGCTGACGAAGCGCTTGAAATTCTGATGGAAGCGGATGTCGATGTCCGTGACATTTTAGAAGAGGATGACAGTGTGATCGTATATGCCGAGCCGGATCAATTCCACGCGGTGCAGGAGGCGTTTAAAAACGCAGGCGTTGAGGAATTCTCGGTTGCCGAGCTGACGATGCTTGCGCAAAGTGAAGTGACGCTTCCAGATGATGCGAAGGAACAGTTTGAAAAGCTGATTGACGCGTTAGAGGATTTGGAAGACGTTCAGCAGGTATACCACAACGTTGATTTAGGTGAATAAGAAATGAGCAGGCTGTTTTTACGGCCTGCTTTTTTTGTCCTTGAAATTGTATGAGCTTTATATGGGCAGCCGTCTATACGATCTGACAGTTATTTTCATATTCTGGACTGTAACCTACGTGAAGGAGAGAGTGAATATGACTGATACTGATACAAGACAGATCTACGGCGGACCTGGCTTTGGCGCTTTTCCGGGCTATGGCATCGGCGGACCTGGCTTTGGCGCTTTTCCGGGCTATGGCATCGGCCGTCCTGGATTTGGCATGTACGGAGGGCTAGGCTATCCGGGATCCGGCATGTATGGGGGTTTCCCAGGATCCGGCATGTATGGGGGTTTCCCGGGATCCGGCATGTATGGGGGTTTCCCAGGATCCGGCATGTATGGAGGTTTCCCGGGATCCGGCATGTATGGAGGTTTCCCGGGATCCGGCGGTTATCCAAGCGGCTATGCGGGCTCGCCGGGAACTGTAAGTTATCCGAGCATGCATCATGAGAACGTTGGACATCACCATCATCATCATGACGGCAAAGATAATTATCATCACCATCATCATGATGGCAACTACGGCCACCATCATCAGCATCACCACGACGGCAACTACGGCCATCACCACCATCATCATGACGGCAATTATGGGCATCACCACCATCATCATGACGGCAACTACGGCCACCATCACCACCATATGGGTCACTGGGGAAAAGACGGCCATAAATAAAAGCTGTTTAAAAAGGAACACTCTTGGTGACCAAGGGTGTTTTTTCTAATTATTATTGACTGATCAGTCTGGAAAGTAGTAATCTTTGTTTAAGGAGGTGATGATCATTTGGGAAGGAATAAAGAATTTGATACAGCGCTTGTTCTGCACAGAGCGATAGAGGTTTTTGGGAAATATGGCTACGAAGGCACGTCGCTTCAGGAGCTGCTTTCTCATTTAGGCATTGCGCGCCAAAGTTTGTATGATACGTATGGAACGAAGCGTGATTTGTTTCTTTCAGCTGTGAAAACGTATCTTGAGGGAAAAAACGCTGCCGTGATCGAAAGGCTTGAGGCGCCTGGATCTGTAAAGGAAGCCATTCATGCTATTTTTCAGGAAGGTGTCAATGTCCTTAAAGATCCGGAACGTGCGAAGGCGTGCTACATCATCAACAGCGCGATTGAACAGATCCCGCATGATCCTGAGCTTGCCCGGTATTTTGAAGGACAGTCCAAGCAGCTTGAGGACGCTTTTTATCAGGCGCTTTTAAGAGCGAGGGATCAAGGAGAATTGACTGGAGAAGGCACTGATATATCAGCGCTTGCCCGTTATTTGAATCAGAGCAGGCTGTCTCTGACGTTTGTCGCTAAAGTGACGGCTGATCTGGACCGGCTTCAGGAGCATGTTGACGTGAGCTTATCTGTACTTGACTAACTATTTTTGGGTAAAGAATGCTTTGCCTATCTATGCACTTTTCGGACTGAATGGTCTAAAATAAAATATGAGGTGATGATGAATGCAGATGAATGAATTTGAAATGGCATGTGACACATTGGGAAAGTTTATGGCGTATATGCTTGAGAAGGACATGAAGAGCTGGACGGAGCTTTGGGATGAGAATGCCGTATTTGAGTTTCCGTATGCGCCGGAGGGGTCACCGAAAAGAATAGAAGGAAAAGCGGCCATTTACAATTATATTAAGGATTATCCTAAGCAGATCCACCTTTCTTCAATTACGGCTCCGACAGTGTACCGGTCGGCTGATACGAATACGATCATTGCGGAGTTTCAATGTGACGGGCATGTGATTGAGACTGGGCGGCCTTATCGCCAAAGCTATATCAGTGTTATCGAAACAAAAGACGGCCGCATTATGCATTATAAGGATTATTGGAATCCGCTTGTTGTAAAAGAAGCATTTGGAGGATCATTTTTGCAAACAGAGGAGAGTGGAAAATAATGAAACAGAATGCGATTTTAATTACGGGCGGGACCGGCACAGTCGGCAGCCGAATTGCCAGCCGTTTACTAGATCTTGGGTACAGGGTGCGGGTTGCGAGCCGGAAAAAGGGGGAGCTTGCTGATGCTGAATATGTGTATTTTGATTGGAAGGACGCCTCCAGTTTTACGACTGCTTTGGAACAGGTGAAACAAATCTATCTTGTTGCCCCGGTTGGTGTGCTTGACCCTGCTCCTTATGTGCTTCCCTTTTTAAAGGAGGCAAAGCGTCTCGGTGCAACGCGTGTCGTGATGCAAAGTGCGTCTGTTGTCCCTGAGGATGGGCCTGTATTTGGCGCGCTTCATCAGGAAGTACGCGATTTTCCTGAATGGACGGTGCTCCGGCCTTCTTATTTTATGCAAAACTTCATCAATGTCCAGCATCGCATGTCTATTCAAACGGAGGGGCGCATCATCACGGCTTCGGGTGAAGGAAAACTTGGATTTATCGACGCTGATGACATCGCAGAAACTGCCGTGCGAGCTTTGATTGATGATGTCCCTCATCAAACACATCATATTCTGACAGGGCCCGAGGCGCTGAGCTATGCCGAAGCGGCGGAGATCATTGGAGCTGCGGCGGGACGCCGGGTGGAGCATGTCAGCATTTCTCGTTCCGAGCTGCAGCATAAAATGGAGGCAGGAGGTTTGCCGGCGGATTATGCCCACTTTATGGCGGAGCTGGATGAAGCGATCAGGTATGGTGCAGAGCATCGGGTAACAGATACTGTGAAGCGTGTGACAGGAAAAGAACCTCGTTCACTGACTGAGTTTGCGGCTGCTCATGCTGCATACTGGCAACGTTGATTTTATTTTGGACTGATTGATCTAGAAAGACCTTCGGCTTTGCCGAAGGTCTTCTTTTTATTGATTGAATTGAAAAAGTTTAGCCGCATTTTCAGTGCCGATTTTATATCGGTCTGTTTCACTGATTGGACATTGGTCAAACCAAGATGAGATTTCTTCCATCGTTTCATACGGGTAGTCGACTGAAAATAAGATGCGGTCTGAGCCGACTTCTAACAATGTATCAATTAAGGCTTGTGTTCTGAACACGCCGCTGGTCGTGAGATAAAAGTTGTTGCGAAGGTATTCAGTCGGCGCTTTCTTATGGTTTCCATGGGTTTCAGGACGCTGATGGCGGAGTCTGTGTTCAACCCGCGGCAATGTAAACGGCAGGCCCTCTCCCAAATGTCCGAGAATCACAGTCAAATCAGGATATTCGTCGAAAAGGCCGCTGAGCATCAGGCGGATGGCATGTGTAGCTGTTTCAAAACCGAAGCCCCATGCTGAGCCGAGGAGACCTTCGTAGCCTTCATAGATGCGCTGCTGATGCGGCAGCGGGATACGCGGATGCAGATAGACGGGAACCTGCAGCTGTGCGGCTTTTTCCCAGAAAGGGCGCACTTGAGGCTCGTCTAAATATTGGGCGGTGTGTTCGTCGCCGATGTTGCTGTATCCGTTGACCAAGGCACCCACAAAGCCGAGCTCGTTTACTGCCCGTTCGAGTTCCTTCGCGGCTTCTTCAGGATCTTGAAGCGGCACTGACGCAAATGCCTTAAAGCGGTCAGGATGCTTACAAACGAAGAATTCCGCAGCGTGATCATTCATTTGCTTTGCAAGTTTCACCGCTCTGTCAGGATCAGTAATGCCTTCGATACCAGGCTGTGTCAATGAGAGAATTGACGTTTGGATGCCGTTTCGATCCATGTCTTCAATCCGTTTCTCGAATTCCTGCAATCGTGTTTGAACAGCGCTGAAATACTCATCGTCAGTAAAATTGTGGCTTCCTGTAGCCGGAAAGTCAGGAGATTCCCAATGCTCTTCTAATGCGATTTTTCCTTTCATGCAAAAGACTCCTCTCTTTATATAGCTTGTGAGCTCAGATGGAGTGCACTCATTTTAAGGAACGAAGCTTCGTTTAGGTCATTATTAAACATTATGTTCATTACTTTACATCATGTACAGGATGTACGTTCATGGTACAGTAGATTTTGAGAATAGGTCAATAAACAGAGAGCGCCCAAATGTATAGAAATAGACACATACGAATGATTTGTCCATAAGAAAATGAAAGTTAGACAGGGAGGAAAAAAATGTCTAAAAAGCATAAAGTTGATCCGAGAATCAGACGAACAAACAAATATTTAAGAGATGCTTTAATCACCCTTCTGAAAGAAAAAGACGCCAACTCGATAACGATTCAGGAAATTACGGAAAAAGCGGATCTGACCCGCGGCACCTTTTATTTGCATTACCAGGATAAACAGGATTTTCTGTTTCAAAGCATGACCGAGGTTCTCGATGATTTGATTCGGCAGGTAAAGCCGGAAACACCGGCCGAACCGGTCAGTATTGATGAGGATCATCCGCCTGTATCTTTTGTAAAGCTTTTTGAGTACATCCATGAACATGCCGAATACTTCCAAGTCATGCTGAGCGACAGAGGGCTGCCGCAATTCAGAAGCCTTATGACGGAGTTCGTTCAAAAACGAATTTACGAGGAATTGCTCTCATCGATTGAGGAATCTGAGAGCATGCTCCAGGTGCCGAAAGAGATACTCGTCAGCTATATCACGTCCGCTCATATCGGTGTGATTTGTTCCTGGCTGGAGAGCGGCATGAAGTACAGCCCGTTGTTTATGGCGAATCAATTAACACGTTTAACGCTGCTGGGCCCGCTCCGTATCGCGGGGATCGAGGAACAGGTGAAGCTTCCTTATTAAAGTTTCAGTCATAATCATGGTTCCGGCTTCATACCTATTAAGGTCATTGCTTTTGAGAAAGGAGGAGCCGGAATGAAGGATATGCAGCCGTTTACGCCTGTCAAATCATACACACCCTTTCACAGCCGTTTTGATCCCTGCCCGCCCATAGGAAAGAAATTTTACAGAACGCCGCCCAATCTCTATATGACCTTTCAGCCTGAGCATATGGAGCAGTTTTCGCCGATGGAGGCTTTGAGGAAAGGCACCCTTTGGAAGGATCTCTATGATTTTTATGAAAACCCTTATCGAGGGGGAGACGTATATGGCAAAAAAGGTTGATGACGAATATTACCGACAGCTTGAACAAATCCAGGCCGCTGATTTTGTGCTTGTTGAGCTGAGCCTTTATTTAAATACACATCCTCATGATGAAGATGCGCTGAAGCAATTCAATCAATATTCCGGCTATTCAAGGCACTTAAAAAGACAGTTCGAATCCTCTTACGGGCCGCTTTTTCAGTTCGGCACAAGTCCTGCGGGAGAGGATTGGAATTGGGGTAAAGGGCCTTGGCCGTGGCAAGTATAAGGAGGTATGCCTGAATGTGGGTGTATGAAAAGAAGCTGCAATACCCTGTCAAAGTCAGTACGTGCAATCCGACGCTGGCGAAGTATCTGATTGAGCAGTATGGCGGAGCGGACGGCGAGCTGGCCGCGGCGCTCCGGTATTTGAACCAGCGTTATACGATTCCTGATAAGGTCATCGGACTTTTAACGGATATCGGCACGGAGGAATTCGCCCATTTGGAAATGATTGCGACTATGGTCTATAAGTTAACGAAAGACGCCACGCCTGAGCAGCTGCGTGAAGCGGGGCTTGGCGATCACTACGCCAATCATGATGGCGCGCTTTTTTATCACAACGCGGCTGGGGTTCCGTTTACTGCGAGCTATATTCAGGCGAAGGGCGACCCGATTGCCGATTTATACGAAGACATTGCGGCAGAAGAAAAAGCGCGGGCGACGTATCAATGGCTGATTGATATCTCGGATGACCCTGACTTGAACGATTCTCTGCGTTTTTTGCGCGAGCGTGAAATTGTGCACTCCATGCGCTTCAGAGAAGCGGTTGAGATTTTAAAAGAAGAGCGGGATAAAAAGAAAATTTTCTAATGGGCAGATTGGCCTCTCTTTCTACACCCTTTTACATACAGAGAAAATGGTCTGTTTTTGCTGTTTGGTCTGCATTATAATCAAGGTGTGTGCAAGCTTATTTTTGATTGGGAGGCCTTTATGTCATCTTTTACGATTACGAATGAAATGCTGACTGACGGAATTCGCGCGTGTCCGGCCGTGTATGAGGATGCAGAAGCGATTACGGGATTGCTTGTCCGAACAGCTGAATGGCTGCGGTACCGAGGTTCAACACAATGGAGCGGACTGCTGGAAGGCCAGGATACACATGATATTACGGGTTCGATTGAAAGCGGACATGTGTTTGTGTTTAAAAAAGATGAAGAGCTTGCGGCTGTCGTGATGCTCTTGACGGAACCAAGCGAGTGGGACCGAAAGCTTTGGGGAGAGGATGGCCATGGGGAGTCCGTGTATTTGCACCGTCTCGCGGTCAGCCGCCGGTTTGCTGGGCAGGGGCTTGGCGCGCGCGTTCTTCAATGGGCAGAGACGGGTATACACTTTCCGGAGAAAACACGTATCCGGCTTGACTGTGTCGCTGATAATGACGCGTTGCACTCCTTTTATCGACGTATGGGATATGAATTCATGGGTGCTGATGCATCCGGATATCATTTGTTTGAGAAGGAGATTTCGGCAGAATAAGCGTCCTTTGCAGGAGGCTTTTTTGTCTTTTTTAGAAAAGGGAGGGCTGTCGATGTGGCCAATTATATTTGCAACAGGGATCGTCACGGCTTGTCTGTTCGCTGGCGTATCTGTTTTTTTACGGAAGAAGCTTCCTAGCAGGAGATGGCCGGAATGGATGTTGGCCGGGCTGGTTGTCCTTGGTGCGCTTGCGATCTGGTACAGCCTCGTGTATGTACGCGGCTGGGAGGGGGCTGGGCTCGGAATGCTCGGATTCAATGTTATTTGCGGAGCGGCTGCGGGATATTTGATCGGAAGGGCCATTCTGCCATACATAAAAAAGTAAGGCGTGAGGCTGTCTCTCAGGATGTCGAATGTTTCGCAGAGCGGCAGGGATTTTCTTTTGAAAGCAGAAGTACATAACACTTTAAAAAGAAAGCGTTTTCCCTGATGGTTCCGTTTGTCACAGTGATGCAGAGCGGCTTTTTATGTGCCAGAGCACAATACAACGTTGAACGTACTGCTTGTTTCAGCAGGGGAGCTTTTCCGGTTTAGAAAAGAGATCATTGACCATACTGATAGTATTATCAAGAAGTAGGTGCTATCAATATGGGTAATTATTTAAGTGTTGCGGTGGAACTGATATGCGGTTTAGGCATTTTATTTATCATCTTGAAACTTCTGGGGAAAACCCAATTTTCTCAAATTACACCGTTTGACTTTATTTCTGCTTTAATTTTAGGGGAATTGGTCGGAAATGCCGTCTACGATCATGAAATCAAGATCAAAGAAATTATTTTTGCTTCGCTGCTGTGGGGTGTGCTGATTTATATTATTGAATTTATTACGCAAAAAATGAAATCGTCACGAAAGTTCTTGGAGGGTGAGCCGAATATTGTCATTCGCAAAGGGGAACTTCAATATAAAGTATTGAAGAAAAACAAGATGGACATTAACCAGCTCCAAAGCCTTCTGAGGCAAGCGGGGAGCTTCTCGATTCAAGAGGTAGAATATGCGATTCTCGAAACAAATGGGATGATCAGCGTGCTCCCAAAATCCGACTTTGACAAACCGACAAATAAGGATTTGCAGATTCCTCAGAAGTCCGTCTCACTGCCGATCACTTTGATCATAGACGGAGAAATCGTCCGGGATAATCTGAAGGAAGCGGGTGTGGATGAACAGTGGCTGAAGCAGGAATTGAACAAGAAGAACATTGATAAGACGGAGGACGTGTTATTTGCAGAATGGCACAAAAATAAACCGCTGTATACCGTAACATACGAACAAAGCAGATCAACATGACGCTCATAAAAAAAGCTTGCGGCAAGGCGCAAGCTTTTTATTGATTGTATGTCCCTTGTTTGACAGCACGTACATGATACATGCTGACTTCAGTGCTGATCAGATAGTCAGGCTTTGGTTTGCCTTTGTTCGCTTTATGTCCGGCGATATGCGCATCGCTTTTTTCCCATTGCTTCCAGTGATCTTCAGATTCCCAGCGAATCATGACTACCACTTCCTCCTCACCGCGGCGGACGTTCTTTTCAAGGACTGTCACATCAATTAAGCCTTCTTGTTTTTCAATGATTCCTTCAGCGCTGAAATGTTCAATGACTTTATCTGCATGGCCTTCTTTTACCGTCATTTTTCTCAACTGAACAAACATTTGTCTCTCTCCAATCATTCTCATATATGAATAATTGTAAATGAAATTCATTCTCAGTGTCAAAGGAAGTGCAGGGCGAATCGAATCACCGTGCGCAACAGTTTATTCCTTTAATAAAAACACATTCCCATCTTCGTCCTTAAATTGAACGAAAGCGCCCCATTCCATTTGATTGGGCTCACCGAGAAATTCCACACCGTTTGCTTTCATGTTCTCGTATGTACCAAAGATGTCTTCACATTCAAACACGATCGAAGCCTTCATTTGCTCAGAGCCTTTCATCATGGCTTTCGGGTAAATAACTAAACGGGTCTCGGCTCCTTTTGGCGCAACCTCAAGCCAGCTTGCCTCAGGTCCCATCGGGTGGTCTGCCGCAATATCAAAGCCAACCTTCTCCGCCCAAAATTGCTTCGCTTTCTGCTGGTCTTCTACATATACAGCAACAGTGCCAATTTGTTTGATCATAGAGAAACCTCCAATTTGAAAGATAGTTATAATATAACCTGTTTACGGCAAAAGCAACATAAAAAATCAGCCGGGAAACCGGCTGATTTTCGATTAAAATGAGCAGCTCACAACATCGATCCGATTTGTGTCTAAGGCGAAATAAACCCAGCGGCGCCGTGAAGCATCCCAATAAAAGCCGCCGACGGATCTTCTGCCAAGGGTAATCGGATAGAACCAAAATGAGCGGCCGTTGGTTAGCCAAACATAGGTAAACCGGAAGAGGCAGGGCCGAATGGTGACGGGTTCCACCAATAAAACGGCTCCTTGAGGGCCCAACGGTTTTTGGGGTTTCGCTGGGATTTGGGAAGGAGGAGGTCCCTGCGGCGCACTGACGCTGCCCGGAGAAGCGCCGCTGCCCATGCCGGGAGCAGGGCCGCCGCCCATCCCTGGCACCACGCTGCCGCCCATCCCCGGCACCACGCTGCCGCCAGGCCATGGAGAACCAAAACCATTTGGATAACGGTATTCATATTCAAAAACAGGCCACGGCTCATAGAACTGACTGTCAAACATATAAGGATCAACATAATACATGTGATAACGTCCTTTCTCATTGTAAACTATACATTTGCAGTTTATGCGAAGGGACTTTATTTGTGCGTTGGCCTATGGGTGAAATTGGAATGCGCTCTGAGAGCAGAATCATTCGATTTTTCCCTAGTCTTATTCACAATTTCGATTTATCATTTTATAATGAAAGTGCTTCTATTACGAAAAAGGAGACAGACCGTGAATATCGATCAATTATTATATCAATATATCATAGACAACACTGCGGATATTACTGAGAAATGGTTCAGTTTGCGCTGCCAGCTAAAAGGAGAGCTATATTCCGCCGACCAATTAAGTGAAGAAACGAAAACGCTTTTAACCGAGCAACATACATTTACCAATATAACAATCGCAAGCGCATTTCTGGAGGATCAAACCGATTTTGAAGAAAACATGACAAAATGGGCGCAAAACGTTGCGAAAAACAGGGTAGAGCAGGATGTTCAGGTGCATGAGGTAGTGGAAGCCATATCAAATTCCAGAATCTCCTTCTGGGATGCGGTCGTTTCGTTTATCAAAGAGAATCAGGAGATTGTCACAAATGAGGATGCCGACCGATGGAATCGCATTGTCAATCAGTCGTTCGATAAGCTGATTATTGAGTTTTCCGAGCAGTATCAAAAATTTATGCTGCTGAGGCTCACATCTCAGCAGGAACTGATTTCTGAGCTTGGCTGCCCGGTGATTTCCGTTGCAGATGGAATCGGGATATTACCGCTTATCGGCTCCATTGATACAAAACGGGCACGGGTCATTTTGGAAACAGTGCCGGTCCGCTGTATCGAGAGAAAAATCACAAGCCTTGTCGTTGATCTTTCGGGTGTTCCGATTGTGGATACCATGGTGGCGCAGCAATTGTACAACCTGTCAAAAACGCTTTTCTTGCTAGGCATCAAAGCTGTATTTTCAGGGATTCGACCGGATGTGGCTCAGACATCCATTCAATTGGGACTTGATTTCAGTGAATATGAAACGTACGGCACGCTGAAGCAGGCATTAGAAAACATGGGTGTCCGCTGTATTGTTGAAGAATTGGAAGGAAACAAATAGGAAGTTTTCAGGCATATGATTGTCCGCCAACGGGTGATCATATGCCTTTTTGATTTAAACAGAAATCATCATTGATTTATCGAAAAAAACATAATATTATAATTCTTATAAGAATACTGTGAATTAAAACATATTCAACGAGGGGGAAGGTCTTTTGGTTTCAAAATCAACTATCGATCCGGAAGTGATTGAAAAAATAATCAGTTCGCTGGAAACGCTCGATTTCGGTACCGTTCAGATTACAGTTCATGATTCTCAGGTGACCCAGATTGAAAAAATAGAAAAGCACCGTTTTTCGCTGAAAAGGAAAGAATCAAAGTGATCGCATATGGGTGCTTGTTTTCATTAAATTCTCCTTAAAACATATACATATTTCATCCAATTTTTATATAATAGACCTTTAAGATCATTTTTTAGGAGGATTTTTGATATGCAAGCTACAGTTCACGAGAATAAGCAATCGATCATGCAGCGCATCTTGACAGTTTTTGTCTTCACACTGCTGATCGCGACTGTCGGTCTTTTTATCGGCCAATTTGTTCCTGTCGCTTTGATGCTGCCTCTTTCTATTCTAGAAGTGGGGATGATTATTCTGGCCTTCTGGATGCGCAGAAGAAAAGCGGTCGGGTATGCGTTTGTATATACATTCGCCTTAGTTTCCGGCATTACGTTATTTCCGATTGTGAGCCACTACGCCTCCATCGCCGGCGCCTATGTCGTGCTTGAAGCGTTTGGTTCTACATTTATCATTTTTGCCGTTCTCGGTACAATCGGCGCAAAAATGAAGAAGGATTTATCCTTCCTGTGGTCATTTCTGCTGGTCGCGGTGATCGCGCTGGCAGTGGTTGGAATCTTCAACATTTTCAGCCCGTTAAACTCGGCGGCGATGATGGCGTATTCCGTGATCGGAACCATCGTCTTTTCCCTTTACATTTTGTATGATTTGAACCAAATCAAACATCGCCATATTACGGAAGACTTAATTCCGGTTATGGCATTATCGCTGTACCTTGACTTTATCAACTTGTTCATCAACCTGCTTCGCTTCTTCGGCATTTTGAACAGTGATGATTAATGAAAAAGCGCCTGTCTTTGGATAGGCGCTTTTTGCAGGTGGAGAGTTATTGGGAGTGCTGGGCGGTGTTGAGAGAAGGAGATTAAATAGGAAAAGTTCAGAAGGGATTCTGGACTTTTCTTATTTTGTATATTTAAGGAATTAAAATTATGATTTATTAGGTTATACTATAATCGAATTTATGGTTATTATCGGTAAATGAAGTGCAAGAATTGATATAGTTATAAAGAAGATATTAGTCTATTAAGTAATTAAACAGGTTCGCTTAATGTCGAAAAAATTGTTAAGAATGAGGGGGAAATATGGAAAAGCATAAAGATGTATTATTAGAGCAGGTTCAGGAATTTGAACTAGTATTTGAGAAATATTTTAAGGCATTTATGGAGTATTTAAAGGGAGGAATACTAAAAGATAGTGAGTATGTATTTAATCATCCTACTTTATTTCAACTTTCCAATAAGCTTCAAGTAGTTTATTTAAAACTACCTGCATATTTGAGAAAGCGGCTAATGGAACTTGAGTTCGAAGTTTTTCTGCATTGTAATAATGTGGTCGATTTTTATTCGTTTAGAATTTTCTTATTAGAGAATCAGCGTTTTCAAAGAACGTCTACAATTGCCGAAAGAGTGACTTCTGAAATTGATTTAGCAAAACTACTGATAGAAAATGGCACATTTGAGACATACATAAAGTTACCAAAAAGAAATTTTGAATTTTATAGGGAGCAAGCTCAATATAAGATAATGAATGAATTATATGAAAAGAGACTTGAGTCAGAAAAAAATAAAGAAATATCAGCTCAGAATTATGCAGTTAATGAATCTGGAAATGGTTTAGAGAATGATAAAGAGCTTCCAAAAAAAGATGACTTTTTTGATACCGCAATGGAAAAAGTCGGAAGGGCAGGAACTATACTTGATTCAGCTGATAATATAGTTGGAAAGACATTTAATCTAATAAAAGCTTTAACCAATATAGGGAAACTTTTCTGATGATAACTACATTAACAGATATTGGATGAAATAAGTGTAAATAATTTGATGTGCATATTAAAATCTTTAATATGGTCTTACTAACTGAACTACATTTCTATAAACAAGAGAGAAGTACTTAGTACTCCTCTCACATCCCTTTATTCCGTATCCGCTCAATCACTTCATGCAGCCCCTCAGGCTTATAAAACTCCACCGGCGAACTGCCCTTCTCAAACGAAATCGTCTCGGCTTCAATCAGCGCGACATAGCGTCCGTTTACTTTTGCGAGATGAATTGAGTCGCCAAAATCGGCTAACAATCCCTTAATTTCTGTTTCTCCGACTTTCATTTTCAGCTCGGCCTCTGGCGTGTGCTCGATGATTTGGGCGGAGGCTTCGATGACCTGATGGGTGTCGAGGCGTTCTTGGATTTCCCGTTTTTCGCTTGCTTCCCATATTTCGATATCGTGCTCAAACTGCTTGAGTTCTTCGCTGTTGTCTTCAAATGTCTCGTAGACGTGTTCCTGCACCATATTCATGACCTGGTTTTTCATGATTTCCGGCATCGATTCTCCGTACTCGACGAATTTCAGAAAGTCCTCAAAATAGCGTGCGTGCGAGGCCTGGTGGATTTTCAGCTCGCCTTCCTCAACCATTCCTTCTTCGGGCATGTACGGATATTGGATGCTTTTCATATTTTTTGTCGTGATCGCCATTTCGACTTTTTTAATGAGAGAAGATCTGTCTGAAATGCGGGCGACCTTCGGCTCAAAATCACATTTCATAATGAAGACAAATGACTCGTCGAAATATTTTCTCGGCACGGCTGAGGCGACGAGAAACACGCCGCCGCGGACGGCGCTCGTGTCGAGATATGTGCGGACGAACTGCTCGCTCAGCTCGTTAAAGTCTTCTTTTGTTTCCGCCAGACGCGCGCGGTTAAACATGTTGTAATTCGGGTTGGAATCGAGCTCGTGGCCGGGCTCGACGATAAAATGGCCGATTTTTGTCGGCACTTGCTCAGACTGCGGATGGCGCTCGGCTTTCCGTTTGACGATTTTTTTCAGCTCTCCGTCGAGAAAGTCCTTCAGCTCGCTTTCTTCAAATTCAGCCATATCAAGGGTTTGAAAATGCTTGAACTGCTTATTCGCCTGCTCATCCTTGCCTTCCACCTGTATGACATAAAAGGATAAAAACCGAATTTCAAAATCCATATATGAACTCACCTTATTCACGTATTGTACAGCTTCTCAAGTATAGAAAAAACGATGATTGTACGTCAATCAGGGAATAAGTGGACAAAGCCATGCCCTTTTAAAAAAATGGTGATCACACTAAACATCCGCGCATACAATAACGACAGTCCGCCCAACTGTCTGCAAAACCTATTTTTCGTTTTTGCTAGTTTATGTTATTCTTATACTCAGTATCTATTTCTTTTTTCCCCTGCACACACGACAAAAGAAATTCTTTTTTTATTTTCTGAGAAAAAATGTGAAACGAAACGAAGGGTTCTTTCGTCCAGTGTTTGGTTTTGAAATGGATGTAATACAAATGGTATGGTGCAAAACATAAATATTCCGGCTTGCCCGGTGTATTTATTTGTTGTGTGATGCCTTGATTTTTTTTTGAAAGAAGGAATTGGAAGGCAGGATAAAGAGCAGGTAAATATGAATAAAGACTTAAAGTGATTTAAGAAAGTAGAGGTTGCCATGAAGAAACTTTTTTCTTACAAACTTAGCTTTTTTGTGCTGGCTGTTATACTGTTTTGGGCAAAAACGTATTTATCCTACAAGACTGAATTTAATCTTGGGGTAAAAGGCACAACTCAGGAGATCCTCCTGATATTTAACCCATTCTCAAGCGCCGTTTTCTTTTTAGGACTGGCTTTGCTTGCGAAAGGGCGTAAATCAGCCATTATCATGCTGATTATCGATTTCATCATGACATTTGTGTTATACGCAAATATTTTATTCTATCGTTTCTTTGACGATTTCTTGACGTTCCCGAACATTAAACAGTCCGGCAACGTCGGAAACATGGGAGACGGGATTTTCAGTATCATGGCCGGACATGATATTTTCTATTTCTTAGATATCATTATTTTAATTGCGGTATTGATCTGGAGACCAGAATTAAAAGAATTCAAAATGAAAAAACGTTTTGCATCTTTAGTGATCCTTTCCGGGATCGCACTGTTTTTCATTAACCTGCACTTTGCGGAAAAAGACCGTCCGGAGCTGCTGACAAGAACGTTTGACCGCAATTATATTGTCAAATATATAGGTCTTTACAATTACACCATTTATGACGGCGTGCAGACGGCTCAAGCGGAAACGCAAAGAGCCTATGCGAGCAGTGATGACTTAACAAGCGTCGAGAATTATACGACGTCTCATTATGCGAAACCGAATGCCGAGTATTTCGGCTCTGCCAAAGGCAAAAACATCATTAAGATTCACCTGGAGAGCTTCCAGTCATTCCTGATTAATTATAAGCTGAACGGTGAAGAGGTGACGCCGTTCTTGAATAAACTCGCACACGGCGGGGAAGATGTGACGTATTTTGATAACTTCTTCCATCAGACAGGCCAGGGAAAAACATCTGATGCCGAGCTGACAATGGATAACTCGATCTTCGGGCTTCCTGAAGGTTCCGCGTTTGTGACAAAAGGCGAAAACACATACCAGTCGCTTCCTGCGATTTTAGACCAGAAGGAAGGCTACACAAGCGCTGTCCTGCATGGTGACTACAAATCGTTCTGGAACCGTGACCAGATATACAAACATATCGGTTATGACAAGTTCTTTGACGCAAGCACGTATGATATGTCAGATGAAAATGTCATTAACATGGGACTTAAGGATAAACCGTTCTTTACAGAATCGATTCCAAAACTTGAGTCTCTGAAACAGCCGTTTTACGCGCATTTGATTACATTGACAAACCATTATCCGTTTAATCTGGATGAAAAAGATGCGTCTCTTAAAAAAGCGACAACCGGTGATGACACAGTCGACAGCTACTTCCAGACTGCCCGTTACCTTGACGAGGCCTTAGAGCAATTCTTCAAAGAGCTGAAGAAAGCCGGCTTATATGACAACTCAGTGATCATGATTTACGGTGACCATAACGGTATTTCTGAAAACCATAACCGTGCGATGAAAGAGATTCTTGGAAAAGAGATCACAGGTTATCAAAATGCGCAGAACCAGCGCGTGCCGCTGATGATCCGAGTACCTGGCAAAAAAGGCGGAGTGAACCATACGTATGGCGGCGAGGTTGACGTCACGCCGACACTTCTGCATTTAGAAGGAATTGATTCTCAGAAATATATCAATTTCGGTACTGATTTATTCTCTAAAGACCACGATGATACAGTGGCATTCAGAAACGGTGACTTTGTGACGCCGAAGTATACATCTGTCGATAATATCATTTACGATACGAAGACTGGTGAAAAACTGAAAGCGAATGAAGAAACGAAGAATCTGAAAGCAAGAGTGAGCCAGCAGCTGAGTCTTTCAGACAGTGTCCTGTACAAAGACTTGCTGAGATTCCACAAACTCAGCGATTTCAAAGCCGTTGATCCATCTGATTATCATTACGGCAGGGAAAAAGAAATCAAATAAGACGAGAAAGAGCCTTGAGCGGGCGCAATGCCTTCGCTCAAGGCTCTTTTTTTGGTTACATAACCAACTTGAAAAAATAGATTTCATTTGGTCACCAAGACCGCTTTTCTCTCATATCATTACAGTAGATTTTGAAACCGGTATTGAAGTCGGACAAATTATCGGGGAAACGTCTTGATAGATTGTAAAGATGTACCAGGTTTCGAACTCAATATTCATAGAGATGAGGGGTAGAGATGAAAGCGGTCATTCTCTGCGGCGGAAAAGGAACGAGAATGAGTGAAGTTACGAATGACATTCCTAAACCGCTCGCCATGATAGGCGGCAAACCGATTCTATGGCATATTATGAAAATCTATCAGTACTACGGAGTAAACGAGTTTATTCTGCTTTTAGGCTATAAAGGAGAAAAAATCAAAGAATACTTTCTCGACTATGAATGGAAGCACAACAGCCTGACTCTTGACAGTTCTACGGGAGAGGTGCAGATGCTGGGGCAGCCTGAAACGTGGAAAATTACGTTTTTGGAGACAGGGGAAGACACGCTGACAGCCGGAAGAATCTTGCAGGCAAAAGACTATATCGGCGATGAAACGTTTCTGCTTACCTATGGGGACGGGCTGGCCAATATTAATCTTTTCCATCTCATCAGCTATCATCAGGAAAAAGGTGCTGCCGCGACGGTCACCGGCATTGACAAAGTCTCGCAGTTCGGCACCTTGACGGTGAAGGACGGCATGGCGAAAACATTTTCTGAAAAGACATCGAGTGACGGAATCATCAACGGCGGATTCTTCGTTCTCAGTCCCAAGGTTTTCGATTATTTGCCGAAGAACGGGAACACAATGTTCGAAGATGAACCGCTGAAGAACCTTGCCAAAGACGGAGAGCTTGCCGTGTACCGCCATTACGGATTTTGGACGGCTATCGATACGTATAAAAACCTTTTAGAAGTCAACAAGATGTGGGATCAAGGACAACAAGTATGGAAGGTATGGTGAACTGATTTGAGTTTCTGGAAAAATAAAAATGTATTTGTTACGGGGTGTACAGGTCTCTTAGGAAGTTACTTAGTAAAAGAGCTGATCGAACAGGGCGCAAACGTGACGGGACTTGTCAGGGATCATGTGCCTCAATCCAACCTTTATCAGGGGGAACATATCAAGAAAATGAATGTCGTGCGAGGGTCTCTTGAAGACTTGCCTGTCATTGAACGCGCGCTTGGCGAGTATGAAATTGATACTGTCTTTCATCTCGCTGCACAAGCGATTGTCGGCGTGGCAAACCGCAACCCGATTTCCACCTTTGAAGCGAATATTCTCGGCACGTGGAATGTTCTTGAAGCCTGCCGGAAGCATCCGTTAATCAAGCGCGTGATTGTCGCTTCAAGTGATAAAGCTTACGGCGATCAAGAAAACCTTCCGTACGATGAGAATATGCCGCTGCAAGGCAAGCATCCGTACGACGTCTCAAAAAGCTGCGCAGACCTGATCAGCCACACGTATTTTCACACATACGGGCTTCCGGTCTGCATCACGCGCTGCGGGAACCTGTATGGCGGCGGGGATTTGAATTTCAACCGTATCATTCCGCAGACGATTCAGCTTGTGCTGAACGGAGAAGCGCCTGAAATCCGCAGCGACGGCACCTTTGTCCGGGACTACTTCTATATTGAAGATGCCGTTCAGGCTTATTTGCTTCTGGCAGAAAAAATGGAAGAAAACAATCTTGCAGGAGAGGCCTTTAATTTCAGCAATGAAATTCAGCTGACCGTACTTGAACTGGTAGAAAAAATCTTGAAGAAAATGAACAGTGATCTGGAGCCGAAAGTGCTGAATCAGGGAAGCAATGAAATCAAACATCAATATTTATCCGCGGAAAAAGCAAGAAAGCTGCTGAATTGGACCCCGGCCTACACCATTGATGAAGGACTTGAAAAAACGATTGAATGGTATACGGAATTCTTCAACAAGTAATGTGAAACGAGGTGAACATCACTGTGGCCAGCGCGTATTGCACCGTTTTATCAAAAGGGAGATTATATCAGGCAGTCGCCTTATTTAAGTCGTTAGAGCAAGTTGATCAGGACAGTCCGATTTTTACGCTGTGCATGGATGAGGATACGCACCGCGTTTTACAGAAGCTTGCGATGAAGCAGCTGAACCTTGTGCCTGTGGCCGCCCTTGAAAATGAAATGCTCTTGAAGCTCAAGGAAACGAGAGATCAAAGCGAGTACTGCTGGACGATGAAGCCGATCTTTCTGCAAGCGGTGCTGAACAGCAATCCCGAGCTGGATCGTGTGACATATATTGACGGGGATCTCTTTTTCTATGCAGATCCATCACCAATTTTTGAAAACCAGCCGGACTGCTCGGTGCTGCTTTCACGGGGGGATATCGTCATCCCTTCCTTTGAGAAAGAGCAGATTGACATGCTGCAGCGGCTTTTAGGCAAATATAACTCCGGCTTTATCAGCTTTAAGCATGATGATGCGGGTACGGATTGCTTGGAGTGGTGGAAGAATCGCTGTCTTGAGGAATGTAAAAATGCCCCGGGTGAAGGGAAATTCGGCGATCAGGGCTATTTGGATTATATGTCTGAGCTGTTTCCGAATGTGTGCGACATTACGACACCCGGTGTGAACATCGGCCACTGGAACTACGGTCAGCACACGTTTTCCTGGAAGGATGGCCGGATCGTTCTGGAGGATGGCAGCCCGCTGATCTTTTACCATTTCAGCGGATATCGAATCGTCAGCATGAATGAAATCAAACAGATTCATGAAACAACCCGCACAGACCTGCCGTTTGTGCATGAGCTGTACCAAGAGACACTGCCGCATATCATTCAGCATATCAAAACGTTAGACCCTGAATTTAACGGTTTTGCTTCAAAAGATGACAACAAATAAATGAGTAAATACAGGAAGTGAAATGAAGTGAAAGCAAGCGTTATTATTCCTGCATATAATTCAAAGGAACGTCTCTATAACAGCCTTCTGTCATTAAATCAGCAGGAGTGCGATGAGGAATTCGAAGTCATTGTAGCGGACAATGGCTCTGAAGACGGGACGCTCTCGATGCTTGAGTCGTTTCAAGCGGATTTTCCGCTGATTTTTATACGGATTAAAGAAAACAGAGGCATCGCGTACGGGCGAAATCAGGCGCTTCGCAATGCCAGAGGAGATATCCTGATTTTCCATGACAGCGATATGCTTGCGGCAAAGGACCTTGTGGCAAAGCATATCAAAGCGCATGAGAATGAAGAGGATCTCGTCGTGTGCGGTTTGTTTTGGAAACGGATCTACAGTTTTTATTATGAACGGTTTGAAGACGAACATAAGGAACAGCTCGCAAAGCTCATAGACGAAATGCCGAAGAAAGACAAACAAAAGCTGCTGAATGAAGCGGATATCAAGAACGGAAGCTTCCTGGACAAAAGCTTTGACCTCGATACCGACTTTATCCACGTGCTCAAACGGATTTTAGATGAGTACGGAGATGATTTGAAAGGCTATCATATGCCATGGCGTTTTTTTATCACGAATAATTCCTCTGTTAAACGCAAGCATGTGGTTGACCTCGGTTTATTTGATGAAGGCATTGTACGGTACGGGTTTGAGGATTATGACCTCGGGATCAGGCTTCATCAGGCCGGACTGACGTTCAGGCTGCATCGAGACATTGTCAGTGTTCACCAGGAGCACCCGAGCAATTGTAAGTCTGTAGACGATATTCGGGCAAACATTGCCTATATGTGCGATAAATACAACAACATCAACTCCTTAGACGTTCATCTCGCTTTTAACGGGCCGTTCCCGCCTGACATGACAAACGGCATCATGACTGATATTCATAAGCTTTTGGAATCTCAGAAATACGACATGCTGCTGAATCTGTTTCTTGAGCTTCTCCATGTTGTCAAAGAGCGCAACATTGATCCGGATTGGCAAAAGAAAGCCCCAAGGGTGACGGCGAACAACTTTGATTTGCAATCTGTCCGCAAGCTTCTGCCAAAAGCGAAGAAGAAGCTTGGCGTGAACGATTTTGCTAACGCGCTGTATGCGCTTGTCAACGATTTGCTGCACGTGGATCTTAGATAATTGGATGTGGTATGGTGAATACATTTCATTTTTCAACGATAGTGTCAAGGACGCATATCTTTAAGCTTATGCCCATGATTCATTCTCTCCATGAGCATTGCGATGATTTTCATTTGTATGTGCTGTGTGTCGACCAGAAAGCGTATGAATTGCTTCAGCACGTGCCATGGGAGCATGTGACCTTTGTGCGGCTGCATGAAATGGAAGACCCGGAGCTGCTGAAAGCGAAAAGCAATCGAACGTTTCATGAATATTGCTGGACATTGAAGCCCGCTTTTTTGTTCCATGTCATGAGCAAGTGGAAGGACGCAGAATACTTTGCCCATATGGATACCGATCTGTTTTTCTTTTCTGATCCGGCACATCTTTTTGCAGAAAACCCGACGGCTTCTCTGTATTTGACTGATCACCGCAACTCGCCGCGGTTCATGTCCTATTATGAACGGACCGGCCGTTATAACACGGGCTTTGTCGGTGCCGGGAATACCGATGAAGCCTATGAAGCGGTGTGGCAGTGGAGACAGGACTGCATTGCCTTTTGTACGGTAGAGATGGATACGGAACGAAAGACGTACGGTGATCAAAGATATGTGGAGACATGGCCGGCGCAGTACAAGGATGTGCATGTTGTCAAATCAATCGGAGCCAATACGGCGCTTTGGAATATCGAAAACTATAAGGTCGGGCAAAAGGACGGGCGCGTGTATATAGATGAAACGCCGCTGATTTTCTATCATTTCTCGGGGTTTACACTGGTGACGGAAAAAGAGTTTAATCTTTGCTGGTACTACCGGATTGAAGATGAAGCGACAATTGAGATGATTTATATGCCGTATATTTTAAGTCTGAAGAGATGGATTGACGAAATACAGTCGGCGTTTCCCGGCTTTGCGGATGGCTTTATCCCGAAGCATGCAGTGCCTGACACTCATTTTATACAGCTGGATTAAAAAATCCCTGCCAAGCGGCAGGGGTTTTTTAGCTATGCCATTCTCTCAGCTTCTGATCACTCGGCAATAGGAAGGCAAGGATGCCGAGAACAGGGAGAAAGGCGATGGCGAGCATTGTCGGGGTCAGTCCTGCGGCGTCAATCAGAGCGCCCAGGGCTACAGCGCCGATCGCGCCCATTCCGAAGGCGAGCCCGACGGTCAAACCGGACATTGTGCCGATTTTTCCAGGGACAAGCTCCTGTGCGTAGACAACCGTTACGGAAAAGCTCGACATCAGAACCAAGCCGATCAATGCGAGTACGCCATAGGCGATCACCGGGCCTGCGAACGGAAGAAAAATCGCCAGCGGCGCCGAGCAGAGCAGCGAACCGAGAATCACGAAGCGTTTTCCGAATCGGTCTGCAAGAGGGCCGCCCAGAAACGTGCCGACAGCGCCGAACAGCAAAAAGACAAAAATATAGCTCTGCGCCTGCTGAATGCTTACGTGATATGTATCCATCGCGTAAAATGTGTAAAAGTTGCCAATCGCACTCGTATACCAAGAACGAGCAAAAATGAGAAAAATAATAATGATAAGAGCAGATACAACAGACTTGGTGATAGCCGTGTTGTCGGCCGTTTTCTTTTGTTTGCCGGACTTCTGGGCAAAATTTCCGAGACGTGCGGCGTACCATTTCGCGATATACAGCAGAAACATAACAGCGAGCGCGGCGACAAGCGTGAACCAAACGGCGCCGAATTGTCCGAGCGGTACAAGGATCAGCGCGGTGATCAGAGGCGCCATCGCCTGACCTGAGTTTCCGCCCACCTGGTAGATCGACTGGGCGAGACCGCGTTTTGTGCCAGCGGCCATATACGCCACACGGGAGCCTTCCGGATGGAAAATGGCCGAGCCTAATCCGATGAAAAACACACAGCATAAGATCGTGACAAATGACGGGGCAAATGCAAGGCCCAAAATGCCGAGCATGCTCGCAGTCAGGCCGATTGGCAGCGCGTAAGGCCGGGGCTGTTTATCGGTATACCAGCCGACGACAGGCTGCATCACAGATGACACCATGTTTAATGTAAAAGCGATGATGCCAAGCTGTGTAAACGTCAGGCTCATGGAGCGCTCCAAAATGGGGAACATGGCTGGAATCACGGCTTGCAGCGAATCGTTGAGCATGTGGCAGATTCCGATGATAATCAAAATCGGATACACGGTGGTGCCGGGTTTTTGAACTGTTTTTTCTTTTAGCGGGGCGGCGATAGCCAAATGAGTTTCCTCCTTACATATATAGTAAAAGCATACCACCATATTATTCATAAGGTGAAGAATTTATCAAGAGGGAAAAAGACTCTTTGAAAAGAAACACCGTCAGCCTGATTAGCAGCTGACGGAATGTTCGATATTCAAAATGCGGTACAGCTCTTCAAGCTCGCGAATCTCATATGTTGGCATGATCTCTAATTCATTTTGCTTCAAGTCAGGGTTAAACCAGCAAGTATCAAGCCCGGCGAGCTGTCCGCCTTTCACATCAGCAGTGAGTGAATCGCCAATGATTAATGTGTGCTCCGCTGAAAATTGGGGTATCCGTGCAAACACGTAATCGAAATATTCCTTCATTGGCTTTTGGCACCCTGTGTCTTCAGATACGAAAATATCCTTGAAGAACGGGAACAATCCTGAATCACGGAGACGCTTATATTGCGTCTTAGACACGCCGTTTGTCACGATATACAAATCAAACTGAAGCTGCAGATTTGAGATGAGATCGAAGGCGCCGTCCATTAGCTGATGCCCTTTTTCAAGAAAACGGCGGTATTTTTGCTCAAGCAAAGCGCCGTCCGCCTCATAACCGTATTCCTTGAACAAAGCGGAAAAACGGGTGTTCACGACTTCATCTCGTGTAATCTTTCCTTCTTCAAAAGCTCTCCATAGGCTTTGATTGATTGTTTTATACTGCCTCTTCATTTCATCTGTTAAAGGAATATTTTGATCTTCAAACAGCAAACGCAGCGCCAATGCTTCTGCCGCCTTAAAATCAAGGATGGTATCATCTACATCAAATAATAGAGTGCGGTATTGTTTCATCAGTTGTCTCCCTTTCTGCATATGTACTGAAAGTATAGCACATAAAAAAAGGAAAAAGCCGGCGGGTGAGGCACCGCCGGCTGAAAAGGTTATTGATTTAGTAAGCTGTGTTTTCGTGAATACAGGAAATAAACCAGCGTTCCGACAGCGATCCAGATCACAAATGAAAGCCACGTGATACCGGGAAGGCTGTACATGAACCAAAGGCAGATGCCTGCGCTGATAATCGGCACGACCGGAACGAACGGCACTCTGAAGGACGCTTTGATTTCCGGGTGTTTCTTTCTTAACACAATGACAGCAATCGAAATGACCGTAAACGCGGCCAGCGTCCCCATGTTCACCAGATGGGCCAGCGTTCCGAGGTTAATAAACCCGGCGATTCCTGCCGCAACGATACCTGTCAGCCATGTGTTGCGGAACGGCGTTTTAAATGACGGATGAACCTTTGCGAACACCCCAGGCAGAAGGCCATCTCTGCTCATGGCAAATGTCAAACGAACCTGAGCGTACAGCAAAGCGAGCATAACCGTCGTAATCCCGATAATGGCACCGACAGAAATAATTCCGGCAACAGCGTCCTGGCCGACGAATTTCAGCGCGAAGGACACCGGATCACCGACATTCAATTTCGTATAAGGCATCATGCCTGTCAGCACAAGCGATACCGTGATGTACAAAACGGTACAGACGGCAAGAGCTGTAATAATGCCGACCGGCATGTTTTTTTGCGGATTTTTCACTTCCTCGGAAGCGTTAGAAACCGCGTCAAATCCGAGATACGCGAAGAACACAGTTGCCGCGCTGACAATGACGCCTTTCATCCCGAATGGCATGAAAGGAGACCAGTTATCCGGTTTGACGTAACCAATGCCGACAATGATGAACAATAAAATGATCGCAATTTTCATCAGTACGATGACATTGTTAAAGCGTGTGCTTTCCTTGGCGCCTCTGCTGACAATCGCAGTGATGAGGAGAATGATCACTGCGGCCGGAAGGTTAAACACGGCGCCCGGCGTGCTTCCAGGCGCTCCCGTCAGTGCGGACGGAAGATGAAGGTTGAAGCCGGCAAGCAGTGATTGAAAGTAAGAAGACCAGCCGGTGGCAACCGCCGACAGCGCAATAACGTATTCAAGCATGAGATCCCAGCCGATCAAAAAGGCGAGCAGTTCGCCGAGTGTCACATAGGAGTATGAGTACACGCTTCCCGAAATCGGAATCGAAGACGAAAACTCAGCATAACAGAAGGCAGCAAGAGCACAGGCGAGCCCTGCTAAAATAAACGATATGATGAGAGCGGGACCCGCTCCGGTTGCAGCCACTGTTCCTGTAATGACAAAAATCCCTGTACCGATGACACAGCCGATGCCAAGCAAGGTTAAATCAAATGCGCTCAACGTACGGGCAAGGCTTTTTGACTTGCTCTGCGCGCTCAATGTTTCAAGCGGTTTTTTTCTAAATAATGAACTCATCAAAGTTCCTCCTGGAAAATTCGAAATATTCTAATCATTATATGCAGTTCTCGTTGTATTATATTGTCGAAATTTGGCGCAGTCAATCACATATTTTTCTACTTTAAATGATAGAAGCGAAAAAGCGTTGGCGTATCATAGAATAGTAATTTTTAGTAATATGATATTCAAGTTTATGCACGGCGAACCGATAGAAAAAATAGATTCGCCCATATTTTGACTTGAGGTTATAAAGGAGATGCTGACCATGTTTCAATATGAAGAATTGAATAAACAGTTTATTGGCGGTAAATGGCAGGAGGGCAGCAGCCCAAATGTATTGGAAAACAAAAATCCTTATACCCAAAAAACATTCACATCCTTCAAAAAAGCGACTGCTGATGATGTAGATGAAGCGTATAGGGCGGCGGCGCTGGCGAAGAAAAAATGGGATGCGGTCAATCCGTTCGAGAAAAGAACCATTTTAGAAAAAGCCGTTACGTATATTGAAGAGAATGAAGAAGCCATCATTTATTTGATTATGGAGGAGCTTGGCGGAACAAGGCTCAAAGCGGCCTTTGAAATCGGGCTTGTCAAAAACATCATAAAAGAAGCGGCAACGTTCCCTGTCCGCATGGAAGGAAAAATTCTTCCGTCAACAATAGACGGCAAGGAAAACAGATTATATCGTGTGCCGGCAGGTGTTGTCGGTGTCATCAGTCCATTTAACTTCCCATTCTTTTTATCTATGAAATCAGTGGCGCCCGCGCTCGGAGCCGGCAATGGCGTCGTGTTGAAGCCGCATGAAGAAACGCCGATCTGCGGCGGTACGCTGATTGCGAAAATTTTTGAGAATGCGGGAATTCCAGAGGGGCTGCTGAATGTCGTTGTCACTGATATTGCGGAAATCGGAGACAGCTTTGTCGAACACCCGGTGCCGCGCATCATCTCATTTACAGGTTCCACAAAAGTGGGCAGCTACATCGGCCAGCTTGCGATGAAGCACTTTAAAAAGCCGCTTCTTGAACTCGGCGGCAACAGCGCATTTATCGTGCTTGAGGATGCAGATATAGAATATGCGGTTGACGCGGCGGTGTTCAGCCGATTTACACACCAAGGGCAGATTTGTATGTCAGCCAACCGTGTGCTCGTTCATTCTTCTATTTATGACAAGTTCCTTGAGCTGTATCAGGCAAAAGTGGAAACGCTGAAGGTCGGTGACCCGATGGACCCAGATACGATTATCGGGCCATTAATCAACAGCAGACAGACGGACGGTCTGATGAAATCTGTAGAGCAAGCGATTGAAGAAGGCGCTGTTCCAGTGAAGCTTGGCGGATTTAACGGAACGATCGTAGAACCGACGATTTTAAAAGATGTAAAACCGTTCATGAGCATTGCCAAGGAAGAGCTGTTCGGGCCTGTCGTCTCCTTTATGAAATTTGATTCAGAAGACGAAGCTGTGGACATTGCGAACGAAACCCCGTTTGGCTTGAGCGGTGCCGTACATACGTCAAATCTTGAGCGCGGCGTGGCTTTTGCGAAGCGCATTGAAACAGGTATGATTCACGTCAATGACACGACCATCAATGATGAACCGAATGTGGCCTTCGGCGGTGAAAAGCAATCCGGCCTCGGCCGTTTGAACGGTGAATGGAGCCTCGAAGAATTTACGACACTGAAATGGATTTCGGTCCAGCACGAGAAACGCAGCTTCCCTTATTAATCAAAAGGAGTGAATGGAATTGAGCATAAGAACCGAAAAAGAAACCGCAGACCTTCTTGACGCGTTTATCAAAGTAGCCCCATATTTAAACAGTTTGGTACAGGATGATATTACAATCGGCATTTACGATACGGAAAAACTGCTCGTGAATATACCGGCCAAAACCTTTTCTCTGAACGTAAAAGCCGGCGATCCGCTGCAAAAAGGTGACATTATCACAGACGCCATCCGCAGCAATCAGAAGAAGGCGAGCATGGTTCCGAAAGAATTGTTCGGCTTCCCATTGATCGCGCGTGCCATCCCGCTCCACGACGAGAATGGAAAAGTGATAGGGGGCGTCGGCCTCGGAACGAGCCTTGAGGAGTCGTCAAAGCTTCATGATGTGGCGGAAAGCTTATCAGCTGTCGTTGAACAAACGGCTGCTGCCATTTCAGATATTTCTGAATCAATCAACGGATTTTCATCTCAAATGACAGGCATTTCTTCTCAGGCGAAAAAGGTAAGTGAAAGCGCCGGTGAAATCGCTGATATTTCAGTAACCGTGAAAGGCATTTCTGACCAAAGCAACCTGCTCGGTTTGAACGCCGCGATCGAAGCGGCGAGAGCAGGGGAGTCAGGAAAAGGCTTCTCTGTCGTGGCAGATGAGATCAGAAAGCTAGCGACGCATTCGAAAGAAAATGTCGGCCAGATTGACCAGATCACGAAAAAAATCCACAGCCTGCTGAAAGGGCTGGAGGAATCGATTGAGTCGATTAATCAGCATACAGACGGACAAGCCGCTGCTGTTGAACAAATCTCAGCCACGATGCAGGAGATTTCAGGAAGCGCGCAGCATCTCGCAAAAATGGCAGAAAAAGCGCTTGAGGAAGAATAAGAGACCGGGGACAAATGTCCCCGGTTTCAGCGTGTCGGCAAACCTTCGCATTCGTTCTCAGACCTGCGCGTCGGTGTTCACGAATAAGGACATTCGCTCCGATGCTCGCCCTTCCTAGAATTCAAGGGTTTTCAATCACGCTGAAAAGAGGACAAAAACCTAAAACGTTTTAGGCTTTTGTCAACAATCTGTGACCGGGGACAAATGTCCCCGGTCTTTTTCTATCCTGCATTTCCATGAAATATGTCTGACGTTTTACTAGTTTTATTCAGACGGCTGATTTAAAATGTACACATGAACTTACGTGAGGATTGATAGGAACCATGAGCATACTAAAAGCGGAAAATGTATATAAAACATACGGAGATAAAACATTATTTGACCATATCTCCTTTCATATTGAAGAGAATGAGAGAATCGGATTAATCGGGCCGAACGGAACAGGAAAATCCACGCTGCTGAAAGTGATTGCAGGCTTGGAATCTATCGAAGAGGGAGACATCACCAAATCCGGCAGCGTACACGTCGAATTTCTTCATCAAGACCCTGAGCTGCCTGCGGGGCAAACTGTGCTGGAGCATATCTACTCCGGTGAATCAGCTGTAATGAAAACCTTGCGTGAATATGAAAAAGCGCTGTATGAACTGGGGGAAGATCCCGAAAATGAACAGCGCCAGAAACATCTGCTGGCAGCGCAGGCGAAAATGGACGCGAACAACGCGTGGGATGCGAACACACTGGCGAAAACCGTTTTGTCTAAGCTCGGTGTTAACGACGTAACAAAACCGGTCAACGAGCTCTCAGGCGGTCAGAAAAAACGGGTGGCGATTGCGAAAAACTTAATCCAGCCCGCTGATTTGCTCATTTTAGACGAGCCGACGAACCACTTGGATAATGAAACTATTGAGTGGCTTGAAGGGTATTTAAGTCAATATCCCGGCTCTGTGATGCTGGTGACGCACGATCGGTATTTCTTAAACCGTGTCACGAACCGTATTTATGAGCTTGAACGAGGCAGCCTCTACACATACAAAGGCAACTATGAAGTGTTTCTAGAAAAACGCGCGGAACGTGAAGCGCAGGCTGAGCAAAAGGAAACGAAGCGGCAAAACCTGCTGCGCCGCGAACTGGCTTGGCTCAGACGGGGAGCGAAAGCCCGCTCCACAAAGCAAAAGGCGAGAATTGACCGAGTGGAGACGCTTAAGGAGCAGAAAGGCCCTCAGTCATCGGGTTCACTCGACTTTGCGATTGGCTCTCACCGTCTTGGCAAACAGGTCATTGAAGCGGACAATATCATGATCGCTTATGACGGCCGCATGCTTGTCGACCGCTTTGATGAATTGGTCATACCGGGTGAACGGATCGGGATCATCGGACCGAACGGCATCGGAAAAACAACGCTTTTAAACACGCTTGCCGGCCGTCATGCGCCAGACGGCGGCCATATTACGATTGGACAGACTGTCAGAATCGGCTACTATACTCAGGATCATAGTGAAATGAATGGCGAGCTAAAGGTCATTGACTATATAAAAGAAACGGCGGAGATCGTCAAAACAGTTGATGGCGATATCATTACAGCTGAACAAATGCTGGAGCGCTTCCTCTTCCCGCGCTCGATGCAGCAAACGTACATCCGCAAGCTGTCCGGCGGGGAAAAACGCCGTTTATACTTGCTGCAGGTTCTCATGCAGGAGCCGAATGTCCTATTTCTCGATGAGCCGACGAACGATTTGGATACTGAAACATTAAGCGTCTTGGAAGATTATATTGACCAGTTCCCCGGCGTCGTCATCACCGTATCCCATGACCGTTATTTCCTTGACCGTGTCGTCGACCGTTTGATTGTGTTTGAAGGAAACGGTGTTATTTCCCGCTTCCAAGGCTCCTACAGCGACTATATGGAGGAGTCAAAATCGAAAAAAATCGCTGCTAAACCGGCTGCTGAAGACAAGCCGGCCGAAGCTGAGCCGAAGAAAAAACGGAAAAAGCTTTCCTACAAAGATCAGCTTGAATGGGATGGCATTGAAGATAAAATCGCCCAGCTGGAAGAAAAGCATGATCAGCTTGAAGCTGACATCGCCGCAGCAGGCAGTGATTTCGGAAAAATCCAAGAGCTGATGGCTGAACAGGCGAAAACTGCGGAGGAGCTTGAGGACGCGATGGACCGCTGGACAGAATTGTCCCTCATGATAGAAGAGCTGGATAGCTGAAAAAGCGCAGCCCGCAGAAGGCCTTGTTTTTTCACATAATGTACAAAAACGAGGCACCCTGCTTATGATAGGATGGAATCGTGTGTCAGCGTCACATGGAAAACTATTGGAGATGATGAAGTATGACATGGGTGATCGTGATGTTAATCCTCATGAGTTTGGTGAAAATTTTATTAACCTGTCTTCCAACAGGCGTCATAGAATGGCTGCTCAGCAAATTTGCGGTGCACGCCAAGCTGAATGACGAACATGCTGTTCTTTCACTAGATGGAAAACGTCTCGAGGGTGAAGAAAAGCAGAAAGTGATTGACCAATTTAACGAAGCTGTCTTTCTGGAGAAATATTATATTTATCCAGGTGACGAAGAGCGTTATTTGCATCCGGAAAATGGCGGTACGCCGCTGGTGATAGATACGAAAAAAGGCAAACATGATGTCAAGCTGTTTGTGTATCGCTACGACGACCATATCGACGTCGTGAAACAGTACAAGAAGAAAGTGATTGCGTATCAGTTGCTTTCTGAAAGCCTTCAAAAAGAGTCTCTGTCAGTGACAGGAAGTTTAGCTTAAATAGGAAAGTGAAAGACGGGTGCTTGATGCTGCCCGTTTTTTTTATGGCTTTTCAAAACTTAACGTTTACGTTAAGGTTCAAAAGGTGTATAATGGTAACAGAAACGGCGAAGGGGGATTTACCTTGGAATGGATGAAGATTGATCAAGTAGCCAAAAGAAGCGGGCTGACAAAGCGGACCATACGGTTTTATGAAGAAATCGGCCTGATTCCGGCGCCGAAACGGACGGATGGCGGCGTAAGACTTTATTCAGAGGATGATATGGAGGAGCTTGAGAAAGTCATCAATACAAAAGAGGTACTTGGTTTTTCCCTTCAGGAGCTTCAGCATTTCATGGAAACCAGCCGCCAGCTAGAGTTAAACAAAGAGGGGTATTTGTTGTCACTGGATCCAAAGGAACGGAAAGAAAAACTAGAGGAAATTCAGGAAACCCTGAATCACCAGCTGGATTTGATTGACGAGAAAATCCGCACATTCCAAAGCTTTAAAAAACGTCTGCAAGACATGAACGATAAAGCGGAACGTGCCATTCAATCAATCGAATGAAAAATTTGTTAAACGCTATTTTAGTAGCGTTTCTTTTAATGGAATAAAGATGGAGGTCAGGTCAAATGGATAAGACAAAACAAGTGAATCAGAAAACAGGCTTGCTCAGCCAACCGAAAGCTGTATGGGCTGTCGCGTTTGCCTGTGTGATTTCCTTTATGGGAATCGGGCTGGTCGATCCAATTCTTCCGGCAATCGCCGCACAATTACATGCTTCACCTAGTGAAGTATCACTCTTGTTTACAAGTTATTTGCTTGTAACCGGATTTATGATGTTTTTCTCAGGAGCCATTTCCAGCCGCATCGGAGCGAAATGGACGTTAATTCTCGGACTTATTTTTATTATTGTATTTGCAGGGCTTGGCGGCAGTTCAGGCTCCATTGCTCAGCTAGTCGGCTATCGCGGCGGCTGGGGATTAGGGAATGCTTTGTTTATTTCTACAGCGCTTGCGGTTATCGTCGGCGTGTCAGTCGGGGGAAGTGCAAAAGCGATTATTTTGTATGAGGCTGCGCTCGGTCTTGGGATTTCTGTCGGACCGCTTGCAGGCGGAGAGCTTGGAAGCATTTCATGGCGCGCACCGTTTTTCGGAGTATCTGTCCTGATGTTTATTGCGTTAATCGCAATTTCTTTGATGCTGCCAAAATTACCGAAACCGGCGAAACGCGTCGGTGTGTTTGATGCGATGAAGGCGCTCAAATATAAAGGCCTTTTAACGATGGCGGTATCGGCATTCTTATACAACTTTGGATTTTTTATTTTGCTTGCTTATTCTCCGTTCGTTCTGGATTTAGATGAACATGGTCTTGGATATGTCTTCTTTGGCTGGGGCCTTTTGCTGGCGGTTACGTCAGTCTTTACCGCCCCGCTCGTGCATAAAGCGCTGGGTACAGTGCGTTCGCTCGTCGTACTTTTTATCGCTTTTGCGGTCATTCTCATCGTCATGGGGGTTTGGACAGACCATCAGACTTTGATTATTACATGTATCGTTATCGCTGGTGCTGTCCTCGGTATGGTGAATACGATCATGACAACCGCTGTGATGGGTTCTGCGCCGGTTGAACGTTCAATCGCGTCTTCAGCCTACAGCTCAGTCCGCTTCATCGGCGGCGCACTCGCTCCGTGGATTGCGGGAATGCTGTCAGAACACTTCACCGCAAGCACACCATATACAGTCGGCGGTATCGTTGTTTTTGTCGGCATGCTTGTCCTTCTCATGGGACGTAAACACCTTGCTGGGATTAAGGCGGGTCATTAAAAAGGAATAAAAAGGTTTTAAACGACCTGAGTCCTATATGTACATGATGGGCTCAGGTCGTTTAATTTCTATTGGAATCACGATATTAAAGTATCTTTTACACGTCTGTAACTATTGCTCCCTTTCAGTTTCCGGGGGCATCGTTCAGGATATTTTTAATCCTGGCCTTCCAATGTTTTCTCCGAAGGCATTCCAATCTTTCCACCACTTATAAAAGCCGCCTCTTGAGACTTTCATAACCTCGCATATTCCCCAGCGGCCGTCTCTTGTATTATGAATAGTTGATGTCATTAATTTATATTATAGTATTAAAACAGGAAGGAAAAGAGAAAAAATGACTCAATTTTATTATCTAGCTGCAAAAAAACCATTAAAAACAGGTTTTTTTGGTCATACAAAAGCTACAACTAATAAAGGTCATCCAGTAAGGACAGGGCCTGAGGCAGCTGGTATTTATGTTGAAGAAATTGGAAATTTTTCTAATAATCTCACTTTACCTTATCAAGTACAAATTCATGAATATTTAGGCACTTTTGCAATGGACAAACCAGTACCTACAGAGTTAGATTTAAAATGTTTAGAAACGCTCTATCAATACATACACAGCGTCATGAAAAACAGCTTTTCAGTTGAGTGGTTCACCGCTTGGGCTGATGAGGAGGACTTTGAGTTGTCTGCCAAAAGAGAGCTGACACTTGATGAATTCACATCGCCATTGCAGCTCATTTTAAAAGACAGAGAGATTTTGAGAATCGTTCAGAAAAAATGGCAGTAAAAAATCCGCCCTTCAGCAGGCGGATTTTTTTATGAATTAAAGCACCTTCGTCGTCCAAGACTCGCAGTTCCACGTTTCTGTCGCGATATCCATATAAAACTCTGGCTCATGGGAAATCAGCAGAATCGAGCCTTTATATTCTTGGAGGGCGCGCTTGAGTTCTTCTTTCGCGTCGACATCCAAGTGGTTTGTCGGCTCATCGAGCACAAGCAGGTTTGTTTCCGAGTTAAGCAGCTTGCACAATCTGACTTTCGCTTTTTCGCCTCCGCTTAATACGGAGACGCGGCTTTCGATATGTTTTGTCGTCAGTCCGCATTTGGCCAATGCGGCACGGATTTCATACTGGGTATAAGAAGGGAATTCGCTCCATACCTCTTCGATACACGTATTGTTATTTGTCTCTTTGACCTCTTGCTCGAAATAGCCGGTATAGATGTGCTCGCCGCGTTCAACCGAACCTTCGAGCGGCTGGATTTCGCCAAGCAGACTTTTCAGCAATGTCGTTTTTCCGATTCCGTTCGCGCCGTAAAGAGCAATTTTTTGGCCTCGCTCCATGCGGAGATTGAGCGGACGTGACAGCGGGGAATCGTAACCGATCACGAGATCCTTCGTTTCGAAAATCAGCTTGCCTGACGTTCTCGCCGGCTTGAAATGGAATTCTGGCTTTGGCTTTTCTGCCGCAAGCTCAATCATATCCATCTTATCGAGTTTCTTTTGGCGGGACATTGCCATGTTTCTCGTGCTGACACGCGCTTTGTTGCGGGCAACGAAATCCTTCAGCTCAGCGACTTCCTGCTGCTGCTTTTTGTACGCGGCTTCAAGCTGCTGTTTCTTCACTTCGTAGACTTCCATAAACTGATGGTAGTCGCCGACATAGCGTGTCAGCTTTTGATTTTCAACGTGATAAATCAGGTTGATGACGCTGTTTAAGAACGGAATATCGTGGGAAATCAGGATAAACGCGTTCTCGTATTCCTGCAGGTAGCGTTTCAGCCATTCGATATGCTGCTCATCAAGGTAGTTGGTCGGCTCATCGAGAAGCAGAATTTCCGGCTTTTCAAGGAGAAGCTTAGCGAGAAGAACCTTGGTGCGCTGTCCGCCGCTCAAATCAGTGACATCACGCTCTAAACCGATATCACTCAAACCGAGGCCGCGGGCGATTTCTTCCACCTTGGAATCAATGATATAAAAATCATTGTTCGTCAGCGCGTCTTGAATGACGCCGACTTCTTCAAGCAGCTTCTCGAGCTCATCGGGATCTGCTTCACCCATTTTGTTGTAAATTTCGTTCATTTCCTCTTCCATCGCAAATAAATAATGGAACGCGTCTTTCAGGACGTCACGAATGGATTTTCCTTTTTCCAGCACGGTATGCTGATCCAAATAACCGACACGAACATTTTTTGACCACTCAACTTTCCCCTCATCAGGTTCAAGCTTTCCGGTAATAATATTCATGAAGGTCGATTTTCCTTCACCGTTTGCGCCGATCAGCCCGACGTGTTCGCCTTTTAGCAGGCGGAAGGAGACGTTATTAAAAATGGCACGGTCACCGAAGCCGTGGCTTAAATCCTTTACAGATAAAATACTCATATTTACACCTCTATCGTTTATCAAACACGCACAATCGGCGTGTAATATTCACCCTTTTGATTATAAAGGAGGAATCAGAATGTTGAAAGGTATAGGAAAGAAAAAGAAAAATTGCGTTCCGGGCGAGGTTTTGAGATACTATGGAATAGATTTCAGGAATTGAGGAGAACGAAAATGACGCAAACTTGGCCATTTTTACATAATGCACAATCATTTATACAAGAGAATTGGAATGCTTCCGGCTTTCAAAAGCCAACTCCTGTACAGGAGCAGGCAGCCCGCCTGATCATGGACGGAAAGGATGTCATTGCAGAATCGCCGACAGGAACAGGGAAGACGCTGGCGTATGCGCTTCCGGTTTTGGAACGGATCAAGCCTGATCAGAAGCATCCGCAGGCAGTCATTTTAGCGCCTTCGCGTGAGCTGGTGATGCAGATTTTTCAGGTGATTCAGGATTGGAAAGCGGGATCAGAGCTGCGCGCGGCTTCCTTAATCGGCGGGGCGAATGTGAAAAAGCAGCTCGAAAAACTGAAAAAACACCCGCATATCATTGTCGGCACGCCGGGCAGGGTGTTTGAACTGATTAAAGCAAAGAAACTCAAAATGCATGAAGTGAAAACAATCGTACTTGATGAAGCGGATCAGCTGATTCTGCCGGAGCATCGTGAAACGATTAAACAAATCATTAAAACGACATTAAGAGACCGGCAGCTTCTATGTTTTTCTGCCACGCTCAAAAAGGAAACAGAGGATGTGCTCCGCGAACTCGCGCAAGAGCCTGAGGTGTTGAAGGTGCAGCGAAGCAAGACGGAGGCCGGGAAAGTGAAGCATCAATATCTGATTTGCGAGCAGCGCGATAAAGTGAAGCTGCTGCAAAAGCTATCGAGACTTCAAGGCATGCAGGCACTCGTATTTGTGAGAGACATCGGCAACCTGAGTGTATATGCGGAAAAGCTTGCATATCACCACGTTGATCTCGGTGTTCTGCATAGTGAAGCGAAAAAGATGGAGCGGGCGAAAATCATTGCCGCATTCGAAGACGGAGAATTCCCGCTCTTATTGGCAACTGATATTGCCGCACGCGGCTTGGATATTGAAAATCTGCCGTACGTGATTCATGCCGATATTCCTGACGAAGATGGCTATGTTCACAGATCAGGCCGAACAGGCCGGGCCGGAAAAGAAGGCAGCGTGCTGAGCCTTGTTACGAAACTGGAAGAATCAAAGCTGAAAAAAATGGCGAAGAAGCTTGGCGTGGAGCTGAGTGAAGCTGTTTATACAGGCGGAAAACTGAAGACAAAATAAAAAGGAGGGCGGAAAGCCCTCTTTTTTTTGTTGTAAAATAATAGAAAAGACGATACGAGGGAGTGAGGAAATGGCTTCAATAGACAGATTTCAAATCATGAAGGAGTCTGAGCTGGAAATCCTTAAACACTGGTTTGAGAATGAGGATACCAGGCGGAGAATGGATGCGATGCTGCCATTAAAGGCGTGGTATGAACGAGTGAGTGAAGATGAAGACGATACGATCCTCATGGCGTATGATGGACAGCTGACGGCGGGCATGGCCGTTATTGAGTTTGGAGAGAAGCAGACGTATATTGGATTGATTGTCAATCCTCTGTATCGGCTTCAAGGGTACGGAAAACAGATATTAAAAAAACTGCTGAACGAACCTGAATTTTCTCGTGTGCGGGAATGGACTGCAAGCATCGAAGAAGACAATCAAATCAGTTTGGCTTGCTTTCAAGCAGTTGGCTTTAAACTGGAAGAAACGGAACCTGATGACGATGGGTATTTTACTTTGACTCTCCGCTGCTGACCTCGAATAAACACAACAAGGAGGGCGAAAAACCCTCCTTGTTTTCATCAGTATATTAACTCGGATCAGTGACTTTGATCAGCTGTTTCCCTTTATTTTCACCTTTAAATAAGCCTAAAAACGCGTCAGGAATGTTTTCGAAGCCTTCTGTGATCGTTTCCTCGTAATGGAGCTTTCCATCTCTCAGCCATTCAGCCAGCTGTTTTGCCCCCTCAGAAAAACGATCAGAGTAGTCGCTTACGATAAACCCTTGCATCAGCGCCTTCGTTTTAATCAGCTTTGATTGGACACGAGGGCCCATGTCGTCTGCTTCGCTTTCCGCATTGTAGGAAGAAATCGCGCCGCACACCGGAATGCGGGCGAATTCATTGAGCAGGTTCATGACCGCATCTGAAATCGGCCCGCCGACATTGTCGAAATACACATCGATACCGTCAGGACAAGCGTCCTCAAGCGCTTTTTGGATATCATCAGCTGTTTTGTAGTTGATGGCTTCGTCAAATTGCAGCTTCTGTTTCAAATACGCGATTTTTTCATCAGATCCCGCGATGCCGACGACTCGCGCGCCTTTGATTTTGGCAATCTGCCCGACCGTTGAACCGACGGCTCCGGCAGCTCCGGAGACAACCACAGTTTCTCCTTCCTTCGGGCGCCCGATATCCAGCAGTCCGAAATATGCCGTCAAGCCGGTCATGCCCAGAATGCCGAGATAGGCTGAAGCGGGAGCGAGGCTTGTATCTATTTTCCGCAAGGCAGACTCGCTCACAGCGGAAAATTCCTGCCAGGCGAGGTTTCCGATGACGATATCGCCTTTTTTCAGATGATCGCCGCCTGACAAGACCTCAGCGATGACTCCGCCAGAGAGCGCTTCATCCAAGGTGAACGGTTCAACATATGACTTTGTATCCTGCATACGGCCGCGCATGTAAGGATCAACCGATACATAAAGCGTTTTGACAAGCACTTCCCCTTGCTTCGGCTCGGGGACCGGAATGGTTTCAAAGCGGAAGTCTTCATGAACGGGAACGCCTTCCGGCCGCCTTGCTAATTGAATTTGCTGCTGAGATGCTGTCATTTTCATCCTCCTATCGCTTGATTGACACCACTGTAACATGGATAGGGGAAGAAATACAAAGCATACAAAAAAGGAGAGGGGGGTTCCTCTCCTTTTCATTTCGCCCGTAATTTCGGGCACAGTCCCGTCGGCAGGCACATGGGCTTTTGGTCGATCGGGCTTCTCATAATGCAGCATTCCAAGCCGAAGACTTCACGGAAAAATGGCTGGGTAAACACATCTTCCGGTGTTCCGGCATTGTATATTTTTCCGTCCAGCACACTAATCAGATAGTCAGCATATTGAGCGGCCTGGTTTAAATCGTGGAGCACCATGACAATGGTGCGGCCATGATCGCGGTTCAGCTTTTTCAGCAGCTCAAGCACTTCAATCTGGTGTGAGATGTCTAAATACGTGGTCGGTTCATCAAGCAAAAGCAAATCAGTGCCTTGAGCAAGCGCCATGGAAATCCATGCTCGTTGTCTTTGGCCGCCTGACAGGGCATCCAGCGTCCGATCCTTCAGCTCAATCATGCCTGTTGCTTCCAGCGCCCATCCCACCATGTCATGATCCTTTTGGGTATGCTTGGATAACAGCTTTTTGTGAGGATGTCTGCCGAAATAGCATAATTCCTCTACCGTCAATCCTTCAGGCGCCTGAGGAGATTGAGGAAGAATGGCCAGCTTTTTTGCGACTTCTTTTGACGGCTGGCGGTGTATATCTTTTCCTTCTAATAGCACTGTTCCGCTTTTTGGAGCCATCAGCCTGGCGAGTGATTTGAGGATTGTTGATTTCCCGCAGCCATTGGCGCCGATGAGCGCAGTGATTTTTCCTTCTTCTATCTGTAAGTCTACTCCGTCAATAATCACTGTGCTGTCATATGAAAGAGTGAGCTGGTCTGCAGCCAGTTTTCCCATGGTATCCTCTCCCTACTGTTTCCTCGCTTCGAATTTCAATAAATATAAGAAATAAGGCGCGCCGATCACGGCTGTCAATATTCCGGCCGGTATTTCAACCGGAGGCATGAGGCCGCGCCCTAACGTATCTGCAATTAATAATATAATAGCACCAATCAATGCTGAAGCAGGAAGTAAATATTTAGCTTTTTCTCCAGTAAGCCGTCTGGCGATATGCGGAGCAAGCAAGCCGATAAAACCGATTGAGCCGACGACGGCTACACAGCTTCCCGCCAGCGCAACCGCGGTGAAAATCAGGATGAATCTCAGCCGGTTTGCGTTTTCGCCAAGACCCTGCGTCAGCTCATCGCCAAGAGACATCAGATCCAGCTTCGGTATGAGAATGCAGACAATCGGAAAAAGAATCAAAAGCCATGGTACAAGCAGTTTGACCTCTTCCCAGTTTCTTCCCCAGAGGCTGCCTGTCAGCCAAATGAGCGCTGCATTCACGTCACCCGGAAACTTCACCATCATATATTGCATCCCGGCGTGGCAGACCGCGCCTAAGGCGATGCCTGATAAAGCCAGTGAAGAGGGCTGAATGCTCTTTTTTCGGGCTATCATTAATAATAGTACAGCAATAATGGCTGCTCCGGCAAATGCGGAGAACGGAAGCACGTACACCGGTGATTCAGGAAAGATCAGAATCACTGCCATCGCCGCAAGTCCTGATCCTTTAGAAATGCCGACAACGTCCGGGGAAGCGAGCGGATTTCGGATCACACCCTGTAAAATCGCTCCGGCCGCGGCAAGCCCGGCACCGGCCAAAATCGCTAATAGTATTCGGGGAAGACGGTATTGCTGGATGATGAATTCAAAGGAATGATCCAATCCAAGCAAATTCGTGACCACCGCATCCGGTGAAATGTATAATGCGCCGAAGCCGATGCTGATGACGGACAGAACGATCAGAATCACGGCCAATATGAGTATCGCCAGCAAGGGGCGTTTTTGTTTACTGGTTGTTTTCTTCATTTCAGATTTCGCCCTTTCCTTGCCAAATATAAGAAGAACGGTGTTCCGATAATCGCGGTGACGATGCCGACCGGTGATTCATAAGGAAATGCAATCCATCTGGCCAAAACATCTGCGTATACCAGCAAAATGGCACCGAACAGCGCCGAAAACGGGAGGACGTATTGATAATGTTCACCGATCAGCTTGCGGACAATATGCGGAACGAGCAGCCCGACAAAGCCGATCGGTCCCGCGACGGCTACGGAAGCGCCGGAAAGAATTAAGATGATAAAACTGATCAGAATCCGGATGCCGCTCATATTTTGCCCAAGCCCTTTTGCTGTTTCATCTCCGAGACCGAGAACAGAAACAGAACCGGAAAACACGAGAGCCAGTCCGATGCCGATGACAGAAAACGGGGCGATGGTCATGACATCCTGCCAGTTGCTTCCGTCTATCGCGCCTGTCATCCAATAAAGTACATCCTCACCAGACTCATTTAAAATAATGATGGCCTGAGTCATAGAGGAAAGGAACAAATGCACCGCCATTCCCGACAGCGCAAGCTTAACAGGCGTCATTCCGCCGGATGAGGCGATCATATACACAATCGCGCCGCCTGCCGCCGCACCCGCAAACGCGAATACAACGGAGGAATAGGGAGATTGCGGCAAAATGACGAGAGAAGCAACGACAAAAAGCGATGCGCCTGCATTCACACCGAAAATTTGGGGCGAAGCGAGAGGGTTTCTCGTCATGGCCTGCATCAGCGCCCCTGCTACGGCCAGGCTGGCACCGACGAAAACGCCGATTAATGTGCGGGGAAGGCGAAGAGTAGAGATGATGAGCTGTTCCTTTGAACCGTCCCATACAAAAAGATATTTCAATGAATCTATGATGCCGATGTCTGAGGCTCCCACTGAAAGATTCAGCCCAAGCCCGAATATAAAAATAATCAATGCGATGATGAACATCATCAGTCTTGATGATGAGCGCCGTTTGGCTGAATGATACAACAGTCTCACTTCCTTACTGCGTCTGGTTGCAAAAACGAAGAAGCAAGGATTTCCCCCTCGCTTCTCATTTGTCCTACTTATTATACACTTTTTTCAGCACGTCTTTGGCGCTTGTTTCACTAGACTTGATGCCTCTGAATCTTGTCCAAGTGTCACGGTCCGCATCATAGACTTGTCCGTTTTTCACCGCTTTTAGATTGTTCCAAAGCGGGTTCGTTTTCCACTCGTCTACAATGGTCTTGCCTTCGTTGGCTGAGATGAACAAGATATCAGGATCGATTTTGCTCAATTGCTCGAGGCTGACTTCTTGATAGGCCTTATCAGACTTCACAGCGTGTGTAAAACCGAGCATGTTAAAGATTTCTCCGTCATAGGATGATGACGTGTGAAGCTGGAACGAATCAGCTCTTGCAACCCCGAGAACAATGCTGCGGTTTTCATCTTTCGGAAGCTCCGCTTTTAGGCCGTTGATGACTTTGTTGTGCTCGGCAAGCTTTTCTTTTCCTTCATCTTCTTTATTTAATGCTTTAGCAATGGTTGTAAAGCTGTCGATCGTTTCGTCATATGTCGCTTCCCGGCTTTTTAATTCAATCGTCGGGGCGATTTGTTTCAGCTGTTTATAAATGTTTTTATGGCGTTCAGAATCAGCGATGATTAAATCAGGCTTCAAGGAGCTGATCACCTCAAGATTCGGTTCGCTGCGTGTACCGACAGATGTATAATCAATGGAGCTGCCGACAAGCTTTTTAATCATATCTTTTTTGTTGTCATCGGCGATGCCCACTGGCGTAATGCCAAGGTTATGAACAGCATCCAAGAATGAAAGCTCAAGGACAACCACCCGTTTAGGTGTGCCGCTCACTGGCGTTTTTCCTTCTTCATGCTGGATCACTCTTGAATCCTTAGACTTGCTTTCGCCGCTTCCGCTGTTATTTTTGCTGGATGAACAGCCGGATACAATGAAGCAGGCAATCAATAAAACACTTATGATGGCAATCAACTTGTTAGAATAGGTGCGCATGTCATTCTTCCTTTTTTAGATTTAGTAATGAGAATCATTATCACATGTAAACACTATAATAGCATGGCTTATCGTGTCAATATTTTTTTAGTAAAGAAAGCTGCAATTTCACTGCTTTTTCATAAAAGCTTCATCAGGCACAAATAAATGGTATACTGCATTGCCGTGTCTCTGGGACAAAAACGCATTGGCGTTGGCTTTAGAGGTTTTAAGCATATCAGCGTTGACATATGGGAGGAGAGCGCCGAGATAGCCGGACAATTTCTTTTCTATTTCTTCTGCGAGTGCGAATTCAATATCACCGATATTCATGATAATGGAGAAAACAAAGTCGATATCAATTTGAAAATGTTCCTCGGCAAAGACTGCAAGCTCGTGAATTCCGGGTGAACCGCCGGATCGCTGATGGAAAATCTGTTTGACTAAATCACTTACAACCCACGCATTGTATTGCTGTTCTGGTGAAAAGTATTGCATTAGACATACCTCCTGCTCGTACAGATAAAGACAGCCATTCATGATCGTTTGCTCCGGGCAGCAGTTTCTCTACTGTTTTGACTTTTCTGAAAATATTTGCTTTCCTATTACTTTACCATGAGCGTAAAATAAATGGCTACTACCATTCTTCCTGTTTTCCTCTTCAATGTTCTGAAATCTGTTTTATCAATATGCGATCGGGTATAAAACAAATATAGAAAACATGAAGGAGGAATATCGGAATGAAACCAGTTGTAAAAGAGTATACAAACGATGAACAGCTCATGAAGGATGTAGAAGAATTACAGCAAATGGGTGTTGCGAAAGAGGATGTATACGTCTTATCTCACGACGATGACAGAACGGAACGGCTGGCAGACAACACAAACGCCAACACGATCGGAGCCAAAGAAACAGGTCTCAAGCACGCGGTAGGAAATATGTTTAATAAAAAAGGCGACGAGCTTCGAAATAAAATTCATGAAATCGGTTTTTCTGAAGATGAAGCCGCTCAATTTGAGAAACGTTTAGATGAAGGGAAAGTGCTTCTCTTTGTGACAGATAATGAAAAAGTGAAATCCTGGGCATAATGCAGGGACTAACCCAAAAGGCAAACTCCGGCCTTTTGGGTTTTTTTGCGGTCTTTGCGGCGGATGTTTTGCACAATGCCGCAATAAGATAGCGGTACATTTTCGGTTCTCGATGTCCCTCAATTTGCTATTATATTTTCGTGAGAAATTGGAATAAAATCTCACGAAATAGAAAATGGGGGTTCATAGTGAATGAAAAAAGTGATGTTAGCCACGGCGCTGTTTTTAGGGTTGACTCCGGCTGGGGCGAATGCAACTGATTTAGGCCATCAGGCATTAGGGTCAAATAATGGCTGGGGCGCGTATTCAACCGGCACGACAGGCGGATCTAAAGCATCGTCCTCGAACGTGTATACCGTCAGCAACAGAAACCAGCTTGTCTCGGCATTAGGCAAGAACACCAACACAACGCCAAAAATTATTTATATCAAGGGAACAATTGACATGAACGTGGATGACGATCTGAAGCCGCTCGGCCTAAATGACTATAAAGATCCAGAGTACGAGTTGGACAAATATTTGAAAGCCTATGATCCTGGCACATGGGGCAAAAAAGAGCCTTCGGGAGCACAAGAAGAGGCGAGAGAGCGCTCTCAGAAAAATCAAAAAGCACGTGTGGTGCTCGACATTCCTGCGAATACGACGATTGTCGGTTCGGGAACAAATGCCAAAATCGCGGGCGGAAACTTCCAGATCAAGAGTGATAATGTCATTATCCGCAATCTTGAGTTCCAGGACGCCTATGATTATTTTCCGCAGTGGGACCCGACTGACGGCAGCTCAGGAAACTGGAACTCGCAATACGACAACATCACGATAAACGGCGGCACGCACATATGGATTGACCATTGTACATTTAATGACGGCTCCCGTCCGGACAGCACATCACCAAAGTATTTCGGCAGAAAATATCAGCATCATGACGGGCAAACAGATGCTTCTAACGGCGCGAACTATATCACGATGTCTTACAACGATTATCACGATCATGATAAAAGCTCCATTTTCGGATCAAGCGACAGCAAAACATCCGATGACGGCAAATTAAAAATCACGCTTCACCATAACCGTTACAAAAATATCGTCCAGCGCGCACCGAGAGTCCGCTTCGGACAGGTGCACGTATACAATAACTATTATGAAGGCAGCACAAGCTCCTCAGACTATGCCTTCAGCTATGCGTGGGGAATCGGAAAGTCCTCTAAAATCTATGCCCAAAACAATGTCATTGACGTGCCGGGACTGTCAGCTGCTAAAACGATCAGCGTGTTCAGCGGGGGAACGGCTTTATATGATTCCGGCACATTGCTGAACGGCGCGGAGATCAACGCATCGGCTGCAAACGGACTGAGTTCTTCTGTCGGCTGGACGCCGTCTCTGCACGGAACAATCGATGCTTCCGCGAATGTGAAATCGAATGTTATAGCTCAAGCGGGGGCGGGTAAACTAAATTAAGAAAATGAAAAACACAAAGGGCTGCTCACCTTTGTGTTTTTTAATTAATTAAAATGTTTATTAACTTAGTTAAGTAGTAGAATGGGAAAGGGGATCGGAAAACAAGTATATAGGAGGAGACCTATTTATGGCTTCAGAAAAAGACGCAGGAAAACAGTCAGCAGTAAAGCTTGTTCCATTGCTTATTACTGTCGCTGTGGGACTAATCATTTGGTTTATTCCTGCTCCGTCCGGACTTGAACCTAAAGCTTGGCATTTGTTTGCGATCTTTGTCGCGACAATTATCGGCTTTATCTCCAAGCCCTTGCCAATGGGTGCAATTGCCATTTTTGCATTGGCGGTTACTGCACTAACTGGAACACTATCAATTGAGGATACATTAAGCGGATTCGGGAATAAGACCATCTGGCTTATCGTCATCGCATTCTTTATTTCCCGGGGATTTATCAAAACCGGGCTTGGTGCGAGAATTTCGTATGTATTCGTTCAGAAATTCGGGAAAAAAACCCTTGGACTATCTTATTCACTGCTGTTCAGTGATTTAATACTTTCACCTGCCATTCCAAGTAACACGGCGCGTGCAGGAGGCATTATCTTTCCTATTATCAGATCATTATCCGAAACATTCGGATCAAGTCCGGCAAATGGAACAGAGAGAAAAATCGGCGCATTCTTATTAAAAACCGGTTTTCAGGGGAATCTGATCACATCTGCTATGTTCTTAACGGCGATGGCGGCGAACCCGCTGATTGCCAAGCTGGCCCATGATGTCGCAGGGGTGGACTTAACATGGACAAGCTGGGCGATTGCCGCGATTGTACCGGGACTTGTAAGTTTAATCATCACACCGCTTGTGATTTACAAGCTGTACCCGCCGGAAATCAAAGAAACACCGGATGCGGCGAAAATCGCAACAGAAAAACTGAAAGAAATGGGACCGTTCAAGAAATCAGAGCTTTCCATGGTTATCGTTTTTCTTTTGGTGCTTGCGCTTTGGATTTTTGGCGGCAGCTTCAACATCGATGCGACCACAACCGCATTGATCGGTTTGGCCGTTCTTTTATTATCACAGGTTCTGACTTGGGATGATATCAAAAAAGAACAGGGCGCTTGGGATACGCTCACTTGGTTTGCGGCGCTTGTCATGCTGGCCAACTTCTTGAATGAGCTGGGCATGGTGTCTTGGTTCAGTAATGCCATGAAATCATCCGTATCAGGATTCTCTTGGATTTTAGCATTCTTCATTTTAATTGTTGTGTATTTCTATTCACACTACTTCTTTGCAAGTGCGACAGCCCATATCAGCGCGATGTATTCAGCGTTTTTGGCTGTCATCGTGGCAGCGGGCGCACCGCCGCTTCTCGCAGCGCTCAGCCTCGCCTTCTTCAGCAACTTGTTCGGGTCAACGACTCACTATGGTGCTGGAGCGGCTCCGGTTTTCTTCGGAGCAGGCTACGTTCCGCAAAGCAAATGGTGGTCCATCGGATTTATTCTCTCGATCGTCCATATTGTCGTATGGCTTGTGATCGGCGGATTATGGTGGAAAGTACTGGGAATATGGTAGAAAGAAAAAGGCAGACCGCGGTCTGCCTTTTTTATTTTCCCCTGTTTAAGAAATAGATTTTGAAAAATGAGAAAATGACCCGCGGAAAATGGTATGATCTAGGTAGAAAGGACGGCTGGTGCTGTGGTGAAAAAGCGGTTCCATTTTTCCCTGCAAACAAAAATAATGGGGCTGATTGCGGCTCTGCTGGTTTTTGTCATTGGTGTGCTGACCATTACGTTAGCTGTTCAGCATACACAGGAAGAACGAAGGCAGGCTGAGCAGCTTGCGGTTCAGACAGCGAGAACCATTTCCTATATGCCGCCGGCTAAAGGCGGACACGAGGCTGAGGCGCAAGAGGTCATTGAACAGATGAAAGAACAGACTGGCGCTTATGCCATTTATATTTTGGACGAAAAAGGAGACATTCAGAGCACTACGGGTAAAAGTGCCCAAATGAAGCTGGAGCGCAGCAGAGAAATGTTGTTTGGCGGCTCGCATGTTTCTGAAACAAAAGCGGATGAACGGCTGGTGATTAGAGGGAGCGCGCCGATTATGAAAGAGCAGAAGGGATACAGCCAGGTGATTGGCAGCGTATCCGTTGATTTTCTGCAGACGGAGACAGAGCAAAGCATTAAAAAACATCTAAGAAATTTGAGCGTGATTGCTGTTCTTGTGCTGCTCCTCGGATTTGCCGGTGCCGCCGCGCTGGCGAAAAGCATCAGGAAGGATACGCTTGGCCTTGAGCCGCATGAGATTGCGTCTCTTTATCGGGAGAGGAATGCAATGCTTTTCGCAATTCGAGAAGGGGTTATTGCTACCAACCGTGAAGGCGTCGTCACGATGATGAACGTGTCGGCGGCTGAGATGCTGAAGCTTCCCGAGCCTGTGATCCATCTTCCTATTGAAGACGTCATGCCGGGCGCCGGGCTTAAAAGTGTGCTTGAACAAGGAGACATGCAGCCAAACCAGGAAGTAAGTGTCAACGATCTAGTATTTATTATCAATACGAAAGTGATGACGCAAGGCGGGCAGACGTATGGGATTGTCGTCAGTTTCCGGGAGAAAACAGAGCTGAAAAAGCTGATCGACAAACTGACAGAGGTACGCAAATATTCAGAGGATCTCAGAGCGCAGACCCATGAATTTTCAAATAAGCTTTACGCGATCTTAGGGCTGCTTGAGCTTGGCGAGTATGAGGAAGCCATTGATCTGATTAAAGAAGAATATGCGATACAAAATGAACAGCATGATCTCTTATTCCATAACATCCATTCACAGCAGGTGCAGGCCATTTTGTTAGGGAAAATAAGCAAGGCATCGGAAAAGAAGGTCAAGCTGTCTATCGATGAGAACAGCTCGCTTGCGCCTCTTCCTGCACATATCGGCTTGTCCCATCTCATTACCATTATCGGCAACTTAATTGATAACGCTTTCGAAGCTGTAGCTGATCAAAGTGTGAAGGAGGCAGTGGTTTTCATCACGGATATGGGGCATGACATTGTCATCGAAGTGTCGGACACAGGTCCGGGTGTTCCGCCTGATAAAATCGAAGCTGTGTTTCAAAGAGGCTATTCTTCAAAGGGGATGAAGAGAGGCTACGGTCTGGCCAATGTTAAGGATTCAGTGCATGAACTGGGCGGCTGGATCGAACTGGCGAATCAAAAAAACGGCGGTGCGGTATTCACTGTATTTATACCGAAGGAGAAACAAAGGGGGAATCCATTTGATTCACATCGCGATTGCGGAGGATGATTTTCGGGTTGCGCAAATCCATGAGAGATTAATTGAACAGCTTGATGGATTCAAGATTATCGGCAAGGCGGCAAACGGCAAAGAAACAATGGCGCTTTTGGAGGAACAAAAGGCAGACTTGCTTCTGCTGGATATTTATATGCCGGACGAGCTGGGGACATCAATGATTCCTGAGATACGAAGCCGTTTTCCCGAAGTGGATATTATGATCATCACAGCGGCAACAGAAACCCGTCACTTACAAGAAGCGCTCCGGGCAGGGATAGCCCACTATTTGATCAAACCCGTAACGGCTGATAAGTTCAGGCAGGTGCTGCTCCAGTATAAAGAAAAAAGGAGGCTGCTTTTATCTCAGCCAGAGGTCAGCCAATCCATGATCGATCATATTTTTGGGAACGGTGTGAAGGCATCTTTGCCGGTTGAGGATTTGCCGACAGGCATTAATTCGATTACACTGCGGAACATTAAGGAAGTGCTTCTGAATGCGTCAGAAGGAATGACAGCGGAAGAGCTTGGGGAAAAAATGGGGGCGTCACGAACGACTGCCCGCCGCTATGCCGAGTACCTTGTGTCAAAGGAAGAAGCAAGAGCCGAACTTGAATACGGGATTATCGGCAGGCCGGAGAGAAAATATTATTTGGCGGCGGATGAGATATGAATAGAAGTATACTTCTATTCATTGCGCTATTACTCTTTATGCAGGGTGATATCCGGCAGGCGGCTGCGCCGCGCCTGCCGGACGGGCCGATTGAAATTGTTGTCCCCGCCGAGCCTTCTGGCGGCTGGGATGTCACAGCACAGGCGATCCAATCCGTTCTGCGGCAGAAGCAGATCGTGAAGGGCGATGTTCATATCGTCTATAAACCCGGCGGCGGGGGAGAGAAAGGCTGGAAATATGTCAATGATAGCAGTAAACGGATCATCAGCATGACATCCAGTTTAATCCTGAGCAACGACATTCTCAGACAAAGCAAATTAAAAATGAGCGATTTTACGCCGCTTGCCATTCTCTCCAAGGAATGGCAGGCGGTTGCCTTGCCAAAAGGATCGTCGTTAACAAACGGCAAGGATTTACTGGATGAGATTAAGATGAATCCAGGCAAGGTGAAAATCGGCTTTGCACCGGGGTTTGGCAATGATGATCAGCTTTCGTTCGTCAGCGCGGCGGATATGTACGGCATTGATCCTTTTACTATTCAATTTTTGCAGTATGACAGCAGTGAACAGCTCATTCAGGCGCTGATCAGACATGAGATAGAAGCAGCTTCAATGACCGTGTCTGAAGCGAAAACATATGAGCGGCGCGGCGATCTCACGTTAGCTGCTGTAACGTCTGATAAAAGACTTCCCGGTTTTCCGGATGTACCGACGTGGAAGGAGCAGGGGATCCCGTTTGTGTTTTCTCATTGGAGAGGGGTTTTGGGCCCGAAAAATATGTCTGAAGAAGAGATTTCATACTGGGACCAAGCTCTAAAGAAGGTCACATCCTCACCCGAGTGGAAGCGGAAAATAAACGATCAGGACGGGGAAAGCTTTTATTTGAACAGCAGGGAAACGAAACGGTTTCTTGAACAGCAAACAACTTTTTATCAAAGCATTATGACAGGAAATTAAGATTCCGGAATATCCGGGATCTATTTGTCGTGATCTAAATTGATCAAAAAGAACAAAACGGTTTTAAAAAATTAAAAATACAAAAAAACCAAATTATTTACTTGCGGTTGGTTTTCCCATACGATGGCAAAAAGGTAAGATAAAAAGGGAGTAAGGGAGAAAAAAATGTAAGCGGATTCATTTGAGGGGGAATGGGTGTGTTAGCAATTTGGGGCTTTCTTATGATGCTTGTATTTATGGCATTGATCATGACAAAACGGCTTTCTGTTTTAACAGCATTGGTTTTGACGCCGATTGTGTTTGCGCTGATCGCCGGATTTGGATTTACTGAAGTCGGGGACATGATGATTTCGGGGATTCAGCAAGTCGCGCCGACTGCGGTCATGATTATGTTTGCGATCTTATATTTTGGAATGATGATTGATACAGGCCTGTTTGACCCTGTGGTTGGCAAAATCTTAAGCCTGGTCAAAGGCGACCCGTTGAAAATTGTTGTTGGGACAGCGGTTCTTACGATGCTCGTCGCCTTGGACGGAGACGGTTCGACAACGTATATGATTACGACAAGCGCGATGCTTCCGCTCTATTTGATGCTTGGCATCCGGCCGATTATCCTGGCGGGAATCGCGGGAGTCGGCATGGGGATCATGAACACGATTCCGTGGGGAGGCGCGACGCCGCGGGCGGCGAGCGCGCTGGGGGTTGATCCGGCTGAGCTTACAGGGCCGATGATCCCTGTCATCGCAAGCGGGATGCTTTGTATGGCTGCGGTTGCGTACGTGCTTGGAAAAGCGGAGCGAAAGCGCCTTGGCGTGATTGAATTAAAACAGCCGGCTAATGCCGATGAACCGGCGGCTGCAATTGAAGATGAATGGAAGCGTCCGAAGCTTTGGTGGTTCAATTTATTGTTAACGCTTTCTTTGGTGGGATGTTTAGTATCGGGTAAAATCAGTTTAACCGTACTGTTTGTCATTGCGTTCTGTATTGCGCTGATTGTGAACTATCCAAATCTTGAGCATCAAAGACAGCGAATCTCGGCGCATTCCAGCAACGTTCTGGCCATCGGCTCCATGATTTTTGCGGCGGGGGTTTTTACGGGGATTTTGACAGGCACCAAAATGGTTGATGAAATGGCGATTTCGCTTGTGTCGATGATTCCTGAACAAATGGGCGGACTGATCCCGGCGATTGTGGCCTTAACAAGCGGTATTTTTACATTCCTAATGCCGAATGACGCGTATTTCTACGGGGTGCTGCCGATTTTATCAGAAACAGCTGTCGCATACGGTGTGGATAAAGTGGAAATTGCCAGAGCTTCTATTATCGGCCAGCCAATTCATATGCTGAGTCCGCTTGTCCCATCCACGCATTTGCTTGTCGGGCTTGTTGGAGTTTCTATTGACGACCATCAAAAATTCGCATTGAAGTGGGCGGTTCTCGCGGTGATCGTCATGACGGCTATCGCTCTATTGATCGGTGCGATTTCTATTTCCGTATGATAATTCAGGACTAATGACACAAACTAACGGTATACAACAATTCGGAGGTGTCATTATGAGTGATCCTTATATGCCGCTGACTTCTGTCAGAAGCGGCACGGGGTTCGAAGCGGCAAAAGGGGTATACGGGTTGACCGTGCAAATTGCGAATGTCTATTTTATTCAGCTGCCCTCTGAATCCCGTTCATTTGTATTAATTGATGCCGGCATGCCTCAATCAGCCGGCATGATTGTCAATGAAGCCCAACAAAGATTCGGCGACGATTTTCAGCTGAAGGCGATGATCCTCACACATGGGCACTTTGACCACATCGGGGCGATAGAAGAAATCCTTGAGCATTGGGATGTTCCTGTCTATGTCCACTCCAGGGAAATGCCTTATGTCACAGGAAAAGACGATTATCCTCCGGCTCGTCCTGACAGCAAAAGCGGGCTGGTCGCCAAGCTGTCGCCGCTGTTTCCCCGGCACTCCATCGATATTTCCTCACATGTGCAGGCGCTGCCGGAAGACGGCTCCGTTCCGTTTCTTGACGAGTGGATGTGGATTGCGACCCCGGGACACACGCCCGGCCATATTTCATTATTCCGCGAGGACGGACGCGTGCTTGTGGCAGGGGATGCTGTCATTACAGTGGAACAAGAGAAAATGGCAGACGTCTTGATTCAAAAACAAGAGCTTCACGGGCCGCCGGCTTATTTCACGCCTGACACAGAGACGGCTGCCGAATCTATTCAGAAGCTTGCCGGCCTTGAACCGGAAGCGCTGCTGACGGGGCACGGCATACCGATGACCGGCAAAAACTTTCGAAGCGACTTAACTGAATTGGCAAATCGCTTATCGTCTCTTTGACACCTGCACATGTGCGGGTGTTTTTTTATTGTCTTTTCAAGAATATAAAGAAAAATCATTTGTCTTACCGCTTAAAAACGATACAATGAAAAGCATGAAGCGATTTGAAGGAGAGAGTTTGTTGGAAGAAAAAGAAATACTCTGGAACGAAGCGAAAGCGTTTATTGCCGCATGCTATCAGGAATTGGGGAAGGAGGAGGAAGTGAAAGACCGTCTCGATGACATCAAAAGTGAAATTGCCCGGACCGGAAGCTATGTGCATACGAAGGAAGAAATCGAGCACGGAGCGAAAATGGCTTGGAGAAACAGCAACCGCTGCATCGGCAGATTGTTTTGGAATTCGCTGAATGTCATCGACAGACGTGACGTCCGGACGAAGGAAGATGTGCGAGACGCCCTCTTTCATCACATTGAAACCGCAACCAATAATGGTAAAATCAGACCGTGCATTACGATTTTCCCTCCGGAAGAGAAGGGTGAAAAACAAGTGGAAATCTGGAATCATCAGCTGATCCGGTACGCCGGATATGAATCAGACGGAGAAAGAATCGGCGACCCGGCTTCACGTTCCCTGACTGCAGCCTGTGAGCGGCTCGGCTGGCGCGGAGAGCGATCGGATTTTGACCTGCTGCCTCTCATTTTTCGCATGAAAGGCGATGAGCAGCCAGTCTGGTATGAGCTGCCGCGTTCACTTGTGATTGAGGTTCCAATCACACATCCTGAAATCGAAGCGTTTTCTGATCTGGAGCTGAAATGGTACGGTGTGCCGATTATTTCTGATATGAAGCTTGAGGTCGGGGGTATTCATTATAATGCCGCACCGTTTAACGGCTGGTATATGGGCACAGAGATCGGCGCGAGAAACCTGGCGGATGAAAAGCGATATGATAAGCTCAAAAAAGTGGCGTCCGTTATCGGGATTTCTACAGATTACAACATGGAGTTATGGAAGGATCAAGCGCTTGTTGAATTGAATAAAGCTGTGCTGCACTCGTATAAAAAGCAAGGTGTCAGCATTGTTGACCATCATACAGCTGCAAGCCAGTTTAAACGGTTTGAAGAACAGGAGGAAGAAGCGGGCAGAAAGCTGACGGGGGACTGGACGTGGCTGATTCCGCCGATTTCCCCCGCTGCCACTCATATTTTCCACCGGTCCTATGACAACTCAATCGTTAAACCGAATTACTTTTATCAGGATAAGCCTTACGAATAAACAATGGAAAATCGATGATGGCCTTCGAGGCTGCGGGATTCAGTGACAGAGATGTCGGTAACCTTTGAGAAAGGGCTGCCTTTCTTTACGACCTCAAGAAACGATTGTAAGGCGTTTTCCGGGCCTTCTGCCAAAATCTCGACCCGGCCGTCATCGCGGTTTTTGACCCAGCCGGCCAGTTTTCGCTTATCGGCTTCCATTTGAACAAAATAGCGAAAACCTACACCTTGAACCCGGCCGTCTGCAACGATTCGGTATTGAAGCATGTAAAAACCACCTTTTCTTTTTATGATAATCAATCATTTTACAACCTGTAAAGGGGATGTGTTTGTATGAAGCCAGCGCATTATTCTGTCCTTTCTCTTAATCTGGGAAAGCCGCAGACGCTTGAGTATGATGGCAAGAAAATCGAAACCGGCATCATGAAGCGGCCGGCTGATTCCGCTGTCATGCTGTATCGGACGAATTTTGAAGGAGACGGACAGGCGGACCTCATCAATCACGGCGGGCCTGATAAGGCTGTCTGTGTTTACCCAGCCGCGCATTATCCATTTTGGGAAGAGTTCCTCTCAAGACCGCTGCCCAGCGCCGCATTTGGTGAAAATCTGACGATCGCTGGCCTGACTGAGGAGACCGTTTGCATCGGGGATGTGTTTCAGCTTGATGAAGCCGTTGTTCAAGTCAGCCAGCCGCGCCAGCCGTGTGTAAAGCTTGCGAAAAAGTTTGGCGTAAAGGAAATGGTGCTGAAGGTTCAGCAAACCGGCTATACCGGCTTTTATTTTCGCGTTTTGGAAGAGGGCAGGGTGGCACCCGGCGCCAAACTTGAATTGCTGTCCAGAGGGGAGAAAGCCATATCCGTCCAATTTGCCAACCGCATCAACTACCATGATGCAAAAAATCTCGCTGCCATTGAACGGATTTTAAGTGAAGATGCACTGTCGGCAAGCTGGAGATCGTCCTTTATGAAAAAAAGGGACAGGCTGCTGCCGGTTGAATAAAAAAAAGCCGCGCATATCAACTTGCGCGGCTTTCAATGTTTAAGATTGTTTTTTCTTTGTTTCGAGCAGGTTGGCAAGAAAATAGGTTTTATAGCTTTGAAGCTTTCTTCCTTCATGGTGCGTGATCCCCTGCTTTTTTAATTCTGCCACATACCAGCCTTTACTGCCGTAATGCATGTCAGAAAACTCCTTTCCCTATCTCTCCCAATGGAGAGGATTTTACCAAACGATTGGCATTGTAACATCCATAAAAAGATGCTGAAAAGAGGTGCGGGAAAAACTGAGCCTTTCGCACTATCTGTACGAATGTTCTTCTGTATGTATATGCGGAGCAAAAGCTGAATATGATTTAATGGCCGGTTAGTTTCATCATGACAACGCCAAATGTCATAATGCTGAACACAATGCCGATATATGTGAGCATTCCGTTTTTTTTCTTCACGCCGTAAACGGTTATCATAATGCCTTCAATAAAGAAAATAATGCCGAAAATAATAAACCACATGCAAATAAAGGCTCCTTTCACAGACATAATAGTAGTGTAGCATATCTGGAGGAGCCGGGCTGTGACAATATCAAGAAAGCCGGGCAGCATATGCGCCCGGCTCGTGTGTTTATTGTTTATCAACCAATTTGACCAGCAGCTGTGCCAAATGTTTTTTCTCATCTTCGTCCGCAACGCTCCAAAGCTCCTGCAGCAGCATTTCTTCACTGTTTTGCGGCTCTTCATGCTTTGCGAGGCGGTCTCCCAGGATCGCGGCGCTTTTCACAAGCTTGCCGTCATCCAATCCCAGCTTCTTGCCTCGGTTCACTTGTTTGCTCAGATAGTCTTTAAATTCCTCAAAGTCTTGTAAAATTTCTTCTTTTGTTGTGCCGTGCATGGCATCCATTTCGTTTTTAATTTGGATTTTTTCTTGATCTCTGTTCATGGCTATACCTCCTCCAGCAGAATAGTGATGGTTTACCTGTAATGGGAGGAGGGTAAACCTTCCGGCAGCCCGGAATGTGTTTTACAGTTTTGTCAGGATAATCGGTTCGTCTTTTGTAATGACGATCGTGTGTTCAACTTGGGCAACCAGGCTTTTATCCGGTGTCTTGAACGTCCAGCCGTCTTCAGCTTCAACAATCGTTTCCGCTTTCGTTGAAATAAACGGTTCAAGCGCGATGACTGTGCCGTTTTTGAAAAGCGCGTTATCAAATGGATCATAGTAGTTCATGATGTGGTTCGGCGCTTCATGCAGGCTTCGGCCGATTCCGTGGCCGGTCAGGGTTTTGATGACGGTAAAGCCTTGAGAACGTGCCTCATGATAAACGGCTCTCCCGATTTGGTTTTGGCGCTTTCCTGCTTTTGCCTGCTGCAGCCCTTTTTGAAAAGCGTTTTCCGCGCATTGGCAAAGCTTATGAAGGCGTTCTTCTCCTTCACCGAGCACAAATGAGATGCCTGTGTCGGAATAGAAGCCGCCAAATTCAGCGGAGATGTCAATGTTCACAAGATCTCCCGCTTTTAAAATTTTGGAGGTGCTTGGTATACCGTGAGCCACTTCATCATTTACGCTAATGCATGTCACACCCGGAAAGTCGTATTCCTTCTCAGGAGCTGAAACAGCGCCATGCTCATCAAGCACCGCTTTTCCGATCAGGTCGAGGTCTTTTGTGCTCATGCCGGGCTCTGCTTTCCGTTTCATTTCTTCACGCGCAAGCGCCACGATTTTTCCGATTTTTTTCAGTCCTTCTAATTCTTGATCGTTTGTTACAATCATCTGTCATTCCTGCTTTCTTTTTAAATAATCTAGCTTAAGCTTACCACAACTGTCTTAAAAATAGGAAACACACGGACCTGGGAAAAAAGAAATACCCTGGTAAAACTGGTATAGATCACTAGATATCCTGTATGGTATATTTGAAAAAAAAAGGGTATGAGGGGGATGGGCATGCTTTCATTTTTACAAAAGCTTGGGAAGTCATTTATGCTTCCGATTGCGGTACTGCCTGCTGTGGGAATTATCCTTGCGCTTGGCAGAGAGGATGTGTTTAATATCCCGTTTGTCTATCAAGCGGGGACGGCGGTTTTTGATCATCTGCCGCTTATTTTCGCGATCGGAATCGCTATCGGCATTTCAAAGGACAGCAATGGAGCCGCGGGTTTATCAGGGGCGATTTCGTATCTGATGCTTGACGCGGCGACAAAGACAATTGATAAAACAAACAATATGGCGGTATTTGGGGGAATCATCGCCGGATTAATTGCCGGTTACACGTATAACCGTTTCAAGGATACAAAGCTGCCTGAGTATCTTGGATTCTTCAGCGGAAGACGGCTTGTGCCGATTATCACAGCCATTATTACGATCATTTTAGCCGGCATATTCGGAGTCGTCTGGCCGCCGATTCAATCGTGCATAAACTCGTTTGGTGAGTGGATGCTGGGACTCGGCGGCATCGGGGCGGGCATATTCGGCCTTTTCAACAGGCTGTTAATTCCGCTAGGCCTTCACCACGTGCTGAACAATATTTTCTGGTTCCAGTTCGGAGAATATAACGGCGTGACAGGGGATCTGGCGCGCTTTTTCGCAAAAGATCCGACTGCGGGCACATATATGACCGGATTCTTCCCCATCATGATGTTCGGTTTGCCGGCGGCTTGTCTGGCTATGGTGGTAACTGCAAAGCCGTCAAAACGGAAAGCGACGGCGGGAATGATGATCGGGTTTGCCCTGACTGCGTTTATCACAGGAATTACAGAGCCGATTGAGTTTGCATTTATGTTTTTATCTCCGCTTTTATACGTGGTTCACGCGATCTTAACCGGGCTGTCTTTATTTATCGTCAACTGGCTTGGCATCCGTTCAGGTTTTTCTTTCTCAGCTGGAGCCATCGATTATGTGCTCAGCTACGGAATTGCAGAAAAACCGCTGCTTCTGCTTCTGGTAGGTATATGCTATGCGGCAGTATACTTTATTGTGTTTTATGTGCTGATTAAGGCGTTGAATTTAAAAACGCCGGGACGGGAAGATGATGACATGGATGAAGTGCTGGATGAAAACACCGTTCAGGATATCAATGAAAACATCATGCTGAAAGGGCTCGGCGGAAAAGAAAACCTTCAAATCATTGATCATTGTGCCACAAGGCTGAGGCTGACTGTGAAAGATACCGCTTTAGTGGATGAAGCGCTGCTAAAGAAAGCCGGCGCAAAAGGGGTCGTCAAATCAGGCGGGCAATCGGTTCAAGTGATCATTGGGCCAAATGTGGAATTTGCGGCTGAGGAATTGAGAGCTGCGGTAAAATAAAAAAGCGGAGAGGGCATCCTCTCCGCTTTTACTTATTTATTTTCACCGTCTGTTGACGTTTCGGAAGAATCCTCGCCATGTTTTGTGTAATCGTAATCGGAAGGGTTAACCTTCTTAAAACCTTTCGGCTCGTAGAAACGCAGCAGGTCTCCGTTTATGATTTTATCGGACATTTCAAGTTCCTTCTTGACGAGGGAGTCTTCTGACTTGTCGACTTCGGATTCATCAAGTTCTTTTCCGGTTTTCGTATCGTAATACTTGCCAGATACTTTCGTATATTTTGGTGAAATAAAGTCTCCGTTACGGAACGGAATCACTTCACGGTGTTCTTTCGATAAAATATCAGAACCGGACATCAGATAGTCTTTCGTATCCACTCCGAGCAAATGCAGAATGGTCGGAGCCACATCGACGTCTCCGGCATATTTATGAACTTTCTCGCCCTTCACGCCGGCAGCGTGGATAAAGAGCGGCACCCGTTGAAGCTGAGTGTTGTCATAATCAGTGATTTCGTCCTTGCCAAGCACTTTGGCCATCGCTTTATTGTGGTTTTCAGAGATACCGTAGTGGTCTCCGTACATCACGATAACCGATTTATCGTATAACCCGTCTTTTTTCAGGTCATTGAAGAATTGCTCAATGGACTGATCCAGGTAATGGGCTGACTGGAAGTAGTTGTTGACGACAGAGTCGCCAAAGTCTCCAGCCGGGAAGTCTGTATCGCCCTCATCCATTCCGAATGGGAAATGGTTGGACAGGGTAATGAACTTCGTATAGAACGGCTGCGGCAAGCTTTCCAACAGCGGCATTGATTCTTTGAAGAACGGTTTGTCCTTCATGCCGTAGTTTTTCGTGTTTTCTTCGTTCATGTCATAGTAAGCAGAATCGAAGAATTTATCGATGCCTTCCGCTTTGTACATTTCGTTACGGTTCCAGAACGTCTGTGTATTTCCGTGGAACGTAGCAGACGTGTAATTCTTAGATTTTAGAATCGCCGGAGCAGATTGCAGTGTGTTTTGCGCTTTGTTTACGAAAACTGAACCTTGAGCCAGCGGGTACAGAGAGTTTTCCATCATAAATTCCGCATCGGATGTTTTACCTTGTCCCGTTTGTTGGAAAAAGTTATCAAAGTAGAACGTCTCGTTATCATGCGCCAGTTTATTTAAGAACGGTGTGACTTCTTTGCCGTCAATTTTATAGTCGATAATAAACGACTGTAAAGATTCAAGAGAAACGTAAATCACGTTTTTTCCTTCAGCTTTGCCGAAATACACGTTATTCGGCACGTCATAATTGGCTTTCATGTAGTTTTCTACGTCCGTTACGTCGCTGGAATCGGCAAGCGCGCGCTGGCTGTTGGATTTGATATTCTGCACAGCGTCATAAATCGTGAAATTGTACGTTCCCAAGTATTTCACAAGATAGTTTCGGTCGAATGATCTTGTCAGCAATTCAGGACGGTCTGATTCCGCAACTGCCAAGTTGATTAAAAACACAAGAATCGAAGACGCAAGAATGATTCGGAACGATTTTTTACTGGGCGTTTCGGCAGGTTTGTTCATTTTGATCGCCAAGATGATCAAAATAATCGTATCGATAAAGTAAAAGGCGTCAGTCGGTCTCATCAGCGAAAATGCGCTGTCACCGAGTTGGCCGCCGTTTGCTTTAGCCTGCATCATGACCGGAATTGTAATAAAATCATTAAAAAATCTGTAGTACACAATGTTTGCGTACAGTAAAAAAGACATTAAAAAATGAATCACTATAATGGCTGTCTGCTGTAATTTTTTCTTGAACAAGAGTCCAAAGCCAAGAAAGAACAAGCTTGAGCTGAGAGGATTCACAAAAAGCAATATTTTTTGTATCGTGTTGTCTATTCCTAAATTGAAGTTCAGGACATAACCGACATACGTTTTGATCCATAACAGGACGACCGCAATTAGGAAGAAGGTCAGTCCTCTTTCTTTTATAAATGTTTTCATTGTTACACTCCTTTTTTCCGATCACAGTTCGAGCGAAACGATAGAAAAAACGAACGTATCCAATATAACACGAATCAGCAGATTAGAAAAGTGAAAATCGCACGATGAAGAAAGTGGCGAAAAACGCTGTCAAATCAACGTTTAGCCTTCATATTGCCAAATGTAAAATAAGGATTATTCCTAGAAACAAAGGGATAAAATGGTATTTTGGCCGCTGTATGATAACATATAAGCTATAAATGAAAAGAGGTGGAATGATGGATTTTGCCCACATTGTGTCTGAAGATAAAATTAAGCGCGCCATCAAAGACGGGGAATTTGAAAACCTGCCGGGGATGGGAAAGCCGCTGCCAAAGGATGACGCGGCACACTTGCCGGAGTCGCTCCGCATGGGTTATCGCATGTTAAAAAATGCGGGAATGACAGAGGACGAGGGCGCGCTCAAAAAAGAGCTCATGACCTTAGACCATTTAATCGCAAAGTGCTATAACGAAAAAGAACGCGAGCAATTAATCAGAAAAAAAACCGAAAAGCAGATGAAGCTTGATAAGCTTGTCGACAAGAAAAGCATGTTTTCAAAGCCTGCTTCCGCTTTTTATAAGGATAAAGTATATGACCGGCTTGGACGAAGCAGACCTTCCTCAAGCTGATTTTTCTTGTCTGAAGGATGGCGATTGATAAAAGCCATCCTCTTTTTGTTCCAGCGGTCGCTGTCTCAAGGTTTATGTTTATCGGTCTGCGGGGAAATGACTCATAAACGAAAAGGGTGATGGGATGGAACAACTATTGGAATGGGTAACGCGTATATCTGATTGGCTATGGGGCCCGCCGTTAATCATCTTGCTGACTGGGACGGGACTGTATTTCACCATTTTGCTGAAATGCTTTCAATTTCGCTATCCTTTATATATTTTCAAACAGACAATCGGCAGCGTAGGAAAAAAGCCGAAGGGAGAGGGAACAGTCACGCCGCTTCAAGCGTTGACATCAGCTCTTAGCTCAACAATCGGAGCGGCGAACATTGTCGGTGTGCCTGCCGCAATAATGTTCGGCGGACCCGGTGCGGTTTTTTGGATGTGGCTGATTGCCTTATTCGCAATGGCAATTAAGTTTTCTGAAAGTGTGCTTGCTGTTCATTACAGAGAAAAAAATGAGCGGGGAGAATTTGTCGGAGGACCGATGTATTACATAACAAAAGGGCTGCGCATGAAATGGCTCGGCGTATTTTTTTCTGTTGCGCTGATCATTGAGCTGATCCCTAGCATCATGGTTCAAGGGAATTCGGTTTCAGTCTCGCTTGCCGAAACGTTTTCTTTCAATAAAATATACGCAGGAATTGCCATTGCGTTTTTGATCGGGTTAGTGGTCATAGGAGGGGTCAAGCGGATCGGGAAAGTAACAGAGCTTGTCGTGCCGCTTATGGCAGGGGCATACGCAGGAGCAGGTTTCCTGATCGTTCTCATGAATCTGTCATCAGTGCCGGCCTTTTTCTCTCTCATCTTTTCGAACGCGTTTACCTCTTCTTCAGCAGTTGGGGGATTCGCAGGTGCTGCGCTTGCTGAAACCGTTCGCTGGGGATTTGCCCGCGGGCTGTATTCTAACGAAGCCGGAATGGGAACAGCTCCGATTGCACATGCCGCGGCCATGACTGACCACCCTGTCAGGCAGGGGTTCTGGTCTGTGATCGGCATTGTCGTTGACACCTTGATCATCTGCACCACCACTGCTTTTGTCGTCCTTGCATCCGGTGTCTGGACAGGGAAAAACGCCTTACATGACCCGGCAGCATTGACAACGGCTGCGTTTCAGCACTATTTCGGTGCTGGCGGAGGGTACTTCGTTTCGATTTCCCTCGTTTTCTTTGTTGTATCGACCATTATGGTTGTCATTTTTTACGGCGTGAAGCAAGCTGAATTTCTGTTCGGGCGGCTGGCAGGACATGTGCTCAAATTCATTTATTTAGCCGCTATTATCATAGGTGCCGGAGGCGGAGCAAAAGCCATCTGGGGCTTTCTGGACTTAGCGTTAGCTTTTATTCTCGTACCAAATGTGATTGCGCTGTTGTTATTGAGCAGAAAGGTCAAAGAACTATACACCGAATTTTTCACATCCGAACAGTATTACCTAAAAGATAGAGGGAAAACGAAACAGAACCAAGTTTATCAGACAAAAGAAGCCAAAAATTCTTAGTGTTTTGCTTTGGCGCCGAACATCGCTTTCGTTTTCATGATCAAATAGATGAATAAAGGCAGCAGAAGGGAAATCACTACATTAATGACCGGCTTTATTCTGTTAAAGTCGATCAGCTGATTTGTATTGAGGAAGAACCAAAAGCTGCATACGAGCGAAAACATGCCAGCCGGTGTGTATATGGCTTTTTGATCGATTTTTGAGTGTAAAAGGGAAAGTCCGTATACCACGATATAAAGCGACCCGGCTATCTTTACCATAATCACCGGAATCCATAAGGCCGCGATGATCAGGTCTGAGCGATCGAGAAAATCAGTAATGCGGATTTGCCTGATTACCATATAGGCTGGATCAAAGAAAGTAGATGTCAGGTTTGGGCCAAAGACAGAAATTGAACAAAATAACATGACGGCAAGCAATAAAGCGCCCAGGAGGATTGCGATAATGGAATGTTTCAGCGGGATGCTCCTGCTTGAGAAGAGGAGCGGAAGGATGATTAATTCCCCCATTGTCCCAAACGCATAAAATCCTGATTGAAGGTACTGGATCGGACCTTCAAAGACCGGTGTCAAGTTTTGCAGTTCAATTTGTGTGACCAGCGTAAATGGAAGTAGCAAGACCAGAGTGCCGAATGGAAATAAGAAAATCTGCGCCATTCGGGTCATTGTTTCTTTGCCTTCTCTGGCAATACATATCGCAACAAAGATAATAACGGCGCCAAGCACGGTCATCGGTGTTCTCGGAAGAAATAAAATGTTAATCAAATTGATGAAAAAACGGATATCATGAGCGTTGATTAACAGGAAATACAATGAGAACAGTAAAATGATAAAACGGCCGGCGATTGGCGAGGAATCGCTTAGCAGCTCATAGATATTTTTATCGTGATGCTTTTTCATCAGCCTGTGCATGAGCCAGAGTGCTGGAATCACCGTGAGAACGCCGAGGATGTAGCTGTGCCAGGCGTTTTGTTTTGCCGATTCGATCATGAGGATCGGGGCATGCTTCAATCCAACCGCTAACGTATACAGCGCTCCGAAAAATAATCCTTGATATGCAGAGGTCTTATCCATAAAGCACGTCCTTTCTTTCATGTTTAAAACGGAATATATTTAAACAGGTATCCCAGCCGCGGAAGCAGGGGATTCACTCTCATATAAATCCACAAAAAAGCACTTCCTGCGATCAGCAGGCTGAAGGCCCATTTTGTTGCAGTGTTAGCAGAACGAAAATTTTTCCATTCGTATGCGTAAATGGCAATGCACACAATCACTGTCTGTATGATATAGCTGATCATTCTGACGCACACCTCCATTAATGGCTGATTGTTTTATACAAGACACCGCCTTGCTCAATCGTCACAATGGGAATGACGTGAATCTCCATGTCCTTGTAAACCTTATCCCATTTCATTTTCTGCAGATTCTTCGTGTCCATACTTCTGATGGTCTGGTCTTGAAAGCCGGCCGGATCTGCCTCGAGCTTTTGCAGCCGGTGAACGGTGCTGATCACGTTTTCCTTTACAGCTCTGTTTAAAGCTTTTTGTATGATGTAAAATTGGTCATTTTCTCTCGTCTCATAGGTGGATTGGTTTTCCATAATAATTCCTTTGGCTCTGACCTCAATTGTCATCGACAGCTTTCCGTTTTTTTCAGCCGCATGAAAGGAAGCTTTGGACTGTTGAAGCTGAATGGACGCTTTCCCCATTTGATTCGGAAGGTCTAGTATGAATTCTGGCTGCCGGGCTTGATTCAGCAAAATCTGGGCGGCTGTCATATGGTCATCTTTAAAAATATCCACTAATTTGTCCTTTTTAAAGATGGCAAGTCCGTCAATTTTTAAATTAGATTTCCCTTTCCCTCCGGGTTTTGTTTTAGATCCGGTAATGACCGGTGCATAGGGGTCGCTTCCTTTTTCTAATAGGTCAGACATGAACCTGCTTAAAAAAACAGGGCGCTTTGAAGCCATAATGGCCAGCTCGCGAATCATTTCCGCCGGAAATTGTTCCATCTGCACATCAGTGTTTAAAATGTCCCGCGCCTCGCCCTGGCTGATTAAAATCAGCGCCGTTAATCTGTTTTGCGGATTTCGCGATAAAATATCAAAGACTGGAGCGACGCCTTCTCTCGCCATAGCCTCTCCAATAACGACCGTACGTCTGTGGGACGTATTGATCGTTCGGGACAAGGAGGTTTGCAGCTTGTTGTTCGCTTCCCTGATCGTGGTGCCGGAGGCTGAATCTACATACCATGTTTCCGAGCCGGCAGTCCCTCCGCCTCCCCCTGTTTGTCCGCCTAATTGGCCAACCAAGGGAATCTGCATGGCTATTCGATACTGATCTTTTTTCTTATCAATGGCTGAGCTGACAATGAACGCGATGTCATTGATTTCCGTCCGGTCCCAGCACCCTGCCAGAAACATACAAACGAGAAACAGCGCAACACACTTATATATTATTTTCTTCATCTTGAGGGTCCTCTCTTTTCGCTCCCTTCCGCCCCTTGCCGCGCGAATACGTGCCCGGTCTTCTGATCATCGTCCACCACGGCGCCCGGATAAATATATCTTTTACTTCATCACGTTTAAACGGAGAAATCCCCGATAAATAAGGAATGCCGAAAGATTGAAGCTTGCATAAATGAAGCACTAAAATAATCGTGCCTAGCATGATGCCGAATACCCCGAAAATACTCGCCAAAAACATAAGCGGGAAACGAAGCATTCTGATAGAGATGGCTAAATTGAAACGCGGAATGGTAAATGACGCGATCCCTGTTAACGATACGATAATCACCATGGGGGCAGACACGATTCCCGCTTCAACGGCGGCCGTCCCGATGACAAGGGCGCCGAGAATGCTGACGGTCTGGCCGATGGTTTTCGGAAGGCGCACGCCCGCTTCACGGAGAGCCTCAAAAGAAATTTCCATAATCAATGCTTCCACGATGGCGGGGAAAGGAATCGGTTCACGGGAAGATGCCACGCTGAACATTAAGTTTGTCGGCATTAAGTCCTGATGGTATGTAATAACGGCGACATAAATAGCCGGCAAATAAAGAGCAACGACTAAAAACATATAGCGAAGCCAGCGGATCAAGTTAGACATCAAATAACGCTCGTAGTAATCTTCACTGGCCTGCATCAGCTGCCAAAACGTGATCGGCCCTGTTATGACAAAAGGCGTATTATCTGTGAAAATGGCAAATCTGCCTTCGAGAAGCTGGGCGGAGACAGTATCCGGCCTTTCCGTATATTGCAGCTGGGGGAAGGGCGAGTATGTGTCGTCTTCGATAAACTCTTCAATATATCCACTTTCTAAAACAGCATCAATCTTGATCTTTTTGATTCTTTTCTTCACTTTGTCAATGACTTTCGGATCGGCAATCCCGTCAATATAAGCCAGCACAATGTCGGTTTTGGTTTTTGTGCCGATTTTAAACGAAATCATTTTAAGCTGAAGCGTTTTGACGCGAAAGCGCACGAGAGCGGTATTGACCCTGAGGCTTTCAGTAAAGCCCTCTCTCGATCCTCTGATGGTCGATTCTGTTATCGGTTCTTCAATGCTTCTTCTTTGGCCGCCTTTTATTTTTAAGATCAGGCATTTTGAATGTCCCTCGGCAAATAAAACCGCGTTCCCCTCAATAATGGATTCAGCCACTTTGCTTACACTTGTTTCTGATGCAACGCTTGCAATCGATAGTGTATTTTGCAATGCCTCTTCATGCTCTTCTATCTGATCCGTCAAATGCCTCAAGAAAGGGCGGAGGGCGTGATCCTGAATATGTTCAGATTTTACAATCCCTTCGATATAAACAATAAATCCGCACAGCCCGTTTCCAAAGTCAAATTGTCTGAATACGATGTCTGAGCAGCCTTCTGTTAATAAGGTCAGCATATCGAGGTTTTCCTTTAAATCGGGAGAGATTGGTCTGTCCTTGTTGTCTTCAAGCTCTTTGATGAGCTGAAGCGTTTTGTCGCGTTTATTCATGAGGCTCACCCTGCTTTTTCAATGTCTTATCCAAAAAATGTTTGTGACTTTTAGGGTATCCTTGTCTGTTTTAGATATTCCCGAACTAGGATGAAAGCGCTATAAAAAATGATTGACTACATGTATATACAAGATTACAATAAACTTATGATTTGTATATACAAGTTATGAAAACGGATACGGAGGGGTTGGCATGGGGGAACTGAACAAATCGGCACGGCAGATTGTTGAAGCAGTCGGCGGTGCTGAAAATATTGCAGCGGCAACTCATTGTGTGACACGTTTGCGCTTTGCGTTAATAGATGAAAGCAAAGTTGACCAAGAGATGCTTGATCAAATTGACGCAGTAAAAGGATCGTTTTCGACAAACGGGCAATTTCAGGTTGTGATCGGCCAGGGAACCGTCAACAAAGTATATGCAGAATTGGTTAAGGAAACGGGGATTGGGGAGTCAACAAAGGATGAAGTGAAGAAGGCTTCAGAAAAAAATATGAATCCTTTGCAGCGTGCTGTGAAAACGCTTGCAGATATATTTATTCCTATATTGCCTGCGATAGTGACGGCGGGTCTCTTGATGGGAATCAATAACATTTTAACAGCGCAGGGCATTTTCTTCAGCACAAAATCGATTGTGCAAGTCTATCCGCAGTGGGCGGATCTCGCGAATATGATGAACCTGATTGCAGGCACGGCCTTTACGTTTCTGCCTGCGTTAATCGGCTGGTCTGCCGTCAAACGGTTCGGCGGCAATCCGCTCCTTGGCATTGTGCTCGGCGTGATGCTCGTGCATCCTGATTTGCTGAACGCGTGGGGATATGGTGCCGCTGAACAAAGCGGTAAGATCCCTGTATGGAATTTGTTCGGACTTGAGGTGCAGAAAGTTGGCTATCAGGGACAGGTGCTCCCGATTTTGCTAGCCTCCTATTTGCTGGCGAAGATTGAAACGTTTTTAACAAAACGCACTCCTGAAGGCATACAGCTGCTCGTTGTCGCGCCGATTACGCTTCTCGTCACAGGCTTTGCCTCTTTTATTATGATCGGTCCAATTACATTTGCGATCGGAAACATGCTGACTTCGGGGCTTATCTCTGTGTTCGGCTCTTTTGCCGCACTGGGCGGTTTGTTATATGGCGGTTTCTACTCGGCACTCGTGATTACCGGCATGCATCACACGTTTCTTGCAGTTGACCTGCAGCTCATCGGCTCAAAGCTCGGCGGCACATTTTTATGGCCGATGCTGGCGCTTTCTAATATCGCACAGGGCTCGGCTGCGCTGGCTATGATGTTTATCGTGAAGGATGAGAAACAAAAGGGCCTTTCCCTCACATCAGGGATTTCAGCTTATCTCGGCATTACAGAGCCTGCCATCTTCGGGGTAAATCTGCGATACAGATTCCCGTTTATCATTGCGATGGTCAGCTCAGGGCTTGCCGGAATGTACATTTCTTCTCAAGGTGTACTGGCAAGCTCCGTCGGTGTCGGCGGCGTGCCGGGGATTTTCTCAATCATGAGCCAGTACTGGGGCGCGTTTGCGATCGGGATGGCGATTGTATTGATCGTGCCGTTTGCCGGCACATACGCGTATGCCAGATTCAAACGAACATAATCAATGGGGAGCGGGACGTGTTTTAACGTTCCCTTTTCCCATTTTTACTCTAAAAAACGGTGGTGGAGACAGTTGAAAACAGAACAAACGCCATGGTGGAAAAAAGCTGTGGTCTATCAAATTTATCCGAAAAGCTTTAACGATACGACGGGAAACGGTGTCGGCGATCTGAACGGCATTATTGAAAAGCTTGATTATTTAAAAACACTTCAGGTGGATGTCATTTGGCTGACGCCGATTTATGATTCTCCGCAGCATGATAATGGGTATGACATTCGTGATTATTACACGATTTATCCTGAATACGGGACGATGGAGGACTTTGAGCGGTTATTGACAGAAGCACATAATAGAGACCTGAAAGTCGTCATGGATCTTGTCGTCAACCATACATCAACAGAGCATAAATGGTTTCAAGAGGCGATCTCTTCACAGGACAGCCCGTACCGTGATTTTTATATATGGAAAAACCAGCGGGAAAACGGTTCTGTCCCGACAAACTGGGAGTCGAAATTCGGCGGCTCGGTATGGGAGCTTGACGAAGCGTCAGGCCAATACTATTTGCATCTGTTTGATGTGACACAGGCTGATTTGAATTGGGAAAATGAAGAGGTCAGAAAGCATGTCTATGACATGATGCATTTTTGGTTTGAAAAGGGAATAGACGGCTTCAGGCTTGATGTCATCAACCTGATTTCTAAAGATCAGCGCTTTCTTGATGCAGAAGACGGAGGCGACGGCCGTTCCTTTTACACGGACGGGCCGCGGGTGCACGAATATCTGCATGAAATGAACGAAAAGGTGTTTTCGCATTACGACAGTATGACGGTCGGTGAGATGTCTTCAACGACGGTAGACCATTGCATCCGTTATACAAATCCCGAAAATAAAGAACTCGATATGACGTTCAGCTTCCATCATCTCAAGGTTGACTATCCGAACGGCGAAAAATGGGCTTTGGCGCCGTTTGACTTTTTGAAGCTGAAGGAGATCTTATCCGAGTGGCAAACGGGGATGCATGCGGGAGGGGGATGGAACGCTCTGTTCTGGTGCAATCACGATCAGCCGCGTGTTGTATCGAGATATGGAGATGATGGCGCGCACAGGGTGAAATCGGCAAAAATGCTCGCTACCGCCATTCATATGATGCAGGGCACGCCTTATATCTATCAGGGTGAAGAGCTGGGAATGACTAATCCGAAGTTTAAGGATATCAGCTCCTACCGGGATGTCGAATCGCTGAACGTGTATCACGCTCTCAAGAAAAAAGGGATAGCTGACCACGAGATTACAGCGATTTTACAGGCGAAATCCCGTGACAATTCCAGAACGCCTGTCCAGTGGAATGATACGGAGAATGGCGGTTTTACAACGGGCACGCCATGGATACCGGTCGCCGCAAACTATCGGGAAATCAATGCCGAAGCCGCGCTGAAGGACCAAAACTCGGTGTTTTACCATTATCAAAAGCTGATTCAAATTCGCAAAACATATGACATTGTGACAGAGGGGACGTATGAGTTAATCGCAAAGGATGATCCAAGCATTTTTGCGTATCTCAGACATGGCGGCAATGAAAAGCTGCTCGTCATCAATAATTTTTACGGGACAGAGGCAGCCTTTACACTGCCGGATTCATTAGCGCCTGACGAGTGGAATGCAGAGGTGCTGTTGACAAACGATGGGGTGAGGGAAGGACTGCAGAACATGACGCTCCGCCCGTATGAGTCCATTGTTTATCGTTTAACGAAAGCGTGTTAAACTAAGCTGGGTGGTCCATAATGAAGGTGAATAAATTCATCGCAATCTATAAAAACATCGCACAGGAAATCGAAGCCGGCCGTTGGAAGGCAGAGGAGATTCTTCCGTCTGAACATGAGTTGACCGCACAGTACGATACATCTAGAGAAACGGTCCGAAAGGCGCTTCACATGCTTGCGCAAAACGGCTATATCCAGAAAATCAGGGGGAAGGGCTCTGTCGTTCTCAACCGTGAAAAAATGCAGTTTCCCGTCTCAGGCCTTGTCAGCTTCAAGGAGCTCGCGCAAACGCTTGGCAAAGAAACGAAAACAACTGTACACAAATTTGGACTGGAGCCTGCGTCAGAGCTGATCCAAAAACAGCTCCAGGCCACTCCGAATGAGGACATCTGGGAAGTCATCAGGTCCAGAAAGATTGACGGGGAACATGTGATTTTGGATAAAGATTACTTTTTCAGAAAGCATGTCCCTCACCTGACGAAAGAAATCTGTGAAAACTCCATATATGAATATCTAGAAGGAGAGCTCGGTCTTTCGATCAGCTATGCCCAAAAAGAAATTGTCGCTGAGCCGTGTACGGACGAGGACAGAGAGCTGCTCGATTTACGCGGCTATGACCATATGGTCGTGGTGAGAAACTACGTCTTTTTGGAGGATACGAGTCTGTTTCAATATACAGAAAGCAGACACCGTCTCGACAAATTCAGGTTTGTCGATTTTGCGCGGCGGGGGAAATGAGAGAGGCGCCTGCCTGCGGCAGCGCGCTTTTTTGTTTAGTATCAAAATTGATACTATCCAACAAAAATGTGCGTACTTTTACTTTTTATCATAATGGCTACAATAGAGATGAGAGTAACTAAAAGGAGAGGTGTTTCACATGGCAGATATAAAGAAACAAATTCTGGACGCATACAATTTCAGACATGCGACAAAGGAATTTGACCCGAATAAAAAAGTATCAGACAGCGATTTTGAATTTATTTTAGAAACAGGAAGACTTTCACCGAGTTCACTCGGCCTTGAGCCTTGGAAATTCGTTGTAGTACAAAATCCGGAATTCCGCGAGAAGCTTCGCGAATACACATGGGGCGCGCAAAAGCAGCTTCCGACAGCAAGCCATTTCGTCCTGATTCTTGCACGTACCGCGAAGGATATCAAATATAATGCGGACTACATCAAACGTCATTTAAAAGAAGTCAAACAAATGCCGCAAGACGTGTCCGAAGGCTACATCAGCAAAACAGAAGAATTCCAGAAAAACGATTTGCATTTGCTTGAAAGCGACAGAACACTGTTTGACTGGGCATCTAAACAAACTTATATCGCGCTTGGCAACATGATGACTGCCGCTGCGCAAATCGGTGTTGATTCCTGCCCGATCGAAGGCTTCCAGTATGATCACATTCACCGCATTCTTGAAGAGGAAGGCCTTCTGGAAAACGGAAGCTTTGATATTTCTGTGATGGCGGCATTCGGTTACCGTGTAAGAGACCCTCGCCCGAAAACAAGATCTGCTGTTGAAGATGTTGTGAAATGGGTGTAAATAAAGAAAGCTGCTCGCTTAGCGAGCAGCTCTTTTTTATGCCTGATTTGCTTTACTCTGTTTTCTTCTCTGATACAAGTACAATGCCGTTCCGAGTGCACTGATCAGAAATCCGGCCAAAAGGATGGAGTACATGGATGTGGCTGTGTCCGGAAGCAAGCCGCCAGCCGGGCCGTCAGTGCCTGATCCGCTTGATCCGTTTCCACCAGTGCCGTTTGTCGGATCCGTGCCGGGAGGTGTCTGATTTCCTCTGTTTCCATCAGTCGGCTGTTTTCCGCCCGGTTTGTCAGAGCCTCCTCCATTGCTGCCGTCATCACCGCCTGTCGGCTGATCAGACGGAAACGCCGGCGGTTTGTCATTCGAACCGGAATTTAAAATCGTGTATTCGCTGAAGTGGTTTGTGTATCCTGTAACGATATCATCTTCTACTGATCCGTTTTCTGTCTTTTTGAAAGCTTTCTTTTTCCGGTCGACGTGGTAAATGGCTGGATTATGAGCTTCTTCAATGTCAAACATGCGAAGCGAAAGCTGAACGGGCTCTTTGAATGATTTTATTTCTTTTCCTTTTTGCCTCACTGTAAAGTCGTACACATCTGCAAGTGAAGCATCCAATTCTCCCGTTGACGTAATTCCGATTGCGGTATCCGCTGTTTTGAGGTTCGCCATGGGCATTTTCATGCTGTACCAGTAGTTGAACACCGTCAATGAAGGATCTGACTCTCTTTCTTTCAAAAGTTTGACCTGATCTTTTTTTACTTTGAGATTGATAGGCTTCTCTTGAGAGCCTTCATGTGTTCCGTAATAGACAAACGGTGTGTTGGCATTTTTAGCGTAAACCGCAAATTTGTCTTCATCAAGTGTCCAGCTGCCGTCCTTCTGCTTAGTCGGCAGGAATACTTCTTTGATCCGTCCTTCAATTTTAGGAGAGACCTTGTTTCCTAGTTTTTTCAGCTGTTCGGTGAAAATCTCATAATCAACGTAGCCAAGGTCTTCACCATGGGACGCTTCAGTAAAGACAGAATATCCGTCTCCTCCGGCACCGACAAAATGATTCGTTGCCACACGGAAGGTATCATCCGTATGTAGATCAACTTTGTCTCCGTTAGGCAATTCAATTTTCACGTCTAACACACGGTGTCCAGGTTTGTTGTTTAATGTAAAGGTATATTCAATTCCGGCCACCTGAGGGAAAGCGCCGCCGCCGTTTTCCACATTGCTTAAGCCTTGTTCAAGGGCTTCTTTAATTTGCTTTCCGGTTAAGTCGGCCACGTAAAGCGTATTGCCGAACGGCATCACGTTCAGCACCTCGCCGAGTGTAATATCACCTTTGTCAATTCCGGCTCTGATGCCGCCGCCATTTGTTATCGCTATTCTGGCACCGGCTGCTTCTTTCGCTTTTGCCAGCATACCGTCCGCAATGAAGTTTCCGAGATTTGTTTCCTTCGTGCGCACATGCTCACGCTGGCCGTCAAGCGCCACATCCGTATAGCCGACTTTTTCATTTTTCACGTCTTCTAATTCACTTTTGAACTGATCGAGCTCTTGTTTTGCTTCTGCATTTTCTTCTGTATGCTCATCAATTGGCAGTACGCTCAGATTTGATTTGTCTGTTTGCACAACGCCGTTTTTATCAAACGCGACATCGACGCGCCCCAAGAATTGGCCGTATTCTTTTGCTTGTGCCACGATTGTCGGCTCTTCATTGTTAACGACTTCCATTTTGTCAACGAGGGTGTGAGTGTGTCCGCCGATGATCAGGTCAATGCCTTTCACTTTTTTCGCCAGCTCAAGATCACGGTTGTGGCCGATATGGGTCAAAGCGATAATTTTATTTACTTTTTCATCTTCCTGTATCGTTTTGACTGTGTTTTTCGCGGTTTCAAACGCATCATGAAAGACGATGCTTTTACCCGGGCTTGATGTGGTGGCTGTATCTTCCGTTGTCAGTCCGAATACGGCAACTTTCTCACCGTCAACGTCTAACAGAATGTAAGGGTGGATGCCGGGCGCCTTCTTTTCACCCGCCCTAAAGGTTTGCGGCTTTTTGACAAATGATTTCAGCTTGGGCTCATTTGACACATCTACGTTTGCGCTGACGACCGGAAATGCAGGCGCTTCAAAGTGATAGCGGTTCGCCGGATCAACGGTCGCGCTGTTTCCGCTTAGAAAATCAGAAAGCACTGTCGGGCCTTTATCAAATTCGTGGTTTCCGAAGGTCATGGCATCATAGCCCATCATGTTCATCATTTTCAAATCGGCTAAACCGTTCCATTTTGTAAAATACAGATCGCCGGAAAATACATCTCCCGCATCAAGGAGAATGTTGTGGTTTGTTTCGCTTCGCACTTCGTTGATTTTCGTCATTCGTCTCGCCGCGTCATCGAGATGGGCGTGCGTATCATTGGTGTGCATGACGGTCAGATCCCACAGTCCATCTTTAGGCGGATCAGGATTTGAATCATCATCGAATTGCAGCTTATACACACCATAGCCTTCATTCACAGACTCACCTACATAAGCGACATCGTCCGCTTTATCGGCAAAAGGCTTCGCCAAAAGCGAGGATTCAAATGTTACATTCGTTCCGGAAACGGGCACGATTGACCAGTTGTTGTCCGCTTTTGGATTGACTGTTTTTTGTTCAATCATGTAATCCATCAGCACCTGTCTGTTTTCAACAGCGGAGCCGTGGACAATCTTATCGCTCGTCAGGTGAGGGAAGCCGCCGCCTCCGGACGCACGATAATTATTGGTGACCACAAGAAATTCCTGGCTTGGGCTGATCGGCTTGCCATCGTAGGAAAGGTTGACGATCCGGGATGAGTCCGCGTGAATGACTTTTCCGTTCTCATTGTATTTCGCCGGTTTTGTCACATCGACCTGATATGTGACGCCGTCAATCACGTCAAAATTATAGGAGCGGAAATTGTCATTCAGCAAGGCTTGATCGCCGCCTTTTGACGGATCAATTTGATTGAATTGGCCTGCCGACATGTCCAGCCAGTCCTTGACTTCGCTGCCCGTCAGCTTGACGATCTGAACGGTATTATCGTAAAGATACAAGTCACCGACATTTTTTATGGCAAGATCTCCGGCCGGAATGTTCGTATAGTAATTGGCTCCGTTTCTGCCGCCTGCTTTAAACGGCGCCCCTGCGGACAAAATCGGGAGGTCCTTGTATTTGGTATCCTTCATTTCCTTTTCGGCGTACCATTTTTGCGCATCGGTCACGATCTGGATGGAGGGATCATCTTTGACCTGTGCAAAGTAGCTGTTAATGTCTGCTTTTGTTTTGCCGACTGGTTTTCTGATATATTCCAATGTGTTTTGGTGGGTTTGCCGGATGGTGTTTGTGACTGTTTTATTTCTGGATGTGACAGTGCCGGCAATGGGTTCAATACTGCCTTTGGAATCCGCCACCTTCCATGACCCGTCTGTCTTTTCGAGTTTGAGGTCAATCACGCCTAAATATTTGCCCCAGCTGCTTGGCATGACGACCGGAATGCCGTTAATCGTTCCTTTTTCAACGTCGAATTTGGCGGCACCCGCGTACTCGGAGGAAGGGAAGAGTCCGTGCTGATGGCCCGAGATGATCGCGTCAATGCCTTTCGTTTTGGTGGCAAGATCCAACACGGCGTTTTCTGCGCCGGATGATTGCGCCTGTTTTTCAATGCCGGTGTGGGCGAGGGCGATAATGACATCCGCGCCTTCCGCCTTCATTTTCGGGATCGTTTCATTGGCTGATTCTACGATATCCTGCACCTGCACCTGACCTTCGAGATTCTTTTTGTCCCACGTCATGATTTGCGGCGGGACAAAGCCTATGTAGCCGACTTTTATTTTCTGTTCATTGCCGTTTTCGTCAGTGACGGTTTTTTCTTTTATGACATACGGCGTATATCGGTTTTCACCGCTTGTGGTTTTGACGTTGGCATTGACAATCGGGAAATCGGCTCCCTTGATCGTGCCGTCGAGAAAGTCGAGCCCGTAGTTAAATTCATGATTGCCCAGTGTGCCGGCGTCGTATTTCAGCGCATTCATGACGCTGATGATCGGGTGGGTTTTCGCGCCCGAGATAATGTCTTCTTTTTCATATTTCACCGCGTATTCGCCCAGCGGATTCCCTTGAATCAAGTCGCCGTTATCGACGAGCAGGGTGTTTGGATTTTGCTCACGGTGCTTTTGGATCAGCTGGGCCGTTCTCGCCAGCCCGAAATCCGCCGTTTCTTTGTCGCTGTAGTAATCATAATCCATCATGTTGGCATGAATATCAGTCGTGGCCAAAATACTCAGCTGCACCTGAGGAGCCGCGCTTTCTTCTGCATGAATGGGTGGGGTTGGGAGGATTAGGCTAAGTATCATAATTGGGGGCAAAAGAATACGGAGAATGTTACCGACGTGTGTTCGTCTTTTCTGTATTCTCACCAGTTTTCCACCTTTCAACGAAATTTGTGTTACAGCTCCTATTGTAAGAATATTTTGTAACTATTTGTAGGTGTTTCTTTATGATTATTGTAAAAGGGAGGAAAATGAGTATTATGTATCAGCATCAAACGACAGGTGTTGGGTATTTATGCTTATCGTTTGCCGGATCTGAGGAATGTTTATTTTAGTGTGGCTGGGGTAGAGTGTTTTATGTAGACATATTAAAGCAGGAGGTAATGAATCATGGGGAAAAAAATTGCAGTTGTTTTGACAGATTATTTTGAGGACAGTGAGTATACTGAGCCGGCGAAAGCCTTTAAAGAAGCGGGACATGAGCTGACTGTGATCGAAAATGAAAAAGGAAAAACAGTAAAAGGCAAGCAAGGGAACGCGGAAGTGACAGTTGACGCGTCCATTGACGACGTGAACCCTTCCGACTTTGACGCGCTTTTGATTCCCGGAGGATTTTCACCAGACCAGCTTCGTGCGGATGACCGTTTCGTCCAATTTACAAAAGCATTTATGACTGACAAAAAACCGGTATTTGCGATTTGTCACGGTCCGCAGCTCTTAATCAACGCGAAAGCGCTCGACGGCCGAAAAGCGACAGGTTATACGTCCATTCGGATTGATATGGAAAACGCGGGCGCCGACGTTGTGGACAAGGAAGTTGTCGTTTGCCAGAATCAGCTGGTGACAAGCCGAACACCGGACGACATTCCGGCATTTAATCGCGAATCTTTGGCATTGCTTGAGAAATAAGAAAAACGGACGCTCCCGGGCGTCCGTTTTTTTGTTGCTTAAGCTTCGACACCTGTCAGTTTCTTGTATCTGTAATACAAGAAGGCGGCCGCGGCCGTTCCGATGACTGCTATGCCAAAGTCGAACATAAAAATATGGGCGATGCCTCCCGCTTTTGCGATGAGCCCGGTGGCAATCGGCAGCAGAATCGATGCGATGCTTGAAGCGGTCGCTACAATTCCGGTAACGGTTCCTTTTCGCTTCCAGAAAAGCTCTGTCATAAGCGTAATGGTAATTTGAAACACACCCGCGGTCGAAAAACCTAAGAAAAAGGCGGTGATATCCAGCACAACTGGCACGTGAACCGTCAGCATGACCGCGAGCGTACATAAAGTAATAATAGGATAAAAGAGCGTAATCATGACTGGCTTTACCCATCTGTTCAGCAGAAGGGCTAATAATAAAACGGATGTCAGAGATCCTATGCTGTAATAGCTCAGTAATTGCACGGATGCTGATTCAGCCAGACCGGCTGCCTTTTGCGCGTAGCTTGGGAGCCAGATTTGTGAAACGGTAAATAGAGCCGTTGACGTAAAACCGATGATGATCAGTGCGATGCCTTCTTTCTGAAAAACAGGCTTAGACAAGAAAGCGGAAGATGCCTGTTTGCCGCTGCTAGCCGGCTTCTTCTGTTTCTTAGGGAACGACAGTGTTGATAAGTAAACGATATTCAGCGCATAGACCGCTGCCGTCAGATAAAAAGCAAATCCGTAAAACAGGCTGTTGTCTGCTAAAAATGTGATCAGAAGCGGCAAAAGTGCGGCTCCGACAGACATAAAGGCTTTAACCAAGACATTCGCCGAGCCGGAAGCGGCCGGGAAGAGCTCGGTTAAGGCCGGATATGTTCCGGCGTCCATTGCTGAATTAGCGATTCCGGCTAATAGGGCAAACACAAACGCCAATTCATAGCTCGGTGATAAAGGAATACCGACTAAAAAAACGGCCATAATTCCCGCAGAAGCGACAACAAGCGGCTTTCTGCCGATTTTATCTGATAAAACCCCGGAAATGCCGTATGTCAGAAGCTTGCCGAACCCGATAGCGGCAATGACATAACTGATGCCGGTCGGATCGGTATTCCACTGTTTTGTTAGAGAGGACATATTGGATGCGAGAATGATGTTGACCATGCCCAGAAAGAAGTAGTTGATATACATTCCGGATGCTGTTTTGATAGATGTCGTTTTCATGCTTGTACTCCTTCAAATCTTATTCGAACATGTGTCTGATGTTCAATTACGCAATGATAAAAAAGACTCGCCGAGTTCCCGGCCAGTCTCCAATTATTTACGAAGTGAGGCTAATTCTTGTGCGATTGCCTGCATTTCACTTGGGCTGAATGATTGTTTTTTCATCACCATGCTGTGAAGGTACGTGAGGTCTTCAATCTTTTCATCACTGAAATCCTCCGCCTTGATCACGCCGACGTTCAGCATGTTCAGCTTTTGGGAAATCTCTTCAATCATTTGAGTTAATGTTTCTGTATTTGGGCTGGACAAGTGGTTCCATCCTTTCTTTCGCGTTATTCGATAAGTTTTATTCTAACAGAATTCGATCAGAAAAAAACCCTATTCTAAAAGCAGGTCGTTGATTGCAAAAAAGTGGAGACATCAGTTGAAAAGGAAATGAACATCCTACTAAGATATTCATGAAGGTTTCTTTTTAAAGAAATATGGGCAAAGAATAAGGAGGTTGTACAGCATGGTAAGCGTGTTATTTGTTTGTTTAGGAAACATTTGCCGGTCTCCGATGGCAGAAGCGATTTTTCGGGACTTGGCAGTCAAAAAAGGATTAGAGGGGAAAATCAAGACGGACTCAGCCGGTATCGGCGGCTGGCACATCGGCAATCCGCCGCATCAAGGAACGCAGGAGATATTGCGAAGGGAAGGGATCAGCTTTGAGGGCATGCTGGCGCGCCAAGTCAGCGAACAGGATCTGGCCGATTTTGATTATATCGTTGCGATGGACACAGAAAATATCGGGAGCCTCAGAAGCATGGCGGGTTTTAAGAACACGTCGAATATCAAAAGGCTCTTGGACTATGTTGAAGATTCAGATCTGGCTGACGTTCCCGATCCTTACTACACAGGGAACTTTGAAGAGGTAAGCCGATTAATCAAATCGGGCTGTGAGCATCTGCTTGCGTCCATTCAAAAAGAAAAACAATTGTAAGTGAAAGGAGAATTTGCATGAACAACGAACGTTTAATGCTGAAAGGAATATTTCTCGGAGCTGCGGCAGGCGCGGCGCTATCACTGCTCCATAAGCCGACAAGACAGGCATGCGGCATGAGATGGCTGACATGCAAGCATAAACTTTCACTGTACAAAAGCAATCCGGAACTGTTGAAAAACAACGTCATCACAAAAGTGGATGAGGCCAAGAAGCTGGCCCAAACGCTGTCAGAGGAAGTCAGCTTTGTGAATCAGCAGGTGAAAGAGCTGAAGAAAACCACACCGCAAGTGATGGAGCTTGTACAAGAAACGAAAGAGCATTTTTCAAAAAAATGAGCAAACATGCGAGGTGAGACGACATGAACTTTTTGAAAGAGCTTTTCAGCAGATACACCCTTCATGAGGGGCAAAGCAAATCAGCGGAGCTGGCGTATTTTTTTCTATTGTCGCTGTTTCCATTTTTGATTTTTATGCTGACGCTCACCGCGTATCTTCCGATTTCCACCGATGATGTTCTGGGAGTTGTCGAACAATACGCTCCCGGCAGCGCGATGTCCCTCGTTGAATCCATTACCCATCAAACGTTAAATAATCGAAATGGCGGATTGCTGTCATTCGGGATTATCGCGGCTTTATGGTCTGCGTCTAATGGAATGAACGCCATCGTCCGATCGTTAAACCACGCGTATGATGTGGCAGAAAACCGCTCTTTTATCATTGTTCGTCTAACCTCAATTTTCCTGACGATCGCCATGGTATTTACGATTTTAGTGGCCCTGCTTCTGCCGGTGTTCGGCCGGGAGATTGGAAGGCTCGCTTCTGACTTTGTCGGCGCGTCGGATCTGTTTTTATCCGTGTGGGCCGCAATTCGCTGGGGTGTCAGCCCGCTTATCCTTCTGATTGTTTTTTCCGCCCTGTATGTGATTGCGCCGAACAAAAAGCTGTCTCTCCGGTTTGTCATGCCGGGTGCGGTTTTTGCGACCATCGGCTGGATCGTGGTCAGCACACTGTTTTCATTTTACGTCAGCACGTTTGCGAACTATAGCGCAACATATGGGAGCATCGGGGGAATTATCGTCCTGATGATTTGGTTTTACTTAAGCGGAATTTTAATTATTCTGGGAGGAGAACTCAACGCTCTTTTACATAAACGTAAAAAGCTTCCTGATGAAAATCCCTATCATTAGCGCATCCTATAAAAGAACTTCAGTTCAAAAAGAAGTCGGGGGGCTATCGTGATGACCAAGCATACGAAAAAAGGCGGAAGCCACAATAAACAAAATTCGAAAAGCAAATCAGGCAACAAAACAAGCGGAAGCGCCAACGGACAAAACGGCTATCATTAGCATAAGAGCCTCCTGACACCATGTCAGGAGGCTTTTTAATTAAGAGGATGAAGAATAGGTGTCAGCCTGTGACCAGCATTTCGGTTTGCCAAGCACAAGGGCAAGCCACACACCACTAAGCGTGAGGGTAATGAAATAAAACAAGTTTGCGCTGTCAAATGCCTGCATATACCAGCCGCCGGCGATCGGCCCAAGGATGCTGCCGAGACTGAATGTAATGCCGCAAAGCAGGTTTCCTGCCGGCAGCAGATGGGGAGGAAGCAGATCTGTCATGTAGCTGATACCCAGTGTAAAGGTTGATCCGACAGCCATGCCTGCAATAAAAAAGCAGCTGCCGATTACGTAAGGGGAAGGGAATACGCCGGCGATGAAAAAGCAGATCGCCCCTGTCAGCAATATCACAAGCAGCACGTTCCGCCGCCCGTATTTATCGCTGAGGATGCCGAGCGGAAACTGAAAGATAATGCTTCCGATCGCAAATGCGGGAAGGATCAGTGCCACCGCGTCTACTGATATTCCAAGCCTGAGCGCGTATACCGGAAAGCTGCCGTTCAGCGCCGTTTCCAGAAAGCCGTAGCCGAATGTAGGCATAAAGGCCACCCAGCCAAACAGCATGGCTTGATAAAACCGCCTGAAGCTGTTGTCTGCTTTTGTTTCGTGAGGGCTGGTTTCCGGGTATGCATTTTGTAGAAAGAAAACAAAAAGCCACGCAAACAGGCTGAAGCAGCCGGACACGAGAAAAGGCAATGCCGGGCTCAGCTTGACAAGAGGAACCATAAACGGGCCGGCAGCAAAACCAAGGCCGAAGGAGAGCCCGTAAATCGACAGGTTTCTACCACGATTTTGTTTTGATGACATGGAGGTCACCCACGTTTGTGTGGAAAAGTGAAGCATGTGGTCGCCAATTCCGATGAACAGACGAAGCAGGAACCAGATCCAAACCGACTGAAGCCAAATAAATCCGAACAAGCTCAAAATGACTACGCTCCCGCCAATGACGATCAGCGGCTTGAATCCGAGCTTTCTGAGCGGCGCTTCCATAAATGGCGAAGCCAAAAGCACGCCGATATACAGCCCGGTCGCATGCAGGCCGTTGATGGCGGCCGATTCCCCGTTTGTTTCAAAAATAATTGAGATGACAGGCAGCAGCATGCCCTGTGAAAACCCGGAAATGGAAACGAGCAAGACAAGGATAAAGAAATGAAATCGTGACATCGTGTCAGTTCTCCTTATGTGGTATCTCTGTTGATCGTACAATGTTTTCCAAAAGCCGGCAACCTGAAAAAAGCCTATATCACGGTGAACATTTGCCCTCGTGTAATCATCAAGGTTTTTGTGAAGAATAAAATAAAACAAGTCATAAAAAAGGAGCCATATCACCATGAATCGTATCTTTTTTATTTTAGTGGCGGCGGGTGTTCCGCTTTCTGTGATTGGCAGTTTCATGCACTGGCCTTCGGCGGTTCTTTTTGCCGTTTATTGCATAACGATTATCGCGCTTGCAAGCTATATGGGAAGGGCGACAGAATCACTGTCCATCATTGCAGGACCGCGGATCGGCGGTTTGTTGAACGCCACCTTCGGAAATGCGGTTGAGCTGATTATTTCCCTTTTTGCATTAAAGGAAGGCCTGACCGGAATCGTGCTTGCCTCTTTAACCGGTTCAGTGCTGGGGAACCTCTTGCTGGTCGCGGGCTTATCGTTTTTTATCGGCGGTTTAAAATATAAGCGGCAGGAGTTTAATATCCATGACGCGCGCCATAATTCAGGACTTTTGATTTTTGCCATCATTGTCGCCTTCGTGATTCCCGAAGTATTTTCTATTGGAATGGGAGACGCGAGCAAGCTCAATTTAAGCATCGGCATCAGCATCATCATGATTCTGTTATATGTCGCGGCGCTGTATTTTAAACTCGTCACGCACCGCGGCGTTTATCAGCCGAACAATGCTGTCCAGAATGAAGAAGAGGAGCAGCCGGAATGGTCAGGGAAGGTTGCGACGATTGTTTTGTTTGCGGCAACGATTGTCGTGGCATACATATCCGAAAACCTGGTCCACACGTTCCACTCAGTGGCTGAACAGTTCGGCTGGAGTGAGCTGTTTATCGGGGTTATTATCGTTGCGATTGTCGGAAATGCCGCGGAGCACGCGTCAGCCATCATCATGGCCTATAAAAATAAAATGGACATTGCGGTTGAAATCGCAGTCGGTTCCACACTGCAGATTGCTATGTTTGTCGCACCGGTTCTCGTCATCTGTTCCATCTTTTTCCCGGTAAGCATGCCGCTTGTATTTACACTGCCAGAGCTTGTGGCGATGGTATCATCGGTTCTCTTGATGATCGCGATTTCGAATGACGGGGATTCCAACTGGTTTGAAGGGGCGACACTGCTTGCCGCATATGTGATTGTCGCGATCGGCTTTTTCCTTCTTTAACCTGAAAAAATGATGGATAACAACAAAGCGGGATGAAAAGACTAAGGGAAAATGCCATAGAAAGAGTGATATGATGAAAAAGCTATTTCATTCCACACTTATTGTGTTGTTATTCTTTAGTTTTTTCGGCGTTCAGCCCATCCACGCGAAAAAGCAGTTTAAGGTTCCTAATTCTGTCGCGAGCATTTCGAAGGAAAACACGTATCCGAACGCTTCACAGGATCAGCCGATGCTTCAGCCGAGCAAGCTGGCGAAGGAATTGCTCGAGCATTCCGAGGTGAAGATTGAAAACCCTCATCTCATCAAAATGCTGAATGAATCTAACATATCCGGCACACCGCTTGCGGTGGGCTATCGGGCGACAATATTTCTTGGGAAGTGGGCGCTCGGCTATGAATCAAATGAAACAGTGGCGAATTGGGAGTATAAAAAAATCAATACAAACCGCGCGGATAACCGCGGCGGAAAAGAAACAGCTGAAATGCATTATGTTCAAGAACAGCAGTACAAAGTGAAGGGCGGCCTGACGGCTAAGGTTCCAAATGCTGAAGATGTCAAAAGCATGATGATGATGGAAGCGATGAAAAAAACAAACCTTCCGCTTGCATTTGAAACGGTCGTCGGAGCGGGCACAAAACGGGATCAAATTTATAAAGTCGCACCTAAGAAACTCGGTTATCTAAACGCATACGCACCGGCAGTGAATGAAAAAGGAAAAGTAACATACGGAGAAGTGTACTTAGTGCTGAAAGGGAATAAACGAAAACTTGTCGTGAAAAATGTAACATCACAGGGGATCGGCGCCTGGATTCCAGTTCAAGACCACGTCACATATGGCTTTCAGCTTTCCTCACTGCCAAAATAAACAAAAAACTGATTCCCACTCGGAATCAGTTTTTTTGTTTATTGGGTTCTCTCGATTCGGACCGCTTCCTCAAGCATTTGCACATTGTTTTGGTACAGCTGGCGAACGAGAACCCGTCTCACAGCAAGGCTGGCTCTGAAATAATCCTCATCTCTTACCATGCCTTTAACCGTAAATTCGACGCCGCGGTTGATTTTATTCAATGCGGTGATGCCGTGGATTTGAAACGGTTCTGTCGGATTGCCGAATTCATCCCGTTTCAATGAATCCCGAAGCTCTTCATTCAGCATGTCACAAGCCTCTTCCAATACGCTGTACACGCGGTCGGGATCTTCTTTAAAGCTGATGAGAAAGGATTCGGTGATCCTCATAAAATCGATATTATAATTTTCTATCTGTCTGACCTCACCGTTGCTGATGGTAAGCAGCTTCCCGCTCCATTCCCGGATTTGCAGCGAGCGAAGGCCGATTTCCTCGACTGTCCCGTTAAACAAATTGTTGACGGTGACATAATCGCCTTTGTGCAGCTGACGTTCATAAATTAAGAACACACCTGCCAGTACATCCTTAATCAGAGATTGGGCGCCAAAGCCGATGACGATACCTGCTACGCCCGCCCCGGCTAATATCTTGCCGAAATCATGCACAAATAAAGAAATAACATAAAAGATAAAACCAATCGTCGCCGTATACTGGGTGACAGAACGGACCAAGCTTTCAATCGTTTGTTCCTTTTTTTCTTCAATAAAGTCCGTCCGTTTAAAAAACAGCTGTACCAGCCGGTTAATGATAAAAACCCCGATCCAAAGGATAACGGCAACGAGGAGAATATCGACGATTTTATTCTGGAAAATCTCCGTAAGTGTTTCTTTCATCCACATCTAACTCCTGGCTTGACGTTTTGTGAAATCCGTATCCTGATAATAACTGTTTTTGACAAGAACATTCGGCCCGAGGCATCGGACATTCGGGCAGTGGCAATTCAGCTCTTTCGCAAGCTTCGTCTCTCTCCATTTTTCATAGGCGGAAGGGAGGCTGTCCGTCTGAATATTGCCAAGCGGCGGTGTATCGCCAAAATCGGTCACGATAATGTTTCCGTCAAAAATATTCACATTCAGTCGGGAACGGCCGTCAGGGTCATTTCTCACTGTGACGTTTTTCGCCGCGCGAAGCCGGCGAAGCAGCTTTTGATCCTCTTCGTCCGAACTGCAGGCATAAAACGGCAGTGTTCCGAACAGCATCCACGTCTTTTCATCACGAATATCCAGCAAGCGGTGAATGGCCTGTCTCATCTCTTTGAGGCTGAGAGAATCAAGAGCGCTCGCGAAATCGCTCGGATACATCGGATGGACTTCGTGACGCTGACATTTCATATCTTCTGTGATTTGGCGGTGAATATGCTCAATATGCGGAAGTGTTCGTTTATTCAGCATCGTTTCCGCAGATACCATTACCCCGGCATCCACGAGCGTGCGGCTGTTTTCGATCATTTTTTCAAAATAGCGCGCGCGCTGCTCGAAGGTCGGTTTTCTGTCCATCATGGCAAAGCCGATCTCGGCAAAATCCTCAACTGTGCCCCAGTTGTGAGAAATATGCAGGACATCAAGATACGGAATAATCCATTCGTATCGTTCAATATCAAGAGTCAGGTTGGAATTGATTTGTGTCCGCACACCGCGTTCGTGGGCGTATTTCAATAACGGCACGACATATTCCTTTACTGATTTTAATGAAAGCATCGGCTCTCCGCCTGTAATGCTGATGGATCTGAGGCGCGGAATTTCCTCCAGCCGTTTTAACAGAAGATCTATTGGCAGAGCATTCGGGTCTTTAGGCTGCAATGTATAGCCTACAGCGCAATGCTCGCATCTCATATTGCACAGTGTCGTCGTTGTGAATTCAACGTTTGTCAGCTGCATGTCTCCATACTGGTCAACATCCATATAGGCTTCCCAAGGGTCAAACTCGGGTGTAATCGGCCGCAGCTTCGTGTTTTGTGTCATGACTATCTAACTCCTTTATAAATGGGCATACTAACGCTGCCAACAGTTAATTTTAGACCTGATTTAACAAGTTCGCAAGTAGCGGAGCAATTGAAAAACGGCAAAAAATGAGCTACCATAATAAAAAATGAATGGAGGAACACAATGGGGAACGCCGTAAACAATAAAGATCAGCAGATTGATTATTTAAAGAACAGACTTGACATGTTTATGAACGTCATCGATTCATTAGACCCTGAAGCAACCGACGTTGAGGATATAGACAGGCTCATCAGCATGCTTGATGATCTGGAAGCCAAATACGAACGCTTTAAAAAAGATTGGGAATAAAACCGCGTCCGCCGCGGTTTTTTATATTGGCATAAAGCAACAGTATAAAACAAAGCCCCTATCTGTAAAATAAGAAAAAATGCAGAAGGAGCGCTGGCCATGAAGTGGATGTGTTCAATATGCTGTGCCGCCGTCTTGTTTGCCGGAGGCGCGGCGCAAGCGGAAGCGGTGACGAATGAGCCGATCAATTGGGGCTTTAAACGAAGTGTCAATCATCAGCCGCCAGATGCCGGAAAGCAGCTGAACAGTTTAATTGAAAAATACGACGCGTTTTATTTAGGGAATACAAAAGAAAAAACGATTTATTTAACGTTTGATAACGGCTATGAAAATGGCTATACGCCAAAAGTGCTTGATGTCTTAAAAAAGCATCGCGTAACAGGAACGTTTTTTGTCACCGGGCATTTCGTAAAGGACCAGCCTCAGCTGATCAAACGAATGTCAGATGAAGGCCATATTATCGGCAACCATTCCTTTCACCATCCGGATCTGACGACAAAAACAGCTGACCAGATTCAAGACGAGCTTGATTCAGTCAACGAAGAGGTTTACAAAATTACGGGAAAGCAGGACAACCTGTATTTGCGGCCGCCGCGCGGCGTATTCAGTGAGTACGTGCTGAAAGAAACGAAACGCCTCGGCTACCAAACCGTTTTCTGGTCGGTCGCTTTTGTTGATTGGAAGATCAACAACCAAAAGGGGAAGAAATACGCTTACGATCATATGATCAAGCAGGCCCACCCAGGAGCCATTTACCTGCTTCACACCGTATCAAGGGACAATGCCGAAGCACTCGATGACGCGATTACAGACCTGAAAAAACACGGCTACACATTTAAAAGCCTTGATGATCTGATGTTTGAGAAAGAAATGAAGCTGCCGTCTTTATAACGAGAAGAGCCTCTCTTGAAATGGAGAGGCTTCGGCTTGTAGAAAAAACGATGTTTTTTCTACAAGCTTTGTCGGGCATGCGTCTGTGAGAAGACTTGTTCACTCACATTTCGTTTTCCCCTCAATCTGCAATAGCGAAGCCCATGCAGTTGTTTTGAATCTGCAAGCTTCGCTCTATTTTTTCTTTTTAAATAAAATAAGCGGATCAAGTGAGGGGCGGCCTTTGTTTTCACTGTAGTAAGGTTTAACCTTTTCAATGATGAAAGAAAAGTCTATGTATTGATCAATTTTTCGAAGCAGGTGATCCTCTTCGACGAGTTGGTCAAGCAGAACAAATTCGGCTGTGTTTTGAGAAGAGTTTCTTGTGTGGGACATGAGAAAGACACCGTCCTTTTCAGTCTTTCTTTTATTTTATTACAGGGAAATGGATATTTTAAGGGGAAAATAAAGGTTGTCGAGATTTTCTCGACAGTCTGAGTCTTCTTATAGAGAGGGGCTTTTAACTAGTGTTTGAAGAATACTTTTAAGTAACGAAAGTTAATGACTGACTATTTTGTAATTAAATTGATAAGATCTTTATTTTATTACTCTAAGATTGTTATACTAATAACTAACATATTTTCTGAATTGGAGGACTATTGTTATGAAAGGGAAAAAGATCATCATTTGTTTATTGGCCATCTCTGTTATTTTCATAGTTGGCTTTTATTTTATTAAAAATAAAAATAATGAAACTCTTGATTCAATGAAAAAATTTAATACTGAACAGGAAGCCTTACAGCATGCTAAACAAGAATCACCTTATATTACTGACTTTATAGATGAAACAAAGGAAATTGATAATGAAAAAGTTGTGATATATACATTTGAAAAAAATAAACAAATGGGTATAGGAACAGGAACATTGGCATGGAAAGATAAAAAAGTGACGTGGGTAAAGAACGGGAATGATATAGTAATTGATAGTAAGAATAATAAGGCTGATATTTCAGGTGATGTAAAGTCTTATTCGGGTAAAAAGTATAAATTATATGCAGGAGTTAAGAAAACAAAAAATCTAAAAATTGAAACTCAGACAGATGATAATGTAACTCCTCATGTGGATAAGAAATCAGGAATATATTATTTGTTAATTCCTAGTATAAATTGATTATATTCGGTTTACAAAATAACCCTTGTTTGGTAACGTTTTTAATGTGTTATTAAAATAAGGAGGGTGTATATGAAAAGGAAAGTTGCATTTTTGATTGCTGTTTGTGTGGTATGTTTGATGATTTTTGGAAATCCTACGAAAGGATTTGCAGCTGAGCAAAATACTATCAATCTATCTGATTCAAATGTTGAGAAATTTTATGATGAGGAACAAAATGCAGTAATTGCACCATTCAAAGCGACCGAAAATGGTCTTGTACCTGTTTCAAAAGAGGAATATGAAAAAGCGACTAAAACAACAGAAAACGAAGATTTAGAGAATGAGTTTGTTGTTTCTGAGGAAAATAACGTCGAGCCAGAATTTAATGCCTATGCTGACGTTGATATTAGAACTTGGCATTATAAAGAGAAATCAGCCACTAAATATTATGGAGATCCTATTAAAGTTTCAGCATCAATTAAGTGTACTTCATCATCGTGTAGAGTAGATAAACAATGGCAAGCTACTGTATCTAAGTCTTACAGTGTTAATGCTTCATCTGAAATTAAAGCTATAAACTATGGTGCTAGTTTTAATTTTACGTCAGCAAAATCTAGTTCTAGTACATATTCCTTTACAATAAAAAAAGGTCAATCAGGATATATAGCTTTTAAACCATACAAAAGAAAGTCTACAGGTACCTTAACGCAGTATTCTACAATGCATGGTAAAATCAGTAGCAAATCAGCCTACGGAAGATCAGCAATTAAGTTGAAAACTGGAGAAGCTGATGGATACTATTCTTTTGTTTTTACTAAAAAATAGTATGATAGATCTTTTATAGAGGAAGGTAAAAGTAATACCCTCGCCCAAAATGCCCTTCTCATATGATATGATCCCCCTCATAGTAGACCTATGGAGGGGATTTTTTTATAAGGAAAATAAGGAAAACTTAGATATTCACTTTAAGAAAAAAATTGTTGATCTTCATCTCAATGATGGGATGGGTTAGCAGTATGTAAATATATTCATTTTTACAACCATCAACGATTCCAAAAGAAGTTAAACAACCTGAGCTCATATCAATACAGGACTCAGGCTGCTTAGTGCCTTTTTAACACTGTCTACCTGACAGGGGTCACTCCTAAAAAAGGAGAGGCTCCTTTTATTATTTAATACATTTAATCAGCGCGGCCCAATCAAGATCTCCAAAGCCTTGTTCGAGCCCGCTTTCAAAATGGCTCTTAGCCAGCTCGGCAAGAGGGAGATTTGCAGAAACCTGCTTTGCGGCGGCGAGTGCCAGATTGGTATCCTTCAGCCCTAAAGACATTTTGAAGCCGGCCGGCTCAAATGTCTGCTCAGCCATGATGGTTCCGTAATTTTGATAGACTGGAGAGCCAAAGAGCGCGCTGGCGATTTCTAAAAATTGTTTTTGTTCTAAGCCGTACTTTTCCATCATTAAGAAGGATTCAGATAACGCTTCCAGCATGGACACGAGCAAGAAATTGATGCTGATTTTGGCCGCATTTGCCGTCTTGCTTTCTTCGCCGACGTCAAATACCTGCTGGCTCAAGCTGTCAAGAAGAGGCTTGGCGGTTTGCTTCGCTTCCGCCGGTCCGGCTGTTATGATGCGAAGCGCGGCTTTTGCGGCGGCATCCGGTCTGCCAAGGACGGGAGCGGCGAGAAAGAATTGTCCTTTCTCTGCATGAGCCGCAGCGAGTTTTTCTGAGAATTCAACACTGATCGTGCTCATCGAGATGTGAATGCCGTTCTCTGCCAATCCTTCAATCAGCCCGTTCTCTCCGAAGGTCACGGCGCTGACAGAATCGTCATCTGAAAGCATCGTGATGACAATATCAGCGGTCTTTGCCGCCTGGCGCGGCGTATCAGCTGCCTGTGCTCCTTCTGATACAAGTTCTTCCGTCTTTTGTTTCGTCCGATTATATACAGTCAAATTGTAGCCTGCCTGAAGCACGTTTCTGGCAATAGGCTGTCCCATATTGCCAAGTCCGATGACAGCAATTTTCAATGTGATCACTCCCTGAACGTTTTTTCCATTATAAACAAAATGAACATCGTATGCATGGGAATGTGCTTGCCAACATAAAAAGAACAGCTTTCTGCTGTCCTCATTTAAATATATTGAACCATCCTTTATGTACAAACCACATCAGCATGCCAATCACAAGCGCAGCCATCAGGCCGAGCACGGCGAAATACCCGTATTCCCAGTGAAGCTCCGGCATGTTGTCGAAGTTCATGCCGTATACACCGGCAATAAAAGTGAGCGGGATGAAAATGGTCGAAACGATCGTCAATGTCATCATAATCGCGTTCATGCGGTTTGAGTTCAGTGTCACGTAGCTGTCGCGCAAGTCGGACGTCATGTCACGATTGGATTCCACAATCTCAGACAATTTTAACAAGTGATCGTATATGTCGCTGAAGTAGGCTTTCGTTTCCCGCTGCTCTTTCACATGGTCTAGGCTTAAAATCCGATAGAGCAAATCACGCATCGGAATGATCGTCCGTCTCAGATGCAAAAGATCTGTCCTGAGTTCAAACACCTCATTCATCAGCGTTCCATACGTTTTGTGAGGACGGCTTTCTTCAATTTCGTTCAGCCGGTCTTCAATTTTGTAAACGAGGGGAAAATATTCATCGACCAGCTGATCCATGATCATATAAGAAATATGCCCGGGGCCTTTTTTCAATATGTCCGGTGAAGAATATAAACGCTCTCGGACTTTGGCAATACCGGGCGTTTCGTGCAAATGAAAGGTAACGACAAATTTTTCGCCTTGAAAAATATCGACTTCCTCCGTTGCAAGCGTTTCATGATTCAGCGCGTGAATGACGTAAAAGCGATAGCCGTCATAATGGTCAAGCTTTGGCCGCTGCATATGCTGGAAGCAATCCTCAATGGCAAGCGGGTGAAAATGAAAAAAATCTCTCAATAACGCCGTTTCCGTATCCTCCGGGCCGTAAAAATCAACCCAGTACCATGCGATATCAGGCTGTTCCACTCGTTCGATCGGTATATTTTTCAGCAGCTGATGCTCTGTTGTTATTGCGGTAATGTTGATCATAGACAACCCCCCACCTGACATTATATCATGGGGCCTTTTTGAGAAAAGTATACGGTGTTCTCTGCCTATTTCCAGCGGCGTGTTATACTGAACAAAAAACGGAAAAAAGGGTGAATTTCATGTGGAAGGAAAACATATCCGTCACACCTCCGTATCACTTTGACCGCGTACTGGACAGACTGTCTTTAGACCCCCTCAATGCGGCAGATAGAGAAGCGCGGAACATTCGCGTGCCGATCAGAAACCAAGCGGGAGACGTATGTATTGTAAAGGTACAGGCGGTAGGACATGTCGATGAGCCCGAGTTCCTCGTCAGCGGGGAAACAGATCAGGAAGAAATGATGAAGGAGATCAAACGGATTTTTCAATGGGAAAATGATTTACAGCACGTTCTCGACCATTTTTCGAAAACGAGCCTGTCCGCCATTTTTGAAGAACATGCCGGCACGCCGCTTGTATTAGACTACAGTTTGTACAACTGCATGATGAAATGCATCATCCACCAGCAGCTCAATATTTCCTTCGCTTACACGCTGACAGAACGGTTTGTCCATACGTTTGGCGAGCAGAAGGACGGCGTGTGGTGCTATCCTAAGCCGGAAACGATTGCGGAACTCGATTATCAGGATTTGCGCGATCTGCAATTCAGCATGCGAAAAGCGGAATACGCCATTGATACATCAAGGATGATTGCAGAAGGCACACTCGACCTATCAGAGCTGCCGCATATGACGGATGAAGGCATCATGAAGAAATTGATCAAAATCAGGGGCATCGGCCCGTGGACCGTGCAAAACGTCCTTATGTTCGGCCTTGGCCGCCCAAATTTATTCCCGCTTGCCGATATCGGTCTTCAAAACGCAATCAAGCGCCATTTTCAGCTGGACGACAAGCCTGCAAAGGATGTCATGCTGGCGATGAGCAAGGGGTGGGAGCCTTATTTGAGCTATGCGTCTCTGTATTTATGGAGGAGTATTGAATAGAAAACGGCTGCCTTTTCGGCAGCCGCTGTGATTAATCGAGCTTCACTGTGATGCTTTGGCCTGAATCGGCACTTTTAACAGGGGAAAACGCAATTTTTAATTGATGAATATCTTCCGCTTTGCCGCTGTATACAGCTCCTATTACACCTTCGTTTTCTGTGTGCGGAGCGAAAACGTGCTCATTGTCCTTCAAGATATTATTATCAGCAACTTTCAGCTTTTGCCCGTCATCTGTTTCTACTGATTCAATACCCTGCCAATCAACTTGTGTGTCTCCTGTATTTTCTGCTTTATAAGTGATTTGAATGTACCGGAGCGGTTCAGACACTTTTTGATCTGTCATTCTTTTAAAGAGCTTCAGCTGGTAAGGGCTGATATTGGTACGCGCCAGTAATTTGACTTGATCGACAGTAATCGTTAAGGGCTTCATTGCTGCTTGTTTCTGAACATCGGCAATTTTGTCTAATGTAACAATTTCTCCATTGTCCTCAGTGGATGTTTCACCAGGCTTGGTCAAGATTTTTTTTCCGCTGTTTTGGCTTGAACCATCTGTTTCATTGTCGCTATCCAATGGTTTATTGCTTTCCTGAACCAGCTGGTTGTCCAAATCAACAAATCGAATGGTCGGTTCACTTCCTTCATAATAAGAGGAATGCTTATACAATGCACGAAGAAACTGATCAAAGAGAATTGCCAAGAGACCGTTTTCCATCGATTTTCCGTCTGAGTTGTTAAAAGTGATAACCACGGTATTGTTTTTTATTTCCACTTTTTTAACCACTTTTTCTCCATCGGAATTGGTTTCTGTCATTTTTTCAAACGCGCCGTTCAAATCCTTTTTGGAAATGTGGATTTTTTTCCAATCTTCTTTGGTGATACTGTTAAAGTCCTTTTTCAGCAAATCTAGATTTTTGCTTTCGTCTTCTGCTGTTTTTTCTGTTTTTGCAGAAGCCGCACTGTTGTCGTTTCCGCATCCTGCCGCGCTGAATAATAATCCTAATGCGCAGACAGCGGTTAGAAATTTCTTCATTTTATCCCTCTTTTATGTAATAGTCATAAACTGTATCGGCTGTCTTGAACGATTATTGAGTAAAATTGGAAATGTTTTTGAAAAATATGAAGGAATCCAGATAAGCGTGTTATACTAGAAAGATGTGAAAAAAACATTTCACTTTCTGCCATCTGCAGAAAGCTTCATATAGAAACGGAGAGAACAACGTGAACCAACAAAAGAAACAGGCGCCCGTCGAACTGAAAGTCGGACAAACCTTTCCGCTGACGATTAAGCGTCTCGGCATTAACGGCGAAGGTGTCGGCTACTTTAAGAAAAAAGTCGTTTTTGTGCCCGGCGCGCTTCCCGGTGAGGAGGTTGTTGTCCAAGCCACAAAGGTTCAGCCGAAGTTTTCGGAGGGCCGCATCAAGAAGATCCGCAAGGCGTCGGAGCATCGCGTAACACCGCCTTGTCCTGTATACGAACAGTGCGGCGGCTGTCAGCTTCAGCACCTTGCATACAGTCAACAGCTTCGGGAAAAACGCGACATCGTCATCCAGTCTCTTGAGCGCCATACGAAGTTTAAAGTGGAAAACATGGAAATCAAAGAAACAATCGGCATGGATAACCCGTGGAATTATCGCAACAAAAGCCAATTCCAAATCGGTCGCTCGCAAAGCGGCAGCATCATCGCCGGCTTATACGGCCTTGAATCCCATGACATCGTGCCGATTAAAGACTGTGTCGTCCAGCATCCGGCAACAAACAAAACAACAGGCATTGTCCGCCGCATTTTAGAGGACTTCAATGTGTCTGTTTATAATGAAAGAAAACGAAAAGGCGACGTTCGCACGATTGTGACGAGAGTCGGCTTTGAAACAGGAGAAGTGCAGGTCGTGCTTGTAACCGCAAAAGAAACCCTTCCTCACAAGGAAGAAATCGTCAAAGCGATCCAAAAGCGCCTGCCAGAGGTCAAGTCCATTATCCAAAATGTAAACGGAGCGAAAACCTCAGTCATTTTCGGTGAAAAATCAAAGCCGCTTGCCGGAAAAACAGTGATCCAAGAGGTGCTCGGCGACGTATCCTTTGAACTGAGCGCACGCGCCTTCTTCCAGCTCAATCCGGAGCAAACCGTCAAGCTGTATGACGAAGTGAAAAAAGCGACGCAGCTGACAGGAAAAGAAAAAGTTGTTGACGCGTATTGCGGCGTCGGCACGATCGGCATGTGGGTAGCGGACGGAGCAAAGGAAGTCCGCGGCATGGACGTCATCAAGGAATCAATTGATGATGCCAAGAAAAACGCTAAAAAACACGGCATGGCAAATGCCACATACGAAACAGGAACAGCCGAGCACTGGCTCCCGAAATGGACGAAAGAAGGCTTCCGTCCGGACGTCGTCATCGTTGACCCGCCAAGAACCGGCTGTGACAGCACATTCCTGGACACGATCAAAAAAGTCAAACCGAAACGCTTTGTCTACGTTTCCTGCAATCCATCCACACTTGCGAAAGATTTGCAGGCACTGTCGAAGGACTACCGCGTCGAATATATTCAGCCTGTGGATATGTTTCCGCAGACGGCCCATGTGGAAGCTGTGGCGAAGCTTGTATTAAAATCGTCTCATTAAAAAAATGATTCCTAATCAGATCTGGATTTCGGCAAAATGCACATCGCCGATTTCCGGGTCTTTTTCATGCACAGTGGCGGCCTGTTGTCTTTTATATAGGCATGAACAGAACCCCAGCTATTGATAAGAAATTTTCCGGGACATACAATAGAAACCTGTATCCCTATGATCCAAGTTGCTTTTTGTTAACATAGTTAAGGTTTCAATGTTCAAAATTCACTATCGTTTGATAAGAAGGGCTTCAGCATGCTATAAGTGTAAAAGAACATTTTGCTTTTTCATTTTGGAATAATATTTAGTCTTGTATCCATATTGAAAGGATTTGAATTGGTTATGATAGATAATTTCTGGCGTGAACTGCCACGGCCTTTTTTTGTACTGGCACCGATGGAAGATGTGACAGATGTTGTGTTCCGCCATGTCGTGAGTGAAGCTGGCAGACCGGATGTGTTTTTTACAGAGTTTACAAACTCGGAAAGCTATTGTCACCCAGATGGGAAGGATAGTGTGCGCGGCCGTTTGACTTTTACAGAGGATGAACAGCCAATGGTTGCTCATATTTGGGGAGATAAGCCTGAAAACTTTCGTAAAATGAGCATTGGCATGGCAGAGTTAGGATTTAAAGGCCTAGATATCAATATGGGCTGCCCTGTGCCTAATGTGGCGGGGAATGGAAAAGGAAGCGGCCTGATTTGCCGTCCTGAAGTTGCAGCCGAATTAATTCAAGCAGCGAAAGCAGGAGGACTGCCAGTAAGTGTGAAAACCAGGCTTGGCTACACGGATATAGACGAATGGCGCGGCTGGCTGACACACATATTGAAGCAAGACATTGCGAATCTTTCCATTCATCTGCGTACAAGAGCGGAAATGAGTAAAGTAGATGCGCATTGGGAACTCATCCCAGAGATTAAGAAACTTCGTGATGAGGTGGCACCAGATACACTTTTGACAATAAACGGTGATATTCCTGACCGCCAAACCGGTTTGAAACTTGCTGAACAATACGGTGTTGATGGCATTATGATAGGGCGCGGCATTTTTACCAATCCTTTCGCCTTTGAAAAGGAGCCGAAAGAGCACAGCAGTAAAGAATTGCTTGATCTTTTGAGACTGCATCTGGATCTTCATGATGAATATTCAAAAGAAGAAGCTAGAGCATACAAGCCTCTTCCTCGCTTTTTCAAAATTTATCTCCGCGGATTCCGAGGAGCAGGTGAATTACGAAATCAATGCATGAACACAAAGTCAACAGATGAAGTGCGTGCATTGCTTGATGACTTTGAGAGAAAGTATCTTGATGGGGCAGAGTAACAGCAGTGAAATAAACAATTCCTCATCCAACCTGGATTTCGGTATGATTTCCAGGTCTTTTTTGTGTGCAGAATTTAACCAGCCTGTCTTTTCTTGAAGTTATCTTCCTTCTCTTTTCGGAGAATCAATTTATAGATTCGCCAAGGTTTTCTGGTCTGCTGAAAAGTGTCTAGACGCTGGAGCGGACGATCTCTCTTTTATTGTTTATTCATGCAGAAACAGGAGAAAAATGGTACATTGATAGAAGATACATCATGAAGGAGAAAAAAATGAAACGACTATGCATCATCCCCTGCGGCAAGAAAAAAATATGGGACATCCATCCAGATAAAGGGCCGGTAAGAGCGGAAGACGCTTATCTCAGCCCGTTTCATCAGGCGTGCGAGCGTTATGCGAAAGCATTTTTCGATGAGTGGGTGATTTTGTCGGCGAAGCATGGGTTCCTGCGTCCAGATGATATCGTTCCCGAAAATTACGATGTCACTTTTGGAACCGCTCATTCAGACATCATGGCAGCGGACGAGCTGTGCCGTCAATTTCATGACAAAGGCTTTTCTGACATCGAAGAGCTTGTCATGCTTGGCGGGAAAAAATACCGAAGCGTCCTAAACGCGGTCATCGGAGAGCATCAGCGAATCAGCTGGCCGCTGTCATCGTACAAAGGCATTGGCTACATGCTTCAAGCGCTGAACCGGGCGGTTGAAGAAAAGCATGAATTGCAGCACGTACATCTGAAGAAAAGAGAGTGAACATGAAAAAACTTGTGATTGGATTGCGCTTGTCATTGCGGTATTCGGTTGCGGACTATATATCTATCATGTATGGTTCGGTGATCCACTTGCGAAAAATACCGCAGAGCAGAAGCTTATTTCTTATGTGAAACAAACTTACCCCAAAAAGGACATCAAGATCACAGATGGGGTATATGACGTTAAAACCTCTGAATATGTGTTCCAAGCAAACACCCAATCTCATCGTTATCCAATGTGTACGAAGGGGTATCTTCATCCTAAGGTCACCTGCGATGGCATTGAAGAAGCGTATACCGAATCAGTAGCAAAATATCTAAACCAAGAAGCATCAAAGGAAATCGAAGCCGATCTGAAAAAAGCGGTTCCGCAAGTTATAAAAGCTGACGCTGCTATCAGCATTGAAAAGGGCCAGTTCACATTAGATACAAAATGGAACAAACAGCTGGCCGAAAAAGCGCCTATGAGCATGACGATTCAGTTAGATGCCAGCGGAGAATCTAAAACAGATGCCGAACAGCTGGCCGAAATGGTTAGAAAAACGCTAAATGAAAAGGGATATACATACTCAAACGGCACGATAGACTGTATGGAGAAGGACGGGGACGGCGGTTTCGGTTATGTCAAATATTCAATTGATTTTCTTCCGAAAACAGCCATTCAGACAAACGATGCAGAAGAATGAAGCAGTGAAAAGATTTCCGAGGAAATAAATACGTCGATCATTGTCAAAGACTGGGTGAGGCCCGGTCTTTTTTGTATGCCATAAAACGAGACAAATGGATCAGATCGAGACAAAATGAGACACTTGTCTCAAACTGTCTCCAATTTGAAAACGAGAAGACTGATTTTACGGGCTCAAAAGGCTGGCACACTTCTTGCATTTATAAATGTGAACCCTAAATAGAAGGAGGCGCACAAAATGGAATTGTTAAAACGAGAAGGCTTGTCATTAACTGAGGAGAAAGCGCTGTGGATGTACCAAAAGATGCTGGAAATCAGGGGATTTGAAGACAAAGTGCATGAACTGTTCGCGCAGGGAGTGCTTCCCGGATTCGTTCATTTGTATGCCGGTGAGGAAGCGGTAGCGGTAGGGGTGTGCGCTCATTTACATGATGACGACAGCATTACAAGCACGCACAGAGGGCATGGCCATTGTATCGCCAAAGGCTGTGATCTGGACGGCATGATGGCGGAAATTTTCGGGAAAGCGACCGGACTATGCAAAGGAAAAGGCGGCTCTATGCATATTGCCGATCTCGATAAAGGCATGTTAGGGGCAAATGGAATCGTCGGTGGCGGATTTACGCTCGCATGCGGATCAGCGCTCACCGCTAAATATAAACAGACTAAAAATGTAAGCGTTTGCTTTTTTGGCGACGGAGCAAACAACCAAGGTTCCTTCCACGAAGGGATGAACTTAGCAAAAGTGTGGAACCTCCCTGTCGTATTTGTTGCTGAAAATAATGGCTATGGCGAAGCCACCCCATTTGAGTACGCGTCAGCCTGTGATTCAATCGCCGACCGGGCGGCCGCCTATAACATGCCGGGAGTCACGGTGGACGGAAAAGATATTTTAGCAGTTTACCAGGCAGCCGAGGAAGCGATAGAACGAGCAAGAAACGGCGGAGGTCCGTCTTTAATTGAATGTATGACCTACAGAAACTACGGCCATTTCGAAGGAGATGCCCAAACCTATAAAACCAAAGATGAGAGAACTGAGCATCTGAAGGAAAAGGATGCGATTCAAGGCTTTAAAAATTACTTGTTAAAAGAAACAGATGCCAAAAAGCTGTCAGACATTGAACAGCGTGTCAGCGAATCGATTGACAAAGCCGTTTCGTTCAGTGAAGACAGTCCATATCCAAAAGAATCAGAGCTGCTGGCAGACGTCTACGTGTCATATGAAAAAGGGGGAATGTGAGATGGCGAGAGTCATAAGCATGTCAGACGCAATCAATGAAGCAATGAAGCTTGCGATGAGAAGAGACGAGAATGTGCTTTTGATCGGTGAGGATGTCGCCGGGGGAGCGGCGGTCGATCATTTGCAGGATGATGAAGCGTGGGGCGGTGTATTGGGGGTTACAAAGGGTCTTGTACAGGAATTCGGGCGCAGCCGAGTGCTGGATACACCGATTTCTGAAGCGGGCTACATGGGTGCGGCCATGGCTGCGGCATCTACCGGTCTGAGGCCGATTGCCGAGCTGATGTTTAATGATTTTATCGGCACATGCTTTGACCAGGTGATCAACCAAGGGGCAAAATTCCGCTATATGTTCGGCGGAAAAGCGCAAGTGCCGATTACTGTCCGCACCACATACGGAGCGGGATTCCGGGCCGCCGCTCAGCATTCGCAGACGCTGTATGGCCTGTTTACCAGCATCCCGGGCCTGAAGACGGTTGTTCCGTCCAATCCGTATGATGCCAAAGGACTGCTGCTGGCGGCAATCGAAGACAACGATCCGGTGTTCTTTTTTGAAGATAAGACGTCCTACAGCATGAAGGGCGAGGTGCCGGAAGATTATTATACAATCCCGCTCGGAAAAGCGGACATCAAACGTGAAGGCAGCGACATCACGCTGTTTGCAGTCGGCAAGCAGGTTAATACCGCGCTTGAAGCGGCGTCAAAGCTTTCAGAAAAAGGCATCGAAGCCGAGGTGCTCGATCCCCGCAGTTTATCTCCTTTGGATGAGGAAGCGATTTTCACGTCGTTAGAAAAAACAAACCGGCTGATCATCGTTGATGAAGCCAATCCGCGCTGCAGCATCGCCACAGATATTGCTGCGATTGTCGCTGACAAGGGCTTTGATTTGCTTGATGCGCCGATAAAGCGAATTACAGCGCCGCATACACCGGTGCCGTTTTCGCCAGTGCTTGAAGATCAATATTTACCAACACCAGATCAAATTGTCAGCGTCACGCTTGAACTGCTTGGCGAGCCGGCAATGAATTAAAGGGGGGACACAAATGGCGGTAAAAGTAGTGATGCCGAAATTGGGAATGGCGATGAAACAAGGGGAAGTATCGATATGGAATAAAAAAGTAGGCGACCCGGTTGAAAAGGGAGAAAGCATTGCCAGCATTCAATCGGAGAAAATTGAAATGGACATCGAGGCGCCTGAAAATGGAACGCTGATCGATATCAAGGTGAAAGAGGGGGAAGAGGTTCCGCCCGGCACAGCGATCTGCTATATCGGGAACGCCGGTGAATCGGTGCAGGAAGAGGCGAAAGAGCCTGCTGCAGCAGACAGTGAGCCGCCAGTCGTCGAGCCCGCAAAACCAGAAAGCAAACCTTCAGCTACTAAAAAAGAACGAATCAAAATATCTCCAGTCGCCAGGAAAATCGCGGAAAAAGCAGGATTAGACGTGAAACAGCTGAAAGGCACAGGACCAGGCGGGCGAATCGTGAAAGACGATGTAACAAAGGCGCTTGCTGAACAGAAAAAAGATCAGGCAGAGCCGGTTTCTGAGCAGAGGGCGCAGGAAACACCGGTGGCAGGCATGAGAAAAGTCATTGCGGCGAGAATGCAGGAAAGCCTGGCAAACAGTGCGCAACTGACAATTACGATGAAGGCTGATATCACCAAGCTGACAGCCCTTCAGAAACAGCTTTCGCCAACTGCGGAAGAGCGGTACGGCACGAAGCTGACGATCACTCATTTGGTGTCAAGAGCGGCCGTTCTCGCCCTGCAGGCTTATCCTGTGCTGAACAGCTTTTATAAAAATGAGCGCATCATCACACATCCTTATGTGCACCTCGGCATGGCCGTAGCCTTGGAAAATGGCTTAGTTGTGCCTGTGATCCGCCATGCTGAAAAGAAATCACTGATTGAACTGGCTCAATCCATTTCGGAAAACGCCAAAACAGCACGCGAGGGACGTGCCGGAAGTGAAGAACTGCAAGGCTCAACCTTCTCTATTACAAACCTTGGCGCTTTTGGCGTCGAGCATTTCACACCGATATTAAATCCGCCGGAAATAGGCATCCTTGGCATCGGAGCAAGCTATGACACGCCAGTGTATCAAGGTGAGGAAATCGTCAGAAGCACGATCCTGCCGCTCAGCCTGACATTTGATCACAGAGCCTGTGACGGCGCCCCTGCCGCTGCCTTTCTGAAGGCGATTCAAACGTATTTAGAAGAACCGGCAGCTTTAATTTTATAGGAAAAGCAGGTGAAAATGACATGACACTAGCCATTATCGGCGGCGGACCTGCAGGCTATGCAGCTGCAGTCTCCGCGGCACAGCAGGGCAGGAACGTGCTGCTGATTGACAAAGTCCGCCTTGGGGGCACCTGCCTCAATGAAGGCTGCATCCCGACAAAGTCTTTGTTAGAAAGCGCAAACGTTCTTGATAAAATCAAGCATGCTGACCGCTTTGGAATCGAACTTCCGGCAGGTGCGATATCGGTTGATTGGAACAAAATGCAGACCCGCAAACAGCAGGTTGTCAGCCAGCTCGTCCAAGGCGTTCAGTACTTAATGAAGAAAAACCAAATACAGGTCGTGAAGGGGACGGCCTCCTTTCTTTCTGACAAAAAGCTCCTGATAGAAGGAGAGAAAGGAAAAGAAATCAGAGAGGCGGACCAAATATTAATTGCATCCGGATCAGAGCCGATCGAGCTGCCATTCGCCCCGTTTGACGGCGAATGGATCATTGACAGCAAGGATGCGCTTTCTCTTTCTGAGATTCCGTCTTCGCTTGTCATTGTCGGCGGCGGTGTCATCGGCTGTGAGTATGCCGGACTGTTTGCCAGACTGGGATCGAAGGTGACCATCATCGAAACAGCCGGCCAGCTGATCCCGTCTGAAGATGAAGATATTGCCCGGCTCTTTCAAGAGAAGCTCGAGGAAGACGGTGTGGAAGTGTTTACCTCATCCCGGTTAGAGCGGGTGGATCAAACGGCCAAAACGGCAATATGGAAAAGCGGGCAGCGAGAGTTTAAAACGAAGGCCGATTATGTACTGGTGTCGATCGGCAGAAAACCCCGTCTTGACGGCTTGCAGCTGGAACAGGCCGGCATTGATTTTTCTCCAAAAGGCATTCCTGTGAATGAACACATGCAAACCAATAGGTCTCACATTTATGCGTGCGGAGACGCAATCGGAGGCATTCAGCTGGCGCATGCGGCTTTCCATGAAGGCATCGTTGCTGCCTCACATGCTTCCGGAAGGGATGTCAAAATCAATGAGAAACATGTGCCGCGCTGCATCTATACATCACCGGAAATCGCGTGCATCGGAATGACAGAACAACAGGCAAAAACCGTATACGGGGATGTGAAGATTGGCGAATTTCCTTTTTCCGCAAACGGCAAGGCGCTTATTAAACAGCAAGCGGAAGGGAAGGTCAAAATCGTGGCAGAGCCGGAATTCGGCGAAATCGTCGGTGTCTCGATGATTGGCCCTGATGTGACCGAACTTATCGGCCAGGCGGCTGCGATCATGAATGGTGAGATGACCGCTGATATGGCGGAGCATTTTATCGCCGCCCATCCGACACTGTCTGAAACATTGCACGAGGCGCTGTTAAGTACGATCGGGCTTGCAGTGCACGCATAACGCGGGAAAAAGCAGACGCAGGGAATACAAAGCGTCTGCTTTTTTATTGTTGAAAGCGCTTTATTTTTCCCCTACAATAGATGGAAACGGCGTGTAAGGGAGGAGCGATCAAGGAAATGAATTCGATCCCAAACGATTTGCAAACCTGGAAACGTTTTGTGAAAGACGGTGTGCTTGACGAAGCCCGATTAAGAAAACGGATCGCCGAGTCATGGCATCGCTGCAAAAAAGCTGAGGTCAATCCTTATTTAGAAAAAGGCCCGAAGGTTTTACAGCAAACCGAGCTGGATCACCAGTCGAAAAAGCATTCATTCTTCCTGACGACCGCACAGCCTTACCTTGACAAACTGCTGCCCGCCATAAAAGAAATGGAAATGATGGCACTGTTAATTGATTCAGACGGCGTTGTTTTGGCATTGGACGGCCATCCTCGCGCACTTTATGAAGCCAAACGCATCAACTTTGTCGAAGGCGCATGCTGGACGGAAACGGCTGTTGGAACAAATGCGATCGGCACGGCGCTCCATATTAGTGAGCCGGTTGCCATACAAGGGTCAGAACATTACTCCGTCGCATCCCATCACTGGAATTGTTCAGCCGCACCGATTCACCATGAGGATGGCAGCCTTGCAGGTTTAATTGATATATCGTGTCCGGGAGCAGGCGCGCATCCTCATATGCTCGGTATTGCCACAGCGATCGCCTATGCCGCGGAACGGGAACTGGCATCGAAAAGCCGTGAGAAAGAGCTTGAGCTGATCGGACGTTTTGGAGAGAGGGCTGCATCCCATGTGCCGATGGTGCTCTGCAATACCAAACAGCACATCATCAGCGCAAGCGTACCGATTCAAACCTCAATACCGGATTGGCAGGGCCGGCACCTGTATGAGCTGAAGGAAAGGGGCTTCTCAATCGAAAAAGCCGTCACCATGGGAGATGGCGGCACTTGTTTTTATCTCTCGGAGCAAAAGAAAAAGACGGCATTTCGATTCAATGGAGTCATCGGGCGAAGCGGACGATCGCAAGCAATGCTGAAGAACCTTGAACGGGCTGCGGCGGCGGATGCAACAGTCTGCCTGTCGGGGGAAACCGGTACGGGGAAGGAAGTCGCGGCCCGCGCGCTTCATGAGAACAGCGAGCGTCGGCATGGCCCGTTTGTTGCTGTCAATTGCGGAGCGATACCGTCTGACTTGATTGAAAGCGAGCTGTTTGGCTATGCGGAGGGCGCTTTTACGGGAGCGAAACGAAACGGCTATAAAGGCGCCTTTCAAAAAGCGAATCGAGGCACTTTATTTTTAGATGAGATCGGAGAAATTTCCCACTCGATGCAAGTTGCGCTTTTGCGGGTGCTTCAGGAACGCCAAATCACGCCGGTCGGCGGGACGAATGAAATTCCAGTTGATATCAGAGTCATTGCCGCCACCCATTGTGATTTGCGCGAGCTTGCCGAAAGCGGAAAAATCAGAGAAGATCTGTTTTACCGCCTTCATGTTTATCCGATTGAGCTTCCCCCTTTACGTGAGCGCCCCGAGGATATTTCTGATCTTTTTCAGTACTACAAACAGAAAAATCATTGGCCTGGCGAGCTTCCCCTTGATTTTTTGGATGTGCTGAAAGAGTGGAGGTGGCCGGGGAATATTCGCGAGCTGTTCAATGTGTTTGAGCGTCTTTTCATCAGATATCCGGACGGCCGGATGAGGGATGAGCCGCTTCCCGCTTTACTGGAAGCTGCAGGACTGCCGTTCAGCCCGGCAGAAAAAAAGCCGGCTGCCGCCGGCGCGCTGGCTCTTCGTGAGCAAATCCAAAAAGATATGATGATCAAAGCGCTTGAATCCGCAAAAGGAAACGTTTCTCAAGCCGCCAAAATCAGCGGGATACCGAGAAGCACTTTCTACAAACGCTTGAAAAAATTCAACTTGACCGCTGAATCATAAAGCATACTTCCTTCAGGAAATGGAAACGTTATGTATGAAGGAGGGTGTTAGCATGAATATTCAAAGGGCGAAAGAAATTGTAGAATCCCCCGACATTAAAAAAGTAACATACAACGGAGTTCCTATTTACATTCAGCACGTGAATGAAGAGAACGGAACAGCGAGAATATATCCGCTCGACGAACCGCAGCAGGAGCATGAAGTGCAGCTGACCAGCTTAAAAGAGGATTAAACAAAAATGGCCCGCTTCATAAGCAGGCCATTTTTGTTATCCGCGCGGCGCAAATAGGATGACACAGACGCCAATGAGGCAAATGAATGCACCGACCCAGTCATACAGATCGGGTGTTTTTCGGTCAACAAGCCATCCCCACAGAACCGCCAGCACGATGAATACTCCGCCATAAGCGGCGTATACACGGCCAAAGGAAGGGAAGGACTGAAACGTCGGAAGAATGCCGTAGACAATCAGGATCAGTGCCCCGGCAATTCCATAGCCAACTGGCTTTGCCTCTCTCAGCCACAGCCAAACCAAATACCCGCCGCCAATTTCGGCAAGTCCCGCCGCGAGAAATAAAAGAATCGTAATCAGCATGACTCGCACTCCTCAGGTTGCTTTTTCCTTTTTAATTATAAAGGAGGAGAGCTATTAAAGCTTCGGGTTATTCTCAAATTCCTTCAAATACGCGTTTCGCTGAACCTCTGTAAACTGGCTGATCCAATTGCTTTTTGCCTCTTCCTTCAGATGAGGGAGGATATAGCATTCAACAGCTTCAAAAAACAACGGATGTGCGATAATGTTCCAGGTTGGGAGGCGAACGACCTTGCCGTCTATTTTTTCGATGATAATATCCTCAAAAAAGATCCCCTTTAGACTGTAACGATGCCGTCCCATATACATCCGTTTGATCTCAGGAAAACGCACGCTGCGCTTTCTCGAGAAGATTTCGCCATCTGGCCCTGTTTTTACGCTGAAAATAACATTGCCCCGGCTTGTGAACGCTGGAAAAGCCATAAAAAGTGTGATCAGCCCATAAACAATCGCCATTAAACCGACGCCCAAATACAGCAGGGCATACTTAGATTGAAATGTAAGAGCTTCAGACACAAGCCACATCCCTGCAATAAAGGCGCCCCCTGTGGCGAGGAACAGCCATATTCTAAAAAACATTCTGCTTTTGACCTGAATGACTTCATTGTTTTTCAATTGCTATTCTCCTTTATCGCTCTTTAGCAAAAAAGTATACCTTTTATCACATCTTTATTTGCTGGTACAATAGAAAATTCATTTTGAGTAATGCCTGTTACCAGCCAAGTATGACGGCTGCCAGGTAAGACGAAAGCCATGTCAGCCACTTCCGGCGAGTTGTCTTTGTCATAAACAAGGCGCATCAGGGTATCCATTTTCCCTTTTCGCAAAGCCAGATCATTTACAAATCGGGTAACGTCCTCTTGGTGGTCATGCTTTTCAAGGAATGCCTTTAGGGATGAGGGGGTGTCTGAAGCGCCCTCCAAGAGCTTCTCAAATTCATTTGAGGTCAGTCTTAGAAGCAAATCACTTTTGTTCTCCGTCTCTACGATATGTAAAAATTCATCTGTCTTCGTAAGCAGTCCTTCAGCCGATTCTAATTTTGTAACGCGGTGGACTTGCTCGTCAAAAAGGAGTTCGTGAGAGTAGGTGCCGAATTTTGATACATGGCAGGACACATTCAGTTCGGCGTCTTGCTCGTCAAATTTAGAGAGCTTTACTGTATAGTCAGCGTCGTTCAATACATGGATAAACGGGCAGTACTCGTCCTTCAGCCGATATTGATGATTCCGAAACTCCGCGGCATCTTTGGCTAATAGTGAGCGGCACGCCGCTTCAAACAAAGCGCCGAGCTGTTCATCTTCTATCTCTGGAAAATAAGCCTGCTTCAAGGCCATCCCCTGTTCAAAAAAACCTTCGCTGTAAAAACAAAATAAAAGCTCTTCTATGCTAATTGTAAACTGCTTCATTGATTATTCTCCTATCCGAATGAAAATTTCCCTTTAAGGAAATGGGTTGCGCCGTGTATGAGCGAATCCGCTGTTTTCTTTGCTGTTTCCATTCCTTTATGTATGGTTTGATTCGCCGCATCTATCCCATCATTTACTGATTTGACGACTTTGCCTGCTGATTCCAGTCCTTTCTTGGCAGTATCAACGACAGCGTGAATCGGCTCCTTCAGCTTTACAGCTGCTTTTTCAGCAAATCCTGAGGTGAATTTTGCGATTTTTTCTCCAACCAAACCTCCTACGGCTGAGCCGATTGTGCCACCGACAACTGTGCCAACAGGGCCTAACACACTTCCAAGGGCACCGCCGACGACAGCGCCTGCCGTTGCTCCTCCTGCGATGAAAATCGTATTATTCACCGCATTTCCGACGGCCTTGGCGTTTTCACGCTTGAGAACTTCCGGTTTGTCTTCGTATTTTGCGTAATTTTCAGCTATTTTCAAGCCTGCTCCGAACGTTTCGGTCGCACCAGTAATCAGTGTGGCAGTAATGGCATTTCCTTTTGCGAATTTCAATCCCGTTTTTCCGACATCTTTTAAGGTTGAGCGTACGCCGGCTTCATTCAGAATTCCTTTTGTGTAGCTCCTGACGCTGTTTGAAAAATCCACCGTATCCTGAGGGAAGTACTTCGTAAACTTTTTATGGACCAAATCCGAAAATGGGCGGTTTGTCTTTTTAAACAAGTATTTAGGGTTCAAAAGCACTCTGGCTGCTTTTTGATAACGTGAGCTGTCAACAGCTCTGGAAATATCCAATAGCAGTTTTGAGTGCCGGGCGTTATGTAATCCGCTTGTCTGTTTCTCAAACTTCGTCAGCCCTAATCCGTAGTATTTTCCTTGCGTCAGCATAAGGGCAGTTAAGCTTGTCATCGTTCCGTATTTGTCGTAGGCATTGTAGAGCTTTCGCAAAATATCATCTTGCTCCACAAATTGATCGCCCGTTTTTCTGATGAATATTTCATTGTCACTCAGCTTGGTGACGAGCGCTTTTCCTGAGCTCCAAGCATCGCCGACTCCGGAGAAACAGCTGCTGTAGCGGGGATCACATTGCAAAATCATCTGTCCCAGCTCCGCATGCAGGTCCTTATATTTGTTTTCCATATCAGTTAATTCAGTGACAACATCATTTGCCAGCTGTTCGAGCTTATCCGGATCAACTGCAATGTTTCCTGACACTCCGTTCACCTCCCGAGTTTATGTCTTTCCTCTCTGGCTTTACGTTCCAGTTCTTCCATTCTCGCAATTTCAGCTTTTCGTTCTTCTATTTTGACGGCGGCTGTCTTCAGTTCTTGGCTAGTTTCAAGCAGCTCCTGTTCGAATTGATCGTAGGCGGCTTTTGTTTCCTCAAAATCCTGGTCGAACGAATCTCTTGCTTTTCCCTGCCAAGCATCCCCCAATGCGGATAATCGGGATTCAAGCAGCATTTTAGAGCTTCTGACCTGATCCGCGGCCGCACTGTACTTGTTTGCTAGCGCAATGACTTTATATGAGTCCAACTTTTGTCCCCTGCCTTTTCTAAATTCACGCACAATTGGATGTTTTATATAAATGATTATAAATAATTCGGCATGTATCCGAATCGTACAAAAGAACCTTTTCATAAGAACTGGAAGGGTGTATATTCACTCAAAATTCACAGTTGTTGAGACTTTAAGATTACAAAAAAGGTAAAAAAAAGAATCTGTAAGAGGGAGTTAACTTAATATCAGGAGTTTTTTCGTTTGGAAGAAGGACGTTTACGAGGTAACAATATATAAAAAGAGCCTAAAATAGGCTCTAAACAAATTGCAAAGGGAGGCGGTATTGTTTACTAATCATTAAAAATAGATTTTATAATCTTATTTATTGCTAAATAAACAAAGAATATAAACAAGCCACTCATCACATACATAATTACCAGTAAAATCAATTTTTGTTTTATTGTCATGTCGGGGACTGCTGAGATTCCGAGTGTCATGCCGATCATAGGTAGCAAATAGAGAATGAAAAAGATTTTTTTCTTATATGTATTCCAAGTGTTTCTCATTGTCTTTCTCCTTGTTTTTTTAAAAGCATCTTATTGGTAACTTTATAACCCGTATAGATTGTTACAGTAGTGATCAAATACAATAAAAAAAGTAAAACGATCCTTATACCGATTTGGATGCCAGGAAGCATAAAAGTAATTAATGTCATACCGATCATGAAAAACAGATAATATAGTAAAATGAATGATTTTTTGTACTTTTTCCAAAATCGTACTACTAAATACTCCATTTTATTAGCCTTTAAAAGTTTCTTGAAGAGCTTTTTCTTCTTGTGTTTGATATCCCTCAAAAAGAACCTCTTCTATCATATCGTGATTGAAGAACAAATTATAATTTTCATTGATATTACCTTCTGGATAAGGAACTGAAACATAATCGTACCTTTTTTGTGAAGATGTTTGAAGCTGATTTCTGCCATAAATCATTACAATTTTTCGCACATTTAAAATTTTTACCACACTACCGATAGGTAGCAATGTATTAGACATTAATTCCTCACTCTTTCCATATTAATTATTTTTTTTCTTAAGCAGGTATGGATGTTTTTTTAACCAGAATTTTTGTCTGAAAATATGTAAGCATAAAGGTATAAGAAAAGTGAATACTGAAATAATAAAAGTAATTAAATATACTACTTCCTTAGGGGTTTCACTATCAATTAACCAATATAGCATGAATAAACTGAAGATACCGAAAGGAACTGGAAAAATAGAACCTATTAATAGTGCCTCATTAATTTTTTTTGGTAAAAGCCCATTTTTTTCACTCAATTATATACCTCCTAGTCATCTTTTTCAGCTCCGAATTTTATCCCTAAACCAATACCTTCTGCAGCATAAAGTTCATTTTCAAGACCTGTTTTCACCTCTATCCCGATGCCGCCAATAGATGCAGTTACCCCAAAATAAGGATCATATTCAATTCCAAACCACTCTTCAAGTGGTTCATAGCCAAACCAATTAAATGGATGTATGGTAAGCTCTGCATCAGCAATACTTGCTGATGCTCCTATACCAACCGAGTAATTTTCAATGCCAGCTTTTGTTTCACCATGACCAATTTTAACCTTAAATAAGGCTGGAGATTTTTTATGATCAAAATTTGCATTAATTATATTAGCTTCTGCTACACCGCCAATCATCTCACCAGATAAAAAAGAGTCCGTGAAACTTTGTAAATATGGTAATGACACTTCTATATTACCTTCAGCCATTCTAAAGTATAATTCTTTAGATTCTAACTTTTCTTCCTTATATGCACTATTTGTATCTATGAGACTTGCGCCAGCTTTAAAATTCACTTTTTGATTGCTTATATCTATATTGGCATATGCATTACCGAAACCTTTATAAATAGCTCCGTTAATTTCTTTATTCTTAGCATACTTTAAATTGTTAATGGCATCAAAAGCGTTATAAATTTCTTGAGTAATGCCTTCATCTTCACTTTTATTTTTATTAATACCATGATCAGCTTTGCTCTTTGAGCCGATGTTTTTAGTTCCTACTGAAGGATCATCTGAATTTGAAATACCGAAAAATTCGATAATTTCTTTCTCATCTTTAGCATTAATTTTATTTAACATTTTGCTCATCGGAGAGTCTTTATCTACTTGTGCATTGTTAAAAACGGTAGAACTGTTAATACTTTTCGGTGAATCGTTGCCAAATTCGGGTTTTAGTACTGAGCCACTTATATAATTATTAATTTCAATTCGAGGACCACCGTATTTTGTATCAAGTTGTTTTAAATAATCTTCCATTGTGGTGATATTTTGATCGACTGATTCTAGAGAACTAGTGTTTTCACGATCGAAGGTATATAGATGTTCCAATGTTTCATCTATATTACTTTCAGCCTTTTTTATTTTTTCGACAAAATTTTCGTCATTCAGATCTTTGAGACTTACAATGTGCTTAACTTTTTCAATCTCCTCATTTGCTTTATCTGTTAGAGATATTATTGATCTCTTAGTAGCTGTTAATCCATTATTCAAATCATTCTCTAAAAAACTTTGCGAAATAAAACCTGTGTTTGTTGGTTCTAATGAATATAATGCACTCTTTATTTTATTTAATACCTCTTTATAATCACTTATTACACAAGAATAAAAAAGAAGAAAGGGAGTGTGACATTCACTAAAAAATGTTCGAATCGCAGTTCCGCCCTCTCCTTTAAGGGAATCGTCTAATGATGCAATTCCTTGTGTACTTTTAATTACATCTGTTAATTTCTCAGCTTGTTTATCTAATTGTTTTATGGTCTTGTCTATAGAGATGAGAAATGAATGTACATCAAGAGTTTTCAAACAATGTTTCCTTCCTTCTTTACATTATTTATTAGTTATTGATTTGGAGAGCACTTCATCTGTTTCTTGCACAGACCTAACTAATTGTTCTGTTTGTGAGATTTGTTTGTTTAAGGAAGAAGCATAATTCTCAGCCAGTTTATTTAATTTGTTATTCAGCGCATTCAGTTTCTTTGTGACATCAAGGTTATTGTGGTCCGTTAAATTAGTAGGAGTAGATACTTTAATAGCTTCAGTGGCATTTTTTAATTTTGTAATTGCTTTTTCAACTTCATGTAAATCAAATTTTATTTCATTCCCCATACAAACTCTTCCTTTATCGATGTGAATTTTTATTTTTTTGTTTTTCTATTTCTTTTTCAATAGAAGTAATCTGATTTTTCAACCCATCTATATCATCAATTAATGTATTAATCTTGTCTTCAATTTTAGTTATAACCTCATTTAATTGTTTACCTTTTAAATCTTGATATTCTGTGTTTATCTCGTCTCGAATAAATTCGAATTTATTTGCTAGACTTCCCTGCCATGTATCCGAGGACAGAGCTGGCTCAGTTATTTTATCTTTTGACTCCAAAAATTCTTGCTGAATATTTTTCAAGTTGGTTTTGCAAGCTTTGAGATCTTCTAAATTCTCCTTTTTTAAACTTAGTTGTGTTTTTACAAAGGATAATCCCAACATTTCACCAAACAACTGTAAACACCTCATTGCGCATAATATGTAATACTTTTGAACTGTTATTAAAATAAAAGGGAGACTTTCCTAATGTTACATGATGGTATGTAATGGATAAATAGGAAATATAGATTAATATAATGATTTCTTTGTTATATTGGTTTTAAATTAATGGAGGTATTAAGCGTGAATGGGTCTATTAGATCGGTTATTTTTGCCTATTGTAAGGATTCACTGCCACTCGAGAAATTTCCCGCTGTATGGGAAAAAACACTAAAATTGATCAAATGACCTAAGTGCGCCAAACGTGTTACGGGACGGGCTCTCTCATGGTATAAATAGAATTGTAAACGTTATCAAGGAGGTCGTCAGTATGAAGAAAAAATCATTCTCAATCGTAATACCGGGCGGAGGGAGCACGTTCACTCCGGGAATCGTTTTGATGCTCTTGGATCATTTGGAGGAGTTTCCGATCAGAAAGCTGAAGCTGTATGACAATGATAAGGAGAGACAGGATCGCATAGCAGGCGCCTGTGACGTTTTCATCAGAGAAAAAGCGCCGGATATTGAATTTACAGCGACGACTGACCCAGAAGAAGCTTTTACAGATGTTGATTTTGTTATGGCGCATATCAGGGTAGGGAAATACGCGATGCGTGCGCTTGATGAGCAAATTCCGCTGAAGTATGGAGTTGTCGGCCAGGAGACGTGCGGACCGGGCGGTATCGCATACGGCATGCGTTCAATCGGCGGCGTGCTTGAAATATTAGATTACATGGAAAAATACTCGCCAGATGCGTGGATGCTTAATTACTCCAATCCGGCGGCGATTGTAGCGGAAGCTACGAGACGCCTCAGACCGGATTCGAAAATTCTTAATATCTGTGATATGCCGGTTGGAATTGAAGACCGAATGGCGCAAATTCTCGGCCTGTCCTCAAGAAAAGAAATGAAGGTCCGCTATTACGGATTAAATCATTTCGGCTGGTGGACGTCGATTCTGGATCAAGAGGGCAACGATTTAATGCCGAAGCTGAGGGAACATGTATCTCAATATGGGTACATTCCGAAGACGGAGGCTGAAGCTGTGGAGGCGAGCTGGAATGATACGTTCGCTAAAGCGCGTGACGTGCAGGCCGCAGATCCTGACACACTGCCGAATACGTATTTGCAATATTACTTGTTCCCGGATGACATGGTGAAAAAATCGAATCCGAATCATACGCGGGCAAACGAAGTGATGGAAGGGCGCGAAGCCTTTATTTTCAGCCAATGTGACATGATCACACGCGAGCAGTCCTCAGAAAACAGCGAAATCAAAATTGATGATCATGCATCATATATCGTGGATCTCGCCCGGGCGATTGCCTACAACACAGGTGAAAGAATGCTCTTGATTGTTGAAAATAACGGAGCGATTGCGAACTTTGACCCGACTGCGATGGTCGAGGTGCCGTGTATCGTCGGCTCAAATGGGCCGGAGCCGATCACCGTCGGCACCATTCCGCAATTCCAAAAAGGGCTGATGGAACAGCAGGTCTCTGTTGAGAAATTGACTGTTGAAGCGTGGGCGGAGAAATCGTTCCAAAAACTGTGGCAGGCGCTGATCCTGTCAAAAACAGTACCAAACGCACGTGTGGCAAGGCTCATTCTCGAGGATTTAGCAGAGGCCAACAAAGACTATTGGCCAGAGCTTGATCAGAGCCCAACCCGTATTTCATAACTAAATTCCCCCATTTTCGAATCTGTAATTGTATATAATAGAAAGAAAATGGGGGGATATGATATGCAGCTCGAAGAACTGATTAATCAGCACTACAGCAAATTAAATGACAACGATTTTCATATTTTAAAATATATATTGAATCATAAGCACACGTGCTATCGCCTTGGAATCGACGCGCTGGCCAAAGCTTGCAGCGTATCGCGTTCCTCGATTTTGCGGCTTGCCCAAAAGCTCGGTTTCAGCGGCTACAGTGAATTTCGCGTTTTTTTAAAGTGGGAAGATCAGCCGGAAGAAGGCGAGAGTATGAGTTTTCAAAAGCTGCTTGATGATATGGAAGCAAATTTGAAGTTCCTAAGGACAAAGAACATGACGGACATGTGCCAGCTGATTGATGAAGCCGACCGCATTTTCGTGTACGGATCGGGAAATGCGCAAAAAATATGCGCCCGCGACCTGCAAAGAATGTTTATTCCGCGCCATCGATATCTCATTTTGATTGAAGACACAAATGAATTTCATCTGATGCGCGATGATTTTAAAGGAAACGATCTGTTTATCATCATTTCTCTTTCCGGAGAAACACCGGAGCTGATTCCTCAGGCAAGAATGCTTTCTGCAAAGGGGATTCCCTTTATTTCCATCACGAATTTGAAAAATAATGTCCTTGCCCAGCTGACTCCGCACAATCTTTATGCGACAAGCAAACCTGTGACATTAAGCGATAAAACGGAAATTGTCGCCTTTGCACCGTTTTTTCTCGTTGGCGAAGCATTGTTCCGCGCATATGTTGATTACAAAGAGGCAGAAAAAAATGACATTGAGTAGCAGGGGGTTCTGGTATGATGCAAAAAATTCAGCGCTTTGGAAGCGCTATGTTTGTGCCTGTTCTATTGTTCGCGTTCGCCGGCATTATCGTCGGTGTCAGCACGCTCTTTAAAAATAAAACCCTCATGGGCCCGCTCGCCGATCCCGACGGGCTTTGGTATCAGTGCTGGTATATCATTGAGCAGGGGGGCTGGACAGTTTTTAATCAAATGCCGCTCTTATTCGCCATCGGCATTCCGGTTGCTTTGGCGAAGAAAGCTCAGGCGCGCGCTTGCTTGGAAGCGCTTACTGTATATTTGACGTTCAATTACTTTGTCAGCTCAATCTTGACGGTATGGGGAGGCGCATTTGGCGTCGACATGAACCAGGAGGCTGGCGGAACGAGCGGATTAACAATGATCGCGGGTATTAAAACACTTGATACCAACATTATTGGAGCGATCTTCATTTCTTCGATTGTGGTCTTTTTGCATAACCGCTATTTTGATAAAAAACTGCCTGATTTTCTCGGCATCTTTCAAGGCTCAACGTATATCGTGATGATTTCCTTTTTCATTATGATCCCGATCGCTCTCGCCGTGTCTTACATTTGGCCGATGGTTCAATCGGGAATCGCTTCGCTTCAAAGCTTCCTGGTCGCTTCCGGAGCGGTGGGCGTTTGGATTTACACGTTTTTGGAACGGATTTTGATTCCGACGGGTCTTCATCATTTTATTTACACGCCGTTTATTTATGGGCCCGCTGTAGCGGAAGGCGGGATCGTCACGTATTGGGCGCAGCATCTCGGCGAATATTCACAAAGCGCCAAACCGCTGAAGGAGCTCTTCCCGCAAGGCGGATTCGCGCTCCATGGCAACTCGAAAATCTTCGGCATTCCGGGAATCGCTTTGGCGTTTTATGTCACTGCTAGAAAGGAAAAGAAAAAACTTGTTGCAGGGCTATTGATCCCTGTCACGCTGACGGCGATTGTCGCGGGTATTACAGAACCGATTGAGTTCACTTTCTTATTTATTTCTCCTTTCTTATTTGCGGTTCACGCCGTTCTTGCCGCCACAATGTCGACGGTCATGTATATGGCGGGTGTCGTCGGTAATATGGGAGGCGGTCTGATCGAGCTGATGACCTTGAATTGGATTCCGCTCTTCGGCAGCCACGGTATGACGTATGTGTATCAAATTTTGATCGGGCTTTCTTTTACAGCTATTTATTTTTTCGTCTTCCGATTTTTAATCCTCAAATTCAACATCGCAACACCGGGACGGGAAAAGGATGAACAGCAGGAAACAAAGCTCTATTCGAAAAAGGAATACAGAGAAAGAAAAAACAAGGACGAAACGGCCTCCGCAGCTGAAACGGCGGATGACACCGCTTTTTTGTATATTGAAGCGCTGGGCGGAAAAGACAACATCACCGAAGTCACTAACTGCGCCACCCGCCTCAGAGTCAGCGTCAAGGATGAAACAAAGGTTGAACCCGACAGCGTCTTCCGCGCGCTTGGGGCACACGGCGTTGTCAGGAACGGGAAAGCATTTCAAGTGATTATCGGATTGAGCGTTCCGCAGATGCGGGAGCGTGTCGAAAAAATATTGAATCAATAAAGCCAGCCCTCCTTTTTGGGAGGGTTTTCGTTTGCCGTCAAAAAGACCGTCATAGTAAAGTAAAGAAAGAGATAATCGAGTAAAAAGGAGTTTGGGGGCTTTTACATGCGAAAGGCTTTATCGTTTTTAAAACCATACTCATTGCTGGCGGGAATTGCGCTCGTTCTCATGTTGACGGAGCTTGCGGTTGAACTGATGCAGCCTTTATTAATCGCAAAAATCATCGACGATGGGATTTTGAAGCAGGATCTGCGGCATGTGTGGACGTGGGGCGCGGTCATGATCGGACTGACGGTATTATCATTTGCGGCGGGAATGCTGAATTCCTTTTATGCCGCACATGTCAGCCAAAGTTTTTCTTATGATACGAGAAAAGGCCTTTTTCAAAAAATCCAGTCCTTCTCCTATTCTACATTTGGACAGTTTTCGTCCTCTTCTTATATCACCAGGCTGACAAACGATGTCACACAGGTTCAAAACATGATTTTTATGAGTTTGCGGTTTATGCTGCGGGCTCCGTTAATGATTGCAGGCGGCATTGTGCTGTCGCTCGCCGTTAACGTGAAGCTCGGCTTTTTTCTGCTTGTGACCATTCCGATCCTGATCTTGTTTTTGCTTTGGGTGTTAAAGAAAGGCGGGGCGCTGTTCCGCTCCGTGCAGAAACGGCTGGATCAGGTGAATACCGTCATGCAGGAAAATTTAACCGCGATCAAGCTGATCAAAGCGCTGCTCCGCGGCAGCCACGAGGTCAAACGATTTATCAAAGCGAACACGAGGCTGATGGAAAAAACCGTTTCAGCCTTTCAGCTTGTGGAATTTACGATGCCTGTGCTGATGCTGCTAATGAACCTCTGCATCCTGTTGATTTTGTGGGCAGGGGCCTACAGTATCACGAGCGGCGGCACTCAGGTCGGTGATGTTGTCGCGATTATTAACTACGCAACACGAATGACAGGCGCGCTTTCAATGTTTCCGTTTTTGATTATGATTTTCACCCGGGCGAAGGCTTCCGGGGATAGAATAGGCGAGGTGCTTGAAACGGAAGGCGATGAGCGGGAGGCAGGCGTCATATCTGACCGTTTGTCGGGCCGGATTGCGTTTCAGCATGTTTCCTTCAGCTATCCTGAAATGGACAGAGAAGCACTCCGGAATGTCTCATTCTCCGTCAAGCCAAGGGAAACGATCGCGATTCTCGGTGCGACGGGATCAGGCAAGTCCACGCTCTTTCAGCTCATTCCGCGGCTTTATCAGCCTGATTCAGGAAGCATTTATATCGATGAAAAGCCGATTCGAAATTTTCCGGCTGAAGGGCTTCGCAAGCAAATTGGGTATGTACCGCAGGAAGTGCTCCTGTTTTCCGGCACAATTAAAGAAAATATCGCCTGGGGCAAAGAAAATGCTTCACTTGATGAAATAATAGAAGCAGCAAAACATGCGCAAATTCATGAAACCATTAGGAAGCTTCCAAATGGCTATGACACTGTGCTGGGGCAACGGGGCGTCAACCTGTCTGGCGGCCAGAAGCAGCGGATTTCCATTGCGAGGGCGCTGATTCGAAAGCCTGCCATCCTTCTTTTAGATGACAGCACAAGCGCGCTGGACCTGCAAACGGAGGCGAAGCTGCTTGAGGCAATCAGCACGTATGAGTGCACAACGTTGATCATTACGCAAAAAATGACCACGGCGATGAAAGCTGATCAAATTTTGCTGCTTGACGATGGCGAACTGATTGAAAAAGGCACGCATAGTGAGCTGCTTTCTGAATCACAGTTATACAAGCGCATTTATGAGTCGCAATTCGGAAGGGAGGGGGGCGAGTCATGCTAAAAGACATCCGCAAGCCTTTCCAATATCCCAAGCTGCCTATTGACAATCAAGAAGGCGCGAAAAAAAGGGCAAAAGCAAAGGACACAACCGGCACACTGAAGCGAATCTGGTCTTACTTGGCTGAACGAAAAGGACTGCTTATCCTTGTCATGCTGATGGTTGTCATCAGCGCGATATTCGGGCTCCTCGGCCCCTTCGTGATCGGAAAGGCCATCGACCATTTTATTGTGGGGAAAACGGTCAGCGGACTGATTCCTGTTTTGCTTCTTCTGCTCGCTATCTATATCATTCAATCCCTGTCGCTATGGTTTCAAAACTATTGGATGATAACAATCTCGCAGGGCACGGTCTTCAGAATGAGAAGCGAATTGTTCACCCATCTGCATGAGCTGCCGATTCCGTTTTTTGATAAACAGCGGCACGGCGAGCTGATGAGCCGGGTGACGAATGACATCGAAAATGTCAGCTCGACCTTAAACACGTCGGTCATTCAAATTTTGTCAAGTGTCATCACCTTTGTCGGAACGATTGCGGTGATGCTGTATATGAGCCCGCTCTTGACAGTGATTACCCTGACCATTATTCCGGTGATGGCAGTAAGCCTGAAATGGATCACCAACCGGACGGGGAAGCTGTTTAAAGAACAGCAGAAAAACCTTGGCGAGCTGAATGGATATATTGAGGAATCTGTTTCGGGCGCAAAGGTGATCAAAGCCTATTCGCGTGAAAAGCAGATCACAGCTGAATTTCTCGAAAAAAATGCTGCGCTCAAGACGTCGGGCTTCTGGGCTCAGACGATTTCGGGGTTTATCCCGAAAGTCATGAACTCTTTGAATAACTTAAGCTTTACCTTGATTGCCGCAATCGGAGGTCTGTTCGCGCTGAAAGGCTGGCTCTCGATCGGCTCCATCGTCGTCTTTGCAGAGTATTCAAGACAATTTACACGCCCTTTAAACGATCTGGCGAACCAGTTTAATACGATGCTGTCCGCCATTGCCGGCGCTGAACGGGTGTTTGACGTGCTTGATGAAAAAGAAGAGCGCGAGGATGAGAAAGACGCCATGCATCAGCCGATCCAAACAGGCAGCATTGAATTCCGCGATGTGTCCTTCGGTTACGATGAAGGGCAGCAGACACTGAAGCATTTACAGTTTACCGTGCCTGCCGGGCAGTCTATCGCGTTTGTCGGGCCGACGGGAGCGGGAAAAACAACCGTCACAAATCTTCTCGCCCGTTTTTACGAGCCTGATGAGGGAACGATTTTGATTGACGGAACGGATATTAAAACGCTCACTAGAGCAAGCCTGAGGAAAAACATGGGGTTTGTCCTTCAAGATTCGTTCTTGTTTCAGGGAACGATCAAGGAAAATATCCGCTATGGCAGGCTTGATGCTTCTGATCAGGAAGTCGAAGCCGCTGCAAAAACAGCGAACGCCCACAGCTTTATCGAAAGGCTGCCAAAAGGATATGACACAGTGCTGACGCAAAACGGATCAGGCATCAGCCAAGGACAGAAACAATTGATTTCCATAGCCAGGGCGGTGCTTGCCGATCCGGTTCTTCTCATTCTGGATGAAGCGACAAGCAACATTGATACCGTCACAGAAGTCAACATTCAAGAGGCGCTCGCCCGTTTAATGAAGGGAAGAACAAGCGTCATCATCGCCCACAGGCTGAACACCATTCAAAGAGCGGACCAGATTGTAGTGCTGAAAAACGGCGAAATGATTGAAAAAGGCAGCCATGATGAGCTGATCCGGCAAAAAGGATTTTACAGTGACTTATATGAAAGCCAATTTAAGAAATAGACCTTTGTCCTGCACAGAGGTCTTTTTTTGTTACAGGTTTATAGTACTTTTATTTCATTTTCGTAAAATGTAATGAAATTACTTGACGTAAACAAGTTATGTATATATACTAGCTTACATTAAGTAAGTGATAACATTTATCAAGGAGGATAACATGAATAAATCATTTGAAGTTGGCACATTACTTTTAAGAGTTATTACAGGTATTATCTTTTTCGTTCACGGTTTATCAAAGTTTCAAGGGATGGAGGGCACAATCCAATTTTTCGGCAGCATAGGCCTTCCAAGCTTTATGGCGTATGTTATCGCAGCGATTGAACTCGTTGGCGGAGTGCTTGTTTTCTTCGGTTTGGCTACTCGTATTGTGGGTGTTCTGTTTGCCCTCACGCTGATCGGAGCCATCATTACAGTCAAGCTGAAAGCGCCTTTCATGGGCAATGCAGAATTTGATTACCTTCTGCTTTTGACATCAATCCATCTGGCCCTTTCAGGAAGCCGATTCCTGGCCCTGGACTCATTGGTGTTTAAGGCGAAAAAGAGCGAAAACGTATCAGTATAAGAAAAGAGGCATACAGCATGATCAGCATTCATGAGGATACCAATATTGGCTATGTCAAACTCACAATCCGCAATTTGGAGCGTTCCCTTCGTTTCTACTGTAACGCCATCGGCTTCAAAGTCTTAAAAAAGACGGATCGCCAAGCTGAATTAACGGCTGATGGGAAACGCGCACTGCTTATTCTTGAAGAAAATCCAAGCGCCGTCGTCTTGCCTGAACGGTCTGTGACGGGTCTTTATCACTTTGCGATTCTTCTTCCGAACAGGAAGGAGCTTGGCATTACGCTCGCCCGCCTGATTGAACACGGCATTGCGATTGGGCATGGGGATCATGCTGTGAGTGAAGCGCTCTATCTGTCTGATCCTGATGGAAACGGCATTGAAATGTACGCTGACCGCCCCCGCAGCACGTGGCAGCGTGATCCTGAAGGAAACTATGTGATGACGACAACTGCTGTTGACATTGAGGGTCTTCTTGAAGAGGCCGGAGATGAGCGGAAAGCAGCGCTTCCGAACGATACCATTATCGGACACATCCATCTCCATGTCAGTGATTTGAGTGAAGCAAAAGCGTTTTATACAGATGTGCTGGGCTTTGACATTGTCGGAAACTATGCGGGCATGTCCGCTCTTTTCGTTTCAGCCGGAGGCTACCACCATCATATCGGCTTAAACATTTGGGCGGGAAGAAACGCGCCGCCTAAACCGACAAATGCCAGCGGACTAGACTATTACACGGTTGTCCTGCCTCACCAAGAGGAACTCGATCAAGTGGCAGACCGAGTCAAACGTGCCGGATATTCAATCGAAGAAACGGAAAAAAGCTTCCGGGTGAAAGATCCTGTGTCAGGAGCATATATTGTCTTTATGATTTGACTGTAATCCCTTTGCCGAAAAAACGGCAGAGGGATTTTTGTTTTCCAGAAACTTCTGTCAAAAATGACCTGAGGCAGGTATGATAAGAAGGGAATTGGGTAACGGGAGTGATTGAGCGTGAAGGCTCTGTTTTTTACGAGAATGTTCACCTTGATGGTGAGCTGTTTAATGTATTTGTCCATTGTGAAAGAGAATAACTGGTTTGAATATGCATGGATTGCAGCAGGTGCTGCCGTGTATGCAGCCAATCATGTTTTACTGACAAAAGAGACAAATGCCTTCTGGTTTTGTCTGATTGATATCGCCGTCGGCTTTTCGTTCGGGTTCATCTTTCCCGGCACCGGCTTGTTCATTATCATGCTCTGTCCGGTTGCAGTCGCCTTTTTTCTGCGGGGATTTCAAAAGAGAACTGCTTGGTTTGTCTTATGTCTATGCCTGATTTTGTTTTTGATCGTCCTCATCCGTACATATATGATGTTCGGCAATGAATTTGTCATCGATCATTTGACCAGCATGACATTCGTTGTCTTCTGCGGTGTCGTCGGCAAATTAGTCCGCAAGCTGCTGGAGGCGCAGGATATAGCAAATCAGCAGTTTCAGGAATTGACGGAATCCCATCTGGCGCTGTCTGCTGCACATGAGGAGCTGCATTTATATGCGAAGCAGGTTGAAGAGCTGACAGCCATTCATGAGCGAAACAGAATGGCAAGGGACATCCATGATACAGTCGGGCACAAAATGACAGCCCTTCTCGTCCAGCTGCAGCTTTTGCGTGAATGGCAAAAAAGAGACAGCCAAAAAGCGGAGGAGACAGTCGGAATATGTGAAACGCTTGCCCGTGAAGCGCTTGACGATGTCCGCTTATCAGTGCGGACCCTGCAAACGGAAAACGATCCTTCGGTCATCGAATCGCTAAAACAGCTGACAGAGGACTTTTACAAAAATGCAGGAGTCACAACAGAATTTACGGTCAGCGGCGATCCTGCGCTGATCCCGCTGTCTCTTCATCCGACTCTGGTCAGAACGGTGCAGGAAGCACTGACCAATGCCAAACGGCACGGCGGCGCCACCGCCTGTTCGGTCCGGCTTGCCTGTACAACGGACGGCATCAGCCTTGTCATTAAGGATGACGGAAAAGGAAATCCCGAGGCGGCACTCGGATTTGGCCTCTTGAATATGAAAAAACGGGCAGCGGAGCATGGCGGAATGATACGCTTTGAGAGTGAACGGAATCAAGGGTTTACTGTCATCGCTGAATTTTCACTGGCTAATAAAAAATGGAGCTTCGGGCCTGCGCAGCAAAAGGAGAGTTTATCATGATTAGGATCATCATTACCGACGATCAGGATATCGTCAGAGAAGGACTGGCATCACTGCTTCAGCTTAGAGAAGAGCTTGATGTGATCGCAACAGCGCGAAACGGGCAGGAAGCCTTCGAAAAAGCGAAAGAACTTGATCCGGATATTGTATTAATGGACATCCGAATGCCGGTCTCCAACGGAGTTGAAGGGACAAAATTGATCACAAACTCTTTATCTGATGTAAAGGTTTTGATGCTGACGACCTTCAAGGATTCAGAGCTGATTGCAGAAGCGCTTGAAGAAGGAGCGAGCGGATACCTGCTGAAGGACATGTCAGCCGATACGATTGTAAAAGCGGTGATGACGGTTCAATCTGGCGGAATGGTGCTCCCTCCGGACCTGACTGCTCAAATGCTGAATGAGTGGAAGCGTGAAAAACAGCTGAAAGGAATAAACGAGATAGAAAAACCGAAGGAGCTGCTCGACTTGACCGAGCGTGAAATCGAAGTTTTGGCTGAGCTGGGGTACGGGCGGAATAACAAAGAAATTGCCGAAAAGCTGTTCATTACAGAAGGCACAGTGAAAAATCACGTGTCGAACATTATCAGCAAGCTTTCTGTCAGGGACAGAACCCAAGCTGCCATCTATTCGGTCAGATATGGTGTATCTGTCTTTTGACATATGACGTTTTGCATATGCGTTTCTCTGAAAAGGCCTTTTCCAGGCCTTTTTTTCATGCCTTACATTCTATCCCGCGCTACATGCCGAACGACTTTCTTTTTTCTACAATGGCAATAGGATTACAAAAGGAGTGAAACGACGTGCTGCAAGCAGAAAACATCAAAAAGGCATATGGGAAAAAAACAATCGTGAAAGGCATTTCATTTTCCATCCAAAAGGGCGAGTCATTCGGTCTGCTCGGACCAAACGGCGCGGGAAAGTCCACAACCATCTCGATGATATCCGGACTCGTGCCGCATGACAGCGGGAATATCACAGTGGGCGGCTATATCATCGGTAAAGAAACGGCCAAAGCGAAACAAAAAATCGGCGTTGTCCCGCAGGAAATCGCTTTATATCCTACGCTGACGGCTCATGAGAATCTGATGTTTTGGGGGAAAATGTACGGGCTTACGCACGGTGAGGCCAAAAAAAGATCGGCGGAGGTTCTTGAATATGTCGGCCTGACTGAGCGGGCCAAAGATAAAATTGAAACGTTCTCAGGCGGAATGAAACGGAGAATCAACATTGGCGCCGCCTTAATGCACAAGCCCGAGCTGCTGATCATGGATGAACCGACTGTCGGTATCGATCCTCAATCGAGAAATCATATTTTAGAAACAGTAAAACAGCTCAATGAAACGGGCATGACGGTGATCTATACGAGTCATTACATGGAAGAGGTCGAGTATTTATGCGACCGGATAGGCATTATCGATCAGGGAGAAATGATTGCGATCGGCACAAAAAACGATCTGTGCAGCCGCCTTGGAGGAGACACCGTCATTCAGCTCACGGTCAGCGGGATCGATGAAGCGTTTCTTTTTGCAATCCGTTCTCTGGCTCATGTGAATGATGTGACAGTACATGAATCAAAGCTCAAAATTGACATTTCTGCAGCTCACCATGAGAAAGTCGTCACAAGTCTGCTTGCGGAAGCAGCCGTCCATCATATCAACCTGCTGTCTCTCCAGGTGCAGGAACCAAACCTGGAGCGCCTGTTTCTGAATCTGACCGGGCGCACTTTACGGGATTAGGAGGGACGGTAATGAAAAAAAGCTTATGGATCGCATGGAAAGATGTCAAAATCAGAATCACGGACAGAAAAGGGTTTATGATGCTTATTTTAATGCCGCTGATCCTGACCTGTATTCTAGGGGCGGCGCTCGGATCGGTTGTTGACGGAGGCAGCCGGATTGACGGCATCAAAGTCGGGTATGTCCAGTCAGACCAATCGGATGAAGCGAACATGTTTAAAACAGACGTGCTCAAAAAAATGAAGTCGCTAAAGGTCACACAAGCCAGCAGCGAAGATGAGATGAAGAACCTGCTCGCTGAAAAGAAAATCGATGTCGGCATCGTCATTCCGAAACATTGGGAAGCCGGCAAAACGTCAGCTCTTGTTTATGCTGATCCCGATCAAACCATAAAAAGCTCCATCATCGAAACAGCCGCCGCATCTTTCATAGACCAATATAAAGCGGTAAAAGATGCTGCGTCGGCATCAATGGACTACATAAGCAAAACATCTGCTGTCAAACAAGGAAAACTTGATCCTACACATTTTGCAGACAACCTAGTCCACAGGCTTGAAAAAGAAACGGGTGACAAACTTTCTATTAAGGAAGAATCAGTTGGCAGCAAGGCCGTTACCAGTTTTCAATACTATTCGGCGGCAATGCTTTGCATGTTTATGCTGTTTCATATGACAGTCGGGGCGAAATCCTTTTTACAGGAAAAGGAGACGGAAACGCTTGCCAGAATGCTGATGACGCCTGCGCAAAAATACGCCATTCTCATCGGAAAATGGCTCGGAACCTATCTATTTGCCATCATACAATTTTTCATATTTCTGATTGTCACGATCAATGTATTCGGTGTGGACTGGGGCGGCAATCTGCTGTTTGTGAGTGTACTCGGGCTTTCTTATGCTGCGGCTGTATCAGGCATTTCAGTGCTGCTTGCGTCGTGTATCAGCGATATGAAATCGGCCGATGCGATCGGCGGCTTCGGCATTCAATTGCTTGCGGTTCTCGGCGGGTCTATGCTGCCGCTGTACCAGTTTCCGGACTTCTTGCAGTCTGTATCCAAAGCGGTTCCGAATCGATGGGCGCTTGACGGCTTTCTTTCTTTAATGGAAGGGGGAGGCTGGGCTGATCTTCAAAAGCCTGTGCTTCTTTTTGCGGCGATCGGCCTTTGTTCACTCGTGCTTGGCATCAGACGGCTTCATACAAGATAAGGAGGTACACCAAGTGAAAAAAATCTTAGCCATTTGCGGCATTGAGCTTTCTCTCATTTTCAAGAAGCGGCAGAACTATTTGATGATGTTCGCTGCCCCGCTTTTGCTGACCTTTGTATTTGGAGGGATGCTCGGCGGCAATGACGGCAAGCTGCGGCTTGCCGTCATTGATCAGGACGACACGATTCTCTCGCAGCATTATATTCGGCAGCTGAAAACACACGATGATATGTATACATTTGAAACCATGTCTGAAAGCAAAGCGTCAGAAAAGCTGAAACAAAAGAAAATTGCCGGGACCATCATCATACCCCGCTCGTTTCAGGCACAGCTCGAAAAAGGAAAACATCCTGAGCTAGTCTTCCGGCACGGCCCGGACCTGTCGGAAGCGCCGATGGCCAAACAATATGCAGAAAGCACATTGGCAAAGCTTAATATTCAGGTTGCCGCGGCGAAAACGTCAGCTCAGGCAGCGGGGGAGAACTGGAAGGCGGCTTATCAAACGCTTTTCGCCAAAGATCCTAAAGATACAGCACCGGCGGTAAAACGAAAGACATTCAGCGATAGTGAAAAAAATGCGGGCGCAAGTGACACAGCCTCCACAGCAGCGGGTTTTTCCATTCTGTTTGTCATGCTGACCATGATGGGGGCGGCGGGAACCATTTTAGAAGCTAGAAAAAACGGTGTCTGGCCGAGATTGCTTACGGCTTCCGTCAGCCGGGCGGAAATCGGGGCCGGGTATGTGCTGTCCTTCTTTGTCATTGGATGGATTCAATTTGGCATATTGCTGCTCGCAACCCATTGGCTGTTTGGCATCAACTGGGGCAATCCCGGTGCGGTTATTGTGTTACTATCGTTTTTTCTGCTGACCGTTGTCGGCATCGGATTAGTGGTTGCGGCCAATGTCAGAACGCCGGAGCAGCAGCTTGCGTTCGGCAACTTATTCGTTATCGCAACGTGTATGGTAAGCGGAATGTATTGGCCGATAGATATTGAGCCGAAATTTATGCAGTCCATCGCTGAATTTCTTCCGCAAAAGTGGGCGATGAGCGGGCTGACTGAGATTATCGCCAACGGCGCGCACATCACAGATATTCTCGGCATCTGCGGCATTTTGTTTGCTTTTGCGGCAATTACATTCGCAGCGGGGCTGAAAGCGCTCCGAGCCTAAAAAAACATCTGCCTTCAGGGCAGATGTTTTTTGCATATTATAAACCATTGTGCCGGCTAAATACCCGGGCGGCATGGCTGAACGCCGCCTTTATCACACCCTGTGTAAGTCAGCTGCAGTCTCTGTTCCAAATGCTGTTTCACTGACGGCCAGTCACTGTCGATAATGCTGTAAAAGACCGAATTGCGGAATGTTCCGTCTTTTCTAATCATTTGGTTTCGCAATATGCCTTCTTTGACTGCTCCCAGACGTTCAATCGCCTTTTGCGATCTGATATTCCGCTCATCCGTTTTGAACTGCACCCGAATCGTGTTCAGCTGTTCAAAGCAATACTGTAACAGCAAATATTTGCATTCAGTGTTGACCGAGGTGCCCCACACTGAAGGATGGAACCACGTCCAGCCGATTTCAAGACTTTTTGAAGCGGATGACATATATAGAAACCGCGTCGTGCCGACGATTTTGCCAGTCTCACGATGAATAATCACGAATGGAAATTCCGCGCCTGATTCCTTAGCTTGCAGCGCTTCCTCAACAAAAGCCTCCATATTATGCAGCGTTCTGATGGTTTTCGGTAAATGGGCCCAAATGTTTTCATCATTTGCAGCTTCATATAAACCTTCAATATGGCTTTTGTCCATCGGCACCACTCGGATATGTTCACCTATTAATTCATGCAATGTCACTTTCATGTTCCACCCCCGCTAAGTATTGGAGCAGCCTCAAGGCCGCTCCCCGTTAATCTTTATCGATCATGGCTACTATTGATTCCAGCCAAGAAACGTAATTTTTTTCCCGCTCCAGCGCTTTCGTCAGCACAAGATAGTGGCCGAAGTCCGGTGAAGAAAACGACATCGGCTTTGCTGAGGCCATAAGCTTTTCATAGCTTTTCTGCAGGTCGGACAGCTTGGCCTTGCGTTTTTGAAGCTGGTCTGTAAATAAATCAGAAGCCTCCTGCCGCGATAGAGAAGAAATAAAATAAGCCTTCAGCATAAATTCGTCCTTCACGGTCTCCGGTATCGGCTGGTGGCGGATCAGCCAGTCATGAAGCTCCTGTTTTCCGCTGTCTGTCAGGGTGTACATCTTTTTCTCCAGCTTCGTGCCTTGAATTGTTGTCCGAAACGTAATAAACCCTTCATCCGTCAGCTTTTTGAGTTCGGGATAAATCTGGCTGTGTTTGGCGCTCCAAAACTGGCCGAGCTCCTCTTTAAAATAACTCGTAATATCGTATCCGCTCAATTCGCCTTTTCGCAGAAGCCCTAATATGGCGTATTTTAATACTCTCATGCAATCCTCCATGTCTATGGCTGTTTCACAAAAAAGATGAGCCTGTGCTCATCTGTGATCCTAACTGCCTATTCCCTTTATTATAGAAAAGGGAGAAAGGGAACACAACCTATGTCATGATTTCAGATGAAATTGTCTTCAGCAGCTTGTCTCGGTTACAAGAAGCGAGACATATCCAGCTTTGTGGCATCGGTCATATTGGCTTGCTCTCTAACAGCCAAGTGAACGGCTATATCAAAGAAGGGCTGAAGATATCCATAAAAAAATCGGCTGTCTTCGTTACAGCTGGTTTTTTTGCATTTTTCCAGCCATTTCGTCTGAGAAAATACACCAAAAAGCCAGGGATTTTGATGACATCTTAGTCAATCATACATAGCCGGATTTATGACATCAGGCACTTTTTGAAAGCGGACAGGCATGTTAAGGTACAACCATTAATTTCAAAAATTTGAAATAAAAGGAGTGCTGTTATGCAAATTAAAGAAATTTTTATGATTCGCTGCATGTCTTGCTTAAGTGTCGTTTTGCTCCATATCATTTCAATGGTTCTGATGCTTCAGGCAGAAGCTCTCGCAAATATTTCTCACACTGTTGATTCTTTCCGCACACTCCTCATGTTCAGCACGCCCGCTTTCATTTTCATCTCAGAATTTTTACTCGCCCATTCTTATCCTGGCGGGGTGCCGGACGGTTTTTTAAAGAAGCGGGGAAAAGTGATTTTCGTTCCTTTTTTATTTATCGCAGCCATCGATGCGCTGCTGATGACCAGTGCAATGGGGGAAGAAGTAACCTTTCTCGCGTTTGTGCAAAAATATCTGGCGAACGTATTGTTAGGAAACTTTATCGGATACTTCATTCTCGTCATCTTTCAATTTTACATTTTGCATATGATGTTTCATGAGTATTTGAAAAAAGCATCGCCGAAATGGGTGCTGTCCATCTCATTTGTAGTGACAGCCGCTTATTTAAGCTATTTCTCAGCAGTCAGCCCGGCTCCCGTAACAGAAGAGGGCGGGGCATTTCCATTCTTCTGGGTTCCATTCGCAGGCTGGCTTTTCTACTTTTGTCTGGCCTACTATTGCGGAAAAGAGTACAAGCGCTTTTTAGCGCTGCTGAATCAATACCGCTTAGTGATATACGGAGTCGCGCTTGCTTCTGCTGCGCTCGTTGTCACTGTTTCTTATGTCGGTGAAATCGGCATGATCAGCTCGAAACGGCCTGATATCATGCTGTATTCGACAAGCATGATTTTCTTATGCTTTCACTTGTTTTCTAAAATGAAGCACGTGCCGAAAATCATGATGTTTATCAGCAACTATTCCTTTTCGATTTATCTGCTCCATGCTTATTTTATGATCGCAGGCTACGTTTTGCTTACAAACATACCCGGAATTCCCGCCGTACCGGCAGTTCTCCTATTGTTTGCCGTGTGCATAGCCGGCCCGATCCTGACCTCATGGGCACTAAATAAATTCAAATACGGTTATTTATTTGTGGGGAAAATTTATCAGCCAAAACAGAAAAAAGCAACAGCAGAAGTGCGTGATCACGCAGGATGAAAACAAACGGCAGGAGAGAGGCTCCTGCCGTTTGTTTTATTTCCTATCCGTTTGCAGCACTGTTTTTAAATACAGCTTTGCAGATTCGGCAAGTCCAGATACATCAGCTTTTTCTTCATCAAAATAAAGGGCGCTTTGAATGATGCCGTCATTCATATTTAGGAAAAACTTCGCAATCGTCGCGAGAGGCTGCAGAGGCTGAAATTCCCCTTGCTCGATTCCTTTTTGCAATAGCTTTGAAAACCTTTCTATAAAAAGATCGTACCTTTTCTCCAAGTACAGCCGCCGTTCTTCATTCCTCCAAGCTGTCACTAAATATTCAAATTGAACCGGCGCCAGCGTATCTGCTGCATCACTAAGGCCTTCAGCCAGTTCATCCAAATAGCTTGAAATGGTATCCCAAACACTTCGATGCTGCGCAGATTCATCAAGCTTTCGGAGCCCTTCATCAAGGCCGGCTTCAATAATACGGCGAAACATCTCCTCGGTGCTTGAAAAATAAAGATAGACACCGCCTCGGCTGAAGCCTGACTCTTCCACAACGTCCTTCATTGTCGTTAATTCGAATCCCTTTCGTTTAAAAACGGTTTTGGCAGCCTCTAAAATCTCTGCCTGCCGTTTATCCTTGTGTTCCTTTGTTACTTTCGGTGACAAGATATCGCCTGCTTTCTGCAACTTTCTTACCTACAAGTGTAATCAACCCGACCATGATCAGCAAGCAGCCGCAGACAAGAAAAGCAAGTGATACACCGATCCATTCCGCAAGCACGCCCCCGCCCGCCATGCCGAGAATAGAGGCGAGAGTCGTCGCGCTTTGAATGGCGCCAAACACCCTTCCGCTGTATTCCACAGGCACTGTTGTCTGCACGAGAATTTGAAATGGAATATGGACAAGGCCGAAAGCAGCTCCCATGATGAAAAAAGCGAATATAAAAAGAATGATGCCGGCAATTCCCATGCCGCTCAGAAACGGCGCACTTCCAGTCGCTATTCCAAGAAGAAAGGCCCCAGCTGAGAAATAAAGCAAATAAGAAGTGATACTCCGTTTGCCGGCGATTACGGCTGTAAGGAGCATACCGGCTCCGCTTACGGCCATGCACCAGCCAGCCAGCTCGGGAGGAGCGCCAGAAAAGGAACGGATGAGAATGATTGCCTGCGAATCACCAATCTGCAATACAAAGAGAACAACACAAGCAGTGAGCAAGCCTGTTAAAAGAAGCGGCATCCGTTTCAATAACTGAAAGCCTTCTTTCATCGAAGCAAGTGCCGGCGTTTTTTCTTGAGGTGTAAGGGCTTTTTGTAAAAAAGCATCTCTCGGGAGGAAAAACAAAATGACAGCGGAAAGAAGAAAGGCCCCGGCGTTGATATAGAAAACAGAATGTAAAGAGACAGCGGCGATCAGCATGCCGCCGAGGGCAGGACCGAAAACTTTAGAGCTGTTATCAATGATGCTGCTGATGGAAACGGCTTGTTGAATGTGCGCTTCCGGTGCCAATTCCTTAAGCTTTCCGTTTTTAGCGGGTGAAAAAAGCGAAGAAAAACAGCTTTGAAGGCTCAGCAATAGGTAAAGCTGCCAAAGCTCACTGACATAAACGCAGCTGATAACGGTGAGGGAACGGCCGATTTCAGACAGAAACATGACCATTTTTCTATCAAAACGGTCGGCAAGCAACCCTGACACAGGACCGAGTACAATGACAGGCAGGGCAAATGACATCATTAAAAACGACATATCTAATGGAGAAGCGTGCAGCTGAAAAGCGGCTAACGTTAGCACGGCTAAAATGTGAAGCCAGTCTCCAAGTGAAGAAATGGTTTGCGAGGCTAATAGTGTCATCAATCCTTTGTGATGGCGAAACAACGATTTTCCCATGATTCATCCTCCTAATAAATAAAAATGACACATGTGTCGTTTTTATTGTAGGGGAAAAACCTGCCATATACAATCTTTTTTTTGTAAAATAAAAGAGAATCGTGAACAGAAGGGAGAACAGCCATGACAACATCCAATCTAAGCTACCCGATAGGGGAATACAAACCGAGGGAATCCGTATCAAAGGAGCAAAAAGTAAAATGGATTCAAGCGCTTGAAGAAGTGCCAGCCAAGCTGAAGCAAGCCGTTGAAGGCATGACGGACAGCCAGCTTGACACACCGTACCGGGACGGGGGATGGACCGTTCGGCAAGTTGTCCATCATCTGGCCGACAGTCATATGAACAGCTATATTCGATTTAAATTGTGTTTGACGGAAGAGACGCCGGCCATCCGTCCGTATGATGAAAAGGCGTGGTCGGAGCTAAAGGACTCGAAAACAGCGGATCCGAGCGGTTCACTCGCGCTTTTGCAGGCGCTTCACGGGAGATGGACGGCTCTTCTCCGCACTCTGACGGACAAGCAATTTCAACGCGGTTTTTATCATCCTGATTCAAAGGAGATCATAACCTTGGAGAACGCGCTCGGGCTGTATGTCTGGCACTCACATCACCATCTCGCCCATATTACGGAGCTTACCAAACGGATGGGGTGGTCTTAAGGCTTTTGCCGGTGTAAAGCCGGCAAGCTGATCGCCGCAATCACCAGCAATGAGATCACAGCCGCCGCAGCATATAAATGGCCGTAACCGCTGGCAACACTTGCATGAATGGCATCGCTTATCGCGGTTTTGACTTCAGGAACAGGAATGCGTTCGATTTGTTCTTGTAAAGAAGACACATTGGAGCTGTCGATCTGAGGCAGCATGTGCATTGCCTTCTCTGATTGTCTGCTGTCTGATAAGCGGCTCTTAATCTCATCACCGATTTGGCCAAACCCGGCTGTGATAAAACCGGCATAAAGAGTAGGCGCCAATGTCAGTCCAATTTGTCTTACTAATGAAAGCGTGCCGAGCGCTGTGCCCTTATTCGTTTTAGCCGCTTCTGATACAAGAACGTTCAGCGGAGCGCCTAACAAAAAGCCAAAACCGATTCCAGCCGCCACACTTGCGATCACAAACTCCCATTTCTCCGTCACCCAGAGAGGAAATAAAGCAAATCCCGCACATGAAATGATTCCCGAAAGAACAACGGTTTTCACCGGCCCTTTTTTGTCGGTGAGCGCTCCGCCGAGCCAAGCGCCGATTCCGGAAGCCAACGCCAGCGGAGTCATCCAATAGCCTGCTTTCGCGGCAGGGACGCCCAAATACTGCTCGACATATGCCGGGATAAAAATGACCGCCGCCAAGAGTCCGCCGGATAACAAACCGATGATAAGCGTACGTTGAAACATATTGTTCCGCAGCAGAGAATACGCCAAAATCGGATCGCCCCCGCGCATTTCAACCCGCTTTTCAAACGAGATAAGCGCTGCGAAACAGAGAATGCCAAAAACAATACATCCATACACTTTTGGATCTCCCAAACTGTTTAAAAGGTTTGCTCCGTCAAGATTCGTCATGCCGTACATCACAGCTAAAATCGACAGGGACAGAAGGAAGATTCCGGCCGTATCGAGGCGTTTAGCTTCAGGCGCTCTCGTTTCCGCAATAAAACAAGCACCGAAAACAACCAACAGCACGGCAATCGGCAAATTAATCAAAAACAGCCAATGCCAAGAACCGGTCCAATCAAGCAGAAAGCTTCCGATATTTGGTCCGAGGACAGCGGCCATCCCGTTCATCGCGCCTAGCAGCCCGAGCGCCTTTCCCTGCTTTTCCTTTGGAAGGGTCGCGAGAATGTGCGAGCTGCCGATAATGAAAATCCCGCCGCCTCCAAACGCCTGAATCAAACGTGAGATCAGAAAGATCGGGAAGCTTTGGCTTAAAGAAACGAGTAAAGAGCCAAGTCCGAACAGACAAACCTCAATCAGAAAAAGTCTCTTCCTGCCGTAGCGGTCGGAAAGCTTCCCGACGATTGGCACACTGACGCTAAGACCGAGCGTATAAAGGGTAATGCCCCATGATCCCCAGGAAGGGGAAACGGCAAACGACTCATTTATCGTTGTTAACGCAGCCGAAATAATTCCATTATCCAGCGCAGCCATAAACACCCCGATGGTAAACAGGCTGATCGTCCATTTTTGGCTTTTTGGCTTTGCCAATGCATCAGACATATTCATCACTCCCTTTTGTTCACTTAGAATATATTATTCATTTAAAGTGAACTAAATGTCAAATAAAAAAAGTCTGCCTAGACAGACTTGAAGATTTATTCTTTTTTCGCTTTTTCCAATGCTTTGGAAAGGATAGACAGCCCTTCGGAAACAGCCTGCTTTTCTTCAGGAGTCAGAAGTTCCAATGAGCGCTTTAATTTCAGATGGCCCTTTTCATAAAGCCCCCGAAAAATCCTCTTTGCATTCTCTGTCAGCTGAACAACTACTGAGCGGCGGTCCTCTTCAGAATGTGAGCGTTTGACAAACCCTGATTTCTCAAGGCGGTCAAGCAGCCCTGTTGTATTCGACAGGGAAGCCCCCATTTTTTCAGCAATCTCGCTGACCTTCAATGTTCCATGGTTGTTTAATAGCATCAGCACTTTCATTTGCGGCATGCTCATATCCAGCTTCATCCATTCGGACACATCACCGAGACCGGCAGAAGTTAAGACTTTCATATAGAGCACCCATATTTCCCGTTCCTCAGATGAAAGAATGTTTTCGTTTAATACCGTTGTATCATGTAAATTATATTTCATATCATCACTTCCTCATCATTCGCTCCACTTATCATATTACTCGATTTTCACTACTGAAAGAAAGTAAGGAGAAACTGCATTCGGGACTTTGTCCGAAAAATAACGGTAGTGTATAATGAGTTGGAGATTATTGGGGGAAGATGATCGAACAAGAATATGATTGGAGAGACCATTGCTGATTAAAAAGAATGCTTTATCAATTTTAAAAATCGCTTTTCCTATTGCTGTTTTACTATTTGTTATTTATCAATCAAAAAAAGAACTGACAAATCTGTCATTCAAACGCACGCTCATGGTCATCAACGGGCTGGAACGAACGGACTTATTCATCCTTGTATTGATTGGCTTGCTGGCTGTTGCGGCTATGTCGCTGTATGATTACGTCTTGAAACACTCGCTGCGCCTTTCGATGACAAACGGAAAGGTATTCAGGGTTTCCTGGATCGCCAATTCATTTAATAATGTGCTCGGGTTCGGCGGTTTAGCCGGAGTCGGGTTAAGAATGATGTTCTATAAGGAGCATACGAAAGACCATAAGGCGCTCGTGAAAGGAATCGCCTGGCTTACGTCATCTATGCTGCTCGGGTTATCTGTTTTCAGCATTTTCGTCGCTGCGCGGGTGCTGCCAGTGAATGAAGTGATCCAAGAAAAGCCTTGGCTGTGGGCAGTCGTTATCGGTTTCGCGCTGATTTTGCCGCTATCCTTGGCGGTGGCCAAAATAAAAGGCCGCAAAGCCGGAGACGAAGAAAATGAGGATAAAGTGAAAAATCCGATTTTCGCTTATATCGGCGCCTCTGTAGCCGAATGGCTTATGGCTGGAGCCGTCATCTATTTTGCTTTGTTCGCTATGGGGATTCATGCTGATATCAGGTATGTATTCGGAGTGTTTGTCATTGCGGCGATCGGCGGGATGATCAGCCTCGTGCCTGGCGGTTTCGGCTCGTTTGACCTTTTGTTTTTGCTCGGTATGGAGCAGCTTGGCTATCATCAGGAAGCGATTGTTACGTCAATCGTTTTGTACAGGATCGCCTATTCGTTTATTCCGTTTATTTTGGGGCTGTTCTTTGCTGCCGGCGACCTGACCGAAAATACCATGAAACGGCTCGAAACGAACCCGCGCATCGCACCGGCTATCGAGACGACAAACGTTCTGCTTGTTGTTCAGCGGGCGATATTAGTGAGAATTTTACAAGGTTCGCTTTCGCTGATTGTATTTGTTGCCGGTCTGATTGTCCTGGCTTCAGTCTCTTTGCCAATTGACAGGCTGACCGTCATCCCGCACATTCCGCGCCCGGCTCTTTTGCTGTTCAACGGCCTGTCCCTAAGCTCAGCGCTCATTCTGCTGATTTTGCCGATCGAGCTTTATAAACGGACAAAACGTTCCTATACGATGGCCATTACAGCACTTGTCGGCGGGTTTGTGTTCAGCTTCTTAAAAGGGCTCAACATCAGTGCGATATTTGTACTGCCAATGATTATCGTATTGCTTGTGCTCTTGAAAAAACAATTTGTCCGGGAACAGGCATCCTATACGCTTGGCCAAATGATATTCGCTGTGGCGCTGTTTACTGTGGCGCTCTTTAACTACAATCTGATCGCGGGCTTTATTTGGGACCGGATGAAAAAGGTGCTGCGTCACGAATATTTCGTTCACAGCACCTCGCATATCACCTATGCAACCATCATGGCGATCATCATTGTGCCGCTGTTCTTCTTCATATTTACAGTGGTGTATCATAAAAGAACGAAACCAATTGGAGAGAAAGCTGACCCTGATCGTCTTGCTGCGTTTCTTAATGAAAAAGGCGGCAACGCGCTGAGCCACCTCGGTTTTCTCGGAGATAAGCGGTTTTATTTTTCAAGTGACGGTAATGCGCTGCTTCTGTTTGGGAAAATCGCCAGAAGGCTGGTTGTGCTCGGCGATCCGTCAGGCCAAAGAGAATCGTTCCCGCTCGTGCTGGAAGAGTTTCTGAACGAAGCGCATCAAAAGGGATTCAGCGTTTTGTTTTATCAAATTGAACGAGAGGACATGGCGCTGTATCACGACTTTGGCTATAACTTCTTCAAACTGGGCGAGGAAGCCTATGTGGATTTAAACACATTCACCTTGACTGGGAAGAAAAAAGCCGGCCTTCGGGCGATCAATAACCGCTTTGAGCGAGAGGAATATACCTTTCATGTGGATCATCCCCCATTTTCAGATGCATTTTTGGAGGAGCTGAAACAAATCTCAGACGAATGGCTCGGCTCGAAAAAGGAGAAGGGATTCTCGCTCGGATTTTTTGACCCGTCATATTTACAAAAAGCGCCGATCGCCTATATGAAAAATGCAGAAGGAGAGATCATCGCATTTGCAAATGTCATGCCGATGTATCAGGAAGGGGAGATATCGGTCGATCTGATGCGTTACCGCGCCGACGCCCCGAACGGCATTATGGATGCATTGTTCATCCGCATGTTTTTATGGGCGAAGGAGGAAGGCTGCACGTCATTTAACATGGGAATGGCGCCCTTGGCCAATGTGGGCACCGCCTTTACATCCTTCTGGTCCGAAAGATTTGCCGCTGTCATTTTTAATAATGTCAGATACATGTACAGCTTCAGCGGCCTCAGAGCCTTTAAAGAAAAATACAAACCGGAGTGGCGCGGCAAATACTTGGCGTACCGGAAAAACAGATCTCTTTCTGTCACCATGTTCCTCGTCACGCGGCTGATCGGTAAAAGCAAAAAAGACTCCGTCTAACCAGACGGAGTCTTTTTTATTTCGTTTTTAAGAAATAGGTTTCAATATCATTAAGCAGAGCGTTTGCGGCTTTGATTCCGCCTGCGGTTGTCCATACGACGTCATCGACTTCATGGGCATTACCTGACTTTACAGCCTTCAGGTTTTTCCATAGTGAACTGCTTGTCCACTGATTGGCCCATTTTTCATTTTCCTTTGCATGATCGGCTTTATAGGTGAAATAAAACAGCACATCAGCATCCATGTCAGGAATCGATTCTTTACTGTCTGTTGAGAACGTAAATTGGTCCTTCTGCTTCTTGAACAGCTCCGCCTGTTTTTCAGGTCGTTTGAAGCCAAGCTGGTCTAAAATAATCCCCGAGAATGAATCGGTATAATAAATTCTTGACTCACCGGATAAAAAGCGTACGACAGAAACAGTTTTATTTGTCTGATCGCCTAGTTTGTCTTTCAAATCAGAAACGCGTTTATCAAAATCGGCAATGACTTCCTTGCCTTTGTCCGCCTTATTCACCGCGTTGGCGTACAGAGTCAGGTTATCCTTCCAGTTCCCGGCCAAAGATTCAGCGAAAACGGTCGGCGCAATCGCATGTAACTGGTCATAAATTTTTTCCTGGCGCACTTTGTTTCCAATAATCAAGTCAGGCTTTAATTCCGCGATGGCTTCCACATTCGGTTCTGTTTCAAGACCGACGTTTTTCACACCTTTCATGTCATCTTTCAGATAGTCATACCATGGGTCGCCCTTCCATGACTTTACGGCGCCGACAGGTTTAATGCCAAGCGCTAAGAGCGCCTCTGTTCCTTCATTTGTTAAAACCACAACCCGTTTTGGGCTGACTGGAATGTCGTCTGATGTCCCCATTGCATGTTTGACCGTTCTAGTTTTGCTGCTTGATCCCTCACTGCTGCTTGAACTTTCTGAACTATTGCAGGCAGAAAGCACGATAACAGCCATTAAAAATACGAATAGCATGCTGATATGCTTTTTCATCTTTTTCCTCCCGATATTGAAATTCATTATCATTTAGATCATAATAAGCAGTGTTGAGAGTGTCAATCCTTAATTGAGGAATATTCTCAAAATCACCAATACATAGTAAATCACTAGGAGAATGAGACCATGATCTGCAAAAAGGCATCTTCAAAATGGATTGTGTTAATATGTCTGATTTTGATGTTACTGGCGGCTGTCTGCGCAAGCGTTGTTTATGGCTATACAGGTACGTCATGGGGACAGGTCTTTCAGGCGTTTACTTCTTACAATGGTACAAATGAGCATGTCATCATCAAAGACGTCAGACTCCCGCGTGCACTAGTTGCCACAGTTGTCGGTGCCTCGCTTGCAGCCGCGGGTGCTCTCATGCAGGCACTCACTAAAAATCCGCTTGCGTCACCGGGGATTTTCGGCATTAACGCCGGTGCCGGTTTTTTTATTGTTGCCGGATCGTTTTTTCTCCATATTCAATCACCTCAGGCACTGGTATGGAGCTCGTTTCTCGGGGCAGCATTTACCGCTGCAATCGTGTTTGCTGCAGGCTCGCTTGGAAGGGAAGGGCTGACCCCAATCAAACTGACGCTTGCTGGGGCGGCCATGGCAGCCATGTTTTCTTCTCTGACACAAGGCTTGCTTTCTGTTAATGAACTCGAGCTTGCTCAAGTGCTTTTTTGGCTGACCGGCTCTGTACAGGGGAGGAGTCTGGATCTGCTGATAACGATGCTCCCATATGCGGCCGCGGCGCTTGTCATCAGTTTCTTTCTTGGCCAAAAAATCAATCTTCTCGTTATGGGAGAAGATGTGGCAAAAGGACTCGGCCAGAAAACGGGTCTGCTGAAATTTGTGATGGCCCTTTGTGTTGTCTTGCTGGCCGGATCTGCTGTGGCCATTGCCGGGCCGATTTCCTTTATCGGCATCATTATTCCGCACTTTGCCCGATTTATCGTCGGGAATGATTATCGCTGGGTTCTGCCCTTTTCCGCTGTTTTGGGTGCGGTTTTGCTTGTTGCCTCAGATATCGGAGCGCGGTATATCATTATGCCTCAGGAAGTTCCGGTCGGGGTCATGACGGCTATCATCGGCATGCCTGTGTTTGTGTACATCGCAAGAAGGGGGGCAAAGCTATGAAACTTCGTTTTGGCGTTACCGCGGCTGAAAAGAAAGCATGGATCGTTTTTTTGGCTCTGCTTGGATTAACAGCGGCTGTGCTGATGATAAGCGCCGGTTTCGGAAAACGGTTTATTCCGCCTTGGGATGTGGCAAAAACATTCTTTGGTGCTGGCTCCAAGCTGGATGAACTGATGATCATGTCATTCCGCATGCCGAGAATTTTGACCGCTTTATGCGCCGGCGTCTGTTTGGCAGCGGCAGGCGCGATATTGCAGGGGCTCGTCAGAAATCCTCTGGCATCTCCTGATATTATCGGAATAACGGGAGGGGCGGCGGTAGCGGTCGTGCTTGTGATGATGTTCTTTTCAGACCGCAGCAGCTCACTTGCGATCAGTCTGTCATGGCTTCCGGCGGCCGCATTTATCGGCGCCTCGGCTGTCGGACTCATCGTCTATTTCCTGGCATACAAAAATGGCGCCTCCACATTCCGGCTGGTGCTTATCGGTATCGGATTTTCAATGTCGGCGCAGGCCATGACCACTCTGCTGATGATCAAAGGCCCGATTTACCGGGCGTCACAAGCCAATGTGTATATCACTGGATCAGTGTATGGATCAAACTGGCAGCATGTAAAAATAGCAGTTATCCTATCTGTCATTCTCTTATTTATTTGTTTTATCGCGCTGAAAAATATGAATATACAGGTGCTGGGCGAAGATATTGCCGCGGGTGCTGGCAGCGCCGTGCAGCGCAATCGTTTTTTCTTGCTCCTTTTGAGTACGGCTCTTACGGGCTGCGCGGTTTCGGTGGCCGGCACAATCGGTTTTGTCGGGCTGATGGCACCACACATTGCAAGGCGCCTCGTTGGCTCGTCTTATGGCGCGCTGCTCCCGGTGTCGGCACTCATCGGGGCGTTGCTCGTTTTAACTGCTGACATTATCGGCAGAACCTTATTTGCTCCGGTGGAAGTGCCAGCCGGTGTGTTTACAGCGGCTATCGGCGCCCCTTATTTTATTTATTTGCTTTATAAAACGAGAAATTCTTGATCATGAATCCCATTTTCCAACAAAAGAAAATGGGTTTTTAAATTGGGTGAAAATTCATAATTATTTTTGCTATACTGACAGGAGACATTGATAAAGAAAGGGCGCAGACAAGTGAAAGAAATAGAGGTATTAAAATACGAAGCATTTACAAGCAGTCCCGGCAAAGGAAACCCTGCCGGCGTCGTATTGCAGGGGGATGATTACACTGTAGAAGAGATGCAGACCATAGCTGAGCATGCCGGATATTCAGAAACCACCTTTATCAAGAAAAGCGAGTCAGCTGATCTGGAACTCCGTTACTTTACCCCCGGGCACGAAATGAATTTGTGCGGACATGCAACTGTCGCTTCTCTTTATGCTTTATGTGAAAAAGGAATGCTGGAGAGCGGTCAAACGTACAGCATCCAAACGAAAGCGGGTATCCTGCCTGTGAAAATTGCTGAAAAAAAAGGCCGAGTCCATATCACGCTTGAACAGGCTTCTCCGCAGTTCAAACCATTTACAGGCGATCGGGAAAAACTTGCGGGCGCACTGGGAATCACGGAAGAAGATTTTCATGAAAACCTTCCGATTGTTTTTGGCAGCACTGGCATATGGACAGCCATCGTTCCGCTTCGATCATTGGAGGCCTCCAAAAAAATGGTGCCTGACAACAAACAATTTCCGGAAGTGTTAGTTGATCTGCCAAAGGCTTCAGTCCACCCGTTTACTTTTGAAACTGTTTATCCCGACAGCCATCTTCACGGACGGCACTTTTCATCCCCGTATTCGGGAACGATAGAAGACCCAGTGACCGGTACAGCATCCGGCGTGATGGGGGCTTATATGAAACAGTACGGCCGTGCCGATCAGCGTGAATTTATCATTGAACAAGGGCAGGAAATAGGAAAGGACGGGAAAGTGAAAATTGAAATCAGTGAAGAAGGCGGCAATATGAAAGTAAACATGACAGGAACAGCCGTGTACTCAGAAACCCGTATTCTGAAAATCTAGGAAGATGGTTTACAACAAGATGCACTTTCCGTTATCATTATAAATGATAATCATTTTCAATTGCTTAGGAAGGTGAAACGGTATGCCTCAAACCGAACAGATACATCGACATTCATCACTGCGGGACATCATACGCAGCAGAAGGTCAATTCGAAAATTCAAACAAGAGCCAGTGCCTTCAGCTGTCATTCTTGACATGCTTGAAACGGCAAAATATGCGCCAAATCACAGAGTGACAGAGCCGTGGAGATTTATTTACGTTTCCAGTGAGACAGGAAAAGCCAGCCTGATCAACACATTTGCTTCATTTTCTCAAAAAGCAAAGCCGGATATGACAGAGGAGAAGCTGCAAAATTTCAAAAACACACTTGGGCGTGTCCCGGGATTTCTGCTCGTCGTATTCCAACAAGATGAAAACGAAAGAGCGCGAGACGATGATTTTGCGGCAACCAGCTCATTGATCCAAAACCTTCAGCTGCTCGCCTGGGAAAAAGGAATCGGCATGGTTTGGAAAAGCGGCAAAATCCTTTACGACAAAGAGGTGCATCAGGCCTTTGGTTTACAGGATAATGAACGCTTCGCCGCGATCATACAAACGGGCTATCCCGACGAAGCGCCGGAAGTGAAAAAACGCACGCCGATCCGAGAACGGTTCACCGAGATGTAAAAAACCCCCTGTCTCAAACGGAGACAAGGGGTTTTTCATTAACGGGATTTCTGTTTCGCTCTGTTGTCGGCTGCTTTCGCACGCTCTTGCGCTTTGCGGTCATCCGCATCAGCAAGCTCGCTTGAATATTCTTCATAAACGCCGTCAGTTTCCCTTTTTAATGCGTCGGGAACTTGAGGAAGCTTTTGTTTGTTTTTATCACGGTTTTTGTGGATATGATTTCTGCCCATATCAAATTCCCCCTAAAAAGTGATATCAAACAAACATAGTATCTGGCTTTAAGAGGCTATGTATTCCTACTTTCGCTTAGCAGCTTTTTCCGCTTTTTTAAATTCGCCTGAATAAAGAACTTCCTGCATTTTCTTTAGGTTAGCGCCTTGCTGATGCTTCTCCCTCTTCTTTTCCATAAAAAAGGACCTCCTTCAACCATGTTATTCTTAAGGTTGACGCTTCCTTCCGTTTTTATACAGCCTTTCCGTCCGTTATCAGCTGTGAGAGTGCGAATTCAAGATCTGAATATGTAAAACGAAATCCAGAGGTGATCGCTTTTTTAGGGAGAGCGCGCTGTCCTTTCACAATCAAAAGACTCATTTCACCCAATGCTTTTGATAAAAACAATTCCGGGACAGGGAGCCAGTGCGGGCGGCGCTTCACCCGTGCAATCGTTTTTCCGAATGGCTTCATTTCCACGGGATTGGACGCGGTGACATTCATGGGCCCTGAGATGCCGGCGTTTTCCATCGCGAATCGGATCATCTGGGCGGCATCTTCAACATGAATCCATGACAGCCACTGTCTGCCTGTTCCGATCGTTCCGCCGGCCAGAAGCTTGTAGGGGAGAACCATGAGCGGGAGAGCGCCCTTTTCTCCAAGCATTACGCCAAACCTCGCATAAACCGTCCGGATGCCCATCGCCTCAATGTTCTGTCCTTCCTTTTCCCACATATGTGCAGTATGGCTGAGAAAATCCTCATCTGACGTTGGAGAATCCTCTGTGAAGGTTTTCTCAAGACTTGTGCCGTAAATGCCCACTGCACTCGCCTGAATCAGCGCCTTCGGTTTTTCCTTTTGTTTATGAATAAGCCGCTGCACCTCACGTGTCGCATTGATCCGGCTGGAGAGAATGTGCTGTTTTGTTTTTTCTGTCCAGCGGCCAAAAATCGATTTTCCCGCAAGATTTACCCAGACATCAATATGAGGAAGCTCCTGCTCCGGCGCGGCTCCTTCCGTCAGCCATTGGACATAGGTGATATTTTTTTGTTCAGTTTCCCTTGCGTTTCTTGATAAAATATAAACATGATGTCCCTGGCGCGTTAGAACGCCTGTCAAATGCTGACCGAGAAAACCGGTTCCGCCCGTCATTGCGATATTCATGAACATCTCTCCTCATTCGTTCTAATACATATACTTTACCTTATATTCCGAAAAGAAAACGAGTGTCAGGCCTGAGAAGGGAGATTAAGATGCCATTTATTACAAAAATATCAGCGCAAAAAAAGAATACGGAACGCTTTAATATTTTTCTGGATGAAAAATATGCCTTTAGTGTGGATGCGGACGTGCTCGTGAAATTTGATCTCAAAAAGGGAAAAGAGCTCGATGATCTTGACATCGTTGAGATTCAATACGGAGACGAGGTGAAAAAAGGCTTCAACCGTGCACTTGAATTTTTATCCTACCGGATGAGGTCAATGAAAGAAGTTGAGGACCACTTAAAGAAAAAAGAAACCTCGGCGCCCGTCATTGCGGAAGTCATCCATAAGCTCAACGACTACAAGTACTTAAACGATCAGGAATTTGCCGCGGCTTATGTCAGCACCCATAAAAAAACGAACGGAAAAGGCCCTGACGTTTTATTCAGAGAGCTGAGAGCGAAGGGGATCGACGACGATACCATTAAGGAGGCGCTAAGTTCCTTTTCCTTTGAAGATCAGACGAGAGAAGCGGTCAAGCATGTAGAAAAGCTTCTCAAAAAAGATAAAAAGCTTTCGACGAAAGAGCTCAAGCAGCGCGCCAAAATGCAGCTTCAGCGCAAGGGCTTCTCATTTGATGTTATTAACGCGGCGCTTGAGCAGATTGAATACGAAAATGATGAAGACACAGAGAAAGAAGCGCTGCGCCTGCATGCGGAAAAAGCGATAAGAAAATACCGCTATGACGGCTCCTATGAAAGCGCCATGAAGGTCAAACAATTTTTATTCCGCAAAGGATTCTCACTCGATTTAATCGAGCAATTTCTGCAGGAAGAGGAGTAGCTGAAAAATGGAGAAACGATACAGTCAAATGACACCGCACGAACTCAATACCGAAATCGCGTTACTTTCTGAAAAAGCAAGAAAGGCCGAACAGCATGGGATTATAAATGAACTGGCAGTGCTGGAACGGAAAATCACGATGGCAAAAGCCTATTTGCTGAACCCGGAAGATTTCTCACCGGGAGCTACGTATCGTGTGGAAGACTCTGGTGACGAGTTCACCATCAGCTATTTAAATGGCGTTTTCGCATGGGGATACAGAACCGCGTCCCCTGATCAAGAGGAGGCGCTGCCAATCTCGGTATTGAAAGAAAAGAAGCAAGCGTAACATGGAGGCTGAATATCAGCCTCTTTTTTTGTGCAGCACATTCACACGAAACCTTAAAGAAAAAATCATTGAATTCCCTCCAAAAATCTTTTAAGATGAACCTCGTTGTTTTTTAAATCAAAGGAGGCGATGACGTTGAGTATCAAAAACCCATCTGTAAAATTTATAATATTTGTTCTTATGATTTGTACATTTTCAATTGGATACACAGAATACGCGGTCATGGGGATTTTGACGTCGATTGCCAATGACTTTCATATACAGGTTTCATCTGCGGGGCTACTTGTCACAGCTTATGCGGCAAGCGTCTGTTTGACAGGCCCGATCGTCACCATCATTTCCGTCAAGCTCCCGAGAAAACCTGTGCTGCTTGGGCTGATGGCGATTTTTATCCTTTCCAATCTGATGAGCGCACTGGCGCCGAATTTTGCGGTGCTGGCCGTTTCAAGAATTTTCTCTGCATCCATTCATGGGGCTTTTTTTGCGATCGCTATGGTATTTGCCAGTGAAATGGTCCCGCCGGAAAAGCGTGCTGCAGCCGCCGCCTCAATGAACGGCGGGCTGACTGTTGCTCTGATGCTCGGTGTTCCATTCGGCTCTTATCTCGGAGATGTCCTGAACTGGAGAGCTGTATTCTCCATCATTACGGCACTTGGCGTTATTGGATTTCTCGGCCTCATGGCTGCTGTGCCGAACAGAAAACCGAAAGTGATCCCAATGCTTATGAAGGAGTGGGGGGTATTTACACACAAACAGGTGCTGTATTCCTTTGCAATTACGATTTTAGGCTATTCCGGCGTCTTTATCGCCTACACCTTTATTGAACCGATTTTGAGACATTCAGCCGGATTCGGCACCATCGGCATTACAGGCGCTCTCTTTGCATATGGATTAGGGGGCGTTGCGGGGAATTTCTTTGCGGGAAAAGTGCCGCTTCCTTTGCTGACACGGACGATGATCGGCGTGCTGGCCGGTTTGATCGGTGTGCTGGCCGTATTTCCTTATATCTCCGTTTACCCGGCCGCAGCCATTGTTGCGACGTTCTTATTTGGGGCATGTGCATTTGGCACGCCGCCTCTGCTGCAAACGAAGGTCATTTCCTCTTCTGAGAGCGGCACAACCATTGCCGCCGCTGTCAGCGTATCGGCGTTTAACCTAGCTAATGCCCTCGGTGCGTGGATCGGAGGAATGATTTTAAGCGGAACAGGCTCTTATTCCTGGCTGTTTGCGGGCGGAGCGCTGATGACCGCAGGCGGCCTCGTGCTTTCGACCTTCGCACATGTATCAGAAAAGAAGAGCGTTTATGAGTATCAAGTCAATAAATGATAAAAAAACAGCTGCAGGGCATGCAGCTGTTCTTCTTTACCGTTTGCCGGAAGCTCTCATTTTTTCTTGAGGATGCTGGTTGATGGAGCCGTCAGCACGCTTTGAAGCATAGTCGTCCTTTGCTCTCGGTTCACCCTGAAATTTGTTTTCGTTTTCGTAAGGAAATCCTTTTTCTTTATTCCGGACCATGTCATTTCCCCCTAGGTTCGAGATCAAAAAGTTGCGTCTTTCCAGTTGAAGACGTAAGGTTAGTATATGGAGAACAGAACGTTTTAAAGCGTCATTTATTTCCTGAAGAAAGGAGACTGCACACATGAATACGTACATTGAGAAACTGACAAATCTGCTTCTGGAAAAGAACGATATGATCAGCTATATACAGGCAAAAACATGGGTGGAATTGCTATGGAGCGACTTTGAAGCAACCTATGCAAAAGCCGGACACGCCTATCAGGGTGAAAAAATGACCGAAAAAATCGTCTCACAATGGATTGAAAACTATGGCGGCCAGCTCCACCTTTTTCAAAGCCCCCGTGATGACGTGAATGATTACTTAAATCAAAGCAAAGGCCTTTTGCATTAAAAAAACCTGCCGTTATCGACCGGCAGGTTTTTTCATTTTCTTAAAATTACCTTAACAGGCAGAAAAAATAAAAAAACAGGGTTTCGCCAGCCGGTCAATCAGGGAATACCACTTATATCTTGTCAAATGCGAGGAGGAGCTTTAGATGAAAAAGAAACAAGTATTGCTCGCTTTAACAGCTGCCGCAGGCCTGAGTTTATCAGCACTTTATTCCGCTCCCGCAGCACAAGCTGCACCCCTTCACGACATATCTGCCAGTATGCCATCATCTGATACTTACATCATAAAAGCAGGAAAGCTGAATGTCCGGACTGAACCAAATCATAAAGGTGACATTCTCGGCACTTTATCGTCAGAACAAAAAATCACAGTCAACGGATTTGCAAATGACGACTGGGCTCAGATTCACTTCAAAGGAAAAAAAGCATATATTTCAACACACTTCTTAATGAAAACCGCAAGCCAAGCGAAAACAGCAAAACAGACAGCTTTTTATGCGCCGACACCTGAAAATGGAAAAGCCAAACAGCTCTCCTCAGGAACAGAGGTAACATTACTTGGGTGGGGATTCAGTAAAAACGGCGGCTTTGACTTCACTTGGGCGTTCGTGGATGATGGCGGAGTGAAGGGCTATATCAAGACAAAGGACTTGCAATCACGATAAATAAGGCAGGCTGAGGCTTGTCTTTTTGCCTATGCATGAAACATTTCTTCTTTCCGTACGTAACAATGAGAGAGGAGATGATGATATGGCAGGTAAGTCGGCGGAGGGCTCATGGTCATTGCAGGTATATTGATCAAACTGTTTCCTCCCACATCCATCAACAGTGTATACGGATACAGAACGAAACGCTCAATGTCAGATCAAAGATTATGGAATGAAGCGAACAATTATAGTGCATCATTGATGATCCTGTCAGGCTTGGTGATTGCGGCATTTGGTTTGCTGCTGAAGTCAAACTTGATCATTCTTCAGCTCATCCTGCTGCTTGCCGCCTGTGTCATTACGTTTATGCTGACGGAGAAAAGGCTGAAAAACATGATGTGCAATCAAGGAGGAGATAGAAGTGGACGGAGTTAAATGCCAGTTTGTCAAAACAAACGGAATCACGCTCCACGTTGCAGCCGCAGGACCGGAGGATGGCCCGTTGCTTGTGTTGCTCCATGGGTTTCCTGAGTTTTGGTACGGCTGGAAAAATCAAATCAAACCGCTCGCCGATGCGGGTTACCGGGTGATTGCTCCCGACCAGCGGGGCTACAATCTCAGTGACAAACCGGACGGAATTGATTCTTATCGGATTGATACATTAAGAGATGATATCATCGGGCTTATTACGCAGTTCACTGATGAAAAAGCAATTGTCATCGGGCATGACTGGGGAGGGGCAGTCGCATGGCATTTGGCTTCAACAAGCCCGGAATATGTTGAAAAGCTGATCGCCATCAACATTCCGCACCCGCACATCATGAAAACCGTAACGCCAATTTATCCGCCGCAATGGCTGAAAAGTTCGTATATCGCATTCTTCCAGCTGCCTGATATACCGGAGGCCTCGCTAAAGGAAAATGATTATGAAACTTTAGACAAGGCGATTGGATTATCATCCCGTCCTGAGCTTTTTACGTCAGAGGATGTCAGCAGATACAAAGAAGCGTGGAAACAGCCCGGTGCCCTGACAGCTATGCTAAACTGGTACAGAGCCCTCAGAAAAGGCAGCCGTGCAGAGAAAACCACTTGCGAAACAGCACCCTACCGGATGATCTGGGGAATGGAAGACCGCTTTTTAAGCAGAAAGCTTGCGAAAGAGACGGAAAGGCATTGCCCGAATGGACATCTCATTTTTGTTGATGAAGCCTCCCATTGGATTAACCATGAAAAGCCAGCCATCGTCAATCATCTGATTTTAGAATATCTTACAAACGAATAAGTCAGGTTTTATTTACAATCCGTCTGTCATAATGGCAGACTTTTTCTGTGTGTTTTTTTCATAGTCTGTTTTAAACATGACAAAATAACATTAAAAATCGTGAATGTTTCACCATAAAAATGTAACAAAAAACAGGTTTAAACGACTTTAAAAAAAGGAATAGCCTTACTGAAGATTTGTGCAAAACTCCCCTAAGGCAATACTTAAAAAAGAATAATAAAAAGAAGGTGCCTTAATGAAGCAAGGATTAATCTCGATTATTATCCCGTCTTACAATGAAGGGTATAATGTCAAACTCATTCATGAATCTTTGATAAAGGAATTCAAAAGCATTCATTATGACTATGAAATATTCTTCATAAATGACGGAAGTGTTGATGACACGCTTCAGCAGATCAAAGACTTGGCAGCCGAATACAGCCGGGTAAAATACATATCTTTTTCTCGAAACTTCGGAAAAGAAGCCGCGATTCTGGCGGGCTTTGAGCATGTTCAAGGCGAGGCGGTTATTGTAATGGACGCCGATCTGCAGCATCCGACTTATTTGCTGAAGGAATTTATCAAAGGCTACGAAGAAGGCTATGATCAAGTCATTGCTCAAAGGAACCGAAAAGGAGACAGCCCTGTCCGCTCACTCCTGTCATCTATGTATTACAAGTTCATCAATAAAGCGGTGGAGGTTGATTTGCGTGACGGTGTCGGAGATTTTCGGCTGTTAAGCCGGCAAGCTGTCAACGCTCTTTTGAAGCTGAGTGAAGGCAACCGTTTCTCAAAAGGCTTGTTTTGCTGGATCGGCTTCGATCAGAAAATTGTATTTTATGAAAATGTAGAACGAAAAAACGGCACATCAAAATGGTCGTTCAGCAGTCTGTTTAACTACGGGATGGACGGCGTCGTTTCATTTAATCATAAACCGCTGAGAATATGTTTTTACACAGGCATTTTCATCTTGCTGCTTTCCATCATTTATATCATTGCCACATTCGTTAAAATTCTGACTAACGGCATTTCTGTGCCCGGATATTTCACCATTATCTCGGCGGTGTTATTTCTCGGCGGAGTACAGCTGTTAAGCCTCGGAATCATAGGCGAATATATTGGCCGTATCTATTATGAAACAAAAAAACGCCCGCATTATTTGATTAAAGAAGCGAATATCCCGAACAAAGACCTGCCTGAAACGAACGAATTGGAAAACATGCGGCGTCTGACAAAAATGCACTGAAATCACCAAGCGCCATTGGCAGTGCTTTTTTTGCGTGTCTACGATTTCAAAGGCAAGACTGGAGAATTCATATGAAAAGAAAATATGTCATGATCTATGCGGCCAGTCTGTTGGTATCCGTTCTGGCACACGTTTTTTTTGTGAAAGAGTGGGCGGACGGCAGATATATGACAGGTCCTGGTGACGGGCTTGCGCAAATGATCGTCTTTAAAAAATTATTATTTGATCAATATACACACGGTAATTTTTTCTACAATTATTCATTCGGACTCGGCGGCGGTACATACAGTCAGCTCGGCTATTATTTTTCTGCCTCCTTTCTTTTTCTTGCGGTATCCGCCGCCGTCTGGCTGCTTCAAGCCATTCAGCTGATCGGAGAAGCGGATGCGCTTTTTTGGGCGGAGTCAGCTGTTTTTATCAGTATTTTTAAACTGAGTCTGATCATTTTTACTGCCGCTTCTGTTTTTCACTATCTTCTTAAGAACAGAGCGGCGTCGTTTACGGGAGCCGTATTATACGGTGCCTCGATCATTTATTTCCGCCACGAAGCGTATTGGGAATTCTTTACCGATACAATGATTTGGCTTCCGCTGCTTGTGCTCGGAGCGGAAAAAATCATGAGAGAGCGGCGTCCGGCATGGTTTATCGTCGCGTGTTCGCTGACGTTAATCAACAATTTTTACTTTGCATATATAAACCTCATATTCATTGGGCTCTACGTGCTGTTCAGATGGCTGATTCGACTGGAAAAGCATGAAGAGAAGAGATGGATCCAACTCAGAATGTTTTTGGTGTCAGGGATCATTTCTTTCGGAATCAGTGCGGCGGCGTTTGTGCCAGTGGTATACGGTTATTTAAACAACCTGCGCCCCCCGTACAGCCAGAAAATAGAGTGGCTGAATTTCGATGATAATATCTTATTTTCAAGCCGGATCATCATTGTCCCGGCCGCCTTTCTGCTGTTTTTGTTTATTGTTTCTTTTTACAAAAACCGCGTGTTTCGTCTCTTTGCCGGATTGAGCCTGCTGTTTATTCTTTTTCATTTCAGCCCGTATGCGGCCAGCGCATTTAACGGCTTTTCCGCTCCGCAAAACCGGTTTGAATATGTTCTGGCCTTTACCATTGCGGGAGCAGCTGCGGCGGGCCTGTCACAGCTGTCTGAACTGAAATGGAAAGAACTGCTCCCGGCCATAGCTGTTGTCCTGCTTCTTTACTTGTATCATATCCAAAGGTATGAGCTGGATATATGGAAGCCTGCGAATGAAAGCATCTTATTGCTCTTATTCCTGACAATCGCCGCCCTATTTGCTGCAGCCTTCACGAAAAAACGGGCAAAAGCGGCTGTGTACGGTGTGATCATTCTTTCTTCGCTGTTTGTCGCCAATATTTATCAAAAATACGCGCTCTCAGAAGGAGGCGATCTGGACAGTGTAACAAAAGCATATCTCACGGGTGAGGAATACAAAGGGCAAGAATCTTCTGAGCTCATCAGGCGTTTACAGAAGAAAGACGATGATCCGCTCATGAGAATTGACTGGATGAACGGAGTCTTCAATAATACGCCAATCATTTACGGATTTAATGGATTCAGCGTATATTCCAGCATCTTAAACCAGCATTTGCTGACCTTCTATTGGAATGATCTGAATATCGATATGGGGAGGGAAAGCGTCAGCCGTTATGCGTCATTGGGAGACAGGGCGAATGTATACAGCCTGCTTTACGGCAAATATTACATGACGGAAAAAACAAACGAAGCCAACGTGCCATACGGCTTCAAAAAGGATGTAGAATCGGAGCATTATGCAGTTTACAAAAATCAATACATGCTTCCTTTCGTCAAAACAGCCGAGGCCGTATACAGCGAAAGCGAGCTGGACAAATTGCCCGCTGTTGCGAAAGAACAGGCAATGCTAAAAGGAATTGTATTAGCAGATGCAACGGGGAAAACGGAGCAGGCGCCAAAACTGGCCAATCTCATGGCCGAGTCGGACATCACCGCAAAGCATGCCGATTATCAAAACGGACTGCTCACTGTGACTGGAGAAAACGGAGGAGAACTGATCATCACCCCGAAACATGCCTCATCCGCTCCGGGAGACTACTATGTCAGCTTTTATTTGAAAAGCAAAGCAAAAGATAAAGGATTTACGTTAAAGGTTAATGATTATGTCACAACGAGGAAATCGAACAAATCGATTTATAAAACCGGAGTAAATGATATAACGGTCAGAGTGCCTAAATCAGACGATATCTCAATCAAGCTTCCGAAAGGAACGTATGAGCTGAAAAACATAGCGCTTTATGAAGAAAACTACAAAACGCTGAAAAGCGCAGTGCAGCGCAACAAAACAGATAAAGCAGACAATCTGAAATGGGATAAAAATAAGCTGACATTTTCCTATCATCTTTCAAAAGACAAGTACATCATGCTTCCAATCCCTTATGAAAAAGGCTGGGAGCTGAAGATCAACGGAAAAACACAGACGATCGAAAAAGCGGACTATGCTTTCATAGGCTTTAAGGCGCAAAAGGGAGACAATCACATTGAACTGGTCTACTATCCGCCATACTTTAAAATATCGGCACTCATATCTCTCGTCAGTCTGCTGCTTGCTGTTTTATATATAAGACGAAAAAAAGCCCGGCTCTAAACAGAGCCGAGCTTTAATTTTTTCTGAAGCTTTTCTTCGCTGAATATCCATCCTGTATAAGACGACCGAATCGTGAGATCATGGCCGATATGAACGATGGCGACAAACGGATAATGGCCTTTGCTCCGATAACGCAGGTCAATGAATCTCACCTCGTAATGATCTTTAAACGTATCCACTTCCCACCGGTACACCGGAGAAAATGACAGAAACGCCGCGATGTTATCATCCTGCTTTGCTGCATGCATCACGTCAGTTTCAGGAACAGGCACCCGATTAAATGTATCGAGAATGACTACATGGCCTTCCATGCTTCTTCCTACATAGAAAGCATGTGCTGTCGTCACGGCGATCCTCCACTGCCGGAATTTCATCGTTGGAGAAATGATAATGCTTTCGATCTCATCATGAATCATCTCATGAAGCTTCCGTTTGATTCTCAGCTGCATGATCAGGCGTACCAAATAATAGCCTGCCAATATGATATATAAGCTGAGAAATGTGATGCCGGGATTGCCGCCCGCATACCAAATCGCGATAGCCGCCAGATGGCTGATAAAAATAAACGGATCAAACGTATTGATCAGACCGAGAGCGACCCATTTTTTCGAAAACGGCCGTATGGCTTGTGTTCCGTATGCGTTAAAGATATCAACAAAGACATGCAGCACGACTGCCAGCAGTGTCCATAGCCACAGATGCAGAAAATTGGCCTGCGGGTAAAATAAAAACAGAATTGACGGAATGATGACAGACCAAAACAAAACGGCGGGAATGGAATGGGTGAATCCTCTGTGATTTCTTATATAAACAGCATTATTTTTAAGCTTTAACACAGTATCAATATCCGGAGCCTGAGAGCCCGCAAGCGTGGCGATCATAATAGCGTGAGCCATTGCCGGATCTGATCCGACAACAGGGTCCAGTGTTGCAATGCCGCCAAGTGCGATGCCCATCACGACATGTGTGCCCGTATCCATACTTGACCTCCTTGCAGGGTTGTGTCCTGCACATTCACTTTTGTAAGATATTCCCCGTTTTCATATACCCAATTTTTAAACCGATTCAATCGTTCTCATATGTTTCCGCTTTTTCTTTACTTCTATTTAATGTAACATATTATCGTACTGTGCCCTTAGTGTACAACAAAAAACAGTCTAAAGAAAAGCAGGGCGCAAAAGACTGGGGAGAAACACATATGAACGTACTTGAAGACAAATTAAAACAAAAAAACATACAGCAATTTCGCGAGGATTTAATCTCATGGTTCGAACGAGAGCAGCGCGTTCTGCCGTGGAGAGAGAACCAGGATCCGTATAAAGTGTGGGTATCGGAAGTGATGCTGCAGCAAACGAGAGTAGAGACAGTGATCCCTTACTTTCTGCGGTTTGTGGAACAATTCCCGACAGTGGAAGCGCTCGCTGATGCTGATGAAGAAAAAGTGCTGAAAGCATGGGAAGGGCTCGGCTATTATTCGCGAGTCAGAAACCTGCAAAGCGCTGTAAAAGAAGTGAAACAGGAATACGGAGGGATTGTTCCTCCAGACGAGAAACAGTTTGGCGGTTTAAAAGGAGTCGGCCCTTATACAAAGGGAGCGGTGCTCAGCATCGCCTATAATAAACCGATTCCCGCAGTTGACGGAAATGTGATGCGTGTCATGTCCAGAATTCTTTCCATTTGGGATGATATCGCCAAACCAAAAACGAGAACGATCTTTGAAGACGCCATACGAGCTTTTATTTCCAAAGAAAAACCCTCTGAATTTAATCAGGGTCTGATGGAGCTTGGAGCCTTGATCTGTACGCCAAAATCACCGTCATGCCTGCTATGCCCAGTTCAGCAGCATTGCTCGGCATTTGAAGAAGGCACTGAAAGGGAGCTTCCGGTAAAAAGCAAAAAGAAAAAGCCGGGGATTAAAACAATGGCCGCGATCGTACTGACTGATGAAGACGGACAAGTGTATATACACAAACGGCCGTCAAAAGGTTTGCTCGCCAACCTGTGGGAATTCCCTAATCTTGAAACACAAAAAGGGATCAAAACCGAGCGTGAACAGCTCACTGCATTTTTAGAAAACGAATATGGGATACAAGCCGACATCAGTGATCTGCAAGGTGTTGTTGAGCACGTTTTTACCCACCTGGTATGGAATATTTCTGTGTTTTTCGGTAAAGTAAAACAAGTGTCGGATGCCAAAGACCTGAAAAGAGTGACGAAAGAAGAGCTCGAACAATTTGCGTTCCCGGTATCACATCAAAAAATCTGGAAGATGGCAGTGGAAGCAGCCGCATATCCGGCTGCTCCGTAAACACTCTTAATCGTAGGAGACGCGCGTGCCGTGGCTGTAGTCCGCTTCATTGCGCTTCATTCCGCCGCGCGCTTCAATTTCTTGCGTTAATTCCCGGTATTTTGATTGGCCTTCTTCGTTCAAATAAGGCATAATTTGCTGAAAGGCATGATGAAAATAGGCGAGTTCACTGTTCTTCCAATCTTCTTTGGGAACCATGTTTAATTCGCTCATATCACGTCCGACATACATAACAGAAAACCCCCTTTTAAGTTCTTGCCATTATTGTTTGTGGAAATATAAGAACTATACGCTACAAGGAGATGAGGAAAAATGGAACAAAATAAATGCGCTCTCGTAACAGGAAGCAGCCGCGGTGTCGGAAAAGCTGCCGCGATCAGACTTGCTGAAAACGGCTATAACATTGTTATTAACTATGCGCGCAGCAAAAAAGCAGCTTTGGAAACAGCGGAAGAAATCGAAAAGCTTGGCGTCAAAGTGCTTGTCGTAAAAGCAAACGTGGGCCAGCCGGCAAAAATCAAAGAAATGTTTCAGCAAATTGATGAAACGTTCGGCAGACTTGATGTTTTTGTCAATAATGCGGCGTCTGGCGTTCTGAGACCTGTCATGGAACTAGAAGAAACACACTGGGACTGGACGATGAACATTAATGCGAAAGCGTTGCTATTCTGTGCTCAGGAAGCGGCCAAGCTAATGGAAAAGAACGGAGGCGGGCATATTGTCAGCATCAGTTCATTAGGTTCGATCCGCTACCTTGAAAACTACACGACAGTTGGCGTATCAAAAGCGGCATTAGAAGCTTTAACCCGTTATCTTGCGGTTGAGCTTTCGCCAAAACATATTATCGTCAACGCCGTATCAGGCGGAGCGATTGATACAGATGCCCTCAAACATTTCCCGAACAGAGAGGATCTGCTTGAGGATGCGCGTCAAAACACGCCGGCGGGACGCATGGTCGAAATTAAAGACATGATTGACACTGTTGAATTTCTAGTGTCTTCCAAGGCTGACATGATCCGCGGACAGACAATTATCGTCGACGGCGGACGCTCACTGCTCGTTTGAAAATTTTTTAAAAAAGAGGAATAGCCATACGATCACCTGCACATTCTAAAGACCGTGGAGGTGATAACAATGGCTAACTCAAATAATTTCAGCAACACAAACGCACAACAAGTCAGAAAACAAAACCAACAATCAGCTGCCGGCCAACAAGGTCAATTCGGCACTGAATTTGCTAGCGAAACAAACGCTCAGCAAGTCAGAAAACAAAACCAGCAATCAGCTGCCGGCCAACAAGGTCAATTCGGCACTGAATTCGCTAGTGAAACGAACGCTCAGCAGGTAAGACAGCAAAACCAATCTGCTGAACAAAACAAACAACAAAACAGCTAATCACTGAAACAGAAAAAAGCACTTCATCCTCGGGTGAAAGTGCTTTTTTCTGTTTGAAAACGACAAAACTTGTGGAAGGTCTACATAATGAGTCAAAGGGTTTGCTTCATTGGAATCGAAATGATTAAAGGAGGAATCGTTTATACTTACACAAGGCTGAAGGAGGAACCAATGACGGAATTTGAAAAGCTGGTAAGTGAACAGATGAAAACGATGGACAAGCTTCTCGAGCTTCAATCAGAGCTCGATCGCTGTAAACAAATTGAAGCAGAACTCCGGCATTTGGAAAGGGATGCAAGGCTGCGCGGTATTCAGGATGAAATTGCGGTAAAACGGAAACATCTTGCCGATATACAGGATATGTTTCAAAAGCAGACAGAGCAGGTGATTCGTTCTTATCGCAGCTCAGAAAAGCCGTCTTCCTTTGTGTAGAGCAGGAATGTGCCATTCCCCGGCCGGAATGGCTCTTTTATTTTCATTTTTCAATTTGTAACGTTATAATAGGTAAAAGACGTTGTCGGTAAGCAAATTTGGACATACTAACTGCAGGGCTTTATAGAAAGTAGGGGAGAAATATGGGCTATCCCAAGGAAGGAGAAACCATTCAAATTCACAGCTATAAGCACAATGGGCTAATTCATAGAATTTGGAATGAGACAACAATCTTAAAAAGTACAGAAATGTGCGTCATCGGAGCTAATGACCGGACGATGGTAACCGAATCAGACGGCCGGACATGGATAACCAGAGAGCCCGCAATCTGTTATTTTCACGCAAGACAATGGTTTAATGTCATCGGCATGCTGAGAGAAGACGGGGTTCATTACTATTGCAACATCAGTTCTCCGTTTGCCTATGATGGCGAAGCAATTAAATATATTGATTATGACTTAGATGTTAAGGTTTTTCCTGACATGACCTACAATATTCTCGATGAAGACGAATATGATGATCATCGGAAAGCGATGAATTACCCAAAAGAAATCGACAGTATTTTAAGAGACTATTTAAACACGCTGCTTCATTGGATTCATCAGCGCAAGGGACCGTTTGCACCCGAGTTTGTCGATATGTGGTATGAACGGTATTTGCACTATACAAAATAATGGTTATGTGAAAACCTGTTGCGGGGCCAACAGGTTTTTCACATGGGCTCACACACATCATGATAAAGAGAGAGGGGGAATCAGCGTGGGGGTTATGAAACGCTACATGCAATTCGTCAAACCTTATAAGAAGCAAATTTTCGTTACAGTATTAATCGGGATTGTAAAATTCTCCATTCCGCTTGCTCTCCCATTGCTTCTGAAGCACGTAGTTGACGACATTATTCAAGGAGGCGGCACGGCCAGTGACAAAACAACTTCACTGTTCACCATTATGGCGATCATGTTCGCCTTATTTTTAATTTTGCGCCCGCCTGTTGAATATTATCGGCAATATTTTGCCCAGTGGACAGCCAGCAAGGTGCTCTATGATATAAGAGCTAAGCTGTTTGACCATATACAGAAACTGAGCCTTCGATTTTATGCGAATACGAGAACAGGGGAAGTCATTTCCCGAGTGATCAATGATGTGGAACAAACAAAGGATTTTGTCATCACAGGTCTGATGAATATATGGCTCGATATGCTGACGATTTTGATTGTAATCTCTATCATGCTGACACTGGACGTGAAATTAACGCTGATCTCGATCGTTTTATTCCCGTTATACGGCATATCAGTGAAATATTTTTACGGCCGATTAAGAAAGCTGACTAGGGAGCGCTCACAGGCGCTTGCTCAAGTGCAGGGGCATTTGCACGAGCGGATTCAAGGCATGCCGGTCATCAGAAGCTTTGCGATAGAAGATCATGAACAGGCTCATTTTAACGAGAAAAACGGCCATTTTCTAGATAAAGCGATCCGCCATACGAATTGGAATGCCAAAACCTTTGCAGTCGTTAATACGATTACAGATTTGGCGCCGCTCATCGTGATTGCGTGCGCCGGCTATTTTGTCATTAATGGGCCGCTGACAGTCGGAACAATGGTTGCGTTTGTCGGATATATTGACAGAATGTACAACCCTGTTAGAAGGCTGATTAATTCCTCTACAACATTGACACAGTCAATCGCATCAATGGACAGGGTGTTTGAATTTATCGATGAGCCTTATGAACTCACTGATAAACCAAATGCCATTAAGGCCGAACAGATCCGCGGAGAAGTGGAATTTCAAAACGTTTCATTTCAATATGAAAAGGAAAAAGAAAACATTCTCCATGATGTCTCTTTAAAAGTAAACAGAGGAGAAACCGTAGCGCTTGTCGGCATGAGCGGAGGAGGCAAATCAACACTTGTCAGCCTGATTCCGAGATTTTATGATGTGACAAGCGGAAGACTGCTGATTGACGGGACAGACATTCGCGATTATGAAGCGAGGAGTCTTCGCAACCAGGTTGGCATGGTGCTTCAGGATACCTTTTTATTCAGTGAGACGATTCGGGAAAATATCGCAATCGGCAAACCTGATGCCTCTCTTGACGACATTATCGAAGCCGCGAAAGCTGCCAATGCACATGAATTTATCATGAGTTTTCCTGAAGGGTATGACACCCGGGTGGGAGAAAGAGGCGTTAAGCTGTCAGGCGGACAAAAGCAGCGGATTTCAATCGCGCGGGTATTTTTGAAAAATCCGCCGCTCCTCATTTTAGATGAAGCGACATCAGCTCTTGATCTGGAAAGTGAGCACTATATTCAAGAAGCGATGGACAAACTGGCGAAGGACAGAACAACGTTTGTTGTCGCCCACCGTTTATCAACGATCACACATGCGGATAAGATTGTTGTCATGGAAAACGGCACAATCATCGAAATCGGAACCCATGATGACCTCATGGACTACGACAGTCAGTATAAGCACTTATTTACCATTCAAAATTTGAACTAAAACATCAATCTTATATCCTTTTAACGAAGGATATAAGATTTTTTTGTATAGAAAAAACCCGGCTGATTAACCGAGTTACTCTTCTATTTCTATTTCGCAATCTTTCGGATGATACGTTTGAAAACTTGTGATGAGGGTTTCCAAATGTTCAAGCTGCTCGCGATATTCTACAGCGCTTGCCATAATATTGAGCATGTTGTAATCAATCAGTTCATCATCCGTGTTCTGCTGATTCTTTAAGAATGACTTTGTTAAAAGCTGCTTATATTGAATGCCTTCTTCATCTGTATCATCATGCGGCTTGATTTTGCCGACAAACCGCATCAAAATCAGTTCATGCCAGTAAAGCAGGTAATCAAGCTCTTCAGTCAGTGTTTCCTGGAATTCTTCCGGCATATGATAGATGTCGTTTTCCAGGCGATGCAGCTTCTTCAATGTATCAAGCGCTCGGTTTGCGGTGATGATGGCCTGTCTGAACAGGACAAGCTTTCTTGATTTTACATAAGTCGTTTTCTTAAAGTAGCTTCTTTCTTCTTTATAAAGAAGATAAGTCTGATCAAGCTTGATCATTTTTTCTTTCAGTTTTTCAATATCCTCTTTCAAAATCGAATGCTCTGTTGACTGCCGCATGGACAGCCTGATCCACTTCATAATTTCTTCTGTGTTTTCGACCGTATTATGGATCAGCTTTGTTTCGTACTTAGGAGGCAAAAACACAAGGTTGACAATAAAGGAAGAAAGCACCCCTAATATGACTGTGCTTGTTCTGACCAGCGCGAACATTAAAAAGTCGTCACCGGCGGATTCTAAAATCGCAATTACTGTGACAAGAGCAATCGAAATGGTATGTTCAATTTTAAGTTTCAGCATGATTGTAATGACAATAACTGCTGTCAACCCGATCATAATCGGGCTGGGTCCGAAAATAAGGCCGAATACTGTGGCAATCACAGCACCGATAATATTTGCCTGAACCTGGTCAATAATAATGAGAAAAGAGCGGTAAATCGACGGCTGAATCGCAAATATCGCTGCAATTCCAGCGAAAATCGGCGCGGGAAGCCCGATCCACGAAGCCAAATAAAGAGCAAGTGTAATCGCAATCCCGGTTTTGAAAATGCGGGCACCAAGTTTCATTGGTTTGTGCGTGCATTCCTTTCTATAGTAAATTGTGTAACATAGCAAATGGCTAATCCTTAAAATTCCCGGTCAGTTTATTTGCTAAACAATTAAGTAATATACAGGGATCGTTACAAATATTCAAGCTATTTTTCAAGAAAAAGACCAAAATCTTACACGATGTACGAACTAATAAAAAACAGGAGCCCGCTGCTCCTGTCAAAGGTGTCTGATTCTAGTTTTTTAGATGTTTAAAAGCATCCTCGACCGCTGCAAGCGTGTCTTTAATATCCTGCTCTGTATGGGCGGTTGTAATAAACCACGCCTCATATTTAGAAGGCGCTAAATTAATGCCGCGTTCCAGCATCAGTTTGAAAAACGCAGCGAATGTTTCTCCGTCACTCCGTTCAGCCTGCTCATAATTTTCGATTTTCTCATCAGAGAAGTAAACCGTAAGTGCACCTTTTAAGCGGTTAACGGTAATCGTGATTCCGTGTGTTTTTGCGTGCTGTAAAATGCCCTCCTCCAGCATTGCGCCGAGATGGTCGAGCTTTTCATATACGCCTTCCTCTTTAAGTACTTCCAGACAAGCGATGCCTGAGAGGATGGAAGCGGGATTCCCTGCCATTGTTCCAGCCTGGTAAGCCGGTCCCAGCGGAGCTACCTGCTCCATGATTTCTTTTTTGCCGCCATAAGCGCCAATCGGAAGTCCGCCGCCGATAATTTTTCCGAGAGCGGTTAAATCCGGTTTCACCTGCAGCAGATCCTGCGCGCCGCCATACATAAAGCGGAAAGCCGTAATGACTTCATCGTAAATAACAAGCGCGCCTGCATCGTGAGTCAATTCATTTACTTTTTCTAAGAAGCCTTCCTTCGGTTCAACAATTCCAAAGTTGCCGACAATCGGCTCAACGAGAACTGCCGCGATTTCACTGCCCCATTTATCAAGAGCCGCTTTATAGCTTTCGATATCATTAAATGGAACTGTGATCACTTCGTTTGCAATGCTTTTCGGTACACCGGCTGAGTCTGGCGTGCCGAGAGTAGACGGGCCGGAGCCGGCAGCCACAAGCACAAGGTCTGAATGCCCGTGATAACAGCCTGCAAATTTGATGATTTTTGTTCGGCCTGTATATGCGCGAGCCACGCGGATGGTCGTCATAACAGCTTCTGTTCCCGAATTGACGAATCTTACTTTATCCATAGCGGGAATGGCTTCTTTGAGCATTTTTGCAAATGTAACTTCATGTTTCGTCGGTGTTCCATACAATACACCGTTCTCTGCTGCTTTTTTAATTGCTTCTGTAATATGCGGGTGGGCATGTCCGGTAATGATCGGACCGTACGCCGCTAAATAATCGATGTATTTATTGTCGTCCACATCCCAAAAATAAGCGCCGTTTGCTTTTTCCATTGCAACGGGTGAACCGCCGCCGACGGCTTTATATGATCTAGACGGGCTGTTTACACCGCCGACAATGTGCTTTAATGCCTCATTGTGAAGTTCAATTGATTTTGTATGCAAGAATAAAAACCTCCTATATCTCCATGCGTCCTTTCTATTGTAGCATGCTTCCGGACAAGAACAATGAATTCAGGCTTGAGATGCAGGGGGCATGGTTGTAATCTGGACAAAAATTGGATACGCTTAATAAAAAACATCCGGAGGTAAAGCAATGACAATAGAAATCGGACAAAAAGCGCCTGACCTTGAGTTAAAAGGTGATCATGGGGAAACAGTAACGTTATCGGATTATAAAGGAAAGTATATCGTGCTTTACTTTTATCCAAAAGACATGACGCCGGGATGCACAACGGAAGCATGTGATTTTCGGGACAGCCACGAAAGCTTCGCTGAACTGGATGCCGTGATTATCGGCGTCAGCCCGGACAGCCAGGAAAAACACGGGAAATTTAAAGAGAAGCATAACCTTCCTTTTCTGCTTCTTGTTGATGATGAACACAAGCTGGCCGAGGCGTTTGGCGTCTGGAAGCTGAAGAAAAACTTCGGAAAAGAGTATATGGGGATTGAGCGCTCCACTTTTTTAATCGATAAAGAAGGACGGCTCATTAAAGAATGGAGAAAGGTAAAAGTGAAGGACCATGTAGCAGAAGCTCTCCAAACTCTCAAAGATATGTCTGAAAAGTAAATTCGTCTATCGGCCTCATACGATATGCTTACTTTTACCCTGATATGAATTGACAAATTATCGTAGAAAGAGTTACACTAATTATAAACATTACAATGTAAGAATTTTTTTTAGAAGAGAGGTGCATGACGGATGGCTGCACATGAACTAAAAGAAGCCTTAGAAACGTTGAAGGAAACCGGAGTTCGCATCACTCCTCAACGTCATGCGATTCTGGAATATCTCGTTAACTCTATGGCTCATCCAACAGCGGACGATATATATAAAGCTCTGGAAGGAAAATTTCCTAACATGAGCGTAGCGACGGTATATAACAATTTGCGTGTGTTCCGGGAATCCGGTTTGGTAAAAGAGCTCACATACGGCGATGCTTCCAGCAGATTCGATTTTGTCACATCCGATCACTATCACGCGATTTGTGAAAACTGCGGTAAAATTGTGGACTTCCACTACCCGGGTCTTGACGAAGTGGAGCAGCTGGCTGCCCACGTCACAGGCTTTAAAGTAAGCCACCACCGCTTAGAAATTTACGGCGCCTGTCAAGAGTGTTCGAAAAAAGAAAACCATTAAAAATAAGCTGACCGCACGAAACGGTCAGCTTATTTTATCTGGATATTTTCTTTTTATTATAAGACTCATCAAATTCTTTTCCTTCTAATCCTTTATCTAAAGTGAGCGGCTCTCTGCAATGCATGCACATATCGACTCTTCCTAAAATCTTTGTCTCTTTTTCACAGCCCGGACATATGACGCGAACCGCTTTGGTCGAAAGCATCCCGATCCAAAAGTAAACAACCGTGCTGAGACCAATGGATAGAAGCCCAAGTATCATAAACAAACTAGAAAGCAACACTGACTCTTTGAAAAAAATCCCGATGTACATAATGATAAACCCAACGAAAACCAAACTTAATGCGAATGTTCTGATTTTATTAATTTTGCTGGAGTATTTCGCCATGTCCATCCCCCTTTGATCTAACTATAGCACAAACCTGATGGGATTTTCTTCATGTTTTCTACTGGAATGGAATTTACATATGGAGACTTATTGAGAAATTGTTTATAATAGTTCAATGTGTTTAGAAAAAAGGAATTTCGTTTTCATCATAGAATTGAATCAAATAGAGAATAAAAAAATTTGAACAATTGCATTGGAGGAATGGTGATGGATAATCTTCTCCGTCCAATTTACCAAGAAAGAGCAAGTCATCCCAATACATTGGCTGTCATTATCATTGAGAGAAGAAACAAAACATCTTCCTTAACAGACAACTTTGATGCTGCTTTGCTGGTGATTGTAAAAGAGGCTGACGAGCCTGTTTTTATAAAGCATTATGAACTTGATCAAAAAACAGCTTCATTACATGTGGTAACAGATTCTCAGATTCAAGAATGGATTTTGCTTGGTACGAATAGAAGAATCATAGATTGGATTATAAATGGTAGAGTTTTATTTGACCGTAACGAATACATAGTAGAACTGAGTGACAGGCTGAATACATTTCCGTTTGCTGAACGCAAACTGAAGATCGGACTCGAATACGGCAAATTAATCAGAAGATATGTAGAAGGAAAAGCTTTTTTTGAAGCCAATCAATTTTTAGATGCTTACAACGCCGTTGTTCATGCGCTGCATCATTTAGCGCGTATTGAAGTGATTGACAGAGGATTCCATCCGGAAACAACAGTATGGAGCCAAGTGCGTCAGATAGAGCCGCAAGTGTACAAATTATATTCAGAGCTGATTGAAAGTCACGAGAGCCTAGAAAAAAGACTCGAATTATTATTCTTAGCAAATGATTTTCTCATCCATTCCAAAGCCGAGATCGGTTCCGCCCACCTTTTCGCAGTAATGAAGGAAAAAGACATTTGGCAATTCGGTGAGCTTCTTCAGCATCCTGATCTAAAACACTTTACCCAAGATCTTGGTGTTATGCTTGATTACCTGACGGACAAGGGAATGATTGACGTTTGTCAGATAGAAACGAAAGGGCAGGCTGTCTATCACCGCGGATATTCTTTTAAAAAAGATGTTGACTCTGATTCTTGACCGTGATATATTATTAAACGTCGCTGATGCGCTTCTGAAAAAACAAGCTCACAGCGGCGGAGATATAATCGAAAAAACATTTGACAAAAGAAAGTTAAAATGTTATATTAATAAAGTCGCTTCAACAAGAAGCGGAAATGATCTTTGAAAACTAAACAAGACAAAACGTACCTGTTAATTCATTTTTAAACAAATCGCACAGCGATGTGCGTAGTCAGTCAAACTACTTTATCGGAGAGTTTGATCCTGGCTCAGGACGAACGCTGGCGGCGTGCCTAATACATGCAAGTCGAGCGGACAGATGGGAGCTTGCTCCCTGATGTTAGCGGCGGACGGGTGAGTAACACGTGGGTAACCTGCCTGTAAGACTGGGATAACTCCGGGAAACCGGGGCTAATACCGGATGGTTGTTTGAACCGCATGGTTCAAACATAAAAGGTGGCTTCGGCTACCACTTACAGATGGACCCGCGGCGCATTAGCTAGTTGGTGAGGTAATGGCTCACCAAGGCGACGATGCGTAGCCGACCTGAGAGGGTGATCGGCCACACTGGGACTGAGACACGGCCCAGACTCCTACGGGAGGCAGCAGTAGGGAATCTTCCGCAATGGACGAAAGTCTGACGGAGCAACGCCGCGTGAGTGATGAAGGTTTTCGGATCGTAAAGCTCTGTTGTTAGGGAAGAACAAGTACCGTTCGAATAGGGCGGTACCTTGACGGTACCTAACCAGAAAGCCACGGCTAACTACGTGCCAGCAGCCGCGGTAATACGTAGGTGGCAAGCGTTGTCCGGAATTATTGGGCGTAAAGGGCTCGCAGGCGGTTTCTTAAGTCTGATGTGAAAGCCCCCGGCTCAACCGGGGAGGGTCATTGGAAACTGGGGAACTTGAGTGCAGAAGAGGAGAGTGGAATTCCACGTGTAGCGGTGAAATGCGTAGAGATGTGGAGGAACACCAGTGGCGAAGGCGACTCTCTGGTCTGTAACTGACGCTGAGGAGCGAAAGCGTGGGGAGCGAACAGGATTAGATACCCTGGTAGTCCACGCCGTAAACGATGAGTGCTAAGTGTTAGGGGGTTTCCGCCCCTTAGTGCTGCAGCTAACGCATTAAGCACTCCGCCTGGGGAGTACGGTCGCAAGACTGAAACTCAAAGGAATTGACGGGGGCCCGCACAAGCGGTGGAGCATGTGGTTTAATTCGAAGCAACGCGAAGAACCTTACCAGGTCTTGACATCCTCTGACAATCCTAGAGATAGGACGTCCCCTTCGGGGGCAGAGTGACAGGTGGTGCATGGTTGTCGTCAGCTCGTGTCGTGAGATGTTGGGTTAAGTCCCGCAACGAGCGCAACCCTTGATCTTAGTTGCCAGCATTCAGTTGGGCACTCTAAGGTGACTGCCGGTGACAAACCGGAGGAAGGTGGGGATGACGTCAAATCATCATGCCCCTTATGACCTGGGCTACACACGTGCTACAATGGACAGAACAAAGGGCAGCGAAACCGCGAGGTTAAGCCAATCCCACAAATCTGTTCTCAGTTCGGATCGCAGTCTGCAACTCGACTGCGTGAAGCTGGAATCGCTAGTAATCGCGGATCAGCATGCCGCGGTGAATACGTTCCCGGGCCTTGTACACACCGCCCGTCACACCACGAGAGTTTGTAACACCCGAAGTCGGTGAGGTAACCTTTTAGGAGCCAGCCGCCGAAGGTGGGACAGATGATTGGGGTGAAGTCGTAACAAGGTAGCCGTATCGGAAGGTGCGGCTGGATCACCTCCTTTCTAAGGATATATACGGAATATAAGACCTTGGGTCTTATAAACAGAACGTTCCCTGTCTTGTTTAGTTTTGAAGGATCATTCCTTCGAAACGTGTTCTTTGAAAACTAGATAACAGTAGACATCACATTCAATTAGTAAGACAAGATATCACATAGTGATTCTTTTTAACGGTTAAGTTAGAAAGGGCGCACGGTGGATGCCTTGGCACTAGGAGCCGATGAAGGACGGGACGAACACCGATATGCTTCGGGGAGCTGTAAGCAAGCTTTGATCCGGAGATTTCCGAATGGGGAAACCCACCACTCGTAATGGAGTGGTATCCATATCTGAATACATAGGATATGAGAAGGCAGACCCGGGGAACTGAAACATCTAAGTACCCGGAGGAAGAGAAAGCAAATGCGATTCCCTGAGTAGCGGCGAGCGAAACGGGATCAGCCCAAACCAAGAGGCTTGCCTCTTGGGGTTGTAGGACACTCTGTACGGAGTTACAAAAGAACGAGGTAGATGAAGAGGTCTGGAAAGGCCCGCCATAGAAGGTAACAGCCCTGTAGTCAAAACTTCGTTCTCTCCTGAGTGGATCCTGAGTACGGCGGAACACGTGAAATTCCGTCGGAATCCGGGAGGACCATCTCCCAAGGCTAAATACTCCCTAGTGACCGATAGTGAACCAGTACCGTGAGGGAAAGGTGAAAAGCACCCCGGAAGGGGAGTGAAAGAGATCCTGAAACCGTGTGCCTACAAGTAGTCAGAGCCCGTTAATGGGTGATGGCGTGCCTTTTGTAGAATGAACCGGCGAGTTACGATCCCGTGCAAGGTTAAGCAGAAGATGCGGAGCCGCAGCGAAAGCGAGTCTGAATAGGGCGCATGAGTACGTGGTCGTAGACCCGAAACCAGGTGATCTACCCATGTCCAGGGTGAAGTTCAGGTAACACTGAATGGAGGCCCGAACCCACGCACGTTGAAAAGTGCGGGGATGAGGTGTGGGTAGGGGTGAAATGCCAATCGAACCTGGAGATAGCTGGTTCTCTCCGAAATAGCTTTAGGGCTAGCCTCAAGGTAAGAGTCTTGGAGGTAGAGCACTGATTGGACTAGGGGCCCCTACCGGGTTACCGAATTCAGTCAAACTCCGAATGCCAATGACTTATCCTTGGGAGTCAGACTGCGAGTGATAAGATCCGTAGTCGAAAGGGAAACAGCCCAGACCGCCAGCTAAGGTCCCAAAGTATACGTTAAGTGGAAAAGGATGTGGAGTTGCTTAGACAACCAGGATGTTGGCTTAGAAGCAGCCACCATTTAAAGAGTGCGTAATAGCTCACTGGTCGAGTGACTCTGCGCCGAAAATGTACCGGGGCTAAACGTATCACCGAAGCTGCGGACTGTTCTTCGAACAGTGGTAGGAGAGCGTTCTAAGGGCTGTGAAGCCAGACCGGAAGGACTGGTGGAGCGCTTAGAAGTGAGAATGCCGGTATGAGTAGCGAAAGAGGGGTGAGAATCCCCTCCACCGAATGCCTAAGGTTTCCTGAGGAAGGCTCGTCCGCTCAGGGTTAGTCGGGACCTAAGCCGAGGCCGAAAGGCGTAGGCGATGGACAACAGGTTGATATTCCTGTACCACCTCCTCACCATTTGAGCAATGGGGGGACGCAGGAGGATAGGGTAAGCGCGGTATTGGATATCCGCGTCCAAGCAGTTAGGCTGGGAAATAGGCAAATCCGTTTCCCATAAGGCTGAGCTGTGATGGCGAGCGAAATATAGTAGCGAAGTTCCTGATTCCACACTGCCAAGAAAAGCCTCTAGCGAGGTGAGAGGTGCCCGTACCGCAAACCGACACAGGTAGGCGAGGAGAGAATCCTAAGGTGATCGAGAGAACTCTCGTTAAGGAACTCGGCAAAATGACCCCGTAACTTCGGGAGAAGGGGTGCTCTGTTAGGGTGCAAGCCCGAGAGAGCCGCAGTGAATAGGCCCAGGCGACTGTTTAGCAAAAACACAGGTCTCTGCGAAGCCGCAAGGCGAAGTATAGGGGCTGACGCCTGCCCGGTGCTGGAAGGTTAAGAGGAGCGCTTAGCGTAAGCGAAGGTGCGAATTGAAGCCCCAGTAAACGGCGGCCGTAACTATAACGGTCCTAAGGTAGCGAAATTCCTTGTCGGGTAAGTTCCGACCCGCACGAAAGGCGCAACGATCTGGGCACTGTCTCAACGAGAGACTCGGTGAAATTATAGTACCTGTGAAGATGCAGGTTACCCGCGACAGGACGGAAAGACCCCGTGGAGCTTTACTGCAGCCTGATATTGAATGTTGGTACAGCTTGTACAGGATAGGTAGGAGCCTTGGAAACCGGAGCGCCAGCTTCGGTGGAGGCATCGGTGGGATACTACCCTGGCTGTATTGACCTTCTAACCCGCCGCCCTTATCGGGCGGGGAGACAGTGTCAGGTGGGCAGTTTGACTGGGGCGGTCGCCTCCTAAAAGGTAACGGAGGCGCCCAAAGGTTCCCTCAGAATGGTTGGAAATCATTCGCAGAGTGTAAAGGCACAAGGGAGCTTGACTGCGAGACCTACAAGTCGAGCAGGGACGAAAGTCGGGCTTAGTGATCCGGTGGTTCCGCATGGAAGGGCCATCGCTCAACGGATAAAAGCTACCCCGGGGATAACAGGCTTATCTCCCCCAAGAGTCCACATCGACGGGGAGGTTTGGCACCTCGATGTCGGCTCATCGCATCCTGGGGCTGTAGTCGGTCCCAAGGGTTGGGCTGTTCGCCCATTAAAGCGGTACGCGAGCTGGGTTCAGAACGTCGTGAGACAGTTCGGTCCCTATCCGTCGCGGGCGCAGGAAATTTGAGAGGAGCTGTCCTTAGTACGAGAGGACCGGGATGGACGCACCGCTGGTGTACCAGTTGTTCTGCCAAGGGCATCGCTGGGTAGCTATGTGCGGACGGGATAAGTGCTGAAAGCATCTAAGCATGAAGCCCCCCTCAAGATGAGATTTCCCATTCCGCAAGGAAGTAAGATCCCTGAAAGATGATCAGGTTGATAGGTCTGAGGTGGAAGTGTGGCGACACATGGAGCTGACAGATACTAATCGATCGAGGACTTAACCACATGTTGAATGATGTCACACCTGTTATCTAGTTTTGAGAGAATAAGTTTTTTTCGAAAAACACTTGATTTTCTCAAGGATACATAGTATAATGTTAAATGTCACTGAATTTGTCTGGTGATGATGGCGAAGAGGTCACACCCGTTCCCATACCGAACACGGAAGTTAAGCTCTTCAGCGCCGATGGTAGTCGGGGGTTTCCCCCTGTGAGAGTAGGACATCGCCAGGCAGACTTCATTCCGCAGTAGCTCAGTGGTAGAGCTATCGGCTGTTAACCGATCGGTCGTAGGTTCGAATCCTACCTGCGGAGCCATTATTGGAGAGCTGTCCGAGTGGTCGAAGGAGCACGATTGGAAATCGTGTAGGCGGTCAACTCCGTCTCAAGGGTTCGAATCCCTTGCTCTCCGCCACTGATACTTATACATAATTACAATTAAAAGTCTGGGCCCGTTGGTCAAGCGGTTAAGACACCGCCCTTTCACGGCGGTAACACGGGTTCGAATCCCGTACGGGTCATTATATGATGGAGGATTAGCTCAGCTGGGAGAGCATCTGCCTTACAAGCAGAGGGTCGGCGGTTCGAGCCCGTCATCCTCCACCATTATCATCGCGGGGTGGAGCAGTTCGGTAGCTCGTCGGGCTCATAACCCGAAGGTCGCAGGTTCAAATCCTGCCCCCGCAACCAAATTATATCTATGAAATAAGGAGTGCCCGAAGGGTGCAACCAAAAAAACATATACAAATGGTCCGGTAGTTCAGTTGGTTAGAATGCCTGCCTGTCACGCAGGAGGTCGCGGGTTCGAGTCCCGTCCGGACCGCCATTTAAATAATAAGGCTCGGTAGCTCAGTTGGTAGAGCAACGGACTGAAAATCCGTGTGTCGGCGGTTCGATTCCGTCCCGAGCCACCATTTATGCCGGTGTAGCTCAATTGGTAGAGCAACTGACTTGTAATCAGTAGGTTGGGGGTTCAAGTCCTCTTGCCGGCACTGTTTTTCAAAAAACATTGTGGAGGGGTAGCGAAGTGGCTAAACGCGGCGGACTGTAAATCCGCTCCCTCAGGGTTCGGCAGTTCGAATCTGCCCCCCTCCACCATTTATAGGGGCATAGTTTAACGGTAGAACAGAGGTCTCCAAAACCTCCGGTGTGGGTTCGATTCCTACTGCCCCTGCCAAATTTATGACATCTTGAGATTATGGCGGTTGTGGCGAAGTGGTTAACGCACCAGATTGTGGCTCTGGCACTCGTGGGTTCGATTCCCATCAATCGCCCCATATTATCATTGGGCTATAGCCAAGCGGTAAGGCAACGGACTTTGACTCCGTCATGCGTTGGTTCGAATCCAGCTAGCCCAGTCTCATTTTTTATATTAACTGCATATTATGTATTAAGTTCCTTAAGATGCGGAAGTAGTTCAGTGGTAGAACACCACCTTGCCAAGGTGGGGGTCGCGGGTTCGAATCCCGTCTTCCGCTCCAATTATGGCGGCATAGCCAAGTGGTAAGGCAGAGGTCTGCAAAACCTTTATCCCCGGTTCGAATCCGGGTGTCGCCTTCTTATTGCCGGGGTGGTGGAATTGGCAGACACACAGGACTTAAAATCCTGCGGTAGGTGACTACCGTGCCGGTTCAAGTCCGGCCCTCGGCACCAATTTTACTTACATGATAAGTTGAAATTGGTGTTTGCGTTTTGTCATTATAACTAATCACATTAATGATCTACTGAAGTAGATCATTTTTTTATTGCTTAGATTTATCATAACTGGCTAAGTTATGACACATTGATGATAAAGAACTTTCTAACACTCTTTAATTTATATTTCCAAAAAAACTTTTTTGAAATACGTTGACATATTACAAGAACCATGATATATTTATAGACGTCGGTTAGATACGACGAAAAACTTGCCGGTGTGGCGGAATTGGCAGACGCGCACGACTCAAAATCGTGTTCCTTCTGGAGTGTCGGTTCGACCCCGACCACCGGTATACTGAAAACTCGTTTTATATAAACGAGTTTTTTTATTTTATCAAAGAAAAAGAGCCCATTCTAGTTGAGGCTCTTTTTTTCATTTACTCAGCGTATTGGTCTATGATCTCTCCTAGCACCTCTTCAAGCTCTTCTGTATCTTCAAGCTCTGATTGGCTGAAGCGGACTCGTACGAGCTGTTCTCTGTCATTATACATCTCTTCCAGCCATCCTCGCAGTCCTCTTGCCCTGCGGTCGACTTCGAAAATGATTTCCAAACCGTCTTCGTCTAAAAGGAAAATGAGCTCTAATTCATCAAGCATCTGACGATAATATCCGGAAGTCGGAACGAACTCGAATTCTTGAACGAACGGTAGGCGGCGCCGGAAGTAAGGCGCTTGTTCACAGTCTGCTTCGTTAAGGCGGAAGCCTAGGTTTTCGATTGCTTCCAGCACACTTTCCATCCAAGGATGTGCTTCAACGAAAATGCGGTCATGGTCGGATTTATCGATACCGCCTTGGATATCAAGGTCTGTCACCACGGCGACCTCTACTTTCCCTACAGTGATCGGTGTATCAAGAGGGAGGGTGAATGAGAACGGAAATTGATGCTCTTCTCCAGGCTGGATGGTGAATGAACCAGTGACCCGGAAAGAATGGATTGTAGCGTATTTCCGGTGCTCTTCATCATCTTTTACAATGACGTACCGTGTATTAAGCTGTAAATCAATATAGCGGATGTCCTGAGAGATTTTCCCGCCTTTGACATGGACAGTTCCTCTTACTTCTTCTCCTGGATAGTATGCGTCTTTCTCTAAAATTGTATCTACTTTTGCGGCACCGATTCCTGCACTTGCCGCAAGCTTTTTAAAAAATGACATGTTAGATTTCCCCTTTTTCTTTTTTTCAACAGATATACGTAAGAAGGAGGAAAAAAGATTCATTTGATTCATACTTTTTTCCTATTATTTGTCCGCTTTCGGACAGACTAAGAATAATATGGAAAGCAAAGGAGCGGATTGAATTGGATAAAGAACGTATGGTTGCTGATGAATTACACAGAATGTTTTTGGCCGGTGAGCTGCAAATTACGGTAGAGGAGGATATAAACAATATTTCTGAAAGACTGAGAAACGGCGATCTCAATTTAGAGCGATTAAGCGGTGAAGACGCGTTTATAAAAGAAACGGTAAATGAGGCTTTAAGAAGAGTGGAGCAATAAAATAAAGAGACGGTGTCTCAAGACATCGTCTTTTTTGTATGACTTTGTTCCAGTTCTCTGCAAGATAAAAGCGAATCGATTTGAAATTGTTTATCTATGAGCCACCCTTTTTCCAAGAGGAATTCTGACAGTTCACCATGCAGATGGGCAGCTGCATCTAATTGATCATGCAACGCTGTTCTAAGGCCCGGGTTTGCGGTTTCTTTTATTGCGGCAGTATACTTTTTAATGCTGGTTTTGATTGTTGTTAAGCAATCAAGAACTGTTACAGGTATGATCTGGCCTGAGAAATCGTTCAATGGCTTCATCTCCTATTAATGTCAGGTGGACTTTATTTTGTAGATTCCCCTGTTCAGAAAGGATTTACCCTGCATTTATACAAAATGCTATAATGAACAACAAATGTTTCCAGGGGGTAGGATGATGAGACAGATTATTGCGATGGGCGGCGGAGGGTTTTCGATGGAGCCGGACCATTTGTCACTCGATCAATATATCATCAATCAATCAGAGCGGAAGTCGCCTCGTATTTGTTTTTTGCCGACGGCGAGCGGTGATTCTCAAAATTATGTGCAGCGGTTTTATACTGCATTTCAATCACTAGATTGTGTGCCGTCTCATTTGTCATTGTTTAAGCCGCCGTCAACAGATTTAATTTCTTTTCTTATGGAAAAGGACGTGATTTATGTCGGCGGGGGAAATACGCGGAATATGCTTGTGTTGTGGAAGGAGTGGGGGCTGGATCTCATCCTCAGAGAAGCATGGAAGAACGATGTCATTTTAGCTGGAGTAAGTGCCGGTGCGATCTGCTGGTTTGAAGAAGGTGTGACGGATTCCGCCGGGCCGCTGACCAGTATGAAAAGTTTAGGGTTTTTGCAAGGGAGCTTTTGTCCTCACTATGACGGCGAAAAGGATCGAAGACCGATATACCACCAGCTGATAGCTAACGGGTTTTTGTGCGATGGCTATGCGGCGGACGATGGAGCAGCTCTGCATTTCATAGATGATCAGCTGTTTCAGGCAGTGAGTTCAAGACTGGTTGCAAAGGCATATCGGGTGATGATGGGTGAACATGAAATCATGGAAACCCCGCTGCCGGTCAAATATTTGGGTTGAATTAGCTGAATATTTTATAAATTCCTCTTTTTATTCGAATGCTTTTATGTTAAGATGAGTCCGAAATCAATAGTTACTGGGGGTGCCCGCTTTCGGGCTGAGAGAGAAGGTAAGCTTCTTAACCCTTTGGACCTGATCTGGTTCGTACCAGCGTGGGGAAGTAGAGGAATTGCTTTTATTATTGTCGTGCTGGGCAATAATATGTTACTTTCTGACTGTAACCGGGTTCATTCATTTGAATCCGGTTTTTTGTGCTGGTTATGGGCTTGATTTTGTCCTTTCAAACGAAGAGAGGGGAAGGATAAGTATGCAAAACAATTCAGTGCAGCAAGCCAATATTTCCATTATGTCGAGTTTTTCGGGGAGCAAGAAAGTATATGTGGAGGGTTCAACTTCGGACATCCAAGTGCCGATGAGGGAGATCGAATTGAGTCCGACGACAGGATCGTTCGGTGAAGAGAAAAACGCGCCTGTGCGTGTCTATGATACAAGCGGGCCGTACACAGATCCTGATGTGACGATTAATATTGAAGAAGGATTAAAGCCGCTCCGGCAAAAGTGGATCAATGAGCGCGGCGATGTTGAAGAATATGAAGGCCGAGCTATAAAACCAGAAGATAACGGTTATAAAAAGGCAAATCCAAATATAAGCTATCCAGGGCTGCAGCGGAAGCCGCTGCGGGCGAAAGAGGGCCAAAATGTCACTCAAATGCACTATGCCAGAAAAGGCATCATTACGCCTGAGATGGAGTTTATCGCAATACGTGAGCATGTGTCTCCCGAATTTGTAAGAGACGAGGTAGCCAGCGGCCGGGCGATCATTCCTTCAAATATTAATCATCCTGAAAGTGAACCGATGATTATCGGCCGGAATTTTCATGTGAAGATTAATGCGAATATCGGGAATTCAGCAGTTACGTCATCTATCGAAGAAGAAGTCGAAAAAATGACGTGGGCCATCCGCTGGGGAGCGGATACGATGATGGATCTTTCTACCGGAAAAGACATTCATACGACGCGTGAATGGATTATCCGCAATTGCCCTGTGCCTGTGGGAACGGTTCCGATTTATCAGGCGCTTGAAAAAGTAAACGGCGTAGCGGAGGATTTAACGTGGGAGATTTATCGCGATACGCTGATCGAGCAGGCAGAGCAGGGAGTGGATTATTTTACGATTCACGCGGGTGTTTTGCTGCGGTACGTGCCATTAACCGCCAAACGGACAACGGGAATCGTGTCACGCGGAGGAGCGATTATGGCTCAGTGGTGTCTGGCTCATCATCAGGAAAGCTTTTTATACACTCATTTTGAAGAAATCTGTGAAATCATGAAAACGTATGATATTGCGTTTTCTCTTGGAGATGGGCTTCGCCCCGGATCAATTGCAGATGCTAACGACGAGGCGCAGTTTGCTGAATTAGAGACTCTTGGAGAACTGACGCAAATTGCCTGGAAGCATGATGTTCAGGTGATGATTGAGGGTCCTGGACATGTTCCGATGCATAAAATCAAAGAGAACGTCGATAAACAAATGGACATTTGCAAAGAAGCGCCTTTTTACACATTGGGACCGCTGACGACAGATATTGCGCCGGGATATGACCATATTACTTCAGCGATCGGAGCGGCGATGATCGGCTGGTATGGGACAGCGATGCTTTGTTATGTAACGCCAAAGGAGCATTTGGGGCTGCCAAACCGTGATGATGTTCGTGAAGGAGTCATTACATATAAAATTGCTGCGCACGCTGCGGACCTTGCAAAAGGGCATACCGGAGCGCAAATCCGAGATGATGCGTTATCAAAAGCCCGCTTTGAATTCCGCTGGCGGGACCAGTTTCATTTGTCTCTTGATCCGGAAAGAGCGCTTGAATATCATGATGAAACCCTCCCGGCAGAAGGAGCTAAAACCGCTCACTTCTGTTCCATGTGCGGACCGAAGTTCTGCAGCATGAGAATTTCTCAGGATATTCGGGATTATGCGAAGGCTAAAAAGCTGAGTGACTCGGATGCGATCCAAGAGGGGATGAAAGAAAAAGCCGAAGAATTTGTGAATCAAGGCAGCCGGCTGTATACATAATAGATTGACAGGCGAAATGGATTGCGTTTTAATAGATCTAATCTACATTTCCAGCATATGCCGATCGGGACACCGAAGGCTCTTATCTTTTAGATAAGGGCCTTTTTGTATGAAAAAGGAGGGAACAGTGATGGGAATCAAAAAAGAGAAGGGGAGAAAACGATTCAAGAAGCGAAAAACATACGGAAATCAGATTTTGCCGCTGGAGCTTCTGATCGAAAAAAACAAACGAGAGATTATGAACAGTGCGGAGCTCATGGAGGAAATTTATATGAAGATTGATGAGAAGCATACGGCAGTGCGTAACAAGTATAAAAAAACCCGCTAATGACAGCGGGTTTTTGCATCTCTATTAAGCATCTTTTTTAATCGGCAATCCAAGGCCTTCAGCCACGCGTTTTCCGTATTCGGGGTCCGCTTTGTAGAAGTGCTCGATTTGGCGAAGTTTGATTTCTTCTTTTTCTACAGGCTTCATAGCGTTCACGATATTTTCAACAAGGCGGGCGCGCTCATCTTCGCTCATTAAACGATAGAGATCGCCGGCTTGTGTGTAGTGGTCGTTGTGATCGTAGCTTACGCTGTCAGCGATTCCTTGTACTGGATATGCTGCTTGTTTATCCTCAGGTGACTCTTTCGGACCGCCGAAGCTGTTAGGTTCGTAATAAACTGATCCGCCGCCATTGTTGTCAAAGCGCATTTGTCCGTCACGCTGATAGTTGTTCACTTCGTTGCGTGCGCGGTTGATTGGCAGCGCTTGGTGGTTTGCGCCGACACGATAGCGGTGTGCATCATGATAAGCAAACAGCCGGCCTTGCAGCATTTTATCCGGAGAAACATCAATACCGGGCACGAGTGTTCCAGGTGAGAATGTCGCTTGTTCTACTTCTGCAAAGTAGTTTTCTGGATTTCTGTCTAGAACCATGCGTCCGACTTCGATTAACGGATAGTCTTTTTGGGACCACACTTTTGTGACATCAAACGGATCGAAGCGATACGTATTTGCATCTTCTAAAGGCATGATTTGCACATATAGTTTCCATGCAGGGAAGTCACCGTTTTCGATTGCGTTGAAAAGGTCTTCTGTATGGTAATCGGGGTTTTCACCGGCGATTTTTGCCGCCGTATTGACATCAAGGTTTTTCACGCCTTGTTCTGTTTTAAAGTGATATTTAATCCAGACGCCTTCGCCTTCAGCATTTGTCCATTTGAATGTATGGCTTCCGAAGCCGTGCATGTGGCGAAGTGTCGCAGGAATTCCGCGATCAGACATCAGAATTGTCACTTGGTGCAGTGATTCTGGTGAAAGGGACCAGAAATCCCATACAGCTGTAGGGTTTTTCAAGTGTGTTTTTGGATCTCTTTTTTGTGTATGGATGAAATCAGGGAACTTAATCGCATCGCGGATGAAGAATACCGGTGTATTGTTCCCGACGATGTCGTAGTTTCCTTCTTCAGTATAAAATTTAACAGAAAATCCGCGCGGATCGCGAACTGTGTCAGCCGAGCCAAGTTCACCGGCAACTGTTGAGAAACGGACGAACAACGGTGTGCGTTTGCCGACTTCAGATAGGAAAGCGGCTTTCGTGTATTTTGTTATATCGTTTGTCACTTCAAAATATCCGTGAGCGCCTGCGCCTTTGGCGTGAACAACACGTTCTGGAACACGTTCTCGATTGAAATGGGCTAATTTTTCAAGTAAGTGTACATCTTGAATTAAAGTGGGTCCGCGAGAACCGGCAGTCATCGAATTTTGATTATCTCCAACCGGAGCACCCCAGCTAGTTGTCAGTTTATTTGAACTCATGTGATCACCTCTTGGAATTTATAAAAATATAATATCATCTCTAATTAAAAAGTCAATATTATTTTATAATTATTATAAAATAGTTATCTCTATTAAGCGATATATAGTATTGAAAATCTTGATAAACCCTTGTTATATCAGCTTATGACGAAGAATAAAGTTTTTTGAAGTAATATTTTTTCTTCTCTATTTGCGAAACAAGAAGAGTAAGTGATAAACAAGGATACAAAAAACTCACTAAAAAAAAGAGTTGACATATCGGAATAATTTGAATTAACATGATATTCAAACAAAAAACAAATGGGCAGCTGATCGGACCGCCGAAGGCTCTCATCTCTACAAGAACAGAGATGGGGGCCTTTTTGTTTTTTAGAAGGCGGGTTGGCAGAAAGAGAGGGATAAAAGTGGCTGTAACCATCAGTATCAAAGAAAAGGCATTTGATCAAGAGGGCCGCAAAACAACGGTCTTAGAGAACATTCAATTATCAATCGCACCAGGTGAATTTCTAACAGTCATTGGACCGAGCGGGTGCGGGAAAAGCACGTTGTTAAAGATTATTGCAGGGCTTGATTCTGATTATGACGGGAGTGTTGAGATTAACGGACGAAGCGTAACAGCTCCGGGTATTCGGCAAGGATTTATTTTTCAGGAGCACCGCCTCTTTCCATGGCTGACGGTAGAGCAAAATATTGCCGCCGATTTGAACTTGAAAGATCCAAAAGTCAAACAGAAGGTGGACGAATTGATCGGGATTGTCAGATTAAAAGGGTCGGAGAAAGCATACCCCCGTGAGCTGTCAGGCGGTATGTCACAAAGAGTCGCTATCGCACGGGCCCTTCTGCGGGAGCCTGAGGTGCTGCTTTTAGATGAACCATTTGGCGCGCTCGACGCTTTTACAAGAAAACACTTGCAAGACGTGCTGCTGGATATATGGCGGAGGAAAAAAACAACTATGATTCTCGTCACTCATGATATAGATGAATCTGTTTATTTAGGAAATGAGCTTGCAATTCTTAAAGCAAAGCCAGGAAACATCCATAAGCTGATGCCCATCCATTTGGCGTATCCGCGAAACAGAACAACTCCGGATTTCCAAGCGATCAGACAGAAAGTGCTGTCGGAATTCGAGAAAACAGAAGATTTGGAGTACGCTGAAGGATCAGGGATATAGAAAGGGCGGAAGCAGAAATGAAAAAAGGACTTATTGTATTGATTACTGCTTTATTTCTGCTGGCAGGCTGCGGAGCAAATGGAGCCAGCGGTGATCACAAACCATTGAAAAAAATTCGAATCGGTATTCAGCAAAGCTTGAGCCCGCTTTTGATTGCGAAAGAAAAAGGTTGGTTTGAGGATGCATTTGATAAAGACGGCATCAAAGTGAAATGGGTGGAGTTTCAAAGCGGTCCGCCCCAATTTGAAGGCCTTGCGGCAGACAAACTTGATTTTTCTCAAGTCGGCAATTCGCCTGTGATCGCAGGTCAGGCGGCAGGCATTGATTTTAAAGAAATTGGTTTATCTCAGGATGGGTTGAAAGCGAATGGCATCCTTGTGAATCAAAACAGCGGCATTCAGGACGTTAAGGACTTAAAGGGAAAGAAAATCGCAGTCGCCAAAGGCAGCAGCGGTTTTGATTTTCTATATAAAGCGCTTGATCAAGTGGGGTTGTCAGCTCATGATGTGACGATCATTCAGCTTCAGCCCGATGAAGCGGCTTCTGCGTTTGAAAATGGATCTGTTGATGCCTGGTCCATTTGGGAGCCGTACTTGTCCTTAGAAACAATGAAACACGGAGCAAAGATCCTTGTGAACGGAGAAAGCACAGATTTATATTCACCGGGCTTTACTTTAGTAAGAACAAAGTTTTCTGAAGAGCATCCAGACGAAGTGGTCCGTTTTCTGAAGGTGTTTAATAAAGCCGTTGTATGGCAAAAGGAACATCCGGATGAAGCAGCAGACTTGTATGCAGACATTAAAGATCTCGATAAAAAGGTCGTTGAAAATGTGCTGAAAAATACTGAGCCTCTAAATGAGGTCATTAGTGACGACATTGTGAAAGCACAGCAGGAGACAGCGGATTTTCAATATCAAGCGAAGGCGATAGACAAGAAGATCAATGTGAAAGAGGTTGTGGATAACTCATTTATTAAAAAAGCGTTAAAGGAAAGTTCCGCAGGAGGTGATCAATGATGAAAGCAGAGGCTGCAGGCTCGCTGCCGAAAACGGATGTGAAAACGAAGCAAAAAAAGCCCCAAAGGATGACATTCGGCTGGATGAAGGGACTTTTGCTGCCCGCTGTCATTATTGCCATCTGGCAGATCATCGGCAGCCTTGGGGTGGTGTCAGCTACAGTGCTGCCCACGCCCATTGCGATCGTCCTGACGTTTAAAGAGCTTATTTTGTCTGGTGAGCTGTTCGGGCATCTGCAAATCAGCATTTACCGGGCGGCGCTTGGATTTTTGCTTGGTGCTGGGCTCGGCTTGGTCATCGGGATTTTGGCCGGATTCTCCAAACGGACGGAGCTGTACCTTGATCCGTCATTGCAAATGCTTAGAACCGTACCTCATCTGGCGGTCACACCGCTGTTTATTTTATGGTTCGGATTTGACGAAGCAGCTAAAATTTTGCTGATTGCGCTCGGCGCCTTCTTTCCTGTCTATATCAATACGTTTAACGGCATCCGCGGCGTAGACGCAAAACTGTTCGAGGTCGCCCGGGTGCTTGAATTTAAATGGCATCAGCAGATTTCCAAAGTGATTCTGCCGGCAGCCCTGCCAAATATCTTGCTTGGCATTCGCTTATCGCTCGGTATTGCATGGCTCGGGCTTGTTGTAGCAGAGCTGATGGGCTCAAGCTCAGGAGTCGGCTATATGATTATGGATGCGAGACAGTTTTCACAAACGAACAAAGTCTTTGCCGGGATTATCATTTTTGCAGTGGTTGGCAAGCTGACAGATTCCTTTGTCAGGCTGCTTGAACGAAAGCTTTTAAAGTGGAGAAACAGTTACGAAGGTTAACATAAAGGGGAGATGGATATGGAAATTCTCTGGTTTATACCAACTCATGGAGACACGAGATATTTAGGATCTGAAAGCGGTGGACGGACTGCGGATCATCTTTACTTTAAACAAGTCGCACAGGCAGCTGACAGGCTGGGGTATACGGGTGTTCTTCTGCCGACGGGAAGATCGTGCGAGGACCCGTGGCTTACAGCATCGGCGCTGGCAGGAGAAACAAAGGACTTAAAGTTTTTAGTCGCGGTAAGGCCCGGTTTAATGCAGCCTTCTCTGGCAGCCAGAATGACCTCCACCTTAGACCGCATTTCAGACGGCCGTCTGCTGATCAATGTTGTGGCAGGAGGCGACCCTTACGAGCTGGCAGGTGACGGTCTGTTTATCAGTCATGACGAACGCTATGAAGCGACAGACGAATTTTTAACTGTTTGGCGGGGACTTTTACAGGGAGAAACGGTTACCTATGAAGGAAAGCATATAAAAGTGGAAAACAGCAATCTGCTTTTCCCGCCGCAGCAAGCGCCGCATCCGCCTATCTATTTCGGAGGATCGTCACAGGCGGGTATTGAGGCAGCCGCTAAGCATACAGACGTGTACTTGACGTGGGGCGAGCCGCCAAAACAAGTAAAAGAAAAAATTGAGAGAGTCAAAAAGCAAGCGGAAAAAGAGGGGAGAGCGGTTCGCTTCGGCATCAGGCTGCATGTCATTGTCCGTGAAACCGAACAGGAGGCTTGGGAAGCTGCTGAACGCTTAATCCGCCATTTAGATGATGACACCATTGCCAAAGCGCAGGCGGCTTTGAGCCGTTATGATTCTTCAGGCCAGCAGCGGATGGCTGTTCTTCATCAAGGCGTTCGGACAAAGCTTGAAATCAGCCCGAATCTTTGGGCGGGGATCGGCCTTGTCAGAGGCGGGGCAGGAACAGCTCTTGTCGGTGATCCGCAGACGATTGCCGATCGGATAGCGGAATACCAGTCACTCGGCATAGAATCGTTTATTTTCTCCGGCTATCCGCATTTAGAAGAAGCGTATTATTTTGCGGAGCTTGTGTTTCCGCTGTTGCCATTTGAAAATGAGCGGACGAGAAAGCTTCAGAACAAAAGGGGAGAAGCGGTCGGGAACTCTTATTTTGTCAAAGAGAAAAATGCGTCAGTTTAAGCAAATACAGCCCCTGAACATGATATGATACTCAAAAAAGGGGCTGTTTTTTCTGAAAATATTCATAAGCGCCGCAGCTATTTGCCTGATAGCCATGCTGTCAGCATGCGGACAATCAAAGCAGATGGAAATCAAAGCGGCGGACATATCAGATCTTGAAAAAAACAGAATGGGTATTGCAGCTTCACATGCATTCACTGCCGAAACCGTCAATATCGGTGAAGGCATTTCTTCAGCTGACATGTATATCGAACATTATCAAAAGGGAAAACTTGTTGAGCGGCTTGGACCGGTTCGTGCAGATTATTCAGAGAAGAAACCCGATACTATACAATTTGTTTATTTTGAGAATGAAGAGGGAGAAGGAAAGAATAAACATACCACCATACGTTTTGGCATTGTGGATAAACAAGGAAATATAGCGGCTGATTCATCAGTGAAACGTGACGAGAGCGCAACACAGGAAATGACTCAGAATATTTCATCAGCGGAATCAATTGCTTTCGAAAAACCTGTATTGATCGGCAGTAGTATAAAAGGGACTGATGAGCGATTACGTACGTCTGAACATAAAAAAGAGCTCATTAAGCATCAAGATGCGTTGCTGTATTATGTGGAATTGCATCATTAGAAACGGGCGGCTTCAGGCCGTCTGTTTTTCAAAGCGCTATGCTTGCCTTTTTGAATGGTGCATGATACATTTTAAACCGTAATCATTTCGATTTAAAGAAGGGGGCTATGTCTTGGCTAAAACATCTAAAGTGGCAAAAGAGTCAAAACGCCAGCAGCTCGTTGAACAATACGCTGCAATGAGACGTGAATTAAAGGAAAAAGGAGATTACGAGGCACTCAGCAAGCTGCCGAGAGATTCAGCACCGGGAAGACTCCACAATCGCTGCATGGTAACGGGGCGCCCGAGAGGATATATGAGGAAGTTTAACATGTCCAGAATCGCTTTCAGGGAGCTGGCCCATAAAGGCCAGATTCCCGGTGTGAAAAAAGCGAGCTGGTAAGAAAAAACTCCGGCCGCTTACAGCGCGCCGGAGTTTTTTTCGTTTTTCTTGAAAGAGATGACGTAGGATAGGTGCTGGATGATCATGATGATAAACACAATAATAATAGGGAAAAACGGAATCCGTGCTTGGAAAAGCGGATAAAAAATGAGAAGAAGCGCTGCGGCAGGCAGCGAGAAGTAGACGGCGATATATGACGCGCGGCATGCTTTTGCCGTCATCATCTTCTCTCTCTCGTCCTGCTCTTCAAATTCATCAGGCAGTAGAAGCTGTTTGGCAGCAGGGCGTTTTTTTTTCTGTAAGTGCAAATAAACCGCAGACGCCGCAACAAACAAAATAAAGGGGGTGAGGTTTAATTCAAACGCCATCTCGCCGCTTTTTGTGCGGAAAAAGGATGCAATGCCTTCTGAAGCTTCAAAGTATGCAATCAGCGTCCAGCATGCAAGGCCAAATAATACAAGTTGAAAAGCTGCTTTTGTTTTCATGCTCATCTTAGTTTTCCTCCTCTAACCAAAAGACTTCCTCCATTTTCATGGAGAAGGCTTTGCAGATTTTCAGTGCTAACAGCAGTGAGGGAACATAGTCGCCTTTTTCAATTGCAGCCACCGTTTGTCTTGTGACGCCGACTATTTCTCCGAGTTTTTCTTGAGAATAGCCCAAGCGTGCCCTCAGCTCTTTTACTTTATTTTTCATCATGACGTCTGTCCCTTTCACTATCTCATTTGATTACATTGTATAGTATACTTAACATTATGTAAATGCAACTTAACAAATTTACGAAAAGGTAATATTTTTTCGACAAAATTTTCACATTCCCTTGACGAAAAATCAATAAACGTGTAATATTAGACAAGTCAGAACGGTACTGTTTCTGACAATCGCAAATGCGGGTGTAGTTTAGTGGTAAAACCTCAGCCTTCCAAGCTGATGTCGTGAGTTCGATTCTCATCACCCGCTCCATACATACGTTATTAACGCAGTGTTTCGTTTCTCAGATAAACGAAGTATTGCGTTTTTTTATGTAAAAAAGAACACGTCATTCGTGTTCTTTTACGTAAGCCAATGTACTGTATGGGTACCGCCGTGAATTTGTTCAAACATTTTCGTTAATGATGATAAGAGTTTAACAGCGCTGTTTTTTTCAATGGATGGCGGGAAAAAGATGATTTGGAGCATGTTTCTGGTCTCGTTTGAAACGGGATAGCGATTGATGCTGTTTTTAAAATCGCCAAATATGCCGTTTTCATCAGAGAAAATCAGTATGTTTTCTTTTTCTCCCAATGAGATGCGGACTGGCTCATGAAGCTTGCCGGCATCATAAATCATAATGGGCAAAGAATATTTTAATGCGAAAAAATCAATGGTATCATGGGCTGAATCCTTACTTTCCATGAATTGTTCGTTGGATATCGGGATCAGCATGTCCTCCATTGGGGTTGTTTCTTCCTCAAATGAAGGGTTAAGCTGTTTAAAGAGTTCCCTCCATTCTTTGACGAAGGGTTCATTGGATATTCCGCCGTCCGCATAGTCAAAAAACAGGGATTCCTGAAATAGGCGAAGCCTGCCTTTCAGCATTTGCGGAGAGGAGCCGACTTCGATATTCTCATACACAACGGCCGCCGCAAGCAAGCCGTCCGCATGGTCAGTAATAACAGAATCAAGTTTGATATTCACCAGCATTCACTCCAGTTACATGATATCAACCTATTATATACGCTGTATCGTTTTATCACAAAGAAAGGAGGCTGTGCAAAACATGAACGTTTATCAGCTCAAAGAAGAATTAATTGAATACGCGAAAAGCATTGGCGTGGACAAGATTGGTTTTACGACCGCTGATACTTTTGACAGTTTAAAAGACCGTTTGATTCTTCAAGAATCACTCGGCTATCTCTCGGGCTTTGAAGAGCCCGATATTGAGAAAAGGGTGACGCCGAAGCTGCTTTTGCCGAAAGCGAAATCAATTGTGGCAATTGCTCTCGCATATCCTTCCAGAATGAAGGACGCGCCGAGAAGCACGAGAACTGAGCGCAGGGGCATTTTTTGCAGAGCCTCCTGGGGAAAAGACTATCACGATGTGCTGAGGGAAAAGCTCGATCTGCTGGAGGAATTTCTGAAAAGCAAGCATGAGGATATCAGAACTAAGTCTATGGTTGACACAGGTGAATTGTCTGATCGCGCCGTTGCAGAGCGGGCCGGAATCGGATTCAGCGCGAAAAACTGTATGATCACTACTCCTGAGTACGGCTCTTACGTGTATTTGGCGGAAATGATCACAAATATCCCTTTTGAGTCTGATGTGCCGATTGAAGATATGTGCGGGTCCTGCACGAAATGTCTGGATGCCTGCCCGACGGGAGCACTTGTAAATCCGGGACAGCTGAACGCGCAGCGCTGCATCTCTTTTCTGACCCAGACGAAAGGATTTTTGCCTGATGAATTCCGGACAAAGATCGGAAACCGCCTGTACGGGTGCGATACGTGCCAAACGGTGTGCCCTCTCAATAAAGGGAAGGACTTTCATCTTCATCCGGAAATGGAGCCTGATCCAGAGATAGCCAAACCGTTATTGAAGCCGCTCCTGACCATCAGCAACCGTGAATTTAAGGAGAAATTCGGCCATGTCTCAGGATCTTGGCGCGGGAAGAAACCGATTCAGCGAAACGCCATTCTCGCCCTTGCCCACTTTAAGGATGCTTCCGCTCTGCCTGAATTGACGGATCTGATGCATAAGGATCCGCGTCCTGTTATCAGAGGAACAGCTGCATGGGCGATCGGGAAAATCGGAGACCCCGCATACGCAGAGGAGCTTGAGAAAGCACTGGAAAAAGAGACGGATGAAGAGGCAAAGCTGGAAATTGAAAAAGGAATTGAGTTGCTAAAAGCTACAGGCATGACTAAACAAGGCCTGTCCTGACATACGTATAGAACAGAAGGAAAAAACACTTGAGATCATCCAAGTGTTTTTTCTCTATAAAAAAGTATGGCGGGTGGGGTGAGCCTTGAAGCACATTTTAGAACAATTAGCGGAGGAGCGGCTATGCTATCTGGTTAACGGGCATGCGATGAGACAGGATCCTGAAGTTGGAGATCTTGAAGTCATGGATCGAAAAAAGAAGCTTCTGGAAAAACGAAAAGTTGACATCGTAAAAGCAAAAGCAAAGGCCGTCATCGGTCATGTGCAGGTTGAGGATGACGGAACGACCTGTCTTACGTATACCATCCATTACGAATACGTGTGTAAGGAACAGGACGACAGCTTGTATATGGAAGAGCATATGGAGGAACGAATGGCCTTCCTGTATGATCATATTTTGATTAGTGATCAGGAAATTGCGAAGAAGCCGGCTGGATTTCATGAAGGGACCAGTATTATTGACTATTCTCAAGAGGAAAGAGAAGCATTTGGCAGAGCCTTTCAATACGATCGTCTCGGCGCTGTGCAATATGCCGAGAAATATTGGAACAAGCGCAATCCGGCTTATAAAAATTTCAGTGATAACTGTACGAATTTTATTTCTCAGTGTCTTCATGCGGGGAGTGCGCCGATGCGCGGCCACCCGAACAGGGGGTCAGGCTGGTGGATGAAACAAAGCTCATGGAGCTACAGCTGGACGGTGGCTCATTCTATGAAAATGTACTTGTCGAATTCAAAGGCCGGATTGCGTGCGGTGCGGGTGAAATCTGCAGAAGAGCTGATGCCGGGTGATGTGATTTGCTATGATTTTGAAGGAGACGGCCGGTTTAATCATACAACCATTGTCGTGGCAAAAGACAAAGGCAATATGCCGCTTGTCAACGCCCAGACCTATGACAGCCGGATGAGATATTGGTCATATGAGGATTCTACGGCATACACGCCGTCAATACGATATGCTTTTTTTCATATCGTTGATGATACGACAAAAGAGTAATTAATGATATAATGATGGGCGGATAAGAAAAACAGAGGTGAACATTGTGGCATTACATGTCGTTTTATATCAACCAGAAATTCCCGCTAATACAGGGAATATTGCACGCACTTGTGCAGCAACTAATACAACGCTCCACCTGATTCGTCCGCTCGGCTTTTCAACGGATGATAAAATGCTGAAGCGTGCCGGACTTGATTATTGGGAGTTTGTGAATGTTGTATATCATGATTCGTTAGAAGAATTGTTTGAGGAATATCAAAAAGGCCAGTTTTTCTTTATAACGAAATTCGGCCAGCAGCCTCATACATCGTTTGATTACACTGATCTTGATGAAGATTATTTCTTCGTGTTCGGAAGAGAAACAAGCGGTTTGCCGAAGGATTTAATTCAAAGTAATATGGACCGCTGCCTGCGTCTTCCGATGACAGAGCACGTCAGATCGTTAAATCTGTCCAACACTGCTGCGATTCTCGTTTATGAAGCGCTGCGCCAGCAAAATTACCGTGATTTAAAATAGGAAAAAATCCGCTCATGATGATGGGCGGATTTTTTTGTGCTGCTTTGTTTCGGGACTTAACAACGTAACAGTGTTATGTTACAATGTACCTATCAAAGGAGCTGGACTTATGGATGAACAATTAATCTCTAAAAAAGAATTATTAGAAAGAACGTCGATTTCATACGGTCAGCTGTATCGATGGAAGCGGAAAAACTTAATTCCCGAGGAATGGTTTATTCGCAAATCCACATTTACAGGGCAGGAGACGTTTTTTCCGAGAGAGGATATGTTAAAACGCATTTCAATGATTCAAAAGATGAAGGAAAATTTGTCTCTGGATGAAATGAGGGAAATGCTGTCGCCAAAAATGAAGGATGTCAGCATGACCGCTGATGAATTGCTTCAGAAAGGTTTAATTTCAAGGTCTGTTCTTGATGTTTTTTCTGAAGGCGGGGGAAATTCGGTGTTTTCTTCCCGCGATCTGCTTTCGCTTTATGTGCTTGAAGGGCTGCTGCAATCCGGAAATGTCAGTCTGGCAGAAGCGAAAATCGCTGCGGAGGTGCTAAAGCAGCATGACACTGAAGAGATCAAGAGCCAGACAGAGCTGATCGTGCTGCGGAAGCTCGGTGTCACCACTTGTTTTATAGCGGCTGCGGCGGACGGCATTCTGTTTGAATCGTCCGTCAAGGTCGTGGAACGGGTAGATCTAGTAAAGGCATCAGAAGAATTAAAAACAACATATATGCAGGAGGGCCATCAATGGATGTAATGGAAAAGCTGGTGATAAACGGATCGGGAAGTTCAAAGGGCGGAACATTTCAATCAGTCGAGATTAACGGCAGCGGAACAGTCGCCGGGGACGTGGAGTGTGATACTTTTTCTTTTAATGGAACTGGAAAAGCTGACGGCAGCGTCAAAGCGAAAGCGGTAACTATCAGCGGTTCAGGAAAGATACATGGAGACGTTGAAGCAGAATCAATTCGAATTCATGGTACCGGCTTTATTAAAGGAGAGGTATCCGCAAAACAATTGAAAATCGCTGGATCATCAACATTTGGCGGCACTGTCAAGGCTGATGGCATTGACATTAGCGGAAAAGCTGTCATGGAAGCGGATTGTGAAACGGAAACCTTTCAATCAGAAGGGAAATGCAAAATCAGCGGGCTTTTGAACGCTGACCAGGTGAACATTAAGCTTTCTTCCGGGGAAAGCTATGTGCGTGAGATCGGCTGCCGCCATCTTCAAGTGACCGCCAGAAAAGGTATGCTGACATTACTGAGATTGATGCCCCAGCCTGTTTTAACAGCTGAACTGATCGAAGGTGACGTGATTGAACTGACAAACACAAAGGCGATAACGGTACGTGGAAATCAAGTCAAAATCGGCCCGAATTGCCAGATTGAAACTGTTGAATACAGCGGGGACTATACTTGTGATCCGAGCGCAACGGTAGAAACATGCACGAAGATGTGAGGAGGATTGTAATGGAGATAACAAAACTGGGAAATTTAAAATTATATGGCGCCGGACACGCTGCAGGAGGCGCGTATCACCATGTCAGCATCAAAGGCGAGGGTGTGGTAGGTGAAGGGCTGTCTGCTGCGGGCTGCCGCGTATTCGGAACAGGGCTTTTTCTCGGAAAGGCAGAGACTGAGCGGCTGCGCGTATTCGGAGAAAGTGAGTTTAAAGGCGATCTGACAGCCGGCAGAATCACTATTTACGGCACAATGAAAGTCAGCGGCTCACTTCAATTTAATCAATTCAATCTGAAAGGCCTGACTGAAATTCGCGGGAATATGACTGGAGAATCGTGCGATGTGAAAGGGAAGCTCGACGTTAAAGGCAATTGTGAAACGGAAATGTTCCATGTCACAGGCTGTGTTGATGTATCAGGTTTATTAAATGCGGGTGATATCAAGCTTGGATTGGGCCATGATGTAAGCTATGTGCGTGAAATCGGCGGAACCTCAATTGCTGTGAAAAGCCGCACCGGCTTATTTAACCGAAAGAAAGTAAAACTGATCGCCGACCTCATTGAAGGAGATCAAATTTATTTGGAGAATACAGAAGCCGCGGTTGTCAGAGGAAAAGAAGTGGTGATCGGGCCGGGCTGCAGCATCGGAACGATTGAATACAAAAACACATGCGAATGTGATCAGCATTCAAAAATTAAAGAAAAACACAAGCTGTAAAACATTGTTCTGTTATAAAAAAGGGTGCCCTTATCAGGAGCACCTTTTTTTATTCTTTCCCCGGCTTGCTTTCGTATCCTGCGGTAAAAATTGATACTAAAAAAGTGACAATGACACCCATCATAATGATTGTTTTCACCGTCTCTCCTCCTCTTCAATTTTTCCGTGCTGTCCGAGTCTGGATGATTTTGTATGTTTCTTTATTATGAACGGTCGCTGTCTGCCTTGTCAACGCCGTATAAGTATCTTTATTTTTAAGAAACCAAAGCATGTATCACGAGATGGCGGCATAGAGTGTAATTAAAGTACCTTATTTGCATAGCGTATCAAACATGATAGAGGAGGTCCTTATGGATATATTAAAGAAAATTGAACAGTACAGAGAGGAAGAGCAGCGGCTGAAATGGGAAGGAACATTCGCCGATTATTTGGAGATCATTAAAGAAAATCCAATGGTCGCGCAATCTGCTCATTCTCGTGTTTTTAATATGATAAAAGACAGCGGGATAGAGGAGAATGACGGACGCAAGACGTACAGCTTTTTTGACCGTGAGCTGTTCGGGCTTGAAGAATCTCTAGAGCGTCTTGTGGAAGAGTATTTTCATCCGGCCGCGAAACGGCTTGATGTCAGAAAGCGGATTCTATTGCTGATGGGACCTGTGAGCGGCGGTAAATCAACGCTGGTTACGATGCTTAAAAAAGGTTTAGAAGCGTATACCCTGACGGATAATGGCGCTGTATATGCGATTAAAGGCTGCCCGATGCACGAAGATCCTCTGCATTTAATCCCCTATCATTTGCGCGATGACTTTTACAGAGAATACGGCATTCGAATAGAAGGAAGTCTTTCTCCTTTAAATGTCATGAGGCTTGAGGACGAGTACAGAGGAAGAATTGAGGACGTGAAGGTAGAGCGCATCTTCTTTTCAGAAGATAAGCGCACGGGTATTGGAACATTCAGTCCGTCAGATCCGAAATCTCAGGATATTGCAGATTTGACGGGAAGTATTGATTTCTCCACAATCGCCGAGTACGGTTCAGAATCAGATCCGCGCGCATACCGTTTTGACGGCGAGCTCAATAAAGCGAACCGCGGGATGATGGAGTTTCAGGAGATGCTGAAATGTGATGAGAAATTTCTCTGGCATTTGCTTTCATTGACACAGGAAGGGAATTTTAAAGCGGGGCGATTTGCGTTAATTTCTGCTGATGAGCTGATCGTGGCTCATACGAATGAAACGGAGTATCGCTCATTTATTTCTAATAAGAAGAATGAAGCTCTGCACTCAAGAATCATTGTGATGCCTGTCCCTTATAATTTAAAAGTGTCTGAGGAAGAGAGAATTTATGAAAAAATGATTGCAGAAAGCGATGTGGCGGATGTTCACATTGCCCCGCATACGTTGAAGGTCGCTGCGATGTTCTCGATTCTTACCAGATTAAAAGAACCGAAGCGGTCGGATATTGATCTGGTAAAGAAAATGAGGCTCTATGATGGAGAAAGTGTGGAAGGATATAATTCTGTTGACGTTGAGGATTTGAAAAAAGAATATAATGATGAAGGCATGAGCGGCATTGACCCGCGGTACGTGATCAACCGGATTTCTTCAACGATTATCAGAAAAAATATGGAGTCGATTAATTCTCTTGATGTGCTTCGTTCCTTAAAAGAAGGTCTTGATCAGCATCCTTCGATCTCAAGCGATGACAAGGAGCGGTATTTGAACTTTATTTCCGCAGCCCGCAAGGAATATGACGACATTGCGAAAAAGGAAGTTCAAAAAGCGTTTGTGTATTCGTATGAAGAATCAGCTAAAACACTTATGGACAATTACCTCGACAACGTAGAGGCCTATTGCAATAAAAACAAGCTTCGTGATCCTTTGACAGGCGAAGAAATGAATCCTGACGAAAAGCTGATGAGATCAATCGAAGAGCAGATTGGGATTTCGGAAAACGCCAAAAAAGCGTTCCGCGAAGAAATCTTAATCCGCATCTCGGCCTATGCGAGAAAAGGTAAGCGGTTTGATTACAATTCTCATGAAAGACTGCGTGAAGCCATTCAGAAAAAGCTGTTTGCCGATCTGAAGGATGTCGTTAAAATTACGACTTCAACAAAAACGCCGGATGAGCAGCAGCTGAAAAAGGTAAATGAAGTCGTGGCCCGTTTAATTGATGAGCACGGCTACAACTCGACGAGCGCCAATGAGCTGCTGAAATATGTCGGCAGCCTGCTAAACCGATAAGTGCTGTAACCCGTCCGAAAAGGGCGGGTTATTTTGTCTCATTTTCTAAATAGTTTGTCAATTAACCGTACTTTTGTGCATATGATGAATATAAATCTTTTCGAAAGACTTGTTTCATAATCTGGCACAAGCCGGAATACGTATATATCACGACCACAAATGGTTAAGGAGGGGAATTCATGTCCCAAAATGACAGCGGCCATTTTTTGATTTCTGAGGAAAACTGGTCCCTCCATCGAAAAGGCTTTGATGACCAGCAGCGCCACCAGAAAAAAGTGCAGGAAGCGATCAAAAACAATCTTCCTGATCTCGTGACCGAGGAAAGCATTATTATGTCAAATGGAAAAGATGTAGTGAAAATCCCAATCCGTTCACTTGATGAGTATAAAATCCGTTATAACTATGATAAAAACAAACATGTAGGGCAAGGAGACGGCGAAAGCCAGGTTGGAGATGTTGTGGCACGGGATGGATCAGACAAAAAACAAGGGCCTGGAAAAGGGCAAGGCGCCGGTGATCAGGCAGGCGAAGATTATTATGAAGCGGAAGTTTCATTAATGGATTTAGAAGAAGCGCTTTTTAAGGAACTAGAGCTTCCGAATCTCCAGCAAAAAGAGCGGGACAATATCATTCATACAGATATTGAGTTTAATGATATCCGTAAAACAGGGTTAACCGGTAATATTGATAAGAAAAGAACGATGATGTCGGCTTTTAAACGAAACGCGATGACAGGGAAGCCGTCGTTCTATCCGATTTACCCGGAGGATCTGAAATATAAGACGTGGAATGACATAACAAAGCCCGAGTCAAAAGCCGTCGTCTTAGCAATGATGGATACAAGCGGCAGCATGGGTGTCTGGGAAAAATACATGGCCAGAAGCTTCTTTTTCTGGATGACCCGTTTTTTGCGGACGAAGTACGAGACTGTGGAAATTGAATTTATTGCTCATCATACAGAAGCAAAAGTCGTGTCAGAAGAGGACTTCTTCTCAAAGGGAGAAAGCGGCGGAACGATCTGTTCATCCGTATATCGGAAGTCGCTTGAGCTGATTGATGAAAAATACAATCCCGCCAGCTATAATATTTACCCATTCCATTTTTCTGACGGTGACAACCTGACATCTGATAACGCGCGCTGTGTGAAACTGGTCAATGATATTATGAAGAAGTCCAATCTTTTTTGCTACGGAGAGGTCAATCAGTATAACAGGCATTCAACATTAATGTCCGCATACAAAAATGTGAAGGACGAGAAATTTAAGTACTATATTTTAAAACAGAAATCTGATGTTTTTCAGGCCTTGAAGAACTTTTTCAAAAATGAAGAGTCTGGTGTAAGCCATCAATATTCGTAATGAAAAGCCCATTTCAGGGCTTTTTTTTATTTAATAAAAGCAAGAAAACGCTTGCGAAAAAAATACGCAGGAAAAAGAAATTTTTCCTTTGACAAATCTTCTTTCATTTATTAATATTTTATCTTGTGAACTATTATTGAGGAATGAGGTGAAAAGGAGTTGACTGAATCAGAACGTGCTTTGCTCACTTTTGAACAGCTCTTCGATACGTCTCGGGCGATTTATAAAAAACAGAAGAAGATATTGGAGATTGTGCTTGAGCCTTTTGATATTACAGTCCTTCAATATTTGCTGATGTTTAAAATTCATCAAAGCGGAAGCACCCCGCTAAGCAAGCTGGCAATGTCGCTTGATCTTAAGCCCGCTTCTGTGACGCGGATGACAGATATTCTGTATAAGCGCCAATTGATGAATCGGTATGACAGTCCGGATGACCGCCGTATCGTCATGATTCAGTTAACCGAAGAGGGGGAAGAACTATTAGAAAACGCCGCTGTGCAGTATGCGAAAATGGGGGCGAGCCTGTATCAGAAGCTCGATACATCCCAGCTGCAGTATTTGCGCAAGCTCGCCGGAAGTTTAACGAAGCTTGCTCAAGGCTGTTCAGAAAAAAGCGGTAATTAAAAACTTCCCACATATTTTCACCATCTTTCCGCAAAATGATAGAGGATGAAACGAAAGGAGAAAACAAAATGAACAGAGGACGTTTAATTCTGACCAACATTATCGGTTTGATTGTTGTTCTTGCAATTATAGGCGGAGGTGCTTATTACTATTATCAAAGCACAAGCTTTGTAAAAACTGACGAAGCGAAAGTAGCCGGTGATATGGCTGCTATTACAGCTCCAGCGGCAGGTAAAGTATCTGACTGGGATCTTGACGAAGGAAAAACAGTTAAAAAAGGCGACACAGTAGCAAAAATCAAAGGTGAACAATCTGTTGACGTAAAATCCATCATGGACGGAACAATTGTGAAAAATGAAGTGAAAAACGGCCAAACAGTACAAGCCGGCACAACAATTGCCCAAACAATTGACATGGATCACTTGTATATCACTGCAAATATTAAAGAAACAGACCTTTCGGATGTTAAAGTAGGAAATAGTGTAGACGTAGTAGTTGATGGAGACCCTGGTACAACATTTGACGGTACAGTAGAAGAAATCGGTTATGCGACAAACTCAACTTTTGATATGCTTCCATCTTCTAATTCAAGCGGAAACTATACAAAAGTAACACAAAAAGTTCCTGTTAAAATTTCAATTAAAAACCCATCTGACAAAGTGCTTCCTGGTATGAACGCAACTGTTAAAATTTCTGAGTAAATCAGGTCAGTCATCAAACCATGAAAGGAGGTTGTCTTAGATGGCTACAGTCAAAGAAAATAATGCAAAAAGCCCAATGTCATTGCTGATTGTGCTAATGGCAGGGCTGTTTCTGGCAATACTTAACCAAACGCTGCTTAACGTCGCAATGCCTCACTTAATGACTGAATTTGGTGTAAGTGCAACGACGATTCAGTGGCTCACAACAGGTTACATGCTTGTTAACGGCGTTTTGATTCCGTTATCTGCCTTCCTGATTACACGGTTTGGCCAACGGAGTCTCTTTCTCATCGCCATGTTCTGTTTTACGCTCGGTACGTTAGTCTGCGGTATCGCACCTAACTTCTCTACAATGCTGGTCGGCCGTTTGATTCAGGCCGTAGGCGGAGGAATCTTGCAGCCGCTCGTTATGACAACCATTCTGTTAATTTTCCCGCCTGAAAGCAGGGGGAAAGGAATGGGGATCTTCGGACTTGCGATGATGTTTGCTCCGGCGGTCGGTCCGACTCTTTCCGGATGGATCATTGAGCATTACACATGGCGCATCATGTTTTACGGACTTGTGCCAATCGGCGCAATCGTGATTATCGTGGCTTTCTTCATCTTTAAAAATATGGTGGAGCCGCAAAAAATCAAACTCGATACGCTTGGAGCGATTCTTTCGATTGTCGGATTCGCCTCCTTATTATACGGAGTCAGTGAAGCGGGATCTGACGGCTGGACTGATCCGATTGTCCTGTCCACAGTTGTGATAGGTGGTATTGCGATCGTTGCTTTTGTTATCCAACAATTGCGTCATGATAATCCGATGCTTGACTTCAGAGTGTTTAAATATGACATTTTCTCGCTTTCAAGCGTCATTAACATTATTATTACAGTAGCATTGTACACTGGTATGTTCCTGCTGCCGATTTATCTTCAAAATCTAGTCGGCTTTACGGCGCTTCAATCCGGGCTGCTTCTGCTTCCGGGTGCGATCGTCATGCTGATCATGTCACCGATCTCCGGTATTTTGTTTGATAAATTCGGTCCGAGACCGCTTGCGATTATCGGGCTTCTCGTTACAGTGGTGACAACATATCAATACACGCAATTAACAATTGATACACCATATACACACATCATGCTGATCTATTCAATCCGTGCATTCGGTATGTCACTCTTAATGATGCCGGTTATGACAGCGGGGATGAACCAGCTTCCTGCCCGTCTGAACAGCCACGGTACGGCGATGAGCAACACGCTTCGCCAAATCAGCGGATCAATCGGTACAAGCTTAATTACGACGATTTATACAAACCGTACGACATTCCATTATTCACAAATTGCAGATAAAACGAGCACGGCGGACCCGAACTTCCTCCATGCATTCCAAAATGCAGTTACGAATTTAATGGTGAATATGAACATGTCTTATGACACAGCAAAAACATATGTTTACTCACATCTTTACAAGCATGCATCTCTTGATTCAAACGTAATGGGGATTAATGATGCCTTTATGTGGGCAACAATATTCTGTGTGTTTGGCTTCATTCTGGCTCTCTTCCTGCGTGACGTCAGAAAAGATAAAGCGCGTGCTGAGAAAAAGAAACAAGAGGAGCTTTCATTGCTTCCAGCTCCAAAAGAAGTGAAGGAATCTTAATCTGTATAAGGAGGTTTCCTGAATGAAAATTTATGTAGTATATGACAGTGAAGGTGAACATACAAAAGTTCTTGCAGAAGCGATTGCTGAAGGCGCGAGAGAGAACGAGGCGGCTGAGGTATTGATCGACCATGTTGATCAAGCCGATATCCGCAAGCTGAAAGAGATGGATGCGATTATTTGGGGGTGCCCTGGGCATTTCGGAACAATCAGCTCCGGTCTTAAAGCTTGGATCGACAGACTCGGCTACTTGTGGGCTGAGGGCGAGCTGATCAACAAAGTCGGCGCTGTTTTCTGCACAACGGCCACAACACACGGCGGCTTGGAAATGACAATGCACAACTTAATTACGCCGATGTTCCACCAAGGCATGATCGTTGTCGGTCTGCCTGGCAACGTGCCTGAAAACGCACTGTACGGCTCTTACTACGGTGCGGGCGTCACTTGTCCTGTTGATAGTGATGAGTTAATGACCGAGGAAGGCATTCAGCTTGGACGCGCTTTAGGAAGACGCGTCAGCGAAGTCACAGGAAACCTAACATCAGGACAGTAAGGAGAGGTTGAAATGGCCATTATTATAGCAATTATTGCTGCTGTCATCGTCATTGCGGCTCTTATTACATTCAATGTCCGCAACACTTCTCCTGGACCTGAGATGCAAGAAACGACCGAAAGAATCGCTCCTCCAGAAGAGGATACAAACGAAGCGCAATACCCTGCTGAAGCAAGGGCTGCCGAGCATACGCCAGCCGTTGTGAAAAACGATTCTCCAGAAGAGAAACGAAACACAATGGGTGATGATATTTACAGGCAGGCGCTGCAAAAGTTTAAGCATTCTGATGAAGTTCAGGCGGAAGAAGAGGTCACTGAAGAAAGTGACAAAATGCAGGACAGAAGCTATCGTGATGCTCTGCTCTCCATGAAAAATAAAAATAAGTAATGAAAAAGGCAAATCCGTTTACGCATGGCGGGTTTGCCTTTTTTGCTGTTTATATGTTTTTTTATCAAATAAATCCATGGAATATGTTGTAATGTGCTTTAAACTAGTGTACTATGTTACTCATACACCGAAGAGGCTCCCGGGAGGTAAAAACATGGATTCTTTTTTAGGTCTGGTAAAGAAAGATATCAAGCTTTCAAGAATGTGGCTGCTTGTATTGATATGCGGAATCATTTTTTTATTGGGAACAGGTCATATGATAGCTTATCGCACGAAAGAACCTCTGGTTATTTTTGTTTTTTTTGTGGTAATTGCTTTTTTTCTGTTTTTCTTATCTCCTGTTTTTGTGTTTTATCATCTTCGCAAGGAAGGGAAATCACAGCTTTGGCTGTACAATCCAAATGGCGGCTTCTTGCTATTTTCTTCTAAATTGACAGCATCCTTGCTCTATCAATTTCTGATTCAATTGGCATTAACAGCCTATGGCATTGGGATTTATCATATGCTCTCTGTGAAAAACCTGCTGGAGCATCATGTTGATATGACAAGTACAGTCGTTTTGCTGAATGTGTTCGGGCTTATTTCCTCGTTATATATGTCAGTAACAATAGTTGTCTTTTGGACTGTTTTTCACTCTCTTAAGAATTGGCGCGGAACGCGATGGCTTGCGATGGGGCTGTTGGCCGCAGTGTGGTACTTCTTTGATGAATATATCATTAGCCCTTTAGTTGTATCTCAAAAACATTTCTGGCCAGTAACAGTCTATTGTAACTTAGATTTCAACTACCATGATGTTTGGAGATTGGAGTTAAAACCGATACACCTGTCAGTGCTCGGGTTTCCTATTGCGATTGTTATCACGATCTTGCTGCTCATCATGGCTTCAAAACTGCTTGATCGTAAAGTAGAGGTGTGAATATGGATAATCAATTCCAATCCTCGAAACCGATTTATCTGCAGATCGCTGATCAGATCTTTTATCGGCTGGTCAGGAAGGAGCTGCTCCCAGGAGACAAGCTTCCTTCAGTAAGAGAAATGGCGATTCAAACCAAGGTAAATCCCAATACAATTCAAAGAACTTACAGTGAGATGGAAAGGCTGGGTATTGTGGAAACGAGAAGAGGTCAAGGGACGTTTATTGCCGAGAAAGCAGAAATCGTAGATGAGCTGAAAGACAGGCTCACACGAGAAGTGGTGGAAGGCTTTGTGAAGCAGATGAAAGAACTGGGACTAACGAAAGAGGAAATGGTGGAAGGGATAAAAACATTCACTGAGGGAGGCTAAAATGGAAATTTCTTTAGAACATGTATCAAAAAAATACGGCCGCCACACTGCCGTCAATGATGTGTCAATCACTTTATCATCCGGGCGGATTTACGGCCTGATCGGACCGAACGGCAGCGGCAAGTCAACGACCTTAAAAATGATAGCCGGTCTTCTGTTTCCGACTTCGGGTTTCGTGAAAGTGGATGAAAAGCCGGTTACGAGGGATATGGTGCGTCAAGCAGCTTATCTTACAGAGCTTGATATGTTTTATCCGCATTTCACTGTAAAGGATATGGTGAATTTTTATCGGTCGCAATTTCCTGATTTTCAAACAGAACAAGCTTATAAGCTGTTGAATGAGATGCAGCTTGACCCGGAAAAAAAGATCAAAAAGCTATCAAAAGGAAATCGGGGAAGATTGAAAATCGTCCTTGCTTTGGCAAGAAAGGCTTCCGTCATCTTGCTTGATGAACCTTTTTCCGGGCTTGATCCGATGGTCAGGGATTCCATTGTAAACAGCCTGGTGTCATACATTGATTTTGAGCAGCAGATTGTCGTGATTGCGACGCATGAGATTGATGAAATTGAAACTTTGCTGGACGAAGTCATCATACTCGCAAATGGAGCCAAAGTTGAACAGTGTGTTGTAGAAGATATTCGTGAGCGGGAAGGCATGTCTGTGCTGCAATGGTTTAAATCAAAAATGGAAGTTTGCTAGAGGAGGAATTTCATGAAAACAGTATTGGAATTGAAGAATGTAACAAAAAACATCAAAGGCCGAACGATCATTGATCATCTGAGTTTTGCGATTCGTGAAGGCGAAGTATTCGGCTTTTTGGGGCCGAATGGAGCAGGGAAAACGACAACCATCCGAATGATGGTTGGATTAATGAAGCTGTCAAAAGGTGATGTGCTCATTTGCGGCCAATCCATTACGAAAGATTATGCCAAGGCGGTTAAGCATATTGGGGCTATTGTAGAGAATCCAGAGCTGTATAAATTTTTAAGCGGATATAAAAATCTGCAGCAATACGCGAGGATGGTTAAGGGTGTTACGAAGGAAAAAATTGATGAAGTCGTTGAGCTGGTCGGTTTAACAGACAGAATCCACGACAAGGTGAAAACATATTCCCTAGGGATGAGACAGCGTCTTGGCTTGGCGCAAAGTCTTCTGCATGATCCGAAAGTGCTGATCTTGGATGAACCGACAAACGGCCTTGACCCGGCGGGGATCAGAGAAATCAGAGATCATTTGAAAAAACTGACGCGCGAAAGAGGAATGGCTGTCATCGTTTCAAGCCACCTGCTGTCAGAAATGGAACTGATGTGTGACCGAATTGCGATTCTGCAAAAAGGAAAGCTTATCGATATTCAAAATGTAAAAGATGAAAACGAAAATGAGAACGATACATATTTCATCCAGGTTGAGCAGCCGAATGAAGCCGCTGCTGCTCTAAAACAGTACGATGTGGTGAGTAAGACAAATGGTATAGAAGTCAAAATGCCTAAAGCCGAAGTCCCTGCGGTTATCGAATTGCTGGTGATGCAGCAAATCCGCATTTATGAGGTCAAGGTCATAACAAAATCATTAGAGGACCGTTTCTTAGAAATGACAGGTGAAGTGAAAGAGGAGGCTCAACATGCTTAATTTGATTTACAATGAATGGATCAAAATTTTCAGCCGTGCCGGAACATGGGTGATGATCGGGATTTTAGCATTGACCATGATTGGATGGGCATTCTTAACAAACCATTTTTCATCCGATGAAGCAAATCCGAAATGGAAACAAACACTTCAAGCGGAAAATGCCGAATTGAAGAAAGCAATGAAAGAATATCCTTCGATGAAAGATGATTATGAAGAAACAATTACAGTCAACAACTACCGTATTGAACATAACATCCCGAATGATACGGGCTATACGGTATGGTCTTATGTAACGGATTCAGCAGGTTTTACAATCCTCACCGGACTGTTTACCATAATTATCGCAGCCGGAATTGTCGCGAACGAATTTAATTGGGGAACCATTAAGCTGTTAATGATTCGGCCGCTCAGCCGTTTTCAGATATTGCTTTCCAAATATATTACCGTTCTCCTGTTTGGGTTCCTATTGCTGCTTATTTTATTTCTGGGTTCCACTTTATTAGGGCTCATTTTCTTCGGAACGGGTGGTGACACTGCGGCGAATATCCATTTAATCTATAAGGATGGCCATGTAATTGAGCAGAACATGATGGGGTATTTAGCCACAACGTATCTTTCTGAATCCGTCTCGGCTCTAATGGTGGCGACGATGGCGTTTATGCTGTCTGCTGTATTTAGAAACAGCTCTCTTGCAGTCGGATTTTCAATCTTTTTGCTGGTTGCGGGTACTACAGCCACTGCATTTATTGCAACGAAATTTGACTGGGCGAAGTATATTTTATTTGCCAATGTTAATTTGCTGCAATACGTAGATGGAACACCGCTAGTGGAAGGGATGACGATGACTTTCTCCGTTGTCATTTTGGCAGTTTACTTTGTTGTTTTCCTGCTGCTTGCTTTCGGCACCTTTATGAAACGGGATATTGCGAACTAATGAAAAAAGCTGTTTTGCTTAAGCAAAACAGCTTTTTTCTCAAAATAAAAACTGCGGGTTCGCACCCGCAGTTTTTCATATCAATTTATGCTTACGCTTCTTTAGTAACGTTAGCAGCTTGTGGTCCGCGGTTTCCTTCAACGATTTCGAAAGAAACAGCTTGGCCTTCTTCTAAAGTTTTGAAGCCTTCGCCTTGAATAGCAGAGAAATGAACGAATACATCGTCTTGACCTTCTACTTCGATGAATCCGAAACCTTTTTCAGAGTTGAACCATTTTACTTTACCTTCTAACATGAAATTTCCTCCTAAAGCGATCATAACGCTTAAATTCACTATTCTTGCTCTTAACAAACTTTCAAGACGAAAACTCTTACAAAACTTTCTTCTTAAAGATAGTTCGAACAAAAATAATTACCTTTACTCTACCAGTAATCTTCAGAAAAAACAACTGTTAAGTGAAACTTTTTTCTGAAAGTACGACATTATTTTTTAATTTGAGATTTATTAACGGAAATCCATCTGCATTCTCGATATGTGATCACGTTTGCCTTAAATATTCCTTCTTTTCGGGAAGAGAATATAATAGGAATTGACAACCTTATTGGAAGTGAGTAAGGTAAAAGTTAAACAATATTACAAATGACAACGGTTATCAACTAAGATAGTGTATGTCTGATATTGCTTGCATGCTCTAATACATAGATAGGAGTATGGTCACAATGAAAAAGTGGCTTATATGCAGTTTTGTTCTTATTTTTCTCGTTTCATTTGCAGCATGCTCACCGTCAGCAGAACATGAAACGATAAAAATCGGAATTGCTGAGTCTGACGAGGCAATATGGAACTATATTGCTAAAAAGGCTGAAGAGACAGGGCTTGATATGCAGCTGATCCCTTTTTCTGATTATGCCGAGTCTGATATCGCGCTGGCAAACAAAGAAATTGATGCCAACGCCTTTCAAACCCTTTCATATTTTCAGTCGTTCACTCGAAAATACAAACTTAAACTGGCACCGCTCGGTACGACATACATAGCGCCAATGGGCATTTATTCAAAACGATATGATCGAATCCAGAATATACCGCGCGGGGCTGCCGTGTCTGTTCCGGATAAAGCGTTCGACTTTGGCAGGGCGCTAACGGTGCTTCGGGACGCCGGTTTGCTCACGTTGAAAAACGGATTTAACGGAACAGGTTCAATCGATATGATTAAAGATAATCCGAGACACCTAAAATTAAAAGCAGTCCGGAAACAGGATGCAGTGAGCGGCACCGGCGTGTTTGTCATGAAACCGTCTGAAGCAAAAAAATCGGGTCTGAACCTGAAAAAACAAACCACAAAGAGCGGCGGGCAAATGTCTAAGGAAGAGATGAATTTGATTGTGGTCAGAGCGGAGGATCAAGATCAGGAAGCGCTGCAAGCTGTTCTTAAGCTCTACCAAGCTGATGATACAGCGGCATTTATAGAAAAACAGTATCAGGGGGATCTTGTCCCTGCTTTTCTGCCTTTGAAACGTCTTTCAGATTGGAAGAATGAATTCGAACATTGAATTCATTCTTTTTTTTCTGAAAAACATACTTTGTTCCGTCCAGTTTCTTTCGCTTTGTACAGCATTTGATCGGCAAGAATAGGCAAAGATTCTGGGTGTTCTTTATTATTAGGATAATGAGCGGCCCCGAGCGATACCGTAATTGACAGCTCTTCTCCGTTTGTTAATCTAATGGGTGCGTCATTGATAGCGCCTCTGATCCGTTCCGCGATTTGGACTGCTTTAGCAAGCGTGCAGTTTGGCAGGAGCACGGCAAATTCTTCACCGCCGATCCGTGCGGCAGGATCAGTGTTTCGGATGCTCTGCTTCAGACGTAAACCAAGCTCTTTCAGCACCTGATCGCCTTCATGATGGCCGTATTGGTCATTGATGGTTTTAAAATGGTCGATATCCATATAAATCAGTGCGAATTGAAAATGCGGGGTATTGGCCGCCTGTTGATACAGCGTCTGTGTGATTTCTTCAAATTTTCTTCGGTTATAAACCCCGGTTAAAAAATCAAAGTGCGCCTGAAACTTATATTGTTTAAAAAGGAGATGTGCATTAGTTTCATGGTCAATAATATATAAACTCAGCATACCGCCCGTTATTGAGATGATCCAAAAATATAAGTGAAGTTGATATGAATGTAAGTCTATAAAAAAATAAAAGGAAATGGAGATCAGAGTATTTGTAATGATCATGAGATAGAAAGCATGTTTTAATTGAACTTTTTTTCTTTTAGAAACAATGAGTGACGGGATGGCAGCGAAACAAATGATTATTACCGAGTATATTGCAGATGTGTTCATCGTAATCAGTAAGCGGCCAGCAGCGATCACCACCAAGGCCATTGCCGTTGAAACCCAGCCCCCATAAAGAGCGGCAATCATAATAGGAATATGTCGAAGATCGATGATTGAATGCTGATAGGTAAATCCAAAAACGATTAGAATAACCCCGAGCAAACCGCAGGCCAGTCCTTTAACAGCTTGGAAGTATATGCTGTCTTTTTTATGTACTAACCTTTCTTTAAACAGGTGGGTGAACAGATAATTAAATGTGATTAAAATGGTCAAGTTTACAAATAATTCTTTCAGCAAATATTATCACCCTTATATAAGGTACTAAAGATGGATGGGAAAGAAAAGAACAAAAAGGGATTTTTTTAGTTCATGATGAGTTATCATAATCCGCACTTGACCGATCGGAATTAGTATAATATAGTAAATGAGAAAATTTGAAGGGAGAGTTTACCTGCTTTGGAGACTTTACTGGTTGTATTACATGTATTTATTTTATTTTTACTTATTTTAGGGCTTTTTGTTATGCAGAAAAAACATGTTTCCTTCTCTAAACGTGTATTTACTGCGCTGGGGTTGGGGATCGTATTCGGATTTGCGCTTCAGCTGATCTATGGCCCGACTTCAAATATAGTCATTCAAACAGCCGACTGGTTTAATATTGCCGGGGGCGGATATGTCAAATTGCTTCAAATGGTTGTCATGCCGCTCGTCTTTATTTCGATTCTCGGTGCATTTACAAAGCTGAAACTGACAAAAAATCTCGGCAAAATCAGCGGTTTGATTATTGGAATTTTAATTGCAACAACAGCGGTAGCGGCGGCTGTCGGCATTGCGTCCGCGCTTTCTTTTGACCTGCAGGCAATTCAGGTTGACCAAGGAAATACAGAGCTTTCGCGTGGACAGGAGCTTCAGCAGAAATCAGAGGATATGACAGCGAAAACGATGCCGCAGCAGATTGTTGAATTGCTGCCGGGAAATCCGTTTTTAGATTTTACGGGAGCCAGACCGACTTCAACGATCGCAGTCGTTATTTTTGCCGCTTTCCTTGGAATGGCATTCCTCGGTGTGAAGCATAAACAGCCGGAACAGGCAGAAACCTTCAAAAAAATGGTTGATGCTGCTTATGCCATTGTCATGCGTGTTGTCACGCTCATATTGAGACTGACGCCTTATGGGGTGCTGGCCATTATGACAAAAACGATTGCTACGAGTGATATTGACAGTATTTTAAAATTAGGAATGTTTGTAATTGCTTCGTATGCTGCGTTAATCACTATGTTTATCATTCATTTGGTGCTGCTGACGATCAGCGGCTTGAATCCGATTGTTTATTTGAAAAAAGCGCTGCCCGTACTTGTATTTGCATTTACGTCACGCTCAAGCGCGGGTGCATTGCCGCTGAATATTAAAACACAGAGAAGCATGGGTGTGCCGGAAGGAATCGCAAACTTCGCCGGTTCATTCGGCCTTTCGATCGGCCAAAATGGATGCGCCGGCATTTATCCTGCGATGCTGGCGATGATGATTGCCCCGACTGTCGGCCAAAATCCGTTTGATCCGGTATTTATCATCACAGTTATCGCGGTCGTTGCCATCAGCTCCTTCGGTGTTGCCGGAGTTGGCGGCGGAGCAACTTTCGCGGCGCTTCTTGTTTTATCATCATTAAATATGCCTGTCGCACTCGCCGGTTTATTAATCTCAATCGAACCGTTAATTGACATGGGGCGTACTGCCCTGAATGTCAGCGGAAGTATGACATCTGGCCTCATTACGAGTAAGGTCACAAAGGAAATTGATCCAAGGGTATTCAATGATCAAACAAGAGTGATCGAAGCTGAAGAAGCGTAACATATGAAAACGTGTAATCCATCAGGGATTACTGGTTAATCTTAATAAAAGACCCATGAACCTTGTAATATAAAGGTTTCATGGGTTTCTTTTTCTCATTTTTAGGGAAGATCAGCCGGCATTGCTGATCAATGGAATGATCTGATTGAAATAAAAATTACTTTTTTAACAAGTATTCCAGGTATCTTGGAAGACGCTAACTTATCTGAGGCATACAGAGAAAAGTGGTCGCCTGTGGTAGATGCATTCCCTCAATTCCTTATTGAATTAAAAAAGTTAATAATTAACCTCCTTTCATTATTTTTCTATTAACATTGAAAATTTTCGATACGCTTTATAGTAACTGCAGCCAAAGACAACAGCCATAAGAGCGGGAAGCGACCTCAAAAGGGCAAATGGAGTTTCAAATAAAAATGCTTTCCAAAACATTGCGCCTTCCATACTCCACAGACCTTCAGCTAAATACAAACCTGAATCCTTGTAAATCAAATAAGAATAAAATAAGCAAAGTAAACCAAAACAAGATGAATAACTCATTAATCTTTTATAATAATTACTCTTTGATTGGCGATCCGAGAAGATTTCATTTTGACCATCATCTTCTTTTTGCCAATATCGAGTTCCAACCCCCCAAGGGCCATTTATATAACTCCAGCCGAAGTCTTCATAGATCCCTTTGTAATCTTTGAACTTTTTCTTTGATAAATAATCTTGATAATCCACTCGCATCACATATCTCTTATCGGTTTTTTCGAAGGTGTATATTCCTAATCCGCTAATATTTGTACAACGATAGCCTTTTTGTAATTGCTCGTTCAGCCATTGCTCCTCTTTTTCAATATCAAAAAACATCTTAAATGTCTTCATTCGATTCACTTCCTTCGTACAGGGATAAAATATGCAATAACCTGTTTTGTTCCATTTTCAAAATGGCGTTTCCTTCTGCAGTTATCATATAGACTTTTCTCCGGCCCGACTCTCCAACAGGTTCAATCCAGCCATGCTTATTCAAGTTTTCAATCGCGCCGTATAATGTGCCGGCTGCTAAAATAACAGTTCCGTTACTCATCTTTTCGATCTTCTGCATGGCGGCATAGCCATGAAGCGGCTCCCGCAAAGCTAATAAAATATAATGCATGGTTTCAGACAGCGGTAATAATTTATGTTTCATATCCTCATCCTCTATTCAGTTCAACTATTTAGTTCAACTATTCAGTTCAACTTAATAATAACATAATACAGTTCAACTGAATAGTCAACTTTTCAAAGCTAGTCAAAGCAATTTAAAGTAAAAGCTTGATGAAAAGGGAAAAATCTAAAAAGTCGCTTTCCTTATGTAAGGAAAGCGACTTTTAGTGTAGTTTTCATTCAATTAAATTGCCTCATTAATTACAAACCGGTTAGTTCAAGATAGATGTTTAACTTTTGTTTAGCAATGGTTCTTTTTTCATCAAAACAGGATTTCAAACACTTCAGTGAATATTAAATGTTGAGCTTTGAACAAAGAAACAAAATGAAAAAAGAAGAGATTATTAATGAAAATTAATCGGATTATATTGGCAAGTGTTAACAGTGTTCTGTCCTCTTCATCTTTTTATGCGGCAGGTCAGCATAAAAATCCTTTCAAGCTTTCTTTATTGAAAAAAGAAGGATTTCTTTAATGAAAACCAGTAAAAGTTAAAAACATCTGTAAGAAAAACCAATATAATTATCCATTTTGAACTATTATGCAATCTTTACGTTTTTTTAACGGCCGGGTTCTAAGTCCTCCAGCATTTCCATCATGGTGTTGTCGTCCATGACATTCATTGCGCTTTGTTCAAAATGAATGGGCTCAGCATAATGAGGCTGTCTTTTTTTTGCGGCTGTTTCAGTTTGCCTAGATTGTGTCTGTGTATGCTGGTGTTGGGTTTGCTGCTGTCCGGCATGCTGGTGCTGACGGCCATTTTGCCGCTGGCTTTCATTTTGAGATCGGTCCTGGTTATCACCGCCAAATGCTTGTTTGACCATATTTCCTACATTAGAAGCATCAAACATGTTATTTTCCGAATTCCGTCTGTTCATTTGTCCTGTGACAAATCCGCTGATTCTTTGGCGGATCTGAGGTGATAAAGCGGCAATAAGTATCGTTGACCCTATAATCAAAGCCCCGGGACTGATTCCTCTTCGTTGGCTGAACAATATGATCCCTCCTTTACAGTGTATTCATATGTTCCCCTTCATTAGCCAAATTAACCGGTCTATTTCCCGGGAAAGCATTTCCTTCAGATTTGCATGCATAATTAAAGCCAGTTAGAAAAACCTATAGGTAAAGTGATAAAGGAGGAATTCACATGTTTGGAAAAAAACAAGTCTTTGCGTCTATGCTTCTTATTCCTTTGCTTATGACTGGCTGCAGTATGGGCGACCAAGGCGAGGGCAGACGTGATAATAATGATGCAAGAAATGTTAATTATCGCAATCCGGCGAATGATGATCTTCGCAATGTAAACAACCGGGATAACGTTGACAATAATGTTAATGATAATGTCAATAACAATAACGTAAATGACAATCATGACAACGATCGAAAACTTCAGGTTGCGGATAAAGCAGCTGATAAAGTAACTGATCTAAAAGAAGTTAAGCATGCAGATGTTATTGTAGCTGGAAATCAAGCCTACGTCGCAGTGGTATTAACAAATGGAAATAAAGGCACAGTAGAAAATAATCTAAAGAAAAAAATAGCCAAAAAGGTAAGATCTACTGACAAAAGCATTGATAATGTTTACGTTTCTGCGAACCCTGATTTTGTAGAACGTATGCAAGGTTATGGAAAGCGTATCCAAAATGGTGACCCGATCGCCGGATTATTTGATGAATTTACACAAACTGTACAGCGCGTATTCCCTAACGCTGAATAAATGCAAAAAGCCGCATCATTTATGCGGCTTTTTCTTTGCGTTAATGACACACCGCGCGCTCAAGCTGCATAGAGTAAAAATAAAAGGTACAAGACGGACCGGCTCAGGGAGGGAGACGTTTGCGGGGTGGCATAGGAAAGCGTGCGGCATCCGCTCTATTCCTGTGCGGCGTCCTTGTGATGCTGGCTGTAAGCTCGGCCATCGTATCAAGCTCGATGTATATACTGTCTTTGCCAGAGCAGGCATCTGGTATAACAAAAGAACAAGTGACGAAGCACATGAAGAAAGAGTCATTCAAACAAGCCGATATTTATTACACTTCCAAGGAAAAGTCCTTACTGCCATTGACGAAAGATACGCTTGAATATGCGGTCAGTATTAATCAGATTATGATTGGATATTCGAGTCAAAAGCCTATTGATATTATTTTTTTTTCTAACGAAAAACAGATGGAGGCTTACTCCGGTTTATTGGATGTCGTTGGTTTTTATTCTGAGAGGGAGCAGCTGATCGGGTTGCTGCCTGAAGAGAAAAAGTTGCTTTTAGAAGGTGATGAAGTAGCAGTTTATTTGTATCAGAGATTGTTGATACATGAATACACTCACCATGCGTTTCACCAGAAATTGAAGGAGCTTAAAGCAGATCCTGATGAGTTTCCGTTATGGTTTCACGAAGGATTAAGCGAGTGGATCGCGAACTATGAATTGCTCATAGATCCGATCTCGTTTTCTGTCGTGCCCTTTGACCGTTTGCAGACAGATCAAGACTGGCAGGAAGCACGAACCGAATATGACACAGATGTCTATTTGCAAAGCTTTTATATGATCAATGAGCTGACGGACAAATACGGGAAAGACGTTATGTCAAAAATGATAAAGGAAACGGCAAAAAAAGGAGACTTTAAAAAAGGGTTTAAATCAGCAACAAAGGAAAGTCTTGATCAATTTGAAAAAGATTTTAAGAAAAAATTCGAAAAAAACAGTGCGGCATTGGATAGTATCTATCCAATGCCCTTTGTTATTAGTGAAGTCCTTGCTGACCCATTCCGCCTTGTGTTGGAGGCATTTGTCCTTGGGCAGGGGCGAATGAATTTCTCAGCTGTTCCATATCCTGCGCATCAAGCTGAGGAACCTGGTAATAGCCGTGCTTGTTTTGGTATAAGAAAATTTCAAAAGCCATTTCAACATACTGCTGAATTTGCGCTGACAGTACGCGTCTGACAGCTGGGTTTGTCATTTCCAGAGAAGCCATCGTCAGCATAGAAGCCTGTGCTTTAACCGCGCAAAGCATTTGTCGGCTGATGATGCTGTCATCAATGTCATTCATGGATTGAACCGGTTTTTTAGGCTGTGACGGCTGCATGCCGTAAACAGTTTGGTTGTCTTCCTTCATCATGTAAGTTGCTGTTTTTTGTGACGGTTCGCTTCCTGTTTTGAAGCATTCTGCAGTTAAGTTAAATTGAGACGTAATAAATTGATGTTGGCGATCAAGGATATTTAACAATTCCTGATCCTTACAAAATTGTCTCAGCATCATAAATTGATCAAGCACAGTCAGTGTTCCGGATAGCACCTCGTGCATATCAAACATTTCATGTCCGCCGTGGTTTTTATGCGGTTTTCCAGGGATGCCTTTGTTCATCTGGGATTGCTGCTGCTGATTTAACTGATCCAAACCGAATTCCTCCTTTTTTTTCAGATCAGCTGTATTTTGTCTCAGTATGCTTCGTTTTATGCAGAAGCCTGAAAGGAATGATATGCTGTCTGTCGAAGTGATAAGCAGACAGCATCAATTTTATGTGACGGCGACAGGTGCAAAATAGCACCCAACCGGATTACTGGTTTGGACGCGGCAGTTGAGCACGTGAATAGCTTTGATGACAAAAGAGGGAAGAATTCAGCTTGCTGCCGCCTGCAGCTATTTTGAAGGGGTGAAATACGGAGGATGCCGGCAAGATTAGTACATCGTGTTTAAGCGGATCTGATCATCATCTCCCGGAAGAAAAGCGGTCGGGAGTGGCGTTGTCTTGAACTTATCTATATGTCAGAAGAAAAAGGAGTGCCTCGAGGACGTGAAAAAGGTTATTCCGCTCGTCATCATTGCGGCCGGTCTTATGATCACAGGCTATGGATGCCTTACACTGATAGATACGAATAGGAAGACTGAACAGACATTAAAAGAAGCCAAACTGATGGCTGAAAAGCCGCAGAAAGCTTTTGGTGTGAAACAAAGCAAAGATCAGACAAAGGATAAAGCATTATTTAAGCCAGAAACCGGACAAGCCAGCGGGATTTTGGAAATACCGAAAATCAATGCAGAGCTTCCGATCGTGGAGGGTACCGATGCAGATGATTTAGAAAAAGGTGTGGGGCATTACAAGGATAGCTATTATCCTGATGAAAACGGGCAAATTGTGTTATCGGGACATCGGGATACCGTGTTTCGCAGGACGGGAGAGCTGGAAAAGGGAGACCGGCTTCGTATCCTCCTGCCATATGGAGATTTTACATATGAAATTGTAAATTCAAAAATTGTCGATAAGGATGACACATCCATTATTACGCTCCAGCACGAACAGGAAGAACTAATTCTGACGACTTGCTATCCGTTTTCATATGTCGGAGATGCCCCAAAGCGCTATATTATATATGGCAAACGGGTTACATAAAAAGCCGCAGGCAAGTCCTGCGGCTATTCTTCATGAAAAATATGTGCGGCAAAGGTTTTCTATATCAGCCGGGAAAGGCGCTTCGGCAACAATCAGCTCGCCGGTTATCGGGTGAACCGCCTGCACCTTTTTGGCATGGAGCGCCTGCCTGTTGAGCAGCTTGCTCCCGCCTCCGTAAAGCGCATCACCTGTCAGCGGATGGCCGATGCTCGCCATATGAACACGAATTTGGTGTGTTCTTCCTGTTTCGAGTTCTAATTCAACGAGCGACAGGCGCTCTTTCGCATTGCCGGCAATGACCTTGAAGTGAGTGACGGCTGCTTGTCCGCCGGGTGAAACCCGGCGTCTAGTCGGGTGTGATCTGTCTCTGCCGATCGGTGAATCAATTGTCCCTTTTTTTGTCTTTAGCTTTCCTTCAACGATCGCGGTATACGTGCGTTTCAGCGTTTTTTTCTCTAACTGCTGGTCCAGGATGGCGTGTGCCAAACGATGCTTGGCAAAAACGATTGCGCCAGATGTGTCCTGATCAAGGCGATGGACGTGGCGCACCTTGTATGTTTCACCATTCACCTGATAATGGTATGCGATCAAATTAGCCAGTGTGCCGGTTTGGCCGGCTTCATTCGGATGAGTCGCTATGCCTGCCGGTTTATTGACGATGAGCATGTGATTGTCCTCAAATAAAATATCAAGCTCTCCATACTCCGGTATGACGGTGGATTCTTCCTTTTCCTGAAGATCAATGAACACGCGGTCTCCCTTTTTTACGACCACATTGTTGATGACGGATTCGTGATTGACCTTTATCTGATGATGGGACATCCAGTCTTGAATCACGGGTTTAGAGGCTTTGAGCGCTGTTTTCAGTACAGAAAACAGCCATTGTCCATCGTGTTTGTCGTTAATGAGGAGTTCAAGCCCTCTGCCTTTTTGTTTCATGTTTAATGGCTCCTTTTCGAAGCGGAAGGCATTTGTTTCTATAGGAAACACTTACCTTAGCTTTCGCGTTTTTTTCTGTGCTATTCTTGAGTAAGACTTAGGATATTCGATGGCAAGAAAGGTGATTGACGTGAGAATTGTGAACGCAGCAACTGAAGAACAGGAGAGCTTTATCAAGGAGCTTTCAATGGAGCTTTTCCATGACGTATTTCCTCTTTATTTCTCCGAACTGGATATACAGCGCTTTAAAAAGAAAGGCGTTTTGTCTTTAAATAACCATTATTACCAAGGAACGTTAAAAGAAGCGTTTCAAATTATGGCTTGTCTGCAAATGATACATATTGTCCTGACAAAGCCTTCGCCGCATTTTAATGTGAGTGATCAGGCAATTTTTGAGAAAAACAGCAAGATGCTGAATGATTTCGGGATATATTTTCCGTTTGCTTTTTCTGACTTTCAAACGAAAACAAACAAAGCCATTCTCGGTCTCAGAAGGCTGATATAATCAGGCAGCAAGAGCTTTTCTATTTTCAGAAAAGCTCTTTTTTGCATCAGTGAAATCATATCATAAAACCTTTCCTCTAACTTCCTTTTTAATCGGCTCGCGTCTGAACATACTAATGATTGAAAGGGGTGCTGGCAATGAGTTCAGTAAAAGATACAATGACAACGCAGGTGGCAACCGTTTCACCGAATCAAACGATTCAGGAAGCGGCTTCTCTCATGAAACAGCATAACGTCGGGGTCATTCCCGTTGTAGAGCAAGGTGTTTTAAAAGGAATGCTGACTGACCGTGACATTGCATTAAGAACTACAGCTCAGGGCCGAGATGGCCATACACCCGTTTCAGAAGTGATGTCAACAGATCTCGTATCGGGAAACCCTCATATGAGTCTGGAAGACGCGTCTCAGCTGATGGCCCAGCACCAAATCCGCCGCCTTCCTATTGTAGATCAAAACAATCTAGTCGGGATCGTTGCGCTTGGAGACCTGGCAGTCAATCAGATGTCGAACGAGTCTGCGGGAGAAGCGCTGACAAACATTTCTCATCAAAACATTCATTAATAAGAAAGAGCTTGCGTTGTGCAGGCTCTTTCTTCACATAAACCTTACTTTTTGAAAGCAGACATGTTTCGGGGTATAGTGAGTGTATACATATGTCTCAATTTGGACTAAAGGAGTTGTACGCAGTGATTAAAGCGTTAATTTTTGACTTTGACGGACTGATTCTAGATACAGAAACTCACGAATATGAAGTCCTTCAGGAAATATTTGAGGAGCATGGATCAGCCCTGCCTATGTCTGTCTGGGGAAAGGTGATCGGAACAGCGGCGGGATTTCGGCCTTTTGAGTATTTAGAAGAGCAGATTGGCAAAAAGCTGAACCATGAGGAACTGACAGCATTGAGAAGACAACGGTTTGCGAAACGCATGGAGAACGAAAAAGCAAGACCGGGTGTTGAAGCGTATTTGAATGCGGCAAAGGATTTAGGTTTAAAGGTAGGCCTTGCCTCCAGCTCCGATTATAAGTGGGTGTCGGGCCATTTGAAGCAACTTGGCCTGTTTGACGATTTTGAGGTCATCCAAACGGCGGATGATGTGGAAGAGGTAAAGCCGAATCCTGAACTGTATGTATTGGCGGCAAAGAACCTTGGTGTATCCCCATCGGAATGTCTTGCGTTTGAGGATTCTGTGAATGGTTCAATTGCTGCGAAAAGAGCAGGAATGAAGTGTGTGATTGTCCCGAATAAAGTGACGGGCACTTTGATGTTTGAAGACTATGATCACAGGCTTGAATCAATGGCAGAGATGGAGCTCGCCTTATTGCTTGATCATCTGAACTCACAACACTAGAAAGGAGCGAGCAGTTTGTCTGAAAAATTAGATTTGACCCGTTTTGAAAAGAAAATGGTCATCCGCAATATCGAAGAAAAAGACATCGAAAAGATTATCGATCTGCAAAAGGATTGCTTCCCGGGGATGGAGCCTTGGAAGCGGGAGCATTTAATCAGTCACTTGGAGCATTTTCCCGAAGGGCAGTTTTGTGCAGAATTCGAAGGTGAAATTATCGGCTCGTGCTCGAGTCTCCTGATTAATTTTGATGAATATGATGACCGCCATACGTGGCAGGACATTACAGATGACGGTTATATCACCAACCATAATCCGGACGGCTTAAATATGTACGGGATTGAGGTTATGGTGGATCCAAAATACAGACGAATGAAGATCGGCCACCGTTTGTATGAGGCGAGAAAGGATTTGGCCAGACGCTTAAATCTGAAAAGCATCATCATAGGCGGACGGATTCCGAACTATCATAAATATGCAGAAGAAATGACGGCAAGAGCGTACGTTGAACAGGTGACACGCCACCAAATTTACGATCCGGTCCTTTCTTTTCAGCTGATGAACGGTTTTACCCTTATGCGGATTAACCCGAATTATCTCCCGGATGATACAGCTTCGATCAAGTATGCGACGCTGATGGAATGGAATAATGTCGATTATCTTCCGCAGCAGACAAAACGCTATTATAAATCGGCGTTCCCTGTGAGAATTTGTGTGATTCAATACGAAATGAAGAAAATTTATTCTTTTGAGGAATTTGCCAATCAAGTAGAATACTATGTCGATGTCGCTTCCGACGCGAGATCTGATTTTGCGGTCTTCCCGGAAATTTTCACTACCCAGCTCATGTCATTCCTTGAGGAACGGTCACCGAGCTTGGCGATACAGAGAATCACCGAGTATACAGAGGATTACATCAGCTTGTTTACTGATTTGGCCGTAAAGTACAACGTCAACATTATCGGCGGATCTCATTTCGTCGAAGAGGAAGGCAAGATCTATAATATTGCTTACCTGTTCAGACGTGACGGAACAATCGAAAAGCAATATAAACTCCATATTACGCCGAATGAACGTAAATGGTGGGGAATCAGCGCCGGAGACCAGGTTCGCGTGTTTGATACGGACTGCGGAAAAATCGCCATTCAAATCTGTTATGACATTGAATTTCCTGAGCTTGCCCGGATTGCTGCGGATAAAGGCGCAAAAATCATTTTTACGCCGTTTTGTACAGAAGACCGCCAAGGCTATTTGCGTGTCAGATACTGTTCGCAGGCAAGAGCGGTTGAAAATCAGATTTATACGGTCATTTCGGGAACGGTTGGAAACCTTCCGCAAACGGAAAATATGGATATCCAATACGCACAGTCAGGCATCTTTGCACCTTCTGATTTCGAATTCGCCAGAGATGGCATTGTCGGCGAAACAAACCCGAATATCGAAATGGTCGTCATCGGCGATGTTGACCTGGAAATTCTCAGAAGGCAGCGTCAAAACGGTACAGTGCGCCAGCTAAAAGACAGACGGCGTGATGTTTATCATATCCAATATAAAAAATAATCCCGATACCCGCCTGAATTGGCGGGTTTTTTTAAAATGGAATTGAAGCGCTTACATACTTGTTTTAAAATAAAGGAAATTGGATGCAAGAAAATACCTTACGGAGTCTGTTTGTTTTAGTTCTTGTCTACGCTTTAGAGCTGATGGTTTCCCCGTTGATTGCGCTTGATTACATTGTTATTGCCTGTGGATGACATGGCAAAACAAATGATGATTGCCGCTATGCCGACCGCTGCCAACACAATTTTTCTTCTTGAGAAAGAGGAAGCTTATGATTTCCGGGGTTTATTGACTCTAGCCCAGTCTGGCTTTATATTGTAGGCAGGGAAACCATCACCAAGACATCACATATGAGAAGGTCTGTTTCAATTGAATTGGCACTTTAGCGAACGCTAATGAAATGGAGATGTTGGGGATGGAAAACATTCAGCAAAATCAGGGATTAAAGCAAAAAGATGAGCAATTTGTGTGGCATGCCATGAAGGGAGCGCATCAAGCGGACAGCCTGATTGCCCAAAAGGCGGAAGGGGCCTGGGTGACCGACATAGAAGGGCGCCGTTATTTGGATGCGATGTCCGGTTTGTGGTGCGTCAATATTGGTTACGGCAGAAAGGAGCTTGCGGAGGCCGCCTATGAGCAATTAAAGGAGCTGCCTTACTACCCGTTAACGCAAAGTCACGCACCGGCGATTCAACTGGCGGAAAAGCTGAATGAATGGCTTGGCGGCGATTATGTCATCTTCTTTTCCAACAGCGGTTCGGAAGCAAACGAAACTGCTTTTAAAATCACCCGCCAGTACCATCTGCAAAACGGCGATCACAGCCGTTATAAATTCATCTCAAGATACAGAGCATACCACGGCAACACATTGGGAGCACTCTCAGCAACGGGACAAGCGCAGCGGAAATATAAATATGAGCCTTTAAGCCAGGGGTTCCTGCATGCAGCCCCGCCGGATGTCTATCGGAACCCAAAGGATGCAGACACGCTTGAAAGCGCAAATGAGATTGACCGCATCATGACATGGGAATTAAGTGAAACGATTGCCGGGGTGATCATGGAGCCCATCATTACAGGCGGGGGCATCTTGATGCCGCCGGACGGTTATATGAAGAAGGTGGAGGACATTTGCCGCCGCCACGGAGCTCTTTTGATTTGCGATGAAGTCATCTGCGGTTTTGGACGGACAGGCGAGCCGTTCGGATTTATGCATTACGGCGTAAAGCCTGATATCATTACGATGGCAAAGGGAATTACAAGCGCGTATCTGCCATTGTCAGCGACTGCTGTGAAACGCGATATTTTTGAAGCGTACCAGGGTGATGCGCCTTACGACCGTTTCCGTCATGTGAACACGTTCGGCGGAAGCCCGGCTGCCTGTGCATTGGCATTGAAAAATCTGCAAATTATGGAGGATGAACAGCTGATTCAGCGATCCCGCGACCTTGGAGCAGTGCTTTTGGGTGAGCTTCAAGCCTTAAGAGAACACCCGGCAGTCGGAGATGTGAGGGGAAAAGGGCTGCTGATCGGAATCGAGCTCGTCAAAGATCAATTGACAAAAGAGCCGGCTGATGCTGACAAAGTAAACCAAGTGGTTGCGGCGTGCAAAGAAAAAGGGCTGATCATCGGCAAAAACGGAGATACCGTCGCAGGCTACAACAATGTCATCCAGCTCGCGCCGCCATTTTGCCTGACAGAAGAAGGCCTCTCCTTTATCGTGAAAACGGTGAAAGATAGCTTTCAGACGATTTAATATAAAAGTGATTTGTTAAAGGAGCACACGATGAGTTTTCACAATCAGCCGATTTTACCGGCTATTCGCAATATGAAGCAATTTGATGAGTTTTTGAACAGTTCATTTTCCTACGGCGTTATTCTCGATATTCATCTCGGCCAGCTGAAGGGCGTGATCAAAGAGGCGCAAAAGCACGGAAAGAAGATGATGGTGCACGTCGATCTTATCCAGGGAATCAAGCATGATGAATACGGAGCAGAGTTTATTTGCCAGGACATCAAGCCCGCCGGGATTATTTCAACTAGATCGAACGTGATTGCCAAAGCGAAGCAGAAGAAAATCTATGCGATTCAGCGCCTGTTTCTGCTTGATACAAGCGCGATGGAGAAAAGTATGGAGTTTATCGGCAAGCATAAGCCTGACTTCATTGAAGTGCTGCCCGGTATCGTTCCGTCACTCATTCAAGAAATAAAAGAGAAAACGGGAATTCCCATCTTTGCCGGCGGTTTCATCCGTACGGAAGAGGATGTAGAACAGGCCTTGAAAGCAGGGGCTGTTGCTGTCACAACATCAAACACCAAATTATGGAAGAGATATGAAAACTTTTTGACGAAGGAAGATTGACAACGCTTTCATCGGCTGATACAATTGCACTAGGTTAATACATTGTGATGGAGAACTCGGAGACCACAGCAGCTCTTTACGGTAAATGTCTATGCACCCGTAAAGCGGTTTGTTGTGGTTTTTTATTCTCTTCTTCTCTATCATACTTTTAATCGTGACTTTAGGAGGAATGTGCTATGACAGCATTTTGGGGAGAGGTCATCGGTACGATGCTGCTTATCATTTTTGGGGCCGGTGTTTGTGCAGGTGTCAATTTAAAGAAATCGCTTTCATTCCAGTCTGGCTGGATTGTTATTGTATTTGGATGGGGGTTGGGTGTTGCCATGGCGGCTTATGCGGTTGGCGGCATCAGCGGAGCACATTTGAATCCGGCATTAACGATAGCGTTTGCATTTGTTGGCGATTTTCCGTGGAAAGAGGTTCCGGTTTATATTGCGGCGCAAATGATCGGTGCGATCATCGGTGCGGTGATTATCTACCTGCACTACCTGCCTCATTGGAAGTCAACGGATGATCCCGCTGCCAAGCTGGGTGTTTTCTCAACAGGTCCGAGCATCCCGCATACATTTGCAAACGTTTTAAGTGAAGTAATCGGGACATTTGTTCTTGTGCTTGGCATTTTGGCGATTGGGGCAAATCAATTTACAGAAGGGCTTAATCCTTTAATTGTCGGTTTTCTCATCGTGGCGATCGGTATCTCTCTTGGGGGCACCACCGGCTATGCGATTAATCCGGCCCGCGACTTAGGGCCGCGGATTGCCCACGCTTTTCTTCCGATCCCGGGCAAGGGCTCATCAAACTGGAAATACGCATGGGTTCCGGTAGCCGGCCCGATTTTAGGCGGATCGTTCGGCGGCGTATTTTACAACGCCGCATTTAAAGGGCAGATCACAAGCAGCTTCTGGATTGTAAGCGTTATATTGGTTGTGGTATTGTTAGGGCTCTATGTTTATACGAAATCACATTCTGCTAAAACATTATCAAATTCAAAATATATGTAATCAAAGGGGAGACATCTTATGGAAACGTACATTTTATCCTTAGACCAGGGGACGACAAGTTCAAGAGCGATTCTGTTTAATAAAGAAGGCAAAATCGTTCACTCCGCTCAAAAGGAATTTACACAATACTTCCCGCACCCAGGTTGGGTTGAGCATAATGCGAATGAAATTTGGGGCTCTGTCCTCGCTGTTATCGCATCAGTCATTTCTGAATCGGGAATCAGCGCTTCTCAAATTGCCGGCATCGGTATCACAAACCAGCGTGAGACGGCGGTTGTGTGGGATAAGGACACAGGAAAGCCTGTCTACAATGCGATTGTTTGGCAGTCCAGGCAGACGTCCGGCATTTGTGAGGAGCTTCGTGAAAAAGGATATAATGAGCGTTTCAGAGAAAAAACAGGGCTTTTAATCGATCCGTATTTCTCCGGCACGAAGGTGAAGTGGATTTTAGACAATGTGGAAGGCGCACGAGAAAAAGCGGAAAAAGGCGAGCTGCTGTTTGGGACGATTGATACATGGCTCATTTGGAAAATGTCTGGCGGAAAAGCGCATGTGACCGATTACTCAAACGCATCCAGAACACTGATGTTTAATATTTACGATTTAAAATGGGATGACGAGCTTCTCGACATTTTAGATATACCGAAACCCATGCTGCCTGAGGTGAAGCCGTCTTCCCATGTGTATGCGGAAACTGTTGATTATCACTTCTTCGGAAAAAATATCCCGATTGCAGGTGCGGCAGGAGACCAGCAGTCCGCATTGTTTGGCCAGGCGTGCTTTGAAGAGGGCATGGGAAAAAACACGTACGGCACAGGATGTTTCATGCTGATGAATACGGGGGAAAAAGCAATTAAGTCCGAACACGGCCTTTTAACGACAATCGCATGGGGCATTGACGGAAAAGTTGAATATGCTTTAGAAGGAAGTATTTTTGTAGCAGGCTCTGCCATTCAATGGCTCAGAGACGGATTGAGAATGTTCCAGGATTCCGCACTCAGCGAATCTTACGCGGAGAAGGTGGATTCAACCGACGGCGTATATGTTGTTCCGGCATTTGTCGGCCTGGGAACGCCTTACTGGGACAGCGACGTGCGCGGTTCGGTTTTCGGCCTGACAAGAGGCACAACAAAAGAACATTTTATCCGTGCGACACTGGAGTCATTGGCATATCAGTCAAAAGATGTGCTTGACGCAATGGAAGCTGATTCAAATATTTCATTAAAGACGCTTCGTGTAGACGGAGGCGCCGTGAAAAATAATTTCCTGATGCAGTTCCAGGGAGATATTCTGGATGTGCCTGTGGAGCGTCCGGAAATTAATGAAACGACTGCGCTTGGCGCGGCCTATTTGGCAGGTATTGCTGTGGGATTCTGGAAGGACCGTTCTGAAATCGCGAACCAGTGGAATCTGGATAAACGGTTTGAGCCTGAATTAGAAGAAGAAAAACGACATGAGCTGTATACAGGCTGGCAAAAAGCCGTAAAAGCGGCTATGGCTTTTAAATAGAATGAGAGTATGATATACTGATTACAAGTTAATAAGAACGGTCCTGAGATGAGGAGAGACCACAGCACCAAAGTGTAACCATGCACTTTGGCTGTTGTGGTCTCTTTTTCTATTTACACACCGTGACAACAAGGAGGAGCCATAATGAAACATCCATTTTCAAGTCTTGAAAGAGACCGCATGCTGACAGACATGACGAAAAAAACATACGATCTATTTATTATCGGCGGAGGAATTACGGGAGCGGGAACAGCTCTTGACGCGGCATCAAGGGGAATGAAAGTCGCGCTCAGCGAAATGCAGGATTTCGCGGCGGGCACATCAAGCCGATCAACGAAGCTTGTTCATGGCGGCTTACGCTATTTAAAACAATTTGAAGTGAAAATGGTTGCAGAAGTGGGGAAAGAACGGGCGATTGTGTACGAAAACGGCCCGCACGTCACCACGCCGGAATGGATGCTGCTTCCGTTTCATAAAGGCGGCACATTCGGTTCATTCACAACCTCTATCGGTTTAAGAGTTTATGATTTCCTTGCAGGCGTGAAAAAATCAGAACGAAGAAGCATGCTTTCTGCAAAAGAAACGCTGCAAAAAGAGCCATTGGTGAAAAAAGACGGTTTAAAAGGCGGCGGGTACTATGTGGAATACCGCACTGACGATGCGAGACTGACAATCGAAGTCATGAAGGAAGCGGTCAAATTCGGAGCAGAGCCCGTGAATTATTCCAAAGTAAAGGAGCTCCTTTACGAAAAAGGCAAAGCAGTCGGCGTATTAATTCAAGATATGCTGACAAAGAAAGAATATAAAGTGTATGCGAAAAAAATTGTCAATGCGACAGGGCCATGGGTCGATCAGCTCAGAGAAAAAGACCATTCGAAAAACGGAAAGCATTTACAGCATACAAAAGGTGTTCACCTTGTATTTGACCAGTCTGTCTTCCCGCTGAAACAGGCGGTATATTTCGATACACCTGACGGCCGTATGGTATTTGCGATTCCTCGTGAAGGCAAAACATATGTGGGAACAACAGACACTGTTTACAAAGAAGCGCTTGAGCATCCGCGAATGACAAAGGAGGATCGTGATTACGTCATCAAGTCAGTCAATTACATGTTCCCAGAACTGAATATCACTGCGGATGACATCGAATCCAGCTGGGCGGGGCTGCGTCCTCTGATTCATGAAGAAGGAAAAGACCCTTCCGAAATTTCTCGGAAAGACGAGATTTGGACATCTGACTCTGGCCTGATCACAATCGCCGGCGGTAAGCTGACAGGGTACAGAAAAATGGCGGAGCACATCGTCGATCTTGTACGTGATCGCTTAAAAGAAGAAGGCGAAAAAGATTTCGGTTCATGTAAAACGAAAAACATGCCAATCTCAGGCGGACACGTCGGCGGTTCAAAAAATCTCATGTCCTTCGTTACGGCGAAAACAAAAGAAGGCATCGCAGCCGGCTTATCAGAGAAAGACGCAAAACAGCTGGCGATCAGATACGGTTCTAACGTAGAGCGTGTATTTAACCGAGTGGAAGCGTTGAAAGAAGAAGCCGCGAAACGCCATGTTCCGGTTCATATTCTCGCTGAGGCAGAATACAGTATAGAAGAAGAGATGACCGCAACACCTGCTGATTTCTTTGTCCGCAGAACGGGACGTTTATTCTTTGATATCAATTGGGTAAAAACGTATAAAGATGCCGTTATTGATTTTATGAGCGAGCGATTCCAATGGGATGAGCAGGCGAAAAACAAACATACAGAAAACCTCAACAAGCTTTTACACGATGCGGTTGTGCCGCTCGAGCAATAAATCATAACGGGCTGTCTGTCAGCCCGTTATTTCTTTTTACATGCCGAAAGTTCCAGGACTCAAGTTATCAAGTGACAGAGGCACCCGCTTCATATAAAATAATGGCATAAGCTGATACATAGGAGGACGAACATGACTTGGAGAAAGAGCTATGAACGATGGAAACAGACAGATCATTTAGATCCGGAATTAAAAGAGCGCCTCACTGAATTGGAGGGGAATGAACAGGCTCTTGAGGACTGCTTCTATAAAAATCTTGAATTCGGCACCGGCGGAATGCGCGGAGAAATCGGAGCCGGAACGAATCGGATGAATATTTACACTGTGCGCAAAGCGTCAGCCGGATTTGCGGCATACATCTCGCAGCAAGGTGAGGAAGCGAAAAAACGGGGCGTAGTCATTGCTTATGATTCCCGCCATAAATCGCCGGAGTTCGCGATGGAAGCTGCAAAAACACTTGCGACACAAGGCATTCAAACATATGTATTTGATGAACTTCGCCCGACACCTGAGCTGTCATTCGCTGTCAGACAGCTGAACGCCTATGGCGGGATTGTGGTGACAGCAAGCCATAACCCGCCTGAATATAACGGCTACAAAGTATACGGAGATGACGGCGGCCAGCTGCCTCCAAAGGAAGCTGACATCGTCATTAATCAGGTAAACGCGATTGAAAATGAGCTGACGATCACAGTCGACGATGAAAAAGCGTTAAAAGAAAAAGGCTTAATCAAGATCATCGGTGAAGACATTGATAAAGTCTATACAGAAAAACTGACATCCATTTCCGTCCATCCTGAATTATCGAAAGAAGTAGATGTAAACGTTGTGTTCACGCCGCTGCATGGAACCGCGAATAAGCCGGTCAGACGCGGTCTTGAAGCACTCGGCTACAAAAAAGTAACAGTTGTTAAAGAACAGGAGCAGCCTGATTCAAACTTTTCTACTGTCAGCTCTCCAAACCCGGAAGAGCATGCGGCCTTCGAATATGCCATGAAATATGGGGAGGAGCAGAACGCAGATATTCTCATCGCAACAGACCCTGACGCTGACCGCCTCGGCATCGCAGTGAAAAACGATCAAGGCAAATACACAGTGCTGACAGGAAACCAAACCGGTGCGCTGCTGCTTCATTACTTGCTTTCTGAAAAGAAAAAACAAGGCATCCTGCCTGAAAACGGCGTTGTTCTCAAAACAATTGTCACAAGTGAAATCGGACGTGCGGTCGCTTCTTCATTCGGTCTTGATACGATTGATACGCTGACAGGCTTTAAGTTTATCGGCGAAAAGATTAAGGAATACGAGGCATCAGGCCAGTACACCTTCCAATTCGGTTATGAAGAAAGCTACGGTTATTTAATCGGGGATTTTGCCCGAGATAAGGACGCTATTCAGGCGGCGCTTTTGGCGGTTGAAGTTTGCGCGTTCTATAAAAAACAAGGAATGTCCTTATATGAAGCGCTCATCAAGCTCTTTAACGAATACGGATTTTATCGTGAAGGGCTGAAGTCCTTGACGCTGAAAGGAAAACAGGGGGCAGAACAGATCGAAGCGATCCTTGCTTCCTTCAGACAAAACCCGCCGCAAAAAATGGCCGGCAAACAGGTTGTGACAGCTGAAGATTACGCTGTAAGCAAACGGACGCTTCTGAAGGAAAACAAAGAAGAAGCGATCGACTTGCCCAAATCAAATGTACTGAAATACTTCCTGGAAGACGGATCTTGGTTCTGCCTCCGTCCTTCCGGAACTGAGCCGAAGGTCAAATTCTATTTCGCTGTAAAGGGAACCTCTTTAGAAGACAGTGAAAAGCGTCTTGCAGCGCTTTCTGATGATGTGATGAAGACGGTAGACGACATTGTAGAGGCTACAGCAAAATAGTTCGAGCATACGCCGGATCATTGTAAATGATCCGGCTTTTTTCTTTTTCTCATCCAAAAGTCTGAAAGAAAATCAGTCCTCAAGCAAAGCAGTGAAATACAAAAAACTGGTATAATCTGAAATAACAAGATCATTTGCCGGAGTGAGGAACGTGAGCAAAACAAGGATGGAGAAATTAAAAACGCTGAAAACCATTGCGGAAATCTTAAATCAAGGACACGATATCAAAGCAACACTGGATGAGGTTTTAAAAGAATTGCTGAGTCTGACGAACCTTCAATCCGGATGGATTTTTCTGATCGGAGAAGACGGTTCCTATACGTTAGCGGCGGACGCTTACCTGCCTCCGGCTTTAATCCGCAAGGAAAAAGTGCTGATGTGCGAAGGGGAGTGCTACTGTCTGACAAAGTTTAATCACGGAGGGCTTAGAAGGGCAGCTAATATCATGAACTGCAAGCGCATAGAATCAGCTAAGGAACTGCACTGCTTTGACACAGAGGGGATTACACATCATGCAACTGTGCCTTTAGAAGATGGGGACAGGAGATTCGGATTGTTAAATGTTGCGGCGGCTGGAAAAACCATGTTTGATGAGGAAGAGCTGCATTTACTCGAGTCTGTCGCCTTTCAGATCGGAACGGCGATCCAGCGTATGAAGTTTTCTGAATATAAACAAAAAAATGCTCTTTTAATGGAGCGCAACCGTCTGGCCCAAGAGCTTCACGATTCTGTCAATCAAATGTTGTTTTCCGTCAGTTTAACAGCCAGAGCCGCAAAGACATTAACAAAAGATGAGAATTTGCAGCAGATGATTGATTTCATCCAAAACCTATCACAGGATGCGCTCGCAGAAATGAAGGCGTTAATTTGGCAGCTTCGGCCGGGAGGATTGGAAAAAGGGCTGTCTGAAGCCATTAAAAGCTATGGCGCGCTCATCGGCTTGAATGTTATTTTTACACAAAAAGGCTGTCCGTTTCTTACAGATGAACAGGAGCATATGCTGTGGCGCGTCGTACAAGAAGCTTTAAATAACACCAAAAAACATGCTGGAACGGATACGGCGTATGTCAGCTTGACTGCTTCTTCGCGCCATGCGGAGCTGGATATCATCGATCATGGGACGGGGTTTCGCTATGAAGCGCATGACGGGCTGCCTTCACTCGGCATCAAGGGTATGAAAGAACGGGCGGAAACAGCCGGCGCCGAGTTTTTGATCGAGTCAGAGCTTGGAGCGGGGACAAAGCTGTCCGTCAGGCTTCCGCTGACTAATCAGAATGGGAGGACAATGCAATGAAAATTGTTATTGCGGATGATCATCATGTTGTCAGAAAGGGGCTTCGTTTTTTCTTTGCCACCCAAGATGATATTGAAGTTGCCGGAGAGGCCGCAACAGGAACAGAAGCACTCCGTGTCATTGAAGAGACAAAGCCTGATCTTGTGCTGATGGATCTGTCTATGCCAGAAATGGACGGCATTCAAGCCATAAGAAAAGCAGTACAGCAATTTCCGGGAATCAATATCATTGTGCTGACGAGCTACTCCGATCAGGAGCACGTCATTCCGGCGATTCAGGCGGGAGCGAAGGCGTATCAATTAAAGGATACGCAGCCCGAGGAATTGGTAAAAACACTAAGGCAAGTGCATGCCGGCGAATACATGCTGTCGTCAGCTATTATGCCCCATGTGCTGACACATATGAGAAATCAGCACGATCCGGAAAAAGAAAAATTTTATCAATTAACACGCAGGGAAAAGGACGTTCTGAATGAAATTGCCAACGGGAAAAGCAATAAAGAGATCGCGGCAGCTTTATTTGTTTCAGAAAAAACAGTGAAAACTCACGTGTCTAATCTTTTGGCAAAACTTGAAGTGGCCGACCGTACGCAAGCAGCGCTTTTCGCAGTGAAATATAACCTGAATGGAGAGATCAGGAAGTGAATATGTTAGTCATAAACGGCGCCTCCAGAAAACAACGCATCCTATATTTTCAGCGCTGTATCAGACAGATTTGATTGATCGAAGCGAGTTTATATTGCCGATTTTTAATGGGGAAGCGGAGTTTGCAGGCGCAGGAGCTTAAGCAGCGTGTCACGAGAGCGGATGCGATTGTCTTATGATCTCCTGATATCACAGCGGCATGAGCGGCGCTTTAAAAAATGCGCTGGATTTTCTAAGCAGCGAACAATCCAAATATAAGCCCGTGGCGTGATTGGCAGCGGCGGGCGGCGGTAAAGGCGCATCAACACGCTGAACAATATGAGAACTATGATGCAGGAATGTCATTCCGAAGCAGCCTGTGCTTGATCTGGAGCACATTGATGTGGAAAATGTTGCCGTCCTATAATAAAAGAGCTTGTCGAAGAACTCAGCATGTTCGCAAAAGCAGGAAATCCCGGCGTCTGAACGCCGGGATTTGTTTATGTGAGCAGGGCTAATTGGTCTTCATACGTCAGCTCTGTGGCATGATCAATATAACGGAGAAGAGAATACAGCATCTTTTCAAGAACGGCGTAATCCTGTTCAAAATGATACGCATGCAGAAAATGCTCGATGCGTTTTGATAACAAATCATCCTCTGTACGCACCATTAAAATCAATAAATTATCCCATTGGGAACGATGTGTGTAATACAGTGCTTTATCGTAATCGGCATAATCCATGAATCGCTTCTCCTTTCCTGTGTGAAGAAGTTCGTGATTAGTTTATGCTGCATCCTATATTATTGTCGGGGCAAAACTTGGCGTCTGCACAAGTACAAGGGTAGCAATATGAGGGAGACATAAAATCAAAATGCCTGAATGAAGCCATCGCTTTTGGAAATCATATGAGAGAACATATTCTGGTTACAGGAGACTAAAAACACATGAAATCAATGCCGTATACCATTGCGCTTCTTTTTTGCGGCATGATCATTGTATCAATGGCTGCAAAAGGGCATTCAGCGGACACAAATGAGTCCGTTCAAAAGTGGGAACAGCTCGCCTGGAGCAAAATTCAGGATGAATATAAGGGCGCTGCATTTTCTGATTACGCTTATATGGGGCGTACCGAGGTAAATGATGAGCAGACGAAAGATGTCTTCCGGGTGACCGTCAGACAGAATAACAATATCTTTTCTGTTCGGGCCGAAGTCTATTTTCATCCGGTGACAAAGCATATGATCAGCATCAACGTCTTTAGGCTCTAAACAAAAAAACTGTACAGCCGCAAAGGCCATACAGTTTCTGTTTTTAGAAATAACGTTTTGCACCGAGATAGCGCTGTTTCCAGTAAGAGTTGTTCATATTGGAAATCACAACGCCGGAATCATTGGCATTAATGAATTGCCCGTTTCCAAGATAAATTCCGACGTGGGAAGGGCCTGCTTTATAGGTTGTAAAGAAAACGAAGTCACCGACAGCTGGCTGGCTGACCGATTTCATTGTGTTCCAATATCCGGCGGCTGTTAGTCTTGATACGGATGTGACTTTGTTCAGTGCATAGTACATAAAACCGCTGCAGTCAAATCCGTTCGGAGTCGTTCCACCCCAGCGATACGGAACTCCAAGCTGCTCCTTAGCGGCTGCGATCATTTTGTTAATTTTAGCGCTAGTTGAGCTGGACGTGCTTGTAGAACCGGATGAAGAAGAGCCTGAAGATAAAGCTTTTCCGGCAATGACCAGCTTTTGGCCAATCCGTAAGACATCCGTTTTTAAATTGTTTTTCTCCCGAATCTGCTGAGCTGTCACATTATACTTTTGAGCAATCACCCACAAGGAATCTCCGCTTTTCACCGTATATGTAGTCGTCGTGCCAGAGCTCGCATTTGACGAAGAAGACGACGATGAAGAAGTGCCTGAAGATGCTTTGCCTGTCAGCTTCAGCACTTGTCCGACGTACAGCATGTCTGATTTCAAATTGTTGCTGTTTCGGATTTGCTGTACGGTCAGGTTATAGCTGTTTGCAATTTTCCAAAGCGAATCGCCGCTTTTCACCTTGTATGTCGTTGTTGGTGAAGGTTTGTCCGAATGAGATTGAGTGTCTTTGGAAGACGTATCAGAACCCGTTGATTTTGTTTTTAACACTTGATTCACATAAATGGTGTCTGATTTTAAGTTGTTCAAGACCTTCAATTCAGCGACAGACATACTGACCTTGTTTGCAATTTTCCAAAGTGAATCTCCAAGCTGCACCTTATAGGTTCCGGCAGAAGATGAAGAGCTTGAGCTCTTATTGGAACTGCTTTTTTTACTGGAACTAGTGCTTGGACTAGAGCTGGAGCTTGAGGAAACTGTACCGGACACCTTTAATTTCTGTCCCGCACGAATCATGTTGCTGCTTAGTCCGTTTACTTTTTTTAGTTCCTGCACCGTCATTTTAAACTCATTTGCGATCAGCCAAAGCGAATCGCCGCTTTTGACTGTGTAAACAGAACTTCCGCTCTTCTTCGTTGTTGAGCTTGAAGTAGATGAAGTGCCGGAATTGCTGCCCGGAATGTTCAGCGTCTGGCCGATCGACAGAACAGTAGATGACAGATGGTTGGCGGATGTGAGGGCCGCCACACTTGTGTTATAGGTTTGTGCCAGTTTCCATAAAGAATCTCCGCTTTTGACCTTAATCGTTGCTGCATCAGCTGGTGTCACTGCTAAAGTTGTACTGACAATCGCAGATGCTGTCAGCCCTGCTGCTAATTTCTTTTTCATCTGAGCTCTCCTTTTTCCCCCAATGATTTTGAATTTGCTGTTTCTTTTTTATATCGGCACGTTTGCTCCATCGTTTTGCCTTTTTTTTAAAACCGCCATATTATCTTAACAAAAATGGGGAAAAAGGGCATAAAAAAGAAGGAATCTTATCTATTCCTTCATTCTTAAAAGCTTCATGATGTCTTCTTTGTTTTTGACAAGGTCGCGCAGTGTGTAGTTGTCCAAAACTGCAAGATAGGCTATAAGCGCTTCATTAAGCACATGTTTTAAGCCGCACACTGGAGAAATAACACAGAGATTCTTGTTCGCGTCAAAACATTCAACAATATTAAAATCGTCTTCCGTTTTTCTGACAACCTCACCGATGTTGATGTCTTCAGGGGCCTTTCCTAAGCGTATACCGCCGCCTCGTCCGCGGATCGTTTCTATATAGCCGAGCTGACCAAGCCTGTATATGACTTTCATGAGATGATTTTTGGAAATAGAATACGTTTCGGCAATCTGTTTTATGTTTGAAAGTTCTCCGGGACGTACTGCAGCCAGAAAAATCAATACTCTTAATGAATAATCTGTGTAATTTGTTAACTTCATAATAAGACCTCAAAATAAGACATTTTCTATATCATATCATAATCGATTGAAAAATGAAAAAAAAGGAATTAGTTGAAAAAACGTGCACCCTGCTGGGTGCACGTTTTTTGTTTACATGTTATTCGGCGGGTTTTGGTTTTTACTGTTTTTATCAATCTCGGTGTTTTGCATTTTGCGTTCAAATCTAGACAGATAACGTGATGCAAAATCTTTTCCGCCAAGACCGAAGGATAAACCGAAAGCAAGTGCGAAGCCGCTTAGCACAATGATGAATGCGGAATTAACGATTGTGGCAGCGACACCAAGCTGATCCAGGGCCATAAAGAACGCAAGTGCGATAACCGTATATTTAGCAATGGCGGCTAAAGACTTGAATTCCTGGCCTTTGATGATGCTTGCGAGCACTTTTCGCACCAATTCTCCCGCGTAAAGGCCGATGCCGAGAATGAATACAGCGACAAGGACATTCGGCAGATACGCGATGATGCCGGTCGCAATCTCTACGAGGAAGTGAAGCTGAACAATTTGCAGCGCCTCGGCTGTAAACAGCAGGATGACGATGATTTGCGCAATCATACCGACAACTTGAGACAAGGACAGCTTGGCGGGCGTTCCGTCTCCCATGCCCATTTTCCCTAAGGCAGAATCAAAGCCTGCGCGATGGAGCAACCCGGACACCATGGTGTTTATCCATTTTCCTGCCCACAGACCCGCTAAAACAAGCACGATGGCAATAATGATATTCGGAAGCATGTTTAAAATGGTATTCAGCATGGAGACAGCCGGTTTCGAAATGCCGGCGACATCAAGCTGGTCAAGCGCTGAAATGACAACCGGTATTAAAATCAGCACATAGGCGATTGTTCCGATAACTGCTGAAAGGCTTGTATCTTTTAAGTAAATAGATAAACCCATACGTGCGGCGAATCGTTCCGTGCCGATGCTTGCAAGGAAATTCGTAATAATGTCACGTACGAGGCGAGCCACAAGCCAGCCGATTAAAACGATAAGCGCGGCGGCAAATAATTTCGGCAGAAAAGCGAGCACGCTTTCCATCATGTTTGTAAACGGCCCTGAAATGCCGCTAATTTTCAAAGAAGATAAGACCCCTGGCAGAAACACAAGCAGCACGAGATAAAAGACAATTTTTGAAGCGGCATTGACTGCCTGATGAATATCTTTTCCTTCAGATACCAAATTCCACTTGCGCAGTTTGTCACTCGTGTTCAGCTTCATCCCGATTTTTTTGACAAGGAAGCTTAATACAGAGGCAGCAGCCCATCCTAACAGCAGAATGAGTCCGGCCTTCAGCACACTTGGGATAGCGGCTGTAATGGCGGAAAGCATGCTGACAAACGGTGATGCCACTGTTGTCAGGTGCAAAATGTTAAAGAATAAAATAAAGACGATAATCAATGCGATAAAATAAACAACCTTGCTTATGACTTTTTCCGAGGAATAGCGTGATGGCTTTTTCCCAGCAAAAAGTTTATCGTCAAATTTTGTTTTTTTGAGCCCTTTGTACACCGCTTTTTCAATGATTTTAGCGATAGCCCATCCGATTAATAAGACGAGTAAAGCAATGATTACATTTGGCAGTCTACTGAGATAAGAGGAAAACATGTCTGCTACATTCAATTGGTATCGCTCCTTTTTTCGTAATATGGTGTGTTTTTACCCATTAATTTAATTGGTAAACGGCTAAATGTGCCGGGGAATTTTTTTGCTGCTCAAGTGAGGCTATCATCTTTTGTCAAGCGGGTTCATACATTATAGATAAGGATAAGTCCAAGTAGGGGGGATTCGGTTGAACGCGGAGGAGAAGAAGGAATTACAGCGGGCAATTGAGGAAATTACCGAAATTGCAAAAGGCTTCGGCCTTGATTTCTACCCGATGAGATATGAAATCTGCCCGGCTGAAATTATCTATACATTCGGAGCGTACGGGATGCCGACAAGATTCAGCCACTGGAGCTTCGGCAAGCAGTTTCACAAAATGAAGCTGCATTATGATCTTGGATTAAGCAAGATTTATGAGCTGGTTATTAACTCAGATCCATGCTACGCTTTTTTGCTGGACAGCAACGCACTCATCCAAAATAAATTGATTGTCGCTCACGTTCTCGCCCATTGTGATTTCTTCAAAAACAACTGCCGATTCCAAAACACGAAGCGCGATATGGTGGAAAGCATGGCGGCAACGGCCGAACGGATCAAGCACTATGAACAGGTTCACGGGATAAAGGAAGTAGAGGCTTTTTTAGATGCCATTCTGTCGATTCAGGAGCATATCGATCCGTCCTTGGTCCGTCCGAAGCTCTTATGGAGTGTGGATGATGAGGAAGAGGAAATGGAAGAAGGAGCGACGCCGTACGATGATCTATGGTCCTTGGATGAGAAGAAACCGAAAAAACAAGTGAAAAAATCGAAAAAACCTTTCCCGCCGCGTCCGGAAAAAGATATTCTGCTTTTTATTGAGGAGCATTCCCGGGAGCTGGAGCCATGGCAGCGTGATATTTTAACGATGATGAGAGAGGAAATGCTGTATTTTTGGCCCCAGCTTGAAACAAAGATTATGAATGAGGGCTGGGCTTCGTATTGGCACCAGCGAATTATACGTGAGCTTGATTTAACCTCTGATGAAGCGATAGAGTTCGCCAAGCTGAATGCAGGTGTCGTTCAGCCGTCTAAAACAGGCATCAATCCTTATTATTTAGGGCTGAAAATATTTGAAGACATTGAAGAGCGGTACAACAATCCGACGGAAGAAATGAAGAAAATGGGCGTTCAGCCTGATTCGGGCCGGGAGAAGATGTTTGAGGTCAGGGAAATTGAATCCGATATTTCGTTCATCCGCAATTATTTAACAAAAGACTTAGTCATGCGCGAGGATCTTTATTTGTTTCAAAAGCAGGGCAGAGATTATAAAATCGTCGATAAAGAATGGAAGTCGGTGCGCGACCAGCTCGTGAGCATGCGGGTAAACGGGGGATTTCCGTATTTGACGGTAAACGATGGCGACTATATGAAAAATAACGAGCTCTATATTAAGCATTGGTATGAAGGCATAGAGCTGGATTTGAAATATTTAGAGAAAGTGCTTCCTTATTTATTCCAGCTTTGGGGGAGAAGCGTGCACATCGAGTCTGTGCTTGAGGATAAAGAAGTTATGTTTTCGTACGATGGAAATGGTGTTCACCGCAGATATCTATAAAAAAGAGGATGCAGCGTTCTGCATCCTTCTTATTTTCCAGTTTTTAAAATCTTAAAGATGATGTGTGCATGATCGGTATTGTTAATCAGTCCGCGAAATTTCTCTTTTCCGGGGCCATACGCGTATAACGGCACTTCTTCACCGGTATGATCGGTACTTGTCCAGCCGCTGTTAGATCGTGTGTTGAAAATCTTGATGATGGCTTTGTAGGCGCCTTTGCTTTTGTCAGCTTGTCCAGCGGTTTGAACACTTTTGATTTCTTCGGATGTAAATGTCAGATCTGTATACCGTGTGAGCACATCTTTGACCGGTTTGCCTTCACTGATTTTCTTGGCCATGAATTCAGGTGTTTTTTTCGCTGCGAGAATCGGCTCCGGGTGCCAATTTTTTTCGCCGTTTGCACCAATGGTGAATCCGCCGGTTGTATGATCAGCATTTGCAATGACAAGCGTATGCTTATCTTTTTTCGCAAAATCAACCGCGGCTTTGTAGGCCTGTTCAAAATCTTTAACCTCGCTCATGGCTCCTACTGTATCATTGTCGTGGGCCGCCCAGTCTATTTGGCTGCCCTCTACCATCAAGAAAAAACCTTTTTTATTTTGATTCAGGCGGTCAATGGCTGAAACCGTCATGTCTTTGAGAGACGGTGTGTTGCTGTCTCGGTCGAGCGCTTTAGCCAGCCCTCCGTCTGCGAAAAGCCCAAGCACCTGCTGATCGTTATTTTTCTTCAGTGCCTGTTTCGTTGTCACGTAGCTGTAGCCGGCTTGTTTGAATTCCTTTGTTACATTTCTGTCCTTGCGGTTAAAATACGATTTACCGCCCCCAAGCAAAACGTCTATTTTTTGTTTGCCTTTTATTTTGTCATCTATATAGCTGTTGGCGATTTGGTTCATGTTTTTCCGTGATTCATTGTGGGCGCCGTAAGCGGCTGGAGTGGCATGGTTAATTTCAGATGTTGCGACAAGCCCTGTTGATTTGCCCTGCTGTTTGGCCTCTTCCAGTACAGATTTTACTTTTTTTCTGTTTTTATCGACGCCAATTGCATTGTTGTATGTCTTGACGCCTGTCGCTAATGCTGTTCCAGCGGCTGCTGAATCTGTAATATTATGATCAGGGTCATCCGGGTGCGTCATCATCATGCCTGTCAGGTTCCGGTCAAATTCAGTTAATGTCGGGTTATTTGGTGTTTCTCCGTTATTTTTCATGGAACGATAGGCGTTTATGTAAGGTGTCCCCATGCCGTCGCCGATCATCACAATGACATTTTTGATTTCGGTCTTGTCTTGTTTTTTGGCGTTTGCCTTTTCGGTATGCTGCAGCTCGGCTCCGGCAAAGATTCCAGCTGTAAGGACAGTAACAGCGGCGATAGGCAAAAGTTTTGTTTTCATATTTTGAAACAAATTCATTTTGCATGCCTCCTTTATGTAGTCTGTTTAACATGTTAGGGGAATGTTGTTACATACGGCTGTTTCGTTATCTTGCCTTATTTGATGGAAAGCATTCATTTTTTAGAAAAATCTTTGCCTCTTGAGCCCGTGCATGATATGTTTGTTTAAATAAAAAAACTGCGAATCACCGCAGCTTCCTCGACTATTCTTTTTCGCACGTTCTTCCGATAAATGAGTTAACCCTGAATTTTCCCGATTATTTCCTACATATTGAAAAAACCCCCATAAAACATGACAAAAGCACGTGGTTTTTGTCACCTTTGAAACGAAAATGAAATATTTAATACCCTTAAAAACTTTTTTTAAGAACGAATAATTAAGAAATTTGTCACATGAAGTCAAGACTGTTTCTGTTGGGAATCTATCCTTATAATAGAAAACAATAAGATTAATTTAAAAAAAGAGAGACATATAGATAGATTTACTATTTGGGGAGGAAAATATGAAAAAGCAAATCATTACAGCTACGACAGCAGTTGTTTTAGGTTCGACATTATTTGCAGGAGCGGCATCTGCACAAAGCATCAAGGTGAAAAAAGGCGACACGTTATGGGATCTTTCAAGAAAATACCACACAACAATCGGCAAAATTAAATCGGAAAACCATCTTCGTTCTGACATCATTTTTGCGGGGCAGACTTTATCGATTAACGGCAAATCTGCAAGCTCAAAAAGCAGCAGTTCTTCATCCTCTTCTACATACAAAGTAAAGAGCGGGGACAGTCTGTCTAAAATCGCAAAACAATACGGCACGACAGTTAGTGAACTGAAAAAGCTGAATGGCTTAAAATCAGATTTGATCCGCATTGGACAAGTTCTGAAACTGAAAGGGTCAACAAGCTCAACAAGCTCTAGCTCATCAAAGGTATCAACGTCTTCAGCTTCTACTTATAAAGTGAAGAGCGGAGACAGCCTTTCTAAAATTGCGAGCAAATACGGCACGACAGTCAGCAAATTAAAAAGCTTAAACGGCTTAAAATCAGATGTCATCTATGTCAACCAAGTGTTGAAAGTAAAAGGAACAAGCACAAGCTCCAAAACGGTTTCTTCCAGACCTTCATCATCTTCAAGCAGCAAAACATCTGCTACATCACTTAATGTGAGCAAGCTTGTTTCAGATGCAAAAGCGTTAATCGGAACGCCGTACAAATGGGGCGGAACGACAACTTCCGGCTTTGACTGCAGCGGATTCATCTGGTATGTACTGAATAAACAAACAAGTGCGGGCAGAACAAGCACTGCTGGTTACTGGAGTTCTATGAAGAGCATTTCCAGCCCGTCTGTCGGTGATTTTGTCTTCTTCACAACATATAAATCCGGCCCTTCTCACATGGGAATTTATGTCGGAAACAACAGTTTCGTTCATGCGGGATCTGACGGCGTGCAAATCAGCAGCCTGAACAACAGCTACTGGAAGCCTCGTTACCTAGGTGCGAAAAGATTCTAATATGAGAAGGAAACCCGTTCATTGGAACGGGTTTTTTTCATTAGACGGAGCACATCCGTTTTGGTTGCTCCTAAAAATGAAAATGTGATAAAAAATCCAAAAATTTTTTTTCTTTCTTATTTTCATAAAGGGCAATTGCGTAAGCGCCCGCATAGGGCAGCTGTACAGACTGATAAGGGATCCTGATCATCTGTTTCTCTGCTAATTCACGCTTTACTGTAGATAAAGGCAAAAATGAAACGCCCAGCCCTTCCTTGATAAACCGTTTCGTTATATGTGTTTGAGTGACCTTCATTGTTCTCACAAATGGAAATGTCACTCTGACTTGACGGAGCAAGTCGTCCCAGTAATCAGGATGATTGTGGGTCAAAAGCAGGTATTGCTCCAGCACCTCTTTGGCATCAATTTCTTTGTTTTCTATGAGACGCTGATCGGGCGGAGCGACAAGGACAACAGGATCTTTATATAAGCAGTGACAGGTTAAAGAGGAGGACTGTACCTTTAAACAGCTCAGTCCGATATCCGCTTCCCCGGCTTTAATCAGCGAGGCGATTTCCGCCGATTCAAAAATCGTTACTGCCATTTCCGTTTCTGTATTTATTGCTGTGTATCGTTTCATGACGGAAGCAAGCACTGTATCTGCGATTAGCGGAGAAACCGCGAGCTGTAAGGTTTGAGAGTAGCCTTGTCTCACTCTGTGAAGCTCTGCCATGCTGTTTTCGTAATCGTCAAGAAGCCTGAGCGCATACGGCAAATAAGCCCTGCCTTCATCAGTCAGCTGAATCTGCCTGCCTTTCCGCTCGAACAGCTTGCAGCTGATTTCTTTTTCCAATTGCTTAATATGCACGGTCACAGTAGGCTGAGATAAAAAAAGCGTTTCCGCTGTTTTTCGGAAGTTTTCATATTTTGCAGCGGTCACAAAGGTGTGAAGCCATTTGAAATCCATTTCGATTCTCCCTCTGATTAATAATTTTAATTAATTCCCTTTAAAATATTCAATATTTTTTAAATATTATATTTACTATAATAACAGAAAAGGATAGGGGGAATACAAATGGTACATTACGGATTAAAGGGAATTACTTGTGTAGAAACAGCCATCAGCCATATTGACGGCGAAAAGGGCCGTCTGATTTACAGAGGCCATCATGCAAAAGACATCGCGCTGAATCACAGCTTTGAAGAAGCCGCTTATTTGATCTTATTTGGAAAACTGCCTTCATCTGAAGAATTATGGACGTTTGAAGGGAAGCTCGCTGCAGAACGGCATCTGCCGGAACACATTGAGCGTTTGATTCAGTCATTGCCAAACAACATGGACGACATGTCGGTGCTGAGAACGGTTGTTTCAGCATTGGGGGAAAATGCTTACACGTTCTATCCGAAAACAGAAGAAGCGATTCGGATGATTGCAATCACGCCTTCCATTATCGCGTACAGAAAAAGATGGGCGCGCGGTGAACAAGCTATTTCGCCATCTTCCCAGTACGGACATGTCGAAAACTACTATTATATGCTCACGGGTGAACAGCCTTCAGAGGCGAAGAAGAAAGCGCTTGAAACTTATATGATTCTTGCCATGGAGCACGGTATGAACGCCTCCACTTTTTCGGCACGGGTCACATTATCTACAGAAAGTGATTTAGTGTCAGCCGTTACTGCCGCTCTGGGCACGATGAAAGGCCCGCTGCACGGAGGCGCTCCTTCTGCGGTGACAAAAATGCTTGAAGATATTGGAGAAAAAGATAAGGCTGAAGCATATTTGAAAGATAAACTCGAAAAAGGAGAACGCCTGATGGGATTCGGCCACAGGGTGTATAAGACGAAGGATCCGCGGGCTGAAGCCTTGAGGCAGAAAGCAGAAGAGGTGGCCGGCAATGACCGTGATCTTGATCTTGCACTGCATGTAGAAGCAGAAGCAATTCGTTTGCTTGAAATCTACAAACCGGGACGCAAGCTGTATACAAATGTTGAATTTTATGCGGCGGCTGTCATGAAGGCGATCGATTTTGACGATGAATTGTTTACACCGACCTTTTCAGCAAGCCGAATGGTAGGATGGTGCGCCCATGTGCTGGAACAGGCAGAAAACAATATGATTTTCCGTCCGTCAGCGAAATATACAGGTGCCATTCCTGAAGAAGTTCTTTCATAACACACTTTGTCGTTTATTCGCTTCTATGGCGTGGTAACGTTCAATATCAACCACATGTCTAGGAGTGATGATGAATATGAACCCAATGGACAGACAAACAGAAGGGCAAGAGCCGCAGCATCAGGACAGACAGCCGGGCATTGAATCAGAAATGAATCCGCTGCCTCTGTCTGAGGACGGGGATTATCAGGGAAGCGGAAAACTGAAAGGAAAAGCCGCGATCGTTACGGGTGGCGACAGCGGAATTGGAAGAGCCGCAGCGATTGCGTTTGCTAAGGAAGGGGCAGATGTTGCCATTCTTTACTTAGATGAGCATTCGGACGCAGAGGAAACGCGTAAACGAATCGAAAAGGAAAATGTCCGCTGCCTGCTGATTCCGGGAGATGTCGGGGATGAGAACCATTGTGCACAAGCTGTGCAGCAAACAGTTGACCATTTTGGCAAACTTGATATCTTGGTGAACAATGCGGCTGAACAGCATCCGCAGGACAGTATTCTCAATATCTCAACAGAACAGCTGGAAAAAACATTTCGCACAAACATTTTTTCCATGTTTCATATGACGAAGAAAGCGTTGCCCCACCTGACAGAGGGGAGTGCCATTATTAATACGACATCGATTACCGCTTATGAAGGGGATACGGCGTTAATTGATTATTCCAGCACAAAGGGTGCGATTGTTTCCTTTACGCGATCCATGGCGATGTCCCTTGCGGATAAAGGCATCAGAGTGAATGCGGTGGCGCCCGGCCCGATTTGGACACCGCTTATTCCGGCAACATTCCCTGAGGAAAAAGTGAAGCAGCATGGCTTGGATACCCCAATGGGAAGAGCGGGACAGCCGGTTGAGCATGCGGGCGCCTATGTCCTGCTGGCGTCTGACGAGGCTTCCTATATGACAGGGCAGACCGTTCACGTAAATGGAGGCCGTTTTGTTTCAACTTAATGAACGAAAAAACCAGCGATGGCTGGTTTTTTTTATGCTGGAAGATATTTTAAAATAAAAAAATTATCGACTTTTCTAAAAATTTTGTTTTCTTTTTTGTGATTTTATATATAATATTGAGTAGGAGAAAGGAATGATTCGCTACCGGTACAAATAGAGCAGAAAAAAGAAAAATGACCATTGTCGCTATTGAATTCAGAAAATTCAAATAAAATATAAATAAATAGATTCTAGGAGTTGAAGGGGAATGAAAGGGAGCGTATTTAGGAAGAAAAGCATTCAAGATTTACTCGCTGCGACGAGCGGTGAAAAATCTTTAAAAAGAGAACTAGGGGCATTCGACTTAACGTTGCTTGGAATCGGAGCCATTATTGGCACAGGGATTTTTGTACTGACAGGAACAGGTGCAGTCACGGCTGGTCCGGGATTGACCATTTCATTTGTTGTGGCCGCGCTGGCTTGTTTATTCGCTGCCTTGTCTTACGCAGAATTTGCTTCAAGTGTGCCTGTTTCAGGTTCAGTATATACATTCACTTATGCGACATTGGGAGAGCTTCTGGCTTTCATTATCGGATGGGATTTAATTTTAGAATACATGCTGGCGGTAAGCGCGGTGTCAGTCGGCTGGTCTGGTTATTTCCAATCATTTTTATCAGGGCTCGGCATTCATCTTCCTGTTGCGTTAACAGCGGCACCTGGGGCGGTGAAAGGTACATTCACCATTTTTAATCTTCCTGCATTTGTCATTGTCATGGCGATAACGTTTTTGCTTTATTTAGGCATTAAAGAATCAAAAAGAGTCAACAACATCATGGTTATCTTAAAAGTGCTGGTTGTTCTGCTATTTATCGCAGTGGCAGCCGTTTACGTAAAGCCTCACAATTGGCAGCCGTTTATGCCGATGGGCTTTGGCGGCGTATTCAGCGCAGCGGCGCTCGTGTTCTTTGCTTTTATCGGATTTGACGCTGTATCCTCTGCTGCGGAAGAGACAAAAAATCCTGCGAAGGATCTGCCTAAAGGCATTATTTTTTCTTTATTGGCTTGCACGATTTTATATGTCATCGTATCAGCAATCATGACAGGGGTTATCCCGTTTGCTCAGTTTGCGGGTGTAGATCATCCGGTTTCTCTCGTGCTTCAAAGCGCCGGGCAAAACTGGGTGGCAGGCATCATTGATATTGGCGCCGTTTTGGGAATGACAACAGTTATGCTCGTCATGCTTTACGGACAGACACGCGTCATGTTTGCCATGTCGCGTGATGGACTGGTGCCGGGTTCACTTTCTAAGGTGCATCCGAAGCACAAAACACCTTATGTCGCCACTTGGTTTTTCGGAACGCTGTCGGCGCTTCTCGGCTCACTTGTCCCATTAGATGAACTTGCTAAGCTTGTGAACATCGGAACGCTGTCAGCGTTTGTGCTGATTTCTGTCGCCGTTATCGTGTTGAGAAAGAAACAGCCGGATCTTCCGAGAGCCTTTAAATGCCCGGGGGTCCCAGTTATCCCAGGCCTGGCGATCCTGTTCTGCCTGTTCTTAATTTTAAATCTTGGCTGGGTGACGATTGTCCGTTTCTTTGTCTGGCTGCTAATCGGCTTAGTGATCTATTTCTTGTACTCAAGAAAGCATTCAAAATTAAATCAATAACCTTTTGATGAAGAGAGCGGCGATTCAGGCCGCTCTCTTTTATATTCTTGATCCTGAATATATAGAAATGAAGACAAAAATAAGAGATAATATAGGCTGGAAAGGAAGTGACGTTTATTGTCTGAACAAAAACCAGTCCAATGGGCTTCGAAAATCGGTTTCGTCATGGCAGCCGCCGGATCGGCCATCGGCTTGGGCGCGATTTGGAAGTTCCCTTATGTAGCGGGGACCAATGGAGGAGGCGCCTTTTTTCTTATCTTTGTGTTATTTACCATCCTTTTAGGCTATCCGCTTTTAGTGGGGGAATTCATTTTTGGAAGACGGAACCAGACGAATGCCATTGATGCATATAAAAAAGAAGCGCCGCGATCCGCTTGGTTTCTTACAGGTTGGGTCGGCGTAGCTGCGTGTTTCTTAGTCCTGTCGTTTTACAGTGTAATTGGAGGGTGGATTTTGCTGTATATCGTGAAAACAGCGTCAGGTTCACTGTCGGGGCTTACCCAGACGCAATATGGCGCTCTTTTTGCTTCTATTATTCAAAATCCGGTCCAAACACTGGCGGCTCAGTTTGTTTTTATGGTGCTGACTGTATTAGTAGTTGCCAGAGGGGTTCAAAAAGGGATTGAACGGGTAAGCGCGGTAATGATGCCGATTTTGTTTTTATTGTTTATTCTGCTCGTTCTTCGGTCCCTCACGCTTCCTGGGGCAATGGAAGGCATGAAATTTTTGCTTGTGCCTCATTTCGGAGATCTGACTCCGGAATCCATATTATTCGCGCTGGGACAAGCGTTCTTTACGTTAACACTCGGGGTTTCGGTAATGGTGACTTACAGCTCCTATCTGCCAAAAACACAAAACATCCCGCGCTCGGCAGCTTCTATTGTCGCGATGAATATTATTGTGACACTCTTGGCGGGTTTGGCCATTTTTCCGGCGGTTTTTTCATTCGGCTTTCAGCCAAATGAAGGTCCGACACTGCTGTTTACGGTGCTTCCGGCCGTTTTTGAACAGCTTCCGTTCGGCACGTTGTTTTTTATCGGCTTTCTCATTGCGTTTTTATTTGCGGCCCTAACTTCAGCGTTTTCGATGGTTGAAATTATTGTCGCCACAATCGGAAAAGGAAACGAAAGGAAGAGAAAAAAACTGTCATGGACGAGCGGGATTTTGATCTTTTTGGTCGGAATCCCATGCTGCTTGTCTTACGGTGTATTGAGTGATGTGCACATATTCGGAAAAACGTTTTTTGATATGGCTGATTTTACCGTCAGCAATGTTTTGATGCCATTAGGCGCTCTTTTAATTTCTCTATTTATTCCGCTCAAAATTCCGAAACATGAGCTCTTGGCAGAAATGAGAAACGGATCGAATGCAGGTAAAGCATTCTTTTATACATGGTTTTATCTGCTTCGTTTTATCGTGCCGCTGGCCATTATTATCGTTTTCTTAAATTTAATCGGAATTTTATCATTTTAAAAAACAGGCTCCGTTCCCGGGGCCTGTTTTTTATTTAATAAGATGTTATCAACGGCACCCATGCCGTTTTCAGTTTTTGGATGCCGAGCCTGATATCCTCTTCTGACAAACCGCCATAACCGATTAAGACAGAAGCAAAAGGCGTCTGTTCTTTATATGAGGGAGACACGGGATAGATGGTTACACCGTGGTCTGCGGCTGCTTGTATTGCTTCTTCCTCACTTGCTGGAAACAAAAGGCGCAGCAGGATGTGAAGCCCCGAGTTCTTACCGAGAATCTCAACGGTGTTTCCTAGTTCAGAGCGGATGGCTTCTAACAGGATAGCGTGTTTTTTTCGGTATAAGCTTCTCATTCTATTTATGTGTTTTTGCCACTCTCCGGTTTTGATGAAGTCTGCCAGTGCGAATTGCAAGTGGGCAGAGACGGTTTGCTTCATTAACTGATTGTTGTTTTTGATCGATTTCATGAGTTCAGGGGGCACAATCATGAAGCTAAGCCGCAAGGAAGGCAGAAGTGACTTTGAGAAAGTACCAAGATATATGACTCTGCCATTTGGATCAAGACCTTGTAAAGACGGAATAGGATGGCCGCTGTAGCGAAATTCCCCATCATAATCATCCTCTATAATGAATGAATTTGATTCTGCTGCCCATGCAAGCAGCTCCTGTCTGCGGGTTATCGTCATGATGGTCCCAAGCGGAAACTGATGCGAAGGAGTGGTATACATAAGATACGGATTCTGGCGGTAGAGCTCATCCGGCAGGACGCCTTCTGCATCAGTACAAATCGGAATGACATTCATGCGATTTGCTTCAAACATCCTTCTTGAACGGTGAAAGCCCGGTTCTTCAAACCCAATTTTTGTACCTGGTTTTAGCATAAGGCAAAGAATTTGCAGGAGCACGGTGGTTCCTGCGCCAATGATAATCTGGTCGGGCTCGCAATTTACTCCCCGAGACAGCCTGACGAACCGGGCAATCATGTGCCTGAGTTCGTATTCTCCTTGAGGGTCGCCAGAGGTGTGAAACGAATCGGAATAGCGATCCAGACTTTTTACTATGCTTTTTCTCCATGCGTTAAAGGGAAAGAGGGCGGGATCAACATTGCCTTGATGAAAGTCAATAGCAGGTGCGTTCTTTTTAGGTGGGTCAGGCTGTGCAGACTGCTGAAAATGGTCAGGAGCTGACGGAAAGTCTGGTTCTACTTCCGCCGCGAACCAGCCGATTTTCGGCTTGCTTTTGACATAGCCTTCGGCACTTAATTGCTCGTAAGCTCGTTCTATTGTTGCCGTGCTGACATCGAGCAAGCTGGAGAGCCTGCGTTTTGAAGGAAGTTTTGTTCCCTTTGTGATTCTCGCATGTGAAATCTCTTGTTTGAAAAAGCTATAGAGCTGCTCATACAGCGGTGTTTTGCTCTTTTTATCAAGAAACGGCGTGACATCCATCTCGTGTCTCCTTTTTATCTGGCAGGGTCATTTTTTCTGATATTGGCTATTTGGAAAATGCGATTTATTAGCTATGATCATTGTAACGAAAGGAAAGGGGATTGAGAAGATGATTCATATCAAACAATTAACCACGAAAGAAGAATGGGCTGAATCGTATCCGGTCATGGGTGAATTGAGAACAGAGCTAGATATCGAGACATATCTGCAAAGGCTTGAAGCCTGTGTGCAGAAAGAATCGTATATGTTGTTTGCCTTATATGAAGATACAGCAATCAGAGCGCTGTGCGGCGCTCAGCCGAGGGTTTCCATTCATAAAGGAGAGCACTTGTGGGTTGCGGATCTAGTGACAACGGCACCTAGCCGATCAAAGGGATACGGCAAAATGCTTTTGGATTATGCCGCAGAATGGGCGAGAAAAGCCGGACTTGGTTTTGTCAGTCTTTCATCTGGCCTTCAGCGTAAAGACGCACATCGATTTTATACAGAAAAAATGGGTTTTGCTATAGAAAGCTATTTGTTCCGAAAACCGGTGTAATGAAAAAAGACGCCTTTTCAGGCGTCTTTTTTAAAAGCCAAACTGTAAATTGGTATCAACAGATACAATGGTATACACACAAATAATCACAAAGAGATTCAGTATGACGCCAAGCAGGCCGGGACCTGTGCGTCCTCTCTTGATGAAGAGTTCAATAATGCCAAACGGAACAGCAGCCATGGCGAACGGAAGCATTTGATAGGAATAAAATGTGACGTTGCTGATAATCGCCAAATTCAGCAAGAGCAGGGACAGAACCGCTGTCCCGACAGAGATCCAGCCGAATACATTGTGTTCTTTAAAAATTCTTACCAGTTCCATAATTCCACCTCGCCGACACTTGCTGATTTTACAGATTTGTTTTTCAGCATGCGCTGGATTTCCTTGGTTGGTCCTGTAACGACCGAACCATATACATTAACACCGTTTTTCTCTACATAATCCAATCGCTTATCAACATGCAGGTCTTTTCGTTTTGAAATGACCTGCGCCCATTTTTCGTGCTTGGATATGAATGTCAAGGCGTTGATAAACTGATCGCCATTTGACTTGCCTTTTGAATTAAGCGCAGCCAAGAATTTTGAATCCTTGCCAGGGTAGCCAAGTGGTTCTGTGTAGGCTGGCTCATTTGTGTTTTTCTCTGTTTCGATTGCATTCCACAAAAAGCTGACATCATAGCCTTTAAACTTGTTATACACTTCTTTCGTCGGGTATGCGCGGTCATATGAAAGGTAAACCTCGGATACCGTTCCTTCAGGCAATGACTTTAATGTTTTTTCTGCTTTTGCGGTTGTCTGTTCTGATGCATTTGATGGGTGTGTAAAGTAATGTCCGGTTTTATGTGCTTCTAAGTCATAGTAGTTAACGGATGGCGCTTTTACTTTGTTATAAAACATTTCAACCCGTTCATTCCCTACGGCAGCCGTCTTCGTGCCGATCTGCTTTTGCAGCGGGAATTCCGTATTCATACCAAACAGCTTCACTTGGCTTTTCAGTTCGGATGTATTAACAAGAACATTCGGCATGGTCAGGGCTACAGTGACTGCGGCGGTTTCCATAAATTCATTGCCGGTGCTGTGTTTTCCTCCCATTCCGTAATAGAGGTAGCTTCCCAGCGTGCAAAACGGCAAAATCATTAATGTCGAAATGACGGCAAGCACCGAAATTCGCAAATAAGACTTACGTTTGCCGTAAGCTAAAATCGCTTTTTGTTTTTCAGGACTGATGCCGACATCCCAATCGTGATCGTCCTCCAGCTCACTGTCAATCAGTTCCTGATACACTTCAAGCTTTTCAAGTTCTTCCTCAAATGCAGTCATTTCCTGGTCGCTCATTTCTCCGTTTTTATATTGATCAAAACGCTTTTTAAATTCTTCATTCATCATTAACACCTCTATTATAAAGTGCTTTCAGCCGCTGTCTGGCACGAAATAAAACACTTTTAAAATTCGCCTCTGAAATATTCATAATATGGGATGCTTCTTTGTAATTTAGCTCTTTTAAATAATATAGCGTTAAGGCCTCCCGATAATTATCAGGGAGCTCGGACATATAACCAGTCAGCACTTCCTTTATCTCTACCTGATGGGCAGGGCTTTGAACAGCATTCTGAAAGAGGCTTCCGATTATGTCATCGGAAATCGTTACTTCTTTCTTATGCTTTCTGACGTAATCAATGAAGGCGTTTCGCGCCACTTGAAAAAGCCAGGGCTTTACTTTGCTGTGATCATAGGAGTGAATGTGTATGTATGCCCGCATAAAGGTTTCCTGCAGCAAGTCTTCGGCAAGATGCTTGTCTTTTGTCATGGAGAGCAGGAACCTGTAAACATCATTCATGTACAATTGGTAAATTTCATCGATCGTCACTGCCTTTTCTCCCCTCTATGTTATACACGCATAAGAAAGGTTTAAAGTTGCACATTACGTGCAAACGGCTTTTTTATACCTAATCAAACACCATTTCTATATAGTACCCAAAAATAGCCTTAAAAGATAGTGCTGAGAAATGTTTAACATTTTTCTCAACTGGGAAAAGATAGTGAAAAAGTGAAGGAGTGGCACAATGGAATATACCAGTATTGCAGATACGGGAATCAAAGCCTCCAGAATAGGCCTCGGCACATGGGCGATTGGCGGAAGCATGTGGGGCGGCACTGACGAAAAAACATCCATCAAAACAATCCGCGCCGCTCTTGATCAAGGGATCACACTGATTGACACCGCGCCGGCTTACGGCTTCGGACAGTCCGAAGAAATCGTCGGGAAGGCGATCAAGGAGCACGGCAGCAGAGATCAGGTGATTCTCGCAACGAAAACGGCCCTTGACTGGAAGAACAACCAGCTTTTCCGCCATGCGAACAGAGCGAGGATCATAGAGGAAGTTGAGGATTCGTTGAAAAGGCTTCAAACGGATTATATTGATCTTTATCAGGTGCATTGGCCCGACCCGCTTGTGCCAATTGAAGAAACGGCGGAAGTCATGAAGGAATTATATGACGCCGGGAAAATCCGGGCGATTGGCGTCAGCAATTTTTCAGTTGAGCAAATGGCTACATTTCGAGCGGCAGCACCGCTTCATACGATTCAGCCTCCATATAATCTGTTTGAAAGAGAAATCGAAGAGAATGTTCTTCCGTATGCGAAAGACAAACAGATCACAACTTTATTATACGGCAGTTTATGCAGAGGGCTGTTAACAGGTAAAATGAGCGAAACTTATACTTTTGAGGGCGATGACCTGAGAAATCACGATCCGAAATTTCAGAAGCCCCGCTTTAAAGAGTACCTTTCTGCTGTCAATCAATTGGATGAGCTGGCGAAGACGCGATATGGAAAATCAGTGATTCACTTGGCCGTCAGATGGATTTTAGATCAGCCGGGAGCGGATATTGCTCTTTGGGGGGCAAGAAAGCCTGAGCAGGTTGAGGCTGTATCTGAGATAACAGGCTGGACGTTGAGCAGCGAAGATCAAAGAGACATCAACAACATCTTGGAACATACGATATCAGAACCGGTCGGGCCGGAGTTTATGGCACCGCCGACCAGAGAGGAAATATAACAAAGCTGAGGACGAATCCTCAGCTTTTTGGCGTTTTAACCGGAGAATTCTTAAAAATTAGTACCAGGTAATAAAAAATATTGTTATAATAGATAACAGAAAGAATCATTGATTACGACAAAGGAAGTGCGATATGTATAAGTTTTGTGCAAATGCTTTAAAAGTTCTTCTTTCTCTTCGCGGAGGAGTGAAGGTGTATAACAAAGAAAACCTTCCGGCCGATTCAGGTTTTGTCATCGCGTGTACACACTCCGGCTGGGTTGATGTGATCACACTCGGAGTCGGGATTCTTCCTTATCAAATACACTACATGGCGAAAAAAGAGCTTTTTCAAAATAAATGGATCGGTTCGTTTCTGAAGAAAATTCATGCCTTTCCGGTTGATCGGGAAAATCCCGGGCCAAGCAGTATTAAAACACCGATTAAGCTGCTGAAAGAAGGCGAGATCGTCGGTATCTTCCCAAGCGGAACAAGAACCTCTGAGGACGTGCCTTTGAAAAGAGGCGCGGTAACGATTGCGCAAATGGGGAAAGCGCCGCTCGTTCCTGCTGCATATCAGGGCCCTTCAAGCGGAAAGGAATTGTTCAAAAAAGGAAAAATGAGGCTGATTATCGGTGAGCCGCTTCACCAGGCTGATTTTGCCCACCTGCCGTCTAAGGAAAGACTTGCAGCCATGACAGAGGCTTTGAATGAGCGGATTAAAGAATTAGAGGATAAACTAGAACAGTTATAAAGCACGTACTGTACAACGTTTCCTTCAAAAGAAAATAAAAAAGCACCTTGTAGGGACTGACCCCATAAGATGAGACAAATAAAAAACACCTTCAAGTTTGAATACGGATGATTGTTATCCGAAATTAGACTTGGAGGTGTTTTTTCTATGGGGACAAGAGTGAGTTATCCGGTTGAAGTGAAACAGAAGGCTGTAGAAATGAGATTGGCAGGCGTACCTATGAAAGAGATCATGCAGGAGTTGAATATTAAGAATAAGACACAGGTTCAGACATGGGTTAGATGGCATAAGGCTGGGGATACACATCGATTCGAACAGCCTGTTGGAAAGCAATACACTTACGGAAAAGGTCCGGAGTATTCTTCCGAATTAGAGAAAATGCAGGCAGAGATTCGTTACCTGAGACAACAGAATGAAGTTTTAAAAAAGTACAACGAATTGGAAAGGAAGTTGATAGCGAAACGTCAGTCGAACTTGTAGAAATATTGAACAGCACAATGACCATACAGGATATCTGTATTCATTTAGGTATCTCTCGAGCGTCTTATTATCGCTGGAAGAAGAATCCGATGAAGGATCATCCCAAGCGCCATTTGGAAAAACAAATCGGCACGTTGTGCCGAGAGCACAAGTATCGATATGGATATCGAAAAATCACAGCTATACTAAAAAAGAGTATGCATATTAACCATAAAACGGTTCAACGTATTATGCAGAAAAATCAATGGCAGTGCCGGGTTAAGGTGAAAAAGCGCAAGAAGGATGGGCAGCCATATGCCGTGGTCGATAATATATTGGATCGGAACTTTCAGTCTGATCGCCCTCTTGAAAAACTAGTAACGGACATTACGTATTTGCCTTATGGACAGAAACAATTGTACCTTTCCAGTATATTGGATTTATACAATGGAGAAGTGATTGCTTTTACGATTGGGGATAAGCAGGATACAGCCTTTGTCTTAGACACACTTGATCAGCTGCCAATGTTGCCTGAGAACTGCGTGTTACATAGTGACCAAGGTTCTGTGTATACATCTTACGAGTATCAAAAAGCTGTTAAAACAAAAGGCATTACCATGAGCATGTCCCGCAAAGGGACGCCCGCTGATAATGCCTCCATCGAATCGTTTCATTCCTCACTAAAGTCTGAAACGTTCTATCTTAACAGCATTGATCGAACTACGACCGCCATCGTAGAACGCACTGTCATAGAATACATTCATTATTATAACAATATTCGTATCCAAACTAAACTAAACAACCAATCACCGATAAACTATCGGCAATTGGCTGTTTAAAAGGTGTTTTGATCCCTGTCTCAAAAACGGGGGTCAGTCCTTGTAAAAGGTGCTTTTTTATTATGCTTCCTGCTGTTCAGCAGCTTCCAGAAGTTCTTCTTCTTGAAGTTTTTTCACTTCAATATAAGCGACATGGTGGCCGTCGATTTCGTTAATGATGAATTCGCAGCCTTCTTCGATGATAGAATCGTTTTTTTCCACATCGTATTTTTGGGTAAGGAACCAGCCGCCGATTGTATCGACTTCTTCGTTCTCTAAGTGAATGCCGAGCAGGTCGTTGACTTGGTCGATTAACACTTTTCCGTCAAGAATATAATGGCCTTCGGCGATTTTGCGGATTTCGTTAATTTCATCAATATCAAACTCATCGCGAATTTCGCCAACGATCTCTTCGATGATGTCTTCAACCGTCACAAGCCCGGCAGTACCGCCGTATTCATCAGACAGGATGGCCATGTGGACCCTGTCTTTTTGCATTTTGACAAGCAGATCTTGGATCGGCGCAGATTCAATGACGTGAATGATCGGGTTGACGAATTGTGAAATCGTGGAATCAACTGATACCTCGCCGCTGATGCAGGCGGTCAGCACTTCTTTAATATTAATAACCCCGATAATATTATCCTTATCGCCCTCTTCCACAGGGTAGCGGGTATATTTTTCAATCTGAATGATCTCCATCATTTCAGAAATTTTGATATCATGCGGAAGGCTGACAATTTCGGTCCGCGGAATCATAATTTCTTTCGCGAGCCTGTCGTCAAATTCAAAGATTTTATTCACATATTTAAACTCTGACTGGTTAATTTCACCGCTTTTATAGCTTTCAGAAAGAATAATTCGCAGCTCTTCTTCAGAGTGAGCGAGTTCGTTTTCTGAAACGCTCTCCAGACCAAATGCTTTTGTCAATAACCGTGCGGAATTGTTCAAAAGCCAGATGAACGGGAACATGATGCGGTAAAACCAAATCAGCGGTTTCGCAAACAGCATAGACACGGATTCCGCCTTTTGGATAGCGAATGTCTTAGGTGCAAGTTCTCCGACAACGACGTGCAGGAACGTGATAATAGCATACGCAAAAATAAACGATATCACATGTGAAATGGATCCTGGAACGTTCAATTGTACGAAAAGCGGGTGAAGCAGCCTTTCAATCGTTGATTCACCTAAAACCCCTAATCCGATGGAAGTCAATGTAATTCCGAGCTGACACGCCGATAAATATTCATCAAGATGCGTGGTCACTTTTTTTACGGCTATTGCTGCTTTATTTCCTTCCGCAATCAGCTGATCGATCCGTGAGCCTCTGATTCTGATAATGGCAAACTCAGATGCTACGAAAAATGCCGTCAGGGCGATTAAAACAGCGACTAAAATCAAATTCACTATGTCCAATTAGAACCTTCACTCTAGCAATGAGAATGAAGGTAACACCTCCTGTTAAATAAAATAGTTTTAACTTAACAGCAGCATAAATGATTGGAGCACGGCGAGCTTTTCAGGTGTGAGCTTGCTTTTCAGCTTGTCACGATCCTCGGGCTCAAGCCGTTCAAACCGATGCAAGATTCCGGAGATGTTTTGATTCATATGATCAATTTCTAATGCCAGATTTCCAATTTCATCATGATTTTCAGCTGAAGAGGGAAACTGGTTCTCCAGTCGATCTTTAATATCGGACAGGGCCAATCGCTGCTTCTTGCAATCTACAATAAATATAAGCCGTTTGAGTGCATATTTGTCGTAGTAACGGTAATTCGAACAGGATCTGGCCGGCGTAAGCAGACCGAGATTCGTATAATAGTCAACTGTCCGTTTCGTTACTCCGGCAAGTGCCGCTAGTTCACTGATGCGATAAGTCTCAGCCCCATCTAAATCCCTCCCAACCATCACGTTATAGTTATGAGAATAGTTTAATATATGAACGGTGTCTTGCACAAGTTTATTGTTTTTTATACGAAAATTGGAAGGTGTGGAATTCGCAAACTGATTCAAGTAACATAGAAAGAAAGAATTTTCAAATTTTATATGCGGAAGGGACAGATGACATTGGCAGGATTATCGCGGGAAATTGAAGAAAACTTACATAAAGGATCATGGATCCGCAAGCTGTTTGATGAAGGCGCAAGGCTGAAGAAAGAGTTCGGAGATGACCAGGTGTTTGATTTTTCACTAGGCAACCCGATTGTGGAACCGCCTGAAGCTTTTAAGAGAGCGTTAATAGAGGAAGCTGAAAAAGGTCATCACGGATACATACAAAACCAAGGACTTCCTGCAGCGAGAGAAAAAGTCGCGCAATTTCTGGCGACCCGTTTTGAAGCGGAGTTCTCGGCGGAACGCATCGTCATGACAGTGGGTGCTGGCGGTGCCTTGAATGTCGCGTTAAAAAGTATCATAAACCCGGGTGAAGAGGTTATCATTCTCGCACCTTATTTTGCCGAGTATAAATTGTATATTGAGAACTACGGGGGCAAGGCTGTCAGCTGCCCGTTGACGTCCCGGTTCGAGATTGATATTGAAGCGGTAAGGCAATCGATCACTCCAAAAACGAAAGGGCTGATCCTCAATACACCTCATAACCCGACAGGCACTGTTCTCAGCCAGAAAAATATCGATGATTTAGGGGCTTTATTAAAAGAAGTAGAAGAGAAGAGCGGTCAGACGATTTATGTGCTGTTTGATGAACCGTACAGTCAATTAATCTATGATGAGGAATTGGCAAATCCGTTTCAATCATATCATCGGGTGATTTTGGCGAGTTCATTCAGTAAGGATCTCGGGATAGCCGGGGAGCGGCTCGGGTATATCGGGTTGGACGGCAAGATGCCGGATGCCGGCCTTTTAATCAACGCTTTTGTGTATTGTAATCGAACGCTTGGATTTGTGAATGCGCCTGTCATGATGCAGCGGGCTGTGGCAAGAATGGATGATTTAAGAGTAGACGCAAGCGCTTATAAAGAGCGCAGGAATTTAATGGTCGGCATTTTAAAGGAAGCCGGTTTTGAATTTGAAATGCCGAAGGGGGGCTTCTTCGTTTTTCCGAAATCGCCGATAGAAGATGAAGTCGCTTTTTGCGTGCACGCCGCCCAAAAATACAAATTATTAATCGTGCCGAGCAGCGGTTTTGGAATGAAGGGGCATTTCCGTTTATCCTTCAGTGTGCCGATCGAGCAGATTAAAAATTCTCGGGATATTTTCGTATCCTTATATAAAGATTTTGCTTAGGAAAGCAAAGAAAAAGAAAACGGCTAGAATGCTGTTTTCTTTTTTTATATTCACCTCTCCTTTTCCAATCCATCCGCTCCGTGATAAAAGTCTAAAAATTAAAAATCAAAAATCAATTTTTGGAATGAGTTGTGTTACAATAAAATATACAATTTATAATCGAACTTTGACTTGGAGGTGGTATGATGGGGCCCTCAGCTTAGGCAACAATACACCGCGTACCTCAATGTTAAGGAAAAATGATGATATCAGGAGGTGACTCCTTATCCTTTAATGAGGGGATAAGGTTAAATGGACGATATTGACAGTCTGATTTTAATTGGCGTGCTCATTGCTTTAACCGCTTTTTTCGTTGCAAGCGAGTTTGCAATTGTTAGAGTAAGGAGATCGAGAATTGATCAGCTTATAACAGAAGGAAACAAACGGGCGATACTCGCAAAGCGTGTCATTACAGATTTGGATGAATATTTATCTGCATCCCAGCTGGGCATTACATTGACATCAATCGGGCTTGGCGTGCTGGGGGAACCGGCATTTGAACGGCTGCTGCATCCTTTGTTTGAACTGCTCGGCCTGCCGGAATCGGTTTCTCATGCGGTCTCTTTTGCGGTCGCGTACGGCTTGATCACGTTCCTGCACGTTGTTGTAGGCGAGCTGGCCCCGAAAACGGTCGCGATTCAAAAGGCAGAACAGCTGACCTTGCTGATAGCCGGTCCTTTGCGTTTATTCTATTTGCTCCTGTTTCCATTTATTTGGATCCTCAATGGATCGGCGCGGCTTTTATGCGGCATGTTCGGTTTAAAGCCTGCGTCAGAACATGGCGGGTCCCATTCTGAGGAAGAACTCAGAATGCTGCTGTCTGAGAGTTTAAAAAACGGAGAGATTAATCCGTCTGAATATAAATATGTGAATAAGATTTTTGAATTTGATAATCGGATCGCCAAAGAAATTATGATACCGCGGAAGGAAATGGCGGCTGTGTCAACAGAGATGACGATGGCGGAGATGCTTGAAGTCATGCTGAAGGAAAAATACACGCGCTGGCCTGTCACTGACGGGGACAAAGACAGTGTCATCGGTCTGGTCAATACGAAGCATCTGTTTTCAGATTTGCTGTTTATGACAGAAGAGGAACGAATGAAGATGACGATCCACCCGTATGTCCGGCCGGTAATCGAAGTGATGGAAACCATCCCGGTCCATGATTTGCTGATCAAAATGCAGCGCGAACGCATTCATATGGCCATATTGTCTGATGAGTACGGAGGAACCTCTGGACTTGTGACGACAGAGGATATTCTTGAGGAAATTGTCGGCGAGATCAGAGATGAATTTGATGAAGATGAACAGCCGTTGATCCAAAAGCTTGGCGACCGCCATTATGTGATGGATGGCAAAGTTCGGATCGATCAGGTTAACAGCCTTCTCGGCGCGTCGATTCAAGAAGACGTCGATACGATCGGCGGGCTGATATTGAAAGAAAACATCGATATTGAAGCTGGTGAATCGATTCGCATCGGTTCATATGCGATAACGGTACTGAAGATGGACGGCCGACTAATCAAGCAAATCGATATAAAAGAAGACGGCAGTACAGCAGGAATTACGGCGCACCACACGCTGCCGTTGCCCGAGCGTGTCATGCTGAACAGCGCAACCTTGAGCGAGAAATAAGCTCAAGGTTTTTTTACGTTGCGATTGTCCAGCCGCACCAAAACGCCAAAAGCGACCCGCAAAGCGTCAGGGCGATGTAAAGGATGCTTTTCATTACGTGTTTGTCCAGCAGGAGCTGAACACTTTCAACGCTGAAGGTGGAAAAGGTCGTAAAGGCGCCGAAAAATCCCGTGCTGATGATGAGGGAGGCCGAAGCATTTGTAACGTGCAGCCCAGTAAATATCCCAAGCCCGAGAGCTCCGAGTATATTGACTGTTAATATCCCAATGGGCAGGCTGAGGCCTTTGGCTTTGGCTGTTATGACATTACCAAGCCAGAAGCGCAGCATCGCGCCAAGTCCGCCTGCTATGAAGATACCCGCTAGTGTCATCATTCAGGCTGCTCCTTTCTTCGATGGATGCCTGCTATGCGCTGTCCCGCTAAAACGCCAATCAGCGCAAGACAGATTCCTGATATCAATGAGACTGTCATATATAAAACAGCCAGTGAGGATTGTGCTTGCATAAGCATCACTGTTTCTTTTGAAAATGTGGACATTGTTGTAAAGCCGCCGCAAAAGCCGGTGCCTAAAAAAGCTGAAAGCAGAGGCTTTTTTGCCCTGATCATAAAAAATCCGGTCAGAATCCCTAATAGAAGGCTGCCTGCCGCGTTTTCCAGCCAGGTTGCTGCCGGAAACTGATCGGTGTGTATCCATATGTTTAATCCGTATCGGAGACAGGCGCCAAGCGCGCCTCCGAGAAAAACCGCGCTATATCCTTTCATGTTTGCCATCCTTTATGATGAAATCCGGGTAGTCTGTTACGATGCCGTCCACTCCCATAGCTTGTAATTTAGCTGCGGTCTTTTGATTCTTGACAGTCCATGCAAAAACTTTTAAGCCGTTTTTATGGGCGGATGCGATCATCGGCCGGTTGAGACGAGTGTATTTGATATTGACATAGTTTGCGATAGATTGACAGGCTTTCAGCTGATTTCTGGACAGCATGCCAAAATTGGGCCTTGTAATGACGGCTGTCGGAATCGATGGATAAAGCTCGTGAAACCTCTGGACGGAGCGAAACTGAAAGGATTGGACAATATTGTTGATAGAAAAAGAAAATTTCCCTAACAGCTGTCCCACTTCTTCTTCAATTCCGACTTGAGATGGATGGCCTTTTAATTCAATTAAAAAACCGATTTTTTTGTGATATCGCTTAAGCACCGCTTCCAAGGTTGGAATACGCTCTCCCTGAAAAGCGGGGCCGTACCAGCTTCCGGCATCAAGTTTCTGTAATTCCTCCAATGTAAAATCCTTAACAAAGCCCGATCCGTTTGTTGTTCGGTCAACCCTGTCATCGTGTATCACAACAATCTCTCTGTCTTTTGTAAGCTGGACATCCAGTTCGATCATATCTGCATTCATTTTCGCCGCCATTTCAAAAGCGGCCAGCGTATTTTCCGGAGCGTAGCCGGATGCTCCGCGATGGGCAATGATGTACAAGCTCAGTCAGCTCCTCGTATGGGCATTTCTGTTATTGTATCAAATCCATATATGCGCCGCGATACAAACAGGTGAATTTTTTCTGCCACATGGAATCGTACGGGCTGGGGAATGCGTATAACTAAAAAAAGACACTCAGCGCTCCAGAACATATTTCGTCAAGAAATTAGGTCTTTCGACATGTTCACAAAACATTCTGTTCCTTTATAATAGCAAAAAAGGAGGCGAGATCATGGGTAAAGGGAGAATCAGAGTGGAGGAAAGAATTAAAGCCGAAACGGATGCTGAAATGCAAAAAGCAACTCTCCTTGATCAGACACAAACGAAAAAAAGTAAGTGACTGTCCCTATTGAATCTGGCTGAATAAATGAATTGAAAAATGGCCCCGGCGAAACGCCGGGGTTTTGTGCTGCCAAAAGACATTTAGAAGAGCACCTGAACGAATCTTTTAGTATTACATTCGATTAGATAGAAGGGAGACTGTCATGCCAGATTATCTGCAGCAATATTTCACGCTTGATAAAATTATACAAATCGGCATCAGCTTGGCGATTTTGCTGGTGTTTCTTATACTTAGAAAACTGTTTACAAGATATTTCTTTCAGTTGCTTTTTAATTTGACAAACCGTCCGAAAACAGAAATTTTCAAACAAGTGGTTTTAGCGTTTGACAAGCCGGCCAGATGGTTTTTTGTTGCCTTGGGACTGTTTTTAGCAATCCGGTATTCACCGTTTTTAGACGCGCAAATGCCTCTCATCAGCAAAATATACCGCTCGCTGATTGTAGCGCTTTTGTGCTGGGGACTCTGTAATTTGACCGCAGCGTCTTCGTTTATTTTCCATAAGGTGAATCAGCGCTTTGAGCTGGACATGGATGATATTCTGGCGCCGTTTTTATCCAAATTGCTCCGTTTTGTGATCATTGCGCTCAGTGTCAGTGTGATCGCTCAGGAATTCAATTATGATGTCAACGGATTTGTAGCGGGTCTTGGCCTTGGCGGACTGGCTTTTGCGCTTGCAGCGAAGGATACCATCAGCAACTTCTTCGGCGGTATCATTATTATTACTGAAAAGCCGTTTACCATCGGCGATTGGGTGGAGACGTCGGCGGTAACCGGCTCAGTCGAGGATATTACCTTCAGAAGCACGAGATTCAGAACAGCGCAGGGGGCGCTTGTAACGGTGCCGAACTCTACGCTGTCGATGGAAGCGATCACGAACTGGACAAGAATGACCAAACGCCAGATTACGTTTTCCATTCATGTGTCCTACGCTACGCCAATTGAGAACCTTGAACGATCCATTCATTCTCTCAGAACCATGCTCTTGGAGCATGAGGGCGTTGATAATGAAACGATCATGGTCAACTTTGATACGTTTGCCGACAGCTATTACAATTTATTTTTCAACTTCTATACAAAAACAACAGTTTGGGCTGAAAATCTCAATATTAGAGAGGACATCAACTATAAAATCATTGACATTCTCGGTGCAGAAGGTGTCCAGTTTGCATATCCCGGCCAAATGGTTGTTGTAAAGCAAAAGCACGAAAACGACCCATTTCAAGTCAATCTCAATAAAGAGGAAAAGGAGCGGGTTTGAGAGGGAAGGACTATCGTCTAACAGAGGCGGAGTCTTTTTCGTGGTAAAATAAGAGAAAAAAGGCGGTGTTGAGTTGGAATCATTCAGCGATATTCTAAATGAAGCGCAGCGAATTGTCGTGCTAACTGGAGCGGGAATGAGCACAGAATCAGGCATTCCGGACTTTCGTTCAGCCGGAGGTATTTGGACGGAGGATGCCTCAAGAATGGAAGCGATGAGCCTTGATTATTTTTTAAGCCATCCGCGTTTGTTCTGGCCCAAATTTAAAGAATTGTTCCAAATGAAAATGAGCGGCAGCTTTGAACCGAATGAAGGACACTTGCTTTTAGCTGAGCTGGAGAAACAGGGAAAGCAGGTCGATATTTTCACGCAAAACATTGACGGTCTTCATAAAAAAGCCGGGAGCAGACATGTGTACGAACTGCACGGCTCTATCCAAACAGCAGCTTGTCCGGCGTGCGGCGCCCGATATGAACTCCCGCATTTGCTGGAGCGGGAGGTGCCGGAGTGTACGGCGTCCGGAAAAAATGGTGACCGTTGCGGGACGGTATTAAAAACCGATGTTGTTCTCTTTGGCGATGCCGTCTTACACTTTGACACCCTTTATGAAAAGCTGGATCAAGCTGATCTTTTATTGGTTATCGGCACGTCTCTGGAAGTGGCTCCCGCCAGATTTGTGCCTGAGGATGCAAGCCGCATTCCCGGCATGAAGAAAGTCATCATTAACCTTGAGCCGACGTATTGCGACAGCTTGTTTGATCTGGTTATCCATCAAAAAATTGGGGAGTTTGCCCTGAGCTTAGGAATAAAAAAGTGAGGCCGCACGTAAGCGCCTCACTTTTTTATTCATGAACAGGAACCATTGTGTCCTCTAACACTCCGAAGGAATAGCCCTTTTCTTTTAGTTTATTGATTAATGCCGGCAGCGCGTTTACGGTAGCGGGTAGATCATGCATGAGAATCACATACGGCCGGTTTGAATGGCTGTGTTCCATATTCTCGAGCTGCTGTAATACTGCCGTCACATATTTTGAATTCCGGTATTTCCAGTCCATGCTGTCAATCGTCCAATCCCAGTATACAAAACCGTCTTTTTCAAGATTGCGGATTTGTGAGGGGGTCAATGACGGCTTGCTCCCGTATGGCGTTCTGACAAGATCTGTTTTATATCCTGTAATGTCTTGCAGCGTGTCACGCGCCTCCTGCATTTCTTTTAACGGGGACGTCGGTGTTTGATAGAACAATTTGTTATTGTGGGTGACGCCGTGTAAGCCGAGAGCGTGGCCTTCCTTTTCTGCCCTTTTCAAAGCTTGCTTGAATTCGTTCATCCGCGGTGACAGCATGAAGAATGTCGCTTTTACATCAGCGCGTTTCAGTACGTCGAGCAGGCGGTTTGTGTAGGCTGACGGGCCGTCATCGAAGGTTAAGTAAACCGTCTTATCTCCCATGTTCCGTTCTGTCTGCAGATGTTTCATCAGCAGATCGGGGGAGTCGTTTTTCAGCTTAAGGCTTTCCTTCTCGTCTCGAAGCTGCCCGTTTGTTGTGATCGTGACTTCTTTTGCTTTCGATGAGCTGTTGGAATAACCTAAAATCACCATAAGCAAAAGCAGCACACATAAAACTGCTAAACTTGCAAATTTAAAAGCAAGCGAAACTGCAGAAGGAGACACGTCTCCTCTCGTTTGTCGCATAACAATCTCTCCATTGGCATAAAATCTCTACATATCGCTGTACAGCAGGCAGTTTATGAAGATGCCATATGTTTACAACCTATGTATTACCAGTCAAGTATACAGGAATAAAACTGGAAAGAACATAAAAAACTTGTCGAAATATCAGATTTTAAGGAAAAAATAATCTCCTTCCGGTCCGATATGGTAGAATAAGTGACAATGACAGCCAGAAAAACATCAGGGACATCTCGAAAAAGGGAGTGTTTTTATGAAGGTTTTAGTCAACGGCCAGCTGATCGAACGCAGCGAAGCGTCGATCGATTTGGAGGATCGCGGATATCAGTTTGGTGACGGTATCTATGAGGTTATCAGAGTGTACAAAGGGGTATTGTTCGGTTTGCGCGAGCATGCGGAGCGTTTTTTCAGAAGTGCGGCTGAAATCGGAATGTCACTGCCCTTTAGTATAGAAGACCTTGAATGGGACCTCCAAAAGCTTGTACAGGAGAATGCGGTCGGTGAGGGAGCGGTGTACATTCAGACAACACGGGGTGTGGCGCCGCGAAAACACCAGTATGAAGCCGGGCTTGAGCCGCAGACTACTGCTTATACGTTTGCTGTGAAAAAGCCCGAGCAGGAGCAGGCATTCGGCGTGGCGGCTATTACAGATGAAGACCTTCGCTGGCTGAGATGCGACATCAAAAGTCTGAATTTACTGTATAATGTCATGACGAAGCAAAAAGCCTCTGAAGCGGGAGCGTTTGAGGCTATTTTGTTAAGAGAAGGCATTGTTACGGAAGGTACATCTTCTAACGTTTATGCTGTTATCAACGGAACGGTGCGAACACATCCGGCTAATCGGCTCATTCTCAATGGAATTACACGAATGAATATTTTAGGATTGATTGAAAGGAATGGGATCAAGCTTGAAGAGAAGCCTGTCAGTGAGGAAGAACTGAGACAGGCGGAAGAGATCTTTATTTCGTCAACGACGGCAGAAATTATTCCTGTCGTGACCCTTGATGGAGAATCGGTCGGAAGCGGTAAACCCGGGCCGGTGACAAAACAGCTTCAGGCAGCTTTTCAAGAAAGCATTCAGCAGGCAGCAAGCATCTCATAATAAAGCATAAAAAAGAGTCCGCTTTGCAAGCGGACTCTTTTTATTTTTTAACAAATCCAATTAAAATGGAGATCATCGGTGATATATAGAGGAAAAAAGTAAACGGGATATAGTCAATGACGGGAACCCCGAGAGCGCTCGCCATAAAAGCGCCGCTGACGCCCCAAGGGATCAACGGATTAATTAATGTCCCGCCGTCCTCTAATGATCTGGTCAGAAATTTCCGCTGGATATTTTGCTTGTCGTATAAGGATTTAAATGATTGTCCCGGTATTAATATCGATAAATACTGTTCACCGGTTGCCAGATTGACACCGATGCTTGAGCCGACAGTTGCCGCAATAAGGCGGCCTTTTGAGCGGATGCCCTTCATGACGCCTTCCAATAGGGCAGAAATCAATCCGATTTTCTCCATTAATCCGCCGAGTGCAAAAGCAATCATAATGAGAGAGACTGAGCCCATCATAGATTGCAGTCCGCCTCTGTTGATAATTTTAGCGGCGGCCTCATTGTCTGTTTCGAACGATGTGCCATTTTGTAAAGCGGTCATAAATGCCTGAAGGCTGCTGTCAGGTACAAATATAGCAGTCAATATTCCCGCGGAAATAATTCCGACAGTCAGAACGGGGATCACAGACACCCGCTTAATCGCAAGCAAAACGACTAAAAGCGGGGAAAGAAGGGCCCACGGTGTCACGTTTGCCGCATCCTTGATTCCGGTTATGACACGGTGAATATCATCGGTTGAAGCAGCCTCTGCTGACACGGATAAACCGAGAAAGTAAAACAGAACGACGGTGATGAGCAAGGCCGGAATAGTCGTGCCCATCATATGGCGAATGTGTTCAAAGATCGGTATTTCACCTATGCCTGCGGCAAAATTGGTTGTGTCCGACATCGGCGACATTTTATCGCCGAAACAAGCGCCGCATATGACTGCGCCTGCCGTCCATTCAAGCGGAACGCCGGCCGCGCTTGCCACGCCGATCAGCGCTACCCCGATCGTGCTTACAGTTGTCAGGCTTGAGCCGACAAGTGTGCTGATGATCATGCATGAAAACAGAGCTGTCAACAGAAGATGGCTTGGCTCAATAAAGGACAGGGCGTAAACGGTCACGGACGGTATTGCGCCGCTGTACATCCAAGCTCCGATTAAGATCCCGATCAGGGCCAGAACAATAATCGGCTGTACGCCGTTTTTGAACCCCTCTACAATCCCTGTTTCGAGGCTCTTCCAGGAAAAACCGAACCATAAACCAGCTGCTGAAAGCATGACAACACATAGAAACAGCGGGATATGCGGTTCTGTATGAAGAAAGAATAAGCAAGAAATAATGATGCCTAACATGAATATAAATAAACTGACGGCTAACGGAAACGTCAGCTTTTTTTGAGAATCCAAAATAACACCCCATATGTATCTTTAATGCTTTTGTGCTTTTGGGCACGAAAGCATTATAACAGAAAAAAATGAAAATCTATGTTTTTTCACAATTATGAATATAAAAAAGTGAGCACAGAGCATGCTCACTTCACGATCAGAACGGGTATATCCGATTTTGCTGAAAGCTTTTCGCTTACACTTCCGAATAATAGCTTTTTCAGCTTGTTTTGGTCTCTGCTTCCGGTTACGATCATATCGGCAGACATGCGGTTTGCATGCTCGATAATGGATTCAGCCGGATCGCCTTCTAATATATCGATATCTCCATCTGCCTGCTGATTATTCAGCATCATTCTGGCTTCGGCGATGACTTCTTCTGTACGGTCTTCATAGATCATGGGCTCTGGCGGTGCAACGTCTGAAATAAGCGGCTCAGGAACACTTGCCATGCCTCCGCCAATATAGCTTGCCCCGGATGCGGGCCTCGGCGGGTCGATGACGGTCTGATTGTCTTTCATATCATGTGAATGGGCGACGGTAATGGCGGCATTTACGGTTTTAGCAAGATCGATGGCTGTCTGCAGCGCTTTCTTACTATTTTCACTTCCGTCAAACGCAACGATGATACGGTCAGCATGAAACATCATTCTCACCCTTTCAAAAACGTCTTACAGCACAATACCCGGATTCGAGAACTATTAACCTTTTCCTATTCAAGTAGTGATTGACAAAAAAAGGTTTTGTTTATATGATGGAAAAAAGATGAAAACGGAATGGAAGGAGGGTTTGCTATGCCAAAGAATTTGTGTCTTTACAAAACAGTTTCATATTGGCGCGGCAAACCCTGTGTCCTGATTGATTGAATGGTTTTTTAGGCCTGGCCGCGCGCTGAAAAGCGCTGTGCATTTATATTGGTTAAAAAAGGCATGGAGCTGACGCTTCATGCCTTTTTTATATACAAATCTTACGGAAAGACAGGTGTATGGGATGTGAAGACAAATCCAGAGACGAGGACAGCTCATAGCAAACTGAGTGAAAAAAGCTGCAAGGAGAAAATAGAAGGCGGCTGATGAGGAGGCGGAGATAAATGTTTTCAGTATTGAAAAAGCTAGGCTGGTTTTTTAAAGCCTACTGGTTGCGCTATACGATTGCGATTGTGCTTTTATTAGGGGTTAATGTCATTGAAATGTTTCCGCCTAAGCTTTTGGGGAACGCCATAGATGATATGAAATCAGGGGCGTTTACTGCGGAAGGGATGCTGTTTTATATCGGTATCTTTTTTGTGCTGACGGCCGCTGTGTATATCATGTCTTATTTTTGGATGCATCAGCTGTTCGGAGGAGCGAATCTGATGGAGAAAATTCTCCGTACGAAGCTGGTGGGACATCTGCTGACTATGTCGCCTCCGTTTTATGAAAAAAACCGGACAGGTGATTTAATGGCGCGGGGGACGAATGATCTTCAGGCTGTCAGTTTAACGACGGGGTTTGGCATCTTAACATTAGTCGACTCTACGATGTTTATGTTGACGATCTTTTTGACAATGGGATCTTTGATCAGCTGGAAGCTGACCTTTGCCGCCATTATTCCGCTTCCTATTATGGCGATTGCCATCAGTCTATACGGAAGTAAAATTCATGAGCGGTTTACGGAAGCCCAAAATGCATTCGGGGCGCTGAATGACAAGGTGCTTGAATCTGTTTCAGGCGTGCGGGTGATTCGCGCGTATGTACAGGAAACAAATGATGTCCGCCGGTTTCATGAAATGACCGCCGATGTGTATCAGAAAAATATGAAAGTGGCTTTTATTGATTCCCTGTTTGAGCCGACGGTAAAGCTGCTCGTCGGCGCCAGCTATCTGATCGGGCTCGGCTACGGAGCGTTTCTTGTGTTCCGGAACGAGCTGACGCTTGGCGAGCTTGTTTCCTTTAATGTTTATCTCGGCATGATGATTTGGCCGATGTTTGCAATCGGTGAACTCATCAATGTGATGCAGAGAGGCAATGCGTCACTAGACAGGGTAAATGAAACCCTTTCTTATGAGCCGGACGTAACCGATCCAAAGCAGCCCGCTGCATTGAAAGAGCCTGGAGATATCATATTCAGCCATGTCGGCTTTACATATCCCAGCTCAGCAAGCGCCAATATTCAGGATGTTTCATTTACAGTGCGAAAAGGGCAGACTGTCGGGATCGCCGGTAAAACCGGAAGTGGAAAAACGACGATTATTAAACAGCTTTTGCGCCAGTATCCTGCCGGTAAAGGAAGCATCACATTCTCAGACGTGCCGATTGAGCAGATCCCTCTTGACCGGCTCCGCGGGTGGATCGGATATGTGCCGCAGGATCATTTGCTGTTTTCGCGGACTGTAAAAGAAAATATTTTATATGGAAAACAGGATGCAAGTGATGAAGAGGTTCGGCAAGCCATCGCTGAAGCACACTTCGAAAAGGATTTACACATGCTTCCGTCCGGCCTGGAGACAATGGTCGGCGAAAAAGGCGTGGCGCTGTCAGGCGGGCAGAAACAAAGAATTTCGATTGCCAGAGCCCTCATGGCGAATCCGGAGATTTTGATCCTGGATGATTCGCTTTCCGCTGTAGATGCCAAAACAGAGGCGGCCATTATCAGGAACATCAGAGAAAACCGAAAAGGGAAAACGACATTTATTTTGACGCACCGTTTATCCGCGGTAGAGCATGCTGACCTGATTCTAGTGATGGATGGCGGCGTTATTGCTGAGAGAGGCACGCATCAAGAACTGCTGGCCAATAATGGATGGTATCGGGAACAATATGAAAGACAGCAGCTGTTCACTGCGAATGAAGGGGGAGCAGGGGCGTGAAAACAGGAAAAACACTATGGAGATACGCACTCCTTTATCGAAAAATGCTGATCACAGCCGTCCTATTGCTAACGGTTGCAGTCGGGGCAGAACTGACCGGACCGTTTATCGGCAAAAAAATGATTGATGACCATATCCTCGGCATTGAGAAAGCATGGTATGAAGCTGCGGGAAAAAATAAAAACGCCGTTCAGTTTCACGGCGCCTCATATGTGAGAGAGGACCGTATGCAGGGGCCTGTTTCAAAAGAAAAAGAAGCTCATATTTATCAAGTGGGAACGGCATTCTATTTTGTTGATCAGGCTGTCAGCTTTGACGGGAACAGAACGGTTTCTGACGGAAAGCTGACGATCACAAACGGAGACAAGAGCCGGACATATGCTGCCAAAAAGCTGACAAAGCAGGAGCTTTTCGGGTTCTATCAGCCGGAAATAAAGGGAATGGTGTTTCTAATTTGCCTGTATGGGGGGCTGCTTGTCTTTTCTGTATTCTTTCAATACGGACAGCATTATTTGCTGCAGATGAGCGCCAATCGGATTGTTCAAAAGATGAGAGAGGACGTGTTTTCTCACATTCAGAAAATGCCGATCCGCTATTTTGACAATCTTCCGGCCGGAAAAGTGGTTGCGAGGATTACCAACGATACGGAGGCCATCAGGGATTTATATGTCACAGTGCTGTCGACCTTTGTGACAAGCGGAATCTATATGCTCGGGATATTCACAGCATTGTTTTTGCTGGATGTTAAGCTCGCGTTTGTGTGTCTGGCAATCGTGCCGATGATCTGGCTGTGGTCAGTCATATACCGAAAATACGCGTCATATTACAATCGGAAAATCCGCTCGATCAACAGTGACATTAACGCAAAAATGAATGAGTCCATTCAAGGTATGCCGATTATTCAGGCTTTCCGTCATCAAAAAGAAACGATGAGGGAATTTGAAGAATTAAACGAATCTCATTTTTATTTTCAAAACAGGATGCTGAATTTAAACTCGTTAATGTCCCATAACCTTGTCAATGTCATCCGCAACCTTGCGTTTGTCAGTCTGATCTGGCATTTTGGCGGTGCAAGCCTGAATGCGGCCGGGATTGTTTCTATCGGTGTGCTTTACGCGTTTGTCGATTATTTAAACCGGTTATTTCAGCCGATTACAGGCATCGTCAATCAGTTTTCAAAACTGGAGCTTGCACGGGTTTCTGCCGGACGTGTTTTTGAATTGCTTGACGAAAAAAATACAGAAGAAGCGGGTGAACCGGCGAAGGAGCGAGCGCTGGGGCGGGTGGAATTTCGCGATGTGTCATTTGCCTATCAAGATGGTGAAGAGGTATTAAAACATATTTCCTTTACCGCGCAAAAAGGAGAAACTGTAGCGCTCGTCGGTCATACCGGATCAGGAAAAAGCTCAATTTTGAATCTCCTGTTTCGTTTTTATGACGCGCAAAAGGGGGATGTGCTGATTGATGGGAAAAGCATTTACAACATGTCAAGACAGGAGCTTAGATCCCATATGGGCATTGTGCTTCAGGACCCGTACTTATTCTCGGGCACAATCGGATCTAACGTAAGTCTGGATGACGAAAGAATGACCGAAGAAGATATGAAAAAAGCACTGCGTCAAGTCGGTGCCGAGCCGCTTCTGAAAAAGCTTCCGAAAGGCATCAATGAACCAGTGATTGAAAAAGGCAGCACGCTGTCCTCTGGAGAGCGGCAGTTAATTTCTTTCGCAAGAGCTTTGGCGTTTGATCCTGCCATTTTGATTTTAGATGAAGCAACGGCGCATATTGATACTGAGACAGAAGCTGTGATCCAGAAGGCGCTCGATGTCGTGAAACAAGGGCGCACTACCTTCGTCATCGCCCACCGGCTGTCAACAATCAGAAACGCGGATCAGATTTTGGTCCTTGATAAAGGAGAAATTGTTGAGAGAGGGAACCATGAGGAATTGATGGCCGTTAAAGGCCAATATTATCAAATGTATAAGCTGCAAAAGGGCCAGAAACATTCCATTGCATAACGCTCAAAAACCCAAAACAATCGTGTTTTGGGTTTTTAGTTTATGTAGTTAATAAGCCAGTCCGACTCGATATCCGACATACTTACCTGTAACGAGCTCACGATATAAAAAGTCCGCAGTATCGCCGACCGAAATGCTTGTGCCGCCCTCAGGCAAAACGTTACGCTCCGTACGATAAACGCCAGTTGCTGTTCCGTCCGGGAGGTAAGTGGGGCAGATGAGTGTCCAGTCTAATGATGATTCTTTAAGCATTTCGTATACTTTTGCATGCTCTTTGGCCGCGCGGGTCTGCCTTCGTTTCGATTCATTTGTTTCAAACCGGAATTTTCCCGGTTCATATCGTGAATCAAGAATGCCTGCGGTGCCGATTGTAATCAGCCGTTTGATATGCTGTTTTCGCATAATGCCGATAATGTGTGTCATAGTTGCTGACAGGGTATCATCACCATCTGTGCCAAGACAGCTGATCACGATTTCCGCATCCTTCATCACTTTTTTCACATCTTCCCGGCTGCGCGCGTTTCCCATGACGATTCGGTCTTTTGGAAGGGGAAGCTCTGTATGTTGCGATCTGACCAGAGCGTAAACGTCAAATTGTCCATCTGCGGCAGCTTGTTTGATAAAGGCTTGTCCGACACGGCCGCTGGCTCCAAATAAAGCGATTTTCATCAAAATACCTCCTCGCCCTTCATTATAAGAGGATGCTCTCAGTTTGAACAGCGCGGGAAAGAATACCTGTACAAGCAAACAGAATGATGGGAAACATATTCATGAATCATGGATATATTTACAAACTGAACCAGCTCCCAATTCAAAAAAGTGATGAATGCCATCCGTATTCCCTCCCTTTTTCCTAGGATATGTGGAACAGGAAAAAGGGTGACAAATATCAAGAGAGCGCGGAAACCGCGCCTTCAGCGTGTAGACAAACCCTCGCATTCGTTGTCAAGGCTGTGCTTCGGTGCTCACGAATTTCAGCATTCGCTGCGCTCCGATGCTCATCTTTCCTAGACTTCAAGGGCTTTCAATCACGCTGAAAAGATGACAAGATCCTAAAACATAAACAGTTTTAGGATCTTGTCAATAATCTAAAGAGAGCGCGGAAACCGCGCTCTCTCTATAGCCATATATTGAATTGTTATTGTACTCTGCCGCCCATTTGCTGCTGAGCAAAAGATACTAAACGTTTTGTGATTTCTCCTCCGACAGAACCGTTAGCGCGGGAAGTTGTATCCGCTCCAAGGTTAACGCCGAATTCAGAAGCGATTTCAAGTTTCATTTGATCGATAGCCTGAGCTGCGCCAGGTACTAGTAAGTCATTTGAAGAGTTTTGGTTAGCCATGTGTAAAATCTCCTTTTTTGTTTAGTATGGTTGGGTTAACTGGAGTTGCACCAGTCTGCGGACCCGTCTCGGGTGTCACTGCCGTCTCGGCGTAACCCAATGCTTTGCCTGCTTGTTACTACGTATTATGTTAAAATCGCCGGAAACTCATGCGGAAAATCGAGTGGTAAATCTTGAGAAGGCATAAAAAAGCTTAGCCGTTCAGGCTAAGCTAGTCATAAATATGAAAAAGCATCAGTTCATGTATCTCGTTTGTAAGAGCAGGCTGGTCAGCACGGGCGGGAAACACATCTCCCCATTCAATCTCACCGCTCTTATGATAAATGCCTTCATAATGGGTTCCTTTATAATAAAATGAAATGCTCCATCCGGGCAGCTTTTCTTTTTGGAACAAAGGTTTCCAGCTGAAATGAGAAATCATGACGGCCACGCTCCTTACATTTGGTATTCATTAACTTGAATAAAACGAATGATGTTTATTGTATCACTGTTGCAGAGCATCATTGAAGGATTTTTGATGATGCAGTTTGTCCAAGCTTTGGATAAAGATAAGCCCGCTTTATTAAAAAAAGCGGACAGCCTACGAAGGCCACAGAGCTTCAGGGGATGTGATTGCCTTCTCAGATAAATATGACGCGTATTCAAAGCTTCTTCGTTTTGTCAGAGAATCAACATGATGCAAATTCGGATGAGAAAAAATACTGCGGCCCGGCCGTGAATTGGCTTCAAACATCCATACCTTCCCGTTCTGATCAATGCCAAAATCAAAACCAATCTCCCCGATAAACCCTTCGATATGATCGTGAAGCACATGGCTTGCCGTCAGCGCTGCAGCAGAAAGTTTTTTAATGACCTCATTTCTTTCTGCGGGATCTTCGTATACTTCTGCAAGTGTTTTTACGGCTCCTCCGTTAGAAAGATGTGTTGTAATGCTGTTTTCTCCAGAAATTTTTACGGCTATTGCTGTCACTGTCCATTTCCCTTTTCTGTTTTTATTGGTATGGACACGGAAATCCGCTGGCTTACCTTGAAATTCGATGAGATCGACGCCTTGCTGAATGAGAAAATCAGACGGTTCGTGCTGCTTTTGAAATTCTGCCAGAAATGCGGCGGCATCGGCATATTCGATTGAAGAAAACGTTTTGGCGTCATTCGTATGCTTCACCGTCAGGCCATCGTCTGTTTTTGTCAGCTGATAAATGCCAGTGCCGAGTGCTCCGTTCGCTGGTTTGATATAGACTTTTTTGTATGCATCACAGAGCTCATCAATCCGCTCCTCAGAGGGTGTCAGCTCAGATTTCGGCAAAAAAGGAGCTGTTCGCGGATCTTTTTCAAGCAATTGATGAACGTTCCATTTATTGAAAAACGTTTTATTAAACCACGGGATTTGATATTCATCGATCAATCTCTTTTTTGTATGCTGCAAAAGAAGTGAACCTTCGATTTTTCGGTTCGGCAAACGGTCATAAACGACGTTCGGCAATGGAACGATTTTTTTCTCCCAGCCGTTTTCCCTGTAAAGGAGCCCTTCAATCGTCCCTTCCTCCCAATTGATTTGGTGCGCGCCAAAAACGAAGCAGTAGCCTCCGGATTGCTCGTGTAATGTGACGAGCTTAGAAAAAAAGAGGGAGCGATCCTTAAAAGGGCGCTCTAGAGATGCGGTGAATCCCGCCGTAAAGATGCCGATTAACGGCCCGATGTGCACCGTATGATCATGAATCAGAATATCAGCCCTGCTTCGGTGGGGAAGCAAAAGCTCATGAAACAGATTTTCAGAAAGAAGCACGGTTTGCTCCAGGTGCCGCCTGTAAGAAACGTGGCATCTGACAACCTTCGTCCCGAACGCGGCATGCAAAAGTCCGGGCCGCTTCAGCGAAGCGGGCAGAAACATGGTATTTTCACTGGTTTTGTCTATACCGATCAAAAACCGTTTACGATTCACGCGGAATAACTCCTTTCTGGCTTTGCTCAGAAAACAGATATTGGCATCGTTTTAGGGGACAAGTGTACAGCTGTTCTTTTTGCTCGGGAGCGACACGCACGATTGATTTCCTGCCCGGTTTGGAATTGATATCCATGATCCATATTCTCCCGTCCTTCGCAAGGCATATATCGAGGCCGAGTTCAAACAGCGGCCCATAGCGCTCGTCAAGGTAGTACGGAACCGACTGGGTAATCGAGAATACGTCATCAAGCAAGACCACTTGCTGTTTTTTCGGTATATCTTCAAACCATGAATCGAATGTCTGCGCAGCAGATCCGCCTGACAAATTCGCCAGCAGCCCGTGTTTGTATCCGCGTCTCACTGCCTTTCCGACTGTATTCCATTCACCTGATTCGTTTTTTTCCATGAACAGGCGGATATCGCATGGGTATTGTTCCTTATCTTGAATATTTAAATAAGGCTGAAGCAAATATTGATGCTGAAGCACTTTTTTGCACCATGTCTTAAAAGAAGCCTGGTTGGAAAACGTTTTTGTCTGCTTATCCTTTCCGATGTGATAAGTGGCAGTGATGTTTTTCTTACCCAGCTCTAAAAGAATTACACCTCTGCCTCCTGCGCCGAATGCCGGTTTTAAGATGCAGGCTTTTTCTTTGGATAAAAAGGAGTGGATTTGGTCATAGCGGCTCACTTTCATCGTTTCCGGAATATAAGGATTGATTACAGGGTGCTGCTGCAAGTCATGAAGGACGGTCCATTTATCAGGAAGGCCCCGCCCGATGAATTCCGTTTCCGGATAATTCTTGAGCCACTCAACGATCGGCTTTGCTTTTTGGGATTGTGAATCCTTGCCGTAAAAACAGCGATCGTAAATATAATCTGGAATCGCCATTTCCGTTTCGTTCCATGTGCCGCTGGCCGAGTGATAGGCTGATGCTTTGACACGCAAGGTGTCAGGTAAAATATCAAATGGTGTAAATCGGACGAAGCGTATGCCAAATTCGGGTGCTCTTTTGGCTAATTCTGTTGAATAGTCCGCTTCATGCTGGCGGGACAAGGACATAAAACCGAGTGTTATCATGGTGAGACTCCCCCTTTTATTCAAAAGCTGCCGGCCGGTATCGGCAGCTTTACGCTAAATACATGTAAGACGAACGCAGCTGACGGTATTCTACTTTACAGAATACGATGTTTCACCTTGCCCTATTCCAAATGAACAAGCTGATTTTCTGACAACAGGAATTTGTCTCCTCGTTTGCTAAGTGATTGCATCAGCCTCTATAATACGAATAGGTACATGATCTAGATAAAAAAAGTTGGAGCACAGATGGAGGAAGATGAATAGGAATGGGTATTGCAGGAACCTTTATTTTTATGATCGTGATCGGTGCCGTCATTGGCGCGGTGACCAATCATTTAGCAATTCAAATGCTCTTTAGGCCATATAGGGCGTACTATTTGTTTGGAAAACGCGTCCCTTTTACGCCCGGGTTGATTCCGAGAAGACGGGATGAACTGGCAAAACAAATGGGACTGATGGTCGTCAATCATCTCTTAACACCTGAAGGCATTAAAAAGCGGCTCGTCTCTGATACAGCCAAAATACAGGCCCTTCAAATCGGGGAACAGCTGATTCAAAAACTGTCACTTTCTGAAATGACCGTAAAAGAAGCGCTGGAAAAAGCCGGGATGAAGCGTCCTGAAGAAGCGGCAGACGCATGGATCAGCAACTGGACGGATCATAAATTAAACCAGCTTTTCCGCCAATACGAGCACCAATCGCTAAAAGAGCTGCTGCCTTTGGAAGTGCAGGAAAAGCTTGAGGAAAAGATCCCGATGATCTCAGGATATATATTGTCACGCAGTGTCAGTTATTTTGAAAGTGATGAAGGAAAAATCCGTCTCGGCAATATGATTGACGACTTCTTAAAAGAACGCGGCATGCTTGGAAGCATGGTGCAGATGTTTCTAGGCAATTCAAGTCTAGCAGACCGTGTGCTGCCGGAGCTGCTGAAGTTTTTGAGGAATGAAGAAACAAATAAATTACTTTCGGATCTCTTGAAAAACGAATGGGGTAAGCTGAGGGAGTATACGTTTAATGAAGCGGACGAAAAATGGAATGCAAAAGCGCTCATTTTCAGCCTGAAACGAAGCGTGCTGCAAACATTTTCGACTGCTCCTTTCTTCGACAATACCATTGGCGCGCTTACCGTCCGTTATGAATCTGAGCTGACTCAGCAAATGCTGCCGGCACTGTTAGACAAATTGCTTGAAGGGATCTCGGTCAATCTTGAAAGTGTCTTAAAACGGATGCGCCTTGAGGAAATCGTTAAGGAGCAGGTGGATCAATTCCCAGTGCAGCGTCTTGAAGAAATGGTTTTGTCCATTTCAAAAAAAGAATTTAAAATGATTACCTATTTGGGAGGACTTCTCGGGGGAATCATAGGTGCCATTCAAGCGCTGTTTGTAATCCTTTTTTAAGAGAAAATGGTTTTGGATTAATGAAAGGAGCTCCATAGTTTGTTATAGTGGAGTGGTATGTCAAACGGCAATGATGAAAGGAGCTATTTATAATGGCTGTTAATTTTTATGATGTAGCATATGATCTGGAACATGCATTACGCGGGAGCGAAGAGTTCTCTCGTTTAAAAAACCTTTACGATGAAGTGAACGCGGATGAATCAGCGAAGCGCATGTTTGAAAACTTCCGTGATGTGCAGCTGCGACTCCAGCAAAAACAAATGGCAGGAGAAGAAATTACACAGGATGAAGTGATGCAGGCTCAAAAAACCGTAGCACTTGTACAGCAGCACGAAACCATTTCTCAGCTGATGGAAGCGGAGCAGCGCATGAGCATGCTGATCGGAGAATTAAACAAAATCATTATGAAGCCTTTAGAAGAGCTTTACGGCAGTGTCGAAGGCTAATCGCAAAATCCCTTCTTGGAAAAGAAGGGATTTTTTATTCATTCAGCAAACTTCGAAATCCAGTGAATTTTTTGCCTCTCCATTGATGATCACAGATAATGTGTGAATTCCTTTGTAATGTTTTCTGGTTGTTAGGTTCTTAAAGGAATGATTTTTTTTGTATGACTTGGTTTCATTTTTTCGTATAGTTGTTTCTGCTATTTTAAATACTTTTTGATGGCGCTGGCCTCTCGCTTTCACGAAATCAATGGCATACTCAATTCTAACTTTTTGTTCCCTGTCTGAATGAATATAAAAAGAAAATTCAATGTTTTCGCCAATCGGTATACGGCTTGGTTGACACGTGAAATCATATAATAGTATCGAATCAGCGTTTCCATAACCAAAAAGCGCTAAAGCTTGTTTATCACCTTGTTTTAATAAAGTCCGATAGGCGTGTTTGATGATCCAATCGGTGTGGGGGTGGATTCCGTACCATTGATCTGCAACTTTTTTCAGCAATTGAGGATGTGTTTTTGAAATATCATTAAGGTTGTTGGCCACGCTTTTCCTTACATACAAGGACTCGTCCTGCATCAGTTTTTCAAGGATCGGCAGGATGGGGGAAGGGTCCGCTTTTAAAGCAGGTATCGATTTTCCCCATGGCAGACGGGGCCTGCTTCCTTCACTCGCCAGTCTTCTCACGTGTTCATTTTCATGCTCTGCCCAAGCAAGCAATTGTGCAATCATTTTTTCTTGATCTAAAAGTAAAAAAGGCCTCACAGCAAATTCTGAAGTAGAATATTGTGTGAAATATTCCAATGCCTTTATTGATTCTTCCCAGTATGCTAACCCGTACAGTTCGACATAATCAGGGAATAGAATTCCGCTGAGTCCTTTAAAATGAGGAGCTGTATCCCGTAAAATCGCAAGCGCTTCACTGTACTGTTTTGGCAGTGCTTCGTATAAGGATGCTGTAATGCGGCGCATCCGCTCTTTTAAAGCGAGTTCAGGCCAATCTTCCAGCAGCAATTGTTCCTCGAAGCGGTCTTGGTTAAAATCAGGACAAGACGCCTTTATATGGTGTATCAATCGAGATATCAGTTCGTCATTGTATATATCTTTTAAATCAGCCATCTGATCACCGCTTTTTCATTTTCATATATATTATATGAGAATATATGTTCTGAGTCAAGCTTTAAAATCCAGAAATTTACAACATCTCCGACCTCGGATACATAATTCGTTTGCTTTTTTTAGTTAAAAAAACCCTTGTCATCAGCAAGATAAACTGAGATAATACTCATTGAAAGCGCCTACACTTACCTGATTTCAAATGGATACGGTCGCATATCATGCCGCTATATAGAGGGGATAAGCAACAGAGAGTAAGTGTTCAGAGCGCATCATCGGTCAAACAAGGGGTTCCTGATACATGATTTTTCGTAAATCGAAACAACGATATTAGGGAGAATGGCTGCTTCGATCGTATCCTATCAACATGCCAAACATAAAGTCTGCTGAGCCAGGCTTTTTTTGCTTTTCTGAAAAGGTTGTTCTAAACACAGAGACAGGGTCATATCCTATACACAAGTACAGTCATCAAGGAGGGGGACATCTCTGTGTCAAAACAATTGCTTGCCTTAAATATAGATGGAGCGCTGCTTCGGTCGAACGGGAAAATTCATCAGGCAACAAAAGACGCGATTGAATATGTGAAGAAAAAAGGGATTTACGTCACACTCGTGACCAATCGCCATTTTCGTTCAGCTCAGAAAATAGCAAAATCGCTGAAGCTTGATGCCAAGCTGATCACCCATAGCGGGTCATATATCGCTGAGAAAATAGACGCCCCGTTTTTTGAAAGAAGAATTTCTGACGGTCACACCTTTAATATTGTGCAAGTGCTGGAGAGCTACCAATGTAACATTCGGCTTCTTCACGAGAAGTATTCCATTGGAAACAAGCAAAAGGTAAATTCCAATTTACTGGGAAAAGCGCTCATTCATCCGTCCGATCCGATCTTTTATCCAGTCCAATTTGTTGAATCATTAAGCGACCTTCTCATGGATGAACCGGTGAGCGCGCCTGTCATTGAAGTGTATACAGAGCACGATATTCAGGATGACATTACAGAAACGATTACGAAAGCCTTTCCTGCGGTTGACGTAATTCGCGTAAACGATGAGAAGCTGAATATCGTCCCGAAAGGTGTCTCGAAGGAAGCGGGGCTGGCGCTCGTCGCTTCAGATCTTGGGCTGACCATGGATGATGTCGTGGTCATCGGCCATCAATTTGATGATCTCCCAATGATTGAACTAGCCGGCCTTGGGGTAGCGATGGGGAACGCCGCTCCGGAGATTAAAAGAAAAGCCGATTGGGTCACAAGGTCCAATGACGAGCAAGGTGTCGCTTATATGATGAAGGAATATTTCCGAATGCAGCAGCGAAAAGGATTTCTTGATAAGTTCCACATGAAACGTGTGTAAAAAAGCCGCTCGCGCCCTGGCAGGCGCGGCGGCTTTTTTGCCGATTGATTTTAGCGGTTTATTTCTGTACACTAAAGAAAGTTTTGAATCTGATAAATTAGGTGATTAAGTTGCAAATTAAAATAGAAGGCATACATGATGACCGCCTGCATCGGCCTCTTCAAAATATTGCAAATTTGTTTTATGAAGAGTGCGAACTTGTATACGGCGGAGATGAGCCTGCAGATGTTGTCATTTCTTTAGACTGCTTACAAACGGATGAGCATGTGACGGTATCGGGAGAAGTGAAGGAAACGTGCATAAAGGAACAGCATACAAAATCTTTTTCTCCCGGCATGAATGAAAAAGAAGCGTTTAAGCAAGTGAAAAACACGATTTCTTATGTATATCTCAATCTTCTTCAGGCGCATACGGGCATCACGCAAAAATGGGGAATCCTTACAGGGATTCGGCCGACAAAGCTGCTTCATAAAAAGCTGCAAAGCGGAATGCCGAGGGAGCAAGCACACGCAGAATTGAAAAAAGACTATTTAATTCATGATGAGAAAATCGAGTTAATGCAGGAAATTGTGGACCGGCAGCTGGCGGCAGTGCCGGATCTGTATCGAGTAAAAGATGAAGTCAGCATTTATATCGGCATTCCGTTCTGTCCGACAAAATGCGCGTATTGCACATTCCCCGCGTACGCGATCCAAGGACAGGCGGGCAGAGTCGGTTCATTTTTATGGGGGCTGCATTACGAAATGCAGAAAATCGGCGAATGGCTGAAGGCGCATGATGTTAAGGTTACAACCATTTACTTTGGCGGCGGGACGCCGACAAGCATTACAGCGGAGGAAATGGACCTGCTGTATGAAGAAATGGTCCGCTCCTTCCCGGATGTGAAAAATATTCGCGAAATCACGGTAGAAGCCGGCCGTCCTGACACGATTACAGAAGAAAAACTCGCCGTTTTAAACAAATATGATATTGACCGGATCAGCATTAATCCGCAATCCTACGAAAACGAAACCCTAAAGGCGATCGGGCGGCATCATACAGTTGAGGAGACCATTGAGAAATATCATTTGTCACGCCGGCACGGCATGAATAATATCAACATGGACCTGATTATCGGCTTGCCCGGGGAAGGCGTGAAGGAATTCAGACACAGTCTTTCAGAAACGGAAAAGCTGATGCCGGAATCACTTACGGTTCATACCCTTTCCTTTAAACGGGCGTCAGAAATGACGAGAAACAAGCATAAGTACAAAGTCGCCGGCAGGGAAGAGGTTTCTCAAATGATGGATGACGCAGTAGTTTGGACGAAGGAGCATGGGTACGTGCCTTACTATTTATACCGCCAGAAAAACATCCTTGGAAACCTTGAAAACGTCGGATACTCTTTGCCGGGACAAGAAAGCATCTACAACATTATGATTATGGAAGAGGTTCAGACGATTATCGGTATTGGCTGCGGCGCGGCAAGTAAATTTATTGATCGGGAGACAGGGAAAATCACCCACTTTGCCAATCCGAAAGATCCAAAATCGTATAATGAGCGCTTTGAGCACTACACGGACGAAAAAATCAAATATTTAGAGCAGATTTTTGAGAAAACGACAAAGCAGCACTGATCACAGTGCTGCTTTTTTTATCCTTGTTTTTTTGCTGGCTGAACATTAGGCTTCCATTTGAAAACCTTATTCAGCAAGCGATAAATTCGTTTTGATTCCTTTGTTAAAAGCGGTCCCAAAATCGCCAGAATGAGGACATATAATGCGGCAAACGGCTTTAATGTGGCGGACAGTCCGCCGGCGATCCCGAGGTTTGCAACGATAATCGAAAACTCTCCCCGAGAGACGATCGTCAGCCCGATATTCGATGAAGCCTTATGGGAGAGCCCTGCGCGCCGTCCGGCAACCATTCCGGCTATAAAGTTTCCGAAAATGGTCAACATCACCGCTCCCAACGCAAGCCAAACCGCGTCACCAAGCGAAAATGGATCGATGCTGAGGCCGAAGCTGAAAAAGAACATGGCACCGAAGAAGTCACGAAACGGAACGACAAGGTGTTCAATCCTATCGGAATGTTCTGTTTCTGAAAAGACCAAACCGAGCAGCAGCGCGCCGATTGCTTCCGCTACATGGATTGTCTCTGAAAACCCGGCGATAAAAAAGAGCGCTGCGAAAATGACGATAATAAACACTTCATTTGAGCGAATGTCTAACAGTTTATTCAACAGCGGCGGAAGTTTTCTGGCTGCGATAAAAAACAGCAGCATATAGCCGAAGGCGATCAAAATGGACAAGAGTGCACTCCCTGCGGTTGTCGCATCACCCAGCACAAGGCCGGAAACAACGGACAAATATACGGCAAGGAAAATATCTTCGAACATAATAATGCCGAGAATCAGCTCGGTTTCCGGATTGGCCGTTCTTTTTAAATCAACAAGGACTTTTGCGACAATCGCACTTGACGAGATGGTGATGACGCCTGCGAGGACGAGGACTTCCAGAAAGGAAAAACCTGTGATAAACCCGTAAAGCATTCCGAGGCTGAAGTTAATCAAGATATAAATCGTTCCGCCGACCGCGATTGATTTTCCGGATTTGATTAACTTTCCGACGGAGAATTCGAGTCCGAGATAGAAGAGGAGGAACAGTACGCCCATCCGCCCGAAGAACTCGATGATTTCACTGCTTTCTATAAATGTAAGGTCAATAATCCCCATTTTCGGCGCGTGCGGCCCAACCAGCATTCCCAGCACAATCAGAAACGGAATAATCGAAAACTTAATTTTATTGGCGATCACACTGGCAAACGCCACAAGCACAAGCGCAGTTCCGACTTCAAATACAAGATGATCCATCGGCGGCTACACGCCCTCTCCAGAAAGGAAATCGTGAATCAGTTTCTTCAGATGCTTTCTCTCACCTGAGAGGACAAGTGTATCATTTTCTTCAATAACCGAATCGGCTCCGGGATTTAGAAGCTTTTCCTGACTGTGTTTGATGATGGCGATTACAGTGACATCGTAGTTTTGGCGGACATCAAGCTCCCCGAGCGTGCTCCCGATCGATTTGGCGCCTTTTTCAACCTTAAACCATTCAATGATGAGGTCGCTGAAAGCCATTTCGATGGACTCCAGCGCTTGCGGTTTATAGACCATGCCTCCTAGAATAGCGGCTATTTGCCTTGCTTCAGAATCATCCAATGAGATGTTGGAAAGAAGCTCATCCGGGTCCCGGTCATTAAACCTGTAAATTTCTCTTCTTCCGTCATCATGAATGATAATCGTCATTTTTTCGTGACTTCTCGTTTCAATTTCAAATTTTTTGCCGATGCCCGGCAGATCGTTTTCTTTAATATTCAATGAAATCCCTCCGAATGTAGTGTTGGCCAAGCGGGGTGAGTTGCAAATAAAGTTGGAGATTTAGATTCGGAGGTAATTAGACTGGTATTTGACAGGCACGGCACAAACCTTTTCCAGCCTGTTCATCAGCGGTTCGTCAAGGGGCTTGACAGACAGCTGCCTGACAGACTGCGCCAGCGGACTGTACTCTTTGTTCAGCTCTGCCGGGTACAGGCTGCCGGGCGACGGCGTTTTGGCCGATTGTGTTTCCTGCGGATAGGAGGACATGGGTACATAGCTGTCAGTGCTTGCTTCAAGCTGGGAAGGCAGAACCACATCCGAAGGCGGAAAGTACACCATAAATAAACTTAACAGAAAACTAATCAGCCATTTATCCATGTTTCCTTTCCTCCTTTCTCATCCTAATATCCCTTCTTTTTCACTATATAAAACTTTATGTTCCCATTCAAACAATATGCATTTTTCAGTATCTATTGACCTTGAAAAATAAAAAGGTTTATGTGAGGGTGGCGGGGAATGTATAGGAGAAAGAAAAAAGCAAGCGCATACATGGAGGTGTATTATATGGAGTTTATTCAATATGAATGTCATGGAGCTGTTGCGGAGATTATCCTGAATCGTCCCGATGCCCATCACGCCTTGAATGAACAGATGCTGTCTGAACTGAAGGAAGCGGTTGAAAAGGCGGCTGCAAGCGAGGCGCTCATCGTTCTCCTGAGAGGAACCGGGAAAGGCTTTTCGGCTGGCGGGGATATCCGGATGATGACGTCAGAGCATGACCCTGATCAATTTAAGCGGCTGATGGATACGATTGAGGCTGTCACTCTGGCGTTATATCAGATGAAGAAAGTGACAATTGCTGCTATTCACGGCGCCGCCGCGGGATTGGGCCTGAGTTTGGCGCTTTGCGCTGACATTGTGCTCGCGGAAAAAAACGCCGTTCTCGCAATGAACTTTATCGGCATTGGGCTTGTTCCGGACGGCGGAGGGCATTATTTGCTGAAGAAAAGAATAGGGGAAGCGAAGGCGAAAAAGCTGATTTGGAGCGGGAAAAAACTATCCTCCGCGGAAGCCGCTGATATGGGCCTTCTGGATGGGACATTTGCCGGAGATCCTGCAGAAGGCGCAAGACCCTTTATCGAAACCCTTTTGGCCTCGCCTCTTTTGGCGATGATCGAAACGAAAGGCATCTTTCAAAGCCTCCAGCTTGAAGAACTGAAAAAGGTGCTTTCTCTTGAGCGCAGCGCCCAAGAGAAAATGAGAAAGACGAAGGATCATCAAGAAGGAATCCGTGCCTTTTTAGAAAAACGAGAGCCGAAGTTTCAAGCGTAACAGATCTGCCGGAAAGCTGATCATCTGTGAAACAAAATCAGCTTTCCGGCTCCATTTACTAAACGATGGGTATGACTGTGGAGCTCTTTTGCTTGTAACAGAGCTTCCCCATGCTCTTTTGCCGCTTCCTCAGTTTCCGCCTCGAATCGCTCGTTTACCAGTGGTTTCCCCGCAGGATCAAAAGCTGTAAGGAAATAATCAGCCATCAGATTTCTCCTCCATTTTCAAGGTTTATCAGTCTTTCTTCATTTATATTCTAAAAAGAAAATCAAAATCCTTTATTATGATCCATCCAAAATTAGTATATAATGGGTCAGGGAAGGAGGAGATTCGGTGCTTAAGATTGATCACGTAACAAAGACATTTGGAGACGATAAAGCCGTTGACGGATTGGACTTAGACATTCCCGAGCAGCAAATGTTCGGTCTATTAGGCGCAAACGGAGCGGGAAAAACGACAACGTTTCGCATGATCCTGGGCTTGTTAAGCATTACGGAGGGCTCAATCAGCTGGAAGGGCCAGCCTGTGAATTACAGTATCAGCAACAAAATCGGTTATTTGCCGGAAGAACGGGGCCTTTATCCGAAAATGAAGGTAAAGGATCAGCTTGTCTATCTTGCCAGATTAAAAGGGATGGAGAAGCGGGAGGCTCAAAAAGAGCTCGGTACATGGCTTGAACGCTTCAACATTACAGATTACGAGAATAAGAAGGTGGAGGAGCTTTCGAAGGGAAACCAGCAGAAAATCCAATTCATTTCGGCTGTTTTGCATAAGCCGGAGCTGCTGATCCTAGATGAACCATTCAGCGGGCTCGACCCTGTCAATGTTGAGCTGTTAAAAGAGGCTGTGGTCTCTCTGAAAAACAGCGGCGTTTCTATTTTATTTTCAAGCCATCGGATGGAGCATGTGGAGGAGCTTTGTGAACACCTTTGCATATTGCAGAAAGGAAAGCCGGTTGTGCAAGGCAGGCTGAAGGAGATAAAACGTTCCTTCGGCAAAAAGAATGTCACCATTCATTCTGATGACGACCTGCGGTTTTTACAGTCTCATGAAGGCATTCTCAAATGGAAGGAAACGGCCGGCGGCGTCAAGCTGCAGATCGCTAATGAAGACATTTCTCAGGAGATATTTGCCATGCTCCAAGGAAAAGGGTTTATCAGAAAGTTTGAGCTTGAAGAGCCGTCACTGCATGATATTTTTATAGAAAAGGTGGGGGCCGTCTATGAATAAATTTTGGATCATGCTCTCTCATACATACAAAAATAAAATTATGGCAAAATCCTTTATGATCTCGACAGCCATCACAGTACTGCTTGTATTAGTCGTTACGAATCTGGAGTCGATCATTTCTCTGTTTCAAGGTGATGATGCGAAAGAAAAAATCGCCGTTGTTGATGAAACAAACGAACTGTATCCGATATTCTCGAAGCAGCTGAAAGCGGTGGATACTGACGGCGAGCTTGATGTAAAGCAGTCGAAGCAATCGGAGGATGAGGTCACAAAGCAAGTCAAAGATGAAACGCTCGATGGCATGCTCATCATCAAACGAGATGGAAAAGGAACCATTTCAGGTACATATAAAGCGTTAACGATTTCTGATGACAGCACGTACCAAACGCTGCAGCAGGCCCTGACGCAAACCAAAACGGCTGTCGGAACGGCCGAGCTTGGTGTTTCGCAGGAAACGATCAGCAGTCTTTACGCGCCCGTTACTGTCGGGCAAAAGGCGCTGAAAGAGGGAGCGAAGTCTGAGGAAGAGCTTGGACAGACGGTAGGGCTTGTTTACATTATGCTATTTGTCATTTATTTCTCAGTCATTATGTATGCCAGCATGATTGCGATGGAGGTCGCAACCGAAAAATCTTCGCGCGTCATGGAAATTCTGATCTCAAGCATGCCGCCGATCCAGCAGATGTTTGCAAAGCTGGTTGGCATCGGGCTTGTCGGGATCACGCAGCTTGCTGTCATCATAACAGCCGGCGCTCTGTCGCTTAAGCTGAACAAAACGGGCGAAACAGCTTCATCTGTCGGCGGATTCTTCAATTTGACCGATGTCTCAGCAACAACTGTCGTTTATGCTGTTATTTTCTTTTTGCTCGGTTACTTTTTATACGCGACACTCGCCGCGTTTCTCGGCAGTGTCGTCTCAAGAATAGAGGACGTGCAGCAAACGATCACGCCGATGACGCTTTTGGTTGTCGCTGGTTTTATGATCGCGATGTTCGGCTTGAATGCACCTGATGCAGGATTTATTACGGTAACCTCGTTTATTCCATTCTTTACACCAATGATTATGTTCTTGCGTGTCGGCATGCTTGATATTCCGTTCTGGCAGGCGGCCACAGGAATCGGAATCACACTGCTCACCATTGTCATACTGGCCGTCATCGGCGCCAGAATTTACAAAGGCGGCGTGTTAATTTACGGAAATTCAAGCGCGTTCAAAGCGATCAAACAAGCGCTTCGTTTGGCGAAAAACTGATTGAAAACAGCCTGGGAATCCTCAGGCTGTTTCTTTATATACAGAACGTGCATTCGCAAGAATTCGGTGCTAAAATAAGGGTACTTCATTCTTGAAAGGAGCAGAATGTTGACTGATCTAACCTTTATTCATGCGGCAGATCTGCATCTCGACAGCCCGTTTTACGGGATATCGCATCTGCCGGAACCGATTTTTGCCCGGATTAAAGAAAGCACGTTTGCAAGCGTGAGACACATGATAGATGCAGCAATAAGCGAAAACGTTGATTTCATTTTGCTTGCGGGGGATCTGTTTGACGAAGCCAATCGAAGCTTAAAGGCCCAGCTCTTTTTAAAAAAGCAGTTTGAAAGACTGAGAGAGTGCGGGATTTCAGTTTATGTAATCTTTGGAAACCACGATCATCTGGGCGGGGAGTGGACGCCGATTGAATGGCCTGAGAATGTCCACATTTTTTCGTCCGCTTTTCCTGAAGAAAAATCATTTTATAAGGAAGAGAGACGCGCGGCAAGCATTTACGGCTTCAGTTATCAGGCCAGAGCCGTAACGGAAAACCTAGCCGCCCATTACCGGAAAACAACAGACGCGCCGTTTCATATCGGTATGCTGCACGGCACGCTATCAGGATCTGAAGGACACGATCCGTATTGCCCGTTTACACATGACGATCTTGTGAAAAGCGGGATGGATTATTGGGCGCTTGGCCATATACATAAACGCCAGATTCTTTCTGCTGAGCACCCGGCAGTCATTTATCCGGGAAACACGCAAGCGCGCCATATGAAGGAGACGGGAGAAAAAGGCTATTATCTCGTTCGAGTGACAAATGGAGACATCTCTTATGAATTTCAGAAAGCGCATGATGTTCTGTGGGAAAAAGCGGCTGTTGATGTGACGGAGGCAAAGAATATGACCGCCCTTTTCCAAATGATTGAGGACACGTTTTCGAAGCTGCGGATAAAGGAGAGCCCTGTTTGTATAAGACTCGTATTACAAGGAACGGCTCCGGAATGGCTGCTGAAGGCGCCGAAAGGCACTTTGGATGAGCTTCTTGAAGCCTTTCGGGAGCAAGAAGCGGAGGAGGAACATTTCGTTTGGCCGCTTGCATTGGATGATGAGACAGAAAATGAAGCAAACGTTACAAACCTTGATCCTTTTTTTGGCGGTTTATTTGCAGACATTGAGCGCGGCGATCTGACAGAGGTGCTGGAAGGGCTTGAGCGGCATCCTGTGTATAGAAGGCACGCGGACCGGTTTAGCCAAGAGGAATTACAGGAAATAAAAGCGCAGGCACAGATGTTACTGAAACGGCAGCTTAAGGTGCTTGAAACATGAGGCGGTGAAGGCTTTGCGAATTAAATCTTTACATATATATAATTACGGGAAATTTTCCAATCGGACCTTTCACTTTTCCGCCTCGCCTGTCCAAGTAATCTACGGATTAAATGAGGCAGGAAAAACGACGATGATGTCATTTATTGAAAGCATGCTGTTCGGTTTTCCGAAAACGAAAAAATATGAACCGAAAACAGGCGGTGTCTACGGCGGTATTCTTGAAGCTGAACATCCTGAGTACGGAGTCATGAAGATTGAACGCACGAAAGGGACTGCCGAAAAGCTGAGAGTGTACACAGAAAAGGGCGAAGTGATGCAGGGAGATGTTTTAAAGCAGCTGTTCCATGGAACGGACAGGTCGCTGTATAAAGCCATCTATTCTTTTGACGTATTCGGGCTGCAGGAAATTCACGCCTTTAATCGGGACAAGATCGGGGAGTTTCTGCTGTTTTCCAGCTTGTTTGGCGCTGAGGCAGTTTCTAAGCTTGATTCGCGGCTGACGAAGGAAAGCGAAAGGCTCTATAAACCAAACGGGCGAAATCCCCAATTGAATCAGGAGCTGGAAACGCTTAAGCAGCTGGCAGTAAAGCTAAAACAGGCTGAAACAGAAGAAGCGGGCTATCACCAGATTCTTGAGGAAAAAAGAACACTTGAAGCCCGTCTTGCAGAAGCGGAAACTGAATTGAAAGAGACTGCAGGATATATCCGAACGATTGAGGGAGCCATTGAGCTGAATCCGCTGCTGCATGAAAAAGCGGCACTTGAACAGGAAATGGCGCAATATCCGGAACAGGCGGGACAATTTCCAGCTGACGGACTTCATCAGCTGGAAAAATATGAATCTCATTTTCACCCGAAATCCGCACAGCTGGAGGCGCTTCGGGTGAAAATGGCGGAGCTGGACAAACAAAGGCAAAGGCTTACCCCAGATAAAGAACTGTTGGCGAAGGAAACGCTCATACAAGAGCTTTCGGCAGCGTTTCATATGTACCAGTCCTGCGGTGAACAGCTCGCCGCGATTCAGGCACAGCTGCGCCAGTCGTCTGCAGAGGCAGCGGCAGGGCTGGAACAGCTCAATAAAACGGATGAAAATGAGCTCCTGACGATGAACACGTCATATGACTATGAATGGCAGCTTCAGCAGGCGGTGCAGCAATACGTACAGGCAAGAGACCGAAAACGGCAGCTTGATGAGACGTTTGAACTTGCCCGGCAGGAGCTGGAAGCCGCAGAAAAGGCCGTCCAAGCCGCTTCGTCCGCCATCCTTGAAAACAGTCAGAGAAAAGATAAAGAAGCCGCTCTTAAAGCATATGATGAAGCACAGGGGCAATATCAGGAACAAGCGGAGCTGAGAGAACAGCTGAACTTTTTTGAAAGGCAGCAGGCGAAACAGAAAAAGATGGTCATTGCAGCTGGTATGTTGTTCATTGTCCTCTTTCTGCTGCTGCAGCAATGGATTCCCGCCATAAGTATCGGCGCTGCACTTATTGTGTATGGGCTTGCATCAGGAAAAAAAACACCGCCTTCTCGAAACAGCCGGGGGATGAGACAGCCGATGACGGACATTTCGCCGGCAGAAGCTGAAGCGCTTCGAGAAGCGTTATGGGAGGATGACCGCAATAAACAGCATCTCATCACACAGCGTGCAGTGCTCCAGCAAAAGGAGGCGGCGTATGAAAGGGTCATCCAGCAGTTTGAACAGTGGGAGGCCGATATGGCCCCGTCCTTTACTCAAGCCGAGCGTTTTATGAATGAGCTTGGGTTTAAGGAAGATCCGTCTTTTTTGCTTGATGCATACAGCTTAATGAAGGATGTCAAAAAAGAAGTGAAGAAAAAACATGAGCTGACAATTGAAGCAGGGCGGCTGAAAAAACACCGGCGCACATTCGAAGAACGAGTCAGCATGCTCATGTCTGAGAATCATAGTCAGAACATCTCTATTTCGGACGCCCTTCACACCTTGCAAAAAAACGTTGAACGTGAAAAAGAAATCGAGAAGCAAAAAAAGGGAATTGAAACAGATATTCATTATACAAAGGAACAGATGCTGGAGCTGGAACAAGAAATAAAGTATTTCCAAGCGCAGATCGAACAGTTATTTGCCGCGGCGGGTGCAAAAGACAGAAATGAGTATTGCACCATCGCAGACATCAGCAGGCAATTGAAGGAGACAGAGAGCAAGCTGCATCGCATAAACGCACAGCTTCAAGGCGGGCATCCGGAGGAGCTTGAACTGGCGGATTCCAATACGCTTTCTGAATTGGAAAACAAGCAATTCAGTGAGAATGATAGAAAAGAGCGGCTGACTGAGGAGATCCGGCAGCTTCGCAGTCAAATCGCATTGCACTTTGTCAAACAGGAACAATTAGAGGCTTCAGGTTTGGTCTCGGACCTCAAGCTGCAAATCGAAATGCAAAAAGAGCGTGTGAAAGAGTCAGCTAAAAAATGGGCCTCGATCCAAATGATTAAACAGGTAATCACAAATAAATTGGAACGTCATAAAAAAGTCGAGCTTCCGCGCCTTCTGGAGACAGCCGGAGAATTTTTCCGCCCGCTGACTGACGGAAACTACAAGGCGATTTATTTTTCTGAAACGGATGACTCCATTATCGTTATGCATGATGACGGAACTGTCTATCATGCGGAAGAGCTGTCACAAGGGACGTGCGAGCAGCTGTATACAGCGATCCGGTTTGCCTTGGCTGTTACGCGCCAGGATGGGGCAGGGCTTCCGTTCCAGCTTGACGACAGCTTTGTTCATTTTGATCAGGAAAGGCTGAAACGTGTATTAGACGTTCTTTATGATTTATCTGAAGGCGGAAGACAGATTTTGTATTTTACATGCCATGACCATGTCAAAGATGCATTTCAAAGCAGCCAAGTCATCCATTTGGTGTCATAAAAGAGGTTCTATAGCTGTAAATCGGTATGTGATATACTGGTATTATGTAAGATACGGAGGGAGCTTTAATAGAATGGCTAAAGGGATTATGCTACATGAAGTTGGCGAACAGGTGGACCAATATCTATTGATTAAATCCTCGACGAAAGGGATTGCCAGCAATGGGAAACCGTTTTTAACGCTGATGCTGCAAGACCAGTCAGGTGATATTGAAGCAAAGCTGTGGGATGCCAAGCAAAGTGATGAAGTGACCTATGCGCCGCAGACGATTGTGAAAGTCGTGGGGGATGTTCATCATTACCGCGGGCGCACCCAGCTGAAGCTGAGAAATATCAGACCGGTGAGCGAAAATGAAAATGTCAATATTGATGATTTTTTAGAAACCGCGCCGATTCCGAAAAATGAAATGATGGATACCATCACTCAATATATATTTGAAATGAAAAACCCGAATATCCAGCGGATCACAAGGTTTTTAGTCAAAAAACACGAAGCTGAATTTATGGATTATCCGGCGGCTACGAAAAACCACCATGAGTTTGTCTCAGGCTTAGCGTACCATGTCGTTTCGATGCTGAATCTGGCAAAATCCATTGCAGATTTATATCCGTCTCTTGACCGCGACCTGCTGTATGCCGGTGTTATCCTGCATGACCTTGGCAAGGTGAAAGAGCTGTCTGGCCCTGTCTCAACTTCGTATACGGTCGAAGGCAATTTGCTCGGCCATATTTCGATTATGGTGACAGAGCTGTCAAAAGCGGCTGAGGAGCTTCAAATCGATTGTGAAGAGGTGTTAATTCTTCAGCACTTGATTTTGAGTCACCACGGCAAAGCAGAATGGGGAAGCCCGAAACCGCCGATGGTGAAGGAAGCGGAAATTTTACACTATATCGATAATCTGGATGCCAAAATGAACATGATGGACAGAGCGCTTGAGCGCGTGAAGCCGGGCGAATATACTGAACGTGTATTTGCGCTGGAAAACCGTTCCTTTTATAAACCGACTTTTCACAAATAATCAAAAAAGGACTGACGCTGATCATTCAGGTCAGTCCTTTTTTATGCGCTTTTGACGCTCATAACTCGTCTCATTCCCGCATATGGTTAACAATAAAGAATCTATGCAAAAAGGGGGAGGAGCCCGTGTTGTTTTTTCCATGGTGGGTGTATCTTTGTATTGTAGGCATCATTTTCAGTGCATATAAACTTGTGGCGGCAGCCAAAGAGGAAGAAAAAGTAGATCAATCGTTTATTGAAAAAGAAGGGCAGATTTATATAGAGAGGATGGAAAAGGAGAGAGAACGCCGCAGTTCTCAACAGCATGATGAAGAAAATCAAAACCATTCCATCGCATAAAAAAAACTGTGCGGCTCAATGAGCCTGCACAGTTTTTTTTATTATTTAGAACCGTTTGAAGAGGAAGAAGAGTTGCTGCTTTCCGTATTAAACGTGTCTTTCAGGTCTTTATCTTTTACGTCGATGTCAGCTTTTTTCATGACTTTTTGAACAGCTTCCTGCACAGCTGCATTGTCACCTAGTTTTTGTTCAAGCGCGTCGGATTTCAGTTCTTTTTTCATATCATCATATTTGCCGCGTTCTTCTGTCTTTTTAATGATGTGGTAGCCGTATTGTGTTTTGACAGGATCACTGACTTCACCTGTTTTTAAGTTGAATGCAGCTTTACTGAAATCAGCAACCATACCATCTTTGGCGAACCAGCCAAGGTCCCCGCCTTGTGATGCTGAACGTGTATCTGTAGAGTATTCTTTCGCAAGGTCCTCAAATTTCTCGCCTTTTTTCAGCTTTTTCTCTATTTCATCAGCAGTCTTTTTATCAGCGACAAGGATGTGGCTTGCGCGGATTTTGCCTTTTAAGCCTTCCCAGTACTCTTTAGTATCAGCATCTGTAACTTTAATGTTATCTTTAGCCGCTTTTTGTGTGAGCAATTCATATTTCACTTGCTCTTTAAGGTAATCCTTTCCATATTGCTTTTCGAGGGCTGAATATTGATCACCAAGCTGTGATTTGTATTCTTTCAGCTTGGTGTCAATTTCTTTATCCGTCACTTTGTATTTTTTGTCTAATACTTTTTCTTGCACGAGCTGTGTCAGGACGCTCGCGCCGGCTGTTTTCTTCATGTTTGTGTAAAGCTCGCCTTTTGTTACATCGCCTGCGTCTGTTTTTGCGATCACTTCTTTGTCGCCGCTGCTGCAAGCACTGAGAGCGAGGATGCTTGTTGCAGTGATAGCTGCTATTGCGATTTTCTTCATAGTTTTCAAACACTCCTAATCATTCCAAATTAAATTACCTATGCGTATCATAACATATTGTGGCTTTCTGTAAAAAGATTTTAAATAAAGGGCATTCGTCTAGTCAAATTTTTGCTGATGACATACTTATATATTGATCAAGAAAAGGAGGTATGTAACATGAGCGGAGGATACTCTAACGGATTCGCGTTGCTCGTAGTACTGTTCATTTTGCTTATCATCGTAGGTGCAGCTTACATCTACTAAGCAGCCCGGGGATCGCTTGCAAGATAAGCGATCCTTTATTTTCACTAGCGCCTAATCGTTTCAATCATGAATTGCATAAGATGTAATTGGTAAATAAAGCTTTTTACAGGAGGTGCTTTTTAAGATGGGTGAGGTATTTGCAGGCGGATTCGCTTTATTGGTTGTGTTATTTATTTTATTGATTATCATCGGCGCTTCTTGGCTGTGCTAATCAAAATAAAAAGCATAGCTGCTAAATCGCAGCTATGCTTTCTTTCGTATTTACACTGTAAAGGAGATCTCCACAAACGAAGAGATCAGTAAAATTAATATAGAAACATTAATAAATCGAAATACCTTATCCTGCCGCTCTTCAGGAATCTCTCTGACAAGGCATAATGTATTGGTGAGCCTGTTTATAAAATATAAAATAAACACGGCAGCCACGATAAAATAGAATAAAATGATGGGAGATTCCCCCTCTCTCTGAACTGTCCCATATTACATTACCAAATATTTATTAAAAAAGATAGAATGCAAATTGAAAAATCGCCAATAGCGCCAAGGTTGTGCTACTTTTCAACAAGAATATCCAAGCCGTCCGCTTCCTGATCAATAAAACAGGCTTTTGGCGCTTGTATCAGCTTGAGAGCCAGCAAAAAGTCAGGAAGACAGTAGCCTGCATGAATGCCTGAAATCATGCAGAAATAATGAGCGTGATTTGGAAATGCCAGCGCGGCGTAAAATAATACAGGCGTAATCAGCAAGAACGGGCTTACGAGTGAAATCAGCATTGTTGTTTTTGGTATTCGTTTCCATGTGCGCATACGCAAGATGTAAAACTTTTTTTCTATTTTTCTTTTTTTGCAGATGATTGGCAGGACATGAATGACTTTATGTACAAATAAAATAACGACGAGCAAACCGCCGAATAAAGGTACATATTCATCGCTTAAGCTTGTGCCAGGCCGCAGCAGCTCAAATGCTAAAAAAGTAGATATAAAAACCGAAATCATAAAACATACAGCAGTTAATATTATGCGAATGGCGCCATAATCCTTCATGAGATTTATGGTCTTCCAGCAATTCATCAAAGTCATCCTTCCATACATCTTGAATAGAATCTCAAAATAATTTACTCCTCCCAAGAGAAAAAATCAATGCTTTTTTGAGAAAAAAATATCATAAGGCAGGTATTTTTTTGAAGCGGGCAAACAAACTGCGAAATATGGGTTTAGAACTTTCTTCTCAGTCAATTATCAGCTAAAATAAGATTAAAGATAGAAAGAAGTGGTGTGGATGGATTCGATGGATCATCGCATTGAGCGATTGGAATATTACATACAATTATTAGTGAAAACAGTAGATATGGACAAGTACCCTTTCTATGCGCTTCTCATTGATAAAGGGCTGAGCAAGGAAGAAGGGGAAGAGGTTATGAGGATATGCGTTGAATTGTCAGAAGAGCTGGCAGCACAAAAAGCGCAAGGATTTGTAACCTTCGATAAGCTCCTTGCGCTTTTTGCCGGACAGCTGAATGAAAAATTAGATGTTCATGAAACGATTTTTGCCCTGTATGAACAGGGGCTTTATCAAGAGCTGATGGAAGTCTTTATCGACATTATGAAGCACTTTGATTAACTGTTTACAGGTTCTAGCTCTTCTGCCAGTTCATCCGCCGCACTGTCCTTAGCTTTTTTCTTCAGTTTTCCGTTTACGCTTTCAAAGTCATTATCAATATTGGTCAGAGACGTTTCAAAAATTTCCATAAAATCATCGCCATATATATGGCGTATCATACACATCATTTCTGCCACTTCAGGGAATTTTCCGAATAAATGATACAGAGGCTGTGACCCTTTAAAAACCGCATTGCGAGTCGGATCAAATTCCTCAAGCAAGCTCCAGAAAACCTCAGTGCCTTCCTCGGTTAATTGGACGTATGTGTTCCGTTTATCATTCAGCCGTTTGGAGAACCTTAAATATCCCCGTTCTTCCAGCTTTTTTGAAAAGTTGAATGCCGTTGATACATGCATGACCCCGAATTTCGCGATCTCAGAAATGGATGCTCCATTCAGCTGATACGCAATCCATAAAATATGATGTTCATTAATATTCAAGTCATACGGTTTGAGCCATTGCTGCCAATCCTTCTCTATCGATTTCCAAAGAGCCTTGCTAAGCTGAGCCATTTTCTGGGTGAAGACAAGAGCCTCTTTCACATCATAAGGCGGTTCCACTCGATTCATTACGTCACCTGCTTCTCTTTTTCTTTTTCTCTATTATGCCAATAAAATAAAGATTAATAAAGATGAAAGTGTAAGAATTTTTTAATAAATTCAAAATCCGTTGCGGTGAGAGGCTTTTTCGGAAACAAAAAATGCGGGTTCCCATTGGGTCCGCATTTTTTTGTTTAGAATAGGATATTAGTTTTGTAAGGTTTTCTCCAGCTGTCTGATTTTCTCTTCAATATCAGCAATTTCTTTTTGCAGATCCTGCTGATGAGGCTTGATCTCTTCCCGCCATTTTTTAATTGACGTTTGGAGCTCGCCGCTCACGTCTTTAATCACATCTGTGCTTTCTTTGGCCGCTTTGATCAGCTGGTCTTTTAACGCAAGCCCGTCTGATTTTAAGCGTTTGATCGTTTCTTCGAAAGAATCATAATTGGTTTTCATTTTTTCACGCAGCTGCTTTCCTGAGGAAGGTGCGGTAAGAAGAACCGCTGCTCCTCCGATGATGCCGCCTACGAATAGTCCTGTTAATAGAGAACGTCCGCTTGCCATTACAATCACCCCGTCTTTTTCTTGAAAATAGGATTCATTCAGCATGTTTCAATTTTTGTTGAAAGCCCTGAACTTCTATACATAGCTTGCTTTATTTTAGCATATTTTTTAAGTGAAAAGGAGGGAGAAGGTTGTCTGTCTTTATGATTGTATTGTCCTGTATCACCCTCGCCTTCGCTTCAGGGGCTGTTTACTATATCAGACTTCTCAGCCAGGCTGCTTCTTATCCGCCCAAGAAGGTTATCCGGCAGAAAGCGTTTGTTTGTTCAACCGGAACTGCCTTTACACTATGTCTTATCTTTTTCACAAAACTCTTCGCTTAAAACATGCAGACATGCTGCGGGCTCTCTGTCCGAAAAAACCTCTCCCGGAAGCGGAAGAGGTTTTGGATGGTAATTATTTAACAGCTTCCATAATGCTCGAACGCCTTAAAATGGTTTGCACAATCGGAAAAATAATGATCATTGCGATTGTATTCAGTACAGCGGCAGGCAGAACAACAGCTGCGAACAATGCGGCGAAACCGCCAGGCAAACCGACGATCAATAAAGCTGATGATAAAAAGACAATCCCCGATATAATAGTCCCGATCGCTGTCAGTACAGCGGCTGCGCTTGTTTTCCGGCTCTTTCTGAACATGAGGAACAGGAAGAAGAACAGAAACGCTGACACGGGTTTATCAATGATGTTGGGAATCTGTCCCGCCGGAAATGCGGTTGTAAGCGCGGAAATAATTCCGGTCACAATTCCGATGACGAGTACATTTTGCACTCTTGGGAACAGGAGGATGCCCATGAACATCATGATTAGCATCATATCTGGTTTCATGCCGCCTAAAAAGGGCGGAATAATGGAATGGAGCGCTGCGCCGATTGCGGCAAACAGAGCCATAATAACTAACTCTTTTGTTTTCATATCTATGCTCTCCTCTGCTAAGCTTCTTGCCCTCCAATAATATGCTCATCATTTATTGCGAAGGCTTAAAGAATGTGATATGCAAACAGTATACCAAACGAACGGTTTGCATAGCCAGACTTTTTACTCATTTTTCTGCTGGAATTTCTTCATGAACGCAGCTAATTTTTCACAGTCTTCGAGAGACACCGCGTTATAAATAGAAGCGCGGCAGCCACCCACTGAGCGGTGTCCGCCAAGGCCGACCATTTTGGCTTCTTTTGCTTCTTGAACGAATGCTTTTGTTAATTCGTCATCACGAAGCGTGAAGGTCACATTCATGCGGGAGCGGCTGTCCGTTCTGGCATGTCCTTTATAGAATCCGCTGCTTTCATCGATACAGCTGTAGAGAACCTGCGCTTTTTGTTCATTGCGCTGTTCGGCAGCTTCAACACCGCCGTTTTCCTTTAGCCATTCAAGAACAAGGCTCAGCATATAAATCGCAAATGTCGGCGGCGTGTTGTAGAGTGAATCCGCTTTGACATGCGTTGAATATTTCAGGATTTTTGGAACGTTCGCATTTTCATTTTGCAGCCACGTTTTTTTCATGATAACTACTGTTACACCGGAAGGGCCGAGGTTCTTTTGAGCGCCTCCGTAGATCACGTCAAACTTGGACACATCGATTTTTCTGCTTAAAATATCGCTGGACATGTCAGCGACGAGCGGAATAGGGGAATTCGGGAATTCCTGCCACTGTGTGCCGAAAATCGTATTGTTGGACGTGATATGCAAATACGCGCCGTCTTTTGCCTTCGTAAGGTCAACCTCCGGAATGTAGCTGTAATGATCCGCTTCACTAGTGGCTGTCACAGAGGTGTTCCCGAACAGCTTTGCTTCAGCGAGGGCTTTTTCAGACCAAGCCCCTGTCATCACAAAATGCGCGGTTTTTTCAGGTGTTAAAAAGTTCATCGGAAGCATGGAGAATTGGAGGCTTGCCCCGCCTTGAAGAAACAAAATTTCGTAATCTTCCGGGATGCCCATCAGTTCAATTAAAAGGCTTTTCGCTTTTTGGTGCACCGCTTCATATTCTTTGCTGCGGTGAGAAAGCTCCATAACAGACATGCCGGATTCGTTAAAATCAATAAATTCTTTCTGTGCCTTTTGCAGAACTTCCAATGGCAGCGCTGCAGGACCTGCGTTAAAATTCGTTGTACGTTCCATTATGATCTCTCCCTGTTTTCCACGATTATGTATAAAATAATACAATTATCCTATCACAAAAATTCAGTTTTTAGATAAAAAAATTAGAATAATCAAAAGAAATTGACGAATGTTTGTGAAATGTTCACAAACAAAAAACCTCATCCTATGATGAGGTCAGGCGTTTTGCGATAGAGGAAGAAATCTTCTGCAGATCCTCCGGTTTGTAATCGTCAGCATGCGTTTTCCAAACCGCTCCGAATCCGTCTCCTTTTCCGTAGCGCGGGATGATATGCATATGGTAATGAAAAACGGATTGTCCTGCTTTTTCGCCGTTATTGTTCAGCGTATTTAAGCCAATCGGTTCAAATTCATCCCGGATGGCGCGGGCGATTTTTGGAACGGCGTGAAAATATTGTTTTGCTAATTCATCCGTAAATTCATACACATTTTCGATATGCGTTTTCGGAATGACAAGCGTATGACCCTTTGTCACTTGGCTGATATCAAGGAAGGCCAGCACATGTTCATCTTCATACACTTTTGCGGACGGGATGTCGCCGGCGATAATTTTACAAAAGATACAATTCTCTGCACAATGCATGAGGGGTTCCTCCTTATGAAATTGTTTAGTATGTATACACTCATCGTACCACAGAAATGCAGGAAATAGAAAACAGGATGAACGGCGAGCGTTCACCCTGAATGCAGAGGAAGAGCTTATATGAAGAAAATGTGATATGCCTTTGGTAAGCACCTCATTTGTTAATAAAATGAAGACTTGTTTAATGCCTAACGATTCCTGCGATAAACACCTCATTTGACAATTTGCTTCATAGATGAAGAATTCATCAATTCAGTGAAGAGAAATGGTTTCAGCATTGGACATGTTGATTTTCTATCCAACTGTATCTAAGACGTCTTTGACAAACACCTCATTTTTCAGTTGATATGCTTTTCCTCTACGACTATTATCATGTCCAGAACCCTGTTTCTTTATGACAGCAAATTGATTATTTGTTAAAAGGGAATTGTTTCAAATCAGGCTTCGTTTTTGGTACTATGAAGAAAAACAATATAAGGGGAGAAACTATGTCTCTGCTATCAGTAAATGATGTAACCGGCGGGTATACAAGAAATCCGGTTTTGAAAAACGTGTCATTCACCCTTGAACCGAATCAAATTGTCGGCTTAATCGGGCTGAATGGTGCTGGTAAAAGTACAACAATCAGACATATCATCGGGCTGATGGACCCGCATAAAGGATCGATCGAATTAAATGGAAAAACCTTTGCTGAGGATCCGGAAGGCTACCGTTCACAATTCACCTATATACCTGAAACGCCTGTTTTATATGAAGAGCTGACACTGATGGAGCATCTTGAATTAACAGCCATGGCATACGGCCTGTCAAAAGAAACGATGGAGAAAAGGCTGCCGCCGCTGTTAAAGGAATTCCGAATGGAAAAGAGGCTGAAGTGGTTCCCGGCTCATTTTTCTAAAGGAATGAAACAGAAGGTGATGATCATGTGCGCATTTTTGGCTGAGCCCTCGCTCTATATTATTGATGAGCCTTTTCTGGGGCTTGATCCGCTTGCGATTAACGCGCTGCTTGAGCGAATGAATGAAGCGAAAAAGGGCGGGGCGAGCGTGCTGATGTCAACGCATATTTTGGCAACGGCAGAACGCTATTGTGATTCGTTTATTATTTTACATAACGGCGAGGTGCGGGCGCGCGGCACGCTGTCCGAGCTCAGAGAGCAGTTTGGAATGAAAGACGCGGCGCTGGACGATTTGTATCTTGAGCTTACAAAGGAAGACGCTGGCCATGAATAATATGCTTGATATTTGGCAGTCGCGGCTGCAGGAGCATATCAAAGAAACAAGAACTTACATGAAATACATGCTCAACGATCACCTCGTCATTGTTTTGATCTTTTTTCTCGCGGGCGCTGCAAGCTGGTACAGCAAATGGATACGGGACATTCCCGCTCATTTTCCGTCCTTTTGGGTGATGGCCGTACTGTTTTCGCTCGTGCTGACAAGCTCTTATGTGCGGACGCTTTTGAAGGAGGCTGACCTTGTTTTCTTATTGCCGCTTGAGGCAAAAATGGAGCCTTACTTGAAGCAGGCGTTTGTCTACAGCTTTGTGTCTCAGCTGTTTCCGCTGATTGCACTGAGTCTTGTCGCAATGCCGCTGTATTTCGCTGTCTCACCGGGGGCTTCGCTCATATCGTATGCGGCGGTCTTCATCCAGCTTTTGCTTTTGAAAGCGTGGAATCAGGTGCTGGAATGGCGCACGACCTTTCAGAATGACCGAAGCATGAAACGGATGGATCTTATCATTCGCTTCGTGGCGAATACGCTCGTTCTCTATTTTGTTTTGCAATCTGTTTATATGTATGCGCTTGTTGTCTATGCCATTATGGCTGCTTTTTATCTGTATATGTCTTCCTCAGCAAAGCGGAAAACATTTAAATGGGAAAGCCATATTGAGTCCGAATTGAGACGAAAGCAGCGTTTCTATCGGATTGCCAACCTGTTCACTGATGTGCCCCATTTACGAAAGCAAGCGAAACGCAGGGCGTATCTCGACTTTTTGCTGCGGCTTGTGCCGTTTGAGCAGCGGAAAACGTTTGCCTACATGTTCACTCGCGCCTTTTTGCGTTCAAGTGATTATTTAGGCATTCTCGTCAGATTAACGATTATTTTCGCGCTGATTATTATGTATGTGTCGGCAAGCCCGCTCATTGCAGGGGTTTTGACTGTGTTTACCATTTTCATTACGGGGATTCAGCTTCTGCCGCTGTTTGGGCACTTTGATCACCTGGCGCTTCAAGAGCTTTACCCTGTCAAAAAAGAAATGAAGCTGAAAAGCTATTTCTCTTTATTAAAAACTGCACTTAGCGTTCAAGCGCTGCTGATGTCTGCTGCATCTGCCTATGCTGCCGGCATGACAGGTCTTCTGTACGCGCTGCTCGGTTCTGCCGTTTTGATTTTTGCTGTTCTGCCGTCTTATATGACAACCAGACTGAAAAAACATGGCAAGCTGTGAGCTGAAAAGGGGTAGGTCAAATGACAGACAATCAGCTGCTGATGCAGGAAGCCCTTCAATGGAAAATGCATTTTTTGCGAAAAGATTCCATGTTTGAACGCTTTTCGAAGCGTGTGCAAACGAAGGTGAATGAGCGGATTCCTGAAAAAATCCATTCGGTCGTCACCGAAAGTGTGAAAAAGATGGTGGAAGCGACGATGGCGGGCTCCAATATCATTACCTATAAGAAGGATACAAGCGCACTTTCGCTCAGTGAAAAAAACGAACTGGCGAAAAAAACGATTGCATCTTATCAGAAGGTGGCGGCTGCTGAGGGAGTCGGCACCGGAGCGGGTGGCATATTTTTAGGCATTGCCGATTTCCCGCTGCTGCTTTCGATTAAGATGAAATGTTTATTTACCTTATCCTCAATTTATGGCTTTGATGTGAAGGATTCAGAAGAAAGAATGTTTTTACTGCTTGTATTTCAGCTTGCGTTTTCAAGTGATGATGGCCGTAAATCGCTTTTTTCTGTCATTGACAATTGGGAGACGGAGAAAAAAAGCATCGACTGGAGAGTGTTCCAGCAGGAATATCGCGATTATATCGACGTCGTGAAGCTGTTTCAGCTGTTGCCGGGAGTAGGAGCCGCAGTCGGCGGCATTGCTAATTATAAGCTGCTCGCTCAGCTTGGTGAGACGGCGAGGCACGTTTTTCATTTGAGAATAGGAAAGGAAACAGCCGGAGAATAAACACTCCGGCTGTTTTTTATAGCGTATGATAGGTGATCGCGGCGCCCGCAAGCACTTTTGCCGCTGTCAGCATCGCTTTTTCATTGATATCAAATTTAGGATGGTGGTGGGAATAGACTCGCTCCGGTTGTTCAGGAGCGGCACCTGTAAAGAAAAAGGTGCCTTTGACGTTTTGTAAGTAGTAAGCAAAATCCTCGCCGCCCATTTGCGGTTCGCCGTCAATGACCTGCTGAACGCCCTCCGTATTCTTTGCGATGCTCACCAAATGGTTTGTTTCTGCAGGATGGTTCACAACCGCCGGATAGCCCCGTTCATAGTCGTACTCGTAGGATGCGCCGTGCATGCTGCACACTCCTTTTACAACGGCTTCGATTTCTTTTTCCAGAATGCTCTGGACATTTTCGTCAAAAGAACGCGCTGTGCCGGTGAGTACTGCTTGGTCTGCGATGACATTAAACGGATTGTCTGCGATGAAAGAGCCTGTCGAGATGACGGCGGAATGAATCGGATTGACTTTGCGGCTGACAATATGCTGCAAAGAGGAAACGATTTGCGAGCCAATCAGGACGGCGTCCTTAGTATCATGCGGGTGGGCACCGTGGCCGCCCTTCCCGAGGATTTTGATCGTGAATCGATCCGCCGCCGCCATTACGGCGCCAGAGCGGCAGAGAATGGTTCCAGTCGGCTCGGTTGCCCAAAGGTGCGTGCCGAATATTACATCCGCGTTTTCAAGACAGCCATCATTAATCATTGGCTTTGCGCCTCCCGGATAATACTCTTCCGCATGCTGGTGGATCATTACAAATGTTCCCTTCAGCTCATGTCTGTTTTGGTGAAGGACCTTTCCCACTGCGAGAAGAGCTGCCGTATGGCCGTCATGGCCGCATGCATGCATGACACCGGGCACTTTGGAGGCATAAGGAACATCTTTTTCATCTTGAATGGGGAGAGCGTCAAAGTCGGCCCGCAAAGCGACGGCAGGGCCGGGTTCGCTTCCTTCTATATATGCTAAAACCCCTTTGCCGCCGACGTTCGTGCGGATCGGAACGCCTAACGATTCATAATAGGAAGCAATAAACGCGGCAGTTTTTTCTTCTTGGTACGAGAGCTCGGGATACATGTGAAAATGGCGCCTGATCTCGACCATTTCTTCAAAACAGCTGTCGAGCTGTTTGTTTATCTCTTTCTGGAGTGTGGATATGGACAAAGCCGCTTCCCCCTTTTCTATGGTTTTCCATATTGTATATAAAAAGTCTGAATATTTCAACTCGTCGTGATTTAAATGAAAAACATGGCTGCGATGGTTGTGACTGAAAGGCCAATTGCGACGGGGATGAAGTTTTTTCTGGCTAATTCAAAAGGATCAACCTTGCAAATGGCAGCGGCGGGAATCAGCGCCCATGGAACCAGTGTTCCGCCGCCTACCCAGATGGCAGATATTTGTCCGAGCGCGGTCAGAACGGCGGGGTCAGTATGAAGAGCGGACGAAAAGAGCTTAGCGATAGAGCCGGCGAGGGAAATGCCTGAAAAACCTGATCCGTCGAGGCCGGTTATGGCTCCGGCGGCAGTTAAAGCAACCGCGGCAAACTCCTTTGACATAGGCATCATATGGGATAATGCAATGCCAAGGTCATTGACAATTCCGTGAGAACCTTCAGGGAGTGAATCGCCCATGATACTTTCATAGCCTGAATCGCCAAGATAAAAGAAAGCGGCAATCGGGATGACGGGGCCGAAAACCTTAAAGCCGAATTGGAATCCATCAATAAAATAACCAGTGATTTTTTCAAGTCCTTTGTGTTTATACACGAGAAAATGAACGGTCAGAAGGATACTGATCGCAGACCCGCCAATTAACGCGGTCGCATCATTTCCCTGCAGGTTAAACAACAGCATGCAGGCGATATCCGCAAGAAAGATAAGCAAAATCAACAAAGCTAGTATGGACCGCAGACGTTTCGGCAAGTACAGCGAGGTGTCTTGCTCACCAGCATGTAAGGGGGGAAAAGAAGCTGGAGCCAGCTGTTTTTTGCGCTCGCGCTGAATCATGAGAAAGGCGGCGGCTGTTGTGGTCGCGCCCATAATCAGCACAAGAGGAATGCTGGCCGAAATGACATCGCCGACTGGAATACCGGCCGCATCGGCTGTCAGCTTTGGCGCAGCCTGAATGACAAAGTCTCCTGACAGGGCGAAACCATGTCCAAATAAGCTCATGGCCATGGCGGAGGCAATAGGCGGAAAACCGGCGCGGGCAGCTGCCGGAAGCAGCACGGCGCCGATCAAAGCGACACCAGGTGAAGGCCAGAAGAAGAGAGAAATGGCAAACATCAGGCCGCCAATCAGCCAATAGGCAGTCACAGGACCTTTCATAAGGCTTGCAAAGGGAGAAATCATTGCTTCATTTATCCCTGTTTTAGTTAACAAATCACTCATCGAAACGATAAAACAAATGATGAAAATTGTAGGCAGCAGCTCGCCCGCCGCGTAGATAAAGCTGCGGAATAAACTGCTGACAGAAGCTGCAAGTGAATGACTCGCCCATAACGATAGGGTGAAAATACCAAATAAGGAGATAAAGGTTGTGTCTTTCCGCAGCAGCATAAATAGGATAATCGCCCCGATAAATAACACGTACAGAATATGGATAGGCAAAATCCCGGCTTCCATCATTGATCACTCCTTCCGCTTCCTACAGATTATTCATAGGCGGGCGGAAGGTGCCGGGACAGAAGGAAGGGTTATAATGGAAGATGTGCCGCATAGCAATCAGGAGAAAAAAATAACAGCACTGTCAGCAAGCATGTGTTTTCTATAGGGACGAGGTTTTCCGAAGGATCTAAATATGAACCATCCTGGCGATGCATCTCGTAATCATCAAATCCGAACTGGAAATCGCAGCACGGGCAGATTTCATGATCATATGGCGGTTTCGTCAATCCCTTAAACCCGCAGCCTTGGCAAGTATGCTTCATTTTGCATGCCTCCAAATAAATAAGCTGCCGGACATGCCGGCAGCTATTCGACAGCGAAAAACGTGGTGACGTAAGAAGGACGGGAGAAGATCGACGTTGTGTCAATTCCGGCAGACGTGCCTCGTTTTTTATGGGCTTCTTTGTATGACGCTGATTGCTGCCAGTCTTGAAAGGCTCTTTCGGTTTCCCACAAGGTAAGAATGACGTAGGTGTCACTGTCAAGAGGACGGAGCACACGAATCGCTTCAAAACCAGGCTCATTTTCGACTTTTCCCGCTCTGTTTTTAAATCTGTTTTCAAACAGCGGACGGCCTTCCTGAGTGACAGCAATATTGTTCAACACTGCAAAACCGGGATGCTTCATCTCTCCGGCTTGATCAATGACTTCATAAGCATGTGGTGCCTGGAAAACCGTCTCTCCGCTGGTTTCGTGGATTAAAATCGCGTTTTCCTGCCCCTGCATCAAAAGGATATGTTCTGAGGGATGCTTCTCTACGATCGTTTTTAAAAAATCGGCTGTTCCATATGTAATATAAACCTTCATATCAGCCACCTCCTGCTTGCTAGTATATCAAAACAATGGTATAAGTTTCTATTGGCGAGTGCTTCGAACATAATTCAAAACAATTTTTCCCATACTACCTTTAGAAAGGCGAGGTGAGTTCATGTTTAAGATAAAGAAAAAGAAACTTTTTATACCTATTATTATTTTAGTGCTAACTGCTTTTCTCGCTTTAATAGGATATATTTCAATTATTTTTCTCGGCCATTATGTGATAGATGAAAAAAAACTGATCCTTCATGCCTCTTCAAAAATCGTTGATCAAAACGGGGATGAGGTTGCGAGCCTGTATACAGAAAATCGCGAGCCAGTCTCGATCAATGAGATTCCGAAGCAGGTTAGAGAAGCGTTTATCGCTGTTGAGGATAAAAGGTTCTATGAGCATCGCGGCATTGATACAAAATCTGTCGGAAGGGCGGTGTACCGCGATATTTTAGCTGGCGGAAAGGTGGAGGGCGGAAGCACGATCACCCAGCAGCTTGCCAAAAATATTTTTCTGACACACGACAAAACGTTTTTAAGAAAAACGAAAGAAGTCATTATTGCGATCAACCTTGAACGGGATTACAGCAAGGACAAGCTGCTGGAAATGTATTTGAACCAGCTTTACTTCGGACATGGAGTCTACGGCATCCAAGCCGCATCCCATTATTACTTTAATAAAGAAGTAAAAGACTTAACCGTTTCCGAAGGCGCGGTATTGGCTGCTATTCCGAAGGCGCCTTCCATGTATTCTCCTGTTTTGCACCCTGATAAAAGCAAGGAGCGGCGTGATACGATTCTTGGCATGATGAATGACCAAGGCTACATCAGTGCGAAAGAGGCTGTCAGCGCGCAGGGAAGGACGCTCGGGCTGAACGTAAAGAAACAGTCGGAAACACCATGGTTTGACAGCTATATCGACCTTGTGATAAAAGAGGCCGAGGATAAGTATTCAATTTCCGGAGAGCAGCTGCTTCAAGGCGGATACACGATCAAGGTGCCGCTCGATTCGAAGCTGCAAAAGACGGCTTATCAAGTGATGAAGCAGGGAAGCTATTATCCGGGAACAGATCAGCATGCTGAAGGAAGCGCGGTCTTTATCAATAATAAGACAGGCGGTGTGGAAGCGGCGATCGGCGGAAGAGATTACACAGCCAAAGGATATAACCGCGTCACGGCTGTCCGCCAGCCGGGTTCCACATTTAAGCCGCTTGCCGTATACGGACCGGCGATGCAGGAAAAGAAATTCAAACCATATTCTCTATTAAAGGATGAGCTGCAATCCTACGGAGATTATACTCCAAAAAACTATGACAGCCGGTATGAGGGCGAAGTGACCATGTCTGACGCCATTACGTACAGCAAAAACGCGCCGGCTGTATGGACGCTGAATGAGATTGGCGTCGAAACAGGAAAATCATATTTGAAAGCAAACGGCATTGATATCCCTGACGAAGGCCTTGCGCTCGCTCTCGGCGGCCTGGAAAAAGGTGTTTCCCCCCTTCAGCTTGCCGGCGCGTTTCATACGTTCGCCGCGAATGGATTGTATACTGAGCCATACTTTATTTCCAGCATAATAGATGAAGACGGAGAAGCAATAGCCGATCATAAGGAAGAAGGAAATCGGGTATTCAGCAAGCAGACGTCCTGGAATATGACGAGAATGCTGCAGCAGGTGGTCAAAAAGGGAACGGCAACGTCCGGCACCTATCACGGCGATTTGGCGGGGAAAACCGGTTCTACGACTTATACAGGCGTTTCCGGAGCGACAAAGGACGCCTGGTTTGCAGGCTATACGCCAAAAATCACCGGGGCTGTCTGGATGGGCTATGACAAAACAGATCAAAGCCATTACTTAAAAGGCGGAAGCGCATATTCAACAAGACTGTTTAAGGATATTTTGACACAGGCTGGAGAAACCGGTGATGTGTTTACGAAGCCTAAAAACGTCAAAGAACTGGAAAGCCCGATTGAGCTGGATCCGGTCAAAACGCTGAAAGCGGATTACACATTTAAAGCTGCGGGGCTCTTTACCATTGAATTAAATTGGAACGCTCAAGAGGATGACCGGGCTGTATACAGAATTTATGTAAACAAGGACGGCAAGGAGACGCTTCTTGATTCAGTCGAAGGAAAGGGAAGCTATGAAATCCCTTATGCCAACTTGTTTTCAGGCGCTTCTTATAAAGTCGTGCCTTATAATACACAGACAAAAAGAGAAGGGGAAGGAACCGATTACGTTCAGCCTAAGTTGTTTTCCTCATAATGGAATTCGGCGATTTTTTGAACTTTGAGCTTCATTTCTATACCATTTGCCTAAAACAAGGTATAGTGTAATAAGTCAAGAAATACGAACGTATGGTTGCAGTATGAAAGGTGGAAATCAGATGAGTAAACGAGAAACGTTTAACGAGACGTTCTTAAAAGCTGCACGGGGAGAGAAAGCGGATCACACGCCTGTATGGTATATGAGACAAGCAGGGCGCTCACAGCCGGAATACCGTAAGCTGAAGGAAAAATACGGATTGTTTGAGATCACGCATCAGCCCGAACTTTGTGCGTATGTCACAAGACTGCCGGTTGAGCAATACGGAGTCGATGCTGCAATCCTATATAAAGATATCATGACTCCGCTTCCGGCAATCGGTGTCGATGTTGAAATTAAAAACGGGATCGGACCTGTGATTGATCAGCCGATCCGGTCTATGGCGGACATTGAAAAACTCGGCCAGATTGATCCGGAACAGGACGTGCCCTACGTGCTTGAGACGATTAAACTGCTTGTCAATGAGCAGCTGAACGTCCCGCTCATCGGTTTCTCAGGTGCGCCTTTTACGCTGGCAAGCTACATGATCGAAGGCGGCCCGTCGAAAAACTACAATAAAACAAAAGCTTTCATGTACAGCATGCCGGATGCATGGAATCTGCTGATGTCCAAGCTTGCCGACATGATCATCATGTATGTGAAAGCGCAGATTAAGGCAGGCGCAAAAGCGATTCAAATCTTTGATTCGTGGGTCGGCGCGCTGAACCAGGCAGATTACAGAACATATATCAAACCGGTGATGAACCGAATCTTTTCAGAGCTTGCACAGGAGAATGTGCCGCTGATCATGTTTGGCGTCGGCGCAAGCCATCTGGCAAATGATTGGCATGACCTTCCTCTCGATGTTGTCGGGCTTGATTGGAGACTCAGCATAGATGAAGCCAGATCAAAAGGCATTACCAAAACAGTGCAAGGCAACCTGGATCCATCTATTTTGCTTGCGCCTTGGGAAGTCATTGAGAAGAAAACGACTGAAATACTTGATCAAGGCATGAAATCGGACAACTTCATTTTTAACCTTGGACACGGGGTATTTCCTGACGTCAGTCCTGAGGTTTTGAAAAAACTGACAGCATTTGTCCATAAATATTCACAAAACAAGAAAATGGGTCAATATTCCTAAGCATATCTTTTGGTATCATGGTGATATCCTGTCAAAATGTTTGTATCAGATCATTAAAGAGGGTGTAAACAGTGAGTAGAAAGAAAATGGGGCTTCTCGTGATGGCGTACGGCACGCCTTATAAAGAAGAAGATATCGAACGTTATTATACACATATCAGAAGAGGCAGAAAGCCTGAGCCTGAAATGCTTCAAGATTTGAAAGACAGATATGAAGCAATTGGCGGCATTTCACCTCTTGCGAGAATCACAGAAGAGCAAGCGCACAAGCTTGAACAGCACCTAAATGAGATTCAGGACGAGATTGCATTTAAAGCATATATCGGTCTGAAGCATATTGAGCCGTTTATTGAAGACGCTGTGGCAGAGATGCATAAGGACGGCATTACAGAAGCGGTCAGCATTGTGCTGGCACCGCATTTCTCCACGTTCAGCGTGCAGTCCTACAACAAACGTGCCAAAGAAGAGGCTGAGAAACTAGGCGGCTTAACGATTACGTCTGTTGAAAGCTGGTACGATGAACCAAAGTTCGTGAAATATTGGGTTGACCGAGTGAAGGACACATATGCGTCAATGTCTGAGAATGAAAGAGAAAACGCGATGCTTATCGTATCCGCACACAGTCTGCCGGAAAAAATCAAAGAATTTGGAGACCCGTATCCGGATCAGCTTCATGAATCTGCGAAATTGATTGCTGAAGGCGCAGGCGTTTCCGAATATGCTGTCGGCTGGCAAAGCGAAGGGAACACGCCTGATCCTTGGCTTGGTCCTGATGTACAGGATTTAACACGTGATTTGTTCGAACAAAAAGGCTATCAGGCATTTGTATACGTCCCTGTCGGATTTGTCGCGGACCATTTAGAAGTGCTTTATGATAATGATTATGAATGCAAAGTGGTCGCTGACGATATCGGCGCAAGCTACTACCGCCCGGAAATGCCCAATGCCAAGCCGGAATTTATTGATGCATTAGCAACAGTTGTATTAAAAAAAATAGGACGTTAAAGAAGGCGATGAACATGAGTGACGGCAAAAAAAATGTAGTCATCATCGGCGGCGGCATTACCGGTTTAGCCGCCGCCTTCTATATGGAAAAAGAAATCAAAGAAAAAAATCTGCCGCTTGAGCTGACGCTTATTGAGGCAAGTCCGAGAGTCGGCGGGAAAATCCAGACAATCAAGAAAGACGGTTATGTCATCGAAAGAGGGCCTGATTCATTTCTGGAACGGAAGAAAAGCGCTCCGCAGCTCGTCAAAGACTTAGGGCTTGAGCATTTGCTTGTCAACAATGCGACAGGACAATCCTATGTGCTGGTAAACAGCACCCTGCATCCAATGCCAAAGGGCGCCGTGATGGGGATACCAACAAAAATTGCGCCGTTTGTTTCTACGGGTCTGTTTTCCTTGTCCGGTAAGGCGAGAGCCGCTATGGATTTCATTCTGCCTGCAAGCAAGTCAAAAGACGACCAGTCATTGGGAGAATTTTTCCGCAGACGTGTCGGAGATGAAGTGGTTGAGAATTTAATCGAGCCGCTCCTGTCAGGCATTTACGCGGGCGACATTGACAAGCTCAGCCTAATGTCGACATTCCCGCAATTTTACCAGACAGAACAAAAGCACCGAAGCCTGATTCTCGGCATGAAAAAAACAAGACCCCAAGGCTCCGGCCAACAGCTGACGGCAAAAAAACAAGGGCAGTTTCAAACGCTGTCAACCGGTTTGCAGACCCTTGTAGAAGAGATTGAAAAGCAATTAAAGCTGACGAAGGTATACAAAGGCACAAAAGTGACCAAGATCAGCCGCAGCGATACTGGCTATTCCCTTGAGCTGGATAACGGCGTCACACTTGATGCTGATTCAGTAATAGTGACCGCTCCGCATAAAGCGGCTGCAGGAATGCTTTCTGAGCTTCCGGCCATTTCCCATTTGAAAAATATGCACTCCACATCAGTGGCAAATGTCGCCCTGGGCTTCCCAGAAGGCGCCGTCCAAATGGAACATGAGGGCACGGGCTTTGTTATCTCAAGAAACAGTGATTTCGCAATCACAGCTTGTACGTGGACGAACAAAAAATGGCCGCACGCAGCGCCGGAAGGCAAAACGCTGCTTCGGGCATATGTCGGAAAAGCCGGAGACGAATCCATTGTCGATCTCTCAGATAACGACATTATCAACATTGTGTTAGAAGACTTAAAGAAAGTCATGAACATAAACGGGGAGCCGGAAATGACATGTGTCACCCGCTGGCATGAAAGCATGCCGCAGTACCATGTCGGCCATAAGCAGCGCGTCAAAGAGCTGCGCGAAGCACTGGCTTCCGCGTATCCGGGTGTCTATATGACAGGCGCTTCTTTTGAGGGTGTCGGAATTCCCGATTGCATCGATCAAGGAAAAGCTGCCGTGTCTGACGCGCTTACCTATTTATTCAGCTAAAAACCTCCGCTATGACGGAGGTTTTTTTGTTGTGCGATGGCAATATTGTGAAAAAAATGATTGATTTGAGCAGTTGGTTGTGATACATTTGCATATGTACTTAATGACTGAAATGTTCAAATGGTCAGTTTTGAGGTGAATATAATGTCAATAGATCGAAAAAAGCTGATTTTGGAGGCCGCCACAAAGTCTTTCACACAGTTCGGATATAAAGCGACGACAATGGATCTTGTGGCAAAGCTTGCGAACGTGGGGAAGGGAACCATCTATACTTTTTTCAAAAACAAAGAAGAGCTGTTTGACGAGATTTTCACTACATTATTGAAGGAAATGAAACAAAAAGCAGACGAAGCGATGGAGCCGAACCTCCCGTTCCACGAAAATGTGCACAGGGCGCTGTTTGCCATCCTGGAATTCAGGAAAACACATCAGCTGACGATTAAAATTTTCCAAGAAAATGCCGAGATTGGTACAATGGCAGTTCAGGATGTGATCCAAAAAATGGAGCAAGGCATTCTGTCTTATATCAAAAATAAGATTGAAGACGGGATCGAAAGCGGTGCAATCAAGCCGTGCGACCCTGAACTGACAGCTTTTGTAATGCTGAAGCTTTATATTGCGCTCATTTTTGATTGGGAAAAACAGCATCCCCCGCTCGACAAAGAGACAATTGCGGAACTGCTTGAATTGTATGTAGTCAAAGGATTGTCAGCCAACTAGATAATCCTTTGTTTTTGCAAGAAAATGACCATTTTTCATGGTGAGTCAGTTTTAGAATGGAGGCATCAGGATGAACACAATACGAAGTCAGTGGAAAGACATCGTAACGAGTAAAAAATTATTAATTCCCATCATTGCCATTTTGTTTGTCCCGCTTATTTACAGCGGGGTGTTCTTAAAGGCTTATTGGGATCCGTATGGCACAGTTGACCAGCTGCCGGTCGTTGTCGTCAACCAAGACAAAGGGGCAACGTATGAAGGAGAAAAACTTCAAATCGGTGACGATCTGGTTAAAGAATTAAAGGATAATAAAAACTTTGATTGGCATTTTTCCAGTGATCTCGACCAATCGTTAAAGGACTTATTAAATCAAAAATATTATTTGGTTGTCGAGATTCCTGAGGATTTTTCAAAGAATGCCAGCACTGTGCTGGACAAAAATCCGAAAAAATTGGATTTGAAATACCATACAAATGCCGGTTCCAACTATGTGGGGGCAACGATCGGTGAAAAAGCGATTGATAAACTCAAAGCCTCTGTTTCTAAAGAAGTGACCGAGCAATATACGAAAGTTATTTTTGATAAGTTTAAGGATATCGCAAAAGGTTTGAGCGACGCGAGCAGCGGCGCGAAAAAAATTGATGACGGCACAAAGGATGCGAAAAACGGAAGCACCCAGCTGAAAGAAAATCTGGATAAGCTGAAGGAAAGCACAGCCACCATCAGTGACAAAACGGCGCAGCTTGCAGATGGAGCGGCACAGGTGACAAGCGGCATCCAATCGCTTGACAGCTCGCTTGGAAAATTCCAGGACAGCAGCCACCAAATTTATGATAATTCAAGTAAGCTTGCTGCAGGTTCAGGGCAGCTGACAGGCAAGCTGAATGAGCTTCTCGCCGGCCTGCAAAAAACGCAGCAGGGCTTGCCTAAAATTACAAACGGGCTGGATCAGCTCAACAGTAAAGCACAAGCAGGAGCCGAGAAAGCAGCAAAAGCGGAAAAGCTCATTAATGAGCTCGATTTAACGAAGCTTGAAACAGCTGTGAACAACTTGGACACGTCAGAAACTGCGATGAAGAAATTTCAAAAGCAGCTGACTGACCTTGAAAACAGCTTGAAAAACCGAGATCAGGCATTTAAAAATCTCATCAACTCGAGTGATTTCTTAACAGCAGAGCAAAAAAGCCAGCTGATCGCTTCTGCTGAAAAGCAGCTTCCGCAAGTTGATGTGCCTGATTTTGATCAAATAGTAGGCCAGCTTCCTACAGCTGATCAACTGCCTGACATTTCAGAGATAAAAAGCTCTCTGGAAGAAGTGAAAGCGCAGGTTGCACAGGTAAAGGCACTGCCGGCAGCTACATCGCAACTTTACAACGGCACAAAATCGGTTCAAGATGCGATTGACAAATTAACGGCTGGAGCCGAAAAGATATACAATGGCTCACAGAACCTGACAGAAAACCAAAATAAACTGACAGCCGGAATTGGTGAATATAATAAGCAGTTTGCCAAAGCAAAAGCGGGCTCAGAGCAATTGGTGACAGGCAGCAGCAAAGTATCCGGCGGCTTGCTGAAGCTGTTAGACGGTTCTAAACAAGTCCAAAACGGATCATCAAAACTTGCAGATGGATCTGAATCACTTGATACAGGCTTAGGCAAGCTATTGGACGGCACAGGACAGCTGTCCAGTAAGCTAAAAGGTGCGGCTGATCAAACAGGAGATGTCGATGCTGACGATCAAACATACGGCATGATTGCCGATCCGGTTAAAACCAATGATGACGCCATTCATTCGGTGCCTAACTACGGTACAGGGCTGACACCTTATATTCTGTCAATGGGCTTGTATGTCGGCGGCATCATGCTGACGGTAGTCTTCCCGCTGAAGGAAGCGTCAGGACGTCCTAGAAACGGTTTTGAGTGGTTCTTCAGCAAATTCAATGTCATGATGCTCGTTGGAATCATTCAGTCGCTGATTGTGGCGACGGTTCTGCTTCTGGGACTTGGTCTCGAGGTTGAGAGCGCGTGGAGATTTTACGTGTTTACGATGATTACGAGTCTCGCTTTCCTTGCGCTGATTCAATTTTTGGCGACAACGATGGGCAACCCGGGACGATTTATCGCAGTCATTATTTTAGTGCTGCAGCTGGGAGCGAGCGGAGGAACCTTCCCGCTTGAATTGCTTCCGAATTTCTATCAAGTCATCCACGGCGCATTGCCGATGACCTACAGCATTAATGGATTCAGAGCGGTCATTTCAAACGGTGATTTTGGCTACATGTGGCAAATGGCCGGTGTACTCATCGGCATTGCCCTCGTCATGATCGCGCTGACGATCACTTACTTTACGATTTTAAGCCGGAAGGAAGAAACTTCAGAAGAACAGCCGGCTTCATAATGAAAAAGAACTTGTTTCCTTGGAAACAAGTTCTTTTTTTATTACATACCCCATTTGATAAGCAATCCTGTATAGGTTAAACCGCCGCCAAATCCAAAAAGCATCACAGTTTGATCTTTTTTCAGCTTCCCGGCTTTCACTGCAAGATCCAGGGCCAATACAATCGAAACAGAGGACGTGTTTCCGTAGTATTCGACACTGGTGAGCGTTTTTTCAATCGGGAACGGTGTTTTTTCACAAATCGATTCGATCATGCGCAAGTTCGCGCTGTGAGGGACAAACCAATCGAGCTCGCCGCTTGTCAATCCTGCCTGCTGTAAAAGGCGTTCAAATTCGCGGGGGATGGTTCTCGCTGCCCATTTATACACTTCGCGTCCGTTTTGGACCATTTTACCGGAACCGGCAAGCTGCACTCCGTTTAGTTCATTCCGAAGTCCGGCACGGTACAGAATATCTCCGCTGTTTCCGCTTGTTCCTTGGACAAACGCAAGGAATCCAGGTATCTCTTCATCTCGTTCCACTAACAGCGCACCCGCAGCGTCGCCAAACAGAACGCATGTCGTTCGATCAGTATAATCCGTTACTTTTGAGAGTGTCTCTCCGGCGATGACGATAATTTTTCGATGAAGCCCGGATGTGATCAATCCGTTTGCCAAATGAAGGCCGTATGTCAGTCCGGCGCACGTCGCATTAATATCCAGCGCGCCGGTGTTTTCCCAGCCGAAATAGTCCTGCACACGGCATGCCGTACTTGGAAAGGCGTAATCGGATGTTGTTGTGGCAACAAGGATCATATCCACGTCATCAAGTGTCCCTTCATAACGGCTCTTAAGATCCTTCACTGCTTCGATGCATAAATCAGAGGTGAATTGGTGTTCATCAGCTATCCGGCGTTCTTTCATGCCTGTGCGCTGAACGATCCATTCATCAGATGTATCAACGATTTTTTCTAAATCGGCATTGGTTAAGCGTCTGCTCGGCGCATAGGTCCCGATAGCCGTGATTTTTGCTTTTGACATATGAATCACTCCTTATGGTCAGATTATAACACTAGATATTAGTATCTGGTACTAAAAAGAAGGTTTTTTCATAAAAAAAGAGAAATGATGAAATAGAGAATATATGAAATAGAAAAGGAGGCTGAAAGATGGTCAGTCAAGGAGCAATAGTCTTTATGGCGATATCAGGGGCTATTGCGTTTTTGTTGCCGATCGGGCTGATTGTATGGTTTAAGCGAAAGTATGGCGCTGCGCTTAAAGTATTTTTTATTGGCGCTCTCACGTTTTTTGTCTTTGCCCAGCTGTTGGAGGGCGGCGTTCATGTTTATGTACTTCAAATGAATGAAATGACGAAAGAAGCCATGCGAAATCCATTGTGGTATGGCATTTACGGCTGCTTGATGGCCGGGATTTTTGAGGAGTGCGGAAGGTATATCATGATGAGATTTTTTTTGAAGCGCCATCAAGCCTGGTCGGACGGGTTGGCGTTCGGAACGGGCCATGGAGGGCTTGAGGCTGTCATGATTACAGGCTTGTCCTCTATCTCGCTTATTGTATATGCGTTTGCGATTAATAGCGGAACGTTTGAACAGCTTTTGATTAATGATGACATGAAACAGGCGCTTTTGCCCATTCGGGAGCAGCTGCTGCATACTCCTTCGTATGAATGGCTGCTGGGCGGAATAGAAAGAATGAGTGCGATTGCTGTCCAGATCGGCTTGTCGCTAGTTGTCCTGTATGCGGTTAAAAGCCGCCGGCTGCTGTTTTTGCTGTATTCAATTCTTTTACATGCGCTCTTTAATGTGCCGGCGGTTTTATACCAAAAAAGAATAATAGAACAGGCTGCTGCTGTTGAGATCATTGTTGTTCTGCTAGCGGCCGTATCAGTTTATTGGATTGTAAAAGCAAAAGGGCTGTTTCAATAAAAGGTCCAAGCAGCAGCACAGCCCGCTTGGAAACATGTGAATGAAAATATTCATTAAGCATGGGTTATCAGAATATGTCTGACTCAGTCTTTACCAATGACAGCAAGAGTGTCTGTGTTTTTTACAAGAGAAACAATGGTGTTTCTTTTTCTTCTTTTTCTCGCAAGGGTCATGGCGTTCTTTCTTTTTCTCGCAATGGTCGTGGAAATCTTCATCGAACCACTCGTCAAAGAACCAAAAATCATCAAACCAATCGTGACAATGATGTTTCCGTTCATGTGAATGACGACAGCACATAGATACCCCTCCTCTTCCCATGCTCTCTACAGCATATGAGAGATTGATAGGAAAAGATTGGACGAGTTCCTCGAGAAAAGAGTATATTTTAAATAGAAAAATAAAAGGAGGAATGTCCTGTGACGTCCGTACGTAAAACGATGGAGCTCATTAAAGAGCTTGTATCGATTCCAAGCCCGACAGGAAATACATATGAGGTGATCAACTATATTGAAAGCCTTTTAAGAGAATGGAAGGTAGAAACGGTTCGGAATCATAAGGGCGGCTTAATTGCAACGCTTCCCGGACACGATACATCCCGGCACCGCATGCTGACGGCGCACGTAGACACCCTCGGCGCTATGGTAAAAGAAATTAAAGCTGACGGCCGGCTGAAAATCGATTTGATCGGCGGCTTCCGCTACAACTCGATTGAGGGCGAGTATTGCCAAATTGAAACCGCCTCTGGGAAGACGTATACAGGCACCATTTTAATGCATCAAACGTCTGTTCATGTGTACAAGGACGCGGGAAAAGCTGAACGGAATCAAGAAAATATGGAGATCCGCCTTGATGAGCCTGTTCACTGCCGGAAAGATACGGAGGAGCTCGGCATTGGCGTCGGTGACTTTGTGTCGTTTGATCCCCGCGTCGAGATCACATCAAGCGGATTTATTAAATCGCGCCATTTGGATGACAAAGCAAGCGTCGCTTTATTGCTTCGCTTAATCCATCAAATTCAAACAGAAGACATTGAACTGCCGTATACAACTCATTTTCTTATTTCCAATAATGAAGAGATCGGATACGGCGGAAATTCGAATATTCCTCCTGAAACGGTCGAATATTTGGCGGTTGACATGGGGGCGATCGGTGATGGGCAGGCGACGGATGAATATTCAGTATCAATCTGTGTAAAGGATGCGAGCGGGCCGTATCATTATCAGCTCAGAAAGCATTTAGTCCATTTAGCTGAGAAGCATCATATCGACTATAAGCTTGATATTTATCCGTACTATGGGTCGGATGCATCGGCAGCAATCAAATCCGGGCACGATATTGTGCATGGCCTCATCGGGCCGGGAATTGACGCGTCGCATGCGTTTGAACGCACTCATAAATCATCTCTTCGTCATACGGCTAAGCTTCTGTACTATTATGTACAGTCATCAATGGTATAGGAGGGAGTTGAAATGAAAATTTATGAGCTGAAAAGCACATTCGGCTGGGAAGGCGATGACGGCTTAGGGGAACAGCTGATTCAGCAAATCCTCACCGGGGAAAAAACAGCCACGTGCGCACCGAAATCTTTATATTCAAAAGATGAATTAAGTGAAGTGTATCAAACAGCGGGGCAGCTTGTTACCGTTTATGATAAGCATGACAAACCGAGATGCAATATAAAAGTGACAGATGTGTTTGAAACGACCTTTGGAGCGCCTGATATGAGGTTAGTCAAAGGAGAGGGCAATGTCGAGCGAATTGAGGAATTTCAGGAAGACCATCGGACCGCATGGGCGGAGCTGATCCAAAATGGTGACTTGGAGCTGAATGAAGATACGGTTTTGATTACAGAGCTGTTTGAGCTTGTGAAAGACTAAAAAAGCCAGTGGGGCAAGAACCCCGCTGGCTTTTTATTAACCGGAAATGGTTGCGTTTTGATTTGGTTTCGATTGGGACATAACAGTTGCTGCTTTTGCAGGATTAAATTTGCCTTCCCACTTGGACATCACAACGGCCGCAAGCGCGTTTCCAGTCAGGTTGACAACTGTACGTGCCATATCCATGATACGGTCTACGCCGGCAATAAAGGCAAGTCCTTCAGCCGGAACGCCGATGGTGCCAAGGGTTGCAAGCAGGACAACAAAAGAAGTTCCTGGAACAGCGGCCATCCCTTTAGATGTCACCATTAGGACGAGCACAAGCGTAATTTGGTGCCAAATCGTCAAGTCAATGCCGTATACCTGCGCCAAAAACAGCGCGGCAATAGATTGATAGAGAACGGAACCGTCTAAGTTAAACGTATATCCGATCGGAATCACAAATGAAACAATGCCTTTCGGACAGCCGATTTTCTCCATTTTTTCCATGATGCGCGGAAGAACTGTTTCAGAACTGGACGTACTGAACGCCAGTAAGATTTCATCCTTCATGTATGCAAGGAATTTAAAGATGCTGATGCCGGCGATTTTTCCGACAATTCCAAATATGACAATTAAGAAGAAAGCAAGCGCGACATACACCAATCCAACGAGCTTTCCGAGAGAGAGAAGAGAACCGATCCCGAATTTAGACACAGTCACTCCGATTAGCGCGAAAACGCCAAATGGCGCTACTTTCATCACAAGGTTTACAACGTGGAACATGGCATGGGAGACGCCTTCGAAAAAGGCTAATACAGGCTTGCCTCTTTCACCGATCGCGGAAATTCCCAATGCAAATAGCACTGTAAAGCAGATGATGGCAAGAAGATCCCCTTCAACCAAGGACTGGAAGAAGTTTGTCGGCACAATGTGCAGGAACGTTTCCGCCACTGATTTATTGCTTTGTTCTTTTTCGGTTTCAACATATTGACTGATGTCCGATTTTTGAGCTTCGTGTATATTAACTCCTGTACCCGGATGGAAGATGTTTGCAAGGGCTAGTCCGAGAATAATGGCAAATGTTGTGATGATCTCGAAGTACAGAATCGTTCTGAAGCCTAATTTACCGACTTGCTTTCCATTTCCTGCACCGGCTACACCGATGATTAAGCTTGAGACAACAATAGGAATCACTATCATTTTGATTAAGCGTAAAAAGAGATCCCCGATTGGCTGCAGGTAAGTTGGCAATGCTGGGTTACCATACCAAATAACGCCAACAATGACACCTAAAATAAGTCCAACGAATATTTGTGTGGCTAATCCAAACCTAATTCTTTTCATAGATTACCTCCCGAAAAACAAAGTATCAACATATATCATGAATAGACATATATTTAATCTCACTATTAGATCAAATTATAATAGATAAGAAATGAATTCGTCTATAGTAAATTATATTTCGAAAATAAAGAATATTCAATGGTATTATGAAAATCACCAGAATTATCTAAAAACTGGTGAACTTTGACCTAACCTGACTATCATTTCAAATGAAGAAATACGAGAAAAAATAAGAAAATCCCGCGCGTAAGGCGCGGGATTTTCGCTCATTACAAATCGTTTACTTTTATACAGTCATTGCAGATATTACCATAACACTCATGTTGCTCTTCAATCTTTTTTCCGCATTCCGCGCACTTTTTCGAAGGCAGGTTTCTAAAAAATTCTGTGATTTTTCCCAGCATAACCAATCCCTCTTTTCCATTTGTAGTCATTTTATTGTAATATAACAGATTTTAAAAATCAATAACTGTTTTGATACAATGTTTAAAACATGCTTTTTTTAAGAAAAATGGGTATATTGAAGGGGGATCAACTTTTTTGAAAAGATAGGAGGACATTATGAAAGTTACAGTTATCGGATGCTATGGCGGTTTTCCAGCCGCAAATGAAGCGACGTCAGGCTATTTGTTTCAATCGGGTGATTATTCTTTGCTTGTCGACTGCGGCAGTGCCGTATTATCTAAGCTGCTCACATATGTACCGGCGGAAAAGCTGGATGCGGTCATTCTGTCTCATTATCATCATGACCATATTGCTGACATCGGGCCGCTCCAGTTTGCCAAGCAAGTCGGTTCATTTCTCGGCAAAGGAGACGATACGCTTCCGATTTACGGACATGATGCTGATATAGAACAGTTTCAAAAGCTTACATATAAAACACATACGAAAGGGATTGCCTATCAGCCGGATCAGCCGCTGACTATCGGTCCGTTTACAATTACCTTTTTAAAAACGATTCACCCGGTCACGTGCTATGCTATGAGAATTACCGACGGCAGCCACACTGTCGTATATACCGCTGATTCGAGCTATCAGGATTCATTTATTCCGTTTTCGGAAAATGCCGATTTGCTAATCTCAGAATGCAATTTTTATGCCGATCAAGATGGGACAAGCGCAGGGCATATGAACAGCTTGGAGGCCGGGCGAATTGCCAAAGAAGCGGGAGCGGGAGAGCTGCTGCTGACGCATTTGCCGCATTTCGGCGTGCATGACCATCTTCGCAAAGAAGCGAAAACCGTTTTTAACGGCGAAGTGAATATTGCGGCATCAGGTTTTGTGTGGGAAGGATAAAGGGGGAACACCATGTTATTTATAGACAATCAACATATTAATGATCCGCGGATCAATCTTGCTATCGAGGAGTACTGTGTAAAGCATTTAGATCCTAATCAGCCGTATTTGCTCTTTTATGTGAATCAACCGTCTATTATTATTGGGAAAAACCAAAATACAATAGAAGAAATTAATACAAAATATGTAGAGGAAAACGGGATTATCGTCGTCCGCCGTTTATCAGGCGGAGGCGCTGTATATCATGATCTGGGGAACTTGAACTTCAGCTTTATCACAAAGGATGACGGAGACAGCTTTCATAATTTCAAAAAGTTCACTGAACCTGTAATTCAGGCATTACGCCAGCTTGGCGTTGAAGCGGAGTTAAGCGGCCGCAACGATATTGTAGCGGGTGGCCGGAAAATATCCGGAAACGCCCAGTTTGCGACAAAAGGACGCATTTTCAGCCATGGCACCCTCATGTTTGATTCTGCCATTGATCATGTTGTGTCAGCATTAAAGGTGAAAAAGGATAAAATTGAATCAAAGGGCATCAAGTCGATTAGAAGCCGCGTGGCTAACATCAGTGAATTTCTCGATGATAAAATGACGACGGAAGAATTCCGCAGCCATTTGCTTCGCCATATCTTTAACACAAATGATATTCAAAATGTTCCGGAGTATAAGCTGACGGAAAAAGATTGGGAGGTCATTCATCAAATTTCGAAAGAGCGCTATCAGAATTGGGATTGGAACTACGGCCGCTCACCGAAATTTAACCTCAATCATTCGAAACGTTACCCGATTGGGTCGATTGATTTGCGCTTGGAAGTCAAGAAAGGCAAAATTGAGGACTGCAAAATCTTCGGAGATTTCTTCGGTGCCGGCGATGTATCTGAAGTTGAAAACCTGCTGGTCGGAAAACAATACGAACGCAGCGTCATCGCTGATGTGCTGGAAGGTGTAAATCTCAAGCATTACTTTGGGAACATTACGAAAGAGGATTTCCTTGATCTGATTTATTAAGGCAAAACACATTGTTTGAATGAGCGGCTGTGTTTTTGAAATAATGGAGACAGGAGGGATTCACATGAAGGTGTTTTTAATCGGAGCGAACGGACAAATCGGACAAAGGATTGTTTCTTTATTCCAAGACAATCCTGATCATTCCGTCAGAGCGATGGTCAGAAAAGAAGAACAGAAAGCGCCTCTCGAAGCTGCCGGTGCAGAAGCCGTGCTTGCCAATCTTGAAGGCAGCCCGAAAGAAATCGCCGCCGCGGCAAAAGGCTGCGACGCGATGATTTTCACAGCGGGTTCCGGCGGCAGCACAGGTTATGATAAAACGCTGCTGGTTGATCTAGATGGAGCGGCAAAAGCCATTGAAGCCGCGGACATCGCAGGAATCAAACGGTTTATTATGGTCAGCGCCCTGCAAGCCCACAACCGTGAAAATTGGAATGAGTCGCTTAAACCATATTATGTGGCCAAGCATTATGCTGATAAAATTTTGGAAGCAAGCGGTTTAACCTATACGATTATCCGCCCGGGAGGCCTTCGCAATGAGCCTGGGACGGGAACTGTTTCAGCAGCCGCCGATTTGGAGCGGGGATTCATTTCCCGTGAGGACGTTGCGAAAACGGTCATTGCCTCTTTGGATGAAACCAATACGGAAAATCGGGCCTTTGACCTGACAGAAGGAGATACACCGATTGCCGAAGCATTAAAGAAACTATAACAGTACTGACACTCGGGGCTTTTTGCTCTTGAGTGTTTTTTTCTGTTTCCCTATAATGAATGAGAAAGCTTATCTTCAATAATGAATGACTATTCATTCACTTTAAGGGGTGGGAGAATGAATCTCGTTTCGAAATTGGAAGAGACAGCATCTGAGAAGCCCGACAGCACCGCATGCAGGTTTAAGGATCACATGATGACGTATCAGGAGCTGAATGCACACATTCAGCTATTTGCGGACAGCCTTCAGGAAGCCGGTATGGAGAAAGGGGACCATCTTGCTTTGCTGCTTGGCAATTCGCCTGATTTTATCATCGCGTTTTTTGGTGCGTTAAAGGCTGGGGTTGTGGCCGTGCCTATCAATCCGATGTATACGCCGACAGAAATAGGTTATATGCTGACAAACGGGGATGTAAAGGCGATCGTAGGCGCTGATCAGCTTTTGCCGCTTTATGAAAGCATGCATGAATCACTGCCAAAGGTTGAACTCGTCATTTTGTGTCCGACGGGAGACGCCGAGCCTGAAGCTTCCGATCCAGAGGTCAAAATGAAAATGACAACGTTTGCAAAAATGCTGCGTCCGGCATCTGTCCCTAAACAAAGCCCGGAGCTTGTCCCTGATGATACCGCGGTCATCCTATATACGTCAGGAACGACGGGAAAACCGAAAGGCGCCATGCTGACCCATCAGAATTTGTACAGCAATGCCAACGATGTCGCCGGCTATTTGGGAATGGATGAGACGGACAATGTGGTCTGCGCTCTTCCCATGTTTCACGTGTTTTGTTTAACCGTCTGCATGAATGCCCCTCTAATGAGCGGCGCAACGATCTTGATTGAACCTCAATTCAGTCCGGCATCTGTTTTTAAGCTTGTTAAAGAAAAGCAGGCCACCATTTTTGCCGGCGTGCCGACGATGTATAATTACTTGTTTCAGCATGAAAAGGGGAGAAAAGATGACTTTTCTTCCATCCGTCTGTGCATTTCTGGAGGTGCGGCCATGCCAGTCGCACTGCTGACGGCATTTGAAGAAAAATTCGGCGTGACCATTTTGGAAGGCTACGGGCTTTCAGAAGCATCACCCGTGACGTGCTTTAACCCATTTGACAGGGGCAGAAAGCCGGGCTCGATCGGGACAAGTATATTACATGTCGAAAACAAGGTCGTAGATCCGCTCGGACGCGAGCTTCCTGCTCACAAGGTCGGCGAATTGATCGTGAAAGGCCCCAATGTGATGAAAGGCTATTATAAAATGCCGATGGAAACAAAGCATGCGTTAAAAGACGGGTGGCTTTATACCGGGGATTTGGCAAGACGGGATGAGGACGGTTATTTTTACATTGTTGACCGGAAAAAAGACATGATTATTGTGGGAGGATACAATGTGTATCCGCGTGAGGTGGAGGAGGTGCTGTACAGCCACCCGGATGTCAAAGAGGCGGTTGTCATCGGCGTGCCGGACCCTCAAAGCGGGGAAGCGGTAAAGGGATATGTTGTGCCGAAACGCTCTGGCGTAACAGAAGCGGATGTCATGGAGCACTGTGAAAAACATCTGGTGAAATACAAACGGCCTGCCGAGATTACTTTTCTTGACGACATTCCGAAAAATGCGACGGGGAAGCTGCTCAGACGGGCGCTGAGAGATATTTTGCCTCAATAATACGAAAAAAGCGAAGCGGCGAGCTTCGCTTTTTCATTTTCAATCCTTTGCTTCTTTTTTAATAATGTTTAGCAGCGCCTTTGTATCATTTTTGCTTAATTTGTAATATGTGCCGTCCTTCAAAAAAACGGCTTGCCGGCTCCCGTCAATCCACAGTCTGAATGAGTCGTACCGGTCTTTATGAAATTTGATTGTCCCTTCGTAATCAGGAGCTGCTGTTTTTTCTGTTTTCAGCTGTTTTCCCTGATTCATAATGTCCAGCATATCTTTGACATGCTGCCTTTTTTCAATCTTGATATCTTCCTGGCCGCTTGAAGACAGTGTAATCAAATCCGCGTCTACCGATTGATACACATCACCTGACCGGCTGTAAAGATAGAAAAATGCAATAAACACAAGACCGATTACCACGATGGCTGCCACTATTTTTTTCATTTGCATCACTCCAAACATTGTTAGTTTTCCCAGTGATCCGGGTTTCCATGCCTAAAAGGAATGAAAAGTACGGACACATAGCTTGGTTCTAAGAATTTCAATTTATGATTACAATAGAAGTAACGGGTTGATGTGAGGAGTGAGGCGTTATGCGCAAGTGGATTGCGGCAGCAGGGCTTGCTTACGTGCTGTACGGGCTGTTTTTTTATTGGTATTTTTTTCTGTCCGGTGATTCCGCAGTACCGGAGGCTGTGAAAGGGACGCAGGCTGACCCGGCTTCTTTCATGAAGCCGTCTGAATTGGCAGTGGCCGAGCAGTATTCGAATGTAAAGAATTTTTTATTTTTTATCGAGATTCCTCTTGATTGGTTCTTGTTCTTTGTATTGCTTGTCAGCGGCGCGTCAAAGAAAATCAAGAAGTGGATGGAAGCAGCCGTGCCTTTTCGGTTTTTGCAGATCAGTGGTTTTGTGTTTGTGCTTTCGCTGATCACAGCGTTGGTGACGCTGCCTTTAGATTGGATAGGCTATCAAGTATCGCTTGACTACAACATTTCCACACAGACAGCAGCGAGCTGGGCTAAGGATCAGGTTATCAGCTTTTGGATCAGCTTCCCAATCTTTACGCTTTGCGTTCTCGTGTTTTATTGGCTGATCAAAAGACATGAAAAAAAATGGTGGTTATACGCCTGGCTGTTAACAGTGCCATTTTCGCTGTTTCTGTTTTTTATTCAGCCGGTCATTATCGATCCTTTATACAATGATTTCTATCCGTTAAAAAACAAAGAGCTTGAAACCAAAATTTTAGAGCTGGCAGAAGAAGCTAATATTCCGGCTGACCATGTGTATGAAGTGAACATGTCTGAGAAAACAAATGCGCTTAATGCCTATGTCACTGGAATTGGGGCTAACAAACGGATTGTATTGTGGGATACGACGCTGAACAAACTTGACGATTCAGAAATTCTCTTTATTATGGGCCACGAAATGGGCCATTATGTCATGAAGCATGTTTATATCGGGCTGGCTGGCTATTTGCTCGTGTCGCTAGCCGGATTTTATATCATTGATAAGCTTTTTAAGCGGATGGTTCGCTTTACCCGCCGCATGTTTCATTTGGAGGGACGGCATGATCTTGCAGCACTGCCGCTGCTAATGCTTTTGTTTTCCATTTTGAGCTTTGCGGTTACGCCTTTTTCTAATGCTGTCTCGCGCTATGAGGAGAATCAGGCTGACCAATATGGGATTGAACTGACGGAGAATAGAGAAGCCGCTGTCAAAACGTTTCAGGATTTGGCTGTGACGGGACTGAGTCAGGTTGATCCTCCCGTGCTTGTAAAGATTTTCAGAGGCAGCCACCCTTCCATTATGGAACGGATTCAACACGCCGAAAAAGAGAATGCATCAGAGCATCCTGCCTCAGAACAGGACGCTGATCAATAAAAAGAAGCAGGTATGGAGAACCTGCTTCTTTTTTTTATTATTGTGCTGCTGCTTGTACATTGATTAAGCCTTTTCCATAGTAGAAAGAGTTTCCAAGGTTTGTTGCAGTGCTTTCTAAACGATCGCGGACCTGCGTGTTTGTCCAATTTGGGTGCTTAGAAAGAATTAACGCTGCTGCTCCGGCTACGTGCGGAGTCGCCATAGACGTTCCATTGTAAGAACCGTATTTGCCTCCAGGAAGTGTGCTTTGGATGGATACGCCAGGAGCCATCACATCAAGCTCAGAACCTACGCTTGAGAATGAAGCTCTTTGGTTGCTGCTGTCTACCGCACCTACCGCGATGGTAGAAGGATATTTCGCAGGATAGCCGACTGTGCTTGAGCTTCCGGATGTGCCTTCGTTTCCGGCTGCAACCGCAACGACGATACCGCTGGCAACGGCTTTGTCAACGACTGTTTTTAGCGCTGTAGAACCGGAAGGTCCGCCAAGGCTCATGTTGATCACGTCCATATTGTTGGAAATGGCCCACTCAATGCCGTTAATAATCCAGCTGTATTGGCCGCTTCCTGATGAGTTAAGAACTTTTACTGCATATAACGATGCGTTTGGCGCTACGCCCAGAACACCGATTGTGTTATTAAGAGCGGCAATCGTACCGGCTACATGTGTGCCGTGAGAACTGCCGTCCTGGTATGGGTTTGTTTCAGAAGGTACGAAGCTTGCTCCGCCTTTGACGTTTAAGTCAGGATGAGAAGAATCAATTCCGCTGTCAATAACAGCGACTTTTACGTTAGAGCCTGTGTAGCCTTGAGAGTGAAGAGCCGGCGCTTTAATTTGAGAAATGCCGTAAGGAACAGACTGCGCATATTCATGTGCAATATGATCTTCTTCCACATATGCAACGCTCGGATCTTGTTTTAGTTCTTTTACAGCTTTTTCATCCAATGTTGCTGCGGCTGCGTTCACATACTTAAATTGCTTTTGGACATTGCCGCCTTTTTCAGAAATAACGTCCTTTTTCTTTGCGGAACTCATAGCACTCATTGTCTGTTTAAATCCGACAATGTACTTCTTTTCTGTACTGCTTTTTCCTGCAGCCTGCGCAGACATGTTGCTGAATGCCATCGTAAAGATTAACGTTAACGCAAACAACAAGCTGACCCACAATTTTTTGCTTCTCACTCTTTACCCTCTCCTTTTGAAAAAATATTCAGATTAGCCTTATTTGGGCGACTATTCTGTAAATTTATTGTAATAGATGGAATAATATTTTAGTAGACCCATTTTTTCGCGATGATTTTATCTCTATTTAGGTATATCATCTCTCGCTATTTTTGTAGAGACTCGAAATAACTATTTTCATACAGAAAAGAACGAAAATAGACATGTGTAAATGTTCATTCCGCTGAGATTCCATCCTTTTTTAGGTTAAATGCTCCTGCGCCCCGGCAAATTCGTGTCGAAAAAAACACTTCAAATGGCCTGCATATGTTTCCGTGGGTTTAACGATTACTATTGTGATATTTTTTCAATGCATGCTGATAAAAGTATTCTGAAAAATGAACTTTACAGAAAATTCTATTGAATATAAAATGAAACGATTATAGAGAGGGAGGAAATACAATGAACATTCGCCAAGCAAACACATCAGATGCAACATCCATCGCGCCGTTATTTAACCAGTACCGGGAATTTTATAAGCAGGCGTCCGATTTGGAGGGGGCAGAGGCTTTTTTGAAAGCGCGTCTGGAACATGACGAGTCTATTATTTTGATCGCGGAAGAAAGAGGAGAATTCATAGGCTTTACCCAGCTCTACCCAACGTTTTCTTCTGTGTCAATGAAAAGAATCTACATATTAAATGACTTATTTGTTGCACCTCATGCGCGAACAAAGGGAGCCGGCGGACGGCTGCTGTCTGCCGCAAAGGATTTTGCTGCAGAAAATGGGGCAAGCTGTTTATCGCTTAAAACTGAACACCACAATCGGACGGCAAGAAGTTTGTATGAGCAAAACGGTTATGAAGAGGAAACTGCATTTGTTCACTATCATCTCAATGTGCCGGCTAAGTGAAAAATGGGAGCTTGATGATTTGGTTTTTTGGACGTTCTTCGGTTACGATAGAAATGAAAAGGAGTGTGCCGAATGTCAACGTTATTTCAAGCATTGCGGGCAGAGAAAAATGCCGATGATGTTTCAGTCCATGTGAAAACCATGTCAACAGAGGATTTGCCGAAGGACGGTGTCCTCATTAAAATTGCTTATTCCGGCATCAATTATAAAGATGGTCTGGCTGGAAAAGCAGGCGGCAATATCGTCAGAGAGTATCCGCTTATTTTGGGCATTGATGCTGCGGGTACGGTCGTCTCTTCCAATGATCCGCGTTTTACCGAGGGGGATGAGGTGATTGCGACAAGCTATGAGCTCGGTGTCTCCCGCGATGGCGGATTAAGTGAATATGCTTCAGTTCCTGGTGACTGGCTGGTGCCTTTGCCGGAGAATCTTTCATTAAAAGAAGCGATGATATACGGAACGGCTGGATTTACCGCGGCGTTATCGGTGCATCGGCTTGAACAGAACGGCCTGTCTCCGGAAAAAGGAAGCGTGCTTGTCACAGGAGCAACCGGCGGTGTCGGCGGAATTGCGGTGTCGATACTGAACAAGCGGGGCTATGAAGTGGCGGCAAGCACCGGAAACCGGGAGGCGGCTGATTATTTGAAGCGTCTCGGTGCAAGCGAAGTGATCAGCAGGGAAGATGTCTATGACGGAACGCTTAAGGCGCTGTCCAAACAGCAATGGCAGGGAGCGGTCGATCCTGTCGGCGGCAAACAGCTTGCCTCGCTGTTAAGCAAAATTCAATATGGCGGAGCTGTCGCAGTGAGCGGCTTAACGGGCGGGGGAGAAGTTCCCGCAACGGTGTATCCATTTATTCTTCGCGGGGTCAGCCTGCTCGGAATTGATTCAGTGTACTGTCCCATGGAGGTCAGGGCAGCCGTTTGGGACCGCATGTCTTCTGATCTCAAGCCTGATCAGCTGGAGGCTGTCGTGGACAGAGAAGTATCATTGGCAGAAGCGCCGGCAGCGTTAAAAGATATTTTGCAAAATCACATTCAAGGAAGAGTGCTTGTAAAGCTTTAACAGGTTAGGCTTGCAGAGAAGGCTGGGTTTTTCTGCAAGCCTTTTTGTGTACATCATGTTACGCTTTCGTTTGTTTTTGATCCATCCACTTCATTATGTGAGAAACGAGTTTTTCTTATAAGCTGAACTTTTCAAAAATAATTTGTGATAATGATTATCATTCCATGTTATACTATTTCTTGGACATCTTCATCGCAGAAACTATATACAGGAGAGACTGGAACGTATGAAAAAAACACTGATTATTCTTACAGTTTTACTTCTTTCTGTCTTAACGGCTGCCTGCTCATCTTCAAGCGGCAGTCAAAACAGCAAAGAAAATAAAGTCGCAATCACACATGATTTGGGGAAGACAAATGTGCCTGAGAATCCGAAGCGGGTTGTTGTTCTTGAGCTTGGTTTTATCGACACGCTGCTTGATCTCGGCATTACGCCTGTCGGGGTTGCCGATGACAATAAAGCAAAGCAGCTGATCAACAAAGATGTGCTGAAGAAAATGGACGGCTACACATCTGTCGGCACTCGCTCACAGCCAAACATGGAAAAAATCGCTTCATTAAAACCCGATTTCATTATTGCTGACACAACCCGTCATAAGAAGGTGTACGATCAGCTGAAAAAAATCGCGCCGACGATCGCGCTCCATAATTTAAATGCTGATTACCAGGATACAATTGACGCTTCACTTACGATTGCAAAAGCTGTCGGCAAGGAGAAGGAAATGGAGAAAAAGCTGACGGCGCACGAAGAAAAGATGAGCGAGACAAAGCAGAAAATCAGCGCGAACAGCCAATCCGTACTTTTGATTGGCAGCACAAATGACACGATTATGGCCAGAGATGAGAATTTCTTCACATCAAGACTTTTAACACAGGTTGGCTACCGATATGCGATCAGCACGTCAAGCAATAGCGAATCAAGCAATGGCGGCGATTCAGTGAACGTGAAAATGACGCTGGAGCAGCTGTTGAAAACAGATCCGGATGTGATCATCCTGATGACAGGAAAAACAGATGATATCAATGCGGACGGCAAACGCCCAATCGAAGAGAATGTGCTTTGGAAGAAGCTGAAGTCAGTGAAAAACGGGCACGTGTACCGCGTGGACCGCGCAGCATGGTCTCTGCGCCGCAGTGTGGACGGGGCGGACGCCATTTTGAATGAGCTTCAGAAAGAGATGCCAGCTAATAAAAAATAAAAGAAAAGACAGGCGGACGCCTGTCTTTTCTTATTTGATAAAGCCGGATAAGTGGCTGTTGATATTATAGTCTTTAATCCGCCATTTCTCTTCTGCAAATTCAATGTTGCTGAGACAGGCGTTGACAAGGCGTGTGCTTTGAAGCTCTGGATCACCGCCGGAGATTTCCGTCAGCAGTGCGTGAATGGCTGCGCCGTGCGCGACGAGCAGCACCTTCTGGTTTGGATACGCCTGATTCACTTTTACCAAACCGCCCATCAGCCTGTCAGTGAGCTCTTCCAGCGTTTCCATATTCGGATAGACTTTATCCGGATAGCGCTTTGTCCGTTCTTCCAGCAGCATGCCCTCCGCATCGCCGTAATCGCGTTCCTTAAAATCATCCATTTCAACAATCGGAAGATGCAGAAATTCATTAATGATTTCCGCAGTTCTTTTCGCTCTTTTCAGCGGGCTCGTTACAATGACATCCCAAGAAAAATCCTTTACGTATTCTCCGGTTTCTCTTGCTTGGCGTTCACCTGTCGCGTTTAGCGGGATATCAGTTTTGCCTTGGCATTTTTGCTGCCGGTTCCAATCAGTTTCTCCGTGTCTTACTAAACAAACAGCTGTCATATAATCCCCTTCCTGACTTTGGTCATACCGCTATTATACTAAACCGAAGCAACGCATCCTATGAAAAAGTCCAGGGAAGAATTTCAAATAATAAAGCCAGTCCGATTCCGCCGCCGCTTCCAATGGCCGCAACGGCATATTGACAGTCTGTCCGTCTTTGCGCTTCATAAAACAATCTTGTAACCAGAGCTGCACCCGATGCGCCATACGGATGACCCAGAGCTAACGCGCCGCCGCGCACATTGATTTTTGAAAAGGGGATACCGAGTTCTCGCGAGCAGACACAAATTTTGACGGCAAAGGCTTCATTGATTTCAAATAAATCGACATCTTCAGGTGTTATATTGTGTGCAGCTAAGAGCTTTCGGATCGCATCAACCGGTGCTGCGGGCGGATAGTTTGGGTGGATCCCGCTGACGGCGCTGCCGATAAACCGGAGCACAGGTTTAAGCCCCAGCGCTGCCGCTTTTTCTTCTTCCATTACAAGGAGAGCGGCCGCTCCGTCTGATATGCCGCTGCTGTTGGCTGCCGTGACTGTCCCGGAGCTGGTGTCGAAAACCGGTTTCGCACGGGAAATGATCGCTTCTATCGGCCGCTTTTTCAGAAATGCTTCGTCCGTCTCCAATTCTCCGAGCGGAACAATTTCTTCTCGGTAACATCCTTCATCATGCGCGCTTCTGCTGCGTTGATGGCTGAGAAGCGCATATTCATCCTGCATGCTTCTGCTGATGGAATAGCGTGACGCCGTATATTCTGCCGAGATGCCCATGTCGGGATCGCCGATAGACTCTGGAGAAAAGCGGGCCCGCTCTGAAAAAGGCGATTGGCTGCTGCTCTCTGAGCCGCCCGCGATATACATCGTACCGGCTCCCGCTTGAATGAGCGTGCAGGCATAGCGCACAGCTTCAAGGCCGGAGCCGCACTGTCTGTCAATCGTCATCCCGGGAACCGAAAAAGGCAGTCCGGCTTGCAGTGCTGACAGCCTGGCGAGGTTCCCGCCTCTGCCGGTCGCGTTCCCGAAAATGACCTCATCGATTTGATTCTCCAGCTTTCGGCTGAGACAGCTGATGATGGGGGCTGCCAAATCTTCCGGAAGAAATGGCTTCAGCAGCCCGTTCTGTTTACCAAAGATCGTTCGTTTTGCATTAACAATAACCGCATTCAAGTTACACTGCACCCTCTTTTAGCCATTTCTTCACGATGGAACGGGCGATTTTTCCGCTGCTCGTTTCTGGCAAGCTGTCTGTAAACACCCATTTTTTCGGTATTTTATAGGAAGCTAGTTTCTGTTTGCAGCAGGCTTTCAGCTTTCTGGCATTCGTATTTCCGTGAATGACGGCCGCGGCGATTTCTCCCCAATATTCATCAGGGATTCCAACGACAGCGGCTTTTTCAACTTCTGGACAGGAGAGAAGCACACGTTCAACTTCTTCTGGGAAAATATTTAATCCTCCGTACACGATCATCCCGTTTTCTCTTCCTGATATGTATAGAAAGCCCTCCTCATCGACACAGCCCATATCATCAACTGTCATCCAGCCGGATTCATCCGGTGCGCTGCCATTGACATAGCCGGAAAAACGCATCGGGCTTTTAACGAATATTTTTCCGATTTCCCCAGGCTGACAGCGTTCCCCGGCAGCGTTACGGATTTCAATCTGGACGTTGTGAAACGGGCGGCCGGCTGAATGGGGCTTCCGTTTGCTGTCTTCAGGTGAGGAATATGTCACAAAGCTAAGCTCTGATGTGCCGTAAAAATCGTATAGCTTGAGCTGCGGCCATGTATCGGCCAGCTTCTTCTTAGCTTCAGCCGGCCAGTCTGCACCCGATGAAATGATTTTGACGGGACAGTCTGGAAAGGCCCCAATCCGGGTGAGGGCATCTGTCATCGTCGGTACGGTATAGAGAACGCTGATTGATTCACGGTTCAGCCATTCCTTCGTTTGAGCGGGGGAGAACTTTTTCAGCAAACAAACGGTTCCTCCGAGAAACAAAGTGCTGACAGCCCCATATAGGAAGTGTGAGGACATTAACGTTCCGGGAATCAATACCGTATCATCTGCTGAAATTGAAAAATCTGTTTCCGTACAGGCAAAGCTCTCTATCCATGAGCGGTGAGATCGTGTGAAGGCCTTCGGTTTTCCTGTCGAACCTGACGTAAATCCCATGTAAAAGGGATGTTCAGGGTCAATCATAGGCAGGGATACAGCGGATGCCTCTGATATCGCTGCCATACAGTGATCCAGCAAAACAACAGGCGTTTTGCTTTCTATCAGTTTATTTTTGAAAAAGGCTGAAGTAACCACAAGATCCGCATTGCCTATGGCCAGGCGATCCTTACATTCTGCCGCGCTCCAGCGTATGTCGATAGGAATTGCGATGCATCCCGCCGCTGCGGCTCCGGCAAACAACTGTAAAAACGCAAGACTGTTTGGGAGCAAAATCGCCACACGGTTCGGCATCTTCGGCAGCGACCGCAGCCAATTTGCGGTTTGAGAGACAAGACGGACCCAATCCCGGTACGTGATTTGCTCTGATTCAGTATGTATGGCCACACGGCGTGGCGATGTTTCGGCAATAGCTGAATAGGGATGAGTAATTGTCATGAAATGTCAGCCTCCTTTTGTAAACATCGTATCGGAAAGAGACAAGGCTTGGGTGATTTTAATTGCCAGAAACGCGGATACAGCCGCTTTTATCAAATCACCAGGCACATATGCAAGACTCATGAAGGCGGCCTGTGAAAAATCAATATGCATCATAAAAGCTTGCACAGGTATACCGAGCAAATAAATGAAGATGATGCCGAATAGGATATGTGTGAAAAAGAGCCGCAATACAGTCGCCCTTCGCAATTTGGAAACGGCTAAACTGATCAGCCATGAAGCGAAAGGATAGGCGATCAAAAAGCCTGCGCTCGGTCCGAAAAAAACACCAAAGCCGCCTCGTCCGCCCGGCAAAAGCGGCGCTCCGAACGTGACAAGCAGCAAAAAGACAAGCTGGCTCAAGAAAGCAGATTTAGGCTTGAGGATGCTGCCTGCCAGCATAACACCAAGCGTTTGTAATGTAATCGGAACGGGTGTAAAAGATAAGAAGAGAGGGGGCATAAAGCCAAGCACGGCCATCAGCGCGGTAAAAATGGCAATATGCATCATGTCTATTAATCTAAGCATATGAAATCCTCCAAACCATAATTAAATATGGTTATACAATAAAGGCAGACAATTGTTATGTCAACGTTTTATTGATAAAGGTTAACATAATAGATATGAAAAAACCGGCTGCATGGCAGACCGGTTTTTAATGTTTATTCTTCTGTCAGTATGACAAGCGAATCAACAGAAGCGGCCACGTGAGAAACGGCTCGGCTGACTTCCTGAAGCCCTCCGAGAAAGGCCTGCAAATCGACGTCGATTTTGCCTGACTGCTCTTTGCTGATTTTCATGCTGTGGACAATTTCATCGAATAAGCGGTTAATTTGAGCCATTTTTTCTTTGCTATCGCTGACTAGTCCATTCACATCTTTGATATGTTTAGATACGATGTTGATTTGCATATTCGTATTGTTCACAAGCTCAGACACGGTAGAGACGGTTTTTTTCGTGTCTTCAGAAAGCTTCCGCACTTCATTTGCCACTACGGCGAAGCCTTTGCCGTGTTCGCCGGCGCGGGCAGATTCAATAGAAGCATTGAGTGAGAGAAGGTTTGTTTGTTCAGCAATACCTGTAACAATGCCGAAGATTTTTTCAATCTGCTGTGCGATCTCATCCAGCTTGACCATTTCTTTTTCGATTTGGACAAGGCTTGTGTCAATTTTGTTCATCTGTTTTTGCTGGATTTCAAGCTCTTTTTTCCCGCCGATTGACTTTTCTTCAACTGTGCTGGATGTCACTGTGCCGGCTTTGGATGCTTCGGAAATGCCTTCAGATTTGTCCACAAGCTCTTGGACAGATCTGCTCGTTTCTGAAAACAGATTGGCAATCGATCCAGAGGTGTCTTGAATTTTCTGATGAAGAAGGTGTTTCTTTTCCTCCTGTTCATCACGGGTTTGGCTGTATTCGCTTTGAAACGCTTCAAGTACAAGCTGCTGTTCTAGATTCAAGATTTTAGTTGTCGCTTTAATAGCTTTCAGCAGTTCTTGCTGATTTGTAATAGAGGCTTCGTAAATGTCAATCATTGACAGAAGTAATTCTTGGAATGCGCCCATATACCATTTTGGCAGAAGGCCGATTTTTAAATGAATGGAGGCGATTCGGTTTCGTTTTTCAATGAATTCATCATCAATCACGCCTGCAAACATTTCCTGAATATGCCGTTTTAGCGTTTGTTTTAAGCGGTCAACTGAGCTGTGGTCATGAATGATATCCATCAATGAGCTTTCGTGGTCAAGGTTTTTGTAAAACGCATCGACGATGGATACGATGTTGTCTTGTATGAGTGGCTGAAGCTGCTCTAACACGTAAAGCTCGGCATCTCCTAATCTGACCATTTTGAGCTGTTTTTTGACATCCGCATGTTTGTTTGTGAGCTGGATGCGGTTTTTTTGCTGTCCGTTTGCATCAGAAAAATAGGCTGTTTCTTGTTTTCTATCTTTTTTAAATAACAATCCAGTGATCCCCCTTGGGAAAAATAATGTTTAGTTTTTGGCTTTTTAAGCCTTTTTCTTTTTTATCGGTCAAGAGGAGCACGAATGAAGCTGCAAATTAAAAATATTTGTAAAAACCGTTCATTAAAATGAACGGTTTAATCAAGGTTTATTTGTTTTAAAGGTTTAATCGCCGGACCCTCTACAATCTCGCCGGTTGGTTTAAAGCGTGATCCGTGGCATGGGCAATCCCACGTGTGCTCGCCGTCGTTCCACTCGACCTCACAGCCCAAATGGGTGCACGTCGTATCGACGAGATGGAGGCAGCCTGTTTCATCCCGAAAAGCCCCCGCTCGCCTGCCGTTTATGGTGACAGCTTTCCCTTCTCCTGGCGCAATCTCGTCAAATTGGACATCAGGCTTTTCGAGCTTTCCTTTAATCAAATGCTTGGCGACATCGGCATTGTAGGAAATCACTTTCTGCAATCCGGGATTTAGATGGAAACGGGACGGCGTGAAAATGCTTTCGTATGGATTGTCTTTTTTCTCCACAAGGTCTGACAAAAGAGTGGCCGCGACAGCTGATGACGTCATGCCCCATTTTTTGAAACCGGTCGCGACAAGAATATTGTCCTCGTTTTCCGACATCGGTCCGATAAACGGAATTTTGTCAATTGACACAAGGTCCTGGGTGGACCAATAATACGAGATGTTTTCGATGCCGATGGTGCTTTCTGCCGCTTTTCTCAGTGTTTCGTAATGTGTCGACATGTCTTTTCCCTGGCCGGTTTTATGGCTTTCTCCGCTAAAGAGAATCAGTTTTTCTCCATTGGCGATGGTATAGCGGAGCGCCACTGACGGCTTATCGATACTCAAATACATGCCCTCGGGATATTCAATTTTCGGCTTGATGGCAAGGACATAGGATCTGTCAGCGTACATTCTCGTTGCATATAATCCGCCGCCATCATAAAAAGGGAAGTGGGAGCAGCATATGATAAAGCGGCTCTTAATGGCGTGCCGGTTTTTTGTGATGACTTCAGGCCTTTCTCCTTTTTTGATATCAAGCGCAACTGTGTTTTCAAAAACCCGTCCGCCTTTTTGAACAATCTGCCCGAGAAGCGCTTTTAAGTATTGCAGCGGATGAAATTGGGCTTGATTCTTCATGACAAGCGCCAGCTTAGAACCAACGGGAATCGGAAGTTCCTTGATAAGGTCTCTTTCAATGCCGAGCTTTGTGTATGCCTCGTGCTCAGTGCGGATTTTTTGCACAGCGTTTTCATCTGCCGTGTAAAGATAAGCATCTTGTTCGATCCATTCGCAATCAATTTGATGTTCATCCACAATTCCTTTTATGTAATCAATTGCGTTTTGATTTGCTTCATAATAAAGCCTCGCGTGATTCAATCCGAAATGGCGGATAAACTCATCGTAAATCATGTCATGCTGTGCGGTGATTTTAGCGGTTGTATGGGCAGTAGTGCCATTGAGAACCTGATTTGCTTCAATCAATACGACACGAAAGCCTCTCTTTGTGAGTTCGTACGCTGTTGTGATTCCCGTAATTCCGCCCCCGATAATGGTGACATCACATTCGGTATCCTCTTCAAGGGCCGGAAAAGAAGGCAGGTCGGTTGATGTTCTCCAGTATGTTTCAGGTGCTTCCTTTGCAAAATATGGATTAGCCAAGCCATTATACCTCCAATCAGATTTATCCCTTAATTTTTCCATATTCTATCTTTTCATACATAGGAAGCAGGCATTGTTCATAACCTAATAAGGTTGAAAAGGAGTGAGCTCATTGGCGAATCAAAAAAAGAAAACATTGCCGCCTCAGCATCAGAACCAGCAGCCGGGTTTGGAATATCTCATGGATCCCCGTCCGGTTTTTGATAAGCCGAAGAAAGCGAAAAAATTAGAGGGCAAAACCGCAATTATTACTGGAGGAGACAGCGGAATCGGACGCGCTGTATCGGTGTTATTCGCAAAAGAAGGGGCTAATGTGGTCATTGTGTATTTGAATGAACATCAGGACGCCGAGGAAACAAAGCAGTATGTAGAAAAGGAAGGGAGAAAATGTCTGCTGATTGCGGGAGATGTCGGAGATGAAGCGTTTTGCAATGATGTGGTCAGGCAGGCAAGCCAAGCGTTTCCGTCCATTGATATACTGGTCAACAACGCAGCTGAGCAGCATGTCCAGCCAGGCATTGAAAAAATCACAAGCCATCAGCTGATCAGAACCTTTCAAACGAACATTTTCTCCATGTTTTACTTAACAAAGGCAGTGCTGCCTCATTTAAAAAAAGGCAGCTCCATCATTAATACCGCTTCAATTACCGCTTATAAAGGGAGTAAAACGCTGATCGATTACTCAGCGACAAAAGGAGCCATCGTCACATTTACAAGGTCCCTTTCCCAGTCACTTGTTCAACAGGGCATTAGGGTCAATGCAGTAGCGCCGGGTCCCATTTGGACACCGCTTATCCCAGCCACCTTTGCGGCAAAGGATGTGGAAGTGTTTGGTTCAGACGTGCCAATGGAACGCCCGGGGCAGCCGGTGGAAGTGGCGCCAAGCTATTTATACCTTGCCAGCGATGATTCCTCATATGTTACAGGACAGACGATTCACGTCAATGGCGGCACGATTGTGAATGGGTAATAAAAAGCCAATCCTTAAGGATTGGCTTATTCGCTCTGTTTGAGCGTTGCATATTCTTTAGAGAGCGTCAAAAACGCATCTTTATCTTTTTCGTCCAAGGCTTTGTTGATTTGGTCCGTCAGCATGGTCAGACGGCGCTTATACAAGGATTCATCGAGCACCATTTGAATGTAGACATCCGTCATTGTGACATCAAATTCTTTTGTTTGTTGCGTGTTGCGGGACTTCATGAGCTCAGTGTACGATTTTTTCTCTTTCATAAAGAATCCCCCCAATGCCTTTTTTATAGTATATGGATAACAATCGAAAAAATCAATAAATTTTTATAATCTTTAGACAACTAATACTTGGCAATCTATCGACATATCCTGCAAAATGCCGTAAACCAGCAGATCCTATGGACGTAAAATCGGTTTATTACTAGTAATTTAGAGCTAATAAATATCATTAAAAGATGATTTTAGCTTATTTGGTAAAAAAAACTGTCGTTTTATAAAAACAGATGATAGATTATTAGTATAAATTTTGCAGAAAAAGGATGGAGGCCATAATATGAGTCAAAAAACAGACGCACCCTTAGAATCGTATGAAGTAAACGGCGCAACAATCGCCGTGCTGCCAGAAGAAATCGATGGCAAAATCTGTTCCGAAATTATTGAAAAAGACTGCGTGTTTTACGTCAGCATGAAGCCGCTGCAAATTGTCGACAGAAGCTGCCGGTTTTTCGGATCAAGCTATGCGGGAAGAAAAGCGGGAACTTATGAAGTGACAAAAATTTCCCACAAACCGCCGATTATGGTGGACCCTTCGAACCAAATCTTTTTATTCCCTACACTTTCTTCGACAAGACCCCAATGCGGCTGGATTTCCCATGTGCATGTGAAAGAATTCAAACCGACTGAATTCGACGATACAGAAGTGACCTTTTCGAACGGCAAAACGATGGAGCTGCCGATCTCCTGCAATTCGTTTGAAAACCAGGTTTACCGGACAGCGTGGCTCAGAACCAAATTCCAAGATCGAATCGAACACCGCGTGCCGAAACGGCAGGAATTTATGCTGTACCCGAAGGAAGAGCGGACGAAGATGATTTATGATTTTATTTTGCGAGAGCTCGGGGAGCGATATTAGAAAATAGAAAGGAGCTGACCGAACAGGACAGCTCCTTTGCTTTAGGCCGTCGGAATTCCGCCGGTGATGCCATATACCTGAGAGGTCACATAGCTTGAATTCTCTGAAGCTAGAAATACATAAACATCTGCTAATTCTGCCGGCTGTCCAGCTCGGTTTAGCGGTGATGGCGGTGTGCTTTGACCGAATGTCGGTATGTTTTCCGTCGGCTGGCCTCCGGAAATCTGCAGCGGCGTCCAAATTGGCCCAGGCGCAACTGAATTCACTCTGATGCCTTTGGAAGCCAGCTGTTTTCCCAGTCCGACAGTAAAACCGATAATGGCGTTTTTCGTTGCTGCGTAATCTAACAGCATCGGGCTTGGGTTGTAGCCTTCAACTGAGGTCGTAGTGATAATTGAAGCTCCCTCCGGCAAATACGGAAGTGCCGCTTTTACAACCCAGTAAAGGGAAAAGACGTTCACTTCAAATGTTTTATAGATTTGTTCAGTGGGCAGGTCTTCAATGTTTTGGACCGCTTGCTGTTTACCGGCAACCAGCGCCAGTACATCCAATCCGCCAAGTTCCTGATGGGCCTGTTTGACCAAATCCCGGCAAAAGGACTCGTCGCTCAAGTCTCCGGGGATCAGCACTGCTTTTCGTCCTTCTGCTTCTATCAGTTCTTTTACCTGTTCGGCATCAGGCTGCTCCGCAGGCAAATAGTTAATGGCCACATCGGCGCCTTCCCGGGCGTAAGCAATTGCGGCAGCGCGGCCAATACCGGAATCGCCGCCGGTGACAAGCGCTTTTCGGCCAATCAGTTTATCCGCTCCTTTATAGCTTTTTTCCCCGCAATCCGGCACCGGCTTCATGTTCTTTTGCAGGCCGGGCGGTTCTTGATATTGTTCAGGGAATTCATCGTGAAAAAATGCTGTTAAAGGATTGCTAAGGTTTGAATCAGACATCATCAACGCTCCTATTCTGTTTGGTGTATATTCGTACGTGTACCCCCGCAGCATATAGAGAAAAACATGTTTTGGCAGTTTGACTGCTGAAAGACAAAAAAACAGACTTACTTCTATATTTATCTTGTCAAATAAGATTGTATGAATTATGATAAATCCAGCTATAAAACAACTAAATATTGGATGGGAGATGGGTATATCGTCATGAAGAAAACGGCGGCGGTTTTGCTGTCACTCGGTCTCGTTTTCGGTTTTTCATACGGAGCAGATCATGTGGCGGAAGCTAAAACAAAGGTAAAGGTTTATAAGAACTGCAAGGAGTTAAACAAAGTATATAAAGGCGGGGTGGCCCGCACGTCGAAGGTGAAAAATAAAGGCGGAAAAACGAAGTACAAGCCTTACGTCTCTAAAACGCTTTATGATGCCAATAAAAATAAAGACCGCGATAAAGATTTAATCGCCTGCGAACGTTAAAGAAGAAAAAGCAATCTGATTTCAGATTGCTTTTTCATTTATGCCGCTTGATCAGCCGCGGCGCTTTTCGTTTTTCTTGTCGCCAAGCTTACTGCCGCCATGACCGTCATGTTCAAAAGCAGAGCGACTATGCCGACATTCAAGTCTTTTGCTGCTTGCGGCAGCGCCGGAATTAAAGTGCCAATCGTCGTTTCCGTCAATGTAATATAAGAAACCGCTCCGACACCTGTAATGATGCCGCAGAAAGCTCCTTGCTTCGTCACCATATTATGCTTGAACAGACTGAACAAAAGAGCCGGGAATAATTGTGTGACAAGGCTGTAGCCCATTAATAGCAGCGTAACGATGGTATTTCCTCCCCTGAAGGTAAAGTACACCGAAATCAGCGCGATCACTGGAACTAAACATTTGGCAAGCATTGAGACTTGCTGTTCTGTCGTGCGGGGTGCGAACACTTTGTACACATTTTTTGCAAACAGCGTGGAGGCGGACATTAAGATCATAGACCCCGGCACAAGCGCGGTCAGCAATCCGGCAGCGCCGATAATCCCGACAAACCAAGGGTCAAATGTTTGCAGAGACAGCCTCAAAAGCGATAGATCCCCGTCTGCGTCTTTCAGCCCCGGAACTTGCAGAATAGCGGCAAAGCCGACGAAAAGGACGAAGAGCAGGACCAGCTGGTATAAAGGCATGATGATGGCGTTTTTGCGAAACACTTTTGGGTTTTCGGCTGAATACGAAGCGGAAAACGTATGAGGCCACATGTAAAACCCAAGCGCTGTCAAGAGCACGGTGGAGCTGAACCACGCCGCACTTTGCCCCGTTTCCGGAAGCGTCAGAAAGCCCGGCTTTGCCGTTTCAATCTGCTGAAACATGTCTTGGAATCCGCCGTAATAATGAATCGGCAAATACACACCTAAAAACAGAACGACAGCCAAAATCATGATGTCTTTTACAACCGATATCCAAGCGGATCCGTGAATGCCGGAAACCATAACATAAACCGTGATGGAAACAGCTCCGATCCAGATGGCGGCGGCCGGAGAGATTTTGCCGTATGACGTTTCCGATACAATCAGTCCAAGGCCTTTCAGCTGCAGCACAAGATATGGAATAAGAGCGGCGATACCTACCAATGAGACGAGAACGCCAAGAAGCGGACTGTTATATTTTCTGGTGAAAAAATCAGACTGCGACATCAGCTTATGCTGTTTCGCGTATGTCCAAACCGCCGGCAGGAGCCAATAAGAAAGGATATAGGCCAGACAGCCGTAGGCGATGATGTAAAAGGCCGGCCCGCCTTTCCCGTAAGCCCAGCCGCTGCCGCCGAGAAACGTAAACGTAGTGTAAATTTCGCCTGCCATTAATAAGAAAACAAATACGGTTCCGAAGCCGCGGCCTCCAACGGTCCACTGCTCAAGGTTCATGTCTTTTCCTTTTTGGGCGCGTATGCCGAGAAAAATGCTTAAGAGCAGGACGCCGAAAATGATGATGAGCGCTGCGTTCATTCTGCTTCCTCCTTTTTATTTTCGTTGTCGAGGACATACACAATTGCCATCAGCGCAGAGGTCAAAAGAGCCCATATCACAATATAGGCCAGGATAAACGGCATGCCGAACACGTAGGGGGTCACTTTATTTGCAAAAGGGGTGCCGAGTAAGATTCCGATAAAGGGCAAGGCGGCGAGAATGTGAATCAGTTTCATAAAATCCTCCTTCGAATTAGGGTGGGGTATACAAGCCCGACCGTACTGAAAATGTTGTCGTCGAGATGACAGTACATGTCATTTTTTGGGGTGAAAGGCTGTGGTACGAATTATAAATAAATTTATTTTAATTGTATAGTGTGAATTGTCTGAAATTTTTATAGAATCGCCCGAAGGCGGAAGGAGCAGTATGATCCAAAAGGCTCAGGTCCTGTCCGGGGCGAATAGATAGTATGTTAATAATTCACTGACCTGCTCACGGATCCGCGGATTAAAATAGCGGTGCTTTTCTTCATAACGATCGATCACAAATACATAAAGTGTAAAGGCCTCATCGCGCTCCGCCTCGTGAATTGCAATTTTTCTTTTTCGCAGCTCTTTTCTGACCTCGATCAAATCCTTTTGTGCTATTTTTAATGATTCGCTGATAAGCTTTTTATAGGGATGTTTCAATTTTAAAGTGCTTTCCTCAATTCCGGCGAGATCACGGTTAAAAATCGTAATAGCCATGGGCAAAAAAAGCGCCCGTTCAATTAAATTGTAGTTTTCCTCCTGCAGATGCGGCATGCTGACTCCTTCTTTCGGGAACGTTTGTTCTGTTTATATTCTATATCGGCTGGTGAAATGATTCAAGACAGAAAAAATCACCAAAACTTTTTAGTTTTCTGCTGATAATGTGTAGAATAAGGATAGACAAACCCGGTAAGGAGTATAAATGTTGGAGCATTTTTTATCTTATTTCACGCAAGAACATGTAACTGAATTATTTCAAAGCTATAGGGCTTTCGGTCCTCTTATTGCTGTGCTGCTGCCTTTAATTGAAGCATTTCTCCCGTTTTTGCCGCTGATTGTGTTTGTGGTGGCGAATACGAATTCGTTTGGCTTGTGGGAAGGGTTCATTCTGTCTTGGGCGGGATCAACTGCTGGATCTATTCTTGTATTTTTGATCGTCCGTCAATACGGTCAGAGAAGATTGCTTGGATTTATCCGCAGTCATCCGTCGGTCAGAAAGCTGATGGTATGGGTGGAAAGACACGGCTTTGGTCCTTTGTTTCTTCTGCTTTGTTTTCCGTTTACACCGTCAGCGGCGGTGAATGTTGTTGCGGGTTTGTCAAGGATCGGAACGCGGCAGTTTATTTTGGCGGCAGCCTCGGGAAAGCTTGTCATGATTTTTATGATCAGCTTCATCGGATATGATCTGCACGCACTGATTACACAGCCGATTCGAACGGTCATTGCTGTATTGGTGATCACTGTCTTATGGTATGTCGGAAAAAAGGTAGAGCGGTATTTGCATGTGAGAGCCAGTCAGCATGAGCATGATGGAGGGAGACAGTAACATGAAAAAACGGTTTTGGTTTCTTGCCGGTGTAGTGTCCGTCGTTCTCGTCATTCAGGTTAAAAATGCCGTCTTCATTGATTACAAGGTGGAAGGCGTCAGTATGAACCCGACCTTTCAGGAAGGGAACGAACTGTTAGTCAATAAATTTTCGCATCGATTTAAAACCATCCATCGCTTTGATATTGTCCTTTTTAAAGGCCCTGATCAAAAAGTGCTGATTAAGCGGGTAATCGGGTTGCCCGGTGAATCAATCAAATATAAAGATGATCAGCTGTATGTGAACGGAAAGCGGGTTGCTGAACCATTTTTGAAGCAATTGAAGTCTGTTTCTGCCGGGAGCCATGTAACAGGTGATTTTACCTTGAAAGATGTGACAGGAACAAGCAAGGTGCCGAAAGGGCAATATTTTGTCGTTGGAGATAATCGCATATACAGCTTCGACAGCCGGCATTTTGGCCCGATCAGAGAAAAAAATATTGTCGGTGTGATTTCCGATGCTGAATAAAAAGACGTCAATTAAGGGCGTCTTTTTTGTTGTTGTTTGGAAAAATGTGTTGAAGAAAAATTTGCAAGAAGCTATAATCAATATTGTTACGGATGTAACAAAAATATGTTTATAATTTGATATGAGTTTATTTTCAAAGGGTTCATAATCGTTTTAAGTAAAACAAAAGGAGTGATCACGATGAATGTGGAAGCTGTGATTATAGGGGGAGGGCCGGTCGGATTTATGCTGGCTTCCGAGCTTGCGATAGCCGGGGTGAAGACATGTGTGATTGAGCGGCTTGAAAAGCCTGTTCCGCATTCCAAGGCGTTGACGCTGCATCCCCGCACGCTGGAGCTGCTTGAGATGAGAGGGCTGCTGGAGCGTTTCGTATCCAAAGGAAGCAAAATACCTTCCGGGCACTTTTCGATGCTGGATACCCGTCTTGATTTTTCTGCAATGGATACGAGCTGTCCTTACACGCTTTTGCTTCCGCAGGCTAAAACAGAGCAGCTGCTTGAGGAACATGCGCGAAGCTTGGGGGCAGAGGTGTTTCGAGGAGCAGAGGCGCTGTCGGTTACGCAAAACGGGGCAGAGGTGCAAACGATTTTCAAGGATCGTGACGGCAGTGTGCGGACGGTCACAAGCCAGTTTGCTGTTGGTGCCGATGGAGCCAGAAGTACCGTCCGGAAACAGGCGCAAATTGAGTTTCCGGGAACAGACAGCACCATCACCGCTGCCCTTGCAGATGCGGCGCTCCATTCTCCTCCGCCGTCAGGCGTGCTGTCCCTTTGCACAGAAGAAGGTGGTGTCATGATCGTTCCGCTTTCTCCGAAACAATACCGAGTCGTCGTGATCAGCCCTTATCGCACGCAGACGCCGAAAGATGTGCCAGTCACTGAGGAGGAGCTGAAAGCCGATCTCATACGAATCTGCGGGACTGACTTCGGTCTAACAGAGCCTTCGTGGATGTCGCGGTTCGGGAATGCCGCACGCCAAGCGAAGCGGTATCGGGACGGAAGAATCTTTCTTGCGGGTGATGCGGCGCATATTCATTTTCCAGCAGGCGGCCAAGGGCTGAATGTCGGCCTTCAGGATGCAATGAACCTCGGGTGGAAGCTGGCAGCAGCTGTGAAGGGCACTGCGCCGTTATGGCTTTTGGACAGCTACCATGAGGAGCGGCACCCTGCTGCGGAAGAGCTTCTGAGAAACGCGGAGGCACAGACGAAGCTGATCGATTTCTCTCAAGCAGGCCTCCATTTGCGAAGTATGATGTCTGAGCTGCTTGCCTTCCCTGAAGTAAATCGATATATAGCGGGGCAAATTTCTGCGCTCGATGTCAGGTATGAAGCTGATCCCGATATGCCGCCGCATCGTTTGAACGGGTCAAGGCTTCCTGACATGGAGCTGATTCTTTCCGACGGCAGTTCGGAACGGCTGTACAGCTTTCTCCAAAACGGGACATTCGTTTTGCTGTCATTGATACAAGAAGCTGATGATCATAGCCGAATAAAAGGCTTGCGCACGGTAACCGCCTCGCTTGCAGAACCAGATGGAAAATTGCGGGACGTGCATACAATATTGATTCGCCCTGATGGACATGTTGCATGGGCAATAGATGCATCGGCGCCTGATTGTGCCGGTGTGATTCAAACAGGGGTCAGCCGCTGGCTTTCCGTCACCAGCCGGGTGTAACGCAATTCGATTGTTTCATCTGTAACAAAACGGTATGATAGAAGAAACAATCGAATGGAAAAGGTGAAAAACCCGATGAACACAGATCATACGAAACACAAACTTTTTGAATTGTATGCGGAGCTCATTCACCAGCAGGAGAAATGGGAGGGGCTTATTAAAGCTTTTTTGGCTGACGAATTGAAGAAGCTTGATGCCGAGCATGGGAGCAAATCTCAATTGTCGATGACAGAAATTCATGTTCTTTCTTGTGTTGGAGACAATGAGCCGATCAATGTCACGTCGATAGCAGAAAAAATGAATACGACAAAAGCGACAGTGTCGCGCATCAGTACAAAATTGCTCGGCGCAGGCTTCCTTCACAGAACTCAGCTCAGCGATAATAAAAAGGAAGTTTACTTTCGTTTGACGCCGGCTGGGAAAAAACTGCATGGGCTGCACAAGTATTATCATCAGAAGGTCGAGCAGCGTTTTCTGTCTTTTTTTGACCAGTATACAGAGGAAGAGATTCTTTTTGCGGAACGGCTGTTTCGTGATCTCGTGACAAAATGGTATCCGTCGTCAGAAGAAATAGAAGAGGGTCTGCACAGCGTTTTTAAATAAAAAACACGCACTGAGGTGCGTGTTTTTCACGTTTCTTCTTTCTTTTTCAGGATGGCGAGGTAAATCAAATTTCCTCCGGCTAAAATCGTAAGTGGCAGTCCGGGGGAGCCGGATGTCACCAAATTGTAAATCAGCCAGATGCCTAAACATAATCCGTAATATAAATGCATTGCCTTGTCGGGATTGTCGCGCAGAAAACGCCCCTTTACCATTTTTTTTATCATAACGCCGCATTAATTTCAAGATTTCTCCTTTAGTTTACATGAATCGATCTTTGGCTTTAGATGAATGCTCAAAATACTTCGAGAGGATTTTTGGGATTACTTTTCTTTTAAAAGTATACAACTGCGTTTTCTGATAACTCTGCCACGTCTCCTTCAATTTCTTGATGTTCAACTATGGGCTTCTCGATCACTTGTATTTACCTTTGGTTTGTCTATTAGTATCTTTCATTTATGGGTTTTTTACTGTGTTTTTGAAGCTTTGCTCTCAAAGTGAATAGGGTCTTCTGTTTTCGTTCTTCTAATCTTTACAGAAATACCTGCTAGAATGACCGCCATAGCTGTGAATATTCCCATTGTTAATAAGATCGTATCCTGATTTAAACTCCATCCAATTAAGAAAGAGAGGATGGCTCCTCCGAAACTTGCTGAAGCAATAAATAGGCTTGTCACTTCGTCAATGTACTTCTGAATAATGATTGATGCTAGGGTTAAAGCAATGGGGAATATGCCCGCTATACTTAGACCAATCAAAAAAATACCACTCAATTGAAGTGTTGGGTTACTTATATAAGAGAAGGCAATCAACAAAACAATTAAACAGCTACAACTAAACAGGAGGTACTTAGAAAAATCAAGCCTTCTACTTACTATGCCAATCAGTATTCTTCCTATGATTATCCCCACCCAGAAAAAGGAGACACTTATAAGGCTAATTTGTTCATTGTCTTGGTTTATCATGATGGAAGGTAAAAAGTTGGCAAAATTCGTTTCAATTCCAGCATATAGGAAAGCGAAAAATACAAAAAAGCCTAATTGCTTTGATTTTTTTCTATCTCCTATAAAGTATTGAAACGCTCCTGCATGTGGCAAGGCCACTTGCTGGTTAGCATGATTTTTAGCGTGCTTTCGGTTCTTGGACAAGAAAATTAACCATCCTGCTAATAGGACGAACAAAAAGGTAAATATGCAGTAATACGGTAGATGCCAGTTACTGCTATCGATGAAGGGATTAATTAATAATGGGAAAGATAAAGCGCCTAATCCAAAGAGGACTTCCAACTTACTCATTTTTTCTGCATTACTTTCGAAATTAGCAATAACAAAGGAACCAACTGTCGTTTCTAATGTACCTGCCCCATAGCCTAAGAGAAAAGCCATTCCGACAATATAATACCAATCCTTAGTTAGAAAAAAGATACTTAATGCTGCAAGCATGATTGTCAACGCTAAAGTAAGTGTCCTAAAGTGACTGTATTTCTTAATCATTAACGGTGCGATTAACACTCCGCTTAGGAATCCGGTAAACTGAAAGAAAATGATGATCGAAATATCATCTGTCGTCTTGTTAAAAGACTCTAATAGAAATGGTGTCAAACTCCCTGTTGATATATGGATAATGCCTACTGTGAAAAAGAAAGCATATCCAAATAAATATGTCCCTCTTAACATTCATCACACCCCTATATGAAAAAGCAGGAAAATAGATTCCTGCTTTTTTAGTAACTTCCCTCTTCGAAATACTAATTGACTGCTAAAGCAGACCTTGTTTGAGAGTCGCAATCTTTCTCAAAGAACATTTCTAATACTTTTTGAGATCTAAAACCATCGTGAAAAGAAGGGATCTCCACCCATTCTTTCTGAGTTGATTCAATCCAATTGATTAACTCGCTTCTAAAAGAATCAGCCCAGCCATAAAATTCGTTTGGCGGATCATTTAATAGACTTTGCGGCACTGAGCAGTCTGCCACATTCAAGCCATCTATGAGCTTGTAAACATGAGGATTGCCTGTATGATATTTAAACTCTTTTTTGTGTCCAACTACCTCAATGCTAAAACCGCAGTCTTCAGGCACAGAACATTTTGATGTGATGATATTTACAAATACCTTGTTCTTCAGTTGACCATAAATTTCTGCATAGTCATCTACAAGTACCTGTTTATCCTCTTTTGTTTTTACATTTGTGTTCATCTTTGCTCTTACTGATTCTGGGATGAAATCACTCTCAAACAAATACCATACCAAGTCGATAAGGTGAATACCCAGATCCCCTAATGATCCACTTGTCTTTTTACTATTAGCGTCATCTCTCCAAGTAAACTTTTTGCGTCTAATTGCACTATTTTTCTTGAAGTGTACTTTTATGGACAGTATGTTACCTAGTTCATTATTGATAATTAAGCTTTTTAAGATATTTACATAAGATAAATATCGATAATTAAATCCCATACTAGCTCTTACATCTGACCTTTCAGCGGTATCTTTCATTATGCTTGCTTCCTCGAGAGAAATAGCCATAGGCTTTTCACACAATACATGCTTATGTTTTGCCAATGCCTGTAAAGCGTGTTCTTTATGGCAAAAGTTTGGTGATGCTACAATTACACCTTCTGAGGCATCAATGAGTTCATCTGCTTTTTCATATGTCTTCCCACCGAAAGTTTTCACAAAGCTTTCCGCATTTTGTTGATTTATGTCATATACCCCTACTAACTCTGCGTTTTTTATTGTAGATAAAGCAGTTGCGTGCGCTCTGGCAATACCACCTGCACCTATGATACCAATCTTCTTCATATCTATTTTCCTCCTTATTAACCAATTAATTTTTTTAAGGTATTAGTAATTCCTTTTGAGTACTCACTATCAGTTATAAGTTGGTGCAAGTTTTTAGCTTCCTGTGTTGCATTTTTCAGCAGATATCCATTCCCTACAGCCTGTAACATACGAACATCATTTCCGCTATCTCCAAATGCGATAGCTTTTTCGGCATTTAGGCTGTATTTCTCTAACATAAACTTTACAATTTCATTCTTTCCTGTTCCCTTGGGGATAAAATCTACATCATAGCTGTCTTCCGGATCACCTGCTAACGGATTACATCGATTGATATTAACTGAAACTCCGTATTCCTCGCAGATCTTTTCAATGGCTGACAGGTTTTTCTTGTCGTTTATTTCATCTTGTTCCTGATAATAAAAATTGTGCTTATACCGTGACTTTCCTAATTGAGTTTGAGGATTCAACAGAATGTTATAATTGTCGTGTAGCTGTTTCACAATTCGATCTATCTTTTCTTTACTAAACTCTTCATTTATACGGCTGTTCCACTCATGATCTTGCTGTCCGAAGTTATGCTCTGAAAAGTACGTGATTTCAGTTCCAAGATCACTAGCGACAAAATGCGGGAAATATCTAAATTTTCCTCGTTCCATTTTATCGAGAATAGATTCTATGCTGCTCCCAGTAACCCATCCAATTAGCAGTTCCCCAGCTTTACTTTTTTGTTCCAGATAGTCTTCGAGTTCATATATGTCTTGTTGTTGCTGTTCGTCGATTGTATGCGGAAAATACGTCTCATCAAAATCACAAAAAACAATATACTGAGGATGTTCAACCTTGGATAACGTTTTATACTCCAGCTTTTTGCTTAATAACACTGAACAGTCCCTCCATTACTCTGTCTTGTTCTTCTAAAGTAAATGACGGATATAAAGGCAAATGCAGTACCTGACTATGTGCCTTTTCCGTATGGACCAATTGGAGTTTTGTGTACTTGTCCTGTACTAAAGGAGTGTTTTGCATATGAGACAGTACTGGATAATATATATCTGTTTGAACACCATAATCTTCATTTAATTTCGTCATGATATCTGTCCTATCCTCTGCTTTTACCTTAATAGGAAACAGGTGCCACACATGATCTTCGCTTAATTCCGGTAATTCAATAAGGCCTTTATTCTGTAATTCTGCTAATTGAGTAATGTATCTATCAGCCAAGAATAGTCTTTTGAAGTTGTTTAATGAAAGGTGCTTTATTCTCTCTAAACCAATTGCAGCCTGTAAATTGTCCATTTTTGAATTAAATCCAAAATTGATGACTTTCTTATTTTTCACATTTACTTCAAAACCATGATAACTGAATTGAATGCATTTTTTGGCGAGTTCTTCATTATCAGTTGCTATTGCCCCAGCCTTACCGCATACACCAAAATTCTTATATGGATTAAAACTTAATGTAGTGATGTCTGCGTACTTTCCTAAGTCTGTCAGTCCAATTCCTTGGCAAGCATCTTCAATTACTTTCAATTTATAACGATTTGCTATTTGGCGGATCTGCTTCATTTCTGAATGTTTTCCGTATAGATGCACAGGGAGAATAAACTTTGTATAAGGCGTTATTGCTTCCTCAATTTTGTTAGGGTCGAGGCAGAATGTTTGTGGGTTAATATCTGCATAGACAGGCACGCCTCCCACAGCTAACACAGCATTTTCAGTAGCTGAAAAGCTATTAGCTGGCATGATCACTTCATCCCCGCGGTTTAACCCTAAAGCCAATAATCCTATCATAATAGCATCCGTTCCGCTGCTGGTTGCAATTACATACCTTTTATGTAAATATGTAGATAAAACGTCTTCGAATTTCTCTAAATAGGAACCACTCGTAAATTTTCCAGTTGGCAAAACGCTAGTTAATGCAGTTAAGATATCATCCACTTCATCATTGGTTATTAATCTGTCTACAGGCATAAAAGGGACTTTACTGATTTCACGATTTTTTTGGTAGTTGAAAAGGTCATTTTCAATATCGGTATTTTCTTTTAATACTTGTCTCCAACGCTCGTTTACAATACTGTCTTCAATAACAAGTTCTTTTCCTTGTACGTCACCTTTTAAGTGCTTTAGCAGTAACATGTTTTCTTTACTTTTACCTGAAACTCTGACTTGTTTTTGCATGAACAGTACCTCCAATGAGTTTATAATGTGGAAAATTTGATACAAATTTATCCTAATTTCTGAAACCGGTAACATGTCAATAACTTTTTTGAGGAAGGGAAAATATGCCTACAATTGATGAAATAGCAAGATTATGTAACGTGTCTAAAACCACAGTATCAAGAGTATTGAATAATCACCCTTATGTATCGAAAGAAAAAAGAGATATGATTTTAAAGGCGATTAACGAACTTGATTACACTCCCAATTATTTAGCTCGGAATTTTAGGAGAAATAAGACACAAACGATAGCTTTATCGGTTCCGAGTATCGACCATCCATTTTTTGCACAATTAATAAAAGGGGTCTCTCATGAAGCACTGTCTAAGAATTACAAGGTAATTGTATTTCAAACCTTTTATGACAAACAGACAGAGCTGGAACTATTAGAGTTATTGAAGCACAAAGAAGTTGATGGTGTTATTCTTGGAACTTTAGAAAATGACTGGGATAAGATATCGCATTTTTTAAGGTATGGTCCGATCTTATTATGTAATGAATATCATCACTCAGCGGACATCACGATCATTGGATATGATGAATTTGAAGCCGCATACATGGGGGTGGTACATTTAATTGAAAGAGGGCATGAAAAAATTGGATTTTGTTTTGACACGCCATATAGCGAAGCTCAATGTCAGCGGAAAGAGGGGTACTTGAAAGCTTTACAAGATTACAATTTACATCATAGAAACGAATGGATATTCGGTGAATTGTTTAATATCGAGGATGGCTTTCGTGTTTTTCATAAGATAAAGGATCTAAAGGACAGACCCTCAGCAATCTTTACGGGAAATGATCAAGTCGCCGCAGGGATTATTAAACAGGCGATAAAAAACGGCTTTCATGTTCCAGAAGACTTAGCTGTAATAGGTTTTGACAACCAATTGATTTGCCAAGTAGTGACTCCGACCATAACAACAATTGATATTCCCATCATAGAATTAGGTCAACAGGCTGTGTTGAAAATAATCGAGTATATTTCGGGCAACACTTCTTTAAACAGAAACATTATTAAACTGCCAACAAGTCTTATCATAAGAGAATCAACTTAACTAGAGATTTCGCCTTCCTTGTATAGAAAAAGAGGTTATTCATATATAACCTCTTTTTCTATCAGGAAGCCTGTTTTTTGGAATTTTCATAAACGCTTCTATACCAAAGTCGTCAACGATTTCTTCGTCTCTCATTTCGCCTTCTGTCAGCACTCACTTCAAATCTGATCCATTTTTTATCAAATGAATTTGGCGTTAATATACTTCGAATCATCTTTTGTTGTTCATCTTGTTCGAAGCTTTTCACACTTATATGTCCCCATCTTGATGGTTTGCGGTTTAAAAGTTCTTGAACCCTTTTTTCATTAGGCATTACTGCGGCTGATCGGGCTTTCATGATCTTTTTTTTCACCATGAAGATGGTGAAGCAGACGATAAAACGGCGGCAGCAGGGCAATGACTAGAATAACGCGTATGACCTGAACTGCAACGACAAAGGTGGAATCAGCATGCAAGGTAACAGACGTCGTCGCCATCTCTGCAATGCCGCCGGGCGCAAATGCCAGAACAGAAGTGATGAGCGAGATTCCTGTCAGCTCGGAAACGATTACGGCGCTTAAAAACATAGCTGCGATTAAACCGACGGACGAGACAAACCCGACGATGACAATACGGGTGACGCCGACAAACATGCTTTTGTACATTTTAGAGCCGATCGTGGCTCCGAGAAATACTTGGGACACATGGTTAGCTTGTGACGGCCACCATGCCGTCATGTCGTGTCCTGTCACCGAAGCGCCGCCAACGTGTACAATTGCTACACCGAGCATGCTTCCGAGCAGCCATGGGGCCGGAAATTTTAAAAATTTAGCAGCTTTGCAAGCTCCCCAGGCAGCCAGAATCAGAATAGCGGTCCACAAAAGGGGAGCGAGCCTGATATCAGTCGTTGCTGTGGAAAGCGATTCTGCTGCGGCACGAGCGGAAGAATCTTGTTTTGTATAGATCAAAATGACCAAAAACGGAATGGAAAGCACCACGAGCAGCACCCGCATCATTTGAACGAGGCTGACAATGGCGGTATTGGCGCCGACCTCTTGCGCGATGCTCGGCATGGCAGACAGTCCGCCTGGAGCTGTGCCGACAAAGCTTGTCAACATGTCCGTTTTGCTGAAACGCCAAAGCACATATCCTGACAGCATGGCCAGCAGTATAGACAATATCAGCATAACGCTGACTGAAAACCAATGATCTTTGAGAACAGAGAGAACGGATAAGTTCAGCTTTTGGCCCAATTCGATGCCGAGGATCATCTGCCCGAGAGCGAGCCACCGGCGGTTAATTCCTTTTTGATCTGGCGCCATCATCAGCCATGCCGGCCGTATCATGGAGAGGCAGCAGGCGACAATCAGCGTTCCGATCATCCATCCAATCGATATTCCGGTTAATGAAAGAATAAACCCCCCGGCTGCACTGATTGCGATAAACCATAGATCTTTGAGGAGATTTTCGTCTTTCTTCAATGTAAAACCCTTCTTCCTTTTCACGTAACACTCCAAATGGTTCACGTAGTGAATGTATAATTACTATAATATATTTTCGGTGATAAAGAAATTAGGAATTATTTTCGATTAGCCATTCATTTTCCTTATGACTTTTTGTTCGAGCCTATCTATTGTGTAAGTCAGGCATAAGCATGCTGCCAGTATACACACGGCAAGGGCGTAAAACATCACTTCTCCGCCAAACGATGTCAGGATCATCCCGCCTGCCAAAGGTCCGATTGAGCGGGAAATATCCCAATGCAGGCCGTATATCGCATAAAACCGGCCAAGCAGATGAGGCGGCGCCAATGTTGAAATAAAGGTCTGGATATGGGTGAGTCCGATGCTTTCGCCAACCGTCATCACCGCTGCCGTCACTAAAAGCATTGTCAGGGAGGTTGAGCATGCGAAGCCGGCAGCCGCAAGGGCGTAGCAGATATAAGCGATCAAAAGGATCGTTTTCATCGAAAGCTTTTCGGTCGCTTTTACAAGAGGAACCTGAAGAACAAAGCTGAATAAAGCTTTTACCGCCGAGTAGATGGTCAGCATGGACAGATAATCAGAAAACATGTTTTTGCTGAAGAGCCTGTAGGTTGTTTCTGTTTGCGCATATAACATGCTGATGGGGAGAGAAAGCAGCAAAAGAAGCAGTACAGGCCTGTATATCGTAAAGCTTCCGGAAAACGCCGGTGTGCCAGCTGTTATGATCGGCTTTGTTTCCGGCAGTTTTAGTGCAGCAACCAGAAAGTAGCTGAACAATGCCGCGGCATCTAAAGCGAATATCCACACGGGGTTATGTTTGTACAGCAGCATCCCCGCTAGCGGCCCTGCCGTCAGGCCCGCTGAATAGATCGCATTGATAACCGCAAACACTTCTGAACGTCTGCTTTCCGGCGTGCTTTCGGCAATTTGAGCGCGGGAAGCAGGGATATACAACGATCTTCCGATGCCATTCATGACGTAGAGAAGGGCGAAAACATACGCTTGATCTGCAAACACAAACCCCGTCATGGCTGCTGCTTGCAGAAGCAATGCGATCAAAATCGCTGTTCGCCGCCCAAGCCGGTCCGTCACCCGTCCAGCAATCAGCGTCAGACAAATATCGGCAAATGGCTGAAGACTGATGATCAGCATTGGAATCATGACGCTGCCGTTTAATTGTTCATGCAGGTACAGCACCATAAAAGGTCCCATCATTGCACCTGTCAGGCTTGTCAGCATTTCGCCGAAAAAGCGGAGCCAAACGGGAGCGGTATATCTCGATTTTATAGATTGAAAGCTGGTCAGCATGTGATCGCCGCCTTTCGCTGTTTGGTATAGTAGTAGTGTATAGAAGGGGCGGCGGCCCAAAAAGTGAAGAAAAAAAGAGAAAAAGTTTCCCCTTTTGTCGGGAGGTGCGGGGATTGAAGCTGATTGAGCATTATGTGGAACTTGTAAAAGCGGGATGCGCTGTGTATGGGCAGATGTACCAAATGACGCTCACAGAGATTGCAGACTGCTTATGTTGTACAGAAAGAAATGCAAAGCTCATTTTACATAAGCTGGAGAACGAGAATTGGATTATCCGGAAAAGCGGTGCGGGGCGAGGCCGTAAATCTAAAATCGCGTTTCTTCGCCGGCCTGAGGAGCTGCTGCTTCAAACAGCCAAGGATTATACAATGGCTGGAAAGCTTAAAAAAGCAAAGGAACTGCTTCAGCAGTATCAGTCCGCGTTTCCGGGGCTTCAAAACGAATATGATATGTGGTTTTCTGAGGTGTTCGGCTTTGTGACAGAGACCGGTGGGGATGGAGAAAAGGATGTGCTCCGGCTGTTCATCACGCCTGAAGATGTCAGCAGTTTGGATCCTTGCCAAATATTTTTGCGATCTGAAGGGCATTTCGTTAAGCAGATATTTGATACATTGCTCACGTATGATCCAACTGTGCGGGAGCCGAAGCCTCATTTGGTTCACGGATGGGAAGAGCACGAAAAAAAACAATGGAGGTTTTTTCTTCGGAAGGGTGTGTCTTTTCATAACGGACAGCCGCTGACAGCGCGGGATGTTGCGTTTACGTTTCAGCGATTTTTGACACGTGCTGATAACCCGTATAAATGGCTGTTACACGGGGTGAAGCAAGTTCTGGAAAACAGCCCTTATTGTGTCGAGTTCATACTCGATCAGCCGAATGAGCTATTGCCGTATGTTCTTTGTGATGAACGGCTGTCTATTCTGCCGGCAGAACAGGGCGGCGCGATCAACGGAACAGGTCCTTTTCGGGTAAATCAGCATCACAGCCGGATGCTTGTGCTTGAAGCCAATGAGCGTTACTTCAAGGGACGCCCCTTTTTGGATCGCGTTGAGTTTGTGTTTTCTGAGCAAGCCGGAGAGATGAATGGTTTTACCATTCAAGAAAAACAAACAGGTCCTGATCGGCAAACTGTTTTTGATGAACGGCATGTCCAGTACTTGTCGCTCAATTTGAAAAAGAATGGGCCTCTTCAGCACCGAAGCTTTCGAAAAGCGCTCCGCCTGCTGATTTCCTCTGAACGGCTCGTTAAGGAAGCGGGAGGGCACCGCAGAATTCCGGTTTCGTCTTTTTTGCATCAGAACCCTTTTGAACGGGAAGACGTATCACCTTTTGAATTGCTGAAGCAGAGCGGGTACGGGGGAGAAACGCTTGTGCTGTCTACCTTTTCGGAAGCTGATCATCGTGAGGACGCCGAGTGGATTCAAAATGTTTGCGCCCGGCATGGCATCAGGCTTACACTTCAATTCTGTGATTCTGCTGATCTCCGCCGGCCGGAAATTGTGCAAATGGCGGATATCATTCATGATAGTGCGACGTTTTATCAAGACAGTGAGTTTGGTTTTCTGCATTTGCTGCTGTCGGAGAACAGTTTTTTGTTCCAGCATCTATCTGAAAAGCTGGAACAAATATGCTCTAGAATGACAGAACGGATTTTTTCGATCCCTGACCGCTGTTCGAGAATCCAGCTGCTACATGACATTGACCGCCGGCTTGTACAGGAGTTCAATGCGATTCCGCTGTATCAAAGTGTGCTTCAGGTGGAATCAAGCGGGAATGTGAAAGGCCTCATGCTTGATGAAGAGGGATGGGTTGATTTGTACGCCGTGTGGCTGTCCAAATAAAAAAGGAGGGTTCCTTTTTTGAACCCTCTCCGTCCTTTATGACGCTGCTATATTACGGCATTGTTCAGCACATCTAAAGCAGGACATCGCACACGCTTGGCAATGATCGTGCTCGTGTTTTTCGCATTCTGTGCCGCACGCTTCACAAATGTCGGCGCAAAGTGCGCAAATTTCTTGCATGAACGGGCTGTCCGTTTGCATGGCTTTGACCGCCAGCGCGCAAATATCCGCGCATTCTCTGTCAAGCCGGATGCAGCCGCTGAGCTTGTGGTGCGCGCTTTCTTCCAAGCATTTTGTAAAACAATGATTGCAAGCCTTCATACAATTCATGCAAGCCTCGATACAAGCTTCTGAATATTGCTCCATGACAGATTCCCCCTGTATGCCAGTGTATGGTTTTATGTTTCCCGGCTGCATGTGAAAAAAACAGGTGAGTGTGTTTTTTGGATGAGGGGATATGTGTGGATTCACTTTGCGGGTATATTTAACGTTCCATTAAGAAGTACAGAAACCAGACAGCGTGATTTTGTTCATCGCGAGCGGCGCGCGTAAAGATGCCCTTCGCTTTTACATTTGAGGTTTCCTCCGCCGCGCGCAAATAAAAGTCGACTGTTTCTTGTTCATCTTTAAAAGCGGCGTCCAGTCCTCTCGTGAAATTGTCCGGGCATTCTTCCGTTTGTTTCGGCATGAAGTGTTTGCCGGTAATGGTCCCGTACAATGTGGAAAATTCACGGAGGTGGCGCATTTCGTCACGCCTGATTTCTTCAATCTGTTTTCTGGCGTCATCGCGGCTGGCAAGTTTGGCAAGCTTGCGGTAGCATTGAACCGCGCTGAATTCTCCGTTAATGGCCTTTTTCAGATTCCGAATCAAAACAGGATCATCCCGGTATGGCGCCGGATATGGATAATAGTTGTAGTACAAGGGGATTCAACTCCATTCTTGAAGAATTGGGCTTCTGTAAAAAGTATATGTAGGGCGGAGAGACATGTGCTGAGAAATTCAGTTTTTTCAATGTGAAAGGCCGTTTTTTACCAATAGATGAGATTGGTCATTTTCGTCAACATTCGATAAAATATATAGAGATAAAAAGAGAGGGGTCTTCTAATTTGGGAGCAGAGTTTTTAGTAGGCAGGTCCGGGAGTGGAAAAACGAAGCTGATCATCGACAGCATTCAGGATGAACTGCGCCGGGCTCCATTCGGGAAACCGATCATTTTTCTAGTCCCGGATCAAATGACGTTTTTAATGGAATACGAGCTTGCTAAAACGCCTGATATGGGCGGAATGATACGCGCTCAAGTGTTCAGCTTTTCACGATTGGCATGGCGCATTCTCCAGCATACGGGAGGAATGAGCAGGCCGTTTCTGACGAGCACAGGTGTACAGATGCTCCTGCGAAAACTCATTGAGGAGCATAAACAGGAGTTCAAAGTTTATCAAAAAGCGAGTGACAAAAGCGGATTCACCGCCCAGGTTGAACGGATGCTGACAGAATTTAAGCGGTATTGTCTGGAACCGGAAGATATCCGCCGGATGGCGGAAAGCGGAACGGCTTCCGAGTATCGCGGGGAACGTGTTTTATCTGAAAAGCTTCATGACTTATCGATTCTGTATCAGCAGATGGAAAAAAGCCTCGCAGGGCAATATCTTCACTCAGAGGATTATTTAACATTGCTGGCGGAGCATATTCCTCTTTCGGAGGATGTAAAGGGCGCACATATCTATGTGGACGGCTTTTATCAATTTACGCCGCAGGAATTCAGGGTGTTGGAGCAGCTTATGGTTCACGCAGAGCACATCACGTTTTCGCTGACAGCGGACAAGCCGTCTGACGAACGGGAGCCGCATGAACTGGAATTATTCAGAATGACGGGAAAAACCTATTACCGCCTGCACGAAAAGGCGAAGGAATTAAATCTGGACATTACGTATAAAGAGCCTAGCGGGAGTGAAAGGCATACACGCACACCGGAATTGGCGCATCTAGAGGCGCAGTATGAAACGCGTCCGGCCATCCCATATGCAGAAAAACAAGAGGCTGTTACTGTGATGCAGGCCGCAAACAGACGAGCAGAGCTTGAAGGCATTGCCCGGGAAATTCACGCCCTTGTCAGAGAGAAGGGCTATCGCTATAAGGATGTAGCGATTCTTGCACGCCAGCCGGAAGACTACAAAGATATGGTGAAGGAAGTGTTCGCTGATTACGAGATTCCTTATTTCATTGACGGAAAAGCATCTATGCTGAACCATCCGTTAATTGAATTTATCCGCTCGAGCCTTGATGTTTTGAAAGGGAATTGGCGTTATGAAGCGGTGTTTCGCTGCGTGAAAACCGAACTGTTATTCCCGCTTAACGAGCCGAAGAATAAGGTGAGAGAACAGGTCGATCAGCTTGAAAATTACTGTATCGCCTACGGGATCAAAGGCGATCGCTGGACAAAGGGCGACCGTTTCCATTACAGACGTTTTGTGTCATTGGATGATGATTTTACGCAGACCGACCAGGAAATCGAAATGGAAAACATGCTGAATGACACACGCGACTGGATTGTTCCGCCGCTTTTTCAGCTCCAGAAACGAATGAAAAAAGCAAAGACGGTTCAGGAGAAGGCGGAGGCGCTCTACCGCTATTTAGAAGAGACGGATGTGCCGCTTAAGCTGGATCAGGAAAGACAGCGTGCTGAAGAAGACGGCAGAATCATTGAAGCGCAGCAGCATCAGCAGGCGTGGGATGCAGTCGTTCAGCTGCTTGAGGAGTTTGTTGAAATGATGGGAGATGATGAGATTTCTCTAGATTTGTTTCAGCAAATGATGGAAGCCGGCGCGGAGTCGCTTACATTTTCTGTCATTCCGCCTGCGCTTGACCAGGTGTTTGTCGGCAATATGGATTTGTCCAGAATGTATGACACCTCCTGCACTTTTGTGCTGGGGGCAAACGATGGTGTTCTCCCGGCGCGCCCTGATGAAAACGGAGTGCTGTCGGACGATGACCGGGAATGGCTGAAAACGGTTGGGGTTGAGCTTTCCTCAGGCGGGCGAGAGCGTCTGCTTGACGAGCATTTTCTCATCTATATGGCTTTTTCCAGTCCGTCTGACAGGCTTTACGTCTCGTATCCGATTGCCGATGCGGAAGGAAAAACGCTTTTGCCGTCGATTGTTATTAAGCGGCTGGAAGAGCTGTTTCCGCACCATAAGGAGCGGCTGCTGACAAATGAACCTGAACAGGTCAGCGATGAGGAACAGCTGATGTATGTCGTCAATAAAAGCGTGGCACAGTCCTTTACTGCGAGCCAGCTTAGATTATGGACACGGGAATACGAGATCAGCGACGTTTGGTGGAGCACGTACAATGTGCTGATGAGCGACCCGGACAGGCTGCAATCGAAAAAACTGTTTTCAAGCCTGTTTTTCCGTAATGAAGTAAAGCAGCTTGAACGCAGCGTGTCAAGGCAGCTTTATGGTGAACGCATTCAAGGCAGTGTGTCGAGGATGGAAACCTTTAACGCGTGCCCGTTCTCCCATTTTGCGTCACACGGGCTGCACCTGAAGGAACGGCAATTTTTCAAGCTTGAAGCACCGGACATCGGCCAGCTGTTTCATTCCAGCTTAAAGCTGATTTCAGACCGGCTGCGGGAGCAAAAGCTGGATTGGCGCGATTTAACGAAAGAGCAGTGTGAACTGTTTTCCTATGATGCGGTTGAACGGCTGGCGCCGAAACTGCAAAAAGAAATTCTGCTCAGCTCAAACCGCCATTATTATGTGAAGGGAAAACTGCAAAAAATTGTGACACGCGTGTCCGGCATTTTAAGCGAGCATGCGAAAGCGAGCGGATTCGTGCCGATTGGGCTTGAACTGGGCTTTGGAGGAAAAGGGCCGCTCCCGCCGCTGACCTTTAAGCTGAAAAACGGCTGCACGATGGAGCTCGTCGGGCGAATTGACCGCGTTGATAAAGCGGAAAGCTCAAAAGGCCTGCTTCTAAGGATTGTCGATTATAAATCAAGCGACAAAGGCCTTGACTTAGCGGAAGTCTATTACGGCCTGGCGCTGCAAATGCTGACATACCTTGATTTATCGATTACACACTCAGCCGACTGGCTCGGAATGAGAGCGACGCCTGCGGGGGTGCTGTATTTCCATATTCATGACCCGATGATTCAATCTAACCTCCCGCTCGGGCTTGACGAGATTGAACAGGAGATCTTTAAGAAATTTAAAATGAAGGGCCTGCTCCTCGGCGATCAGGAAGCGGTTCGCCTCATGGATACGACCCTTCAAGAGGGACGGTCAAATATCGTCAACGCCGGCTTGAAAAAAGACGGCTCTCTCAGATCGGACTCGGCGGCAGTCGGCGAAAAGGAATTTGAGCTGCTGACGAAGCATGTGCGCCGCACCTTCCAAGAAGCTGGCGAACAAATCACCGACGGACGCGTATCGATTGAGCCTTATAAAATGAAGAACAAGACGCCATGCACATACTGTGCGTTCAAATCAGTATGCCAATTTGATGAATCATTAGAAGAAAACGAGTATCGCACATTAAAGGCTGAAAAGGACAAGACGATACTTGAGTGGATAAAAAAGGAGGCGGATGGCAATGAACATTCCTAAACCGGCAGACAGCACGTGGACAGATGACCAATGGAATGCCATTGTTTCAACCGGCCAGGATATTCTTGTGGCGGCTGCTGCGGGCTCCGGGAAAACCGCTGTGCTCGTTGAGCGAATGATCCGGAAAATCACAGCGGAAGAAAACCCGATTGATGTAGACCGGCTTCTCGTTGTGACCTTTACAAACGCCTCGGCGGCAGAAATGAAACACCGAATTGCGGATGCCTTGGAAAAAGAGCTCGTAAAGCGCCCCGGCTCGCTGCATATCAGACGCCAGCTGTCTCTTTTAAACCGGGCCAGCATTTCGACACTTCATTCCTTTTGCCTGCAAGTGCTGAAAAAATATTACTATTTGATCGATATTGATCCGGGCTTTCGGATTGCCGATCAGACCGAAGGCGAGCTGCTTGGGGATGAAGTGCTGGATGAGCTGTTCGAAGACGAATACGCAAAGGGTGACGAGGCGTTTTTTGAGCTGGTTGACCGCTACACGACAGACCGGCATGATCTGGATCTGCAATTTCTCGTCAAACAGGTGTACGAGTATTCCCGATCCCATCCAAACCCGGAGGCATGGCTGGAAAGCTTTGTTCATTTATATGATGTATCTGAAAAGAGCGCGATCGAAGAGCTTTCGTTTTATCAATATGTCAAAGAGGATATTGCAATGGTGCTTAACGGAGCGAGGGAAAAGCTCCTGCGCGCCCTTGAACTGACAAAAGCGCCGGGCGGACCGGCGCCGCGCGCTGACAATTTCCTTGATGATCTTGCGCAGATTGATGAACTGATTCAGCATCAGGACGATTTCAATGAACTTTATAAGCGGGTGCCTGCCGTCTCATTTAAGCGCGCGAAGGCGGTAAAAGGGGACGAGTTTGATCCCGCGCTGCTTGATGAAGCGACAGACTTGCGAAATGGTGCGAAAAAACTGCTTGAAAAGCTCAAAACCGACTACTTCACAAGAAGTCCTGAACAGCATTTGAAAAGCCTAGCCGAGATGAAGCCTGTCATTGATACACTCGTACAGCTTGTCATTAGCTATGGAAAGCGATTCGAAGCCGCGAAGCAGGAAAAATCAATCATTGATTTTTCTGATTTGGAGCATTACTGTTTGGCGATTTTGACAGCTGAAAATGACAAAGGCGAACGCGGTCCGAGCGAGGCAGCAAGATTTTATCAGGAGCAGTTTCATGAGGTGCTCGTTGACGAATATCAGGATACCAACCTCGTGCAGGAATCGATCCTGCAGCTTGTCACAAGCGGGCCGGAGGAGACTGGAAACCTGTTTATGGTAGGAGATGTCAAACAGTCGATTTATCGATTCAGGCTTGCGGAGCCGCTTCTTTTCCTCTCCAAATACAAACGGTTTACAGAGAGCGGAATAGGAACGGGACGGAAGATCGACTTGAATAAAAACTTCCGAAGCCGGGCTGATATTTTAGACAGCACAAACTTTTTATTTAAACAGCTGATGGGCGGCAAAATCGGTGAGGTGGATTATGACGAGCAGGCTGAGCTGAAGCTTGGCGCGGCGTATCCGGACAATGGCGAGACGGAAACGGAGCTGCTGCTGATCGACAACGCAGAAGAGACGGATGCAGGCGAGGAAGCAGAAGAGCTGGAAACGGTGCAGTTCGAGGCGAAAGCGATCGCTAAGGAAATTCGCAAACTGATTTCATCACCGTTTAAGGTGTATGACGGAAAAACGAAAACACACCGCAATATTCAATACCGCGATATCGTGATTTTACTGCGTTCCATGCCGTGGGCGCCGCAAATCATGGAGGAGCTGAGAGCACAGGGCATACCGGTTTACGCCAATTTAACGTCAGGCTATTTTGAAGCGGTCGAAGTCGCCGTCGCGATTTCGGTGCTGAAGGTGATCGATAACCCGTATCAGGATATACCGCTTGCCTCTGTGCTGCGCTCACCGATTGTCGGAGCAGATGAAAACGAGCTGTCTTTGATCCGGCTTGAAAACACAAAAGCTCCGTACTATGAAGCGATGAAAGACTACTTGGCAGCCGGCGACCGGAACGGCGAGCTTTATCAAAAGCTGCAAACCTTTTACGGGCATCTGCAAAAATGGCGCGCGTTTTCGAAAAACCACTCAGTATCTGAGCTGATTTGGGAAGTGTACCGCGACACGAAATATATGGATTATGTCGGCGGGATGCCGGGCGGAAAACAGCGCCAGGCCAATTTGCGCGTCCTTTACGACCGGGCGCGCCAATATGAATCAACGGCGTTTCGCGGCCTGTTCCGTTTCCTGCGATTTATCGAACGCATGCAGGAGCGGGGCGATGATCTTGGTACGGCGAGAGCGCTCAGCGAGCAGGAGGATGTTGTCCGCTTAATGACGATCCACAGCAGCAAGGGGCTTGAATTCCCTGTTGTGTTTGCAGCGGGTCTCGGCCGCAATTTCAACATGATGGACTTAAACAAATCGTACCTGCTGGACAAGGAGCTCGGGTTTGGCACGAAGTATATTCACCCGCAATTGCGTATCAGCTATCCGACGCTTCCGCTCATTGCGATGAAGAAAAAAATGCGCAGGGAGCTGCTGTCAGAGGAATTGCGGGTACTCTATGTTGCATTAACAAGAGCAAAGGAAAAATTGTTTCTGCTTGGTTCGTGCAAGGATCATCAGAAACAGCTCGCAAAATGGCAGGCATCCGCGTCACAAACTGACTGGCTTCTTCCGGAGTTTGACCGCTATCAGGCAAAAACGTATTTAGATTTCATCGGGCCGGCTCTTGCCAGACACAGAGATATGGAGACTTTGGCTGAAAACGGTGCGACAGCGCGTCCTGATATATCAGGACACCCGGCTCGTTTTGCCGTCCGAATGATCCATTCCTATGATTTGCTGGATGATGATTTGGAGGAAAGAATGGAAGAAAAAAGCGAGCGCCTAGAATCGATTCGCCAAGGTGAACCAGTTCCCGGCTCGTTTGCATTTGATGAAAAAGCCCGCGAGCAGTTGAACTGGACCTACCCGTATCACGAGGTGACGCAAATTAGCACAAAGCAGTCGGTATCTGAGATCAAGAGAAAAAGAGAGTACGAGGATGAATACAGCGGCAGGGCCCCTGTTAAACCGGCTGACGGCAGCATGCTGTACAGACGGCCCGCTTTCATGATGAAAAAAGGCCTGACGGCGGCAGAGAAAGGAACGGCCATGCATACGGTGATGCAGCATATCTCACTGACACATGTGCCGACGATAGAAGAAGCGGAGCAGACGGTTCATAAGCTTTATGAAAAAGAACTGCTCACGGAAGAACAAAAAACCGCTATTGATATAGAAGAAATCGTGCAATTCTTCCATACGGAAATCGGCGGACAGCTGATCAGCGCGCAATGGAAGAATAGGGAAGTACCGTTCAGTTTGGCGCTTCCAGCCAAGGAGATCTATCCTGATGCACAGGAGGCGGATGAGCCGCTTTTAGTGCAGGGAATCATTGATTGTCTCTATGAAACTGACGGCGGTTTATATCTTTTGGACTATAAATCGGACCGGATTAAGGGCAAATTCCAGCACGGATTTGAAGGAGCGGTCCCGATCTTGAAGAAACGATATGAAACGCAAATTCAGCTGTACACGAAGGCAGTTGAGCAAATTGCAAAAACAAAGGTAAAGGGATGTGCGCTTTATTTCTTTGACGGAGGGCACATTCTGACATTATAGCGAGATCCGTAAGCTCCGGTGATTTCAGGCGGAGCGGATCTCGTTTTCCATATAAAAGAGAGGTGAAAGCATTTGCGGATTTTACATACGGCTGACTGGCATCTTGGAAAAACGCTGGAAGGAAGAAGCAGGCTGAGTGAACAGGCAGATGTGCTTGATGAATTGAATACGATTGTAAAGGAAGAGCAGATCGATGCCGTCGTAATGGCAGGGGACGCGTTTGACACCGTGAACCCGCCGGCTTTAGCCGAGCAGCTGTTTTATGAAAGCCTGTCTGCGCTCAGCGACAGAGGGAAGCGCCCGATTGTTGTCATTGCCGGAAACCACGATAATCCTGACCGTTTGTCCGCCGCTTCACCGCTGACACATGAACACGGCATTTATTTAATCGGCTATCCGACAACGGAACCGCTTCATATAGAAGTGCCTTCAGCAGGTGAGCTTTTGGCGGTGGGGGCGCTGGCGTACCCATCTGAAGCGCGGTTAAATGAAGTGCTTTCCGATACATTTGATGAGAAGCTGCTCCGCGATCATTATGATGTGAAAATCAGGCAGGCGTTTGAGCATATGACGAGCCGGTTTCGCAAAGACGCAGTAAAGGTTGCCGCAAGCCATATTTATGTCGCAGGCGGAAACCAAACGGATTCAGAGCGGCCGATTGAAGTCGGCGGCGCATATACGGTGGCTGCTGAAAGCCTGCCGGCGGATGCCGCTTACGTGGCGCTCGGCCATTTGCATCGCCCGCAAACGATCAAGCGGGCGCGGACGCTTGCACGTTATTCCGGATCTCCGCTCGCCTACAGCTTTTCTGAAGCGGGCTACGCCAAATCGGTGACAATCGTGGACGCGAAGCCGGGAGAAGAGGCGTCTTGGCATGAAGTGTTATTGTCTAGCGGCAAGCCTCTTGTGAAGTGGAAAGCGGCAAATGGCTTGAGCGAGGTGTACAGCTGGCTGGATGAAGGCAGGGATGAGAATGCCTGGATTGACCTTGAAATCCGTGTGACGGACCAGCTGTCACTTGAAGAAATTCATAGGCTGCGGAAGGCGCACCCGGGCTTTATCCATATCAGGCCGGTTTTTGAAGAACAAAACAAAGAGCGGGAGCGGGTCGAGGTGAAGCATGTGTCGATCGAAGACCGCTTTAAAAAATTTTATGAAAAACAAACTGGCGGCGCGGTGCCGGATGAAGAAATGGTGAAGCTGTTTTTAGAGCTTGCATCCGGCGTTGAAGAGGAGGATGCGAAATGAAGCCGATCGCCTTATCGATAAAGGGGCTCCACAGCTTTAGAGAGGAGCAGACGATTGATTTTGAAGGCCTTTCCGGCGCCGGTGTTTTCGGCATTTTCGGCCCGACAGGAAGCGGTAAATCCTCTATTCTCGACGCAATGACGCTTGCTTTATACGGAAAGGTGGAGCGGGCGGCGAACAATACACACGGAATTTTAAACCATGCGGAAGATACGCTGTCTGTTTCCTTTACCTTTGCGCTTCAGACGAACCATCAAATCTCTTACAAAGTCGAGCGCGTGTTTAAAAGAACGGATGAAATGAAGGTGAAAACGGCACTTTGCCGCTTCATTGAGATTAAGGATGAGCATACAGTGCTGGCCGATAAAGCCATCGAAGTCAATAAAAGAGTCGAGGAGCTCTTGGGGCTGACGATTGACGATTTTACGAGAGCGGTGGTCCTGCCGCAAGGGAAATTTGCTGAATTTCTGTCTTTAAAAGGAGCGGAGCGCAGGCATATGCTCCAGCGCTTATTTCATTTGGAGCAGTATGGAGACCGGCTCGTGAAAAAACTGAGACGGCAGGCACAGGAAGCCAATGCGAGAAAAAACGAAATGCTTGCTGAACAGTCCGGCCTCGGGGAAGCGAGTTCAGAAGCGGTTGAGCTGGCGGAACAGGCTCTCGAACAAGCTGAATCCCGGCTGGAAGCGATGAAGAAGAATCGGGATCAGGCAAAAGAGCGGTTTACTGAACATCAGGAGATTTGGAATGTTCAAAAGGAAAAAGCCGCTTATGAAGAAGAGAAAAAACGTCTCGAAGAGGAACAGCCGCACGTAGACGACATGAAAAAGCGTCTGCTGGAAGCTGAAAAAGCCGCTGCTCTGAAGCCCTATGCGAATCGGTATGCAGAAGCCATCCAGCAGGAGGAGAAAGCTGAAAAGGAACAAACGCTTGCTCAAAAGGATTTAGCAGACCAGACCGCTTTCTTTCATCAAAAACATGAAGAGTATGAAGCGTGGCGCCGGCATAAAAGCGAGAAAGAGCCTGAGCTTTTAACCGAGCAGGAACAGCTTTCCCGCCTGCAGGAGATTGAAATCAAACTGAGTGAGGCCAAGCAAGAGGAAGAGCGCAAAAAGGCTGAACTCCATCAAAAAGAAGAGGCTCTTCACTCTGTCATGAATGAATTGGAGGCTGTAACAGACCGTCTGACACGGGGGCAAAACAGGCAGACGGAATTGAAGCAGCAGCTCAAATCCCTGCAGGTGACATCCGATGAGCGAAAAAGCTGCCAACAGGCTGCAGAGATGGCATTACGCATCAGGCAGACTGAGGAGCAAATCACAAAAGAGCAAAAACGAAGTGACGCATTGAACCTTGTGCTTCAGAAGCTGAATGAGGAGAAGAGTACACTCGTCGAAAAGACGAAAGCGGAAGAAAACAACATCATTCAAGCGTATGAGGCTGTACAAACCGTGTACCATTTGGTGTGCGAGAGTGAGCGGTCATTAATACGTATAACTGAACAGGCTAGAAAGACACAACAGACGCTTCAGATGCAGCGCGAAAAAGCAAGAGTGGCATTGCTGACAAAAGAGTTAGCCGAAAAGCTGACAGCCGGAAAGCCTTGTCCTGTTTGCGGTTCAACGCATCATGATCCGTCTGCCTCAGTACACAAAACATATGAGCTCGACAGCGGCCTTGAAGAGAACATCAAACAGACAGATATGCTGCTGACGGAAGCGGCAGCTCTCAGCCAAGAGATTTTTTTAGCCAAAATCACGCTTGAAGAACAGTCTGCGCGTTTTATTGAACAGTGTCCGTTCTTGCAAAAGATTCAGCAAGCACCAAACCTTGAAGCGGCAGCTTCTTACGAGAATCAGCCGGTGCATGAGGCATTCAATACTGCCAACATTGAATGGAAACGAGTCAAGCAGGATATTCTTTCTGTGAAAACACGAATGGCTCAAATGATCAGCGCTTATCAGGAGTCTTTAAAAAAGGCCGAGCAGCTTAATGAAAAAATCGGTTTTGAAAAAAGAGAGGCGGATCGTATCGCAAGCATCATCGCCGAGCTTCAGTCCTCGTTGGACAGCCGTCTAAAAGCGTTTGACGAAGCGTTTCAGGATCAATCTATCAATGAAGCAGAGAAATGGCAGGAAGCCATTGAAGAAAAGGACCGGGCTGCAGAAGATTGTGAAAAACGAATTGAGAAGAGCATCGCGTTTCTTGCTGAGCATGAAGCACAAAAGGAAAAGCTGCGGGAATCCGGACATCGGCTTGAACGGGAAAAGCTGGAGCTTCACTATGCGGCTGAACGCATCAAGAACGTGATAGCTGATTATGAGCGCGAACTAGGAGATTATGCTAAAGGAGATTCGATCCAAGCCAAACTCCGCTCTGTTCAGCAAGATCTTAAGCTGTTAAGAGAAAAAGAACAATCTCTATATGAAGAACTGCAAAGCGCACAAATGAGGCTCAATCAGGCGAAAAGCCGCGCTTCAGCAAGCGAGCTGACTCTTCAAGAGGCGAAGGACAGGTTGGAAAAGGCCGAATCCGATTGGCTTGAGCATGCGAAAGGCACTCGCTTTACCCGGACTGAAGAGGTGGAGCGAAGTCTTATCCCAGCGGAAGAGCTTGAAAAGATAAAAACGGGCATAGACCAGTTTATGGATAAACTGAAGCAAAATGCCGCAAACTTAAAGCGTGTAGCGGAGAGACTTGCCGGCCGAGCCTTGTCAGAGAGTGAATGGAGCGAAACCGTTACGGCTTTACAGGAAGCTGAGGACGCGTTTGGCGCTGCGATAGAGGAAAAAGGCGCGGCAGTGAAAGCGCTGGCCGTTATTCGCGACCATCATAAACGGTTTAACGAAATTGAGGCTGAGCTGAAAAAATGGCAGACGCATATCGACAGGCTGGACAAGCTGCAAGCTGTGTTTAAAGGGAACACATTCGTCGAATTTTTAGCTGAGGAGCAGCTTGAAAGCGTAGCGCGGGACGCTTCAGCAAGACTTGGCATGCTGACGAGACAGCGCTATGCCATCGAAGTGGATTCAGAAGGCGGATTCGTGATGCGTGATGACGCAAATGGAGGCGTCAAACGCCCGGTATCCAGCTTGTCTGGAGGAGAGACCTTCCTCACCTCGCTTTCTCTCGCTCTTGCGCTGTCTGCCCAGATCCAGCTTCGCGGAGAATACCCGCTTCAGTTCTTCTTCTTAGATGAAGGGTTCGGCACCCTGGATCAAGATCTGCTTGATACGGTTGTGACAGCCTTGGAAAAACTGCAGTCAGACAATCTGTCTGTCGGTGTTATCAGCCATGTGCAGGAACTGCGGGCACGGCTTCCGAAAAAGCTGATCGTCCATCCGGCTGAACCGAGCGGACGCGGCACACGGGTGTCACTTGAATTGATGTAAGGAGGACAGCGGAAATGGCAAAGCAGACTGCCGGAATATGTGAGCTGTGCGGCCGGAGCGATGTCCAACTGACAGAGCACCACCTCACACCGAAAGAGGAAGGCGGAACGTTTCTGCCGACAGCAATGCTCTGTATTCCTTGCCATAAACAAATTCATGCCTTATATACCAATCAAGAGCTTGCGGTTCGCTTAAACGGAATCAATGAACTCAGAAGCGACCCGCAGCTTGCCCGATTTGTCAAATGGATCCGAAAACAGCCGCCAGAGAAGCTGATCAAAACAAAGAAATCAAATGATCGACAAAAGAAAACATGACTAAAAAGCAGCCCTCTCTTTGCAGAGCGGCTGCTTTTATCCGTTTCCAACCATATCCTGATCGCTGACATCGGGGTCTATATAATTTGTCGCGTTGACTGCGTTGTTTAATAGAAGGAAATCTCCCGTATTTCCTGCTCCCGAACCGAGCGCAGATTTTGAAGAGCTTTTCGGAGATAAGTAAAAGGAATCACCAAAGTTTACGACTCCGCCCGATATGGAATTGATAGCTATAGGCCCGACAATTGCTGGCATAAACGACACCCTTTATCGAAGTCTCTGTTTATTATATGCTCTTGGCGGGCGATTGTGAGCGCGGAGACTGAATCTGCCTGATATGTTTGATTCTCGCGTCACCGCGAACAACCGAAGCTGATCCAGCATGAAAAACAGAAGCAGCTGAGACCCCTTGAATTTTGACATTGCGAACAAAAATAGCCGGCATCTCGTGGCAAAATGCGCTTTGTACGCTTGTTTCAGGAAGCTGCCTCAATACCTGCTGCTGAAAAATCGGGTACTCCTTTCTGTTAAATGAGCCTTCGTTATAGTAAAACGTAGCCAGCGAGCGCTGAACAGCAAATACTCTTATACTCATATCGATTTCGTTTGTGTCACCGGCTTGAAACACGCTTGCTATACCAAGTGAGTTGAATTTAATCATTCTGATGCGTGGGATGCGTTTTAACATTATGCCGGCGAAATCGGAGCAAGCGGCCCGATAATAAGAGATTCAGGCGGTGTATCAAAAATCGAAGAGAGATAGATGGATTCAGTGTCTCCGATGTGGAATACAGAGGAACTGGACACACCATTCATCCGGATATCCCCGACCTCCAGGCTGCGGTTGATGACGGTAAAGATCATGCTTGCTCATCTCCTTTCATTTCTGCTGGGATATGCTCCAGAAAATGTTCTACAGCACGGATTACGTCACGCTTCACGTGCTCGGCGATATGTTCCGCATATTGTGCAGGCGGAGTATTTTCTTCTTTTTTGATATGGGACATGTAATAGTGGATGCGGCTGTCCATTTGTTTTCGGATGTCTTCAATGATATGATGTCTGTTTGTGTCGTCCAGCCTGCTGTCGTACTGGTTTTCGAGCTGCTCTAAAACATCTGGGATTTCTTCGGTTAAGTACATGTCGACATTCTGGCGGATTTGCTGCATGAGCTGGGCGCCCTCTTCCTGCTGCATCATTCCGATTCCAGGTGTCGATTGGCTGACTTCAAAGTTTTGAACGCTGTTCGGATCAGTCGGATTTAAACCGATATTTAATGTCCCATCAAGCCTTTCGATTTTCAGCTGATCAAATTTATACTCCACACGCTCAATGGTAGTGGCCGGCCGCTGCTTCATCGAATTCATTTCAGATTGAATCTCATTCAGCTGGCGTTCGAGCTGCTGGATATGGAGTGCCTGCTGCTGAACAAAGGAATTCAAGTTTTGTAAGTAAGAGGAAACAGATTGATCATACATGGTCTTCACCTCTTTCATATAATTAACGGCCAGGTGGCTGGAGAGGGACCAATGAACTTGCATCGGGTGCCTGCGGCTGAACCGGCTGCCCTAAGGCTGAAACCTCTGGTGCTGGTTCGACATAGCTTCCCGTATTATACAGGTTTGACAGGGATTTAATTGATCCGGCGCTTCCGATTTGCAGAACGGAGGAGTTGCTGATTGATTCCAGGCGTATATAGTTAATTTGGATCGTTTGATTAATATAGAAATTCATGAGCCTCACTCCTTTTACGCATTGCCTACAATCGGCTGATCTACCGCATCGTTATCATACACATTCGTCGCGTTTTGGTAATTCATCACCTTGAGGCTGTCGCCGGTATTAAAGCTGCCGGCACCGGCAAACGTTCTGACCTGTGCCTGAGGAGAAATCGTAATGCAGTCCCCGATATGAACGACTCCGCTCGTACCAATCGCATTAATTTTAAACGCCCCGACAATGGCCGGCATACGAGCACATCCTTTGTTGTAAAATTGAAAAAAGCCAAGTAAAGTAAAAATAGAATTTGTTTTCAATTGGGCTTTTCACGATAGCTTATGACAAACGCACATATGTGTGAGAAAAATTTAAAGGGGCATATCAGCTTCGACTATTTTTTTTCGGCCGTTACGTTTACATATTTTTAAAAGCGGGTATTGTCTAGACTGAGCAGAAATACGGCAGTGACTGCCGCATATCCGCCGCGTGATTTTTGATTCAGTTCCTTTGGCGTGTAGAAATGCTTTTTGGAGTATATCGTGTTGCGGATTTCATTTTTGGGCTGGCACACTCTAGCCCTGAGGTATATCCCAGAAGTGCAGAGCAAAAAGCGGAGCAGTATTCAAACCGTTATAGAAAAAGATTCACATACAGGAGTTTTCAGCATATCCCCCAAAGATCATTTCTTCTTTAATTCGGCTGTTTAGTAAACTGTCAAGCGCTTGGCTGCATTGAATCGTTTCCTCTGAATTCATGCCATATTTTTGTGCTGTTTCAATTAGTGTGGTTCTCATTTCTTCAATTTTACTATCCATTACACTATCTCCAATTCCAGATTTTATTTTGATAAATACAGGATATCGTTAGTATAACCCATTTTTGCTGAATAGGTTGCCTTTCGTCAATTTGACTAAAAAAGCGACATTTTTTGCTGCGGCCTTTTTCATGAATAAAGGACTATAGTCTGGCTAAGTGTGCTTGTAGACAGTCCTGCCGCTCTTCAATTTCTCTAAGTATGTTTGTCTGCTCCTTTTCGAATTGCGAGGGGCTTTTTTTTATGAAAGGATCATCATCAGATTTTTGACAAATGTCAAAGAGCCAATCGCTGATGAAAGGAGCCAATCGTTCAATGGTAAACGAGCGGTTCAGTACGTTCTTCATTAAAGTATGATATTGCGACCGGAAGGCGGGTATGGAGAGCAGCCTTGCCGCCAGCGTCCGTCCTTTAGTCAGCAGAGGATCTTCATCAGATCTAACGGGTGCCGCCAGTGCTCTTGTCTCCATCGGGGTAACAAGGAGCCGTCCGGATTCGTTTGCGCAAAATGCATAGTAAAAGCCTTGGCTGGTGCAGGCGCTGCCGATCAGCCACAGGAAAAACCGTTTGACATCCAGATACATTTTAATCCGGTCAGCCAACTCGTCATCTTCTGCTGTACAGATCAGCGTGCGAAATTCGTGTGAAAACGCGGAAGCTTCCTCTTTAAAAATGGAAAGAGGTACCCTCGGATCGACGGTCTTCAACAGGCAGTCTGCTCTATGGACCAAGTGATGGTTCCGGATGCTCAAATAAATACCTTCCGGCTGGCCGTTGATGCTCAAAAAACTGTACGAGGCAGCGGGAGCAGGAACGCCGATCTGATCAAAAAAACAATAGGCGAGCCTGCGCCGCATCAGTGACGGATCATCCTGTTCCGCATTCAAAAAAAGTGTGCGTTCGCCAAGCAGGGACTTTTCCCAGCTGATTTCATAGGATGCCTTTTCCGCTCTGTCACGCTGTGTGAGAAGAATGGGAGAAACTGCTCGGTCTGTAACCAGCAGCCCCTTGGATGTGCCTTTATGATTCAGCTGCTGCCGATGAAAAAATAAATGTACGTTCTCCATATTCTTACCTCCTCCTCAAAACGACATTTGTATGATATGTGCAGCAGGCCCGTCCTGAAACGAAATGAAAACGGATATGAGAAAAAGGAATTTCAGCATTCGACAGAGAATACATGAAGGAGCATTCTGATTTAAAAGATGATGGAGGAATAACATGAAATTTGCGACAGGGGAACTTTACAACCGAATGTTTGTCGGCCTGATCATTGATGATGAGAAAATTATGGATTTACAAAAGGCTGAAAAAAAACTGTTTGAACTTGAGACGATTCCGGGATCGCTGATTGAATGTATCGCAGAAGGGGAGAAGTTTGTTGCGCATGCAAGGCAGCTGGCCGAGTGGGCAAAGAAACCGAATGATGAGCTGGGGTCATTTATGTATTCATTATCTGAGGTGAAGCTCCATGCACCCATTCCCAGGCCGTCAAAAAATATCCTCTGCATCGGCAAAAACTATCGGGATCATGCGATTGAAATGGGGAGTGAGGCTGACATTCCAGAGCATCCGATGGTATTTACTAAATCGCCGGTAACCGTAACAGGGCATGGTGATATCGTAAGCAGTCATGAAGAGGTCACCTCTCAGCTCGATTATGAAGGAGAGCTTGCTGTCGTCATCGGAAAAAGCGGCACCCGCATATCAAAAGAAGACGCATATGACCATATTTTCGGGTATACGATTGTGAATGATATCACGGCGCGTGATCTGCAAAAAAGGCATAAGCAGTTTTTTATCGGAAAAAGTCTGGATACGACATGTCCGATGGGACCCGTGCTTGTACATAAATCATCAATTCAGGAGCCTGACCGCCTTAAAGTTGAAACGAGAGTCAACGGCGAGCTGCGCCAATCCGGTTCGGCAAGCGATATGATTTTTTCCATTCCGGAATTAATTGAAACCCTCTCAAAAGGGATGACGCTTGAAGCTGGAGACATTATTGCCACCGGGACGCCGTCTGGGGTCGGAAAGGGCTTTACGCCGCCTAAATTCCTGCGGTCAGGCGATAAAATCGACATTACGATAGACCGGATCGGAACGCTGTCAAACCAAATCGGCTGAACCAAACAGGAGGGCGGTTTTGGATCCGCCCGTTTTTTCTGAGATTCATCTTTGTGGCAGAGGACAAGTTCATGGTACTATAAGTGGGGTAATTTTATCTGATAGGGGGAACCTGTATGACACACATACATATTACGACATGGGTGGTAGCGCTGATTCTGCTTTTCGTCAGCTACTCGCTGTATGCGTCAGGAAGTGCGAAGGGCGCAAAAATCACTCATATGATTCTGCGGTTATTCTATATCCTTATTATTTTGACAGGAGCTGAGCTGTTTGTCCGTTTTGCCAATTGGAACGGAGAATACGCCGGCAAAATGATTCTTGGCATTATCACCATCTGCCTGATGGAAATGCTCCTCATCCGCAAGAAAAAAGAAAAATCTACCGGAGGCCTATGGATCGCCTTCGTCATCGTTCTTGTCCTGACAGTGCTGCTCGGTCTGCATTTGCCAATCGGTTTTCAATTGTTTTAATAGAAAAAGCGTGAACCCGGCCCTTTGATGGAGTCGGGTTTTTAGGCGTTTACTCCCGTATATTCCAAATCATTTAAAATAACCTTAAAATTCCCTGTAAGCGGTATCTCGTCCTATGAATTTATGATACCTTCAAGGAGATTCATTATTTTGCAGGAGGGATATCATGAAACGTAAAAAATTCAGTTCGTTTGTGGCGGCAGTGCTCATTATTGCACTGATCTTCAGCCTTTTTTCTCCGGGAACCAAAGCGGCTGCTGCCGGTGCAATCGATAAGGCGCCTGCTCTGGAAAACGGAAAAGAGCAGACAGGGACCATGAAGGAACCGGAACAGGTGAAATGGTACAAAGTGACCCCGGGAAAAGCAGATATTCAGAAAAACTCACATATGGCACTGACTGTAAAGAGTGATTCCATACTGAATGTATCTGTATATCCAAGTAAGGAAAAAGCGCTTAAAGATGAAACGTTTGAGATGTACCGTTCTTACACAGCGGAGGATGGAAAAAGCGAAATTAATTTTCCATACGCGTGGAGCGGCCCTTACTATGTAAAAGTTGAATACCTTGGAGACGAAGAACCAGAGGATGGCGGAACGGCGAAAGCAGCTGCGGAAGCCAAGTATACGATTGGATATAAAGGCACCAAAAAGCAGCCGTCAGATTTAGAAGAGGAAGAAGCTTGTCCGGTGGAAATGAGTGTCGATCAGAAGAAATCAGGAAAAAGCATCCTCGACAAGCTGAGAGCGATTCGTGATGAGCAGTTAAGCCAAACAGCAGAAGGCAAAGAGCTGACAAGCCTTTACTATAAAGCGGCGCCGTTTATCGTTGCGAAACTCGCACTCAATAAAACAGCGAGAAATGAAATCTATCAGGATCTTGTGACATTAAAACCGATGTTTGATGATGTGTCAGAAAACGGTGCGTCATCATCATATAAGGTGACTGAAAAGGATCAAAAAGCCATCAATCGTCTTTACGATACAGCTTTACAATCAGTCCCGTCTTTCCTTAAAGAGGAGATAAAGAAACAGGCGGAACAATTAAACATCAACAAGCTGCAAGGCAAAACAGCAGGGGCGATTCTAACAGAAAACAATATTGCCGCGAAAAGTGAAGTTCAGACAACAAAGGTCATTTTCAAGGTGAAGAACAATAAAAGCCTCTCATCCGTACATAATGAAATGAAGGGCTTCTCTGCAAGCGCGCAATCGAAAAAAGACATTTCCAATGTGAAAAAGGCAAAGAAACTGTTTGACAATCTATACTCATTTGAAATTCCAAAAGATGAGAAACAGAACGGCGCATATACGGCAAGTGCCAAACGGGTCAAAAGCGCTGCTGCGACATTATCCAAGATGTCTAATGTAGAGTTTGCGGAGCCTGTGCAGGAATACAAAAGCCTCTCAAACGATATTCAGTATCCTTACCAATGGCCGCTTAAAAACAACGGTGAAAACGGCGGGGTCAAAAATGCGGATCTGAAATACGAACCTGCCAGCAGCTTGCTGTCCAAACGCAAGCTGAACGATACATTGATTGCGGTAGTAGACACAGGTGTGGACAGCACCCTTGCTGATTTAAAAGGAAAAGTAAGAACAGATCTCGGACACAATTTTGTCGGGCGGAATAACAGCGCAATGGATGATCAGGGGCATGGGACACACGTCGCCGGCATTATTGCCGCCCAAAGCGATAACGGCTATTCAATGACTGGATTGAACGCCAAAGCGAAAATTATTCCGGTAAAAGTGCTTGATTCAACAGGCTCCGGAGATACTGAACAAATTGCCCTTGGCATCAAATATGCTGCTGACAAAGGAGCAAAGGTGATTAATTTAAGTTTAGGCGGAGGCTACAGCCGCGTGCTTGAATTTGCTTTGAAATACGCAGCTGACAAAAATGTTTTGGTTGCCGCAGCCAGCGGGAATGACGGAGCCAATTCATTATCCTATCCTGCATCTTCTAAATATGTAATGTCAGTCGGCGCAACGAACCGCATGGATATGACCGCGGATTTTTCTAACTATGGAAAAGGTCTGGACATCTCCGCTCCAGGGTCTGATATCCCGAGCTTAGTGCCGAACGGAAATGTCACGTACATGAGCGGAACATCCATGGCGACGCCATATGCTGCCGCAGCTGCAGGCTTGCTGTTTGCTCAAAACCCTAAGCTGAAAAGAACAGAAGTTGAGGATATGTTGAAAAAGACGGCGGACGATATTTCCTTTGAAAGCGTCGATGGCGAAGAGGAGGAATTGTATGACGATAATGGCGATCCAATCGTCATTCCGAAGACGCCTGGTGTAGACTGGCACTCAGGCTACGGACGGCTGAATGTCATGAAGGCTGTCAGTGCAGCTGATCTGCAGCTCAAGGTCAACAAGCTGGAAAGCACACAAACAGCCGTAAGAGGAAAAGCGAAGGAAGGCACGCTGATCGAGGTAATGAGCGGCAAGAAAAAACTCGGCAGCGCCAAAGCCGGGAAAGACGGTGCGTTCAAAGTCAATATCCCGACTCAAAAACAAGATCAAGTCCTGTATGTGAAAGCGGCAAAAGGCGATGCAAAAACCTCTTATAAAGTTGTCGTTGTCAAAGGAAAACCTTCCGGAACACCGAAAGTAAACGCAGTGAAAACGAAGGATACGGCAGTGAAAGGAAAAGCGAACAGCAAGGCGATGATCAAAGTGAAAAACAAAGCAAAGAAAGTCATTGCTTCTGCCAAAGCAGACGCGAAAGGAACGTTCACGGTGAAAATCAAAAAACAAAAAGCCGGAACCGTGCTGTACGTCACAGCTGCTGATACAGATAAAAAAGAAAGCAAGGATGTAAAAGTCGTTGTTGAAAAGTAATCAAAAAGCGGTGCTCGCTGCACCGCTTTTTTTATTTGCGGCCCCGCTGCACCGCTGAATACATAATGGATCTCTTTCCATTTGAAGCCGTCCATTCGAATCGGTCGCCTCTCCCGTCATGGCTGTAGTGATGCTGCATGGCACATTGGGCGGTGTCGTTTGAAAAGTGATAAAAAGAAACACCCTGCTCCTCCGATGTATGCGAAAAGACTCCTTTATTATAAGAAAACACGCAATCGAATACCGATAAGCCGAAGCTGTGCAAATGCTGTAAAAATGCGAGAAAGGTTTCGTCATCAAGCGAATCTAAAAGCGCCATGAGAGGCCGCTTGACCGATTTTTCATAACGGATGCGTTCTCCGCCTGAAAGGGAGATGTTTTCGCCGCCGCAAGTCAGTGCCAATTGACCCTGAAAGCCGGCCTGTTCCCATTTTCCTTTATGCTGTATCCAGATTGGGCTGTGGCGCATACTGTCCGCCAGCAGGATATCGCCTTCTCCGTTTTCGATTAAACAGAGGCCGTCTTCGATGAGGATGGTGCCGTATTCCCATTTTTGTTCTTCTTGATATAACAATTGTTTCCGCTTCATGCAAGCCGTCTCCTTTTTCTTCTTTCCTCTCCTTTTTTTCCAATTCAAGCCTGTTCCATACAACTCTTTTGTGGACAAATCAACTATCTGCCTATAGTTGCATAAACTTACTAAGGTGCTGAAAGAAACGGGATTGGAGCTGATATCACATGTGCGGAATTACGGGTTGGGTCGATTTTAAAAAGCAGCTCGTCCAGGAAAAACAAACGATGTACAGAATGACAGACACTCTTTCCAAACGGGGTCCTGATGATTCTAATGTTTGGGGAGAGCATCATGTTTTATTCGGACATAAAAGGCTTGCGGTTGTCGATATTGAAGGCGGGCGCCAGCCGATGGCATGCACCTATAAAGGGGATACGTACACCATTATTTACAACGGTGAGCTGTATAACACGGAAGATCTGCGCAAAGAATTGCAGGCACGGGGCCATCGGTTTGAGCGGACGTCAGATACCGAGGTGCTGCTGCACAGCTACATTGAATGGCAGGAAGACTGTGTAGATCATCTTAATGGCATATTCGCTTTTGCTGTGTGGGATGAAAAGCGTGATCTGCTGTTTGCCGCGAGAGACCGTCTCGGCGTGAAGCCGTTTTTTTATACGGAGCAAGGATCTTCTTTTCTCTTCGGGTCAGAAATCAAAGCGATTCTCGCACACCCTGAGGTAAAAGCGCGGGTGGACAGAACAGGGCTTTCTGAAATTTTCGGGCTCGGACCTTCCAGAACCCCTGGGACCGGCGTATTTAAAGGCATAGAAGAAGTCCGGCCAGCTCATGCGCTTACGTTTTCTAAAGACGGGCTGAATATTTGGCGTTATTGGAATGTCGAAAGCCAAACACATACGGACAGCTTTGATGACACGGTTGCCAATGTCAGATCGCTGTTTCAGGACGCGGTGACGCGGCAGCTTGTGTCCGATGTGCCGGTTTGTACGTTCCTATCCGGCGGACTTGACTCAAGCGCGATTACAGCGATTGCGGCGGGCCATTTTGAAAAGGAAGGAAAAGCGCCGCTTCATACTTATTCGATTGATTACGAAGAGAACGATAAATTTTTCCAAGCAAGCGCTTTTCAGCCAAATGACGATGGGCCTTGGATTGAAAAAATGACAGAGGCCTTCGGCACGACCCACCACAGATGCATCATCAGCCAACAGGATCTCGTCGATCATTTGGAGGAAGCCGTGCTTGTCAAAGACTTGCCTGGTATGGCGGATGTCGACTCATCTCTGCTGTGGTTTTGCCGGGAAATCAAAAAGGACTTTGTCGTCAGCCTGTCGGGAGAGTGCGCGGATGAGATTTTCGGCGGGTACCCGTGGTTCCATATGGCAGACGCTGAGTCGGGCTTTCCGTGGATGAGGTCGACAGAGGAGCGGATCAAGCTGCTTTCTGATTCATGGCAGACCAAATTGAATCTCAAAGAATATGTCAATGCCAAATACGAAGAAACCTTGGCGGAAACGCCATTGTTAGACGGAGAAACCGGCGTGGACAAAGCAAGAAGGCAGCTGTTCTATTTAAATATGCTTTGGTTTATGACGAACCTTTTGGATCGAAAGGACCGCATGAGCATGGGGGCTAGCCTGGAAGTGCGGGTGCCGTTTGCCGATCACCGGCTCGTGGAATACGTCTGGAATATTCCGTGGGAAATGAAAATGCATGACGGCCGGGAAAAAGGCATTTTGCGTAAAGCGCTTGAAGGCATTTTGCCTGATGATATCCTGTATCGCAAAAAAAGCCCGTATCCGAAGACACACCACCCGGAATATACAAAAGGCGTCAGCGAATGGCTGAAAACGATCAGAGGGCAAAAGGACTCCGTGCTCCATACCCTGCTGGACAGAAAACAATTGGATCAGCTTTTAGAAACAGAAGGCTCCTCCTTCAAGGTTCCGTGGTTCGGCCAGCTCATGAAAGGGCCTCAGCTGATCGCCCACCTCGCCCAAATCCATACATGGTTTGAAGCGTACCGCATTGATATTGATGAGAGATAGGTTCAATGCAAATGTGATGAAAAGCCAGAGATGTATAGATTTAAATAAAAGGATAGATGGGCAGAGAAATATATGCTCTATCTATCCTTTTTTGTACAACAGCACGATCGAATTGTCCCCGCGTTCCTTCAATAAGAATGAATAGGTTTTAATGTTCTGCCGATAAAACTAGCTGATACCGGGCTTACCTTTAATTCCCTAGCCCATACAGAAAGTTGACCAATATGGTGAATTTCGTGAGCGATGATATGGTGTAATATTTCGTCTCGCGTATATAAAACACTTTTCTCCCAAGGAACGCTTACAAGTTCATCTTTTATTTGATCTGAATGTGTTTCTAAAACATCAATTATTTCACTTCGGAATGTATTTGAGAGAGATTTCACTTTATTGAGTGTTTGATAATCAGCGAACTGAACAGAGATATCTTCTTTTCCTTGGATCGCACGAATCCAACTATATTCCACATCAATAATATGAAAAAGGGTATATAAAATATTCTTTACTCCGCCAAGACGGTTTTTAAGTAATTCTTCAGTGGTTAGTTGATGACACCAAGCAAACCATTGATCTCTAACCTGCCAGTTATATTCGAAAAATTTTATCACTGAACTCACTCCAATCCTATCATGTATCAAATAACAATTAGCCCTTTTTTCCATGATTCCTCTTTTATTGAAGTAATGATCGAGAAATGTTTACATTCTATCTGTTGTATAGCATTAAAAATAAAAAAGCATATCTCGTCGATGATTCTGTTCAGACTAGGTATCCGAGGTTTAGCAGCATGCTGCGTATGGTTACTTTTACAAAGGAAAAATCGGCATTTTCTTCATATACAATTAGGAAAAAACATACTAGACTTGAAGAAGCAGTGATACATAGGAGTGAGAAAAATGAAAGAGATAAAAGAAGCTTACCAGCAATGCGGACAGATTGTTGGCGAATACGCGCCAGCCTGTTTCAAAGCATTATCATATCTCCCGCTAAAGCAAAGACAAGCCGCTTGGGCAGTATTGTCGTTTTGCCACACGGCGGCCAGTGCAGACGAAAAGGCATTGCCCTCATTTGAAGCTGAGGCTGATCATGTTTACAAAAGGACAAATAACGGTAATCACCATATATGGAAGGCTTTTGATCATGCGTATCAGACCTTTGCATTGGACAGCGAACCTTTTCGGGAGTTTATTGCCGCACAAAAAGAAGACGCCAAGCCGTATGATGGCCTTGATGAACTGCTCATGTACGCATATCGGACGGGCGGTGCTGCCGGATTGATGCTGCTGCCGATACTGACACGCCGCAAACAAGATCAGCTCAAACAAGCAGCCGTCTCTCTCGGCTTGGCCATACAGCTGATTCGCTTCTTAAGTGATCTTGGCTCAGATCAGCAAAAAAACCGCATTCCCCGCCAGGTTATGCAGCAATTCGGCTATACAGAGGCTGATCTCCAAAAAGGCACTGTAAATAAAGCGTTCACGATGACGTGGGAGTATATCGCTTTTGAAGCGGAAGCCTATCTTGAAGAGTGCCTGGATGCCTTGCCGCTTTTCCCTAAGTATTCGCAAAAGGCGGTGGAAACGGCAGCTCACCTGTACCGAGCTGTTTTAGAAAAAATCAGGACTGAGCAGTACAATGTGTTTGAACAGGCGCAGCGAAGCAGAGCGAATTCTGTCTGAACGATAAAAAAACACCCGGCTTTGTTGAGCCGGGTGTTACGCCATACCTTTTTGAATCCAAATACGGGAGCGCCATCTTCTGTACATTAAGATTCCGCGTATCCATTCGTCCGCGATAAAGGAAATCCAAATGCCGGCAAGGCCGAATCCAAGGTGGATGCCGAACAGATAAGCAAGCGGGAGGCCGATGCCCCACATCGAAATCATTGCCATGTAAACCGGGAATTTCGCATCCCCGGCAGCACGCAGGGAGTTAATGATAATGACATTAAACGAGCGGCCCGGTTCAAGGATAATCGTCATGGCTATCAAAAGGCTCGCAGTGGCAATAATGTCAGGGCTTTGTGTAAAGATGCCGATCAGGTCTTTTGAAAAGATCGTCATTAAAATTGATGTAGCCGCAGCAATTCCGAGGGCCCAATATAAACTCTTCATGCAGCGCTCATACGCGGCATCAAACTGTTTGCCGCCGATAAAGCGGCCGATTAAAATTTGTGTGCCCTGGCTGATGGCAGTGCCGAACAGCAAAATAAACATCGTAATATTTTGCGTATACACTTTTGTTGTCAGCGCCTGCGCACCCATGATGGCGATAAAATACGTAACAATCATTTGTGACAGGTTGTATGAAAGCTGTTCTCCGGCAGAAGGGATGCCGATTTTCAGCAGCTTGCGCAAGTGGTCTTTATGCATATGAAAGACTTTTTTCAACGACAGCTTCAGTTGAATGCGTTTGTTGACAATCACGATCATCGCAATTAATCCGATGACGCGGGCGATAGATGTAGACATCGCCACACCGGCAACGCCGAGAACAGGAAAGCCGAACAAACCGAAAATAACAACAAAGTTTCCGGCGATGTTTAAAATGTTCATGCCGATCGTGACAAACATTGTATCTTTTGTGTAGCCGTAGCTTTTTAAGATCGCGCTGAATGTCATGATTAAAGCCTGAATAAAGGACAGACCTCCGACAACTTGTAAAAAGACTTTCGCATCAGGCATCAGCTCGTTTGATAATCCCATCATATGAAGCAGAGGGACGGCTGCAAAAAAGATGGCGGCGCTGATGGCAAGGCTGATGAAGAAATTGGCGCCGATTGATACATAAGCGACTTCCACGGCTTCTTTCTTTTTCCGTGACCCTAGAAATTGTGAAATGATAACGGTCGTTCCTGTTGCAATAAAGCTGAACATCACGATAATTAAATTCAAAATCTGGTTGCTGACGCCGACTGCTGCCACGCTGTTATCCGAGTATTGGCTGAGCATCAGTGTATCGGCATTCCCCATAAACATATATAATGAGACCTCAATAAAGATTGGCCAAGTAAGCGAAAATAATGAGAACGTTTTGTCAGCGGGTTTTTTCAAAGCGGTTGATTTGAAGACAGCTTGTTTCATTGTGTCTAACCCCTTTCGTAAATAAAATCAACGTTTTAAAGTGTACCTCCATTTCCTTATAATAAAAAGGGAGAGAAACGAAACTTCTTGCAAAAATCCGACTTAAAAAGGAGGATGATCAACATGCCTCGCATCCTGTTTACAGTCCCGCCTTTTCCGGTATTTATCGCAGCCGGAGAAGGGATGTTTAAAAAGGGAGAAACCCATGTGAAGCGCGTTTTTTCTGTGTTTGATCTGATTTACGTCAAGCAGGGGACGCTTTATATCACGGAAAATGAAAAATCGTTCTCTGTTGAAGGCGGCGAGTACATCTTGCTTTCTCCCGGTCTTGAACACTATGGGACGAAGGGCAGTGATGAAGCAACCTTCTATTATTGGCTTCACTTTGATGAACATCGATATGAATTTACGGCAAAGGGAGGAAGCAATTGGTCTGAGCTTCAGCAGGAAAAAGGGAGCTTTGAGCAGCCGTCCCGCTACGGACTGGCTTTGCCGAGAAAAGGCAAGGTGCAGCGCCCGCAGTTCATGGCGCAGCAGTTTAAAAGACTGATTGATTACTCGGCGGAAAACTCCGATTTGCCGCTAAGAAAACAAATCTTATTTGAGGAGCTGATGCTGCATCTTCAAAAGGAGGCGTTTCAAATACCGTCCGCGAAAGAGCGGGTAGCCTGGGAGGCGGCCCAGTACTTACAGGAGCATTATAAAGAAAAAACAACAATCAAAGACCTATCGCTCGCCCTTCATTATAACCAGGATTATGTGAGCCGCTGCATGCAGCAGGTGCTCGGTGTCACGCCGGCACAATATACGAATCGTGTGAGAATGACGGAAGCGAAGCGCCTGCTATCCTCTACAAATGATAAAATGGGCGTCATTGCGGAAACGGTCGGAATGGAAGACCCGACGTACTTTTCAAAACTTTTTAAGCAGATAGAAGGCATTTCACCAATTGAATACCGGAAAATTGTCAGCCGAAAAGTTCAATAACAGGAAGAGTGGCGGATATGAAACAACAATCTAGGGCGGCGGGCGTTTTATGGGGGAGTGCGAGCTATCGAAGGAAACACGAAAGATCCAATAAAACTTGTCCTGCACAAAGGCCTGCTAATGAGCGGGCTCTTTTCATTATGTTTTCGTTGTTTTCTTATTGACCATTAACGGGATATGGTGCAATCTGTTCATAGAAATGAGTCGGCTACATGTAAATGAGGAGGTCTAATATGCAAAAAATTGAAACCGATCGATTAATATTAAGAAATTTTTCCGTAACAGATGCTCAAGGGTTGTTAGAATATTCGGCTCATCCAAGAGTGAATTGCTTTCTTGATGACAAAATGTCTACGCTAGAAGAAGCTGCCTTGAGAGTTCAAGAAAGAAGCAATGATGACTCTTATATTGCAGTGTGCTTAAAAGACAGCAATGCTCTAATCGGAGAACTATATTATGTGAAAGAAGAACAAGATACCTATGCTGTTTGCTGGAACTTCAATGCTCGGTTTGAAGGGAAGGGGTATGCAAGTGAAAGTGTGAAGGCTTTTTTTAAGTATCTCTTTATACAAAAAGGAGCAAGAAGGCTTTATGCATATGTTGAGGATGACAACTACAGGTCACAAAAATTATGTGAGAGAGCGGGTATGCGTAAAGAAGGTTATTTTCTTGAATTTATTTCATTTACGAAATACGAGGATGGAACACCTAAATATGAAAACACTTTCCAATACGCACTGCTAAAGAAGGAATGGATAAAACAACAACACAGTAAATAGAATTGACGAGTGCCTATGATTGTTTATCGGAGCGGTCAGCATAAGCAATGCGCCTTCTGCACTCCCGCAAACACATTCTAATCAATGAAAGCAAGGGCAGGTCAGCCCTTGCTTTCATTCTTTTCATATAAATAAAATACATAATCAGTAGGCACGCCTGAATGGCCAAGCTGCCTCAGCATGGCGGTCACATTCCCTCTGTGATAAGTGCCGTGATTGACAACATGCTGGATGGTGTCTGTATAGGTTGATTCAAGTGTCCCGAGTTTTGGATGCTGCATGGAGAAGGTCTGCTCTAAGTCCGTCTGGCGGCTGAAGAAATCATGATACTGTGGCACCAACTCGGCGGCGTGCTGTTTAATCGCTGCCATATTACCTTTCGCGGACTCAAATTTGCCTGCGCTGTCTATAATCTCTTGGTAGGCTGATCCGGAAAGAATGTTCAGCCAAAAGTAGTCAGCTCTGCACATATGAAGCAGCACGTCACTGACAGAAGAAAATACGCTCTTTACTTCTTGATAAGCCGTTTCTTCCGGCAGTTTTTCGATATGGTGAAAGATTCGCTCGTTTGCCCAAGAATGATAGTCATATAACTGTTTTGCATCAGTCATCAGCATTGCCTCCTTTTCTAAGACATTCGCTGTCTCAATTGTTATTCCTTTAATTGCTGAAAAGAGACACCACGAAATACCCTGCTGCAGCCCACATCACCACCGCAGAGCATTTGTTTACGATCTGCATAAGCCTGCCGCTCGTATCTATCGTCTGAAACAGCCGCCCCGCTATCGCTAGACTGATAAACCAAATCCAAGAGACAGCGATGCAGGCAGCCATAAAGAGCCATTTCTCAAGCCCGGAATAGTTGAGCGAGCTCGTGCCGATGACGCCGATCGTGTCCAGAATAGCGTGCGGGTTTAAAAGAGAAACGGCGGCCGCAAACGCAGCTTGCTTTTTAGCTGTGAACGTATTTTTCTCATTTTGATTTGCTTTCGGACGGCTGTTCCAAGTTATCCAGCCCATATAAAGCAAAAACAAAAATCCCCCGGCCATCATTATCGTTTCAAAAATAGGCGTTTGCTGCACAATGACTGATACACTCGAAACGGCTAAAACGATTAACAGGGTATCGCAGACGGAAGCGCTGATCACGGCGGGGAGTGCCAGCCAAATATGCCTTTGCCACGCGCCTTGCTGAAAAATAAATACATTCTGCACCCCCAGCGGCAAAATTAAGCCAAACGCAAGCACAGCTCCATGAATGATTGCATTCATGCTGAAAAAACTCCCTTCATATCTGTTTTTTTCAATCATAAGGGAGATTGTTTCCTAAGTCTCCAGCCATTTGGTTGGGATTAGACCCAGCCAAATGTATAATGTGAAAAAAGGAGGCATGACCATGTCGCAGTGGCAGCCAAGCCGAAGGTCGGATGTTCCGCTCCATCGGCAGATCGAACAATACATAAAAGACAAAATCCTTCACGGAGAGTGGGCTGTGGGGACGAAAATCCCTTCACAGAGAACGCTGGCCGACATCTTTCAAGTCAACCGCAGCACAGTGACTGCAGCCATTGATGAACTCACGTCTCAAGGCCTGTTAGAGGGGAGAAGAGGAGGCGGCACGAAGGTTGTAAACAGTACGTGGAGCATGCTGGCAGCTGAGCCTCCCCTTGACTGGAGCGATTACGTCCATGCAGGCATTCATCACCCTAATTCTTCAATCATTCAAGCTATTAATCAAAACGAACCAAGAGCGGATATCATCAGATTAGGCACAGGAGAGCTTTCGCCGGATCTGCTGCCTGCTGAAAAAATACGCCGGATGTTTCAGCAGATCAATCCGCCCGACCTGTCTTTAGGATATGAGCAGCCGAAAGGAAATCTTAAGCTGAGGGAGGCGGTGGCAGACCATTTAAAAGGCAAGCAGGTCCATGTATCACCGTCATCGATTTTAATTGTGTCCGGTGCGCTTCAGGCGCTTCAGCTCATCTCAATCGGACTTTTGAAACGGGGATCTGTCATTTTGACTGAAAAACCTTCTTATCTTCAATCTTTGTATGTGTTTCAATCAGCGGGTATGCGGCTTCGCGGCTTGCCGATGGATGAAGAAGGAATGAAGGCGGGGCTTGTTTCTTCTTACCGAAAACAATACGGAGGACAGCTGCTTTACACGAATCCGTCGTTTCATAATCCGACAGGCACCGTTATGTCAGAGCAGCGAAGGAAAGAGATCATCAGCCTGTCAAAAAAAGAGCAGCTGCCCATCATTGAGGATGATGCGTACGGTGATTTATGGTTTGAAGAAAAACCGCCGCAGCCGTTGAAAGCAATGGATCATGAGGGCAATATTCTGTATCTGGGTACGTTTTCAAAAACGGTCAGCCCAGGCCTGCGAATTGGCTGGCTTGCCGGTCCGGAGCCGGTTATGGAAAGGCTGGCGGACATTAAAATGCAGACAGACTACGGATCAAGCGGCCTGTCCCAGTGGGCGACGGCTGAGTGGCTGTCACAGGGGTATTATGAAGATCATCTGACTTGGGTACGCAGGGTGCTCAAACAAAGGAGAGACGCCGCTGTTCATTTTCTCGAGCGGTATGCGGGTGACATCGCCTCGTGGCGGATTCCCGCCGGCGGCTTTTATATTTGGGTGACGTTTCATAAAACCTTGCCTGTCAGCCGTTTCTTTTATGAATTGCTGAAACGGCAGGTGCTTGTGAATCCCGGTTCCATTTATGACGGTGAAGACCGAAACAGCATCAGGCTCTCATATTCCTATGCATCTCTTAGCGATTTGGAAACGGGCATTAAAGCGGCAGCCGAGACAGCACGCCGCCTGATGTCCTAAGCATTTGTTATACAATGACAGCTCCCAGCGCTCTGGCGAAAGCAATCGCATGCTCCGGCGCGATTTTGCAGCCTTTCAATTTGTCGAGGGAGACATGTAGCTGTTCAAAGCGGCACGTGCTGATGTCCATGTTTTGAAGAGACGTTCCGGAAAAGTTCGCGCCTTCCAGCTCGCACCCGTCAAAGTGTGTGTGCTGGAGCGCCATATTGCTGCACTCACTTTGCATAAGAGCACAGTGCTCAAAGCGAACTTGTTTCATATTTGAGTACGAAAATGAACTGAAATGTCCGTGGCACTCCTCGAATGAAACATTCCGCAGCGTTGATTCCGCCAAATTCATTCCAACCATTTTTGACTGTTTAACTGAAGTTCTGTGAATGACAGCTCCGCTGAAATCTGAGTTTGACAGATCACATTTTTCAAAGATCACATCAGTCAGCTCCATATGCCGGAAAGACACATCGATAAACATGACATTTTTGAAAACCGTTTTTTCCACACAAAGTCTGTCGATATCTTCGCCGCAGATTGTACAATCTTCAAACAAACGCATGCTGACCACATCGTCCTGCGTCGCGGTTTCCTGAAAATCTGCGGTTTGCAGATTTTCAGGTATGCTCGGTTTTTGAATGGCTATTTTATTCATATGATGACATCCTTTACTGCCCGAAAACCAAAAGCCTCCGGGAACAATTAAATAAATCGTTATAGAGATTGATACATATAGTAAATCGTAAAGAACCTTTTCTTGAGACAGCAGCCCGCTTGTTTTGTAAGCATAAATGGAAAGATTCCTGTACGTCAAGACGTTTTAAGCCGGGAAAGAAAAGGGAACAGGAGGAATGCGGAATGGGGCATTACGTCAAAACCGAGGAGCATGTGACACTGTTTGTAGAGGATATCGGACACGGAAGGCCGATCATCTTTTTGCACGGGTGGCCGCTGAATCATAAGATGTTTGAATATCAAATGAATGAGCTTCCGAAAAGAGGTTTCCGTTTCATTGGCGTTGATTTACGTGGATATGGGCAATCTGACCGCCCGTGGGAAGGCTACGATTATGATACGATGGCCGATGACGTGAAGGCTGTCATTTATACGCTGCAGCTTGAGAACGCGGTTCTTGCCGGGTTTTCAATGGGCGGCGCTATTGCCATCCGTTATATGGCAAGACATGAAGGAGCCGATATTGGCAAGCTGATTTTATTGTCTGCAGCGGCGCCCGCATTTACAAAACGCCCGGGTTATCCATACGGAATGAGGAAGCAGGATATTGACGATATGATTGAACAATTTAAAACGGATCGGCCGAAAACACTGGCTGATTTAGGGACACAGTTTTTTGAGAAAAAAGTGTCTCCGGAGCTCAGGCTGTGGTTTCTTAATCTGATGCTGGAGGCTTCCTCTTACGGGACGATCCACTCGGGCATTGCATTAAGAGACGAGGATCTCAGAAAGGATCTTGCGTCAATCCAGGTTCCGGCGCTGATTCTCCACGGAAGAAAGGATAAAATTGCGCCATTTGATTTTGCGAAAGAATTAAGGCGCGGCATCAAACACTCGGAATTGGTTCCATTTGTAAACAGCGGGCACGGGGCTTTTTATGAAGAAAAAGAGAAGATCAGCAGTTTGATTGCGCAGTTTGCCGGATCATAAGAAAAAACCCGATATGGCTCGGGTTTTTTATATGATTCCTTTGCTTTGCAGTTCACTAATGATCAAATCAGCTCCAGCCGAAATAGATGTCTGGTCTGACTCAATGATGAAATCGGGTGAAAGCGGCTGTTCGTACGGAGAATCGATCCCGGTGAAATGTTTGATCTCTCCGTTTCGCGCTTTTTGATAAAGTCCTTTCGGATCGCGCTCTTCACACACATGCAGCGGGCACTTCACATAAATTTCGAAGAATTCCCCTTCAGGAAAGAGGGCTCTGACCATGTTGCGGTCCTCTCTGAATGGAGAAATAAAAGCCGTTAAAATCATTTGCCCGCTGTCAACAAACAGCTTCGCCACTTCTCCGATGCGGCGGATGTTTTCAATCCTGTCTTCAGTCTGGAAACCAAGATCTTTGTTTAATCCGTGGCGGATATTATCACCGTCCAGCACATAGCTTTGAATGCCCATGCGGTAAAGCTTTTCATCAACAGCGTTGGCAAGCACTGATTTTCCTGAACCGGACAGCCCGGTAAACCAGAGGGCGCAGCTTTTATGTCCGTTTAAGGATTGTCTGTCAGACTTTGAGATGGAAGCGGTATGCCAAATGATGTTTGGATTGTGTGTCACTGTAATCCCCCGCTGTTTTGCTGGATGGCGACGGGCTGTTGATGAAGCCCCTTGATCAGCACGTTTGCGACCTCTGGCCGGCTGAATTCTTTAGGGGGCTTTTTGCCTTGGCGGAGAAGCTCCCTTACTTTTGTGCCTGATAAGTGGATATGGTCTCTTTGGCTGTGCGGACATGTTTTTGAAGTGCCCATGTTTCCGCATTTCCGGCAGTAAAAGCTGTGCTCGAAAAACAATGGCTTGATGCCGAGCTCCTCCTCAGTGAATGCTTGAAAAATATTTTGCGCGTCATAGGTTCCGTAATAGCTGCCGACCCCCGCATGATCACGGCCTACAATAAAATGGGTGCAGCCGTAATTTTTGCGGACGAGGGCATGGAAAATCGCTTCCCGCGGACCTGCATATCGCATGGCGGCAGGGAAAACTGACAGCATGACACGATCCTTTGGATAATAGTGATCAAGCAACACCAGGTAGCTCTCCATTCTGATATCGCTCGGGATATCGTCTGACTTCGTTTCACCCACAAGCGGATGAAGCAGCAGACCGTCGACCGTTTCTAACGCTGTTTTTTGAATGTATTCGTGCGCTCTGTGAACGGGGTTCCTGGTTTGAAAGCCGACAATCGTTTTCCACCCGAGTCTTTTAAAGGCCGCCCTTGTTTCTGCTGGTGCTGCATAAAACTGTTCGAAGGATTTGTCGGGAAGGCGGCTGACCGTGATAGGCCCTCCGATATAGTAATCCGGACGCGCCAGCAGTTTTTTCACGCCGGGATGGGCAGTGTCGTTTGTTTTAAAAACAGACAGTGCTTCTTGTGTTTTATCAGGCTGATAGATATCAGTGACTGTGATCATGCCGTAGGTGATGCCGTCTTTCACAAGCTTGATGCAATCGCCGGCAGACAGCTGTTTTGCTGTTTTTTCTCCGACAGGCAGCGTAATCGGCAGGCTCCATGGCAAGCCGTTTGCCAGCCTCATCTCTTTCACAACGGAATGATAATCCTTTTCTCCCAAAAAGCCTGTTAACGGGCTGTAGCCGCCGATCGCGATAAGCTCCAGGTCGCTCAGTGCAAGCTGATCCAGCTCTGCTTCGCACGTGCACCCCTCAAAATGGCATGCGGGATCGCAGCGGTTGATTAACACCCCTCCATGGGGCTCATTTCCATTCAACGCGTTCAACCTCCATTTTTACGTTTCCTTTGTTTTTCTGCGTCTGCTGAAAGCTTTTAAACAGGCACAAAGGCCATTATTCTTGATGCAGGCCGCATTCTGTTTTCTCACGTCCGGCCCACCTTCCAGCCCTTTCATCGTTCGGGTCCGAGGAAGGCAATGTGCACATTTCACAGCCTATGCTCGGATAATGTTGGTCGTGCAGTTTGTTATAAGGCAAATTGTGCAGGCGGATGTACGTCCAAACGTCATCCCATGTCCAGTGGATGAGCGGGCAAATTTTGATGAGCTTAAACTTCTGATCCAGATTCACATATTGAATATGCTTTCTCGTAGATGACTGTTCCCGGCGCAGCCCTGAAATCCAAGCTGTCATGCCGGACAGGTGCTTTTTCAGCGGCTCGATTTTCCGTAATTGGCAGCAGAGGTTCGGGTTATGCTTCCAAAGCTCTCCTCCGTATTGCGTCTCCTGTTCTTTTAAGCTTAGCTCAGGTTCGAGAAGCTGGATTGTAAATCCCGGATATCGCTCTTTGACGGTTTCGATCAGCTCGTATGTTTCCTGAAAATGCAGCCCTGTATCCAAAAAGATGATGTGGGCGTTTTTGCTGATTTTTGATATAAGGTCGAGAAGCACCATCCCTTCTGCGCCAAAGCTGCACGCGTACACAATCTTTTCCCCGTATGTTCGGTAAGCCCATTTCAGCACGTCGAGCTCATCGATCAATTGGTCCGTTATCTGTTTGGACAGTTTGTCGTTCCATGTGTCATATGTGATGATTTGTTCGTTCAACGTTTTCCCCCCGTTTGCATCTGCTTTTATGATCTATTGATCGAGTTATAGGCAGACTATTCATTTTTTGCATAAAGGTTCAGATTTTTGGATGCGGCACCCGGCTAAAATGAGGAGCGGAACCATTAAGAAACCGGCTGAATATGCTTTTAAGCAAAATGGTTTTTTGCCCAAGGAGAGGTAGTATGCCGATTGCCATTTACCAGGGGCATCATCATTCGCTTGCCCCGGCGGATATTAACATCGTCATTGATGTCATCAGAGCTTTTACAGTCGCCCATTATGCCTTTATCGGCGGGGCGAAAGAGATTTTATTGGCCGGAACAGCAAAGGAAGCTTTTAGGCTGAAAGACACTTATCCTGATTACGTATTGACGGGGGAGGAAAAGGGGGTCGGTATCAGCGGATTTGATTTAGACAATTCGCCAAAACGCATGGCGAAGCAGGATATGGGGGATAAGCGCCTGATTCAGAAAACAACTAACGGCGTCACAGCAGCATTAGGAGCGCTGAACGCCAAGCATCTGTTCGTGACCGGATTTTCCAACGCCAGAACAACGGCAGAGCATGTGAAAACGCTGGCTGGTGGGGATTGTATCATGAACATTGTCGCTTCCCATTCGTCAGGCGATGACGACGCGGCGTGTGCGGAGTATATAAAGGGCATTATTGAAGGGACGAACGAGGTAACGGCCGCGGAGGCGATTGAAAGAATCAAACGCTCCTCTGTTGCGGAGAAGTTTTTTGACCGCCGCCAGCCATTGTTTGATCCGGAAGACATAGCATACTGTACAAAAGAATTGCCGGGCGATTTTGTGATGAAAGTGAAACAAGACAGAGAAGTTCCAACGATTGAGAGGGTCAGAATATGAATGATTTTTCACTAGAATTGCCAGTGAGAACAAGCAAGCCAAGAGAAGCCGGTCAGACCATTTTAATTGATAACGGCTATCCCTTGCAATTTTTCAAGGATGTGATAGCCGGAGCATCCGACTATATTGATTTTGTGAAATTTGGCTGGGGCACATCATTACTTACGAAAGAACTCGAAACAAAAATCAGCGCGCTGAAAGAGCATGACATTAAATATTTCTTTGGCGGCACATTGTTTGAGAAGTATGTAAGCCAGAAAAAAGTGAATGAATTTCATCGGTACTGCACCTATTTCGGCTGTGAATATATTGAGATTTCAAACGGTACACTCCCGATGACGAATAAGGAGAAAGCGGCTTACATTGCAGATTTTTCCGATGAATTTATTGTGCTCAGCGAGGTGGGCAGCAAGGATGCGGAATTATCAAGCCGGCAAAGCTCTGAGGAATGGCTTGAGTATATCGTTGAGGATATGGAAGCGGGGGCGGAAAAAGTGATTACGGAGGCGAGAGAAAGCGGGACAGGAGGGATCTGTTCCAGCAGCGGGGATGTCAGGTTTCAAATTGTCGATGACATCATGTCCTCGGATATTGATATCACCAGGCTGATTTTTGAAGCGCCGAATAAAACGCTCCAGCAAGGATTTATTCAAAGGATCGGGTCGAATGTGAATCTGGCCAATATCCCATTTCACGATGCGATTGCGTTGGAGACGCTGCGCTTAGGGCTGAGATCCGATACGTTTTATTTGTAACACTGCGGCTGCGGGGCTCTCGCCGTGAAGAGAGCCTCTGTTTATTATTTTTTATGGCGGTACATAGGCGTGAGATAGGGGAGGGAGGTCAGACGGATGTTATAGATGAAGTCGATGACTCTTGTTGATATCACTTGACATATCAAGGCTTGAATCACAATGCCCCAAGCGATAATAGACGCGGTCACCATAAAAATAATGCAATTCATGATCAGCAGGATCGTTCCGGGATTCCCGCCGCGGTAAATGGAAATCATCAGAGCAAGGGCCCCGAATCCTCCGTTTGAAATTTTGTATTTGTATAAAAGCCCGATGCCGAGTCCCAATAACACAGCGCCGCTAGCCAGATCAAGCCACAGGTTTGATGTGATATCAGGAAAAACCGCATCAAAGATCAAGACCGAGACGGATGTAACCGTAATCGAAGCGAGGGTGCCGGTGAAAGTTCTCATCTCCAGCCATTTTAAAGCGGTAAAAAGCATCGACACATTCACAGCCCATACGGAAAAACCGTGGGGAATGTGAAACAGATAATGCAGCAGCACCGCAATACCTGCTGCTCCGCCAGTCGGAATATCGTGCGGAAATAAAAACAAGGACATGCCGAGTCCCTGTAATACGCCGCCTACGACAATCATAAACGTGAGTTTTGCTTTCATCAGCAGTTCAGCCATTACGTCATTTGCTCCTTTATGAAAAAGACTTGTCCGCTGTTTCCATTTTATGAGGCTGTCCATCATTTATGTCTGTAAATAAAAGAAATGGCCCAGCCTAATATGCTGAGCCATCCCACTTATAGCGATTGACGATCTCCATATTGATTTCTGAGCCGATGCCTTTTCCTTTCGGGATGTGCACTTTTCCCTTTGTAGGCTGAAGGCTGATGATATCTGTAAAAGGATTCTCCATGACGTCCCACTCGATTGGTTCAATTTGATTGTTCTCCATTTTAGACCATGGAGGCAGACAGGCTTGCGCAAATAGAGCATAGAGCCGTGAAAGCGACCCGTCATATGCGTGAGCGGACGCTCTGACACTGAAATAACGCGCGAGCTGGAGGCAGTCCCGAAACTCATCGATTCCGTTGGCATGCATGACATCAGGCTGAATGATATCCAAACAGCGCTGTGAAAGGAGGGGGGCAAATTGGGCCGCACCTTTCATATTTTCTCCGCCAGCAACAGGAACAGACAAACGGCTGCGCAGCAAAACGTAATCCTTTGGCTGATCAAAGGGCAAAGGCTCTTCAAGCCAGCTGATGTTCGTCCATTCAGTGAAATAGCGTTCCCATTTCATAGCTGTTGCGGCGTCGTAGCTTTGGTTTGCGTCCAGAATCAACATAACGGAGCTTGCGCCCGCATGCTGCAGCGCATTGATGTGCCGGACATCCTCTTCGAACGACATCCCGCCGATTTTGACTTTGATTTGCTTAAAGCCCTTTTTTAATTGAGCTTCAACATTGGAAACAGAACGGCTGATCCATTGCGGCTCGTCTGAATACGATTGAAATGAGGCGTATACAGGGATTTCTTCTCTGTACCGCCCGCCCCACAGTTCGCAAACTGAACAATCCGCCGCTTTGGCCGCGATTTCTGTCAGCGCCATGCTTACAGCGGAGGCCGCCCGCTGATGCCATTTTTGAATTGTGCGCACTAACGGCATGCGGCTGCCAGCCTGTTTTCCTAGAAGATACGGGATGATCCGTTTGGTAAAGCCGACATGGAGAGCCGGGAGCCAATCAACGCATTCGCCCCAGCCGTCAATCCCGCTTTCTGTGACAACTCTGATGAGATAGCAAGTTCGATATCGTTTAACCCCGTTCGCGTCTCCGTAGGGCTTTTCTAATCGGTGTAACAGCGGAAAGGTCTCAACCTGTACAATTTTCAAACTGGAAGCTACCTTTCCTCAGCAGGCTGAAGGCGATTGCCAGCCATTTTAGGTTCGTCTTTTTCTTTTGTTTCTTTTTTGTTTTGCTTCACATGGATCAGCAGGATCACGAGAATGCCGACAACAAGCGTCAAACCCGCAATGCTTAAAAACATGCCGGGTCTGGACCATTGCATCAGGCGGCCGAAAATCGGGGGCCCAATCGCCACCCCTAAGAAACGAACCGATCCGTACAGCGATGTCACAAATCCCCGTCTTTCTTTGCCGACAGCTCCGGTAATAAAGCTGTTTACACAAGGAAGAACCAGTCCTGATCCGATACTGCTCAGCACAAGAACACTAATAAAAAGCACGAGATTCTCAATGAAAGACAATGCCGCATAAGAAACGGTCATAAATGCCAACCCGAGTACGATCAGCTTTTTCATTAACGATTGCTTTTGCCCGATTTTGCTGCCGGTTGTATAAGACGTCACACACATGACCAAAAGCGGGATCGCCAAAATCAAGCCCTTTTTGACGCCATCGGTATCGTATGTTTTTTCAAGGACATCTGAAAGGTAAAAGAGAATGCCGAATAAAGTAAACAGACAGGTCGCTCCCGCTAAATAAGCGGTAAATAGCCATCTGCCTTCATGTTTAAAAACACTTAACAGCCCTTTCACATATTTTCCGATCGGGGGCGGTTCTTTTTCCTTTTTCTTTTCTTTAATAAAAATCCAAGTCAGCACGATCGAAATGATACAAAACACCGGAAAGGCAAAAAACGCGCCATACCAGACAAGCAGAGCGATCAGCGAGCCGATGATCGGAGAAAGCACTTTCCCCATGCCGTTTGAAGCTTCAACGAGGCCGAGTACCTTGCTTTCCTGGGCGCCTTTAAACAGATCCCCCGTCAGTGCCATGGCAATCGGGCCGGTCCCCGCCGCCCCGATTCCCTGGAGCGCCCGTCCTGCCATGACCCAAGGGTATGCATTGTCAAAAAAACCTGCCGCAAACCCGGCTAGCAAACCGCCGGCACCATACAAAATTAAGCAGGGAATAATGATGATTTTCCTTGAGAATCGGTCTGCGAGATAACCGACAATCGGAATCGCAAACGCTGCAATCAAGGAAAAAACGGTGATCACGAGACTGACTTGAAATTGTGATAAATGAAGTTCAGATTTCATTTTTGGCAAAATCGGAATAAGCATTGAGTTCCCAAGGGTTAATATTAAAGGGATTGAACCGATTGCAACAATCGTCATTCCGTTATTTTGTTTTGATGATTCCATCTCAGAGCACACTCCTTTTCTTCTGTTTAGAATGTCCCTGATAGCTTCGTTTATTCAACGTTCAGACAGCAAAAAACCGAACAGAAAATGCCTGTTCGGGAAAAAGGAGGGCTAACCGAGCGCCTGGGAAATCAATGCGTATAAGTGTCCATTTTGGCTGGGAAGCATCTTTTTCTGGTACAGCATAAGCGGCTGCGCTCTGACTGCGTGAAATCCCATTTCTGTCAGCCTGTCATGAAAAGATGTGTGTTCAGCCGGTATATCGATGCGCATCGGACCTTGAGTACCGGCGGCCAGCCTGTTCACGATTTGTGCAGCAATGTCTGATGAAGAGGCGATGATGGGGCCGAATTTCAAATTAGCTGGTGTCTGTACGGACAAACCGTAGCCAATCAGATGTCCGTCATTGTTTCTGGCGATGACGCATTCCTCTGAGGCGGAAATAAGCTGCTGCAAAAGGTTTGATCGATCTCCGCCAAAGGCTGCCAAATCGGCCGCGGCCAATTCTTGGAAGTCTTGTTTTCTAAAGGACGCCAGTTCAGCGTCAAGATCCTCTTGTGTTTCGATCCGGTGAAAGCTGTGACAGCCATATTTACGCACTGAACCCGCCGTATGAAAACCTGCTTTTTCATAAAGAGGCAAACCTTCTGTTGTGGAACAAAGCCTGATGGCCGTGTTTTCGTCGGTTCTGCTGAGGCACGCGCGGACCATCCGCCGCCCGAGACCGAGCCGTTTGTAATCTTTGTCCACGATAACGAGGCCGATAGAAGAAAGGCCGCCAAACAAAAATAAGCCGATGCAGGAAATGATGTCTCCGCTGATATTTTGATAACCGAAAAAGCGTCCTTGCCGGACAAGCAGTGTCAGTTCTTGTTCGCCATAATCAGGCCAATCGGCTTGCCTGCAAAGCCGCAATAATCCGGGGACATGTTCTTCATGAAGCTCAATCAGCTCATCCATTACGCCCATCAGATCACCTGCTTGTTCCGAGTGTTTTGTACATGGCGATATGAGTGCCAATGCCGGGAATGTCAAATGGCTCGCCAAGCTCCTCCCAGCCAAGCTTCGCGTAGTAGCCTTTGACGTGGTGTCTCGCATTGCACCAGACCGCCTGCACACCTCTATCTGCCAGGTTCTGCTCAGCGTATTTGATCAGCGTGCTGCCCGCTTTTTGATCACGATATTCTTCAAGTGTTGCCATGCCTCGCAGCCGATATGAAGGAGATTCTGTCAATAATGGCTGATTCTGTGGAGAAAAAGAAGCGATGCTGATTAGTGTTCCTTCATAAAACGCACCGAGATGAAAGGCGCCTTCCGCGTGATCCTGCTCAAATTTACATTGTTCGATGGATTGATGGGGACGCAGGATGCGGCGCCGGATGTCGTATGTATCTTCCGCAGGAATGGTTTTAACTTCGAGCATGATGTTCCTCCTTATAAACTGATTTTCTTTATCGTAACACGGATCAGTCAAATAAGGACCGCCCGATTGGTTCAGGCGGTCTTTCTGGTGTTAATGCAAGGATATATTTTGGCGCTGTTCATCTTTTTGCTGGATATACGAAGTGAGCTCAGCGGTTAAGTCTGATCTGAGAAAAGGCGTAATCAAATAGATGCCGTTAAACAGCTCGCATGCCGTATCCAATAAGGAACGTGCTATCGCAAGGCCTTCCGCTTTTTGTTTCTCTTTGTCTTCGCCGGCGAGGGCCATTTTTTCGCGAATTGAGTCAGACAGCTTTATTCCGGGAATTTCATTGTGAATGAATTCAGCATTTCTGCTGCTTGTGAGCGGCATAATGCCAATATAGATCGGCGTCTTCAAATGCTTTGTTTCGTTATGGATATCGACAAGCTGCTGCTCGGAGTAGACAGGCTGTGAAACAAAGTAATCGGCGCCGCAATCTATTTTTTTCTCCAGCCGTTTTACCGCTTTATCCAGATGGCGGACGTTAGGATTAAATGCGGCGGCGACTGAGAAATTCGTTTTCTTGCCAAGCGGCTTTCCAGACAGGGACAGCCCTTCATTAAACTGTTTGATCAGCCTGATTAAATCAAAGGATGTTAAATCATACACAGACGTCGCGCCCGGAAAATCCCCGATTTTTGAAGGGTCCCCCGTAATAGCCAGCACGTCATTCAGTCCCAATGTATCAAGGCCCATTAAATGGGACTGCAAGCCGATAATATTTCGGTCACGGCACGTAATATGGACAAGGGAGCGTATATCGAGCTGCTGCTTCACGAGGGCGCCGCAGGCAACATTGCTGATTCGCGGGGTCGCAAGGGAATTGTCCGCGAGTGTCAGGGCATCGACTCCCGCTTCCTTTAGTTCAGCAGCGGCGGACAGAAATTTATCAAAGCTCAATTTTTTCGGCGGGTCCAGCTCTACGATGATGGAGCGTTTTTCCGCCGCGATCTCGTTCAAGCCGGGCTCTGCCCGCTCGTGCTGAACAGAAATGAATTCCTTCGCCTGGGTTTTGACTTCTTTTTCCGTAATCGGTGCAAGCCCGCCAACCGCTTCCGCCATCGCCCGGATGTGATTCGGCGTAGTGCCGCAGCAGCCGCCGATCACCCGCGCGCCTTGCTTGCGGAATTCTGACGCGCTGTTTTGAAAATACGTGTCGTCTGTTTCATAGACGAGCCGGCCTTCTTCGAGCGAAGGAAGACTGCTGTTCGGATAAACTGATAAAAACACGTCATCAAAAATCGGCACTTCGCTGAGCGCTTCAATCATGTGATAAGGGCCTAGCCGGCAGTTAATGCCGACGATATCTGCCCCGAGATCCGCAATCGACCGCAATGCGTCAGAAAGCGGCGTTCCGTCCTGCAGCACGCCTTGCTCATGCATGGAGACATTGAGCATAATCGGAAGCCCGGTCTCTTTTCGGGCGATTTTCAGGACTTCACGGGCTTCTTCCAAATCATAATACGTTTCCAGCAGCAAGCCATCCGGCTCTTCGTGCAGCAGCAGGTACAGCTGCTCGCGAAAGCTGCGTTTGATTTCGTCAAGACTGTACGCATTTTTATTAAAGGTGCGGATGCCGCCCATTGTTCCAAGCACGTACGCATCGCCTGCTGAAGCCCGCGCAATCTTTACTGCCTCCTGATTCATTTTTTTAATATCATCCTCAAGTCCGTGTCTGGATAATTTAATATAATTAGCCCCGTACGTATTCGTTTGAATGATGTTGGCTCCCGCCTCAACGTACGCTTTATGTATGCGCTGAATTTCCTCCGGCTTTGAAATATTGAGCTCCTCAAAGCACCTGTCAATGCCATAGGAGTAGAGGAGTGTCCCCATGGCGCCGTCGCCGATTAACACCTTTTTCTGCAAATCTTCTAAAAGTCCCATTGTCTGCCTCCTTTATTCACATTCAGCAAGGAAAAAAGAGAAATAAAAAAAGTCCTCTTAAGAAGAAGACTTTGTCAGTGATTTTGTCTCTTCTTATCTTCCAAGCTGTTCGAGCTTGCTGGATTTAGCACCTTGGTCATGGCTGATCGCCATTACACCGGTTGCTGAAGCTTCGTCGGGCCAGTCCCTCTGCTTCTCTTGATAAGAACGGATATGAAGTTTTTGTGTTCGGGAAGTGCCAAAAGCTTCCTGACGTTTTCCCTTTCTCCAAATTTACCGAAAATAAAGACAATAATCAATAGGATTCAGAAAATTTATCTGAAATTTATAAATTGGACGTCAATCGGCAGATCTGCTCCTCGAACCGCTGTGATAATCTGCTGCAGGTCATCCTTGTTTTTTCCGGTGACGCGCACTTGATCATCCTGAACTTGTGACTTTACTTTCAGTCCGGAGTTCTTGATGATCGTATTGATTTTTTTGGCGTTGTCCTTGTCAATGCCTTGAACAAGCTTTGCGCGCTGGCGCACCGTTCCGCCAGAAGCGTTTTCAATCTTGCCGTATTCAATGTTTTTTGTCGGCACGTTTCGTTTGATCAATTTACCGACAAGCACATCTTTCAGCTGGCTTAATTTGAATTCATCATCAGAAACGAGGACAAGCTCTTCTTTATCTAAAGAAATATCACTTTTGCTTCCTTTAAAGTCATAGCGTGTGCTGATTTCCTTCAGAGCGATTTGGATCGCATTTTGCACTTCAGGCAATTCCACCTTGGATACAATATCAAATGAACTTTCTTTTGCCATATGAAAACCTCCATAACATTTAACTTATGTGTTGATTATAGTAGAATAAAGAGAAACTTCCAACAGAACAAAGAATCAATTTGTGATGATTGGAAAAAATGTTAACAGAATCCGCAGATAAACAAGCGGAACAGGAAGGGCGATAGCATGAGACCAGGGCAGCAATTAACCTTAAGTATAGATCATCAAACGGACTTCGGTTACTTTTTAACCGATGGAGAAGATACGATTCTCTTACATAACAGTGAAATAACTGAGGATATCGAAGACAGAGACGAGGTAGAGGTCTTTATATACGTCGACCAGCAGGAAAGGCTTGCGGCTACGATGAAAATTCCGGTCATCAGCGCTGATGAGTACGGCTGGGTCGAAGTGGTGGATAAAGTGGAAGATATGGGCGTTTTCGTTGATGTCGGTTTATCGAAGGACGCGCTTGTCGCAACTGAGCATTTGCCGCCATACGAAGATGTCTGGCCGCAAAAAGGGGATAAGCTTTACTGTATGCTGAAGGTGACGAACCGGGGGCGTATGTTTGCGAAACCTGCGCCGGAAGATATCATCAGCGAACTGTTTACCGACGCCTCAGAAGATCTGATGAATAAAGAGTTGACAGGTACGGTGTACAGATTGATCGCGACAGGTTCATTCGTCATCACGGACGACGGTATCCGATGCTTTATCCATCCTTCAGAAAGAAAAGAGGAGCCAAGACTCGGCTCAAGAGTCACGGGACGGGTGATTCAAGTGAAAGAAGACGGTTCAGTCAACTTGTCGCTGCTTCCGAGAAAACAGGATGCCATGTCTGTTGATGCCGAGTCCATTTTGACGTACATGAGAATGAGAAACGGCGCCATGCCGTACAGCGACAAAAGCCAGCCTGACGATATCAGAGAACGTTTTAACATGAGCAAAGCCGCCTTTAAACGCGCGCTCGGCCATTTGATGAAAAACGGAAAAGTGTATCAGGAAAACGGATGGACATATGAGAAAAAATAGAAGGCCTTAGCGCCTTCTATTTTTATATAAGCACTTCACAAATAAAATTCCGTTTCGTATCATGAGGGGAGACACGTCAGTTAGAGAGCAGGAGGGCAGGATCGTGGACATACGTATCAATATTTTATTGATCTTGATTGCGATGCTTTTCTTTTGGGTTGCTTATATGGCAGGAATAAAAAAACAGACATGGCTACTGTCCGGTTTCCAGGAGTCTCGGATACGTGACAAGGATCGTCTGGCTAGAATTGCGGGTTACTTTTTTCTGAATTCAGGAATATTTATTCTTTTAAACGGTTTTATTTCCTATCAGGGGCAAGATCAGCTGATACCTCCAATCATTCTGGCATATGGTGCAGGAGTCATCATTTATGTAAATAAAAGATTACGATAAAACCTCCAGCATTTATCAAATGACCTGGAGGTTTTTTTGTTTGCTCATTTTCTTAAGAAAAATATCGCCAATGCGCCCGGACCGGCGTGTGAGCCAACCGCAGAACCGATCGGATGCATGATGATTTCCTTCGGCTTGAACGCATCCTCAATCAAGTGTTTCATGTCAGCGGCTTTTTCTTCGTTCGCGGCGTAGCTGATCCCGACGGTTTGATTGTCCCAATGATCACCGCGTTCTTTCATCAGCTCGATGATCCGCTTGAAAAGTTTTTTCTGTCCGCGGATTTTTTCCAGAGGCACAAGCTTGCCGTCCTCCATCTGGAGCAGCGGTTTAATATTCAGCAAACCGCCGACGAAAGCAGACGTTTTGGAGATGCGGCCGCCTCTCGCAAGATATGTGAGATCATCCACGGTAAAAATGTGCTCAAGCTGTTCGCAAAAGTTCTTTACAGACGTTTCGATTTCTTGTATTGTATTCCCGTTGATACAGAGATCGGCAGCATGCCGGACAGCCAGGCCGTATCCTAATGAAGCGCATTTGGAATCAATGACCCGCAAATCGAAACCGGGGAATTCCTCCTTCACTTCATTGGCGATCATCACAGCTGTCTGATACGTGCCGGAGAGGCCTGAGGAAAAGGCAATGTAAAGAGCGGGATCACCTGTTTCGGCATATTGCAAAAACATATTTTTAATCGTTTGCGGTGAAGCTTGGGACGTCTTCGGCGTCTCTCCATTTTGCATCGCTTCAAATATTTGACCCGCATCAATCGTGACCGCATCTTCGAATTCTTTATCGCCGAGAGAAACTCTGAGCGGAATAAAGCCGATGCTGTTTTCTTCAAAATAAGAACGGGGCAGATCGGCTGCGCTGTCAGCGATGAGATGAACTGTCATATTGCTTCCCTTCTTTCCGTTATTGCTCGTTAACATGAGAGTTAAGCCAACTATATCATATTAATTTGTCAAAATCGTGTTCAAATATTTGTTTTAAGGGAAAACATAATAAAGAAGAAAGAGCGGAGGAACATGCCATGGTACTAGACCAAACAAAAAAATTACTCATCGTCATCATTGGCGCTTTGCTTAATGCGGCCGGGCTGAACTTATTTTTGATTCCGGCAGATGTATATGCCAGCGGCTTTACTGGTGTCGCCCAGCTTTTATCAAGTGTCGTTGATCAATATGCCCCCTTCTACATATCGACGGGAACGCTCTTGTTCCTCTTAAACATTCCGGTCGGTATTTTAGGATGGCTGAAGGTCGGCAAATCGTTTACGGTGTACAGCATATTAAGTGTCGGGCTGACTACAGTGTTTATGGGGATCCTGCCGGAAATGAGGCTGTCTCATGACATCCTGCTGAACGCGGTGTTCGGCGGTGTCATTTCCGCAGTCGGTATCGGTTTAACATTAAAATACGGCGCTTCGACAGGCGGGCTTGATATCGTCGCCATGGTGCTTGCAAAGTGGAAGGATAAACCCGTCGGCACGTATTTCTTCATTTTAAACGGGATTATCATCTTGACGGCAGGATTATTGCAAGGTTGGGAGAAAGCATTATATACCCTGGTTACACTGTATGTGACAACGAGGGTGATCGACGCCATTCACACTCGCCACATGAAGCTCACGGCAATGATCGTGACGAAAAAAGCGGACGAAATCAAGGAAGCCATTTACGGAAAAATGGTACGCGGCATCACAACTGTTCCGGCCAAGGGAGCCTTTACGAACGAACAGAAAGAGATGATGATTATCGTTATTACGAGGTATGAGCTGTACGATTTAGAGAAGATCGTCAAAGAAGTTGATCCGAAAGCATTTACGAACATTGTGCAAACGACAGGGATTTTTGGTTTCTTTAGAAAAGACTGACGAAAGCAGGTGGAGTCGTGAAACGGCTGCTTGTGATGCTCCTTCCCGTATTGCTTTTGATAGGCTGCGGGAAAGATGAGCAGACAGAACCCGATAAGGAGGTATCAGGCGGAATGGAGAATCAAGAGGTTGTTTTATCTGTTGACGCAATTCAGGAGCCTGAACAAATCAAGTTTAACATGTCGCTGAAGAACCAAAGCGAACGTGCTGTCGAGTTCCAATTCAGCACAGGACAAAAATTTGAACTTGTCGTGTATGATTCTGAGCACAAAGAAAGATACCGTTATTCGAAAGACAAAATGTTTACGCAGGCTTTTCAAAACCTGACGCTTGAACCCGGAGAAACATACGATTTCTCTGATGTGTGGAAGGAAGTCCCTGAGCCTGGAACCTATGAGGTGAAGGTGACATTTAAGGGCAGAGCGGAGCATCTCAAGCAGGTTCAGGCTGTTCAGCAGTTTGAAGTCAAATAAGAGGCTATGGCGTACCCGCCATAGCCTTTTTTTATTGCAGTTTGTCCAGCTGATTTTGAAATTGATGCAGCTGGCGACGTTCCGCATCTGTCGAATTGGCATACGCAGAAGATACAGCATTTTTGGCTCTCAGAATCGCTTGCTCCTGATCGCCTTCCTCAAAGCCGTTTGTCACCATGACAGCCTGTTGAACAAATGATTTAGCCTGCTGAAAGAGTTCGTTTCTCATTTAAAATTCAACCTGTCTTTCGGCCGAGTCTTGTGCCGCGGCATGCTGTTGAGCTTCTTCTAATGTAGACCGATATGGAAATCTTGCGGCGTGTAGCCCGATGGAGTCTTTACCCTGCTGAATAAACCTTTTGGATTTGCTTCGTTTACCCATTGTGAGATGCCCCCTTCCATACTTTGACGAGATGAGTCGTCTTCAATAGTATGGTGGTGCGAAGTAACGTTTATGAGTGGGAAAAATTAATACGGGCCGGTCTTTAAAGTGAGAAATATTCTTTCAAAAACCTTGCCACGCCGTCCTCTTCATTTGCAGCCGTTGTTCGGTCGGCAATCTGCTTGACCGCGTCAATTCCATTGCCCATCGCAACGCCGCAGCCTGCGAATTCAAGCATCTCCAAATCGTTATCTTCATCCCCGAAAGCAATGATCCGCTCGCTCGGCACGCCGTAATAATCGCTGATTTTCTGCAGGCCGACCGCTTTATTCATGCCGCTTTTAATAATTTCAATGACATGCCACGGCGCAGCCCATCTTCTATGGTCAATCACCTCGGCATGCACATCCGACAAATAGGAGCGTATGGCCGGCACATCTTCTTCTTTTGCGTGAATGAGGACAGACGTCACATCCTCACCGAGATTTTCCCGCAAGTCTCCGACCGTCACGTTCGTCGTATTCATGTTAAAGGCATCAATCAGGTGCTCGTCATGGTAATGAAAGTACACGTCGTCAATCACTTCAGCAAGCACATTATGTACGTTGTAGCTCTCGCTGATATCCACCAGCTGTTTAACAACATCAAGCGGCAGCGACGTATGATACCTTCCCCAGCTATCGTCCTGCGGATGATGGACAAAAGCTCCGTTAAAATTGACAATTGGCGTTGTCAGCTCCATCTGCTGGTAGTACATGGAACTTGAACGGTACGGACGCCCTGTTGCGATGCAGACATAATGCCCGTCATTTTTTAAGCGCTGTATCGTCCGAAGGGTGTTTTCTGATATGGTTTTATCATCCTTTAATAACGTTCCATCTAAATCTAATGCGATTACGTAGGGTTTTGTCTCCATGAAAAGCTCCTTTAACCTTAGATTTTGCTTGTTTTGCCTTACTTACAGTGTAGCTTTTTACCATCTTTATTGTCTACATGTTACACTTATGATTATGGTTATCCTAAGGAGGGGCACATTGTGATTCAAATTGAAAACCAAACCGTTTCCGGTATTCCGTTTTTACATATTGTGAAGGAAGAGAACAGGAACCGCGCTGTTCCTCTCGTGATGTTTATACATGGTTTTACAAGCGCGAAGGAACATAACCTTCATATTGCTTATCTGCTTGCGGAGAAAGGCTTCAGAGCCATTCTGCCGGAGGCTCTGCACCATGGCGAACGGGGAGAAGAGATGGCTGTTGAAGAGCTTGCCGGCCATTTTTGGGACATCGTGCTCAATGAGATTGAAGAGATCGGCGTACTCAAAACCCATTTTGAAAAAGAGGGCCTGATAGACGGCGGCCGCATCGGCCTCGCAGGCACATCAATGGGCGGCATCACAACGCTTGGCGCATTGACTGCTTATGATTGGATAAAAGCCGGCGTCAGCCTGATGGGAAGCCCGAACTATGTGGAGCTTTTTCAGCAGCAGATTGACCATATCAAATCTCAGGGCATTGATATCGATGTGCCGGAAGCAAAGGTGCAGGAGCTGGTGAAGCGTCTCGAATTGCGTGATCTCAGCCTCCAGCCGGACAAATTGCGACAGCGCCCGCTATTATTTTGGCACGGCGCAAAAGATAAAGTCGTGCCGTACGCGCCGACCCGGGCATTTTATGATACGATCAAATCCCATTACAGCGAGCAGCCGGAACGCCTCCAATTTATCGGAGATGAGAACGCCGATCATAAAGTCCCGCGAACAGCTGTGTTAAAAACGATTGAATGGTTTGATATGCATTTATAAAGCGTAAAGGTGTTAACACTGGCTGAATTTACGTTATACTGTAGAAAAAAAGGAGTGAGGGAACGTGGAAGAAGCATTAAAAGAAAACATCATGGGCGCCCTGGAACAGGTTGTCGACCCTGAGCTTGGCGTTGATATCGTGAATCTTGGCTTAGTATACGACGTTGATATGGATGAAGACGGCTTAACGCACGTGACGATGACACTGACATCAATGGGCTGCCCTTTAGCGCCGATTATCGTGGATGAAGTGAAAAAGGCGTTAGCGGACCTTCCTGAAGTGAAAGAGACAGAGGTTCACATTGTATGGAATCCGCCTTGGACAAGAGATAAAATGTCCAGATATGCGAAAATCGCACTTGGCATTCAATAAACAAAACAAAAGAGGACAGCCTGACATGCGAGGCTGTCCTTTTTTACCGCTGAAAGAGGTGAAAGGAAATGATGTACCTGCTGGCTGTTTTATGCCCGCCGCTCGCTGTATTGTTTTCGGGAAAACCGTTTCAGGCTTTGCTAAATCTCATCTTGACCTGTATTTTTTGGCTGCCGGGCGCGATTCACGCTTGCTTTATCGTCGCCGACCGCCGCGCCGAAAAACGCTCAAGGAGATAATTCAGAAAAATGAAGGCGCGGCCATGGTATAATGGTCTCGTAAAAAACTGCAGGGAGAGCGTCATGAAAAAGAAATTGCTTGCATTCGCGCTTTGTACAGGCGCGTATGCGGCCCTGTTTGCGTACTCTGTTTACTCGGATCAAAAAGCAGTCACAAGCGAGATGACGGATGTCAGCCGCCTGATGCCTGTGAAAATTAAGCAGACAGTGAAAGGGCAGGAAAAGGAAACGCTCATTGACACGGTCAAAGAGGCTAATCGAAAAAACATAAAGATTTCAATCGCCGGGGCGCAGCACTCCATGGGCGGCCATACATATTATGAGGACGGCATCGTTCTCGACATGACGGGCTACAACAAAATCCTGTCACTCGATCAAGAGAAAAAAACCATCAGAGTGCAAAGCGGTGCAACGTGGAATGACATCCAAAAATACGTGAATCCGTATGGACTCGCGGTAAAAGTCATGCAGTCACAAAACATTTTTACTATTGGCGGATCTCTCAGCGCTAATGCTCACGGACGAGATATCCGCTACGGCTCGCTGATTGATACAGTCAAATCATTTCGGCTTTTAAAAGCGGACGGAACGATCGTCACCGTCACCCCAAAAGATGATTTGTTTACGGCAGTCATCGGAGGGTACGGTCTTTTTGGCGTGATTCTTGATGTAACGCTTGAACTGACAGATGATGAGCTGTATGCCATGCAGACTGAAAAAATGAATTACAGCGCATACGCAGGCTATTTTACAAAGCACGTAAAAGGAAATCCGAATGTCAGAATGCATCTGGCCCGAATTTCAACAGCGAAAAAAGGATTTTTAAAAGACATGTATGTCACGAATTACGTATTGGCTGATCATCAGGAGCAACTGCCATCTTACAACGACCTCAAAGAAGATGAGTATACGGGAGCCACAAAGTTTGCACTCGGTTTGTCTAGACGGTATGAATGGGGCAGGAATTGGCTATGGAACACGCAGGAATCCTATTTTGTGGGCCAAAACGGCACAGAAATCTCACGCAATAACGTCATGCGGTCCGAATCCAAATTTCTTGAATATGAAAACAATGACAACACAGATGTTCTGCAAGAATACTTTGTGCCTGTGAAGGAGTATGCATCCTATATTGATGACTTGAGACAAACGCTGTCGGGCGAAGATCTGAACCTGTTAAACATTACGATCCGCTACGTGCAGAAAAATGAAAAGGCCGACCTTTCCTATGCAAAGGATGATATGTTTTCGCTTGTGCTTCTAATAAATGAAGGATTTTCAAAAGAAGATCAGGAAGATACTGCCAGGATCATCAGACGCATGACAGACGTTGCCATCAAGCATGGCGGCAGCTATTATCTGCCGTATATGACTTACCAGACAAAAGCGCAAATGAGACAGGCATATCCGAAAAGCGACGAGTTTTTTCAGAAAAAACGAATCTATGACCCGGATGAGCGCTTCATGAATTACTTTTATCAGAGGTATAAATAATGGGGAAAAACAAATTAAAATGGCTGACATTATCACAAAGCAGCGTGTTCTTCGCAAGCAGCTTGATCTTTCCGTTTTATATATTGTTTGTGAAAAATATCGGCTCAAGCTACACGCAGTTCGGTTTTTCCTACGGATTGTTCGGATTGAGCGGGGCGCTTATTTATCCGCTGCTCGGCCGGCTGTCTGAAAGGCTCGACAGCCGTTATTTCCTGCTCGCGAACTCTTGGGGCATGGCCGTGCTGCTTTTGTATGTTCCGCATATCGGAAGCGTCGGTCAAGTGTATATCGTCCAAGTGCTGTTGGGGCTCTTGGGAGCAATGCAAAAGCATGGAGAAAAAGTGCTGATTGCCGACTTTACAGACAGCGGAGAGCGCGGAAAGAAAATTGGAAATTACCATTTTTGGACTGCGGTTTTTTCAGCGGCAGCCATCATGCTCGGCGGCTTTCTTGCCGATTTTTTTACAGTGCAAATGATTTTTTATGCAAGCTCTATTCTTTATTTTTTGAGCGGATTGATGATGATGAAAACAGGCTGACTTGGTCAGCCTGTTTTTTTATGCCATTGAAAAAAGCGGTAAATCAACGTTTTCTCCTTCAAAAGCACAGTTTTTTGGGAACGGATTTTTCATTGAACAGAAAATTTACAAGTGAATAAAAATATTAAATATACGATTGAATTAATTTTTATTCATGTTATAATGTTAAATAATTTCACAAAGACCAAGAAGGTGAACTTGTTTTGAAAATAGGAATTGTAGGCGCTACAGGATATGGAGGCACCGAACTTGTCAGGATTCTCTCGCATCACCCTCATGCAGAGGAATGTATACTTTATTCATCCAGCGGAGAAGGGAATGTCTATAGCGAGGTTTATCCTCATCTTACCGGCTTAGCCGATCAGAAGCTGAAGCCGATTGATATGAATACGATCAAACACGAAATAGATATCATGTTTCTCGCTGCGCCCCCCGGAGTATCAAGTGAATTGACTCCGCAGCTGGCAGGTGCGGGAATACCGGTTATTGATCTGTCAGGTGATCTGAGGATCCAAGAGCCGGCTGAATATGAAAAGTGGTATAAACGGACAGCTGCACCGAAGGAAGTGGTTCATGAGGCGGTTTACGGGCTGGCGGAACTGAATCCAAAGCAAATTCAACAGGCGAAACTCATTGCCAATCCAGGCTGTTTTCCGACGGCTGTTTTACTTGGCCTCGCGCCATTGGCGCAAAAAAAACTGCTCAATGAATCTTTCGTTATTGTTGACGCAAAGACCGGTGTTTCCGGAGCGGGAAGAAAAGCATCCGTGGGAACTCATTTTTCTGAGCTGAACGGCAATTTTAAAATTTACAAAGTCAATGAACATCAGCATACGCCTGAAATTGAACAGGCGTTGCGAAAATGGCAGCCGGGGCTCGGACCTATCACATTTTCCGCTCACTTGGTTCCGATGACAAGAGGCATCATGGCGACGATGTATACGCAAGTAACCTCTGACCTATCGGCAGAAGACCTGCATCATTTGTATTCGGAATTTTACCAAGATTCATATTTTGTGAGAGTGAGGCCAAAAGGGCAGTATCCGCAAACGAAGGAAGTGTACGGCAGCAATTTCTGTGATATCGCCGTAACGCTTGACGAGAGAACGAACCGGGTTACGATCGTCTCGGTGATCGATAATTTAATGAAGGGTGCCGCCGGTCAGGCTGTGCAGAACTTTAATATCATGAATGGCTGGAATGAAGAGACTGGGCTCACCATGACGCCAATTTATCCATAGAACGGGAGAGAATCGAATCATGATTCAGTTAAGTGAAGATCAAATAGTAAAAGTAACAGGTGGTGTATCCTCACCAAAAGGGTTTCAGGCAAAGGGCGTGCATTGCGGTCTGCGCTACTCGAAAAAAGACCTCGGCGTCATTATCAGCGAGACGCCGGCAGCAAGTGCAGCGGTTTACACTCAAAGCCATTTTCAAGCCGCGCCGATCAAAGTCACACAAGACAGCTTGAAGTATGGATCAGCATTGAAAGCCGTCATCGTCAACAGCGCCATTGCCAACGCCTGCACGGGAGAACAGGGCTTAAAGGACGCATACACAATGCGGGAGAGCCTTGCTTCGCAGCTTGGCATTGAACCGGAGCTTGTCGCTGTTTCATCAACGGGCGTCATCGGCGAGCATTTAGACATGGAAAAAATCCATGCGGGGATCGAGCTGCTGAAAGAAACACCTGCGGGATCAGGCGATTTTGAGGAAGCGATTTTAACAACTGATACGGTGATCAAGCAGACGTGCTATGAGCTGACAATCGGCGGCAAAACAGTCAAGATCGGCGGAGCGGCCAAAGGCTCAGGGATGATCCATCCGAACATGGCCACGATGCTGGGATTTGTGACAACTGACGCGGCAATTGAAGAAAAAACGCTGCAAAAGGCGCTGCGTGATATCACTGACGTTTCATTTAACCAAATCACAGTTGACGGTGAAACATCCACAAACGACATGGTCTTGGTGATGGCAAATGGCTGCGCCGAAAATGAGTGCCTGACGGAAGATCATCCAGACTGGCCTGTCTTTAAAAAAGCGCTCTTGCTCACTTGTGAGGATTTGGCTAAAGAGATTGCCAGAGATGGAGAAGGCGCGACAAAACTAATTGAAGCCCAAGTACAAGGGGCGAAAAACAATCTTGATGCAAACGTCATTGCCAAAAAAATTGTTGGCTCAAGTCTCGTGAAAACGGCGGTCTACGGTACAGATGCCAACTGGGGGCGCATCATCGGAGCCATCGGACACTCCGCAGCTCAAGTGACGGCAGAAGAAGTAGAGGTTTACCTCGGGGGCCAATGCCTGTTTAAGCATAACGAACCTCAGCCATTCTCTGAATCTCTCGCCAAGGAATACCTTGAAGGAGATGAAATCACCATTGTTATCAAGATGGATGAAGGGGATGGGAACGGAAGAGCGTGGGGCTGTGACTTGACCTATGACTATATCAAAATTAACGCGAGCTATCGCACGTAATAAAGGGGAGCATGATGAAGAAAACAATCGTTTTTAAATGCGGAGGAAGTGTCATCCGTGAGCTGTCTGAGGAATTTTTTCATAACCTGAAAGAACTGATGGCGTCAGGATGGAAACTGGCAATCGTTCACGGAGGCGGCCCGGAAATCACAAATATGCTGAAACGGTTAAATATCAAAACCGAGTTTTCGGGAGGCCAGCGGAAAACAACGAAGCCGGTGCTCGAAGTGGCGGAGATGGTTTTATCCGGCTCTGTGAATAAATTTTTCGTTGCCGAGCTTGCCAAACACGGATTGCGTGCCGCAGGGGTCTCCGGCAAGGACGGCGGTCTTTTGGAGGCGGATTATCTCGATCCGGAAACATACGGGGAAGTCGGAGAAATCAAAAAAGTCGATGCATCCATGGTGAATGCGCTGATGGAAAAAGGCATCATTCCTGTTATTGCGCCGCTGTCTATGACAAGTGACTGCAAGACCCTGAATGTGAATGCCGACCTGGCCGCTTCAGCTGTCGCCGGAGCGCTTGAAGCCGATAAGCTGATGTTCGTTACAGATGTAGATGGAATCATGAAAGAAAAGCAGCGTCTCGACGTCCTGACTCCTGAGGAGATTCAAATACTGATCAAGCAGGAAGTCATCACAGGGGGGATGATTCCGAAGGTCAATTCAGCCTTGTCGGCTTTATCAGATCAGGTGTCTGAAGTTATGATCGTAAACGGCAAAGGAGCATTCTTCGCAGAACATACCTTTCAAGGAACAAAAATCGTCAAAACAAAGGAGGCTGTTTCATGAGCAGCTTGTTTCAAACCTATGGCCGCTGGGATGTTGACATCAAAAAAGCAAAGGGAACGTACGTTGAGGATCAAAACGGCAAAACATATCTCGATTTCATTCAGGGGATTGCGGTATCCAATCTGGGCCACTGCCATGAAGCGGTGACAGAAGCAGTCAAAAAACAGCTCGGCAGCGTATGGCACGTATCGAATTTGTTTCAAAACAGTCTCCAGGAGCAAGCGGCACAGAAGCTGGCTGCACACAGTGCGGGAGACCTCGTTTTTTTCTGCAACAGCGGGGCGGAAGCGAATGAAGGCGCGATCAAGCTCGCCCGAAAAGCAACTGGAAAAACGAAAATCATCACGTTCCTTCAATCGTTCCATGGCCGCACATATGCAGGGATGGCTGCAACCGGACAGGATAAAATCAAAACAGGCTTCGGCCCGATGCTTGAAGGCTTTCACTACTTGCCGTACAACGACCCTTTTGCATTTGAGGCTTTTGAAGAGGAAGACGGCATTGCCGCAGTGATGCTTGAAACAGTTCAGGGGGAAGGCGGAGTCAATCCGGCGAGCGCTGAATTTTTAACAGCCGTCCAGTCGTTTTGCAAGGAAAAAGAGGCCCTTCTGATCATTGATGAAATCCAGACTGGCATCGGACGGACGGGAAAGGGATTTGCATACGAGCACTTCGGACTCTCACCGGATATTATCACAGCCGCAAAAGGATTGGGAAACGGCTTTCCGGTCGGCGCTGTTATCGGAAAAAAACAGCTAGGAAAAGCGTTTACCCCTGGTTCTCACGGAACCACTTTCGGAGGAAATATGCTGGCGATGGCTGCTGTGAATGCCACATTGCAAATTGTATTCCAGCCTGATTTCCTGCAAGAGGCTGCTGACAAAGGGGTATTTTTAAAAGAACAGCTCGAGGCTGAGCTAAACAGCCCTTTTGTCAAACAAATCCGCGGGAAAGGATTAATGCTTGGAATTGAGTGTGATGGCCCGGTTGCTGACATCATTACTGAATTGCAAACATTAGGCTTGCTTGTACTGCCAGCCGGTCCGAACGTCATTCGCCTGCTGCCGCCGCTCACCGTGACAAAGGATGAAATAGCAGAAGCAATCAGTAAGCTGAAACAGGCAATCGCTCAGCATTCCGCTGTAAACCAATAATTTTTTTTGGTGCGAAGGTATAAAAATTCATTTTTATAATTAATTATTCATCAAGAGGTGGGCTGTTAAATGGAAGGTTATTTAGTGTTAGAAGATGGAACGGCGTTCAGCGGAGAGCTGGACGATCATGAAAACTGCACGGGGGAAGCTGTTTTTTTTACAGGAATGACAGGCTACCAGGAAGTGCTGACAGATCCATCATACAAAGGACAGATTATCGTATTTACCTACCCGCTGATTGGCAACTACGGCATTAATGAAAAGGATTTTGAAAGCAAGAAACCGCAAATAAAAGCCGCGGTTGTCTACGAGGCGTGTGATCATTTTTCTCATCATGAAGCGGTATACAGCCTCAAGGAGTATTTGCAGAAATGGAACATCCCGCTGTTGACCCATGTGGATACGAGGGCAGTCGTGAAAAAAATCCGTGCGAACGGAACGATGGGTGCGACTGTCACAGCCTCTAAAGAAGCAACTGAGATCGCTCTTCAGCCTGAGAACGTGGCAGAACAGGCTTCCGCACAGGAAATCATAACACTTGGCGGCGGAAATAAACATATCGCCCTCATCGATTTCGGCTATAAAAAGTCAATCGTGTCGTCACTTGTCAAACGAGGCTGCAAGGTCACCGTGGTGCCGTATCAGCAAATGGAAGCTGTATACGATATAAAGCCGGACGGCATTGTGCTATCGAACGGACCTGGAGACCCAAAAGCCATTCAGCCGTATTTAGGAAAGCTCAAAAGCATCATCAGCCGTTATCCGACTCTCGGCATCTGTCTTGGACATCAGCTGATCGCGCTCGCGTTCGGAGGGAATACATTCAAGCTGCCATTCGGACACAGGGGCGCAAATCATCCGGTCATCGACCGAGAAACGAAACGCGTCTTTATGACAAGCCAAAATCACAGCTATGTGGTTGATGAACAGTCCATTAATGAAGAAGAATTCAAGATCCGATTTCATCATGTCAATGATACGTCAGTTGAAGGGCTTTCCCATAAAAAATGGCCTGTCATGAGTGTTCAATTCCACCCGGAAGCCCATCCCGGACCGGCGGAAAGCGAATGGATTTTTGATGATTATCTAAAGAATGTGATACCAGCAAGGAGAGAAATCGCGCATGCCTAAAGACACCAGTATTTCAAGCATATTAGTAATCGGCTCAGGCCCGATCATTATCGGTCAGGCGGCAGAATTTGATTATTCAGGCACTCAAGGATGCATCGCGCTGAAGGAGGAAGGCTATCGGGTGATCCTCGTCAACAACAATCCGGCGACCATTATGACCGATGAAGCCTTCGCTGATGAAATTTATTTTGAGCCGCTGACAGCGGAAAGCCTGGCTGCCATCATTAAGAAAGAACAGCCTGATGGACTTCTTGCCAATTTAGGCGGGCAGACCGCGTTGAATTTAGCAGTGGAGCTTGAGGAAACGGGTGTTTTGAAAGAACACGGCGTCAAGCTTCTCGGCACATCCGTTGAGACGATACAAAAAGGAGAAGACCGGGAAAAATTCCGTTCGTTAATGAACGAATTGAACCAGCCCGTGCCGGAGAGTGAAATTGTTGATAACGAAACCGACGCCATCCGTTTTGCGGAATCCATCGGTTTTCCTGTCATTATCAGACCTGCTTACACATTAGGCGGAAAGGGCGGAGGAATCGCTCCTGATAAAGAAGCCTTTACAGCCATGATCAAGCAGGCGCTATTAGCAAGCCCGATCAATCAATGCCTTGTGGAAAAAAGCATTGCCGGCTTTAAAGAAATTGAATACGAAGTCATGCGTGACAGCAATAACACATGCATTACCGTGTGCAACATGGAAAACATCGATCCGGTCGGTGTGCACACAGGTGACTCCATCGTTGTGGCGCCTTCACAAACGTTAACGGATGAAGAGTATCAAATGCTGCGGACGGCAAGTCTGACGATCATCTCGGCACTTGATGTCGTAGGCGGCTGCAACATTCAATTCGCGCTTGATCCATTCAGCAAGCAATATTACGTCATCGAAGTGAATCCGCGTGTCAGCCGGTCATCGGCTTTGGCGTCTAAAGCAACCGGTTATCCGATTGCGAAGATGGCTGCAAAACTGGCAGTCGGATACACTCTTGACGAGCTGAAAAATCCGCTCACAGGCTCGACTTACGCAAGCTTTGAACCGGCGCTGGACTATGTCATCGTCAAATTTCCGCGCTGGCCGTTTGATAAATTCAAAAACGCAGACCGCAAGCTCGGCACAAAAATGAAAGCGACCGGAGAAGTGATGGCGATTGAACGGAATTTAGAAGCGGCGGTACAAAAGGCTGCGGCATCTCTTGAACTGAAAAATATCGGTACGCACCTTCCAGAGCTCAGCGGCTTGTCGATTGAAGCGCTATGGGAATTGGCAGTCACGCCGGACGACCGCAGATTTTTCGTGGTCATGGAGCTGTTAAGCCGCAGCGTGACGATTCATGACATTCATGCAAAAACAAAAATTGATCCGTTTTTCCTGCACGCGTTTAATAACATTATCAAACTGGAGAACCGCATAATGGAAGCGGGCGGCGATCTCTCTTTTGACTTATTGAAAAAAGCGAAGGAAAAAGGATTTTCAGATGCAACGATTGCCTCGCTTATCGGCAAAACAGAAGAAGAGGTGCGCGCGCTTCGCAAGGAGATGGGCATTGTGCCTTCCTTCAAAATTGTCGATACATGCGCGGCTGAATTTGATGCAAAAACAAACTACTTCTACTCCACCTATTTCGGAGAGAGCGATGGAGACATCAGCCGCAAAGAGAAAAAACGCGCGCTGATTATTGGTTCAGGACCCATTCGGATCGGCCAAGGCGTTGAATTTGATTACAGTGCCGTTCACGGTGTGCTGACACTGCAAGAGCTTGGGCTCGAAACCATCATGATTAACAATAACCCGGAAACAGTCAGCACCGACTATGAAATTGCAGACCGTCTGTATTTTGAACCGATGACGACGGAGCACATTTTAAACGTAGCGGAGCAGGAAAACATTGATTTTGCTATCGTGCAATTTGGCGGCCAAACCGCGATCAATGCTGCTGAAGCGCTCGAAAAAGCCGGCATTACCCTGCTCGGCACATCGTTTAAAACGCTCGACGTGTTAGAGGATCGCGATCAGTTCTATCAGCTTCTTGATGAGCTTGGATTGAACCACGCAAAAGGAGAAATCGCTTATACAAAAGAAGAGGCTGCTGCAAAAGCTGATGAGATCGGCTATCCGGTGCTCATCCGGCCATCTTATGTCATCGGCGGAATGGGCATGATCATTGTTCACTCGCAAGCCGAGCTTTCTCAGCTGCTGCATGGTGAGAACAGCATGCCGTACCCGATTTTAATTGATCAGTATGTGTCAGGAAAGGAAGTCGAAATTGATTTGATTTCCGATGGTGAGGATATCTTTATCCCGACATATACAGAGCATATTGAACGGGCTGGTGTCCATTCGGGAGACAGCTTTGCCATCCTTCCCGGACCGTCCATTACAAGCGGACTGCAGCAGGGCATAAAAGATGCCGCGGAAAAAATCGCCCGAAAGCTCTCCTTTAAAGGCATCATGAACATTCAATTTGTGATTGACAATGGCAATATTCTCGTTCTTGAAGTGAATCCGAGAGCGAGCCGCACGGTACCTGTCGTCAGCAAAGTAATGGGCGTTCCGATGATCCCGCTCGCCACACGTCTGCTGGCGGGGGCGTCTTTAAAAGATCTAAACCCGGAAGTTCAAAATCATCATGGGGTTGCCGTGAAGTTCCCTGTATTTTCGTCTCACGCAATCCAGGATGTGGATGTCAAGCTTGGGCCGGAAATGAAATCAACAGGAGAAGGCATGTGTGTTGCATTTGATGCCGACAGTGCCTTGAAAAAAATCTATACACGTGTCTGGAATCTAAAAGGAAGCATTTATTTGCAAAACGGCCCGGAAGAGTTGAAGGAGTTAGCGGAAAAAGCCGGTTTTACGATTCATGAAGGAACATTTGCCTCATGGATGAAACAGGAAGGAAAAGCGCTTCACATCAATCTGAGCGGTTCCGATGAAGCCCGCAAAGAACGTTTGGAAGCGATGACGCACGGCATTACCGTCTTTACAGAAGAAGAAACCGTGCGGGCGTTTTTACAAAGCGGTTCGGGCCATCCTCAGCCTGTATCTCTCAAAGATCTCTATAAAAAGGAAGTGGCATCATGCACACAGTGACGCAAACCAGTTTATACGGAAAAGATTTATTAACATTAAAGGATCTTAGCAAGCAGGATATAAACGCCTTGCTCGCAGAAGCCGGTGAACTGAAACAAAACAAAATCCAGCCTATTTTCCAAGGCAAAACCTTGGCGATGATTTTTGAAAAATCATCAACGCGGACTCGTGTTTCATTTGAAGCCGGCATGGCGCAGCTGGGCGGGAGCGCCCTTTTCTTAAGCCGGAACGATATTCAGCTTGGGCGCGGTGAAACTGTCGCTGATACAGCAAAAGTGCTGTCAGGCTATGTGGATGCCATCATGATCCGGACCTTTGAGCATGAAAAGGTGGAGGAGCTTGCCAAAGAAGCTGATATTCCGGTCATCAACGGACTTACGGATAAATACCATCCATGCCAGGCGCTGGCGGACCTTTTGACGATTAAGGAAACGAAAGGGAAGCTTAAAGGCGTGAAAGTCGCGTACGTCGGTGACGGAAATAACGTGGCGCACTCCTTAATGATCGGCTGCGCCAAAATGGGCTGTGATATCTCGATCGCTTCGCCAAAGGGATACGAGGTATTGGATGAAGCAGTTGAAGCCGCGAAATCTGCTGCGCTTCAAACAGGGGCTTCCATCACGCTTACGGCTGATCCGATTGAAGCTGTAAAAGACGCTGATGTGATTTATTCCGATGTGTTTACAAGCATGGGGCAGGAAGCGGAAGAACAAGAGCGTCTCGCTGTCTTTGCGCCTTATCAGGTGAATGCGGCGCTGGTCAGCCATGCCAAGCTTGACTATACATTTTTACATTGTCTCCCTGCGCACCGTGAAGAAGAAGTGACTGCGGAGATTATTGACGGGCCGAATTCTGCGGTATTCCAGCAGGCGGAAAACCGTCTGCATGTGCAAAAAGCGCTGCTGAAGGCCATTTTATACAAAGAGGAATAAGCGAAAAACTGCTGGGTTAGACTCAGCGGTTTTTTTGATGGAAACATATTCACAGCCGCTTAGGCGCATACTACAGCAAAAAGGAAAAGGAGGAAAAACAGTGGGACAGCAGCATCAATTCCGGCCCGGGCAAAAAGCGCCCAACAATGGCATTTATGTTGAAATCGGCGAGACGGGAAGCATGGTTAAAAATCCTCAAAAAATCCATCTGTCGGCAGGGGAAATGTTTCCCGAAACATCAAATCACAACCGGCTGTGGACTTATAAAAGAAAGCCGTGATCAAGAAAAAACCCAAAACAATAAATGTTTTGGGTTTTTGGCTTTTTAATGCTGGCTTGCATTTTTGTTCATAGGCATGATTTCCGCTAAAACCATGATTAAGACATACAGTACAACAGCAATGATAGATGATGATTTGAAATTGTACGCAGCGCTGTTCATGCTGGCAATCAAGTAGCATGCCATATGTGATAAAAGGAACGTCCAAATAAAGGCAATAATATATCGCACGTTTCCACCTCGTCCTTCTCAATCTATTCTAAAAGTTATCATACCATACAAAAAGCGAAGGGGGAATCCAATTTTAGAAGAAAGTGAGGTGACAAAAGAGTCTGATTCGTCACACTTTAATGATAAAATATAAAAAACGTCAATGGTATATTAGCCAAAACTGTAAAAGGCTAGGACTTTACCTTATTCGTTTCTTTTCTTTTTACATAAGATAGCGTGAGATGGAGTGTGAAAGGAGGCGGGCAAGCGATGGGAATAACGGAAAGGTATTTTCAATTAGGAACGGAGCATAATGTCATTCATCTGCCCTATCGCCCGAACGGCTTCGGCATCTTTATCCTGGGGGACAGAACCCACTTTGTCGGGAATGATTCAAGCTTTTGGCTTCAGCATTACGGCAGAAATCAGCTGCTGAATATGCTGAGGAATGAAGGATATACTCTTTTTAACAGCAATCTGTTTGGAAGGCATTGGGGAGCGGAAAAAGCGGTCACCTATGCCAAGCAGCTGATACATTTCGTGCTGAAACAGGAAATACTCAATCCGAAGATTCATATTTTAGCAGAAGGCATGGGTGCTCTCGTAGCCGATGAACTGCTTCGTTTTTCCCCGGACCATATCCGCTCAGCCGCGATGTTGAATCCTTGTCTCGATCTTCAGGCTCATTATGAATCCGAGAAAGAAAATAAATTTTTCTATAAACAATTTTTAAAAGAAGTATCGGAAAGCTGCGGAATTTCTGAAAAAGAAGCCGAAGTGCTCCGTTACAAAACAATTGAAAGCTATCCGAGCGGTGTGCCGGTTCATATATGGCAGCGTATGACCGGAGCTCCCTATCCGTACAGCGTACATGCGGAAGTATTCAAGGAAAAGCAGCAAAAGCAAGGCTCCCCGGTCGACATGACATATCACTTATTTGAGCATCCAAACAGAATTTATGCATCAATCTGCAAATTCTTTCGCAGTCATGAAAAAGAGTTATAGAGAATACAATAATAACAGCCTTCTCTTTGCGGAGGCTGTTTTGCTTTGGAAAAATGCAACCAGAGGGGCGGCAGATGCAATGGAATCAACGCTAATTGTAGGTGCAGACGAATTTTTCGGCCTTTCATTGTGCGAGCGAATGATGGAAGAAGGCATACATGTTGACGTTATTTTGGCGGAAACAGAAGATGAAACGAGACAAATGTACCTAGAAGAAAGACTCATGTGGCTTGGGAGAAATGAACTCTTTCGCCAGCTTGAACACATTGAGGAGCAAAAATATGATACAATTTGTATCCAGTTTGGCGGCTTTTTGCCTGTAGACCAATTTGATTCTCCCTATATATTAGTATATGAACAAGACCGAAAAGAATGGGAAAAACGTGAAAAGCCAGGATCGGAAACAACAGTGATTCTGCCGAAAATGTATGGGCCGTGGAAAGAAAAAACCGAGGAAGAGGGCTATTACACAGGCGATGTGGCTGACGAACTGCTGAGATTCCTGCTCGAACCAAGCCGCACTGGCAAAAATCAGTTTTTCGATTTGCCAGTCACAGAAAAAACCACAAAAGAAGAAGCGAAAACAAAAATTTCCGAGTGGAAAAGACAATTTTCATCAATTTTCGACAAATATTAAGAAAAACCTTCCATGTTTCGAGTTTTCTAGATACAATAAACGTATAAAAATGCTACATGTCATAGCTTGTCAAAAGGAGTTGAACATGACTTGATCAAAAGGCTTGTCATGATCTTTTCTGTCCTCCTTTTATTGAGCGGATGTGGACAAACTCCGTTTAAAGGAAAAGTTGAGAAGGTCGGCATGCTCTTTCCTGATACGATTAATGACCTCGTATGGGGCACAAAAGGGTATAAAGGATTACTGAATATACAATCAAAATACAATGTGGATGTCTACTATAAAGAAGGCGTTAAAACAGATGAAGATATTATAAATGCGATTGAGGATTTTCATAAGCGGGGCGTCAATCTTCTCTATGGCCATGGGAGTGAATATGCAGAGGTGTTTAACTTGGTCAGCGAAGATTATCCAGATATGGAATTCGTCATTTCTAATGCAAAGGCGAAAGCTGATAATGTGACGAGTGTCCATTTCAGCGGGGAAGCAATTGGCTTTTTTGGCGGAATGACAGCCGCCCATATGTCGAAAACGAATCAGGTTGGCGTGATTGCTTCTTTTACATGGCAGCCTGAAGTTGACGGTTTTATCAAAGGAGCCAAATATGAAAATCCGGATATAGAAGTAAACACGGAATATACGGATCATTGGGATGATGATATGACAGCAGTAAAGCTTTATCAAAAAATGAAGAACGAGGGCGCGGATGTTGTTTATCCCGCAGGAGACGGGTATAATGTTCCTGTTATTCAGCAAATCAAAAAAGACGGCCTTTATGCCATCGGCTACGTCACAGATCAATCGGATCTGGGCGAGAATACCGTATTAACCAGCACTGTGCAGAATGTGGACAAGGCCTATGAAATCATCGCTGAGCAATTCAACAAAGGCACCCTTGAAGGCGGCGATCATTACTACGATCTGAAAACGAGAGTCGTTGAAATGGGAACTTTCAGCCCGCTTGTCGATAAAGATTTTCAGCAAAGAATCGCCAAGCTGATCAAAACATACAACAAAACAGGCGAACTGCCAAAAAACGAGTATGGAGTGATGTGAGATGCAACATGAAAAAGCACTTGAGTTCATGCAAATTGCTATGAAATATCTTCCTGAAGCGAAAGAACAGCTTGAAAAATCAGGAATCGAGCTGTCAATGGAAGCCATACAGCCGTTTATGAATCTATTTACAACGGTTATGGCTGAGGCTTATGAGCTTGGCAAGTCTGACGCGAACTCTGAAACCGAATAAAAAGAAGCCACTTTTTCGAAAGTGGCTTTTCACATGATTTTCTTTTTAATAGCTGAAATCATCGGAGCAAGTTCCTTTAAAGCGGGCTTAATTTGATCAAGTGAGTTCATAATTGAACCGATTTGGTCCATAATATGCATGTACTGTATTGTCTCTTCATCATCGTTTGTCTCGGAAACCTCCTCTTCTTGTTGCTCTTCATTCTCAGCTGTTTGTTTTGGGGAATCACCGAACATCATTTTTGAAAACACATCCAACTGCATACGCCTCCTTTCTATATACAACATTCTATGAGTAAGATGAACTGATAGTTTAGACGAATATATTGCCATGCGAAAAAAAATAAGATAGAATTAGTACCTGATACTAATAATTGATCACAACCTGATTGATCTCTAAATTTACGATATAAAGGAGTCTTCCCTCATGAAAGCTGGAATACTTGGTGTTGGACGTTACGTTCCTGAGAAAGTTTTAACAAATCATGATCTTGAAAAAATGGTTGAAACTTCTGACGAGTGGATTCGTACTAGAACAGGAATAGAAGAAAGAAGAATTGCCGCAGATGATGTGCTTTCATCACATATGGCTGTTGCAGCTGCGAAAAAGGCGCTGGAACAAGCTGAAGTGGCAGCGGAGGATCTGGATATGATCCTGGTTGCGACTGTTACGCCTGATCAGTCATTTCCTACGGTCTCTTGTATGATTCAAGAACAGCTCGGCGCGAAGAAAGCGTGTGCTATGGATATCAGCGCGGCTTGTGCTGGCTTCATGTACGGGGTTATAACCGGTAAACAATTTATTGAATCCGGAACCTACAAGCATGTTCTTGTTGTCGGTGTAGAAAAGCTCTCAAGCATTACAGACTGGGAAGACCGCAATACAGCCGTTCTGTTTGGAGACGGAGCAGGTGCTGCGGTAGTCGGACCGGTCAGCGATGACAGAGGAATCCTTTCATTTGAACTGGGAGCAGACGGCACAGGCGGTCAGCACTTGTACCTAAATGAAAAAGGACATACAATCATGAATGGACGAGAAGTTTTCAAATTTGCAGTCCGCCAAATGGGAGAATCATGCGTAAATGTCATTGAAAAAGCCGGGCTCTCAAAAGAGGATGTCGACTTTTTGATTCCGCATCAGGCGAACATCCGCATCATGGAAGCCGCTCGCGAGCGTTTAGAGCTTCCTGTCGAAAAGATGTCTAAAACCGTTCATAAATATGGAAATACTTCTGCCGCATCTATTCCGATCTCTCTAGTAGAAGAATTGGAAGCTGGTAAAATCAAAGACGGCGATGTAGTCGTAATGGTAGGGTTCGGCGGAGGATTAACATGGGGCGCCATTGCAATCCGCTGGGGCCGATAAAAAAAGTGAGGTGCACACAAGATGAGTAAAAAAAGAGTAGTTGTTACAGGCCTTGGAGCTTTATCTCCGCTTGGCAACGACGTCGATACAAGCTGGAATAACGCGATCAACGGTGTGTCCGGAATCGGTCCGATCACTCGTGTTGACGCTGAAGAATATCCGGCAAAAGTAGCCGCAGAGTTAAAAGACTTCAATGTTGAAGATTATATGGATAAAAAAGAAGCAAGAAAAATGGACCGCTTTACACAATATGCGGTTGTCGCTGCCAAAATGGCGGTTGAAGACGCGGATCTTAACATTACAGATGAGATCGCGCCGAGAGTCGGTGTTTGGGTAGGATCCGGTATCGGAGGACTTGAAACGCTAGAATCTCAATTTGAAATTTTCTTAACAAAAGGCCCAAGACGGGTAAGCCCGTTTTTCGTGCCAATGATGATTCCTGACATGGCGACAGGCCAGATTTCTATTGCGTTAGGAGCAAAAGGGGTTAACTCTTGTACGGTTACTGCATGTGCTACAGGAACGAATTCAATCGGTGACGCGTTTAAAGTCATTCAGCGCGGCGATGCAGACGTTATGGTCACAGGCGGAACAGAAGCGCCTCTGACAAGAATGTCATTCGCGGGCTTCAGTGCCAACAAAGCGCTGTCTACTAATCCAGACCCGAAAACAGCGAGCCGCCCGTTCGATAAAAACCGTGACGGCTTTGTCATGGGTGAAGGTGCAGGGATTATCGTTCTTGAAGAGCTTGAGCATGCCCTGGCCCGCGGCGCTAAAATTTACGGAGAAATTGTTGGCTACGGCTCAACGGGCGACGCTTATCATATTACAGCGCCGGCACAAGATGGTGAAGGCGGAGCGAGAGCGATGAAAGAAGCCATTAGAGATGCGGGAATAGCCCCTGAAGAAATTGATTATATCAATGCTCACGGGACAAGCACGTACTACAATGACAAATACGAAACAATGGCGATTAAAACCGTATTCGGTGAGCATGCGCATAAACTTGCGGTAAGCTCTACAAAATCGATGACTGGCCACCTTTTAGGAGCGGCCGGCGGTATTGAAGCGATTTTCTCTGTGCTTGCCATTAAAGAAGGTGTGATCCCGCCGACAATCAATATTCAAACGCCTGATGAAGAATGTGACTTGGATTATGTGCCTGATGAAGCCCGCAGACAGGATCTCAATTATGTTCTCAGCAACTCATTGGGATTCGGCGGACATAATGCAACATTAATCTTTAAGAAATATCAATCATAATCACGCCAAACCGGCTGCCTTTAAAGGTAGCCGGTTTTTTTTGTGCGCATAGGATAAAATGAGGAGGCGATCACATGAGTGTGAAACAAACATATAAATGGCTCCGGCAGGCTGCTTCAATCGATGATTTGGCGCCATACATTGTCCCGCTTTTTTCAAGTGCGGAGAAAAAGAACTGGAAAGGCATTCTGGGCCATCTTCAGCATCATGGAATGTTTAAAAACATAAAAGAAGGTATTCATACTGCATCCAAGCTGAAAGAAAAAGGTTTTTACGAGCATATTCAAAAGGAAGAACAGTACCTCAAAAATAAATGGCAAGGTCCTGATGTCCAGATTGTCCCGCTCCCGGTTGATGAGCGAAACAGAAGAATTCGTTTAGAATTCGGATCAAAATCAGGGCTCGCTTTTCAAGACAAAATGTTCCTCTTTCTGTCGTCAGATTTAAATTTTGCATCGGTATCTGCCCTAATGACACATGAATATCATCATGTTTGCCGGTTAGAGCGTCTGACGAAAGAGGAAAAGGATGTCACATTACTTGATACAATCATCATGGAAGGACTTGCAGAATATGCTGTTTATGAGAGGTTCGGCCGAAGTCAAACAGCTGAATGGATATCTTGGTATACCCAGGAGCAGCTGCAAGCTTTATACGAGAAAAAGATTGCGCCCCATCAGGATATTAAACGAGATAATCGATTATTCTCCCAGCTGTTATTCGGCAAAGGATACCAGCCAAAAATGCTTGGATATGCGGTCGGATTCAATATTGTAAAAAAATATTTAACGGCCAACAAAGCAAACACGGCAGACGGGCTGTCCATTCCTGCTGAAACCTTTTTGAATGTAATGCTTTAACAGGATAAAATAATGGAATTTCATTAATAATATTACATTTATCCTAAAAAATTCTTGATTTTGCAAAATGATTGTAATAATATACAAATATAAAATTTTCGATAATTCAATATTATTTATTATTTCTGAATAAAGGGATTGCTTTCTCTTGCAAACGTTTGAAACAAGAGGGGGAAGGAGAGCTAGCATGAGCACACTTTTAGAAGTGAATAATTTAAAGACTTATTTTTTCAGAAAAAAGGAGCCGATCCCTGCGGTTGACGGTGTCGATTTTCACATCAGCAAAGGCGAAACCGTCGCGCTTGTAGGTGAATCGGGCTCCGGGAAAAGCATTACTTCTTTATCAATCATGGGCCTTGTTCAAAGCTCAGGCGGAAAAATCATGGACGGCTCTATTAAACTCGAAGACAAAGACCTCACCTCATTCACTGAAAATGACTATTGCAAAATCCGCGGAAACGAAGTATCCATGATCTTTCAGGAACCAATGACCTCCCTTAATCCGGTGTTAACAATCGGAGAACAAATTACCGAAGTGCTGATTTACCATAAAAACATGAAGAAAAAAGAAGCCAGTCAAAGAGCTGTTGAACTCTTGCAGATGGTTGGGTTCTCGCGGGCTGAGCAAATGATGGATGAGTATCCGCACAGGCTGTCCGGAGGAATGAGACAGAGGGTGATGATTGCCATCGCACTTAGCTGTAACCCTAAATTGCTCATTGCCGATGAACCGACGACAGCTCTGGATGTGACAATACAAGCCCAAGTGCTGGAGCTCATGAAGGATCTCTGCCAGAAGTTCAATACGTCGATTCTTCTCATCACCCATGACTTAGGTGTCGTATCAGAAGCAGCCGACAGAGTAATTGTCATGTACTGCGGACAAGTCGTAGAAACCGCCGCCGTTGACGACTTATTTTTAGAGCCGCTGCATCCTTACACAGAAGGCCTGCTTACATCGATTCCCGTCATAGATGGAGAGATTGATAAATTAAATGCGATTAAAGGCAGCGTGCCGACACCGGATAATCTGCCGCCGGGCTGCCGCTTTGCCCCAAGGTGTCCGAAAGCCATGGATAAATGCTGGACAAATCAGCCTTCGCTTTTGACGCACAAAAGCGGAAGAACGGTGAGATGCTTTTTATATGAGGAAGAGGGTGCCGAACAATCATGACAGCAGCTAATCAAGAAACAATCTTAGAGCTTCGTGACGTAAAAAAATACTTCCCGATCCGCTCAGGTCTTTTTCAAAAAAAAGTCGGCGATGTAAAAGCAGTGGACGGTGTTTCATTTTCATTACATAAGGGAGAAACCCTCGGAATTGTCGGAGAATCAGGCTGCGGAAAATCGACTGCCGGCAGGACGATGATCAGGCTCTACAAACCGACAGAAGGCCAAATCTTTTTTAAAGGGCAGGATATTTCCAATCTGTCAGAGGAGAAGCTGCGGAAAAGTGTCCGCAAAAATATTCAAATGGTTTTCCAAGATCCATTTGCCTCTTTGAATCCAAGAAAGACATTGCGTTCTATCATTAAGGAGCCGCTTCATACGCACCGCATGTATACGATGCGCGAACGAAACGAAAAAGTCGAAGAACTGCTTGCGAGAGTGGGGCTTCACCCATCGTTTGCCAGCCGTTATCCCCATGAATTTTCGGGAGGCCAGCGGCAGCGGATCGGCATCGCCAGAGCGCTCACGTTGAATCCCGAGCTGATCATTGCAGATGAGCCGGTTTCTGCGCTTGATGTATCCATTCAGGCCCAAGTGATTAATTTAATGGAAGAATTACAGGAAGAATTTAATCTGACGTATCTATTTATCTCTCATGATCTAAGTGTCGTCCGCCATATCAGCGACAGAGTCGGAGTGATGTATCTTGGCAAAATGATGGAATTGACCGGTAAGCATGAACTTTACGATAATCCGCTTCATCCTTATACACAGGCTCTTTTATCATCCGTCCCGGTTACAAGAAGAAAAGGATCTGTCAAACGTGAGCGCATCGTCCTGAAGGGGGAACTGCCAAGTCCGGCCAATCCGCCAAAAGGCTGTGTTTTCCACACAAGATGTCCTGCCGCAAAGCCGATATGCAAGGAACAAATACCAGAATTCAAAGAAGCTGCTCCCAGCCATTTTGTGGCTTGTCACCTTTATAGCTAATCGTTGCCCGACTAGCTTTGAGAGGGGGTATGCACTACATAAACAACAGCTGAGAAGTACGAACATTTCAAGAGGGGGAATATCTAATGAAAAGACGGAAAACCGTACTGATGATGCTAAGTGTATTGATGGTTCTGGCCATCTTTTTATCGGCCTGCTCAGGATCAAAATCGAGCAGCAGCGAGAAAAAGTCAGCAGGAAAACCGCAGCAAGGCGGAGATTTGGTTGTCGGGTCAATCGGGGAACCCACGCTCTTTAATTCTCTGTATTCTACGGACGATGCAAGTACGGATATTGAAAATATGCTGTACAGCTTTTTAACGAAAACGGATGAAAAACTAAATGTAAAATTGTCGCTCGCTGAAAGCATTAAAGAATTGGACGGCGGTCTGGCATACGATGTGAAAATCAAAAAAGGCGTTAAGTTTCATGACGGGAAAGAACTGACTGCAGATGACGTCGTATTTACGTACAGTGTCCCTTTAAGCAAAGATTATAAGGGAGAACGCGGCTCAACATATGAAATGCTGAAATCCGTAGAGAAAAAAGGCGATTACGAAGTATTGTTCAAACTGAAATATAAAGACGGTAATTTCTATAACAATGCGTTAGACAGCACAGCCATTCTGCCGAAGCACATTCTCGGTAATGTTCCGATTGCCGATTTAGAAGAAAATGAGTTTAACAGAAAGAAACCGATCGGTTCAGGTCCATTTAAGTTTAAAGAATGGAAGCAGGGCCAATATATTAAGCTCGAAGCGAATGATGATTATTTTGATGGAAGACCGTATTTAGATACTGTGACGTATAAAGTCATTCCTGATGCAAATGCTGCCGTTACACAGCTGCAGGCAGGCGATATTAACTTTTTTAATGTGCCCGCCACTGACTATAAAATGGCTGAAAAATTCAATAACGTGAAAGTCGTTACTGATTTGGCATTAAGTTATGTGTACATCGGATGGAATGAAAAAAAAGAACTATTTAAGGATAAAAAGGTCCGTCAGGCGCTGACAACCGCTCTTGACCGCGAGTCAATCGTCAACCAAGTATTAGATGGGGACGGAAAGGTAGCTTACATTCCGGAAAGCCCTTTATCTTGGAACTATCCTAAAGATATAGATGTTCCGAAATTTGCGTACAACGAGAAAAAAGCGAAACAAATGCTCGCAGAAGCCGGCTGGAAAGATACGAACGGTGATGGCATTTTAGATAAAGACGGAAAGAAATTCTCGTTTACGCTTAAAACGAACCAAGGAAATAAAGTCCGTGAAGACATCGCTGTCGTCGTTCAGGAGCAGCTGAAAAAAATAGGCATTGAAGTAAAGACCCAAATCGTTGAATGGAGTGCTCTCGTTGAACAAATGAGTCCTCCGAATTGGGATTTTGATGCAATGGTCATGGGGTGGAGTTTATCCACATTCCCTGATCAATATGACACGTTCCATTCAAGCCAGATTAAAAAGGGTTTAAACTTCGTTTGGTATAAAAATGCCGAAGCGGATAAACTCATGAAAGATGCAAAATCAATCAGCGACAGAAAGCAATATTCAAAAGAATATGAGCAGATTTATCAAAAAATTGCGGAAGATCAGCCGTATACGTTCTTGTATTACCCTAACAACCATATGGCAATGCCGCAAAATCTTGAAGGATACAAATACCATCCGAAACGTGATTTATATAATATCGAAAAATGGTGGCTTGCAAAATAATTTTCCCTTAAAGGGGAGGGAGAGCGTTTTCTCCCTCTTCTGTTTTTAATAAGGAAAGTAAAGGGGGACAAGTATATGGCTGCATATATTATCAGAAGAACCGTCATGTCTATTCCAATTTTATTGGGAATTACGATTCTATCATTTGTTATTATGAAAGCCGCACCCGGAGACCCGATGACGTTAATGATGGACCCGAAAATCAGCCAGGCTGACAGAGAGCAGTTTATTGAAAAATATGGTCTGAATGATCCTCAGTACGTTCAATATTTAAAGTGGCTCGGCAACATGGTGCAGGGTGATTTCGGAACGTCTATTGTCAGAAAAGGGACGCCTGTTTCAGAATTGATTATGGCAAGGCTGCCCAATACGCTGCTGCTGATGCTCGTTTCAACGATTATGGCTCTTATGATTTCTATTCCATTCGGTGTCCTGTCGGCAAAGCGGCCGTATTCAAAGCTCGACTATGGCATTACATTTACCTCGTTTATAGGTCTGGCTATTCCAAACTTTTGGTTTGGATTAATTTTGATTATGGTGTTATCAGTAAATCTCGGCTGGTTTCCAACCGGTGGTGTCGAGACGCTGAATACCGAATTCAATATATTTGACCGGATTCATCATTTAATTCTGCCTGCATTCGTATTAGCTACAGCTGACATGGCCGGACTGACGAGATACACGAGATCCAATATGCTTGATGTCTTAAAACAAGATTATATTCGCACAGCGAGAGCAAAAGGTTTTAAAGAGAATAGAGTGCTATTTAAACATGGATTGAGGAATGCATTATTACCCGTCATTACAATTTTCGGTTTGATGATTCCTTCATTTATCGGCGGATCTGTCGTTGTTGAACAAATTTTCACTTGGCCGGGGTTAGGAAAGCTGTTTGTCGATTCGGCATTCCAGCGTGATTATCCGGTTATCATGGCAATGACTGTGATCTCCGCGGTTCTTGTCGTTGTCGGAAACCTCATTGCAGACATCCTTTACGCGATTGTTGATCCGCGGATCGAATATTAAAAGGAGGGAAACGGAGATGTCAGAGCTGCAAACCACTCCCTCGCCGGAGATCAGGCTGAAAGAAAATATTTCGAAAAAACCAGATACGATGACCAAGATATTCTGGGAAAAATTCTCGAAAAACAAACTGGCCGTTCTAGGAGCCGTCCTGCTGTTTATCATTATTATGTCTGCTGTTTTCGCTCCTTTGATTGCGCCTTATCCCCAGGAGCAGCAAAGCCTGCTTGATAAATATAAGGCGCCGGGCCTCGAACATTTGATGGGGACGGATAAATTCGGACGTGATATTTTCAGTAGGATCTTGTATGGAGCGCGTGTCTCTTTATTGGTTGGTTTTGCGTCTGTAGTCGGTTCGATTTTGATCGGAACGGTTTTAGGAGCAATAGCTGGATATTTCAGAGGAATCGTGGATGCTGTCATCATGCGTCTGGTCGACATTGTATTATCTATTCCTGATATTTTCTTGCTTATCACACTTGTCACCATCTTTAAACCAGGTGTGGACAAACTGATTTTAATTTTCTGTCTCACAGGCTGGACCACGACAGCGCGGTTGGTAAGGGGAGAATTTTTGTCGCTTCGTTCAAGGGAATATGTTCTCGCCGCTAAAACAATTGGAACAAAGACACATAAAATTATTTTTTCTCATATTCTGCCCAATGCATTGGGGCCGATTATCGTCTCGGCGACGCTCAAAGTAGGATCTGTCATTCTCGCTGAATCAGCGTTAAGCTACTTGGGCTTCGGAATTCAGCCGCCAATCGCAAGCTGGGGAAACATGCTCCAAGATGCGCAGAATTTCACAGTAATGATTCAAGCATGGTGGTACCCATTATTTCCCGGGCTATTAATTTTAATAACCGTTCTATGCTTCAACTTTGTCGGTGACGGCCTAAGGGATGCACTTGATCCGAAGAATATTAAATAAAAATGAAAATAATATTTGTTATAAAATATAACAAAAACAGAAGAAAAGCAGATCTCCTTTTGTCAGAAAATATACAAAGAGATCTGCTTTTTGTGATTCTTATATAAATCCAGCAATTCCAGATTTCCTCAATCTCCTTGGAATAATTTCTCTGTCCCTTGCCTATACTGTGGACAACAGTTTTTATAAAAGTGAGGGGTTAGAGATGTTATTTCTTCATGATGTGTGGGTCAATTGGTTTGAAGGGGAAGAAAATGGCTACAATGTATGTCACTTTCATGAATGGCGCAAGGAAGATACGGTTGAGCTTTTGGATCAGGTGCCGCTGTTAAGGGTGCCGTCAGTGCTGTTTCATTACATAGAAAACGATCTGTCTGAGCTTCCGAAAGGTTTGCTTGAAGACGTACATCAAAAATCGTACATTCGAAAAAATCACGAGCGGACTAAGCTTGAGTATTGTTTTGTCGTAACAGACGGAATCGGCATTTTGGCTGTCGACACAATCGGCTACACAATCCCTGTCAGAAAAAGCCGTCTGATTCCAAGACAGGAGCAGCTCGTTTATGAAATGGTAAAAGATGTAGAGCCTGAAACTTATGAATTTGAGCCAAAGAAGCTGGAATCCTCAAAAGAATATCACATTTTATCATTAGCTCCGGAACACGTCAGAGGACTGACAAGAAAAGAACGGCAAATCAAGCAGCTGATGTTTATGGCGCTTGACCAATTAAAAGGGCTGAAAAACCGCGCTGAAATTGGCTACTGGTACACAGAGTGGAACCCGCATATGTATGAACAAATCAAGCGGATGAGCTTTGAAGAGATTTGGGACATGCTGTATAACGAAACAATTGAAGGCTGGTCGGACAAGCATCTGGCTTTTTGCGAAAACCTGATAAAAGGGCAGCCTTTCTTTGAAAAGCTGTGGGAAATAGAAAACGAATCAAAGGTAAACTGAAAAAACCGCTCTTGCTAAAGAGCGGTTTTTTTGATCAGCGTCTTTTTCGGCCAAGACCCATGGCATTCTCCATTTTTTTCAGCATTTTGTTTGCTGTCCGGTTTGCCCGTTCCGCGCCTTCATCAAGAATCCGGTCTAATTCATCAGATTCAATCAGTTCATGATAGCGTTCTTGGATCGGTTTTAATGCGTTCACCACGACTTCTGCCAAATCACCTTTAAACTCGCCGTAGCCTTTTCCTTCGTACTTTGCTTCAAGCTCTTCAATTGTCGTATTGCCGAGGATTGAATAAATCGTAAGAAGATTGGAAACGCCCGGTTTGTTTTCTTTATCAAATTTCACTATGCCTTCAGAATCTGTCACAGCGCTTTTGATCTTCTTTTCAAGGAGCTTCGGTTCATCAAGCAACGTAATATAAGATTTCTGGTTTGGATCTGATTTGCTCATTTTCTTCAATGGATCATTCAGAGACATGATGCGTGCGCCGACTTTTGGAATTTTCACTTCTGGAACTGTAAAGATGTCGTTATATTTTTTGTTGAAGCGTTCGGCGAGATTCCGCGTCAGCTCAAGGTGCTGCTTTTGATCCTCACCAACAGGCACAAGGTCTGTTCCATACAGCAGAATATCAGCGGCCATCAGCGGCGGGTACGTTAACAGGCCGGAGACGACAGCTTCATTGCCTTTGGACTTGTCTTTAAATTGAGTCATCCGTTCAAGCTCGCCGATATACGCGACACACTGCATCATCCATCCGGCCTGCGCATGGGCGGGAACCTCTGACTGAATAAACAATGTCGCTTTTTCCGGATCAAGTCCTACAGCTAGGTAAAGCGCCGCCAGACTGCGGATATTCTTTCTTAGCTGAAGCCGGTCTTGAGGAACGGTTATCGCATGCTGATCCACAATGCAAAAATAGCTGTTATAATCATGCTGCAGTTCGACAAACTGCTTCATCGCACCGATATAGTTGCCGAGCGTAACGGAGCCGCTTGGCTGAATGCCTGAAAAAATCGTTTGTTTCATGTAAACATCAACCTCATTTCTTAAAACATAATAAAAAAGGCTCATTCTTCCCCTGTAAAAAAGGGACGAATGAACCGTGGTACCACCCTGATTATTCCATTAAAATGGAATCACTCTGACGTTTGTAACGGAGACTGCTCCGGCTGAGCCTACTTTTTCGGTTTCGGTCAGCTGCTCCAAAGTCCATTCCGCATTGCCCGTTATCTGCTCCCAGCACCGCAGACTCTCTTCAAACGGGTGAAATGTGTACTACTCTTTTTCATAGCAGGCTTTTCTTTTGATTGCTTCATTATAAATCAATTATAACCAATTGTCATCATCAAAAAACATTCTTTTTCCCGGTAATATTGTAATGATATACATAACACAGGCGCTGAAAAATCCTTAAATGATAACTGATATCAGCGTGATAACAGCAATATATTATATGTAAAAAGCAATATGGATACAAAACTCCTAAAATAGTTTTTAATCAATTTATGCTTTAATCGATAGAAGGATATTACGTTCGTGGAAGAAAAACTAACGAAGTTCAAATATTTTAAATTGATAAAATAATATTGCAATAAATTATTTGTTTCATTATAATGAACTTGTTCACTCTAGTGTTACAGCTTTTTTACAAAAATAATCAGAAAAGACGGAACAGAATAAAAGTTTCGGAAACTTAGGTTCATTTGTCTGATATTTCTGAGTGTTTAGCCGTAAGGAGCTGAAAAATTATGATTAGGGGGTTTGCGAATATGAAAAAACGTTGGTCGATTGTCACGTTGATACTCATTTTCACTCTCGTGCTGAGCGCGTGCGGCTTTGGCGGCAACGGCGGATCAAACGGTGAAGGGAAAAAGGACAGTAAAGGAAAGACGACACTTAACATTAATATTAAAACTGAGCCATATTCTTTACATCCGGGATTAGCAAAAGATTCAGTATCAGGGGGTGTTATCCGTCAGACTTTTGAAGGATTGACACGCATTAATGCAGATGGTGAGCCTGAAGAAGGCGCAGCTTCTAAAATTGAAACGAGCAAAGATGGAAAGACATATACATTTACAATTCGTGATGGCGCAAAATGGTCAAACGGCGACCCTGTAACAGCACAAGACTTTGAATATGCTTGGAAATGGGCTCTTGATCCTGTTAATGAGTCGCAGTATGCTTATGAGCTTTATTACATCAAAGGCGCGGAAGCTGCAAACACAGGAAAAGGAAGCTTGGATGACGTAGCTGTAAAAGCGGTGAACGATAAGACGTTAAAAGTTGAATTGAATCATCCGACACCGTTTTTCACTCAATTGACTGCGTTCTATACTTATATGCCGGTCAACAAAAAGGTTGCTGAGAAAAATGGAAAATGGTATACCAATGCGGGCGAAGATTACGTCTCCAACGGACCATTTAAAATGACATCTTGGAAACACAGCGGATCTATTTCTCTTGAAAAAAATGATCAATATTGGGATAAAGACAAGGTTAAGCTGAAAAACATCAAAATGGTCATGATCAACAATAACAATACTGAGCTTAAGAAATTCCAAGCTGGTGAACTTGATTGGGCAGGGATGCCGCTTGGCCAGCTTCCGACTGAATCGCTGCCAACTCTGAAGAAAGATGATTCGTTACACGTTGAAGCGATTGCTGGTGTTTACTGGTACAAATTTAATACGACGGCAAAGCCATTGAATAATGTAAACATTCGTAAAGCGCTGGCCTATTCAATCAATCGTCAATCGATCGTGAAAAACGTGACGCAGGGCGAACAAATTCCGGCTATGGCCGCAGTTCCACCGTCAATGAAGGGATTTGAAGATAATAAAAAAGGTTATTTCGACGATAACGACGTGAAAACCGCGAAAGAATATTTGAAAAAAGGTCTTAAGGAGTTAGGCCTGAGCAAAGCTTCCGACCTGCCGACAATTAAATTGTCTTATAATACGGATGATGCGCATGCGAAACTTGCTCAAGCTGTTCAGGAAATGTGGAAAAAAGACCTTGGTGTAAATGTTGAGCTTGATAATTCCGAATGGAACGTCTATATCGACAAACTTCACAGCCTAGACTATCAAATCGGGCGTATGGGCTGGCTTGCCGACTATAATGATCCGATCACCTTCCTTGAATTGTTCAAGGATAAAGACGGAGGAAATAATGATACTGGCTGGGAAAACGCGGAATTTAAAAAGCTGTTGAATGAGTCCCAAACTGAAACGGACAGTAACAAGCGTATCGAACTGCTTAAGAAAGCAGAGAAGATTTTTATGGATGATATGCCTGTTGCACCAATCTATTTTTATACGATCCCTTGGGTGCAGGACGAAAATCTGAAAGGAACTATCATTACTGGAACTGGAGAAATTTATTTCAGAAATGCGTACTTTCAATAAGTCTATGTGAAAACAACAAACCTCAAGGTATATGGGACCTATTACCCATATACCTTTCTTACTGATCATGTAAAAACAATGGAGGTGTTTCCCCTTGCTGAAATATATCGGAAGACGTTTAATCTACATGGTTATCACTCTATTTGTCATTGTAACCGTGACTTTTTTCTTAATGCAGGCAGCACCGGGCGGGCCATTTTCGGATGAGAAAAAGCTTCCGCCTGAAATTGAAGCCAACTTAAATGAACACTATGGGTTGGACAAGCCGCTGTTTGTTCAATACCTTGGCTATTTAAAATCAGTTGCAATGTGGGATTTTGGACCGTCATTTAAATATAAAGGTCAGAGTGTTAACGACCTGATCAATTCGGGTTTCCCCGTTTCATTCACTCTTGGAGCAGAAGCTATTCTCCTCGCTTTAGCGTTAGGTGTATTGTTTGGGGTCATTGCAGCCCTTTACCATAATAAGTGGCAGGATTATACTGTCGCGATTTTGACCATCTTTGGCATTTCAGTTCCGAGCTTTATCATGGCGGCTGTTCTGCAATATGTGTTCTCCATGAAGCTTGGTCTGTTTCCAGTCGCGGGGTGGGAGTCCTGGGCATACACCTTCTTGCCTTCAATCGCACTTTCTTCCATGCCGATGGCGTTTATTGCCAGACTTTCCCGTTCAAGCATGATCGAAGTGTTAAACAGTGACTATATTCGCACAGCGAAAGCAAAAGGGCTGTCCCGTCTGGCCGTCACAGTGCGTCACGCCATTAGAAACGCTCTTTTGCCAGTTGTTACATACATGGGCCCGATGGCCGCACAAGTTTTAACGGGAAGCTTCATTATTGAAACGATTTTTGGTATTCCGGGACTTGGTGCACATTTCGTAAACAGTATTACAAACCGTGATTACACAGTCATTATGGGTGTAACGGTGTTCTTCAGCGTCATCCTGCTATTGTGTGTATTAATCGTAGACGTGCTATATGGCATTATCGATCCAAGAATCAAGCTTTCCAAAGCAAAGAAAGGAGCCTAGGCCATGCAGAACATTCCAAAAAATATGTTTGAACCAGCCGCAGCGAATGCCGGCGATGCAGAAAAAATAAGTAAAAAGAGCCTTTCCCTCTGGAAAGATGCGATGCTTCGCTTCCGCAGCAATAAGCTTGCAATGGTCGGGCTTATCATTATTGTACTTATTATTCTTATGGCGATTTTTGCGCCGGTTTTCTCAAGATATGATTATTCAACTACTAATCTCTTAAATGCGGATAAGCCGCCTTCAAAAGATCACTGGTTCGGAACAGATGACCTTGGACGGGACATTTTCGTCCGGACATGGGTTGGTGCGCGAATCTCAATCTTTATCGGTGTCGCGGCCGCTGTTCTTGATTTGCTGATCGGCGTCATTTGGGGGAGCATTTCAGGCTTCCGCGGCGGCAGAACGGATGAAATCATGATGCGTATCGCCGATATCCTTTGGGCAGTTCCTTCATTATTAATGGTTATTTTACTGATGGTCGTTCTTCCGAAAGGGCTATTTACAATTATTATTGCGATGACGATTACGGGCTGGATTAATATGGCCAGAATTGTACGCGGACAAGTGCTGCAGCTGAAGAATCAGGAGTATGTCCTTGCTTCACAGACACTTGGTGCAAAAACGTCTCGTTTGCTGTTTAAGCATATCGTGCCAAACGCAATGGGCCCTATTTTGGTCACGATGACATTGACAGTGCCTACTGCGATTTTTACAGAAGCCTTTTTAAGCTATTTGGGACTTGGTGTTCCGGCTCCGCTGGCAAGCTGGGGAACGATGGCTTCTGACGGATTGCCTGCATTGACCTATTATCCGTGGCGTTTATTCTTCCCTGCCGGATTTATCTGCATTACAATGTTTGGCTTTAACGTTGTCGGCGACGGATTAAGAGACGCATTGGATCCTAAGTTACGTAAATAAGGGAGTGATACGGGTGACACGCCTATTAGAAGTAAACGATTTAGCGATTTCATTTAAAACATATGGCGGAGAGGTTCAGGCAATCCGCGGGGTGAATTTTCATTTGAATAAAGGAGAGACGCTGGCCATCGTCGGAGAATCAGGTTCCGGAAAAAGTGTGACCTCTCAAGCGATCATGAAGCTGATTCCAATGCCTCCGGGCTATTTTAAGCGCGGTAAGATCTTATTTGACGGCAAGGACCTGGTGCAGCTGTCCGAAAGAGAGATGCAAAATGTCCGGGGAAAAGAGATCGGGATGATATTCCAGGATCCGATGACCTCTTTAAATCCGACGATGAAGGTCGGCAAACAAATTACGGAAGTGCTTTTTAAACACGAGAAGATTTCAAAGGAAGCGGCGAAAAAACGCGCCGTTGAGCTGCTGGATTTAGTCGGCATCCCGATGCCGGAAAAAAGGGTCAATCAATTTCCGCATGAGTTTTCAGGCGGGATGAGACAGCGGGTTGTCATTGCGATGGCTCTTGCGGCGAATCCGAAGCTTCTGATCGCCGATGAGCCGACAACTGCTCTTGATGTAACAATCCAAGCGCAAATTTTGGAATTGATGAAGGATTTGCAAAAGAAAATTGACACATCCATCATCTTTATCACACACGATCTTGGTGTGGTGGCTAACGTTGCTGACCGAGTCGCTGTCATGTACGCGGGACAGATTGTAGAAACAGGTACGGTAGACGAGATTTTCTATGATCCGAGACATCCGTATACTTGGGGGCTGCTTGCATCCATGCCGACACTGGAAAGTTCGGGAGAGGAGCAATTGACTGCCATTCCCGGCACGCCGCCTGATTTGACGAACCCGCCAAAAGGAGATGCTTTTGCGCTGCGAAGCCCTTACGCGATGAAAATTGATTTTGAACAGGAGCCGCCAATGTTTAGGGTGTCTGATACTCATTATGTCAAATCGTGGCTGCTTCATCCTGACGCGCCAAAGGTAGAGCCGCCTGAAGCGGTAAAAGCGAAAATGCGCAAACTGGCAAACACGTATGAAAAACCTGTCTTAGTGAGAGAAGGTGAATAAATTGACTGAGAAACTATTAGAAATCAAACATTTAAAACAGCACTTTGTCACGCCGAGGGGAACGGTTAAGGCTGTAGACGATTTATCATTTGATATCTATAAGGGTGAAACGTTAGGTCTGGTTGGTGAATCGGGCTGCGGTAAATCAACAACAGGGCGAAGCATTATTCGGCTTTACGACGCGACCGATGGTGAGGTGCTGTTCAACGGCGAAAATGTGCACGGGAAAAAATCGCGGAAAAAGCTGCTGGAGTTCAACCGCAAAATGCAGATGATTTTCCAAGACCCATACGCATCCCTGAATCCGAGAATGACAGTTGCTGATATTATTGCTGAGGGCCTCGATATTCATCATTTGGCGAAAACGAAAAAAGAGCGGATGCAGCGGGTTCATGAGCTCTTGGAAACAGTCGGTTTAAACAAGGAACACGCCAACCGCTACCCGCATGAATTTTCCGGCGGCCAGCGCCAAAGAATCGGGATTGCCAGAGCTCTGGCTGTTGATCCGGAATTCATTATCGCGGATGAGCCGATTTCCGCTTTGGATGTATCCATTCAAGCGCAGGTCGTGAATTTAATGAAAGAACTGCAAAAAGAAAAAGGGCTCACATATCTGTTTATTGCCCACGATTTATCGATGGTCAAATACATCAGCGACCGTATCGGAGTGATGTATTTCGGGAAACTGGTTGAGCTTGCGCCGGCAGATGAACTTTATGAAAACCCGCTTCACCCGTATACAAAGTCATTGCTTTCAGCGATTCCGCTTCCTGATCCGGACCATGAGAGAAATCGCGTCCGCCAGAAATACGATCCGTCAGTCCATCAATTAAAAGATGGAGAAACGATGGAATTCCGTGAAGTGAAACCGGGACATTTTGTGATGTGCACAGAGTCAGAATATAAAGCTTATTCATGAGCAGACAGTTCTTCAAGAGATTTCTCTTGAAGAATTTTTTGTGCAATCATAGAAAATAAGAGTGGAAACATTTACAATGAGAGGAAAAAGCGGAGGTGAAATGCGATTCACTTTCTGCATAACAAAAATGTTTTTGCGCTGCTGCTGTCTCAATCTCTTCAATCTTTAGCAGGAGTCCTTGTTACAATTGTTTTAATGGTCCGGGTCTATCAAATGACTGACTCCGTCTTTTTGGCGGGTCTTGTTTTATCGTTCATGTCGTTTGCGAGTATAGCGGCAAGCTTTTGCATCACACCGATGATTCGCAATCTCGGTTTTAAAAAGGTGCTTGCACTTGCAAATCTGCTGAGAGCGGTCTTTACAATATTAATGGCATACACCGTCAGTCATAACGGACAAGCTTCCTTTTGGGTAACGCTGCTGTTTGTTTTCTGTTTTTCTTTCGCGGGCGCTTTTTTTCAGCCGGCGAGATTTGCGCTCCTGCCGATGATTGTTCCAAAAGAGCAATATGTAAAAGCGAATGGTGTGATCTCCCTCTCGAATCAATTGTTTTTAACAGCAGGCTGGGGCCTTGGAGGCCTTCTGACGTATGCCGTGCCTTTTGAATTCGTTGTTGGTGCAGCTATTTGCCTGTTTGTTCTTTCAGGAGCTTCCATCAGTATGCTTCTCGTAAAGGAAAAAGAGACTGAAGGAACTGCTGAAACTGCATCTGCCAGAAGTATATGGAAGGATTTAATGCTCATCCCGGTTGTAAGAGACATTGCTGTAATGGACATGATAGAAGCGCTGGCGGGTTCTGTTTGGTCATCTGCTATTCTACTCGCATTTACTTCGGCTGTTTTGCATGAAACAGAGGTGTGGTGGGGGACGTTTAACGCTTCTTATTTTATAGGTGCAATGATTGGCAGTGTGATTGCCATTCGTTTTTCTGCCTTTTTTGCGCAGAACATGGGCTATGCCATTATGTTCAGCTCGCTTGTGATGTCAGTGCTGACTCTTTTGTTTTCATTTTCTCCATTTCCGCTTTTATGCGCTCTGGCTTGTGCTGCAATGGGGCCTTTTTATCAGGTGCGTGATATTTGCCAGGAAACGATCCTGCAGGAGGTCATTCCCGAGCAGATGCGTATCGGGATCATGGCTGCAAAAAATGCGATATTGACTCCTTGGTCAGGCATCACTTACTCCGTTATGGGGTTCGTGGCTGATGCGGCTGGTGCGAAAACAGCTTTTCTCGCGTCCGCAGCATTATACGGCATGACATTTCTTATTGCACTGGCGCAGCCCAAGCTGCTTCATTATAAGCGGGAAAACCGCGTTCTATGAGAGTTTTTACATCTACGTCAAAATGAACGGAGCATCTGGCTCCGTTTTTTGCTGAAAAAAAATGAAACCATGGCGGAAGTTCGTACGTCTTTATAGATGTAAAGCTGTTTAAACAAGAAGAAATGGGGTATATCTAAAAGTATGAAGACAATGAACTCATAAGGAGCAAATCAATGAACTGGTATGAAAAGCTTAGCGAGTACTTTCCAATTGAAGAAATGAAATCAAAAGCGCATATGGAAGCTCTTCTGAAAGAGCGGAGCGATATTTATCATAAAGACGAAGGCAAACATCATATTTTAATGTTTGCGGAATTCGATTCTTTTATCTTCGTAGATTATCTATATGTGTCTAAGGATGCAAGAGGGCAGGGGCTTGGCGGCAAATTGATCGCGAAGCTGAAAATGAAAAACAAGCCGATATTGCTCGAGGTGGAGCCTGTTGATGAAGATGATACTGATACAGAAAAACGCCTTAGATTTTATCAAAGAGAGCATTTCAAGCATGCTCAGTCAATTGGGTACCGGCGCCGGTCATTGGCTACGAATGAAGTAAGCAAGATGGAGATTCTGTACTGGTCACCAAAAACAGAATCAGAAGAAGAAATTTTAGAAGCCATGAAGCAGACATATGAAAACATTCATACTTATAAAGATGAGAAATGGTACGGGGAATCGTACGAAAAAACACATGAGGTCTTGAAAATCATTGATGAAGAAAAACAAAAAAATATTTTCGATCAGTTAAGCTAATTGAGAATTAGAACAGATCATTAACATTAAAAATTTGCCGGATTGACATATTTTTTTCTTAGGATACTGTTCACACTTACTTTTTTATAGTATAATACCTGTAAAGATTCCTTTTTTAGAGTAATTTCAATTTAAGAATAAAATAGATGTTCATCCTACTAATTAGAGGAGTGAAGATGAATGGTTACATTATACACATCACCAAGCTGTACTTCATGCAGAAAGGCGAGAGCATGGCTCGAGGAGCATGAGATTCCATTTGAAGAAAGAAACATTTTCTCTGAACCTTTATCAATTGATGAAATAAAACAAATCCTTCGAATGACTGAGGACGGAACAGATGAAATCATCTCAACTCGTTCAAAAGTATTCCAAAAACTGAACGTGAACGTTGAATCTATGCCGCTGCAAGATTTGTACCGTTTGATCAACGAGCACCCAGGTTTGCTTCGCCGTCCGATCATCATTGACGAAAAACGCTTGCAGGTCGGATACAACGAAGACGAAATCAGACGTTTCCTGCCAAGAAAAGTCCGCTCTTTCCAATTAAGAGAAGCACAGCGTTTGGCAAACTAATAAATCGTATTTTCAAAAGAAGGCTGAGTTATCAGCCTTCTTTTTTAGATTGCTGACAAGACCTTAAAACTGATTTGTGTTTAGTGTCTTGTCATTTTTTCAGCTCAGCGTGCTTGAAAACCTTTGAAGAATAGGAAGGCTGAGTCATCAGCCTTCCTTTATTTCTTTTCAACCTGCTGATAATAAATACTCGCAAGGATGACAAACGCAACCGTTAAAATGGGGAGGAGTGTTTCAACGGCACCGTGCTGTGCCATGAAAAAAGACAGCTTTTTGTCTCTTACAATCATTTCTCCTCCTGTGTAAGCCAGCAGCCCGCTGCCCGCGTAAATCAGAAGCGGTATTTTCTCCAATGCAATATGGATGAGTTTGCTGCCCCAAATAATAACCGGCACAGATACGCACAAACCTATGACAACGAGAGAAAACTCACCGTGTGACGCTCCCGCAACTGCGATGACGTTGTCCAGTGACATGAAGAGATCTGCAAGCACAATCGTTCGTATCGCTCTCCACAGGGAGGTGCTGCTTTTGATGTGCTGCGTGTCTTTTTTTTCAATCAGCAGCTGATATCCTAAATACAGCAGAAAAACTCCGCCGGTGCATTGCAAGAACGGAATGTTCAAAAGATATACCGCTGCGCTTGTTAATCCGATTCTCATGGCCACGGCGATAAATGTTCCGAGAATAATGGCTTGCTGTCTTTGCTTGTCTGGCAAATTTCTGCTGGCCATGGCTATGACGACCGCATTATCTCCGCCGAGGATTAGATCGATCCCGACAATAACAAGCAGAGAAATCAGATAGTCATGCTCCATGAATCGGCACCTCGCTTTCGTCCCATCGCTTGTACTACTACTATATGAGACAGGTCGTATTTTATGATATGAGCCGCAGATCTGCCGTTTTTTGGGAAAAGGTGCATTTTTATTTCTTTTGTGACTGTTTTATCATAAAATAGAAATACAAAGGAATTCACACTGGCCTTGCATAAGGTTAAGATGTGGACGGAATGGGTAAAGTGTAGTAAAGTACAATTAATCGGGAGCTTAGATGTCCCTTCAACATCTTATATAGAAGGGAAGGTTGGCAAATGGAAATTGAAAGAATTAACGAGCATACAGTAAAATTTTATATGTCTTACGGAGATATCGAAGATCGCGGTTTTGACAGAGAAGAAATTTGGTATAACCGTGAGCGCAGTGAAGAACTATTCTGGGAAGTCATGGATGAAGTTCATGAGGAAGAGGAATTTGCTGTGGAAGGCCCTCTTTGGATTCAAGTTCAGGCACTGGACAAAGGATTAGAAATCATCGTCACAAAAGCCCAGCTTTCCAAAGACGGACAAAAGCTCGAACTGCCGATTCCTGAGGATAAAAAGCAAGAACCAGCATCTGAGGATCTTGACGCCTTGCTGGATGATTTCCAAAAAGAAGAGCAAGCCGTCAATCAGGAAGAGAAGGAGCAAAAGCTTCAATTTGTCTTGCGGTTTGGCGATTTTGAGGATGTTATTTCTCTATCTAAATTGAACGTTAACGGAAGCAGAACGACTTTATATTCGTTTGAGAACCGATATTATTTATATGTAGATTTTGGCAATATGATTGATGAAGAGGTTGAAAATCAGCTAAGCATCCTGCTGGAGTACGCAAATGAATCCTCAATCAGCATACACCGTCTTGAAGAGTACGGCAAGCTGGTTATTTCAGAGCATGCTCTAGAAACAATAAAAAAACACTTTGCATCATAGCAAACCGATTTCTTCCCGGAAATCGGTTTTTTCATGCGTTGAAATGCCATTTTTGAGGCCAAAAATAAAAACATCCATACATGCGGAAAATACGGTGAACAGGAGTTGCTCATCTTTTCCAGAAAAGTATACCTTATCTGGAAAGGAGAGATGACAAGTGTTTAGTGCTGTAACTGAAGACGGCCAAATGTTTCACCTTCTAGGCGCTTCGCAAAGGCAGAAATTAAAGCAGAGACGATTCTTCTGCCCGGTGTGCGGGGGTGAGCTTGCTGTGAAGCTCGGACCTCAAAAAGCGCCGCATTTCGCCCATAAACAGAACAAATCCTGTTCGATAGACATTGAACCGGAGAGCGCCTATCACTTAGAAGGAAAAAGGCAGCTGTATGTGTGGCTGAAAACGCAGCAAGCTTCTCCGCTATTGGAACCGTATATCAAGAGCATCAATCAAAGACCTGACATCATGGGAAATATTAAGGGGCATATGCTTGCTGTTGAATATCAATGCGCTACTATCGCTCCAGATGTCTTTCAAAAACGGACAGCGGGCTTCAAACAAGCGGGAATCATCCCGCAGTGGATTATGGGGTACAGCCGCTTAAAACGCACTGCTCCATCCTTTTATCAGCTTTCTGCTTTCCATTGGCAGTTTATCAATGCCGGTCCATGCAGGGAACTGATATGTTATTGCCCGGAAACACGTTCTTTCTGCCGGCTCAGCCACATCATTCCGTTTTACACGAACCATTCTTATTGCTCCATACAAACCATTCCAATCCATCTGGCATCTGCAAGACATCTTTTTTTTACTGAATCTAAGTCTTCATTGCGTTATGACAACTGGATGAAGGCCATTCTTCGTTTTCGCCATAAACCCCATCGGTTCATCTCCAAGGAATTAAATCGCCTCAGGATGCTGTTTTATGAAAAGCGGCAGACGTCCCTTCCGTTTCTTCCGACTGAAGTGTTTGTCCCTGTTAAAAAAGGAGCCGTTTTTAAGAGTCCAGTTTTTGTGTGGCAGGGGTATCTTTATCTGTTTATTACGGATCTCGGAGCTAAACGTGCGCCGATTCATTTTTCAGCCGTTTTACAGCAGTGCAAACTGCATATTCATAAAAAAAATATGTCGCTCAGATATGAATGCAGTGAAGATTGTCTTTTTGAAGCGGTGAAGCAGTACATTGATTTTTTGTGTAAGAAGGGATTTTTAAGGGAAACTCAGAAAGAAGTATATGTGCTGAATCATCCTGCAGAGGGTGTTCGCTCATTACAGGATCTCATTGAGAGAGACCGGAGCTGTTTTATAGAATGAGTTTATCTCATTTGGCTCACCCTAAGACAAAGGTGGTGGGCTGCTTTGAGAGGCACAAAAGGAAAGGTTTTTCGTGTTTTTACTGCTTTTTTGGCATTCGTCCTCTTCATTACTGCATATGATTTGACAAAAGGCAGTGAAAAACCGGAAGATATTCACAACACAAGTTTATTGAGAAACAGCGGTTTTTTCAATTGGCTTGAATCAAAGAAAACGAGGGGGATCACCATGGCTGAGGAAAAAAAAGCAAACCAACTGCCTGAAAGAAGTGAGGTAAAGGCAGAAGACACATGGAGACTTGAGGATATTTTTCCTAATGATGAGGCCTGGAATAAAGAATTTCAAGCTGTAAAAGAATTAATTCCGAATTTATCTAAGTATAAAGGAAAGCTGGCAGATTCAGCTGATCATTTGTACGAGGCTCTTACGTACCAAGATAAAGTGATGGAGCGGCTGGGCAGGCTTTACACATATGCGCATATGCGTTCTGACCAAGATACCGGGAACTCCTTTTACCAGGGGCTGAATGACAAGGCGGGAAACCTGTATACACAGGCCGCAAGCGCGATAGCTTATTTGGTTCCGGAAATCTTATCCATAGAAGAAGACAAGCTGCAGCAGTTTATTCTTGAAAAAGAAGAACTGAAACTGTACTCCCATGCGATTGAGGAGATTACAAAGGAGCGCCCTCACGTACTGAGCGAAAAGGAAGAAGCGCTGCTTGCTGAAGCTTCTGAAGTGCTAGGGTCACCTTCCAATACGTTCAGCGTGTTAAATAACGCCGAGATTACATTCCCGTCCATTAAAGATGAAGAGGGAAATGAAAAACAGATCACTCACGGAAACTTTATTAACTTCTTAGAAAGTGAAAACCGTGAAGTCCGCAAAAATGCCTTTGAGGAAGTATATAAAACATACGGTCAATATAAAAATACAATGGCCACGACGCTAAGCGGCACTGTGAAAAAGGACAACTTCTACGCCAGAGTGAAAAAGTACAAGTCAGCGCGTGAAGCTGCGCTTTCTAACAACAGTATTCCTGAGGAAGTATACGACAACCTCGTCAAAACGATTAATAAGCATTTGCCGCTCCTGCACCGCTATATCGCACTGAGAAAGAAAGTGCTTGAGCTTGATGAGGTGCATATCTATGATCTGTATACACCGCTTGTGAAGGATGCGGGAATGAAGGTCACGTACGAGGAAGCCAAAGATTACATGCTAAAAGGCCTTGCACCTTTAGGAGAAGAATACGCCGCCATCCTAAAAGAAGGGCTGGAAAACCGCTGGGTCGACGTTTATGAAAATAAAGGAAAACGCAATGGCGCTTATTCATCGGGATCTTACGGCACGAATCCGTATATTTTGATGAACTGGCATGATAACGTCAATAATCTCTTTACGCTCGTGCACGAGTTTGGCCATTCCGTTCACAGCTACTATACGAGAAAGCACCAGCCATATCCGTACGGCAATTACAGCATCTTTGTTGCAGAAGTTGCGTCTACAACAAATGAAGCGCTTCTTGGCGAATATCTGCTGAACAATTTAGATGATGAAAAACAGCGCTTATACATCCTCAACCATATGCTTGAGGGCTTCAGAGGGACTGTTTTCAGACAAACGATGTTTGCTGAATTTGAACATCTCATCCATACAAAGGCGCAAGAAGGGGAGCCGCTCACACCTGAGCTTCTGACAAGTGTCTACTACGATCTGAATAAAAAGTATTTCGGAGACGGCATGGTAATTGATAAGGAAATCGGTCTTGAATGGTCACGGATTCCGCACTTCTATTACAATTACTATGTGTATCAGTATGCGACAGGATACAGTGCTGCCCAAGCGTTAAGCAACCAGATTTTAAAAGAAGGAAAGCCGGCAGTTGACCGTTATATTGACTTCCTGAAAGCTGGAAGCTCACAATACCCGATTGATGTCCTGAAAAAAGCGGGTGTTGATATGACGTCTCCAGAGCCGATCGAAGCTGCATGCAAAATGTTTGAGGAAAAACTAGATGAAATGGAAGAACTGCTGATGAAAGTCGAGCAGTCATAAAAAAGAAAGCCTGTGCAGAAATGGCCGCACAGGCTTTTTTAAAACCCTTTAAAGGTTTTCCTGTGGTTCAGCCGGTAGAGAGTGAACAAAATAGACAGAAACAGCAGAGGAGAGGTAATGTAAAGCGGCAGCATATGCATCATGCCTAATATATTCAAACAGAAAAAAACAGCAATACATACAATGGAGATGACAGTATACATCATGGCGTTCCTCCTCGTCCTTTTTCCTTATTAGGATATGAGTGAATACACGTCGTTATGTTTTGTGACAAAAATATGAACATTAAGCATAGAGGTTGTCAAAAGTCGACATCTTTTGTTATCATAAGGATGTGAAATTGATCACAAACAAACATTACCCCTTTGTTTGACCGTGAAAAATTTCTCCCATCCCCTTTGTTGTCGTTAAGACATACGAAACCGCGCTTATCCCGGCGCGGTTTCTTTAGCACTATAAACGGAACGTATGTTCGGTTCCGGCGTAAAAAAACAGCCTCAAGCATATTCACGCCTGCGGCTATTTTTCACATGATTGATATTCATCAGAATAAGTGCTGAGAGATTTCCAAAACATTCCGTGTTTGGCTTCCACTTTTGCAACCTTTTTAGCAAACGCCAATTTTTTCATTTCTTTTTCTACCTCTTCAAGGCTCAGATCATATACAAGCGCAATTTCTTTAGAGGCAACGAAGCGGAAATATTCAATAAAACATTCCAAAGGCGGGGTTTCCGAAGGCGTCGGCTCGTCGCCAAGCATCTCAAATAAGATTTCTTCATATACATCGTATGAATAGCTGCCTGGTACTTTAAGTCCTTCGTCCTCATGCTGTGTATTAAAAAACGTCAGCGTCGGATTAACGGAAACATCCATCTCAGCGGCAATTCTCATGTCACATTGAAGCGCCTTGACAGCGCTTTGAGAATGGAGATCGTTTTTGAATTCTTCAAGATCGAGACTTGTTTTTTCCGCGATTTCCAAAAGCACGTTTTCATCCGTAATGTTTTGTTTTGAAACAAACAGACTCTCCTGCATGTTCCTGAGAAATTGCATGCCGGCTTTTCGTCCTTGCAGTTCGGCTGCTTTAAAAGCGAGAGCTGCCATATAAGGTGATGAAAGCGGCTGATCTTGCTCGAACCAGACATTGCCGTCACATGACATGCCGGAGCGGCTTGCGATCTTTTCCCATGCTTCTGCGAGAAGATGCTTTTTCCGTTTCTTATTCAAAACGGTAAGGCTTGCGGAAGCTATTATGCGTAAGGTGAAAAAGCGTCCGTATCTGATTTTCAGCTTTTTGATGACGGGTTCTAAGGACCAGCATTCAGGACATAAAGGGTCTACAAACATGTAGATTTCAAGCGGTTTTTTTGGATGACCGTGGCAATGGGCGAAGTATTGCTCATGCTGATAGTTTGTCAAGATGATCGATCCTCCGCTTCCGTTTGATTCACCATATGCCTTGCTGTCAATTCCAGCCGTCCAAACAAAAACTCGCGAATATCGCCCTCCAGCCCTACATGGTCCATTGCGTCCTTCATACAGCTGAGCCATGCATCAGCTCTCTCGTTTGTAATTGGAAAGGGAAGATGCCTTGCTCTGAGCATGGGGTGGCCGTGTTCCTCAGTATAAAGCGGGGGACCGCCTAAATACTGAGTCAAAAATTGCTTCTGTTTCCTGGCGGTTTCTGTTAAATCACTAGGAAAAATCGGCTTCAGCAAAGGATGAGACGCGACACGTTCATAAAAAGTATCAACAAGTTGCGATAGAAGTTCCTCTCCAATCGCTTCATAAGGTGCGTTAAACGATTGTCCCATGTTGACTACTCCTTTAAATATGGCTAATAGGAATCATAAATCCTATTGCGAAAAGTAATTTTCTGTATTTCATGAATTCATCTAGATTTATTTTAGCAACAAGGCACCATTTCTACAAACAAACTGCCTTTTATGCGTTTGATTACAAGTTTCGGCTGACAGCCGGGGTTGTATTTCATATCATATCACATAAAAATCAGGAATGCGTAGGATTTCACTCCGTAAAAAAAACCAGAGGGCAAGGGCCGCTCTGGTTACGCGTAATAAGCTGAAGTTATTTTTTTTACATAGTTTTGCGTTTCTCGGAAAGGAGGAATACCCCCGTATCGGTCCACATTTCCCGGTCCGGCGTTGTAAGCCGCTAAGGCCATAGACACATTGCCGTCGTATTTATCCAGCATTTGTTTTAAATATTTCGTACCGCCTTCTACATTTTGCTGCGGGTCCAGCGGATTAGAAACACCGAGTGAGCTTGCCGTTGACGGCATCAGCTGCATTAAGCCCATCGCACCTGCTCCGCTGACTGCTTTTGCGTTAAAACCTGATTCCTGCTTGATGATGGAATGGATCAGTTTTTCATCGACGCCATATTTATCAGCGGCTTTTTTTATTGCGCTGTCAACGGAGAAGTCTCCCGAACTGATCTGTTTGGCTTCTTGTTTGTTTGAAGATGAAGCTGCATCAGCTGTTTCGGTGCTTTCTGCCGCTTTTGTAATATAGTCTGAATTGCTATTTGTATATGAGTTAAGCCCAAAAGCTGAAAGCAGTGACGGCGCTGTTGAAGAAGCGCTGTTCAGCAGGCTGAGCGGGCTTGGCGATGCAGAAGCTGCTGTTGGCTGCTGATTCGTCAGTCCGTTTGTATATTGGCTGAGCAAAGAGCTGAAGCTTGAGAGCGGGCTTTCCGCATTTTGAGTGCCTGTGCTGCGTGCATTAGATATGGACTGTAATGCCTGAAGCTGAAGTAAAGATGTCCAATTCGTTACATTCACGATGTCATTCCACCTTATATAGACTTTCGTTTTTCTTCATAAAAACGCAGAATTTTATTTTTGGTTTCGCGCAGAGGAATGCTGAATTGCTGAAGCAGCTTTTCAAAAGCTTGTTTGCCTTCATGCCAGTCTGCCGCCTCGAATTCGATTTCATAGTCCTCTTTATTTAAATATCGGCTGTGGTCTAAAACTATTAAGCCTTTTTCTGTTTCTTTTTCAGCGCGGTTTGTTGCTAAAGATCCAAAGTACTGAATGGCGTCTGTATCGACCTGAAGCTTGTGCAGCTGGTCCTTCACAGGGCCTTCGGGGATTGAAAAGCCGGCTAGATCTGAAACATCCGAAAGCCGTTGGTGTGTTTCTAAAAGCCCGACAGCTGCCGGTTCTTTTAACGTGAGAACATACTCGCTGTTTTTTTTGCGTATTCGAAGCGCAGCTTGTTTTTGTTTCAGTGCAAAACAGTTTGTGTCAAAATAGTGATTCTTTTGATCTGTAAAATCTTTTTCTGTCAGCTGGAGTTCGGCTGTTAAGGTTTTAAATTCTTGTTTGGTCAGCATGTTTTTAAATTCTATTTCAATTTCTTGGCTCATGATGCTCTTCCTTTCCGCCCTGTAAATCTTATTTTTACTATTATCTCTTTAGATGTTAGGTTTATCAATATCGAGCTTGATATGATAAAATGAATCTGTAATTTGTTTAAAAAGGAGCGCATTATGCAAAACAGAATCGAAATCATGAACGCAACATTATCGGATGATCAGCTTCGCCTTGCCTGTGAGGCAGAAGGAATCGAAGCGAAACGCAAGCCGTCAGGTCAAATGCTTGTTGATTCTGACCACTTTGCTTTTGTATACATACTTGAATTAGCTGATTCTTTTGAATATGTCATTATAAAGGAACATGTGTGGCCGGAACTCAAGCAGGCCCACGCACAAAGAATTCCGGTTGTTTTAGAGACCGGAGGCGAATCGATTGAACTTTCTGGCCTGCACGAGGAGCTGGAATATCTTTTAGAAAATATAAAAGATAATGCGAACTACGGAGAAGAAATGGAAGATAAAGTGAAACGCGTGTTTTTATAGAAACTGGTTCGGAATTGGGGGATGTATGATGGATGACAAACAATGGGAGCGTTTTTTAGTGCCGTACCGCCAGGCTGTCGAAGAGTTGAAAGTAAAGCTCAAGGGGATCCGCACACTATATGAATACGAGGATGACCATTCGCCGATCGAATTTGTGACCGGACGAGTCAAGCCTGTGGCGAGCATACTTGAAAAAGCGAGACGGAAAAGCATACCGCTGCATGAAATTGAAACCATGCAGGATATCGCAGGCCTTAGAATCATGTGCCAATTTGTCGATGACATCGAAATCGTGAAAGACATGCTGTTTGCCAGAAAAGATTTCACCGTTGTGGATCAGAGGGATTATATTGCGGAACATAAAGAGAGCGGATACCGGTCATATCACCTTGTCGTCGTGTATCCTTTACAGACGGTGTCCGGAGAAAAGCATGTTCTGGTGGAAATACAGATCCGCACGCTGGCGATGAATTTTTGGGCGACCATTGAGCATTCATTAAATTATAAATACAGCGGAAACATCCCTGAAAAAGTAAAACTAAGGCTTCAGCGCGCTTCTGAAGCGGCTTCCCGGCTTGATGAGGAGATGTCGGAGATCAGGGGTGAAGTACAAGAAGCTCAAGCTGCCTTTTCAAGAAAGAAAAAAGGCAGCGAGCAACAATAGGTAAAGGGGAAGAAAAGCATGAAATTTGCCGTATCATCAAAAGGAGATCAAGTTTCTGATACGCTGAAAAGCAGAATACAGGCGTATTTATTGGATTTTGATATGGAGCTGGATGAAAACGAACCGGAAATCGTCATTTCAGTCGGAGGCGACGGAACGCTTTTATACGCTTTTCACAGATACAGCGACCGCTTGGACAAAACAGCATTCGTCGGCGTTCACACGGGTCATCTCGGGTTTTATGCCGACTGGGTTCCTCATGAAATTGAAAAACTTGTTCTTGCGATTGCAAAAACACCGTATCATACAGTTGAATATCCGCTGCTTGAAGTGATTGTGACCTATCACGAAAATGAGCGGGAAGAAAGATATTTAGCATTAAATGAATGCACGATTAAAAGCATAGAAGGAAGCCTTGTGGCTGATGTGGAAATCAAGGGGCAGCTTTTTGAAACCTTCCGGGGCGACGGTCTCTGCCTGTCAACGCCATCCGGCAGCACAGCCTACAATAAGGCGCTGGGCGGAGCGATTATTCATCCGTCTATCAGAGCGATCCAGCTTGCGGAAATGGCTTCTATTAATAACCGCGTATTCCGGACGGTCGGATCGCCGCTGCTTCTCCCCTCGCATCATGATTGCATGATTAAGCCGAGAAACGAAGTTGACTTTCAAGTGACGATTGATCATTTAACTCTTCTTCATAAAGATGTCAAATCGATTCGCTGCCAGGTGGCATCTGAAAATGTGAGATTTGCGCGATTCCGTCCGTTTCCATTTTGGAAAAGAGTCCAGGATTCGTTTATCGGAAAAGGTGAATAGAAAGAGGACGTATCGTGGAGCATTTTTATATCAAAAAGAACATGACTTCCGCTGAAGACGGGATGACTGTAAAAGAATATGCCGGTGAACTGGGAATTTCGAAACGTCTGCTGACCGATATCAAGTTTGGCGGGGGAGACCTGCTGATCAATGGTGAGCATGTGACGGTCAAATACGTTTTGAGAGAGGGAGATCTTCTTGTTGTGAAGTTTCCTGAGGAACAGGTGAGCGAGACGCTATTGGCAGAGCCTGTTCCGCTCGATATCCTTTATGAGGATGATCATGTGCTTGTGATAAACAAACAGCCGTACGTATCTTCCATCCCTTCAAGAGAACATCCTTCCGGCAGCATTGCGAATGGACTTATCCATCATTATCAAAAAAACGGAGTGCGGGCAACGGTGCACCTTGTCACTCGGCTAGACCGGGATACATCAGGTGTTATGCTTGTTGCCAAGCACCGCTTTGCTCATTCCATTTTATCGTCAGCGCAGAAAAACGGACTTGTGAAACGCCGGTATGCGGCAGTCGTTCACGGGCGGATGGCGCAGGCGGAGGGAACAGTCGATGCTCCGATTGGCAGACATCCTGACAGTATTATTGAACGGATGGTGACACCGGATGGCCAGAAAGCGGTTACTCATTTTTATGTTACACGCGCAACCGATGATATGACCTCGGTGACATTGCAGCTTGAGACAGGCAGGACCCACCAAATTCGCGTGCATATGAGCTACCTCGGACACCCGCTGTGCGGTGATACACTGTATGGCGGGACGAGACGGGCAATCGGCCGGCAGGCCCTGCACAGCGAGCGCCTTTCGTTTATCCATCCGCTGACACAGAAGAACATGACATTTCATGCTGCGCTGCCTCAAGATTTGAAAGAACTGATAAAAGGAGAGAATCCATGATTCTCTCCTTTTTTATATGGGGCGAAATCTCGATTCGTCATAAGGAAGGGTGCTTGGGACGGAAACGGTCTCTATTTCTGGAAAACGAAAGCCTGTCAGTTTATTTCCGAACACGCAGCCTGTATCAATATTGATGGTCCGATTAACCTTTCGAGGCTCTTTTACAGGCGTATGACCGTATACCACCCAAGCCTTTCCGTTATAGGCGGCTGCCCAATCACGTCTGACAGGCCTGCCGTCCGGATACGTTTCGCCCGTCACATCGCCGTAAAGCACAAAGTCTTTCACTCTGCCGGTATATTTGCCGATATCGTCAGCCTTTATGCCAGCATGGGCGACAACTAATTCTCCGTTATGTAAGATGTCGTAAAGCGGGGCCGTTTCGTACAGCTTCATAAACTGTTCGCTGACTGCTTTTCTTTCTTCTTTAGAAAATTCTTCAAGTTCTGCCGCTGTTGTTTCCAGCCCATGCATCACTTTCACCGGATTTCCTTTTAAGTAGCGGTACAGCTTATTGCAATGATTTCCCGGGACATAACGTACTGCGCCTTTTTCGTAAGCACCGGCTACAAAACGGATGACCTCTATTGATTTTGGTCCTCTGTCAGTTAAATCTCCGGCAAAAACAAGCACCCTGCCTTCTGCGTGGACAGGCACTCCATTTTTGATTGTGTAGCCAAGCTTTTGGATTAATGCCGTCATTTCGTCATAGCAGCCGTGAATATCACTGATGATATCGTAAGCCATGCGGTAGCCTCCTTGCTGATTGTTTTATTTATTATGATGCAAAGTGCTGTGAGTCATCACAAGCTTTTATGTGCAAATTATAGAAGAATGATTTTCTAAACAGGATTAAGACCTTATTGCTTTATTTTTCATCATCACCCTTGTTAAAATCGCGTTATGTTTTTTAAAACATGTGGTTCTGTTCTTTGATTGAGAACTGGAATAACCCTGATCAAAAAAGGAGGTTCTGATTATGGCCCATACATCTGTTGCATCTTTAGTTGTTGTACTTATCGTTGCATTTTTGACACCTATCCTTCTACATCGGTTTAAACTCAGCATCCCGGTTGTTGTTGCTGAAATCATTATGGGGCTGATTATTGGAAAAAGCGGTCTTAATTTAGTTGTGGAGGGTGATACATGGCTCCAGACACTTTCGATGCTCGGATTTATCTTTTTAATGTTTTTAAGCGGACTTGAAATTGATTTTTCATCGTTTGAGAAAGGAAAGAAAAAGCAGCTTTTGCCGAACGGCAAGGAAGCGCCTCATACGTTTGCTGCGGCATCTGTTATTTTTGCCGGTATTTTTATTTTATCATTGCTCTTGTCCTATGGGTTCGTCCTGGCTGGATTTATTCAAAATGCTTTTTTAATGACGCTTATTATTTCAACGATTTCGTTAGGCGTTGTCGTTCCAACGCTGAAAGAAGAACGGATCATGAATTCAAATATCGGCCAGATTATTTTGCTCGTTGCTGTTATTGCGGATTTGGCTACGATGATTCTTCTTGCAGTTTTTTCTTCTTTATACGGAGAGGACAGCGGGAACATGTGGCTCTTGATGATTCTGTTTGTTGCCGGAGTGGTGCTTTACTTTTTCGGCCGGGTCTTTAAACATCGCTCTTTTGTTCAATCTATGTCAAAAGGGACGGTCCAGATCGGGACGCGTGCCATTTTCACGTTAATCATCGTGCTCGTTGCCCTTTCTGAATCACTTGGGGCAGAAAATATTCTCGGCGCTTTCTTAGCGGGTGTTCTCGTTTCCCTTCTTTCACCAAACAAAGAGCTTGTTCAGCAGCTGGATTCATTCGGCTACGGGTTCTTAATACCGATTTTCTTTGTAATGGTCGGTGTGAAGCTGGATATTTGGACTCTTTTCCAAGATAAAACCATTTTAATCATGATTCCGCTTCTGCTACTGGCGCTGTTAGTCAGCAAAATCATTCCTGTCCTGTACTTAAAGAGGTGGTATGATAACCGAACCATTTTCGCGTCTGGTTTCCTGCTGACATCAACGCTTTCGCTCGTGATTGCCGCTGCGACAATCGGACAGCAGCTTCACGTGATTAGTGCGAATATGTCAGGCGCGCTAATTTTAGTAGCCGTTATTGCAAGTATTTTTACGCCGATCTGTTTTAAAAAATTGTACAAACGGGAAGAGCAGCCGGAGGAGAAAAAGACGATTACGTTCATCGGCGCCAATCAAATGACTTTGCCTGTTACACTTGAGTTGCCGGAGAACGAGTATGACGTGCGGGTTGTTCATGTCTATCAGGAAAATGCTGAGGAAAAGCTGTCAGACTCAGTATTTACAGTTGAAACGATTTCTGATTATGAGCTTGAAACCCTTGATTCGCTCGGTATTTTTGATGCTGATATCCTTGTGGTGGCGACAGGGAATGAAGACATGAATACGGACATTGCATTACGTGCAAAAGAAAAAGGTACAGAAAGAGTCATTGCCAGCGTTGGATCGCCGGAGAATGAAGCAGCTCTGAAGGAGCAGGGAATCAGTATTTTTTCTATTCTGCTGTCGACCAAAACGCTGCTTCGTGCGCTGATAGAAGCGCCTGGTGTCATGAAGCTTCTCACGAATCAGGAGTCTTCGCTGTATCAAATTAATATGGAAAACAGCACATACGACGGTGTCATATTACGGGAATTCCCTTTAACAGGCGACGTCATTTTTGTCAGGATTTTCAGAGGGGTCGACAGCATTGTTCCTCATGGGGATACAAGGCTGAAGCTGGGAGACCGCTTAATTGTTACCGGATCCAGGGGGTATGTAACGGATCTTAAGAAAACATTGGAAGGATAAATCTTGACCAAATAGGGATTCGTGTTAATATAGAGGTGCAGAACAATTCAATATGATTCGTATAACCACTAGGGGTGTCCTTCATAAGGGCTGAGATAAAAGTGTGACTTTTAGACCCTCATAACTTGAACAGGTTCAGACCTGCGTAGGGAAGTGGAGCGGTATTTGTGTTATTTTACTATGCCAATTCCAAACCACTTTTCCTTGCGGGAGAGTGGTTTTTTATTTTTCAGACAGGGGGAATGATGTGTGAAGTTTTCAGAAGAATGCCGCAGTGCAGCCTCAGAATGGTGGGAGGGGAGCTTTGTTCATCCGTTCGTTCAGGGAATCGGTGACGGAACGCTTCCCATTGACCGTTTTACATACTACGTGCTTCAGGATTCTTATTATTTAACGCATTTTGCGAAGGTACAGTCATTCGGTGCCGCTTATGCAAAAGACCTTTATACAACGGGGCGGATGGCGAGCCACGCCCAAGGTACATATGAGGCGGAAATGGCGCTTCATCGCGAGTTTGCGGAGCTGTTGGAAATCAGCGAGGAAGAGCGCAAGGCGTTTAAGCCGTCTCCTACGGCATACTCTTATACATCCCATATGTACCGTTCGGTTTTGAGCGGGAATTTTGCTGAGATCTTAGCGGCCCTGCTGCCATGCTACTGGCTGTATTACGAGGTTGGGGAGAAATTGCTGACGTGTGATCCAGGGCATCCGATTTATCAGAAATGGATCAGCACATATGGCGGTGACTGGTTCAAACAGCAGGTTGAAGAGCAAATCAATCGTTTTAATGAGCTGGCGGAAAACAGCACGAAAGAAGTGCGCGCCAAGATGAAAGAAAATTTTGTGATTTCCAGCTACTATGAATATCAATTTTGGGGAATGGCCTATCAAAAAGAAGGCTGGTCTGAAAGCGGTATAAAAGAAGAGGTGGAGGAATGTGGAGCTTCACGCCATAACGGATGACTGCAAGCCGGTTGAAGAGCTGGCAAGAGCGGTGATCGCTATTCACAATGAAGTTGATTTTATTCACATTCGGGAACGGTCAAAAACGGCGGCTGACATTTTGAAACTGCTTGAGCTTATTTCTAAAGGCGGGGTAGACAAACGAAAACTGATCATGAATGGGCGAGTGGATATTGCGCTTTTTTCCACGATTCATCGCGTGCAGCTGCCAAGCAGCAGCTTTTCGCCGAAGCAGGTCAGAGCCAGATTTCCTCACCTTCATATCGGGCGGTCGGTGCATTCGTTTGAGGAAGCGGTTCAAGCAGAAAAGGAAGACGCAGACTACGTGCTGTTTGGCCATGTGTATGAAACGGATTGTAAAAAGGGTCTTGAAGGCAGAGGGATGTCATTGCTGTCAGATATAAAACAGCGGCTTTCCATCCCGGTTATCGCGATCGGCGGAATGACGCCGGACAGATTAAGAGATGTAAAACAAGCAGGAGCAGACGGCATCGCAGTGATGTCAGGAATATTTTCCTCTGCTGATCCTTTGGAAGCTGCCAGACGATATTCCCGTAAGCTAAAGGAGATGCGCTATGAAAAAGCATTATGATGCAGTTGTCATTGGAGGCGGCATAATCGGTTCCGCCATTGCTTACCATTTAGCAAAGGAAAACAAAAGCATCGCATTGTTTGAAAGCGAAACAATAGGCGGCAGAACAACAAGTGCTGCTGCCGGAATGCTGGGCGCCCACGCCGAGTGCGAGGAACGTGACGCGTTTTTTGATTTCGCCCTGCACAGCCAGCGTCTGTACAGAGGTCTTGGTGAAGAGCTTTACACATTATCTGGTATTGATATCAGGCAGCATAACGGCGGCATGTTTAAGCTTGCGTTTTCTAAAGAAGATGTGCTGCGGCTGAGGAAGATGGATGACTTGGATTCTGTCAGCTGGCATACCAAAGATGAAGTGTTAGATAAAGAGCCGTATACGTCTGATGACATTTTCGGAGCATCTTTTATTCAGGATGATGTGCACGTAGAGCCTTATTTTGTTTGCAAGGCATATGCGAAAGCAGCGAAAGCGCTCGGGGCGGAGATTTTTGAGCATACGCCCGTTCTGCATGTCGAACGTGACGGTGATGCGCTGTCCATTGAGACACCGAAGGGTATCGTGTGGGCGGATCATGTCGCGGTTGCCAGCGGGGTATGGAGCGGGATGCTTTTTAAACAGCTCGGGCTGAACCATGCATTTTTCTCTGTGAAAGGGGAGTGCCTGTCCGTGTGGAACGATGATATCCCGCTGACAACAACACTTTACCATGACCATTGCTATATCGTACCGAGAAAAAGCGGCAGACTGGTTGTCGGTGCGACGATGAAGCCGGGTGACTGGAGTGAAACACCGGATCTTGGCGGATTGGAATCGATTATGAAAAAAGCAAAAACGATGCTGCCGGCCATTCAGAATATGAAGGTGGATCGTTTTTGGGCTGGACTGCGGCCGGGGACAAAGGATGGGAAACCGTACATCGGCAGACACCCCGAGGACAGCCGTATTGTATTTGCGGCGGGCCATTTCAGAAATGGGATTCTGCTTGCTCCGGCAACGGGTGCTTTGATCAGTGATCTCATCATGAATAAAGAGGTCAATCAAGACTGGCTGCACGCATTCCGAATTGATCGCAAGGAGGCGGTTCACATATGATGCTACAGCTGAACGGTAAAGACGTGAAGTGGGAAAAAGACACAGGTACCATTCAAGACCTGCTGGCGTCTTATGAGCTTGAAAATAAAATTGTCATCGTTGAAAGAAATAAAGAAATTATCGGCAAAGAACATTATCACGAGGTTGAGCTTTGTGATCGCGATGTCATTGAAATTGTCCATTTTGTAGGAGGCGGATGAGCATGTTAACAATTGGGGGCAAATCATTCCAATCAAGATTGCTGCTGGGCACGGGGAAATACCCATCGTTTGAAATTCAAAAGGAAGCGGTGGCTGCTTCCGAGTCTGATATTTTAACATTTGCTGTGCGGAGAATGAACATTTTTGAAGCGTCTCAGCCTAATTTTCTGGAACAGCTTGATTTATCCAAATATACGCTGCTACCGAATACTGCAGGCGCTGGCACAGCAGAGGAAGCGGTCCGGATTGCAAGGCTGGCGAAAGCGTCAGGTCTTTGTGACATGATTAAAGTCGAAGTCATCGGCTGCAGCCGTTCCTTGCTGCCTGATCCTGTTGAGACATTAAAAGCGTCTAAACAGCTTCTTGAAGAAGGCTTTATTGTGCTCCCGTATACGTCTGATGACGTTGTATTAGCGAGAAAACTGGAGGAGCTCGGCGTTCATGCCATCATGCCGGGTGCGTCTCCGATCGGGTCGGGACAGGGAATCTTAAATCCTTTGAATCTGTCATTTATTATTGAACAGGCGAAAGTGCCGGTCATCGTGGACGCCGGCATCGGATCGCCGAAAGACGCGGCATACGCAATGGAGCTCGGAGCGGACGGCGTACTCCTCAATACGGCAGTATCTGGCGCAAATGATCCTGTGAAAATGGCTCGTGCCATGAAGCTAGCGGTCGAAGCAGGACGCCTTTCTTATGAGGCGGGACGCATTCCGCTTAAGCAATACGGAACGGCAAGCAGCCCGGGAGAAGGTATTCCTGTATGACGGTCAGGTATTCCAGACAGGAGCTGTTTACTCCGATCGGCCTATCCGGTCAGAAAAAATTGAAAGAAGCGCGCGCTGTGATTATTGGCGCCGGCGCGCTTGGAACAGCGAGTGCGGAAATGCTGGTGAGAGCGGGAGTCGGTTCTGTGAAGATTGCCGACAGAGACTATGTTGAATGGAGCAACCTGCAGCGCCAGCAGCTGTATACAGAGGATGATGTCAGAAAAGAAATGCCGAAAGCGGCCGCTGCTGAGCGTCGCCTCCGTTCGATTAACAGCGAAGTCGATGTGACGGGCTTTGTCATGGATGTGACAGCCGAAAATATCTTCGAGCTGATTAAAGGCGCTTCCATCATTGTGGATGCGGCAGATAATTTTGAAACCCGCCTGATCGTAAATGACGCTGCAGTAAAAGAAGGAATTCCTTTTCTTTACGGTGCCTGTGTAGGAAGCTATGGCCTCACCTTTACGGTAGTACCGGGAGCGACCCCCTGCCTGCATTGCCTGCTCGATACTCTTCCGATAGGCGGAGCGACATGTGACACAGCCGGCATCATCAGTCCGGCTGTTTTGCAGGTAGCGGTCTTTCAAGTGACAGACGCGCTGAAGCTGCTGACGGGAGAGGAGTGCGAGCCGGTGCTGCGCTCCTTTGACTTGTGGAAAAATGAGCGTTCAGAGGTGAGAGCGGCTGGTCTCAAACATGACGCATGTCCAAGCTGCGGCACGAAGGATTTTCCGTTTTTGTCATATGAGAACCAAACAAAAGCGGCTGTATTGTGCGGCAGGAACACAGTGCAAATCAGATCTTCCTTTACAAAAGAAGCGGATCTTGACGTGCTTGCCGGACAGCTGAGACAGGCCGGGCTTGAAGTAGCTGCGAATCCGTATTTAATTTCCTGCCGCTCGGATGATATGAAAATGGTGCTGTTCCGGGACGGCAGAGCGTTAATCCATGGAACGAATGATATTGCCCGGGCAAAGTCCATTTATTATAAATGGATCGGGTAATAAAAGGAGTGTAGTGTAATGAGTATCTATAAAGCATTGACAATCGCCGGCTCTGATTCAGGCGGCGGCGCAGGGATACAGGCAGATATTAAAACCTTCCAAGAGCTTGACGTTTACGGTATGTCTGCGATTACGGCGGTAACCGCCCAAAATACGCTTGGCGTCCATGGAGTGTATCCGCTGACCGCAGAGGCGCTGAGAGAGCAAATTGATGCTGTTGCCGAGGATTTGAGACCGGACGCTGTAAAAACAGGGATGCTCTGGAATGCCGAAATGATCGAAGAAGTGGCGAGGAAAATTGATGAGTACGGGTTTAGCCGTGTGATTGTTGATCCGGTTATGATTGCAAAGGGCGGGGCATCCTTGCTGCGTGATGAATCAGTTGCTGCCTTAAAGGAGCTGCTCATTCCAAGAAGCTACGCGATTACGCCGAATATCCCGGAAGCAGAAACACTGACAGGAATGACAATCAGCTCGCTGGATGATCGGAAAAAAGCGGCGGAGGAGCTCGTCGAGATGGGTGCGCAGCATGTGATTATCAAAGGCGGGCACCAGCCTGAGGACAATCACATTACTGACCTTCTTTTTGATGGGAGCATGTTTATGCAAATCAGCCATCCTTATATTGATACAAAGCATACACATGGCACAGGATGCACCTTTGCGGCGGCTTTAACAGCCCAAACGGCTAAAGGAGACAGCATTCATCAGGCATTCGAGGCTGCGGCCAATTTTGTCCGTGAAGCGGTTGAAAACACGCTCGGCATCGGATCAGGTCACGGGCCGACAAATCATTTTGCTTTTAAACGAAACAGCTTCAACACAAGCCGATGAGATCACCAGCTGATGGTGGTCTCTTTCACGTTTGTCTTTCGGATGAGCTTTTCATCTGGACAAGGTTATGATATGATAGGAATTAAGATCAGGTACTAATACTATGTCTTTATTAAATATAGGAGGCTTTATACATATGAATTTTTCACTTGAAGGCCGCAACATTGTTGTAATGGGGGTTGCCAACAAACGAAGTATCGCGTGGGGAATTGCGCGCTCTTTACATGAAGCGGGTGCACGTTTGATTTTCACATACGCTGGCGAACGCTTGGAGAAATCTGTTCACGAGCTTGCCGGAACGTTAGAACGCAACGATTCCATTATTCTTCCTTGCGACGTAACAAACGACGCGGAAATTGAAACTTGCTTCGCAAGCATTAAGGAGCAGGTCGGTGTGATCCACGGTATTGCGCATTGTATCGCGTTTGCCAACAAAGAAGAGCTTGTCGGCGAATACTTAAACACAAATCGTGACGGCTTCCTTCTGGCTCATAACATCAGCTCATATTCTCTGACAGCTGTTGTCAAAGCGGCACGTCCGATGATGACTGAAGGCGGCAGCATTGTCACTTTAACATACCTTGGCGGAGAGCTTGTGATGCCAAACTACAACGTCATGGGCGTAGCGAAAGCGTCTCTTGATGCAAGTGTCAAATACTTAGCTGCTGACTTAGGAAAAGAAAATATCCGTGTTAACAGCATTTCTGCTGGTCCGATCAGAACCTTATCTGCAAAAGGCATCAGCGATTTCAACTCTATCCTGAAAGACATCGAAGAGCGTGCGCCGCTTCGCCGCACGACAACACCTGAAGAAGTGGGCGATACAGCTACATTCTTATTCAGCGATATGTCCCGAGGCATTACAGGTGAAAACCTTCACGTTGATTCAGGTTTTCATATCACTGCCCGCTAAGCAAGGATCTATTTCAAGCAATCCCAAACAGGGATTGCTTTTTTATTTCTTCTGATTTTCAGCTTTCTGTCATATAGATAGAATATGACACAATCGGAGGGATGAAGATGTCTAATAAGAAAAGAAACGCGGATAAAAGCCCGCTCATGTATATTGTTCAGCCGGATTATGCAGAAACAGCGAGGTCATCCATGCAGGAGATTGTCATCAAAAGAAAGGCCGAAAAACCTGATCCGCCAAAGTTTGAGGAACAGCAGCCGGCTTACCCGGAGAAACAACAGGAGGAAGCCATGGCGGCTGTCCAGCAAGCAGATCCAAAGGCTGCAGATGAACCAGTCAGTCAGGAAACACAGGAGATAAGCGAGCCAGAGAACATAAAGGACCAGCAGAAAGCAGAGCCTGAAGCCGTTGAAGAAACCGCCGAACACGAGCCTCTGAAAGCAGAAAAAAAGGAAGAGCCTGCGCTTGAAGCCCAAAAGCCTGAAAAAGAACCGGAAGCTGTCCATAATGCTGCCAAAGCGGAGGAAAAAGCACCTCCGGCAAGAAAAGTAAAAAAACCGATGAGCAAGATGTCTATTCATGAAAAAATCGATTTTTTAACAAAGCTGCCGCATAACATGCCGAGAGCCCTCTGTCTGATTGAAGCCAATGGAAGAACGTACAGGGGCGTGATTGTCGGAAGGAGAAATGATTCTGTTCTGCTTCGCACGACTGGAAACGGCGCGCCGACTGAACTGGCAATCGATGATATTACCTCTCTGCACCCGCTCGGTTTTTGATGAAAATGAAAAAGCTGCCCGGAAGATGTTCCCGGACAGCTTTTTTACATCGGGAAAAGCCTGCAGGCCTGCAAGCTTTTCAGCATAATCATTTAATGATGATGGTGCGTGCGGTTGATTAAACGAGGATTTAAGCAGTTAATTGCGCAGAAGCAGTCTAAGTCCACTTCAATACAGTAGTTCGTTTTTTCAAGTCGGAACACTTCACACACCGTATCTTTATCAGTGAAGTCCAAGATGTGTTTGTGTTCGTCAAATGCGATTAATAATGACAGTGTTGCGCAGCTTCCATGCACTCTTTCGACTCTGAAAAATACAGTATTAAAGCAAGGGCCGTTATCCAGTTCGCCGACATTTCCGAAGGCGACCAATGGCGTTGATTTTGATGTAAATATTGAAAAAGGCACTGTATCGCCTAACGAATGGCTGACAGATAAAAGCTTAGAGTGGCAGCCGGTCGGGCAGTCTTCTTCAACAGCGTTTTGCAGTTCTTCAATATTTTCTACAGCTTCACGCACGCAGTTTGATGTTTTCTGGCTCATATTATCCCTCCTGCCTTATAAATTTGAGACTGGCGAAATGATGGAGAGTCAGCCGCCTCACGCTGGAAGCAGCTGAATGATTTGCACCTGTAATAGAGTTTGGAAGGGGATTCCTCTTTACAAGTGTTTATCCATTGTGATGATGCTTTTTATCTTTATGAGGCGATGTTCTGTCAACTAACTCTGGTGACAGGAATTGAATGGCACAGAAGCATCCGAGATCCACTTCAATGCAGAAATCTGTTTTTTCTAGCCCGAAGAAATCCGGGTCGCAAGGGTGGCAGACACTCAAGGTATCGCCCTTGACATCGACCGGGCGTAAAATAGAAAGTGTTGCGCAGCAATCGCATAATTTTTCAACGCGGAAGAAAATGGATTCAAAGCATTGCATATCATCCACAAATCCCCCCACGTTTCCGAATGTGGAGAACAATCCGCCTTTTTTATCAAACAAGAGAAACGGAATTGTGTCTTTACCTGCAATTGTCGGATTCAAAAGGTTCGTATAGCAGCCAGTCGGACACTGTTCCTCAACTGCCTCCTGCTCTGCTAAAATCTTTTCCACTGCATCGCATACACAGTTCTCATGCCGGCCATGGGTTTTTCCGCAGCTCATTGATTTCAGCTCCTTCTTTATAGGGTATTTGACTTTAGTCCTTAACAACATATGTACCCGTGCCCCACTTGGTGTGGGTGAACGTCTATATATTCATCATATGCTTGGAAAATAAGAAAAAGCAGAGCGTTTTTGGCTCTGCTTTAGGTCCCTTAGAGGACAAGAGTGATAACCAGGATAGCTACAAGGGTGTTTGTTGCTGTAGAGATAAGCGTTGCGATATCGGCATCTACCGTTGTGACGTTTACGCCGCGGGAGCATTCGATGAGAAGTTTTTGGCGGTTTACTTGTTTGTTAGCTGTAAGCTGCAATAAATCCTGAGCGACTAATTCGGCAATTACGCCGTCAGCAATGGATGTCAGAGTTGCTGTTACGACAGCAGCATTTAGTGCTGTTACTACTGATGTTACTGCTTGAATGTCTGTAGATGTAACGTTGATGTCACAAGAGTCTCTGATAATAATTGTCTCATCGGAGACTTGTTTGTTAAGATTTGCTTGAGCTAAATCTTGATTGATAAAGGCGTTATCGTTGTCAAACCCATGGTGATTGCAGCAAATATCGCAATGGCATTTTCTTTCTCTTTCTTCTTTCTCTCTCTCTTTCTCTTTGTGCTCTAATGGATGGTCACAGTCTGGATCAAGTGCAACCCAAGAATACGGTCTGCTTTCCATATCTATTCCTCCTTTACTTTTACTATTATTAAATGAGCGAGCCTCTTACTTTGACTGAGGCATATATCCTGATGAAGTACCCTATTTTTTATCATTAGTTTGAATTGTTGTTGTTGTTTTGCCGTCTTTGTCTGAGCTGTTCAATGAGCTGCTCTCTGCGGCTTAGCGGTTTTTCGTTCTTTTGCTCTTGCACGGCCGCTTCTTCTTTTTTCTTCTTTTGGTTTTCTATTAAGGCTTGTGATTTAGCTTGTAAGTCTTTTACAAGATTTAAGAGCATTTCTTTTTCTTCGTCTGATACTTTTTTCATTTTGTCTTTCGTAACGCCATGTTTTAGAAATATATTTTGGACCAGCATTTTCGTCATTGGATCAACTTCTGGAAGCTTTGCAAGCTCTTCTTTGATTTTATCGTTATCTGACATTTGGTTTCACCTCGACTTTTAAGTTTGTGAAAAAGAAAGGGTTAAAGGACGTCAAGTTCATTGAGAATGCTGTTTAACACCTGAAGCAAGATCTGTACAAAGGTTATTATTTCGTCGGCAGACAAAGTAATTTTGATATTTCGGCTGTTGATAATTTTAATGATCGTTCTTTTTTTGATTTGGGAGTTATCAAGAATGAGTATTTCGCTTGCTACGGCGTCAGCTAAGTCCTCGTCGGCGATGACGAGCTGTGTCGTCAGGATAATTAATGTTGTCACTAAGGCTTGTATAGAAAGGGCAGATGTTATATGTGACGTATCTATTGTGATATTTTCGCAATCAATCACTTCGATCTGCTGCTCGAATTCATTTGATAATTGCTCAAATATGTCAGGATGCAGGGATGCAACGTTTTCTTCAAATGACATAACCTTCACTCCTTTCTTATCCATACTCTATATAATGCAATTGGGGTGCAGAGCGGAATAATAAAAATAACTAATTTTCCGCCGGACAAGATACAATTCATGAAGAATAGGATTTTGGCATATATGTGAAGGGATCATGATTGAAAAGGAGTGAACAAGTGGTTATTAATGGGCTGACAATTGTTCTTCTTTCGCTTGCGGTTTTTCGGCTTGCCCGGCTGCTGGTGTTTGACACGATTATGGCGCCGCTTCGCAGTCTGTTTCATGAAGAGAAGGAGGAAAAGGGCGCGGACGGGAACGTGGAAACGTATATTGTGATTAAGGGGACGGGTGTGAGGGCGTTTATTGGTGAATTGCTGAGCTGCTATTGGTGTACAGGTGTGTGGTGCGCCGGCTTTTTAATTTTATGCCAGGCATTGATCCCGCAAGCGGCGCAGTGGCTGATTTTACTGCTGGCGATCGCCGGTCTCGCCGGCATCATCGAAACACTCGTATCAAAATGGCTGCAGGAATGAGGCGTTCCTATCAGCAACTTTTCATCAGCACCCGCATAAAGTAGCATATATGACATAAGGAAAGGAAGGGAACAAAATGAATCAAGTCAATAAACCTTCCCAAAAATCTCCATATACAGATCCGTCGTATCAATCAAAAAAGATTAAAAAGAAAGGCTGCGGGTGCGGCAATAAAAAGAAAAAACCTCAATAGCCTGGCAAAGAAACCGGAGATTTCCGGTTTTTTGTTTTTTAACGGAGCGGCTTTGATCAGCATATATCATGAGTGGGGGGATAGAAGTGAATGAGTTTGAAAAATGGATAGAAGGAAGATATGAACCTCACGAACAAAAGCAAAAAGAGCACGAAGGCACGATGAGCCGTATCAGAAAAGACTTAGATGCATTTGATGAAGCTGGTCTGGCGTTTGAAGAGGAAATCGAAGAGATTGCTGAGAAAACGGAAGCCTTGCTCAAAAAACGCCAGTCTCAGCATGACCCATCGTAAATCCGCAATCGCCCTATGCGTTTATCCAAGCCGAATCAAGCGGCTCACATAGTGTATAGAGAGTAAAGGAGGTGCTTATCTATGGGCTTTGGATACGGATTCGGAGGCGGCTACGGCTACGGCGGCTGCTGTGGCGGTTACGCTGGCGGCTATGGCGGCGGCTATGGTTCAACATTTGTTTTGTTAGTCGTATTATTCATTCTCCTCATCATCGTAGGTGCATCTTTCTTTTAAGATGAATTGAGGAAGTACAGGTCATAACCTGTGCTTCCTTACCTTGTGTTTATTTTTAACATTTTGGAAAAGCACATTGTATGATGTGCATTCATAAAAATACTGTATTACTCCGCCAAAAGGAGGCGTACTATGGATAATCAATTTTTTAAGAACATTGAAAAGAAAACAGGTGTGAAAATGCAGGATGTAATGAATCTTGCCGGTTCACTCCAAAACGCTAATTTTAAAGATGAAAAAACAGTCCGAAGTGTCATTAGCCGCGTAGCACAGCTGGCAAACAGACGTGTGCCAAAAGAATTAGAAGACAAAATTGTGGAATCGATCACAAGCGGAAAAGAAAAGCTGGACTTTGGCACGATTTCTAAAATGATGGATAATAAATAAATAGATGGCCTGGCTGACTCACTGCAGCGGGCCTTTTTTTAGATTGAAAGCCCGGCAGTAATCTGCCGGGCTTTTATTGATGCAAGGGCTGTATCGCTTTCTGTAGAAGGGGATACAAAAATCTTGAGCGGTTAGCTGTTTTGCCGCGCCTGTTGGCGGGACAAGACAAATATAAATGCTGTTTCGCCCGGGTCATGGCTACATATAAAAGGCGTCTTTCTTCCTCAAGAGCGGCCTCGTCTCCTTTTCTTGCCGTTTCTAATGAGAAATCGTGCGGAATCGAGCCGTCTACCGTGCCTAACACGTAGACTGTTTTGAATTCAAGGCCTTTTGACCGGTGAATCGTCATCAGCTGAACGCCATTTTCAGCCGTTTTGTTTTTTTCAGCGGCCCGCATATGGTCTACGTGGGCAAGAAAGTCAGGAATCGTTTTGAATTTCTTGGCGACAACCTTGATGTCACGCAGGTCATCAGAACCTTTTTCCAGCTTGTTGCCCTCATTGCCCCGTTTCTTTAAATACTCGGAGAAGCCCATTTTTCCTTCTGCAAAGGTGATTGCTTCCACCGGCTTCATTGTGCGGAGGCTTGCGAAAAATGGTACGATTTTCTTGATTTTATCGAGCTGGAATGGCTTCAGATCAGGCAGTTTGGCCAATGCCTTAATCATGGAACAATCCTCGGTAATCGAGAGCGCCTTCAGCGTGTTCAAAGCGGACTGTTTTAAAAACAAGGCGGGCAGCAAGTGCTTAATCGCTTCGGTGTCATCCTCATTTTGGCTGGCATACAAGTATGCGAGAATCTGGCGGACGATCCGTCTGCTGTAAAACGACTGAACGCCGCGGTCTGCTGTATACGGAATTGACGAATGATGAAGCCTTTCATAAATGGCGCGGCCTCCGCTGTTTGTACGGTAAAGAACCGCAAAGTCTTCTGGATTGGCTCCGTTTTGAATTTTTTCTTTCATATCGGAAACGACCATTGTGGCTTCTTCCTCTTCGTCATAAGGATAAAACAGCACAGGGACCTGGATGTCATCCCGGGCGGCTTCAAGCGTTTTGGCATACCTGTTTTTGTTCTTTTTCACGACGATATCGGCACTTGAGACGATCGGGTGCGTAGACCTGTAATTAGCGGTTAAATAGATCGTCCTCGCCTCGGGGTAATCCTTTTGAAAATCAAGAATAAACGACGGATTACTTCCGCGAAACGCGTAGATGGACTGATCATCATCCCCGACACAGCACAGGTTTTGTTCCGGACTGGCGAGCATTTGCATGATTTTATATTGAACGGGATTAATGTCCTGAAACTCATCAATTAAGATATACGTAAAACGAGATTGGTATCGTTCCAGAAGATCCGGACGATCAATAAACAATTCATAGCAGGCCGAAGCCATATCATCAAAATCAAATTGGTTTTGTTCTTTTTTCTGGCGTTCATAGTGTTCATATAAACGATAGACTTGTTTTTCCCACTCCTCTTTTAAAGGAATGCGTTTATTCGGCACAAAGGTGTTTTTCCAGAAACCGATCTGCTGCAGGGCCTGATCAACGGGAAACTCTTTCTCATCAATACCTTCTTCATAGAGTGCTTTTTTCATATATTGTTCCCGCTGCCACTCCATTTTCAGCAGATGCTCGCCGTTCCATTTAGCGGCATCGTAGTGATACAAGATCTTATAAAACAAGCTGTGAAATGTTCCGGTGACAAGTCTTCTGACTTTTGCCGGCTGTAATCCGTACTGCTTTGCCATACGCTCTTTCATCTCGGCGACGGCTTTTGTTGTAAAAGTGACAAGCAGCATGTTTTCCGGCGGTATGCCCAAGTGTTCGATCATGTGGGCGGCACGAGCGGTCAGCACGCGTGTTTTTCCGCTTCCAGCACCTGCAAGCACAAGCAGCGGACCTTCTGTTTCCGTGACCGCTTTCAGCTGATCCGTGTTTAAGCCGACAGACGGAAAAAGGCTCGTATCAGGTTCTATTGTTTTTGGTACAAATGGTGTTCTGGGTTTAATGCTTCTCGGCCGCTGCCATTCCGTTACAGCTGGAGACGGGTCAGCGGCAATCGCTTTTCCCTTGGGCAAACGAATGACACCAGATTCCTGATCGTCTTCTTTTTTTTCCTCTATAGCGGGCCTCGGTTCGCACGCCTCCTCACATGCCGGAAAATCGCCTGGCTGGCGGTGGATGAATTCCGGCGGATCGGCGATGTTGAGCCTTAACAAAACGGATTTTCCGCAATGAGAACAAAATAAATGCCCTTTTATTCCTTCTTCAAAGAGGAATTGATAATGTTCTCTCGAATATGTATGTAAATGTATAGTTCGATCATTCAGTCGGGCGCATTTCAAAAAGGGGTCCTCCCAATCAAAAGGTGTTCATTACAGACAATGACTATCATATCAAAAGAAATGTGTTTCAAAAAGTAAGTTTAAGGGAAAAGAGACAGCAGAGGGGTGGGGATCGTATGATATATGCAGGTCACATTCAGAACCAGCAATACGCTCAATATGCTAATAGAACGATTGGACACAAACAGGATTACGCCGGGACCGAAAAAATCAGCTATGTCCCCTTTCAGCGGGTATATAAGGAACTGGAAAAGCAGCAGGAGAACCAAACGGCCGCTGAAAGAAAGGTAAACGAGATGAAACGTAAGCGTTCTCTACATAAGGAAGGGATAAGATATCAAAAAGGATTCTTCATTAATGAATATAGATAAAAAATCTCCGATATGAATTCGGGGATTTTTTATTGCAGAATGTTAGATATCATTTAAAAATAAATAATGGCCCTTGAATAGGCAGGGAGAAAATAAATATGTCATAAAAGACTTTGGGAAAATAGTAAAAAGGCTGGGTGATATAATGATTTTATACATTAACCCTCAAGTTAAATATTTTAGGAAATCTAAAAACCGGGAGAATTCCGTCAGAGAAGATTTGTTAATGCAATTTAAATAATTTTGGCAGCAGTTATGATTAATTTACCAAATGACATCGAGGTGATTTTTTATGAAAGCGGAGCAGATCCAAAGAGATCTTGAAAGTTTACACTATTGGGATGCACGGGTCCTGCAATTGGATTCTTATTCTTTCGGTGATGAAATAATAATGATATTTGAAGACACAGACAGTAATGTAAAGTTATCTTTTAGCGGTTGTTCATCATTTTCATTTGTTACAGCTGCTGATGATCGAATAAAACCCTTAAAAGATTTGACAAAGTCCCAAATCCCTTATTTTCTCCAGAATATTGAGATTTCAGCAATCCAGAGCGAAGGGAAAGAATTATTAAAAAGTAAAATCTTAATGCCTCCTTTAAATGTAGAAATTGTATGTCTTACTATTTCTATAAACAAAGCAGCTTGAAATAACTTAAGGCCCTACATAAGGGCCTTAAGTGATGCGATCATTTAATCATTTGCAAGTGGGGAATGCCGGCATCAAGGAATTCTTTTTCGGAAAGCACACGATACCCGTGTTTCTTGTAAAACGGCACAGCCTGCGTTTGCGCGTTTAACATGAAGCCGGAAGCGCCGCCGTCTGCGGCCGCTTCTTCAAGTGCCTTCATAATGATGCCGCCGATACCGTGTGAGCGGTGGCTTTTCAATACGCAAATCCGCTCTAACTTGCCGTAACCATCCTTCATACGCCATCTTCCGGCGCCGACAGGCTTTTCGCCGTCATATACGACAACATGCTCCGCCTCATTTTCAAGTTCGTCAATTTCTTCTTCGGCAGGAACGTTTTGTTCTTTGACAAAGACTTCTTCTCTTACATAAAAAGCATCTTTCATTTGTTCTTCATTTTTTGCGATCACTGCTTCCAAACATTATTCTCCTCTGCCTAACAAGAAGGTTTCGTAAACTGTCCACGATCCGTTTTCCAGCTGGTAAAGCAAGTGGAACCGGTCAACAATTTCTTCATGCGACACTTCCTGCATTTTTAATTGTCCCAGCACATCTGAATGCTCATCGTCGGAAAGGTTTTGGCCGACCGTCACGTGCGGAACGAAATTATATTCCTGTTCACCCGCCAGCACACCGGTGTATAGCTTTTCATTGAGTGTTTTTAATTCTTCCGTCGGCTCTGCTTTGATGTAAATGACATTATTGACAGGCGCAAATGAGCTGTATTTTGTCAGTTTGAGAACGATCGGATGGGACTCCTTGGCGATGCTTCTCAGATGTGATACAAGCTGATCCGCTTTCTCCTCCGAACATTCAAACGAGGCTCTCAGCGTCAAATGGGGCGGGATCAGGGAGTAGCTCGGGTCATAGCGCTTTCTGTAAGAATTCGCAAGGTCTTGGAGTTTTTTTGATGGAAATAAAACAATTCCGTATTTCATAGTATGTCCCTCCTGGAAATAAAGTATGATAGAGTATCAAAGCATTTTTTTCAGCGCCGGCGTGATGAGCGGCTGCCAGTATGTCCATTTGTGATCTCCGTCAAATGGTTCAAAATCATAATCGGAAAGCTTCTGCTCAAGCAGCTGTTTCAGCTTCTGATTCGGTTCTGTGAAGTCGAGAATGTTTCCGTCTGTCGTGTGGACTTCAGTTTCTTTTGTTCCGATTTGGTGATAGATAGAGAGGTGTTTGATGTCGTTTGACTGTTTCACAGCTTCCAATACATGTTTGTCAACATAGGGAGACTGCATGATGATGTTTCCGAACATATTCGGATAATCAAGCGCTGTCATAAGTGACACGGTCGCTCCGAGCGAGTCTCCGATCAGCGTTCGACCGTAGCCGACCTGATACGTTGGATACTCGTCATCCGCAAACGGAACGAGCTCATGGGCGATGAACCGTTTATACGCCGAAAATTTTGAGCCTTCCGGATGGTAGGTGTTTCTGCGCTCTTTTACATCTTTATATGGAACGCCGATAATAATGCTCCGGTCTATTTCCCGTTTAGACAGCAGTTCCTCGACCTGTCTGCCGATTCTCCCCAGCCTGAAATAATCGTGGCCGTCCTGCGCGATAATGACATGGTATTTATAAAGAGGGGAGTAGTTGGATGGCAGGTAAACGAGCAAGGTCATTTCCTCGTTAAGCTCTTTTGAAAAGAATTTCTTTTCTTGCACTGTGCCGTTTTTCGGTGCCATAATACATTCCTCCAGGACATGACTAGACTTTCTTGCTGTTTTCCATTATTGTACCATGAATTATTAGAAATTTCCCTCTTTAAACGGTTCGGAACTCGAAGAAAAAAGTGTTGAAATAAACTGCAAATTGCGCTAATATAAAACAATCAGAAAATTGAAATCGATATTTCTTATCGTGAGAGGTGGAGGGACTGGCCCTTAGAAACCTCAGCAACCGGCTTGTTTTGCATATGTGCAAAGCGCCAAGGTGCTAAATCCAGCAAGCGTTTTTATGCTTGGAAGATAAGAAGAAGCGTTAAACCCCTTCTTCTTATGAAGAAGGGGTTTTTATTATGAAAAGGGAAGGTGTCAGCTATATGTCACAGCATGTTGAAACGAAATTAGCCCAAATCGGGAACAGAAGCGACGAAGTCACGGGGACAGTGAGTGCTCCTATTTATTTATCAACAGCATACCGCCACAGAGGAGTCGGGGAATCGACCGGTTTTGATTATGTCCGCACGAAAAACCCGACACGCCAGCTTGTCGAGGACGCGATCGCCAGCTTAGAAAACGGAGCGAGAGGGCTTGCCTTCAGTTCGGGAATGGCGGCCATCCAAACCATTATGGCGCTGTTTAAAAGCGGTGATGAACTGATCGTTTCATCTGACTTATATGGCGGCACGTACCGTTTGTTTGAAAATGAATGGAAAAAATACGGATTGACGTTTCATTATGATGATTTCAGCGATGAGGACTGTTTACGCTCTAAGATTACGCCGAATACAAAAGCGGTATTTGTGGAAACACCGACAAATCCGCTCATGCAGGAGGCGGATATTGAACATATTGCCAGGATGACGAAAGAGCACGGTCTTCTGCTGATCGTTGATAATACATTTTATACACCGGTCTTGCAGCAGCCGCTTGAGCTGGGAGCTGACATTGTGATTCACAGCGCAACCAAGTATTTAGGCGGGCATAACGACCTGCTTGCGGGACTTGTCGTTGTAAAGGATGAAAAACTTGGAGAGGAAATGTTTCAGCATCAAAATGCAATCGGCGCTGTCCTGCCGCCATTTGATTCATGGCTTTTGATGAGAGGAATGAAGACGCTCAGTCTCAGAATGCGCCAGCATCAGGCCAACGCGCAATCACTTGCGGTGTTTTTAGAAGATCAGGAAGAAATTGCCGATGTGCTGTATCCGGGCAAAGGCGGCATGCTGTCCTTCCGTCTGCAAAAAGAAGAGTGGGTCAACCCGTTTTTAAAAGCACTGAAGACCATTTGTTTTGCTGAAAGCCTCGGCGGGGTGGAGAGCTTTATTACATACCCTGCCACACAGACACACATGGATATACCTGAAGAGATCCGGATCGCAAATGGGGTCTGCGATCGATTGCTGCGCTTTTCTGTCGGAATTGAACATGCTGAAGATTTAAAAGAGGACTTAAAACAGGCGTTACATCAGGTCAAAGAGGGAGCTGTTTCATTTGAGTAAACATAATTGGACGCTGGAAACCCAGCTCGTGCATAATCCATTTAAAACAGACGGCGCAACAGGAGCGGTCAGTGTACCGATTCAGCACGCTTCGACCTTTCATCAATCTTCATTTGAAGAGTTTGGCGCATATGATTACAGCCGCTCAGGCACGCCGACAAGAACAGCTCTCGAAGACACAATTGCCGCATTGGAAGGCGGGACGAGAGGCTTTGCTTTCAGTTCAGGCATGGCTGCGATCTCAACTGCATTTTTACTTCTGTCACAGGGCGATCACGTTCTTGTGACAGAAGATGTGTACGGCGGAACTTTCCGCATGGTGACAGAGGTGCTGACCCGATTTGGTATTGAGCATACGTTTGTTGACATGACGGATACAAACGAAGTAGCGCGAAATATCAAGCCGAACACAAAAGTCATTTATATGGAGACACCGTCAAATCCCACACTTGGCATCACTGATATAAAAGCGGTTGTCCAGCTTGCAAAAGAAAACGGCTGTCTGACCTTTCTGGACAATACATTCATGACACCTGCACTGCAGCGGCCGCTTGATCTCGGCGTGGATATTGTGCTTCACAGCGCAACAAAATTCTTAAGCGGCCACAGCGATGTGCTGTCAGGTCTGGCTGCTGTCAAAGATGAAGAGCTTGGGAAGCAGCTGTATAAGCTGCAAAACTCGTTTGGCGCCGTCCTTGGCGTGCAAGATTGCTGGCTCGTGCTGCGCGGATTAAAAACATTGCAGGTCCGTTTAGAAAAAGCGAGCCAAACAGCGCAGCGGCTTGCGGAGTTTTTCCAGAAGCACCCGGCGGTGAAGCGCGTGTATTATCCGGGCCTGTCTGATCATCCCGGCGCTGAAACCCATAAAAGCCAGTCAACGGGAGCGGGCGCCGTGCTATCTTTTGAGCTTGAAAGCAAAGAGGCCGTTAAGAAGTTAGTCGAGAATGTGTCACTTCCAGTCTTCGCTGTCAGCCTTGGCGCCGTGGAATCGATTTTGTCCTATCCGGCAACGATGTCTCACGCGGCAATGCCTAAGGAAGAGCGTGAAAAACGCGGTATCACTGATGGCCTGCTCCGTCTTAGCGTCGGAGTCGAGCATGCAGACGATTTAGAACACGATTTCGAACAAGCGCTGAAAGAAATTGCGCCAGTGGCAGTTCGTTAAAAAAGAAGCCGGGGTTGGCCCGGCTTCTTTTATTGTTGTTCATCATCAGGATTCAGAATCGCGAGGACTTGATGATCCTCCCAAACGCCATTAATTTTTACATTTTTTCGGGCGATGCCTTCTTTGTGAAATCCCGCTTTTTCTAATACACGCATGGACCCAAGATTACGGGGCATCACACCGGCTTCAATCCGATGCAGTTTCAATTCGTGGAACGCATAATCAACAACCAGCCTGACCGCCTCTGTCATAAGGCCCTTTCCATTGTGGGCTTTGTCTAAAAAATACCCAATGAACGCAGTTTGCAGCGCCCCGCGGATGATTTGAAAGAGCGAAACCGTCCCGATTAATGTATCGTCTGACACTGTGAAAATGCCAAAATGATATTCTTCATCGTTCTCAAGTCTTTCCTGATACTCGGTTATTCGTTTTCTTTGCCCCTCAACCGTATAGTAATCGTCTGCGCGTATCATAGAAAACTGTTCGAAAAAATTCCGATTCTCGCTTTGCAGCCGCAAATTTTCTTCGGCATTTTCCACTTGCAAAGGCCTTACATAAATAGTTTTTCCTTTTAACATACAGTAATCTCTCCATTCTTCTTACATCATTCTATTGAAAGTGCAAATATCCTTTTTATAAGAAGGAAGAAAACCAATTTCCCATAAAGGTGCCGACATAGTTCCCAATTAAGTAGCCGAGCGTACCGACAAGCATGATCGGGGCGACAAGCTCCCTCCATCCCTTGGCAATTGCCATCGCAGCCGCAGTTGTCGGTCCCCCGACAGTAGCGTTGACGGCGAGCAGAATTTCTTCAAGCCGCACGCGGAACAATTTTCCGGCAGCTAAGGAAACCGCTAAATTGCTGATCGCAATGATAAACACGAATAATAGAATAAGAGGCGCATTAGTGAAGATTAAACGCAGATCTGCAGGAATGCCGATTACCACAAAAAACAAATAAATCAAAAAGGTTCCAAGTTCCTGAGATCCATTGAGCCTTTCAAAAAAACGCGGGAAAAGAAAAATGATAAGAACAGTTAAAGATGTAAGCACCAGGTACTGATCGCCAAGCGTACCGGTCAGCAGGGGATGAGAAAAAACGCTTTTAAAATAACCGGAAACCTTCACACTAACCGCAACAAGCGCAAAAGCAGCACCGGCATTAAAAGCGATATCCTTTAAGGAAATATCCTTCCGTTTCCAATAGCTTTCAGCACTGTTTCCGCTGTTTCCATCGGCTTTTACCTTCTCTTCAAACGGCATGGCATAATGGCGCTGAAACCATTTAAGTGCAGGAATGCCGATTAACATAAAAAACAAAAGCGCCATCATAAAATTATCCGCCACAACGGTAGCTGACACATATTGACCAGGCGTCTCAAACTTTGCCGCCATCGCGGCAAAGTTGACCCCGCCGCCGATATAAGAAGCGCTGATCATCCCGCCGATTTTATCTAAATAAGGAATATGCTGTTTGAGCAGAAAAAAAGCGAGGATGCTGCCAAGCACTGTTCCAACGGAGCTAATCAAAAAAATAAACAGCAAACGCCTGCTTTCTTTAAAAATCTGCCGCACATTGATCTGAAACAGCAAAAGGGGAATCGCCAGCGGCACCACATAGGTCCATACGGTATCATATACAGGCGACTCAACAGGAAGCACTCCTACGTTTGTAAACACCATAGCACCTGCAAGCGCGATAATCGCGCCCGACACAGCGGACGCCCACTTAAAGCGCTGCTCCAGCCCGATGCTCACTGCCGCCCACACCGCAATAAACCCCCACAATACCCAAACATCATCGGAAGAAATCAAAGAATGCAAAACCCCATCACCTCTATTGTTTGAAAATTAAGATATATTATAATAGCCAGGGAAATGAACAGCAAGTCCGAAGAAAAGTTTTTCTGAAAAAGCAGTTGACGAATAGAAGGGGTGGTTATATAATAGAACTTGTCAGAAAGACAACAACATACCCAGCAACACATACATATCATGATTCCGTAGCTCAGCTGGGAGAGCGCTACCTTGACAGGGTAGAGGTCGCTGGTTCGAGCCCAGTCGGAATCATAGCTTAAACCCTTGCGCAGCAAGGGTTTTTTACTTTGCTTATTTATTGATTTTGTCATCATTCATCGAGTTGGGGACGAATTGGGGACGAAATTATTTTTTGAGTTGATTTTGAAGGGGAATTCGAAATCAGCTCTGTTTTTGTGCTAGGTTTCTAGGATCGAACTGGTTAAAGTGTTTTACTGTGCTATTTTCGAGTTTCTCGGTAACATGGCCATAAATATCACTAGTTGTTCGAGCACTGGCATGTCCAGCATAGCACTGAGACTTTCGCCAGCTTCCATAAGGAGAGCCACCATAGTATGCCGCAAGTCATGAAGACGAACATCTTTTAGGCCGTACTTCTTTTTTATTTTAGTCCATTTTGCGGTAGGGGTTGTATAGTAGTAAGGTTTTCCTTTACCACTGTGAAATAAATCCTGATGGCATTTATGGACCGAAAACGAAAGCAAAAATTAAAGGGCTTTTGAAGTAATAAAAGGTCCCTTGAATTTTCAAGGGACCTTTTATGGATTATAAAGTTTCAATATTCTTTTCTATTTTTTGAATAACTTGTTCGAGCCATACTAATGGAGATACTCCGTAACTACGAATGTCCACTCCGTCAGCAGCTTCATCGATAAAATCATTCTTTTCTTCATCCGAATAATCACTGTTAATAAAATCTTTTAATGCTGCTATATCAGTTTCTTGCTCTTCTTTTGGAATCTCTTCTAAGTATTCGTCCAGTGCTGATTCTGGAGAATCAATATCCTGATGAAAATACCCGCCAAGGAATCCAAATACAGAATCAGAAACTTCGATTTCTATCATTACTTATCACCACCAAGAAATGTTAACTTCAAATCTGAGAAATGGTGCGTATCTTATTCTATATAACTCTCTGCTATATCAATATCGTTTGTCATTTCTAAGTCAGGGTACTTTTCATCTAATTTTCTTAAGCAATTAATAAGTTCTTTACTTTGCAAACTTTCAGCTAAATCTTCAAATACCTCACTGATCCAATATAAATCTTCTTTATTACAATTTTCTAGATAGTTAATTGTATTTTCTTCATTTTCTGAGAGCACTTCAATTATTTCATCCCAACTTTTTTGAATTCCATAGTCATCATTAAGATTAAGTTTTTTTCTTTTAATTAATATAGCTTCCATTTTTTTCTCTAGATTCATATTGATCCTCCATACTTTGTCTATGGTTGTTTAGTTGCATCGGGGAAAATGGTTCCTATTTCTCCATTTGTTTTAATAACTCCAACCCTAACACCTTTATACTCTCCGAATATAGTCACACCATTTTCTGCATTAGCGAATTCGGGTAATTCAGCAATCTTTGCACCGGCTGCTGCAATATCAGACTCTGTCCAACTTTCGGGAAACCAAGATTGATTGGAGCCTGATCTTTTTGCTTTCACCTTGTGTCCGGGAACATTACCTACTCTAACACCATTTTCATATACTTTATTTATGTTATAGTCTATATTATTTTTTTCAAGAAATTCAATGTTACTTTGTCCATGTCCTCCACCTTTCATTTTTGAAATATCACCTGTTTTCGGGTTTTTAGTAAAATCACCTATGTCTGAGTGCTTAATGCTACTATCAGGAATATTACTCTTAAGACTGCCAGTTTCTCTATGATTCCCACCGTTTGGTTTTTCTGACTTGAAGAGTACACTGCTTTTTTCATTTTCCGCAATACTTTTTAATAACGGAGTATTTTTAACGTTAATAGTATTCCCGACGTCTTGTAGAATCCCTTCTAATGCTGGAGTATATCGATTAACATAAGGTTTGACAGATGGTTTGCCATTCTTAATCTTTTCACTAGCTGCTTTTCCAACTTTAGCAAGATCTTTCGAGCCCGTTGAGACAGAGGACTTTCCACCTTTCAATAACAGAAGACTTCCGCCCAAATAAGTAACATAGTGCAGCCGTGTGTATGCATCCCCGTGTATCATTTTTGTATCCCAATTATCCTTCAATGTGTCAACCATACTTTGAAAGGCAGCTTGATAGTCGTATTCCAAAACGGTATCCAGCACTTTTTGAGGATCTTTGTTAAGATTATCAATTGTCCAACCGATATTCCATCCGAATTGAATGGCTCCTTCACCGGTATCCTTGGCAAGATCGTATAAACCAACAATCGCACCTTTGGCGCCATCACCTATGATTTGCAACACTTCTTTTCCGTTATCCATGAAAGCTTTACGCTGTTCAAGAAATGAAACAAATTCAAGCTGTTCAGGGGTAAGGTTCTCATATCCGACCTTCTTGGCAATTTCTAAGTATTCATCCGGATCCGTTACTCCGTCAGCTAGCTTCTTCTTTAAATCTTTTATTTCTCGTTCTTTCGCTTCATCTTTCTTGATCTTCAAATAAGCTTCAGTTTGTTTCTCAATATCGCCTTTTTTCTTATGTATGTCACTTTCACGGTACGCCTTGGCGTTGTAGTGAATGGGCGTAGCATTTTTGCCTTTGCCTGTGGATTCCTCCAGCTTTTGAAAGTCCTTCTTGATGAATTGCTCGTTTGGCTCGGACTGGGCATATTCAGAAACAAGTGCTTCGTCAACGCTGCCTACTTTATTGACTGTTTTTTTGCGTTTGTTCTCCGCATCGGCGAGTTCGTCTTTAAAGGTTTCTGTCGAGAACAAATCAAGCGGAAGAATATCGTCGATATCATGTAAGATATCTTTCATCGCTTTCTTTTGTTCAGACATTATGGATTTTGATTTTGTGTAGGCGTTGGCCAGCTCGTGTTCTAAGAAGGATTCTTCTATATATGCATCAGACAAGCTGGCGTCCTCTAAAGTGCCTGAAATGCTTGTCAAGAAAGCAATTTTCATATCAATTAGATCAATCCAATTGTCAGCCACACCTGCGTGGTCTTGATAAAATGCTTTAATGTTGTCGGCACCTTTTCCAGAAAACTCACTGTCATCTAAATCAGCTACGGCTTTAAAGGCCTTTTTTAGATTGACCATCTGACTTCTTAATTCCTTGTATTCCTTTGCGCGTTTATCTGCTTCGGCAAGCAACGTCTTTGCTTCAAGTACTTTCATGTTCATATCCTTTCATTGGGATTCCTAACCAAGATATTACCATGGAAGAAAGAAGAAAAAGACCAATAAGTATTTCGAAAGAGGAAAATGATTAATTAGGTCTGAGTCTTTATTCTCATTCGTGTGTTGTTAAGCAATTGAGAAGAGAGGTTAAAAGGATAGGCAGGTAGCTGCCTGGTTAAAAAAAGTGGGGACAGTTGCACTGTTTGTGCTTGGACATGTACAAGCCCTTAAAAAAGAATTAGAAGCCGGCCGGAAGAAGTGCCGGCCGTATGATGAATGAGCCCTTTTCGAAATGAGGAGGGTTTTTTGTCATACTTTTTCGCTTATTTAAAAAGGGGGTTCAATGATTTGATGAATTAAAGACTGGCATAAGGTTTAATGTATTTAAGTTTAGGTAATAGAATTTTTAAAAATTGGTTCCAAATCATTGTAGATGGAAACAAGAAAGAGTAAAATGAAAGGGAATCAAACGGAATCAAACGGAATCAAACGGAATCAAAGGGAATAAAACAGAATAAAACAGAATCAAAGGGAATAAAACGGAATCAAAAGGAATTAGATGAATTAAACACCAATCCGATAATTCTAAATTGGGGAAGAGTAAAGTGATTAATTGTACATGTGAAATGGAATCATTCTGTGATACCTTTTATGAATTAATTATTGATATCAATAATGCGCATAAAGAAATTTCAACTGAATTTCATCTAGAAAAGAAAGATGATCTAATAAATTTAAAAAGAAAACAAATTAATCATGTTACTCATATTAATGAGGAGAATACTTTTTCAGTCGATAGTTTATTCTTGCAGTTAATTTCCAATTACAGGGAGGAACTACTTCTTTACAGTGCATATACTGATTTGGAGAATAAATACAAAGAATTAATTCTAAGGTTAAGGACGAAAGAAACTACTTCGATTGTTAACAAACTTAAGTATTATCTTGTTGGCAAAAAGGAAGAGGGGAAAATCCCGATAAATAAATGTTTAAATGATTTATTAGGATTTAGAATACACCCAACGTTTTTTGATCATAATAAGAACTGTTTTCAAAAAACATGTCAACAACTAAAACAGATTTATAATAATCGAATTGATTTCATGGATTCTTCGAAAGGCAATTATAAAGCCTTTCATATTTATTTATACGGCGAGGAATGGAAATACTTCCCTTGGGAAATACAAATCTGGTGTTTAAAAGATCGAACACAAAATGATTTGTCACATAAAGATCACAAACAAGAACATAAAAAGTGGGCTGAAATTTACAAAAATTCAACGGAAATTGAACTGGAAATGGAAGGTGTTTAGTTATGGCTTTTCATTTTATTGCAATCGTAAGTGATTTCTCTGGTGGAAGAAGATACGGTTGGCATTATTCGAGTGAAGACCAGCTTGATAAAGAATATATCAAGTTATTTATAACTAGGATAAAAAAAGAATGTGGACATGTGCAATTCGGAATTCATAAGTTAACAACAGACGATATTTCTTGGGATTCGGTAGTACAAATGGACTCTTTCTTTGATGATGTTATAATTACAAATCGAATTGATGATTTTATAGAAGTTGTGTCAAACGATCAACAACTTTCTGCTTATGATGTTGCTAAATTCGTACTTGCCATTTATCCTGTATCACATTTGAAATTACAAAAATTACTTTACTATATTTACTCTGAATTCTTACTTAGAACTGGATCAAAGTTATTTAAAGATCCAATCGTTGCCTTTAAATATGGTCCTGTGGTCGAAGACATATTTCATAGATATAGAATACACGGAAGCTCTCAAATTGATTACAAAGAAGACGAAACGTTTTTACTCAGAACTCAAGAGGTTGCATACACGCCCTCTCTAATAAAAATCTGGACTTCTGAGTATGGAACAGCTGCTTTGCAATGCATAAAAGATACTCTGTTGAAGTATGGTGAATTAGATGCTTTTCATTTAGTTGACAAGACTCATCAGGAAGGTGGACCATGGGCTAGAGCCTACAAGCCTGGCCAAAATTGTGAGATTACAGATGATCTGATTATTCAATATCATCAATATGCAACTTAAAAAACTCTCTATATTAGAGAGTTTTTTTATTAATTGAAAGCCCAACGTTTTTTCTGCTTATCCCACTTCAATTCACCCTTCATCATTAAGCCTCGCACAGCAGCACGGATCGTCTGATCATCTTTGCCGGTTTTCCTTTTCAATTGTTCCAGGGAGGGATTTTTCCCGAAGCGGCTCATGTTAAAAAATAATCCGATACACTTTCCGTTCAAAATCGGTCATTTTGATTTCATCTCCTTGAATAAATTATATGCGAACATAAGTTCTTTTATCAATGGAGAAAATATTGGCAAGGCTGTGGATTCAATCTCTGGTTTTAAGTGGAAAATTGTTGGCGAGTTGTTGTCCAAACCTGCCAACAATCATTATTTTTAATCAGAAAAGATCAGATCTTAAATTTGCAATCCCTTGATGGATAAGTATTTGTCAGGAATAAAAATAACAGCTCAGAAGGTAATCACTACCTTGACAGGGTAGAGGTCGCTGGTTCGAGCCCAGTCGGAATCATAGCTTAAACCCTTGCGCAGCAAGGGTTTTTTACTTTGCTTATTTATTGATTTTGTCATCATTCATCGAGTTGGGGACGAATTTGGGACGAAATTATTTTTTTGAATTGATTTTGAAGGGGAATTCAAAATCAACTCTGTTTTTGTGCTAGGCTTCTAGGATCGAACTGGTTAAAGTGTTTTACTGTGCTATTTTCGAGTTTCTCGGTAACGTGGCCTTAAATATCACTAGTTGTTCGAGCACTGGCAAGTCCAGCTCTTCTTTGAATAGCACTGAGATTTTCGCCAGCTTCCATAAGGAGAGGCACCATAGTATGCAGCAAGTCATGAAGACGAACATCTTTTAGGCCGTACTTCTTTTTTATTTTAGTCCATTTTGCGGTACGGGTTGTATAGTAGTAAGGTTACATATTGATGTTCTCCGCCTTCCTAGGTATCACCGAGCATAAGTTTTTCTTTCTTCCATATGCGATAATATTTAGCCAACTCATCCGTATAAAAATCAGGCATTTTAACGAATCGTTGAGAACTTTTTAACTTTGGACTTTTAACGTGAGGCTCTCCGTTAATTGTTTTTAGAAATTGATCTATTTACGTATATTCCACCTTTGTCCCAATCTACATCCAAGTGCCATTCGCAAGCAAGAGCTTCTCCTCTACGAAGCCCGCCGATTAGAGCTGCAAGATAATATAAACGCCATTTAATATTATGAAAAGTACCCGAACAATATATACCTGTTCTTGAGTGAGAGCAGATGATTTAAAAATGATCGGTGATGAAACAATCATTGCAAAGCGTGATAAAACAAATGGCTGGCTTCTCGGGGTGATTGCGGTGGTTTTATTCTTTGATATTGCGGTTCTGCCGGATGACAGCATGAAAAGAAAAGTATTGAATTAGGGACTGACCCCCGTTTTTGAGACAGGGATCAAAACACCTTTTAAACGGCCAATTGCTGATAGTTTATCGGTGTTAAAACAGCAGCAGTATTACGTACATGTTAATACCCTCTGACGAAATATGGATTTATTCAACAGTTTCGTTCGACAAATTCTGCAAATTGTAGACAAATTCCTGTCTATTTGGATAATTATCTAGATAGGAGGGGGAAATTTGTCATATTTCATAATACTCATAGTCATAGCATTAATTGGAGCATTAGTAACAGTAACAGTCGGTATTATATCTTCAAAAGTGGAGACGATCTCTCCAAAAACTCCAAGAGAATCAAAAGGGGAAGAACAAAAAAGCTTCTATACAATGAAATAAAGTAGAGAAAGAGCATCTTCTGCGGGAGGGCTTTTTAATATAGAGGAGTTGGAAAAACTGAACCAAACTAATTTACTTTTAAGATTCGCCCTTGAAATTGCTGCACTAATCTCCATAGGGGTGTTTGTTTGTACCCATTTTAATGGTTTTTTTAAATATGTTCTAACTTTTGTATTACCGATTGTAGTTATGATTATCTGGACTGTATTTGCAGTACCTAATGATCCTAGTCGAAATGGACAAACTGTAATAGCTGTAAACGGGATAACAAGATTAGTTATTGAATTAATGATCTTTGGAATAGCTGTTGCAGCGCTTTATTTTAGTGATTTAAAAACAGTTAGTCTCAGCTTTCTATGTCTTATAATACTCCACTATATATTTTCAGCTGAGCGTATCAAATGGCTTCTAAATCAATAGTCTTTAATTTAGCACTCCTTTTAGAGTGCTTTTTTATATTCTCTGTAAACTGCTTCTGGTAAGTCTCAGAATAGACAACTGGCGGTTAACGGCTTGAGCACGGTGGTGGTTTTAGAGGGAATATATTCGAACGTTTTCCCAGTATGGAGGATGTTATTTGAAATTTATCATTGAGCCCAGTGTACAAAAGTAAAATCAGTATTTAAAATGTAGTAATAAATAACAAATTCAACTTAGGAGGTTCTCTTGTGGGAGAAAAGAAAAAAGCTTTAATAATTGTGGATGTACAAAAAGCCTTCGATGATAAAAAATGGGGGGAACGAAATAACCTAGAGGCGGAAGAAAACATTAGAAAGATACTACAATTGTGGAGAGAAAAAGGTTGGACGGTAATATACATACAACACACTTCTGATAAACCTCAATCTGTATTTCATCCAAAGAATGAGGGGGTTGCTATAAAGGAGATAGTTAAACCTATGGATGAAGAAGTAATTATAACCAAGAAAGTAAATAGTAGTTTTATTGGTACTAATTTAGAAGATTTCTTAAAATTAAATGGAATAACAACTGTAGTAATAACTGGTTTAACTACGCCTCACTGTGTATCAACAACTACAAGAATGAGTGGCAATTTAGGATTTGATACATACCTGATTTCTGATGCAACGGCAGCCTTTGGTATGAAGGATCAGAATAATACATATTATGATGCAAATACTATCCATAATGTATCTATAGCCACATTGCACGATGAGTTTGCCACAATATTAACAACAGAACAATTAATAACTGATTTTATAAAAGCTCACTGAATAAAATTATGACACAATATCGGCAGGCGCTTTTTAATTGAATCACTAATATAACTATTAAGTACAAACGCCTAACTCACTTTAGTGAAAGGCGTTTTTTATTCCAAAACAACACGAATCAGAAGGGAGCGAAAATGCAAAACTAATCAAAGCAGGTAAAGAAGATCGATTTATTGAAAGTAACAACTAAAATACACACGCGACAAAATGAGCCCCTTAAAAGGGGCTCGTTTTTTGGAATATTCAAAAATAACTATTGGCGATTGTAAATAGGTGTTGTACAAGGGAGCTACATCGATAAAATCATTCTTTTCTTTATCCGAATAATCGCTGTTTATAAATATTCTTTAAGTGCTGCTATATCATGTTCTTGCTCTTTTTTTGGTATCTCCTCTAAGTATTCACGAAGTGATGACTCTGGTGAATCAATATCCTGATGGAAATATCCGCCAAGGAATCTAAACACAGGATCAGAAACTTCGATTTCAATCATTACTTATCACCACCAAGAAATGTTAACTTCAAATCTGAGAAATGGTATGTATCCTATTCTATATAACTTTCTGCTCTATCAATGTCGTTTGTCATTTCTAAGTCAGGGTACTTTTCATCTCATTTTCTTAAACCATTAATAAGTTCTTTACTTTGCAAACTTTCCTTTGCGCGAAAATTTCTTTAGCACTTCGCCCACTATTCCGAAAGTAGCTCGGATGCTTTATCGGCAAGATTATGCTCATATGTAGCTGATTGACAAACGCCTGCAAAACTTCTCCGGTTATATCTGTAATTTTAAAGTGTCCTAAATATGAGAATATTGTACTTGGTCTGCGTTAATTCAGGAATATTCTTGCTCCTGCTAAGTGAATTCGTCTTCATCTGGAGACCTTTAACTTATCAATTCATTCGTCTTTTCGTATAGAAAACTTACTAAGAACCATGCACTAGAAAAAAATCACATCATATATAGGTTATATCCCGTTTGAATGCTTGAGGAGGATCTTATGAAACCTATGTTGCCTAGTGAAAAATATTTCAGTGATTTTGAACTAGTTTATGCATTTTATGGGGCTATGCCTACAGGTGTTACTGTTTCAGAAACCGGTCGTATTTTCATTTGCTTTCCGAAGTGGGGAGACGATGTTAAATTTACGGTGGGGGAAATTGTTGGGGATAAATTGAAGCCGTACCCTAATTTACAAACCAATTTGGTTAATCCCGAGAATCTCACAATGACTTTCATCAGTGTTCAAAGTGTCGTTGCCGATGGAAGGGGAACGCTTTGGGTATTAGATACAGCGGCACCCAATTTTTCTGAACCTATTAAAGGGGGGGCAAAATTAGTCGCTGTTGATTTAGAAACCAATACAATAAGAAAAGTATACACTTTTACAGAAGATGCTGTCCTGCCTACAACTTATCTGAATGATGTCCGTTTTGATTTTCGAGTTGGAAAAGCAGGTTACGCCTATATAACGGATTCTTCTTCAAGAGGACCTGGAGCTATTATCGTCGTAGATTTATCAAATGGAAACGCGTTTAGGCGGTTAAATGGGGCAAATTCAACTTCGCCCGATCCCTATTTTTTACCGAAAATAGAAGGTCAAATTTTAATGAATCGAAACAAAGATGGCTCAACTTCTCCATTTAGATTGGCTTCTGATAGTCTTGCGATTTCTCCTGATGGAAAGATATTATATTTTGCTCCGCTAAGCAGTCGTCACTTGTTCTCTATCTCGACAGAAGCCCTGAGAGACAGAACGATACCGGACATGGATTTACCTTATCATGTGGAGTATTGGGGAGAAAAAGGTGCGTCTGATGGAATAATAACCGATGCAAAGGGAATTGTTTATACTGGAGATTATGAAAACAACAGTATTCGTAAAATATTTCCAAATGGTATGATAGGAACTATTGCACATGATCCGAGAATTTTGTGGCCGGATACTTTTTCAATTGGACCGGATCAATATTTGTATGTCATTGTCAACCAATTACATCGGCAGCCTAGATTTCATTATGGAAAAGACCTGCGACAGAAACCTTATAGTTTACTTCGTATGAAAATCGGTGAATTTCCGGCCCCGACCTTTTCATAATAAAAATAGTCAATTCATTGTCATATAGTGTAAAACAAACACGAGTAAGCAAGAAGTATTCATTTTATTTGCTTCTACGAAATAATCTCAAAATGATTTACTAGGAACAGTTTAATGTGGTGATTGTTAAACTGTTCCTAGGGATTTTTTATAATGTCGGTAAGTTCAATGCTGTATTAATATTATTTAAATCCAAACTGATTTGTTGGTTTGTATCCCAAGCATGGTACCATCCTTTTTCTCCCATATACGCGGATATTTGTTCATGCATATCAAGAGCTTCCACTAAATGGCGAGTAAGCATTTCTTTAATTTCCGGTGTTCCTGATTCCGTAACTGCCATGGCATAATTTCTAATGCCGCTTTTAGCTGAAATGAGTAGATCCATTGCAACCACTTGATCCGATAGTGCGTCCATACCAGTTAAAGTTTCAATGATTGGATTCATGTTCATTCATCTCCTAGTTTATTGCTTTGCGTTAGAAAGGATAGAAGCATATTCTTGTAACTGTTTCGTGGATACATTAATGTCTTGCTGCATAATATCTTTTAAAAGCTGATCTGTAACTAACGCTCTCATCGTTTTGGATTTCGTTAAACAAGTGGTCTTAAATGCAGCCATCTCATGGACCTCAAGCACTTCATGTAAGGCGTAGTTCATTTTTTATACCTCCTTCCTCAAGGTTTCAACACGACTTTTATACAATCATCCATTTTTGTGTCAAAAATCTCATAGCCGCGCTTTGCTTCACTAAGTGGAAGTACATGACTTACGACATCTCCTGGATCAATTTTTCCGGTCGAAACTAATTCAAACATATATGGCATATAATGAATCACGGGTGCTTGTCCAGAGCGGATATTGACGTTTCGCTGCATAATATCTCCAAAAGGGAAACCATTGTATCTGCCGCCGTAAACGCCAGTAACTTGAATTGTCCCGCCTTTACGCACAGCTTGTGAAGCTATGATAAAAGCACTTAATGCTCCACCTTGAAGTTTCATCCCGCTCGCGAGGAATTCCATATCAGTCATTTTACCGTCCATACCAACAGCGTCGATGACAACATCTGCGCCACCTTTAGTGATTTCCTTAAGATAACTTCCTACATTCTCATGGTCCTCAAAGTTAACAATTTCTACTTTGTTAGTGCGCTTGGCGTGCTGCAGGCGATAATTGACATAATCAACGGCAATGACTCGCTTTGCTCCCTTTAACCAACAGAATTTTTGAGCAAAAAGACCAACCGGGCCACAGCCAAGAACAATAACTGTATCTCCATCCTTTACGCCTGCATTGTCAACACTCCAAAAACCAGTCGTCATCGCATCCGCAATAACAGCTAACTTTTCATCAGGTTCTTCACAAGTCTCTGGAATTTTGAAATGAGTAAAGTTGGCAAAGGGCACTCTTAGATATTCGGCTTGCCCGCCTGGATAGCCACCAGTCGTACCAGAATATCCGAAATAGGCACCCATATCCCCATTATCATTCGAATTATCACATTGGCTTTCCAGAGAGTTTTTACAATAAATGCATTCACCGCATGCTATATTAAAGGGGATAATGACTCGGTCTCCCTTTTTTACCTTAGTCACACCTGGACCGACTTCTTCGACGATTCCCATTGGTTCATGACCAATAACGTAGTTTTCTTGCAGGTTAGGAATCATGCCGTGAATTAAATGTAAATCAGACCCGCATATAGCGGTACTCGTTACTTTAATAATCATGTCATCTGGTTTTTCAATTTTTGGGTCTGGAACTTCTTTGACTACAACATTTTTAATACCTTGATACGTAACTGCCTTCATGATATATAGCCTCCAGTGTTAGTGTTCATCAGGTGTCCGGTCAAACATACCTTTTCTATTGGTCTCAACTGGGAATAGATTCATTTTTCCAATCATCACTGTATTGTTGGCAGAGAGTTGGTCTAGTTTATACTGTTCACTTAGTTCGGTTGGATGGAACCATTTTTTACTAATCATTAGTTCTGTAATTTCTTGGTGCATGGCAATACCTTGCATTAACTGTTTTCGTAAGAGGGTTCTAACATCAGGTGATGCAGACTCCGTTAATGCGACAGCAATATTGCGCACACCTTCTTTGGCACGAAGAAGTAAATCCATCGCAAATGTGGTATCTGCTAGTTCTGGCACGTGTAGCGCGTTTATAGGGTCTAAATAGTCCTGGTTCAATGAATTTGCCTCCTTTTTAATTTATGATTGGTGTTGGACGGTTTTGAGGAACTGGAGCTTCAAAAGGTGCGCGTTGATAAACTGCTTGTAATTCTCCAAGCGCTTGCATGGACTGTTCAACATCTTTTTGCATTAATGCTCTCAAATCTTGATCAAATACGAGCCCTTGCATTAGTTTTGATTTCGCTAAGCAAAGGGTTTTGAAATTAATAACCTCATGTAAATCCAACGATTCATGATCAGCTAATTTTTGATTACCCATTTCTAATTAACCTCCTTATTTTCATCAATTGTATTGTTTCAGAAATAGAAGGAAAATATCCGTTAATATTTTTTTGGAATTGGTAAATTATCTTAAATGGTTGGAATATTCATTTATTGTGATGGCTGAGGATGATTGCTGCGGCGGTCTTTTTTTGTGATTATTGGAATCTTTACAGTAATCTTCATTTTGTATTATTTTTTATTGCCGTTTGTATTATGAATTTTTTGTTGTTGGAATGTTTTAGTGAAGGGTTGCAGGATGTTCAGGAGATGTAAAGCTGTATATGGATGCGGGGATGGTTCAATCAGAAGATACAGGAGAATCCTTCGCAGTTTAAGAAAAGACACCCTGAAAGGTGTCCTTTATTTCGTTTTAAAGCTATTCATAAAAGTTTCTCCGTTGTTTTCTGCACTGACAAATGAGCTTGGCACTTTCACTTATCCGCTGAGCTAACGCCTTTTGCGCCATCATTGATCGGGTCTTTTCCGAGATCGGTTCCTGCAAAGGATACGACAACATTTTCTGGATTATTTGATTTTACCCATTTGCCGTTTTTCTTTTCAGCTTGTATTAATACAACCGCGTCGCATGATTTAAATAAAAACAAAGGAAAAACCCCATTTTGGACTTTCCATATGGGGTTTTTCGTTATCATATTAAGTTGCTGCTCTATCTGCAACCTTATAAGTGGACTGCTCAGAAAGAGCGTATGAAGCGCCAGATACTCCAACAACGCCAAGCAAGAGCGCTAAACAAATTGCAATTTTACATTTTTTCATTTAAATGCTTCCCCCTTTGAATTTGTTTGCGTGCTTCAATTGCCATTTGATAAAAATCGACCGCGTCATGTCTGTCTTGTTTGTTGGTCAGAAAATCCGCAACAGCAACAGCATATTCTTCCATGTCACCATAAAGATTTTTCTCTTTGAAGAACTTGAACACTTCTCTAAGTGTTTGTAAGTCGAATGATAAATAAAGACCTTTAACCAGTTTTAATTTCTCGGTTACTTCCCGGTTGTTGTGTCGGGCAGCAACCTTCTGACCTTCCTGGTATAACTCTAATGCAGCCTTTAAATCATTCTTCTTTGCTTTGACATATGCAAGATTAAAAATTGCTTTGGATTCATAAATGTGCTTTCGGTTCTTATGAATGTCATAGGCGATTTGAAAATATTTCTCTGCATTGTCAAGTTCTTCAAGGTTATTATAACATAATCCCACGTTAAAATGAGCTGAACCAATTAAATGTTGCTTCCCGATTTTTATAGCATCATTTAAAGCTTTTTTGGCTGTTTCTAAAGCATCTTCATAACACATTTTATCTAGCCAGTTTCCAAAGATAACAAACTGACATTGGACCATTTCTTTGCCATATGTAAGGTTACCCTGAGCGTCTTTTTGCTCCTTGAATATAGAATATGCTCGTTGGGCATAATTCATTGAGAAATGAGTCTCTTTCATATAATAATAGACCTCTGACACTTTGAAATAGAACTCTGCTTTATCTGTATTGGCATTTTCATCTAATAAATCAAGATATTTTTCAGCTTCGCGATAATATGTTAGGGCAATAACTAAATCTCTTGTTCGGAAATGATACATACCGGTAAAAAAATGATAATAGAACTCTATTGTATTCGTGAGGGATTCAGGAGCCATATTCTCCTTTGTCTTTTTGAGATCAGAATAAACACCATCTATATTTTTAACAGAGTCAGGTTCGAGATACGACAGCATTATTTCGTGCCGTAACTTTAATAGCTGAAGATAGACTGCTGCTTTTTCATTTTTCTCCATCATGTCGAATTCTTTTTCCACTTTTTGTTTCATTTCTTTTGCTTTCTTAACTCGACCCTGCTTTATTACAACATACCAATGATTCATGTCTGTAGTTACATAATGATATGGGATTAAATCCGAAACAGACAATCAAATACCTCCTTTTCTTTACATATATTTAATATTATACCACCAAGGACACCCTCTAATAGAATATTTTTTTTGAAAAATCTTTCTATTTAAGGACGAAATAAGCATAAATTGTCTAAAGGCTCCCGATGTCGTTTAACGATATATAAATGACCTCTACAATTTTCAAGAAAATGTTATAATGAAAAGCTATAAATAAATGTAAGGGGGATTATCGATGCACTACATAACTGCATGTTTAAAAATCATCAGTGATAAAGACCTTAATGAGATAATGAAGGAATTCAAAAAACTTGAGGAAGAAACGAACAAGGAAGAAGGATGTATTACATTCCATGCCTATCCGCTTGAACCATCAGAACGCAAAATAATGCTTTGGGAGATTTGGGAAAACGAAGAAGCTGTTAAAATCCATTTTACGAAAAAGCACACGATAGATGTTCAAAAACAAGAATTAACGGAAGTAGAATGGTTAGTGAAAAGCAATGTGAATGATGAAAAGGACACCAAAATTGAATAGGTCCAAGACGGAAGGCTTATGGACACTAATCATTAGACAGAGAACTCTGTGCTTTAGGTTAGTGTCCATTTTTTTGTGAATGGGGGGACATGTGTTTAGGAACTTACGTGGGCAAATTTCCTGCGTCACTGCCTTCAAAGGGAAGAGGGGGCCAAAATCATAAGTCCAAAACGGGCAGGAAAAGAGCTTGTGTCAAAGCGTTCCTACCCGTTTATTATTACCTTTTCGCAATCAAATAAAGAGATAGGGCTCTTTGCGTTTGAACAGGATTATGGATCGTAATGACCCATTGATTTCTTCTCCTTGGAAAGCTTGCGATTGCATATAACGGAGCAGTATCACGCGGAGTAAAACCGCCATTTATCACGTTTATATTCCTTCCTTCGAGATAACAAACAAGGTATTCACCTGGATTGATGACCTGTTGGTTCGTCCATGCGTAAGAATAAAAGCCGTCTCCGATATCCTCAGAGGAAGATGGCGGGATAGAGCCATCTACATTCAATGTGATTTCTCTTCTTCGCTGTCTTTCTGAAAAGTCTTGATTTCTTTGAGTGGGGTTACGAGTATGTGAAAAGTAAGGAATTAACGCAGGCCCATAAAAATAATGATACAAAGTAACCACTCCTTAATTTTACATTCATACAAATTGTATGTTGATACATTTCGTTCATTCCTTTTTGTTTCTTGTTTTGGCTTTCTAGAGGTTCTTTTTTTAACATGCAGGTTAGTAGAATATGTCTGTTTTCGATGATAGTATTAATATATTGAAGATAGCAGTATTTTTTGATAGCGGAGGGAAAATATGGCGAAAAAAATGGCGAAAACCAATGCGGTTCGTTTGGTAGAACAGCAGAACATCTCCTATGAGTTATTAGGTTACGAAACAGAAGGCGGCCAACCGGCAGACGGCATCACTGTTTCTGAAAAAATCGGATATCCTGTCGAGTATGTATATAAAACTTTGGTGGCAACGGCAGGAGCAAACCATTATTACGTCTTTGTTGTACCTGTTGCTGAGGAATTAGATGTGAAAAAGGCAGCCAAAGTAGTAGGTGAAAAGAAAATAGAAATGATTGCGATGAAGGAACTTCTGGGAATAACCGGATATGTGCGCGGCGGGTGCTCACCAATTGGCATGAAAAAATCGTTCCCAACCTATATTGATGCAGCCGCTGAAACACTAGATTTTATCATTGTCAGCGCAGGGAAAATCGGCATGCAGCTAAAGGCAGCGCCACAAGATTTAGCGAAAGCATGCAATGCCGAATTTGCAGAAATCGTATAGAGGACCGGCAATGAGGATGTAAATATTGCGTAACCGAAGAAGCTTAGTCAATAAGACTAAGCTTCTTCGGCATCTCGTTCAAATATGATTTCAAAATAAGCGGCTGCTCCATACCCGTCGATACTGGGAGCAAAAATCTGAACGAATTTCCAGCCTCTATTCGCATAGTCATGGATGATTTGCTGGTAGTCTTCTTTAGGCCGTCTTCTCATAGTACTAAGTTCAATTCTTACAAATTCATACTCTTTCATCGTTTCATCCCTCCAATTAAGATATACGTAATAGTGAGGAGGATGTTCCAAAAACTTGGTAAAATATGAACCGTAACAGTTTATTTAATTCCCCGCCAAACAAATCATTGCCATATGACGCTTGCATGGCTGCCGCATAACTTCCTAGGAGTTAGGGAAGCCATTGAATTTATGGGTTGTGTTTTCATCACAGTCCAAATGAATCTTTTGCTTATTGAATTTGACTGAGTAAATAAGTAAAAAAAGTGCGGCCAAAACATATAGAAACGAGAGGATCATTAGCATACTCATAACAGGATCGTGTTTTGCAGAGTAAATGAAAAAATCAAGCTGTGAAATTTGTTTGGGACTTGTGATGGTATCGATTCATTAAGGAGTTTTGAAATTTTAGCAGTATAGTTCCAATCAAATCGATCTGAAATAAGCTCGCTCCCTTGATACCAATTGACAGCGGCTAAAAACAGAAAAACCATGAAAGAAAATCCAAGCTGTATCATTAAAAGCATGCCTTTCACTTTTGCAGACCTCCAAATCTATAAACATAGGAAAAATAAATATATACTACCATGATATGGTTATGCGGGGCGATTTCTCTTTGTGTTCTTACATACAAGACAAAAGCCTGTTTTTCTGTTTGATTTTGGCTTATAATACCTGATGATGGAAAAGGTGTTCGGTTTTATAGATTGGAGATTCTGTTGTATTTCTTAGCAATTTTACTATTGTACTTTAGTTTACACCCGATAGCTGGCTGGGGGACGTGCTGTCTTTTCGTTTATCGGTTTATTTTTTCTTGTATTAGCTTTAAGAAAAAAGCGCATTTTCCCGATTCACTTATTAAGGATATATTTTTTTATGCCATTATTCCGCCGCTTAGTTTATCGCAAAAGATATGCTTTTACACTCAAGCGGTTTTCATCTGTTCGCCTGAGCTTTGCAAATGGCTTGTTAAACAAAAACTAGGATTTCAGTCAATCAAAACGCCCAACGCTGAGGACACGGTATGTACCTAGCTGCATTTTATTTCATCTGTTATTTTGTATTTCAGTAATCATTTTCAAGAAAGCGATGGTATTTCATGAACAAAGAAACGCTAAAAAACATACTTATGATTTTTTCCATATGCGCCAGCCTTCGAGAAACCGATGGTATGCGCATTGCTGATAGCTGGATTTTGAGTGAGATTGTCCGATTTTTGATCTGCATGGCTGTGGTTTTTGCCGTGACATTTCTATTAGATGCTGTTTTTCCCAACAAAAAAGAGTCACATTAAAGGGACTGACCCCCGTTTTTGAGACAGGGATCAAAACACCTTTTAAACAGCCAATTGCCGATAGTTTATCGGTGATTGGTTGTTTAGTTTAGTTTGGATACGAATATTGTTATAATAATGAATGTATTCTATGACAGTGCGTTCTACGATGGCGGTCGTAGTTCGATCAATGCTGTTAAGATAGAACGTTTCAGACTTTAGTGAGGAATGAAACGATTCGATGGAGGCATTATCAGCGGGCGTCCCTTTGCGGGACATGCTCATGGTAATGCCTTTTGTTTTAACAGCTTTTTGATACTCGTAAGATGTATACACAGAACCTTGGTCACTATGTAACACGCAGTTCTCAGGCAACATTGGCAGCTGATCAAGTGTGTCTAAGACAAAGGCTGTATCCTGCTTATCCCCAATCGTAAAAGCAATCACTTCTCCATTGTATAAATCCAATATACTGGAAAGGTACAATTGTTTCTGTCCATAAGGCAAATACGTAATGTCCGTTACTAGTTTTTCAAGAGGGCGATCAGACTGAAAGTTCCGATCCAATATATTATCGACCACGGCATATGGCTGCCCATCCTTCTTGCGCTTTTTCACCTTAACCCGGCACTGCCATTGATTTTTCTGCATAATACGTTGAACCGTTTTATGGTTAATATGCATACTCTTTTTTAGTATAGCTGTGATTTTTCGATATCCATATCGATACTTGTGCTCTCGGCACAACGTGCCGATTTGTTTTTCCAAATGGCGCTTGGGATGATCCTTCATCGGATTCTTCTTCCAGCGATAATAAGACGCTCGAGAGATACCTAAATGAATACAGATATCCTGTATGGTCATTGTGCTGTTCAATATTTCTACAAGTTCGACTGACGTTTCGCTATCAACTTCCTTTCCAATTCGTTGTACTTTTTTAAAACTTCATTCTGTTGTCTCAGGTAACGAATCTCTGCCTGCATTTTCTCTAATTCGGAAGAATACTCCGGACCTTTTCCGTAAGTGTATTGCTTTCCAACAGGCTGTTCGAATCGATGTGTATCCCCAGCCTTATGCCATCTAACCCATGTCTGAACCTGTGTCTTATTCTTAATATTCAACTCCTGCATGATCTCTTTCATAGGTACGCCTGCCAATCTCATTTCTACAGCCTTCTGTTTCACTTCAACCGGATAACTCACTCTTGTCCCCATAGAAAAAACACCTCCAAGTCTAATTTCGGATAACAATCATCCGTATTCAAACTTGAAGGTGTTTTTTATTTGTCTCATCTTATGGGGTCAGTCCCAAATGTGTGACTCTTTTTTCATCATTTGATCAAAAACATCACAAATGAATCAATCATCATGATCAAAAACAGCAAGCAAAAATAAATGAGCGAGTAGACAAACATATCCTTTGCCCATCTCACGTCATCGTCGGTTTTAAATCCTTGGATGCTTTTTTTGATCCATATGCCTCCGAGAACCAAGGCAGCTAAGAAATAAAATGGGCTGATACGGCCGGTGCCGAGAGAAAAAGGCAATAATAACGTGACCGGCACGAGAACTGCAATATATCGCATCATTTTTACTTTCGTTACTTGATTCCCTTTTACAACAGGCAGAAGCGGAATACCCGCTGTCCGATACTCCTCTTTGCGTCTGATCCCAATCGCCCAAAAATGCGGGGGCTGCCATAGAAACATAATCGCATACAACAGCACCGCAGCCGTACTGATTTCTCCGGTTACGGCACAGTACCCCATTAACGGCGGCGCGGCTCCCGGAAAGCTTCCGACAAATGTGCTCCACACAGAGGTTCGTTTCACCCATACTGTATAAATAATCGCATAAAAAATAAAAGCGGCCAGTCCGAGAAGGGCAGTTAATAAATTGAGGGAATACAGCATTGCGAGACCTGCGATCCCTAAAACGGAGCCATAGGTTAAAATCATGGCTGGCGGCATTTTTCCAGTGACTGAGGCTCTGCTGCGGGTGCGTGCCATTTTTGCGTCCATATGCCGATCAAAAAAGTTGTTATAAACAGTGCCGGAAGCCATGACAAAGGCGGTTCCAAGCATTGCTGTCACCATTGTCATCAAAAAAAACATTCCGGTTAATGGTTTTTCTGCGCTTGTAAACGCGATCCAAAATCCGCCAAAGGCTGCGATCGAGTTTGATATGATAATGCCGGGTTTTGCAAGTTTGATAAAATCATAAACTGTTACCCGGTTCGAAGCTTTTATGTATTTCGTTTCAGATATAGCGGCAGAATCTCTCGTATTCTCCAAAAATAGACGCCTCCCCCAAAACTGCATGCTTTTGTTATCGTAACAAGAGGGTTAGGGAATCGCAATTATTTCCTATATTTGTCATGATATTGTCATTTTTGAATTAAAAAATGGGGAGCTGGACTGCCCCCATTTTGGCAAACGGCACTTAGTACCCGTATCCTCCGCCGTATCCTCCGCCATATCCTCCGCCGTAACCATACCAAGGGTAGTAAGGCGGGCGTGGACGCGGATAAAACGGATAATACGGTCTTGGGTAATAATAAGGCGGATAAAAAGGCGGTCTCGGGCGCGGATAATAATAAGGCTGTCGTTCATCATAAGGTGTAATTTGTTCAAATTCATTTAAAAGATAATCCAAGAGGAAAACCTCCCTAGTTTTTTGTCTCCATTTACCATATTCTTGATGTGTGAGTTGGGTGTATGTACAATCGTGAAATCGATTGTTTTGAGGGTGAAATCCATGAAAAGGATTGACAAGAACTTCTAAATCTCATAGTATTACAAATGTGAAATGTATGTTACTTTAATATTACAAAAATATTTCAAATAGATGCAGTTCTATCTGATGAAGAATAAATCGAAATGGTTACGAAAGAAGGAGTTTTGGTTGTTGGCAAAAAGAATTAAATGGTTTTATGTATTGATAGCAGTTGGATGTGTGGCGGGCCTTATCGGCTTTTTTCATAATTCATTGGAAAAAGAAACGGTCATGAATAAAGTGAAAACTGATTCTCAGTATGGAAATGTCGAGATCGCAACGCTTGTGAATGACGGGAAAACGTTCAATTATGCGGTGAACTATCCCGTTTTCAAAAATAAAAAAATGGATTCGGCATTAAAGAGTTTCGCAGAGAAAGAGGTTCGCCAATTTCAGAAGGAAACAAAAGATGTTGATCAGGAGCATACGACAAAGCGAAACGAGTTAAATATTGATTATAAAATTGTCCATTATGCCAAGCAGACGGTAGCGATTGTGTTTCATGAATATAAATATATCGGCGGCGCACATGGACAAAATGTGACAAAAACGTTTAACTATGATTTTAGTAAGCAAGCTTTCCTTTCAATTGATGATATATTCAAAGAGGACGCCGACTATTTACATAAGCTTTCGCTAATTGCTTATCATGAGCTGAAAAAAGAAAAAGCCTTTGCTGCGGACGATGCGCTGTTAAAGGAAGGAACGGCACCGAAAAAAGATAATTTCAGCCGCTTTGCCATCAAGGAAGATTATATCGAATTTTATTTTGATACATATCAGGTCGCAGCAGGCAATCTAGGAGAGCAATCGATTGCCATTAAGAAAAGCCTTTTGAAAGATATCATGAAAGAACAATATATTGATAAAGAAAAAAACAAAAATAAAATCAAAGAACAAAAGCCGAAGCATGAAGTAATTTCATTACCTAAAGAGGAAACAATTGATCCAAACCAAAAAGTCATTGCGCTTACTTTTGACGATGGCCCGAATCCTGCGACAACAAACCAGATTCTAGACTCCTTGAAAAAATATAAGGGGCATGCCACTTTTTTTGTTTTGGGGAGCAGGGTGCAATATTATCCTGAAACGCTTAAAAGAATACTGAAAGAGGGGAATGAGGTAGGCAACCATTCATGGAGCCACCCGCTTCTCACAAGACTTTCAGTGAAAGCAGCGTTAAAGCAGATCAATGACACGCAAGACATCGTTGAAAAAATAAGCGGATACCGTCCGGCGCTTGTAAGACCTCCATACGGCGGCATTAATGATGAGCTGCGGAGTCAATTGAAAATGGACGTCGCGTTATGGGATGTTGATCCGGAAGATTGGAAAGACCGGAACAAGAAAACAATCGTTGACCGTGTCATGAGCCAGGCGGGAGATGGAAGAACCGTCTTGATTCACGACATTTACCGAACTTCTGCTGATGCGGCTGATGAAATTATCAAAAAGCTCACAGATCAAGGCTATCAATTGGTGACGGTCTCTCAGCTTGAAGAGGTTAAAAAACAAAGAGAAGCGAATTAATACGAAAAGGCTGCCGCGGATATTGCCCGTTTGGACAGCCTTTTTTCTATTTAATAAGAGCCTGTGGTGGCCCAAACATTCAGATTGGGTCCTGAATACTTGCCGAAAGCATAGGAAGTCCTTGGATCTAAATCATATACCATTGGTGTATAACAAGACTTTTGGCCGGTCACCGCTTTCCCGTTGCCCCCTGCAGAATCACAGTTATATCTCCTTCCGTCCGTGTTTCGGGTGATTTCGGCATTCGCTTCAAAGCCTGTCGTCAATGTATGGTTCATCGTGATTTTTGCCCAAGCCGTTTTACATGTACTGCTGAATTTAAGCTCGACCACTCCGATGACTTGATTGTTGGCATTTACTAAGTTTGAGGACTTTTTTGTAGAGCCGCTGGACGCACAATCATTGTAATAAGGGCTTTTTCCATCATAGGCATGGGTTTCCGCATTGGCGGGCGCTCCGTTGGCGGCAAAAATAAATAGTACTGCGAATAACACCAATGAAGCCTTTGTTAAAAGTTTTTTCATGTCCTTTATGACCTCCTTCATATGGCAAACAATACATCATACGAAGGAACAATCGAAACATGCATGCTTTTTTGTGAACAATAAAGGCGGCCGGGAGTATGGAGCTCTTGGCCGCCTTTGGCGTGAGATTAAGCTTTTATATCAATGGTTTGTCCGAGTGTCGGATGCTGAATCATCTTCAAGGTTTGATCGGCATTTTGCTGGGCGGTGTCCAGCATTTTTTTCGTTAAAGCGATATCAACATTTTGGGCAAGGGATGCTTGATGCATCGCAACTGATAAAGCAGGAATATCCATCGTTCCACCTCCTATGCCTTACCTATCGGCGGCTCTGGCTGAATTTACAGTGAAAATCGGCTTAATTTCTCTGTTGACCCTTACGCTGCGGCATACCGTATGTTTGTGGCAAGGAGGGAATCAGGATGAATCTTGTAATGGAAAAGACCTTTGAGCAATATGAAAAGCTGTTTTCGATGGAAGAACAGAAAAGAGAGGATGAATTTCGGTATACGATGATGAAACCGTTTGAAAACATGTGGAACGCCATCCAAGTTCCGCTGAAAGCGAAGGAATCAAACGGCTATGATGTGATGATGGCTGTGAAAATGCTTGGCTATTTGGATGTCCGTGATGCTGAAACCGGGCTGAAAGCACTGCAAAAACTACAAAAATCACATGCTGCAGAGACAGCTGCATCTGCGCTTCGTCAATGCATGCGTTTTGCTGAGCGCGGACAGCTGCGGATAAATGCTGACGAGATCAGATTCGGCCTTTACATCGCTGATCCCAAAAGGCTTCAGCTGCAGAAAGGCTACTGCGGGTTTGGCGGGATACCGGGATTTATTCATGTATGGATTGATCCGAACAGTTATAACCTGCCAAGGATTCCATCTATTATTGCTCATGAGTTTCATCATAATTTGCGGTTTTCGTATGCTGACTTTCATCATGGCTCAGTGAGTGTCGGGGATTATCTTGTGATTGAAGGGTTGGCTGAGTCATTTGCCAAAGAGCTGTTCGGCGAGGAGCAGTTGGGTCCTTGGGTCACACGTTTTGATCAAGAAGACTTGCAGTATTCCATTGAAGTCATCCATGAGGTGCTGGATGTAAAAGGCTTCTCGGAAGTAAGCCGTTACATGTTTGGTGATCCAATTGCTAAAGAACAAGGTTTTGAGCCTGCAGGATTATCGGCTTTTGCCGGTTATGCAGTAGGATATCATGCCGTTCAGTCATTTATGGATAAACATCAAGTCACGATAAACGAGGCCACACTCTTGGATACGGAGACCGTTCTTTCTCAGTGCGGGCTGTTTTCTAAATGAAAAAAAGCGTCACATATTGAGACGCTTTTTGATTTCCAAAATGAGCAGCTCTATAACGGTACACGCCGCTATTCCAATTGTATACGCTTCGATATCGCTCCATAAAAATCCGTACCCCAGTACAAGTCCGCCAAGAGAAGTGTCTCTGATCCGATCGATCCATTCGGCGTGATACAGCTGGCTGATTTCAATGAAAAAACAGAAAGAAAGGCTGATAAGGCCCGTTTTCATTGTTTTCATCTTCTGAAATAGAAACCCGCATCCCGTAAAGATCATGGCAGCCCACAGCGAATCTCCCAGATACGTGTTGAGAGTATCCGGAAGAACATAGGAGAACGCTCTGGATCCCAGCCCCAGCCCAATAATCAGTATGGTGAAAGCTGCATATATCCATCGATTTCGCTTCATTGACAATTCATACCCCGTCTCCAATTCATCTCCCATGTATTGTAAGGAATATACCAGTTGTTTGTCCAATAAAAAAGCGGCTGCACAGCCGCGAAAGGGTTTATTTTGCTTTAAGGTTTACATGGTCGGCGGTTTGGTCCTTGCCGATTACAAAATGAAGTTCATATCCGCCTGTGTCATAAACATAGTCGATTTCATCGGTAAACGGGACGGTTAACACTCGGTTCGCGGGACCGATTTCATTCCACAGCACTTCCGGGGTAACGCCGCCTAAATTCTGCTGCCGTTCGACCCCGGTCCCAAAGTATCGGATTTCTGAAATCGTCATGTCTTTATGATAGGAAAACCCGTAACCAGGCTGGCCCATATTCCAGGGATATAAATCAAATCGATTGTCTCCTTCGGACGGCCGTTCTGGTTCCCCTAGTACAGCGTGGACATCGCTTTTTGTGCTTTTGTTAACAGTTAGGCCTTGCACTTGCTGAGGCATTTCTCCTGTGTAGGCGGTGTTGTAAAGGTTTTTGACAAGCTCAGCGGCTGATTGGCTTTTGTTTTCAGTGAGCGTGTTTGTTTGCGTTACGGCTTTTGCCGGTGTTGAAAAGGACGTCGCTCCCAAGCCGGAAAGAGAGCCTGTCAGTGCAGCAGCAGTTAAAACGGATATAGCTTTTTTCATGCTGATCCCTCCTTTTTTGTCTATCATCTCGTTTCCCCGTGTTTATGCAATAAAACATGCGGGTGTGCTTTGTATGTTTTATTGATCTCTTGTAAGGGAACAGAAATGGGTAATTCGGTATATACACAAGCAAGAAAGGGGAATGGAGATGGCTGGACAGAAAAAAATCACAATAAACGGCGTCGAAATGGAAGCGTCCGAAGAGCAGACGGTGCTGCAGCTTTTAAATAACAGTTCAATTGAAGTGCCGCAAGTATGCTATCATCCAAGCTTAGGGCCGATTGAAACATGCGATACGTGCATTGTCAGCATCAATGGCGAGCTGAAGAGATCGTGCTCCGCTGAGTTAAAGGATGGGGACGTCATTGATACACTTTCATCTGATGTCAAAAAAGCTCAGGTCATCGGGATGGATAAGATTTTATATAATCATGAGCTTTATTGCACAGTTTGCGATTACAACAACGGGGGATGCGAAATACATAATACGGTGAAGGAAATGAAAATCAATCACCAAAGCATCCCGTTTGATCATAAGCCTTACCATAAGGATGAATCCCATCCGTTTTACCGGTATGATCCAGATCAATGTATTTTGTGCGGCCGCTGCGTCGAAGCGTGCCAGGACGTTCAGGTCACAGAAACACTGACCATTGACTGGGATCGGAAACGCCCGCGCGTCATTTGGGACAATGATGTGCCGATCAATGAATCGTCGTGTGTGTCTTGCGGGCACTGTTCAACCGTCTGTCCGTGTAACGCGATGATGGAAAAAGGAATGGAAGGGGAAGCCGGATATTTAACAGGCATCAACAACGAAACGCTGCGCCCGATGATCGAAGTCACGAAAGGCGTAGAGACAGGCTACGGCTCGATTCTCGCCATTTCTGATATGGAATCCGCCATGCGTGATGAACGAATCAAGAAAACGAAAACCGTCTGCACGTATTGCGGCGTCGGCTGCAGCTTTGATGTCTGGACAAAGGGCAGAGACATTCTGAAAGTCGAGCCGCAGGAGGAAGCGCCGGCCAACGGCATTTCTACCTGTGTGAAAGGAAAGTTCGGCTGGGATTTCGTAAACAGCGAGGAGCGCCTGACAAAGCCGCTGATCCGTGAAGGCGACCGTTTCCGTGAAGCGGAGTGGGAGGAAGCGTTATCGCTGATTGCCAGCAAGTTCACAGATTTAAAAGAAGAGTTTGGCCCGGATTCGCTTGCCTTTATTACCTCTTCTAAATGTACAAACGAAGAATCCTACCTCATGCAAAAGCTGGCCAGAGGGATCATCGGCACAAATAATGTGGATAACTGCTCGCGCTATTGCCAGTCTCCTGCGACTGCCGGCCTGTTTCGGACAGTCGGTTACGGCGGTGACTCAGGATCAATTACAGATATCGGGCAAGCGGATCTTGTTTTGATTATCGGTTCAAACACATCAGAATCGCATCCAGTCTTGTCTACTCGCATTAAACGCGCTCATAAGCTGAGAGGGCAGAAAGTGATCGTAGCCGATATCAGAAAACACGAAATGGCAGAGCGCTCCGATTTATTTGTCCAGCCGCGTGCCGGATCGGATATCGTCTGGCTGAACGCCATCTCCAAATATTTAATTGAAAACGGCAAAGCCGATGAGCGCTTTCTGCGTGAAAGAGTGAATGGCCGGGATGAATATGTAAAAAGCCTGGCGCCATATACCCTTGAATATGCTGAGGAGAAAACCGGAATTGATCAACAAACCTTGATCCAAATGGCGGAGATGATTAGCCAAGCTGACAGTGTGTGCGCATTGTGGGCGATGGGCGTGACACAGCATATTGGCGGAAGCGACACGAGCACGGCAATCTCAAATCTGCTGCTTGTGACAGGAAACTACGGGAAACCGGGAGCAGGCTCCTATCCATTGCGCGGCCATAACAACGTGCAGGGAGCAAGTGACTTCGGAAGCATGCCTGACAAACTGCCGGGCTATGAAAATGTAACCGACGAACAAGTCCGCCATAAATACGAGCGGGCGTGGGGTGTGCCGCTGCCGAAGGAGCCGGGCATGACCAACCACGAAATGATCGAAAAAATCCATTCCGGCCAGCTGAAAGCGATGTATGTCAAAGGTGAAGAAATGGGTCTGGTCGATTCAAATATCAATCATGTGCACGCCGCCTATGAAAAGCTTGATTTCTTTGTGGTGCAGGATATTTTCCTTTCACGTACAGCCGAGTTTGCCGATGTTGTTCTTCCTGCGAGCCCGAGCCTTGAAAAAGAAGGAACCTTTACAAACACTGAGCGCCGGATTCAGCGGCTGTACCAGGTGTTTGAACCGATGGGTGAATCAAAGCCGGACTGGCAGATTATTATGGAGGTAGCCAATAAGCTTGGCGCCGGCTGGCACTATGAGCACCCTGGAGACATTATGGAGGAAGCGGCTAAGCTGTCGCCGATTTATGCCGGCGTCACCTATGACCGTCTTGAAGGCTATAACTCCCTGCAATGGCCTGTAAGCGCTGATGGAAAGGATTCACCTTTACTGTTTACCGAGCGCTTTCCATTTGCGGACGGCAAAGCCATTCTCTATCCGGTTGAATGGACAGAGCCTGAGGAATTCGGTGAGGAATATGATATCCACGTCAACAATGGGCGGCTCTTGGAGCATTTCCACGAAGGGAACTTGACCTATAAATCAAAAGGGATATCGAAGAAAACGCCGGAAGTGTTTTTAGAAATTTCTCCTGAGCTCGCGGCAGAAAGAGGGATTCAGGACGGCACTCTTGTCAGGCTCACATCGCCTTTCGGAAATGTGAAAGTGAAGTGCCTGATCACAGATCGTGTCAAAGGGAAGGAAGTATACCTGCCGATGAACGATTCGGGAGAAGCCGCGATCAACCTGTTGACAGGCAGCCATGCCGATAAAGATACCGATACGCCTGCATACAAAGAAACGTCAGCCAAATTGGAAATTTTGAAGCGCGAAGGAACCAATCCGCTGCCTAAGATCAATCACCGCAACGGCAATCCGCAGCCGCAAATCGGTGTGCAGGTACAAAAGAAATGGGCGCGGAAGGATTATATTTTTCCTGGCGACGCAGTAAAAAGGGGGATTGGGCATAATGGCTAAAGCGATTAAACGGATTCAGAAAATCGAAGTAACGGAAGAGGATCAGCGAAAGCGTGACCTGCGGGAGATTGAAGATGCGCTAGTTGATCACAAAGAAGCGATTCTTGAAACCTTGCATATGCTGGGCCATATGAACGAGCGCGGTGTCCTGCCATTGCTCCGCGGCCTTTTTGGCCAAGGGGACAAAGTTCTTGATATCCTGGTGAAAAAGGCAGATACAGAGGAAACAGCCAACACGATGAAAAATCTGCTGCTTCTGTTTGGGACGCTCGGCATGCTGGATGTGAAACAGCTCGAGCCTCTCATTTTGAAAGTGAATGCAGGTGTGGCAAACGCTGTAGAGCAGAAAAACAGCGAAGAAAAGACAGGTTATTTTGATATTATCCGTTCGCTCAAAGACCCGGAAATCAACAAATCCATTACATTGCTCTTTTCGTTTTTAAAAGGAATGGGACAAGACACCAATGAGCTGGAACGGACAACACAGCCTCCGGAGCACCAAAAACACCATCAGGAACCCCGAGAAAAAAGAGGAATGAATAAGCGAGATTGACCACCCGCCCGAGCCGGCTGCTGCCAGCTCGGGTTTTTTGATGAAAAGGTCTAATGAACTAGTAAAAAGTATTCATATTCTAGAAATAAGTAAGTTTGTAACGGATGAAATAGAAATAAATGATGCTTTCTTACCTGTTGAGAAAAGGAAAAATCTGATTATAATAGAAAACGATTACTTTAGATGGGGGAACGATCATGAAAAAAGTCTTATTGCTATTATTTGTCTTGACGATCGGGTTTGCACTTTCTGCGTGCAGCCAATCAAGCGATGCGTCTGAAAAGGAAAAGCCGAAAGAAAAAAAATCACAGGAAGAGCTTGAAAAGGAACTTGATAAGGAACTGAAAAAAGGCGGTGAGCCGAAGATTAAAAAAGATGATCAAATACATAAAATTGGAGAAACGTTTAAAGCAGGACATACGAATTTTACAGTGAATAAAGTTGATAGAGTGCAAAAAGGTGAATATTCCGAATTGGGAGGAGCTGTAGACTCGAAGCCAAAAACAATAAAAGATAATGAGGAACGGCTCATTATAGAAGTTACGATAGAAAACATAGGGAAAGATTCAATGCAATACAATTTTCTCGGGTTAGACTTAAAAGACAAGAACAATAAATCAGTCCGGCCGGTTTTTTCAATAGAAGAGAAGAGCAGGATCCTGATGACAGGAACACTGACATCAGGGAAAAAGGTTACAGGTGTACTCAGTTACGTCATCCCTAAAGGAGAACAGAAACATTACACACTGGTATATAATCCGTTTTTAGCTGATACAAATAGCAGTAATACTGAAGAGAGAGTAAAGGACGATATGGATTATTTGGTGAAGTTAGATTAGAACTTGATTTGCAGCTGCACGTTTTCATTAGTGAAACGTGCATTTTTTATAGTGAAAATTAACGTGAAAGGATGAGTGATAAGAATGCAAACCAAATGGCTGGAACGGGCCCAGCGGATTCAGGCGATCGCGCAGGCGGGGCTTGCTTTTTCCAAGGATGTATATGACAGGGAAAGGTTCGAAGAGCTGATGAGGCTAAGCCAAGAAATGATGGCGGATTACTCGCAGACAGAAATTGAGCTTATCACTGATTTATGGGATGGGGAGAGCGGCTATCCAACACCGAAAGCCGATGTTCGCGGCGCCGTATTTCAGGAGAATCAGATTCTGCTTGTCCGGGAGAAGCATGATGAGCTGTGGTCGCTGCCGGGCGGGTTTTGCGAGATTGGTTTATCACCGGCAGACAATGTGGTCAAGGAAATTAAAGAAGAGTCGGGGTATGATACAAAACCGTCTCGATTGCTGGCTGTGCTGGACAGCCATAAGCACCCTCATCCGCCGCAGCCCTATCATTACTATAAGATCTTCATTGAATGCAGCATAACCGGTGGGCAGGGGGAAACCGGGATTGAGACGAATCATGCCGCTTTTTTTCCCGAAGACAGGCTCCCGCCGCTCTCACCGAAACGTAACACACCTTCACAGCTCAGCATGCTGTTTGACTTTCTCCGCCATCCGGGCAAGAAAACGATATTTGACTAAACAAAGAAAGAGCCTGAAAGGCTCTTTCTTTGTTATAGCGCAATATGTTTTTTACTGGAGAGCTTCAGAAGGGTCAAAATAGAATCGGCTTGTTTATGGCCGAGCTGTTGCTTTAATTTATTTTCTTCAACAAATCGGCTGCCGTAAATCTCGACAGAAGCCTTGTCGACGATAGTATGCCAGTTTTCCTGATTTTTTCCTTCAACAAGCGGTTTTCCATGTCTCTCAGAAAAAGAGAACACAAATAATACAAATGCGAGGGAAAGCAGGGTGCCGACAACTATTTTTTTGAAATCAGTCTGTGCTGTCATGTTGTTCTCTCCTTCACCTTTTACTTTCTATTCAATCACAGAATCAGCCTGCTTAATATAATGGAAAAGTCATTTTTTTAGGTTAGTGCTATTGATTGAGAGTAAGGGTGTTTTTTTTGGGTGTGTGTGCAATTGAATGCATATTGAATATGTATGTTTATGCCTAAGGTCACGTTCTGAGCCAAAACGGCAGCGCTGAATAGAAAAAAATTGAGAGATTATGGTAAGATGAACGAAATTCGAGAGGGAATATATGATGCCTGCATCGGACATCGTGATCGCCTGCCTGCTGTTATCAATCTGTCTATACTTACTTGTCCCTCTCTTTTTTGAAAGCGGGAGGTGAAGAAGAACGTCAATTGCTGAATTCTTTCAAGAGGAGTGACAATACATGAATGTGTTAAACCGCCGGCAAGCTTTGCAGCGTGCACTGCTCAATGGGAAAAACAAACAGGATGCTTATCATCCGTTTCCGTGGTACGAATCGATGAGAAAGGATGCGCCTGTTTTCTTTGATGAAGAAAGCCAAGTGTGGAGTGTTTTTCTTTATGATGATGTCAAAAAAGTCATTGGGGATAAAGAGCTGTTTTCCAGTTATGTGCCGCCGCAGCAGTCCAGCTCTATTGGGAATTCCATCATTAACATGGACCCGCCAAGGCATACGCAAATCCGTTCTGTAGTAAATAAAGCCTTCACACCGCGTGTGATGAAGCAATGGGAACCGAGAATTCAGGAAATCACAGATGAACTGATTGAAAAATTTCGGAGGCGAAGCGAATTTGACCTTGTTCACGATTTTTCATACCCGCTTCCGGTTATTGTGATATCTGAGCTGCTGGGAGTGCCTTCAGAGCATATGGATCAGTTTAAAGCATGGTCTGATCTTCTGGTCAGCACACCGAAGGATAATAGTGAAGAAGCGGAAAACGCCTTTTTGGAAGAACGAAACAAGTGCGAGGAAGAACTGGCGGCGTTTTTTGCCAGCATCATAGAAGAAAAGCGGAGCAAACCGGGACAGGACATCATTTCCATTTTAGTGAAAGCGGAAGAAACGGGCGAAAAGCTGACCGGAGAAGAGCTGATTCCGTTCTGCACGCTGCTGCTGGTGGCCGGGAACGAAACCACTACAAACCTGATTTCAAACGCGATGTACAGCATATTAGAAACGCCGAATATATACGATGACCTTCGCACCCATCCTGAACTGATGCCTCAGGCTGTCGAGGAAGCCCTGCGTTTCAGGGCGCCTGCTCCGGTTTTAAGGCGCATTGCCAAGCAGGATACGGAGATCGGAGGGCATCTCATTAAAGAAGGTGATATGGTTTTAGCGTTTGTGGCATCGGCAAATCGTGATGAAGCAAAGTTTGACAGACCGCACATGTTTGATATCCGCCGCCATCCCAATCCGCATATTGCGTTTGGCCACGGCATCCATTTTTGCCTTGGGGCGCCGCTTGCCCGTCTTGAAGCAACGATCGCGTTAACGGCTTTGATTTCTGCTTTTCCTCATATGGAATGCGTCAGTATCACTCCGATTGAAAACAGCGTGATATACGGATTAAAGAGCTTTCGTGTGAAAATGGATTAGATAAGGAGACTGGAGATTCATGAAAAAGCACCATATTTCGATGATCAATATCCCTGCGTACGGACATGTCAATCCTACGCTTGCTTTAGTAGAGAAGCTTTGTGAGAAAGGGCATCGTGTCACATATGCGACGACTGAGGAGTTTGCGCCTGCTGTTCAGAAAGCCGGTGGAGAAGCGTTGATCTATCATACTTCCTTGAGTATTGATCCTAAGGAAATCAAGGAGAAGATGGAAAAGAATGAGACGACGCTCAGTTTCTTGAAGGAATCACTCAGCATTCTGCCGCAGCTTGAGGATTTATATAAGGGTGATCAGCCAGATTTGATCATCTATGATTTTGTCGCCCTGGCAGGTAAATTATTTGCAGACAAGCTTCATGTACCGGTTATCAAGCTCTGTTCATCATACGCTCAAAATGAATCCTTTCAGCTCGGAAGTGAAGACATGCTGAAAAAGATAAAAGAAGCAGAGGCTGAATTTAAAGCCTACTTGGAGAAAGAGCAATTGCCGGCTGTTTCATTTGAACAATTAGCTGTGCCGGAAGCCTTAAATATTGTCTTTATGCCAAAGTCTTTTCAAATTCAGAACGAGACGTTTGATAACCGCTTCTGTTTTGTCGGACCATCTCTTGGAAAACGGACGGAACAAGAAAGCTTGTCGATTGAAAAGGATGATCGCCCGCTTATGCTGATTTCCTTGGGTACGGCGTTTAATGCATGGCCGGAATTTTACAAGATGTGCATCGAGGCATTTAGGGATTCTTCATGGCAAGTGATCATGTCGGTCGGGAAAACGATTGATCCTGAGAGTCTAGGTGATATCCCTGCTCATTTTACCATTCGCCAAAGCGTGCCGCAGCTTGAGATATTGGAGAAGGCCGATTTGTTTATTTCTCATGGCGGGATGAACAGCACGATGGAGGCAATGAATGCCGGTGTGCCGCTAGTTGTTATTCCGCAAATGTTTGAGCAGGAGCTCACCGCAAAGCGTGTCGATGAATTAGGGCTCGGCATTTATTTGCCGAAAGAAGAAGTGGCGGTTTCCAGACTCCAGGAAGCGGTGCAGGCCGTATCCGGCGATCGAGAGGTGCTCAGCCGCGTCAAGAATATGCAAAAAGATGTAAAAGAAGCAGGCGGAGCGGACCGTGCGGCTGCTGCGATTGAAGCGTTCATGAAAAAATCTGCTGTTCCCCAATAAATCAAAAAAACCGAAATCGAACATTCGATTTCGGTTTTTTGTTAAATGTTTTTTTTCATCCCGCATCTTCGGCATTCTCTAAGGAATTTTCCGCCTTTTACAGAGCTTTTGAACAGTGTGTAATCACAATTGTCACAGCGTCCGCTGCGGGCGTCCGGATATTCATTGAATTCGTAAACGATCGATGTATCGTAGCCTTTTGTTTCATATTCTTCTTTTTTTGTCTCCATGATCGATCCTCCGTTAGCAAACGTGTCTGCTGTTTATATTACAGCAAGCTTCAGGCGTATTCAAATGGATTTTAGAGGCTTGAGTTTATCTTGATTTCTCCCTTGGTTTGCGCCACAATAGCTTTATTACATAAAAAAGCCTATGCAAAGAGGAGAGGAAACGGGTATGGGAAAAGGGTTACATGGTAAGCGCGTGGCGATCGGGGGCTCCCGAAAAACCGAAGAGATCAGCACGATCATTGAAAAACAGGGCGGAACTCCTGTCATCCGGCCTCTCCAAGGAACGGTTTACTTAGCAGAGAAGCAGGTGGAGCCGGACTTGCGAACGTTTGTCGAGGAAAAAGCTGACTGGGTCATTTTCACGACAGGCATCGGAACGGAAACTCTTGTCGATATGGCAGAGAAAATCGGTCTGAAAGATGAGTTTCTGCAGGCAATTCGCCAGGCGAAAGCGGCATGCCGGGGATACAAAACGCTGGCTGCGCTGAAAAAGCTTGGGATCATACCTGAAGCTTCGGATGAAGACGGGACAACAAGAGGTTTAATTCGTTCCTTGGAGTCCCATGACTTTTCAGGGAAAAAAGTCATGGTGCAGCTGCATGGAGAAAAAGCGCCGGCTCTCATGGCATTTTTTGAAGAAAAAGGCGCGTCTGTCCTGCCGATTCTGCCTTATCAGCACATCCCGCCAGAGGAGGAAACGGTGGAGCGGTTATGCCGTGAGCTGATGAATAATGAGATCGACGCTGTTTGTTTTACAACGGCCATTCAGGTTCGTTCTCTGTTTGATTTTGCCAAGGAGCGCGGCTATATCAATGAAGTAAAGGCTGTATTCGAAGAGCGCGCCATCGCAGCTGCTGTCGGAAAAGTGACTGCTGAAGCACTGCGGGAAGAAGGCATCACGAGGCTGCTTGCGCCGGAGATTGAGCGGATGGGCGCGATGATTGTTGAGCTGTCCAAGTATTATGAAGAAAAGGCATAATCAGACCAAAAAGCCGCTTTCTAAGGGAAAAGCGGCTTTTGTCTGTCACCCATTTTCCTTCAGCTGCTGATGCGCGGTGAATAATGGCGGGTATGTCAGCACGCTTAAGATTACACATGTCAGCGCGGCAGACGCCATCGTGGTAAACACGATCAAGAGCTGAAAGCGAACCGCTTGAATCGGGTCCGCTCCGGCTAGAATCTGGCCCGTCATCATGCCTGGAAGCTGAACAAGACCAAGCGTTTTCTGGCTTTCCAGCGTCGGGATCATACTCATTTTCATTGCGGAAGTAAGAATACGCTGTATGGATTGCTTCGGTGTGCCGCCCAGAGACAATATTAATTGAATTTCTTCTTTGCGAATGCCGACTTCTGCGCTCAACCGGTTTAAAAACAAACTTGAGAGCACCATCGAATTTCCGATGACCATCCCGCTGATCGGAATGACATAGCGGGCCGTAAGCGGAATGATGTGAAGAGACAGCAGAATTCCTTGCGTTACAATTTCTACAATCGCTAACGCGGCGAACACCCTCCAAAACGAACCAATTGTATTTTTCTTTCGTTTGATGACATTTTGCGCCGCCACCGCCAGCATTAACAGCACCATCAGCAGGATAAAAACAGGATGGTTTCCTCGAAAAATCAGCGAGAGTACATAACCGATGATAAGCAGCTGCACCGCGGCCCGGATGGTGGCAATGATCATGTCTTTTTCTACGCCGGCTTTAAAGGATTTTGATAAAAACAAGGCGATCAAAACAAAGATCATCGTTAAAGAGAGAGAAAGGTAATCCATTATCGGGTTCCTCCTTTCAAAAACTCCTTGGCGGCTTCATGCTGCGGAGCGGAGAAAAATGCTTCGGTTTCAGCGATTTCCAGCAGCCGGCCATCCGCCATAAACCAAATGGTATCGGCTACTCGTTTTGCCTGCTCCATATTATGAGTGACCCACATGACTGTCCATTTTTTCTCTCGATGCTGACGTTTGATCAGCTCTTCAATCTCCAGAGCAGAAACTGGGTCCAAGGCCGACGTGATTTCGTCCAGCAGCAGAATAGAGGAAGGGTTTGCGAGCGTTCTGGCCAGTGACAGCCTTTGCCGCTGTCCGCCCGATAAGTCCCTCGCACTTCTGTCCAACAGCTCTGGCGGCAGCCCTGCAAGAGAAGCGAGCTCTTCAGGAGGGTATAACTGGGATTGATGCAGCCTTTGGACAAGACTTAAATTGTCACGCACTGTCCCGTCGAGGACGGGCGCAGATTGAAACGCAAGGGCAGCGGTTCGCCTCAGCTTATTGACATTCCATTCTCGGACTTCCTTTCCGTATATGTTGACTTCGCCGCTGTCAGGCGTTCTCATTAAATTGCACATGGACAGGAGGGTGCTTTTTCCTGAACCGGAAGGACCTAAAACGGCGACGATTGCGCCCTGGCGAATGTCTCCGCTGACATCCCGCAGTACATCATAAGTTTGTCCGTCTTGTTCATAGCTTTTTCGGACTGATCTGAAGGAGATGGCTGGTATGTTTTGTGTTTGATCGTTTGCTTCCATAACAATAATCACCTTTCAATATAAGTAGGCTGACAAGATATTTAACTATCACGTGTAATAGATTCTTAGTAGCACAAATAAAGGAGAACAGATTTTTACCCATTCTCTTGCAGATGCTACGCAGTCAGATTTGACTGTGCTTTCTTTCTCCGTTTTCTCGGCTGTGATGCAAAGGTATGTAGTATCATCCCCGCAATAATAATGAATAAACCGGCAAATGATAAAAGGGACGGGAAAACGCCTGACAGCAGAACAATTTCGCCAAGCAGCGCGAAAATCACTTCACCGGATTGAGTGGCTTCAACGGCCGCGAGTTTTTGCGGGCTGTCTCTAACCATATCAGTGGCCCAAAAAAATAAAACAGTCGCAATGATGCCTGAGCTGACGGCCACGATAAAGGATTGAACGGTTTGACCCGCTGTCGGCAGGCCGTCTGACCACCAGCCGTAAGCTGCTAATAGAAGCCAGAACGGAAGGCTTGCCAATGTCATTCCAAGCACACGCTGAAATGTATCAAGCCGGCCTCCGTATTGTTCAAGCATTCTCCGGTTTCCTAACGGATAGGCAAAAGCCGCAATAACAACCGGCAGCACACTGAAAAGCAGCATCTTCCCTGAAAGCGATTCGGCATGCTGAAGCTGAATCAGCGCCGCTCCGATCAGGATGATCATGGAAGTGCCAAGTGAAACAAGGGGAATCTTTTGCCGAACAAGCTGCGGCCCGCCCGGCATGTCTTTTTTGACATAGAAAAAAGGAGATAAGAGCACACCGGCTACAATGGTAATTTGCCAAGTTCCGGCTACAAGCCATCCGGGACCATATCCTGCCGCAAATGTGATCGGCGCGTAAAAAAGCACGAAGCCGACAAAGCTCCATTTAATCCAAAAGATCGGCTTTTTCCGCATCTCTTGTAAGAGAGGAGCGAACGTCCCTCTCATGATGACAATCAAACATAAAAACGGCGCCATAAAAATAAAGCGCAGCGAAGAGCTCCAAAGCCAGCTGCCCCCGGCCAACTCCATCGCTCTATTAAAAATAAAGGTAACGGCGAAAAAGAGTGAAGCTAATATTCCGATAACGATTGCTTTCATGATATCCCTCATTTTGGCATTATTTTTTATACTATACTATTCGGTATCATGCAGGGCAATGGAATCGTGAGAAAAACAGCATGTTTTGCGAACCGCTAAGTGTGGAAGACTAAAGAAGGAGGTGACATTGATGGAAGCAAAGACACAGACGTACTTCTTTCAGGATGACGGCAGAATTCCGAATCACCCTGATTTTCCGCTCGTTGTGTATCAAAACGCGCTCAAAGACACCGGCGAGGCAGAGCGGATTGTCAACCGTCATGGCTGGTCAAACAGCTGGTCAGGAAGTGTTTTTCCATATCATCATTATCACAGCAATACGCATGAAGTGCTGATTGCAGTCCGGGGAGAGGCCATGATTCAGTTTGGGGGAGAAAAAGGGTCCGCCATTCCTTTTAAATCGGGCGACGCCGTTGTGATCCCAGCCGGAGTCGGCCATAAAAAAATAAGCGCAAGTCCCGATTTTATGGTGATCGGCGCTTACCCGGGAGGCGTTCAGTATGATTTGAAGACGGGTGAGCCGGATGAGCGGGAGGAAGCGCTGAAACAAATCAAGCAGGTCTCATTGCCGGCTAGTGATCCGGTCACAGGAAGAAGAGCTCCTCTTTTGGCAATATGGGTCAATTGAAGGGGGAGAAAATTGTTGGATTGTCAATAACTAGTACTGCAGAAACGTTATGACACGGGCTCCATATAAATTAATTTCATAATCGAAGCAATTCACGTTCAAATTTTGTTCAAAAAGTGTTATCATATAGAAGGTAATCGAATTGGAGTTTTTTATGTTTGCTATTTTCAGAGAGAGTAAAGGATTTTGACTTATTCAATTGTTTATTTTTGAGATAAAAATAATACTGAATATGGCAAGATGAAAAACTGGGTAGTAAACATATATTTTTGTAAATGATTGTGCACGAATTCACAATCCTTATTCTTATGCCTTCAAGCGTAAGAGCAGGGAGAGGCACTACCCTTTCCAAAAAAAATCAGCAAACTGCTTATAGTAAAGGAGAATTGGATATGCCAGAAACAATCGATCAAACAAACGCGTCTGTCAGCCAAAGCCAGCAAGATCTTATTGATCAGCTGTTAAAGCCAGAAGTTCAAGAATCACTGACTGTTTTAGTTGACCAGCTTCCAAAGCTGACTGAGTTAGTGAATATTTTAACGAAGTCTTATGATTTCGCTCAGTCTGTAGCAACTGACGAAGTGCTAAAAAGCGACACTGTCGGTGCGATCACAGAAATTCTTGAGCCTGTAAAAGACACAGCGAAAGAAGTAGCTGCAACTGCAATCGAAGCGAAAGACCGCGCGGATGCAAGCAACGAAACAATTGGTCTTTTCGGCCTGTTGCGCATGCTGAAAGATCCTCAAGCTCAAAAGCTGTTCCGTTTTGCTAACAGCTACCTTGAAGTTTTGAACGAACGCGAAAAACAAAAATAATCTCAGATTCAAATTGATATAAAGGACGGAGGATATACGATGTCAAAACATATTGTCATTCTAGGCGCTGGTTATGGCGGAGTTCTTTCTGCTCTAACAGTTCGCAAACATTATACAAAAGAACAAGCACGCGTGACAGTGGTAAACAAATACCCAACTCACCAAATCATTACGGAATTACACCGTCTTGCAGCAGGCAACGTGTCTGAAAAAGCGGTTGCAATGCCACTTGAAAAACTTTTCAAAGGCAAAGACATTGATCTTAAAATCGCGGAAGTAGGCTCTTTCTCTGTTGATAAAAAAGAAGTTGCGCTTGCTGACGGTTCTACATTATCTTACGATGCGCTTGTTGTAGGTCTTGGTTCTGTAACGGCTTACTTCGGCATCCCGGGCCTTCAAGAAAACAGCATGGTATTGAAATCAGCTGCTGATGCGAACAAAGTCTATCAGCATGTTGAAGAACGTGTGCGCGAGTACTCTAAAACGAAAAACGAAGCTGATGCAACAATCCTTATCGGCGGAGGCGGCTTAACAGGTGTTGAGCTTGTAGGTGAGCTTGCTGACATCATGCCAAACCTTGCGAAAAAATACGGCGTAGACCATAAAGAAATCAAATTGAAACTGGTTGAAGCAGGTCCGAAAATCCTTCCTGTTCTTCCGGATGATCTTATCGAACGTGCAACTGCAAGCCTTGAAAAACGCGGCGTTGAGTTCTTAACAGGTCTTCCTGTTACAAATGTAGAAGGAAACGTAATTGATCTGAAAGACGGATCTAAAGTCGTTGCCAACACATTTGTTTGGACTGGCGGCGTACAAGGCAACCCATTAGTCGGTGAATCAGGTCTTGAAGTGAACCGCGGACGCGCGACAGTAAACGACTTCCTGCAATCTACATCTCATGAGGATGTCTTCGTTGCCGGAGACAGTGCAGTTTACTTTGGTGCAGACGGCCGTCCATACCCGCCAACTGCGCAAATCGCATGGCAAATGGGTGAGCTGATCGGTTACAACCTATTTGCTTACTTAGAAGGCAAAACGCTTGAAACATTCAAGCCAGTAAACTCTGGTACACTTGCAAGCCTTGGACGCAAAGACGCGGTTGCCATTATTGGTGCTAATTCTACACCGCTTAAAGGTCTTCCTGCTTCCTTGATGAAAGAAGCAAGTAATGTACGATATTTGACACATATTAAAGGACTTTTCAGCCTCGCTTATTAATCCTTTTTGTCGACTTCGACATTGCAGGGAGCGTTCCTTTCGGGACGCTTTCCGGCAATGTCTTTTTTGTTTATTTGCTAACGTTAACATTTTGGAATCGAATGAAAGACGGTGGGGACATGGAGCCCTTTATAGGCGAAAATTTTTTGTTGGAAAATGAAATCGCTATCACCCTCTATCATAAAGATGCGAAAGACATGCCGATTGATTATCACTGCCACTTAAGCCCGAAAGAAATCTATGAAAATAAGACTTTCAAAACATTATGGAAGCCTGGCTGTATGGGGACCATAACAAATTAGCGCATCATGAGAGCCAATGGCGAACAGCAATCCGTCTCATGATGTTAACGCAGGCCTTTTAGTGAAGGATGATGTGCTGCGGGAGTTTATCCATTCTATGATTGAGGTGGCGAAAGCAGGCTTGTAAACCATCAGAGAACTTGCCATTTTTACATCGGGTGTGACGTTATAATGAAAAAGGCTATCCTCCGAGGGGACAGCCTTTTTTATTAAATCAGTTTTAAGCCGCTGATCAAAATGATGGACGCCATAATAAATTGCAGCGGGCGCGGGGAGAATCGAGGCGAGAGATGGCTCCCGATCAGCACGCCGGGAATCGAACCGAGCAGCAGGTTAGCTGCCAGCATGTAATCCACGCTGCCAAAGCTTGCGTTCAAAATGCCTGCTGCCGTAACGAGAAGAAAAGCATGCGCAATATCGGTTCCGACAATCTGTGACGCTTTCATGTTGAATAAGTAAATCATGGCAATTGCAAATAATGACCCGGAACCAATTGATGTTAATCCCACGATAAATCCAAACACAACACCAATAAGAATCGTCAGTGCCCGCTTGTTTTCAAGCGGCATCAGCTGCCAGCGGTTCGGACGAAGTTTTCGGTCCAAAAACAAACGCACGATGATTGAGATGGCAACCAGGGTTAACACATAGCCAAGAGCGTGCTTAATAATGTCTTCCTGATGCTGATGAAAGGCGGGGAACAAATGCAGTATGCCAATGGCTAGCGAAGCACTCGGAATACTGCCGATGGCTAAGTATTTGACCAGCTTAAAATTAATCGTTTTCTGCCGCCAATGGGAGGCGACGCCAAACAGCTTGGTAATCGAGTTATATACAAGATCCGTACCGACCGCAATGGAAGGATTAATTCCAAGCACAATTAAAAGGGGAGTTAATAAGGCTGCTCCGCCGACTCCTGTCAATCCGACTAAGGCTCCGACAAACAAACCCATCAATATGATGCTTACACTCATGATAAAGGCCTCCTGAAAACCCGACTATTTTTATCAGATTATATATGATTAGGTCATGTTAATCAATTAAATTTTTTGAATTTTTGCACGTCTGATGCTTGAAATTTTGGTTTGCTCAATATCTTTATTCATGAGCCCTTTAATGAGTGTCTGGACGAAATCTGGCAGTGAACGGAAGGCATAAAAAAAAGATACCCATGAACAGGTATCTTTTTCTTGTTTACGTTACATGCGCTGCTGATAGAAAGGAAGCTCCGTGTGGCCCATTTCCCGTACATAAACAAACAGGTTGCCTTTATGGTGTATTTCATGCTCCATTGCGAGCTGAAGCAGCGCGCTGCCTGTGACTTTTCTGCCGAAAGCGGCTGTCAGATCAATTTCTCTGTTCAGCTGTTCTTCAGTCAGCTGTTCAAGGATAGCGGCCGTTTTTTCTGTATATGTTTTTGCCAGAACATTGAGATCTGTTTCTGTTTCTTCCTGCTTGTTTTGAAATGGTGAGCCATTGCCCTCTTTAATGACATTGGCAAACAGGTGGAAAGACGTAAGAATGTGTTTGACCAGCTCTTCCGCTGACATTGACGTTTCAGTCGGCTTGTAGCTGTAATGGTCTTTGCTGATTTTTTCAGCCAGCTCATTGGTCACGTTTCGATGGGATAAAAAATGGCTGACAATTTGAGCGGATTGGCTCATGATGATCTCCTCCATATGTAAAAATAAATGGTGCAATGAAATCCTATATCAACGGTTAGCATTTCACAAGTAATATGCTGTGGGATGAAACAAAATATGATGTCACTCGTATATATAACGTTAACAAAATATGAAATGGAGTACAAATATGACAAACATACCTTTCATTTATCAGTATGAAGAAAAAGAGACTGATAGAGCTGCTGCAGGATACGGTACATTCTGTTATCTGATCACACGGATTGAAGAGACGCTTTATGATCAGTACGGTGTTTTTTATGAGCTCTATGCCAGTGATGACCCGAATACTGAATACTGGGAGCTTCTTGAAGAAGATGTCCGCGGCGGTTCAATAGAGCCTGAGCATGTGGCTTATATATTTGAAAAGCTTGAAAAGAAAACATTTGCTTACGATGAGGATGAAAAAGAACCGGATTATACCGTCCATAAATCGATAAGAAACAGTGTATATGCATATCCAGAAAAGGGCGTTGCTTTTGCCAGAATTCCATATTTTCAAGACGGGAGCATTCTAAGTTTCGATTGTCTGTTTGCGACTAACGATGAAAAGATGCGGGCATTTCTAGAGGAAGTCAGACCGCGTCTCTGGGAACAAAGCAAACAGAAGGTGACCGTTTTTACGGATGAAGATGGAGGGATGGCAAGAGAGCAGGAAGCCATTGTCAAAGAGGTTCAACGGAGTCAGGTGATCATGGAGCCGCTATTGAAAAAAGAGATATACAGATCAATTGATCAGTTTTTTCATAGTGATAAATCGTTTTATCAAATGTATGACATTCCTTACAAGCGTGGTATTCTATTATATGGACCGCCCGGAAACGGAAAGACGACATTAGTGAAATCAATCGCAGGCAGTATCGATGCACCTGTTGCCTATTGGCAAATTACTGAATTTACGTCAAGCGAGACAATAGAAGAAGTCTTTCAGTCAGCGAGACGTCTTGCTCCAGCTGTTCTGGTCATTGAGGATATAGATTCGATGCCGGAAGATGTGCGATCCTATTTTCTCAATACACTAGACGGCGCAACATCAAAAGAGGGGCTATTTCTTATCGGTACGACAAACTATCCCGAAAAGATCGATCCAGGTTTGATGAATCGTGCAGGACGGTTTGACCGTGCTTATGAAATAGGGCTTCCGGATGAAGAGCTGCGACTGGAATATATGAAAATGAGAGGCTTCGACATCTTTATGAGTGAGGGAGAAATAAAAAAAGCTGCAAAACTTACAGATGGTTTTTCCTTTGCACAGCTGGGGGAATTATATGTATCTTCAGCTCTTCAATGGCACCAAGAAGGAAACCTTCAGATTGAAACCATGGTGAAAGATATGACAGGAGAGCATAGAAAAAGCCGGCAGGGAAGCTGGATGGAAAGAAACAAAGTTGGTTTTCACTAAACGAAAGCACGGGTTTTGAAAAACCTGTGCTTTTTTGTTGCGGTTAGCCGAAATTCGACAATTGCGGTTATTTTGCGTTCTTCTTTTTCTTGCAAATATGATAAAATATGACATATCCTGGGTAGCTCAAAAAGGGGGGATTAATTGAGGATGAAGCAGACGATTCCGTCCTCTTATGTCGGGCTTAAAATTAATGAATGGTATACCCATATCCGCCAGTTTCACGTGGCTGAAGCCGAACGGGTCAAGCTCGAAGTAGAGAGAGAAATCGAGGATATGGAAGAAGACCAAGATTTGCTGCTGTATTATTCTTTAATGGAGTTCAGGCATCGTGTCATGCTGGATTACATTAAGCCTTTTGGAGAGGACACGTCGCATCTTGAATTTTCGGAATTATTAGAAGACATCGAAGGGAATCAGTACAAGCTGACAGGGCTTCTTGATTATTACTTTCATTTTTTTCGCGGAATGTATGAATTTAAGCAGAAGATGTTTGTCAGTGCCATGATGTATTATAAACGGGCAGAAAAGAATCTTGCCCTCGTCTCGGATGATATTGAGAAAGCCGAGTTTGCTTTTAAAATGGCCGAGATTTTTTACAATTTAAAACAAACCTATGTTTCGATGAGCTATGCCGTTCAGGCATTAGAAACGTACCAAATGTATGAAACGTACACCGTCCGCAGAATCCAATGTGAATTCGTTATTGCAGGAAATTATGATGACATGCAGTATCCAGAAAGAGCATTGCCCCACTTAGAACTGGCTTTAGATCTTGCAAAGAAAGAAGGCAATCCCCGTCTGATCAGTTCCGCCCTGTATAATCTCGGAAACTGCTATGAGAAAATGGGTGAACTGCAAAAGGCAGCCGAATACTTTGAGAAATCTGTTTCTATTTGCAAGTCGGAAAAGTTCGATAATCTTCCGCATTCTATCTACTCTTTAACACAGGTTCTGTATAAACAAAAAAATGATGCCGAAGCGCAAAAAAAGTATCGTGAAGGATTGGAAATCGCCCGTCAATACAGTGATGAATTATTTGTAGAGCTTTTTCAATTTTTACATGCGTTATACGGAAAAAACATTGACACAGAATCAGTCTCACACACCTTTCAATTTCTTGAAGAACATATGCTGTATCCTTATATTGAAGAACTTGCGCATGATGCTGCCCAATTCTATATGGAAAACGGACAGCCCGAAAAAGCACTTTCATTTTATGAGAAAATGGTGCACGCACAAAAACAAATCCAGAGAGGAGATTGTTTATATGAAATCTAAATGGATGTCAGGTTTGTTGCTCGTTGCGGTTGGGTTCAGCTTTACTCAGGGGATGGTCCATACAGGAGAAACAGCAGGCACAGATAGCAACACATTTCATATTGCGGCACGCAATCAAACACGATGATGAGAAAAAAAGACCCTCTGGGGTCTTTTTTATTTCAGCCTCCATTCCTTTATGGTCAGTTCAGAAGAACCCCTTACCACCAGCGGATCGGCATGTCCAATTTTCACTGCCTCTTTTTGCGAACCTGCTTCGGTGACGTACGTTCCGCCTGTGGCGTCGCTGAATGGCCCGAACATCTTTCTGCCTGCAGGCGGTTCAAAAACTCATCGTGTCCGGCTGCTGCTCTTGATTGAGTTGTTCTGTTCTGGTTGTCAGCATTAAGTACGTATTCAAGATGGTGTCCCCTTCTTTTGAACTTCAGTTTAGCACAATTATCCATATCGCGGTGAAGGATGATACGAGTTTTTCGTCCTACGAATGCCACCTATTTATGAAAAAATAAAAGGAGAGATGATAGGTGAGCATTGAAGTGAAGAAAAATTTGGTTTCTGAGGCGAAATACGTGCTGAAGTGCCCCAATGCAATGTCCGCTGAATACATTACCATTCACAACACGGCAAACGATGCGTCAGCTGCTAATGAAATCAGCTATATGATTGGGAACACCAGCTCGACAAGCTTTCATTTTGCAGTCGATGATAAAGAGGTGATTCAAGGCCTGCCGCTTAACCGAAACGCCTGGCACACGGGTGACGGCACAAACGGCCCAGGAAACCGCAAATCAATCGGCGTTGAGATTTGCTACAGCAAATCGGGAGGTCCAAAATATGAAGCTGCCGAAGCCTTGGCGATTTCATTTGTTGCGCAGCTTTTGAAGGAGCGCGGCTGGGGAATCGATCGAGTCAGAAAGCATCAGGACTGGAGCGGAAAGTACTGTCCTCACCGCATTTTATCAGAAGGGCGCTGGGATCAAGTGAAGGCGGCAATTGAGAAGGAATTAACAGGTGCCGTATCAGCGAAAAAGGCTCCAGCCGCTTCTTCGGCATCTGAATATCACGTGAAAAAAGGGGACACGCTGTCAGGTATTGCCGCAGCGCACGGTGTCAGTGTGAAAACGCTGCAAAGCATAAATCATATCACCGACCCGAATCATATTACAGTCGGACAGGTGATTAAACTGCCGCAGACGGCATCTTCTTCTAAAAGCCATGCCGTGTCTTCCTATCCGCTTCCGTCCGGAGTGATCAAAGTGACAAGCCCGCTTACGAAAGGGACAAACGTAAAGCAAGTGCAGACCGCTTTAGCTGCCCTTTATTTTTATCCTGATAAAGGTGCGAAAAATCACGGCATCGACGGCATCTATGGCCCGAAAACAGCAAATGCGGTAAAACGTTTTCAATCTGTCAGCGGATTGACGGCAGATGGGATTTACGGTCCGAAAACGAAAGCTGAAATTGAGAAAAAACTGTAATGAATTTAATAAACGGAAGCCTGACAGCTTCCGTTTTCTTCTTACATACAAACTGCAGCAAGCACCTTTTGAATATCATAAATGCCTTCATCTTTTTTAAACTGCTTGGAGACAGCGGGAAGCTCCGCGCCGGAAATCCAAATTTTCAGCTCTGAATCAAGGTCAAAGCGGCCGGCGGTTTCCACGCTGAATCTGGAAATGCTTTTGTACGGAATGGATTGAAACTCCGTTTTCTTGCCTGTGATGCCCTGCTTATCGACAAGAATAAGCCGTTTGTCAGTAAAGACAATTAAATCGCGAACCAGCTTAAACGCTGCATCGATCTTCTCACCATCCAGTAAAATATGAGCCAGCTCTTCTTTCGCCGCAGCCGTTGACAGTGTTGACGCATTGCCGAGTAATCCATCAAAAAATCCCATGTTTAAACCTCCTAATCTGTAATCTCTTAAATCATACGATAAAAAGGTTTTCATTCATAGATGAGTAGAGTAAACTGGTGCTGATTGGTAAAGGAGAGCGTTTAACATGAAAGATATGTATGACGGCTTTGCAGCCCTTTCTGCTTCTGAATCGGAGTACCGGATTATTTATGAGGAGAAAACCGGAAGTGAGCACATCGTCCTCAGTCCCCACGGCGGAAGAATTGAGCCTGGCGTCAGCGAGCTTGTGCGAGCATTTTCCGATCAATGCTCGATTTATTTATTTGAAGGTGTAAAGCAGCGAAACAACCGTTCTTTGCATCTGACAAGCACTCGTTTTGACGAGCCGATCGCTTTAGAAAAAGTGAACGCCCACCATTACGCATTAGCCATTCATGGGTATCACGATCCAAAAACACCGCATACATTGGTCGGGGGCGCGGATCGTAAAAAGGCCAAGCTTATTTGTGATCGGCTGAATGAAGCGGGTTTCAGCGCCGAGCTTACGAGTGAGAAAGACCGGCTGGCTGGTGTGCATCCGAAAAATATTGTCAATCGGACAAAAAGGGAAATGGGACTGCAGCTGGAGGTAAGCACGGCCCAGCGAAAGGCGTTGTTCCGCAATTTTACCTGCCGTAATGAAAGCTACACACAAAACGATTTGTTTTGTCGATATGTGGAAGCTGTTAAGCGTGGTTTTTATGGTTGAATGAACGGACCTGCACGATGTGCTCATTCCTTCATAGGAAATGTTGTGCGATCGTGTGGGGGAGGAATGAAGATGTTATACCACATAAAAGAACTTTAATATCAAGCTAAGCCAGCTTATCCCGATCCGGTTTATACGAAAAAGCGCCAAGAAGTGCCGGGCGGCGATACGGTGAGAGCAGCCTCATGATGCAGTATTTGTTTCAGGGTTTTACCTGCCGTGCAGATGCGAATAGAAAAATTTCTTTATGATGTCGGGACAGAAGAGATCGGGCATGTGGAAATGCTTATAAAAGTGAATCTGCTGTGGCAGCAGTGTTGTCAGCGATGATCATCAGCATGTTATTGTGTCCGGTTTGGGTGCGATGGCTATCCGGGGAATGCAAAATACATTATCTCAAGCGGAAATTTGAACCTCAGGTATTCGCGCCAACTTAAATGTGGAAGCACATGGACGCCTTCAGGTGACACGGCTTTATGCCATGACTGATGATCCTAAGGTGAGAGATATGCTGTCATTTTTGATTGCGCGGGATACTTATCATCAAATATGTGGTATGAAGTCTTTAAAGAGCTGGAAGAAAGGCATTCCTGTGTGAGCTCACAAGGCAGATGGGCTCATGGCGAAGCCTGTGACGGCCGGGGCGAGTTCAGGTATATACAGCTCCGATTGCGGTTCACATTGCGCCTCATCTTAAACCGCCGCTAATGCGGCATTCCTCCGATGTCAAAATATGAATGCCTATGCCGGGCTGGGGGCAGTGTCCCCAGCCCTTTTTTTATCAGCTGTTTTTGCCGATATGATATAACGCTTTTTCTTCGGCAACCTGCAAGTGCTGCTGATCGCTTTCCTCGTACGCATTTGGCCGCTTGTGTGATAATAAGTAAGCAAGCCGCTTCTGAAATTGAATACCTGCTTTACGCCGTTCAAACATGTCAAGTCTTTTTTCCGCAAATTCCTTTGTTACTCGGAAAACCGCTGCAATTGTCGCGAGCGCCTGGCTTCTCCATTGCGGCAATTCAATCTGCAACAGCATAAAGGTTGGCACACAGAAGTGGTACATAAATTGATTCGCCTGAAATTCCTGCAGTTCCCGAAAGAGCTTGTTCATCTGAAAATGATTGCCCGCATGCTTTAACACATGGCACAGTTCATGGCCAAAATCCTCCCATTGCTCTTCACGTGATTTTCTTTGGTTCAATACGATACTGTACATGCCGTCGTATTTGACCATCATGCTCCCCATATCCTCGAAATGAACCCAAATATCCAGGTCCTTTGCGATTTTCAGCATGTCAATGTGATGGGGGGAGGTGATGCCCAGCCGGCTGTATAAATTTTTTACGTATTCCTCCAGATGTGATAAGTAATCGCCCAATTGAATACTCCCTTTCGAACGTTTGTTCTGTTTTTGGCGAGAAAGAAAAGCCCATAAAGGACTAGAAAGTATGTTGAAATCTTTCCCTTTTCTTTAAAAAATAAACACTTTTTTCTTTATATCGGTCTATTTTTTATATGTTTTAGAGAACAGAGACAGATTATTTATTTTTCGGTTTGCGGTTTTTCTCTTTTTCTTTTAAATAGTTGATAAATTCGATGGCCTGCTGTTTGCTTTCTGGGGAAAAATCCTGCATATCACGGTATGCAAGCTGCAAGTCGGGATCTGAAAACATATCGTCGTCGGATTTTTTGTCTTTCCCTGTTAATAAGTAATCAGTGGTTACTTGAAAGTAATCAGCCAGCTTTTGGAGTGTGTCGTAATCAGGTTCGCTCCGCCCGTTTTCATAGTGGGAATATCGCGCCCGTGACACACCGATATGAGATGCGATTTCTTCCTGTGTCCTTTTCCCTCTGAGACTCTTCAATCTGCCGCCTATCATACTATGACCTCTCTTTTTTTAACTCCCTAAGTTACTTATGATTATAGATACAATCTGTATCAAAATAAAGTCATGATAAAAAAAGTATCAAAAATCACTTGATGATACATATTGTATCGTTTATACTTGGTAACAGTTGATACGAAATGTATCGAAAAAGATCAGGAGAGTGATTCCATGTATCCGATTCACATTGTTTTTAGTGACAATCCCATAGATCAGCGCCATCTCGGACAATCCGGCGGCACCATTTCGTTTACGGCATGCGGCCTTCCGGTGTTTCGCTTTGAAACGCAAGAACAGCTTCAAATCTACATGATGTTAAAAGGGGAATCGGCAGCATATGAAAACCGATAAAAGCTATCCTTTTCCTATGTATTCAGGGCTGTTGAATTCAGAACATTATGACAAAATGGGTCCTGCGCTATGGCTGTTTCTCTGGTTCATCAGCTCAACAACAAAAGAAATTGAAAAAGACGGTGTAAGCTGGGGAATCGTGCTTGGCCATAAGCCGTTAAAAGCGAGAGAAATGGCGGCTGTCTTCGGCGTAAGTGAGAAAACCGTCAGAAGATGGCTGGAGCTTCTCGAAATCCATGAGTACATTAAGGCTGTCCGTGCGCCATATGGACTGATGATTTCGGTAAAGCATTCCAAAAAATTCAGCTTCAGATCGGACAAAATCGCACAACGGAGCATAAAGGAACGGTCATTTTTGCCGCAGGCACCGGACACAGATGTCCGCTCAGATAAAGATAAAACAAAAACATATACTGCTGCTGATGATGCAGTGGATCACATTGCGAAGCGGTTTACACAATTACGGTCGGCTCAAGAAGGACGCACCGTGTATCCTTCCTCAAGAGATTATCAAGCCATCGCCCGTATTGTCGCCATCGGCGTTCCTGTGACGCAAACAATCAAATGGCTTGAGGAATGCTTTCAAGCCTTTGAAAACCGGCGTACCACCGCTTCAGAAACAATCAAGGCCTTTCGTTACTGCTCGAAATTCATTGAAGACAGGTTTTTCGCGGAACAGGCCAAAAAGAAAACCGCAATTCAACATGAGAGGATGAAAAGTGATGACAAAACGAACAATCGAACACATTTTGGACGAGCTGAGAAGAGGGAGACGTCCATTACTGGCGGACAAACCGGCCGAATCAGACGCAAGCCGCTATGATTGCCCTCGATGCAAGGATCAAGGAGGCTATCTCATCCGGCAGAACGGCCTGGAGGTTTGGACGATGTGCAGCTGTATGGCAGAACGGAAAGTGAAGCGGATGCTTAGTGCCAGTGAGATTACTCACGCCTTCAGACAGCTGGGCTTCAAAGAATTCCGCACGGAGGGAAAGCCGCAGGCCATAAAGGACGCGTTTGAATGCGCAAAAGAGTATGTGGCGGATTATGAACAAATCAAGGGCAACCGGAAAAACAGCATCGCCCTTTTAGGACAGCCCGGATCAGGGAAAACGCACCTTTTGACCGCTGCTGCCAATGAATTGATGAAAACACGCCATGTGCCGGTCATTTATTTTCCATTCGTGGAAGGCTTCACCGATCTGAAAAATGACTTTGCCCTTTTGGAACAGAAGCTGAGCCGAATGAAGCAGGCAGATGTGCTGTTTATAGATGACCTATTTAAACCGGTTAACGGCAAACCGCGAGCTACAGATTGGCAATTAGAGCAAATGTATTCGGTACTTAACTACCGCTATTTAAATCATAAACCGATTTTGCTTTCGAGCGAGCTGACGATTGAAACACTTGTCCGGGTCGATGAAGCGCTCGGCACGAGAATCTACGAAATGTGCAGCGACTATTTAGTGATTATCAAAGGAGCAGCATACGAGCTGAACCATAGATTGGAGGGCGTCAGATAATGTGCGAGCTATGTCAGACAAAAAAAGTGATTGTGGAGCATACCGAGATTGGTGCCGTTTTTCATCCATGCCCGAACTGCCGGTCCGGCACTGATTTAACGCCTGTTATTCGAAAGCTGGAGCAAATGCTGACAGCGGGAAAAGCGAGGCTGAATGTCCGTGATTAAACAGCTGACTGCTCTAATCGCTTTGCTGTTTCGGGCAAAGCAAACAGAAAAAAACATTGAACAATGGTATAAGGACGACGGGAAGTGAAAGTGTTGGCAAAAACAAAACAAGCAGAGAAAAGCCCTGCGCCGTGGCGTGCTGTCCCGTGCGGGGATACGAAACCGATCTATATTTATTCAGCTTACAGCGAAGAAGAAAAAGAAAGATTCCCATATTCAAACGGGCGGCTGATTGCCGCTGTATTTGACCTCAGCTCGTATTCGCAAAAAAGCAATGCCGCGTTGATGGCGGCTGCGCCCGAACTGCTGGAAGCGTCTCAAGCAGCTCTTGAATTTCTGAGAGGGAATTCTGTTCATTCAAAGGAGCATATTATTCAGCTATTAGAAAAGGCCAATAAAAGCGCTGAATCAGAAGGAGAGGAAAAGATACATGATGAATCCTAAAAAACTGCTGCAAATCGATTCTATCACGCTGGAGAGCCAGCTGGAGGAAGGCAAAATCCGCGTCATTATAGTGGATGGCATCAAGCGAGAAGCATGGATCACAGAAGCGCCTGAGCATGGAAAAACGCTCGTCGAAACGAGAAAGGGTGACCTTGCCCGTGTGGAATTTGAAATCGGCTACAAATTAAATTAAAGCGAAAACAAAATACGTCCAAGACGGAAAGCCTGCGGACACTGATCAACTGCACAGCATTTGTGCGTTGATTGGTGTCCGTTTTTTATTGTCAAAAATAAGGAGGATCATAGAATGCAAGACTTATTATTTGAATATAAACGCACGCTCAAACAAACAAGAACACAATATAAAACGTTCGCTGAGGCGGATGAATCCGTGCTCTCAGCTGAAGAGCTGAAGGATAAAAAAATCATCAGAAATATGATTACTGATCTTGAATATGTAACAGAATGGCTTGAAAAAGGAAGACAGCCCGGCATCAGACGGGCGATTGACCGGCGTGACGCCTACCAGCGGCTGATGATCAAAGACCCGAGAATCATCGAATCATTTTCCAGCGCTATGATGTTTGAGCCGGACGGCCAGGTATCAGAAGAAGACAGAGAGAGAATCCAAGAAGCATTATCCCTGTTGACGGACAGGGAAAAAGAAATGTTTTTGCTGCACAAGGTAGAATGCTTTTCCTATGAGCGGATCGCTGATCTTCTCGGCGTAAAAAAATCCACTGTGCAAACAACCATCAAACGGGCGATCATAAAGATGCAAAGACAGCAGGAGGAAATGAATCGATCGCTTGCCTGAAAGCTTGTCATACGTTTGCCACCTATAAGTGAATAGAGCATGACACATAAGCGGCTGGCAAGATCAGCCGCTTTTATGAATAGACATCCATGCTGGAGGTGGCGGTGATGCCGTAGCATGAAAACACAACAGCGCGAACAAGCATTAGCAATCTATCAACAACATCAGGGAAAGATCACAAATCGAGCGATTGCGGACATCATTGGTGTTTCCGCAAAAACAATCGGCATATGGAAAAAACAAGACAAATGGAAAACGGCCTTGTTTTCTGAAGCTGGAAATGAACCAAAACAGCGCCGGATAGACAATGATGAATTAAATGAACGCCAGCGGCTGTTTTGCCTGTATTACGTCAAAAGCTTCAATGCCACACAGTCAGCAATCAAAGCGGGCTATTCTCCGGACAGCGCCCATGTGACGGGCAGCCGTCTGTTAAAGAATGAAAAGGTTGCAGCTGAAATCAAACGCATTAAAAAAGAAATGGTCAATGAAATGTTTATTGAAGCGATGGACGTGCTGCAGGTTTATATCAAGATCGCGTTTGCGGATATTACGGACTATGTGACCTTCGGAAAAAAAGAGGTTCAGGCTGTCGGGAAATCAGGTCCGCTGTTTGATGAAGATGATAATCCGATTATGAAGGAAATCAGCTTTGTCGATGTCAAAGACTCCGGGCTCGTGGACGGCACCATTGTGACGGAAGCAAAACTTGGCAAAGAAGGCATCGCCATCAAACTAGCCGATAAAATGAAGGCGCTCGAGAAGCTGTCCTTATATTTTGATTTGTTCCCGGATCAATTTAAACAAAAAATTGAAAACGAGAAATTGAAGCTTGCCAAACAAAAAGCGGAGAAAACGGATGACAGCCAAGCGCCGATTGAAATCATGATCAAACGAAAAGAGGACAAGTCATGATTGTGAAAGAAATCAACCCTCATTTCGAAGATTACGTGTTCAATTGGGAGCAGACGTACCAGTTTCTCGTCGGCGGCTACGGCTCATCCAAAAGCTATCATACGGCATTGAAAATCGTGCTAAAGCTGCTGGAGGAAAAACGGACCGCCCTTGTCATCCGCGAGGTGTTCGACACCCATCGGGATTCAACTTTCGCCTTGTTTCAAGAGGTGATTGAAGAGCTTGGCCTCACAAAGGCTGTGGCATCCCTTTCTTCTCCGCTCCAGCTGCGATTTCAAAACGGCAGCCGGATCATGTTCAAAGGCATGGACAATCCGGCGAAATTAAAATCGGTTCATAATATTTCATTAATATGGATTGAAGAGTGCTCAGAGGTGAAGTATGAAGGCTTCAAGGAATTAATCGGCCGTCTTCGCCATCCTGAGCTGAAGCTTCATATGATCTGCACCACCAATCCTGTCGGCACCTCCAATTGGACGTACCGGCATTTTTTTCGTGATGAACGAAATAAACGGTTTGTACTGGATGACAGCGAACTTTACGAAAAGCGGACGATTGTGAAGGGGGATACGTATTATCATCATTCCACAGCAAACGACAACCTCTTTCTCCCGAAAAGCTATGTGAAGCAGCTTGACGGACTCAAGGCGTATGATCCTGACCTGTACCGGATTGCCCGCAAAGGACGATTCGGCGTCAACGGGATCAGGGTGCTGCCGCAGTTCGAGGTGCTCCCGCATGATCAAGTAAAAAAATCTATCGCAGCTATCAGCAAGCCGATTTTTCGCACAGGCATGGATTTTGGGTTTGAGGAATCTTATAATGCCGTCGTCCGGCTCGCTGTCGACCCAGAAAAAAAATATCTCTACATTTATTGGGAGTATTATCAAAACAAAATGACAGATGACAGGACCGCTGAGGAACTGCGTGAGTTTATTGACACACAGGAATTGATCAAAGCCGACTCCGCTGAGCCGAAAAGCATCCAATACTTCCGCCAGCAGGGCTTTCGAATGGTCGGAGCCAGAAAGTTTCCCGGCTCCAGGCTTCAATACACGAAAAAGGTGAAACGATTCAAAAAGATCTTCTGTTCGGACCGCTGTGAAAATGTCATCTATGAGCTCAAGACGCTGACGTACGCAAAAGATAAAAACGGCGCGCTGATAGAGGATGATTTCACGATTGACCCGCATACGCTATCTGCGATTTGGTATGCGCTTGATGATTATGAGGTGGCTGATATGAAAGAGACAGCACACAAACGAATTCGGCCGAACAGGGAAAGGAGGAGGTCATAAATGATACACAATCAAACAGTCAGAGCGACAGTATTCAAAGCCAATGCCGCCGCTCCTCAGACAAAGCAAATCTATGAAGATGACTTTTCTGAGCTGTACGGAGAGGATATTATCGCACCGCCCTACAATATTACTGAGCTCAAAACCATTGCTGAGTACTCGACGATTCTTCAGCAATGCATTGATGCGTACAGAGTCAACATCACAGGCTTTGGCTTCGATGTTGAGTACACGTTTGATGTCAACGCTACTGACGTCGACCAGGCAAAAAAGAAAAGAGCGGAAAAAGACTGGGCAAGACTTGAGGCATTTTACAAATGTCTTCATTTTGACGAATCAGCTGAAATGATTTTAGGCTATGCCATTGAAGACAGGGAAAAAACAGGCAACGGCTTTATGGAAGTGCTGCGCGACGGGATGGGAAAACCGGCCGGCATCGAATATTTAGATGTGAAAAATATGCGTGTATGCGGAGCAGGTGCCCCTGTCGAAGTATCTTTTATGTATGAAGAAAACGGAAAAATGAAACAAATCAAACGGCAAAAACGCTTCCGGAAATTTGTGCAGCTGATCAATGGAAAGAAAGTATTTTTCAAAGAATACGGCGATCCGCGAAAAATGGACATGCGCACAGGTGAATATGTGAGCACATTGGCGGAGAAGTATCAAGCAAATGAAGCCATTCACCTCAAAATCGGAAGCGGTGTATACGGCGTGCCCCGCTGGGTTGGCAATATCGTCAATTTGTACGGAGCACGAAAAGCGGAAGAGCTCAATTTTATGTATTTTAAGCAGGGCCGTCACGTACCCGCTGCCATCACAGTGGAAAACGGGATGCTGTCGGAAGCTTCTTACCGGGAGCTGCAAGAGTACATGAATGACCTTGAAGGCGTGGAAAACGCCCATAAATTTCTCCTGATTGAAGCGGAAGGAATCGCGAAAGAGAAGGATCTCCACGGGGGCGAGGATATTACGCCGGTGTCCGTGGAAATCAAATCTTTGGCGGAAATTCTCCAAAACGACGCCTTGTTTCTTGAGTATGATGAAAAAAGCAGAAATAAGCTCCGCTCGGCGTTCCGCCTCCCGCCGCTGTACACAGGCGAAGCTCAGGAATACAACCGGGCGACAGCTGATACCGCCAGAAAAATTACGGAGGAGCAGGTTTTTCAGCCGGAGCGAAAAACGCTCGTAAATAAACTGAACACGCTGCTTTTGCCGGAGCTGAATATCCATGACGTCAGGCTGACATTAAAAGGACCGGACTTTCGCGATCCGCTTGAGATTGCGAAAGTGCTCGGTCCTTTTATTACAGCCGGAGCCGTTTCGCCGAATGATTTACGCGACCTTGCGGGGCGGGTGCTTGGCAAAACGCTTGAGGAATGGCCTGAGGAAATCTATAAACGGCCCGCAGGACAGAATGCGGAAAAGACAAATCTGGCTGCGCTCATGCAGGAGCTGAAAGAAAGCATCGAAGCTATCAAAACGTCCTGAAGGGAGGTGAATCAAGCAGGTGGCGCGGGAATTAAGAAATGCGAAAATCAGCTTTGTCAGTTATGTGGACAAGGCAGCTAACCAGACAGAATTTTTCTTTACGAAGTCAGCCGGACCTCCGTCATTTGAAAAAAAGGTTCGGGTATTTACTAAGAGTGAGCTGGATGAACAAAAGCTCGTGTACGGAATCGTGTATGAGCCTGATGTTCCTGATGCCCACGGCGATTTCATGACCGCCGAGGAAATTGAAAAAGCGGCCCACGGCTTTCTCGCGGAGGCGCGGGAGATTGATATCAATCACAGCTTTGAGGGCGGAACCGGCGTTGTAGTCGAGTCATATGTGGCACCCGATGATTTTATGATCGGGTCAAAGCAGATTGCAAAAGGCTCGTGGGTGCTCGTGACAAGAGCGTCTGACGAGGTGTGGGAACAGATCAAGGCTGGAATCATCACTGGCTACAGCATGGCGGGCACTGCTGATGTGTATGAGGAAGAACCGGTTGAAAAAGCGGGATTCTTCAGTGTATTCAAGCAGATGCTGGCTGACAAAACAGGAAAGGAGACTGAAGAAATGAGAAAAGAAGACATGAAAGAATCATTCGAGCATGCGCTTTACCCTCTGCTCAAACGGCTTGAGCGGATTGAAAAAAACACAGACACGGAGGAAAAGCCTGAGCAGACGGGTGATGACGAGCGTCTGAAAAAGCTCGTTGAGGATATGCTTGCCCCGCTGATCGAACGCATCGAGGCGTTGGAAAAAGCGCGAGGCGCGTCTAAACAGACAGCGGACGAAGCGGGCAGTAATACAGAGCAAGTCAAAAAATCAATCTGGAGCGGACTGCTGTAAACCAGTCAAAGAGGAGGAAATCAATTGAGAAATCAAGATATCATTCGGAAAGCGGAAATGTCGCTTTCTGCTTTAAAAAGCGGCGGACTCATGAACCCTGCGCAAGCATCGGCTTTTATCCGCATGGTGCAAAACACGCCGACCATTTTCAGTGAATCCCGCGTGATTCAAATGGAAAATGACTCGCAAAAATTTGAGAAAATCGGCTTCGGCCAGCGTATTCTGCGGGCTGCTCAAGAAGGAAAAGCACTGTCAAACGACGAGCTGACAGTTCCGACGACAAGCACTGTTCAGCTGAACACGAAGGAAGTCATTGCGGAAATCAACATTACGTATGACACACTCGAAAACAACATTGAAAAAGACGGCCTGCAGCAGACGATCATGCAAATTTTAGCAGAGCGTGCAGCCGTTGATATTGAAGAGCTGATTGTAAATGGCGATACAGCATCAGCTGATCCGTATCTGGCGCAGCTGGACGGCATTCGCAAGCAAGCGGTGTCCCACATCGTTGACATGAACGGTGAAGAATTGTCCAGAGCGACATTCAAGAAAGGCTTAAAGGCTGTTCCGCCGAAATATTTGCGTATTCCTCAGGAGTTCAGATTTTATACGTCTCACGGCTTAGAAGTTGAATGGAAGGACCGCGTGGCGGACCGCCAGACAAACCTAGGGGACCAGGCTGTTCAGGGCGGCCTGTCAACAGCGTTCGGCGTGCCGGTCAAAGGGGTATCCAATATCCAGCCGTACACAGTCGGTGAGGGAGACGCGCAATATGACGCTTCTGATATCATTCTCACACATCCGAAAAATATCATTCTCGGCTTCTCCCGCAATATCCGAATTGAAGTCGATAAAGACATCCGCTCCCGTAAATTCATTATCGTCTTAACGGCCAAGCTCGACAGCAAGTTCGAGGAAGAGGATGCCTGCGCGAAATTAATTAACGTAAAAGAATAATAGAAACGGGGTGGTCAGCTCATGCTCATTAAACCGACTGACGTAGCCTCCTATTCGATCTATGATCGAGTAAAAAACAGACCGGAGGAACTGCTGGCCCAGGATATCATCGAGGCGGAAGCAGAAGCGGCTCTGATTACAGGGCACCGCTTTGAAGACAGTGTGTATGATCCGCTGCCCGACAAGGTGAAATTGGCTTTAGTAAAGCTTGCCCAGTATTTTGCACTTGTGAATAGCGATGAATCAGCCTCATCAAGCTATCAGTCTGAAAAAATGGGCGATTATTCCTATACGGTTTCCGGAGAAGGCGGCATTCAGCGGCCGGAGGTGTATCATTTGCTCGAAGAGTTTATTACGCCGGGCTACGTCCCTGAGTCCTCCATACTGAAGGTGAGGTCCTTATGAGCTATCAGCACATGCTCATTCACCGCTGCGACATTTATCATGAAGAGGCTCAAGCGCCGTCTGCTGGCCGGTTCGGGATTCCGGCGGACAAGCTGCAGCCGGTCATTTCATATCCTGACACACCTGATGAACAAGATGTCCCTTGTTATTTTACAGAAAAAACGCAGCAGCTGATCCAGAAGGAGCCGAATCAAACGGTATATCATAGCTTTCTCGTCCATTTTCCGTTGTCCGCGGACATCCGCGTGAACGATAAAGTCATTTGGGAGAATCATAACTATAAATTAAAGCTGCCGAAAAGGATCAGACATCATCATTGGGAAGTCATCGCAGTCAGGGATGAAAGCCTATGAAAATAGCGGGGCTGAAACAGCTAAACAAGTCATTAAAAGAAGCGGCCACAGGCGCCTTTTCTCAACAGGCGTCCCGTTGGCTCGAGGAGTGCGGGCAAGATTTTCTGGAGATCGTTCAATCTGAACTCATCAGCACACAAACGATTGATACAGAAAAACTGCTCAGCTCGTTCGAGAAAGGCGCAGAGGATAATATCTGGATTGTGCAAAGCGGCGGGCTTTCGCTTGAGGTCGGCACACAGCTTGATTACGCCTCATTTTTGAATGACGGCCATTGGACGTCAAAAGAAAATGTGAGGTGGGTGCCTGGGCGTTTCCAAGGCTCACAGTTTATGTATGATCCAGCGGCTTCAACCGGAATGGCGCTCAAGAGAAAATGGACACCGGGCACGAGCTACTGGGATCATGCCCTGCTTTTATATGAAAAGCTGTTTGAAAAATCGCTTGAAAGCAAGTTGCGCCAGTGGCTGAAGAAGCTGTAAAGGAGGAGCAGGATGAACAGTGAAACAGGATCGATCATGGCGTTTTTGTACAGCCAGTGGTCTGTTCCCATTTATGAACGCGAGCTGCCTGATCAGTTTCAGGTGCCGTCATTATATGTCCCGTCGCCATCTGTTTTTGAGGAAACAGACACGGTCTCCACATTTAAAAAAACCTACAGTCTCAATGTCAAGCTGTTTCATCATGACTCCCTTCAGGCGCTGGATGAAGCGGACAGGCTCGCGGATGCTATCAGAGAAGCGAGAAATATGGTTCCGCTGCTCAGTGAATTTGGCGAGAAGACGGGGGATATGGTTCGCATCACCCGAATGGAGACAAGAATAGGGGACAGGGGCGAGGCGGTCATGGTGATCAGGTGGAGCAGCCGATATTATTATCACAAAACAGAACAGCCTGTCTTACAGGATATCGACATGAACAGCGGGGTGAAATAAGCGGTGGCAAAGGACAAACAACAGAAGAAGGCTGTACATACAGAGAGCCGCGAAGCTCTTTTTGATACAGCGGATTTGACTAAGCACGCGAAGGAATTGTTCGGCGTTAAGCCGGATATCCTTCAGGGGGCTTTATTTGGCGTGGATCAAACACGTATGACGAAATCAGAAGCGAAACAATTGATTCAAACATTTTTAACTAAGGAGGTCATGTCATCATGAATGGCGGAACATTTACAACAGGTAAAGAAAAAGAACGTGCAGGCATTTATTTTAACTTTAAAACGACAGCACAGGAGCGGGTGTCACTAGGTGAACGGGGGACAGTCGCACTTCCGGTCGCATCAAGCTGGGGCGAAGCGAAAACGTTCGTCTCCATTTCCAGCGTCGAAGATCTTAACAAAAAAGTGGGCCTCAGCATTGATGACCCGTCTTTATTGCTATTGCGTGAAGCAAAGAAAAACGCGAAAACGGTATTGATGTACCGTCTAACCGAAGGTGTCCGAGCGTCTGCTGATATTGCAGAAGGCGTCAAAGCGACTGCTGTATACGGCGGATCAAAAGGAAATGACATCATCATCCGTATTAACCCCAATGTGCTGGATGCCGCTGCTTTTGACGTGACAACGTATATGGATGAATCAGAGGTTGATAAACAGACCGTCAAAAAGGCTGAAGAATTAAAAGCAAACGGCTATGTCACCTTTACCGGAACAGGCGATCTTTCTTCGACGATTCCGCTCACTGGATCAGAAGAAGACACTGCAGCTGAAACGCTGAATGCATCAGCTGGAATCCGTTTATCCGGCGGTACGGATAAAGCCCCTGTCAACTCTGACTATACAGATTTCTTAGCAGCTGCTGAGACGGAGAGTTTTGATGTGATTGTGCTTCCTGTTGCGGAAGGTGATCAGCTGAAGGCGACATTTGCTGCCTTCATTAAGCGTCTGCGCGACGGTCAAGGACAAAAAGTGCAAGGGGTCACAGCCAATTATGCTGGTGACTATGAAGGCATTATCAACGTAACAGAAGGTGTGCTGCTGGAAGATGGCACGGAGGTTACACCGGACAAAGCGACAGCTTGGGTAGCTGGCGCGAGCGCAGGAGCAACCTTTAATCAATCACTTACATTTGTAGAGTACGAAGGCGCCGTTGATGTATTACACCGCCTTGACCACGATACGATTGTTGAACGTCTGGGCAAAGGCGAATTTTTATTTTCATTTGACGCCCGCGATAAATCTGTCAGCGTTGAAAAGGACATTAACTCACTCGTTACATTCACAGCCGAGAAAAACAAAAAGTTCGCGAAAAATAAAATCGTCCGTGTCCTGGACGCTGTGAATAATGATTTAACACGCGAGCTGAAAGCCTTAATTAAATCAAGAAAAGGCAGCGGAAGCGATATCCCGGCGTCTGAAGACGGACTGCAGTATGTGAAAACGATGATCACGCAATACCTGACAACACTTCAGGATGCGGGCGGTATCACCGGCTTTGATTCTGATGGAGATATCACCATTTCAATGAATGAAGACCGTGACGGCTTCTTGATTGACCTGGCTGTACAGCCTGTCGACGCAGCAGAAAAATTCTACTTTAATGTGGAGGTAAACTAATATGGCATTAAAAGCTCAAAACACAATCTCAGGAAAAGAAGGCCGTTTATTTCTCGATGGCGAGGAAATGGCGCACATCAAAACATTTGAAGCGAACGTCGAGAAAAACAAGTCTGAAGTAAACATTATGGGCCGCCGCATGACAGGCCATAAAACAACAGGGGCAAACGGAACTGGAACAGCAACGTTCTATAAAGTCACATCAAAATTCGTGCTCCTGATGATGGATTATGTCAAAAAAGGCAGCGACCCTTACTTCACACTCCAAGCCGTGCTTGATGATAAATCCTCCGGACGAGGCACAGAGCGCGTCACGCTGTACGACGTCAACTTTGACTCTGCCAAAATCGCAAGCCTTGATGTCGATTCAGAAGCGCTGGAAGAAGAAGTGCCATTTACATTCGAAGACTTCGACGTGCCTGAAAAGCTTTCTGACACATTTTAATCAAAACTGAAGTAGCCATATGCAGACCTTTCTCAGAAAGGTCTGTTTTTACACATGATGAAATCAATTAAAAGAGATAAGGGAGTTTTTTACATGAGCGAGAAGAACGAAAACGTATATGATCTTTCCTTTTTTATGCCGGGAAAAACAATTGAAGCCGAAGAAATCAAAGTACCGATCTCAAAGCGTTTTGTTGATAAAAAAGGGAATGTCATTCCGTTTATTTTAAAACCAATTACAACCGAACGAATTGATGAATTGGAGAAAGAAAATACCACATTTAAAAATGTGAAAGGCCGCGGCCGTGTGAAAGATTTAGACTCCCAGCGCTTTTATGCGAGAATTGCCATCGAATCTACTATTTATCCTGATTTTCGTTCAAAAGATTTAAGAGAAGCTTACAAAACAGCGGATCCAGTAGAAGTGGCGAAACGTGTACTATCTGTGGGGGGAGAGTATGCAAACTGGCTGAATAAGGCTATTGAAATCAATGGGTTTGAGGATGATCTTGAAGATCTAGAAGAAGAAGCAAAAAACTAGTAAAGGATGGCGATAAGGAAGCTGTGTATTTGTACTATGCAATGCATGAGCTTCATTATTCGCCATCCCAGCTTCTTGAATTATACGAAGCACCAAAACATTTCAAAGCTCTTTTATTTGGGTTGATAGGTTATAAGCTAGAACGATTAGAAAAAGAATCAAGGAGAGGAGGGAACTAATATCGCAAAATTAACAGCTCGTTTTGATCTCGAAGACAAGGTATCTAAAAAACTAAAACGGATACATAAAGGATTCCAAGAGGTCGAAAAAAAAGTCAAAACCATTAATCGGCAAATCAAAATCAGTATCAGAGCAGAAGATCAGGCATTTTACCGGCTGAGAAAAATAAATGACTACATCATTTTAAAATTCGCGAAATCACTAGAAATCAAAGTTGTACTTGATGATCAAGCAACTGCAAAGCTGGAAGCGATTGAACAAAAACTAAAACGCCTGCCGAAAGAAACCAAGCTGACTGTATCTTTGGTAGACAGGACAAGAACTGCATATAAAAAAATAAAGAAGATGCTATCTAATCAAAAGCTATCATTTCTTTTGGTTCCAGATGACAAGGTTACGTCAACAGTTAAAAAAATGATTGGTTATATCAAGAAAAATTTAAAAAACGGTTATACTGTTAAATTAAAAGTCATCGATGAAATCACCAAAACCGTTAATCGATTAACAGCACTTTTGAGGAAATTTGAAAAAACGTATTCTGTAAAGATTGTTGTTAAGTCAAAAGTATCAGACAAAATCAATAAAAAAGAAAGCCCGATTAACAAAGAGACATCTAAGAAAGAATCAGACAAATCCTCGGATAAAGGGTCTGATAAAAGCTCAGATCAAAAACCTGGATGGGTCGGAAAAATAAAAGGTTGGCTAAAGGATTGGTGGACCAAATCCGCTTGGCCTTGGATTAAGGATACACTCAACGAAATCGGAAAAGCTTTTTTAGATCGTTTCAAAGAGAGATTATTAGAAAAACTGAAAAATGATGTGTTCGATAAGATCATTGATAAAATTCTAGGCCCCCAAAAAAAGAAAGATTCAGGCGAGGATTCTGAAAAAGATAAAAAAGTCCTTAATCGTAATACAGGCGGAAATTGTTGTTGCGGCTGCTGTGAAGACGGAGGTATCAGTCCGGGCACTAAAAAGAAAAAAACGTATAGAAAAAAGAAAAGCCCGACAAAGGCTCCAAACAGAACGCTGAAGGTTCCTGGAGAAGTGATAAGAAGACGTCAGGGCGGCACATCTGGTGAAAGTGCCCCTCGGACTTCAGGTTCGAAGGTAAAGAACTGGCTTGGAGGATTAAAATCGCTAGGAAAGGATTCATCCAAACTAGGAAAAGCGTTCAGAGGCATGGGAAAGGCTGTTCCATACGTGGGATCTGCTTTAGCGATGTTCGATTTAGCTGGAATCAATAAAGATAATGTTGGCGAAAAGGTTGGTTCAATCGGAGGACGCATTGTCGGCGCCGAAGCAGGTGCAACTGCCGGAGCAGAAGCAGGTGCGACAATTGGATCCTTCGTTGGTCCGGAAGGGACAGCAATTGGAGGCGCTATCGGTGGAATCGGCGGCGGTTTAGTAGGCGCTATCGGCGGAGAAGAAGCAGGTAAGAACATTGGTAAGATGTTTGATACGTCTAAGTTAAAGGAGAATATAAGCAAATCACTTTTTAACAAAGAGTGGTGGAGTGGAAAATGGGATTCAATCTCTGATACAGCCAATGGGGCAATAACTTGGATTGAAGATACATGGAGTAAAGTTTCAACTTGGTTTGACCAGTATGTGTTTACGCCTATTTATAATGTAGCTGTACCCGTAATTAATTTTATAGTAGGTCTGTTTGCTTATGCTTGGGATGGCATAGTGGCAGTATGGAATGTTGTCTACCCATGGTTTAAGGATAACGTGTGGGATCCAATAAGCGGAGCGGTTACTACTGTGGCTACAACGATATGGACAGGATTATGTAACGCTTGGACTTTTATTTCTGGAATATGGTCTACTGTTTCTACGTGGTTCATGGACAATGTATGGAACCCTGTGAGTGAAGCAGTATCAACTGCGGCAACATGGATTTGGAGTAAGATTAACGATGCATGGACTACTATTTCTGATGTTTGGTCAAGCGTGTCAAATTGGTTTTATGATAATGTATGGAACCCGATCGTCAAAAAAGTAGATGATATTAAAACTTCAATAAAAGAAAAATTTGATGATGCAAGGAAATTTTTTGAGGATGCATGGGATGGAATTGAAACTTGGTTTAATGAACATGTGAAAGATCCATTGGTTAAAGTATCAGAGGCAATTGCTGAGAAATTTTCATGGCTATTCGATATAAAAGATGCAGTTGGAGGTTTCGTTGCAAAAGTAATACACAGGGGGGAGGAAGTTACTCACCTCAAGAAAAAACCAAGCAAAAAGGGTTCGAAAGAGAAGAAAACTAGTTCTAAAACTACTACTAATAACATTTTTGCTCAGTCTCCATCAAATAATAATATGACTGTTTTTCAACAAGCGCTGAATCAGAACGCCACAGGCGGCTACATCACCAAACCGACTATCTCGTGGATCGGTGAAGCCGGCAAGGAATTCGTTATCCCGGTTGATAACAACCGAGGTCGAGGCAAAATGCTTCTTTCACAAGCAGCGTCTAAGCTCGGTATGCAAGTCGTAGACGACATGGGAGCAGCTTCATCTTCTGCTGCAAGTCCGGTATCGGTTTCAGGAGGAGCAGCTGCTGCCAGCCCGTTATCAGGATCAGCCTCTCCGTCAATGGACACTGCAAACCTTACAGGCCAAGCGTCCACACTCGGACAGCAATTTTCAGAAGGCTTTGATAAAGGCATCAGCAATCAGCCGGTCAAAATGGAAGACTGGAAAAAGAAAAACATCAATACGCCATTTACACAAATGATTTCTGCTTCACCAAACTACGGAAAACAAATGGTGAGCGGCTATACTAAGGGGCAAAACGGCACTGCAACCGGAACGGACGGCTTTTTGCAATCAAAGGTCAAAACACCTTTCCAAGCGACTGTGAACAAATCATCATCATGGGGCACAGGGACGGTCAAAGGCTTTGCCCAAGGACAAAACTCAACCCAAACAGGGACCGCGCAGTATGTCAGCTCACATGTTGACAAACCGTTCCTGCATTCAAAAGACACATCCAATAGCTGGGGTTCCGGCTTGGTTGGAAACTTTGTGACAGGCATGAACTCTAAATCCAGTGAAGTGAAACAAGCTGCAAAGGATATGGCGAAGCGAGTGGAACAGGCTTTCCGTGAGGAATTAGATATCCATTCACCTTCCCGTGTCATGATGAGCTTGGGGCGTTTTGCCTCTGTTGGTGTTGTAAAAGGTCTAGATTCTGTCGATGTGAAAAAATATGCTGAAAAACAAGCTGGATCACTGGCAGCTGCTTATTCCGGAATGGGTGCAGTAGGCGGAAATGTGAAACAGTGGCTTATGGCTGCAATGATGGCCACAAAGACACCGTTGAGCTGGCTCTCGGGATTAATGACGATTGCACAGTATGAATCAGGGGGCAACCCTAACTCTATTAACCTGTGGGATAGCAACGCGAAGGCGGGAAATCCATCACAAGGACTCATGCAGACAGTTCCAACTACATTTAATGCCCATAAAGCGCCAGGCATGGGTAATATCAGAAATCCGATTCACAACGCTGCTGCTGCGATCGGTTATATCAAAAGCAGATACGGATCAATTGATAATGTACCTGGTATTAAAAGTCTTAAACGTGGCGGTCCCTATGTCGGTTATGCCAACGGCGGGCTGATCACAAAAGAACAAATCGCCCGTGTCGGTGAAGGAAACAAGCGAGAATGGATCATTCCGGAGGAGCGAGGCATACGTGGCCGCTATCTCCTTCAGAGAGCGGCACAGGCTCTTGGTATGGAAGTGACAGATCCATCTCAATCCCAGCAATCTGAGCTTTCATCAGGGCAAGTTTCAGCTGTTACTTCAGCTAGCCGGCCGGCGGCAGCGGTTTCCGGATCAAAAGAGATTTATATCCAATTTAACGGTGACCAGCACTTCCATAATGGACAAGACGCCGAAAGCCTAGCAGCGAAAATCAAACAGGCGCTCATAGACGAGCTGCAAAAGGATATCAATATTGGAACGAAGGGAGTCGTTGCATTTGACTAAATCCGTATATGAATTTTGGATTTCACAAGGGAAGGACAAACTGCGGCTCCCCGTTCTTCCCGACCAGTTAAATATTTCAAATACGGTTCAGAATGAAACGGTTAAAGTAGCCAAGTTCGGTGACCTTACATTTATTGACGAACAGGGAGCAAAAGAAATTTCGTTCTCTTCGTTTTTTCCGAAGAAATACAGCCCGATAGCTGAATATCAACACTTCCCATCCCCGGAAAATGCGATAACGAAAATTGAAAAATGGATGAAGGCCAAAAAACCGGTTCAGTTTTTGATTACGGGAACTAAAGTGAATGTAACATGCAGCATTGAAGGTTTTTCCTATAGCGAAGGCCAGCAGGATATCGGCGATCGCTCGTTTGATATTCAATTAAAAGAATACAAAACCGCTTCCCCACGGAAAATCAAGCAGAAGAAAAAAACAAAGGCAAAACGCCCGTCGAAGGCTTCTCCGAAAACCTATACAGTGAAAAAGGGAGACACGCTGTGGGACATTGCCGGCAGATTTTATGGGAACAGCACGCAATGGCGCAAAATTTGGAACGCCAATAAAACAGCAATGATTAAACGAAGCAAACGAAACATCAGGCAGCCGGGCCACTGGATTTTCCCCGGCCAAAAATTAAAGATACCGCAATGAAACAGGTGAAGTATGATGATAGAACTGTTCGTTATTAAAGACACAGAATGGCTTGAGCTGGTGGCTGAAAGCGTATCACTGGAAGGACATCGTTATCAGGCGCCGCGCTCCATTGAAGCGACCATTGTCATCAAACAGGGTAACCAGACGTATTACAGCGTCACAGAAGGAGATACGGTCTTATTTAAGTGGAAGGGAAAAGAGCTTTTTCGGGGCATTGTTTTTGCGAGAACCCCGGATGAGCATACGCTTGCTTTCAGCGCATACGATATGCTTCAGTATCTGGTCAAAAACCAGGATGTGTACGTCTTTTCCAATCAGCGGGCTGACCAGATGATCAGAAGAATCGCCAATGATTTTCAAATACCGACTGCCTCGATTGCGAACACAGGCCATACAATCAAAAGCCTTGTCATTAAAAATGATACGAGCCTGTATGACATCATCTTAAAAGCGCTGAAACAGACGAAAAGCCAGACAGGACGGCATTACCAGCTGTATTCGGAAAAAGGAAAGCTCGGTTTGCGCGCGTGGCCAGATCCGTCAGAGGTATGGGTGCTCGAAACCGGCGTCAATATTACGGGCTACCAATACAACACTTCTATAAATGACACTGCAACACGGGTGGTGCTCCGCCGGCAGAAGGACAATAAGACGTATAAAGCGTCTGCCAAAGACAGTTCAGGCTTAAATAAATACGGTGTGCTTCAATATACGGAAACGGTCACAGATGACATCAACCAAGCACAGCTTCAGCGGCGGGCAGATGTGCGTCTTGCTGAAAAAAAGGGCGTGAAGAAAGAACTGAAAAATATTCAGGCGGTCGGTATTCCGGAAGTGCAGAGCGGACTGCCTGTCTATATATCCATTCCGGAAGCGGGAATCAAAAAAACCTATTGGGTAGATACAGACCGGCACGAATTTAAAGGAACGAAACATACGATGACCATTGATGTTGTCGAAAAGAATGCGATGCCGGAAGGAGCGTCCTGATGAGGTTAAGTGAGGCTATTAAACACTTGGCAGTCGGCGCAGTTGGCGCTGAGTCTCCGGTGGAGCTGCTCCCAGCTGAGGTGGTTTCGGTTTCTCCTGTTGAGATCAAGTTAAATGAAAACAGCAAACTGATCATACCGGCTGACGCCCTCATCATCCCAAAACGGATGCAGTCCGGAGGAGACGATGCACTCGAGCCGGGAGACCGTGTTATGACAGCTGCTCTGACTGGCGGGCAATCGTTTTTTATTTTAGATAAAGTATAGACAAACCGCTTCAGCTAGAAGTGGTTTTTTATTTAGTTTGTTATAAAGGAGTGGGCATCATGGCCCTGACACCGGAAGTTCAGTTTGAGGATTTTGAAGATGACAGTGAAGTCATTGAAACCTCGCAAACGTACAAAATCGATTTTGAAAACGGAAGAATTACAAATGAGCTGATTACCGGTCTTGAAGCGATCAGACAGTTTGTGTATATCGCCTTACAGACAGAGCGCTATGCGTATTCCGTATACAGCCATAATGTCGGCAATGAACTTCAGGACGTGCTGACAGATCATGAGACGACTGATGCTTATAAAAAAATGGAGATTCCGAGGCTGATAGAGGAAGCGCTCGTTTATGACGACCGGATATCTGCTGTAACAGATTTTGAGATTGAAAAACAAGGCGATGTGTTTCATGTTTCCTTCGTGGTGGAGACAGATGAAGGGACGCTTGAGATTGAGGAGGTGATTGGCGAAGATGTTTGAGGATCAGACCTTTGAGGAGATTATGGAGCGTATGCTGAACAGCATCTCCGCAGATATTGACACAAGAGAAGGCAGTGTCATTTATAATGCGTTAGCCCCGGCGGCGGCCGAGCTTGCGAAGTCATATATATGGCTGGATACTGTGCTAGAGCTGGTCTTCTCCGATACCGCGCAAGGGGAGTTTTTAGACCGGCGCGCAGCGGAAGCGGGGATTGAACGGACAGCCGCGACAAAGGCGGTCAGAGCGGGAGAGTTTACGTCTGGTGTGACCATTCCGGCAGGCTCCCGCTTCTATGTGGATAATCTTTATTTTCAATATACAGCAGATGGGACGCTCGTCTGTGAAACACCTGGTGAAGCAGGAAATGCCAACCTGACCGGACGTAATTTACTGTCACTGGATACCATTCCCGGATTAGAAACAGCCATTGTCAAAGAAATCCTCATTCCGGGCCGCGAGGAAGAAGGAGACGACAGCTTAAGAGATCGGTATTTTACAAGGGTTCGGCGTGAGGCTGTCAGTGCCAATAAAATGCATTATAAAGAGTGGGCTGAAGAAGTGGATGGTATTGGGAAGGCGAAGATTTTCCCGCTTTGGAACGGGGACGGCACGGTCAAAATTGTCGTCACGAATGCCAAGCTCGAGCCAGCTTCCGATATCTTAATTCAAAAAGTGAAGGATTATATTGATCCTGAACCGGGGCAGGGTGAGGGGCAGGCGCCAATTGGAGCCGTTGTCACAGTGGAAAGCGCGGTCTGGAAAGAAGTTGAAATTTCGGCCGAAGTGCTGCCTGAGATCAATCACTCGATTGATGAAGTCAAGGCGGAAATTGAAGAAGGCGTTTTAAATCTTTTTAAGAAAATGGCGTTTGAAGATAACATCATCCGTCTATCGCAAATCAACAATATTGTTTATAATTCACCGTCAGTCAGTGACTACGCTAATATTCAAATCAACGGCACGTCTGAAAATCTCGTGCTGAGCGACGTGGAAATTCCTAAGCTTGGGCAGGTGAAGATCATTGAGCAAACAAGATGACATGACAGCATACCTGCCGCCATTTCTCACCAGCCTGAAAGAAATGGCCGAGCTGCTGAAAGCGGAGGCACCTGAGTTTGACAAGCAGAATAACAGCATATTTGATCTGACCGATCAATTATTTGTGCCGACAGCGACATGGGGGCTCAGCCGCTGGGAAAAGATTTTAAACGTCCCGCGGGAATCAGGCGACAACGACGAGATCAGAAGATTGCGGCTTATTTCAAAAATGTCGAACATCCCGCCAATTACTTACAAGGCCATTGAGCAGGCGGTGAACCGCTTTTTGAAAAACCCGTCTGCACAGGTCCGTCTGCTTCCCAGCGAATACAGATTTAACGTCGACATCAATGTTGATGACCTTCAGCACATGAATGAGCTGATCGAAACGATAGAAAACATGAAGCCCGCTCATTTGGCGTATACGCTCAGAGGCGGATTGAACGAGACGCTTCAAATCAAAGACAAAGTCATCCTGAATCACCGCAGATACCGAACAGCCAGTGAGCTGAAAGTCGGTTATTCGGTCACCCTTAACAACAATGAGGTGGTTTTAACTTGATTTCAACCATATACAGAGAACGTACAGCGGCAGATCTGAAGAGCAGAATTGATCACGTGCTGCTTAACGGACAAAAAACAGAAATAGCAGAACTCGCCATTGACGGAGCGACAGTCACCGTTCTGACAAAACGCGAAGAAGACATTAAGCATATCGAAACGGTCCAAATTTTTGACGAGCTGGGCAACATCATTACAGAAAGAAAAACAGACCTGGACGTCAGCGAAAACCGAACACTCGATTTCAGATTTACTTTTGAGGTGGTGTAAACATGGCATACGAAGAAAAAACAGACTGGCTCCCGGACGATCCGATCAACGAAGACGACGTCAACCGCTGGGAAAAAGGAATAAAAGACGCTCACACAGACCTGGCTGCCCACAAAAACGACATGAACAACCCCCACAACACAACCAAGGCGCAAGTCGGGCTGGGGAACGTGGATAACGTGCAGCAGGCTTCAAAGACGGAATTTAATTCACATATGAATGATACAACCCGGCATATAACGTCTGCAGAGCGATCGAATTGGAACGCAAAAGAAACACCAGCTGGTTCTCAAAGTAAGGCTGATACAGCTGAGAGGAATGCAAAAGCATACACTGATGAACTGGCTGCAAGAAGAGATAATCCAAACCAAGTCACGAAGGCACAAGTTGGGCTTGGAAATGTAGATAATGTACTGCAAGCTTCAAAAGCTGAATTTAGTTCACATACGAATGATACAACCTGTCATATCACATCAGATGAGCGTACTAAGTGGAATAATTCACAACTATTCAAAATAACGGCCGACAATGGAACGCAAAAAATCAACCTAACTTCTGGCACATTTTATGAAGCGTTAAAAGATTTAGGATCTGTGTCTTTCTATGGGACAAACGCAGTTACTGATAACCCTTCTTCAGGAAGTCTGAGAGGTATGCAATTGGTAGGTCAACCAGGGATTGGAATTGGTTATGCTGTGGATGTATCTGGAAACGCATGGTGGTTCTACTATAATGCGAATCATACTAAAGTCAATTGGTATCCGATTGAGACTATAACAGGGGCTCAGTCGAAGGTGAATGACCATGCTAAGAATCAAACGCTTCATATTTCATCAATGGAGAGAACCAAGTGGAATAGCGGACAATTATATCCACTAACAACAGACAAAGGCCAGAGAATTCAAATAAAAAACGGGGGAAGTTTATTTGATTTGCCCACAGGTTTTTATTTCGGTGCCGCTGTACAAAATCTACCTGGAGACGATAAGGCAGCCTGGTATTACTATGATATTACAGAAGTATCTGCTGAACTAGCTCCGCCGCAAGGGTTGAAAAAAATTGTCGCTACAAGATCCTTCGATAATCAAACATGGATTGGAATCATTCATAAAGAAGGTGATTTTTTAGGATGGAAGCGTCTCATTACTGATGGGGATTTTAATAGCATGACTTGGTATGACTTAACTCTTATAAATGGAAATAAGGTAGGTGGAAGAAAACCACAGTATGCTGTATGGGGTAACCAGGTATTTACTCGAGGTGAAGTAGTTTCGCCTGACTTCAATAGCGTTTTTGCTATACTTCCAGCTGAAGCCCGTCCTTCGACACAAAAATCTATGGCTGCAACGTTATTTGGAACAACAGGCACATCAAAATATATTGCTGAAACAAACGGGGAACTAAGATTGGTTGGAAAACATGCCAACATTGAGGCCAACATTACTGGAGTTTCTCTAGATAATAATTTTACTCTGTAAGGAGGAGAGAAAGTGCAAGTTTTTTTGTATGATGATAATTTCTATTTTTTGAGACCGAAAATTTTGGCCAGTCCAGAAATCCAGATGCCAGATAATTCAACTACAGTAAAGCCTCCTGATGGCTTATGGAGGCCGCAGTTTGATAAGGCGAATAATGTATGGCATGAATCTGCTGATCAAGAATATAAGGATATTCAAAAAAACAAATATCAGAATGAATTTGAGTCAAATACGGTTATGGAACAACTCGTAACTCTGAGGCAACAACTCGCAGACGAAAAACTTGCCAGAAAACAAGCTGAGAAGGCTCAAAATACTTTAGGTATACAACTGACTACGGAAGTATTGGCAAGGAAAGAAGCGGAAGATTTGAATCAGTCTTTAGGTGAACAAATGGCGATTTTGAAATTAGACGTACTGAGTTTAAAGGGAGAGATGACAAGTGAATCTTAATTTCTGGGTATATGCACTGTTTTATAAATGGGCTACAATATCGATGATAAAGGACGCAATGACATACAGTGACTGTTCAATTGATGACTTAAAGAAAGGTGTTGCTACTAAATACGTGTCACATGATCAATATAAAGAAATAACAGGTCAAACATACGAGGAAACGATAAAAGTCAACTAAAAGGCTTTTTTATTTTGCCTCAAAGGAGGTGAATGTATGAAAGAAGTAGGGAGGTAGTTTATATGTCAGCATTGTCTGAGGTACCTGACATGAATTCACTTGAAAAAGAGATAACAGAAATAAAAACAGAACAAAAAACGCTTGAGCAGCGAGTCAGTGTTCTAGAGAGATCATCGGATAGACAAGACCAGCAAATCATGACGCTGAATGAAAAATTAAACAAAATTGAAGAAAATACAACATGGATTAAACGCACCATCACAGGTGCTATTATTACAGCAGTTTGTACAGGGATCATCGGTGGAACGATCGCCATTATGTACAACCTGCTGCAGCATTAAAGGGGGATTTTCATGAAAACGTTTGACAAGGGCACGGTCATCAGGACTGTGCTTCTTTTGGTTGCGTTACTCAACCAGACCATGCTGATGCTTGGCAAATCACCATTGGATATTCAAGAGGAGCAGGTCAATCAGCTTGCTGACGCCCTTTATTCAGCAGGTTCTATCGCCTTTACAATTGGAACGACACTTGCCGCTTGGTTTAAAAACAACTATGTAACAGAAAAAGGAAAAAAACAGCGCCACTTGTTAAAGGAAAATAATCTGACGAAATAAGGAGAGATGAAAATGGTTAACATTATTCAAGACTTTATTCCAGTCGGTGCAAATAACCGTCCTGGCTATGCAATGACGCCGCTTTACATTACCGTGCACAATACAGCGAATACCGCAGCAGGAGCGGATGCTGCTGCGCACGCCCGCTATTTGAAAAATCCTGGTACGACGACAAGCTGGCATTTTACTGTTGATGATACAGAAATTTATCAGCACTTGCCTTTAGATGAAAACGGCTGGCATGCGGGAGACGGAAATGGCAGCGGCAACCGGGCTTCTATCGGAATTGAAATTTGCGAAAATGTCGATGGAGACTTTGCAAAAGCAACAGCAAATGCCCAATGGCTGATCAAAACATTAATGAGTGAGCACAATATCAGTCTCGCCAATGTCGTCCCTCATAAATATTGGTCTGGGAAGGAATGCCCGAGCAAGCTATTGGGTACGTGGGATTCGTTCAAAGCGGGGATTGGCGGAGGCGGCAGCCAAACCTACGTCGTGAAAAAAGGTGACACACTTACATCCATAGCGAGAATGTTCGGGGTTACTGTTGCTCAGCTGCAAGAGTGGAACAATATCGAAGACCCCAATCTCATTCAGGTCGGTCAAGTGTTAATTGTAAGTGCTCCATCGTCCGCTGAAGAACCCGAGCTCTATCCGCTCCCTGATGGCATCATTCAATTGACAACACCATATACCTCAGGAGAACATGTTTTTCAGGTGCAGCGGGCACTTGCCGCGCTGTATTTTTATCCTGATAAAGGCGCTGTCAACAATGGAATAGACGGCATTTACGGACCGAAAACAGCGGATGCGGTTGCGCGTTTTCAGTCTGTTAACGGTTTAACGGCCGATGGCATTTACGGGCCTGCGACAAAAGCGAAGATCAGCACTTTATTGGTCTTGTAGAAAAAGAAAACATTGACAACACTTGCTAGTAAAACCATACTGAATATTGATGAATTTGTTTTTAGGTGGTTATACTGTGCAAAAAGATATGAAATTAAATAATGTCAAAGGTGTATTAATATTTTTGGTTGTATTTGCCCATCTGCTGGGTGCTAGTAAAAGCGGGCTGGAAAATATGATTGAAATCATTTATTCATTCCACATGCCTGCTTTTATTTTTCTAAATGGTTATTTTTCCAAAAGGCCATCAATTAAAAAAGTCATCAATCTCATTCTGTTATATGTTATTTTTCAAACCTTTTACTGTGTGTACCGTTACTATGCTGGTAACTTTTCTGTCATTCAATTTACTTACGGAAGACCGCATACTCATTTGTGGTATATTGTCAGTCTGGGCAGCTGGTATGCACTGGCTATTATTCTAAAGAAAATAAACGGCAGACATGTCTTAAAAGCGGTGTTGCTGTTCTTGTTGCTGATAATGAGCTTTTTTTCCAGATTTTATGCAGATCAGATTATAGAATTTATCAAAATATACTATAGCAGCATGCATACACAAACACTATCTATATTGAGAACTTTTGTTTTTCTTCCATTTTTCTTGGCGGGTTTTTATTGTTCAAGAGATCTCATGAGTAAAATATACAGCGCATTAGACAAATTTAAGTTTAAACTGTTTTCTATCTTAGCTGTCTCTGTATTGATTTTCATTATTTTAGATCAGCATAATGATAAATTTGATCAACTGTTTTTTGGTTTTCTAGGCTATCAAAAGTTCCATATAGAGAATCATAGTTATACAGGGATTGTATTCTTTCATTATTCCTTAGCTGTATTAGGCATTTTCTTATTATTAAATGCAGTTGGTGCTGGCAAAAATAAATTCACCCAATGGGGAGAACATTCACTTGCGATCTTTTTATTTCATATGATCTTTATCTTCCCGCTACTCACTCATAATAGCTGGTTAAACGAACAAAACCCTGATACGCGATTGATTTTATGTTTTACGATGGCATTTGGAATAACGTCTCTATTTGGATCGCGCGCATTTAACCGGGTAGTGAAATATATCATCTATCCAATGAAGTACTTAGAACTTATTTATGCAAGGCTCTTTAATCAAACAGATAAAAATGATGAATATAAAAAGCGACATATTGTTTAAATGTCGCTTTTTTTTGTCCGTTTTTTTAAATGCTTCAATATCATGGCACTCCGCTCCCTCACCCGAAGCGAATATCCGGAAAGTCCAAACCTTCCGTAATCAACAAACTTCACACGCCTCACCAATTTTTTCACTTTATCACCTGACAATGTCCTCTGTTTGTTTTAGTATATGTAACCCTCATCGGAAAAGGAATAAGGACAAGAGCGGTTTTCCCTTGTCCTTTTAGTGTGATCATGCTTTTTTTCGTTTATACTCGTCAATCAGCCGTTCGTTTTCTTTGAAGATTCTTGCTGTATGCGGACTGACTTGATAGCTGGCGACACTGGTGGTTGAACGTTTTTTCAGGATTTTAAACGGCTTGGCCGCGCGGGGCCCGCAGCCGTTTTGAAACGCGCGATCCATTATCCTTCACCTTCCTCCTCAATTGGCAGCACCAAATCATATATACTCGTTAATGATGTGAAAAGCAAATAATCAAATTCCGTGACAATGCTGTCAGACGTCAGCTTGATGACATAGCTCTGTGTATCGATGGTAAAAGGGATGAGAACCATTTTACCGTATTGGTCGTAATAAACATCCTTTCGGTCAAGCCGTGTTTGCACGTCTGTCGGATCGTCCATGTGCTCGGTTAACCGGTCTTTATCAGCCTGCGTCGAATAGGGACAAAGGGAGGCTGTTAAGTTCATTTTATCGGCATAGGTTTTCAGCAGCTTATCAATACCTTCAGCATATGCATCTATACTTCCATAATAAACATGGATCGGTTCGTTTTTCAATAGGTATTGGTATGTTTTCAGCCGATTGAGGTACATGTGGAGCATTTCGTTGTTTTCTTCGAGAATTTCTCTTGTGTCTGTTTCCAATTCGCTGCCGGCCAGTTTTTTGACGTATGCACTTAAGAAGATGAAAGCATCGATTAAAGCGAAACTGACGGCGACAATGAGGTACCGTTCCCAGTCGGCAAACAGGGAAGAGGGCTCATATGTCCAGTATATCATAGCGCCCAGAACAAACAGCAAATACCATGTTTTACGGATGGCGGACATTTTTTCTTTAACCTTCGCTTCGAAACGCCACGTGGCGTAAACGTATAAGCCTAATCCGGCCATGATGCACCAGACCATGATCTGAAAGAATAAAAGCATACATCAATCCCTCACATCTGAATTATGGTTCTGCTTATTGTATTCGAGAGATCCGGCTGGTTTTCCTGTTCCATCAAAAAAACCGCTCCTTTAACAGAAGCGGTGTGACGTTAAAATATCATATTTAAAATAAAGTAGGCGATGGCGCCAAGTGTCGCAGAAATCGGAAGCGTGATGACCCATGTAATAAGCATCCGCTTGGCTGTGCCCCAGTTTACGCCTTTTACCCTGTGTGACGCACCAACGCCTAGGATTGATGAAGAAATGACGTGGGTGGTACTGACCGGCAAATGAATAAATGTGGCGCCGAAAATAATGGCAGCACCGGTTAAGTCAGCGGAAACACCGTTTACCGGACGGATTTTCATGATCTTTCCGCCAACGGTTTTGATGATTTTCCAGCCGCCGATTGATGTTCCGAGACCCATGGCAGTCGCGCAGGCAAATTGCACCCAAGTTGGGATTTCATTAGCAGAAGTATGTAAATTTGCTGTGATGAGAGCCATTGTAATAATACCCATTGCTTTTTGCGCGTCGTTTGTGCCGTGTGTATACGATTGCAGGGCAGCTGTAAGAATCTGCACTCTGCGGAATTGCTTGTTCGTCTTCGCCAAATTGCTGTCTTTGAATATCAGCTTGACGATGGTGTATAAAATATACCCAACGACAAAAGCAAGAATCGGTGAAAGGATCAGTGCTTCAATAATTTTAATGAAGCCTTTATAATTTAACGAAGCAAACCCGGCTGCCGCTACTGCCGCACCGGCAATTGCCCCGATGATAGCATGGGATGAACTGCTTGGGATGCCATAGTACCATGTAATCAGGTTCCAGACAATCGCAGCGATTAACGCAGCTAAAATTACGACTGAACCATTTTCCAGCGTATAAGGATCCACAATGTCTTTCGTAATGGTTTTGGCAACACCTGTGAATGTCATTGCTCCGATAAAGTTCATCGCAGCCGCCATTATGATGGCATGGCGCGGTTTCAGGGCTTTTGTCGATACCGAAGTCGCAATTGCGTTCGCCGTATCATGAAACCCGTTAATGAAATCAAACGCCAGAGCACAAATGACTATTAGTATGGTTAATATTAATAGAATATCCATTTTAACCCCTCGTTACGCGTTTTTCATAATGATGGTTTCAAGATTATTGGCAACACTTTGGCAAGAGTCGGCAATCTCTTCAAGCGTTTCATAGATTTCACGATATTGAATAACTTTAATCGGATCTGTTTCATTTCCGAAAAGATTCTTTAATGATTTTCTGTGCAGGTTGTCACAGTTGTGCTCATACTCTTTAATTTTGATGGCGTGAGGCTGAATGTCCTTTAAGCGGTTTTCTGCCAGCAGCTCAATTGCAATTAAAATTTCTTTCGCACATTCTCTGATGTATCCGCTGAATTTATCGATATGCTCGTCTGATGAAGTAATAGAGAAAATCTCCATCATGGCAGAGAAATGTTCGATTCCGTCAAGTACATCATCCAGACTGTTTGTCAGCTGAAGGATATCTTCGCGTTCGATAGGAGTGATGAACGCTTTGTTAAGCTCTTTAATCATGACATGAACATGATTGTCACCTTTTGTTTCATATTCCTTTAACGTATCTGCAAATTCTTTAAGCGTCGTTTGGTTAGTGACCTTGAAATTCACAAAATATTCTGCAGTTTCGTCTATGTTCTTTGCAATTTCTGTTAAAAGGAGTGAGAACTTATCTTTTTTTCTTCTTATCATTAAAAACCCTCCATAGTTTGAATGAGACAATGCACACATCAAATTATTATATAGCCTTTTGTCGAAAAAAAACAGGTAAAGTCGAAAAAAACACGTCTTGACTTTTTCGTGAAATCATGTCCCCTTATTTTGGCCTACTTCACTTCAAAAAAACGACCCAAGTTTGCAAAAACTTTCTGCTTAACGTAAAAAGTATATCAAAAGTTGTGTTTTTCCTGTCAACTTTTATCTTCTGTTTCACTAAAAAACGGTTCCCTAAACAAGGGAACCGTTTTAATCAGCTTGCTTTTCGTTTTTTCATCCAGTAATAAACAGGCAGTCCGGCAAGACCGATGAGGATGGATAATCCGCAGCTCAGTGTATCTGTAATGAGTGTGCTGCCTAACACAAAAAATGAGCCCGCGATGGCCAAAATCGGCATGAATGGGTAAAGCGGAACACTGTAGGCGCGATTTTCTCCCTTTGCTCGCTTGCGGAGGATAAAGACCGCAAAAAAGGCCATCACATAAAAAATGTAGATCATGAAAATCGAGATTTCCGAGAGCTTATCAGGGTTGCTGATCAGCATCATAATCAAAGCCAAGGCAATTTGGAAAGAAATCGCAATCCATGGTGTGCGGAACGTCGGGTGTACGTGTGACAGTTTGTCGGCAAATGGAAGCTGTTTGCGTTCCGCCATCGCAAATGACACACGCGGGAAAGAAAGGACTTTTCCATTTAAGCACCCAAAGATACTGACGATAATGCCGACACTGATCAGCTTTCCGCCGATTGAACCGAACAGCATGGTGGCAGCTGTGCTTGTTGCGTTTTCGCCAAGTGTGACGATTTCGTTCGCAGACAGGACGTGAAGCAATGCAAAGTTAATGAAAATATAGATAGCCGTTACAATTAATAATCCGCCCGTCATTGCACGCGGCAGCAGCTTTTCGGGATTTTTCATTTCTCCGCCTAGAGCGGCCAGAAGAATCCATCCGTCGTATGCAAACAATGTAGCCAAAATGGCTGCGCCGAAGTTCATATCCGAAATGCTTTCGTTCACAGCTGTGAAGATGTGCTGATCGCCTTTCCAAAGGCCAAAGATAATGATGCATGCAATCGGGATCAGCTTACCGATCGTTGTCAGCGTTTGGACAAAGCCGCCGTATTTTGTACCGATCATATTAATGACACATAAAAAGAGAACGGCTATAATGCCGATTACTTTAGATAGTCCAGATCCCCAGCCGAAAAGATTCGCCATTAACGATCCAAAATATAAACCCAGTGCGCCAATAATGGCCGGCCCGTAAATGATAATCTGCACCCAGCCGCACAAAAATCCCCAAAACTCGCCGTACACTTCTTCCAGGTACGTATAAAGCCCGCCGGTTTTTGGAATCTGCGTTCCGATTTCCGCGATTGTCAAACCGCCCGCCAGTGTTAAAATCCCGCCTAACAGCCAGGCGAAGAGCGCTGTCTTTGAATCACCTGAATAAGCAAGCACAGCGCCAGGCTTCATAAAAACCCCTGAACCAATAATCGTTCCGATAACGAGAGTAAGGGCAAACAAGAGGCCTATCTCTTTTTTCAAACCGTTGTCTTCAGTATGCATGTCCTTAACCTCCTATGATGTTGAAGCTTCATGTTGAATCATCTATTTTTTCATATTGTAAACCCTATTTTAGAAAAGTGAAATAAAATAAATTTTCTGATTTTCAATATTTTATTCTTAGATAGCTGATAAATTTGCAAAAATGTCTGATTAAATAGGTTATAACCGAATGAGAAAATGTATTTCGCACTATAAAGTTCGTATCTGTATATAAGGGCTTTTGCCGGTTTGGAATGCCTTATGAGAAGTCGGTGCAATAACATGCCGTCGGTGAGGCTGATGTGTTGACTTTCTCGTGTGAATAAAATACCTTGTTATTAGAACAATAAATATACAACTATGATATGATATCTCGAAATCGAGATAAAATGACCTGGAGGGACAGCATATGAAAGTCAACGGCATTCACCACGTGTCAGCATTAACGGCCGACGCACAAAAAAACTTAGATTTCTATAAGAAAGTATTAGGGTTAAAGCTCGTCAAAAAATCCGTCAATCAAGATGAACCGACAATGTATCATTTATTTTACGGAGATGAAGTGGCAAATCCGGGAACAGAGCTTACATTTTTTGAGATTCCGCGCATTGCGCCGTTTCATGCGGGAACAAACAGTATTTCTTCTATTGGTTTACGTGTTCCAAGCACAGAAGCCCTGCATTATTGGAAAGAACGTTTTGAAGAGCATCAGGTGGCGCATAGCGGCATCACCAAAAGAGCAGGACGCGACATATTGGCATTCCAAGATCATGAAGGACAGCGCCTTGTGCTGACTGCTGATGAGAAAGGTAACGGGTATGGCCTGCCTGTTAAACAAAGCGGCATTCCGGAAGAATTTTCGTTTCGCGGGCTAGGACCGGTTGAACTGACTGTGCCGTACGCTGATTCAACATTACACGTATTGACGAATATTCTTGGATTTACAGAAATAAGCCGTGAATCAGTCGAAGGACAAGGAACCGCCGTTATTTTGGAATCTGGAGAAGGCGGCGCGGCAACAGAAATCCATTTAATAGAAAGAAACGATCTTCCGCGCGAGCGCCAAGGCAAAGGAAGTGTTCACCATGTCGCGTTTCGGGTAAAAGATGAAGAAGAACTTGCCGGGTGGCACCAGATCATCAGCCGGGAAGGCTATAGCAATTCCGGAATCGTTGAGCGCTACTACTTCAAGGCGCTGTATTTCAGAGAGCCGAACGGCATTTTGTTCGAGCTATCAACAGACGGACCGGGCTTTATGGTTGATGAAAATCTTGATGAGCTTGGCCAAACGATTGCTCTTCCGCCGTATCTTGAGCATCGAAGAGCTGAAATTGAAGCAAAACTAAAACCAATTCAATAAATTGCAATTCATTTGCCTTCCGGCGCCGCCGGAAGGCTTTTTTTATCTTGGGTCAGATGCCGATGGGGAGAAAAGGCTTAAAACCGTTGATATATGGTCAGTTGGCATGAAATGACTTCGACAAAAATATTGTCTTTGTTTATTAATCGTTTATTCATATTTGCTTGTTACACGATTTCAAAGTGAGACAAGAAGGAGTGAAAACACGTGAAAAAGAAAAAGCGTGAGCTGGATATCGTGCGCTTATCAAACGATCCTTGGCATCTGATTAGAATACCAGATACCCCCTACAGAAAGTTTCATAGAGCAGCAGTCAGGTCTTTTGTTTCATAAAAAGCCTCAGGCCATTTTGCGGCCTGAGGCTTTATGTCTTACGAGGTTTTCTCTTCTTTTTGATCGAGTTTGATTTTTTTCGTCATTTCTTTGCCGTTTCTGAGAATTTTCACTTCAACGGTATCACCGATTTTTGCATCTTTATATAAGATATTGCGCAGTTCACTGCCTGTATCGGTTTCTTTGCCTTTTAAGCTGATGATAATATCCTCTGATTTCAATCCAGCCTTTTCAGCAGGGGAGCCTGGGGCAACTTCGCGGATGTACACGCCTTTATTCAGCTGGCTGCCAAACAGGCCGAGTGTGCCTTCTTGGTAGTTTTGCGGCACTTGCTCTAAATCAAGCATGCTGACACCGATATACGGGCGTTCAATTTGTCCTTTAGACAGCAATTCTTCAGCAATCGGTTTTACGTCGTTGCTTGGAATGGCGAATCCGATGCCTTCAACATTATCTTCACTGATTTTCATGCTGTTAATGCCGACAATTTTGCCGTCTGTATTTAACAATGGGCCGCCGCTGTTGCCTGGGTTAATAGCTGCGTCAGTTTGAATCACATTAATGCTTGTTTGGCCGGCTGATGTTGACATTGAAACCGTTCTGTCCACACCGCTTACAATTCCTTGTGTTACTGTGCGGGACAGGTCTTTTCCGAGCGGGTCTCCTATCGCAATGACGGTCTCGCCTGTTCTGAGATCAGATGAATTGCCGAAGCTTGCCACTTTTGTTACGTGGTTATCACTGATTTGAAGGACTGCTAAATCTGTTAACGAGTCACTGCCTACCAGCTTTGCAGTCACCTCAGTGCCGTCGTATAAAGATACCTTCAGTGAAGATGCTCCTTCAACGACGTGGTTATTTGTAATGATGTAAGCCTTGCCGTTCTCTTTTTTGAAAATGACACCCGATCCTGAACCGCTTTCTGCATCTTTGCCGGAATCAGAGCTTGAACCGGATGAGTCAGAGCCGAACAAAGAGCTGTTTGGCTGAGCCTGAAGGTTTGTAATTCCGACAATCGCCGGTGAAAGGTTTTCCACCATATCTGAGATTTTAGAAGAATCCTCGTTCTTGAATGCAGATGAGCTTTTGCCAGACTCAGAGGATGTGCTTTTCGCTGTGACAGATTGCGTTTGCTGCTGGCTGGATGACTGTTTTGCAGTATCCTGAGCATTATGGTCGCCAAGCGGTGTGAACGTGTAAATGCCAAGGGCGAGACTGCCGCCAATCACTCCGCCAAGCAGCGGTCTGAACCATCCGAACCCTCGTTTCTTCTTCTCCTGGTCATGAATGACATTGCGGGCTGAGTAGGAGGTGCTCTGATCATTTTCTTTCGCTAAAAAGACCTCATTCTCATTTCCTTCCGTTCTGTTGTCGTCACGATAGTTATCCATCATGTTCACTCCGTTTCTCTATTTTCACTCGTTTCTTATTATGATAGGTTTATGACTTGAGTTTATCATAAACAAAAACTGTGGGATAAAAATGAAAAGATTATGGGAAATTGTGAAAAAGCGCGGAAAACGGTACACTTCATATTGTATATGAAAGGACTGAGTCGATGGAACAGATTGGATTGATTGGATATGGCAGCATGGCTGATATGATCGCCAGGCAGCTGTTGAAGCATGAGCAAATAAAAGAGAATGAGCTTTTTATTGAAACAAGAACGAAGGGGGAGCGGCTGCAGGCGCTGATGTCAGATTATCCGCATGTATCGGCTGATTCGCTCGAAAACTGGGCGGAAACATGCCGTTTGATTTTGATATGTGTCCCGCCGCTTCATGTCGTCGAAACGATGCGCAGTCTGCACCCGTACGTGAACAGAAATACCCATATCGTATCCATTGCCGCCGGTGTGCCGCTGCGTCTTCTGGAGGCTGAAACGGAAGCCGGTATATCACGTGTCATTCCCGCCATTACATCCGAAGCCGAAGCAGGCATCTCACTTGTCGTTCACAGTGAAGCACTGACAGCGGATAAAAAAGAACGTCTGAATGAGTTGTTATCGGTTTTCAGCAGTGTCAGAGAAATCAAAGAATCAGATGTAGATGCGGCCAGCAATTTGACGAGCTCGGCACCAGGATTTATAGCTGCCGTTTTTGAAGAACTGGCGCGGTCTGCTGTCAGAAACAGCTGCCTCTCTAAAGAAGAAGCCTTTGATTTCCTGATTCATTCGCTATACGGAACTGGTAAACTCCTGCTCGAAAAGAATATGTCTTTTGAAGAAACGCTGAAACGTGTCGCCACGAAAGGCGGAATTACCGGAGAGGGCGCTGAGGTGATACGTGCCTCTGTGCCGGACGTTTTTGATCAGGTATTTGAAAGAACGCTGAAAAAATATGAGCAGCTTACAAAACAGGCAGAGAAACAGACATGAATCCTTGCAAGAGGATTCTTTTTTATCACTTGAACATTGTGATTTTCCCCAGTTATGTTGCATTTTTCCTCTTTTTTTAATATAATTTGTTGGAATATTCGTAATTTAGTAAAAAAGGAGGAGCGTTATGAAACTGTACATGTCAGTAGATATGGAAGGTATTTCGGGTCTTCCGGATGATACCTTTGTGGATTCCGGCAAGCGCAATTATGAACGCGGACGGCTCATTATGACTGAAGAAGCGAATTATTGTATTGCTGAAGCGTTTAATAGCGGGTGTACCGAGGTGCTGGTCAATGACAGCCATTCGAAGATGAATAATCTGATGGTTGAAAAGCTTCACCCTGAAGCAGACTTGATTTCCGGCGACGTCAAACCATTTTCAATGGTAGAGGGACTGGATGATACGTTTACAGGCGCTTTGTTTCTTGGGTATCATGCGAGAGCCTCGACTCCGGGTGTGATGTCACACAGCATGATTTTTGGCGTCCGGCATTTTTACATAAACGATCGGCCTGTCGGTGAGCTCGGGTTAAATGCGTATGTTGCCGGTTATTATGATGTTCCGGTCATTATGGTTGCAGGAGATGACCGTGCCGCGAAGGAAGCGGAAGAGCTCATTCCGAACGTTACGACAGCTGCTGTCAAACAAACCATTTCAAGATCCGCGGTGAAGTGCTTGTCGGCTGTGAAAGCCGGACGGCTGCTGACAGAAAAAACCGCATTTGCCCTGCAAAACAAAGATAAAGTCAAACCGCTTACGCCGCCTGACAGACCGGTTTTGAGCATTGAATTCGCCAACTACGGTCAGGCAGAATGGGCGAACCTGATGCCGGGAACTGAAATAAAGCCGCAAACCACAACCGTTCAATTTCAGGCGAAGGACATGCTTGAAGCCTATCAGGCGATGCTTGTCATGACGGAGCTTGCGATGCGGACATCATTCTGCTAAAGGGGTGTTTTAGGCTTTGGCGCGATACATGATAAAGCGTTTTTGGGCAATGGCAGCTACGATTTTGGTGATTACCACCCTGACTTTTGTTCTCATGAAGGTCATTCCCGGATCTCCTTTTAACGAGGAGAGAGGCACAAATGAAGCCGTTCAAAAAAATCTCGAAGCCTACTACCACTTAGACGATCCTCTCATTTTCCAATACATTTTCTACCTAAAATCCATCATTACATTCGATTTCGGACCTTCAATTAAAAAACCATCGGACAGCGTAAATGATATGCTGGAACGCGGATTTCCCGTTTCCTTTGAGCTGGGAATGACGGCCATTGTCATTGCTGTAATCTCTGGGCTTGTGCTGGGCGTGATTGCGGCGCTCCGCCGCAATGGTTTTTTGGACTACGCCGCGATGAGTCTTGCTGTGCTTGGCATCTCCATCCCGAATTTTATTCTGGCAACATTGCTCATTCAGCAATTTGCCGTCAATCTCAAACTATTTCCCGCTGCCACATGGACGAGCCCGATTCATATGGTGCTTCCGACCGCAGCGCTTGCCGTAGGGCCGATGGCGATCATTGCCAGGCTGACACGTTCAAGCATGGTTGAAGTTCTGACACAGGACTATATCCGCACAGCAAAAGCAAAAGGGCTTTCTCCGTTCAGCATTATTGTAAAACACGCACTCAGAAATGCACTTATGCCCGTGATTACCGTCTTAGGCACACTTGTCGCCAGCATCTTAACAGGAAGCTTTGTTATTGAAAAAATCTTTGCCATTCCCGGAATGGGAAAATATTTTGTTGAAAGCATTAATCAGCGGGACTATCCCGTGATTATGGGAACGACCGTTTTTTACAGCGTCATCTTGATCGTCATGCTGTTTTTGGTTGATTTGGCCTACGGTCTTTTAGACCCGCGCATTAAACTGCATAAGAAAGGGTGAAGCGTGTGAATCTCCCTGTTCAAACGGAAGAACGCCAGCCAGAGCAGCACATTCAGGTGCCGGATGAGTGGTTTGTCTCAAATCAAGATAAGAATCGGGAAGCCGATTCGGTCAAGCGGCCGAGTTTGTCATACACACAGGATGCCTGGAGGAGACTGAAGAAAAATAAATTAGCGATGGCCGGACTTTTTATTCTTTTATTTCTTTTTGTCATGGCGGTGATCGGGCCTCTTTTATCCCCCCATAGTGTCGCGCGCCAATCGCTGACCGAACAAAATCTTCCGCCCTCAGCCGATCATTGGTTCGGCACCGATGAGCTCGGCCGGGATGTATTTACCCGAACATGGTACGGAGCGAGGATTTCGTTATTTGTCGGCGTGATGGCAGCGCTGATTGATTTTGTGATCGGTGTCATTTACGGAGGCGTTGCCGGCTATAAAGGCGGAAGAACTGACAGCATCATGATGCGGATTATCGAAGTGCTGTACGGGCTGCCGTACCTGCTTGTTGTCATATTGCTGATGGTGCTGATGGGGCCGGGGCTGGGCACCATTATTGTGGCGCTGACTGTGACTGGATGGGTCGGCATGGCGAGAATTGTAAGAGGCCAGGTGCTCCAGATTAAAAATTATGAATATGTACTCGCCTCGAAAACCTTTGGCGCCAAAACCTTTCGCATCATTCGGAAAAATCTGCTGCCGAATACAATGGGAGCGATCATCGTACAAATGACATTAACCGTACCTGCCGCTATATTCGCAGAATCCTTTTTGAGCTTTCTCGGCCTCGGCATACAGGCTCCGTTTGCAAGCTGGGGTGTGATGGCGAATGACGGTCTGCCTACGATTTTGTCTGGGCATTGGTGGCGCCTGTTTTTTCCGGCCTTTTTCATATCCCTGACCATGTACGCGTTTAATGTGCTTGGAGACGGATTGCAGGATGCGCTCGACCCTAAGCTGAGGAGGTAGCTGTATGGAAAAAGTTCTGTCAGTCAAAAATCTGCACGTGTCTTTTACGACCTATGGCGGGACGGTTCAGGCGGTCAGAGGGGTGAGCTTTGATTTGTATAAAGGAGAAACCTTTGCGATCGTCGGCGAATCCGGCTGCGGTAAAAGCGTGACCTCCCAAAGCATTATGGGTTTGCTTCCGTCCTATTCGGCCAAGGTGACAGACGGCAGCATTCTATTTAAAGGCAAAGACCTTTGCCGTCTCTCTGACAAAGAAATGAGAAGCATAAGGGGAGCCGACATTTCTATGATTTTTCAAGACCCGATGACGGCGTTAAACCCGACGCTGACTATCGGAGACCAGCTTGGGGAAGCGCTCCTCCGCCATAAAAACATGAGCAAAAAAGCGGCGAGGGAAGAGGTGCTTTCCATGCTGTCATTGGTTGGTATTCCCGATCCCAAAGAGCGCCTGAAGCAGTATCCCCACCAATTCAGCGGGGGCATGAGACAGCGGATTGTAATAGCGATGGCGCTGATCTGCGAGCCTGACATCTTAATCGCAGACGAACCGACTACCGCACTTGACGTGACCATTCAGGCACAGATTTTGGAGCTGTTTAAAGAGATTCAGAGAAAAACGAATGTGTCTGTCATTCTGATTACACATGATTTAGGGGTAGTGGCCCAGGTTGCTGACAGAGTCGCCGTCATGTATGCGGGAAAAATTGCGGAGATTGGTACGAGAAAAGATATTTTTTATCAGCCTCAGCATCCTTATACAAAAGGGCTGCTGAACTCTGTCCCGCGGCTTGATTTGGAAGGCGCGGAGCTGATCCCGATCGACGGAACGCCGCCGGATTTATTTTCACCTCCGCCAGGCTGTCCGTTTGCCGCCCGCTGCCCGAACAGGATGATCGTGTGCGACAGGGTATACCCGGGCCAGGCGATCAGATCTGACACGCACACTGTCAACTGCTGGCTGCAGGATCAACGGGCCGAGCATGCGGTATTGTCCGGGGATGCGAAGGATTGATCATGAAAAGGGGGAAGAGGATGAAACGAGTGAAAAAGCTATGGGGAATGGGCCTTGCATTAGGCCTGTCGTTTGCGCTGATGGGATGTACAGCGAACGAACAAGCCGGAAAAGAAAGCGGTAAGGATAAAGCGAAAACAAGCGGCGAAAAGGTGCTGTATGTAAATAACGAAAATGAACCGACCTCGTTCGATCCGCCGATCGGTTTTAATAATGTGTCGTGGCAGCCGTTAAATAACATCATGGAGGGGCTGACGCGTCTTGGTAAAGATCATAAGCCTGAACCGGCCATGGCTGAGAAATGGTCTGTATCAAAAGATAAAAAGACCTACACATTTACGATACGGAAAAATGCGAAATGGACAAACGGAGATCCGGTAACAGCCGGAGATTTTGAATACGCGTGGAAACGGATGCTTGATCCGAAAAAGGGCGCTTCATCGGCGTTTCTCGGCTATTTTATTGAAGGCGGCGAAGCGTATAACAGCGGCAAAGGGAAAAAAGACGATGTGAAGGTGACGGCAAAGGATGATCGAACCCTTGAAGTAACGCTTGAAGCGCCACAAAAATATTTTCTCAGCGTTGTATCCAATCCGGCGTATTTTCCGGTAAACGAAAAAATCGATAAAGAAAATCCAAAGTGGTTTGCTGAGGCGGATACATTTGTCGGGAACGGTCCGTTTAAGCTGACGGAATGGAAACATGATGACAGCATCACAATGGAGAAAAACGACACGTATTGGGATAAAGATACCGTGAGACTAGATAAGGTGAAATGGGCGATGGTCAGTGATCGAAATACAGATTACCAGATGTTTCAGTCTGGGGAGCTGGATACCGCTTATGTCCCTGCAGAGTTAAGCGATCAGCTGATCGATCAGGGTAACGTCAATATTGTTGACCAGGCGGGTCTCTATTTTTATAGATTTAATGTCAATATGGAGCCGTTTCAGAATGAAAACATCAGAAAAGCCTTTGCGATGGCTGTGGATCAAGAGGAAATTGTAAAGTACGTCACGAAAAATAATGAAAAACCGGCGCGTGCCTTTGTATCGCCTGGATTTACGCAGCCTGACGGCAAAGATTTCCGTGAAGCGGGCGGAGACCTGATCACGCCTAACGAAAGCAAAGCGAAGCAGCTGCTTGAAAAGGGCATGAAGGAAGAAAACTATCATAAGCTTCCTGTGATCACGCTTACTTACAGCACAAAGCCGGAACATAAAAAGATTGCCGAGGCGATCCAGCAAAAATTGAAAAATACCCTTGGAGTCGACGTGAAGCTGGCCAATATGGAATGGAACGTGTTCTTAGAGGATCAAAAAGCACTGAAATTCCAATTCTCTCAAAGCTCATTTTTGCCCGATTATGCGGACCCTATCAGTTTTCTGGAAGCCTTTCAAACAGGAAATTCGATGAACCGCACAGGCTGGGCCAATAAAGAATACGATCAGCTGATCAAACAGGCGAAACATGAAGCTGATGAAAAAACGCGTTTCTCTCTTATGCATCAAGCAGAAAAGCTGCTGGTCAATGAAGCGCCGATCATCCCGGTTTATTTCTATAATCAGGTCAACCTGCAAAACGAACATGTAAAAGGAATTGTCAGGCATCCCGTCGGCTATATCGATTTAAAATGGGCAGATAAAAACTGATGCCGGCGACTGAGAGAATACTGCTTCTTTATGCGAAGGAGCGGTATTTTTTCTCTTTCTTGCACGTATACGTAAGGTGCAGAGCAAATGAAAGGAGTGATTCAGTTGAATCACAAGCCGAAAGCATTGAAAAAGGGTGACACAGTTGGCGTGATCGCGCCCGCAAGCCCCCCTGATCCAAAAAAGCTGGAAACCGCGCTTTTATTTTTAGAAGAACTCGGTCTTCAGGTAAAACTGGGCAAGGCGCTGAAAAACCAGCACGGCTATTTAGCCGGACAGGATGATGAGCGGCTGGCTGATCTCCATGAGATGTTCGGAGACGAGGAGGTAAAAGCGGTGCTGTGCGCGTGCGGGGGTTTTGGGACAGGACGTATCGCCTCCAGCATTGATTTCAGTTTGATCCGCGAACATCCGAAAATCTTCTGGGGATACAGCGATATTACATTTTTACATACTGCCATCCATCAAAACACTGGCCTTGTCACCTTCCATGGCCCGATGCTCAGTACAGATATTGGCCTTGATGACGTACACCCTATGACAAAAGCATCGTATGAGCAGCTCTTCCAAGAAACAGCATTCACTTATACAGAAGAGCTCTCTGAGCTGACCGTGCTTGTTCCCGGAAATGCGGAAGGGGCGCTTGTCGGGGGAAATCTCTCGTTACTGACATCTACGCTGGGCACGCCGTTTGAAATTGATACGAGAGGAAAGCTTCTGTTTATTGAAGATATTGACGAGGAGCCGTATCAAATCGATCGGATGCTGAATCAGCTGAAAATGGCGGGGAAACTGACGGATGCCGCCGGAATTCTCGTTTGTGATTTTCATAACTGCATCCCTGTGAAGAGGGAGAAATCTCTCTCGCTTGAGCAGGTGCTCAAAGACTATATTGTATCGGCGGGCAGGCCTGCTCTGAGAGGATTTAAAATCGGCCACTGTTCACCAAGTATCGCCGTTCCGGTCGGTGCGCGGGCTGTTATGAACACGGCAGAAAAAACAGTCGTCATCGAGGCGGGCGTTTCAGAAGGGGCCATGAAGACATGAAAATGACTCGAATCGAAACGAGCCGAATCGCAGTTCCTCTGACAAAGCCGTTTAAAACCGCGCTTCGCACTGTGTATTCGGCTGAATCGGTCATTGTAAGGGTCACTTATGACAGCGGCGCAATCGGGTGGGGAGAAGCACCTCCGACAGTAGTCATCACAGGAGACAGCATGGACAGCATTGAAAGCGCCATCCACAATGTTCTGAAACCGGCGCTGCTTGGAAAAAGCCTGTCAGGCTGTGAAGCCCTTCTGCACGACATCCAGCATCTCCTTACCGGAAACCAGAGCGCGAAGGCAGCTGTGGAAATGGCGGTATACGACGGGTTTGCGCAAATGTGCGGCCTGCCGCTTTATCAAATGCTGGGCGGATACCGCGATACGCTTGAAACGGATTATACCGTCAGTGTCAACTCACCTGAAGAGATGGCGGCGGATGCGGAGGCTTATCTCAATCAAGGGTTTCAAACGCTGAAAATAAAGGTTGGAAAAGATGATATCGAAACAGATATCGCCCGTATTCAGGAAATCAGAAAACGAGTCGGCCGAGCCGTGAAATTGCGTTTGGACGCCAATCAGGGCTGGACGCCGAAGGAAGCGATAACAGCCATTCGGAAAATGGAGGATGCAGGTTTTGGCATTGAGCTTGTCGAGCAGCCTGTCCATAAAGATGATCTCGCCGGGCTTAAAAAGGTGACGGATGCGACAGACACGCCGATTATGGCCGATGAAAGTGTTTTTACGCCGCGGCAGGCGTTCGACGTTCTTCAAACCAGGAGCGCTGACTTGATCAATATTAAATTGATGAAAGCTGGCGGCATCAGCGGAGCAGAGAAAATCAACGCCATGGCTGAGGCGTGCGGGGTGGAGTGCATGGTCGGCAGCATGATCGAAACGAAGCTGGGCATTACGGCCGCGGCCCATTTCGCGGCAAGCAAAAGAAACATTACACGCTTTGATTTTGACGCGCCGCTGATGCTGAAAACAGATGTCATCAAAGGCGGCATCACATACAGCGGCAGCACGATTGCGATGCCTGACAGACCAGGCCTCGGAATCATCGGTGCCGCACTTTTGAAAGGGGAAATAGAGCAATGATGCACACTGTCATATCAGCAGTGGCCAACATCTGGACGGCGCCTGATTCACCGCGCCCATTAGATCAAGCGATGCTCCGTCCGACCGTATCGATCAGAGATTGGCTGGAGCGCATGACGTATCATGAACGGCTTGGATTATGTACAGACAATGTCATTCAAACTCAGGTTCTCTTTGGCGAAAAGGTGCTGGTGACGGGAGAACAGGACGAATGGGTGTCTGTAGTTGTGCCAAGTCAGCCATCCCGAAAGGATCCACGCGGATATCCGGGCTGGATGAAAAAGAACCAGCTGAAAAAAACAAGTCCCATCCCTATACAAAACAACGATGTCATGATCAGCAAACCTGCTGCCTTTTTGTACAATAGTCAGGGAGAAAAGGAGATCGAATTGAGCTTTTTGACGGCCCTCCCCTTCATGGCAGAAGAAAACGGATATGTTAAGGTTTCAACCGTTTTTGGAGAAAGGTTTGTGAAGCGGACTGATGCAGTGCCTGTCCGCGAACAGAAAGGAACCTCCGAAGACATCATTCAAACCGGAGCGTTTTTTCTCGGGCTTCCTTACCTATGGGGGGGGATCAGCGGGTTTGGATTTGATTGCTCCGGGTTTATGTACAGTATATTTAAGGCCAATGGATACAGCATTCCCCGTGATGCGGGAGATCAGGCAAAGGCGGGGGAGAAGGTCCCGCTTGATAATATGAAAGCCGGTGATCTGCTGTTTTTTGCTTATGAGGAAGGAAAAGGAGCGGTCCATCACGTCGGTCTGTACGTCGGCGACGGAAAAATGCTTCATTCTCCAAAGACGGGAAAATCAATCGAAATCCTTACATTAAAAGAGACAATTTATGAAAAAGAACTATGCGCGGTTCGCCGCTGTTTTTCAGAATAAGGAGGGAGAGAAATGACGCCACTGCCTTTGTTAGAGGTCAGCCAGCTGAAAATGCATTTTGACGCAGGAAAAAAGCGGACAGTCAAAGCCGTCGACGGGGTCACCTTTCAGATTCATGAAGGAGAAACGTTCGGGCTTGTCGGAGAATCAGGGTGCGGGAAATCAACCTTGGGGAGAGTGCTGATGCGCCTGTACCAGCCGACAGAAGGAAGTGTGAAATACCGCGGCGCAAACCTTCACGCACTGACTGAGAAAGAGCAGTTTGCCTTCAACCGCAAGCTGCAGATGATTTTTCAAGACCCTTACGCTTCACTGAATCCGCGCATGACCGTTCGAGAAATTATTTTGGAGCCGATGGAGATTCACAATCTCTACAATACTCAGAAAGCGCGGCTTCTCGTCGTGGACGAGCTTCTTGAGGCAGTGGGGCTTCACCCCGATTTTGGCAGCCGTTATCCCCATGAATTCAGCGGCGGGCAAAGACAGAGAATCGGGATTGCGAGAGCCCTGTCGCTGAATCCTGAATGTATCGTGGCAGACGAACCGATTTCTGCTCTTGATGTCTCGGTTCAAGCGCAGGTGGTCAATCTGCTGAAGCGGCTTCAAAAAGAAAAGGGGCTTACATTTTTATTTATTGCCCATGATCTTTCGATGGTGAAGCATATCAGTGACAGGATCGGTGTCATGTACTTAGGGCATATGATGGAAATTACAGAGAGCGGCACTCTGTATCGTGAACCGCTGCACCCCTATACAAAGGCGCTATTATCCTCGATTCCGATCCCAGACCCTGAATTGGAGGACAAGCGTGAGCGCATTCTCTTAAAAGGGGAGCTGCCGAGCCCGGTCAATCCGCCGAGCGGCTGTGTGTTTCGGACCCGATGTCCTGAGGCCATGCCTGAATGCGGGGAATCCCGTCCTCAGCTTCAGGAAATCGAAGCGGGCCGATTTGTCGCTTGCCATTTATATCGGACTGCCGAGACGAAAGAAAAGGTGAGATAGACAACAAAGACTGGCTTCGGAGCCAGTCTTTGTGTTTATGCTTGATGTAAAAATTTCACACAAACCGGGAAAGGGACAGAAACAGTTGAGGGGAGCACTGTCAATCGGCCGGTTTCTTTGTCTCTTTCAAACAGTACAAGGTTGCCTGTTTCTTCATTTGAAGCGACAAGGAATGCTTCCGTTGGATCAAATACAAAATCACGAGGCCAATTTCCTTCAGTCGAAACTCTTTCCACGAAAGCCAGCTCGCCTGAATATTGATTGACTTCAAATACAGCGATACTGTCATGGCCGCGGTTTGCGACGTAAACAAAACGGCCGTCCTGTGTGATATGAATTGCGCTTCCATTGCTGTTATCCGTAAAATCATCAGGGATGGCAGAGACAACCTGAATTTCTCTAAACTCGCCGGCTGTCGGATTGTATTCAAGCGCAATCACTTCATTGCTTAATTCTGTCATCACGTAAGCGTATTTTTCTTTTGGATGAAAAGCGATATGGCGAGGGCCTGAGCCGGGAGCGAAGGAATGGCTTCCAGATTCAGTCAACACGCCGTCTTTCATTTTATAGGTGTACAGTTTATCGGTTCCTAAGTCAACCGCTACAACGTAATTGTGTTCAGGTGTGAACCCTGCGTAGTGTGTATGCGGTTTTTCCTGTCTTTCGTGCGGCCCTTTTCCTGTATGAGCCGCTTCAGAAGCAGGTTCTCGCAAGCTTCCGTCTTTCTGAACCGGAAAAGCATGTACCTTCCCGCTGTGATAATTGGCAGTCAATACGAATTGGTTTTGATCATCAACGCTTACATGGCATGGGGAAGGGCCATCAATTAACTGATGATTCAGAAATGTTAATTCGCCGCTGGTGTTATCGATTTGATAGGCAGCCACTCCGCCTTGGCCATCTGCTTTTTCAATGGAATAAAGAATGGTGTTGTCTTGATTTGGCGTCACATAAGTCGGGTTGCCGAGCTTAGCGGCAAGCTTTGGCTCGCTGAGTGTTTTTTTCTCGGTATCAAGCTCGAATGAATAAATTCCTTCGCTTCCGCCTTTTGTATATGTTCCGACATATCCTATGTACTTTGTCATGCTATTACCCCCTTAAAATGATGTCACCTCTATATTAACGTATCTTGATAAAATAATCTGTTCAAAACATGAAAAAGGGGAATATTCTTCACTCGCCGCGAATCAGCGGCATCGTACAGCACCTGAAGGAGCCGCCTGATTTAATTATTTCTGACAGGTCGATTTCGATAATGTGATAGCCTCTTTTCGATAACTGTTGATTGACATGGCGGTTGCAAGGGAGGCTGATGATTGTTTTTCTTCCGATTGAAAGGACGTTGGTGCCAAGCGTAAATTGTTCGTCTTCAGGCACCTCGATGAGATCGTAACGGTTTGCCAGCATATCAGCTGCCTCCGGCTCAAGGGCTTTAGGAAAAATTAACGCTTCGCTTTCAGATATGATGTTAAATACGCAGTCCAAATGCAAAAATTTTTCATGCAGCTGCACTGGAACGATTGTATATTCAGGAAGCGCATCTTCCAGCTGGCCGATGGCTGATATGTCGGTGCGCTGGCTGATTCCGACGTAGACGGTATCACCATCAATGATAACGTCACCGCCTTCAATGCTTGTATTAAGCATGCGGGTGTAAGTAATGCCTTGGTTGTGAAAAAATTCTGTTATAACGGCTTCTTCCCCTTGGCGAATTGGCTCAGTCATGCTTGAGAGGAAGGCTTTTTCTCCAATGACAAACCCTATGTCGCGGGTGAAGACCTGTTCGGGGAGTCCGTCGCGTACGGGCAATAGAATGACTTCGATGTTGTGTAAACTGAGTGTTTCAACTAAGCGGCTATGCTGATCTGAGGCTGTTTTCACATGAATATTGTCATCTTCAAAATGTTTTTGGGTTTCGTTTATCACATCTTTTATGGCCATATGCTCGGGTTTGCATAAAATCACTTTTTGCAGGGTGTCGTATTCCGTTCGGCATACTGTTTTGTGCTGATGTTTCGGTATGGATACGTCCATTGTTTCTCCTCCTGATCGTATGAAGAATACATGTATTATTCCCTTATCATGAAAATCATTAAACGTATTAGAAAGAAAACCGACCGACAAATCATTTTAAATTTTAGACAAATGGCTGAGAATATTGTTTAATAGGAGAATATGAGTGCATTTAGCTAAACGATCAGACATCAAAGGGGAGAAAGGTATGGAAACACCGGATACAAAATTTTGTAAAGAGTCAAAGGTTGTCAAAACCAGCAGGGTGTTCCCGCTTGATACAAACAACCATAATACACTGTTTGGCGGAAAATTAATGAGCTACATTGATGATATCGCCTCTATTTCCGCGGCGCGCCATTGCAGACGGGACACAGTAACCGCTTCAATGGATTCAGTAGATTTTCTAAAGCCGATCGGGCAAAGAGAGTCAGTCTGTTTGGAATCTTATGTGACCTGGGTCGGCACCTCCTCCATGGAGGTGTTCGTGAAAGTCATCAAGGAGCACCTGATGACTGGCGAAAGAGAGCTTGCGGCAACATCCTTTTTGACATTTGTCGCATTAGATTCAAACGGCAAGCCGGTGTCTGTACCGAAAGTCGTGCCGGAAACAGAAGAAGAAATCATGCTGCATAATACAGCGGTTCAGCGCGCGAATGAACGAAAGAACCGCAAAAAACACAGCCAGGCGCTTGCCAATGCGCTCGGAACGGATAAGCCTTGGTAAACGCGAAACCCAAAACACATGTTGTTTTGGGTTTTTTTTGTGTTTTTCATCTTTCTGATGGTGATAATTACAACGATTAGTCCATTTTTGCTAGGGTATTATATAAAAAAGCAACTATTGTCATATTAAATTGATAATTTTGTGACAACTTTATTAAAGATTCATTTTAGATATATCTTTTATTCGTGAGATCATGTATTTTAAAGATATATTTTAAATACATCTTTTCGAAAGGATTGTTTATACAATGTTAGATAACAAAACAATCGAAATTATTAAAAGCACAGTACCCGTATTACAACAACATGGAGAAACGATCACTGGCCGTTTTTACGATTTGATGTTCCGAGACCATCCAGAGCTTCTAAACATTTTTAATCAAACAAATCAAAAGAAGAAAACACAGCGCGCTGCACTTGCAAATGCCGTTATCGCAGCGGCGGCAAATATTGACCAGCTCGGCAACATCATTCCGGTCGTCAAACAAATCGGACACAAGCACCGCAGTATCGGAATTAAGGCTGAACATTATCCGATTGTCGGCAAATATTTGCTGATTGCGATTAAAGATGTTCTGGGAGACGCTGCGACACCTGACATTATGCAGGCATGGGAGAAAGCATACGGAGTAATCGCTGACGCATTCATCGGAATCGAAAAAGAAATGTATGAGCAGGCGGAGCATCAAGCCGGCGGCTGGAAGGAATATAAGTCATTCGTCGTTGCGAAAAAAGAGCAGGAAAGCAAAGAAATCACATCCTTCTATCTGAAACCGGAAGACGGCAAGCCGTTACCTGAATTTCAAGCAGGGCAGTATATCAGCATCAAAGTGCGGATTCCTGATTCTGAATATACCCATATCCGTCAATACAGCCTGTCAGATATGCCGGGTAAAGACTATTATCGAATTTCAGTGAAAAAAGACGGTGTCGTGTCTTCCTATTTACACGATGGAGTGCGTGAGGGTGATTCAATCGAAATCAGCGCACCGGCAGGGGACTTTGTGTTAGATTCTTCATCACAAAAAGATCTTGTCCTGATCAGTGCCGGGGTCGGTATTACACCAATGATCAGCATGCTGAAAACGTCTGTTTCTAAGCAGCCTGAACGGCAGATTCTGTTTATTCATGCCGCGAAAAACAGTGAATATCATGCATTGCGTCATGAAGTAGAAGAAGCGGCAGACCATTCTTCTGTCAAAACCGCATTTGTGTATCGCGAGCCGACAGAGGAAGACCGTGCAGGTGATCTTCAATTTCATGAAGGGCAGATTGACCAGCAGTTCCTTAAAAAACTGATTGCCAATACAGATGCGGATTATTATATTTGCGGTTCATCTTCATTTATTACGGCAATGCATAAACTTGTATCAGAACTCGGATCAGCGCCGGAGTCTATTCATTACGAACTGTTCGGCCCGCAATTAAGCATGGCACAGTCCGTGTAACCACATGCATATCACTCTTCTCCTTTCAGAGAAGAGTTTTTTTAATGTGATAGAAGCATGCGGACAAGCGCCTGCTTCTACATCCGGACAATCACTGACGCCGCCGTTTGCGCAAACGCGACTTTGCTGTTCTTGCAAGGTTCTCAGCAATTCATTGTTTACCTCAATCGCTCTGATTAATTGCTCCATTTTCAGCTCTAAACCAGCCAGCCTGTCGAACGTCTGCAGTTCCTTGTAGCCGGCGGGATGAGGAGCGGATGACAGATCATAGGGCCAATGGGTATTCGTTTGCTGATGTTTCATATTGCGCCTCCAATTGATGTTACTTTCTATTATGGTATGTGTCTGCCGTGTGCACGTTCGCCGATTTCAATATCGATAAAGGGTATGATGCATAGAGGCGCTGCCTCGGGGCACAATAGGCTCAATATGACTAGCGGATGGAGGTAAAGATCAGTGTTATGGATGATATGGGCATTTTTACTGAAGCCAGTTATCGTATTTTCAATTGCGTATATTCTGTTTCGGCTTGCCGGTAAAAAAGCCGTGTCACAAATGAACAATTTTGATCTGCTTTTGACCTTCGCGATTGGAACCATTATCAGTGAGCCGATTCTTACATCCAAGCTGCCGATGTCGATTTATTATGCCGGCGCTTTTTTGGTGCTTTATCTACTGATGAGCAAGCTCTCTCTTTCTAATAAATGGCGATGGCTGCTGGTCGTAAGCCCAACTGTTTTAATCCGAAACGGAGACATTGACGAACACGGTTTGCGAAAAGAAAGGCTGACGGTTAATGAACTGCTCGGAAAGCTGAGGGAAAAGGGCTATGCCGATCCGGCTGACATTGATCTTGCCATCATTGAAGAAACGGGAGAAGTAAGCGTCATCCCAAAAGAGGAGGCGAGAGCGGTGCAGGTGCGGGATTTGAATATGGAAGCTGAACGGAATTTTATCCCGATTCCGCTTATACTGGATGGTGAAATCCTTGATCATAATTTGAAATACCTCCAAAAAAACCGATCATGGCTGTTTGAGAAGCTCGAGGAAAAAGGGTGCAGCCCCAAACTGCTGTCCTCGGTCACGCTTGGCACGATGAATGCCCGCGGTGATATATCGCTTGATTTGAATACCTCAAATGAACCGCAGCATGATCCCTATTTATATAAACCGGGTAATAACAATTAAGATGGCTCTCTATTTTCAAAGAGAGCTTTTTCTTTTTTAAAGGGAATTTTAGTTTGGCGTCAAATGTACCTAGTTAGGGGGGAAATGAACATGAAGGACTTATTTATTAGAAACGACATGGCGCCGACAGTCAGTCTTCTGTATTCCGCAGTGGAAGAAAACAGTCTCCGTCTGGCTTCTATCGTAAGTCACATGACGCATAGTGAACTTTATTATAAGGGGCGCTGTCAAACAAAAAACAGCACAGCCCAGCTTTTGCACCATATCACAAACGTTGATATCAGGTGGGTCTGGCGTATCAAGGAAAACCGAATACCGGATCATATTGAACAGGTATACGGCCCGATGTCAGATGAAAGCGGACGGCTGCCAGAACCGGAGAATCAGCCCGGCTTAGATGAACTCCTGAAAAGACATCAGCATGTGGTAAATGAGCTAAAATCGGTTTGTTACACCTTAACTGAGCATGATTTGCATCAGCCGCTTTCTTACGATGGTGACACCGCGACTGTCCGGTGGGGCATTTGGCATATGGCGGATCATAACCGCTATCATCAAGCCCATATTGAAGTCCTCAAAAAAGAATGGAAGCACGATGGGGCGAAATATGAGTGCTAATACGAAGCTTGTCACGAATCGCATTCGTTTGCGCTGTATGGAAGATCGGGATCAAGCCTCGTTATTTGAGCTTTTTAACGATCCTGACGTCATGAAATATTACTCCGGATTAAAAAATAAGAGGCAAACCCGCGAGTGGATCAATTGGAACAAAAGGAATGAGAAAGGCTACGGCGTCAGTCTATGGATCGCTGAAGATAAGCGGACAGGGGACTTTTTGGGGCAATGCGGCATCGTTCCCCAGCAGGTTGAAAATCAAACAGTAATGGAAATCGGCTATATGTTTGCCCGCCGCCACTGGGGAAACGGCTATGCGCACGAAGCTGCTCGGGCATGCCTTGACTACGGCTTCAACGAGCGGCTGTTCGGCAAAATGACGGCTTTGATTGACCCTGATAACAAAGCGTCCATACGGGTAGCCGAGAAAATCGGCATGCTTTACGATAGAACGATCATAAAGTGGAATAAACGAATCGCGGTATATGAAAGAAAATCTTACAATTGAAAGAAAGAGCCACGTTATAGTATCATGATGTAAGTTAAAGTTTTCTAGGGTTCCGCATGTCACTGGGCATGGACTGGTCCGAGAGAAAACACATACGCGTAAATAGAGGCGTGTATGCACACGGAGGGAAAAAAGCCCGGGAGAGTCAATCTCATGTGAGACGACTGTCCGGGGTTTTTTTGTTTTCGCAGAATCTTAATAGATAGAAAGGAATGGCTTGCAATGAAATGGGGATTAGTCGTGCTTGCCGCCGTTTTCGAGGTTGTTTGGGTGGTAGGCTTAAAGCACGCTGACTCAGCTTTAACATGGAGCTTCACTGCTGTCGGCATCATAGTCAGCTTTTACCTTTTAATGAAGGCGACAAACAGTCTGCCTGTCGGAACCGTGTACGCCGTCTTTACCGGACTTGGCACGGCAGGAACGGTGCTGAGTGAAATCGTTCTGTTTCATGAGCCGGTTGGATGGCCGAAGCTTTTGTTAATCGGCGTGCTCTTAATCGGTGTAATCGGATTGAAGCTTGTGACACAGGATGAGACAGATGAAGAAGGAGGCGAGGCATAATGCTGCACTGGATCAGTTTATTGTGCGCGGGCTGTTTGGAGATGGCCGGCGTGGCCCTTATGAATCAATATGCGAAAGAAAAAAGCGTGAAATGGGTGCTGCTGATCGTTGTTGGTTTTGCCGCTTCCTTTTCCTTGCTGTCGTATGCCATGGAAACGATTCCTATGGGTACCGCTTACGCTGTCTGGACTGGCATTGGCACCGCCGGCGGAGCGCTTGTCGGCATCCTCTTTTACAAGGAGCCGAAAGACGCCAAACGGATCTTCTTTATCGCTTTGATTTTATGCTCAGCGGTCGGTCTAAAAATTCTGTCATAAATTGATTTTTATCAAATCTTCAGTATAATGGATAAATAGTTTAGACTTACAAAGATAAGAGGGATTATTCATGAAATCATATATGACTCAGCGGTTAAACGAATACCGTGACGGAAACGAGGATAAAGGGCGCCTTTTGGTCAGCTGTCCCGATCAGCCGGGGATCGTTTCGGCGGTTTCCGCGTTTTTATTTGAACACGGCGCCAATATTATAGAATCCAATCAATACACGACAGACCCTGAAGGCGGCCGGTTCTTCCTGAGAATCGAATTCGACTGTGCGGACATTCGTGAGAAAAAAGAAACACTTCAGCAGGCGTTTGCGTCTGTTGCGGAAACATTCAACATGACATGGAGCTTAACCTTGGCGAGCGAGCTGAAGCGTGTCGCCATATTTGTCTCAAAGGAGCTTCACTGCCTGCATGAGCTGATTTGGGAATGGCAAACCGGCAACCTTATGGCGGAAATCGCTGTTGTCATCAGCAACCACGAGGAAGCGAGAGAGCTGGTTGAAAGGCTGAACATTCCATTCCATTATATGAAAGCGAACAAAGACATCAGAGCGGAAGTTGAAAAGAACCAGCTTGAACTGCTTGAGCAATACAAGATTGACGTGATTGTTCTCGCACGCTATATGCAAATTCTAACTCCTGACTTTGTTTCGGCTCATCCGAATCGGATCATCAATATCCACCATTCATTCCTGCCTGCTTTTATCGGTGCGAATCCGTACAAACGGGCTTACGAGCGCGGTGTGAAGCTGATCGGAGCGACCTCTCATTATGTCACAAACGATCTTGATGAAGGTCCGATTATTGAACAGGATATTGAGCGTGTAGACCACCGCGACAATACGGAAGCGCTGAAAAACATCGGCAGAACCATTGAACGAAGCGTGCTTGCCCGTGCTGTAAAATGGCATTTGGAAGACCGCGTCATCGTCCATGAAAACAAAACAATCGTCTTTAACTAGACGGCAGGAGGCCCGCGTCATGCGGGCCCTTTTTGGTGACAAAAAACCTTGACAAGACTCTTTTTTCTTTGCATAATATAAAAAAATCATTGAGCGTTGAAGAGGATTAGTAAGCAGACCTTTCTGTGACAGAGAGCAAAATGAATTGCTGAAACATTTTGCCGCATGAAACCTGCCGAACCTGCCTTGGAGTCTTAGGGGGAAAACCTAGGCGCGTAACCTGGCGTTACAGGAAAGCGGAGCGCGCAAAGCGCGTTCAATCAAGGTGGTACCACGGAAACCCATTTCGTCCTTATGAATCAGGACGAAATGGGTTTTTTTATTGGAGAAGAGCCGCGGAGGAGAATAAATGAAAAAACAAAGAATAGTAGTGAAAATAGGAAGCAGTTCGCTCACGAACAGCAACGGAAGCATTGATGAGGCAAAAATCAGCGAGCATGTTCAAGCGATTTCAGTGTTGAAAAAAGCGGGGCATGAAATGATTCTGATTACCTCGGGTGCCGTAGCGGCGGGATTTTCCAGCCTCGGTTATCCGTCCCGCCCCGTTACTATTAAAGGAAAACAGGCGGCGGCCGCGGTCGGACAAACACTGTTAATGCAGCAATATATGAATCAATTCAAACAATACGCACTGACTCCGGGACAAATCCTGTTAACGAGAAATGATTTTTCGAAAAGAGAGCGGTATCGAAACGCGTATGCAACAATGATGGAATTACTGGAGCGCGGCGTCATTCCGATTATCAATGAAAACGATTCTACATCTGTTGAAGAATTGACATTTGGGGATAATGACATGCTTTCTGCGTTAGTCAGCGGATTGATTCATGCGGACCAGCTCATGATCCTCACTGATATCAACGGGCTGTATGATGCCAATCCGAATGAAAATCCAGAGGCGAAACGATTTGATTATTTGCCGGAGATTACGCCTAAGTTGCTGGGATATGCGGGTTCAGCCGGATCAAAGGTCGGCACCGGCGGAATGAAATCAAAGCTGTTAGCCGCACAAACCGCGCTGTCTCTTGGAGTGAAAGTGTTTATCGGAACTGGCAGCGGAGAGCAAAAGCTTGCGGACATTTTGGCCGGCAGGGGAGATGGCACGTATATCGGAGACAAAGAACTATCCTCGGTTAACAACACGAGACAATGGATTCAGTTTCACTCGCCGATAGCAGGAGAGATCCTCATTGATGCAGGTGCCGAGGAGGCGATGATCCATAATGGAAGCAGCCTGCTGCCGGCTGGCGTTGTAGGCGTGAACGGAAGCTTTCCGAAAGGAGCGGTCGTGGAAGTCAGAGGACCGGGCGGCGTGATCGGCAAAGGCCAAACGCATTACTCCTCCGAGGAGATTATGGAGGCCAGAGGCAAGCGAAGTGATGAACTTGGTTTTGAGAAAACGTTTGAGGTTATTCATAGGGATGACTGGGTCAATTTAAAAGATTAGGAGGCGGAAAAATGAGTGAAGTTTCTATAAAAGCGAAGCTGGCGAAAGAAGCGGCAGCCGAAATGATCATGAAAACAACGGCCGAGAAAGATGAGGCGCTCAGCCACATTGCAAACGGACTCCGCAGCGAACTGGATTTTCTTTTGTCGGAGAATGCAAAAGACATTGAAAACGGAAAAGAACATGGTTTATCAGCGGATGTCATTGACCGTCTCACACTGGATGAGAAACGCATTCGTGACATCGCGGACGCGGTCGAGCTGTTAATCGGCTTGGCGGACCCGATCGGCGAATCTCTTGAAACAATTGAAAAGGAAAACGGCCTTTTTATAGAAAAAATCCGTGTGCCGCTCGGTGTCGTTGGAATGATTTATGAGGCGAGGCCAAACGTCACTGTTGATGCGGCTACCCTTTGCCTAAAGACAGGAAACGCGGTTGTGCTGCGGGGGAGCTCCTCAGCCATTCACAGCAACAAAGCGCTCGTCAGTGTCATTCACAGGGCACTTGAGCAATCAGTGCTTCCGATTAACGCTGTGCAGCTGATTGAAGATACGAGCAGAGAAACGGCAAAAGAGCTCTTTACGCTAAATGATGGCTTAGACGTATTGATTCCGCGCGGAGGCAAGAAACTGATTGATCTCGTTGTAAAAGAATCAACGGTCCCTGTATTAGAAACCGGAGCCGGAAACTGCCACATTTTCATTGACGAAACGGCCAAACCGCAAATGGCAGGAAAGGTTGTCGTAAATGCGAAAACGCAGCGCCCGTCCGTATGCAACGCGATTGAATCATTGCTGATCCACAAGGCGTGGGCACAGCAGCACGGGAAAGACTTGCTGACTCAGCTGGAAAACGCGGGAGTTGAAATTCGCGGTGATCAATTTGTATGTGAACTTCATCCTTCAAGTAAACAAGCGACAGAAGAAGATTGGGAAACTGAATTTTTAGCGCCTGTCATCAGCGTAAAAACGGTTGAGAATGTCCAAGAAGCTGTGAAGCATATCCAGCAATACGGCACCAATCATTCTGAAGCGATTTTAACTGAAGATGACAAGCACGCGGCTTATTTTCAGACCGCTGTCGATGCTGCCGCTGTTTATCATAACGCGTCAACCCGTTTTACCGACGGTTTTGAATTTGGCTACGGAGCCGAAATCGGCATCAGCACGCAAAAGCTTCATGCGAGAGGGCCGATGGGACTTCCTGCATTAACTTCGACGAAATACATCATTAAAGGAACCGGGCAAATCCGCGAATAGCGCGGCAATGTTCAATGAAAAAGCTTATCTCCGTAACGGGATAAGCTTTTTTATACGGCTTAATTGTTCGAAATATGAATAGGGGGAATAAAACATGAGTCAGCCATTATTTACAGCATCCGTATCAGCGGTAGGAGGAAGAGAAGGAAAGGTGGTCTCATCAGACCGCGTTCTCGAATTCGATGTCGCAATGCCGGGAACACCGAGAGCAAAGAAATGAGAAAAAGCGACAAATCCGGAGCAGCTGTTTGCGGCGGGTTACGCAGCCTGCTTCGACAGCGCATTGCAGCTTGTCGCAAGAACAGAACGGGTGAAGGTAGAGACTGAGGTTACAGCGCATGTCAGCCTGTTAAAAGATGAAGCAGATCAAGGCTACAAACTTGGTGTGACGCTGCAAGTGAAAGGAAAAGGAGCCAGTGCATCAGAATTACAGGCACTCGTGCAAAAAGCGCACGGTGTCTGCCCGTATTCAAAAGCAACCTCCGGAAATATCGATGTTACACTTGAAGTAGCTGAATAAGAAAAAGAGGATGCCTCGCAAAGGCATCCTCAATTTTTTTGATGAAGTGTTTCCAGCAATGTATATAGAGCAGATTTTAACTGCTTCAGATCCTCTCCGGACTGGTTTAAGAGTCCCAGAATCGTCCGCGGCATGTCAGCCGCTTTTTCTTTTAATAACGTCCCGTCCTCTGTCAGGCTGATCAAGACGGATCGCTCATCTTCTTCAGATCTTTTTCTCGTGATCAAACCCTGCTGCTCCATTCGCTTTAGCATCGGAGTGAGCGTGCCCGAATCTAAGTACAGCAGCTCGCCCATTTTTTTGACCGTAAGCGTTTCGTGTTCCCATAACAAAAGCAAAACCAAGTATTGAGGGTATGTCACATTCAGCTTTTCAAGCAGCGGCTTGTATTGCTTTGTCATTTCCCGCAAACTCGCATAAAGCAAAAAACATAGCTGATTCTCGGCAAACATAGCATGTTTAAAAAGATCAAAAAGGGAAATATAACAACTAGATATAAATAAGGAGGCTGAAAACAAATGGCATTATTTACAGCGAAAGTAACCGCGCGCGGCGGACGTGCAGGACATATTACATCAGATGACGGCGTTCTTGACTTTGATATTGTGATGCCAAATGCAAAAAAAGAAGGGCAAACCGGCACCAACCCGGAACAGCTCTTTGCGGCTGGATACGCTGCGTGCTTCGGCGGCGCGCTTGAACACGTGGCCAAAGAGCAGAATATTGAAATTGATTCGGAGATTGAAGGGCAGGTCAGCCTCATGAAAGATGAGAGCGACGGCGGATTTAAAATCGGTGTCACACTTGTTGTGAATACGAAAGATCTGGATCGGGACAAGGCGCAAGAGCTTGTCAATGCTGCTCATGAATTCTGCCCTTATTCAAAGGCAACCAGAGGAAATATTGATGTAAAATTAGAATTAAAATAATGACCGGCATCCTGAGGGTTCTCAGGATGTTTTTTTGTGTCGGAAGCATGGGGGGCGGGTATGATCTTTTCAAAGTGTGAATACATGTAGTATAGGTGAATTCAGACTGGAAAAAAGGTGAGCACATGAAGAGACCAAAACTGTCAGTATGTATGATTGTAAAGAATGAAGAACGCCATATCGTCCGCTGTTTAGAGAGTGTGCAGCATATTGCTGATGAAATCATTGTGGTAGACACCGGATCGAACGATCGTACGGAAGACATTTGCAGAAGTTTTCATGCCAAGGTTTATCATCACAAATGGGAACAGGACTTTTCCAAGGCGAGAAATGCCGGTTTACAGCATGTGAAGGGAGAGTGGATATTGATCCTGGATGCTGACGAAGAACTTGATCATGACACGGGCAGCCTATTGCCTTCGCTGCTGACTGACAGCCTGCCATCTCTCGGTTGCATGAAGGTTGTGAACTATACAGGGAAGCAATGGGATGAAAATGAAGCATTTGAACAAAGGCAGTTTAGGCTGATCCGCAATCAGCGAAACATCACGTTTACGGGAAGGGTTTGCGAAAGACCAGAGGGGGAAGAAGCAAGCGCCGCTTTTTCGCTTCCGTGTATCATTCACCATTACGGGTATTTAGAGCAGGAGGCACAGCGAAAGCATAAACGCAATATGAGCTTATTGAATGCCGCATTGCTGACATCCAGCGCTGACGCGTTTTTCCTTTATCACAAAGCCGCTGAATATGACAGAGGAAACGAACAAGATAAAGCGCTACGGCTGTCAGTGGATTCTATCAGCATATGTAAAAGAAAAAAACAAATTCCTCCGCCTGCTTTCTATTATTTAAAGTATAAATTATTAATTGACACAAAACGGTACGAAGAAGCGGCACGGGATATCAATGAAGCGCTGGCGCATTATCCGGATTACTGCACGCTTCACTATTATAAAGGGATCATTATGTATCAGCTTAAAAAAGTCAGAGAAGCGATCACGGCGTTCGAAGCTTGTTTGCAAGCCGATAGTGACAATCATCAGTACGTACAGGTGAAGGGAGCAGCCGATTTTAGATCAAGCTGCTGGCTCGGTGTCTGCTATGCTGAATTGCACCAGCCTATGACCGCTGTTTTGTATGTGAAAAAAGCGCTGAAAGCCAATCCGAAGTGCTCACGGGCACAACGGGTTTTCAGCGAATTAACAAAGGATCAGGCCGTACACGCCTGATCCTTTTAATATGTCTTTTTTTCGGTAAAATCCCGCCATGCCTGAAAGGGGGATAAATGCTCCGTAAGAGCCACTTGATAAAAGGGGATCGTTCTTGCTTCAGCAGGTTTATCAATTTCTTGATAAATAAATGAATCATCAAACCCGGCTTCGGCAGCGTCTGTGTGCGTTGCCGCAAAGAAAACGGCACTTGGCCGGGCCCAGTAGATGGCGCCCAAGCACATGGGGCATGGCTCACAGCTCGTATACAACATGCAGTCATCCAGCTGGTATGTTCCAAGCGCTTTGCAGGCGTTCCGAATAGCCGTCACTTCCGCGTGGGCAGTCGGATCATTGCTTGTTGTGACGTTGTTCTGTCCCTCGGCAATAATTGATCCGTCTTTCACAATAACGGCTCCGAAAGGCCCGCCAATGCCTGCATTCACTCCTTCACGAGCGAGATCGACAGCCCGTTTTAAAAACGTTTCATGGTTCATCCTAAACCCTCCTGTCAATAGAGTGCTATTAGTATAGCGGAAAAGAATGCAAAGAACATTCTTAAAAAAGTGCAAAATAAACAAAGTATTTGGGGGATTTGCTAAGATGAGAGGAGAAACGAGGAGGGGTACTCATGCTGCATTTATATATTGCCAGACACGGACAGACCCAATGGAACGTAGAAAAACGGATGCAGGGCTGGATGGATTCTGATTTAACAGAACTTGGGCTATACAATGCCTGTGCTCTTGGGGAGCGTCTGAAGGATATTGAATTGAATCAGGTATACATCAGCCCGAGCAAGCGGACGGAAGAGACAGCAAAAAATGTATTAGGATCGCGCAGGCCTCCACTGGTGATAGATCATATGTTCAGAGAAATGTCACTGGGATCATGGGAAGGGAAAAAACAAGAGGATATTGAACGGGACGAACCAGATCTTTTTCGCACTTATTTTCATTATCCCGAAGCTTATCGCCAGCAGGGAAGTGAAACGTTTTTTGATTTTGAAAACCGGGTAAGGCTGGCTCTCCAAACCATTTTAGACAGCCATGCTTCCGGTAATGTTCTCTTGGTTACCCATTCTGTCTTTATATTAATGCTGCTAAATATCATAAAGGGAAGACGCATTAATGATATATGGAATTCTGCTTACATACATGATACATCATTGAGTCTTGTGGAATTTGATGAAAATGGAACAGCCGAAATAATAATAGAAGGGGACGGGAAGCATCGGAAACCGATTTCCGCTTTCTAATAGAAAAACCATCTGCCAGAGGCAGATGGCCATTTCTATATTATACAAGCTGTTTTTGCTGAGCTCTTGCTTGTTTAGCGGCTTCAACCATGTTTTTCAATGCTGCAACCGTTTCTTCCTGCTGTCTTGTTTTCAATCCGCAGTCTGGATTTACCCAGAAGCGGTCAGTCGGACAGACGGCAAGCGCATCAACGATAATGTTGTACATTTCTTCAGTTGACGGTACACGAGGGCTGTGAATGTCATATACACCAAGGCCGAGCCCTTTCAAATAAGGATGGTCTTTTAAGTAATCTAAAAATCCTCCGTGGCTTCTGCTGTGTTCGATTGTAATCACATCGGCATCAAGATCATTGATTGTATCAACAATATCTTCGAAGTTGCTGTAGCACATATGCGTATGAATCTGCGTCTCGTTTTTCACGGAAGAGGTGGTTAATCTGAATGCTTCTGCCGCCCAAGTCAAATACTCATCCCAATCGCGGGTTTTTAATGGAAGGCCTTCGCGCAGCGCCGGTTCATCGACTTGAATGATTTGAATGCCCGCATCTTCAAGCGCTTTTACTTCTTTGCGAAGGGCCAGCCCGATTTGGAAGGCGATTTCTTTTCTCGAAATATCGTTTCGAGGGAAAGACCAGTTTAAGATCGTAACCGGACCCGTCAGCATTCCTTTCACATGCTTGGAGGTCAATGACTGTGCATAGACCGTGTCTTTCACTGTCATCGGCTCAATAAATTCTACATCTCCGTAAATGACTGGCGGGCGGACACAGCGTGAGCCGTATGATTGAACCCAAGCGTATTTCGTGAAGGCAAAGCCGGCCAGTTTCTCACCGAAGTATTCGACCATATCTGTCCGTTCAAATTCACCGTGAACAAGAACATCAAGCTCCAATTCTTCCTGAATATCAATCCATCTTTTTGTTTCTGCATTGATAAAGTGTTGATACTGTTCATCAGACCATTCGTTTTTCCGCCATTTTTGGCGTGCGCTCCGCACTTCAGCAGACTGCGGGAAGCTCCCGATCGTCGTTGTCGGCAAAAGCGGAAGTCCGAGAGATTTATTTTGCAGAGCCAACCGTTCGTCGAATGGAATCGGGCGCTTGAAGTCTTTATCGGTTAATTGCTCAAGTTCTTTCTTTTGTTCAGTGTTTGCACCTGTTGCAAACTGCTTGAGCGCCTGAATGTCAGTTTTAGCCTGCTGAATTTGTTCGCTGATTGCCGCTTTTCCTGATACTAAACCTTCTTTCAAAGCTGTCAGCTCGGCTAGTTTTTCTTTTGCATAGGATAATCCGTTCAGCAGGTCCTTCTCCAAATGCTCGTCAGGGTGCTTCGCTACCGGAACATGCAGCAGGCTGCTGGAAGGCTGAATCCACAGCTCATCTACTTTTGCAATGCTGAGGATATCGAGAACGGCATCGAGGCGTTCTTCAAGATCCGCTTTCCAAATGTTGCGTCCGTCAATCACGCCGGCTGCCAGCACTTTGTCTGTCGGAAAGCCGTGTGTTGTCAGCTGTTCGAGGTTTCTGCCTTTATCGTGAACGAAGTCAAGTCCGATTCCCTGTACTGGGTAAGAGATCAGCTCTTCATAAGCATCAACAGAATCAAAATATGTCTGTAAAAGTACATTCAGAGATGAAAGCTCACTTGTTATGCTTTCGAATAATTGTTTTGCGCTGCGGACATCTTCGCCAGAGGCGGTAACAAGCGCTGGTTCATCGATTTGCACCCATTTAACGCCTTCTTGTTCTAGCTCTTTCAAAAGCTGTACGTATAGCGGCACCAATCGTTTTTGGATTGCTTTTGCTTCAGACGGGTCATAGCCTTTAGCAAGCGTGACGAATGTATAAGGGCCGACAATCACAGGTTTGGTTTCAACGCCGTATTCCTGCTTGATCCGGCGATAATCTTCGAGCTGTTTGTTTCTTGTGAGGCGGAACTCAATGCTCTCATCATACTCTGGCACGATGTAATGGTAATTTGTATTAAACCATTTTGTCATTTCACTGGATACGGCGTCTTTAGTTCCGCGGGCGATAGCGAAGTATGTATCGGTAGCGTCAGTCAAATGTCTGAATCGTTTCGGAATCCAGTTGAAGCTGACGGCTGTGTCGAGTACATGGTCATACTGTGTGAAATCAGAAACAGGCACAACATCAATCTGCTGGTCAATTTGTGTTTTTACGGCAGATAAAAACAGGTCGTCGATTTGCTTCAAAAATGTATCTTTGTCAGTGCTGCCTTTCCAATACGCTTCAAGTGCTTTTTTCCATTCCCGGTTCAGTCCGATTCTCGGAAATCCTAGATTCGATGTTTTGATGGTTGTCATTGTTTCTCCTCCTTTATATATAAAACACTCTCGTTAACCCGCGGATACAGGCTGCTAAGAGGTTTTCTCACAACAAAAAGCCTCTTTCCCATGAGAGAAAGAGGCTTTTTTTGCGTAAAACACTGCCTCTCTCATCTCTCAGATACAATCTGATGGAATTAGCACCGTGCCTTATGAGACATCAGTCTCGGCGCGAAAAGCAGTGCGCCCCATTTCACAATGGAATTACGGTCGGTTGCTGTTGGGGTCAAAAGGCCAATCCCTCGCCCAACTCTCGATAAGAGAAAATGTTATTAATTTTTTGAAAAGTTGAATCATTTGTTGGTAATCTTAACAGTAATTCAAATTCGTTGTCAATATAGAATTTGAAATTAAAATGACATCATTTGGTATATATTATATAAGAAAAATAATTTTATAGGACCATTAAATGTGATTGCTCTGCTCTGTCTGCAAGCTCATCAAGAGAGGTTAAATAGAGGAATCCATTGCCTGCCAGCGTTTTTGCAATCTCAAGCGGAAGTGTCCTGCGGATCAGCTGTGCATAAACCTCGGATTCAGAAAGCTTTCTTTGAAATGATTCTTCTTCATAGCTTTTGATAAGAGCAAGCGCTCCGCTGACATGGGGGGCAGCCATTGAAGTGCCGGTAAGCTTACCGTACTTCTTGTTAGGAAGGGTAGACAATATATTTTCTCCCGGTGCAACAAGATCAATCTCCTTATTGGCGTTAGAAAATTCTGATAATTTTCGCGCTACGGAAACAGATCCAACCGCGATGACTTCATTATAAGCTGCAGGATAGGAAAGCTCTTCCGTGCGTTCGTCTCCGTCACCTTCATTTCCTGCTGCACAAACAACAAGCACTCCGTTTTTGACGGCGTTTTGCACCGCTTCTTTCAGCTCTGGCACATCGCTTGGTCCGCCAAGGGACATCGAGATGATATCGGCTTTTTGTTCCACAGCGTAGTTAATGCCGTTAATAATCCATTCGTACTGTCCGCTGCCGTTTTCACCGCCAAGAACCTTCACAATCAATAGGCTTGCCTCAGGCGCAACTCCGGCAATGCCGCCGTTTGAATCATTAGCAGCAATCGTTCCGGCGACGTGTGTGCCGTGTCCGTTGTAGTCGGAAATCACATCGTCCTTGCCGCCGTCATCATCCGTGAAGTTCTTTCCGCCGATGATTTGGTTCTTTAAATCAGGATGGCTTGTGTCGCAGCCCGTGTCCAATACAGCAATTTTTACATTCTTGCCTTTTACCCCTTTTGCCCACATTTCTGGCGCCTTAATCACTTTAATGCCCTCAGGAAGCTCGTTTACATCCATGATCTGCTCATTCGTCACATACGGGATCAAGCGGATTTCACCATTCATAAAAAAGCCCTCCTTTTTTATGCTTTCAAGTGGATTCAAGGGTGTTGCCTCATATTATATGAAAAAAGCAACCGTTCGGACAGAGCCATTTGAAGCATTTTGAAAAAAGAGGATACAATCCAAAGAATTAGTGATTTTCAAAATATTGGATGGCTTCAGCGTGTATGACTGGGATTCGGCTTTGAGTCAAGTTATAATAGGGTTGGAGAAAGGAGCAGTGTGATGAAACTGAATGAACAATTATATGCGTTTTTTTCAGAGCATGTAGAGCAAATGGCCGAGGAATGGATAGAAACGATGAAGGATAGTGATCCAAATTCGCTTTACGCCTTACATAATGCCACAGTGACGGAAGAATTAAAAGAGCAGGACAGGGAATTTTACCGGCATCTGAATTACATGTATGTTTTACCGGAAAAACAATTTCTCGAGGAATTTCAAGAGTGGGTCATTGAGCTGACGAATGATCAAAAGCATCTCGACACTCCAGTTCAGTACGTCATTCGGGAGTTTATGAGAAACCGTAGATTATATACGAAGTATTTTGAGCAATTCGCAGAAGAAAATGAGTCGGCGTTTGAACCGGGAGAGAAACAAAAATGGGCCGATTTGATTGTGAAAGTTTTTGATTTTACCATTTATACATTCGTCGATCACGCTGAAACGAATGCCAAACAGCAATTAAACGCTCAGAGAGAAATGATATTGGAATTAAGCTCGCCTGTCATTACACTGAGCAAATCAACAGCTCTGCTTCCGCTTGTCGGTGACATTGATACGGAGCGGGCAAAGTTTATTCTGGAAAACACGCTTCATGCCTGTGCAAAAAGACGAGTGGAGCATCTGTTGATCGATTTGTCAGGCGTTGTGGTCGTTGATACGATGGTGGCTCACCAAATTTTCAAATTGATTGAGGCGCTCAATTTGATCGGTGTCCGGTCAACTCTGTCAGGAATCAGGCCCGAAATCGCGCAAACCGCTGTACAGCTGGGGATTGATTTTTCGAACATTACAATTAAAACCAATCTTGCTCAAGCTTTAAACTATCATCAATAAGAAGAACATCCGCTATCAGTGATAGCGGATGTTTTTATGAGACAAAGCAAAAAGATACGAGAAAAGATCCTGCGAACAGCAAGAGAACGAGGCAAAAGAACAGCCAATCGCGTCTGTTCACAGTCAGTGTCCGGTAATAAGTCCGGTTTCTGCTTCCTGTAAAACCTTTCGATTCCATCGCGAGCGCCGTCCGTTCCGCTTTTCTGATAGCGCTTGCCAAAAGCGGGATGGTATACCGCTTTAACGCGCTGATTTTTTCGATGAAGCCGCTTTCCGCTGCTCCTCCTCTAATTTGATGAGCCTGCTGGATCAGCCGGACCTCATCCTTTAAGAGCGGAAGAAAACGAAAGCCTGCAATGACGCCATAAGCAAGCTTTGGTGAGAGCTTGCACTGCTGAACAAGGCTCAGCATAAATAAAATCGGATCAGTTGTAAAAACAAACATCATCGACAAGGCGGAAAAGCACAAAATACGAAACCCGAGAGAGATGCCGACAGACACATTATCGCTGTTGATCGAGATAGGGCCGGCTTGAAACAAGAAATTATCCGGAGTTGTCGGCACCTTGCCAAAAACAGCGGCTGTCCACACGCAACCGAATGCCAAAATCAAAAACGGAATCGTAAACAAGAACCATTTTTTCAATGGGATTCTGGCAGCCGTTAGGACACCCGTAATGATGATGATATAAAAACACGCAGGGGTGTACGGGTTGTAAATAAACGACAGCATGACGACACAGGAAAAAACGGCCGCCGCTTTCACTGTCGGATTAATGAGATGTAATGACTGCATCATCACGCACCTCCTCTTGATATGCCATCCATTCATATAAGAGGGGAAGAGTGAGCTTCGCTTTTTGGACAAGTGCTGTTTCCTCAGAAAATAACCGTGCTGGAGATCCGTCAAAGGCCAGGCTTGTATCGTGAAGCACGAGCACGCTGTCGGCATACGAGGAGACCAGCTCCATATCGTGTGTAATCATAAGGACAGCGGTTCCTTCTTGTTTGATCTTCTGAATCATGTCCATGCATTCAGCCGCCGTGCGGGCGTCCTGGCCAAAGGTTGGCTCGTCTAACAATAAAACCTTTACGTCATGCATGAGCATAGTCGCGACACTCAAACGCCTTTTTTGCCCTTGGCTGATCGCGAAGGGATGATGGTCAGCCAAATGTGCAAGACCGAAACGATGCAGCAGGTGCCGCGCTTTTTTCTCAGTTTCAGTGCTTGCTTTCTGGCCGAACAGCAGCTCATCATACACCGTATCGGCGACAAACTGATGTTCCGGATTTTGAAAAACAAATCCCATTCGTTTACGCAATTCATTTTCTTTATACGCTTGCAGCGGCTTATCATATAGAAAAATCTTGCCGCTTTTCGGCTTTAAAAGACGGGCGAGGACAGATAAGAGTGTGGATTTTCCAGTGCCGTTCGGGCCGACAAGCGCCGTCAAAGAGCCTTCGCACAATGAAAAGCTGATGTCTTTGAAAATCGCCTGCTGTCCTCTTGCGAACGAAAGGCAGCTGACTTCAAGCACACTCTTCCCGGAAGGAGCTTCATTTATTTCAGGATAGCCGGCAGGAAAAGGCTCATTGAACAATGATTCTTTTGATAAAGAAAACGGCATACGGAGCTTTTCCTGAAGATCACATCCTTTAGGAATCGCGATGCCCAATTCCTTTAAGGTCTTTGCTTCATGCTGAAATAGATCTTTCGTCCGGCCATCCAGCGCTTTTTTTCCTGATTTGTCCAGCACGATGGTTCTCTCAATCCAAGGCGTCCATTCATCAAGCTGGTGCTCAATGACGAGGAGGCTGAAGCCTTTTTCCCGCTGAAGCTCCTTCATCATGTGAACGAACTCCCGCGCTGAATAAGGATCTAAAAGGGAAGTCGGTTCATCTAGCATAATAAGCTCAGGCTCCATCGCTAAAATACAGGCGAGAGCCACTTTCTGCTTTTGTCCTCCTGACAGAGTGGATATCGTTTTTTCTTTTAAATCGGTAATACGCAATTTTTCTAAAACAGCATTGATTTTCTTCGTCATCTCTTCTTTCGGAATCTGCAGATTTTCCAGCCCAAAAGCGATTTCGTCCTCCACCGTCAGCATGCAAAACTGCTGATCAGGGTCCTGAAAGACGATCCCGGCACGCTGAGCAATGGATTCGGTACCTGTAACCGGCTTTTGAAACAGGGAGACATGCCCGGACTGTATGCCGTCGCAAGCCTCAGGGTAAAGGCCGTTTAAACAAAGGGCGAGCGAACTTTTTCCGCACCCGCTTGGGCCCAGCAATAAAGCGCATTCTCCTTTATGAAGTTCAAACGAAAGGTTTTGAAAAACCGGTTTCTCGTCTTCTTCATAAGAGAAGCTGAGTTTGTCAACCTTCAGGAGTTCATTAAAGGCTTGCATGTTCTGATGCCCGCTTCCGTTTCTTTTTCAGTTCCTTTCCGAGCGCCATTCCGTTTAATACACCTGTATAAGCGAGAGAGTCGCTGACAGCCTTTCCGAGAAGCCCCGCAAGCAGTGCACCGGAAATCAGACGAATCACAAGCATAATGAGAAGATAAGTTGGTGAATAGGCTGCATAGCCGGAAACAAAGAGATCGTAAATAAAGCTGGCTGCCGAAGATCCCATTCCAGCCAGCAGAAGGACAGGCAGAGAGTATGCTTTCCAGCGTGTCGCGAGAAAAACTGCCTCAGCCCCGAGACCTTGAACGATGCCGATAACGATGACCATCGGGCCAGACGGGTTTCCCAGCAGGCACTCAACGAGCGCTGCAATCATTTCAGAAACGAGCGCCGCACCCGGTTTTCGAATCATATAAGCGGCAATGACAGAAACGATAAACCAAATGCCGTAAATCGGTTCATAAGCGATTGGCCCGAACATACCGGCAAGCACGTTTCCGAAATGCGTAAATAATAAATAAACAACGGCAAAAACGATACTGATAACGGACATGATGACAATTTCTTTTACTTTCCAGCTTTTCATGTTATCCCTGCTTCCTGTTTTTTCTTGATGGACTGTTAGCCGAAAAATTCACCGTCATGGTTACGTGGTTTGTTTGCTGTTCAGCCATGCGGAAAACAGTTTCCAATGTTCTGAATACGTCATGCGCATCCCCGTCAAGCTCGCTCGCGTAATGGACACCCTGTACAAAGGTGCCTTGGGTTTTTGCGATGTCGACAGCCTTCAAAATCAATCCCATATAATCCGGCTCATTCATTGGATAAAGGGCAAATTGGCATGGCGCTTCCGCGTTCAAGCCTCGGACAGCATCTTCATTGACACGCTTATCGTCTTTGAAAAGATATGTATCTCCCTGTGTATCGCCCGGGCATCCGATGGAAAACGTGCCGTTCATAACGATGTGCTTTTCGCTGTTCGCCGCATAAAGGTAAATGGCCTTGGCAGCGTCGAAAACATGATCAATCGATCCGCGCAAGACTGTACTGATATGGTCAGTTTTCGTCCAAACCTTGGATGTATCTGTTTTTTTCAGAGCAGACTTGATCACACTGATAAAATCATCCGTCATCGGATATAAAGAGAAGCGAAAACCGGCGATTCTGCTTGTACCGCAAATATGCTCCATTTCTAAATGCCTCCTGTTTTTTAGGATGAAATAAAAAAACTGCATATCCTAAGGGAATATGCAGTCATAGATCGATTAAGCGCACAAAAAATACACCATTCGGTCAACCTGCACTTCCCCACGCTGGTATTATCCAGATCGGGTCATAAGGGATCAAAGCGCGTTTCTCCCGCGCTTTATCTCAGCCAAAACAGCACCCCTAGTGCTTTCCGTATGCAATTTTTTATTTGACATCATCATAGATGATAAGAATCATTTTGTAAACAATGAAATGATTTTTTCATATAGGGGCAGGAGAGAATGATCACATTTGGGGAAATGCTCCATATTAATTGTCAAAAAATCGCCAGCGTGCTTTAGCTTGAATTGGAATATGAAGGATACAGCGTTACTGTTAAACAAGGTGATAACCCCTAAACTTAAGCTGTTTTAGGATTTTGTCAACAATCTAAAACCCCGCTGCATGATAAGAACCTTTCTTTTGGACAATCTAATGGGAAAAGGAGGCGAAACACATGGAAAAGAAAGAGGAGCAATACATCAATCAGGCTGAATTTGTCCCTCATCCGACGAAGGAAGGAGAGTATGCTTTATTTCTTCACGAATCATATCATTTGCTCTCGGAAGATGATGAGACACAAACAACAGAATAAGGGCTTAGGCCCTTGTTTTGTTCCGTAATTGTAATGAAAGCGCATTTATACTTTTTTGAGTTGACACAGCTTGTTTTTTTCTGTAATCTCAGTGTGTCAATTCAATTAGGAACTTCGTTAGGTGAGGCTCCTGTATGGAGATACGCTGCTGCCCAAAAATGTCCAAAGACGCCAATGGGTCAACAGAAATCATCGACATAAGGTGATTTTTAATGCAGCTGGATGTTTGATCCTATGCCATACAGTGCTAAAGCTCTACGATTGAAGGCGCCCGCACGCTTTTTTGCCGTGCTTCTTTCTCCTTCAATCCCGAAGGCTTTTTTTATGCCCTTAAAATGAAGTTTACAAAAGGAGGTGCGGAGTATGGATTCTCCCCATTCGAGTCAATCTGAAGAAGTACCCATATACTATGACAGCAAGACAATTGATTACACGATGAGGAGACAATCTGCCGCACCTTCTGGCGAGGCCGGCATGTCTCCGTAGAGGAGGTACGAGTCCCGATGGTTCAAAACATGACCTATGACGAACTCATTTTACGTATCATTATTTTATTGCGAGACGGAAAAATCAGGGATTTCAGAAGCGTTATTGATGAGCTGCAGCCCTATGATATGGCGTTTATTTTTAAAGAAATGCCGGAAAAACACCACGCCCGCTATTTATCTTATTTAACTGTAGATGATATTACTGATATGATCGGGGAGCTGGAACGCGAATTTCAGCTTGTCGTCTTAAATAAAGTCGGTAAAACAAGAGCAACACTGGCGATGAACAAAATGGACAACGATGATCTCGCTCAATTGCTTGAAGAAATGGACGAAGAACTGAAAGAACAGCTTTTGTCCAGCATGGAAGCGTCAGAGTCAAAAGCTGTGCAGCTTTTGATGAATTATCCGGCTGACTCAGCGGGACGCATGATGACAAACCGGTATGTGTGGATTCCTCAGCATTATACTGTTAAAGACGCGGTCGTCAAACTGAAAAGCTTTGCTGAAATCGCTGAATCGATCAACTACTTATATGTGATCAATGAAAGCAAACAGCTGGTGGGTGTCCTTTCCTACCGTGATTTAATTCTTGGCGAACCTGAAGAAAAGGTGCAGGATTTAATGTTTACCCGCGTTATTTCAGCAGGCGCTCTTCAGGATCAGGAAGAGGTTGCCCGTCTGATAGAACGTTACGATTTCTTGGCGATTCCGATTGTGGAAGAAAACAATGTGCTTGTCGGCATTGTAACGGTCGATGATATTATCGACGTCGTCATTCGGGAAGCTGATGAGGATTATGAGAAATTTGCCGCTTCCGGTAAAGACATCACTTTTGACACAAAGGCTTACGTCGCTGCATACCGGCGTCTGCCATGGCTGATTTTACTCTTGTTTATCGGACTGATTTCCGGAAGCATTATCAGTTATTTTGAAGATGCGCTGCAGCAGGTTGTCGCGCTGGCGTTTTTCATGCCGATGGTGTCAGGGATGACAGGAAATACAGGAACGCAATCACTCGCGGTTGTTATCCGAGGCTTGTCTAAAGAAGAAATGAACAAAAAAACGATTGTCCGCCTGATCCTTCGGGAGTTTAGAACAAGTATATATATCGGAGCGGTTTGTTCTGTTCTGATTGCGATTATCGCCATCTTATGGCAGGGGAACGCGCTTTTAGGATTTGTTGTCTCCTCTTCATTGCTCTTTACGTTAATTATCGGCACGATGTCAGGAACGATTATCCCTATTATTTTGCACAAACTGAAAGTAGACCCGGCAATCGCTTCAGGACCGCTGATTACAACGCTAAACGATATTTTGTCTTTATTAATTTATTTCGGCATTGCCACTGCATTCATACACTCATTATAAATGACAAAAGTCCGTCTCAATTGCGAGCCGGACTTTTGTCATTTACCTGTTTTTGTACCGAAAGTGAGCATTAAGCTGCCCCTCCAGCATTTTTTTCCGCACTTGCGGATCGTTTTTCAACATCTGTTCTTTTTTGCGCATATCCTTTAAAATCTCTGCCGTCTGTACGCCATCTTCACGTTTATTGGCAATATCCATCAGCCTCTCCACATCGGCAAAAGAATATTTTCTCGTGCCCCTTGAGGACCGCTGCGGATAAATGAGCTTCCGTTCCTCATAATACCTGATCTGTCTTACGGACAATCCTGTCAATTCACTCACAATTCCGATTGAAATCACTTTTTTGTCTTTATAAGAATGATCTTCTGTGGTCATTTTTCCACCCCTGGCTGTCTTTTGATAATAGTATATAAAAAACAAAGAGAAAAAACCTGACGCTTGTCATATTTTCTAACATCAAATAGAAGATTTTTGAAAAAACACGGCAGAAAAATTAACAAGAATAATGCATCACACACAAGCGCGTTTTATCCTTTATGTAACGAATAACTGAGGAGGAAGGATAATCATGGAGGAAGAAAAAGCAGTCTCACTGGCTAAGGAAATTATAGAATTGGATATCAAACGTGATGAAATGCTGGAGACGTTTATGCAGCTTGCCGGAGAACATGCTTTTCAACTATTGAGATCGGTGCAAAACGGACTGTACCGAAAATCTTCGTAAACATAAATTCTTTACATTAGATTCATACCACGTTCATGAAAATGAAGTATCTTGTGTATAGGATACCTCAAAATGAAGGAGGGCGCTATGAGTAATTTATTGAAATCCGCTTTAGAAAAAGAACGAAGCCATTATGCTGAAAAACTCTTTCAAATCGGAGTTTATAATAAAGAAGTCATGAACAAAATGACGATTTCCGAACTGCGAAAAGAATACGCGTATTTCTTCCGCAGCATTGTAAATGACAAAAAATATCCTTATACAAGATAATGTATAAGGATTTTTTGCTTTCAGAAGGAATCTCTCGAATTATAGCGAATACGTATAGTAAGGGACTGAACTCTTATTATATGTAAGGGTTTTCATTATTTTTTTATAAAAATCCTATATACGAGGTAGATATGATGAGATTATCGTTTAACGAAGAAGAAGTTGAGCGTGCGATGAATTTGTACAAAGTTTTTGCGAGGGCTTTCAAAAGTGTGTCCGAACATAGTATCCGTGACAGCAAAGAACACGGCTTTAATCCCACTGAATTTGCTGTACTGGAACTCCTGTACACAAGAGGCCCGCAAAAATTGCAGCAGATTGGGTCGAGACTTCTGCTTGTGAGCGGAAACGTCACATATGTGATTGACAAATTAGAAAGAAACGGGTTTTTAGTAAGGGAGCAGGACCCGAAAGATAAACGCTCCGTTTACGCCCATTTAACTGACAAGGGAAATGAGTATTTGGATAAAATTTATCCGATTCATGCACTGCGGATTGCGAGAGCATTTTCAGGCCTTTCGCCTGATGAACAGGATCAGCTGATTGTTCTGCTGAAAAAAGCAGGCATTCACAGCCAGCATTTGCTGTTTCGTTAACCATTCTGCACTCTCTGTTTCAGGAGAGTGTTTTTTTATGTCATATGATTGTTTTTAAAGCATCATCAATTTTCCGATCAGATATTTCAGCAAGATATCCATTGACATGTTTTTCATATTCTTTCACCTGTTCATTTGATTGAAAAAACGCCGCAATACGTTCTTCTGCTTTCTGCATGTCCCAGTTTCTCATATCTGTGACAAGCCCCCGTTCCTTTAGAAGGGTCAAATTCATTTCCTCCTGTCCCGGCAGCGCGTCATAAATAAATATCGGAAGCCGTTTCTGCAAGCATTCGCTGATGGTCACGCCACCGGGTTTTGTCATAATGCCTGACGCCTGCTCGTATAAAAGGTTTATCTCTGCTTTGCTGTGAAGATAGGGGATCGCCTCCATACAAGGGTGGCGCAAACTTTTGACGTAGCAGTAGAGCTTTTCGTTCCTGCCGCATAATATTTTGTATAAGATGTTTCCGCTTGGCGACAGGCACCGAATCCATTTTAAAATCCCCCCGACCCCCATACTGCCGCCTGTGACAATGATGGTATACGGCGGATGATGCTGACAGGTGTCTCTTGGTGCCATTTCAAACATCCCGTGAACGGGGATGCCGGTCAAGCATATATGTTTCTGGCTGATTCCTTCAGACACGAGCTGCCTCTTGACATCTATGATTGGAACAAAATGATAATCAATGTTTTCCCGCCCCCATAATTGATTCACAAAAAAATCAGTGTATACATTCACAATCCTCATATTCGGATATTCCGGCTTGAGCCGATTGAGCAGATAAGAAGGCAGCGCATGTATCGGGCTGTTTTTCTTGGAGAATATGCCTCATTTGTTGCGTGAACAGCCATTCGTACATGGTATAGCGCTTGTCATTCTCATATTTTCCGCAGGCGAGGAGCTTGTAAATACCGCTGTACGTTTTCGGGACATATTGAATCCACTTTAAATATGCTTCGGAGGACAGTTTTTCTAACCGTCTATACGCATGTGAAAAGATATCAATCTTCTCGGCAGCGAGACCTTGAGACTTCAATTCAGCCTGAAGGGCATCGGCGGCATGATGATGCCCTGTAGAAATGCTTAAAAAAGGGAAAATGAGAATGTCTTTCATGCCGGTCCTCCTTAAAAAATATGGCAACTATATTTTGAGGAGAACAATCGCAAAATATTAGGGTGTTTTTGATTATGAGGAAGGTGAAGAGATGAAAGCCTGTTTCCTTTCCATTTGGAGAGCGGTTGACCCGATTTATTTCTTTTTTTCAAGATTGACCCAGCTTGACAAAGATCGCAGCGTCTTTCGAGTCAGGCTGACGAAGTACAAAGGACATCATGTCGTGCTGAGCGACGGAACGCATATAAGAAAAAATGATGTGCTCGTTAAAATCCATTTGCATAACATCAAGCTGATCAGTGAGCTTCAAAGCATTGAAAGCGCAGTGAGAAAGGGGATCATTTTATACCAAAAAGTATATCAATCGATGCCAATGCTCTTGGAGTACATCAACAATCATAAAAAAAGTGAAAAAATCAGAGGAATCATTGGAATTACAATGCTTGACAAAGGAGTGGAAAGACTTGGCTTTGATGTGGTCACCCCGGTCAATCCTTTTTACCGACGCTTTAAAAAAATTTCCCATGTGCCGATTTTATATCTTACTTCAAAGCCAGTGAACTTACGCCATTTACCGAATTCATCCTATTTGTTTATATCAAAAGAAAAGCTTCAGAAAATCTATCAAAAAAAAGACTGATGCCATGGCCAGCACAGTCTTTTTTTGATTAAATTTGATGAAATGTCACTTCAGGGCGGCTTCCGACACGGATATTTACTCCGGTTTGTCCCAAGCCCTCACTGATATAAAACGGTTTATCGTAATGATAGTGAAGACCTTTAATCATGTTCATGCGCACGAGCTTGCCCATTTTCACCAAATGAAACGGTTTAGGCCAGTGAATTTGTCCGCCGTGAAAATGGCCTGAAAGCAGGTAATCATAATGAACATCCTTCATATCCAGAATAATGTTTGGGTCATGTGTTAATACAAGATCGTAGCCGTTTTCTAGATGTTTGTAAGAGTCGGTAATATTACTTCGGTTCGTGCTGTAATCATCAATGCCGATCATATTGACAGGCCCTGCAGCCGTCTCAATTCGAACATGTTCATTTTGCAGCGCAATACAGCCGTTTTCCTCTAGAACACGCTTTAATCTCTGAAAGTCCTTTTCTTTCAATACATAATCGTGGTTGCCAAACACCGCATACATTCCATATGCAGGCTTTAGTTGTTGCAATGCGTTTAAGTAACCCGCCAGCTTCGGGATATTACGTTTTCGATCCAGAAAATCCCCGGTAAGCGCGATGATGTCCACAGGCTGATTTTTTGTTAAACGATACAGCTCTTCAGGTGAAACAGAAATGTTTTCTAAGTGAAGATCTGATAAATGAAGGATATTTAATTTTTTTCTGGCTGGAAGACCGTCTTTTTGATCAATTGAGATGGTGTTGACCTTTACATCTTTTGTATTGCGGTTCGCTTTATATATAAATGGCACACATACGAGTATGGCCAATGAAAGTAAGATTGTAAACAAAATATATCCCCTCCCTCCTATCAGTATAGTAAGTGATCGAGCCTTATGGATAGCGGGAATTAATGGGTAAGAGACAGGTTGAAAAACGGATTGTTTTTGATGAATGATTTGGAATGGAAAAGGGATAATAAAATTTGACACATGAGGCAGAACATGCCGGATATGGTGTCAGAATAACAGATGGATGTGTAAGCGATGTTACGATTGATGAGACAATATAAAAAAGAAACATTTTATCTATGGGTCGCATTATTTCTTCTTTTGCTGTATGTATCCCCGCTTTTTATTTTAAAGGAAGATGCGCATATTCGCGTCCACGATAATTTAGATTCCAATATCGCTTGGTACAAAGTTTTGGCAGATAGCGGAGAAATCGTCGGCAAGGTTGACGCGGCGATTCCGCAAATCATTAACGGACTGCCGCGGGATGCCTTTGGCACCGAGTGGAGCGGTATTGTTTGGCTCCACGCTTTCTTTTCTTCCATGACCGCCTATGCATTAAGCCAGACAATTACAAGAGTTGTCGCTTTTTTTGGAATGTACATGCTGCTAAAGACACATGTGATTCCGGAGCCGAAAGCGGCTTTTATCCGCATTGGCGTATCACTGGCATTTGCCTTAACACCTTTTTGGCCTTCGGGAATGCTGAGTACGCTTGGATACCCTTTGGCATTATGGGCTTTTCTGAATATCCGTAAAGGGGATATCTCATGGAGAGAGTGGCTGACGCTCGGTTTGCTTCCTTTATATTCAAGCTTTGTCTTAGGCTTCTTCTTTTTCTTGGCGGGAATGGCGTGCCTTTGGCTGTATGATGCCATTACAAAAAAGAGATGGAACCTGATCTTTTTAGGCAGTATTGCATTTATGACGAGCATTTATCTTTTCGTTGAATATCGGCTTGTCTATTCGATGCTGTTTGAGCACGCACCGATGCATCGGATCGAATTTGTTTCATCTCGGCATGACGTTTGGCATTCTCTTCGTCTATCCGTAAAAAACTTTGTCTATGGCCATAATCATGTGATGACCGCTCATACCGCAGTCATTTTGCCGATCCTGCTTCTCGTATTTGCGGCTGTGCTTTTCAAGCGAAAACGGACAAAGCCGGAAAGTGTTTATCTGTTTTTATGTGTGCTTAATTATGGGCTGTCATTATGGTATGCGTTTTGGTTCAACAAAATATGGGCGGTGCCCAAGCAGAAATTTGCTTTTTTAGCTGAATTTAATTTTGCCCGTTTTCATTTTCTGCGGCCGCTAGTCATATACGTGAGCTTTGCGCTTGCTTTATATCTCATTTGGCGAATGGGAAGAGGGTGGAAATGGCTTGTATATGCTGCAGTCGCTGCACAGCTGATGGTGCTGGCGCCTTTTAATGAAGAATATACGTACGGCGTTCATTACAACGCGCCGACATTCAGGGAGTTTTATGCATCCGAGCAATTCAACGAGATTAAGAAATTCATCGGACGTCCGCAAGATTCGTACAGGGTGGCAAGTATCGGACTGCATCCGTCAATTGCCCAATATAACGGATTTTACACGTTAGACACGTATAACAATCTGTACCCGCTCTCATATAAATATGAATTTAGGAAAATCATCGAAAAAGAGCTGGAAAAAAACGCCCAGCTGAAACAATACTTTGATGAATGGGGCAGCCGCTGCTACCTTTTCGTCGATGAACTCGGTAAACGATATAATTTCAAAAAGAACTCGAAGAAAACGATCAACCACCTTCAATTAAATACAGATGTATTTAAAAAAATGGGCGGACGCTATATTTTCTCATCAGTTCCGATTAAGAACGCTGATCAAAACCATCTCGCACTCGTGAAGACGTTTGACCATAAAGATTCCGCCTGGCGCATTTATTTATATGAAACAAGATAAGGAGGATATTGATTGAAACAGTCGCAGCCCGTATTAACCATCGTCGTTCCGTGTTTCAATGAGGAGGAAGTGTTTCAAGAGACCAGCCGTCAGCTGACAGAGGTTGTAGACGGCTTAATTGCAGAAAAATTAATCGCTGAAGACAGTAAAATCCTGTTTGTCGATGATGGCAGCAAAGACCGCACCTGGGCTTTGATTGCCATGGAAAGCATAAGAAACAAGAAGGTAACCGGCTTAAAATTAGCCTGTAATGTCGGCCACCAAAAAGCGCTTTTAGCCGGACTGCATAAAGCAAAAAACAGATCAGACTGCGTCATTTCCATAGATGCCGATCTTCAGGATGACATTTCTGTGATCCGGGATTTTATTTTGAAATATCATGAAGGCTGCGAGATTGTTTACGGTGTGCGCCGCAGCAGAAAAACCGACACCTTTTTTAAGCGCACGACCGCTTTGGGGTTTTATCGCCTCATGAATAAGCTTGGGATTACATTAATTTATAACCATGCTGATTTTCGTTTAATGAATAAAAGATCGCTTGAAGAGCTCGCGCGCTATCCGGAAGCGAATCTGTTTTTAAGAGGCATCGTTCCCATGATCGGCTTTAGATCAGCCGAAGTCTTGTATGACCGCAAAGAACGCTTTGCCGGCAAAACGAAATATCCGTTGAAAAAAATGCTGTCATTTGCTTTTAACGGGATTACATCATTCAGTGTCGCGCCGATTCGCTTCTTTACGCTTTTAGGTTTTGTTTTATTTTTCCTCAGCGCTGTGGCGGGGATCGGCGCCTTTATTCAAAAGCTGCTTGGCTATACAAATGCAGGCTGGGCGTCGCTCATCATTTCCATTTGGTTTTTGGGCGGGCTGCAATTAATGGGAATCGGGATCATTGGAGAGTATATCGGGACGATTTTTTCCGAAGTGAAAAGACGCCCTAAATATGCAATTGATATCGATTTATATAATGAGCCGCTAAGCCCGCTCCAGCGCCAGGAAAAAGAGCGGTTAGAAAAAAAGTACAGTTAAACGGAAAAGAGCTGACGTCATTAGTCAGCTCTTTCGGCGTGGCAGCAAATCTGGCTTTTAATACTTACTCTTGGATGTAAGATCTGTCAAAACGCCACTCCATCACATGAAAAGTCAGCTCTTTTTCTTCAACTGATGCAAGATGGCGCTAAGAGGCTCGTCTTGCGGGTTGCGGTAAAAATCAAAAAATGGGCAGCCTTGCTTTTTAATCCGATCGATGACGGTATCGATTGTAAACATAGCGGGTGTTAAGGATGTTTGTACCTCGTGCCAATAGAGCGGTGCAGCGACAGTGCCAAGCTCGTTTCCTCTTGTCGAATAGGGACAGATAATCGTTTTTCCTTCAGCATGCTGCAAATAATCAAGATACAATTTGCCATGCCTGTTTTTGATCAAGCGTTCCGTTGTAAATAACTCGGGAAATGCATGAGTGCAGTACTCAGCGATCAGCTGTGTAAACTGGCGTGTTTCTCCATACGTAAAGGCCTCGGGGGACAAGGGAATATACAGCTGGATTCCCTTGTTGCCAGAAAGCTTCGGATACGATGCAATGCCGAAGGAGTCAAACAGCCGCTTCAGTTCATTCGCAGCCTGCACAGCCATGAGAAAGTCATCACGTGAAGGCGGGTCCAAATCAATGACAATCTCAGCCGGACGACTGCTTTTAATGGTTTGAAAAGGAACATGAAACTCCAAAGCAAGCTGGTTGGCAAGCCACAATAGTGTAGACATATCCTCGCAGACGATATGTTCATGGCTTCCGTCATAAAAAGATTGAACAAAATCCGGCGCGTAGTCCGGCTTGTTTTTTTGGAAAAACGATTCGCTCCTTGACCCATGAGGATAGCGGATGACGGTGACAGCACGGTTGTTCAGAAAGGGGAACAAATAGTCACTGGCTTCAATCATATACTGAATAAAATCTTCTTTTGTTTTTTTGTTCTTTTCAAATATGATTTTATCCAGGCTAGTGAACTGCAGCTTCGGGTGAACCGGTTTTGAGTGGCGTATGACTTGTGCATACGTGCATTCGGTCCAGTTCATTTGGAACTCGAAACCGACAAACGACACCTCTCTTAATGTGCCTTGGAGAATCGTTAAATATTGAACGATTGCACAAATTGATGGTTCAAGCGTAAATTCGCCTGAAGGTGTTTGATGTCCGTGCTGTTCCATAATATTGCGTATCGCGCTTTTTTCCTCATCGCGCATTCCGTGCGAGACAGAGGCAATCGGTGTCATGACACCGTTTTTCAACACAGACACCGTCAGAAATCCATTGTTGGGGTTGAACCCTGTTATACAAACATAAGCCTGTTTAAAATTTTTATATTTGAGCCAATCGGGCGACCGTTTCTTTTCGAGCCATTTGCTGGTTGTTTTCTTTGCTACAATTCCTTCTCCGTCATATTTCATGATCATCTTCCATAGCGAATCAAAATGATCACGACTGGGGATATATTGAATGGTTTCCTTTGCGTAAGGGTCGGGAGACGCAGGAAGATTTGCCGCGGATATGAGATCGTACAGCGTTTTTTTTCGGTCCAGATACGAAAGAGACGATATATCTGCTCCGTTTCGCTCTAACAGGTCAAAGGTCAGAAAGCAGCACGGCCGCGCGTTTGCCGATTCTTGAATCTTGTCCGGTCTTTTCAAACGCCCGCGCACTTGAAGGTGTTCAAAATCTCCGCGGTAAGGGTTCACCAAACATACGATTTCGCCATCGAGTGTCAGCGGAAGATCTTTTTCCATGTGCTGAAAGGCTGTTTTGGCGAATTGCGTGATTTCAGGGAAGGTGCTGTTAAGCTCCAAGCCATTTCTGCTGGTTAACGTCACACCCGCTGAATGGATGCGGAGAATACAGCGGTACCCGTCATATTTCACTTCATACCGCCATTCATTTCCTATTGGCGGTGACGAAGTAAGGACGGGCTGCATGGTAAACGCCATGGGCTATGACGTGCCGGAGGCTTTTTGTCTTGTCGTTTTTCGTTTTTTATCTCCGGCTCCTTTCGATTCAGCGGCTTGTGCCGGTGCTTCTGCCGGGGTTTCCCGGTTCGGCCTTCTGGTGCGGTCGATACTGGCTTGCAGGGCGCTGACCAGGTCGATGACATCTTCACGAGGAGGCGCTTTGTCAGGAGTGACGGCTGTTTCTTTATTTTCAAGCTTGTCGTTGACTCTTTGGAGCAGGGCGTGACGGTACGTGTCTTCATATTTTTCCGGCTCAAACTCAGTCGTCAGCTCATCTATTAATGTGATAGCGGTTTGCAGTTCCTTTTCGTTTACATTTGTTTGATCTGGTACACCCGGGACATGGGCAGCGCTTCTGACTTCATCCGGATAATGGATGGACTCCATCACAATGCAATTTTCATAAACGCGGAGAATGGCTAGCTGCTGCTTCGATCTGATCGTCATATTGGCGATGCCGATCTTTCCGGTTGAACGCAGTGCCTCACGCAGCAAAGTATAAGCTTTTGTGCCGTTATCTCCCGGTCCGACAAAGTAGGAGCGGTTAAAATAAATCGGGTCAATTTCCTGCAGCTGAACAAAATCAACAATTTCAACCGCTTTCTCTTCATGCTCCTGCTTTAAACTTTTTAAATCTTCGTCCGTCAGCACCACATATTTTCCTTTTACATATTCATATCCCTTCACAATTTCATCAGGACTGAGTGTTTGTTCGCAATTCGTGCAAATTTTTTCGTATTTGATCGGCGCGTGATCCTCTTTATGAAGGCTGCGCAGCTTAATGTCTTTATCTTCCGTGGCCGCATATAGCTTGATGGGGATATTAACTAATCCGAAACTGATCGATCCCTTCCACATTGTATGCATATTGATAAACCCCTTTTTTTCTTTAGTGTGGAGAGAAGGAGTATAATTCATGTGTAGTAACTTATGGGTGAAAAAACAGCCGTGCTGTTAATGCGGCGGCTGTTTCAGAAAGGATTGTTCGAGTTGTTCCGGCGGTATCGGTTTGCTGAAAAAGAAGCCCTGTAAATAATCACAGCCTTTTTCGTAAAGCAGCTGTCTTTGAGCTGAATTTTCCACACCTTCTGCAATCACCTGCAAAGACAGCTGATGGCCCATAGCAATAATCGCCCCGGTAATTTGCTCTGCTTTCGGATGGGTCTGAATATCGTCGATAAATGATTTGTCGATTTTTAGTCTGTGAATCGGGAAGTCCTTCAAATAGCTAAGAGAGCTGTGCCCCGTTCCAAAATCATCAATACTGATTCTGATTCCTAATTCCGTTAAGGACGACAAAACCTTCTTGGAGTGATCAAGATTGTCCATTGTCATGCTTTCTGTCACTTCTGCTTCAAGAAGCTGCGGAGGAAGCTGGTATTTTTCAAGCGTATCCTTGATCAGGGGGATCAAATCTTCGGATTGAAACTGTCTGGCGGAAATATTAATGGCGACAGACAGGTTATACCCTTTGTCATGCCAAGCTCTTGCCTGCTTGCATGCTTCATCTATAATCCACTTTCCGATATCAATAATGAGACCTGTTTCTTCAGCAACACTGATGAATTCTCCGGGCGGACACAGCTGTCCGTCGGGTGTGACAAGGCGTATCAGCGCTTCAACACCTGTCATTTTTTGGATTTTAGTGCTGAATTGCGGCTGATAATGCAGAACAAATCGATCGTTTTCGATTGCTTCCCTAAGTGCCATTTCTTGGTTAAGCTTGACGGTTTCTTTGTTGCCGATTGAAAAGGAATAGTATCTGTATTTGCTTTTGTTTCGTTCTTTAGCGGCATACATCGCCATATCAGCTTTTTTCATCAATTCAAGACCATCCGTCCCATCTTTCGGGGAAATCGCAATCCCGATGCTGACAGATGTGACAAGTGTGTGATCCTGTACTTTGAAAGGATTTTTGAATTTTTGGATAATTCTTCTTGCTAATGCATCGGCTTCGCCTGTTCCGCTGTTGGAGTCCGTTAATATAATAATAAATTCATCACCGCCAAGACGGGCGATAAATCCATTATCAGGGACAACAGATAACAGGCGTTTCGCCGCCAGCTGAAGCAGCTGATCGCCGACATTATGTCCTAATGCATCGTTAATCACTTTAAATCGGTTTAGATCCAGAAAGAATACAACAGTGTGATAATGTAAGGCATGCTCGCATTTCATCACCTCTGTTAAGTGAGAAATGGCATGCCTTCTGTTAGGTAAATCTGTCAGTGAGTCGTAATGAGCCATTCTATGGATTTCTTTTTCTGCTCTGTACTGCTTCGTCATGTCTTTGCAAATAACATAAATGCTGTCCAGCTTTTGATTGACCTCAACAGGGATAAGCGTCATATTTAAGTGAAACTGGCCTTTTTCAGTGATAAGATCGTTATCGCTGTTAATGGCTTGCTTCTCTTTTTTGACTTGCTCAAATAGACGCTGGATCTTATGAGATGTATAGTTTCTCCAATCCTGCATGCTAAAGCCGAATTTTGTGATCATATCCTCGCCGGCATGGTTGGATGATATAATCTCTCCTTCTAATGACAGAATGAAGATTGCATCTATATTGTGGACGATTAAAGATTGAAACCTCTGTTCGTTATCCTTTATGCGTTCGCTCTGTTTAATAAACTTCCGATCAGCATGGGAACTGAATAATAATAGCGTTTGTATACAGAAAATGATTAAAGTGACAAAAATAGACCAATGAAACGTATAGACCTCCATATGACTTTCTGATGGCGCCATGTCCTCGTGGAAAGATGCTGCCAACATCCCTGTGTAGTGCATGCCTGAAATTCCTGCACCCATTATAATCGAACTGATGACTTTATAGAGCATAAGATGATCGGAATGTTTTTTCAAAGCCAAGTCAAAGAATATTTTTAACGAGACGAAAGATGCCACGATCGCAATGATAATGGATACCGTAAATAGAAACGGTTCATATATAATCATTACCCGGGAAATGGCAGACATTCCGAGATAGTGCATAGATGCTATGGATGCGCCAAGCACAACTGATCCGATAAGCAGTCTGTAATATGTAAGAATGTGCCGGCTGACTAAATATAAAGATACAAAAGATCCAGACACAGCTGCTCCGATGGATGCAATTAAAGGCATGAATTCATATTGCATCGGCATTTCCATATCCGCGGCCATCATTCCCACAAAATGCATGGACCAAATACCGAATCCCATAATGAGTGAGCCGCCTATCAGCCAAATCTTGCTTTTTAAACCAGTATTAATCGTGACTTTCCATGACAGTTCAAGGGAAATGTACGATGCGGCGCAGGCAATAAGAATAGATAAACATATGAGCGTCGTATGATATGTAACGTGTATTTCCAAATGGAGATTCCCCCCGTGTCGTGTGTTCCAGTCTTGTTGACTCTCTTTATTATCGGATGCTTAACTGCTGAGTTTCAGCCTTTAAGATCATAGAGAAACGGTGAGATCTATTTTTAGTTCAGCTGACCGTGAAAAATGTGTTAAAATCATGTTGATGTTTGCTGATAAAACAAAATGCTTCTATATAAAGGTGGACAAGGGGAAGTGATGGCGATCGAAGAGCTGGTTATGTCATGGATTGAAGCATTTAAAAGCTTATCTTATTTAGGGATATTTCTAGCGCTCTGTATTGAGTTTATCCCTGCTGAAATCGTACTGCCGCTTGCGGGTTATTGGGTCTCTAAAGGTGATATGACACTTTTGGGCGTTGTTTTGGCTGGATCTCTTGGGGGAGTGGCCGGCCCGCTTACGCTGTATTGGATCGGCCGGTACGGAGGAAGGCCGTTTCTTGAACGTTTTGGAAAGTACCTCTTTATGAAGCCAGAGGCGCTCGATAGATCAGATGAATTTTTCAGAAAGCATGGGGGATTTGTAGCCTTCAGCGGCCGATTTTTGCCAGGCATCCGGACATTGATCTCCATACCGTGCGGAATTGCAAAAATGAACGTTTGGGTGTTTGCGCTTTATACGTTCATCGCCATGCTGCCGATTACATTTGTATATGTTTATCTCGGTGTGAAGCTCGGTGAAAACTGGAAGGAAGTCGGCTCTATTCTCGATCAATATATGCTTCCTATCGGGATAGCGATTTTGGCGCTGTTCGTGTTTTACTTACTGATGAAAAAGAGGAAAAAACGCACGAACTCCGAACAGTTGTCTGTATTTTTAAAAAATAAACGTTGACAAAAATTCGCGCCGCGCATATGATTGACGTATAAAATCATATTTCTTGAAATCCCAAAGGGGAGTAGCGTCCGGATTTGTTTCCGGAAACAAAGTCGTCATTTCATGGATTGCCATATCCATCGGCTTTGTTGGCATGCCTTGAATTCATGTCTAGCAAGACCTTTGCCTTATGTCGGCAAAGGTCTTTTTTGCATGGACCGGCCGGCATAAGATCGGATGAAGAAAAGAAAACAACTTTTTGGGAGGGTATCATTTATGGATGCAGCATTATTATTAGAGTATGGTTGGGTTCTTCTCGTCTTGATCGGTCTGGAAGGGATTTTAGCCGCCGATAACGCACTCGTTATGGCGGTGATGGTCAAACATTTGCCGGAGGAAAAAAGAAAAAAAGCGCTATTCTATGGATTGGCAGGGGCTTTTGTTCTGCGGTTTGGCTCTTTATTCGCCATTTCTTTTTTGGTCAACGTGTGGCAGGTTCAAGCGATTGGCGCTATCTATTTGCTGTATATCTCAGCAAGCCACTTATTGAAAAGATATGTATTTAAAAAGGAAGACACACATAAAGAGGCGAAACAAAGCGGTTTTTGGCCGACTGTTTTAAAAGTTGAGCTGGCAGATATCGCGTTTGCGGTTGATTCCATCTTAGCGGCAGTCGCACTGGCTGTGACGCTTCCCGGAACATCGCTTCCGAAGATCGGCGGACTTGACGGTGGACAATTTATCGTCATTTTGGCCGGAGGTATCATTGGCCTTGTGATCATGCGGTTTGCCGCTTCAATGTTTGTTAAGTTATTAAAGGAACGTCCAAGCCTAGAAACAGCTGCCTTCGTGATTGTCGGCTGGGTTGGAGTGAAGCTCGCTTTATATACACTTGCCCATCACGACATAGCGGTGGTTTCTGAGCACTTTATCCATTCGGGAACATGGAAGCTGATATTCTGGGGTGTCTTAGCGGCAATTGCGGTTTGCGGCTGGTTCATCTCAGGTGTAAAAAAACAGCCGGAGCGCACACAAAACAAACAAAATAACAGCCGGGAACGGGCGTAATCTGAAAGACACTGCATGAAAAGCAGTGTTTTTTTGTGTTTGAAACGTTTTCACAGGCGAAATAAAATAACATTTTTATAACAGCTTTGTTACAAAAAACATGTATAAAACCCCCTTAATTCTTTAGAAAGACACGAAATCATGTATAGGACGTCGGAATGGTTTGTCACAATTGAGACATTGGAAATCAATATTTCTTTTTCTCCTTTGCGATTCCCTATCAAATTAGCTATCATTAATGAGTAGTTATAGGGAGGAACTGAGGTGAAACCAGTGCTTAGCCTTTTGTTTAAATTTGGAAAAAAGAAGCAAACGCTTGAAACATCTGTTGAAAGTATACAAAAAGGCAATAAAGATCTGCAAAATGAATTAATACAGCAATATAAGCCATTTATCGCAAAGACGGTTTCATCCGTTTGTAAACGATATATAGATGAAAAAGACGATGAGTTCAGCATCGGACTGATCGCATTTAATGAAGCTATTGAAAAATACTCACCTGAAAAAGGCAATTCTCTGCTCGCATTTGCTGAGCTTATTATAAAAAGAAAAGTCATTGATTACATTAGAAAAGAAGCCAGAAGCGCACAAAATATCAATATCGATTTACAGGAAGGAGACGATCAGGAGTCATCACAAAGCCTGATTGAAGCCGAGCTTTCCATTGATGAATACCGCCGTCAGATTGAACAGGAGCAGAGACGGGAGGAAATCCTCTATTTTCAAAAGCAGCTCAAGGATTATGGTTTATCATTTAAAGAGCTGCTTGAAAATTCTCCAAAGCACACGGATGCAAGGCAAAACGCCATAAAGGTGGCAATGACGCTTGTTGAACATGAAGAATTGGCCGCTATCCTGTATACAAAGAAACAGCTTCCGGTCAAGCAGCTGGAGCAGCTTGTATCTGTAAGCCGAAAAACGATTGAGAGAAACAGGAAATATATTATTGCGATGTGTATTATCATTACGGGTGATTATATTTATTTAAAAGATTATCTTAAAGGGGTGCTGCACTCATGAGAAGAGGGATTATAGTAGAGAAAAATAGAAAATTCGTCACATTGCTGACCCCTGACGGACAATTTTTAAAAGCTAAAAATGATCGCCGCAGCTATGAAATCGGAGAAGAAATCATGCTTCCGAGTGAATCACGCATGGGCAGAAGGGCCAGCTTTTTTGATTTTTTAAAACTGCGCCCTTTCAAAATGGGGGTTTTTACGATGACTGCTATTATGCTTTTTATTTTTATAGTTCTCCCCATTTTTTCTAACAATAAGGCCTATGCGTATATGACAATTGATATCAATCCGAGCTTCGAAATGGCGTTAAACAGCGATTACGAAGTTATTGAACTGACGCCTTTAAACGATGAGGGAAAAAAGGTCGTAAATGATATAGATGATTGGGAGAAGACCGATTTTAAAAAGGTGATTGACGATATTATAACCGACTGCAATGAGCACGGATATGTTGAGAAATCGAAAGAAATATTGATTTCCACTGTTTATGAAAATACGGAAGACAATACATATAAGAAAGCTGTGAAAAAACAGCTGAATGACGTGACGGAAAAATATAAAACGACATACCGCATGGAATCTCTCGAGTCAGATATGCAAACGAGAGAAAAAGCAAAAAAAGAAGGCGTTTCAACAGGCAGCTACATCAAATCAAATGAAAAAAATGATGATAAAAAGTCAAAAGATGATTCCGGCAAACCATCCGGGGAAGAAGATCAAAAAGGTGCCGGAAATGAGGATGAAAACGTCGATCAAACCGACGGCCAGGACAGCAAGCAAGAGGACAATGAACAGCTGGATGATCCAGATACCGGAGACCAGAAAGAAGATGCAGCGGATGAGCAGACTGATGATAGTAACAAAGATCAAAATGTAAAGGAATCAGATGAAAACGAAAATACCGAAAAAGATGGGGATCATGAGCAACCCCCAACACAAGATCCTCAAGATAAAGGAAATGAAGACAACAGCGGTAAAAAAGGCCAAAGCCCGTATCACAGGGACTGGAATAACGGCGGAAGAGGCCAAGGCCAGTATCACAGGGACTGGAATAACGGTCAACAAGACAAACATCATAGCAGAGGCAACGCTTCTGACCGCCGTAATCCAAGCAGTGATAATCATTCAGCTCAAACTGAAGATTCGCCGAGTGACCCCGGCGAATAAATGACCTGAATTTATTTAGTTGTGCCATTTAATTGTGATTGGGCTTGCTGTACCAGCCGCTTTGTCATTTCCCCGCCTACAGAGCCGTTAGCGCGTGCAACTGTATCAGAACCAAGGTTTACACCGAATTCTTGAGCCACTTCGAGTTTAAACTGGTCTAGTGCCTGCTCCACTCCTGGAACAACGAGTTTATTTCTGCTCGCCATCTTTTTCATCTCCTTTTTCTATAAAGAAATTCTTAATGCGTATTTAGTTTGAAATATACGGGGGTGATTTATGCTGGCAATTGTTTGGAGAATAAGAAACCCCCGGCCTTGGGGCCGAGGGTGACACAGACTATAAAAAGTCTGCTGTCATTTGATGAGCGGTTGTCTGAATATGGAACGTCAAAATGGAGAGGACTGTAATGGCGATAATCTGTCTGATTTTAAGCCATTGGCTGTCATTCAGTACTTCAAAACGGTGATGGAGGCGTTCTGTCTCCTGTTCGACGATCTCCTGCAGGTTTGATTCTTTCATAGAAGGTGTTTCGTGGTGCTGGATGGCATCAAGCACATATGCACAGCTCTCATAATAAGCAATCGGGCTGATGACGTCATCAGATCTGTCTGAGATTGTGTTAAAGGCCGCTTTCAAAATAGCCCGTATGTGTTCAAAGTCATAAATGGATTTTAAATCACGTACAATTAAAAGAATAACTGCCTGTTCAACCGAATATTTTTTGCCCAGCTCAGGGTGTCCGATCAGATCCTTGATATCGCGCTTTACCCAGTTTTGAATTGCAGTTGATTTTAATGAAGTCAGCTCACATAAGTTGCCAAGCTCTACGATTTCGTTTGTAGAAAGACCGTATTCTTTTTTCTGTTTTTTTCGTTCGTATCTTGTAAGAAACTCAGGAATTTCAAGATGATTGGCTGCTTTTTCTGCTGACATGTTCGCTGATTGGACGAGAATGTCGAGCGGGCTATGTTCTCCTTGCCCTTTTAGGGAATAGAGCAGCCGCACCATATCGGTTCGAGAGAGCTTAAAAATGTTCATTGTTCACCTCTTTAAACAATTTGACGCGGATACAAGCTATGTATAAGTTCAAAATTGAAGCGTCTGCAATTTACATTAACATCATACGTCGAATTCCTTGCATTTTCAAACGTATGTTTTATAATTTGAATATACAGGTTCCTTTGAACTTAAAATAACGGAGGTTGCTATGGCGAAAAGAATTTTTCTGTTTATTTTAACGAATATTTTGGTGCTCACAACAATCGGGATTGTTTTGTCTGTTTTAAGCTCTGTTACTGGCGTCGGAACGTACTTTAAAGCTGATGGCGGTATCGACCCAATGGCGCTTCTAGTGTTCAGTTTAGTTGTTGGTTTTGTCGGTTCCTTTACGTCGCTTGCGATGTCCAGATGGATGGCAAAGACGATGATGGGCGTCAGAGTGCTGAATCCGAACAAACACACGCTCAGCTATGAGGAACAGCAATTGGTTGATCGTGTCCATCGATTAAGCCGCTCTGCCGGTTTAACAAAAATGCCGGAAGTAGGCATTTACCGTTCACCTGAAGTGAACGCATTTGCGACTGGACCGTCAAAACGCCGTTCCCTTGTCGCAGTATCGTCAGGACTGCTTGAGCAGATGGATGATGCGGCGGTTGAAGGTGTGCTTGCCCACGAGGTCGCGCATATCGCAAATGGTGATATGGTAACAATGACGCTTTTACAAGGTATTGTTAATACCTTTGTCGTCTTCTTATCGCGTATCGCCGCTTGGATTGCAAGCCGCTTTGTTAAAGAAGATCTAGCGCCGATCGTTCATTTTATTGCAATGATTGTTTTTCAGATTGTCTTTTCGATACTTGGCAGCCTGGTTGTGTTTGCGTACTCACGCCATCGTGAATTTCATGCTGACAGGGGCGGAGCGGATCTTGCCGGCAAGGATAAAATGATTCATGCGCTCCGGACGCTTAAAGGCTATTCTTCCCGGATTATGGAGGACGACCAGACCGCTGTCCAAACGTTAAAGATTAATGGCAAAAAGCGTTCTTCGCTTTTCTCTACACACCCTGACTTAGATGAGCGTATCAGACGGTTAGAAGCTAAATAATACAAACACATTGTCCCTCTGAGAATCCTCAGAGGTTTTTTTCTTTTATCCATTGACTAAAATAATAAAAAAATAAGCAAGTTAAGAAAATGTTTCGTAAAAGCCTTTAAAAATGAACCTAATATCTTTAGAATAATTACCGTACTTAAAAAGAGAGGCAGAAGGATTTTACATGAAATTTAAGCTTGGAAAATTGATACAGGCACTATCACCAGCCCAGCTGATTGCATTATATTATTTTCTTGCGGTTACAGTGGCCGTAATATTGCTGAGTTTGCCGGCAGCCCATAAACCGGGGGCGGAGTGGACGTTTATTGATGCGCTGTTTACGGCTGTCAGTTCAGTCAGCGTGACGGGGCTGACGGTCGTTGATACAGCTGATACTTTCAGCACAACAGGCATCTTTATACTGGCATTTGTTCTGCAATTTGGCGGAATCGGGATTATGACGCTCGGGACGTTCATTTGGCTGATCATGGGAAAACGAATCGGGCTGAAAGAACGGAAATTGATTATGGTTGATCAAAACCAATCTCAGTTTTCAGGAATTGTCAATCTCATGAAGCAGGTTCTTTTTCTGATTTTGTGGATTGAATTTTTTGGCGGGCTTATACTTGGCACCTATTTTTTAACCTACTTTGATTCCTTTCAGGAAGCTTATTTACATGGGTTTTTTGCCAGTATCAGCGCAACCACAAATGGCGGATTTGATATAACCGGCAGATCTATGATTCCATTCCGTCACGATTATTTTGTGCAGTTTATTACAATGCTTTTAATTGTATTTGGAGCAATTGGGTTTCCTGTGCTTGTCGAAGTAAAGGATTTCTTGTTTTCAAAGCATCGCAGATACCCGTTTACACTTTTTACGAAAATCACCACGATCACATTCGGTTCACTCGTTTTATTTGGGGCCATCGGCATTTATGCTCTGGAAGCAAACCACGCGTTTGCGGGTAAGTCATGGCATGATATTTTGTTTCTGTCCCTGTTTCAATCGACGGCTACCCGGAGCGGGGGGCTGGCAACCATTGATATCAGCCAATTATCAGGTCCGACAATCTTTTTTATTTGCGCGCTGATGTTTATCGGAGCGTCGCCAAGCTCAGTCGGGGGAGGCATACGGACAACGACGTTCGCCTTAAACCTTCTTGCGCTGTTTCATTTTGCACGCGGCAATAAAGCCGTAAAGGTATTCAAACGTGAGCTGCATCCTGCCGATCTGATGAAATCGCTTGTTGTCACGATGATGGCGATTCTGCTCGTTTTTGGCGCGACACTTATCCTGACCATTACAGAAAAGCATTCCCTGACGGAGCTTTTGTTTGAAGTGTGCTCGGCATTCGGTACAACCGGGCTTTCACTTGGGATTACTGCCGATTTAAGCAACGTTGGAAAATGCGTCATCATGATTGTCATGTTTATCGGGCGAATCGGTATTCTGACCTTCCTGTATTTGATCGGCAGAAAGGAAATTGAAGCGAATTATCATTATCCGAAGGAAAGAGTGATTATTGGATAGAAAAAACACCGCGCGTTTTGCGGTGTTTTTTGATTGCCAAAAAAAAGAAGTGTGGTGCCCGTTTCTGTTGGAGAACCTAACATCAACAGGTGCAGTGTAACGCTCCTGCATCTTGGCGAAATAAAAACTGGCGAGGAGGATTTCTATGAAGCGCAAAGCTGAAGTAAATGAAGCCATTAAAAATAACAATACACCTACAGAGAGCATGGACCCAAATTCATATAAGACACAATATCATGACGACCCGAATTTTAGGGGGGCAAACCGCAATTCCAAGCAGGGTCAGCAAGGAGGCATGTAATGGTGAAGAAAAACCGTCATAGCCGTGACATGCAAAATCATAAAAAGCCTATGAATAAGGAAGTGCTGGAGGAAGAATTCTCAAGTGAATTTGGGGATTACAATGCCGGAAAGATCATCGAAACGCTGGAAGTCACAAAGCCTGACAAGAATAAAGAGAAAAAACAAAAATAAAAAAACCTCTTAGGCGGTGTTCCGCTTAAGAGGTCCTTTTCTATTTTAAATAAGCATTTTTGCCCGTCCCTTTGACAAATTGCAATAGACTGGTCATTCTCAGCTCAATGAAAGGCTGAGCAACGGTCTTAACAAAGTTGCTGGAGAGGACTGATGTCAGGGCTGCTGTTAACAGTAAGAGAATGACTAAGCTGTGATAGTCAGTAAGCACATCTTCAAGCCCAACCTGTCTCAGCGTTTTAATAATAAACCCGTGAAGCAAATACACGTAAAATGTCCGGGTTCCCCATTTGGTAAAGAAATACCGTTTTTGCGGAACGAGCGCTAAAAAGCCGAAGGTTGCCGCAAAGGCGAGAACATACCAGCCGATTCGGGAAAGTCCGCTTGCCAAGGTAACGTCTCCAAATGAAGAATACGGTTTTGAGCCAAACAGAAATGAATAGTCGAAGTCAATGCCCCAGCAGATGACGAATACGGCGGCAAGCACCCCGAGTGCAATTTGTTTGCCTCGTTTTGATCTCAATAAATCAAAATGATGTTTATTTAAATAAAATCCGACAAGGAACATCGGTAAGAATACAAATGTCCGCGACAAGCTCAGCGTGTTGCTTACAAAGTCGAGATAGCCGATCAGCACGGCGATTCCGCAGCTGACAAACAGCGCCCACAGCTTTGGAAGCTTTGAAAAAGGATAAAGCAGCAGGTTCCAAAAGAATAAGCTTACGAGAAACCATAACGACCATTGCGGATCAATCGGATTCACATTTGCCATGCTTTCGTCTTGCATCAAGTAATAAAAGACGGAATAGATGATTTGGAAAATCAAATACGGAATAATCAGCTTAGCCGCCAGCTTTTTTACATATCCAGGGCGTTTATAGCCTTTCGCAAAATAACCGGATACAAGAATAAAGGCAGGCATGTGGAATGTGTAAATGAACTTGTAGAGGTAAAGCATAAAGTGATTATCATTAATAAAGGAACGAAGAATATGGCCGAATACAACAAGGAATATCAATAAGAATTTTGCATTATCAAAATAACTGTCCCGCGATTTATTCATAGCATCACCTTCTCTTTCATCAGTCACTAAGAGATTATTCCCTGCTGGTATATATTTTAAAATATAAAATGAAAAAGGAATCGGAAAAAACGCTGATTGTTAGGACGATGTAAAGTGAAGGTAAGGAAAGTAGAAAATGTCTTCTTTATGTAATCAAGCTGAAATTTTCTGAAATTTATAGGGCGAATGAAGGAAGTTCCCGCATTTTGTAGAAATATTGAGGGATAGGTTTTGAAGAAGGAGTGTACACGCATGGAAACTCTTGGTGTCCAGGAAAATACGGAGCTGCGGGAAGAATTGAAGCGCCTCAAAGAAGAAAATGCCCAGCTGAAAAAGGAATTGAATCAGCATCAAGTGATTGTCAACAATACGCTCGATGCTATTTTTATATGTGATAATGAAATGCGAATCGTTCAGGCGAATGAAGCGACAGAGAGGATGCTTCAAGTTGATGCGGAAGATTTGAGGAAGCGTTCCGTTTTGGATTTTTTGTTTTCAACCCCAAAAGATGAACTGAATGTTGCCGTAAAGAAGTTTTTTAAAAAAGGCTTCCTGTGGAAGGAGGTTCCGATCAGGCTTGATGGCGGGGCGACAAAATACATAGAGTTTCTGGCCAAAAGAGGGATTGGCGAGGATTTCTTTTTTGTTGTCATGAGAGATATATCTTCAAAGAAGATTCTGGAACGGGAATTCTCAATGAATGAACAGCTTTTTAAAGACTTGTTTGACAGGGCTGTTGACGGAATCGTCCTGTTTGATAAAGACGGCAGCTTTATCGATGCCAATTTGTCCTTCTGCAAAAGCTTTGAAATCAATCATAATGAGCTGTCTCATCTATCGTTGTATAAGTTCATAGACAGCGGATCGCGGAAAGATTTAGACAACATTTGGAAGACGCTCAACCGTAAGGGAAAAGCGCAGGGGGAGCTGCCCGTTAAGCTTCGTTCAGGCGTTCAAAAGCTATTTGAATTCACGATTACCTCAAACATCATCAGCGGGTTTTATATGTCTATTATGAGAGATATCACAGAGAAGCGGTCTATGGAGCTGCAGCTCTTTAAAAGTGAGGAGCGCTTCAGAGAAATATTTGAAAATGCGATGGATGCCATTATCATCTGGTCGAATGACGGAAGAATCGTCAAGGCGAATCAGTCAGCCTGTAAAATTTTTGAGTTGCCGATGAATTTGCTGTTGAAAAGAAGGCTGTGTGATTTTCTCGTTGATTCCCAGAAAAAATACAGCGTAACGAAAAAGAAATACGCAAAATACGGAGAGATTAGAGAAGAGCTGCTGTTCCAAATGGGAAACGGTCAGTTTAAGGAACTTGAATTCACTTCAAAGCGGACAATACTTGAAAATCAGCACTTGACGATTTTAAGAAATGTCAGCGACAGAAAGCGGATGGAAAAGGAGCTACGGGAAAGTGAGCTGAAATTCAGAAAAGTGTTTAATGGCTCAATGGACGGCAATGTACTGTTCGACAATCAATACCGAATCATCGATGCTAATCCCGTAGCAAGCCATATTTTAGGCCTGTCACATGAAGAGATTAAAAAGCACAGCCTGTTAGAGATTATTTCTTCCTATGAAATAGAAAATCTTGCATCATCAGCAAGGCAGATTAATTTTGATGAAATGGACAACGAAATTCCATTTTTGCTGAACAGCAGTGACAATAGGAAACTCGAATTCTCATTTAAACGAAATATTATTCAAAATATGAACCTGGCTATCTTTAAAGACGTAACCGAGCGAAAAGAACTGGAGGAACGTCTGCGCAAGTCAGATACCCTTCATGTTGTCGGCGAACTTGCTGCCGGCATTGCTCATGAAATCAGAAATCCGATGACTGCACTTAAAGGCTTCATTCAGCTTTTGAAAGGAAGTGTGGAGGGAGACTACGCCCTTTACTTTAATGTGATCACCTCAGAATTAAAGCGCATCGAATCCATTATCACCGAATTCTTGATTTTAGCGAAGCCCCAAGCGATTATGTATGAAGAAAAACACGTTACCCAAATTATGAAAGACACCATTGACCTTCTGAATGCGCAAGCCAATCTCAGCAACGTACAAATGCATCTTGATTTAATTGACGACATTCCTCCGATTTACTGTGAACCGAATCAGCTGAAGCAAGTATTTATCAATATATTAAAAAATGCCATCGAAGTAATGCCTGACGGCGGAAACATTTTTGTGACGATGAGAACATTGGACCGGGATCATGTGGTCATCTCCTTAAAAGACGAGGGAATCGGAATGACAGAAGATAAATTAAAACGCCTTGGTGAACCGTTTTATACGACAAAGGAAAGGGGAACTGGACTTGGGCTTATGGTAAGCTATAAAATTATTGAAGAACATCAAGGCGAAATCATGGTGGAAAGTGAAGAAGGGAAAGGCACCGTTTTCCACCTTACGCTTCCCGTCAGACAAAATGCTGAAGAAAGAAGGATTGATGAATGAACTACTACACGACAGCGGAAACGCCGCTCGGAGAACTTTTCATTGCCGAGGAGGATGACCAGATTACCCGTCTGTTTCTCAGTCAGGAAGATTGGATGGATTGGAGAGAAACGGTTCAGAATACTGAGCGCAAGGAAACACCTTATCTGGCAGAAGCGAAAAAACAGCTTCATGAATATTTCACCGGTGAAAGAAAGACATTCTCACTGCCGCTGAGTCAAAAGGGCACCCCTTTTCAGCAAAAAGTGTGGGAGGCGCTGGCGATGATACCATACGGAGAATCCAGAAGCTATGCTGACATTGCCGAAGCGGTAGGCAGTCCGAAAGCGGTGCGCGCAGTCGGACAGGCTAATAAACGAAACGACCTGCCGATTTTTGTCCCATGTCACAGAGTGATCGGCAAAAACAGCTCGTTAACAGGGTACGCTGGGAGCAAAACCGATATCAAAGCATTTTTGCTGAACATCGAGAGAATCTCCTACAAAGAAAAATAAAACATATGGTACGTTCCTTTTTTTCGCGGCTGACATATCATTTTATTAAGTGAAAAAAGTTGGTCTGATGAAAAAGGAGGACAAAGCAATTGAAGCCGAGCCGCTCTGAGAAAATTGCCGTTTTTGCCAAACTGTTTGTGAAACTGCATATCATATCAAGCGCTCAAAAAGATGAAATCATCAATATGAATAAAAACAAACAAAAAAACCGCTGACTCGCTCAAAATGAGCAAAGGGCAGCGGTTTTTAGTGGACCTTTTCGCCTTTGAAGAGCTGTTCAATCTCTTCTTCATAGTTACCGGTCATAATCCCTTTTTCAGTAATAATTCCTGAAATGAGATCATGGGGTGTAATGTCAAAAGCGGGATTAAAGACGGGCACTTCAGATGGAGCGGTCCGGACTCCTGAAATCTGCCTGACTTCCTCGGGATCGCGTTCCTCTATCGGGATATCAGCGCCAGATTTCACTTTCGTATCGAATGTGGATAATGGTGCAGCGACAAAAAACGGGATATCAAAGGCGTTGGCTAAAATTGCGAGACCGTATGTTCCGATTTTATTTGCCGTATCACCGTTCTTTGCAATGCGATCGGCGCCGACGATGACAGCAGAAATTTGTTTTTCCTTCATCGTATGGGCGGCCATGCTGTCAGTGATCAAAGTGACATCAATGCCGCCCTGCATCAGCTCCCACGCAGTCAGGCGCGAACCTTGAAGAACAGGCCTTGTTTCACAGGCATAAATGTGCAGTCCCAAATCTTTTTGTTTGGCCAAATAAAATGGAGCCAGCGCCGTACCGTAGCGGCTTGTCGCGATAGAGCCGGCATTGCAGATTGTCATAATCCGGTCGCCTTTTTTGAAAAGCTGCAGGGCGTTTTGACCGATCATCCGGCACGTTTCCTCATCCTCGACCTGAATTTGAATCGCTTCATGGACAAGGTTTGTTTTTGCTTCATTTACGGAAATGGCGTTTTCGATCGAATGGCGCAGTCTCTCAAGCGCCCATGATAAATTAATGGCGGTGGGCCGTGAGCTGTTTAAATACTCTTTGATATCATCCAGTCTGCGGCGGAATTCAGTAACATCATCCGTTTCAATGTCTTTTGCAGTAAGCGCAAGTCCGAAGGCTGCCGTAATGCCGATCGCCGGGGCGCCTCTTACTTTGAGCGTGACAATGGCATCAAATACATCCTCTTTCGTTGCCAGTTCTAAATATTCCGTCACATCAGGAAGCTTTTGCTGATTTAAAATGGTAATAGCTGTTTCTTTCCATTCAACAGAACGCGGAACAGCAAATGAATAGGTCATGAACAGATCATTCCTTTACAAGTAACTCAAATAATTCAGTAACATCTGTTATCGTCTTGAATTCCGAACGTTTTTCGATAAAGGCTGCGCCGGTTGTAAGCGCCAGACGCTTTCTGCCGATTCGTTTATCAAACGGCACGATCGTATCCAGATCATCAACATGGGCAAGGCCGACCGTGCGGCGTATCAGCTCGCAGCCCGCAAACCCGATTGCCTCTTCAAGAATATGACTGAGCGTATCAGAAAGGTAACCGTCGATGTTGGCGTAAACATCCAAACTGTCCTTCTCCCAGGCTTCAGTGAATGTTTTTTGAAATGTTTCCCAAACCTGCTTGACATGTTGATATAACGGCTCTCTGGCATCACCGTCACGCCCGAGTGCATTCAAATATAAGTTGGCGATAAATTGGCCCACATCAAAGCCAATCGGTCCGTAAAAAGCAAATTCAGGATCAATTACCTTTGTTTCATGCTCGCTGGCAAAAATGCTTCCTGTATGCAAGTCACCGTGAATGAGTGTTTCTGCCGATGTTAAAAATGACTTTTTGAGCTTTGCGGCCTCGATTTTGACGTTGTCATTATTCCAAAGCTCTTCGACAAAAGGACGAAGCTCTTCTTCAAAATCATTTGTGTCATGGTCAAAGAAAGGGTCTGTAAAGACAAGTCTTTCCGTTATGTCGCACAGCTCCGGATTTGTAAACTGTTTAACAAGCTGTTTTTTGACCTTAGGTTCAAGCGCGTAATCCGATGAATAGAAAAGTGTTTTTCCTAGAAATTCACCGATGTGCTGTGACAGGTAAGGGTAGTTTTCGCCCTCAATGAGTCCTTTTCTTGCGATTTTCAGGTGAGAAAGATCCTCCATGACGGTAACCGCCATTTCAGTATCGGAATAGAACACTCTTGGAACGAGATGAGGGACATGCTCGCCCTGACGGATGAGAGCGCTGCTTTCGATTCTTGCGCGATCGATTGTCAGCGGCCAGCTTTCTCCGACGACTTTTGCATAAGGAACCGCCTGTTTAATGATCAACGCTCTGTCATGTTCTTGATCATAAATATGAAAAACGTAATTTAAGTTGCCGTCACCGATCTCCTGGCATGTCAGTGTGCTTTTGCTTGGAAATAAACCAAGTTTTACCGCCAGTGCCACTGCGGAGCTTTCATTTAACGTTTCGTATAAAGGTGTTTTTGTGACTGCCATTGTCATAACCTCCAATTTATGTAATCGCTAGATGCGTTTGCAGCTGAAGCGCAGTAAAAAAAGCCTCCTTCTCAGAGAGAAGGAGGCTTAACATCTATGTCCGCCTCTCTTATCTCTCAGATCAGATCTGAATGGAATTAGCACCGTGCCTTAAGAGACAAGCGTCTCGGCGCGAAAAAGATGCGCCCCATTTCACAATGGAATTACGGTCGGTTGCTGTTGGGGTCAAAAGGCCAAATCCTTCGCCCAACTCTCGATAAGAGAATATATTCACTTGTTAAACAATTCTAATTTATCAGTTGATGAACATAGTAACAGGTGTTTTAGTAAGTTGTCAATCTATTTTTTAATATAAATCTTTTCTGATATCATCGAAAACAGGTATACGCTTACGCACCTCAACGCTTTCATGAAGGTCGATTTCCGCTCGGACAATACCTTCTTCCAGGCCGCCTTCAGCAAGTACGCGCCCCCATGGATCAATAAGCAGGCTGTGTCCGGCAAATTCATTATCGGGATTTGAACCGGTACAATTGCAGGCGGCGACAAAGCATTGATTTTCAATGGCGCGGGCAATAAGCAGGCTTTTCCAATGGTCAAGGCGTGGAAGAGGCCATTCCGCGGAAATAAACAGCACGTTGGCACCTTTTGTCGTATGTTTTCTGATCCATTCCGGAAAACGGATATCGTAACAGATCAGCCCAGAGCATTTGACGCCATCAAGCTCAAAGTACCCATCTTCTGAACCGGCTGATAAATACACATGTTCATCCATCAGCTGAAAGAGATGGGCTTTTCTATATTCCTTAATGATTTGTCCTTCCTTATCTGCAATGTACATCGTATTATAAACATCAGAATCCTCTCTGACAGCAACTGAACCGGCAACAATATGAACGCCATGTTTTTTAGCCGTTTTCTTTAGCCAGCTCTGAGCTGAACGACCGTCTTCATCAGCCAGCTCATCAAGATTGGCCAGATCATATCCGGTCGTCCATAGTTCAGGCAGAACAATCACATCAGCATGTTTGCTTTCTTTTTCGATAAAACTTTCAGCCTTTTTTATATTTTCTGAAGGTTTTCCGTAAGAAATATCAAATTGAAGACAAGATATCGTCCATTTCATTTTTTTACGCCCCCAAATTTTTCTTTACTTTTTTGATTTAACCATATATGATGATGGACTATCATTTCAAGATTTTTTTAGAAGGTGAGAATAGATGATATTTGAACAGTCTCATGTATTGAAGGAATTGCCTAAACAGTTCTTCGCTTCTCTGGTGCAGAAAGTGAATCGAAAGCTCGCGGAAGGACACGACGTGATCAATCTTGGACAGGGAAATCCGGATCAGCCGACTCCGGAGCATATCGTCGAGGAAATGAAACGGGCTGTTGCCGATCCTGAAAATCATAAATACTCGTCTTTTCGCGGCTCGCACAGTCTGAAGTCAGCTGCCGCAGCATTTTACAAAAGAGAATACGGTATTGATCTCGACCCGGAAACTGAAGTTGCTGTATTATTCGGCGGGAAAGCGGGTCTTGTCGAGCTCCCGCAATGCTTGCTGAATCCCGGTGATACGATTTTAGTGCCCGATCCGGGTTATCCTGATTACTGGTCAGGTGTCACACTTGCGAAAGCAAAGATGGAAATGATGCCGCTTGTAAAGGAAAGGGCGTTTCTTCCTGATTATAGCAGCATCGCAGCTGAGGTGAGGGATCAGGCAAAATTGATGTATTTAAATTATCCGAATAATCCGACCGGGGCTGTTGCTACCTCTGAATTTTTTGAAGAAACCGTGAGCTTTGCAAAAGAAAACGGGATTTGTGTCGTTCACGATTTTGCTTATGGCGCTGTAGGATTTGACGGGAACAAGCCGTTAAGCTTTTTGCAGACTGAAGGTGCGAAGGATATTGGCATCGAAATTTACACGCTGTCAAAAACGTATAACATGGCAGGATGGCGGGTCGGCTTTGCCGTTGGAAACGCTTCGGTCATTGAAGCGATTAATCTTTATCAGGACCATATGTTTGTCAGTCTTTTCAGAGCGACTCAGGAGGCTGCAGCGGCGGCACTGCTTGCTGATCAAACGTGTGTGGCGGAGCAAAATGCCCGCTATGAGAGCAGGCGAAACGCTTGGATCGCGGCATGCCGGGAGATTGGCTGGGATGTGACAGCTCCGGCAGGTTCATTTTTTGCATGGCTGCCTGTGCCTGAAGGCTATACATCTGAGCAGTTCTCCGACCTTTTGCTGGAAAAAGCGAATGTGGCGGTTGCGGCTGGAACCGGCTTCGGTGAATATGGCGAGGGCTATGTCAGAGTCGGACTGCTGACAAGTGAAGAAAGACTTGAGGAAGCCGCCTATCGAATTGGGAAACTGAACCTGTTTACCCAAAAAAGCATTGACAAGATTTGATAACGATGGGATAATTCAAAATAATTTATAAAATCTATATTTTCTTATCAAGAGCAGGCAGAGGGACGAGCCCGATGAAGCCCGGCAACCGACTTGTAAAGCACGGTGCTAATTCTTGCAGCTGGCGGCTGAGAGATAAGATTCGGACGAGAAACGAAACCTCTTTAGACGCGATTGCTGTTTGAAGAGGTTTTTTTATATGGATGAAAATGAAAGGAGCTCTGGCATGAGTGAGTTATTAGCGACATATCTCCTGACAGAACCGGGAGCCGATACGGAGAAAAAAGCAGAACAAATCGCAACAGGATTGACAGTGGGCTCCTGGACGGATCTGCCCCTTTTAAAACAGGAGCAAATGCAAAAGCACAAGGGGCGGGTGATAAAGGTTGAGGAGATAGAGGGAACTCCTGCATCAGGAAAACAAGCAGTGATCACAATTGCCTATCCTGAAATCAATTTCTCTCAGGACATTCCGGCTTTGCTGACAACAGTGTTTGGCAAGCTGTCGCTGGACGGAAAAATCAAATTGCTTGATCTTCATTTCTCAGAAGCATTTAAGCGCACGCTGCCTGGACCGAAGTTCGGCGTATACGGTATCCGAAAGCTGCTGGGGGAGTTTGAAAGACCGCTGTTAATGAGCATTTTTAAAGGTGTTATCGGAAGAGGTCTGAATGATATTAAAGAACAGCTCAGACAGCAGGCGCTAGGCGGAGTTGACTTGATTAAGGACGATGAAATTTTCTTTGAAACAGGTCTGGCGCCTTTTGAAACAAGAATTACAGAGGGAAAGCAGATATTGAAGGAAACATATGAGCAAACCGGACATAAAACGCTGTATGCGGTGAATTTGACTGGGCGCACGGCTGATTTGAAAGACAAAGCGAGACGCGCCGCCGAATTGGGAGCGGATGCACTTTTGTTTAATGTCTTTGCTTACGGCCTGGACGTCATGCAAAGCCTTGCGGAAGATCGTGAAATCCAGATCCCGATTATGGCGCATCCAGCTGTCAGCGGGGCGTTTACGTCTTCTCCGGATTATGGCTTTTCTCACGCTCTTCTGCTCGGAAAATTAAACCGGTATTGCGGTGCTGATTTCAGTCTCTTTCCGTCTCCATACGGTTCGGTCGCGCTTCCGAGAGAGGATGCGCTCGCGATTCACGAAGAATGTGTGAGAGAGGATGCCTTTAATCAGACATTTGCCGTTCCGTCAGCAGGCATTCATCCCGGCATGGTTCCGCTGTTGATGCGGGATTTCGGCATAGATCATATTATTAACGCCGGAGGAGGCGTACACGGACATCCGAATGGCGCCCAAGGCGGAGGCAAAGCGTTCAGAGCCGTCATTGATGCTGTCCTGGAAGCCCAGCCGATTGATGAAAAAGTCAAGCAATGCAAGGATCTGAAGCTTGCGCTAGATAAATGGGGAAAGGTTGAGGAAGAATGACGACTCGAAAACCTTTCATTATTTGTGATTTTGACGGAACCATCACGATGAACGATAACATTATAAGCATTATGAAAACGTTCGCTCCGCCGGAATGGACGGCATTAAAAGATGGCGTGCTCTCCAAATCGCTGTCGATTAAGGAAGGTGTCGGGCGGATGTTCGGCCTTCTGCCGAGCAGTTTAAAAGAAGAGATGACGAGATTCGTATTGGAAGATGCAAAAATCAGGGAAGGCTTTCGGGAATTTGTAGCGTTTGTCAAGGAGCATGAGCTTCCGTTTTATGTCGTAAGCGGAGGTATGGATTTTTTTGTGTATCCATTGCTTGAAGGCATTGTGGAAAAAGACCATATTTATTGCAACCATGCGTCATTTGACCAAGACTATATTCATATTGACTGGCCGCATTCTTGCAAGGGAACGTGCAGCAATCAATGCGGATGCTGCAAGCCGTCGGTGATACATGACCTTTCTGAACCGAACCAATATATCATCATGATCGGTGATTCCGTTACAGATGTGGAGGCGGCAAAGCTGTCTGACCTTTGCTTTGCAAGGGATTATTTATTAAACGAATGCCGAGAGCGTAACCTGAATCATCTCCCGTATCACGATTTTTATGAGATTAGAAAAGAGATTGAGAATGTAACGGAGGTACAGGAATGGCTGCAAAACAAGAACGCTGGCGAGAGCTCGCTGAAGTAAAACGGGAATTGGCAGAAAGAGATTGGTTTCCGGCGACTAGCGGCAATCTGTCAATTAAAGTTTCTGATGAGCCTTTAACATTTCTCGTAACCGCGAGCGGGAAAGATAAACGAAAAGAAACCGATGAAGATTTTCTGCTGGTGGATCAAAACGGAGAGCCTGTCGAAAGCGGGCATTCTTTAAAACCGTCAGCGGAAACACTCCTTCATACACATTTGTACAATAAAACCAATGCAGGATGCTGTCTGCACGTTCATACGGTAAACAATAATGTCATCTCAGAGCTGTACGGAGACCAAAAGAAAATCACATTCAGAGGCCAGGAAATCATAAAAGCGCTCGGCCTGTGGGAAGAGAATGCAGAAGCGACCATACCGATCATTGAAAATCCGGCTCATATTCCGACGCTCGCGGCACTGTTTTCGGGAGAAGTTTCAGAAGATTCAGGAGCTGTTCTGATCCGAAATCACGGCATTACCGCTTGGGGGAAAACGGCATTTGAAGCAAAAAGAGTGCTTGAGGCATATGAATTTTTGTTCAGCTGCCATTTGAAATTGAAAACACTCCAGCACCAGCTGGTTAAATAAAAAGGAGGAACTGAAATGGCAACAATTCGAATTCATAATGAGGCAAATACAACCATTGAGAATCAAGAGGAAGTAGCAAGTTTTCTGGACAGTCAAGAGGTGATTTATGAACAATGGGATATTGCGAAGCTCCCTGATCAGCTTTCGGAGAAATATGATCTGACAGAAGGAGAAAAACAGCAAATTCTTGATACCTTTGAAGCTGAAATTAAAGATATTTCAGCCCGCCGCGGTTACAAAGCGCAGGATGTTATTTCCTTGTCAGACAGCAACCCAAAACTTGATGAACTGCTTGAGAACTTTAAAAGAGAGCATCACCATACAGACGATGAGGTTCGTTTTATCGTAAGCGGACACGGCATTTTTGTCATTCAAGGCAAGGACGGCACGTTTTTTGATGTCCGTTTAAATCCTGGAGATTTAATCTCCGTGCCTGAAAATATCCGCCATTACTTCACGCTTCAGGAGGACCGCAAAGTTGTCGCGGTGAGAATCTTTGTCACAACTGAAGGCTGGGTTCCGATTTATGAAAAAGACAGTGTGAATCAATAAGCAGGAAAAGCCCCGTTCATCGAACGGGGCTTTTTAGATTTATTGCAAACGCCACTTTTCATATTGTGACATTTCTTTTTTTATCAGCATCCAAATCAAACCTAAAACAGCTGCATCGTCAATGATCCCAAGACCGAGGATAAAGTCCGGAATAATGTCGAGAGGCATGGCGATATATAAGAGCGCAGCAGCTAGAAGCAAAAGGGTTTTCACTTGTGAACGGGGATAGTCACCGTTTCTCCAATCGCGGAGCATTTGAAAAAAAACCTGGATGTGCTGAATCGATTTTTTTCGGTTTTTCCTTTTTAACATCGCTTTACCGCCTGCTGCTCCGAGCATCATTGCTTTTCTTTTCTTCATTGAGCATACCTCCTGCCTGGCGATGTGTTTAAGATATTCTTCATCTGGGTATTGTTCTTCTAATCCTATCAATATATCTATTATACCTGAAAAAATAACTTATTTTAATGAAAATATGTTTACAAATAAAGTATAATCTGTAATAATGCACAATAACCCAATCAAACTTGTTTCCTATTTCTTAGCGGCGAGGGGTGAAGTGAATGGGCGGTTCTTCTGAACAAGAAAGATTGTTGGTGTCTATTGATGAAAAAAGAAAGTTAATGATAGATGCCGCTAGAAAGCAGGGGTTTACAGGGCATGACACGATCAGACACAGTCAGGAGCTGGATTGTTTAATGAACGAATATCACCAGCTCATGCAAGAAAACGAACTTTCTCAAGGGATTCAAGGCCTTGTAAAGAAATTAGGCTTGTGGCCTCGCAGAGATGTTATGCCAGCATACGATGCTAATAAATAGCGGCGCTATCAAATGCATATATAAAGAGAGAGCTTTTCAGAAGCGCTCTTTTTTTCTGGAAAAATTCATATGAAAGAGGGAACTAATGAAAGAACTGGCGATTCTCATTACTGAAATGGTTAATCAATTTCATGATGCTTTTATTTCTTTCTGCGGAATGTTGGGGATTCATTTAACCGACAAAGAAATGCATTTTTGGGTGATCGGCATTTTTGGCATTTTCTTTTTCGGTGTCACGCATGCTGTGTTTAAATGGTTATCTAAATGGAGCATGACAGCCTTGTCCTTTATCTATACCGTTACAGTCATCATCGTTATCGTATTTGCGATTGAAATTCAGCAAAAGGTGACGGGAAGAGGGAATATGGAGTTTTTAGATGCCACGGAAGGTTTAAAGGGGTTTTTAGTATTCTTTATGTTTTTTTTGCTGCTGAAACTGCTGGTGCGCTTCATTAACAGACTCTTTTCTGGCAGGACAGCAAGCAAGTCGAATGGCAATGCCCGGTCACGAAAATAAAAAACCCTCCTGACAAGGTCAGGGGGGCTATGAATCGGATACGGGGAGGGTGATCGTTACCTCTGTGCCTCTCCGCGCTTCACTTTCAATATGAATGGAGCCGCCGTACATCAGCACGATCCGTTTACATACAACAAGGCCGAGGCCGGTTCCTTTTTCTTTGGAAGTCACAAAGGGAAGGAAGATATGATCAAGCATTTCCTGAGAAATCCCTTCACCGTTATCCACAACTTTGATAACGGCCTTTTTATCTAAAGCTCCCAGGGAGATCGTCAGTTTGCCTCCATCAGGCATTGACTCAAGGCCGTTTTTTGCTACATTTAAAATCACTTGTTTAATATGATCTTTTGTACATTTTACGAGTAAAGGCTGCTCGGTTAAATATTGTAATTCGACTTCAACATTGTATAGATTGCCCTCAGAATAGATGATCGGCATAATTTCACCGATAATATCCTGAAGCGAGTTCAGCTCCCATTTTTCAGCTGTCGGCTTGCCGAGAACGAGAAACTCACTCACAATTTGATTGATGCGCTTGATCTCCTGTTCAATAATGGAGAAGTACAGCTGATCTTCTTCACCTTTATATTTCTTTTGAAGCAGCTGAATAAAGCCGCTGATACCGGTGAGCGGGTTGCGGATTTCATGGGCTGTGCTGGCAGCAAGCGTTCCGATCAGCTCTAATTTTTGCGCCTCGTTTTCCGAGCGCTCCAGCTGGGTCTGCCGCTTCAGCAAATAATACAGCACGAGAATAAAAAGAATATTCAGCAGTACAATACTGCAAGAAAGCGGAAGCAAAAGGCTTTTCGTCAGTTCTTCTATTGTGACCGGGTTCGGATATACTTTCATATTCCAGCTGATATCATCCAGATAGCCGCTGACTGGTTTCTGATCTTCTGCATGAGAGGCCTGTCCGCTCGAAAAAATCCTTTTTCCGTCTTGGTTTACAACTTCAATGTAAACATCAGGACTCAGCAAGTTAATGAGATTTTTTAAATAATCAACCTGAATAGCTGCGACAAGATAATCTGTCACATTTCGTTTTGAATCCAAAACAGGGACAGAAATGGTGAAAATCGGCTGGCCTGTAATTCTGCTCGAATAACTATCTGAAATGACTGTCTTTTTTGTTTCCTTCGCTTTTGTAAAAAAAGATCTGTCGGCCAGGTTTACTTGCGTTTTTAATTCTGTTGTGCTTGCGGTGACATCTCCTTTGGCATTCAGTAAATAGAGACCGGAAAACCTCGGCTCCGAATCAAAGGTTTTTTTCAAAATCGACTGCATTTTCTTTATATCAACCGGTCTGTCGATGGCGATGGACAAGGAAGTCATTCTCGCCTTTGTTTCTCCGATTAAATAGTTGATTTTGTTGCGGTGAAGGTTCAGCAGGACACTCGCTTCTTGCTTATGTTCTGCAGCTATTGTATCTTTTTCTTTTTCATATACGAAAAAGCTGATGACGATTGCCGGAATCACGACTAGTATCAGATAAAGTTTGACACTCCCGCAGGCGCCTTTTAGTATTTTCAATTTGCATCGCTCCAACATACACCTGATTAGAGGTATTATATCATTGTTTCTTCTTCTTTAATAAGAAAAAATAACCAAAAAAAATAGAAAAAGATGTTTAGATGCTTATATCATAAAAAAGAAGAGAAATATTGGAAAGATTTTTATTGACATTTCGGTCTTTGTTTATTAATGTTTCTCTGTAACGGTTTCTAAAAGGATGATTGAGACATGACAGAAAAATCACTGAAATTATTTATCGTGCTGTCGCGCGCGTATCGGTCTATTAATGATCATATGAATAAGCATATTCATAAGCATGGACTGAATCCGACTGAATTTGCTGTGCTGGAGCTGTTGTACCATAAAGGCGATCAGCCGCTGCAGCAGATAGGGGATAAAATTCTCTTGGCTAGCGGGAGTATCACATACGTTGTAGATAAGCTGGAGAAAAAAGAACTCCTCATTCGGAAAGCGTCTCCTACAGACAGACGAGTGACATTTGCACAAATCACTGAAAAAGGCATCGGTCTTTTGGATGATATTTTCCCTGGTCATGCTGCAGAAATTGATGAAATGATCAGCGTATTAAGTGAAGAAGAGGTAGAGATGTGCACGGAAATGTTAAAAAGAGTAGGCTTAAACGCAAAACAGTTTCATAATAAGTAAAAAAAGGAAGCCTGATATTCATAAGGCTTCCTTTTTTCTATTTCTCATTTGTTTCCGCTGCGCCTCTTGGCAAGATGAGAACTTCAACGCGCCGGTTTTTGCCTCGGCCTTCCGCAGTTTTGTTGGAAGCCACCGGTTTATACTCCCCATAGCCCTTAGCACTGAACACTTTTGCGTCGAGCTTAGGGTTTTCAATCAGGAGCCCCATAAAGTTTACCGCTCTCATGACGCTTAAATGCCAGTTTGATTGGAATTCGGAATTTTTAATTGGCATATTATCAGTATGTCCGCTGATAATGATATTTCTCGGCGGATTAATCACAAGAAGGTTGGAAATCTCTTGTGCAAGCGGAACATCTTCCTTACGGATGGTCGCTTTCCCAGAATCAAAGAAGATGCTGTCTTTAATCGTAATCAAAAGCCCTTCACTAGTCATCTTTGTTTCTAGCTGATGTTCCAGCTTTTTATCTTTGATGAACTTGTCCACCTGGCTTTTCACACTTTGAAGTTCTTTTTGATCAGCTGCTTTTTCTTTCTTGTTTTTCTCTTTTTCTTTCTCTTCTTTATCCTTTTGAACTTTATCGATTCCATCTTTCTCCTCTTTAGGAGGGGTGACACTGGAATAGTCCATTACACCGGTGCCGCCTGTAAAGACTTCATTAAATGATTTTGAAAGCATCTTAAATTTAGCTACGTCAATCGAGCTGCTCGCATACAGCACGATAAATAATGCCAGGAGAAGAGTTAGGATGTCGGCGTAAGGAACGAGCCATGATTCATCAACGTGCTCGTCCTCATGCTTCTTCTTCTTTTTTCTCGCCATTTTGCGCCTCTCCTTGTTCTGCAAATTTCAAGCGGTCCTTCGCAGGAAGGTACATTAAAAGTTTTTGTTCGATGACTTTCGGTGCCTGTCCTTCTAAAACGGATAAAACACCTTCAATCATGACCTCACGCAGTTTTACTTCTTGTTTTGATTTACGTTTTAATTTGTTTGCGAAAGGATGCCATAATACATATCCCGTAAAGATACCGAGAAGGGTGGCAACAAAGGCTGCGCTGATGGCGTGTCCGAGCTCATCTGTATTGTCCATATGAGAGAGGGCGGCGATCAGACCGATTACGGCGCCAAGTACTCCAAGTGTCGGCGCGTATGTTCCTGCCTGTGTGAAAATAGCGGCTCCGGTTTGGTGCCTGTCTTCCATCGCTTCGACTTCCTCTGTCATGATATCTCTGATAAATTCCGCACTTTGCCCGTCAACAGCCATGCTGAGCCCGTTTTTCAGGAAAGCGTCATCTACATCCTCAATGCTTGCTTCTAAAGCAAGCAGACCCTCGCGGCGTGCAAGCTGAGCCCATTCAGAGAACTTAGGAATGAGCTCCTCTATTGTGAGCTGCTTGTTTTCTTTAAATAACACTCGGAACAGCGCAGGCACGTTTTTAATTTCTTTTGTTGGGAACGCAATAACGACTGCTGAGATTGTCCCGGCAATAATAATTAAAATGGCAGCTGGGTTTGCAAGCGCGCTGAAGCTGACGCCTTTTAGAACCATTCCCACACTCAATGCCACAAAAGCAAGAATAATACCAATTAACGAAGTTTTATCCATAGTTTTCACCAAATCCTTTTTTACTAGCTTGTCTATGGTTAATATCGGTTTTGGTGCCCGGAACTTTAGGGACATTGTGAATTTGTTCATGAAATTTTCAAGGAAGAGGCATAGAAGGGAGAAATAAACAAAATGAGCTTTTCAAAATTGAAAAGCCCTGGGGTTTAATGAAATTGGCAGTTTGCTTGCAGGCTTTCCTTCAGATTGTTTTCATATATGAGTAGAAATAAATATTCACTGTGTATAAACATGTTCCATTCCTCCTTAAAAAAAGTGTAAAGGATAAAGGGGAGCAGCGCTTCGTGGGAAGGGACGGTATTTTCTCAGTCAAGAGTATGAATGTATAAAAAAGCGGCTTCCTAAAAGGAAACCGCTAATTGTTATTTCGCTCGCACTTTGATTTTATCATTTTCTAAAGTGACCTGAAAACTTGTGATCTCGCTATTATCAAGCAGCAGATTGGTCATTTCGTCCTCAACCCATTCTTGAATGGTTCTTCTAAGCGGACGCGCACCGAATGAAGGGTGGTAGCCCAGCTCAGCGATTTTTTCTTTCGCTTCGTCTGTCACATTCAAGCTAATGCCGCGTTCAGCCAATGTTTCTTCAAGTTCACCAAGAAGAAGGCTGACGATTTTGACAAGGTGTTCTTTTTCCAATGAGCGGAACTCAATAATGCTGTCAAAACGGTTGAGGAACTCAGGTTTAAAGAACATGCTCAGTGAATCAATCAACGTTTGTTCTTCGATGGCACTGTCCTCTGCTTGGAAACCGACTTTTGTTTGTTTTTCGCCGGTGCCCGCATTGCTTGTCATGATAATCACAGTGTCTTTAAAACTAACGGTTCTGCCTTGGCTGTCTGTCAGACGGCCGTCCTCCATGATTTGCAGGAACATATGCTGAACGTCTGGGTGTGCTTTTTCAATTTCATCCAATAGCACGATGCTGTAAGGATTACGGCGCACTTTTTCTGTTAATTGTCCAGCTTCTTCATGACCGACATATCCTGGCGGCGAACCGATGATTTTAGATACGGCGTGTTTCTCCATGTACTCGCTCATATCGAGGCGGATAATTGCTTCTTTTGTGCCGAATAATTCATCTGCCAGTGTTTTTGAAAGCTCTGTTTTCCCTACACCGGTAGGGCCGACGAAAAGGAAGGAGCCGACCGGTCTGTTTTTGGATTTTAATCCTGCACGGCTTCGTCTTACCGCTTTTGCCACTTTTTGAACGGCAGCTTCTTGTCCAATTACACGTTCCTGAAGCTTTGCTTCAAGCTCTTTCATTTTTGTTTGTTCATCAGTCTGCAGCTTGCCGACAGGGATGCCTGTTTTTTGTTCAACAATTTCTTGAATGTGCTCAGCTTCCACAGTGACATCGGAATGAGCGGAAGAGCTGTTCAGCTTTTTCTCCAATGAGATTTCCTCATCACGGAGTTCGGCAGCCAGCTCATAATTTTCTTCTTCCAGGGCTTTTGTTTTTTCAGCTTCAATCGCAGTTAAGCGTTCAGCCGCATCTTCATCACTTAACTCATCAAGTAACAGGTTGGCTTTTGAACCCGCTTCATCCAATAAGTCAATCGCTTTATCCGGCAGGTGTCTGTCCTGAATGTAGCGGGATGATAAAGTCACACATGCTTTGATTGCATCATCGCTGAATGTCACGCCATGGTATGCTTCGTATTTGTCTTTAATCCCTTCTAAAATGCGGATGGCCTGTTCAATGGAAGGTTCTTGCACCATGACAGGCTGAAAACGTCTTTCCAGTGCGGCATCTTTTTCGATTTGACGGTATTCCTTCAGTGTTGTGGCACCAATGACTTGCAGTTCGCCTCTGGCAAGGGCAGGTTTCAGAATGTTGCCGGCGTCCATTGATCCCTCTGCAGAGCCTGCGCCGACGAGAAGATGAATTTCATCAATGAACAGAATGACATTTTTTCGTTCTTTCAGCTCATTGATCAGCTGTTTCATTCTCTCTTCAAATTGGCCTCTGATCCCTGTGTTTGCAACAAGGGATGCAACATCCAGCAAGTAAAGCTCTTTGTTTTTCAGTTTGTTTGGAACATCACCTTCAGCAATTTTTAAAGCGAGCCCTTCGGCGATGGCGGTTTTCCCTACACCCGGTTCCCCGATGAGAACCGGATTGTTTTTGTTGCGGCGATTCAGAATTTCGATCACGCGCGCCACTTCTTCATCACGGCCGATGACGGGGTCAATGAGACCGGCTTTTGCACCGTTTGTCACATTTTGAGCCAGCTCATCAAGCAAGCCTTTTTTCTGGCTTTGTTTTGCTGCGTTTTGTTCTTTCGGCTGGAATGCCTGCTCAAACGGAAATCCGAAAGATTGAGGACCCATACTCATTGAAGGTTTACGGATCAGTTCGTTATAGCAAGTTTCACATAGAACCATATGTTTATGAACGGAATTTATTTGCATGTTAAGGCGAATCGTCGCCTCGTTTTGATGACAATGTTGACAACGCATTTGCCAAAACCTCCTTAAAAATTTGATCTTTTTTGACCAATGAATGTGAATAAAAAGGCCGTTTTGATTTGACCTTCTTTGACTATTAGTATACGGCAAACCCATAGGCTTTCAAAACAATATGCTCAGAGCAATCTGACTATTTGACTAACTTTGACCAATTGATGTTTAAAAAAGGCCGGTTTGTTTGACCAACTTTGATTATCAGTATACTCTGACCTTCTTTGACTTTCAAGCCTTTTGCACAAAAAATTTTTGGTTTGTTCACACAGTAAAACATGTTTTCTTCGTCTTTTCAAGGAACTTGTCTCATAGGTTATAAAAAGGCATATATGGACAAAACTGCGGTTCGTTCGGAGGGGAGAAATGGAACAGTCAAAAGGGTCTGCAAGTCAGCTTGCTTTTGTGTATGTCGGTACAGTAGTCGGAGCTGGATTTGCGACTGGCAGGGAAATTGTTGAGTTTTTTCTGAAATTCGGCTGGTTCGGGTTAGTCGGTATTATTGTCAGCGGCGGAATGTTTACGTTTCTGGGTGCCAAGCTGATGATTATTTCTAAGCGAATCAATGCCAAGTCATATCAAGAAATGAACATATTTTTGTTCGGGGAGACGGCTGGGCGGATTATCAATGTCTTTATGCTGTTTGTTCTCCTTGGTGTAACTTCTGTCATGCTCTCTGGGGCAGGGGCGCTTTTTGAGGAACAGCTGGGGATGTCCGCACAAATTGGGATGCTGATTACGATCGGATTGAGCTTAATTGTGATGACCAGAGGAGTAAAAGGCATTTTTGGTGTCAATGTGTTTGTTGTTCCTCTTTTGATTATCTTTTCTATGATTGTGGTGGCCGACTCTTTTATTTTCAGCGAGACACGGAACGCGGTTCAGTGGGTCTGGCCGCATCGCTGGGATTGGCTCCTGTCAGCATTCTCTTACGGCGCATTGAATTTATCGCTTGCCCAAGCGGTTTTGGTCCCGCTTGCGAATGAAATGTCATCGGAAAAAGTGATCAAAAAAGGAGCTTTAATCGGAGGCACGATGCTGACGATTGTGCTTTCCGCGAGCTTTCTGTCTTTGTCGACTCTCCCGGATGTTTTTTTGTATGATATACCGATGGCTCAAGTGGTTTATCTCTTTGCGCGATCTGTCCATTTGATTTATTTGCTCATTATTTTCGGCGAAGTGTTCACATCAGTGATCGGCAACCTTTATGGATTGGAAAAGCAAGTGCAGAGCTTTCTGCCAATGAAAGGAAAATATATATTTACGGCCATTATGCTTACAGCTTATATCACGAGCCAAATTGGATACGGCAACCTGATTTCAACGATTTATCCCTTGTTTGGCTATGTGAGTCTGGCCTTCATAGGCGCACTGATTTGCAAAAAGGCTCCCCGGCGGCGCAGTTTGTAACATACATATATAATGAAGCGGGCCGTCATTGCAGAACAAAGCTTGATCAGAAAGCTGGTAGCCGACTTTTTTTATTGTCAAGAAAAACAACATTATGGTAAGATAGCAGAAGTGAAAAATTGAAGAAAATCCGTGCGATATGCGGGAGAGGTTCTAGCTACACCCTCTATAAAAAACTAAGGACGAGCTGTATCCTTGGATACGGCCTTTTTTATGTTTTTCTAGAGCACCTTCCGATAAGGTGTTTTTTTGTGTGAATCAGCTGTAGCAATGTCTCTCGCCGACGTTTTTATTGCGGAGAAGGAGAGGAATTATGAAAAAAGAAAAAGCAATTGTCGTATTCAGCGGCGGTCAAGACAGCACCACATGCTTACTGTGGGCTCTAAAAGAATTCGAAGAAGTCGAAACAGTGACGTTTCATTATAATCAGCGTCATGCGCAGGAAATTGAAGTGGCACAATCCATTGCAGAAAAGCTTGGTGTGAAAAACCATTTGCTTGATATGTCTCTTTTAAATCAGCTTGCACCGAATGCCTTGACAAGAGATGATATTGAAATAGAAGTAAAAGACGGCGAATTGCCATCTACATTTGTTCCGGGCCGCAACTTGGTGTTTTTATCCTTTGCGTCTATCCTGGCATACCAAATTGGCGCGCGCCACATTATTACAGGAGTTTGCGAGACAGACTTCAGCGGTTATCCTGACTGCCGTGATGAATTTGTGAAATCCTGCAATGTAACGGTAAACCTGGCGATGGAGAAGCCGTTTGTCATCCATACGCCTCTTATGTGGCTCAACAAGGCGGAAACATGGAAGCTTGCAGATGAGCTTGGCGCGCTTGATTTTGTAAAAAATAACACGCTGACTTGCTATAACGGCATCATCGCAGACGGCTGCGGCGAATGTCCGGCATGCCACCTCCGTTCCAAAGGTTATGAAGAATATATGGTGATGAAAGGAGAGCGTGCATAAATTGTTATCTCAAATTTATCCGCAGGCCCAGCATCCTTATTCGTTTGAACTGAATAAGGACATGCACATCTCAGCCGCTCACTTTATCCCTCGGGAAAGTGCGGGAGCGTGCAGCAGGGTTCATGGACATACGTATACTGTAAATATAACCGTTGCCGGCGACGAACTTGACGATTCCGGCTTCCTTGTCAATTTCAGCGTGCTCAAAAAACTTGTGCACGGAAACTATGATCATACGCTATTGAATGATCATGAAGATTTTTCTCAGGATGATTGCTATTCGCTGCCGACAACTGAAGTCGTGGCGAAAACGATTTATGACAACGTACAGGCTTATTTAGACACTTTGGAGAATAAGCCGGCCTGTGTACAGGTGTTTGTCCGTGAAACACCGACAAGCTACTGTGTCTACCGTCCGAAAAAGGGTGGTTTGAATGGCTAAAGGAATCCCTGTATTAGAAATTTTCGGCCCGACGATTCAAGGAGAGGGCATGGTGATCGGACAGAAAACGATGTTCGTCCGGACAGCCGGCTGTGATTATTCCTGCAGCTGGTGTGACTCTGCTTTCACTTGGGACGGGTCTGCTAAAAAAGATATTCGCTGGATGACGGCTGAGGAAATTTTTACAGAGCTTAAGGAGATTGGGGGAGATGCGTTTTCCCATGTGACGATCTCGGGCGGAAACCCGGCTTTGTTAAAACAGCTGGATGCTTTTATTGAGCTGCTGAAGGAAAACAACATCCGTGCAGCGCTCGAAACCCAGGGGACTGTTTATCAGGAGTGGTTTACGCTGATCGATGATTTGACAATTTCTCCAAAGCCGCCAAGCTCAAAAATGGTGACGGACTTTCAAAAGCTTGATCACATTTTGACTTCACTTAAAGAGAATAACAGACAGCATGCTGTCAGCTTAAAGGTTGTTATTTTCAATGATGAAGATTTGGCGTTTGCCAAAACGGTGCACAAGCGTTACCCGGGAATCCCGTTTTATTTACAAGTCGGCAACGATGACGTGCACACGACAGATGATCAGACATTGATTGCACATTTGCTTGGAAAATATGAAGCGCTTGTTGATAAGGTAGCTGCCGATGCGGAGCTGAATCTCGTAAGAGTGCTTCCGCAGCTGCATACCCTGTTATGGGGCAACAAACGCGGAGTATAATAGAAAGGAAGATAAATATGACGACAAGAAAAGAATCAGAATTAGAAGGTGTCACACTGCTTGGCAACCAAGGCACAAATTATTTGTTTGAATACGCGCCGGACGTGCTGGAATCCTTCCCTAATAAACATGTAAACCGCGATTACTTTGTAAAATTCAATTGCCCTGAATTCACGTCTTTATGTCCGAAAACAGGGCAGCCTGACTTTGCGACCATCTACATCAGCTACATTCCTGATGAAAAAATGGTTGAAAGCAAATCATTGAAGCTGTATCTGTTCAGCTTCAGAAATCATGGTGACTTCCACGAAGACTGCATGAACATCATCATGAACGACCTGATTGAATTAATGGATCCGCGCTACATCGAAGTATGGGGCAAATTCACACCAAGAGGCGGAATTTCCATTGACCCATATACAAACTACGGAAAGCCGGGCACGAAGTATGAGAAGATGGCGGAATACCGTATGATGAATCATGATTTGTATCCGGAGACGGTTGATAATCGTTAATCATTCCGTTGTGTGATACCGAGTGTGAGACGAAGTGGAGTCACAGTAAAAGTGGGAAAAGTCACACCTGAAAATGGCTCTATTCATGGGAATTGCATCAAAAAGTGTGACCTAAGGTGCAACCTGAACTGTGACTTTAATGCAGTGAAAAATTGATAGTACAGAAGCAGATTAAGGCGTACAATTTGTACGTCTTTTCTTTTTTATTCGAAAGAAAAAATGCTTATCTAGAGATCATAGGCATTAAATATTATTATCAATACTTTAGGTGTTCTGGTTGTACAATTTCATATTCACCTTCTGCATACTCTTGCTCCGCATAATGGGCTCCCCATTGACAGAGCTCCTGCAAGATAGGTTTAAGAGATTCTCCAAGTTCAGTGGATGAATATTCAACCTTCGGCGGTACCTGATTATACATCTATCTGCTCACAAGTCCACTGGCTTCAAGCTCTCTAAGTGTTTGAATCAGCATTTTCTGAGTTATATTTGGGATAATGCGCTTTAATTCACTCGTTCTCTTTGGTCCATTCATTAAAAAGTATAATACAAGACCTTTCCATTTTCCGCCAATAACTTCCTTTGTCACTTCAAACCCACAGCTAAATTTTTTCATGTCTAAAGCTCTCCATTCCACATTTGTTACTTTTTAGTTACTATATCACAAAAAAGTGGGTACTTCCGATAAAGTGCTTACTGAAGGATACTATATCTTGTAAGTTGTTCTTCAAGTACTTAAAGGTACTAGACATAAAATAAAATTAATTCTAAAGGAGTGTTAAGTATGGGTAAATTTGAAGGTAAAATAGCGCTTGTAACGGGTGGAACAAGTGGTATTGGTCTTGCTACAGCACAAAAATTTGTAAACGAAGGTGCATATGTTTATATCACGGGACGTAGACAAAATGAACTTGATAAAGCTGTTAACCAAATTGGCAAGAACGTAACCGGTGTTCAAGGTGATATTTCTAAGCTTGAAGACTTAGACAAACTATATGACATTATAAAGCAGGAAAAAGGTAAGTTGGACATTCTTTTTGCTAATGCAGGCACCGGCAACTTCCTTCCATTAGGTGAAATTACTGAAGAGCAGGTTGATAGAACGTTCGACATTAACGTTAAAGGAACCATCTTTACTGTTCAAAAAGCGTTATCACTATTCCCGGACAAAGTAGGTTCTATTATTGTAACGGGCTCTACTGCTGGATCAATTGGCAACCCAGCGTTTAGTGTATATGGAGCATCTAAAGCAGCATTAAGAGCACTAGTTCGCAACTGGATTCTTGACCTAAAAGGGACTGAAATCCGCGTAAATGTGGTTAGTCCAGGAGTTATTCTTACACCTGCATACGATGAGCTTTTTGGTGATGCACTTGAAGGAGCAATGGAGAATACCAGAAATACTGTTCCAGCTGGAAAAGTTGGGACACCTGAAGAAGTAGCAAACGCTGTATCTTTCCTTGCTTCAGACGAAAGCAGTTACTTGACGGGTGTTGAATTGTTCGTAGATGGCGGGCTAGCACAGGTATAATTTCACTGCGCAGAGATTACAAATAGTCCCCAAAAAAGGTTAATGGGGATTTACTTGAAGAAGTCGTATAAAAAAATCGTTTTCCTCCTGTCTCTAGCTTAGTATTTGCTACTTGCGTCATACCCGCTTGGGGAAATTAAAGATTAAATGCGCAATGAAAGATATTGATATTAATCAAAAAACTGAATTTGGTGTTTCAAACCTTCAGCTTATGAAAAGGGAATGCACTATATAAAAGATGGATCATGAGTAATTTTACACCACTTAATTCAAGAAGAGCCTAGTTCAATACGCGAAATTCCAAACAGTCTACATACAAAATATAGTGACGTTATTCATAAGCTTAAGGTTGACGATGAAAGTTTTAAAAGCACAGTACGAAAGCTTTAGAAACAAAAATTGGAGGTGGAGAGCAAAATAATTTGAGAGTGAAAATTTATGTATGAACCCACAGCGCTTGGGACTTAATCTAAAAAAAGACGAGTGAATCCGGGGGGATTTCCACTCGCCGCTTTCTAATGAAAAGACGGGATGCTGGATGGCAGCTCGTCAGTTTTATTATAGTTTATCGAACATATGTTTGTAAAGGTGTCTTTTCTAAAGAATTGGTTAACATAACTGATCAGAACAGATTTATTGTAAACGTTCGTTTAGGTATGCTAAGATGCATGGACTATAAAGGAGTGATACGAAGTGAAGACATTGCGATTAAATGATGTAACGTTAGAAATAGCTGCATATCAAGAGGAGAGCGGGCCGAAGCGGAAAGTTGCATGTACCCTAAACGTTACGAGTGAGACTTACCATGATATCGCTGTCCTGTTGTATGAAAAAACGTTTAATGTTGAGGTTCCGGAACGCGATCTTGCCTTCCGGGGAGAAATCACAAATTATTCAACGTCATTGACCAACCTGTATGAACCTGGAGCCGTCAGCGAGTTTTATATAGAAATAACTGAAATAGACAAAAACGCCGATTCGTGATCGGTGTTTTTATGTAAAAAAGCTGCCGGCCGGCAGCTTTTGAGAAAGCGAATTTCATATGTAAGGTGTTTAATTTTTGTCTTGCAGTTTTTGCGAAAGAATGTGGAAATTAGGAGGTTTTAATAGGAGTCTCTGATGATCTTATAATTTTTATGATTAACAACTGTCAATGAATCTAACTCAAGATCCCGATAGTTATCCATAATCGTCACATCAACGATAACAGAATTCTCATTTACTTTTTCAACAACACCGGTTAATCCGTTTTTAAATTCAATGACATTACCAACCTTAGCGATTTTCACAAGCTTCCTCTCCTTTAAACATAATAATGCCTTTTGAAAGTATTTTGCAGTATTTTTATTGAGAAGTAAAGCGATAAGGAGTTTTCTTTCCATATGAATTGTCCTGTCGCTATAAAGATGATATATTGATTTTCGTCAAAAGAAAGAAAAGGGGGAATTTTTGTTGCGTCCCGAAGAGATAACAGAAATGATTGAACAGCTGCGCACCGGCGCCATAAACGAACTGAGAGTCCAGAAAGAGCATTTCCTGGATTTTAGGTCCGTGTTATCTAAACAAGCTGATTTTAAACATTTCCGAGGAATTGCCCAGCAAGGCGGAGATGTCATCTTTCAATACTTAGAACAGCCAAGAAGCTGAAGGTTTCTCATCCGTGAGAAGCCTTTTTATCATATATGACAACTTCCAAGCCCTTTATTACACTCGGCTGTAACAGGCGTAAATAAATTGTAAATCACCAAAAGTGGATAAATGTGTGTTGTATTTCCAAAAATTATAGAATGTATAGGTTGTTTTCCTTCCATTAACCAGACGGTTATCCTGCATATTCCATTCTGGTGCCTTCTTGGGATTGTTGGAAAATCTTTTTCCGTGAAAATGTATTGATCTCTTGTTAAGGTAGTAAAGTGTTTTTTGAGCACTTTAAGGAGGAAACTGTATGACGGCGAAATTCACTGCTCTGGCTGTTTTTCTTCTTTGTTTCATGCCTGCAGCAAAAATTGAACATACACATGCTTCACTACTGAGCACAAAGAAGACAAAACATGAAGAAGCGAAATGGCTTACCCATATAGAGAAAGACAGATACGAATCTTTCCCTTCACTGTCTGCTGATAAGGACCAGAAAAAAATAAAGCCGATCAAGCTATCAGCACACACTGAAAAGAAAGAGAATGACAAGCCAGATAAAACAACTGAAAAGAAAGAGACATATACAACGTCTGAAAAAGAATTGCTCTCCCGTCTGGTTCACGCAGAGGCTAAGGGAGAATCCTATAAGGGCAAGGTCGCTGTAGCAAGCGTTGTGCTGAACAGGACGGAGAAAAAAGGGTTTCCTGATACCATAAGAGGGGTTATTTATCAGAAAAACGCCTTTGAACCGGTTGGAAACGGAAGCATTAATCAAAAGCCTGATAAAGAATCGATTGCTGCTGCCAAAGAAGCGATGTCCTCAAAAAATAGAGAAACAGATGCCATATTCTTTTATAATCCGAAAACAGCTTCAGATAATTGGATTCGTTCTAGAAAAACCGTAGAAAAAATCGGCAGGCATGTTTTTGCCATCTAAGCATAGAAGAGACAAATTGTCTCAGCTGTGCTTTTTTTCATATAAAGAGTAAAAATAAAATATTTTTTGAACTTGTCTCATATGATGTTGGTAGTACAAGAGACAAGGGGAGACACCATGAATCGATTTGTGAAAGGGATCATTCTTTTATCTATTGCCGCCTTTTTCGCTGAATGCCTTGAATTTGTCGTGAACATGATTTTGGCGCGGGAGCTTGGCGAGCATGGGATGGGGCTTTACATGAGTATTTTGCCCACGATCTTTTTAATTATTGTCATCGCAAGCCTGGAACTGCCGATCTCGATTTCTAAATTCATAGCCGAATCCAATCCTAAGCTTCATGAAAGCATGCTGAGGCACGCTTTCAGAATGACAGCCATTTTTACAGCGTTTTCTACTGCCGCCGCCAGTATTGCGCTTCCGTTTATTCCGGTATTTGATACATACCACCCGTTTATTAAAGGAATTGTCATCGGCTTAATTCCTGTTGTCGCCTTTACATCAATTGCCAGAGGCTACTTTATGGGTGTGCAGAAAATGGGGAAGATCGCAATCGCCAATGTGATGAAAAAAATCATCCAGCTCTTGTGCTTATTCCTCTTTTTTCAATGGTACTCATTTGAATTGGACATGGCTGTGCTGATTTCCTTGTTTGTCCTAGTGGTAAGTGATGTGGTCGTGCTTGTTTATTTATACTCGCAATTCATCATAGCAAGGCGGGCGGTAGCCGGTCAGCAGCACATTCATTTGCGCGGAAAGGATGTGAGAAAAAGACTGCTTGCCGTTTCCATTCCTACAACAGGACTGCGTATTTTCCATGCAGTTGTCAACGCGATTGAACCTTTTTTAGTAAAAGGAGCGCTTTTGGCAGCGGGCGTTGCCGGGACAGCGGCGATCGATCAATACGGGATGCTGGCCGGAGTGGCTGTAACGATAGGGGCGTTTCCCGCTTTTATTGCTCATTCGTTAATGGTTGTCATGATACCGAGTATTTCGGAAGCTTATGCGCTTTCGCAGTATGATATCGTACTAAAAAGGCTGAAGCAGTCCATTTTCATTACACTTGGATACGGCATACCGGCTGTCTGGATCATGTTCCAGTTTGCGGGACCTCTCACACATCTTTTTTTTCACTCTCCTGAAGCGCAGTATTACTTGCAGCTATTGTGGCCATACTTTCTTTTCCATCTATTTGTCATGCCGCTTCAGGCGTGTTTAATCGGGATGGGGTTTGTGAAAGAGGCTTTTTATCACAATGTGTGGAGCCATATCGTTGCACTAAGTATGATGTATGTGCTGGGATCAATGGAAAATTTGCAAATGCTCGGGATTATCTTGGGAATGAATACCGGCATGATTTTGCTGACGAGCCTTCACTATGCCACGATCTGCAAAGCGCTGCAGGTATCTGTTTTCCTTACAGGAGGAAACAGAACGCCGCGGATTGAAGGATGATAAAGAAAAGCTGGGGCAAGCTAATTGAAAAGCATGAAAGGAAGATTCCATGTTCACGAAACGCTTGCTTACCTTATCCCTTTTGTTATTGGTGATGATTGCATGGTTTCCTGATACAGCAGCTGCCGAGGAAAAACAGCCTGCAGTTCCTGCTGTTTTTCTTATGAAAACGATAGAAGGGGAGGATATCTCGATTCCGAATAAAGGGCAAAAAACCATCCTCCATTTTTGGACCTCGTGGTGTCCGCCCTGCAAAAAGGAGCTTCCCCAGTTCCAATCATTTTATGATGCCCACCAATCAGGCAGCGTAAGGCTGATAACGGTGAATTTAGTGAACTCGGAACAAAACCAGCAAGCTGTTGAAGACTTTATTAAAGCTAACAAGCTGACGTTCCCGATTGTTCTTGATTCAAAAGGAGAATTGATGAAGGAGTATCACATCATCACAATCCCGACATCGTTTTTGCTTAATGAAAAGGGAGAAATTGAAAAAACAAAGACTGGCCCGATGACGGCGGAACAACTGAGAGAATGGACGGAAGAATAGCTGAGAGCATATGCTCTCAGCTTTTTTCATATCGTGGAGAATTGGCTAATTATTAATGATAATTATTATCAAAAAGAAATTAAAATAATTATAATTGAAATTCTCAACCCGCATGCTATAATAAAGGAAGATATCAAGAAATAACTGAGATCAAGCTGCCTTTTGGGCGGCGATTTTGTTTTTTATAAGAGAAATGAATATGATTTGCGTTCTCAATTAGAGAGGAGAATTCGATATGAATGAAGAAGTTATCGTTCAACGTGATCCGCAAGAGCCATTACAAACAGAACAGAGAGAAAAGAACTGGGCACAGCATGCGGAGCTTATTGCAGCTCTTGTATCAGGCGCGCTTATTTTGGCAGGCTGGCTCTTATCTGAACATCCAGTATTTTCGGTAACGCTTTACTTGCTGGCTTTTGTGATTGGCGGATTTGCAAAAGCAAAGGAAGGAATCGAAGAAACACTCGAATCCAAAACGCTGAATGTAGAACTGTTAATGATTTTTGCCGCCATAGGCTCAGCCTTGATCGGATACTGGGCGGAGGGTGCTATTTTAATATTTATTTTTTCCTTAAGCGGCGCTTTAGAAACATATACGATGAATAAAAGCAGCAGAGATTTAACATCTTTAATGCAGCTTGAGCCTGAAGAAGCAACATTGATGGTCAATGGCGAAACCAAAAAAATTCCGGTTTCGGACTTGCAGGCCGGTGACATGATTGTGATTAAACCAGGAGAACGCGTAGCGGCAGACGGTGTCATCGAATCGGGCTCAACAAGCCTTGATGAGTCAGCATTAACAGGTGAATCAATGCCTGTAGAAAAAAATACCGGCGACGCTGTATTTACGGGAACTGTGAATCGCAACGGCTCCTTGACCGTCCGTGTCACGAAAGCCAATGAAGATTCGTTATTCAGAAAAATTATCAAACTGGTTGAATCTGCGCAAAACAGTGTTTCACCCGCACAGGCTTTCATCGAACGATTTGAAAATGCTTATGTTAAAGGTGTGTTAATTGCGGTGGCTCTCCTGTTATTCGTCCCGCACTTTGCGCTGGGCTGGAGCTGGAGTGAAACCTTCTACCGCGCAATGGTGTTTATGGTTGTCGCTTCACCTTGTGCGCTTGTCGCCTCTATTATGCCAGCAGCGCTTTCTTTGATTTCAAATGGCGCTCGCAACGGCATGCTTGTAAAAGGAAGCGTCTTTCTTGAACAGCTCGGCTCTGTGCAAATGATCGCCTTTGATAAAACGGGCACTGTAACAAAAGGCCAGCCTGCCGTTGAGACGATCAGAATCGCAGAAGGGTTCAATGAAACGGAGGTGCTTGAGGCCGTCTATGCTATCGAAACGCAATCAAGCCATCCGCTCGCTCAAGCGATCACAACGTACGCTGAAAGCCGCGGCGTGAATCAGTCCGGCTATATATCTATAGAAGAAACATCAGGGTTTGGCGTGATGGCAGAAGTCTCTGGCGCGAAATGGAAGATTGGTAAAGCGGGTTTTATCGGTGAGGAAATCACAGCACAATTTATCAAACAAACAGCATCAGATGTGATTCAAAGCGGCCACACGATTGTATTTGTGAAAAAGGATGATCAAATCGCCGGCTGTATCGCACTGAAAGATCAAATCAGGCCCGAAGCAAAAGAGGTCATGGAAGAACTGAACCGACTTGGGATTAAAACGGCCATGCTGACAGGAGATCATGAGGACACGGCTCAAGCGATAGCGAATGAAGCCGGAATGACAACTGTTGCGGCAGAATGCCTGCCTGACCAAAAAGTGAATGAAATCAAACGGTTAAAAGAAGAATTCGGAACGATTGCAATGGTCGGTGACGGGATCAATGATGCGCCGGCACTCAAAGCAGCGGATGTCGGCATTGCAATGGGCGGAGGAACAGATGTTGCTCTTGAAACCGCTGATATGGTCCTCATGCAAAACGATTTAAAAAAGCTCGTCAACATGTGCCGCTTGTCACGGAAAATGAACAAGATTATCAAACAAAATATCGTGTTTTCTCTAGCAGTGATCTGCCTGCTGATTTGTGCAAACTTTTTGCAGGTGATGGAATTGCCATTTGGTGTGATCGGCCATGAGGGAAGTACGATTTTAGTTATATTAAACGGGTTAAGACTCCTAAAATAAAACCAGCAGTCCATTAGGGCTGCTGGTTTTTTATGTATCAAGCGTTTCCTTCTTTTTTGTCTTTATCCGATCTTTTCATAACGATGATGAGAGCGAGGATGCAGCATAGGAAGCCTGCTGCACAGCCTATGATAGAGCTGTAATAATAAAAGCCGACCATCTTCATACCGATAAAAGGAGCGGAAATTCCCAAAACCGTTAAGAGCATCACTGCTTTTCGTCTGAAAAAATTCATCAGCAAACGGAACAACTCCCTGCGATTGAACTCTACTGTCAGTATACAGGAAGAGAAGCAGGAAACAAAATGAAGGCGCCGCGAAAGGCAAACACCCGTAAAACCTGTTACAATAAAGACAGAACAATGTATTGCAAATGGCAGGGAGGAACAAGAAGTGAATAGAATACAGCGCGTCTCTTCATGGCTGAAGGAAGCAGGGCATACTGCCGCATTTATTCATACGAAAGAAAATGTTTTTTATTTAACCGGTTTCTACACAGAGCCGCATGAAAGATTAATGGGTTTATTTATTTTTCAAGAAGAGGAGCCTTTCTTCGTCTGTCCTGGAATGGAAGCAGCCCAGGCCCGCAACGCAGGATTGAATCATGAAATCATTGGCTATGCAGATCACGAAAATCCGTGGGAGCTGATAGAGAAAGCCTTGAAAAAGCGAAATATCAGCATACATAAACTCGCGATAGAAAAGGATTCAATCTCACTTTCTCGTGCAGAACAGCTGAAGCATTCAGTGGGCGAGGCTCAATTTGTTTCAGCAGAAGAAACACTCAATCAATTTCGCCTGATTAAAGACGACAATGAAATTCGTTTGCTGAAAGAGGCGGCAAAGCTTGCCGATTATGGTGTTGAAGTCGGCACAGCCGCTTTGCGCGAAGGGATCAGTGAAGTGGAAGTGCTCGCTCAAATCGAGTATGAACTGAAGAAAAAAGGAATTCAGGGCATGTCTTTCTCCACAATGGTTTTATTCGGGGGGAAATCAGGCCAGCCTCACGGAAATCCGGGTACAGCCACGTTGAAGAAGGGTGATTTTGTTTTATTCGATCTCGGTGTCATTCTTGACGGCTACTGCTCCGATATTACAAGAACGTTTGCATATAAAACCATCAATTCGAAGCAAGAGGATATTTATGAAACCGTGCTTCAAGCAGAAAAAGCCGCGATTGAGGCAAGCAAACCCGGCGTCAGAATCGGAGATCTGGATTTGACTGCCCGCGGAATCATTGAAAAGGCAGGTTACGGTGATTATTTTCCTCACCGGCTGGGACACGGACTCGGAATCTCTGTCCATGAGTACCCATCAATGAGCCAAGCCAACGATACACTGCTGCAGGAAGGCATGGTTTACACGATCGAACCGGGGATTTATGTGCCTGAGATCGGCGGCGTGCGTATTGAGGATGACGTCCATGTAACAAAGGACGGAGCGGTTGCTCTGACTCAATATCCGAAGGAATTAATCATACTGCCGTAACAGGAAGTAAAAAAGGACTTTGTTCTCGACATCGTCCTTTTTTATCTTCATTAAATAAAAAAATCATCAAATGTTCGAAATGGTTTAATTTCATGTTTTTGGTTGAGAGGTTTCACAGCAAGACAGCTGCCGCCTAGAACAGTGAGACATAACCCAATTAAAATGAAGAAACCCATGTGATCTTCTCCTTTCAGCAAAAAACATAAAATATGTCTGGTACGCTCTTATCATATTGTATGAAACGCATTCCAGATCAAGGGATTTAGAAAGAAGGGAATCTATGGCTAATATCAAAGACATTGCTGAAAAAGCAGGTGTCTCCGTTACAACGGTTTCCCGAGTCATAAACAATCATCCTTACGTCAGTGAAGACAAAAGAAATCGAGTGCTTAAAGCAATGGAAGCATTGGAGTACACGAGAAATATTCACGCTGTACATTTGTCGAAAGGATGTTCAAACATGATTGGTATAGTCTTGCCGACGGTTAACCTGCCTTATTTTGCAGAGCTGATCGCAGGAATAGCCGATGCAGCAGCGGAATCCGGAATTCACCTCTCTTTATTCCAAACAAACTACGATGTACAGAAAGAAATTTTTGCGCTGTCCCAATTAAAGCAGCGCCAGGTTGACGGATTGATTTTTTGCTCAAAGGCGATAGCCGATGAGAAACTTATGGAATGGGAGGGCCCGATATTGCTATGCCAGAATTCAGATATCAGCCGTTTCCCAACGATCAGCATTCCTCACCAAGAAGCATTCCGGTACGGCTTGGACTATTTAATTGCCAAAGGGCACAAAAAAATAGCCATCTGTCTGGCAAGAAAAAAAGGCATGAACAGCCATTTTCGAATCAAAGCCTATAAAGAAGCATTGGAAGAGATCGGTGAGGTATTTCGTGAAGGTTGGGTGATGGAGAAAGCGATTACAATTAATGACGGGAAGGCGCTTTTTCATAAGTGGAAAAAGTGGGAGGAAAAGCCGACGGCTATTTTTGTAGCTAATGATCAGGTTTCAGCAGGGCTGTTACTGGAAGCAAGGGCCCATAAAGTAAAAGTACCCAAAGAGCTGGCAATCTTAAGCGTTGATAACCACGAAATCAGCCAAGCACTTGGTATTACAACCATTGATATTCAGACAAAGGAAATGGGAAAGCAGGCGTTTGCCATGCTGAAAAAAAGAATTCAGGGTCAATCGAATGAAAGGAAAGTTCTGGATTACCGTCTCATCGAAAGATCGACTGTTTAGTGAAAGCATCGAAAAAAGGTTTGACGTGCATTCCGTTCGTTATGTACGATATGAGGTATTGAATGACAAAGGAGCTGAGGATCGTGAATGGGTCCTTCACAGTGAAAAAGGTACTGAATAATAACGTATTAATTGCTTCTCATCATAAATACAGCGAAGTCGTTTTAATCGGAAAAGGTATTGGTTTCGGAAAAAAACAAGATGATGTCATTGAAGATAAAGGCTACGATAAAATGTTCATTTTAAAAGACGAGAAGGAACAAAAGCAGTATAAAAAGCTCCTTGACTATGTAGATGAAAAGCTCGTTGATATTTCAAACGATGTCATTTATCACATTAGCAACAGGACGAACCACTCATTAAATGAACATATTCACATTGCGCTGACAGACCATATCGCATTTGCGATCAAAAGACAGCAGCAGGGATTTGATATGAAAAATCCATTTTTAATGGAGACTCAGTCACTTTATCCAGAGGAGTACCAAATTGCCACAGAAGTCATAGATATGATCAATGAAAAAGCGGGAATCTGCCTTCCGGAAGGGGAGATTGGTTTTATCGCCCTGCACATCCATTCAGCTTTGACAAACCGTCCGCTGTCTGAAGTCAATCAGCATTCGCAGCTGATGGCGCAACTTGTTGAAGTGATTGAAGACGCGTTTCAAATGAAAGTGAATAAGGAAAGTGTCAACTATTTGCGGCTGATCCGGCATATCAGATATACAATAGAAAGAATTAAACAAGAAGAACCGACGAAAGAACCAGAAAAATTAATGTTATTATTGAAAAATGAATATCCGCTATGCTACAATACAGCTTGGAAATTGATTAAAATCTTACAGCAAACATTGAAGAAACCAGTTCATGAGGCGGAAGCGGTTTATCTCACGCTTCATCTGTACCGATTAACCAATAAAATTTCATAGATTCAGTTTATCCTTATAACGTGTTACTGATCCGATCAGGCATGAGTGATTGAGGGGAAAAAACGGGAAGTCCATTCTCGTTCTTTTGCGCACCCAATTTTGCTCATGCCCTTTTTGTTGTGTAAAAGGGCAAATGTAAACGGTTAAACTGGAAGACTTACGCCTGTGAATTCGTTGTCATGATTTTTAGCTGTAAGGTCAGACTAGTAAAAAGAGGAGGTCAATTCTATGTTTAAAGCATTATTCGGCGTTCTTCAAAAAATTGGGCGTGCGCTTATGCTTCCAGTTGCGATCCTTCCGGCTGCGGGTATTTTGCTTGCGATTGGGAATGCGATGCAAAATAAGGACATGATTCAAGTCCTGCATTTCTTGAGCAATGACAATGTTCAGCTTGTAGCAAGTGTGATGGAAAGCGCTGGGCAGATTGTTTTTGATAACCTTCCGCTTCTTTTCGCAGTAGGTGTAGCCATCGGGCTTGCTAACGGTGATGGAGTTGCAGGGATTGCGGCGATTATCGGTTATCTGGTAATGAACGTATCCATGAGTGCGGTTCTTCTTGCAAACGGAACCATTCCTTCTGATTCAATTGAAAGAGCCAAATTCTTTACGGAAAACCATCCTGCTTATGTAAACATGCTTGGTATACCTACCTTGGCGACTGGCGTGTTCGGCGGTATTATCGTCGGTGTGTTAGCCGCACTATTGTTTAACAAATTTTACACAATTGAACTGCCGCAATACCTTGGTTTCTTTGCGGGTAAACGTTTCGTTCCAATTGTTACGTCAATTTCTGCACTGATTCTGGGTCTTATTATGTTAGTGATCTGGCCTCCGATCCAGCATGGATTGAATGCCTTTTCAACAGGATTAGTGGAAGCGAATCCAACCCTTGCTGCGTTTATCTTCGGGGTGATTGAACGTTCGCTTATCCCATTTGGTTTGCACCACATTTTCTATTCGCCGTTCTGGTATGAATTCTTCAGCTATAAGAGTGCAGCAGGGGAAATCATCCGCGGGGATCAGCGTATCTTTATGGCGCAGATTAAAGACGGCGTACAATTAACAGCAGGTACGTTCATGACGGGGAAATATCCATTTATGATGTTCGGTCTGCCTGCTGCGGCGCTTGCGATTTACCATGAAGCAAAACCGCAAAACAAAAAACTTGTTGCAGGTATTATGGGATCAGCAGCCTTGACATCCTTCTTAACAGGGATCACAGAGCCATTGGAATTCTCATTCTTATTCGTTGCCCCTATCCTGTTTGCGATTCACTGCCTGTTCGCCGGACTTTCATTCATGGTCATGCAGCTGTTGAATGTTAAGATTGGTATGACATTCTCCGGAGGTTTAATAGACTACTTCCTATTCGGTATATTGCCGAACCGGACGGCATGGTGGCTTGTTATCCCTGTCGGCTTAGGGATTGCGGTCATTTACTACTTCGGATTCCGATTTGCGATCCGCAAATTCAATCTGAAAACACCGGGACGCGAGGATGCTGATACTGAAACAGCAGCATCTGGGAAAACTGGTGAAGCAGGAGATCTTCCTTATGAGATCCTTCAGGCAATGGGTGACCAGGAAAACATCAAACATCTTGATGCTTGTATCACTCGACTGCGTGTGACAGTAAACGATCAGAAAAAGGTTGATAAAGACCGTCTGAAACAGCTGGGCGCATCCGGTGTGCTTGAAGTCGGCAATAACATTCAGGCTATTTTCGGACCGCGTTCTGACGGTTTAAAAACACAAATGCAAGATATCATTGCGGGACGCAAACCAAGACCTGAACCGAAAACATCCGCACAGGAAGAAGTAGGTCAGCAGGTTGAGGAAGTGATTGCAGAACCGCTGCAAAATGAAATCGGCGAAGAAGTTTTCGTTTCTCCGATCACTGGGGAAATTCACCCGATTACCGATGTTCCTGACCAAGTTTTCTCAGGAAAAATGATGGGTGACGGTTTTGCGATTCTCCCTTCAGAAGGTATTGTCGTATCACCGGTTCGAGGGAAAATTCTAAATGTGTTCCCGACGAAACATGCGATCGGCCTGCAATCTGATGGCGGAAGAGAAATTTTGATCCACTTTGGTATTGATACTGTCAGCTTGAAGGGCGAAGGATTTACGTCTTTCGTATCAGAAGGAGACCGCGTTGAACCCGGACAAAAACTTCTTGAAGTCGATCTTGATGCAGTCAAACCGAATGTACCGTCTCTCATGACACCGATTGTATTTACGAATCTTGCTGAAGGAGAATCAGTCAGCATTCAAGCAAGCGGCTCAGTCAAGAGAGAACAAGAAGATATTGTGAAGATTGAGAAATAAGGTGTTTGTACGCTGTGCTTGTCAGATGACAAGTACGGCTGTATGATATAATATTGTGGAGTAATATAGCTTTTAGTTAAAAGGAGAATGATAAAAATGGCACAAAAAACATTTAAAGTAACTGCAGATTCTGGAATCCATGCTCGTCCTGCGACAGTTCTAGTACAAACTGCAAGCAAATATGACGCTGACGTTAACTTGGAATATAACGGAAAAACAGTTAACCTTAAATCTATCATGGGTGTTATGTCTCTAGGTATCGCTAAAGGCGCTGAGATCACAATCTCTGCTACTGGCGCTGACGAAAACGATGCTCTTAACGCTTTAGAAGAAACAATGAAAAGCGAAGGACTCGGCGAGTAATGCAAGAATTAAAAGGGATTGGCGCTTCAGCCGGCATCGCGATTGCAAAAGCGTACCGGCTTGAAGAGCCAGATTTAACGGTTGAAAAGAAAAACATCTCTGATTCTGAAGCGGAAGTAAGCCGTTTCGATGAAGCGATTGCACGTTCAAAAGAAGAGCTCGAAAAAATCAAAGAGCACGCTTTGAAAGAACTGGGTCAGGATAAAGCTGATATTTTTTCTGCTCACCTTTTAGTTCTCAGTGACCCTGAGCTTCTGAACCCTGTGAAAGAAAAAATCAGCACTGATTCAGTGAACGCTGAATTCGCTTTAAAAGAAACGTCTTCTATGTTTGTTACCATGTTTGAATCCATGGACAATGAATATATGAAAGAGCGTGCGGCAGATATCCGCGACGTTACAAAACGCGTAACCGGCCACCTGCTTGGCGTTGAAATTCCAAACCCAAGCATGATCTCAGAAGAGGTTATTATTGTAGCTGAAGACTTAACACCGTCTGATACAGCTCAATTAAACCGTGAGTTCGTAAAAGGATTCACAACTGATATCGGCGGACGCACATCTCACTCTGCCATCATGGCGCGCTCTCTTGAGATTCCTGCAGTTGTCGGAACGAAAGCGGCTACAGGCACGATCCAAAACGGCGTGACTGTTATCGTTGACGGTATTAATGGCGATGTCATTATCGACCCAGCTGCGGAAACTGTAAAAGAGTATGAAGAAAAACATAATGCTTATCTGGCTCAAAAAGCTGAGTGGGCGAAGCTTGTCAATGAACCGACTGTTTCAAAAGACGGCCATCATGTCGAGCTTGCAGCGAACATCGGGACTCCTGATGATGTAAAAGGCGTTCTTGAAAACGGCGGAGAAGCAGTCGGCCTGTACCGTACTGAATTCCTTTACATGGGAAGAGATCAGCTTCCTACAGAAGATGAGCAATTTGACGCTTACAAAACGGTTCTTGAGCGTATGGAAGGAAAATCAGTTGTCGTGCGGACACTTGATATCGGCGGAGACAAAGAGCTTCCTTACCTGCAGCTTCCTAAAGAAATGAACCCGTTCTTGGGTTACAGAGCGATTCGTCTTTGTCTTGAAGAGCAAGAAATCTTCAGAACACAGCTTCGCGCGCTGCTTCGTGCAAGTACATACGGAAACTTGAAAATCATGTTCCCTATGATTGCGACAGTTAACGAATTCAAAGAAGCAAAAGCGATCCTTCTTGAAGAGAAAGAAAAGCTCGTAAAAGCGGGACAGACTGTATCTGACGACATTGAAGTCGGTATGATGGTTGAGATTCCGTCAACTGCAGTCATCGCTGATCAGTTTGCTAAAGAAGTTGACTTCTTCAGTATCGGAACAAACGATTTGATCCAATACACAATGGCAGCTGACCGTATGAATGAGCGTGTATCTTACCTGTATCAGCCATACAACCCGGCAATCCTTCGCCTGATTACACTCGTAATTGAAGCGGCACATAAAGAAGGTAAATGGGTTGGCATGTGCGGAGAAATGGCAGGAGACGAGATTGCGATTCCGATCCTTCTCGGCTTAGGCTTAGATGAGTTCTCAATGAGCGCAACGTCTATCCTTCCGGCAAGAACACAAATCAGCAAATTGTCTAAAGAAGAAGCACAGTCATTCAAAGAAAAAATCTTATCTATGAGCACGACAGAAGAAGTTGTCGCGTTCGTAAAAGAAACATTCAAGTAATATCTAAAAACCAGACGGCCTCCGGCCCGTCTGGTTTTTTTCATAAGCAAGGGGATTGAAGGGCACAATAACATGGCTAGGAGGGATAGTATGTCAAACCAATTTAATGCAGGAGATACAGTGTACGTGATCTACAGAAATCCGCACGCCGCCAATGTTGCCCACATAAAGGAAGCTGAAATCGTGCATCATCCATACCATGAGGGTGAGCTTTCGCTGTTTATTTATGAAACCTATCATCCGTTTGCAGAGGACGATGCTGTGTTTTCAAATTATGAGGAAGCTAAATCTCTCTACAAAGAACTATTTGATATCGACCCGTATGAGTAACAAGGAAATCATTACAACTCATATCCTTTCCGTTTTATGAGAAAAGTAACGTTAGTAAAGGAAAAGGATGTGGCATTATGCAAAATCCATTTGTTCCGCAGCTTGTGTATATTGAACCGAGAGCGCTGGAATATCCGCTGGCCCAAGAATTGCAAGATAAATTTGAGAAAATGGGGATTGAAATCAGAGAAACGACATCCCACAATCAGGTTCGTAACATTCCAGGGAAAAATCATCTTCAGCAATATCGCAACGCGAAGTCAACCTTAGTCATCGGTGTGAGGAAAACATTAAAGTTTGACTCTTCCAAACCCTCGGCAGAATACGCCATTCCGTTTGCAACAGGCTGTATGGGGCATTGCCATTACTGCTATCTGCAAACAACGATGGGGTCTAAGCCGTATATCAGAACCTACGTAAACGTCGAAGAAATATTAGACCAGGCGGATAAGTATATGAAGGAGCGCGCACCAGAGTTCACAAGGTTCGAAGCCTCATGTACATCAGATATAGTAGGAATCGATCATCTGACACACACGCTGAAGCGCGCCATTGAACATTTTGGACAAAGTGAGCTTGGAAAGCTCAGATTTGTAACGAAATTCCATCATGTCGATCACCTATTAGATGCAAAGCATAACGGGAAAACGAGATTCAGATTCAGTATTAATGCCGACTATGTGATTAAAAACTTTGAGCCGGGAACCTCCCCTCTTGATAAGCGGATAGAAGCGGCAGTAAAGGTTGCAAAAGCAGGGTATCCGCTAGGTTTTATCGTTGCGCCGATTTATATTCATGAAGGCTGGGAGGAAGGGTACAGACATCTGTTTGAAAAGCTTGATGCTGCTTTGCCGCAGGATGTCAGACATGACATTACTTTTGAATTAATTCAGCACCGTTTTACCAAACCGGCCAAACGGGTCATAGAGAAGAATTATCCGAAGACAAAGCTCGAATTAGATGAAGAAAAGCGACGATATAAATGGGGCCGTTACGGGATCGGAAAATATATTTATCAAAAAGATGAGGAGCACGCTCTTCGAGAAGCGCTTGAATCCTATATTGATACTTATTTCCCTAACGCAAAAATCGAATATTTCACTTAATCGGGCTGTTATGATGAACAGCTCGCTTTTTTATAAAAAGGATTCCATTCCATCAAAACACCAGAATTCAATGATTCTTTGTCCTCTAAATCATGTCTGGCAACACGAATCGGTGAACGGCCGCAATGGGGGAGAAAGGACAGCGCATGTCTTTTTTCTTGCCCGCCACTCCAACATATTGAAAGCGCCCGCCGCCGGGAAGGGTTCCAGCCGCCCGTCACGTCAACAGTCAGCTCGTACATCAGCCATTTTCTGATTTCCATTGAAAGTATTTCGAAGAAGGCCGTGCTTTCTAATAGCCCCGTTGTCTGTTGCCTGCGCCCATGTATGGTTAGGAGATTCAATGGTTCTTTCTTGTGAAAAACAGGCAGAGAACATTTTCTTTGAAGAGTAATCAGCCCTTTTATACCACTCTCACTTTAGTTTCTAATGGTCAGAGCCTCAAATTTTCTGCTGTTTGCACATCCATTTGTTTGATTATAATGCCCACTCCCCGTATGTGTCCTCGAAAAAGAAAATTGAATCTTCAGTAAATATAATCTGATTTTCATATCATTTATTTTTTGATTATTCATTTATTTAACGAAAGGGCCGATATAGAAATTAGGAGGGGATTGGTTTGTTTAAAAAACTTCACATGAAGGTTGCTGTTTTTGTTTCATTGATGTTAATTGTCACAGTTGTTCTTTTAATGCTGTCTTCTTATTTGACGCTAAAACCGATGATTACAGAGGAAGGGAAAAATACAACTCAAAACGTGACACAGTCACTTGAACAAAATATTGAATTGCAATTAAAGAGTTATGCTATTTCTTTATCAAGATTGGCTAATGGGGAATTAACTCATACATTTATAACAAAACCAAGTAAAGAAGCTTCTCGGCTGTTTAATGATGACATTAAGCAAATCAAAGATAGCGATGATTATGTTGCGATGGCTTACATAGGCACCGCAAAAAAAGAAATGTTTACATATCCGAAAGCCCATTTCGCTGATGATTATGATCCGACTTCAAGACCATGGTATAAGCTTGCTGCTGAAACACCGGATCAAGTCGTTTGGACCGAGCCCTATAAGGATGTCGTGTCAGGAGATATGATTGTCACTGCTTCGAAAGCGGTTCTTGACGGGCAAAAAGTAATCGGGGTTGCCAGCTATGACTTAAAACTTTCTGCGATTCAGAGTATGGTCAATAAGCAAAAAGTGCCTTACAATGGATTTGCCTTTTTAGCTGATGCGAGCGGCAATCTATTAGCCCACCCGTCAAACCAAGGGAAAAATATATCAAAGGATCAAACATTGAAAGCCATTGCATCTGAGAAAAATGGGATACAGGATGAAAATGGGAAAATGGTTGTGTATCAAACCATTGGTGAAACGGGCTGGAAAGTCGGAACGCAATTTGATACTGATCAATTAATGTGGATTTCAGATAAAATGAATCGGGCGAATCTTTGGATCTCATTGATTGCGCTCATCATCACAATAATTCTCAGCTACTTTCTGGCCAAAACGATAACCGGGCCGATACAGCAGCTGATCGTAAAAACGAAAGCAGTTTCCGCTGGCGATTTAACAGTGCACGCGGAATCCAAATCCAAGGATGAAGTCGGTATGTTAACAAGAGACTTTAACCAGATGGTTGAAAATATGAAGGAAATGGTTGAGCAGGTGAGACTTTCTTCAGGGAAAGTATATGATACCTCTGAGCAATTAACGGCTGTCTCTGCGGAAACAAATGAAACAAGCGGACAAATTGCAAAAGCGATTGAGGAGGTTGCCGCAGGAGCATCAGAACAGGCTTCTGAAGTTGAGACCATCAACGAAAAATCAGAAAACCTGTCAACAAAAATCAGGCAGATCGCTCAGGAGGCGGGCGGAATGAAAGAACGCTCAAAATCGTCTGAGGATGCAAGCTATAAGGGACTTGACGCGCTCGGCCAGCTGCTGATGAAGTCAAACGAAGCCAACATGGAAACGAAAAAGGTTGAAACGATGCTGCTTGATTTGGAAGATCAAACAAAGAATATTGAAGAGGTCGTTACTGCGATTTCGAATATTTCTGACCAGACCAACTTGCTTGCTTTAAATGCCAGCATTGAGGCAGCCAGAGCCGGGGAAAGCGGCCGCGGTTTTGCCGTCGTAGCCGATGAAGTGCGGAAGCTTGCCGAACAATCAGCTTTATCTACAAAGCATATCAGCGAGACTGTGAAGCTTATCCAGCTTGAGACAAAAGAGGCCTCTCACGCAATGGTTGAGGCAAGCAGAATGAATGATGAACAAAACAATGCCATTCATGAGACAGGAGAGGTATTAAACACGATAACCACAGAAATGCAATCGCTGGTACAAGGCATTGATCATATTTATGAAGAAATTCAAAGAATGAGTGACGAACAGCTCGCGATATCTGAAGCCATTCAAAGCATTTCAGCCATATCACAGGAATCAGCTGCCGCAGCAGAGGAAGTGAACGCATCAACTGATGAACAGCTGATCACTCTTGATAAAGTCAAGTACTCAACAGAAACGTTAAAACATGCAAGCCAAGAGCTTATGAACACAATTGCGAAATTCACATTGTAATCCAATTTCATCTCCAAAACATGATTTGTTTTGGAGATTTTTTTTATTTTTTGAGTCTACAATATAAAGAATAGATATGATAGTCTAGAAAATGAAGGAAAAATGATAAATTTTAACTAAAAACAAAACAAAACAAAACGAAACATCTGGGAGGAATGACCTTGAAAAAAACAATTGGTTTTATCGGTCTTGGAGTGATGGGAAAAAGCATGGCATCACATATTCTCAATGACGGCCATCCTGTATTGGTGTACACTCGGACAAAAGAAAAAGCAGACAGCATACTGCAAAAAGGCGCGGTATGGAAAGATACGGTCAAAGATCTTTCAAAAGAAGCGGACGTTATCATTACAATGGTCGGCTATCCCAGTGATGTTGAAGAAGTGTATTTCGGAAGAAGCGGAATTATTGAAAACGCAAAAGAAGGCGCATATCTCATTGATATGACGACATCTAAACCGTCGCTTGCGAAGAAGATTGCTGAAGCAGCGACAGAAAAAGCATTGTTCGCTTTAGATGCTCCTGTTTCCGGCGGAGATATCGGTGCACAAAACGGAACACTCGCAATTATGGTCGGGGGAGAAAAAGAAGCATTTGAAGCCTGCCTGCCGATTTTCTCTTTAATGGGTGAAAATATTCAGTACCAAGGGCCGGCCGGAAGCGGCCAGCATACCAAGATGTGTAATCAGATTGCAATTGCAGCAGGAATGATTGGTGTTGCTGAAGCGATGGCATATGCTCAAAAATCAGGCCTGCAGCCTGAAAATGTCTTAAAAAGCATTACGACGGGTGCAGCTGGAAGCTGGTCATTGTCGAATCTTGCCCCCCGTATGCTGCAAGGCAACTTTGAACCAGGTTTTTATGTGAAGCATTTTATAAAAGATATGGGAATTGCGCTAGAGGAAGCGCAATTAATGGGGGAAGACATGCCAGGCTTGTCGCTTGCGAAATCCTTATATGACAAGCTCGCAGCACAAGGTGAAGAAAACAGCGGAACACAGAGTATATATAAGCTTTGGGTGAAATAAAAAAAGATTGCCTGTACGAAACAGGCAATCTTTTTTATTATTTTCCGATGAATTGCTGTGTCCAGATGCTGCCAGACTCAACGTAGCCTACGCCGATGTGTGTAAAGTTAGGGTTTAGAATGTTTTTTCTGTGTCCTTCACTGTTCATCCAAGCTTTTACTACTTCTTCCGGTGTCTTTTGACCCTTAGCAATGTTTTCACCTGCTGTTTTGTAGCTGATTCCGAAAGATTTCATCATGTCAAACGGCGAGCCGTAAGTTGGGCTCTGGTGATCAAAGTAGTTCTTGTCTTTCATATCCTGAGACTTTGCGTGTGCAGATTTGCTTAACGTTGCATCAATTTGAAGCGGTTTTAAGCCTTGTTTTTGTCTTTCTGCATTTGTAAGCTCAACAACTTTTTTCTCATATGCACTTACAGATGAAGGTGCAGATGTTGTTGTGTTAGTTTTTGCAGCTGCTGCAGGTGCTTTAGAAGCAGTATTTTGTTCAGCAGGTGCTTTTTCTGTCGCTTTTTGCACTGGTTTTGCCGTTTGTGTCTTTTGAACATCCTGAATATTCATGTTAGATTGCTTGGCATGTTTTTGAAGAAGCTGCTCAAGCTCTTTTTCGTTTGCAGTGTTTAAGGTTTTCATATTTGTGTTAACATGCAGTTTTTTCACTGCATCATTAAGTGACATGTTTTGCACTGTGTTCCCCGTTTTTACCGTCACCACAGGCTGGCAGGAGAGTTCTTTCGCTGATGCTTGCTGTACGCCTCCGAATGTGATAAAACCAACCGCAGCGGCAGCAGATAAAATAAATGCTTTCTTCATTAGTTCGTAACCTCCTAGAGTTGTTTGTTTCTACAAAAAAATCATAACATAGCTTTTTTGTCATAAAGAATCCATCCGTTTCCTTTGACAAAAAGAGATTGTCATGTTTGTAACCAATGTGTGCTGAACTGCTGAAATGAAGCGAATCAGCGCATGTCATGATTTTATCATACAGTTACATAGCTTCCTTTTTTTTGAATCATTAGTTATATTTTAATATGTTTTTATATTGACAGCTTTTTTTACCCCTTTTTGCTGTAACAACTATTACAAAGGTGTTACAATTAATTTCAGTATATGTAAATATATTGAATGATTTGAGAGGAGTAACCAGAAGTGACTGAAATAGGACGTGAACCAAAGAAAAAGCGCAAAGGAAACCGGGCAATCAGAATGAACCTTTTTTTCCTTGCTGTCTTTGTTCTTTTCACTGCATTAATCTTTAAGCTTGGCTTTGTTCAAATTGTTGAAGGTGATCAGCATGAAGAAGACGCTGAAAGAGCAAATGCAAAAACAGCGTACTATCCCGCGCCTCGAGGGAAAATGTACGACAGAAATCAGAAAGTGGCTGTGGATAACCAGAGCGTGCCTGAAATTGTGTATGTTTCAACATCAAGCACAAAAACAGAGGATAAAATCAAAACAGCGAAGCGGCTTGCTGCTTTCATTCATATTGACACCGAATTTTTGAAGGAAAGAGATTTGCGTGATTACTGGATCGCGTCACATCCGAAAAAAGCCCTTGCTCTGCTTAAGAAATCTGAAAGCAATCTGAAAGGGGCGCAGGCTTACAAGCTCCAAATTGATCGAATCCCGGATCAAGAATTGAAGGCTATTCAGAAAGATGACGAAGAAATGGAAATCGCTGCGATATATACAAGGTTTTCAAGCGCAAATGCTTACGAACCTCAAATCGTTAAGGCGATGAACCCAAATGAAAGCAACAGAAATGGAAAAAACGGAACGCTGCTTGATGAGAAGAAAAGCTCCACGCAGCGGCCAAAAAATGACTTAACATATGATGAAATTTCAATTGTTTCTGAGCATTTAGAAGAGCTTCCGGGAATCGACATCGTAAACTATTGGACACGAAAATACCCGTACGACAAAACGCTGTATTCCGTTTTTGGAGGCGTCACGACACCAGATCAGGGTCTTTTGAGCGACCGGAAAGATTTCTACTTAACAAGAGGCTATGCGAATAATGACAGGGTGGGAAAAAGTTATTTAGAGTATCAATATGAAGACTATTTAAATTCCCACAAGGAAAAAGTGCAATACGTAGAAGACAACAAAGGAAATGTCGTCAGCCAAAAAACCATTGATAAAGGCAGCAGGGGATACGATCTTCGGCTTTCTTTTGATATGGAGCTTCAGGCGGAAGTAGAAAAAATCATTGAAGAAGAAGTAAGAAACAGCCGCGCACGCGGAAACTATATGCTTGACAGAGCCTTTGCGGTAATGATGGACCCGAATAACGGCGATATTTTGTCGATGGCAGGAAAAAAGATAGATTTAGAAACAAATAAAATTCAAGATTATGCGATCGGGGCATTCACAACCCAATATGAAATGGGGTCAGCAGTAAAGGGCGCTACCGTACTTGCCGGCTATCAGGACGGAATTCCGCATTATAAATATTTTGTCGATACGCCTCTTTATTTAGCGGGAAATGGCAACAAACCAAAGAAATCCTACACGAATATGGGAATCATTAATGAATTAACCGCTTTGCAAAGAAGTTCAAACGTATATATGTTCAATGTCGCCATGCATATTGCGGGTGTCACATACAAGCCGCACGGGCCTCTCCCAGCTGATCAGAAGGATCTAAACAAAATGAGAAATTACTACAGCCAATTTGGCCTGGGCGTAAAGACAGGTATTGATCTGCCGCAGGAATCAGCCGGAATGCAAACCACTCCTGATGCAGTAGGAGGGCTAATACTAGATTTGGCAATCGGTCAATATGATACATACACACCGCTTCAAATGGCGCAGTACATCTCAGCCATTGCCAACGGCGGCTACCGTGTTCAGCCGAGAATTGTTACAAGTATCCATGAGCCCAGCAAGAAAGAGGGTCTCGGAAAAACAATTGAACAGAGAAAGCCAAACATTCTCAATAAAATTAACAACACAGAAAGTGATATACAGCAGGTAAAGACCGGAATGAAATTAGTTACCGCTTCAGGAACAGCTAAAAATACGTTTACAGAAGATGTATCAGGAAAAACAGGAACAGCGGAAACATTTTACTACGGTACAAATCGCAACTGGTGGGGAAAAAAAACATACAATCTGACATTTGTCGGCTATTACCCGTCGAAAAATCCAAAAGTGGCTTTCAGTGTCGTTGTACCTTCAGTAAAGGATGATGATAAGATCAATAAAATTATTGCCAAAAGAGTTATCCACGCTTATGCAGAGCTCGAAAAGAAACACGGTAAAAAATAAAAAGAAAGGGTGTACAACTGAAAGGTTGTGCACCCTTTCTTTTATTCAAAAATTGACGTTCACCATAAGAATAGAAGGAGAATACTCAATTTCTAGCGAATCATACTAGGTAAAAGTCAATCTGTATATATTTAAACACGATGATCATGCAAAGGAGGGATTCTGTGGAACAGGATACGCAGCATGTTAAACCATTTCAAACGAAAACTGATATTCATGCAGTATTGGCCTCTAATGGACGCATCATTTATATATCTGCCAACTCCAAACTGCATTTGGGCTATCTCCAAGGAGAGATGATCGGATCATTCCTCAAAACGTTTCTGCATGAGGAAGATCAATTTTTAGTTGAAAGCTATTTTTATAATGAACATCATCTGATGCCGTGCACCTTTCGTTTGATTAAAAAAGATCATACGATTGTGTGGGTGGAGGCTGCGGTAGAAATCGTTACGACAAGAGCTGAGCGGACAGAACGGGAAATCATTTTGAAAATGAAGGTTCTTGAAGAGAAAGGAAATAAATCCATAAACTGCGAAAAACATGAAATCGAGCCTGAAAGCCCGGAATCGACTACATATATCACGAATGATTATGAACGATTAGTTGAAAATCTCCCGAGTCCGCTTTGCATCAGTATCAAAGGTAAGATCGTCTATGTAAACAGCGCGATGCTTTCCATGCTGGGAGCAAAAAGCAAGGATGCTATTATTGGGAAATGGTCCTATGAATTTATTGAAGAAGAATATCATGATATCGTGAAAAACAGGATTATAAGAATGCAAAAAGGAATGGAAGTCGGAATGATCGAACAGACGTGGAAAAGGCTTGATGGAACACCTGTTCATTTAGAAGTGAAAGCGACCCCGACCATCTACAAAAACCAGCAGGCTGAACTGCTGCTGCTGATTGACATCTCTTCAAGGAAAAAATTCCAATCCATACTGCAAAAAAGCCGTGAACGATATCAGCTGCTGATTCAAAATTCAATCGATACCATTGCGGTGATTCATAACGGTAAATGGGTATTTATGAATGAGTCGGGAATTTCACTGTTTGAAGCGGCTACTTATGAAGATTTAATTGGCAAAAACATATACGATCAGCTGCATCCTTGCGATCACGAGGATGTAAAAGAGAGAATCCAAAACATCGCAGAGCAAAAAACAGAATCGGAAATTGTCAAGCAATCCTGGTTCACCTTACAGAACAGGGTCATCTATACGGAGATGGTCTGCATTCCAACGACCTTTTTTGGTGAAGCGGCCGTCCAAGTCATTCTTCGGGATATTTCTGAGAGAAAACAAACAGAAGAATTAATGCTGAAATCAGAAAAATTATCGATCGCAGGGCAGCTCGCGGCGGGAATCGCACACGAGATACGCAACCCGTTGACAGCGATTAAAGGTTTTTTACAGCTGATGAAACCGACGATGGAAGGAAACGATCATTACTTTGATATTGTATTTTCTGAACTCAGCCGGATCGAAGTAATACTCAGTGAGCTGCTTATGCTTGCGAAACCCCAGCAAAATGCCATGAAAGAATACTTGAACTTAAAAAAATTAATTGGTGAGGTCTCAGCCCTGTTAGAAACGCAGGCAAATTTGAACGGCATTTTTATCAGAACCAGCTATGAAAAGGACAGTATTTATATAAACGGAGATCAAAACCAATTAAAGCAGGTATTCATTAATTTAATTAAAAATGCAGTTGAATCAATGCCTCACGGGGGAACAGTAGACATTATCATAACCGAGGATGAGAATTCTGTTCATGTCACTGTAAAAGATGAAGGGGAAGGCATACCTGAAAAGGTGCTGAACCGGATTGGAGAACCATTTTTAACAACAAAAGAAAAAGGCACGGGGCTTGGGCTGATGGTGACATTTAATATTATTGAAAATCATAAGGGAGTCATTCATGTGGACAGCCACCCCGAAAAAGGCACAGCGTTTAAAATTTCATTTCCAAAAAATAAAACAACGGCTTAAACGCCGTTGTTTATCGTCTGCATGGATTCTCGTTTTTTTAATATAAATAATTCCAATCGGTCCAAGCCTTCTCTAAGCGTGTCCAGCGAGTATGCGAAAGACAGCCTCACATATCCTTCACCATACTTTGAGAACGAGCTCCCTGGCACGAGTGCCACACCAGCATCCTCCAATAGAGCCATACTAAATTCAAATGAAGACATTCCAAATGATTTAATAGAAGGGAAGATATAAAACGCGCCAGACGGTTTTACAACGTCAAGTCCCATGGAAACAAGGCGGTCATACACATAGTCAAGCCGTTTTTTGTATTGTTCTCTCATAATCAGGGCGTCGTCAAAGCCGTTTGTCACAGCTTCAAGAGCGGCTTTTTGAGAAATCGAAGATGCACATGACACATTGTATTGATGAACTTTTAAAATGTGTTTTGCAATGTCTTTCGGTGCGAATAAAAACCCAATTCTCCAACCGGTCATGCTGTGTGATTTTGACAAGCCGTTAATGACAATCGTTTGATCTCGCAAATGGGTTGCGATGGAATAATGCGGTCTGTCATATGTTAATTCACTGTATATTTCATCAGACAATACGAAGACATTTCTGCCTTTTAAAAGATCAGCGATGCTTTTTAGCTCCTCCTCAGATAAAGTCACACCGGTAGGATTTGACGGATACGGAAGCACGACACACTTGGTGTTAGGAGTCAGCGCATCTTCAATCAGCCGGGCAGTAAGCTTAAAGCCATGTGACGTAGTATCTACAATAACAGGCGTGGCGCCGCACAAATTGATGATTGGTTCATAGCCTGGATAAATCGGCCCCGGCATAATCACTTCATCACCGGGAGATAAAATTGTCCGGAATGCAGCATCAATGGCTTGGCTTGCGCCTGTTGTGATGATGATCTCAGATTCAGCATCATAGTTGAAATCCGCTTTTTTCTTCATATAAAGCTGTACAGCTTGTCTCAGCTCCAGATAGCCGGCGTTCGGAGTATATGATGTCACATTTTCATCAATGGCTTTTTTTGCGGCAGCCTTCACATGATGCGGTGTGAAAAAATCAGGCTGGCCGATTGTAAGTGAAATGACATCTTCATGTTGAGCTACAAGATTTGAGAATTTGCGTATTCCTGAAATTTCAATCTCTCTTGCTTTCGGATTCAGCAAATGTTCCATAATTCATCACCTTAACAAATATAATGAGTTTATCCTATTTTACCACTAGCTGATCATTTGTCACCTTTTTAGCCGATATATATCGATTGTATGCGCCTATTTTCCAAACATACCTTTCTGTTCAGAAAAAAAGAAGACAACCAGCGATTTGATTGTCTTTATTGTATCACGTTCTATTATTGTTTATATGTGCCAAATTCATTAATAACCATAATCAAAATGAAGGTCTTCGTGCCAAAGCATATACGGGGGATGTTCTTCTTGAAGATCAGCTGATTCTTTCTTCATATGCTCGTAAGCCTCTTCACTGATATCTTCTAAAACAGTCATTTCATTTTCTTTAAATATTACTAAGGTACCCATTATTTACACCCTTCTTTCGAAAAATCCTTGACTATTTTATCATTGTCAGTTGGAAAGTCAATGGGGATTAGGAAAAAAGTTTCTTTTTCAAGAATTGCAGCTTACCGCTCCCAGAATCCGATTTTGAAGCGGCTTGCCATTCACTTTTTACAATTTAAGCCGATATATACAGTACAATACTGAATGCGAATAGCGAGGGATTGAATTGTCGTTACAACAATACGAAATTTTATTGGATTCTGGAACAAATGAATTAGAAATTGTGAAGTTTGGCGTGGGCGATAATGCTTTCGGAATTAACGTGATGAAAGTAAGGGAAATTATTCAGCCAGTCGAGGTGACATCTGTGCCTCACTCCCATCAGCATGTAGAAGGAATGATTAAGCTCAGGGGAGAAATTCTTCCTGTGATCAGCCTCTTCTCATTTTTTGGAGTTGAGCCAGACGGATCAAAAGACGAGAAATATATCGTGACTGAATTCAATAAACGGAAAATTGTTTTTCATGTCGGCTCTGTTTCTCAAATTCACAGAGTATCCTGGGAAGCAATTGAAAAACCGACATCTTTAAATCAAGGCATGGAGCGGCACCTTACTGGGATTATTAAGCTTGAAGACCTGATGATCTTTTTGCCTGACTATGAAAAAATTATTTATGACATTGAATCTGACTCAGGTGTGGATACGTACAATATGCATACTGAGGGCTTCGATGAAAGAAGAGCTGATAAAAAGCTTATCATTGTAGAGGATTCACCGCTGTTGATGCGTCTCTTACAGGATGAGTTAAAAGAAGCAGGGTACAACAATGTGTCTTCGTTTGAAAACGGAAAAGAAGCATATGACTATATTATGAACCTGGCCGAAACGGAAACGGATTTATCAGAACAGATTGACATGATCATTACTGATATTGAAATGCCAAAAATGGACGGGCACAGGCTGACGAAGCTTCTGAAGGAAAATCCGAAAAGCGCAGACGTGCCGGTTATGATTTTCTCATCATTAATTACGGATGATTTGCGTCACCGCGGAGAAGTCGTTGGCGCAGATGAGCAAATCAGCAAGCCTGAGATCAGTGATTTAATTAAAAAAGTGGATACGTATGTCATCGAATAAATAAAAAACAGCCGGTGCCCGAAGGGGCACGGCTGTTTTTATTTTAAAAGTAACTTTCACCAAGTTTTTTAAAGACAGGTTTATGATAGGTTGGCTGCTGGCGATTTGGCACAAGCGGCTTTTCTTTCATGCCGACATATTCTTGCAATAGGTGTTTCGCTTTTGTTAAAGACATTTGAGCTTTAGGATTTCGGTACGATTGATTAAGTGTACCTAAATGCGGAAGATGTTCGAAGTCTTCTTTAGTTGGAGGCATGTGAAAATAGTAGTCTCCGATTGAGATAAGCACGTCCGATTGCTGTTGGCTGAACCTTGGATTTTTTGAAAAATGAAGCCCTATTTTCTTTCCTTTACCTTCTTTAACAAGCTTTTGCAAAGCCCGTTTTTTCAGCAGATATAGGTATTTAGGGTTGGGGGCGGTTTTTGCATGGCGGTTCACAGTGTAAACTGCTTTTGAAAGATTTTCTACTGTTGGCTGCAGATCTTTCGTATATGCATGGTCGTCCATTATTTCTCTCCTTTGCTCTTATCAAGTTCTATATGATTAGATTATACTTTTTTAAAGTTGAAATGCAAATATTGAATGTAAAAATGCGCTTTTTTCTAAGAAAAAAAGCGCAGTTTTAACGTATATTATACAGATTTTGCTTTCTTTTTCGGCCGCTCTTGAAATACTTCCTGAACATTCACTTCCACAGCCTGTGCACTGTATTTTGGCAATGCAACAAAATAAAAAACAAAAACAAGCAGGATGATGACGCCCATGCCGTAATAAAGATAGTCTATGTTGGAAACGAACTTAGGGAATAACAACGCAACTAAGCCGAGTGTCAAAGACTGTGCAAACATCATAAATGGATCCTGCAGGCCGCTTACACGTCCCATCAGCTTTGGATGAACAATCTTTGGCATCCATCCGCCGATTGCAATGTTGATCGGTCCGATACACATTCCCAGAGTAAAAGAAGCCGCGTAATAAACCCATAAAACATTCGTGTAGCCGAGGACAAAAATCAGCAAGCCGGCAATGAAAATCGGTATCGACATTAAAAAATGCGGCTTCACTTTTTTAGAGATGACCGTACCGATTACACTTCCAGCCAGCAGCCCAAACCCGAGTGCGATCGTAAATACTGACGTATGCCACTCATAACGGTCAGGCGCCAATCCGTATTTCATTGTAAACATCGGCAATACGGCGAATCCTCCATTGACAAATCCAAAAATGAAGAAGCCGAAAATGAGAGACGCAAGCAGTTTGTTCTTTAAAATATAGAGAACGCCTTCCCTAAAATCATGTATTGAATCTTTAACAGAAGCTTTTCTCCAGCTGTATGCACCGTTTGGCTGTCTGGCTTCTTTCGGAATCCGGCAGCTGCGGATCAAAAGCCCGGAAATGATAAAGCTGACAAAATCAAGAGCAATGGCGCCTTCAATACCGATTGTGTTGTACATGAAAGCACCTATTCCAACACCGAATACCATAAAAATACTAAAGAGCATCTGGTTAAGCCCCGCCGCTTTCGCATAGTGCTCCTTTGGCAGGATGGCTTGTACCAAACTATTTTCTGCCGGAAAGAAAAACTTCGTTACAGCGCTTCTGATAAATAAAATACAGAAAACAAGAGGAATATTGCCGGTAAATAATGTGAAAAAAAGAACGACAGTCAGGCCTGCTCTGATCCAATCACAGTTTTCCGCTACCTTCTTTCTGTCAAACCGGTCCGCGACAACTCCCACGATCAGAAATACAAATACGGTCGGAAGAGAATACATCAGCTCCGCCAAGGTCGTATATGAAGGCTGGCTGCTGAAGCGGTCCAGCAAGAAAAAAGCAAATGCCATGTTGCCTACTGTCGTGCCCATTTGAGAAGCGAGTGCTGCGAAAAATAGACGAACAAAATTACGATTTTTAAATATATCCATAAAAACGCTCCTTACCCTAAAGGTCCCACTTTATCATATTATAAACCGCCTGTTTTTGAAACAAATAAGAAAACATTACCGGTTAATGGTGACTCTTGTTCCGTTTGGCACAATTGAAGCGAGTTCGATCACGTCTTTATTATGCATGCGAATGCAGCCTTTAGAAACAGCCTTGCCAATTGAAGAAGGATTATTCGTCCCGTGAATGCCATAGTGCGGTCTAGAAAGTCCCAGCCAATACGCACCATACGGGCCGCCGGGATTCCGCTGGCGATTGATAATATAAAAATCTCCGTAAGGCGTTTGTGTCAGAATTTTCCCGACAGCAATCGGATACGTTTTAATGACTCGGTTATTTTGAAACAGAGTCAGGGTTTTCGCTCCGATTGAAACCGCGATATGATACGAATTGGGGGCACGAAGCACGGGGGTGACAAAAAAACGTCCCGGTCTGGCAGCCGATTGCAGCCCGCTAAATGACTGATATAAAACATCTGTGCTGATTCCAAAAATGGGGGGCATCATGTCCGGGACATCACTTGGTATGACATGGTATGTGAGCAATTTCCACAGCCTCCTTTTTTACTTATTAGTATTGAGGAGGAGTCCATCCTGCTACATTAATTCGTGCTTTTTAAGGTAAAGACAGTGATTTCTGGCTTGGATAGAAACCGCAACGGCAGTCTGGTCATCCCGAGGCCGCGGTTTACGTAAATATGAGTGTTTCCTGTTTGATACATTCCTTCTGTGTAGACCTTTCCATATGGAGGTGTAATAATCGGTCCGTAAAAAGGCAGCTGAATCTGGCCGCCGTGTGTATGCCCGGAAAGCTGAAGATTCACCGGATATCCAGTTGTTTTCAAGGCCGCATCAGGTTCATGGACGAGCAGGATGGAAAAAAGTTTTTCGCTAAGCCGTGAAAGGATGCCTTCATAATCTGGGTTTCCGAGCATTAAGTCATCAAGTGATGCAATCTCGATTTCGCTGCCATCTGCAAGCGGCACTGTTTGATAGCCATTGCGGTATACCGTAAAACCGCCGGCCGTCATCAGGCTTTTGTAAACAGCTGTTCCATAACCCCCATGATCATGATTGCCGTATATACAAAGTTTGCCAAAGGGAGCATTCAGTTTTCTCAGTAATGGAATGACTGCTTGATGGTGCTGATACGTATCAGGATTATCAATAATATCACCTGTAAAAACAATCAGATCAGGTGTACATTCATTAATTGTCAGGATGACAGTTTGTAAATCTTCAAGAGTAAAATAATCACTCAAGTGCGTATCACTGAACTGTACGATTTTAAAACCGTCAAATCCGTGCGGAATGAGAGAGCTTTTGATTGTGCGTTCGATTGTCTCGATCATATGCGGCTCCAGATATCGGGCATAGCCGTATCCGCCGCCGGCCGCTAAAGCCCCGGCAGCAAGAGCTCCGAACGTTCCTTTTAGGAATTGTCTTCTGGACATCTTTTTCATTTCAAACCAACCTTTAATAGAGTTTTTCTATTATATCATCTGTATCTTGAAAAAATCTCATGTCAGCATGTACTGACAGAGGCATGCATATAATGATAGAATAAAATTGAATGAATATTCATTCATAACAGGGAGGGAGAAACATGGGAAAAAAAGCGGTTATCATTACCGGCGGGTCAAGCGGCATGGGAAAAGCGATAGCAAAAAAACTGGCTGAATCAGGCTGGTACGTCATGGTGACAGGGAGGAAACGGGAGGCGCTTGAGGAAACGAAAAGAGAAATTGAGACCTTTGAGGGACAGATTGCCTGTTTTCAAATGGATGTCCGTTCAGATTCCGCTGCTTCAGACATGATTACAGAAGCGATAAAAGCCTTTGGCAGGCTTGATGCGCTGATTAACAATGCGGCCGGTAATTTTATTTGCCCGGCGGAAAAGCTGACGCCCAATGGATGGAAAGCTGTTATTGAGATTGTTTTAAACGGCACATTCTTTTGCAGCCAAGCCGCGGCAAAGCATTGGATCGAGCAGGAGCAGAAGGGCGTTATCTTAAATATGGCCGCTACGTACGCTTGGGGAGCGGGAGCTGGGGTTGTTCATTCCGCTGCAGCTAAAGCAGGGGTTTTGTCACTGACAAGAACGCTGGCCGTTGAGTGGGGAAGCCAATACGGAATCCGCTCAAACGCGATCGCCCCCGGACCGATTGAACGAACAGGAGGGGCAGAGAAGCTTTTTGAATCGGAAAAAGCGAAGGCCCGCACAATGAACAGTGTTCCTCTCGGCCGGCTGGGCACACCGGAGGAGATCGCCGCATTGGCTGCGTTTTTGCTTTCTGACGAAGCATCCTATATAAACGGGGATTGTATCACAATGGACGGGGGGCAATGGCTGAATCCTTATCCGTTTTAAAGCATATTAATCTTTGGATTCAATGTGGTATAATCAGACAAAGATAGAGAAGCAGGTGATAACATGTTGGATCCACTTGATATTTTAACGAACATGGATGATGTCCTCCCATATTACCAGGCGATTTTCAGTGCTGAGGAACAGAAAATTGTCGGATATGAGGTGCTTGGACGCATTTTGGCAGATTCAGAAATCCAAAGCCTCGGGCCCTTCTTTTTAGACGCGGGGATACCCGAAGAATATAAACTAGAGGTTGATAACAGAATTATCCGCCAGGCTCTTGACCGTTTTTTAGAGGCCGATTCAGATCTGCTGATTTTTATGAATCAGGATGCCAATCTGCTGATGCTTGATCATGGCGAAAGCTTTCTCGAGCTTCTGAAAGAATATGAAGCAAAAGGAATCGAACTTCATCGGTTTGTGCTTGAAATTACGGAGCACAATTTTGAAGGAGACATTGAGCAGCTCTACCATATGCTTGCCTACTATCGTACATACGGAATTAAAATCGCAGTCGATAACATCGGAAAAGAAAGCAGCAACTTGGACAGAATTGCCCTGCTCTCACCAGATCTGTTAAAAATTGATTTGCAGGCGCTGAAAGTATCACAGCCGTCACCTTCATATGAGCATGTGCTGTACAGCATCTCTTTATTGGCCAGAAAAATCGGTGCGGCGCTGCTGTATGAAGACATTGAGGCCAACTTCCAGCTTCAGTACGCTTGGAGAAACGGAGGCCGCTATTTTCAAGGCTATTACTTGGTGTCTCCGTCCGAAACGTTTTTAGAGAGAGATGTATTAAAACAAAGACTCAAAACTGAATTTCACCAATTTATCACACATGAGAAAAAGAAGCTTGAAACCGTCTATGAGCACTCTGAACAGTTTTACAAAAGAGTGCATCAAGCTGTGACATCTTTGAGAAAAAACAGTCTGTCTTCTGATGATGAGTTTATTAAAAAGCTGGCGGAAGAGCTGACAGATTGCAGCTTTCGAATTTACATGTGTGATGAAGAAGGCGATCAGCTGACGGGAAATGTGTTTAAACAAGATGGCGAATGGGTTTACCAGCCGGAATACGCGGAAAAGAATTGGAGCTGGCGTCCTTATTTTCTGGAGAACATCATGAGAATGAGAAATCTCAGAAAAGGATTTTTCAGTGATTTGTACAGTGATTTGGAAACAGGTGAAATGATCAGAACGTTTTCTTATCCGATGGATGATCAGATGTATTTATTTATAGATTTGCCTTATTCTTATTTATATGAGCAGGATGGACTGATTTAGCGGCTGAAAGGCCGTCTTTTTTTATGAATTGAAAAAAATATCAAAAAACGATTGACATTGACAATGAGAATCATTATCATTTATTTATAGAGAGAAGCTACTCTCTGTTCCCCAACCCCTCTATCAGATCAAGATCCAAAAAAGCTTGGCGCTACCCCCGCCAAGTTTTTTTATTTGCCTAGAGCATAAGACAATCCAATGAAACAATAAACCTTATTAGTGGAAAACGTTGGCCCGAACTCCCGAACCAATGCTGCAGCGCCGTGCAAGAGCTGTTACACGGAATGACGGTGGGAAGTCCTCATTTTATTATTACATAATTTTGAAGCCATAATCCGTTTTAAGGTCTCGTATTCATTACGACTGCTGAGTAGTTTGGCCATGTGAGTTTCACTAGGAATGTCAAAAAAATTTTTTAATCAAATGGCAAAAAAGCTTTCTTGATGATTGGATATTTGAAAAAAATCATAATTGTGTGTATGACATTCAAAAAAAGCCTCAAACTAAAGGAAAATCGTTTTTTCACTTTTTTTCTTTTCTTAAATTCAGCAGTGAAAATGCCATCCAGTCCGACTTTATGGTATGATGCTCAATAGAACTTGTATTATAATAAATACTTGTTGATTTGAAGTTGCTTTTTGAAAGGAGTCTTTTTTTAGAATGTCACAATTAATGGGTATCATCACACGGCTGCAAAGTCTGCAAGAAACGGCGGAAGCGGCTAACGAGCCAATGCAGCGTTATTTCGAAGTGAATGGTGAGAAAATATGCAGTGTTAAATATTTCGAAAAAAATCAAACGTTTGAACTGACGGTTTTCCAAAAAGGTGAAAAACCTAACACATATCCGTTTGATAATATCGACATGGTTTCAATCGAAATCTTTGAACTTCTTCAGTAGGTTTCCTGAACTGGGGAGAGCAAGCTTCCGTTTTGCAAAAAGTAATCGAAATAAACGATAAGGAACATACTTGTTTCATGGTTGTAAATCCTTGAAAAGGAGTGTCGTCATGGCTGATTCTTTTCTATTTTATAATCTTTCAGAAGCACAGATGACCTTTCAAGATGTGATGGAACGGCTTAAAGCCTTTGTTCGAAAGGATCCCCGTTCTTCCTATGTGTTATCGATCGGAACCGATTCACAGGTCTACCGCGATTACACAAAGTTTATTACCGCATTGCATTTGCATCGTACAGGCAAGGGAGCTTGGGGCTGCTTGAAAAATCATACAGTCGACAGACCCATACATAGCCTTCGGGAAAAGATTTCGTTAGAAACGGCGTACAGCCAAGAAACGGCCGCTTATATTCTTGATGGACACTTAATGGATATTACCGATCTGCTCCTGCCCTTTACCGGTGAGGGGGCGGATCTTACCTTTGAAGTTCACTTGGATATTGGGAAAAAAGGGCTCACGAAAGATCTGATTCAAGAAATGACAGGACGCATCACTTCCATGGGAATTGAGGCGAAAATAAAACCAGATTCCTATACTGCCTTCAGCTATGCAAATCGTTTCACAAAATAATTCAGGCTGAAAAGCCAAGGGAAATGTCGAATTATGCGGTTGACGTTTGTTTTCTGATTACTTATTCTAGCGGTAGAGCTGAAAGTAAGTTGTCTTGCTTTCAGAGGTATTCAGTATAAAACAGGGGGCCTGATTGCAAATGAGTCTTATCAGTGAACGATTTACAGAAGAAGAACAAAAACTTCTGCTGAATATCCTGATCAATCATGAATATGCCATCGAGCTTTTGAGCAGTGAGATCAACGATATAGAGACAGGAACCAAAAACGTTGACGGAATCACCTACAAAAAACTTGTAACGCTTTACGACCGATTTCGATTTGAAAATTAATGGAACACTCTATAATTGATACTCACACAAAGAGTATCTTTTTTAATGAAAGGAAACTTTTCGACAAATACTGATAAAGTTTATATTATTGTAATATAGGGAATGTATTGTTGATGAAAATGAAAAGGGGTCGAAAACATGATAAGCTTACAATCAGACCAGCTTCTTGAGGCAACAGTCGGACAGTTTATGATTGAGGCGGACAAAGTAGCGCACGTTCAAGTCGGCAACAATCTTGAGCACGCATTATTAGTGCTGACAAAAACCGGATACACAGCCATCCCGGTTCTTGATCCTTCCTATCGTTTACATGGTTTAATCGGTACAAATATGATCATGAACAGCATTTTCGGGCTTGAACGAATTGAGTTTGAAAAGCTTGACCAAATTACGGTTCAGGAGGTCATGCTGACTGATATTCCGCGTCTCCATATCAATGATCCGATTATGAAAGGATTTGGCATGGTCATTAATAACGGATTTGTCTGTGTTGAAAATGACGAGCAGGTATTTGAAGGGATTTTTACAAGAAGAGTGGTTTTAAAGGAATTGAATAAGCATATACGCTCATTAAATAAGTAGGCTATTCAGCCTATTTTTGTTATATTGCCATGTTATAAAAGAAAGCGCATACATAATTAGGACTTGAACCGGAAACTAAGATTTTATTAGAATGGGAGATAAGAAAACCTTATTGATGATAAAAAGGAGGACGACATGCAGCTTCAAGAGCTTCATATGCTCGTAGTTTTAGCTGAGGAGTTAAACATGAGAAAGGCGGCTGAACGGCTTTTTGTGTCTCAGCCGGCTTTATCTCAGCGCTTACAAACAATTGAAAAGGCGTGGGGCACAAAAATCTTTTTAAGATCCCAAAAAGGATTAACGGTAACGCCGGCCGGTGAGAAAATTATTCAGTTCGCGAATGATGCGACGTTAGAGCAGGAAAGAATAAGAGAAAATATTGATGAGCTTGAAGGTGAGATTCACGGCACACTGAAGCTTGCCGTCGCCTCCATAATCGGTCAGCATTGGCTCCCAAAAGTCCTAAAGGCGTATGTGGAAAAGTATCCGAATGCAAAGATATCGCTCATTACCGGCTGGAGCAGCGAAATGCTGAAAAGCTTATATGAGGATCAGGTTCATATCGGCATTATAAGGGGAAACCCTGAGTGGAAGGGCCGTAAAGACTACTTAATGACAGATCACCTGTATTTAGTAGATACTGAAATATCCTGCATCGAAGATATTGCCCATACAGAACGGCCGTTTATCCAGTTTAAAAGCGACAGCACGTATTATCAGGAAATTCAGCACTGGTGGCATCAGAAATTTAAAACGTCGCCAAAACAGACGATCTTGGTTGACCAGATTGAAACGTGCAAACAAATGGCACTGCACGGAATCGGTTATGCCATTTTGCCGTCTGTTACCCTTCAAAACGAAGATAAAGTCAACAAAATGCCTCTGCTAGATACGAAAGAGCATCCGATCGGACGGGATACATGGCTATTAGGCTATGAACCTGCCTTTGAGCTGAAGCAAGTTCAAGCTTTTGTTCAAGTAATAAAGGATATGCTTGATCAGGAAAATCCATTTTAAGAGACAGCGATGTGCTGTCTTTTTTTATTTTCTGTATTGACAATGAAAATCATTATCATTTAAAGTGATACATATGGTATTGAAAATCATTATCAATTGATGGGGTGATAACATGGCTAAAGCCTTGATTACATATGCCAGCATGTCAGGAAATACAGAAGATATTGCTGTGATTATAAGAGATGCGCTTCAAGAATATGAGCTGGACATTGACTGTATCGAGATAGAAGATGTAGATGTAACTGCTTTGACATCCTACGATTATGTGCTGATTGGCACCTATACATGGGGCGATGGCGATCTGCCTTACGAAGCGGAGGATTTTTTTGAAGCGGTTAAACAGCTTCAGCTTAATGGTTTAAAAACAGCCTGCTTCGGATCAGGAGATTATTCATATCCAAAGTTTTGTGAAGCCGTCAATTTATTCAGTTCCATGCTGCAAGAGGCGGGAGCTGCTGTTTACCAGGAAACATTGAAAATCGAACTGGCGCCTGAAACAGATGAAGATGCAGAAAGCTGCCGAGCGTTTGCGAAAGGTTTTCTTGCTTGGGCTGATTATATGAACAAGGAAAAAAGCCATGTTTCATAAAGGAGCGACTGCTGTCACGGCATCTGCATTTTCCGGTTATTTTGTGGCGGTACAAAGAGAAGGCATTTTTCATTATTCTTTGGAACAGGGCTGGAAAAAGCTTTTTCGTTTGAAAAGCAAAATACATTGCATCAGCTACATAGGGCCTTACTTATTCGGGGTCGGTGAAAAAGGGACGGTCATACGTTCGTCTGACGACGGGAAAACCTGGACGATGTCGAGCTTTCCCACAAATGCAGCAGTGTGGACGATTGCCGGCCGAAACGACGGGTTTGTTTGCGCCCATGGCAAGCACTGCATTTATGTATCGGAGGATTTTGGGGGTACATGGCGCGTAGCCAAACCTTTTGCGGACTTTCATAACCCGCCTGTTATCCGTTCGCTGTGCCTGCATGGCGGCAGTCTTTTCATCGGAACGCAAATACACGAATATTTTGGAGGCATTTGGGCTTACGACCTTACACGTGATACTGTCCAAATCGTTAAGAAAGAGGAAACCCGAATGACGGCATCCATGCTCGTATTTCATGGAAAATGGCTGGTGGCGGCGATGGGTTCTGTGAAAGGAAATCATGGTGCTGTCACTGTACGCAATATGCTGACTGATGAAGAGTTCACCGTACAATCCAGCTTGATTAGAAAAGAAGAATCGTTTCTTGATCTTTCAGAGGATGATGGAATTATATATGTCACTGCAACGCAAGATGAAAATGGTTATTCGAGAATTTACCAGGCGGATCTCGAAGCCCGGTCGTTAAAATGGTTCGATACCATTAAGGGGCACGGATGGAGAGTGGCCAATCGCAAAGAGAATTTCTTTTGTGCAGGCTTGTATGAATGTAAGTTTGTCCAGCCGTACAAAGTTTCAGCAATGATTCAGTAGAGGAGGAAAGGCATTGGGGAAGATTTTGCTCGTTTATGCAACAATGTCAGGCAACACTGAAGCAATGGCAGATTTGATTGAGAAAGGGCTTCTGGAGGTGAAAGCGGAAGCAGACCGTTTCGAAGCGATGGATATTGATGATGCACAGCTGTTTAATAATTATGATCATATTATGATGGGAACCTATACGTGGGGAGACGGAGATCTGCCCGATGAATTTTTAGACCTAGCTGAAGACATGGATGAAATAGATTTTTCCGGAAAAACATGCGCTGTATTCGGCTCCGGTGATACAGCGTATGAATTTTTCTGCGGGGCAGTAGATACGCTCGAAGCAAAAATAAAAGAGCGCGGAGGCGAAATTGTGCTGCCTTCAGTGAAAATCGAAAATAATCCAGAAGGTGAAGAAGAGGAAGAATTAATGGAGTTCGGGAGACAATTCGCAAAGAAAAGCGGCTGCGCTGTCTGACCACCACTGGGAACTGCTCAAGCGGCTGTTCCTTTTTTTCTTGTCTTTGCATCTTTCCTTTGATACAGTAATGAGGTAGAAAATCAGGAGGAGGACTTTACATATGAAAATGATGGATGCAAATGAAATTATTTCATTTATTCAAAATAGTACAAAATCTACACCTGTAAAGGTTTACGTGAAAGGTGAGCTGGAAGGAATCAATTTCGGCGAATCTGCGAAAGCTTTTATTAACGGAAACACCGGGGTCGTTTTCGGTGAATGGAGCGAAATCCAAACCGCAATTGAAGAAAATCAAAGCAAAATCGAAGACTATGTGGTTGAAAATGACCGCCGCAACTCTGCGATTCCAATGCTTGATCTTAAAAATATCAAAGCGCGTATCGAGCCGGGCGCGATCATCCGCGACCAAGTTGAAATCGGTGATAACGCAGTCATCATGATGGGTGCTTCTATCAATATCGGTTCAGTCATCGGCGAAGGCACAATGATCGATATGAATGTTGTCCTTGGCGGACGAGCTACTGTCGGAAAAAACTGCCATATCGGCGCGGGTTCTGTGCTTGCGGGTGTTATTGAGCCGCCATCCGCTAAACCGGTTGTCATTGAAGACGATGTTGTGATCGGTGCAAATGCTGTTGTGCTTGAAGGCGTAACAGTAGGTAAAGGAGCCGTTGTTGCTGCGGGAGCGATCGTAGTAAACGATGTTGAGCCTTACACAGTCGTTGCAGGAACACCTGCTAAAAAAATCAAAGACATTGATGAGAAAACAAAAGGCAAAACTGAAATCAAGCAGGAATTACGCCAGCTGTAAGGAATCGTTTGATAAAAAGGCGTGGATAATATATCCACGCCTTATTCGTATAGGCAGGAGGAATGAAAATGAAGAAAGAGGAGCTCATCGCAATACGCAGGGATCTGCACCGTATACCGGAGCTTGGATTTCAGGAGTTCAAAACCCAGCAGTATTTATTACAGGTCTTGGAACAATATCCGCAAGACAGAATTGAAATTGAGAAATGGCGAACAGGGCTTTTTGTCAAAGTGAACGGGACGGCACCGGAAAAAATGCTGGCGTACAGAGCGGATATCGACGCTCTTTCAATTGAAGAGCAGACCGGCCTCCCATTCGCATCAGAGCATCACGGCAACATGCACGCCTGCGGACACGATCTGCATATGACGATTGCTCTCGGCATTATTGACCATTTTGTCCACCATCCAGTCAAACATGATTTGCTGTTTCTGTTTCAGCCGGCAGAGGAAGGGCCTGGCGGTGCGGAACCAATGCTTGAGAGCGATGTATTAAAAAAGTGGCAACCTGATTTGATCACTGCGCTGCATATTGCTCCAGAGCTGCCGGTAGGCACCATCTCGACAAAAAGCGGCCTCCTTTTTGCGAATACCTCTGAGCTTGTCATTGATCTGGAAGGAAAAGGGGGACATGCGGCTTATCCGCATTTGGCCGAGGACATGGTTGTAGCGGCAAGCACACTTGTCACCCAGCTGCAAACAATCATTTCTAGAAACACAGATCCGCTGGACAGCGCCGTTATAACAGTCGGTACCATTACCGGCGGCTCAGCGCAAAATATCATCGCTCAAACAGCGCACTTGGAGGGCACGATCCGCACGCTTTCTGAAGAATCGATGAAGCGGGTAAAGGAACGGATTGAAGATTTGGTAAAAGGAATCGAAATAGGGTTCCGCTGCAAAGGAAAAGTGACATATCCTTCTGTATATCACCAAGTTTATAATACGAGCGGACTGACAGAAGAATTTATGTCTTTTGTTTCTGAACATCAACTGGCAAAAGTAATCGAAGCAAAAGAAGCAATGACTGGAGAGGATTTTGGCTACATGCTGAAAAAATACCCAGGCTTCATGTTCTGGCTCGGCGCTGATTCTGAACATGGGCTTCATCACGCTAAGCTGGATCCTGATGAAAACGCAATAGAAACAGCGGTTAACGTCATGACAGGTTATTTTTCTGTATATGCCAATTAAATACAAATGAAAGAATAAAGTACCATGAAATGAGCACTCTAGTAAACGGAGGTGTTCAATGATGGCTAAAAAAATTGGAATTGAACAATCGCTGTCAGATGTAGAAGCTGCATTAAAAGAAAAAGGATATGACGTTGTCATGATGAAAAGCCCTGCCGATGCAAAAGGCTGTGACTGCTGTGTCGTAACAGGACTTGATAACAATGTGCAGGGGATAGCCGATACGGTAACACAAGCATCTGTCATTACAGCTTCCGGGATGACGGCTGAAGAGATTTGCAGCGAAGTTGAAAGCAGAATCCAGTAAATGAAAAACCGAAGCAAAGAGCTTCGGTTCTTTTATTTATTCTGTTTCTTTAGGGAAAGCGCGGTCAAGTGCGGTTTTTATTTCCTTTCTAAGCACTCGCTCGACCCGCCACTGTTCCATATTTTCTGTTTTGGCAATGACTCTGATCACAATTTCGGAAGTTCCCAGTTCTTGAATCCCAATGACATTTGGGCCTTCTTTTATTTGGGGGAGAGCGGCGGCTGTTTCATCACATACTTGCTGTAAAATGTGAATCGTTTCATCAATGTTTCTTTCAGCCGGCACTTTAATATCAACAAGAGCCTGCATGGTGCCCCGAGAATGGTTGCTCACGTTTGTGATGTTTCTGTTGGGGATGTAGTGCAGTGTCCCGTCAAAGCTGCGGATTTGAGTTGTTCTTAAGCCAACCTGCTCGACAATTCCGTCAAAGGTGGAAACGGTAATATAATCTCCGACATCCAATTGTTTTTCAAGCAAAATAAAGAAACCTGTCACGATGTCGCTGACAAGCCCTTGGGCGCCAAATCCGACAGCCAGTCCGACAATTCCTGCTCCCGCTAAAAGAGCGCTTGGATCGTAATGAAACAAATCCAGAACCATGACGAAAAATATAAAAATCAATATGTAAGCAAATATGTTAAGAGTCAGGCTTCGGAGCGTATGGGCACGCCCGATGGACAAACTGTTTTGCTCCTCGAATTTTGCAAACAGATGTTTAATGATTTTCATGCCTAATGATCGAATAATAAAATAGAGCAATAACATAATGATGAGTTTAATGAGCAGAACACCGGCATTTGTAATTAGACCCGCCCAATCGTATTGTTTAATAAAATCCATTGTTGGAGCTCCTTTTCTGAATTGATTGCTGCACATTGAGATTTGTTACCCTATACATAAACATGTTAAACGTTTTATTCAAAAATGTCGAAACCAAAGACATCTGTGATTTGTTAAAAATTGACTCGAAAAATCTGCTCTTATATAATAGGCATTGTGATGGTGTTAACGAAATATGGAATAACATCCTTTATTTTCATGTAAATTCGGCTTTTAAGCCAAATAATAAATTGGAGGGATACATATGGCAGAACGTATGGTAGGTAAACAAGCTCCTCGTTTTGAAATGGAAGCAGTCCTTGCAAGTAAAGAATTTGGCAAAGTAAGTCTTGAGGAAAACATGAAAAGTGATAAATGGACAGTGCTGTTCTTCTATCCAATGGACTTCACTTTTGTTTGTCCGACAGAAATTATAGCAATGTCTGACCGCTATGACGAGTTCGAAGACCTTGATGCTGAAGTCATCGGGGTTTCAACTGATACCATCCATACTCATTTGGCGTGGATTAATACTGACCGTAAAGAAAACGGTCTTGGCCAGCTGAAATATTCGCTTGCTGCTGACACAAACCACGAAGTATCCCGTGAATATGGCGTTTTAATTGAAGAAGAAGGTGTAGCTCTGCGCGGATTGTTTATTATCAATCCTGAAGGCGAGCTTCAATATCAAACTGTTTTTCATAACAATATTGGCCGTGACGTTGACGAAACGCTTCGTGTTCTTCAAGCGCTTCAAACTGGGGGACTTTGCCCTGCCAACTGGAAACCAGGCCAAAAAACACTTTAATTCTTTCTAAGAACGAAAAAAGGGTCTGACATCATGGTTAGACCTTTCTGTTTAATAGGAGGGTAAAGCAATGAAATTACGGCAGCCAATGCCTGAATTGACTGGGGAAACAGCATGGTTAAATGGTGAAGTAACGAGAGAGCAATTGGTCGGGGAAAAGCCGACGCTTATTCACTTCTGGTCGATCAGCTGCCATTTGTGCAAAGAGGCGATGCCGCAAGTGAATGACTTTCGGGATAAATATCAAGATAAATTGAACGTTGTAGCTGTGCATATACCTCGTTCCGAAGATGATCTTGATCTTGGAAAAATTAAAGAAACAGCTGCTGAGCATGACATCACTCAGCCGATTTTTGTCGACAGTGATCATGCATTAACCGATGCGTTTGAAAATGAATATGTGCCTGCATACTATGTGTTTGATCAAACAGGGCAGCTCCGTCACTTCCAAGCTGGCGGGAGCGGTATGAAAATGCTTGAAAAACGTGTGAACCGCGTTCTGGCTGAAACAGAACAGGCATCTGAATAGTCTTCATCATAACCTGATATTCATCAGGTTTTTTATTTGTTCAAAAAAGTAAATGAAGAAGAGTAAGAAGATTATTTTTCCAAATTTGGGCATGAGAAATGGTGGATTGTTTGATTGATACGCTAAAAAGTAAGCTGATTTCTGATGTTTTCCCGCAATTTTAGATAAATTTCATGCCCCAAAACTCGAAAATTGTAGATAATACACTAAATTTCAATAAAGAAGTAAGTAAAATATATATTTTCAACATTATACCAATTAGACTCAAAAGCCCTTGATCCCTTGAGAATAAAGGACTCTTTTAAAAAATAAAACCTTTTCAGAAAATAAGGAATTTTTCATAGAGTAAATATAATAGTAAAATGCTAAAATAATAGTTGATAAAATTACTTTTGTAATCTAATATCTTAATTATGATGTTAATTTTGATAGGGGGTACATTGAGGAATGTTTAATGAAAGAGAAGCTTTGCGTTTGCGGTTGGAACAATTAAATGAAGCTGAAGTGAAAGTCATACGTGAATATCAAATTGAACGCGACAAAATATACGCAAAATTAAGAGAGCTGGACAGAAATGGAAGCCCTTCCGACATCAAAAAGGATTTCCGTTCTGAAAAAAAATCTGACCCTCTGCCGGTTCTCGCTGAGCTTGCAGCTCAAGAAATCAGAAGCTATCAGCCGCAATCACAGCAGCAGTCTGTTCAGCCTCAGCTTCAATCTATTTCCTCTCTTCCTGCCGGTATACCAGACGGAACAACACGAAGAAGAAGAGGAACGGCAAGACCGGGGTCAAAAGCAGCTAAGCTGCGTGAAGCTGCAATTAAAACATTGAAACGACACAATGCCGCGATTAAGAGCTCCGAGCTTCAAAAGGAGATTGAAAAAGAAAGCGGTCTTGAAATCCCTAATATGACAACGTTTATGCAAAGCTTAATTAAAATGTATCCGGAAGTGAAAAAGCCGTATCGCGGCCAGTACATTTTAGAAGGCGAAATTGAATCTGCGGAATCAGCAGAATCTGCAAATGAATAAATATACACAGAAAAACTGCTTGGCGTGGCTCAAGCAGTTTTTTTATTGAGTTTTTTTCTGTGAAGGTTTGTTTTCTTTTTCAAGGTTAAGCTTATACACCCACTTTTGATAAGGTTTTTCTTCAGTGGCTCTGCTTTTCAGCTTCTCGATTGTATGGCTCATGGCCTGGTCTGATGATTGGGCGCGGGCAAGCTGTTTTTGAAGCACATGTATCTGTTTGGTGACATCTTCAAGTATGGTTTCTACATGGTTTGGCTGCGGATAGACCGCTGGAGTTTCTTCTTCTGTTTTTTCTTTTTGTTTCGTGCCGCCATCAATATCGGCAAAATGAGAAGCAATCCAGGCATCGCTTTCATCAAGCTGCCGTTTATACGATATAATAGTTTCGTGAAATAATTTTTCTTTCGATTTTTCTATTTCGAGTAGCCTTTCTTTCGTTTCTATGATTCGGTCTTTCATATGATCAACTTCTATTTTAATATGTTTTAGCTGATATTCTTTTTCTACCATTTGCTCTTTTAGACGGCCGTTTTCGGATTTTATCAATTCTGTTTTTTGTTTTGCCTGAAGCAGGGCGTTCTGTTCCTGTTCAATAGAGGCTTCAAGATGGCTGATTCGCTGATGCAGATGTTTATTTTCTTCTTCAATTTTAATTTTAGCAATATGAAGCTTCTGTTTTTCTTGGATTTCAGTTTTTCGTTTGTAGGTTTCAGCAGAAAGAAGCTCCTGCAAAGCTACGATTTTATCAAGCAGTTCAGCTCTGATTTGGTGCAGGGTTTGGCTGGTATGGGAGGCGTGTTTTTCTTTCGTTGACATGTTTGTCAATTCGGCAGACAACTGCTGGAGTTTTTCTTTCATATCGTTATTTTCCTTGAGCAGCTTGTTATTTTTCTGGTGGAAGTAGCTTGCTTCAAGTTCGGCAATCAGCTTATGACACCTTGAAAGCTCTGATTTTAAATAAAGGTTCTCCTGAGATACGTCGTGGAAAAAAGGACCTGATCTTTTCATTCGAACCATCTCCCTCATGATGTTAACACTACAATATGCAAATACTGAACAGCTATTCCTCTTTAATAAACAGACAAGCAGTGGCGTGGGAGCTTTGCTTTTGCTATGCTTTTAACGAACTAGAGGTGAGAGAATATGGAACATATCAACGTACTGCTGGCTGGAGGAGCCTCACGGCGCTTCGGGGAACCGAAGGCGTTTGTGAAATGGAGGGGCCAGATGCTTTACGAATGGGCCAAAAAGGCGCTGGGAGAACATACCGTTATCATCAGCCGGTCTGAGTTTATTGATAGATTTCAAGAAAACGGTGAAAATGAAGTGTATCAAGATGCTGAGCCTTTTCAAGGCATGGGGCCATTGGCTGGTATATATACCGCATTTAAAAAGACAGACGGTGATCTTTATACTGTTCTTTCCTGTGATACGCCGCTGATACAAAGAAGGACAATGCTGGAGCTTGAGCGTCTGATGACTGCCGGTGCAGATGCGGTCGTCCCGATTTCAGACGGCCGGGAGCAGCCATTGATTGCCATGTACCATAAACGAATTATGCCCGTCCTATATGATCAGCTTTCTAATAAGAGACTAAGAATATCAGATTTGTTAGGCCGTATTTCGGTTAGTTACGTACAGGCTGAAGAGATTGGGGCAGACCCGGCGGAGTTTATCAACGTCAATACACGTCATGATTTTAGGCGCTTGGAAGAAAAAACGCACTCCTTCAGGCGGGACTGATGGGGCAAAAACGTGTTAAGATGGCATAAAAGATAAGGAGAACAGATTGATGAAGGAGCGTTATTCACGGCAAATCAGATTTAAGCAAATTGGGGAAGAGGGCCAGAAAAAACTGGCAGACAGCCATGTCCTTGTTGTCGGAGCGGGAGCGCTTGGCACTGCTGGAGCTGAAGGGCTTGCCAGAGCGGGAGTCGGCACCATTACCATTATTGACCGTGACTATGTGGAGTGGAGCAATCTGCAAAGACAGCAGCTTTATACAGAAAGCGATGCCAAGCTCCGTATGCCGAAAGCCATAGCTGCCAAAGAGCGTCTATCAGTGATTAACAGCGGAATACATATTGAGGCCCATGTGGCCGAAGGAACAGCTGAAACGCTTGCACCGCTGATTGAAAAGGCAGATGTTGTGATCGACGCGACAGATAATTTTGAAACCCGCATGCTGATAAACGATCTTGCCCAGAAAACAAAGACACCGTGGGTCTATGGCGCCTGTGTAAGCAGCCAAGGGATGTTTATGACGGTTATTCCGGGAGAAACGCCTTGTCTGTCTTGTTTGTTTGAGCAAATTCCTGTAGGCGGGGCGACGTGTGATACTGCCGGCATCATTCCGCCCGCTGTGCATATCGTTTCGGCCTATCAGCAGGCTGAGGCCTTAAAGCTGTTAACCGGCCAAACAAAAGCGATACAGCGCGGTTTTGTGACGTTTGATGTCTGGAACAACTCGCATATGAACATTAACGTGAATCATGTACGCCGTGAGGATTGCCCGTCTTGCGGAGCACATGCGGTTTATCCGTATCTCCAAGATTGGAACACACCAAAAGCCGCTGTGCTTTGCGGCCGTGATACAGTTCAGATAAGGTCGGAATCATTAAAAAGAATTCCGAAACAGGAGCTCATCAAGCGGCTGAAAACAATCGGCAAGGTCGAGGCCAATGCGTTTTTGATGCATATTTTTTACGAGAATTTCAGAATCGTCATCTTTAATGACGGACGGGCACTGGTGCATGGAACAAATGATGTGAAAGAAGCCAATTCCGTGTTGGCAAGAGTGATTGGATTGTAACAACAGGAGGGGTCAGAATGCTGGAGAAAAGAACACCGATACCGGTAGATGAGGCAGTTCGGCGTGTCAGCCATTTTCAAAAACAAGGGGAAATAGAATGGGTAGCGCTTGAAGACAGCCTTCATCGATCTTTAGCTGAAGATGTAACAGCAGATCACAATGTACCTGCGTTTGACCGTTCTCCATACGACGGTTTTGCTGTCAGAGCGTGCGATACGGCTGAAGCTTCACGTGAAAAACCGGTTCGGTTTGAGGTCGTTGACCATATTGGAGCAGGGGCTGTATCTGAAAAAGAACTCGGCCCCTTTCAGGCCGTGAGGATTATGACTGGCGCGCAAATCCCTGAAGGGGCAGATGCCGTCGTGATGATTGAACTGACGCAAACCTTTGAGGAGAATGGGAAGGTGTTTATGTCTTTAAAACGCCGCTTTCAGCCTGGGGATCATATTTCAAAAACAGGTGAAGACGCTCTAAAAGGGAGTGTTTTATTGAGAAAGGGAACCCGAGTGACACCAGGAGTGACTGCGCTTTTGGCTACCTTCGGATACGCTTCCGTACCTGTCGTGAGAAAGCCTGTTGTCGGGATTATTGCAACAGGTACCGAATTACTGAATGTCAGTGATCCGCTGGAACCGGGGAAAATCCGCAACAGCAATGCCAGTATGGTGTATGCGCAAGTGATAGAAGCAGGCGGTTCACCGCTTTATTTAGGGAAAATCTCTGATGATCTGGATAAAAGCTTTGCTGCAGTTAAAGAAGCCATGAAAAAGGTGGATTTCCTGATCACAACTGGCGGTGTATCAGTGGGTGATTTTGACTTTTTGCCTGCGATCTATGAAAAACTCGGAGCGGATGTGCTCTTTAATAAAGTTGCCATGCGTCCGGGCAGTGTGACAACGGTGGCGCATGCAAACGATATGCTGCTGTTTGGCCTCTCAGGCAACCCGTCGGCATGCTATGTCGGCTTTGAACTGTTTGTTAAACCGATGATTCAGACATGGCTGCTCAACGAAAAACCGCATTCAATTTGCGCGGAAGCGGTTTTGACGAAGGATTTTCCGAAGCCGAACCCATTTACTCGATTTGTTCGTGCGCTTGTACATCATCAAGAAGGAAAGCTGTTGGCGACACCCGTCGGATTAGATAAGTCGAGCTCTGTCACATCACTTGCAGAAGCAAATGCATTTATTATCCTGCCGGGCGGCACGCGGGGCTACGAATCAGGCAGAACAGTTCAAGTGCTGCTCATCAGAGAAGAGAATGGAAGTGAATGGCCTTGGTCCGTCCTTTCCCGATCGTCCAGGTTGTAGGATTTCAAAACAGCGGGAAAACAACGTTTATTGAGCGTATTCTTGAAAAAGCCTCTGAACAAGGGGTTCATTTGGGCTGTCTGAAGCATCATGGTCACGGCGGTGAACCGCAAACGTTCACCGAAGGAAAAGACACGGACCGTTATAAGGCTGCGGGTGCTGATGTGACAGCGGTAGAAGGTGCCGGTATGTTACAGCTGACAGCCCGCCGAAATTGGGATTTGCCGCGGCTGATCGAGTTATATCGGTTTCTTGAAACAGACTGCCTTCTGATTGAAGGCTTTAAAAAAGCCCCTTATCCTAAAGTAGTTATCCTGAGTGAAAAGGAAGATCTAGAAGCGCTGCAGGCAGTGAATATAATCGCCATCATCTATAGAAAAAAAGAGCATATGACAGAGCATCACGGATTACCCGTTTTTCATGCGGATGATCCGGCTGCCGTGGATTTTATGATTTCACAGCTGAAGGGAGAATCTGCATAGTGGAACGGTTTGAAATTACGAAAACACCCATTATTACTGAAGACATTATCAAAAAAGTGGAGAAACGGGAAGCAGGGGCCATTACCACATTTATTGGCACGGTTCGGGAATGGACAAAAGGAAAAAGAACGGTTCGGCTTGAATATGAAGCATATGAACCAATGGCCGTACAGATGCTGGCTCAAATCGGCGCTGAAATCGAAGAAAAATGGGAAGGCGCTTCAGCTGCGATCACGCACCGTATAGGTGTGCTGGATATCGGTGAAGCAGCGGTCGTGATCGCTGTGTCTTCTCCCCATCGAAAAGCCGCATATGAAGCCAATGAGTATGCGATCGAACGAATTAAGCAGATTGTGCCCATTTGGAAAAAAGAAATTTGGGAAGACGGTGAGCAATGGATCGGCGACCAGCTTGAAACAACAGCTTATCCGAACGGAAAACCAGATCTTAGTGAGGGAGAGCAGCATGATTAAGATTCTTTTATTTGCAGGGCTTGCCGAACAGGCTGGCACACAATCATTGGAGCTAGATATGGAACAAGCAACGACAGACGAAATAAAAGCGAGTCTAAAAGAACAATACGGCCTCGAATCCATTGATACAGCTATGATTGCCGTTAACGAAAGCTATGTAAAAGAAAATACTTCTGTATTCTCAGGTGACACGGTAGCCATCATTCCGCCAGTCAGCGGAGGATGAAAAACCGGATGGCATTGAGCCATCCGGTTTTTTTTGTGCGATTCGCATATCCCCAAGTAGCCCCAGCATACAATGATTTTTTGTAAGCGTTTATTTTACATAAAGGACTCCCTATAAAGTAAGAGACTTACTCCACAATTGGACTGAATTTCCAAAAAATAATAGAAGTTTATTTCTGGTATCGATATAGTAAAGAAGATAAAAATCAGAAAGGTGCTGGATATGGAGACATTTAAAAGGTTAAAACTGTTTTATTGGCCGTACAGAAAAGTGTTTATGTGGTCGCTGCTGGCCATGCTTTTGATGACTGTCATTACTGTCGTTTACCCGATTATCCTGCAAATTACGATTGATGAGATCGTACTGGGAGGGCAGTATCAGCTTGCCGTATGGGTCAGCTTAGGGTTTGTTGCGGTAATGGGCCTGAAAGGAACCGCGACTTTTTTTCATCAATATTTGGGTGATATGTTCGGGATTAAATCCGTTTATCGGTTGAGAAATGGCTTATATGAAAAACTGCAGCGGCTTTCTTTTTCTTATTATGATAACGCGAAAACAGGAGATTTGATGTCCAGGCTGACAGCTGATGTTGAGGGCCTTCGTTTTTTCTTATCATACGGTCTCGCTGAGCTCATTCGCTTCGGCCTGCTGGTAGCCATCAGCCTATCGGTCATGTTTTACTATTCTGTTCCTCTTACACTTGTGACAATAGCCGTTCTGCCATTTCTCGCTGTTTCGGTATATCAGTTTGACAAAAGAGTCCATCCCGCCTTTAGAGGCATCCGGAAATCATTTGCGAAACTGAATACAAAAGTCCAGGAAAATATCAGCGGCATCAATACGGTTAAATCTCTTTCCAGAGAAGATTTTCAGATCAGCACTTTCAATAGAGCCAACTCAGAGTACAGAGAAAAGTATTTGCAAACATCCTCCATCTGGTCTGCGTATTTCCCTCTAATGGAGTTCATCGGAAATATTTGTATTGTAGCTCTCCTTTCATATGGCGGTTACTTGGTTATGCAAAATCAGCTCAATCCCGGTGAACTTGTCGCTTTTTTCAGCCTCGTCAATTATATGATGTGGCCGATTATGAACTTAGGCTTTGTCATCAATACGTTCTCGCAAGCAAAAGCTTCGGGTGAGCGCCTTTTGGAGATTCTCGAAAAAGAAGAAGAGATCACAGACCATGCTGGTGCTTTGCATAAACAAAAATTAATAGGCAGCGTCCATTTCAAAAATGTTTCTCTTGCATATGGAAAAGAACAAACAAACGCGTTGTGCAATATAAGCTTTGAGGCAAACAGCGGGAAGGTAATCGGACTATTGGGCCCGACAGGTTCAGGCAAAAGCTCAGTGACACAGCTCCTCACAAGATTTTACAGCCCTGTTGGCGGAATGATTACCATTGATCACAAGCCTATCACAGATTATTCGTTAAACACCCTTCGCTCCAATATCGGGGTCGTCCTTCAAGAATCGTTTCTGTTTTCATCTACGATTCGATCAAACATTTCGTACGGGCGGCCGGATGCCTCAATGGAAGACATCATCGAAGCGGCAAAAAGGGCGCAGGCTCATGATTTTATTATGGAGCTGCCTAATGGGTATGACACCATGCTGGGAGAGAGGGGAATGGGGCTTTCCGGCGGACAGAAACAGCGTATCGCCATTGCGAGAGCCATTTGTTTGAACCCGGGCATTTTAATATTGGACGACGCCACAAGCGCAGTAGATATGCAAACAGAGCACAGCATACAGCTTGCTTTAAAAGAAGTCATGAAAAATCGCACAACCTTTATCATCGCTCACCGCATTTCTTCACTGAAACACGCCGATGAAATTCTCGTTTTTGAAAAAGGTCGTATTTGTGAAAGGGGAACCCATCACGAGCTTCTTGAACAGGGCGGCTACTATAAAAAAATTTACGATCTGCAATACCGCGATGTCAAAATGACCAATGAGCCGCATCAGGTCGGATAGGGAGGACCATATGAAACAAGCAAAAAAACAGGGGCTTTTGGAGCGTTTCTATTATTCTTCAGATGAAATCATTGAAAAGCCGTTTAACTGGGCTCAAATGTGGCGGCTGCTGAGCTATGTTAAACCGTATCGGAAAACAATTTTGTCGCTTTCTTTTCTCACCGTATTGATTGGGACTGCCGTAAAGCTTGTGATTCCCATTCTGATCGGCGTTTATGTTCTTGATCAAGCCATTACAGCGAGAAACTCTGAGCTATTGATCCAGCTCGTTTTTATCATTAGCGGGTTATATATTCTCAATTACGCCGCCAACGTGTTCAGAATCAGATGGATGAACCAGCTTGGCCAGCATGTTATTTACGATCTGCGGCAGCATTTATTTACCCATGTGCAGCGCTTATCCCACCGATTTTTTGATCAGCGGTCAGCCGGATCGATTCTGGTCAGGATTATGAATGATATCAATGCTCTTCAGGAGCTCTTTACAAGCGGAGTCATTAATCTATTGACTGACTTGCTGCTTCTGGCAGGCGTGATCATCATTTTATTTACGCTGAGCCCTGAGCTGACGATCGCCATTATGGTGACACTGCCAATAATGTTTTTTATTTCAACAAGTCTCAGAAAAAAAATCCGCCGATCCTGGCAAACGGTACGTCTAAAACAATCGAAGCTCAACTCTCATCTGAACGAAAGCATTCAAGGCATCCGTGTCACACAGGCATTTACGCAGGAAGAAGAAAATATGGCGTATTTTGACGGCGTCAATCAGGAGAACTACCAATCATGGCGAGAAGCAACAAGAAAAAATGCCATGTTCCGTCCGCTGGTAGAAATGACAAATGCGATCGGAACGGCTGTCTTGATTTGGTATGGCGCTGCACTCATCATGAATGAAACCATCACGATTGGCGTCTTTGTTTCTTTTGCTTTCTATCTGGGTATGTTTTGGGAACCCATATCGAGACTTGGCCAGGTCTATAACCAGCTGTTAATGGGGATGGCATCATCAGAACGGATTTTTGAGTTTCTGGACGAACAGCCAAATGTTAAGGAAAAGCCGGATGCCATTCATAAGAAAAAGATAAATGGGGAGATCAGCTTTGAAGAGGTTGAGTTTTCGTATGATGAAAAACGAAAAGCTCTTCACGCTGTTTCCTTCTCTATTCCGGCGGGTTCGACACTTGCGCTTGTCGGGCATACAGGGAGCGGGAAAACGACGATCGCCAATTTAATCAGCCGTTTTTATGATGCCACGGGAGGCATTATTAAAATAGACGGTGTTCCGATTCAGGATCTATCCCTTGCCAGTTTGCGCTCTCAAATCAGCATTGTGCTGCAAGATACGTTTATTTTCTCCGGGACCATCATGGAAAATATACGTTTTGGACGGCCGAATGCTTCAGACGAAGAGGTGATGAAAGCAGCCCAAGCGGTTGGGGCGGATGAGTTTATTACTGGTTTGGCAAAAGGATATAAAACAGAGGTGGAGGAAAGGGGAAGCGTCCTGTCTGCCGGACAGCGCCAGCTCATTTCTTTTGCAAGAGCATTGCTCGCCGATCCAGCTATTATCATCCTTGACGAAGCAACGGCAAGTATCGATACAGAGACCGAGGTCAAAATTCAGCTGGCGTTAAAAACGCTGCTGAAAGGGCGTACAGCAGTGATGATCGCTCACAGATTGTCCACGATCCGTGACGCTGACCGCATCATTGTTCTTGATCACGGCAAGAAAATAGAAGAAGGAAACCATGAGCAGCTGCTCGCTAAAGGAGGCATCTATGCCGGGCTTGTGAAAGCGCAATACACAACAGCGATAGAATAAGACAAAATGCCTTCAGTTATCGATTGAAGGCTTTTGGAAATGTATGAGAAAAACATGAAACTTTTCGATTCCTCTCCCGTATTATCTGTTAGACATTTTTTAAGGAGGTTTTGAAATGGAAACAAATGTAGAAAAAAACAGCGGAACGGCGACGGAAAAACCGTCACTTTTTGGAGTAATCACAAGCCCGTCTGTTCAATTTGAAAGAATAAGAGAACGACCGGCGGTATGGGGGCCGCTTTTCATTGTTGCGGTGATTATCATTGTTGGAGCGGTGCTGCAATCACTCGGTACAGATTATAGTGAGATTTTGAAAAGCACGGATCCCCAAGGGTTAACAGCTGAACAAATGGAAACGGTCGGGACAATAACCAAATTTGGAGCGATGGCAGGTGCCATTTTCGGCGGCATCGCAGCATTATTTATCGCCCCTCTCATTTATTGGCTCTGTGTCAAAATATCAGGCGGGGTTACGACATACAAAAAAATGCTTTCTCTCGGACTGTTTGTCTCGTTGATTAGCAGTTTTGGATTATTGATTAACGGAATTGTTGTTTTTACAACGAATGCAAATCCTCTTTACAGCGTAACGTCACTGGCAGGAATTATCCAGTCTGACGGGGTTCTTGCCAGCGTGTTAAATAACTTTGAGATATTCAGTGTATGGAGCTTTGTATTATTGGCGATCGGACTTCACAAAACAGGCGGCATCTCAAAAAAAGCCGGATGGATTTCAGCAATTGTTCTTTTCGGCATTTTGGTCGCATTTTCATTCTTTTCGGGTTTAATCAATTCTATGGCAGGTGCATAAGCTCATGAAAAAAGTCTGGATCGGAATTGGAATCGCCGCTTTAGTCGCTCTTTTTATCGGAATCAATATTTACCGGTCTGCCGCGCCGACAAGCGGCAGCGCCGGACAGAAGATAGAAACGGGAAGCCTCGAAGAAAAAGACATCTCGTCAACAGTTATGGTTCCCGGCACACTTAAATTTTCAAATGAACAGTATGTCTTTTATGAAGCGGATAAAGGGACATTAGAAGACATTAAAGTGAAGGAAGGCGACAAAGTTAAAAAGGGCACGCCTTTAGTCACCTATACAAATGAGCAGCTGAGCCTTGAAAAAGAACAAAACCAGTTAACGGCTGAATCCAATCAGCTTCAAATTGACCAAACTCAAGAAAAAATTAAAGCGTTAGACAAAAAAGAAAAAGAACTGGCAAAACAGGTGGGGAAGAAAGAAGCAGAAAAACAAATTGAATCTGAACGGACGGAGCTTCAGATGCAGGAAAAAACAGCGGAGATCGAATTAAAACAAACCGAGCTTCAGCGGCAGTCACTTGCCAATCGGGTATCAGATCTTGAAGTGAAAAGCGAAATCGAGGGCACCGTTATTTCTGTCAACCAAGAAGCGGCATCCAAAAAATCAGATATTCAAGAGCCTGTCATACATATCGGAAACCCAAAAGACCTTGTCGTCTCAGGGAAATTGTCTGAGTACGATACACTGAAAGTCAAAAAAGGCCAGAAGGTCACACTCACTTCTGATGTTATCCAGGATAAAACATGGAAAGGCACGGTTTCTGCAGTCGGACTTGTTCCGGATCAGCAAGAAAGCACTGCGGCGCAAGGGACAGAACAAGCAGTGCAATATCCTCTTCAAGTGAAAATAAAAGGGAGTCTTCCAGAGGGAAAACCCGGCTTTAAATTCATCATGAATATTGAAACAGACAAGCGGAAAGCAAATACGCTTCCTTCAAAGGCAGTTAAAAAAGAAGATAATCAATATTATGTATATACAGTAAAAGACGGAAAAGCAAAACGTACTGATGTCAAAATCGGAGAAGTGACTGATGATTTGACAGAAATTAAAGAGGGGATTTCTCAGGATGATCAAGTCATTTTGAATCCTTCTGATCAGGTGACCGATGGAACGGAAGTGAAAGCATAAATGATTCAGCTTTCTAATGTGCGAAAAAGCTATCAGATCGGCAGAGAAACGTTTGATGTTCTCCATTCCATTCAACTGGACATTCAACAAGGAGAATATGTGTCAATTATGGGGCCGTCAGGATCAGGGAAATCGACAATCATGAATATCATCGGCTGTCTTGACCGGCCGACTTCCGGTACGTATAAACTGGACGGCGAAGATATTTCTTCATATAAAGATAAAGAATTGGCCGCAGTCCGTAACCGGTCCATCGGTTTTGTGTTTCAGCAATTTCAGCTTCTTCCGCGGCTGAACGCCAAAAAAAACGTCGAGATTCCGATGATTTATTCCGGTATAGGCAAAAAAGAACGGCTAGAACGGGCGGAAAGAGCGCTGGAAAAAGTCGGGTTAGCCGATCGAATGTTCCACATGCCCAATGAGCTGTCGGGCGGACAGAAGCAGCGGGTGGCGATTGCAAGAGCAATCGTGAATGAACCAAAATTGATTTTAGCTGATGAACCGACTGGCGCCCTGGATACAAAAACCAGCGCGGCGATTATGGAGCAATTTACAGCATTAAATGCCGAGGGAACGACAATCGTTCTTGTTACTCACGAGCCGGAAGTTGCAGACTGCACGAATCGGATCGTCATGGTGCGTGACGGACATATTGTTTCCGCCAGCTCCGAACAAAGGAGTGTGGGAGAATGAGTCTGTTAGAGAACATCAGAATGGCTCTAAGTTCGGTCCTTGCCCACAAAATGCGTTCGATCTTAACGATGCTCGGCATTATCATTGGTGTTGGCTCTGTCATTGTCGTCGTTGCGGTAGGGCAGGGCGGCGAGCAAATGCTGAAGCAGTCGATTAGCGGCCCGGGAAACACTGTTGAGCTGTACTATATGCCGAGCGACGAGGAGCTTGCAAACAATCCGAACGCCTTAGCAGGATCTACTTTTACGGAAAACGATATTAAAAGTTTAAAAGAGATAGAGGGTATCAAACAAGTCGTTGCCTCTACTTCTAAAAGTATGACAGCGCGTTATCATGAGGAAGAAACCGATGTTACAATTAACGGAATAAACGATGGGTACATGAATGTCAATTCTTTAGAAATCGAAAGCGGCAGAACCTTTACCGACAATGATTTTCTCGCGGGGAAAAGAGCCGGAGTCATCTCTCAAAAGATGGCAGAGAAGCTGTTTGATAAAACCTCCCCTCTCGGTGAAGTAGTCTGGATCAACGGCCAGCCTGTTGAAATTATCGGCGTGCTGAAAAAAGAAACAGGCTTGCTTTCTTTCGGTTTAAGTGAAATGTACGTGCCATTTAATATGATGAAATCCTCTTTTGGAACAAATGATTTCAGTAACGTATCATTGCAAGTCGAATCAACAGACGACATCAAACCAGCTGGAAAAGAAGCGGCGCAGCTGGTCAATGATAATCATGGTACAGAGGATTCGTATCAAGTGATGAACATGGAAGAGATTGCTGCCGGAATTGGCAAAGTAACGGCGATTATGACGACGATTATCGGCTCAATTGCTGGCATCTCACTTTTGGTCGGCGGGATCGGTGTCATGAATATTATGCTTGTATCAGTCACAGAACGGACGCGGGAAATCGGAATCCGTAAATCACTCGGTGCAACGAGAGGGCAGATTCTGACTCAGTTTTTAATTGAATCAGTCGTATTGACGCTGATTGGCGGACTGATTGGAATTGGGATCGGATACGGAGGAGCCGCACTAGTTTCTGCCATTGCAGGCTGGCCGTCACTTATATCCTGGCAGGTTGTATGCGGAGGTGTGCTGTTCAGTATGCTCATTGGCGTTATTTTCGGCATGCTTCCTGCAAATAAAGCCGCAAAGCTGAATCCGATTGAAGCGCTGCGTTATGAGTAGCCTCGTGCAACCTGCATGAGGTTTTTTTATGGTTGATGATTTCTACTATGAATATAAAAGATTCTTTTCATTAAAATAAGAAGAAATTGTCGTACAATTGTCCTTGTTTTTGTCGAATTTACAGTTTACAAACCCTATAGACATACGTTAATATGGATAAACGTGAAAGATTTTGATAGTTATTGAATGAATTTGAATGATTTTAGTTGCCTAATTTGAAAATAGCGTTTACAATGAAATTGTACTCAAAATGAATACGTTTTCATTGGGAGGTGAAGCATGCTAACTCCTGAACGGCATCAATTGATTATTGATCAAATAGAAAAGTTTGATGTGGTAAAAATTCAAGAGCTCATAAATCTGACAAATGCTTCTGAATCTACAATTAGAAGAGATTTATCGACACTTGAAGAACGCGGTTTTTTAAAGCGTGTTCATGGGGGAGCGGCCAAGCTTTCCGATATCAGACTTGAACCCGATATGCTTGAAAAATCATCCAAAAACCTTCACGATAAATTGAAAATTGCTGAAAAAGCAGTTTCACTTTTAGAAGAAGGGGATTGCATTTACCTTGATGCAGGCACGACAACTTTGCACATGATTGATTTTATGGATAAAAGCAAAGATATCGTCGTTGTCACAAACGGGGTGATGCATGTCGAAGCATTAATAAGGAAAGAAATTTCTTTTTATCTTCTTGGAGGATACGTAAAGCACAGAACGGGTGCGGTTATTGGAGGCGCTTCACTGATTGCCATGGATCAGTACAGATTCGATAAGAGTTTTCTGGGGACAAACGGTGTCCATACAGAGGCCGGCTTTACAACGCCGGACCCTGATGAGGCCCTTTTAAAACAGAAAGCTGTCAAACAGGCAAAACATGCTTATGTCTTAGCAGACCCTTCAAAATTCGGGGAAATTTCATTTTCGGCATTCGCCGGAATAGGCGACGCAACAATCATTACGACTGACGCTGAAGAGCTTACATTCGATAATTACCAAGAAAAAACTGTCGTAAAGGTAGTGAAACCATGATCTATACTGTAACACTTAATCCATCTGTCGATTATATTGTTCACGTTGAAGATTTTACTGTAGGAGGCCTGAACCGTTCTTCTTACGATACAAAGTATCCAGGAGGCAAAGGCATCAACGTATCGAGACTGCTCAAAAGACACCATGTATCGTCTAAAGCACTCGGATTCGTCGGCGGATTTACCGGAGAATATATCAAAACATTTTTGCAGGAAGAAAATCTGGAAACAGCATTTTCTGAAGTGAAAGAAGATACTCGTATCAATGTAAAACTGAAAACTGGTGATGAAACTGAAATTAACGGGCAGGGACCGACAATTTCGGATGAAGATTTCAAAGCCTTTTTAGAACAGTTCCAATCTTTGCAAGAGGGAGATATCGTTGTCCTTGCAGGAAGCATTCCATCTTCACTGCCTCACGATACTTATGAAAAAATCGCAGAAGCCTGCAAACAGCAGAACGCACGGGTAGTTCTGGATATCTCAGGAGAGGCGCTTTTGAAAGCGACAGAAATGAAACCGTTTTTGATGAAGCCAAACCATCATGAGCTTGGAGAAATGTTCGGCACGACAATTTCATCTGTTGAAGAAGCAGTCCCTTATGGGAAAAAGCTTGTAGAACAAGGTGCTGAACATGTAATCGTATCCATGGCCGGAGACGGGGCGCTTTTGTTTACGAAGGAAGCTGTTTATTTTGCGAATGTGCCAAAGGGTAAATTGGTAAACTCAGTCGGAGCAGGAGATTCCGTTGTGGCAGGTTTCCTTGCCGGCATTTCTAAACAGCTGCCGCTTGAAGATGCATTCCGCTTAGGAGTTACATCAGGAAGCGCTACGGCTTTCTCTGAAGAACTTGGAACAGAAGAATTTGTCCAGCAGCTTCTTCCCGAAGTTAAGGTCACACGTCTATAGAGGGGGAAACAAAAGTGAAAATAACTGAGCTTTTAACGAAGCATACGATAAAGCTTAATATTGAGAGCAAAGAAAAAGAAAATGTTATTGACGAAATGGTCACAGTTCTTGATAAGGCTGGTAAGTTAAATGACCGACAAGCCTACAAAGAAGCCATTTTAAATCGTGAGAGCCAAAGCTCAACGGGTATTGGTGAAGGAATCGCTATTCCGCATGCCAAAACAGCAAGCGTTATCAACCCGGCGATCGCGTTCGGACGCTCAAAAGACGGTGTCGATTATGAATCACTAGACGGCCAGCCGGCTCACTTGGTATTCATGATTGCAGCGACTGAAGGCGCAAACAACACTCACCTTGAAGCATTGTCAAGACTTTCAACACTATTAATGCGTGAAGAAATCCGCAAGCAGCTGCTTGAAGCTGAGTCAGAAGATGCCATCATTGACATTATTAATCAGCATGATAAAGATGATGACGACGAGGAAGAGGAAGAAGAAGCGGCACCAGCTCCTGCTGGAAAAGGAAAAATCCTAGCGGTTACTGCGTGTCCGACAGGTATTGCACACACATTCATGGCCGCGGATGCGCTTAAAGAAAAAGCGAAAGAGCTTGGTGTGGACATTAAGGTTGAAACAAATGGTTCAAGCGGCATCAAGCATAAGCTGACTGCCCAAGAAATCGAAGATGCACCTGCCATCATTGTTGCAGCGGACAAGCAGGTTGAAATGGAACGCTTTAAAGGCAAGCGCGTGCTTCAAGTACCTGTTACTGCAGGGATCAGACGCCCGCAAGAGCTAATCGAAAAAGCGATGAACCAAGATGCCCCGATTTATCAAGGCAGCGGCGGTTCTTCAGCTTCAAGCGATGAAGATGAAGAGAGAGGCAAGTCTGGAAGCGGCATCGGAAATGCATTTTATAAGCATTTGATGAGCGGTGTCAGCAACATGCTGCCGTTTGTAGTCGGCGGCGGTATCCTCGTTGCGATTTCATTTTTCTGGGGAATACATTCTGCTGATCCGAAAGATCCTACTTACAACGCGTTCGCTGCAGCCCTTAAGTTTATCGGCGGTGACAACGCATTAGGATTAATTGTGGCTGTGCTTGCCGGATTCATCGCGATGAGTATTGCAGACCGTCCTGGTTTTGCACCTGGTATGGTCGGCGGATTTATGGCAACTCAAGCAAATGCTGGTTTCTTAGGCGGATTAATTGCCGGATTCCTTGCCGGTTATGTCGTGGTTTTACTGAAAAAGGTATTTACGTTTATCCCTCAGTCACTTGATGGATTAAAACCTGTTCTGATTTACCCGCTGTTCGGTATTTTTATCACTGGCGTATTAATGCAATTTGTCATCAATACACCTGTAGCAGCATTTATGAATTTCTTAACAGATTGGCTTGAAAGCCTAGGTACTGGAAACCTTGTATTAATGGGTATTATCTTAGGCGGTATGATGGCGATCGATATGGGAGGTCCGCTGAATAAAGCAGCCTTTACGTTCGGTATCGCAATGATCGATGCAGGAAACTATGCACCTCATGCGGCTATCATGGCCGGCGGTATGGTTCCTCCGCTTGGTATCGCACTTGCAACAACATTTTTCCGAAACAAATTCACTCAGCGTGACCGTGAAGCTGGTATTACATGCTACTTCATGGGTGCTGCTTTCGTAACAGAGGGAGCGATCCCGTTTGCTGCGGCAGATCCGCTTCGCGTCATTCCAGCTGCTGTCGTTGGTGCAGCGGTTGCCGGCGGATTGACTGAATTCTTCCGTGTAACGCTTCCGGCACCTCACGGAGGAGTGTTCGTAGCCTTCATCACAAACCATCCGCTGCTTTACCTATTAAGTATCGTGATCGGTGCTGTCGTGATGGCAATTATCCTCGGTATCGTAAAAAAACCTGTTACAGAGAAATAAGAAAAAAGCGTCCTTGATTCGAAAGGACGCTTTTTCTTTATTGTGCTGGGGGAGCGCGGTTAAGTTATGTATTTTATTATCTTTTATGATAAAGTAAAAGAAGAGAAACAACTGACATAGCAATCGTCTAGGAGGAAACACTTTGACCGAGGAAAAAAACGCGAATACTGAAAAAAAGGCGAAGAAAAAAACCAACACGTACTTGGAATGGGGAAAAGCGATTGTCATCGCTGTTCTGCTGGCTCTCTTGATCCGTCACTTTTTGTTTGAACCTTATTTAGTTGAAGGGTCATCTATGTATCCCACATTACATGACGGAGAAAGGCTGTTTGTGAATAAAACCGTCAACTATATCGGCGAGATTAAGCGCGGAGATATTGTGATTATCAACGGTGAGACGTCGAAAATCCATTATGTAAAAAGATTGATCGGAAAGCCTGGAGAAACCGTTCAAATGAAGGATGACACGCTTTATATAAACGGAAAAAAAGTAGCCGAGCCTTACTTGTCTAAAAACAAAAAGGAAGCGGAAAAGCTGGGTGTCAGTCTGACAGGCGATTTTGGACCGGTTAAGGTTCCGAAAGGCAAATATTTTGTCATGGGAGATAACCGTTTAAATTCTATGGACAGCCGAAACGGTCTGGGGCTGATTGCGGAAAACCGGATTGTCGGCACATCGAAGTTTGTCTTTTTCCCATTTAACGAAATGCGTCGAACAAAATAAAAACGCCTTGCTGGCCTTTGGTGCAGCAGGCGTTTTTATTTTGAAAAAGAAGCGACCAGTGCTATGCATAACACCGTGATGAACACTGAACCGATAATGGCCAGCACACTGAAGAAAAGGTGCACCTGTTTGTTTTCTTTTCCGCGCTTTTCTAAAATCCGTTTAGAAAAAATGTGCGAAAATATGTAAATAAGGGCTATGCCAATATACAAGCCGATATCCTTGGCGGTAAAGCCTGTTACGGCGAGGTAAAAGCCTGTAAAAAAGATCAATAAGCAATATTCAGTAAGTGTGAAAAGCCTCAACGTGTTCCTCCATGAGAGTGTGTAATTTCCCAGCCGGATGCATCCTCTCTCTTCCATTGTAACATAGCTGCCGGTTCTAGTGTATAAGTGGTTTCTCTCCGTTTTATCAGGGAATCATTTCTCTTGCCCTGTATTCATGGTATACTTTTATTGATGATAGACATGATGGAGGATAATAAATGATTGCTGTAAATAATGTAAGCTTGCGGTTTGCGGATCGTAAGTTATTTGAAGATGTCAATATTAAATTTACCCCAGGCAACTGTTATGGGTTAATTGGTGCAAATGGTGCCGGTAAATCAACATTTCTGAAAGTGCTGTCAGGTGAAATCGAGCCTCAAACAGGCGACGTTCATATGAGTCCTGGCGAGCGTCTTGCTATCTTAAAGCAGAACCATTTTGAGTACGAAGAGTATGAAGTGCTGAAAGTGGTAATGATGGGCCACAAACGCCTGTATGAAGTCATGCAGGAGAAAGACGCCATTTACATGAAGCCTGATTTCTCTGATGAGGATGGCATTCGTGCTGCTGAGCTCGAAGGTGAATTTGCAGAGCTGAACGGTTGGGAAGCGGAAAGTGAAGCTGCAATCCTTTTGAAAGGGCTTGGTATTTCAGAAGATCTTCATACGAAGAAAATGGAAGACCTTGGCGGTTCAGAGAAAGTAAAAGTGCTATTGGCACAGGCGTTATTCGGCAAGCCGGATGTACTGCTGCTTGATGAGCCGACGAACCACTTGGACCTTCAGGCGATTCAGTGGCTGGAAGAGTTTCTGATTAACTTCGAAAACACTGTTATTGTCGTATCCCATGACCGTCACTTCTTAAATAAAGTCTGTACACACATTGCTGATCTTGATTTTAACAAAATCCAAATCTATGTCGGAAACTATGATTTCTGGTACGAATCAAGTCAGCTGGCGTTAAAGCTTTCTCAAGAAGCCAACAAGAAAAAAGAAGAGCAAATCAAACAGCTTCAAGAGTTTGTTGCAAGGTTCAGCGCCAATGCGTCTAAATCTAAGCAGGCTACATCTAGAAAGAAACTTCTCGATAAAATTTCGCTGGATGATATTAAACCGTCTTCCCGCCGCTATCCTTACGTTAACTTTACGCCGGAACGGGAAATCGGAAATGATGTTCTTCGAGTGGAAGGCTTATCGAAAACAATTGATGGCGTAAAGGTGCTTGACAATGTCAGCTTTATTATGAATAGAGAAGATAAAATTGCTTTTACTGGCCGCAACGAACTTGCTGTTACGACGCTGTTTAAAATCATTTCCGGAGAAATGGAAGCCGACAGCGGAACGTTTAAATGGGGCGTCACAACATCTCAAGCGTTTTTTCCAAAAGACAACAGTGAATATTTCGAAGGCAGTGATCTGAATCTTGTAGACTGGCTTCGCCAATACTCTCCTCATGACCAAAGTGAAAGCTTCTTACGCGGCTTCTTAGGACGGATGCTGTTCTCCGGAGAAGAAGTCCATAAAAAAGCGAATGTACTTTCCGGGGGAGAAAAGGTTCGCTGTATGCTGTCGAAAGCAATGCTTTCCGGCGCCAATATTTTAATTTTGGATGAACCGACCAACCATTTAGACTTAGAATCCATTACAGCACTTAATAACGGCTTAATCAGCTTTAAAGGCGCTATGCTGTTCACATCCCATGACCATCAGTTTGTACAGACCATTGCCAACAGAATTATAGAAATTACACCTAACGGCATCGTCGATAAGCAAATGAGCTACGATGAGTTCCTTGAAAATGCTGATGTGCAGAAAAAATTGACTGAACTATACGCGTAATAAAAAAGCAGAGAGATTTCTCTGCTTTTTTTGATACATAGGTATGAAAGGAGAACACGGTATGAAATTTTTAGTAGTCGGAGCAGGAGGAGTAGGCGGGTATATTGGCGGACGGCTTGCAGAGACAGGAAATGATGTGACATTTCTCGTGCGCAAAAAAAGAGCTGAGCAGTTAAAAGAAAGCGGGCTTGTCATCCATAGCGAAAAGGGCGATGTATCTTTTCAGCCCGCATTAATCACTGCCGGAGAAACAGGGCGGTTTGATGTCGTTATCATCGCTTCCAAAGCTTATTCACTTGGGCAGGTGATAGACGATGTCAAACCGTTTATTGATCATGAATCTGTCATTATCCCTTTCTTAAACGGGTATCGCCATTATGAGCAGCTGTTTAGTGTATTTTCAAAAGAACAGGTGCTGGGCGGTCTGTGTTTTATAGAAAGCGCATTAGACAACAAGGGAGACATTCATCATACAAGCGCATCGCATCGTTTTGTATTCGGAGAATGGGATGGCGGACGTACGGAACGAATAACAGCACTTGAAGAGGCGTTTTCAGGCGTGAAGGCGGAAGTCATTATCAGCGGGCATATAGAGAAGGACATTTGGAAAAAGTATCTGTTTATTGCAGCGCAAGCGGGGATCACAACGTTATTTCAACGACCGCTTGGCCCGATTCTCGCAACAGAAGGCGGACGTCACACGGCCCAAACTCTTATCGGAGAAATTGGCGCTATTTTGCGAAAAGAAGGCGTCCCAGTCGATCCGTATCTAGAGGAAGAGAGCTTCCGTACGATGACAAGCATGTCTTATCATATGAAGTCCTCTATGCTTCGTGATATGGAAAACAGACAAACGACGGAAGGAGACCACCTGCACGGCTTTTTGCTTGAAAAAGCAAAGCATTTATCTCTTGCGGCACCAATATTAGAAACGGTTTATGCCAATCTGCAAATGTATGAAGCAGAAAAATAAAAAGGAGGCGAAAAGCCTCCTTTGTTTATTAAAAAGCCCAATTTCCGTTCCTGAAGATAGGCTCTCTTTTTCCGTCCGCCGTAATTCCGTCGATATTCATATCCTTAGAGCCAATCATAAAGTCCACGTGTGTAATGCTTTCATTTAATCCTTCTTTGACAAGCTCCTCACGAGACATTTGCTTTCCGCCTTCAATGTTAAAGGCATACGCACTCCCGATCGCCAAATGATTTGACGCGTTTTCATCGAACAATGTGTTATAGAAAAGAATATTGGATTGCGATATAGGCGAATCGTAAGGAACAAGCGCCACCTCACCTAAATAGTGAGAACCCTCATCTGTATCCACGAGCTCTTTTAAAATGTCCTCGCCTTTTTCGGCTTTAATGTCGACTATACGGCCATTTTCAAACGTGAGGGTGAAGTTTTCAATAATATTTCCGCCGTAGCTTAACGGTTTTGTGCTTGAGACGACTCCGTCAACCCCGTCTTTTTGCGGCAGGGTGAATACCTCTTCTGTCGGCATATTGGCCATAAACTCATGGCCGTTTTCATTTACGCTTCCCGCTCCTGCCCAAACATGCTTTTTCGGCAGTTTAATGGTTAAATCAGTTCCTTCTGCTTGATAATGTAAAGCAGCGAAATGCCTCTCATTCAAATGGTCAACTTTTTCATGAAGATTTTGATCATGTTTGATCCAAGCTTGAACCGGATTGTCTTCGTTTACGCGCGTTGCTTTAAAAATTTCTTCCCATAGAAGCTGCATCGCTTCCTCCTCTGATCTGCCAGGAAACACTTTTTGAGCCCAGCCTGCTGATGCCGCCCCAACGACGGTCCAGCTGACTTTGTCCGATTGAATATATTGTCTGTATGTATGTAATGCTTTGCCTGCCGCTTTTTGGAAGGCAGCAATCCGCTTGGAATCTACACCTTTTAGCAAGTCTGGGTCTGACGAGACAACTGAGATGAAAGCGGCTCCTTTTTTAGCAAGCTCTTCTTTCCCTTTTGCTTCCCATTCAGGATATTCTTCAAATGCTTCAAACGGAGCGAATTCATATTTTAATTTGGCGACTTCGTCATCCTGCCAATTCACTGTGACATTTTTTGCGCCTTTTTCATATGCATGCTTCACAATTAAGCGGACAAAATCCCGTACATCGGTTGAAGCATTTATGACTACATACTGGCCTTTTTGGACGTTTACGCCGACCTCTACCGCCAGCTTTGCATATGTATTTAATTTCTGTGAAAATGAACCCATGATTCATTCCTCCTCAAGCTTTTTTCTCATCATATCAAATATAATCCTATAAAGGAAAGAAAGGAGGGCAATGTGAAAAACCCAAAACAACATGTTTTGGGTTTTTCGGATTATGGATGATTCAGTTTTACAGTGCTGCCTGCAGGCGAATGGGGCATATTTGCCAAAGAAATGCTCATGCCGCCAAGAATGATTCCGCTTAAAATGGCTGCGATTGCTACTCTTCTTCCTAAATCTCTTAGCATTTGTTTCCTCCTTAACGTTTCTCCATTTCCCACAATATGAAGGGAATCAGAAAAAAAGAAGCAAGAATTTTGCTGAATATGAGATTTTTGCAGGAAAAGACTATTTAATCGCTTTTTGAAGCTTATCAATCACTTCTAAAGAACGGCCTGTGCCGATTGCTACAGATTCAAGAGGGTTTTGCGCCACGTGTACAGGCACGACAATCTCTTCTGTGAGCCATTCTTTAATGCCGTTAAGGAGCGCGCCGCCTCCTGTTAAAATAACGCCGCGGTCAACGATATCTCCGCTCAATTCAGGCGGACAGTCCTCAAGTGTAGCTCTGATGGCTTCAAGAATGTGCAGGAGGGATTCGCGCATCGCATCTTGAATTTCGTTAGATTGAAGCATTATGGTTTTTGGAAGGCCTGTTACGAGATCACGTCCTCGAATTTCCATTGCGTCTGGAACATGCTCAATCAGTGCATGGCCAATCTCCATTTTTACCTGCTCAGCTGTGCGTTCGCCGATCAGCAAATTGTATTTTTTCCGGACGAAAGAAACGATATCCTCATCAAGCTGATCCCCGCCTATTCTGATTGAGTGGCAGGAAACAACGCCGCCGAAGGAAATGATGGCAACCTCTGTCGTCCCTCCGCCGATATCTACTACCACATTGGCAACCGGCTCATCAACCGGTAAATCCGCTCCGATAGCGGCTGCTACCGGTTCTTCAATTAAGTGAACGTTTTTCGCGCCGCAATTTTTCACAGCATCACTGATGGCGCGGCGTTCTACTGCTGTTGAGCCTGACGGTGTGCAAACGACTACGTTCGGTTTTCTGAACGTCATGCCGATGCTTTTCGCGGCTTTTTTCATGATGTGTTTCAGCAGATCAGTTGTCATATCATAGTCTGCGATAACGCCATCTTTCATCGGTCTCACAGCCACAATTTTCCCCGGTGTTTTACCGATCATGTTTTTGGCGTCCGCTCCGATTGCAAGGACTGCCTTTGTCGTTGTATCCACTGCGACAACAGATGGCTCATTTAAAATAATCCCTTTATTTTTGCTGTAAACAAGTATATTAGCTGTTCCTAAGTCAATCCCAATTTCAGTTGATTGAAACATGTCTTCACCCAATCTCTATCCTGATTTTATATGATTCTACATTTAAAGTTTCTAAGAAATGAAGCGATTTTTGGGGGTGTGCGTCGAGAAAGAAATGTTTTTGTAAAAAAACGCGGAACCGTGTAACAGAAGTAATATATTTTTCGGTTTTATGGAAAAAATATCTTTTGATTCTCATCGGAAACGGGAAACTTTTTCTAAGTTTCGTACGTCTACGATATATTGAGGTACATCCTTAAATATTACATGAGAAAAGAAACATTTAAAGGAAGAAGGGTTTTTATGAAATCAATAGGTGTTGTGAGAAAAGTTGATGAATTAGGCCGTATTGTCATGCCGATAGAGTTAAGACGGGCGCTGGATATTGCCATAAAAGACAGCATTGAGTTTTTTGTTGACGGGGATAAAATTATCTTGAAAAAGTACAAACCTCATGGCGTTTGTTTAATGACTGGAGAAATTACTCCAGAAAATAAAGATTACGGAAATGGTAAAATTACGCTGAGTCCTGAAGGTGCACAGCTGCTTCTCGAAGAAATTCAAGCCGCTTTAAAAGAATAATATCATGTAAAAAAGGCGGAACAGTATAATCTCCGCCTTTTTTGCGTGCCAATTTCTGATTACCGCCGCCTTATATACGGCATTCATGAACATCAGGTAATGAATGATTTGGGATACTTTACATATTTTACTCAATTATTTGTCGAAGAATGGTACAATAGAGAGAGAAACACAATCGGCAGGTGGTCATATGAGAAAATATCAAGCTCGTATCATTTCCATCGTTTTGGCAATGATTTTTATCATGTTTTGGGATTATTTATTTTATTTTATAGGCAAAAATCCGATTAATTGGCCTGTTGATATTGTGTATACGGCAGTCACGCTGGTAAGTGTCTGGATGCTGGCTTATTATATTGATGAGAAACAGCAGCTGGTTAAGAAAATGAAGGATAACGAATGGAAGTATAAACAGCTTTCTGAAGAAAAAAACCGTATTATGGATAATTTGCAGGAAATCGTATTTCAAACGAATGCAAAAGGCGAAATTACATATTTAAATCAAGCGTGGGCATCAATAACCGGTTTTTCAATCAATGAATGTATGGGAACGATGTATAATGATTACTTCATAAAAGAAAAGCACGTAGCCGACCACATTAACACCCAAATTCAAAACAAAGCGTCTTCCGGTATGTTTACTGCAAAATACATCACAAAGAACGGCACGATTTTTTGGGGAGAAGTTCATTATAAACTTTACTACGACCGTGATGACCAATTTACGGGCAGCCTGGGTACAATGTCAGATATCACTGAACGGAAAGAGGCTGAAGATGAGCTCATTGAGATAAATGAACGGCTGGCGAGAGAATCACAGAAACTGTCAATCACAAGTGAACTCGCCGCAGGTATTGCACACGAGGTCAGGAATCCTTTAACATCTGTCAGCGGTTTCCTTCAAATTATGAAAACACAATATCCGGACAGAAAAGGCTATTTTGACATCATTTTTTCAGAGATTAAAAGAATCGATTTGGTGCTCAGCGAGCTGCTGCTGCTTGCAAAACCGCAGACGATTACATTTAAAATGCATCAGCTTAATGAGATCTTAAAACAAGTCACGACATTACTAGATACCAATGCAATTCTGTCCAATATCGTCATAGAAAAAAACTTCAAAGAGACAGACGGCTGTATCATTAACGGGGATGAAAATCAGCTGAAGCAAGTCTTTATCAATATCATCAAAAATGGGATTGAGGCAATGCCAAAAGGCGGTGTCGTAACGATTTCCACTGCAAAAACAGCCTCTTACGCAGTGATAAGCGTTAAAGATGAAGGAAACGGCATGCCGCAGGAAAAGCTTAAGCTGATCGGCAAACCTTTTTATTCAACAAAAGAAAAGGGCACCGGACTCGGACTTGCGATTTGTTTGAGAATTTTGAAGGAACATGACGGGGAATTGAAAATCGAAAGTGAAGCTGGAAAAGGCAGCGTCTTTCAAGTTGTTTTGCCTTTAACATCAGACGCTGAGAGGGGAAAATAGGATGAACTCGCTTCTGTTTGTATACGGGACATTAAGAAAACATGAAAAAAATCATCATTTGCTATCACAGTCGCCACGTATCAATGAGCAGGCCAGAACAAGAGGATGTCTGTTTGCTGCAAAAGAGGGACCCGCAGCAGTTTTAGAAGATGAAAGCTATATATGCGGTGAGCTATATGAAGCAGATAGCTTATGTATACATAAGCTCGATCAATTTTTTCAAGGTTATCATAAACAAACGGTGCTTGTAGAAACAGATGCCGGGATCAAAACAGCGCTTATCTATTTTAGGAACAAAAGCGAATGTTCTGGCTTCCAAAAAATAAGCAGCGGTGACTGGAAAGAACATCAGATGATCAGCAAATCGCAACATCCTGTTTACTATTTTGCCTATGGGTCTTGCATGGACAATGCACGCTTTCAAAAGGCGGGAGTTGATCAATTTTTTCAAGATCCAGTCGGAAGAGCTGTTTTAAAAGGATACACAACCCGTTTTACGCTAAAAAGGGAAGACGGCTCAAGAGCGGATATGATGGAAGACGGCGGAACGACAGAAGGTGTTTTATATCGTATCCCTTTTTCTGCTCTTTCCTATCTATATAAAAGAGAGGGCGTTGAATCGCTTACGTATCGGCCGGCATTTGTAGACGTTGAAGCGGGCGGCAGGCGCTACACAGACTGCTTAACCTTTCTCGTCCTCCAAAAAGAAGCGGAAATAGCCCCGCCTCAGCACTATCAGATTGAAATTGAACGCGGAGCGGAGATGTATTTGTCACCGAGGTTTGCTGAAAAGCTCAAGCGGCATATGAATTCCCTGCCAAAGGGGTAACGACATTAACACTGTTACAAAAGAATATGATAAAATTTGATCGATATGATGTTAGGTAAAGGAGCACCACTATGAAAAAAGAATTTGCGGTGATTGGACTAGGCCGTTTTGGTGGCAGTATTTGCAAAGCATTAAGCGAAGAAGGCGTCGAAGTTATGGCGATGGATATTGATGAAGATAAAGTCAACGAATATGCCAAGATCGCATCTCACGCTGTTATCGGTGATTCAACTGACGAATCTGTCCTGAAAAATTTAGGTCTGCGGAATTTTGATCACGTAATTGTAGCAATTGGAGAAAATATTCAAGCGAGTATTTTAACGACTCTTATTCTGAAAGAACTTGGCGTTCATACTATAACAGTTAAGGCGCAAAACGATTATCATGAAAAAGTGCTGTCCAAAATCGGAGCGGATCACATCGTCCATCCGGAGCGCGATATGGCAAAGCGAATTGCCCATAACATCGTCTCCAACAACGTACTTGATTATTTGGAGCTGTCTGAAGAGCATAGCCTCGTCGAAATCGTAGCCAACAGCCGCCTGGCAGGAAATACGCTTCTTGATTTAGATATCCGTGCGAAATATGGTATCAATATCGTAGCCATAAAAAGAGGCAAGGAAGTCATCGTGTCGCCGCTTGCGACCGAAGTCATACATCAAGAAGATATTCTCATCGTCATTGGATCAGTTACCGACATTTCCCGTTTTGAAAAAAGAGTTCTTCATACTAAATAGCAAGCAAAACAAGCCGTCCTCAAAGGGCGGTTTTTTATTATTATCAGAATATAACAACTTTAATGAAATGAGCGGCAATTTCTTAAAATTTTATTGACTAAGGATAGGCGTTCCGATAGCATATTGTACCATATAATAAAAAAGAGGAGGGGCCTATTTGAATAAAGAAGCGCTTGTCAATAGGCTGAATGCTTCAGCCCGAAGACAAAAAGCTGATATCGTCATCAAGAACGGAAAAATCATGGACGTATTTAATCAAGAGTGGATTTATGAAGATATTGCGATTACAGATGGAGTCATAGTGGGCCTCGGCGAGTATGAAGGTGAAAACATCATTGATGCTGAGGGACAAATGATTGTTCCGGGTTTTATTGATGGACATGTACATATTGAGTCATCAATGGTTACACCGATTGAGTTCGCTAAAGCGGTGCTGCCGCATGGGGTGACGACCGTTGTTACCGATCCGCATGAGATCGCAAATGTGTCTGGAGAAAAAGGGATAGCATTTATGATTGAACAGGCTCGGCAAACACCGCTGAATATCCATTTTATGCTCCCCTCCAGTGTGCCTGCGGCGAGCTTTGAGCGATCAGGCGCAGTACTCAAAGCTGCCGATTTAAAGCCTTTTTACGAAGAGGAAGAAGTATTGGGGCTGGCTGAAGTTATGGATTATGTGTCGGTTCAGCAGGCTGAAGGAGATATGGTTCAAAAACTGCTTGATGCCCGTGTTGCAGGTAAGCGGATTGACGGTCATTTAGCTGGTTTATCAACAGATCTCATTAACATTTATCGCACTGCATTTGTCTTAAACGATCATGAAGTAACGACGAAGGAAGAAGCTCTTGATCGTATTAGAAGGGGAATGTATGTCATGATGCGTGAAGGATCAGTCGCCAAAAATACTCTAAAAGTGCTGCCGGCGGTGAATGAAAAGAACGCACGCCGTTTCTTTTTCTGTACGGATGATAAGCATGTGGATGATTTATTGTCAGAGGGAAGTGTAAATCATCAGGTGAAAATGGCGATGCAAGCCGGGCTCGACCCTTTTTTAGCCTATCAATTAGGAAGCCTCAATGCAGCCGAATGCTACGGACTAGATACAAAGGGAGCGATTGCTCCTGGCTTTGACGCTGATTTGCTCTTTGTATCTGATCTGGAAAACGTCACTGTCACAATGACGATGGTAAAAGGACAGACTGTTGCTGAAGGCAGTAAAGCTGTCTATCAAGATAGCGCTGCAGCAGCTGTACCAGACCCGGCACTGCTTGATTCTGTTAAGCTTGCTGCCCCTCTTAATAAACAGAATTTTCATATGCCAATCGATCCAAAGCGGAAAATCAATGTCATTCAAATCATTCCAAATCAGCTTGAAACACGATTGATACATGAGCCGGCTCCAGCTGTCCGCGTTTTTGAGCCTGACACTGACCTTGATTTGTTAAAGATTGCAGTTGTTGAGCGGCATAAAGGATTAAAAGAAACAGGACTTGGTGTTGTGAAGGGATTTGGATTCAAAAGCGGAGCGATTGCCACAACCATTTCGCACGATTCCCATAATATGATAGCTGTCGGAACAAATGACGCCGATATGGCAGCTGCAGTAAATAAGCTGCAGGAAATTGGAGGAGGACTAACGATTATAAAAAATGGGGAAGAGCTCCATTCAGTACCGCTGCCGATTGCGGGCTTATTATCCGACCAATCTGCAGAGCAGGTGAATCAAAGCTTGCTGACGCTGCATGAAAAATTGTCGTTAATCGGATTTAAGGGCGAATTTAATCCATTTTTGACACTGTCGTTTTTAGCTTTGCCTGTTATTCCTGACATCAAAATGACGACAACAGGACTATTTGATGTAAAATCATTTCAGCATATATCCCTGCAATAAAAAAAGATGCACTCCTAAGTGAGTGCATCTTTTTTTAAACCTCCATAATGATCGGAAGGATCATCGGACGGCGTTTCGTTTTTTCGTATAAGAATGGCGCGAGCGTATCTGTAATCTCGTTTTTGATTTCAGACCATTGAGTTGTTTTTCGTTCCATCACTTTTTGTAAGTGGTTTGAAATAAGCTCTTGAGCGTCATTGATTAAGTCGCCGGATTCTCTCATGTACACAAAGCCTCTGGAAATCAAATCAGGTCCAGCTGAAATCTTAAAGCCATCCATGTCAATGCTTACAACCACGATGACAAGTCCTTCTTCAGAAAGAATTCTGCGGTCGCGAAGCACGATGTTGCCAATATCACCAATGCCGCTTCCGTCAATGTAGACAGAACCGGACGGGATTTTGCCGGCGACTGAAGCTTCATCGCCTTTAAGCGCCAATACTTCACCATTATCCATGATAAAGCAGTTTTCTTCAGGGATGCCGCAATCTGTTGCAAGTTTAACATGCATCTTTTGCATTCTGTACTCACCGTGAATCGGCATGAAGAATTTAGGCTTGATTAAACGAAGCATCAGCTTCTGTTCTTCCTGTCCGCCGTGACCGGATGTATGAATATCGTTTAGAGGTCCGTGAATAACCTCTGCCCCTGCGCGATACAGCTGGTTAATCGTCCGGCTCACGCTGATTGTGTTGCCTGGGATTGGAGATGAAGAAAATACGACTGTATCCCCGGGATTGATTGAAATCTGACGGTGTGTGCCGTTTGCAATTCTTGATAACGCCGCCATCGGTTCCCCTTGGCTTCCTGTACATAGGATCGTTACTTTATTGGCAGGTATGCGATTGATTTCGTTATGCTCAATAAACGTATTTTTAGGACAGTTAATATATCCGAGAGTTTGTCCGATTTCGATAGCCGATTCCATACTGCGTCCAAATACGGCAACTTTTCTTCCATTTAATACAGCGGCCTCAATTACTTGCTGCAAGCGGTGGATATTCGACGCAAATGTAGCGAAGATAACTCGGCCGTCTACCTTGCGGAAAATGTCATGAATGCTTTCTCCAACTCGGCGCTCAGACATAGTGAACTCAGGGTTTTCACTATTTGTGCTGTCAGAAAGGAGGCACAGAACGCCTTCTTTTCCGATTTCGGCCATTTTCGTCAAGTTTGCCGGCTCGCCGACTGGAGTAAAGTCGAATTTAAAATCTCCAGTATGTACAATGTTTCCTGGCGGTGTTTTTACAACAATACCGTAGGAATCAGGAATACTATGTGTAGTTCTGAAGAATGACACAGCCGTTTTGCGGAACTTTACGATATCATCTTCACCGATAATATTCAGTTTCGTCTGTCTTAATAATCCATGCTCTTCAAGTTTATTCCGAAGTAAGCCGATCGCGAGTTTACCGCCGTAAACAGGAATATTCACTTGTCTGAGCAGGTATGGTATACCACCGATGTGGTCTTCGTGTCCGTGGGTGATAAAAAGCCCTTTAATTTTATCTTCATTTTTGACTAAATACGTGTAATCAGGGATAACGTAGTCAATACCGAGGAGTTCGTCCTCGGGGAACTTGATCCCTGCATCAATCAGCACAATTTCATCCTGAAATTGAACTGCATACGTATTTTTACCGATTTCGCCCAAACCTCCGAGGGCGAAAACAGCAGTCTGATCATTTTTTACAAATTTCATACCGCTCATAACTCCAATACTTTAAAATTTTCGCTCTGTTGTTCATATTCTAAATATGCACCATCAACAGGTGTGATAAACTCAATATTAAATTTCTTTTCTTTCAGTTTTGTTCTGACGTCACGTTCAGATACGCCTTCAATAAAAAGTGAATCTGTCTTTTCCCGAACAGGTACTTCAGCAGCCTTTTCTTGATAAAATACCTTATAAATCATCCAAATCTCTCCTTAAATGCCGTATGTTAGACTCGCTTCCTCTATTATATTCGAAAACGGAATATAAGGAAAGCCTTGAGCAAAATAAGGGCCTACCGAAAAGTGAAGAATCCCTTGTCAGGCAATCGCTTTCTTGCGGAGCATTCCGTTCCATTGTCTTCTGAGTTTCTTTCTTAATTTGCGCAGCATTTGCCTTTCCTCCTTTAATAAACATTTGTCCAGAGTTCTTTTATACACATAGTATACGGAGATTGAGGAAGACTTTTCGTGGTTATTAATGGAATATAATATGATTTTTTGAATGAATGAGTTTGCTGAAAGACAATCTTTTTGTATGATGGGGGTGGGAATTGCAGATCAAGACGATAAAGGGGAAGTTGCGATGGATTCAAAATTAATTTTTTTTGATATTGACGGTACGATATATGATCATGACAAGAATATACCGGAAAGTACGAGAAAAGCGGTGGCGGAGTTGCAGCGCCAAGGTCATCATGTGTTTATCGCCAGCGGGCGGTCTCCGTTTTTGGTTAAGCCGATTTTGGAAGAATTGGGTATACACTCATTCATTTCCTATAATGGGCAGTATGTTGTTTTTGAAAATCAAGTGATTTATAAAAATCCACTCCCTGAAGAGGCAATCAGACGATTACTAAAGCAGGCAGGAGAGGGCAAACATCCTGTTGTGTTTATGGCAGAGGATACGATGAAAGCGACTGTGGCGGATCATCCTCATGTTCTGGAGGGAATCGGCAGCCTTAAAACTGATTATCCAGAAACCGACGAGCTTTTTTATGAAGGAAAAGAAATTTTCCAGCTCCTTTTATTTTGCCAGGATGAAGAAGAAAAAGCTTATGCCGCTTTTCCTGAATTTGACTTAGTGCGCTGGCATGAGTTTTCGACTGATGTTCTGCCGCACGGAGGTTCGAAAGCGGAAGGGATTAAAAAAGTCATCGAGCGTCTCCCGTTTGATATCAGTGATACATATGCTTTTGGCGACGGATTAAACGATCTGCAAATGATTGAATATGTCGGGACAGGCGTAGCTATGGGAAATGCTGTTCCTGAATTGAAAGAAATCGCAGACTTTGTAACAAAGCCGGTAGACGAGGATGGAATTGCGTTCGCTGTCAAAGAACTGGGCCTTTTAAAATGAAACGGCTGGCACTGTGCCAGCCGTTTTTTTTAGCGATCAATCGCGATTGCATTCTCAGGTTCTTTGAAAGGATTCTCCTTATCGATATGATCATAAAACATAACACCGTTCAAATGATCAATCTCGTGCTGAAACACAATAGCCGGAAATCCTTTTAAACGAATGTCAATGCTTTCGCCTTCAAGCGTTGTTGCCTTTACTCGGATTCGAGCATAGCGGGGAACATAGCCGGGAATGGCTTCGTCGACAGACAGGCAACCTTCACCGCTTGTTAAGTAGCTTTTTTCAACAGAATGGCTGACGATTTTCGGATTAAACAGAGCATAGCTGTATAACTTACCGGAAGCATCCTCAGCATGAACGGCGATCATTCGTTTTTTAATATTAATTTGAGGGGCAGCGAGCCCTACGCCCGGGCGTAAATTGTGTTTTTCGGCTAATTCAGGATTTTGGCTGTTCTTCACAAATTCGATCATGTCGGCCAGCTGCTGTTTTTCTGCATCGGTTGCAGGCAGCTCAACAGGTTTGGCTGTCTCTCTTAGGGCTGGATGGCCGTCACGTACGATGTTTTCCATAGTAATCAAGAAAATTCACTCCTAAAGCTTAATATGTAAATTATATCGGATTTGTTCACAGTGGTGCAACGAAATGAATGACCAGCCGTAGATGGCTGGTCAATTTCATGCTGTGTGGTTAGCAACAGCCTCCGCCTAAATAAGCAGCTCCGACAATGATTAACAGAATGAATAAAACAACGATTAACGCAAAGGTGCGGCCATGTCCGTAACCGCAACCGCCATATCCGTAACCACCATAACCGCAGCATCCTCCGCCGAAACCATATCCAAACATATTGCATTACCTCCTCTTTTAATTACGCCAGAGCCTTTAGAAGTAGGCATAGCGTCTACTATAACCTATGTAAAAACAAAAAAGTTGTATGGTCATCTGCCCTGATTTTTCACTATTTTTGATTTGATTTTAACGTTGCATTCATAAAGTACATCTATTGCCAAATGTGCTTTTGGATTCTATAGTAGAAATTGTCAAGATTGGGGGATTTAACGTGAAAGACGCAATAAAACGGCGGTTCGGAATGAAAATCGGAGCTTTTTGTGCGATGACACTGATGATAACAGGATGCACGGGACAGGACCCGGTTGATTCTCTTCATCATTCATTAGAAAAAGCCGCAGAATCGGAAAAGCCGTTTCAAGAGGAACAGAAAACACTCGAGGATTTAGAGGCGAAAGAAAATCAGCTTTATGGTGATGTCATGAAGCTCAACATGGATGATTATAAGAATATCGTTGCTTTATCTAACGAGGCGCTTGAAAATGTCAATAAGCGCGAAGAACATCTAAAGATTGAAAATGACAGCATGAAAAAATCAGAATCGGAATTTGAGGAAGCAAAAACGTCAGCTGAACATATTAAGGATGAAAACATAAAAGAAAAGGCTGATGCCGCAGCAAGCCATATGGAGAAAAGATATACATCATATGGGTCCATGTATGAAGAATATAAAAAAGCGCTTCAGTTTAATAAAAAGCTGTATAATCAGCTGAAAGACAAAGACTTGACACGAGATGACCTGGAGCGGCAGATCGATAAAGTCAACGCCTCTTATGAAAAGGTCCTCAAATACAGCGGTGAATTTAATGAACAAACAGAAAAATATAATAAAGCCCGGAATGATCTTTATGATGCCGCCGGCTACCACGTGAAAAAGAGCTGATTGATCAGCTCTTTTTTTAATAAACACGATGCCAATTTAGTTCAAAATTTTGAATTCTATTGTAGTACAGTATACCGATGTATACTAGTACAGTTTTGACTGCCGTCAGCATCTGTTTTTTTTGTAAAAATGTAAAGCGAATACATTTATTTAAAATCAACGATGAAAACGATTGACGGTTCTTCTTGATCTGGTGTAAACTAATCCATGTTAAGCGGTGTTGTATTAGTTTTTTACAACTTCGAAATAATACAGTTCAAAGCAGAGTGTAACCATCCTACATAAAAGGTTTTGGCAAACTGGGGATCGGCTAAATATATACGACTTACTGCTGATACTTTAGGGTACCCTAAGTTTGTATGTATAAAAGGAATGCACGTCTAATGACTGTTTAAAAGAAAGGAAGAGGTGACTTAGTATGGCTGCAAAAACGAAAAAAGCTATCGCTGACAGTAAGAAGCAATTTGATGCCATTAAAAAGCAGTTCGAAACGTTCCAAATTTTAAATGAAAAGGGAGAAGTCGTGAATGAAGCGGCAATGCCTGATTTATCTGATGATCAATTAAAAGAGCTCATGCGCCGCATGGTATTTACGCGTGTGCTTGATCAGCGCTCTATCTCATTAAACCGTCAAGGACGTCTCGGATTTTACGCTCCTACTGCGGGTCAAGAAGCTTCTCAGATCGCAACGCATTTTGCGCTTGAAAAAGAAGACTTTGTTCTTCCAGGATATCGTGATGTGCCTCAGTTAATTTGGCATGGCCTCCCGTTATATCAAGCGTTCCTTTTCTCTCGCGGACATTTCAGAGGAAACCAAATGCCTGATGATGTGAATGCCCTTTCTCCACAAATCATTATCGGTGCTCAATACATTCAAACTGCCGGTGTTGCGCTAGGTCTTAAAAAACGCGGTAAGAAAGCTGTCGCAATCACTTACACTGGTGACGGCGGAGCTTCACAAGGGGACTTCTACGAAGGAATTAACTTTGCCGGCGCTTATAAAGCACCTGCAATCTTCGTGGTGCAAAACAACCGCTACGCAATTTCAACTCCGGTTGAAAAACAATCAGCGGCTGAAACAATTGCACAAAAAGCTGTAGCTGCAGGTATTGTCGGCGTACAAGTAGATGGAATGGATCCGCTTGCTGTATACGCTGCAACTGCTGAAGCACGCGAGCGCGCGATCAACGGCGAAGGCCCGACACTGATTGAAACACTTACTTTCCGTTACGGTCCGCACACAATGGCCGGCGACGATCCGACTAAATATCGCACAAAAGAAATCGAAAATGAATGGGAACAAAAAGACCCGCTTGTACGCTTCCGCGCGTTCCTTGAAAACAAAGGCTTATGGTCTGAAGAAGAAGAAGCAAAAGTAATTGAGGATGCGAAAGAAGAAATTAAGCAAGCGATCAAAAAAGCTGATGCTGAGCCGAAGCAAAAAGTAACTGATTTAATGAAAATCATGTACGAAAAAATGCCTCACAACCTTGAGGAGCAATTTGAAATTTATACACAGAAGGAGTCGAAGTAAGCCATGGCGCAAATGACAATGATTCAAGCAATCACGGATGCGTTACGCACAGAACTGAAAAATGACGAAAATGTCTTAGTTTTCGGAGAAGACGTTGGTGTTAACGGCGGCGTATTCCGTGCGACAGAAGGATTGCAAAAAGAATTCGGTGAAGACCGTGTGTTTGACACGCCACTTGCTGAATCTGGTATCGGCGGTCTTGCCCTTGGTTTAGGCTTAAACGGCTTCCGTCCGGTTATGGAAATCCAATTCTTCGGATTTGTTTACGAAGTAATGGATTCAGTTTCCGGCCAAATGGCTCGTTTGCGCTACCGTTCTGGCGGACGCTGGACTTCACCTGTAACAATTCGTTCTCCATTCGGCGGCGGTGTTCACACTCCTGAGCTTCACGCTGACAGCTTAGAAGGTCTTGTTGCACAGCAGCCTGGTATCAAAGTTGTTATTCCATCAACTCCTTACGATGCCAAAGGACTTTTAATTTCTGCGATCAGAGACAATGATCCAGTTGTTTTCTTAGAGCACATGAAGCTTTACCGTTCTTTCCGTCAGGAAGTTCCTGAAGAAGAATACACAATCGAGCTTGGCAAAGCTGACGTAAAACGTGAAGGTACTGACCTTTCAATCATCACATACGGCGCAATGGTTCATGAATCATTAAAAGCTGCCGAGGAGCTTGAAAAAGACGGCATTTCTGCTGAAGTTGTCGACCTTCGCACTGTAAGCCCGCTAGATATCGATACAATCATCGCATCTGTAGAAAAAACAGGTCGCGCGATTGTGGTTCAAGAGGCACAAAAACAAGCCGGTATTGCTGCAAACGTAGTAGCCGAAATTAATGACCGCGCAATCTTGAGCTTGGAAGCACCTGTCCTTCGCGTGGCTGCGCCTGATACAGTATTTCCTTTCTCACAAGCTGAGAGTGTATGGCTTCCAAACCATAAAGACGTTCTTGAAACTGCAAGAAAAGTACTTGAATTTTAATCAAACCGCATAATCGAGAGGGAAGATGAACGTTTTCCCTCTATAATATATCTGTTTTCAATGCTTACGATGTAAACTGTAAAATTGCTTAATCAACTAGGAGGTCGAGAACTGTGGCATTTGAATTTAAACTTCCGGATATCGGGGAAGGTATCCACGAAGGCGAAATCGTAAAATGGTTTGTCAAGCCTAACGATGAGGTAGACGAAGATGATGTACTGGCTGAAGTCCAAAATGATAAAGCAGTAGTAGAAATTCCTTCACCTGTTAAAGGAAAAGTATTAGAATTAAAAGTTGAAGAGGGAACGGTTGCAACTGTTGGACAAACGATCATTACGTTTGATGCACCTGGTTACGAAGACCTTCAATTTAAAGGCAGCGATGAGTCTGACGATGCGAAAACTGAAGCACAAGTTCAGTCAACTGCAGAAGCGGGACAAGACGTTGCGAAAGAAGGGCAAGCTCAAGAGCCTGCAAAAGCAACTGGCGCTGGACAGCAGGATCAAGCTGAAGTTGACCCGAACAAACGCGTGATCGCTATGCCTTCTGTACGTAAATATGCTCGTGAAAAAGGCGTAGACATCCGTAAAGTAACTGGTTCAGGCAACAACGGACGTGTTGTGAAAGAAGATATCGACAGCTTTGTAAACGGAGGAGCACAAGAAGCTGCGCCGCAAGAAACGGCTGCGCCGCAAGAAACAGCTGCTAAACCGGCTGCTGCTTCAGTTCCAGAGGGTGAATTCCCAGAAACACGCGAAAAAATGAGCGGTATCCGTAAAGCAATTGCGAAAGCGATGGTTAACTCTAAACACACAGCTCCTCACGTAACATTAATGGACGAAGTGGACGTAACAAACCTTGTTGCACATCGTAAACAGTTCAAACAGGTTGCTGCTGATCAAGGAATCAAGCTGACTTATTTGCCTTACGTTGTAAAAGCTCTTACATCTGCACTGAAAAAATTCCCTGTTTTAAACACGTCAATTGACGATAAAACAGAAGAAGTAGTCCAAAAACATTACTTCAATATCGGTATCGCAGCTGACACTGAAAAAGGCTTGCTTGTTCCGGTTGTGAAAAATGCAGATCGTAAATCTGTCTTTGAAATCTCTGATGAGATCAATGGCCTTGCTACAAAAGCTCGTGAAGGCAAGCTTGCTCCAGCTGAAATGAAGGGCGCATCTTGCACAATTACAAACATCGGTTCTGCTGGCGGACAATGGTTTACTCCGGTTATCAACCATCCAGAAGTTGCGATTCTTGGTATCGGACGCATTGCAGAAAAAGCGATTGTTCGTGATGGCGAAATCGTAGCAGCTCCAGTCTTAGCTCTTTCTCTCAGCTTCGACCACCGTATGATCGACGGAGCAACTGCGCAAAATGCTTTAAATCACATCAAGCGTTTACTGAACGATCCACAATTAATTTTAATGGAGGCGTAATGTTATGGTAGTAGGAGATTTCCCTATTGAAACAGATACTCTTGTAATTGGTGCGGGACCTGGCGGCTATGTAGCTGCCATCCGCGCTGCACAGCTTGGACAAAAAGTAACTGTCGTTGAAAAAGCAACGCTTGGAGGCGTTTGTCTAAACGTTGGATGTATCCCTTCAAAAGCGCTGATCAATGCAGGCCACCGTTATGAGAATGCAAAGCATTCTGACGACATGGGAATCACTGCTGAGAACGTATCAGTTGATTTCACTAAAGTTCAAGAATGGAAAACTTCTGTTGTAAATAAGCTTACTGGCGGTGTAGCAGGTCTTCTTAAAGGCAACAAAGTAGATGTTGTAAAAGGTGAGGCTTACTTTGTAGACAGCAATTCAGTTCGTGTAATGGATGAGAATTCTGCTCAAACATACACGTTCAAAAACGCAATCATTGCAACTGGTTCTCGTCCTATCGAATTGCCAAACTTCAAATATTCTGAGCGCGTCCTAAATTCAACAGGCGCTTTAGCTCTTAAAGAAATTCCTAAAAAGCTCGTTGTTATCGGCGGCGGATACATCGGAACTGAGCTTGGAACTGCGTATGCTAACTTCGGTACAGAGCTTGTTATTCTTGAAGGCGGAGATGAAATTCTTCCTGGCTTCGAAAAACAAATGAGTTCTCTTGTTACACGCAGACTGAAGAAAAAAGGCAACGTTGAAATCCATACAAATGCGATGGCTAAAGGTGTCGAAGAAAGACCAGACGGCGTAACAGTTACATTTGAAGTAAAAGGCGAAGAAAAAACTGTTGACGCTGATTACGTACTGATTACAGTAGGACGCCGTCCAAATACTGATGAGCTTGGTCTTGAGCAAGTCGGTATTGAAATGACGGACCGCGGTGTCGTAAAAACTGATAAACAGTGCCGCACTAACGTACCTAACATTTATGCAATCGGTGATATCATCGAAGGACCGCCGCTTGCTCACAAAGCGTCTTACGAAGGTAAAATCGCAGCAGAAGCTATTGCTGGAGAGCCTGCAGAAATCGATTACCTTGGTATTCCTGCGGTTGTCTTCTCTGAGCCTGAACTTGCGTCAGTCGGTTACACTGAAGCACAGGCGAAAGAAGAGGGGCTTGACATTGTTGCAGCTAAATTCCCATTTGCAGCAAACGGCCGTGCGCTTTCTCTTAACGAAACAGACGGCTTCATGAAGCTGATCACTCGTAAAGAGGACGGTCTTGTGATCGGTGCGCAAATCGCCGGCGCGAGTGCTTCTGATATGATTTCTGAATTAAGCTTAGCGATCGAAGGCGGCATGACTGCTGAAGATATCGCGATGACAATTCACGCTCACCCAACATTGGGCGAAATCACAATGGAAGCAGCTGAAGTGGCAATCGGAAGTCCGATTCACATCGTAAAATAATGCTCGTATAAAAAACAGCCCTCCCTTTAAGCGGGGGCTGTTTTTTATTTTGGCAGCACATGCTGCAATGGTTTAATGATGTCTTCTTTCTTTTTCACACATCCCTCGATTTTCACCACGACATGGCGCTGATCTACAACCATAAGGGTAGGGACGGTTTTGATCTCATCTTCCCAGCCTTTTTTGTTATCATAGACCTTCATTTTATCAATTTGCTCGGGATAATCTTTTTCTAAATCCAGCAGGGCATCGTAATATGGCGCTTCCTGATCAATTTGGTTCTCATCAGAAAAAAACAAGATTTGTGTATGATGAATGTTATCAATCCGGTTTTTTTTCATCGGGTTGATGGTGGAAAGTGTACAGCCCGATAAAACAAATACTATTATCAGCATGGGGAATATCACGCGGTATCGCATCTATCTTCTCCTCTGTTTAAACAATAGTAAACTAGCTTTAGTTTATCATGAGATACAGCTTAATCTGCTCCTTGTTACCTAATTGTTATATAATTGAAACCGTTTTTAAAGTATGATTACATTCCGTATCACTCGGTTAAAATAGCGAATCTGAGGGTGTATAGGATTTATTGCTGAAAAGTTCAAGATAGCATGAAATCTTATGATAGGTTTTGGCATATGTATCAGTTAAAGCGGTTACAAGAAGAAGGTAATGTATGATGAAGAATGAAAAAACACGTGATATATATCGATATTCACCTCAAATGTGTTATACAATTTATTATTGACATTTTAAATGTGACATATTAATATAATAACAACAAAAGAAATTAAGCGTTTTCAAAATTCAAAGAAATGGGGAATGAGAGATGGGTACGATCGTTTGTCAAGATTGCAACGAAGCCATTCATTACTTTGAAGATGAGAAAGTGACAACATTATACGGAACGTGCTGCGGACAATGCCAATGTCCTGTTGAAAAAGAGTAAAGAAAGCATGCGGCTTAAGCCGCATGCTTTCTTTATTGAATCGCTTTTTGTTCTTTAATGACCCGGATCATCGTGAGGGTCGAGTCCTCAGGTCCTTGAACAGGGAGACCCGCGTCAAGATTCTTGAAAATGTAGCTGATATTTTCTTCAGTAATGATTTCACCCGGAATAAAGATTGGAATACCAGGAGGATATACCATGACGAATTCAGCGATAATCCGTCCTGATGCTTCTTTTAAGGGGATGACTTCCGTATTTGCATAGAAAGCATCACGAGGCGTCATTGCCAATAAAGGTATTTCCGGAAGCAGAACCTCAGTTTGCCGATGTGTGACATCTTTCTCTGCCATATGATGTGCAATCTCTGTTAAAGCCTCTACAAGCCGGTCTGCATCATTTTGGCTGTCACCAGGGGTAAAAATACACAAAATATTGTATAGATCCGAAAGCTCAACTTCAATATTAAAGGATTCACGAAGCCATTTTTCCACGTCATGGCCTGTAAGCCCAAGATTTTTAACAGAGATAATCAATTTTGTCGGGTCATAGCTGTAAGCTGCTTTTGACCCGAGAATCTCCTCACCGACACAATAAATACCTTCAATCTGATTGAGGCGGTTTCTCGTCTGGTTGGCAAGCTTCAGTGTCTCCTCAGCAAGCTGATGCCCTTCTGTTGCAAGGCGTTTTCTAGCGACATCCAGTGAGGCGAGAAGCAAGTAAGAAGTCGACGTCGTTGTCAGCATGCTCAGGATGGATTGCACTCTGTCTTTGGAAACAAGGCCCTCTCTCATGTTTAAAATAGAGCTTTGCGTCAGTGAGCCGCCCAGCTTGTGTACACTAGTTGCTGCTATGTCCGCTCCTGCCTGCATGGCTGAAAGCGGCAATTCGCTGTGAAAATGAATGTGCACGCCGTGTGCCTCATCGACAAGCACAGGTACATCAAACGAATGGGCAAGCTCTACAATGCTTTTTAAGTCGGCTGCAACCCCGAAATATGTCGGATTGATGACGAGCAGCCCTTTTGCATCTGGGTGCTCCGTAAGCGCCCGTTTAGCAGAATCAAGTGTAATACCATGGGAGATGCCCAATTCATTGTCAATTTCAGGATGAATAAAGATTGGGATCGCTCCGGAAAATACAATAGCTGTCATAATTGATTTGTGCACATTTCGCGGAATAATAATTTTATCTCCAGGTCCGCAAACAGCCATCACCATTGTCATAATGGCGCCGCTTGTTCCTTGGACAGAGAAAAATGTGTGGTCCGCGCCAAATGCTTCAGCCGCAAGATCCTGTGCTTGTTTGATGATGCCTTTTGGCGCGTGCAGGTCATCTAATGGTTCAATATTGATTAAATCTATGCTTAATGCGTTTTCACCGATAAATTGTCTGAATTCTGGGTCCATTCCTGCCCCTTTTTTATGGCCGGGAATGTGGAATTGAACAGGCTGTCTGCTTGCATGCTTTTTCAGTCCTGTGTATAAGGGTGTTTCGTGTTGCGACAATTGTTTTCCCACCTTTGTAATCATACCTATGCATAATAGTGTGTATTAAAATCAGTTTCTCAACCGTTTTTTAGACGTAAAACAAATGAATTATATTATGAACTTGAAAGAATGTAAAGAACAATTTATGATCAAATGAAGATGCTTTTTCTTAAAGGAAGCAAATGATAAGGAGTGAAGAAAATGGAGTACCAATATCCGATGAATGAAGACTGGACAACCGAAGAAGCAGTGGATGTGATCGCGTTTTTCCAGCAGGTTGAGCTTGCATATGAAAAAGGCGCTGATCGCGAAGAACTGCTGAAAGCTTACCGCCGTTTTAAGGAAATTGTCCCGGGGAAGGCCGAGGAAAAAAAGCTATGCGGCGAGTTTGAGGAACAAAGTACATATTCGCCTTATCGCACTGTCAAACAGGCGAGAGAATCTGATCAGGCGAAGATTAAGATGTAGGAAAAAGAGCCGGGGAATATCCCGGCTCTTTTTTATGCTTGTGACACTTTTTGGGTGAGACGATACAGAAAAGCAAGTTTCTGAAACGCATCATCGATACGCTGAAGGAATTCCTGGTTATTCATCTTCAGCACTTCTTCCTTTTGAAGCTGGATGCCGCATAAAAGCTCAGCTTTTTTTACAATCTGCAAACGCTCAAACAGTGTCTTCAGCTGTTCCTTGTCCATATCAGACTGCTTATGTACTCCCGGTTTGGTGTGATCTGCGGACCAAACGAAGCTGTCTGGAATATTTCTGGTGATGGTTTCCTGGTTTGTTTCAAGCCATTTGCCGTATTCTTCTTTGATAGGAGATTCATAAATAATCGCGAACCACACAAATACGTGGCTTTCCCATAGACCAATTTGAAAATGCGGCAGTTTTTTATAGCCTCTTTTGCTGTTTGCGAACGCCACCCAGCTGTCAGCAGGAGGATTGACGGATCTTCTTGCGTGCTTTGCCACATGCGGAAACATTTCATCTCCCGTTAAAGCTGATAAAGTCGGGGCAAAATGTTCGCCTAGTGCTGTAAGCTTCGGGCGGACCGTCTCTTTTAAAACCTCCATGCGCGCGTCTAAGCCTTCTATTGTAAATGTGTTAAAGTCTTCTTCAGTAAAACGCATTTGTGTCATGATTTTCCTCCTTCATGCTCAGTATACATATTTTATCACAGTTAGGACGAGCGGCAAAAAGATTGCGCGCGTTTTAAGAAAGGGGAAATGTGGTAATGAACGAATAGGTAAACACACAATTTTTAGAATCCTGTTACGCGTAAATAGAACAATCATACGATATAAGAAGTCATCATTGTTGAATGGCAAAATGGGATGCTTTTTTACAAACAAATGATCTCTGGAAGGGGCGAAAGACAATGAGGCAAGTTGTAAAAGAGGGATTTAAGGAAGAGAAAAACAATCGTGTAGCTGTCTGGAGACTAGAGGTTGATTATGAATTGGCAACCCTATATGAAGCGATGCAAAAAGAAAATGAAGAACAGATCGAACAAAGCAAAAACAAACTTGAGCGACTCAGAAAAGAATGGAATCGGATTAACGGGTAAAAAGCGATAGTGAAAACGAACCGCATGAATGGTTCGTTTTTACATGAGAAGGCATATTTTTCATTTCCCTTGCTTTTTCACCGCCGTTATCAGTATCCTATAAAATAAAGGTCTACATAGAAGAGAGGTACACATGAATGACAAATTGGACGGAAATTGATGAGATTGCAAAGAAATGGATAAGAGAAGCAGGCACAAGAATTAAACAATCTATGCATGAAAGTCTGACGATTGAAACGAAATCAAATCCGAATGATTTAGTCACCAATATTGACAAAGAAACGGAAAAGTTTTTCATTGAACGCATTCAGGAAACGTTTCCGGGACACCGCATACTCGGCGAAGAAGGTCAAGGAGACAAACTCCATTCACTTGAGGGAGTCGTCTGGATTATTGACCCAATTGACGGGACGATGAATTTTGTGCACCAGCAAAGAAACTTTGCGATTTCTATTGGGATTTTTGAAAACGGAGAAGGAAAAATCGGTTTGATCTATGATGTGGTGCATGATGAGCTGTATCACGCATTTAGCGGAAGAGGAGCTTATATGAATGAAACAAAGCTGGCTCCTTTAAAAGAAACTGTCATTGAAGAAGCGATTCTTGCTATTAATGCGACATGGGTAACGGAAAACAGAAGAATTGATTCAAGTGTACTGGCGCCCCTTGTGAAAAGAGTCAGGGGCACACGCTCCTACGGATCTGCCGCTTTAGAGCTGGCGAATGTCGCGGCAGGAAGAATCGATGCTTACATCACAATGCGGCTTGCGCCATGGGATTATGCAGCGGGCTGTATTCTGTTAAATGAAGTAGGAGGCATTTATTCGACCATTGAGGGAAAGCCGTTTAGCTTTTTAGAAAATCACAGTGTGCTTGCCGGAAACCCATCCATACATAAAACGATATTTGAAGAGTATCTTCATGCTGAGAAATAGGCCGTTTGAACAGGACGACCTCTGCTTGTTAGAGAAGCTCGCCAAGGCTCATCCTGAATGGAAAGAGGAGGAGTTTGGGGGAAAAGATGCAGAAAGCTATATTATCTCCTACTCTATGTACAATGGGTCATGGCTTGTATGGGAAACAGCCGGTCATCCTGTTGCCGTCAGCTATCATCTTGAGTGGGCGCCTTCAAACGGAAAGCCGTGGCTTGGAACGGTACTGGTCGATCCGGCTGAAGAAAACAAGGGGTATGCGAGGATGATCATTGAACAGATCAGCAAATCGCTCAGAGACAAGCATAAAGCGATGTTTGCCGGAGTTCCCATTGATCGCAGTGAATGGATCCTGTTTTTGAGCCAATGCGGCTTTGAACAGCTGAAAACGGAGAAAGATGAAAGAGGCAAATCGTTTATGATCCTTGTGAAGCCTTTAGCGGAAGCGGCCGTTTGATGATGGCAGTTTCTTTTTATAAAAGCCTCCCGAAAAAGGGGAGGCTTTTGTTGAATAAAACATTATTTTTTTACCGCATGAATATAATGAATTGTTTCAAAAGCTGACAAATCGTCCGCTCGATTGCAAAAGAAAAGGTCATGAATGTCGTCCGGTGATAAATGCTCATAGATCAGTAATCCCGATGACTCTAACATATGTTCAATTTCTTGATAGGTGAAACACGATTGCATCGGTTCACCGCCTGCGGCAGCCATCTTCACCATATGTTCAACTCGGTTTGACGTTCCTTTTGCTGTAAAGAGTGTTTCGTCCCCATAATCAAAAACGATCGAGCTGCCGGATGGGACATGCGAAAATAAATGGCTGATCAAGTTTGCATTTTCTTCTCGGGTTAAATAATAAGACACTCCGAGAAGGCTGAAGAATGTTTTTGTGCTCTTAAATCCTTTATCTAAGAGAGGCTCATATGAAAACATTTTGGTGAAATCCATAGGAACAAAGTGAAGATGTCCCGGAATTGCCAGATTTGCATCCTGCAGCTTATCTTTTTTGACTTGCTGTGTAGCCGGATGATCAACCTCGAAAATTTGCAGGCTGTTTTCTAATTCTGGATGCCGGATACAGAAAGTATCCAGCCCGGCCCCAAGAATGACATACTGTTTTGCTCCCAGCATCAATTCGTTGTGTAAGACTTTTTCGCAATACGCAGCACGTGCTAAGGGCGTGGGCGACAGCTGGATTTGTATAACCCATTTTAATATTTCTTCAGGATCATGTTGCAGACGTTCAGCAATCTCTTTGTTGAAAAACGAGATTCCTTGAATCATGTTCTCACTGATGCTTGTAAACTCTTTTTCATTTATGAGATCTTTTGCAATAAAATCATCAAAAATGAGAGGCGTATCATATCGGCTGTGATACGCACGGGCAAAAGCTGAAATCAAAGACGTTAAACTGGACTCATTTTTTTTCATGAAATGATCCTCCATAAAAAAATAAGATTCCCCTGGCCAGGAGAATCTTATTATACACATAAATATATTAATAGTAAATTTTAGCATAAATAAGTTTTTTTGTCAATGTTTTTGCTCTTTTCTGAACGCGCAATCCTTCACATAGCTAGTGTCCGCTAGAAGAATTTCTCTATCAATCTTGTGCGTTGAATCAGGAAGATCGACTGCCGCTTTCCCTTTGCTGCACACTTGGGGCTGTACTTCCTCTTTTTTGCAAATCAGAAGCGGTTTCTGTTTACTAACATTATCCTTTCGTTATTTCTGCTGAAGAGAGAAATACATGTAACAGAAAAAGCCTGAGATTTCTCAGGCTTTTCCTAACATTACAATCCAACAGCATTCCAGGCTGCTTCAACTTTAGCGGCATCAGTGGAGCCGTAAAGATCACGGGCAGATTGAATGAGAGCCGCCTTGGCATCTTTGAACGTGGAAGAAGGCGTGAGGTACGTTGTTAACGCACGGTAATAGATCTGCTGTGATTTAGAAACACCAAGCTTTGTAATGGTATTGTAAGCGGCTTTGTTTGGAATTCCGCTGTTTGTGTGTACACCGCCGTAATCGCCTTCATCTGTGTTTGGAAGGTTTTGGTAATCGGCGTAATTGTCAGGCTGATCGTATTTTGTCGGATTGGACAGGCTGCGGAGAGCAGGCTGGCTGACTGTAATGTCTTCACCGATGTCCCAGTCTTCTGTATCGTTAAAGTAACCAAATACGTCAGAGAATGATTCGTTTAATGCCCCCGGCTGCTTTTCATAAATCAAGTTGGCCGTTTCTTGAGTGACGCCGTGAGTCATTTCATGTGCAGTCACATCTAATGAGCCGGAAAGCGGAGAGAAGAATGAACCGTCGCCGTCACCGTAAATCATTTGGTCTCCTATCCATGCGGCATTGTTGTACTTAGTGCCGTAATGAACGGAAGAAACGATTTTACTGCCTTTGTTATCATAGCTGTTTCGTTTAAAGTTTGAATAAAAATAATCGTACACTTTACCGAGGTTATAGTGTGCGTCAACGGCTGCCCTCTGTGATGAAGAGGTAAATGTTTTCGTTGTGCTTGAGACAAGCGTGCCCGGAAGGCTGCTTTTTCTGTTTTGTAAGTCATATGTGATGATTTGGGTGCCTGTTGGTTTTGAAAGATCTCTTAGAACGTATTTTCCGCTTTCATATGAGATGTTCAAAGGAACAGTTGCGCCCTTTAGAGTTGTTCCGCTTCCAGTGGCAGCAGCATGTTCTACTTTATTTTGCTGTTTTAAAATGCTGCCTGTTTCAGCGTCAACTAAGACTTCCCAGTTTGCAGGTTCAGGCTCGATATAGCGAATCGTCACATCATAAGCAAGACGATAGCTGCCGTCCTTTGTTTCTACAGCTTTTAATTCCGCTTTATTGCTGTTTTTGGCCGCTCCGTTAGAAACAGCATCCGGTGATTTGCCGATGGCTTTGAAAGCAAGTGCCAGCGCTTTTTCAGAAGAGACTTTTTTGCTGTTTTCTGTTTTTGCCGCTGATTGATTGTGTAATTCACCATTGATCGCATAGACATTATCGGATTTATCAACGTGAACGATCACTTGTGAATCTTTAACAGGCACTCCGTTCACCACAGGCGCATATCGAAAGTGCTTGTACCCAAGGGCATCAGTCGTGCTTTCGACAAGCTTCAGCCTTTTAGCGGGGTCGCCTTTAAAAATGCCGCTGTTCTTTTTCAAAAACTGTTTGACAGCCTTGTCATTTGGTGCAGGCAGCTCTGATTGCGCAATTGCGTTTTTGGACAGGAAATGTGTTTGATTCTCTTTAAGCTGATGACTTTCAGCAGCCTGAACACCTGGAAGGCTGATTGACAAACTCATAAATGAAGCGGCGACAGCAACAGACAATTTCTTACCTAAACCCACATTAAATCCCCCTTTTTGAAAATACTGAATAATCTTTATTGTTATATTAAACTAGCATTCTGGATTACTCAACAAAAACTAACATAACTAGACAAAATTGATAGTATTGTCCTGCGTTTGTTTTTTTTGAATAATATCAAGATGAGTCAAGTGTCATGTGATGGTTCATTACGGAGTTATGTTTTTACATATCAAGGGGAAGATGAGATATTTTTGTTTCTTCTTGAAACTTTTTGAAAATCCCGCTGTCTAACCGAATGAGGCCTTAATAAGAAGAAAAGGATTGTTGTTCGTGTTGGAGTTATTCAGTCATTATGTATTGCATTTCGAACGTTATTTTATATTAAGCCGACAAAGCACCTTGCTGATTCAATGGGCAGTTGTAGTTCTTGTGGGCTTATATGTTGTGGTGCACCATCCCAAGATAAACCGGTGCCGCACAATGTTCTTAGCTGGTGTCTTATTGCGGATTGTGCTGCTGGCTGGGGTGTCAGTTGAACTCATTCATCAGGTGCAGGCGACAAACTTTACCAGCGCTTACTTAAGAGAGGACGACAAAGAACTGCTGCCGCTGGTGCATTTTTTGTTATACGGGTATGTACTGCTGACGGCTTTTCACTACATGCTGATGCCGCGTGATCATGGCGGAAAAGGCATGTTTTATACATTCGATCTGGCCGTTGTCAGTTTGCCGATCGTACAAATGATATTCAGTTTCTTTTCTTATTGGAAGGAATATCCTGATGAAGTCGAGCCAACTGAATTCGTGTTCCTGTTTTTTATCATCATTCTTCCAATTGTTTTGAATGTACTGTTTTTCAAGCTGTATTGGAGAACAAATAAGATTTTACTAGGGTTATTTTATACGCTGATTATCGGACTGCTTGTCAAGCTGCTTGTTCCATTTTCCCATCAAATCACCATAGATTATGGTGCAGTAATGCCTTATACGATTTATTTGGCAATGGCGGGATTTTTGATGAGCTATCATCTCTTCCAAAAGTCAGACAAGTTTTATATGCGTGTGAATAAGCGGCTGACGATGGCTGTCGTTGTGTTTTTTGTCTTGCTCTTAAATCCGATATATAACGCAGGAACCGCCGCTTTTGCTGTATCAAAGCCTTTAGATGTCCATGATTCATTCAATTTTGTCGGGGAGCACATTTCATCTGAAAAAGCGGAACAGATTGTGAAGTCATTTTTTCCTACGAATGAAACACTTTATTTGCACGATACAAACATGGATGTGCATTATTTCTACTCATTTGAAAGCAAGAGCTATAAAGCTGAGGTAGACGAAGTCTCACAGCTGATTCGTAATTATCAATACGTAAAAAAACCCCATGGAAAAAAGCTGACGGATCAAGAGTACATGCGGAGGTCTATCGCTTTTCTCGAACGGCACGGCCGTGTGTTAAATAAGGACCAGATCGAAACTAAGGTATCTAAAGAAAACGGTCAGACAGTCGTTCGTATATATCTGAAAAATCAACTTCATAAAAAAGATAATGATGATGGAACGCTATTTTATTGGGAAAAAGAAACTTTAATGAGCTTTAGTGAAGACCCTTCTATTTATCAGCTTGATTCTCTTTTTCATGTTCATGTGACAGAACAAGACATACAAGACAAATTGAATCAAATGTTTACAGCTTTGAACATACCGAAACAGCCTTATCAGATCACTGATATTGAAAGCGACAGCCTGCTCGGGAGCTTGGTGCGTGTGGAAACGAGAGGCGCGATTGTGTTGGAATTTGAGAGTGAATCCGGTTCTTTACATAGCCTTTCGCTTCCGATGAAGAAGAATATTTCAATGGACAACAACCAATTGCAGCAGCAGATATTATCGATCTTCGATGCTCATGGAGCTGAAATAAAGAAAAAAAGTCAGAGTGACATGGTGATGTATACTGATTCTTCTAAAACATATAATTTTTTTGAAGATCAGGGTCAGCTAAACGTTAATGTGTACAGTGATACACCCGAGCAGCCTTTCCCATATACGTATCGTAACGGAACATTGGCTTATGAAAAAGTAGCTTCTCTATATCAGGATGTCATTTACAAAAAACGCATGCGTCCAATTATCGTTCAAAGAGGGGATGAACGGCATTATGCATGGCTGATCATTATTCAGCCGTTCGGCTCAAACCGCCATGACGCTTATGTGGTGGATGGAGAAACACGAGAGGTGAAAAGTCTTTATGAATCATAAAGAAAAAGAATCTGTTTTTTTAGATTTATATGACCTATATAAAGAAGGAGAGCTAGAGAGTGAATCAATGGAATGGATGAAACAGCACGAGCCCCTATATCAAAAGAATGCGGAATTCTTAAGGAGTGATTCTAGTACGAAGAGAAGCCCGGGTGCTGAAGAAGAGAGCAAAATCAGACATATGAAAGTATACCTGTCTTCCATGTATATCTGTTTTATTTTATTGGCTATTTGGATGACGGTGTGGTTTTACTTTTAATGAAGCATAGAGATTCTATTGAGGACTTGTATCGACAGTATTACCAAGAAATTTTGAATTATTTATATAGAAGAACTCGTCACCTTGAAACAGCAAAGGACTTAGCGCAGGATACGTTTGTGAAAGCACTTAACGGTCTGGCTTCGTTTAGGGGCCATTCTTCCATCAGAACGTGGCTTTACACCATTGCACATCACACCTTTGTCAATTGGTACCGCAGGAATGCCAAATACAAATTTTCTGATATCAGCAAAAGTGATGGATTAACGCAAACAACTTATGAGCAGCCTGAAGAGTATTTGTCGCGGACGGTAAAAAGCGAAACCATAAGGCATGAGATCCTGCAGTTAAAAGATCAGTATCAATCCGTTTTGATTTTAAGAGAATTCCAAGAGCTTTCTTATGAGGAAATTGCAGAGATATTAGGATGGAGTCTTTCAAAGGTGAAAACTACACTGCACCGGGCCAGATTAGAGCTAAAGAAAAACGTGATGAAAAGAAGAGAGGAGGAGCGGATATGACCTGCTTTCTAGTAAGAGACCTGCTTCCTCTGTATCTTGAAGGTGATTGTAAAAGAGAAACGGAACACGTGATTAAAGAACATTTAAAGACCTGCGGCAGCTGCAGAGACATGTATGACATGATGGCTGAGCCCTTTGAATGGGAAGACGGACAGGCTGTTGAGGAGGCCTTTCTGCCGGAAGAAGAAAGGCGGTTTAAACAGAGGTATTATGGTTTGATGATCGTTAAAGCTGCCTGTTGGTTTGGAGCGGCGGCTGTCGTGATGCTGATCATCAAATTGCTGTTATAAAGAAAAGCGCCTGCCGGAAAACGGACAAGCGCTTTTGTAGATTAAGCTTTTGGATGAATCATATCATAGATTGCGGCAAGTTGTTCTTGTGACAGAGCACCGAAAAGCTTTTCGTAAATGTCAGCTTGCTGAGGTGTCGCGCCTGCTTGTACGGCTGCATCTTTGTCATAGCTGTACACGCCGTCTTGTAATACAATTGCTGCTTGAAGAATGTGTATCTTTACGGAAACAGCAGAGAAAAATTGGTCGAGTGCGAGTGCTTCTTTTTCTGTGAAGCCAAGTTCAACTGCTTTTTCTGTATCAAATTTGTAATTTCCATCTTCAATATATACACACTGTGAAACAATATTGAAAAATTCCGATGTCGACTCCCATAATTTTGCGATGACTTGAGCCTCTTCTTTTGTCATTCCTAACTCGACAGCTTTTTTACTGTCGAAATAATATACACCGTCTTTTTCGTATATAGATTGATTTAAAATATCAATAAATGCATTGATATCTTCGGTTGTGACTGTCTGATGCTGAACATAAACATCAGTGTGACCAGCCGGTGTTTTTGCGCTGGCTGTATCAGGGCCGAACGTGAATAGAGCTGCTGAGGTCATTGCGGCAGTCGTTAGTATCGCTTTTTTTACAAATGTTTTTTTCATGTTTCTTCTCTCCCTTTTATGAACTGTGATGCAGATTCCATTATAGGGATATATTGGTGTGATAAAAATAGGCTCTATGGTATTTTATGTATAACATTGCCGAACTGCTTTTTTCGGGTCTCATGTGTCATCGTAAGCACGATTATCTAGGTATACAGGCTGTTTTGTATCTTCCCGACTAAAAAACAGGGGAGATAAGACTTAAAGACATGAAAAAAACACCGCTTTCTTTGCGGTGTTTTTTGATTACAACGTCTCCGGCCGGGCAATGCTTTTAATCAAGCAAGCCCTGCTCGCGCATTTTCTTTTTCAATGTAAATCCGCCGCCCATCACGGCGCAAACAAGTACAATGCTGGCGATAATGCCAAGAGCGCTTTTTTCAGCGATAAAGACGCCGATCAGCATAATACTGAAAACCGCTGCAAATGCAAATAATAGTAAAAGCCCATTCATTTTTTTCATATTTCCCATCCCCTTTTACGTCTTATAATAAGTTTACTGAAAAACGTGACGCTTTTAAAGAGGATGTGTGGTATAATATGAAAGTTATCTAATTTTTTTAGGAGATGAAAAAGTGAAACTTCGAAACGATCTTCGCAACATCGCGATTATTGCCCACGTTGACCATGGGAAAACGACTCTAGTCGATCAGCTTTTACATCAGGCTGGTACATTCCGTGCCAACGAGCAGGTTGCTGAACGCGCAATGGACTCTAATGATCTTGAACGCGAACGCGGCATTACAATTTTGGCGAAAAATACTGCGATTAACTATAAAGATACACGCATCAATATTTTGGATACCCCTGGACACGCAGACTTTGGGGGAGAAGTAGAACGGATTATGAAAATGGTAGACGGCGTAGTGCTTGTCGTTGACGCATATGAAGGCTGTATGCCTCAAACTCGTTTCGTTCTGAAAAAAGCTCTTGAGCAAAACCTGAATCCGGTTGTGGTTGTAAACAAAATTGACCGTGACTTTGCCCGTCCTGAGGAAGTGATCGATGAGGTTCTGGATCTGTTCATTGAGCTTGATGCCAATGAAGAGCAGCTCGAGTTCCCAGTGGTATATGCTTCTGCGATTAACGGAACAGCGAGTCTTGATCCAAAACAGCAGGATGAAAACATGGAAGCTTTATATGAAACGATTATTAAGCATGTTCCGGCACCTGTTGATAATGCAGAGGAGCCGCTTCAATTCCAAGTTGCACTTCTTGACTACAACGACTATGTAGGCCGTATCGGTATCGGACGCGTATTCCGCGGCACGATGAAAGTTGGTCAGCAGGTTTCTCTTATGAAGCTTGACGGAACGGCTAAGTCATTCCGTGTTACAAAGATTTTCGGTTTCCAAGGCTTAAAGCGTGTGGAAATTGAAGAAGCAAAAGCGGGAGACCTCGTTGCGGTGTCCGGCATGGAAGACATTAACGTTGGTGAAACGGTCTGTCCTGTAGACCATCAAGATCCGCTTCCAGTGCTTCGCATTGATGAGCCGACACTTCAAATGACATTTGTCGTGAATAACAGTCCTTTTGCAGGCCGTGAAGGCAAATATGTAACAGCTCGTAAAATTGAAGAGCGTCTTCAGTCTCAGCTTCAGACAGATGTGAGCTTGCGTGTCGAGCCAACAGCTTCTCCTGATGCTTGGGTTGTTTCCGGACGCGGTGAGCTGCACTTGTCCATTTTAATCGAAAATATGCGCCGTGAAGGCTATGAGCTTCAAGTTTCAAAACCTGAAGTTATCATCAAAGAAATCGACGGCGTACGCTGTGAGCCTGTTGAGCGTGTGCAAATTGATGTACCTGAAGAGCATACTGGCTCTGTCATGGAATCAATGGGTGCCCGCAAAGGCGAAATGGTTGATATGATCAACAACGGAAACGGCCAAGTCCGACTCATCTTTACAGTTCCTTCCCGCGGATTGATCGGTTACTCTACAGAGTTCCTATCATTAACACGCGGATTCGGTATTCTGAACCATACGTTTGACAGCTACCAGCCGATGCAGGCGGGCCAAGTCGGCGGACGCCGTCAGGGTGTACTTGTGTCAATGGAAAACGGAAAAGCGACATCATACGGTATTCAAGGAATTGAGGACCGCGGTGTCATCTTCGTTGAGCCTGGTACTGAAGTATATGAAGGAATGATCGTTGGAGAGCATAACCGTGATAACGACCTTGTTGTTAACGTCAGCAAAATGAAACAGCAAACAAACGTCCGCTCTGCGACAAAGGATCAGACAACTACAATTAAGAAAGCGCGCATCATGTCTCTTGAGGAGTCTCTAGAGTACTTAAACGAAGATGAATATTGTGAAGTCACACCAGAATCCATCCGTTTAAGAAAGAAAATCCTCAATAAGAACGAACGTGAAAAAGCGGCTAAAAAGAAAAAAACAGCAGGATTGTCTTAATCTCGTGCAGAATTTGAAAAGATAGAACCCGTACGTTTACAGGGGAGGGAATCTTTTTGAATGACGTAAGCGAACGCCTGTCGTTCTTCGCCGCTCTATATCAAGTAGACCGGCAGCCTGCGGCAGGCATGTGGCTGCTGTACGGTACGATTTTTGTATTGGCTGTTATTGTATTTAAGCTTGGATTTGCTAAACGGCTTCCGTTATTAAAATCAGCGGTGGTGTATGTGTTTCTTGCTTTGGGCTGCACTGTTTTGACCTTTTTAGGAGTGTTTTTGCCCGTTGCAGAGGGATTGGTTGTCGCTGCTCTGATTTTAATCATTTACAAAATCCGGCTGTATCAGTCGAAAAAAGGACAGTCTGCAAATTCATAAAAAGACTCAGCTTGTAGAAAAAACATCGTTTTTTCTACAAGCTTTTTTTGTTTTGCGCTTTTTAAATCCTGGCTTCAATCGCCCTGGTGTCACTTCACCGCTTAATTCACGGTCGGAAATCATTCCGTTATCGTTTGAAGAATAGTGTGTCATTGGTGCGACAGAAAGACGGTCGGTTTAGTATGGTGACGACGCCGCTTTAGAACGTAATAGGCTCAGCGGTTTATCAGTTTACTTCATCATTTCGCCTTCTTCCTTAGGGAGTTAACTCGCCCGTTTTCTAGCTTGTGTTTTAATTGTATGCAATTATTTTGTTTGTCTTTCATCATGAGGTTCTGGCCGGCTGAACCATTTATTGAAACGAAAGGAACGGTTCTCCGTTCCTTTTCAGGATCTTTATATCCGCCTGAAAGTTGATGCTGATCAAAATATATGTGACAGAGGTGGCAAAGAGGAGAATGATTTTTAATATGCATATCTTCTTTCTATCTTTTACAAGGTTATTTATAAGCATCCGTTTGTGTGAAAAACCCTCAATTTGTTTTTTATTCTTTTTTCCACTTTCCCGCGGCAAATATCGTTCCGATCTGAATTACCACACTTAACAGAGCGCATACTGCCACAACTGTGTTGCTGTCCATAGAAGACACCTTCCTTTTTGTTAGGTTGATGTATCATATGACAGCTGTCTCTGTTTTGACAAAACCGCAATGCGGTGTTTCATATTTTTCAACAAAAAAGGGCGCTTTTTTAAGCGCCCTTACTTTTTTTTCAGCCGGTGCAAAGCGATTTGAACGGCAATGGCGTCATCCAGATAGCCGATCGGAAACATATAATCCGGAATGACGTCCGTCGCTAAAATATAATACAGCAGCGCGCTCCCGAGAATCACACGGTCTTCAGCTGGTGTTGCTCCGTCCATATACTGACAATACATGTTTTTTAAATGATCAATAAAAGGGCCGACGCTTTCTTCGTTATCCATTTTCTTTTGAAATTCATCGCAAATCAGGCGATGGCCCTGCTGGGTTTTGGCATATTGTTCATATCTGGTCAGCTCGCGTTCAATTTGCTCCCGAGAAAAAGGCTGTTCAAACATCTCCGCCATATTCAGCATATCCTGAATCGCGTGCATCGGGTCTTGCAGTGCAGTTTCTTTTTCATGGCTGATAGATATGCCCGATGCCTCAAGTAATTCCTCCAGCGGGGTGCGGAGGTGTTTAGAAAATTCCTGAAGATGCTTTAAATTGGCCTTTTGCTTGCCGTTTATAATCCGGGAGATGGTAGCTGCATCAATGTTGGTTAAGGCACCGAGTTTTCTCATGGAGAGCGAATGCTTATCAAGCAGTGATTTTAAAAGGGGGCCCAATGTCTTTTTTTCATTTTCTTCCAAGGGTGTCACCTCGTTTCCGCCGGAATGATGATAATCAGTCAATAATTTTTGCAGAAAAGGTACCTTTTCTGTGCTGAGGAATAGGATAGTGTAGATTGGAACAGCACAACATGTTGAAAAGACATCAAAGAATGGAGAGAACATAACATGGCTTGGTTATTGATTTTAGGTCTGGCAGTGTCTTCGAGCATTGATAATTTAGGAGTAGGAATGTCATACGGCATCAGAAAGATCAAAATATCTCACGCGTCAAATATGATGATCGCTTTTATCTGTTTTTTATTCAGCTATATGGGGATTTATTTCGGTAAATGGATTTCAGTCGTTTTACCCGGTTTTCTTCCTGTGTTGCTGGCGGCTTTTATTTTGTCTGTCATTGGCATCCGCATCATCCTGCTGGCTGTGCCGAGAAAAGAAGAAAATTCAGCGCGTGTTGATGTGTCATCAAGAAAAAAAAGCCGTATTGCCGGTCTGTTACAAAATCCGGAGACAGCGGATGCTGATGGTTCGGGAGAAATCAGTATATTGGAATCTATAGTTCTCGGGGTGGCCGTATCTGCAAATGCGCTGACCAATGGATTAAGCGCGGGCCTGATCGGGTTTAATCCCGCTGCAATTTCAATCACTGCGGCACTCGGAAGTTTCCTGACCATATGGATCGGCTGCTCGCTAGGAAAAAAAGCTGCGTCATTACGCATAGGATCTTTTCGCGTCGGACAGTTCAGCACGATGCTGAGCGGAGTCATTATTCTCATCATTGCCGTCAATACGCTGCTTTTTTAAGTTGTCCCGTTCATTTTATGAAAAGCACAACATAAATATGAACGTTCTTATTCGTGAGAGCGCATGACGCGCTCTCAAGCTGTCGAGAAAATCTCGACAGCTTGACTCAGCTTCTCAGCTGAGTCTTTTTTGTTCTGTATGGTAAAGCGGCCGCTTTATTTTTTAACTTTTTCTTTCTTCTGCTGTCCCGGGTGAAAAGTGAATTTTCCCGTTTTCAGCCGTTCTTCTGTTTTCTGGGCAATCCGGTCGTGGCATTCCTGACACATATATGTATGGATTGGGCGGTTTCGAAGCCGTTTCGCGATCAGGGTATCATCATCAATTGTTTCAATTTTATCGCAAATAGAACATTGGACCCTCATCATATCACCTCTTTCACTAACATGTATTATAGCACGGATCAGAAGCTGTCTAAAATAAGAAAAAGCTAAAGCACCGAGGCTATAGCTTAATCATTGGTATTCTTTTTCATATGATGATCAGATTGATCGTTTTGCTCCTGATCCATTTCCTGCCGTTGTTTTCTGTTTAATTGGTCATTTTGCTGCTTTGTTTGCGGCTCGTCTTCATTGTTAATCACATTGTTAGGCATTTCGGGAAGCACTCGGCCGACAATTGCCGCTAATTCATCTAGTATGCCAGTTATCGGATGACCTTCACTGATTTCCCTGCTCATTTCCCTCAGGCGGCTGACTGTATCTGGATCGGCAATGACAACTGCATTAGCGCCGTATCGATCATTTTTTAAACCCTGTGCCACAGAATATTTAATGGTTTCCACTTTGCTTCTGTCCAAAGTATCATCGACATCAATCCCAACAACGGCATAACCGCCCAGCACTACGGCTGTTGCGTCCTTGACATCAGGGTTTTTTTCAGCAACGCTGACAAGATGCCTGGCAATATCCGTCCTTGTTCCATTGTCTTTTGTCTCTTGAGCTGTGTCCTTTACGTGAATCGGTTTAGTCTCCTGCTGTCTTGTTGATTCTTTTTCAACATTCTGATCCTGTCTTCCTTGCTGGTAGGCACATGCGGACAAGATAAGCGTCAGCTGTATCAAAATGAAAAGAATTCGCACTTGCGGGTTCCCTCCTTGAAATGCATTTATTAATTTTATTGTTGAATTAACCTTCTATCTTTATGCACAAAAACATATATTTTAGCAGGCATTCACCTTTTTTATCGTAAGAGAAGCAGGAAGAACTTTGACCCTTATATCAGGAGGCTGAGACTTGAGTAAAATTTATGTGTTAGATACGAATGTGTTATTACAGGATCCTAACGCGATATTTTCTTTTGAAGAAAATGAGGTTGTCATCCCTGCTGTCGTATTAGAAGAGGTTGATTCAAAAAAGCGGTATATGGACGAGGTTGGGAGGAATGCAAGGCACGTATCTAAACTGATCGATGCGCTAAGACAAAAGGGCAGGCTGCATGAGCATGTTCCGCTTGATACCGGCGGCACACTGAGAATTGAACTGAATCATCGTTCGTTTCACCAGCTGCAAGAGATCTTTATTGAAAAGACGAACGATAATCGCATATTAGCCGTTGCGAAAAATCTAAGCCTTGAGGAAGAAACCAAAGAAAATGGCAGGCCGGTTATCCTCGTCAGCAAGGATGTACTGGTAAGGGTTAAAGCGGACGCAATCGGACTGCTTGCCGAAGATTTCCTGAATGACCGGGTTGTGGACAATAATGAAATGTACAGCGGTTATAAGGATTTATATATCAGCCAGCAGCTGTTCAGCTCTTTTTATGGGAAAAACCAAATTTCAGTAAATGATATCAAACAGCATGCTTTTTATCCGAATCAATTCGCGTTAATGAAGGATGAGCTGGGAGGTTCCGCCTCGGCAGTCGGAATTGCGGATAAAACCGGAACGGTATTAAAAAGACTGGTATTTGATGATGAACATATATGGGGGATCAGGCCGAAAAATGTACAGCAGACAATGGCATTAGAGCTTTTGCTGCGGGAAGATATTCCACTTGTGACCCTGATCGGAAAAGCGGGAACCGGCAAGACGCTTTTAGCATTAGCGGCGGGGCTATTGCAGACTGAAGACTTGGGAATATACAAAAAGCTGGTCGTGGCGAGACCGATTGTTCCCGTTGGCAAAGACATCGGGTACCTGCCGGGCGAAAAAGAGGAAAAGCTAAAGCCTTGGATGCAGCCGATTTTTGACAACTTGGAGTTTCTGTTTAATGCGAAAAAACCGGGGGAGCTTGAGGCCATTCTGGCGGGGATTGGCTCTATTCAGGTAGAGGCGCTGACATATATCAGAGGGAGAAGCATTCCAGATCAATTTATTATTATTGATGAAGCGCAAAATTTGACCAGGCATGAGGTGAAAACGCTGCTGACGAGAGTCGGTGAAGGCAGTAAAATTGTCCTAATGGGCGATCCTGAACAAATTGATCACCCATACTTAGACAGTCTGAACAATGGTTTGGCCTATGTGGTGGAGCGGTTTAAAGGACAACCCGTCTCAGGCAGCGTGAAGCTGTTAAAAGGCGAGAGGTCAGGTCTCGCCCAGCTTGCCGCTGACTTGCTGTAATATTACATGATTTCGATTTCTTTTATATCGGTGATCGGCTGTTCGTGATTAACTGGGTCTTCAAAGTAAATATGAACGGGACCGCCTTCTTGAATCGGCTTGCCTGCCTCACTGAAATGGACAATACTGTTAAGAGCGGCTTCCAGAGGGACGGCGGCTTTCCCTGAACTTGTCACAAATACGCATTGTGTCGCAGAACTGAGCGGCTCGGCATTTTTAAGCACCATCCCAAGTTTCATTGCAAAACTGCCATTCATTAGCTTTTGCTTCTCGTATTGTTTTTCTGTCTTTAAGGTCGGCGGAGTAATCCGGCCCTCTCTAATGACACGTTCAGGATCAAGATCGGATTCATCCCCGGCTGATTGAAAATGTGTGTCTTGACCTTCCCCTTTGCGGTCAAACGAAAATTTGCGGTCATCAAAAATCCATACGCTAGGATCAATGGTGATCGGATATGTAACATTGCCTTTTACTTGTATAACGCTCATGACATAACCCCCTTCTCTCAAAATTATAAAAGTTTTCGCATGAATTGTCACTTTGTGTACAAATTATGTGTATTGAATTGCTCAAGGAGCGAGGGTGGTTGTATGGTATGCCGGCATAATGACGAGCTTGAAGCCTTAGTGAAAGAGGCAAAAAAAGTGACGGACGAGGGGGAGGTTGCCAGCTATATTCCCGCCTTGGCAAAAGCCGATAAACACGATCTGTCAGTGGCGATTTATTATTCCAATAATATTTGTCTGTCAGCAGGTGACGTAGAAAAAACATTTACGCTTCAAAGTATATCGAAAGTTCTCTCACTTGCTTTGGTGTTAATGGAATACGGCAAAGATAAGGTCTTCAGCTATGTCGGACAGGAGCCGACCGGTGATCCGTTTAATTCAATTATCAAGCTGGAAACAATGAATCCAAGCAAGCCGTTAAACCCTATGATCAACGCAGGGGCATTGGCAGTGACAAGCTTGATTAGAGGGAAAACGGCGAAAGAGAGACTTGATTATTTGCTGTCTTTTATCAGAAGGCTGACAAACAACCAAAAGATTACATACTGCCGAGAAGTGGCTGAATCCGAATACAGCACATCAATGATTAATCGGGCATTGTGTTACTATATGAAGCAGTACGGCATTTTTGAGGATGAGGTAGAAACGGTAATGGATTTGTACACGAAGCAATGCGCGATTGAGATGAACAGCCTGGATTTGGCGAAAATCGCATCTGTATTTGCGCTGAACGGCAGACACCCTGAGACAGGGGAGCAAGTGATCTCAAAAGATGTCGCCAGAATTTGCAAAACATTTATGGTGACGTGCGGAATGTACAATGCAAGCGGGGAATTTGCAATTAAGGTCGGAATTCCGGCAAAAAGCGGCGTATCCGGAGGGATAATGGGCATTTCACCTTACGATTTCGGAATCGGTATATTCGGCCCGGCATTGGACGAAAAAGGCAACAGTATCGCAGGTGTGAAGCTATTGGAAATAATGTCTGAAATGTACAGGCTGAGTATTTTTTAATTTATGTCATGTGCTTAAATCCACTTGCATTTTCTGCTGATACCCTTTATGATAAATAGAAGAATTAGGTACTCGCCTGGGGAACGGAGGGATACTTTTGGCTTCAGAGATGATGGTTGACCATCGACAAAAAGCTTTTGAGCTCTTAAAAGTTGATGCTGAGAAGATTTTGAAGCTGATCCGAGTACAAATGGATAACTTAACGATGCCTCAATGTCCTCTATATGAAGAGGTCTTAGATACTCAAATGTTCGGGCTTTCGAGGGAAATCGATTTTGCTGTCCGCCTGGGATTGGTTGATGAAAAAGACGGTAAAGACCTTTTATACACATTGGAACGCGAATTGTCAGCTTTGCATGACGCGTTTACAGGTAAATAAATGATAAAACTCAAACTTATTAACAGTTTGGGTTTTTTTATAACCGCTAATTTTCACTCTTAAAGACGGTCTTTTTTCACACATTCCTTCCGAATCGTATAGAGATTCTTCGTCTCGTTTGATAAATTGTAGTAAAATAAAAAAGATACATACTTAAAAACCATAGTTAATGGAAGTTAGAAGCAGGGAAGAGGATGTTATGTTAAAAAAAATGCTCAAATCTTATGATTACTCACTGATATTCGCAATTGTTTTACTGTGCGGATTCGGTTTGGTGATGGTTTATAGCTCAAGTATGATTACGGCTGTCTCTCGATATGGAGTAAGCAGTAATTTTTTCTTTATGCGGCAGCTGTTTGCCTTAATTGCGGGTGGTGCTCTGTTTATTCTCATGGCTTTGTTTCCTTATAAAGCACTGGCCCACCAAAAGTTTCAGAAAGGGATACTGCTTGCTTCTGTTCTGGCGCTTATCTCGCTGTTCGTATTCGGGCATGTTGCCGGAAACGCCCAAAGCTGGTTTAAAATCGGCGGAATGAGTATTCAGCCGGGGGAATTTGTGAAACTGGTCGTGATTTTATATCTTGCGGCCGTATATGCCAAAAAACAAAGCTATATCGACCATCTGTTAACGGGAGTGGCTCCTCCTGTTGTCATGACGCTTGTGATTTGCGGGTTAATTGCCATGCAGCCAGATTTAGGTACAGCCATGATTATCGGACTGATTGCGACATGTATGATCTTGTGCTCCGGCTTCAGCGGAAAGACGCTGATGAGGCTGGTTTTGCTGGGCGGAATTGTTTTCATTTTGGTCAGTCCAATTATCTATTTGAATCAGGACAACATTTTAACTAAAGGCCGTTTAGCGCGTTTTGATAGTTTTGAAGACCCGTTTAAGTACGCACAGACATCAGGTTTGCAAGTGATCAATTCTTATTATGCGATTGGCTCAGGCGGTATTTTTGGCCTGGGGCTCGGCGAAAGTATCCAAAAATACGGGTATCTTCCTGAATCACACACTGACTTTATCATGGCTGTCATATCCGAAGAACTTGGTATTTTTGGGGTTTTGTTTGTGATTTTCCTATTGGGTTTTGTCGTCATAAAAGGTTTTTATATAGCCAGAAAATGCGAGGACCCGTTTGGAAGTCTTCTAGCGATCGGCATTTCAAGCATGATAGCCATCCAATCGTTCATTAACCTCGGAGGCGTGAGCGGATTAATTCCGATTACAGGGGTTACGCTGCCATTTATCAGTTATGGGGGTTCTTCTTTAGTGCTCTTGCTTGGCAGTATGGGGATATTAGCGAATATCAGCATGTTTGTGAAATATTCAGAGAATAAGAAAAAGAAAGAGCCAATGCCGACAAAGGGAATGAAAAAGAAGCAGCCGAAAAAAACTGTTTATCTGTAAAAAACAAGTGTGTACACAGGAAGGATATTCCGCTATGATAGATTATATTCCATTCGGGTAAGGGGGAGAAAAGTTTGTCTCAGCAATCGATACAAAAAGTATTAGTAGCAAACAGGGGAGAAATTGCAATCCGAATATTCCGTGCATGCACCGAATTGAATATTCGTACAGTTGCGGTTTATTCAAAAGAAGATTCCGGTTCCTACCACCGGTACAAAGCGGACGAAGCATACCTGGTCGGTGAAGGGAAAAAACCGATTGATGCTTACCTGGATATTGAAGGAATCATTGATATTGCGAAAAGAAACAAAGTCGATGCGATTCATCCGGGATACGGTTTCTTATCTGAAAACATCCATTTCGCGAGACGATGTGAAGAAGAAGGGATCGTGTTCATTGGTCCAAAGTCCGAACATCTAGATATGTTTGGTGACAAGGTAAAAGCGCGTGAGCAGGCAGAAAAAGCTGGAATTCCTGTGATTCCGGGAAGCGACGGACCTGCAGAAACGCTTGAAGCAGTCGAACAATTCGGACAAGCTAACGGCTATCCGATTATCATTAAAGCTTCGCTGGGCGGCGGAGGACGCGGTATGCGGATTGTCAGATCTGAAAGCGAAGTCAAAGAAGCATATGAGCGTGCAAAATCAGAGGCGAAAGCAGCCTTTGGCAATGATGAAGTTTATGTAGAAAAATTGATTGAAAATCCAAAACATATTGAGGTTCAGGTTATTGGAGACAAGCAGGGCAATGTCGTTCATCTATTTGAGAGGGATTGTTCTGTTCAAAGACGCCACCAAAAAGTCATTGAAGTGGCGCCGAGTGTCTCGCTGTCCACTGAATTAAGAGATCAAATCTGTGAAGCGGCAGTTGCGCTTGCGAAAAATGTAAATTATATCAACGCGGGCACGGTCGAATTCCTTGTTGCGAACAACGAGTTCTACTTTATTGAAGTAAACCCCCGCGTACAAGTTGAACACACGATTACAGAAATGATTACGGGTGTTGATATTGTTCAAACACAGATCCTTGTTGCTCAAGGGCACAGCCTTCACAGCAAACAAGTAAATATTCCTGAGCAAAAGGACATTTTTACAATCGGCTATGCGATTCAATCACGCGTGACGACTGAGGATCCGCAAAATGATTTCATGCCTGATACCGGGAAAATCATGGCCTACCGCTCAGGCGGCGGCTTTGGTGTCCGTCTTGATACCGGAAACAGCTTCCAAGGCGCCGTGATCACGCCGTATTATGATTCGCTTCTCGTTAAGCTCTCAACCTGGGCTTTAACGTTTGAACAGGCGGCGGCTAAAATGGTCCGGAATCTTCAGGAGTTTAGAATCAGAGGTATTAAAACAAACATTCCGTTCCTTGAGAACGTTGCAAAGCATGAAAAATTCCTGACGGGACAATATGATACGTCCTTCATTGATACAACACCTGAATTATTTATTTTCCCTAAGCAGAAGGACCGCGGAACGAAAATGCTTACTTATATCAGCAATGTGACAGTGAACGGCTTCCCAGGAATCGGGAAAAAAGAAAAGCCGGCGTTTGACAAGCCGTTAAATGTAAAAGTAGACGTTGATCAGCAGCCTGCCAGAGGAACAAAGCAAATTCTCGATGAAAAAGGTGCTGAAGGGCTTGCAAATTGGGTGAAGGAACAAAAATCTGTCCTTTTAACTGATACGACATTCAGGGATGCTCACCAATCATTATTGGCGACGAGATTCAGATCGCATGATTTGAAAAAAATCGCGAATCCGACAGCTGCGTTATGGCCTGAACTATTCAGTATGGAAATGTGGGGAGGCGCGACATTCGATGTAGCCTATCGATTCCTGAAAGAAGATCCATGGAAGCGTTTGGAGGACCTTCGCAAGGAAGTGCCGAATACCTTATTCCAGATGCTCCTTCGTTCATCAAACGCAGTCGGCTATACGAATTATCCGGATAATGTGATTAAAGAATTTGTGAAGCAATCTGCTCAAGCCGGTATTGATGTGTTCCGTATTTTCGACAGCTTAAACTGGGTAAAAGGTATGACGTTAGCCATTGATGCTGTTCGGGATACCGGTAAGGTGGCAGAAGCTGCGATTTGTTATACAGGAGATATCCTTGATAAAAATCGCACGAAATATGATCTTGCCTATTATACGTCGATGGCGAAGGAGCTTGAGGCTGCCGGAGCCAATATTCTCGGAATTAAAGATATGGCGGGGCTGTTAAAACCGCAGGCTGCCTATGAGCTCGTTTCTGCGCTGAAAGAGACGATCGATATTCCTGTTCACCTTCATACGCATGATACGAGCGGCAACGGCATTTATATGTATGCGAAAGCCGTTGAAGCCGGCGTTGATATCATAGACGTTGCGGTCAGTTCTATGGCGGGATTAACGTCTCAGCCTAGCGCGAGCGGATTTTATCATGCGATGGAAGGCAACGACCGCCGTCCGGAAATGAATGTTCAAGGCGTTGAATTGCTGTCTCAATATTGGGAGTCAGTTCGTAAATACTATAGCGAATTTGAAAGCGGCATGAAGTCTCCGCATACAGAAATTTATGAACATGAGATGCCTGGCGGCCAATACAGTAACCTGCAGCAGCAGGCGAAGGGAGTAGGCTTGGGCGATCGCTGGAATGAAGTCAAGGAAATGTACAGACGCGTCAACGATATGTTTGGCGACATTGTAAAGGTCACGCCTTCCTCCAAAGTAGTCGGAGATATGGCGCTTTACATGGTGCAAAACAACCTGACTGAAAAGGACGTTTACGAAAAAGGCGAACAATTAGATTTTCCTGATTCTGTCGTGGAGCTTTTCAAAGGAAACATCGGCCAGCCTCATGGCGGGTTCCCGCAAAAACTGCAAAAGCTGATTTTAAAAGGACAGAAGCCGATTTCGGTCAGACCGGGAGAACTGCTTGAGCCGGTATCCTTTGATGCGATCAAACAGGAATTTAAAGAGCAGCATAACATGGAGATTTCAGATCAAGATGCTTTGGCATATGCACTTTATCCTAAAGTCTTCACTGATTATGTGAAAACGGCAGAAAGCTATGGCGACATTTCAGTATTAGATACGCCGACATTTTTCTATGGCATGACATTAGGTGAAGAAATAGAAGTGGAGATTGAGCGCGGAAAAACGCTGATCGTTAAGCTGATCTCAATCGGTGAGCCTCAGCCTGATGCCACTCGTGTCGTATATTTCGAACTGAACGGGCAGCCGCGTGAAGTTGTCATCAAAGATGAAAGCATCAAATCTTCTGTTCAGGAAAGGCTGAAAGCGGACCGGACAAACCCAAGCCACATCGCAGCTTCCATGCCTGGAACGGTTATTAAAGTTTTGACGGAAGCAGGCACAAAAGTCAATAAAGGTGATCATTTGATGATCAATGAAGCGATGAAAATGGAAACGACGGTTCAAGCGCCTTTCTCAGGAACAATCAAGCAGGTTCATGTGAAAAATGGCGAGCCGATTCAAACGGGAGATCTGCTTCTCGAAATTGAAAAAGCATAATAAAACAAGAGTGTATGTCTTTTGACATACACTCTTGTTTTATAGAAAAAACGGGGTGAAACAGGTGAAGATAGGTTGGGATTTATGGTTCAAAAGAGATTTTAAGGCTTCCAAGCTATTTCTTATTTAAAGCAAAAAATGCTTATCTGCTGCCGATGTTTCATATCCATCCGTACTTGCTGGATGTGAAGTATGATACGAGCCATAAATATTTCTTTCGGACATTATCTGTTTTCTTATTGAGGCACAGTAAAAAAAACATGCCGTGAAAAAAGACCAAAGCACTGAAGGCTTTGGTCTAGAGTCATTATGATTGTCTTGATTCATAACGGAAACGTGCAATTAATAATAAGAAGTAGCATAGAATGCCAAACAGGCAGGCAATAAAGAAGGAGTGAGCAAGCGCAAAGCCCAGAGCCAGTTCAGAGTATACGATCATGATACCTGACAGTGCCTGCAATGTGATAAAAACAAGACATGAAATCCAGCCCCAAAAGATCTGCTTTTGATCTTTATAGAAAGTCATTGCATGAACAGCGGCTACAATAATCCATACAAACAACAGCAATGCTGCTGTTCTGTGGCCCATTTGCACCCATTCATGGAATTGAGTCGGAAGTCCATTGTGCAGCGGACTGCACAGAGGCACATCCGGACATGCCAGACTTGATTCTGTATGTCTTACATAAGCGCCTGTATACACAACGATATAGGAGTAGATTAAAATCCCTATCATGTGAAATTGCATTTTTTTGCCGATTTCAAGCGGCTTTACCAGCTTTCTGACTGATTTATCAGCTTCAAATATGAGCAACGTCAAAATGAGCACTGAAGCGAAAGATATCAATGAGATACCAAAGTGAAGCGCCATAATCAGCGCGTTTGAACCGAATACGACAGCCAATGCGCCAAGCAGTGCCTGTAAAAATAAAAAGATAATTGACATAATCGCGAGAAACGTTGTTTCACGGAAAATCGGCGTGATTTTTCTCCATGACCAAAATGCAAGGCTTAACACAAGGATAATGGAGATCCCGCTTGCGAATCTGTGGCTCCACTCAATAATTGACGCCGGATTCAGTTCAGGGAAAAAACGGCCGTGACACAGCGGCCACTGTCTGCCGCAGCCTTGGCCGGAACCTGTTTTTGTAACGAGGGCTCCCCCGATTAAAACAATAAGCATGACAAATGTTGTCAGAACACCGAGAGCCTTTAATGCTTTATTCATACAATAATCACCTTCTCAACATACTGCTGCAATTTTATATACGTTCCAAGTGTAAGCGAATATGTGTTTTGTGGCAATTCTTAGCGCCTTTTGTTCACAAAAATATAATAGAATGACGGCTTCCGTAAAATGTACACTTGATTATTCATGCCGGGTCTGATAGAAATAAGGTAAACGCACTGCCGATTTGGCGATTGCCTTCATCTTTGGTAAAATTCATAAAAAGTTCACAAATAAATTCCTATTTGTCGTTTAATATTTAATAGGATGTTTTTTTACAAGATGTTATCTTGTATGATAGAAAGAGTTGCAGGTTTTTCATTCTCCTGCGTTAGGTTTGTAAGGGAGGTTTACGTTATGGCTAACTCCAGAATCTTAAATGATACAGCTATAGACGGACAAATTGAAGAAACAACGGCATGGAAAGATTTTCTGTCCCTTATTAAAATAGGGATCGTCAATTCTAATCTTATCACGACTTTTACTGGAATGTGGCTTGCACTGCATATTTCCGGTCTGAGTTTTTTAGGCAATATAAACACCGTTCTTCTTACATTAATCGGGTCTTCTCTGATTATTGCGGGCTCATGTGCAATCAATAACTGGTATGACCGAGACATTGACCATGTTATGGAGCGCACGAAAGTAAGACCGACGGTTACGGGTAAAATTCAGCCGAATCAGGCGTTGTGGTCTGGAATTTTGCTAGTTGCTTTAGGATTGATCATGTTGCTGATGACAACTGTCACGGCTGCTGTTATCGGGTTTATCGGAGTATTTACGTATGTTGTATTGTACACAATGTGGACGAAACGCCGCTATACGATTAACACAGTAGTAGGAAGTGTTTCCGGTGCAGTGCCGCCGCTTATTGGATGGACGGCAGTGGAAGGCAATATCGGTGTCGTTGCATGGGTCTTATTCATGATTTTATTTATTTGGCAGATTCCTCACTTCTTAGCATTGGCTATTAAGAAAACGGAGGATTACAGAGCTGCAAATATTCCGATGCTTCCTGTCGTATACGGATTTGAAGTGACAAAAAGACAAATTATTGTATGGGTTGCATGTCTGATGCCGCTTCCGTTTTTCCTTGGAAGCCTTGGCCTTCCGATTGTCATCCTTGGCTTGCTGTTAAATATCGGCTGGCTGATTCTCGGTTTAATGGGCTTCCGCTCTAAAAATATCATGAAGTGGGCAACGCAGATGTTCGTTTACTCGCTTAACTACATGACAATCTATTTCGTTGCCATGGTTGTCTTGACTCTTTTCTAAAAAAATAGATACGTTGCTTGTTTTATTGCTTCAAAATAAACGATGACAACTAGTAAATGCCGCCTTGACCTCTTGTTTAATCAGGCGGCTTTACTTTTATACATAGATGGCATTTTGAGTAAAAAAACTCATAATTTAAGAGAAGAGGAAATGTAAGTGCTTTATTGGTGACAGGCTGGATTGCGATGATCTTCAAGTCTGCTCTCCGCCTTTGTATTGACCAGAAAAGGGGTTGGGTGAAATGGTAAAGCATTGGCGTCTTATTTCATTATTAGCCTTAGTGCCGCTTCTATTAAGCGGATGTGGAAAACCTTTTTTATCCACGCTCAAGCCTGCTGGCGAGGTGGCTGATAAACAGTATGACCTGACAGTGCTCAGCACATTGATTATGGTGGTTGTTGTTGCAGTAGTTTCTGTTATCTTCTTTTATGTGATTGTGAGATTCAGAAGATCTCGGGTCGGTGAGAACACGTTACCGAAACAGGTAGAGGGGAACAAATTTTTAGAAATCACATGGACCGTGATCCCGATTTTGCTGCTCGTTATTCTTGTGATCCCTGTCGTATTATATACGCTTGAGCTGGCGGATACATCACCAATGGATAAGAAAGGCCGCAAAGCAGAGGATGCTCTTGTCGTCAATGTCCGGGCAAATTTATATTGGTGGGAGTTTGAATATCCTGATTACGGCATTATCACAAGCCAAGAGCTTATAGTGCCGACAGACCAGCGTGTATATTTTAATTTAAAAGCTTCAGACGTAAAACATTCCTTCTGGATTCCTTCAGTTGGAGGAAAACTTGATACGAATACGGATAATGAAAATAAGTTCTACCTGACATTTGATTCAAAACGAAGCAAAGAGGCAGGGGATATGTTTTTTGGGAAGTGTGCAGAACTTTGCGGTCCTTCACACGCGCTGATGGATTTTAAGGTCAAAACCATGTCTGCAAAAGAATTTCAAGGCTGGACAAAAGAAATGAAAAACTATAAGTCCACAACAGAGAGCGATTTGGCTAAGCAGGGCGAAGAACTGTTTAAACAGAAGAACTGCCTGAGCTGTCATGCGGTAGAGCCGAATGATAAGCGTGCAGAAGCTGCTAGAACGGCTCCCAACTTGGCGACCTTCGGTGATAGGGCAAAAGTGGCAGGAGTGAAAGATGCCGACGAAGAAAATGTGAAGGCTTGGCTGAAGGATCCTGACAGCATAAAGCCGGGCAACAAAATGACAGGCACATATCCGAAGCTCTCAGACAGTGAAACTGATGCGCTTTATGAATACTTAAAAGGCTTAAAAGCGGAAAGCAAGTAGGGAAGAAAGGGAGATATTGGGGGAGGTCACATATGTTGAATACGCTTACAGAAAAGCGGCCGCGCGGATCTATGCTTTGGGATTATTTGACGACGGTGGACCATAAAAAAATTGCAATTCTTTACTTAGTGGCGGGGGGACTCTTCTTTGTCGTCGGGGGAATAGAGGCGATGTTTATCAGAATCCAGCTAGCAAAGCCGGAAAATGCGTTTCTCAGCGCCCAATCGTACAATGAAGTGATGACGATGCATGGAACGACGATGATCTTTCTGGCTGCGATGCCGCTCTTATTTGCCTTGATGAATGCGGTCGTCCCTTTGCAGATTGGGGCTCGGGATGTTTCGTTTCCATTTTTAAACGCTCTTGGTTTTTGGCTGTTCTTTTTCGGGGGGATTTTCTTAAATCTAAGCTGGTTTTTGGGCGGAGCGCCAGACGCGGGCTGGACATCATATGCCTCACTTTCGCTTCATTCAAAAGGGCACGGCATAGACTTTTTCGTCCTTGGACTGCAAATATCGGGGCTCGGGACGCTGATAGCCGGGATTAACTTTTTGGCCACGATTATCAATATGAGGGCTCCGGGCATGACATACATGAGGCTGCCTTTGTTTACATGGACGACATTTGTGGCCTCGGCATTGATTTTGTTCGCATTTCCGCCGCTAACGGCCGGATTGGCCTTGATGATGCTGGACCGGCTGTTCGGCACCAATTTCTTTAATCCAGAGCTTGGCGGAAATACGGTCATTTGGGAGCATTTATTTTGGATCTTCGGCCATCCGGAGGTTTATATCTTAATTTTGCCTGCGTTCGGTATTTTTTCCGAGGTCATCCCTGTTTTCGCCAGAAAGCGTTTGTTCGGCTATTCTTCAATGGTTTTTGCAATCGTGCTCATCGGCTTTCTGGGCTTTATGGTGTGGGTGCATCACATGTTCACGACTGGTCTGGGCCCGATCGCAAACGCGATTTTTGCGGTTGCCACAATGGCTATCGCGATTCCGACCGGGATTAAAATTTTCAACTGGCTTTTGACGATTTGGGGAGGAAATGTAAAGTATACGACCGCTATGCTGTATGCTGTCTCATTCATCCCATCCTTTGTGCTTGGCGGTGTGACGGGTGTCATGCTGGCCGCGGCTGCTGCTGATTATCAGTTCCATGATACGTATTTTGTGGTGGCGCACTTCCACTACGTCATTATTGGCGGCGTCGTATTCGGCCTTTTAGCAGGAGTGCATTTCTGGTGGCCGAAAATGTTCGGTAAGATGCTGCATGAGACGATGGGGAAAATTTCATTTGTGTTGTTTTTTATCGGCTTTCACCTCACGTTTTTCATTCAGCATTTTGTCGGTTTAATGGGGATGCCGCGCCGGGTTTATACGTTTTTACCAGACCAGGGTCTGGAAACCGGCAACTTGATCAGCACAATCGGGGCGTTTTTTATGGCGGCGGCTGTTATTATTCTGCTGATCAATGTCATTTGGACATCAGTAAAAGGCGAATATGTCGGAGCTGATCCATGGCAGGACGGACGTACGCTTGAATGGACCGTTTCTTCTCCGCCGCCTGAGTATAACTTTAAACAGCTTCCTTTTGTCAGAGGACTTGATCCGCTTTGGATCGAAAAGCAGGCAGGACACAAATCAATGACACCGGCAGAACCAGTTGATGATATTCATATGCCGAACGGCTCAATCCTGCCGTTTGTCATTTCCTTCGGCCTTTTTGTCGCAGCGTTCGGGCTGCTGTACAGAAGTGATTATGCTTGGGGCCTGCCGGTGATCTTTATCGGGCTCGGCATCACATTTATTACGATGCTGCTTCGTTCAATTATTGATGATCACGGCTATCATATTCATAAAGAGGAACTGCCGAACGATGATAAAGGGGTGAAGGCATAATGCAAATTCAAGAAAAATTCACCGCAGAAACCTTTCCGGCTTCTCCCGAAAAAGTAACACTGGAAGGGAAAAATAAATTTTTAGGCTTTTGGCTTTTTCTTGGGGGAGAGACAGTTTTGTTCGCGTCTCTCTTCGCCACGTTTCTTGCACTCCGGAATTCAAACGCCGGTGATCCGCCTACGACGGAAATGTTTGATGTGACGCTTGTATTTATCGCCACAATGCTGCTATTAACGAGCAGTTTAACAAGTGTGTATGCGATGTATCACATGAAGAACTTTTCCTTTGGCAAAATGCAGCTTTGGCTGGGAATTACGATTTTATTGGGGGCGGGCTTTTTAGGACTTGAAATCTATGAGTTTAAGCATTACATCCATGAATTTGGATTTACTATCACAAGCTCTGCGCTCGGTTCTGCGTTTTACACGCTTGTCGGTACGCACGGCGCACACGTGGCATTTGGGCTTATGTGGATCAGCACACTGATGATCCGCAATGCCAAGAGAGGGCTGAACCTGTATACGGCGCCTAAGTTTTATGTTGCCAGTCTTTATTGGCACTTTATTGATGTCGTGTGGGTCTTCATCTTTACCGTTGTATATTTAATGGGGATGGTGGGATAAACATGGTCGATAAAAAAAGCAGGGAGCATGTCAACAGCGGCCTTGAATTTAAGAAAAAGAAGCACGCCCAGGAGATGAAATATCAGGTTCTGTCTTTTGGTTTAATGATCGGGCTTACGATTGTTGCATTTCTGACTGTGGCAACAGACGGTGTCGGCAGCTGGTTTACGATCCCTTTCATTATTTTGCTTGCTGCGATTCAAGTCATCTTCCAGCTGTATTATTTCATGCATATGAATCAAAAAGGGCATGAGGTGCCGGCACTGTTTTTGTATTCAGGCATGTTTGTCGCGTTTATCACTGTACTTGCGTTTGTCACAATTATATGGTGGTGATTTGAGCAGCCGCCGGAGGTGAAGAGATGAATCAGTTAGACGTGTTTGGGTTTCGCGCGATGTGGAGCCCTTATCTTTTTTGTATTCTGTTAGGCATTACGGCGCTTTATCTTTATTTTTACAGGCGAATGTCTTCAAAGCCGAATCGAATAACTGGTAAAGAGATGGTGTGCTTTCTGTCGGCGATGCTGTTTTTGTATGCGGCCGAGGGAAGCCCGGTTGACTTGCTCGGACATATTATGTTCAGCGCGCATATGGTGCAGATGGCTGTCCTGTATTTGGTTGTCCCGCCGCTGTTAATCGCGGGAATTCCTGCATGGCTCTGGGAAAAAATCATTTTCAGGCCTGTCGTTAAACCGTTTTTTTCCTTTTTTACAACACCTTTAATTGCTTTGGTTTTGTTTAACGGGATTTTTTCTTTATATCATGTTCCGCTTATCTTTGATACGGTCAAAACGGATCCGTTTTATCATACAGTAATCACCTGGTTTATCTTTGTGCTTGCGTTTTTGATGTGGTGGCCGCTTGTTCATAAGGTAGAGCGTCTTCGGCAGCTCAGCGGCTTGATGAAGCTGGGTTATATTATGGCGGACGGTATGCTGCTTACACCGGCTTGCGCCTTGATTATGTTCAGCGGCGCGCCGTTATACGCCACCTATACAGATCCGTCTGCGTGGGCTGAGGCAATGAGGCTTTGTGTGCCTGCGGATATGATGGGGCAGGTCCCATTAACAGGACCGGAGATATTGAATACACTGCCTTTATTAGAGGATCAGCAGCTCGGAGCCGTTATGATGAAGATCATTCAGGAAATTGTGTACGGTACTTTTTTGGCCATTATCTTTTTCCAATGGGTGAAGAAAGAAAGAGAAAAGGACGGGCAGGAGGAGCCGCCGCCGTATATTCAGCAAACGATATCATAAAAGGTACAGCAAATGCTGTACCTTTTCATTACATTTGAACGGTTTTTAACATGTCAGATAGTTCCTGAATCAGTGCCTTGCTTTTTGTGACAACCTGTACGGGAAACTCTTCCGTTTCTCCATATTCTACGCCGTGCGGGTAGTAATGCTTGCCTAAGAGAGGGGACATTAATTGAATCACGGCGCGGCCGCTTCCAACGTCGCCCTCTGCCGCAATGCCCTGTATCCGCAGATAAAACGTACCCTCGATCGTCGAAAACTTCCTGTCGTAGGTGACTCTTTCGTAATCCCATTGACCTGCTCTGATGAGGCCTTTGCTTTCCATCAAGTCGTCCAGCAAGCTGAGCTCAGCCTTTACCCCTTCAAGTCCGCTTTCAGTAAACTTCAACACTGACCCCTCCTTATAAAAATTACCTTTCCTGACAATCATAGTATGAAAGCGTTAAACTTTCAATGAATCTTCTTCTTTTGAAAGTATGCAAAAATCAAATTTTGACGACAATAGCACTAGACTAAAGGAGGTTTTACGGATGGCAAAAATAAAAGATCTGATGACAGCCGACTTGCAATATTGCACGGTATTAGATAATGTATATGAAGCTGCAGTAAAGATGAAAGATGCGAATGTAGGTGCGATTCCCGTCGTTGATGAGGATGGAGAAACTCTGGTTGGCATTGTGACTGATCGTGATCTCGTGTTAAGAGGAATCGCCATAAAAAAACCAAATTCGCAAAAAATCACTGACGCAATGACCGAAAAACCTGTCAGTGTGGAGGAAGATGCTTCAGTTGATGAGGTTCTTCATTTGATGGCATCTCATCAGCTCAGAAGGATACCTGTTACAAAAAACAAAAAGCTTATTGGCATTGTCACGCTTGGTGATCTTTCTTTATCTGAACAAACGGATAAACGTGCGGGCAGCGCCTTATCGGATATTTCCGAGGGTGATAATAGAGAAGAAGGCTTTTTTCATTAACACATAAATCATTGACTTGTTAAATAGGCTGTATTGGAATGAGATGTAAGGCAAGACATTGTGATTCGCCACGGGGGTGATAGATTGAAAAATATATTGAGAGCATTGGTTATCCTCTTGATTATCTGCGGAACCTACGTTCTGTTTATTCAATATGGATCTGTTCCTGAAAAAAAATCAACTGACAGTGAGCCGCAGGTGTCGAATGAGGAAGCGCAAAGCGGCAAACGAATACATATGCCGACTTCAGGATTGTTGTCCTTTATGGGCAAGTCCGCCGATGATGTAACGAAAAAGCTTGGGGAACCTGAACGCATCGACCCGTCAGCTTATGATTACGATTGGTGGGTGTACAATCAAGGAAAGGACCAATATATCCAAATCGGGGTATTACACAATAAAGTCGTCACATTATTTGCGGCTGGGAATGACATTAACGCAAAGCCTTTCAAAATTGGTGAATCAACCGGAGATGTATTTAAGACGACCCAGGTGGCACCGTTTGTGAATGTAGAGTATAAAGGAAATTCCTACCGGTTTGAGTTTTCTGAAGAGGATATAAACACCAGGCCGACTGTAAAGGTAGGAAAGATGTATGTCCAGCTGTACATGGACAAATTTGAAGGGAAGCTATCCAGCATCAGGGCGTTTGATGCGCAAACCTTTGTAAAGCAAAGGCCTTATGAGGTTGTATACCGCGGTGAATTAATAAAACCGGAAGCTGTTTCAGATGATAAGTGGAAAAAAATCCAAACGACGAGCGAAAAGCAAATACTTGATTTGACGAATGTCATTCGCGTCAAACATGGGCTTGCGAAGCTTGAGTGGGATCAGCCGACGGCAGAAGTGGCTTTTGGACATAGCGAGGATATGAAGGATAATAATTATTTCTCCCATGACTCTAAAAAATACGGCACACTGAAAGACCGCTTAGAAGACGGACAGGTTGACTTTCAGCAAGCGGGAGAAAATATTGCGTACAATTATGTCGACGGCCCGGCTGCTGTAGAAGGCTGGCTCAATAGCGAAGGACATCGAAAAGCGCTTCTGCATCCAGATTATACGCATCTTGGTGTCGGGGTAGATCGAAAATATTACACTCAAAATTTTATTAAGCGATGGTAATGAAGCCGCGGGTGAATGGTTCCGCGGCTTTTTTGTTTTCATACAGGCTGGTCTGAATAAGTGAGCAACAGATGAGGCTGTTTCCTTTTTCGTAAAGCTAATTCGCGAATGAATATAGGCGAACACAATGCTTCACAAAACGATACATTGTAGTAGGCAGCGATTTTCGGAGGGGGTGAGGATTGTGGCAAATCAACATGCCAATCATTCAATCAATGACTTTAAACAATTCGTCAAAAAGCATCCCAAGCTGATAAAAGAAGTACGTAAAGAACAAAGAAGCTGGCAGGACGTATATGAAAATTGGGTTCTCTTCGGGGAGAGCGACCCGATTTGGGATCCATATCGTGAACCGGAAGAAGCGGCTGAAGAAGTGCCTGAAACAGAGCCGAAAAATGATTTTGTCTCGAAAATGGTGACAGCGGTGAAAAAGATGGATGTCAATCAAATGAACGAACAAATCAATAAAATGAGTCAGTCAATCTCATCTTTGCAAAACCTTCTTAATACATTTTCCGGGAGCGGCCAGAAGCAATCTCAGCCAGGCTCTGTACAGCATCCTTTTTCTTTTCGAAAGGATTAAAAAAGGAGAGCTCATATGCGCAAAGAGGTACAGGAATTTATTTCAGCAACTGAAGAACGCAAGCGATTCATCAGAGAACAGCCGATATGGTACCGCAGGCTTTCGAGAAAACCGGATGATTTGTCCTCCTTTCAGCTTGAGATGATGAACTTTTATGAAAAAACCATACCGCACCGGGTGAACCAATTTACGAGCGGGATTCAAATGGCGCAAATGATGATGCAAATGTTCCAAGCGATGCGGACAAAAGATTAAAAGGCCCGAAAGAGGGTCTTTTTTCATGCGGTCATATGGAGATTGTTTGGGCGGAGATTAAGCATTTTCCAATTGGCTGGTTTCATGGTAAACTAACAACTGGAGGTGCGTGCTATGTATGCGACGATGGAATCCGTGCGGCTTCAAAGTGAAGCTCAGCAGCTTGCCGAGATGATTTTGCAGTCGGAGACGGCTGAGAACTACCGCAATTGTTACAAGCGTCTCCAGGAAGATGAAGAGGCAGGGCGGATTATTCGTTCTTTTATCAAAATAAAAGAGCAGTATGAGGATGTACAGCGTTTTGGCAAATATCATCCTGACTATAGAGAAATATCCCGAAAAATGAGGGAGATCAAACGCGAGCTGGACCTGAACGATAAGGTGGCTGACTTCAAGAGAGCTGAAAATGAGCTCCAGTCCATTCTTGATGAGGTCAGCGTCGAGATCGGGACAGCTGTTTCGGAGCATGTGAAAGTTCCGACGGGGAACCCTTATTTTGACGGTTTGTCTTCATGCGGAGGCGGCTGCGGTTCAGGCGGAAGCTGCGGATGCAAAGTGTCATGACGAGACTGGCCGTCTCGTCTTTTACATATAAGAGAAATCAGGCAGGTGATTGTATTGGAGAATAGGCGCCAGGGTATGATTGTGTATCTGCATTCCCTCAAGCAAAGCAAAATGCTGAGAAAGTTCGGAAATGTGCACTATGTATCAAAACGCTTAAAATATGTTGTGCTGTATTGCGATATGGACCAGATTGAAAAAACAATGGACAAGATCGCATCGTACTCGTTTGTGAAAAAAGTGGAGCCTTCTTATAAACCGTTTTTAAAATTGGAATTCGAGTCAAAGCTTGATAAAGCAAAGGAATACGATTATAAAATCGGCATATAGCAGTATAAAAAAATCCCCGCAGACATCTGCGGGGTCCTTCTATTCCTTAACATGTTAAGGAGAAGGCAAAGGGAGAGGAGAAACCGGAGGAAGAACTTATGGGGAAACGTAAGTCTTCTCCGCGGTTGGCAACAACATCCTCTAGATGCTGTTGCTAATAGTATGGACAAGGATCAGTCTGGCTATACACCTGTTTATCAAGATGAGTGTTCGTTGTTTGAAAGAATGCTTTATGTTAAGATAGGATTGATTTTTTTCTATGTACATAGCGGCGTCCGGCCGAACAAGAAAACAAAATAGCTTTTAGAAAAAGTGGTGTGGAACATGAGAGTAATTTCTGGATCAAAAAAAGGCCGTTCACTAAAGGCTGTGCCGGGAACATCAACAAGACCGACAACCGACAAAGTGAAGGAATCCATTTTTAATATGATCGGCCCTTATTTTGACGGGGGCAGGGGACTTGACTTATTCGCAGGGAGCGGAGGTCTAGGAATTGAAGCGCTTTCGCGCGGGTTTGAGCATTGTATTTTCGTTGACCGGGATTTTAAAGCGATTCAAACGATAAAATCAAATGTAAAAACGCTGGAGCTTGCAAAACGGGCACAGGTATACCGCAATGATGCGGAACGGGCGTTGCACGCCGCTGCGAAAAGAGAATCAGGCTTTCGCGGAATTTTTCTTGATCCGCCGTATAAGGAACAAAAGCTAAAAGCGCTTTTAACGATGATAGACGAATATCAAATGCTGGAGGAAGACGGCTTTATCGTTGTTGAGCATGACAAAGAAGTCGAGCTTCCTGAAACCGTAGGAGATCTTGAGATGACAAGAAAAGAAACCTATGGAATTACAGGAGTGGCGATTTATAAAAAGAGGGGGTAGCGATATGGCGAGTATAGCTGTCTGTCCCGGCAGTTTTGATCCGGTGACCTACGGGCATCTGGACATCATCAGACGCGGGGCGAATATTTTTGAACAGGTGTATGTATGTGTGCTGAATAATTCTTCAAAAAAGCCTTTGTTTAGTGTCGAAGAGCGGTGTGAGCTTTTGAGAGAAGTGACAAAAGACATTCCAAACATAACAGTTGAAACGTCAGAGGGGCTGTTAATTGATTATGCGAAAAAAAAGAATGCGAAAGCGATTTTAAGAGGCTTGAGAGCGGTATCTGATTTTGAATACGAGATGCAGGGGACATCCGTAAACCGTGTGCTTGATGAATCCATTGAGACGTTTTTTATGATGACAAATAACCAATATTCATTTTTAAGTTCAAGCATTGTAAAAGAAGTGGCAAAATACAATGGCCCGGTATCAGAGTTTGTGCCGCCGGAAGTAGAGCTTGCGCTTCAGCAAAAATTCAGACAAGGATGAGGAGATTAACTCATCCTTTTTTTGTACCGTTTGTCAGTCTGTAAGAGAAAATGATAATGTACGCAAACAGCGCGCATAATGTGACAGCAGGTCCAATCTGCACAAGCAGATTCCAGCCGTGTATAAAAGCAGTTGGCATTTCGTCGCTATGAAGAGACTTGAATACATACCGATACGGGTCATGCCATGCGGTGTAAAGCGGTTTCCATAAAAGCATGACGAAGACGGCGGCATAAACGCCTTGAAGCAATCGGGCGATAAAGAACGGTTTAAATCTGATGTCGGTATCCGATAAAATACCCGCCACCTGTGCTTGCACGGAAAAGCCGCTAAACCCGAGAATAAAGCTGACGACAATGGCTTTTTGCAGAAGAGACACATCTGTCTCGCTGACGAGCTTGCTCCCTAACGTGATTTCAAACATTCCTGATAAAAGGGGAATGTCCAGTTGAGCCGGGAGCTGAAACAAAGTCAGCGCTCCTTTTGTAAAAACAGACAGCATATCAGTCATCTGAACAACCGAAAGCAGCCGGTTAAAGACAGAAAATAAAATAATAAAGCCGCCCACCATAAGAAGTGTTTGAACAGAAGACGTCACAGCGTCGCCTAAAATTTTGCCCAGAGGCCGTTTTTCCGCAAGTCTGGCGGTATGTAAAGCATGTAAAGCATCTTTGAGCGAAGGAAAAGGTATCGTTTTCTTCCTTCTGAGCTGCTGCTCTTCCTTGCGGCCGTAGGAACGCATCGTTAAACCGACAGCCAGGTTCCCCAAATAGTGTGCAGAAGCTAATAAAATGCCCAGTGATGCGTTTTGAAAGAAACCGACGGCAACAGCGCCGAAAATAAAGAGCGGGTTTGAAGAATTAGTAAACGATGCAAGCCGTTCTGCTTCTACTCTTGAAATCTGTTTTTCCTGACGAAGACGGGCGGTGAGTTTTGCTCCAGCTGGGTTTCCTGATGCCATTCCCATAGCGAGGACGAAGCCGCCGACCCCTGGTACGCGAAAGATCGGCCGCATAAAAGGCTCAAGCAAAACACCGACAAACCGCACAATGCCAAAACCGATTAACAGTTCAGACAGAATAAAAAATGGCAGCAATGACGGAAATACAACCTCCCACCACATAGAAAGCCCGGTTTTAGAGGCTTCGAATGAGGCCTGCGGATGTGAGATGACAGTTGCTGTTAAAAAAAGAAAAAACGAAGCAATCAAAAGTGTATGAATCTTCGACAAGTTCATTCTTACCTCCCCGATGCTAAAAATGCCCAATGACATGTATATCATGATAAAATAATGTATGACACGAACCGGCCAAGCAGTACCTGTCCGCTTGATTCTTTGTACTAATATACGAGCATAGGGGTTCAGTTTAGACCATAGAATTCGGTATACAGGGAATTCAGGCAGGAGGTTAACGTGTTGGCCAAACCTAAAATCGGGTTAGCGTTAGGATCGGGAGGGGCCAGAGGGCTTGCTCATCTCGGTGTGCTTTCCAGTTTACATAAGCATCAAATTGAAGTGGATATGATTGCGGGGAGCAGCGTGGGCGCTTTGGTGGGCAGTTTCTATGCCGCGGGCCATGATGTGGAAACGATGAAAAAAGTGGCCAAAGCCTTTAAACGGCGGTTTTATGCTGATTATACGGTTCCCAGACTTGGGTTTCTAAAAGGTGACCGTGTCAGGCAGCTTGTGCATGCTTATACTTTCGGAAAACCGATCGAAGAGCTTCAAATCCCTTTGGGCATTGTGGCTTGTGACTTGCGGACGGGAGAAAAAGTAGTGTTCCGCAAAGGATCAGTGTCGGATGCGGTGCGGGCCAGCATCAGCATACCGGGTATCTTTATTCCGCAAAGGCTGGACGAACGGCTTTTTGTAGACGGAGCGGTCGTTGACCGAATTCCGGTTTCTGTTGTAAAAGACATGGGGGCTGATATCATCATTGCCTCGGATGTCTCTAAAGTTCGAAAAACCGAAACGGCGGCGCATATTTTTGATGTGATTATGCAAAGTATGGATATACTGCAAAATGAATTGGTGCGACATCAAACGATCGCCGCGGATATCATGATTCGCCCTTCTCTTGAAACATACAGCTCAAGCTCGTTTGCCAATATTGAAGCAATGATATCGGCAGGCGAGGAGGCCACAGACCGAATGATCAGCAAGATAAAAAAAGAAATAGAGAATTGGGAGGGCTCATAATTTGCTACGTAAAAAACATTTTAGCTGGATGCTTGTCATCCTCATTCTGATTGCCGTTTTATCATTTATAAAACTTCCATACTATATTACAAAACCGGGAGAAGCGACAGAGCTTGCTTCGCTGATAAAAGTGGAGGGAGGCTACCCGGAAACAGGGAGTCTGTCCTTAATGACTGTCAAAGTGGGGCCGGCTAATCCGTTCACATATGTGTGGGCAAAGATGCACCCTTATTATGAAATTGTTCCTGATGAGAGCATCAAGGAAGAAGGCGAATCAGATAAGGAGTATATGAAAAGGCAGCTCCAAATGATGCAAAGCTCGCAGGAAAACGCGATTATTGCCGCCTATCAAAAGGCAGGAAAAAAAGTCAGCTATTCCTTTAACGGCATATACGCAAGCTCAGTCGTTGAAAACATGCCTGCAAAAGGGAAAATAGAAGTCGGCGATAAAATCATCAGCGCAGACGGCAAAAACTATCAGTCTGCTGAAAAGCTGATTGATTATATCAGCAGCAAAAAAGCGGGAGATAAAGTCACGTTAAAAATGGAAAGAGACGAAAAAGAAAAGCGTGTCACTCTTACGTTAAAACAATTTCCTGACGAACCGGATCGGGCAGGAATCGGAGTTTCGCTTTATACGGACAGAAACGTGAAGGTAGAGCCTGATATTGATTTTAAAATTGAAAATATCGGCGGCCCGTCAGCAGGGTTAATGATGTCACTTGAAATCTATAATCAGCTGACAAAACCAGACGAAACAAAAGGCTACGATATTGCAGGAACAGGAACGATTGATGTTGACGGAAAAGTAGGCCCGATCGGCGGCATTGATCAAAAAGTCGTTGCTGCAGACAAAGCCGGAAAAGACATTTTCTTCGCGCCAAATCAAAACGGCGCCAGCAATTCAGATTATAAAAACGCAGTAAAAACAGCAAAAGATATTGATTCACATATGAAGATTGTGCCTGTTGACACGATGCAGGATGCGATTGATTATTTGAATAAGCTGAAAGCGAAAAGCACCTGATACCAGGTGCTTTTTCTATATGCTTAAAAAACACTCTTCATCCTCGTCATATCGAATCGGCGTATGTCCATATTCCTGCAGGTCAAACTCAGTTCTCCGCGGCTCTTCTATCGGCAGGCTGTAAATTCTGCTTGCTTTTATGTCCAGATCGAGAGCAGGATGGGAGAATGAGGACAGTTTGCTGACAAGCGGAACGGACAGCGTTTTTTTCTTTTGGGATAAATAAGCCTGTCCTTTTTTCGTCATGCCGAGAAGCCTGATATAAGGCGCTTCTTCGTCATCAAGCAGTTTATGCATATCCTGTTTTTTCGTTCTGGTTAAAATGTGTGTGTTCATTCGCTGAAGCCTTGTCCACGTATAACGTTTCGTTTTCAGCAGCTTCATAAATTCCTGATAGGAGCTGGCATTTCTGATCGAGCGAAGAATTCTGTGCTCAAGGCCTTCCTCCACCTCGTATATTTGCTGTAATTCCTGTGCTGTTACAGTTGAAAGGCTGTATTTCAAGTAAGAAAAATAGCTTTCAAGCGTATGCCACAATCCGAAAGATTTGCGGTAATGTGCTAATTCACGCCCAGATGCAGCCGGAAGAAAACGAAGGCAGGCTTCTAGATTCTGTTCAATCATCGCTTTTCTGATGCCCGTTGCGCTTGCGATATGGTTTTCGCTTTCAGGGAGATCGGCATCATGATAGTCTGAGGAGACGCGCGCTGTCGTATATGGTTTCATCGGATAGCTTCCAGAAAGAATGGAAGTCACATAATGGTATCCCAAAATGTTATTTGGTTTTGACAAATCAAGTGCATTTTCGGTATGTAAAATGGAGCTGAAGGCGATAGCTGCCGCAGCCGGATAACTGGCACCCTTTTTAAGTTCTTCTTTAATGCGCTCATCAAATGTAAGTTTTTGCTCATCAATAAGCTTTGCTGTTTGTAAAAACGGCTCAATATCACCATGTTCACTTCCGAAAAACAGCGCCTCGCATCCGAGTTTGTTGAGGAGGGAAACACTGCCGCGTGCAAAAATCTCCGCTTTTTGCACCGCATAAAGATAAGGCAGCTCAATGACAAGATCGACTCCGCTTTGCAGCGCCATTTTGGTTCGGGCCCATTTTGACACAACGGCAGGCTCTCCGCGCTGTAAAAAATGTCCGCTCATGACCGCGACAGCTATGTCGCATCCGGTTTGCCGCTTAGCTGTTTGGGCATGATAAAGGTGACCGTTATGAAAGGGATTATATTCAACAACCAGTCCGACAGCTTTCATATTTTTTCCGCCTTTCTTGCTATGTTTAAAAACGTATGGTACATTTGCAAATGAAAACTCTTACGTCTTATTTTTATTTTAAGTGTATGCATCGCCTATTCCGCTGTCAACGATACTTGAATGGCAGCATTATGCTGTAAAGAAAAAATATTGACAAAAACAATCTTAAAAGCTATAATCATGTTTGTTGCTTTCCTGAGGTGATACAAATGAAATGGACGATTTATCAGCTGCATCAAATGTCGAAAGAAAGTTTTGAGTTTGATGAAACAGTTGAGTTAAACGAGCTGACAAAGCTGAATTCTGACATTCGCCGCATTTCTCCCGTCCGGGTGAAGGGCAGAGCGGATATCAAATCAAAACAGGTTTCGTTTGATTTTACAATTTCAGGCGAAATGATTTTGCCATGCTCAAGAACACTCGTTGATGTTCCGTATCCATTTGAAATTTCAACAAAAGAACTGTTTATATTTCATCAGACGGATGATATAGAAGATGAGGACGTTCACGTTGTCGAGGACGATACTGTCGACTTAACTCCGATCGTGAAAGAAGAAATTCTTTTAGAAATCCCTATGCAAATCTTTTGTGAATCTGAACAAGAAAAAGGAGCTGCTCCTCAAGAAGGAAGGGACTGGCAAGTCATTTCGGAGGAAGATAAGAAGAAACAAGTTGATCCGAGACTTGCAGCCCTCGAGAAGCTCTTAAAACAAGATGATGAATCTTAACTCTTTAAGGAGGTGGGAATAATGGCTGTACCTTTTAGAAGAACTTCTAAAATGAAGAAAAGATTGCGCCGTACACATTTCAAACTTAATGTACCTGGTATGACAGAATGTCCGTCATGCGGAGAGATGAAATTGTCTCACCGTGTATGCAAAGCATGCGGATCATACAACGGCAAAGACATAAATGTAAAAAGTAACTAATAAGAAAAGCGCAGGGTGAAAACCCTGCGCTTTTTCTTTTTCTCCTCCTGTCAGCTTGCGGAAAATTTGTGAGTGCAAATAGTCTATCTAATCTATTACCGGCATATGTATGAGATAAATAAGCTGATATGGAGGGAGATTGAATTTGACCATTACAAGACAAGATGCTTGGACTCAGGATGAGGATTTGCTACTGGCAGAAGTTGTGCTTCGCCATATTCGAGAGGGAGGAACACAGCTTTCCGCCTTTGAGGAGGTGGGAAGGGCGCTGACCAGAACTGCGGCAGCCTGTGGTTTCAGATGGAACTCGTATGTGAGAAAACAATACCAGTCAGGCATAGAGCTTGCGAAAAAACAGAGGAAAGAATTGAGGAAGCAAATCGGCGTTCATTCGGTCAATATGCCGAATTCCGTGAAGCAGACTGCCGCGGCAGCTTCAGAAGGAAAACGAGATTTGTCCATTCAGGATGTGATTCAATTTCTTGAACAATTCAAAGAAACACCGTCTGCACAAGAATTTCAGCTTGAAAGGGAAAAATTGAAGGAGCAAGTTCAGTCGCTTCAAAAAGAGCTAGAGGATTTACGGAGTGAAAATCAAACATTGAGGAACCAGCTGGAAATGACCGAAGAGGATTACAAGGCACTGATCGATATCATGGATCGGGCCAGAAAAATGGTTGTTTCAAAAGAAGATGGAAGAATGAAAAAAGCGGCTCAAGAAACGTAAGACGCCTGAAATGAACCGGCCCTAGAGTGAAAATAGGCCGGTTGTTTTTATTTCTATGCAGACTCTCCCGGCGTCATTTCGTGATCCATATCAGGATGCCAGATGAGCGGGTTTTCCCCTTTATCCCGCGCCATGTCGTACTTAACAGTTTTAAAGTTCATTTTATTCCAAAATTCCGCTGATTTCATTCGCGGATTTGTTCGAATCGGCATTTTGAATGATTTTGCGAATTCAACCAAGGATCTCCCGTAACCCCGGTTCTGATAGCCTGGAAGAACCTCAAGCTTCCACAGCTCCAAATAATCCTGTCGGCTGTCGAAATAAGGATTCGATTTGCCGTTAACTTGATACAGGCTCATTCGCGCTACAAGTTTATCGCCAAAATAAATCCCGTAAAAAGGCGATGTGCTGTCATTTTCAATAATATTATCCTGAAGATCTTCAAGCATTGAAAGCTCCTGAATGCCGTATTCTTTGAATTCCTTGAATTCTTCCAGCGTTTTATAGTTAATGAGCAGACGTTCTACCTTTACCACTTCAATCTCCCCCTTTGTTGTTACTACCTATATTGTAAACGCTTTATTTAAAAAATCCAAATATTTAAACTTTAATTTTAACCACACAGAATCTTTGAGAAGTAATTTCTTCGTACTTCTGCTATGATAATACGTAAATGCTAAATTGGGTGTGACATCATGAAAATTGGAATTATCGGCGGAGGTTCCGTCGGTCTTTTATGCGCCTATTATTTGTCGCTTCATCACGAGGTGACGGTTGTGACAAGACGAAAAGAACAGGCTGCTGCTATTCAGTCTGAAGGGATCCGGCTTTATAAAGGCGGGAAAGAATTCAGTGCTGATTGCAGTGCGGACACGAGTATCAATTCGGATTTTGATCTTCTTGTCGTGACGGTGAAGCAGCATCAGCTTCAGTCTGTTTTTCCGCTGCTTGAACGGATTGCGAAAACGAATATATTATTTTTGCAAAACGGCATGGGGCATATCCACGACCTAAAAGACTGGCGCGTCAAGCATTCCATTTATGTTGGAATCGTTGAACACGGAGCTGTAAGAATATCAGATACAGCTGTTGATCATACGGGCTTAGGTGCGATAAAATGGAGCGCGTTCGACAATGCTGAACCTGATTGTCTGAATGGTTTAATTCAGCATATCCACGCGGATTTTCCGATTCGTTATGTAACGGAGTGGTATCGCCTGCTGACGGGCAAGCTGGTTGTAAATGCTTGTATCAATCCGTTAACCGCTTTATTGCAGGTGAAAAATGGGGAACTGCTGACAACACCCGCTTATCTTGCTTTTATGAGGCTGGTTTTTCAGGAGGCGTGCCGCATTTTAAGACTTGAAGACAAAGAAGAGGCTTGGGAAAAGGTTCGGACCGTTTGCGGGCAAACGAAAGAGAATCGCTCTTCAATGCTGGTTGACGTCACTGAAGGCCGTCAGACAGAAGTTGATGCCATTATCGGATATTTATTGAAAGAAGCAAGCCTTCACGGCCTTGATGCCGTCCATTTGGAGTTTTTATACGGCAGCATCAAAGCTTTGGAGCGAAATACAAACAAAGTCTTTTGAGCTTTTTCTGTAACATGCTATACTCATTTCGGATCACTAACTATTTATTGGAGAAAGGAAGTTCTAGAAGATGCAGCTAACTGAACTTTCCATCAAAAATCAAAATGTGTTTGTACAGCACTATATAGATGGCAAAGAAGAAATGTCTTCTTTTTTTGATTACAGCATTCATCATAAGGACATGTGGCGCGAAAGACTGCAAGACTTGTCTTCGCGGTTTTTCGCAAGAGAGGAATTGGCGGCGTACTTATCCTCTTACCATAACAAATTCGGATCAAGTGCGATGCAGTCTGCTATTGAGAAGCTGAAGGACCCGTCAAGCGCCGCTGTTGTCGGCGGACAGCAGGCAGGACTTTTAACAGGACCGCTATACACCATACATAAAATCATTTCAATCATTGTGTTAGCAAAGGAACAAGAAAAGCAACTGCAAGTGCCCGTTGTACCGATCTTCTGGGTGGCCGGAGAAGACCACGATTTGGATGAGATTAATTTTATCCATACATCTGAAGAGAATGGGCCTGTGAAAAAAAAGCTGCCTCAGTCTTACTGGAAGAAGTCTTCGGCAGCGAGCGCATCGCTTAATCAGGAAAAATGTGCCGCATGGATAGATGATGTATTTGCCGCTTTTGAAGAAACAGACCACACGAATTCATTACTAGACAATGTAAAGCGATGTTTAAGGGAATCTGTGACGTTCACCGACTTCTTTGAACTGCTGGTCGCGGATCTGTTCCAAGAGGAGGGGCTAGTTTTATTAAATTCTGGAGATCCGGGAATTAAAAAGCTGGAAACGGCCATGTTCCAAAAGATTCTCCGGGAAAATGATAAACTCGCCAGCGCTGTTTCAGATCAGCAGGCCCTTATGCGTGAAGCAGGCTACAAACCGATTATCGAGTCCGGAAAAGAGCAGGCGAATCTGTTTTATGAATATGAAGAAGAGCGCTTTTTAATTGAAAAAGACAACGGCCGTTTTGTCATCAATGAGCTTAATCTCGAATGGACGCCGGATGAACTTTTTACACACATGGAAGAAAACCCGGAGCGCTTCAGCAACAATGTTGTCACGAGACCGTTAATGCAGGAGTACCTCATTCCGACTTTAGCATTTATTGCGGGGCCCGGAGAAATCAATTATTGGGGTGAGCTCAAACAGGCTTTTGCGGTGATGGGCTTTAAAATGCCGCCTGTGATGCCGAGGCTGAACATTACGATACTTGAACGCCATATTGAGAAAAAATTGCTGGAACGGAATATCTCATTACAAGATGCTATAGAACGCGGAACGGAGAATCAAAGAGAGACATACTTTGAGCGCCAGATCCCGGAAGAGTTTACCGAGGTGATGGATCAGGCGAAGAGCCAAATTGAAGCGATTCACCAAACGGTTCGGCAAGAGGCATTAAAGGTTGATCAAAGCTTGGAGCCTTTACTCTTGAAGAATGCCGCTTTTATTCAGGATCAGCTTCAATTTTTAGAGCGTACGGTGACGAAGCGAATTGAAGAAAAAGAAGGCTATGTCCTGAAGGATTATGAGAGAATCCAAAATAGCATTAGGCCGCTCCTTGCTCCGCAAGAACGGATTTGGAATATTATGTATTACTTGAACAGATATGGTCCAAAATTCTTCAAATCATTCAAGAATATGCCATTTTCTTTTCAAAATCAACACCAAGTTGTCAAACTTTGAAATAAAGTTTTAAAAAACCCTGAATAGTTCAGGGTTTTTTTTTATGGGTAAACAGTGTAAAATGAATTTGTGGAGAGAAGTGGTGGATAGTGGTGAGTCAAGGAGAGAAAGTGGGGCAAGAGATCATGTTTATGGGTGAATATCAGCATACCATCGATGCGAAGGGCCGCATGATCGTACCCGCTAAATTCAGAGATGGACTTGGTGAGCAGTTTGTGCTGACCAGAGGCCTTGACCAATGTCTCTTCGGCTACCCTATGCACGAATGGAAACAAATTGAAGAGAAACTAAAAGCTCTTCCTCTCACTAAAAAAGATGCGCGCGCCTTTACCCGTTTCTTCTTTTCAGGGGCTACCGAATGCGAACTGGATAAGCAAGGCAGGGTAAATATCGCATCATCTCTATTGAATTACGCCAAACTGGAAAAAGAATGTGTTGTTATCGGGGTTTCTAATCGAATTGAATTGTGGAGTAAAGTAATTTGGGAACAATACACAGAAGAGCAAGAAGATTCATTTGCTGAAATTGCTGAAAACATGATTGGGTTTGATATATAATGATTCTTCGTGTATAACACTCTAAAAACAATTTCAATTCATCCTGATAAAAGGTGGGACCAACACATTATGTTTCAACACAAGACAGTACTTCTTCGTGAAACCGTAGACGGGCTCAATATTAAACCGGACGGTACATATGTAGACTGCACACTCGGCGGAGCCGGGCACAGTACATATTTATTGCAGCAGTTATCAGAGAAGGGGCGTTTAATCGCTTTTGACCAAGATGATACTGCATTACAGCATGCGAAAGAAACGCTGTCCGATTACAAAGGGCAGCTCATTCTGATGAAAAGCAATTTCAGGTATTTAAAAGAATGTTTGAATGAACAAGGCATTACAGAAGTAGACGGTGTTTTATTTGACTTAGGGGTGTCTTCTCCGCAGCTGGATACACCGGAACGCGGATTCAGTTACCATCATGACGCACCGTTGGACATGAGGATGGACCAGTCGGCCACGCTTACGGCGAAAGAAGTCGTGAATGAGTGGCGCTATGAGGATCTCGTCCGTATCTTCTTTAAATACGGCGAAGAGAAATTCAGCAAACAGATCGCCAGAAAAATTGAGGAGGCAAGAATCAAATCTCCTATTCAAACTACGGGCCAACTGGTCGATCTAATAAAAGACGCGATTCCCGCTCCGGCCAGAAGGAGCGGCGGACATCCCGCTAAACGCGTGTTTCAGGCAATCAGAATTGCCGTGAACGATGAACTTAAGGTGTTTGAAGAGGCATTGGAGCAGGCAATTGAGGTTCTGAAGCCAGGGGGAAGGGTATCAGTCATTACCTTCCACTCGCTTGAAGACAGAATTTGCAAAACCACTTTTAAAGAAAAATCGTCACTTCCGGAACTTCCTCCGGGTCTTCCAGTCATACCGGAAGAGTTTGAGCCGGAGCTGAAGCTCATCACACGAAAACCGATTACTGCATCTCAAGAAGAGCTTGAAGAAAACAACCGGGCTCGTTCTGCGAAGCTTCGGATTGCCGAAAAAAGAAAATAACACAATGCGAACGAATATTTAAAAGGAGGTCATCAGCCTATGAGCAATTTAGCTTACCAACCAGAGAAACAGCAGCGGCATGCGATCAGTCCTGAGAAAAAAGTGATTGTCAAGAAAAGGGCTTCCATTACTCTCGGAGAAAAAGTGCTCCTTGTCCTCTTTGCTGCGGCGGTGCTCAGCGTATCGCTTTTGATCGTATCAAAGGCGTATGCGGCATATCAGACCAATATTGAGGTGCAAAAGCTTGAAGAGCAAATTTCATCCGAAAACAAGCAAATTGGTGACCTCGAAAAAACCGTTGCTGATTTAAGCAAACCGCAGCGCATGATGGACATTGCGAAAAAGAAGGGCTTGAATTTAAAAGATAAAAAAGTGAAAAACATACAGGAATGATTCAAATGCCAAAAAAGAATAAATTTATGAATAGAGGAGCGGCGATTCTAAGTATTTGTTTCGCTCTCTTTTTCTTTGTCATCCTTGGGAGAATGGCATATATTCAAATAACCGGAAAAGTGGACGGCGAAGTGCTTGCAACAAAAGCGACAGAGCAGCATGAAAAGAAACGGACCATCGAAGCAAGCCGCGGCTCGATTTTAGATCGAAAAGGAAAAGTGATTGCAGAGGATACGGCGACGTATAAGCTGATCGCGATTCTCGATAAAAAAATGACCACTGATCAAAAGCATCCTCAGCATGTCAAAAACAAAGAAAAAACAGCGGAAGCATTGTCTAAAGTGATAAACATGGACAAGGCCGATATCCTTGATATCTTAAATAAGGATGTAAAACAAGTTGAGTTCGGCTCAGCGGGCCGGGATATTACGTATGCGCAAAAGCAAAAAATCGAAAAGATGAAACTCCCGGGCATTTCATTTTTACGGGATACGAAACGGTATTATCCGAATGGTATTTTCGCATCCAATTTAATCGGCTATGCCGAGGTTGACCAAAAAACAAATGAAATTTCCGGCGCGATGGGATTAGAAAAAGTGCTGGATAAGTATTTGAAGGAGCGGGACGGATATGTGACATATGAAAGCGACAAATCCGGCTGGGAGCTCCCGAACAGCAAAAATAAAATTACAGCGCCAAAAAATGGTGACAAAGTATATTTAACCATTGACCAGAAAATTCAAACCTTTTTGGAAGACAGCATGACAAAAGTGGCGAAAAAGTATAAACCGAAAAAAATCATGGCCGCAGTCGTCGATCCGAAAACAGGAAAAGTGCTTGCTATGGGGCAGCGCCCAAGCTTTGATCCGAACAAACGCGATGTGACAAACTACTATAATGATTTGATTTCATATGCGTATGAACCCGGATCAACGATGAAGATTTTTACACTCGCTGCCGCGATGCAGGAAAACGCGTTTCCTGCGAATGAAAAATATAAATCAGGTACGTTTGAAGTTGGCGGGGAACCTGTCAGAGACCATAATAGAGGTATAGGCTGGGGGCCGACAACCTATCATGACGGTGTCTTAAGATCGTCAAATGTCGCATTTGCGAAACTGGCGAAAGGAAAGCTGGGTTACGACCGCCTCAATCAATATTTACACAAATTCAATTTTTATCAAAAAACAGGTATTGATTTGCCTGGAGAAGTCTCCAGTAAAATCAACTTTAAATATGAATTTGATAAGGCGTCAACCGCATATGGCCAAGCGTCTGCAGTCACACCGATCCAGCAGCTTCAGGCCGCAACGGCAATTGCGAATGACGGCAAAATGATGAAACCTTATGTCATTGACCATATCGTTGATCCCGATAAAGATAAAACCGTCTATCAAAATAAGCCGGAATCAGCCGGAACTCCAATATCTGCAAGCACGGCGAAAAAGGTGCGGGATATATTGGGAGAAGTCGTTACATCGAAGATCGGAACAGGTCAAGCCTATAAAATCGAAGGTTTTGATGTTGCCGGGAAAACCGGTACTGCGCAAATAGCAGGTAAAGGCGGATATTTAGACGGAACAGATAACTATATCTTCTCGTTTATGGGAATGGCGCCAAAGGATAATCCTGAGCTTTTAATTTATGTTGCAGTACAGCAGCCGCAGTTAAAGGCGGGACAAAGCAGTTCAGAACCAGTATCTGAAATCTTTAACCCGACAATGAAAAACAGCCTGCATTACCTGAACATTGAACCAACTGAAAAAACTGATTCAGATAAGGAAGAAACAAAAGCGCAGACGATGCCTGATTTAACGGATCAAACCATTGCCAATGCCCAAAAGAAAGCAAAAGAAGAGAATCTCACACCGATCGTCATCGGCAGTGATATCGCTGTAAAAGAGCAGTATCCGAAAGCGGATGAGGAAGTTCTCACCAATCAGAAGATTTTCCTGAAAACGGGCGGCAAAATCAAAATGCCTGATATGACAGGCTGGTCGAGAAGAGAGGTTCTTCAGTACGGCGAGCTGGCGGGAATTCATATCGAAGTAAGCGGACAAGGCTACGCTGTCAGCCAAAGCGTAAAGAAAGACAAAGAAATAAAAGACAAAACCGTAATCAAGGTTAAGTTTAAAAATCCTGATTAAAAAGAAAGCTTGCGATATGCAGGCTTTCTTTTTTTATGCCTTCAGAGGAGCAGCGTTCTACCTGTCCAATGACAGGCATAAAATGAAACAAGCCTAAATAAGGAGTGAACGGTCTCTTGCGCGTCTCGAATGTAACGGTTAGAAAACGTTTATTATTTGTTTTGCTTTTTGGCGTGATCGTGTTTCTGATCATTGATACAAGGCTGGGGTATGTTCAGTTTGTGATGGGTGAGAAACTGACTTCGCTGGCGAAAGATTCCTGGAGCAGGAACCTGCCGTTTGAGCCGGAGAGAGGCGAAATTCTGGATCGGAACGGTGTAAAGCTTGCAACAAACAAAAGCGCGCCGACCGTATTCGTCGTGCCGCGCCAAGTTCAGAATCCGATGAAAACGAGCAAGCAGCTTGCGGCGGTTTTAAACATGTCAGAAGAAAAAGTATATAAGCATGTGACAAAAAAAGCGTCAATCGAAAAGATAACGCCGGAAGGAAGAAAAATTTCCAATGAGAAGGCGAAAGAAATCAAAGCGCTGGATTTAAAAGGTGTGTATGTTGCGGAGGACAGTATCCGCCATTACCCGTTCGGCAGCTTTTTATCTCATGTGCTTGGATTTGCCGGCATTGACAACCAAGGGCTTCTTGGACTTGAAGCCTATTACGATGATGATCTAAAAGGAGAAAAGGGCTCTGTTAAGTTTTATACAGATGCCAAGGGGAAGAAAATGCCTGATGAAGCGGATGACTACACGCCGCCTAAGGATGGGCTTGATATGAAGCTGACGGTTGATTCAAAAGTTCAGACGATACTGGAAAGAGAGCTTGATAACGCTGAGGCCAAATATCATCCGGACGGTATGATTGCTGTGGCCATGAATCCGAAAAACGGAGAAATATTGGGAATGGCAAGCAGGCCTGACTTTGACCCGGCTGATTATCAATCAGTCGATCCGTCTGTCTACAATCGGAATCTGCCGGTGTGGAGCACGTATGAGCCTGGATCTACATTTAAAATTATTACACTGGCAGCAGCCCTTGAAGAACAAAAAGTAAATTTAAAACGTGATCAATTTTATGATAAAGGGCACGCGGAAGTGGACGGAGCGAGGCTGCGGTGCTGGAAAAGAGGCGGACACGGGATGCAGACGTATCTAGAAGTTGTGCAGAATTCCTGCAACCCGGGGTTTGTGGAATTGGGCGAGCGTTTAGGGAAGGATAAGCTTTTTAAATATATCAAAGGCTTTGGCTTCGGCCAAAAAACAGGAATTGATCTGCAAGGCGAGGGGACAGGAATCTTATTCCCGCTTGACAGAGTAGGTCCGGTCGAGCAAGCGACTACGGCTTTCGGGCAGGGGGTATCTGTCACGCCGATTCAGCAGGTTACAGCCGTATCCGCCGCAGTAAACGGAGGGACGCTTTACACACCTTATATTGCAAAGGAATGGATCGACCCTGTAACGAAAAAAACAGTCAAAAAACAATCACCGATCGCTAAGAAACAAGTCATTTCTGAGGAAACATCTAAACAAATCCGTTATGCACTAGAAAGCGTCGTCGCAGAAGGAACCGGCCGCAACGCATTTGTTGAAGGGTATCGTGTCGGCGGAAAGACGGGAACTGCACAAAAAGTTAAAGACGGGAAATATCTCGAAAACAACCACATTGTATCATTTATCGGTTTCGCGCCTGCTGACGATCCTAGTCTTGTCGTCTATGTTGCGGTGGATAATCCGAAAGGCACGATTCAATTTGGCGGAACCGTTGCAGCGCCTATTGTCGGGAATATTATGAGAGACAGCCTGCCGGAGCTTGGTGTGAAGCCTCGGAAAAACCAAATCGAGAAAAAATATCAATGGAACGACACAAAAACAATAGAAGTTCCGAATGTTGTAGGGATGTCTGTCTCAGATCTTGAGTCACTTTTGGTGAATCTTAATGTCGATGCTTCCGGGAAAGGAAGCAAAATCGTAAAACAATCGCCAGCTGCCGGAACAAAAGTAAAAGAGGGCTCAAAGATACGCGTTTATTTGACTGAAGAAGATGAAAAGGAGGCAGCCGATTGATTTGGGCTGCCTATTCTTTTATTGCAGAAAAAATGCTGATATCTTTCAAGATTAGCTGGATGTATCCTTTTATTTACGCTAAAATATGAACTGTATGCTTAAAATCATTATCACTTCATTTGACGTGACTTCAATGATAAAGAGAACGAATTAGAATGTTGAGAGGTTTGATACGATGAAACTTACAAAGCTGCTTACATACTTAACAACCGAACCTTCTGTAAACGACACACAAGACCCTGACATAACTTCAATTGAGATGGACTCCAGGGAAGTAAAGAAAGGGAGTCTTTTTGTATGTGTAAAAGGGTATACGGTGGATGGCCATGATTTTGCCCAAAAAGCAGTAGAAAGCGGCGCAGCGGCTATTGTGGCAGAAAGAGAGCTCGATGTGGATGTGCCTGTCATTATTGTCCGCCAGTCTCTGCGTGCGCTCAGCGTTTTGTCTGATGCGTTTTACGGACAGCCGACAAAGAAGCTTCAGCTGATCGGAATCACAGGCACAAACGGCAAAACATCAACGACCCACATGGTCGATGAGATTCTGAAAAAAGCGGGAAAACGAACAGGCTTAATCGGCACTATGTACATGAAAATCGGCGATGAAACACTTCCTGTTAAAAACACAACGCCTGAAAGCGTCACGCTGCAGAAAACGTTTAAGAAAATGAATGACAAGCATGTAGACACTGCCATCATGGAAGTTTCTTCTCACGCTTTGTCTTTAGGACGGGTTCATGGCTGCGATTACGATATTGCCGTGTTTACGAATTTAACGCAGGACCATCTGGACTATCATAAAACGATGGATGAGTACCGACATGCAAAAAGCCTGCTCTTTTCTCAGCTTGGCGGAGCTTTCAACCATGAACATCCAAAGCGTGCCGTGCTGAACGCTGACGATGAGGCGAGCGCTTATTTTGAAAAGGTAACAGCAGCGCATATCTCTACATACGGAATTAAAAACAACGCTGATGTGATGGCGAAGAACATCACGATCACTGCACAGGGCACAAGCTTTGATCTTGTGACAAACAAAGGCACTAAGCACATTACGATGTCGCTCGTCGGACAATTTAACGTGTATAACGTGCTGGCAGCGGTCGCAACATGTATTGCAGCAGGCGTCCCGTTTGAAATTATCACTGAAGCTGTTGAAGAATTGCATGGCGTAAGAGGCCGATTTGAATTGGTCAATCAGCAGCAGGAGTTTCCGGTCATTGTAGATTATGCGCACACGCCGGACAGCCTTGAAAATGTGCTGAATACTTGCAGAGACATGACGGAAGGAAAACTTTTCGTCGTTGTCGGCTGCGGGGGGGACAGAGACAAGACGAAGCGCCCTAAAATGGCTAAAATTGCTGTAGAGCTCGCTGACGAGCCGATTTTCACTTCAGATAACCCGAGAAGCGAAGATCCTCGCGCGATTTTAAGAGATATGGAAGCTGGAGTAGAGAACGCATACTACCACAGCATCGCAAACCGCGAGCAGGCGATCTTTTTCGCGATTGCCAATGCTAAAAAAGGCGACGTTGTCCTCATAGCCGGAAAAGGGCATGAAACCTATCAGCAGATCGGAAACAAAACGTTCGATTTTGATGATGCTGAGGTGGCGGCGAGAGCCATTGTCGAACTCAATAAAAATAAGACGAATTCATAGGAAAGAGATGTTATTGAATAATGGAGCTCGAAAAGATTTTTCATATGGAAAAAAATCATGAATATGATAACTACGTATGTCGTTTGAAAGAAACAGGAGGAGAAAAGGACAATGCTTGAGCAAGTCATTCTATTTACAATTTTAATGGGGTTTTTAATTAGTGTTCTGCTCTCTCCGATTCTTATTCCGTTTTTAAGAAGATTAAAATTCGGCCAAAGTATTAGAGAAGAAGGACCGAAATCACATCAAAAAAAATCAGGGACGCCGACAATGGGCGGGGTCATGATCATACTTTCTATCATTGTGACAACAATTGTGATGACACAGAAGTTTTCAGAAATAAGCCCGGAAATGGTGCTGCTTCTGTTTGTTACACTAAGCTACGGTCTGCTTGGCTTTTTAGATGATTACATCAAGGTCGTCATGAAGCGCAACCTTGGATTGACGTCAAAGCAAAAGCTAATCGGACAAATTATCATTGCGGTTGTATTTTATGCCGTGTACCATTACTACAATTTCGCGACGGATATTCGCGTGCCTGGAACTGATTTATCATTTGATCTTGGCTGGGCTTACTTTATCCTTGTGCTCTTTATGCTTGTCGGAGGATCGAACGCGGTTAACCTGACTGACGGCCTTGACGGTTTATTATCGGGTACGGCTGCGATTGCTTTTGGCGCCTTTGCCATCCTGGCATGGAATCAGTCCCAATATGATGTAGCGATTTTCTCAGTTGCAGTTGTCGGCGCAGTGCTGGGCTTCCTTGTATTTAATGCTCATCCGGCCAAAGTCTTTATGGGAGATACGGGATCACTTGCATTGGGAGGAGCTATCGTTACCATTGCGATTTTAACGAAATTAGAAATCCTGCTGGTTATCATCGGCGGTGTATTCGTTATCGAGACACTATCCGTTATTCTGCAGGTTATCAGCTTTAAAACGACGGGTAAACGAATCTTTAAAATGAGTCCGCTTCATCACCACTATGAGCTTGTCGGCTGGTCTGAATGGAGAGTAGTCGTGACATTTTGGGCTGCGGGACTTTTGCTTGCCGTTTTAGGAATTTACATCGAGGTGTGGTTATAAGTGGAAAACGATCAATTTTTACAGAATCAGCATTTTTTAATCCTTGGGCTCGCGAAAAGCGGGTATGCGGCGGCATCCATTCTTCATGAAAAAGGCATGTATGTGGCAGTTAACGACCAAAAGCCTTTTGAAGAAAACGAACCAGCGCAAAAGCTTTCTGAAAAAGGAATTGAGGTTGTTTGCGGAGAGCATCCGATCTCTCTGTTCGATCAGCATGAAATCACGGTTCTGATCAAAAACCCGGGAATTCCTTATGAAAACATTATGGTTCAGGAAGCGGAAAAAAGAGGGATCCCGGTTTGGACGGAAATTGAGCTTGCTTACTACCTGACAAACGCAAAGTTTATCGGGATCACCGGATCAAACGGAAAAACGACCACGACAACGCTGATTTATGAAATGCTAAAAGCCGACTCGCAAAAAGCATTGATTGCCGGCAACATCGGCACAGTCGCAAGTGAGGTTGCCCATCATGCTGATGGGGATGAATGGATCGTTACTGAACTGTCTTCGTTTCAGCTGATGGGAACACACGCCTTCAGACCGGAAATCAGCTTGATTTTAAACATATTTGACGCCCATTTGGATTATCACCATACGCGAGAAAATTATGAAAAAGCGAAACAGAAAGTGTACCTTCATCAAACTGCTTCAGATAAAGCCATTGTGAACCAGGATGATGCAACCGTCGTGCGTCTGGCTGAAGCTGGAAAAGCCGAAATCGTCCCGTTTTCTGTCAGTGAAACCCTTGAGCAGGGCGCTTATGTAAAAGACGGTGTGATTATGTTCAACGGCGAAGCCATTCTTCCTCTTGAAGAGGTTGTGCTGCCCGGCGCTCATAACATGGAGAACATTTTAGCTGCCATAGCGGTTGTGAAAACGGCTGGAGCGTCCAACGAAGCAGTCAAAAAGGTGCTGACAAGCTTTACAGGCGTGAAGCACCGTCTCCAATATGTCACAACAGTGAAAGACCGCAAGTTTTATAATGACAGTAAAGCAACAAACATTTTGGCGACAAGCAAGGCGCTTTCCGCTTTTGACAAACCGGTCATTCTGCTTGCGGGCGGACTGGATCGGGGAAATGGTTTTGACGACTTAAAACCGTATATGAAGCATGTCAAAGCGGTGCTTACATTTGGCCAGACAGCACCGAAGCTCGAGAAGATCGGCAATGAGCTGGGAATACAACATGTCAAACGTGTCGATAATGTTGAACAAGCAGTATCTGCGGCGTTTGCGCTCTCAGATGAGGGAGATGTTATCCTGCTTTCACCTGCGTGTGCGAGCTGGGATCAATTCAAAACATTTGAAGAACGCGGTGACATGTTTATAGATGCCGTGCATATGCTTAAGTAAGGGCTTGTCTTGAAGTGAATCAGCAGCCCTAATGACTTTAAGCTTGGGGTGTCGATTGCTTTGACTACTAAAAAAACATCGCCTGATTTGTTATTGGTCATCATTACGCTATTATTATTAACAATCGGTTTAATTATGGTGTACAGTGCGAGTGCGGTTTGGGCGGATTATAAATTTGACGACTCATTCTTTTTCGCGAAACGGCAGCTGCTGTTTGCGGGAATCGGCGTCATTGCCATGTTTTTTATCATGAATGTCGATTATTGGACTTGGAGGACATGGTCCAAAATGCTCTTGGTTATCTGTTTTTTCCTTCTTGTGCTGGTTTTGATACCGGGCGTCGGCATGGTGCGGAACGGTTCAAGAAGCTGGATCGGGGTCGGGGCATTCAGCATTCAGCCTTCAGAGTTTATGAAGCTTGCGATGATCGCATTCCTTGCTAAATTTCTCTCTGAAAAACAAAAAAACATCACATCGTTCAGACGGGGATTCATCCCGGCACTTGGTATCGTGTTTTCAGCGTTTTTGATTATCATGTGCCAGCCTGACCTTGGAACGGGGACCGTAATGGTCGGAACTTGTATTGTCATGATTTTTGTAGCCGGCGCGCGAATCGCCCATTTCGCCTTTCTAGGGCTGATTGGCCTCAGCGGATTTGTCGGGCTCGTATTATCGGCTCCATATCGGATTAAGCGGATTACTTCATACTTAAATCCGTGGGAAGACCCGCTCGGAAGCGGTTTTCAAATCATTCAATCGCTTTATGCAGTGGGGCCCGGCGGATTGTTCGGAATGGGACTCGGACAAAGCAGGCAGAAGTTCTTTTATCTGCCTGAGCCGCAGACAGACTTTATTTTTGCCATCTTGTCTGAAGAACTTGGCTTTATCGGAGGAACACTTATTTTGCTCCTCTTCAGCGTTCTGCTGTGGAGAGGGATCAGAATCGCGCTCGGTGCGCCTGATCTGTACGGGAGCTTTGTCGCAGTCGGTATTATTTCAATGATTGCCATTCAAGTCATGATTAATATCGGTGTAGTCACTGGCCTGATTCCGGTAACAGGGATCACCCTCCCGTTTCTCAGCTACGGAGGCTCTTCCTTGACCCTAATGCTGATGGCTGTCGGTGTGCTGCTGAACGTGAGCCGCTACTCGAGGTATTAATGAATGGATTGCAAAGCTCTTTGTGAAACAGGGGGCCTGAGAAACAATTGATGTGATAACCCTGTCTAACTAAACAGGGTTATCGCTATGTTATAGAGAAACTTAGACTGGGGGAAGAGATATGCGTATTGCAATAAGCGGAGGCGGCACAGGAGGACATATTTATCCTGCGCTTGCTTTTATTAAAGAAGTGCAGCGCCGTCATCCTGATGTGGAATTTTTATATATCGGAACAGAAAACGGGCTGGAGAAAACAATTGTTGAGCGGGAGAATATTCCGTTTCGGTCAATTGAAATTACAGGATTTAAAAGAAAGCTGTCATTTGAAAACGTCAAGACTGTAATGCGTTTTCTGAAGGGCGTAAAAAAGAGCAAATCGTATTTAGCGGAATTTAAGCCTGATGCCGTGATTGGAACGGGCGGTTACGTATGCGGGCCGGTTGTCTATGCCGCTGCGAAAATGGGCATTCCGACTATCGTTCATGAACAAAACAGCCTGCCGGGCATCACGAATAAGTTTCTTTCAAAATATGTTAATAAAGTAGCGATTTGTTTTGAAGAAGCCAAATCACATTTTCCTAGCGAGAAAGTTGTATTTACAGGAAACCCGAGAGCCTCTGAAGTCGTCTCAATAAAGACGGGCCGATCAATGGCTGAATTTGGGCTTGCTGAGGAGAAGAAAACGGTCTTGATTTTTGGCGGAAGCCGAGGTGCAGCACCGATTAACCGTGCTGTCATTGAGATGCAGGATGCGCTGAAAACAAGAGACTACCAAGTGCTGTATATCACAGGCGAAGTTCACTATGACAAAGTGATGAATGAGCTGAAAAGCAAGGGTGCCGCTGATAATATGGTCACAAAGCCGTTTCTTCACCAAATGCCTGAGTATCTAAAAGCTATTGATGTCATTGTAGCCAGAGCCGGTGCGACGACGATTGCCGAAATCACTGCTCTTGGAATCCCAAGTGTGCTGATCCCAAGCCCGTATGTAACAGCGAATCACCAGGAGGTCAATGCGAGATCTCTCGGCCAGCATGATGCGGCGATTGTTCTAAAAGAAACAGAGCTCAGCGGGGAAAAACTGATTGATGCGCTTGACCGGATTGTACTGAATGAGCAAACGTTAAAGGAAATGAGCGAACGGACAAAGTCACTCGGTGTTCCTGACGCGGCTGCCCGTTTATACAGCGTACTCGAAGAATTGAAAAAATAATAGAAAAGCAAATGGAATGCGGAGGTTTACGATGGAGAAAGTGATACAGGAATTAAAAGAACGCGAAGTCGGCAAGGTTCTTGCAAACGAACCGCTCGCGAATCATACCACGATGAAAATCGGCGGACCTGCGGATGTATTGGTCATTCCAAGCAGTGTAGATGCTGTCAAAGATATCATGGACGTTATTAAAAAACATGATATGAAGTGGACAGTCATCGGCCGCGGATCAAATCTTCTTGTTTTAGATGAAGGAATCAGAGGCGTAGTGATCAAGCTTGGCGCGGGCCTTGATCATTTGGAGCTTGATGGGGAACAAGTGACGGTCGGAGGCGGTTATTCAGTGGTTCGTCTTGCTACATCATTGAGCAAAAAAGGCCTCTCTGGCTTGGAATTTGCTGCGGGTATTCCGGGATCAGTCGGCGGAGCGGTTTATATGAATGCCGGCGCTCACGGTTCTGATATGAGCGAAATCCTAGTTAAAGCCCATATTTTATTTGAAGACGGCACGATTGAGTGGCTGACAAATGAGCAAATGGATTTCAGCTACAGAACATCTGTATTGCAAAAGAAACGCCCGGGCGTTTGCCTTGAAGCTGTTTTGCAGCTGGAGCAGAAGGATAAGGAATCAATCGTTCAGCAAATGCAAAGCAACAAAGACTATAGAAAAAATACACAGCCGTATTCAAGCCCTTGTGCGGGAAGCATATTCAGAAACCCGCTACCAAATCATGCCGGAAACCTTGTTGAAAAAGCAGGCTTGAAAGGATATCAAATCGGCGGTGCAAAGATTTCGGAGATGCACGGAAACTTCATCGTCAATGCGGGCGGAGCGTCAGCAAAAGATGTGCTTGATCTCATCGACCATGTGAAAAAGACAATCCGTGAAAAATACGAGATTGATATGCACACAGAGGTTGAAATCATCGGAGACAATCGCTGATTCAAGTTCTGACTGAAGCAGTTCATGTGATATACTGTAAGCAAACGACAAACGGCATCATAGTATGCCGTTTGTTTTGGAGTAGACAGACTTTTAACAGCTGTTTCATTTGAATGAGGTGAACAGGCAATGAACCCAGGTCATGACCGAGAAAAAATCGTAAACATTGAAGAACGGATTCCTAAAATTAAAGAGCAGCGGAAACAGAAGGCAAACCGCCGTCTCATTTCATTTATTATGCTCTTTTTTGTGATGGTGCTGGTCATCGTGTACCTGCAGACGCCAATCAGCAAAGTATCAACAATTTCTGTTACAGGGAATGAGAATGTATCCAAAAAGGAAATTATCGATCTTTCCGATATTAACAGCGGAGATACTGAGTTTTGGAGTTTGGACAAGAAAAAAACAGAAAAGAAGATTCAGCAAAATAAATTAGTGAAAAAAGCGGAAATCAGCAAATCGCTTCCTAATAAAATCAACATTGCGATCGAAGAATATAAAGCGATTGCTTATTTAGAAAAAGACGAAGTATACTATGAAGTGCTTGAAAACGGTTCAGTTTTGCCAAACGAAGTAACGCCGGATGATGCCGGACCGATTTTGGTCAATTGGACAAACGCGAAAAAACGATCTCAAATGGCCAAGCAGCTTGATGCTCTTTCGAATTCTTTAAAACAGTCGATTTCAGAAATTTATTATACACCTGTAAAAATGGATAAAAACCGCATTAAATTGTATATGAACGACGGTTATGTCGTCACTGCGTCTATTAAAACTTTTGCAGACCGAATGAAAACGTATCCTTCTATCATTTCACAGCTTAGCAGCAATAAGAAAGGAATTATTCATTTAGAAGTTGCAACCTATTTTGAAGAGTTTGGAAAAAATGAGAAAGCTGCTAAAAAGGAAGAGGAAAATTGAGAGGCAAATCAGCAGTCCTTCTTTCTTTGATTATGCTTGTCGCAGGCTTTTTGATTTCATTTTCGTTTCAAATGACAAAGCAAAACAACAAAAGCGCGGCTGAGACGGAAGAGTGGAAAAAAGAATATACGCTGAGAGATGAACTGCTCAAGCAGGAGAAAGAAAATAAAAATCTTGAAAAAGAATTATATCAAAAGCAGAACAAAGTCCGTCAGGCGGAAAACAAGCTGAAGAAAGAAAAGACGGAATACTATAATGATCTCGAAGATACAGAAAAATACAGAATGTATATTGGCGAAGTCGGTGTACAGGGAGAGGGCGTTGAAGTGACCCTGGAAGATGCGTCGTACATACCGGAAGGAGAGAATGTGAACAGCTACATCGTTCACGAAAGCCATATCTTTCAAGTGGTGAACGAACTGTATATCTCGGGTGCGGCGGCCGTCGCTGTGAATGGACAGCGTCTGACACATGACTCCTATATCAAGTGCAACGGCCCTGTTGTAACGGTAGACGGGGTTCAGCATCCCGCTCCGTTTACGATATCTGCTATTGGAGATCCTGATGTCCTGCTGCCCTCGTTAAATATAGCAGGAGGCCTGGTTGATCAGCTGTCAATCGATCATATTTCTGTTTCCGCAGAAAAAGAGAAAAACGTACAAATGAAACCCATTCTGAAAACGAAGGAATGACGGAAAAAGCGGGTGAAACAGATTGAAAATAAAGCGTTCCTTCATAAGCATCAGTGTGCTTATGGTCATCTTCGGCCTCATGATAGCTGTTCAGTTTAACTCGTTACAGCACCCTAAAGTCAGAGACACAAGAGATATGTGGGATATAAGGGAAGAGCTGACTTCAGAACAGAAGAAGCAGGAAAAGCTTCTGGCTGAAATAAACAAATATGACAAATTGCTGAATAGCTATTCGCAAACGAAAGAAATGACAAAAGAAACCGCGATCAATAATACATTGCAAACCTTAAAAAAAACAGCCGGCATGACCGATATAACAGGTAGCGGAATTGTCATCACCATTTCCCCGCTTTTTTCGGAAAGCTTAACAGGAGAGCCGATCGAACATCCGCCTCCGGATTTGCTGAAGAAGCTGATCAATGAACTTAACTCTTTCGGTGCGGAGCATATCTCGATTAATGAGCGAAGAGTTGTAAATCATACAGTCATAAGAGATATAAACGGCATAACAAAAATAGACGGATACAGCCTTGACGATTATCCTTTAACAGTAAAAGTGCTTGCCGAAGACCCGGACATGCTGTACAGCAGAGTAAAGGGGTCAGGCCTTGAGGATCTCTTTGCATCTGAAAATTTAGCATTAAAAGCCGGTCAATCTAAAAGCAAACTGACATTAAAAGCATATGACAGACCGTTGGACGTACAACAGCTGAAACCGCTTAAAGACTGAAAAGGAGGAGAGTTGTCATGTGGCTGCCCGTGCTGGGACTGGTGCTCGGAATTGCGATTGGACTGATGACAAACTTAACGATACCGAGTGAATACTCAAACTATTTATCGCTTGCCGTGCTTGCCGCACTTGATACATTAATTGGCGGAATCAGAGCGCATTTACAAGGTACATATGATGAAATGGTATTTGTTTCCGGTTTCTTTTTTAATATTATATTGGCAATAAGTTTAGCTTTTCTGGGAGTCCATCTTGGTGTAGACTTGTATTTAGCAGGTATTTTCGCATTTGGAGTCAGATTATTTCAGAATATAGCCGTTATCAGAAGAAATCTACTAACAAAGTGGTCTCTGACTAAAAAAAATAAAAAAAATGTGATATAAAAGAGGATATACATAGGATATAACGAATATTTTCAATAAACATAAAATGTGAAAAACACATAGGAATATTCCGTTGTTATTTTTTGTTACACACTTGTAAAGCCACATTCATTGTATTGTTGTTCCGCAAATAATAGAATAGAAATGATCGAAATGTGAGGAGGTGCCATAGAATGAACAACAATGAACTTTACGTCAGTCTTGACATCGGTACGTCCAATACAAAAGTGATCGTCGGAGAAATGACAGATGATTCCCTTAATATTATCGGTGTGGGAAATGTACCGTCCGAAGGGTTAAAAAAAGGCTCAATCGTTGATATAGATGAGACCGTTCATTCTATAAGAAAAGCGTTTGACCAAGCTGAAAGAATGGTAGGTTTTCCGCTAAGAAAAGCGATTGTCGGCGTTAATGGAAATTATATCAATATTCAAGATACAAATGGTGTTGTAGCAGTTTCCAGTGAAAATAAAGAAATTCAAGTTGAAGATGTGCGCCGTGTCATGGAGGCGGCCCAGGTGGTTTCAATACCGCATGAACAGCTGATTGTGGACGTCGTACCTAAACAGTTTATCGTTGATGGAAGAGATGAAATCAACGATCCGAAAAAAATGCTGGGTGTGCGTTTAGAAGTAGAGGGCACCTTGATCACCGGTTCAAAAACAATCTTACATAACTTGCTCCGCTGTGTTGAAAGAGCCGGTATTGAAATAACTGACATTTGTCTTCAGCCGCTGGCAGCCGGTTCTGCTGCATTATCAAAGGACGAGAAAAACCTTGGTGTGGCTCTCATTGATATAGGGGGAGGGTCAACAACCATTGCCGTATTCCAGAACGGACATCTCACTTCTACCCGTGTCATTCCTCTCGGAGGCGAAAATATCACCAAAGATATCTCCATCGGATTGAGAACGTCAACAGAAGAAGCAGAACGAGTGAAAAAGCAATTTGGACATGCCTACTATGACGAAGCTTCTGAAGATGAAGTCTTTGAGGTAACCGTTATAGGCACCAATCAAAAACAAACATTTACACAGCAGGAAGCAGCGAATATCATTGAAGCAAGAGTAGAAGAAATTCTTGAAATTGTTTCAGAAGAACTTCGCAGTATGGGAATTACCGATCTGCCGGGAGGCTTCGTGCTGACAGGAGGACAAGCAGCAATGCCGGGTGTCATGTCATTGGCACAGGATGTGCTGCAAAACAATGTCAGGGTGGCAAGCCCGAATTATATCGGTGTAAGAGATCCTCAATATATGACGGGAGTGGGCCTGATCCAATTCGCCTGCCGAAATGCAAGAATCCAAGGCAGAGCAATAGGCTTCAAGATGCCTGAAGAAGCGGTGCAGGAAATTGCAGTCTCATCATCAGAGGAACAAGAGCAGCATCATCACCAAAATAAGGTGCAGCAGCGGCCAAAAGGAAAACAAAAAACACAAGCCGAACAACATAAACAGAGCAAAATGAAAAAACTATTAAGCATGTTTTGGGAATAGATAGATAGTCATTCGGCAGATTAGGAGGATTTAGCATGTTGGAGTTCGAAACAAACATAGACGGCTTAGCATCAATTAAAGTAATCGGAGTAGGAGGCGGCGGTAACAACGCCGTTAACCGAATGATTGAAAATGAAGTGCAAGGAGTAGAGTACATCGCGGTAAATACAGACGCTCAAGCTCTTAACCTGTCAAAAGCAGAAGTGAAAATGCAAATCGGTGCAAAGCTGACTAGAGGATTGGGAGCAGGTGCGAATCCGGAAGTCGGAAAAAAAGCCGCTGAAGAAAGCAAAGAGCAGATTGAAGAAGCGTTAAAAGGCGCTGACATGGTATTCGTGACAGCTGGTATGGGCGGCGGAACAGGAACAGGTGCCGCACCGGTTATCGCGCAAATCGCGAAAGACTTAGGCGCACTAACAGTCGGAGTCGTCACAAGACCGTTTACATTTGAAGGACGCAAAAGACAGCTTCAGGCTGCAGGCGGAATCTCGGCAATGAAAGAAGCGGTGGATACACTGATCGTGATCCCGAACGACCGTATCCTTGAAATTGTTGATAAAAACACACCGATGCTTGAAGCATTCCGTGAAGCAGATAACGTACTCCGCCAAGGGGTTCAAGGGATTTCTGACTTGATTGCTACGCCTGGTCTTATCAACCTTGACTTTGCTGATGTGAAAACAATCATGTCAAACAAGGGATCTGCTTTGATGGGCATCGGTATTGCAACTGGAGAAAACCGCGCGGCAGAGGCAGCGAAAAAAGCGATCTCCAGCCCGCTTCTTGAAGCGGCCATTGACGGTGCACAAGGCGTCCTCATGAACATCACTGGGGGAACAAACCTCAGCCTATATGAAGTTCAGGAAGCAGCTGACATTGTCGCTTCAGCGTCTGACCAAGACGTCAACATGATTTTCGGTTCTGTTATTAACGAGAATCTAAAAGACGAGATTGTGGTGACAGTGATTGCGACTGGTTTTATCGAACAAGAGAAGGACGTGACAAAACCTCAGCGTCCAAGCTTAAACCAAAGCAGCAAAACACATAATCAAAGTGTTCCAAAGCGTGAGCCAAAACGTGAGGAGCCTCAGCAGCAAAACACAGTAAGCCGTCATACTTCACAGCCGGCTGATGATACGCTTGACATCCCGACATTCTTAAGAAACCGTAATAAACGCGGCTAATGTAAAGGACAAAATCGTTTCCGATTTTGTCCTTTTTGTTTTTCTCCAAAACTTTTTCTTCTTGTAAAATCTTTTTCTCCATGTCTTCCTTCATATAGCAACAAATCAGGCTATTAGACCTATTGTTATTTCATGACGATTTTATCATTTTCATATATTTGGAAATTCGGTGACATAAAACGACAATATCTGTAATGCAGATTGTCTACAGTTAACATACAGCGATGTTCTGACAAACCACATATTTTTAAAAGGAGGGACGACATATTTTTTACAACGCATGTTGAATAAGGGGGATAAAAATGAGGAAAAAAACGAAAAACAGACTCATCAGCTCTGTTTTAAGTACGGTTGTCATTGGTTCACTGCTATTTCCGGGTGCAGCCGGAGCAAGCAGCAAAGATGCCTCAACTTCTGTTAAACAGGAGCTTCAATCTGCTGAAACCATTCAGAACAAGATCTCAAGTTCATTAAAGAAAAGCTTTAAAAAGAAAGAAAAAATGACCTTTCTGATTAAATTTAAAGATCAAGCCGACACAGAAAAAGCGGCAAAAACAGCTGCTAAAAAAGCGAAAGCGAAGAAGCTGACTGCCGCTAAGACAGAATATCAAAAGCGCTCTGCCGTTGTGTCATCTTTAAAAGTCACAGCCGATGAATCCCAGAGTGACGTCTTAACATACTTGAACAGCCAGAAAAATAAGGGGAATGCAGACCAGATTCACTCTTATTATATCGTGAATGGGATCGCTGTCCATGCCTCAAAAGAGGTGATGGAAAAAGTGGCGCAGTTCCCTGAAGTGGAAAAGGTGCTTCCAAATGAGAAACGGCAGCTGTTTAAGTCAGCCTCACCATTTCATATGAAAAAAACGCAAAAAGCTGTCAAAGCAACTGACGGTGTGGAGTGGAATATAAACCAAATCGATGCCCCGAAAGCTTGGGCACTTGGATACGATGGAACTGGCACAGTTGTTGCGTCCATTGATACCGGTGTGGAATGGAACCATCCGGCGTTAAAAGAGAAATATCGCGGATATGATCCGGCAAATCCTGATAAGCCTGATCATGAAATGAACTGGTACGATGCAGTAGCAGGGGAAGAAAGCCCTTACGATGATCTGGCTCACGGAACCCACGTAACAGGTACGATGGTGGGATCTGAACAGGATGGGAAAAATCAAATCGGTGTAGCGCCTGGCGCAAAATGGATTGCGGTTAAAGCGTTCTCTGAAGATGGCGGCACTGATGCTGACATTTTGAAGGCTGGCGAATGGGTTTTAGCTCCAAAGGACGCAGAGGGCAAACCACATCCTGAGATGGCTCCTGATGTTGTCAATAACTCCTGGGGCGGGGGATCAGGACTCGATGAATGGTACAGAGAAATGGTCAATGCCTGGCGTGCGGCCGATATTTTTCCTGAGTTTTCAGCGGGAAATACGGATCTCTTCATTCCGGGCGGACCTGGTTCTATCGCAAATCCTGCCAACTATCCGGAGTCGTTTGCAACTGGAGCGACTGATATCAATAAAAAGCTCGCTGACTTTTCTCTTCAAGGACCCTCTCCATATGATGAAATAAAGCCGGAAATTTCTGCACCGGGCGTCAATATCCGCTCTTCCGTTCCCGGTCAGACATATGAGGACGGATGGGACGGCACATCAATGGCAGGTCCGCACGTATCCGCTGTTGCCGCACTGCTGAAACAGGCGGATGCCTCACTTTCTGTCGATGAGATGGAAGATATATTAACCAGTACAGCTGAACCGCTGACGGATTCTACATTTCCTGATTCACCGAATAACGGATACGGCCATGGTTTGGTGAACGCTTTTGATGCTGTATCCGCTGTTACAGACGGATTAGGAAAAGCAGAAGGACAAGTTTCTGTTGAGGGCAATGATCAAGAGCCCCCTGTCTATCAGCACGAGAAGGTAACAGAAGCCTATGAAGGCGCGAACCTGCCGCTGACATTGACAGCTGAGGATAATGTAAGTGTGACATCAGTAAAGCTGTCCTATAAGCTGGATCAAGGTGAATGGACACAAGTAACGGCTAAACGAGTCAGCGGTGATCACTTGAAAGGAACGTATCAGGCAGAGATCCCAAACATAAAAGGGGCTGCACTAAGCTATAAGTGGATGATTCAGGATTTTGGCGGCCATGTCGTTGAGTCTGACACATACGATGTAACAGTGAAACCAAGCATCACGGTGGGATATAAGCAGGACTTTGAAGCTGCCCCCGGCGGCTGGATAACGAGCGGAACCAATAATAACTGGGAATGGGGAGTTCCGTCTTCAGGCCCAAATAAAGCGGCATCAGGAGAAAAAGTGTACGGAACAAACCTGGCGGGAAACTATTCCAGTTCAGCAAACATGAATCTCATCATGCCTCCTGTTAAAGTGCTGGATTCAGGAAATCTGTTTTTGCAATTTAAGAGCTGGCACAATTTAGAGGAAGATTTTGATTACGGCTATGTTTTTGTTCTTCCGGAAGGTGAAAAGAATTGGGAGCAGGCTGGTGTCTATAATGGAAAGACAGCAAGCTGGACGGACGAAGAAATTGATTTAACAGCTTATAAAGGCCAGAACATTCAAGTGATGTTCAATCTTCAATCTGATGAAAGCATTGAAAAAGAAGGCTGGTACATTGATGATGTGGTGCTTTCTGACAAATCGTCCGGAAAAACAGCTAAAAAGAATAAGCTGGGTGTTGAAAAGCCGTCTGGAAAGAAAAAGAAAAAAGCAGTGAATCCGAAAGAAGCTAAGCCATCTCAACATACAGCTGTAAAAACCGAGAGTAAAGATATACAGCCTCAAGTTTTGCCGCTGAGAGCACAAGTCAGTGTGGTGGAAACAGGAAAATCAACATATTCGGATCAATCTACAGGCCAGTACAAGCTGATGCACAAAGCCGGCGACTATACACTGATGGCAGAAGCGTACGGCTATCAATCAAAAACACAAAAAGTTTCTCTGCAAGCAGATCAGACGACACAAGCTCATTTTACGTTAGAAGAAATGAAGAAGGGCACATTAAAAGGCACGGTCATTAGTAAAACGACAGGTGAGCCGGTAAAAGGCGCCTCCGTTTATGTGGTGGAGGATGCTGCGGTTGAACCGGCTGCAACAAACGACAAAGGTGAATATACGCTTGAGGCCTATGAAGGCGCTTATACGATTAAAATCGCTGCACCGGGTTATTACAGCGATGAATTTTCCGTTGATTTAAAAGGTGATGTGACTAAAGAGACTGTACTGAAGCCTTTCGTCGGTTATCCTGGTGAGATAGCATATGATGACGGAACGGCGGAGAATGCCAATTCCTATTTTGCAGCCGGTAACGGATGGGCGGTCAAAATGACGCTTGCTGACGGCAAGGACAAAGGTATGCTTACAGGAGGGCTGTTCAGATTCTGGGATTCGGAGTTCCCTGATCCCGGCGGTACGGAGTTTAAGGTTGAGGTATATGATGCTACAGGAGAAGACGGCGCACCAGGCAAAAAAATTGCCGGGCCATTTAACGCTGAAGCCCTTCGCAATGGCGAATGGACAAAGGTAGATCTCAGTTCAAAAGGGATTATGGTCGATAAAGACTTTTATCTCGTGTATATCCAGTCCAAACCTGATCCATATTCACCTGGACTGGCATTGGATGAAAACGGTAAGAACTCCGGCCGCAACTGGCAGTATATAGGCGGCCAATGGCAGCCAGGTGACAAAGCTGACGGCAACTATATGATTCGCGCCTTAGTTGATTATGAAGCTGCTGTACCTGAAATTACTTCACCGGCGGACAAATCATACACAAATAAAGAGAATGTTACGGTAAAAGGAAAAGCCTCTCCTGGCACAACGGTACACCTTTATAATGGAAAGAAAGAAGCAGGAGAAACGAAAGCTGCTGAGGATGGAACGTTCCAGGCAGACATATCACTCAGCAAGGGTGAAAATGAGCTGACGGCCGCTGCATCAACAGACAACGGGACTACGGATGCCTCCAGTCCAGTCACAGTCACGCTTGATCAAGACAAACCTGAAGTGACGCTGGACAATCCAAAGGATGGCGAAAAAACAAATAAAGAAACACTGACTGTCAAAGGGTCTGTATCAGATAAACACCTGAAAGAAGTCAAGGTGAACGGCAAAAAAGCGACAGTTACAGATGGTTCATACTCAGCCCGTATTCTCTTGGAGAACGGAACCAATGAAGTCAAGGTGACTGCCTCTGACTTAGCCGGCAACAAAACGACGAAAAAGGCTGTCATTGACGTTAACTTTGACCAGCCCGTCATTTCCGGCTTGATTCCTGGGGAGGACAAAACCTTAAAAGCCGGTGAATCTGTGAAAATCGCTTTCTCAAGCGCTGAAGATTTGGATGCAACATTTGTCATTCGCCTGCCGCTGACAAATGCAAGAGCGAATGTGCAAAACGCCACCGAGCTCCCGCTGAGAGAAGTGTCTCCAGGGAGATATGAAGGCTATTGGACAGCCACATCTTCTATTAATGCAAACGGAGCAAAAGTAGAAGTGATTGCACGTGATGCTTATGGAAATGAAACGAGAAAAACAGCGAATGGAAAACTTTATATCAATACTAAAAAGTAAGTATGAAAAAGCTGCCGCCACAGGCAGCTTTTTCATATATACTCTCATTTATTTCCTCGACAAATTAAGCAGATATCCCTTAAAAATTGTATTTATCTCTCAACATTAATTGACAGACTTTCCCACAGAGCTTGCTTTATACTTATGAAATAAGAAGAGGAACAGCGTGACGCGAGAAAGAAGGGAGTCAGATGTGAAAATCTATTTAGATGTCATTTGGCTGTTAAACTTTTGTTTTGATGCACTTTTGCTTTTGCTCACGGCATTTATTTTAAAACGGCATGTGAAAAAAAGAAGACTGATAGGCGGAGCGTTCATCGGTTCCAGTATTGTCCTTTTGATGTTTACTCCTTTTTCGCCGATCGTTGAACACCCGGCAGGCAAGCTGGCTTTTTCAGTTGTTATTGTGATGGTGACATTTGGCTTTAAGAGATTCCGTTATTTCTTTCAAAATTTGTTTTCCTTTTATTTTGCCACTTTTTTAATGGGGGGAGGAATGATTGGAGCCCATTCTTTGCTGCAGTCAAATTCGATCGTGCGCAATGGTGTTATGATGACGAATCAAACCGGATTTGGAGACCCAATCAGCTGGTTGTTTATTGTTGCTGGCTTCCCGGCGTTATGGTTTTTTTCTAAAAGAAGAATTGATGATATTGAAACAAAAAACATTCAATATGAGGAACGAGTCAGCGTACAGGCGGATTTGGGAGGCCAAACACTTCATGTCAGAGGGCTGATTGATTCCGGTAATCAGCTGTACGATCCTCTTACAAAAACGCCGGTTATGATTATTTACATTGATAAGCTGGAGCCGATATTCGGAGCAGCAGAAACGATGATCATCAAAAACACAGATCCATTGGAAGCCATCCAACAGCTCGATGATTCGTTTCGCTTTTTAGATAAAATGAGGCTGATTCCGTACAGGGGAGTAGGTCAGCAAAATCAATTTTTATTATGCATAAAACCGGATCACGTAACGATTATGACAAAAGAAGAAATGATTTCTGCAGATAAATGTTTAATTGGCATCAGCGCAACAAAGCTATCGGCAGATGGAGAATTTGATGCGATTATTCATCCGAAAATGCTTTCGGGCAAGGCCATCAAACACGTTTCATAAAGTTCGCAAATGTCCGTTACTTATCATACTCAAACGGCGTGACATTTAGAAGGGAGAGGAAGATGAAAAAACTGAAATTGCGATTGACGCACCTCTGGTATAAGCTGCTGATGAAACTGGGGCTGAAAAGTGATGAAGTTTATTACATAGGCGGGAGTGAAGCCCTGCCGCCGCCATTATCTAAGGATGAGGAGCAGGTACTGTTAGCGAAGCTCCCAAACGGCGATCAGGCGGCTCGCGCCATTTTGATTGAACGCAATCTGCGTCTGGTTGTTTATATCGCCCGTAAATTTGAAAATACGGGAATCAATATAGAGGATTTAATCAGCATCGGCACCATCGGATTAATCAAAGCTGTAAATACGTTCAATCCAGAAAAGAAAATCAAGCTGGCGACCTATGCCTCCCGCTGTATAGAAAACGAAATCCTGATGTATTTAAGGAGAAACAACAAAATACGCTCAGAGGTTTCCTTTGATGAGCCGCTAAATATTGATTGGGACGGAAATGAGCTTTTGCTTTCTGATGTGCTCGGCACTGACGACGACATTATCACAAAGGACATAGAAGCTAACGTAGATAAAAAGCTTTTGAAAAAAGCGCTTGAACAGCTCAATGAAAGAGAAAAGCAAATCATGGAGCTGCGGTTTGGGCTAGTCGGCGAAGAAGAAAAAACCCAAAAGGATGTAGCAGATATGATGGGAATTTCTCAATCCTATATTTCGCGTTTGGAAAAAAGAATTATAAAAAGATTGAGAAAAGAGTTCAACAAAATGGTGTAAAAATTTTTATGGTTAGAACCCCTTTATTTTACAGGGATTTCCCAATTTCGATTATTTTTCGGTCTGAGTGCAGTGCATATTTTTCCCACCCGAGGAGATACTTAACGTTGTACAGCAGCTCCTGTAGGGAGGGAAAAAAGTGTCGAGAAATAAAGTCGAAATCTGCGGGGTTGATACCTCCAAGTTACCAGTACTCAAGAATGAAGAGATGAGAAAGCTGTTTCGGCAGCTGCAGGATGAAGGTGATGATTCAGCAAGAGAAAAGCTTGTAAACGGGAACTTGCGTCTTGTCTTAAGTGTCATTCAAAGATTTAATAACAGAGGAGAGTATGTTGATGACTTATTTCAGGTCGGCTGTATCGGACTAATGAAATCCATTGATAATTTTGATCTAAGCCACAATGTGAAGTTTTCAACATACGCTGTACCTATGATTATCGGCGAGATCCGCAGGTATCTGCGCGATAATAACCCGATCCGCGTCTCAAGATCACTCCGAGATATCGCTTACAAGGCACTTCAGGTCAGAGAGCGGTTAATTAGTGAGACAAGCAAGGAGCCGACTGCCGAAGACATCGCAAAAGTTCTTGAAGTACCGCATGAGGAAATCGTATTTGCGCTTGATGCCATCCAGGATCCGGTCTCTTTATTTGAACCGATCTATAACGACGGCGGAGACCCGATTTATGTGATGGACCAAATCAGCGATGAGCGCAATAAAGATTCACAATGGATTGAAGAGCTTGCTTTAAAAGAGGGCATGAGAAGGCTGAACGAGAGGGAAAAAATGATTTTGAGAAAGCGATTCTTCCAAGGGAAAACACAAATGGAAGTAGCCGAAGAAATCGGTATTTCCCAAGCGCAAGTGTCCAGGCTTGAAAAAGCGGCTATCAAACAAATGAATAAGAACATTCATCAATAATGAAAAGCCTTTAAAACATTTTTGTTTTAAAGGCTTTTCTATTGATTTCGGGCGGTTTACGTTTTGGGAAAAATGAGGTATCCTAGTCCATACAGAGTTTTACGAAAATTAAAACAATTATAAAAGGAGTAACTCAAGATGATTTTGCAGCTAGACAATGTCTCACTAAAACGAAATGGGAAATGGATATTAAAGGATATTGATTGGAAGGTGAAAGAAAAGGAAAATTGGGTGCTTTACGGGCTGAATGGCGCTGGAAAAACAGCACTGTTAAATATGCTTTGTTCTTATTATTTTCCAACAGCAGGCGAGATGCAGGTGCTTGGCCATGAATTTGGCAAAACGGAGCTTGGGGAGAAACTCAGACGGAAAATCGGCCTCGTCTCTGCGGCTCTTCAGCAAAAATTTTATCCCGCAGACTCAGCATTTGAAATTGCTTTGAGCGGAGCTTACGCTTCGATAGGATTATATGAAACACCAAGTGCGGAAACGAGGGAAAAAGCGATTGGTTTGTTAGAGGACTTGGGAGCGATTGAATACGCCGACCGCCGCTATGAAACCCTGTCTCAAGGAGAAAAACAAAGAGCTTTGATCGCAAGAGCGCTAATGGCTGATCCAGAGCTGCTGATACTTGACGAACCAGTCACAGGTTTGGACTTTATTGCCCGGGAAAAACTGTTAGATACGATTACATACATTGCAAACAAAGAAAATGCGCCATCGATCCTTTATGTGACACATCATGCGGAAGAAATTTTGCCGGTCTTTGACAAAGCCCTTTTGCTAAAACAGGGAGAGGTCTTTAGATCAGGGGAAATAAAGAAAATGCTTACTGATCACATACTTTCTGCTTTTTTTGATACGCCAATCCATGTATTATGGAACCGGGATCGGCCGTTTTTAACAAGAGCCGAGCCGATAAATGCCTGACAAACACATATCGATTCATCCTAGGGGTGCTTTGCGAAGCTGAGAGAGACAGTGTCTCAACCCTTATGACCTGATCTGGATCATGCCAGCGGAGGGAAGCGGTGAAAAGCAGAGTACAAAGGACTCTGTTTGTTTTGATTAAGCCGTTTCACAACATGTGAAACGGCTTTTTATTTTTAGAAATAGGAGCGGATTCGATTGGATCAACAAATAGACTCTTTGCTCAAAAAAGTGGAAGAACAAAAGGAGGAGCTTATTCAGCTGGCTAAAACGCTGATTTCTTATCAAACACCTGCTCCTCCTGCAAGAAATACAGAGGGGATTCAGTCATGGATTTCGGGATTTTTAAATAAATTAGGATTCTTGATCGACAAATGGGATGTGTACCCTGGAGATCCCAATGTTGTAGGCCGCCTAAAGGGAACTGGCTCAGCAGATTATCATAGCCTGATCATCAATGGTCACGTAGATGTGGCAGAGGTAAAAGAGGATGAAGAATGGGAGCATGCCCCGTTCCATCCAATTGAAAAAAACGGTCTCTTAATCGGGCGAGGCGCTTCTGATATGAAAGGCGGGATGGCGTGTGTGCTGTTTGCTGTCAAACTGATTCGTGAAGCTGGCATTGAACTTCCCGGTGATCTGATTCTGCAATCGGTTATCGGGGAGGAAGTTGGAGAAGCCGGCACGCTTGAATGCTGCAAGAGGGGCTACAACGCTGATTTTGCAATTGTCGCGGATACGAGCGATATGCATATTCAAGGCCAAGGCGGTGTCATTACAGGCTGGATTGAAATTAAAAGCAGTCAAACATTTCATGATGGAACGAGACGGAATATGATTCATGCAGGCGGAGGAACATTCGGAGCAAGCGCAATTGAAAAAATGGCGAAAATCATTGCGGGGCTCGGTGAACTTGAACGCCACTGGTCCATTATGAAAAGTTATCCCGGCTTTACACCGGGCACAAATACAATTAACCCGGCTGTTATAGAAGGCGGCAGACATGCGGCTTTTATAGCGGATGAATGCCGGCTGTGGATCACAGTCCATTTTTATCCGAATGAAACCCATGACCAAGTGGCTGCGGAAATAGAAGATTACATCAATCGGCTGAGTGACAGTGACATTTGGCTTAGGGAAAACCGCCCTGTCTTCAGGTGGGGAGGCTCCTCTATAATTGAAGACAGGGGAGAAATTTTTCCGTCACTGGAAGTTGATCATGGCTACCCGGGCGTCTTAGCGCTTACTGCCTCCCATGAGAAAGTGAAACGGGAGTGTCCAATTATTGACGTTTCTCAATCGGTTACAGATGGCGGATGGCTGTATGATGCCGGTATTCCATGCGTGATATACGGCCCTGGCGATCTGCACAATGCACACTCCGTGAACGAGAAGGTAGCGATTGAGCACCTGGTAGAGTATACAAAAATCATACTTGATTTTATCATCAGCTGGTGCAGCAGTAAAAAAGAACAGCGGCCATGAAAATTTCTTCTTGCTGACAAGGTTCAGCCTGCCCGTTCATATACTTGAACAAAAGGACGGGAAAGGGACGTGATGGAATGATCAGCATTTCAGAATTTCAGGTGAAGGATGTCGTCAATGTCTCAAACGGAAAAAAGCTTGGAAGTATTGGTGATATTGATATCAATGTGACCACTGGAAAAATTCAGGCGATCATACTAGGGGGAAATGGGAAAATTCTCGGATTTTTTGGAAAAGAAGAGGAATTGGTCATTCCATGGCGAAATATAGTAAAAATCGGGGAAGATGTCATCTTGGTCCGATTAAATGAACCGCATACATAACCTGCTTGTTTGCTGCCGATTGGAAATTGCCGGAAGTCTCGATTCTTCCGGCACATTTCATTTTAGAAATATGTAAATCGGCGCTCAACGAATGCAGAAAGATGTGGTAAAATAAGTGGGAAATTTCGCTTTTTTAAATGTTTGTCGAAAGGTTGGATCATCATGAATACATATCACCCATTCAGTCTTACCACACCCTCGACACTCATGATACAAGACTGGACAAAAACGAATCAAAACAATAGGGAAGTCATTGCCGGATTTACGACAAAAAACGGCGGTGTCAGCCAAAAGCCTTTTGAATCGTTAAATACGGGATTGCACGTTCATGACAAAGATGCAGATGTAGTTAAAAATCGCGAATATATTGCCGATATGTTTAATATTGATTTGCAGTCTTGGGTATTTGCTGATCAGACACATGATAACCGCGTTCAGAAAGTGACGCAGAGGGATAGTGGAAAAGGCGCACGTGAGTATCACACGGCTCTAAAAGCAACGGACGGGCTTTACACAAATGAAAAAAATGTGTTCTTGGCATTATGCTTTGCTGATTGTGTGCCTCTTTTCTTTTATGATCCGGTTAAATCGCTTGTCGGGGTCGCCCATGCCGGGTGGAAAGGCACCGTCAAACAGATTGGCAGAGAAATGGTGAAGCAATGGACTGAGAAGGAAGGGTCAAATCTCTCAGATATTCATGCAGTTATTGGGCCGTCTATCAGCGGGGCATGCTATACAGTAGACGACCGTGTTATGGATGCTGTCCGGGCATTGCCGATTTCAGCAGACCGTGCCGTGAATCAGACGGGACAGGCACAATATCAGCTTGATCTGAAAGAGCTGAACCGGCTTATACTGATCGATAGCGGTTTGGCAAATGAACAGATTTCTGTCAGCGCTTTATGCACGGAAAGTGAGCCGTCTCTTTTCTATTCTCACCGCCGCGATCAGGGGAAAACTGGACGGATGATGTCCTTTATCGGAATGAAGGAGGCATAAAAGATCGTGCGTGTTGCTGATCAATTACGACATATAAACGAGCGAATAAACGAAGCATGTAACAGATCGGGCCGCAGCTCCGATGAAGTTACGGTTATAGCAGTCACAAAATATGTATCGCCTGAAAGAGCACAGGAGGCAGTGGATGCGGGCATCACCTGCCTCGGAGAGAACAGGGATGCGGAACTGCTCCGCAAACAGGAAATAATCAAAGGGAATCCGGAATGGCATTTTATCGGCAGTCTGCAATCAAGAAAAGCAAAAGCTGTCGTCCATTCTGTTTCCTATATCCATTCCTTAGACCGGCTCTCATTAGCGAAAGAAATTGAAAAACGTGCTGAAGGTACTGTCCGATGCTTTGTGCAGGTCAATACCTCGCTTGAACCTTCTAAGCACGGCATGAAAAAAGAAGAAGTCATTCCATTCATACAGGAGCTTTCCGGCTTCAAACACATCGTTGTGGCCGGACTGATGACAATGGCTCCGCTGACTGATGATCAAGGTCAGATCAGAAGCTGTTTCCGGGCGCTGAGAGAGCTCCGCGATCAGGTTCAGGAGCTGAAACAGCCAAACGCTCCATGTACTGAACTGTCGATGGGCATGTCAAATGATTTTGAAATTGCAATTGAAGAAGGGGCTACTTATATTAGGATCGGCTCATCGTTAGTCGGAAATGAAACAGGGGGTGTACAGCAATGAGTATGAAAAATAAACTGAAAAACTTTTTCTCAATGGATGATGAAGAATACGAATATGAATATATTGAGACAGAGCGGGAGTCTCATGAAGAGCAGGAGCAAAAAGAAAAGCCGGCTTATACCGCAAACAAACCTGCGGGCAAACAGAATGTAGTGAGCTTGCAAAGTGTTCAGAAATCCTCTAAAGTGGTGTTGAGTGAGCCGCGCGTGTATGCGGAGGCGCAGGAAATAGCCGACCATTTGAAGAATCGGCGGGCAGTTGTCGTCAATCTTCAGCGGATACAGCATGACCAAGCTAAGCGGATTGTTGATTTTTTAAGCGGAACCGTTTATGCCATCGGCGGCGATATTCAAAGAATCGGCTCAGATATTTTTCTCTGCACGCCTGACAACGTAGATGTATCAGGCACAATTTCTGAGCTCATATCTGAAGACGAACATCAGAGGTGGTAAAGCGAGATGATCCTTTATCAAGTTTTTTCAGTTTTAAGCTTATTAATCACAATATACTCATTTGCCCTGATTATATATATTTTTATGTCATGGGTGCCGAGTACAAGGGAAACAGCAGTCGGGCGTTTTTTAGCTTCGATTTGTGAACCATATCTCGAACCATTTAGAAAAATCATCCCTCCGATCGCAATGCTGGATATTTCACCGATTGTAGCCATTCTTGTGCTTCGGTTTGCGACAACCGGCTTGTGGGGGCTCTATCGCATGATTGCGTTTTAATGTGACAGTTTGATAGGGGGCTTGGCAGCAGCCAAGCCTCTTTACATAGAAGGGAAAGACGATGAGCGATATCTATCAGCACTTCAGAAAAGACGAGCGGGCCTTTGTTGATCAGGCGCTCGAATGGAAAAGTATTGTCCAGGAGCAGTACAGGATGAAGCTGACCGACTTTTTAGACCCCCGAGAGCAGGTCATCCTCTCTGCTGTTACGGGACAGGCCGATGTCGGGCTTGCTTTTTCCGGCGGCTATGACAGAGCGGAGCGAAAACGGGCGATTCTCTATCCGGAGTACATGACGCCGGAAGAGGCGGATTTTGAACTGCAGGCTTTTCACGTCCGCTATGCAGAAAAGTTTGTCTCAGTAGATCACCGTTCTCTGCTTGGTGCATTAATGGGCATAGGCTTAAAGCGGCAAAAGTTTGGTGATATTGTTTTTTCTGAGACAGCAGTGCAATTGATTGTCTCAGCCGATACCGCTGATTTTGTGGCTGCGCAGCTGACCCAAGCAGGCAAAGCGGCGGTCAGCTTAGAGAAAATTGACTTGTCAGACCTTAACATTCCGGCAGTTGATGTCGAAATAAGGGATGACACGGTTTCTTCTTTGAGGCTTGACGCCGTCTGCGCCTCTATGAGCAGGCAATCCCGCCAGAAATCGCAGACGCTCGTAAAAAACGGGCTCGTAAAAGTGAACTGGAAGGTAGTTGAAGATCCTTCCTATATGGTGGCGGAAGGGGACATGCTGTCTATCAGAGGTTTTGGCCGCTGCAGCTTAACAAAAATCGAAGGAAAAACCAAAAAAGACAAATGGAGAGTGACGTTTGAACGACAAAAATAGTCGGTTTTTCAGTTTTTTTCTCCATCTGTGCGAAATTTGTTTTATAATGTGAACTAGATAACCGTACTGAAATGTAAAAATGGAGGTGGCATCATGCCATTAACGCCAAATGATATTCACAACAAGACGTTTACAAAAAGTTTTCGCGGATATGATGAAGATGAAGTAAATGAATTCCTAGCGCAAGTCAGAAAAGATTACGAAATTGTTCTCCGTAAGAAAACTGAGCTTGAAGCGAAAGTCAATGAACTTGATGAAAGAATCGGACACTTTGCCAATATTGAGGAAACGTTGAATAAATCAATTTTAGTTGCCCAAGAAGCGGCTGAAGACGTAAAACGCAATTCTCAAAAAGAAGCAAAGCTGATCGTTCGGGAAGCGGAGAAAAATGCTGATCGCATTATCAACGAGTCTTTATCAAAATCCAGAAAAATCGCTATGGAAATTGAAGAGCTGAAAAAACAGTCTAAAGTTTTCAGAACACGTTTCCAAATGCTGATTGAAGCGCAGCTTGATCTTCTGAAAAATGACGATTGGGATCATCTGCTTGAGTATGAAGTCGACGCAGTATTTGAGGAAAAGGAATAAATTCTCTGATTATCTTGACATTTTCTTAGCTTGTCGAATATAATACGTTCATAAATTCAGATGAAAAAACGGTTGAAAGGGACAGTCATGTTTCATTCAGGCCTTCATAGCGACCCGGAGATGGTGAAAGTCCGGGATGGCCGGAATCATGTAGATCAGCCCTTAAGTTTCCTTTCTGAACTCACAGTAGGTTAGGACGTTCATCACGTTACGATGCTCGAGAGGAAAAAGCGTATGGTGGCTTTTTCTAAAAGGGTGGTACCGCGAGATAAGCTTTCTCGTCCCTTATGGGATGAGAGGGCTTTTTTTATTTTCTGAAAAAATGCAGTGGAGGAATGAAAATGGATTTTAAAGATACGCTCTTAATGCCGAAAACAGATTTTCCGATGCGGGGAAATTTGCCAAACCGTGAGCCTGACATCCAAAAGAAATGGGAGGAAGAGGAGATCTACCGTCTTGTGCAGGAACGGACGAAAGACCGCCCGAAATTTGTTTTACATGATGGACCTCCGTATGCAAACGGTGATATCCATATGGGTCACGCGCTTAACAAAATTTTGAAGGATTTCATTGTCCGCTACAAATCAATGAGCGGCTACAACGCGCCGTATGTACCAGGCTGGGATACACATGGATTGCCGATTGAAACGGCTCTCACAAAAAATAAAAAAGTCAACCGCAAAGAAATGTCAGTAGCGGAATTCCGCAAACTGTGCGAAGAGTACGCTTGGAAGCAAATCGAGGGACAGCGTGAGCAGTTTAAACGCCTTGGTGTCCGCGGTGATTGGGAAAACCCGTATGTGACTTTAAAACCGGAATACGAAGCGCAGCAAATTCGCGTATTTGGTGAGATGGCAAAACGAGGCTACATTTATAAAGGCCTTAAACCAGTCAACTGGTCACCTTCAAGTGAGTCTGCTTTGGCTGAAGCCGAAATCGAATATCAAGATAAACGTTCAGCATCTATTTACGTTGCTTTCGGTGTGAAAGACGGAAAAGGCGTTCTGGAAAACGGCGAGCGTATCATCATTTGGACAACAACGCCGTGGACAATTCCGGCGAACCTCGGAATTTCAGTGCATCCTGATCTTGAGTACAGTGTGATTGCGGTGGGTGAAGACCGCTTTGTTGTAGCCAGTGCTTTAGTTGAAAATGTTGCGGCTGCATGCGGATTTGATCAATATGAAGTGACAAGAACGATTAAAGGGAAAGACCTTGAGAATATTGTCGCTGAACACCCGCTCTATGGCAGAGACTCTCTCGTTATGCTTGGTGAACACGTAACAACTGATGCCGGTACAGGCTGCGTTCATACAGCCCCGGGACATGGGGAAGACGACTTTATCATCGGCCAAAAATACGGTTTAGACGTGCTTTGTCCTGTTGATGCAAAAGGTGTTATGACAAGCGAAGCGCCCGGCTTTGAAGGCATGTTTTATGATGATGCGAACAAAGCGATCACACAGCAGCTTGATGAAAAAGGCGCGCTTGTAAAACTTGAATTCATTACTCACTCTTACCCGCACGATTGGAGAACGAAGAAACCAACCATTTTCAGAGCGACAGCTCAATGGTTTGCGTCTATTAAAGATTTTAGATCAGATCTCCTGGATGCCATTAAAGAAACCAAATGGGTTCCTGAATGGGGCGAGCAGCGTTTGCACAACATGGTGCGTGACCGCGGAGACTGGTGTATTTCCAGACAGCGCGCATGGGGTGTTCCGATTCCGGTATTTTACGCTGAAAACGGAGAACCGATTATTACAGATGAAACCATTGAACATGTTTCTGAATTATTCAGACAGCACGGATCAAACATTTGGTTTGAAAAAGAAGCGAAAGATCTTCTTCCGGAAGGCTTTACGCACCCTGGCAGCCCGAACGGTACATTTACAAAAGAACAGGACATCATGGATGTGTGGTTCGATTCGGGATCTTCCCACCAAGCCGTGCTTGAAGAACGTGAAGATCTCGTTCGTCCGGCTGATTTATATCTAGAAGGATCAGACCAATATCGCGGCTGGTTCAACTCATCTCTTTCTACAGGAGTAGCCGTGACAGGGAAAGCGCCGTATAAAGGCGTGCTCAGCCATGGATTTGCACTGGATGGAGAAGGGCGCAAGATGAGTAAATCAATCGGTAACGTCGTTGTTCCAGCTAAAGTCATGAAACAGCTTGGCGCCGACATCTTGAGATTATGGGTGTCTTCAGTTGATTACCAGGCGGACGTTCGTGTGTCTGACGCGATTTTGAAACAGGTTGCTGAAGTATACCGCAAAATCCGCAACACGTTCCGTTTCCTTCATGGCAACTTATTCGATTTTGATCCAAAAACGAATGCGGTGGCTGTCGAAGATCTTCGTGAAGTGGATCAGTATATGCTGATTAAGCTGAACAAACTGATTGAAAAAGTGAAAAAAGCGTACGATGAGTACGAATTTGCGGTTGTGTATCACAGCATCCATAATTTCTGCACAATCGAATTGAGTTCATTCTATCTTGATTTCGCAAAAGATGTTGTATACATCGAGCATGCCGATCATCCGGATAGACGCAGCATGCAGACCGTATTCTACGAGACGCTTCTCGCATTAGTGAAGCTGTCAGCGCCTATCCTTCCGCATACGGCTGACGAGCTATGGTCTCATTTAACATTTGTAGAAGAGCAGAGCGTGCAGCTGACAGACATGCCGGAAACAACTAAGGTTCCAAACAGCGAAGCGACTGAAGAAAAGTTCGATCGCTTTATGGCTATTCGTGATGATGTGCTAAAAGCGTTAGAAACTGCGCGGAATGAAAAAATCATTGGTAAATCATTGGAAGCGAACCTGAAATTGTATCCGAACAAAGAAAACCAAGAGCTCTTGGCTTCCATTAAAGAAAATCTTTCTCAGCTGTTTATTGTTTCTGAACTGACAATCGGCGAAGAAAATGAAGCGCCGAACGATGCGCAAAGCTTTGCGACGGGCAAAATCATTGTCGAAAAAGCAGAAGGCGAAATGTGTGAGAGATCGCGTGTGATTTCAAAAGATGTGGGTGTAAATCCGAAATACCCTACACTTTCACTGCGAAACGCTGAAATCGTTGAAAAATACTATCAAAAATAATGGAAAAGGGCCCGGCGGAAAAAGCCGGGCTTTTTTCGTGCCAAGAGTGACATCGTTTAGAACGGCAGGAAAAATCTTATGGGCTTTAGATCATCATTCACAGGCAACAATATAGGTACTACGTTAAGAGCAGGAGTTGTGATGAATGAATGATCAACTGACCGCAATTTATACGGAACTTCTTCTAATGAAAGAAGAACTACAGTCGAGGTTATTTGAGTATTCTTGCTTTCAAGTTTCAACAAGCCCGCAAGCCGCAATCAATCATAAACAAAAAGCAACTCTGATCTATCACATTAAAGAAGAGCTTCAAGATGTTCTCCTGGCATTGTCCAAAATCGAAAACGGCACATTTGGATACTGTGAAGAAACCGGGGATGCCATTCCTCTCTCAAAGCTGGCGGTTCTGCCGACTGCCCGAACAGCAAACGATTTTGTTTATTCTGTCCAATTTGAAAAAAAAACGCTTCCGCTGTGGAAATCAACGGATATCGAATATGGTCAGGCACTGTATGAATAACAGTGTCTGGCCGGCTAATATGCCTGATATATCTTTACTCCGGGGCTTTTTATTGATAAAATGCATAATGGATTAAAGTAACCGTAAACTGGAGGAACGTTTGTGCTGTATTATGTGATCGCACTACTTATTATTGCAGCTGATCAATTGACAAAATGGCTTGTCGTTAAGAACATGGAGCTTGGCCAAAGCATTCCGATCATTGATCAGGTATTCTATATCACCTCCCATCGCAATACGGGTGCTGCATGGGGGATATTAGCCGGTCAGATGTGGTTTTTCTACCTCATTACAACCGCGGTTATTATTGGCATTGTTTATTACATACAGCGTTATACAAAAGGACAAAGGCTTCTTGGCGTTGCCCTCGGACTTATGCTTGGCGGTGCCATCGGCAACTTTATCGATCGGGCTGTCAGACAGGAAGTTGTTGACTTTATCCACGTGATGATTGTGGATTACAATTACCCGATTTTTAACATCGCGGACTCTTCACTATGTGTCGGCGTCATGCTTTTATTTATACAAATGCTGTTGGACAGCGGGAAAAAGAAAAAGGAGCAATAGCATGAATCAATTTGATATAACCGCTTCAGAAGAACAAAAAAGTGAGCGGATTGATAAATTTCTGGCATCGGCCGAAAATGATTGGTCGAGAACCCAGGTGCAGCAATGGGTGAAAGACGGACAAGTTGTCGTAAACGGAAATCCTGTAAAAGCGAATTATAAAATTCAGCCGGGTGATCAGGTGACCGTCACTGTGCCTGAGCCGGAAGCGCTCGACGTACTGGCAGAACCGATGGATCTGGATATTTACTATGAAGATCAGGATGTGCTGGTCGTCAATAAACCTCGCGGAATGGTTGTGCACCCGGCTCCCGGGCATCTTACCGGCACACTTGTAAACGGCCTTATGGCTCATTGCACGGATCTATCTGGAATTAATGGCGTGATGCGTCCGGGAATCGTTCACAGAATCGATAAGGACACGTCCGGCTTATTAATGGTGGCGAAAAATGATATGGCGCATGAGTCACTCGTAAACCAATTGGTCCACAAAACGGTTACTCGGAAATATACGGCGGTTGTCCACGGGCTTATTTCTCACGATGACGGCACAATTGATGCGCCAATCGGACGGGACAAGAAAGACCGTCAAAGCATGACTGTCACGCGTGATGGCAAAAACGCCGTCACTCATTTTCATGTGCTTGAGCGTTTTCAAGATTTTACGTTGGTGGAATGCCAGCTTGAAACAGGAAGAACCCATCAAATCCGTGTGCATATGAAATATATCGGATTTCCATTAGCGGGTGATCCAAAATATGGTCCAAGAAAAACGATCGATTTTAACGGACAGGCACTTCACGCCGGAATTTTAGGCTTTGATCACCCTCGCACCGGTGAGTATGTCGAATTCGAAGCGCCGCTTCCGGAGGATATGGCAGAATTAATCGAAAACCTCAGGAAAAACGGTTGACAGACTGTTCCTTTTCTGAAATAATAAACGAAGCTGAATAGATTCTTTAAAACAGTCCAGAGAGGCTGAGAAGGATAACGGATAGACGGGATGCGTGTATGTGCACGCACCTTGTCCTAAAACCCCTCTATGCTCTGGCAGGAGGGGTTTTTTCTTCTATATGAACTGTGAGGTGTCACACATTGAATCAAAAAGCTGTCATTCTCGACGAACAGGCAATCAGACGGGCGCTGACCAGAATTGCCCACGAAATGATTGAACGCAATAAAGGAATGAATAACTGCATCCTGGTCGGCATCAAGACAAGAGGGATTTACTTGGCCAAACGCCTTGCAGAACGAATCGAACAGATTGAAGGAAACCCTGTAACAGTCGGTGAAATCGATATTACTCTTTATAGAGACGATCTTTCCAAAAAAACGAGCAATGAAGAACCGCTTGTGAAAGGTGCAGATATTCCGGTAGACATCACAGATCAAAAAGTCATTCTCGTTGACGATGTCTTGTTCACCGGAAGAACGGTCAGAGCGGGTATGGATGCGCTTGTTGATGTAGGCAGACCTTCCTCCATTCAGCTGGCTGTGCTTGTTGACAGAGGACACCGGGAGCTGCCAATCCGAGCGGATTATATTGGGAAAAACATCCCGACATCAAAAGCTGAAAAGGTTATGGTTCAGCTTGATGAGGTGGATCAAAACGATCTCGTCGCCATTTATGAAAATGAATAATAGATCACCTTTTTAAAGGCAATCCAGAGAGGTTGCAAAGAGGTGCACAACGAAGATCCAGCCCCGAAAGAATTCGGCAGGTCTTTGTATGCCTCTTTGCGTAAAAACAGCAAAGAGGTTTTTTTATGCAGTCATTGAGTCATCCTAATATAAAAGTTCACAATCAGGGGGAAAATCATCATGAGTAAGAAAAAAGTAAATTTAGGAGTCAGAGATGTCCCGACACCTTTCTCTTGGGTTTCATTCAGCCTGCAGCATTTGTTTGCCATGTTTGGTTCAACAATATTAGTTCCGAAGCTGGTCGGAATGAGTCCTGCTGTAGCATTGGTTACAAGCGGCATCGGGACACTGGCTTACCTTCTGATTACGAGAGGGCAAATTCCGGCGTATCTCGGTTCTTCCTTCGCCTTTATTTCTCCGATCATACTTGTAAAAGCGACCGGCGGGCCGGGAGCGGCAATGGTCGGAGCGTTTCTGGCAGGATTAGTGTACGGGCTGATTGCCTTATTGATCAGGCAGCTTGGAACAGGATGGCTGATGGGGATTCTCCCGCCTGTTGTCGTAGGACCTGTTATTATCGTTATCGGGCTGGGGCTGGCAAGCACTGCGGTAAATATGGCGATGTACGCTGATCCAAATGCGAGTGAATTGGTCTACAGCTTAAAGCACTTCAGTGTAGCAGGGGTTACGCTGGCCATCACGATTATTTGCGCGATTTTCTTACGGGGGTTTCTAAGCCTGATTCCGGTTTTGATCGGAATTATTGGCGGATACCTGTTCGCCCTTACTCAAGGGATTGTCAACTTTCAGCCGGTGCTTGACGCGAAATGGTTTGCAGTGCCTGAATTTGTCATCCCGTTCAAAGACTATTCACCAACAGTAACACTCGGCATCGCAGCGGCAATGGTACCCGTCGCGTTTGTGACAATGTCAGAGCATATCGGCCACCAAATGGTGCTGAGCAAAGTTGTCGGACAAGATTTCATTAAAAAGCCGGGGCTTCACCGCTCCATTATGGGTGACAGCGTGGCGACAATCCTTGCTTCCCTGATCGGCGGCCCTCCGACGACAACTTACGGGGAAAACATTGGCGTGCTGGCCATCACAAGAGTATTCAGCGTCTTTGTTATCGGCGGCGCAGCGTTGATTGCCCTTTGCTTCGGCTTTATCGGCAAAATCTCAGCCCTGATCAGTTCAGTGCCGTCAGCGGTCATGGGAGGCGTCTCCTTCCTGCTGTTTGGAATCATCGCTTCGAGCGGTCTGAGAATGCTGATTGACAACAAAATTGATTATGAAAACAACAGAAACCTCATCATTACATCGGTCATCCTGGTGATCGGCGTAGGAGGCGCTTTTATCCAAGTGTCTCAAGGAGGATTCCAAGTGTCAGGAATGGCGCTTGCCGCAATTGTCGGTGTCATCTTAAACCTGATTCTTCCGCAGGCGAAGGAGGAGCAGGAGCAGGCTGACACATCTGAACAACATCATATCTAAAACCTTTTAATGAAAGTCCAGAGAGGCTTGGAAGGGTTATGAAGAGAAGGAAGCTTCAATGCTGCCCTCTATTTAACCGCACCCCGAGTCTATCTAAGACCGGGGTTTTTTTCAGCCTAAAAGTTGAAATGAGAGGGGAAAGAACATGAAGCATTTAACGACGATGAGCGAACTCAGTATTGAGGAAATCAAAGATTTGCTTCAAACAGCACAAGATCTCAAAAGCGGAAAAACAGACAATCAGCTGACAGGAACGTTTGCAGCTAACCTGTTTTTTGAACCAAGCACGAGAACGCGATTCAGCTTTGAAGTGGCGGAGAAAAAGCTCGGCATGAATGTCCTGAATCTTGATGGAACAAGCACAAGCGTGCAAAAAGGCGAAACCTTATATGACACCATCCGGACGCTTGAATCAATCGGTGTGGACGTTTGTGTCATCAGGCACAGTGAGGATGAATACTATCAAGCGCTTGTCAGCCAGGTGAATATCCCGATTCTGAATGCGGGAGACGGATGCGGCCAGCATCCGACACAATCACTGCTGGATTTAATGACGATTTATGAAGAGTTTAATACGTTCAAAGGGATTACCGTTTCCATTCACGGCGATATCAAGCACAGCAGAGTGGCAAGGTCTAATGCGGAGGTGTTGACAAGATTGGGTGCCCGCGTCCTGTTTTCAGGTCCTTCTGAATGGCAGGATGAAGAGAATACATTCGGCACATATGTCTCAATGGATGAAGCGGTTGAGGCTTCCGATGTCGTCATGCTGCTGCGCATTCAAAATGAAAGACATCAGTCTGCTGTCAGCCAGGAAGGTTATTTAAATCAATACGGCTTGACCGCAGAACGGGCTGAGCGCATGAAGCAGCATGCGATCATTATGCATCCTGCTCCGGTAAACAGAGGAGTGGAGATTGCTGACAGCCTAGTAGAAAGTGAAAAATCAAGAATCTTCAAGCAAATGCAAAATGGCGTCTTTATCAGAATGGCAGTGATACAGCGTGCCTTACAAACCAAAGTGAAAAGAGGAGAAGCAGCGTATGTCATATCTCATTAAAAACGGCTGGATACTTAACGAAAACGGTGAAAAAACAGAAGCGGACATTCGAGTGACAGGAGAAATCATCTCAGAAATCGGCAAGCTTGATGCAGCTGAGGAAGAAACGGTCATTGACGCAAAAGGATTGCTCGTTTCACCTGGGTTTGTGGATCTCCACGTACACTTTAGAGAGCCGGGCGGAGAGAAAAAAGAAACCATTGAAACCGGAGCAAAAGCAGCAGCACGCGGCGGTTATACAACAGTAGCGGCAATGCCGAATACGCGTCCGGTTCCTGACACGAAGGAGCAGATGGAATGGGTGCAAAACCGAATAAAAGAAACTTCATGCGTCAGGGTTCTTCCATATGCATCCATTACGATCAGGCAAATTGGCGATGAGATGACAAACTTTGAAGCGTTAAAAGAAGCAGGGGCATTTGCCTTTACAGATGACGGCGTCGGTATACAGACTGCAGGAATGATGTATGAAGCGATGAAACAGGCAGCTGCTATTGACAAAGCGGTTGTTGCGCATTGTGAAGACAACTCCTTAATTTATGGAGGAAGCGTGCATGAAGGGACATTCTCCAAAGCAAACGGCCTCAACGGCATTCCTTCTGTATGTGAATCGGTTCATATTGCCCGCGATGTATTGCTGGCTGAGGCGGCAAACTGCCATTACCATGTATGCCATATCAGTACAAAAGAATCTGTCAGGGTCGTACGCGATGCGAAAAAAGCGGGAATCAGGGTGACAGCAGAAGTGACACCGCATCATTTGCTCCTTAGTGATGAGGACATTCCAGGTCTGGACACAAACTATAAAATGAATCCTCCGCTTCGCAGTGCGGAAGACAGAGCGGCTTTAATCGAAGGCCTTTTAGACGGAACGATCGATTTTATCGCAACAGACCATGCGCCGCATACAGAAGAAGAGAAAAACACAGACATGAAGCTGGCACCATTCGGGATTGTCGGTTTAGAAACAGCGTTTCCGCTTCTATACACACACTTTGTTAAAAATGGCAGCTGGTCTCTGAAACAGCTGATTGACTACATGACAATCAAGCCTTGCGAAGCTTTCGGTCTCCCATACGGAACTTTACAAACGGGTCAGGCTGCAGACATTACGTTAATCGATTTAGAAAAAGAAGCAGTGATAGACAAAGAAACATTTTTATCAAAAGGAAAAAACACACCATTCAACGGCATGAACTGCACCGGCTGGCCGGTCGCTACAATGGCGGCGGGGAAGCTTGTTTATGAAGAAGGGAGACTTGTCAATTGAAAAGACGATTAGTACTGGAAAACGGAGCGGTGTTCGAGGGAGAAGCCTTCGGAAGCTTAGAACACAGCATGGGAGAAGTCGTTTTTAACACTGGAATGACAGGCTATCAGGAAATTTTGTCTGATCCTTCTTACTGCGGGCAGATCGTAACATTAACGTATCCGCTTATCGGAAATTACGGCATCAACCGTGATGATTTTGAATCCATTACGCCTTTTGTAAAAGGGCTGATCGTCAAAGAATTATGTGAACTTCCTTCCAATTGGCGTTCAGCATACACATTAGACGAGTATTTACAAATGAAAAACATTCCGGGACTGCAGGGGATTGATACGAGAAAGCTGACAAGAATGATCCGCACGGCAGGCGCGCTGAAAGGAACATTCGCTTCACCTGATGAAGATATAGAAGCAGTGCTGAAAAGATTGAACGAAACGGAACTGCCGAGAAATCAAGTCTCCCAAGTATCTGCCAAAACAGCATATCCGAGCCCGGGAAGAGGCAAACGCATTGTCTTGGTTGACTTCGGCATGAAGCACGGTATTCTCAGAGAGCTGAACAAACGGAAATGTGACGTTATCGTTGTGCCTTACAATATTACAGCGGAAGAGATGCTTCAGCTGAAACCGGACGGCATCATGCTTTCTAACGGACCTGGAGACCCGAAAGATGTGCCTGAAGCGATTGAAATGATTAAAGGTGTTCTCGGAAAAGTGCCATTATTCGGAATATGTCTCGGCCATCAATTATTCGCGCTGGCGTGCGGAGCGAATACTGAAAAAATGAAATTCGGCCACAGGGGTTCAAACCACCCGGTAAAAGAGCTGGCTACCGGAAAAGTCGCCTTAACATCTCAAAACCATGGCTATACAGTGTCCTCCATCAGCGAAACAGAACTGGAAGTGACGCATATCGCAATTAACGACGATACGATTGAAGGGCTGAAGCATAAAACACAACCGGCATTTACGGTTCAATATCATCCCGAAGCCTCACCTGGCCCTGAGGATGCCAACCATCTATTTGACAGATTCATCGAAATGATTGACACAACAGAGAAAGAAGGGGAAGCGGTATGCCAAAACGCGTAGACATTAACAAAATTTTAGTGATCGGATCTGGGCCGATCATCATCGGCCAAGCAGCAGAATTTGACTATGCGGGAACGCAAGCCTGTCTTGCTTTGAAAGAAGAAGGCTATGAAGTCATCCTTGTCAACTCAAACCCTGCCACGATCATGACAGATACAGAAATGGCTGACCGGGTTTACATCGAACCGCTCACTCCTGAATTCTTGACGCGAATCATCAGAAAAGAGCGCCCAGATGCCATTCTTCCTACTCTTGGAGGCCAAACCGGGTTGAATCTTGCGGTTGAGCTTTCTGAAAGAGGTGTGCTGGAAGAGTGCGGCGTCGAAGTGCTTGGCACGAAGCTGTCTGCGATTCAGCAGGCTGAAGACCGTGAATTGTTCAGAACATTAATGAACGAATTGAATGAACCGGTGCCTGAAAGTGAGATCATCCACTCTCTGGAGGAAGCAGAAAACTTCGTCAATCAAATTGGATTCCCTGTCATTGTCCGCCCGGCATATACACTAGGCGGGACAGGCGGAGGTATCTGCTTGAATGAAACTGAGCTGAAAGAAATTGTTGAAAACGGCTTAAAATTAAGCCCGGTTCACCAATGTCTGCTTGAAAAAAGCATCGCCGGCTATAAAGAAATCGAGTATGAAGTCATGAGAGACAGCCAGGATCACGCCATCGTCGTTTGTAACATGGAGAACATTGATCCAGTCGGAATTCACACGGGGGACAGTATTGTTGTTGCGCCGAGCCAAACGCTCAGCGACCGCGAATATCAGCTCTTAAGGAACGTGTCGTTAAAATTGATCCGCGCGCTTGGAATCGAAGGCGGATGTAACGTACAGCTCGCTTTAGATCCCGACAGCTTCCAATACTACATTATTGAAGTAAATCCGCGTGTCAGCCGTTCATCAGCTCTTGCGTCAAAAGCGACGGGATATCCGATTGCGAAGCTCGCTGCTAAAATTGCAGTCGGCCTTTCATTAGATGAAATGATGAACCCTGTGACAGGAAAAACATATGCAGCATTTGAACCGGCTCTTGACTATGTCGTATCCAAAATTCCGCGCTGGCCGTTTGATAAGTTTGAATCAGCAAACAGAAAGCTCGGCACGCAAATGAAAGCGACAGGAGAGGTCATGGCGATCGGCCGCACGCTTGAGGAGTCATTGCTGAAGGCTGTGCGTTCACTTGAAGCGGATGTGTATCATCTTGAATTAAAGGATGCCGCTGACATTTCCGATGAGCTGTTGGAAAAACGAATTAAAAAGGCCGGTGACGAACGCTTATTCTACTTAGCTGAAGCGTACAGAAGAGGCTACACGGTAGAAGACCTCCATGGTTTTTCCGCGATCGATGTCTTCTTCCTGCATAAGCTGTTCGGAATCGTACAGTTTGAAAAAGAACTGAAGGCAAATGCGGGCGATACAGATGTGCTGAGACGGGCAAAGGAACTCGGATTCTCTGATGAATACATCAGCCGCGAGTGGGAAATGAAAGAATCGGAGCTTTACAGCTTAAGAAAGCAAGCGGGAATTGTACCGGTATTCAAAATGGTAGATACGTGCGCTGCGGAATTTGAATCAGAAACGCCATACTTCTACAGCACATACGAAGAAGAAAATGAGTCTGTCGTTACGGATAAGAAAAGTGTGATCGTGCTTGGCTCCGGTCCGATTCGAATCGGTCAGGGTGTTGAATTCGACTACGCGACTGTTCACTCTGTGTGGGCAATTAAACAGGCAGGCTATGAAGCCATTATTGTCAATAACAATCCGGAAACCGTTTCAACTGATTTCAGTATCTCAGACAAGCTGTACTTTGAACCGCTTACGATTGAAGATGTCATGCACATTATTGACCTCGAACAGCCAATGGGCGTTGTCGTACAGTTCGGCGGACAAACTGCGATTAACCTCGCTGACGAGCTTTCTGCACGCGGAGTGAAAATCCTTGGGACTTCTTTAGAAGATTTAGACCGCGCGGAAGACCGGGATAAATTTGAACAAGCGCTTGGAGAACTTGGTGTACCGCAGCCGCTAGGCAAAACAGCGACATCCGTTGACCAGGCGGTAAGCATCGCAAGTGATATCGGCTATCCGGTACTGGTTCGTCCGTCCTATGTGCTTGGCGGCCGGGCGATGGAGATTGTATACCAAGAAGAAGAACTGCTTCATTATATGAAAAATGCAGTCAAAATCAATCCGCAGCACCCTGTATTAATTGACAGATATTTAACGGGGAAAGAAATTGAAGTGGATGCCATATCTGATGGTGAAACAGTCGTCATTCCGGGAATTATGGAGCACATTGAACGTGCGGGCGTTCACTCCGGAGACTCGATCGCTGTTTATCCGCCTCAGTCTCTCACAGAGGACATTAAGAAAAAAATTGAACAATACACGATTGCATTAGCCAAAGGACTGAACATTGTCGGTTTGCTCAATATTCAATTCGTCTTATCACAAGGCGAGGTGTACGTACTCGAAGTGAACCCGAGATCAAGCAGAACTGTACCGTTCTTAAGCAAAATTACGGGTATCCCAATGGCAAATCTCGCAACAAAAGTCATTCTCGGACAAAAGCTGGCGGCGTTTGGCTATACAGAGGGCCTTCAGCCTGAACAGCAGGGTGTATTTGTAAAAGCGCCGGTCTTCTCCTTTGCTAAGCTGAGAAGAGTGGACATTACGTTAGGGCCTGAAATGAAATCAACTGGTGAGGTTATGGGGAAAGATTCAACACTTGAAAAAGCGCTCTATAAAGCCCTGATTGCTTCAGGCATTCAAATCCCGAACTACGGTTCCGTACTTTTAACAGTGGCTGATAAAGACAAAGAAGAAGGACTTGCCATCGCTAAGCGGTTCCACGCGATCGGCTACAACATTTTAGCGACAGAAGGAACGGCAGGTTACTTGAAAGAAGCTTCGATTCCGGCGAAGGTCGTCGGAAAAATCGGCCAGGACGGCCCGAACCTGCTTGATGTCATCAGAAATGGAGAAGCGCAGTTTGTCATCAATACGCTGACAAAAGGAAAGCAGCCGGCAAGGGATGGATTTAGAATCAGACGTGAATCAGTAGAAAATGGTGTTGCCTGCTTAACATCTTTAGATACGGCAGAAGCGATATTGCGAGTGCTGGAAAGCATGACATTCCGTGCTGATCAAATGCCGGCAGTCAACACAAATCAGGAGGCGGCAGTCACTCTATGAAAAAAGCGTATTTGACAGTATGTTCTAACCAGCAAATTGCAGACCGGGTGTATCAAATGGTTTTGAAAGGGGAGCTTGTCCAAGGGTTTACAACCCCGGGACAATTCCTTCATCTTAAAGTGAGCGAAGCGGTTACGCCTCTTTTAAGGAGGCCAATCAGCATCGCCGATGTCAATTTTGAAAAAAGTGAAGTCACCATCATTTATCGTGTAGATGGGGAAGGTACAAGGCTGTTGTCTCTAAAGCAGCAAGGTGAGCTTGTGGATGTCCTCGGGCCTTTGGGGAATGGTTTTCCTGTCAATGAAGTCCAACCCGGAAAGACGGCTTTGCTGGTGGGAGGCGGTGTAGGTGTCCCCCCTCTTCAAGAGCTGTCGAAACGCTTGAACGAAAAAGGGGTCAAGGTCATCCACGTTTTAGGATTTCAATCAAAAAAGGACGTGTTTTACGAGAAAGAATGCCGTCAGTACGGAGACACATACGTGGCAACAGCTGACGGAAGCTACGGGGAAACCGGGTTTGTTACAGATGTGATGAAACAAAAAAATCTAGCGTTTGATATTCTCCTCAGCTGCGGGCCGACCCCGATGCTGAGGGCGTTAAAACAAGAATATGCCCATAAAGAAGTTTACCTGTCCATGGAGGAGCGAATGGGCTGCGGAATCGGCGCATGCTTCGCGTGTGTGTGCCATACAAACGAAAGTGAGACATCGTACGTAAAAGTATGTCTCGACGGGCCTGTATTTAAAGCTCAGGAGGTGGCGCTGTAATGCTAGAGGTGAAATTGCCGGGACTTGATTTAAAAAATCCGATCATTCCGGCATCAGGCTGCTTCGGTTTTGGAAAAGAGTTTGCGCGTTTTTATGATTTATCTTGTCTCGGAGCAATCATGATCAAAGCGACGACAAAGGAGCCGCGCTTCGGGAATCCAACGCCGAGGGTAGCTGAGACTGGCGCTGGAATGCTTAATGCGATCGGCCTGCAAAATCCGGGCCTGGAAAGCGTTTTGCAAAATGAGCTGCCGTGGCTTGAGCAGTTTGATACGCCGATCATTGCCAATGTCGCAGGTTCTCAAGTCGAGGATTATGTTGAAGTCGCAGAACATATCAGCAAAGCGCCTAATGTACATGCACTTGAGCTGAATATTTCCTGCCCGAATGTGAAAACAGGCGGAATCGCTTTTGGCACGAATCCTGAAATGGCGGCTGATGTAACGAAAGCCGTTAAAGAGGTTTCAGATGTCCCTGTTTATGTGAAGCTTTCCCCGAACGTAGCAAATATCACAGAAATTGCAACAGCGATTGAAGAGGCCGGAGCGGATGGTCTTACGATGATCAACACATTAATCGGCATGAGGCTCAATTTACAATCAGGCAAGCCGATATTAGCGAATAAAACAGGGGGACTTTCCGGTCCTGCTGTGAAGCCGGTTGCCATTCGCATGGTATATGAAGTCAGCCAGGCTGTCAATATCCCGATTATCGGCATGGGAGGTGTGCAGACGGCTGAAGATGCTCTGGAATTTCTTCTCGCGGGAGCAAGCGCGGTTGCTGTCGGAACAGCAAACTTTGTGAATCCTTTTGCATGCCCGGACATCATTGACCAGCTCCCATCTGTTTTGCGCCAATACGGCTATCAATCCATTGAAGAATGCATCGGAAGGAGCTGGAACCATGAAAAACAACCTGCCCATCATCGCGCTTGACTTTGCATCAGCTGAAGAAACACTTGCGTTCTTAGCGCCTTTTCAAAAAGAACCGTTATTTGTAAAGGTTGGAATGGAGCTTTTTTATCAAGAAGGACCATCTATCGTGAAACAGCTAAAAGAAAGTAATTGCAAGCTGTTTTTAGATTTAAAACTTCATGACATCCCGACCACTGTAAATAAAGCAATGAAACGTCTTGCTGGTCTCGGAGTAGATCTCGTCAATGTTCATGCGGCCGGGGGAAAAAAAATGATGCAGGCAGCGCTGGAAGGTTTAGAAGAAGGGACGCAGGCTGGAAAAAAACGCCCGTCGCTTATCGCGGTAACCCAGCTGACAAGCACATCTGAACAAATGATGAAGGATGAACTGCTGATCCAAAAGCCTCTGATCGACACGGTTGTGCACTACAGCAAACTGGCGGAAGAAAGCGGGCTGGATGGAGTGGTCTGCTCTGTTCATGAAGCAAAAGCTATTTACCAAGCAGTTTCTCCTTCATTTCTGACTGTCACGCCGGGGATTAGGATGTCAGAGGACGCTGTGAATGACCAAATCCGCATAGCGACACCGGCAATTGCAAGAGAGAAGGGTTCATCAGCGATTGTAGTAGGACGTTCGATTACAAAAGCGGCAGACCCGGTAAAAGCCTATGAAGCTGTCAGACTTGAATGGGAGGGAATCAATCAATGAAACAAATCATCGCAAAACATCTATTAGACATCCAAGCTGTTTTTTTACGCCCGAACGAGCCATTTACATGGGCGAGCGGCATTTTATCGCCAATCTACTGTGACAACCGCCTTACATTATCTTTCCCAGAGGTCAGAAATGATGTCGCCTCAGGCATCAGCAGGCTTGTCAAAGAGCATTTTCCGGAAGCAGAAATGATTGCAGGCACAGCAACCGCCGGTATTCCGCATGCGGCTCTGGCGGCAGACCGTATGAACCTTCCGATGTGTTATGTAAGAAGCAAGCCGAAAGCGCACGGAAAAGGAAATCAGATTGAGGGAGCAGTTCAAAAAGGCCAAAAAACGGTCGTCATTGAAGACTTAATCTCCACAGGAGGCAGCGTGCTTGAAGCTGCGGCAGCTTTGCGAGCGGCTGGCTGTGAAGTGCTCGGTGTCGTCTCAATCTTTACGTACGGGCTACCTAAGGCGCAGGAAGCATTTTCGAAGGCAGAACTGCCATACTACTCATTAACTGATTATGATACGCTGACAGAGGTCGCGCTTGAAAACGGAAATATTCATTCAGACGATCTGGAAAAGCTGAAAACGTGGAAACGAAATCCCGAGTCAAAAGATTGGTTTAAAAAATAAAAATTAATTTTTGCTGATGTATAGGGGTTTAAAAGCCTTGCTATGCTTGAAAACAGGCCTTGAAGCCTGTTTTTTTATTAATCCTATCAAAAAAGTCGGGTTGACTTATGTTAGAATTGTGCTAAAATTTACTACAAATCTAAAAACTTATCAAGAGCGGCTGAGGGACTGGACCTATGAAGCCCGGCAACCTGCATAGTATGTAAGGTGCTACTTCCAGCAAAATGAATTCCATTTTGAAAGATAAGGGCTATATGCTGTTCCTGTCTTTCTTTCCGCTGGATTGAAAGTTTTTTATTTTACGAGGAAAAAGGCTGTTTGCGTTAACGGCAGCCATTACAATGAGGAAAAGACAACCGGCAGAAAGCTACTGTTTGTTTGTCTCCGAAAGGAGGAAAGAAGAAATGTTAACGTACGATAATTGGGAAGAACCAACGATTACATTTCCGGATGACGATCCTTATAAAGGAGCGCTGTCAGTTTTAAAGTGGGCATACGGCCATTACGGCAATGAACTTGTCTATGCCTGCAGTTTTGGAATTGAGGGAATCGTTCTGATTGACTTAATTTATAAAGTGAAAAAAGACGCAGAGATTGTGTTTCTTGATACAGGCCTGCATTTTAAAGAAACCTATGAAACGATTGAACGAGTGAAAGAGCGTTATCCGGGTCTGAATATCATCCTGAAGAAACCAGACCTTACCCTTGAGGAGCAAGCTGGAGAATATGGTGACAAACTGTGGGAAAGAGAGCCGAATCAGTGCTGCTATCTTAGAAAGATCGTTCCTTTAAGAGAGGCGCTTTCAGGACATCCGGCCTGGCTTTCCGGTTTGCGACGCGATCAAGGGCCAAGCCGTGCCAATACGAATTTCTTAAACAAAGATGAAAAGTTCAAATCAGTAAAAGTATGCCCGCTGATCCATTGGACGTGGAAAGACATCTGGAGATACACATCCCGGAATGAGCTGGACTACAACCCGCTTCATGATCAAGGGTATCCAAGCATTGGCTGTGCGCCTTGTACGGCTCCTGCTTTTACCGCTGAGGATTTACGCTCAGGCAGATGGAATGGCATGGCGAAAACAGAATGCGGACTGCATGAATAAGGAGCTGCAAAATGGAACTAGCCGCTATTTTATTTAGCTTGTTTTTTGCGATGAATATTGGTGCAAGCGGCGCTGCAGCTTCGATGGGAGTTGCTTACGGCTCCGGAGCCATCAAAAAGAAAACGTACGCTCTGATCCTGTGCGCGGTCGGTGTGCTTGCCGGAGCGGTCATTGGCGGAGGCGAGGTTGTCAAAACCATCAGCTCCGGGATTATCCCCGAGCAGACGATAACCCTGACAATTGTTTGCATCATTATTGGAGCCGCTGCACTGTCGCTCTTTACAGCTAATCTCCTTGGCATTCCATTGTCGACGAGTGAAGTAACAGTTGGCGCGGTTGTCGGAGTGGGAGTGGCTTACAAAGTATTGTTTGTGAACAATCTTCTGGTCATCGTGGCGTTTTGGGTTTTTGTCCCGCTCTTTGCTTTCGGCTTCACCTATTTCGTTTCAAAGCTGTTTAGCTATTTGAAGATTGAAATTAAGTCTTCAAAAAAGCAAAAAATCCTTGGTGCTGTTTTGTTAGTTGCCGGATTTTTTGAAGCGTTCTCTGCCGGCATGAATAACGTGGCGAACGCCGTAGGTCCATTAGTAGCGGCCGGTGTGCTTGATGTCGCGAAAGGAACCTTGTACGGGGGGATTTTTGTCTCCCTTGGCGCGCTTTTATTAGGCCGGCGGGTGTTGGAAACAAACGGGAAGAAAATCACGAGATTCGCAAAAGGAGAAGGCATTCTCTTATCCGGTACAGGAGCCGGACTGGTGATCATCAGTTCTGTATTTGGGATGCCGGTGCCCTTAGCGCAAGTCACGTCATCGTCTATTATCGGAATAGGCATGGCGAAAAACGGTCCGAACGTGTTTCATAAACAAGTTGTTCAAACGATGCTGAAGGTATGGATCGTCTCGCCGTTTTTATCTTTATCGATTTCTTATCTGCTTGTTTCCTTGTTTTTAAAAGCGGATTATTACTCAATCTTTATCATGGTAAGCGTGCTGTTAGCGGCTGGCGGTGCCGTCAGCCTGATGAAGGCCATTCGTAAAGAGAGACGCTCTGTCCACGAACAAGGCGGGGGAATTTAATCATTAATCTGAGTTATTTTATATGTTAACTGGGAGGAAATAAATATTATGAGCTTAGCACCACACGGAGGAACATTAGTAAACAGAGTAGATGAATCATATCATGTGAGCGGCATTCAAAAAGAAATTGAACTTGATTTGATTTCTTTTGCGGATTTGGAATTAATCGGAATCGGCGCATACAGTCCGATCGAAGGCTTCTTTAATGAAAAAGATTACGTATCAGTTGTCGAAAATATGCGTCTTTCTTCCGGCGTTGTCTGGTCCCTTCCAATCACGCTTCCGGTCAATGCGCATAAAGCAGCGGAACTGTCAATCGGTGAAACGGTAAAGTTAACGTATGAAGGAGAAACATACGGTGTTATCCAAATCGAAGACCTGTACGTGCCTGACAAACAAAAAGAAGCGGTCAATGTGTACAAAACGGATGAGCAGGAGCATCCGGGTGTTAAAAAGCTGTTCAGCCGAGGCGATACATATGTCGGCGGACCGATCACTTTGATTAAAAAAGCTTCAAAACAATTCCCTGAGTTTACGTTTGAACCGGCGGAAACAAGACGCCAGTTTGCGGAAAAAGGCTGGGAAACGATTGTCGGTTTCCAAACAAGAAACCCTGTCCACAGAGCGCATGAATACATTCAAAAAACAGCACTTGAAACAGTAGACGGCTTGTTCTTAAACCCGCTGGTAGGCGAAACAAAATCTGATGACATCCCAGCTGATGTGCGGATGGAAAGCTACCAAGTGCTTCTTGACAATTACTACCCGAAAGACCGTGTGTTCCTCGGCGTCTTCTTAGCCGCGATGCGTTATGCAGGACCGAGAGAAGCAATTTTCCACGCGCTTGTCAGAAAGAACTACGGCTGCACGCATTTCATCGTCGGCCGCGATCACGCAGGTGTAGGTGACTATTACGGAACATACGAGGCGCAGGAGCTGTTTGACACATTTAAACCTGAAGAGCTTGGGATTACACCGCTTAAATTCGAGCACAGCTTCTTCTGCGAAAAATGCGGAAATATGGGAACAGCGAAAACGTGCCCTCACGGCAGAGAGCATCACGTCATCTTATCAGGCACTAAGGTAAGAGGCATGCTGAGAGACGGTGTGCTGCCTCCTGCAGAATTCAGCCGCGCAGAAGTCGTAGAAGTGTTAATCAGAGGGATGAAGAATAAAGAAGAAGCAGGCGTATCTTAAGGAGGACTGGCAGTGACAAATCGCGATATTGTATGGCATGAAGCCTCTATTACAAAAGAAGAGTACCAGCAAAAAAACAAGCACAAAAGCTCAATTCTCTGGCTGACAGGGTTAAGCGGCTCAGGTAAATCAACGATTGCCAATGCTGCTGCGAGAGAATTATTTGAGCAAGGCTACCAAGTCATTGTGCTGGACGGGGATAATATTCGCCACGGCTTAAATAAGGACCTTGGTTTTTCTGATGAAGACCGGAAAGAAAACATCCGCCGAATCGGAGAGGTGGCAAAGCTTTTTGTTCAGCAGGGCACCATTGTGATTACTGCTTTTATCTCTCCTTTCCGAGAGGACAGACAACAGGTTCGCGAGCTTGTGGAAGCAGGCGAATTCAATGAAGTATACATTAAATGCGACCTTGATATTTGTGAACAAAGAGATCCGAAAGGACTCTACAAAAAAGCAAGAAACGGGGAGATTCCGTTTTTTACAGGGATTGATTCTCCTTATGAAGAGCCGGAAGCACCGGAGCTCGTTCTTGATTCAGGACAGCATGACCGTGAAGCGTGCAAAAACCAGCTGATCGAGTTTGTCAAACAAAAATTGAGCTGAATATGATCGGCTGTGTTCTTCTCAGATGCCGGAATGCAAGCGAGAACAGCACCACAGCAAATGTTCTGGAAGAACTCGAATAGATCGGGGGAAATACGATGGGGAAAGTATATATTGTAGGAGCGGGTCCCGGAGACCCTGATCTGCTGACAATCAAAGCGTTGAAAGCCATTGAAAAAGCGGATGTCATCTTATATGACAGATTAGTAAATAAAGAGATTTTACAATATGCCAAAGAGCAAGCAGACCTGATCTACTGCGGGAAGCTTCCAGATTTTCATACAATGAAGCAGGAAACCATCAATCGATTTCTTGTGAAGTATGCGCAAAAAGGAAAAAACGTTGTCAGATTAAAGGGCGGAGACCCATTTGTGTTCGGAAGAGGAGGGGAGGAAGCGGAATGTCTGTCTGAAAACGGAATTCCGTTTGAAATCATCCCCGGCATTACATCAGGAATCGCGGCAGCCGCTTATGCCGGGATTCCTGTTACTCATCGGGACGCAGGCTCTAACGTCGCATTTGTAACGGGTCATTATCAAAAAGAAGAAGATTTTGATAAAAAGTGGAAAGCGCTCGCCACTGGAATTGATACACTTGTCATCTATATGGGTATCAAAAACGTGCAGCAGATTGAAAGGAAACTTCTTGAAAACGGCCGGGACGGTTCTACACCGGCAGCCTTTATTCATTGGGGAACAACGGATAAGCAAAAATCTGTTTTCTGTACGGTTGAGACCCTTTCAGAAACGGTGATAAAAGAAGACATTAAAAATCCTAGTTTAATTGTCATTGGAAATGTTGTAAATTATCACTATAAGCTGGATTGGTTTGAACCTGAACTGAAAAAACAAGATTTAAGCGAGGCGTTGTAAAATGAAACAAGCCATTTTATATGTCGGTCACGGCAGCCGGATAAAAAAGGCACAGCAAGAAGCGGCAGCCTTTTTGGAAGGATGCAAGGCGCACATCTCTGCGCCTATACAGGAAATCAGCTTTTTGGAGCTTCAGGAGCCGACAATTGAGACAGGGTTTGAAGCATGTGTGAAGCAAGGCGCCACTCATATCGCAGTGGTGCCTCTGCTTCTTTTAACAGCTGCGCATGCAAAGCATGATATTCCGGAAGAAATTGCGCGCGCGGCATTCCGGTATCCTTCGGTCCGCCTTTCATACGGAAAGCCGATCGGAATTGACGAAGAAGTAGTCAAAGCCGTATATCACCGAATGAAAGACATAGGTGTTCCGTATGAAAATGCCAGAGTTGTGCTTATTGGAAGGGGAAGTTCAGATCCTGATGTAAAAAGAGACGTAACCGGGATTGCCCATCTTCTTCAAAATATGCTTCCGGTCAAGGAAGTCATCCCGTGCTTTTTGACAGCATGCGGTCCGAACTATAAAGAGATTTTTTCAGAGCTGAAAAAAGATGACGGCCTAACAACCTTTATCGTTCCATACTTGCTCTTTACCGGTATGCTGATGAATGAAATTGAACGAGAGGTTCAGAAATTAAAAGCTGATAATCCGAATGTCTACCTCTCTTCCTATATCGGTTTTCATCCTCATGTGAAAAACGCATTTTTGAACCGCGTGAGAGAAACCGCCGCAAATCCGGAAGGGGCATTTGATTTTGACGGAGGTTCATATGCTTCCGCTGCACATTAGTCTGGAAAAGAAAAAGGTTGTCATTGCGGGGGGCGGCAGCATCGCTCTCAGAAGACTGAAAACGGTGCTTTCTGAGGGAGCTGATATTACGCTTGTCAGTCCGGATGTTGAACCGGAAATCAAGCAAATGGCAGACAATCACCGCATCAGGTGGGTCAGCCGCACGATTGAAAAAGAAGACTATCTCGATGCTTTTTTGATTATTGCCGCAACTGATCATCCGGCAGTGAACAAAGAGATTGCTCAAACCGCGGCGCCTTTTCAGCTTGTCAATTGTGCCAGTCATGCTGAACTTGGCAATGTATACATGCCGAAAATCGTAAAAAAAGGCCATGTCACGGTGTCTGTCTCGACAAACGGAGCCAGCCCGAAGCACACAAAGGAGCTGGCCGGAAAAGTGGATGAGCTGATTGACGGCGATTTTGTCGCTGAAGTGGACAGGCTTTATCAGGTAAGAAGAAAGAAATAAGCCAGAGCATCATAATGCTCTGGCTTTTTTTTGTGCGGCTCAGCTTTTTTTTAGCTTGATGACAGTATCGGCATCAGGTGTGACAAAGACGGTATGCTGGCTGTCGTAGGTGACGAAGCCGGGCTTCGCGCCGTTCGGTTTTTTGACATGCCTGATTTTTGTATAATCGACAGGCACTGAACTTGATTCTTTCGCTTTTGAAAAATAAGCTGCAATTGTGGCTGCTTCTAGAATTGTTTGCTCATCCGGTTCGCTGCTTCTAATGACAACGTGGGAGCCGGGAATATCTTTCGTGTGAAGCCAAATATCATCTCTGGCTGCCGCTCTTGTCGTTAAGTATTCGTTTTGGCGGTTGTTTTTTCCCACTAAAATCGTCAGGCCCGAAGAAGATTCGTATGTTTCTAAAACCGGGTTGTGCGGCTTTTGTTTTTTCTGCCCTTTTTGTTGTTTAGGTCGTAAATATTTACCCTCCACAAGCTCTTCCCTGATTTCGCTGATATCTCGGGGAGAAGCGGATGAAAGCTGCTGAATCAGCTGGTCAAAGTATTCGATCTCTTCCTGTGCCAGCCTGATTTGCTCCTCGACAACCGCGACCGAATTTTTCGCTTTTTGATATTTTGTGAAGTAGGCCTGTGCGTTTTCAGAAGGCGTCTTATTCGGATTTAAAGGAATCGTGATTGTCGGACTTTCTTCATCATAATAGTTGATGACCTCAGCCTGTTTATCGCCTTTTTTTAGCATATATAAGTTCGCTGTTAACAGCTCACCGTATAGCTGGAATTCCTTCGCGCTTTCTGAATACTCCAGTGTTTTCTCTAATTTTTTGATTTTGTTGGCATTTTTCTTTCGTTCATTGACAACAAATCGTTCAAGATCCTGAGCCTGCTGTTTGACCCGGTCTCGTTCCGCTTTTCCAAAATAAAAACGATCGAGCAACTCGCTTAATGAATCAAAACGGCGCGCTTCGCCTTTTAGATGTGTCAGCTCCAGCAGATAAAAATATTCTTTTCCGCTTACGGTCGTAATGTTAGGAATGAAGCGGTGCTCTTTTACTTCCGCGAAAAGCTCCAGCAGTGCTTTTGGAAGTGTGACTTTGTTAGCGAGGCCCGCTCTGTGAACCGCTTCTTTGGCAAAGAGCGGAGACACCCCTGAAAAGTGGTCGACAATCTGTTTATCAAGGCGTCCTTCTTGAAAACTGAGATGACGCAAAATATCGTCTTCTGTCGCCTTAAACGGCGAAATTTTGTCCTGTGCCGGCGGAAGCTTATAATCGTGTCCGGGCAGCACTGTACGATAGCTGTTCATTGACGGTGATAAATGCTTAAGCCCGTCGATGATCACATTGTCTTCTCCGTCTGTCAAAATGATATTGCTGTGGCGGCCCATAATTTCTACATATAGCTTTCGAGTGGTTTCATCGCCAATTTCGTTCCGGCTTTTGATATGAAAAATCATAATGCGGTCTAAGCCCGCTTGTTCAATTTTCTCAATGAATCCGCCCTCGATATGCTTTCTCAGCAGCATGCAAAACATCGGCGGTTCGCTCGGGTTTTCATAAGCTTGCGTTGTAATATGCACCCGTGAATAGCTCGGGTGTGCGGATAACAATAGTTTTTGGTTTTTTCCATTGGCGCGGATGTGAAAAATCACATCGTGTTTATATGGCTGATGGATTTTCGTAATTCGTCCGCCCGTTATTTTCCCGTTAAGTTCATGTGTCATTCCGTATGTAAACATGCCATCAAACGACATATGCAATACACCCTCTCATTCTTCCTGCATTCGATAATTATAGCATGAAATGGGACGAGTCAGAATAAGCATGCTTATAGAGTGATATCTCTATATGAGAGCAGGGGAGTGGACGAGCGGAATGAAGTTTCATGAAATGGGACAAACAGATTTACTAGAGGCAACCAATACGTCCATGAAACAAGGATTAACAGAAAAAGAGGTGAAAAAACGCCTCGACAAGCATGGGCCAAACGAGCTGCAAGAAGGGAAAAAAACATCAGCGCTTCTCTTGTTTTTCGCGCAGTTCAAAGATTTTATGGTGCTTGTTCTTTTGGCGGCAACGTTAATCTCAGGTTTTCTTGGTGAATACGTAGACGCGGTTGCAATTATTGCGATTGTGTTTGTGAATGGCATACTCGGCTTCTTTCAAGAAAGGCGTGCTGAGCAATCTCTTCAGGCTTTAAAAGAGCTTTCAACACCGCATGTCATGGCGCTCAGGGAAGGAAGCTGGTCAAAGATTCCTTCTAAAGAACTTGTGCCGGGTGATATTGTGAAATTTACGAGCGGGGACAGGATTGGCGCGGATGTTCGAATTGTCGAAGCGAGAAGCCTTGAAATAGAGGAGTCAGCACTAACCGGGGAATCAATCCCGGTTGTGAAGCATGCCGATAAATTGAAAAAACCGGATGTTTCCCTCGGTGATATTACGAATATGGCATTTATGGGAACGATTGTGACCCGCGGCAGCGGTATCGGAGTCGTCGTCGGCACAGGAATGAATACGGCAATGGGGAAAATTGCCGACATGCTTGAAACGGCAGGGACACTCTCAACCCCGCTGCAAAGAAGACTCGAGCAGCTCGGAAAGATTTTAATTGTTGTTGCATTGCTTCTGACCGTACTTGTCGTTGCCGTCGGTGTCATCCAGGGTCACGATTTGTACAGCATGTTTTTAGCGGGTGTGTCGTTAGCGGTTGCCGCTATTCCTGAGGGGCTCCCGGCCATTGTGACAGTGGCGCTGTCGCTAGGCGTACAGCGGATGATTAAGCAAAAATCGATCGTAAGAAAACTCCCTGCGGTTGAAACGCTGGGATGTGCGTCTATCATTTGTTCAGATAAAACAGGGACGATGACGCAAAACAAAATGACAGTGACACATGTCTGGTCCGGAGGGAAAACGTGGAGAGTGGCAGGAGCCGGCTATGAGCCGAAAGGAAGCTTCACGCTAAACGAAAAAGAGATCAGTGTCAATGAACATAAGCCGCTTCAGCAGATGCTGCTGTTCGGAGCGCTTTGTAACAACTCCAATATTGAGGAAAGAGACGGCGAATATGTGCTTGATGGAGATCCGACAGAGGGAGCGCTCCTCACTGCGGCGAGAAAAGGCGGTTTTTCAAAAGAATTTGTTGAATCTCATTACCGGGTAATCGAAGAATTTCCGTTTGATTCCGCCCGGAAAATGATGACAGTCATTGTCGAGGATCGGGACAGAAAGCGGTATATCATTACTAAAGGTGCACCAGATGTGCTGATGCAGCGTTCTTCCCGTATTTTTTATGACGGTTCAGCGGCTCTTTTCTCAAATGAGAGAAAAGCAGAAACAGAGGCGGTATTAAGACATTTGGCATCACAGGCGCTCAGAACGATAGCAGTCGCCTACAAGCGGATAAAAGCAAATGAAACACCGTCTATGGAGCAGGCGGAAAAAGATTTGACGATGCTCGGTCTTTCAGGCATCATCGATCCGCCGCGGCCGGAGGTCAGACAGGCGATTAAAGAATGCCGTGAAGCCGGAATCAAGACCGTCATGATTACAGGCGATCATGTAGAGACCGCTAAAGCGATAGCGAAAGACTTGCGCCTCCTTCCGAAGAAGGGAAAAATCATGGACGGCAAGATGCTGAATGAACTTACTCAAGAGGAGCTTGCTCATGTGGTGGAGGACGTGTATGTCTTTGCCCGCGTTTCTCCTGAGCATAAACTGAAAATCGTGAAAGCTTATCAGGAAAACGGACATATTGTGGCAATGACTGGAGATGGCGTCAATGACGCCCCGGCCATTAAACAGGCTGACATCGGGGTCGCTATGGGCAATACCGGGACAGATGTGGCCAAAGAAGCGTCATCCCTTGTGCTTGTGGACGATAATTTCGCGACAATCAAATCAGCGATAAAAGAGGGCAGAAACATCTATGAAAATATCAGAAAGTTTATTAGATACCTGCTGGCTTCTAACGTCGGAGAAATTCTTGTCATGCTGTTTGCAATGCTGCTTGCCCTTCCCTTGCCGCTCGTCCCAATTCAGATTTTATGGGTGAACTTGGTGACGGATGGGTTGCCGGCGATGGCACTCGGCATGGATCAGCCGGAAGGAGACGTGATGAAGCGGAAGCCCCGTCATCCGAAAGAAGGAGTGTTTGCCCGCAAGCTTGGGTGGAAGGTCGTCTCCAGAGGGTTTTTAATCGGCGCCGCCACTATTCTAGCGTTTATCATTGTGTATCATCGGAATCCGGAGAATTTGGCTTATGCTCAGACGATTGCGTTTGCCACATTGGTGCTGGCTCAGCTGATTCACGTTTTTGACTGCCGAAGCGAGACATCTGTTTTTTCCAGAAATCCGTTTCAAAATCTGTACTTAATCGGTGCGGTATTGTCATCCACTTTGCTGATGCTTGTTGTCATCTACTATCCGCCGCTTCAGCCGATTTTCCATACGGTTTCCATCACGCCGGGAGACTGGATGCTTGTCATCGGCATGTCTGCCATCCCTACTTTTTTACTGGCTGGGTCACTTTTGACAAGAAAAAAATAAATTCATATGATATAATCTTAGGGGTAATAGCATGTCTATTGCCCTTTTATTATGAGAACAGGGAAGAATTGGGTGTTTTAAAATGATACGAAGTATGACGGGCTTCGGCAGTGCAAGCAAAACACAAGATGATCTCTCTGTAAGCGTAGAACTTAAATCTGTGAACTACAGGTTTAAAGAAGTGAACGCTCGTTTGCCAAGGCCTTTGCTATATGTTGAAGATAAGCTGAAACAAACCATTCTGCAGCATATCCAGCGCGGAAGGATTGAGCTTTTCGTTTCCGTTGACAGCGATATGCTTGTGGAGAAAAGGCTTGAAATTGATTGGCCGCTCCTCGATGAGTTTGTCGCAGCTGCGGGAGATATGAAGAAGCGGTATCAATTGTCTTCAGATCCTGATGTAATGGATTTCTTTAAGCTTGACCATGTCGTCCAGATTCATGAAGAACAGACGCAAAATGACAAGCTGGAGGCGTTAATCACCGCTGCTGCAGAGGAAGCTGTAAAAGGGCTCTGTGAAATGCGTGAAAAAGAGGGGCAGCTTTTAGCGAAAGACTGCCTGACACATATTGATCAGCTTGAAGAGCTGGTGAAAGAAACTGAATTGCTGGCAGCAGACGTCGTATCTCGTTACCGGGAACGGCTGTACGCCAGAATCAAAGAATGGACTGAAGACGTATTAGACGAAAGCCGGCTTGTAACAGAATGCGCTATTTTTGCAGACCGCTCTGATATCACTGAGGAGATTACCAGGCTGAAGAGCCACTTCGCCCAGTTTCGTGATATATTAGCTGGGGGCGGAGCTGTCGGGCGCAAACTTGACTTTCTCGTTCAAGAGCTGAACCGGGAAGCCAATACAATTGGCTCAAAAGCAAATGATCACCAGATCACAAAGCTTGTCGTCGAAATGAAAAGTTCTATTGAAAAAATAAAAGAACAAGTGCAAAATATAGAATAGTGACTGTGCGTGTTGTTTACAGACGCTCTTGCTAGGCTAAACTAGAGACGTCTATTTTACAGGGGGAACGTAGAAGATGACGATTAAACTGATTAATATCGGATTTGGCAATATTATCTCCGCTAATCGGATGATTTCGATTGTCAGCCCGGAGTCTGCGCCAATCAAAAGAATGATTCAGGATGCAAGAGACCGCGGAATGCTAATTGACGCTACATACGGACGAAGAACCCGTGCAGTTGTCGTCATGGATAGTGATCACATTATCTTATCTGCCGTCCAGCCTGAGACAGTTGCACACAGACTTTCTGTTAAAGAAGAAATTATGGATGAAGGGCAGGGATAATTGCCGCATGAAAGAAAGAGGGTTATTAATCGTTCTCTCAGGTCCCTCAGGAGTTGGTAAAGGAACGGTTCGGCAAGCGATCTTTTCGCAGGAAGACACAAAATTTGAATATTCGATTTCAGTAACGACAAGAAGTCCGCGAGAGGGCGAAGTAAACGGAGTCGATTATTTTTTCAAAACAAGAGACGAATTCGAGCAAATGATTGCGGACAACAAGCTGCTTGAATGGGCAGAGTATGTCGGCAATTATTACGGCACGCCTGTCGATTATGTTGAACAGACACTTCAAGATGGAAAAGACGTCTTTTTAGAAATTGAAGTTCAAGGCGCTCTTCAAGTGAGAAATGCTTTTCCGGAAGGCCTGTTTATTTTCCTTGCGCCTCCAAGTCTTTCTGAACTGAAGAACAGAATCGTGACACGAGGAACGGAAACAGATGCTCTGATTGAAAATCGCATGAAAGCCGCAAAAGCTGAGATTGAAATGATGGATGCTTATGATTATGTCGTTGAAAACGATAATGTCGAAACGGCTTGCGATAAAATCAAGGCAATCGTTCTCGCTGAGCATTTGAAGCGCGAGCGCGTTGCGCCTAGATATAAGAAAATGCTGGAGGTTGAATAACAAATGTTAGATCCGTCAATTGACTCTTTAATGAATAAATTAGATTCCAAATACACGCTCGTGACTGTTTCTGCGAGACGTGCCCGTGAAATGCAAATCAAAAAAGACCAAATGATTGAACATACGATTTCACACAAATATGTAGGCAAAGCTTTGGAAGAAATTGATGCAGGCCTGCTTTCGTTTGAAAAGGAAGACCGCGAATAGTAGCACAAGTAGCAACCTATATCATGTAGGTTGTTATTTTTTTCCGTGCGGTTTTTAAAGTAAAAAGGGGGAGAAGTCATTGCTTAACAATCGAAATGTGTTGCTTTGCGTGAGCGGAGGCATCGCTGTTTATAAAGCCTGCGCGCTAACGAGCAAGCTGGTTCAGGCAGGAGCCAACGTCAAAGTGATTATGACTGAATCAGCTTGCCGATTCGTCTCACCGCTGACATTTCAGGCATTGAGCCGCCATGAAGTATATACAGATACATTTAAAGAACAAAACCCAAACGTCATTTCACATATTGATGCCGCAGACTGGGCCGACTTGATTATCGTGGCGCCGGCTACGGCCAATGTGATTGGCAAACTGGCAAACGGCATCGCTGATGATATGCTGACGACAACATTGCTTGCAGCAACGGCTCCCGTGTGGATCGCCCCGGCGATGAACGTTCACATGTATGACCATCCGGCAGTTAAACGAAATATTTCTGTTCTTTATCAGGATGGTTATCGTTTTATTGAGCCGAGCGAGGGTTATTTAGCATGCGGTTACGTGGGAAAAGGAAGACTGGAAGAGCCTGAAAATATCGTGAAGCTTGCCGAAGAGCATTTTGCTGAAGAAAAAACCGCTCCTTTAGAAGGGAAGCGTGTGGTCATTACAGCTGGCCCGACACGGGAAGCGATTGATCCTGTCCGATTTTTCACCAATAAATCAACTGGCAAAATGGGTTACGCATTAGCGGAGGCTGCTGTCCAGCTCGGTGCACAGGTAACCTTAATTTCTGGCCCTGTTTCGCTGGATCAGCCGAAAGGCCTTGCTCAGTTTATCCCGGTTCAATCGGCTGCGGATATGCGTGAAGCGGTGCTCTCAGTGTATGACACGAGTGATATTGTCATCAAAACAGCTGCGGTGGCCGATTTTACGCCGAAAACAGTATTTGATCATAAAATGAAAAAACAAGACGGCAGTATGACACTTGAATTGAATAGAACAGTCGATATTTTGAAAGAATTGGGCGAGAAAAAGAACGAGCAGATTTTAGTCGGATTTGCCGCTGAAACACAGGACGTTGAACACTATGCACGTAAAAAGCTCGCCGCCAAAAATCTTGATATGATTGTGGCAAATGATGTGAAAGCAAATGGGGCCGGCTTTGGTGCTGATACGAATATCGTAACAATCTTTTTTAAAGACGGGCATAAGCGCGAGCTTCCGATCATGTCTAAGCTCGATGTTTCTTTTGAAATCCTTCAAGAAATCGCAGCCCGCTCAACACAAACCGGAGAGCACTCATGAATTTTGCCGAAGTCATCGTTGATGTCAGCACCAAAAATATAGACAGGCCTTTTGATTACAAAATCCCGGACCATCTCAAAGGCATGATCAAAACAGGCATGCGAGTTATTGTTCCGTTTGGCCCCCGTAAAATTCAAGGGTTTGTGACAGCTGTGAAAGAAACGTCTGATCTCTCGGGGAAATCTGTCAAGGAGGTAGAGGGTTTATTAGATCTTACACCTGTTTTAACAGAGGAGCTTATGCATCTGTCATCATGGCTGTCCGACAAAACGCTGTCTTTTAAAATAACGGCGCTTCAAGCGATGCTGCCTGCCGCATTAAAGGCAAAATATGAAAAAGAATTAAAAATCGCACACGGCGCTGATCTTCCGCCGCAAGTGGAACGGCTGTTTTCTGAAACGAAAACGCTGCTTTATTCAGACATACCGGATCACGAGATGCTGAAACTGATTCAAAAGCATGTTCAAAAAGGCAGCATTGACGTAACGTACAAGGTTGCGCAAAAAGCCAATAAAAAAATGGTCAGGTATATTCAGGCAAATGCGAGTAAAGAAGAGCTTAGTAAGCAGGCTGAGGGATTATCCCGCCAAGCAGCCAAGCAGCAGGCGATTCTCCGCTTTTTCATCGCTGAGCCGGAAGGTGCAAACATCCCTGCCGCGGATTTGTGCAAAAAAACGGACGCGAGCTCTGCGACCATTAAAACCCTTATTCAAAAGGGGCTGTTGAAGGAAAGCTATGAAGAGGTTTACAGAGATCCCTATCAGGACAAAATGTTCAAAAAAACCGAGCCGCTCCCGCTGACAGACGAACAGAGCGCTGCCTTTGAGCCAATCCGCAAGACATTGGACAATGATGAACATAAAGTGTTCCTTCTTCACGGCGTAACAGGAAGCGGAAAAACAGAAATTTATCTGCAATCGATTGAAAAAGTACTGGCAAAAGGTAAGGAAGCTATCGTCCTCGTGCCGGAAATATCGCTGACACCGCAGATGGTCAATCGCTTCAAGGGCCGTTTCGGCTCTCAGGTGGCAGTCATGCACAGCGGTTTATCCACAGGAGAAAAATATGACGAGTGGCGTAAAATCCACCGGAAGGAAGTGCGCCTTGTCGTTGGCGCCCGATCCGCTATTTTTGCTCCGTTTGAAAATCTCGGAATGATTATCATCGATGAAGAACATGAGTCCTCTTATAAACAAGAAGAAATGCCGCGCTACCATGCGAAAGAGGTGGCGATCAAGCGGGCTGAGCATCACAGCTGCCCTGTTGTATTGGGCAGTGCTACACCGACATTAGAGTCATATGCACGGGCGCAAAAGGGCGTTTACGAGCTCCTTTCGCTGAAGCATCGCGTGAACCACCGGGTGATGCCTGAGGTTTCGCTTGTCGATATGAGAGAGGAGCTTAGAAGCGGCAACCGCTCCATGTTTTCAGTTGAATTGATGGAAAAGCTTGAAGAAACGATTGCAAAGGGCGAGCAGGCAGTTCTATTTTTAAATAAAAGAGGCTATTCCTCCTTTGTGATGTGCAGGGATTGCGGATATGTCCCGCAATGTCCGCACTGCGACATTTCCATGACGTACCATCGTTACGGCCAAAGGCTGAAATGCCATTATTGCGGACATGAAGAACCTGTTCCGCATACGTGTCCCGAATGCGCAAGCGAGTATATCCGCTTTTTCGGAACGGGAACACAAAGAGTGGAGGAAGAGCTGACAAAAGTGCTGCCAAATGCGAGAGTGATTCGGATGGATGTTGACACGACTTCAAGGAAAGGCGCCCATGAAAAATTATTGTCAGCTTTCGGAGAAGGAAAAGCGGATATTCTTCTCGGAACGCAAATGATTGCCAAAGGGCTTGACTTTCCAAATGTCACACTTGTCGGAGTACTAAGTGCCGATACAACACTTCATATTCCCGATTTTAGATCGGCCGAAAAAACATTTCAGCTGTTAACGCAAGTCAGCGGCCGGGCAGGCAGGCATGAAAAGCCGGGCCATGTCATCATCCAAACGTATACGCCGTCTCATTACAGCATCCAGCTGACGAAGACACACGATTATGAGACGTTCTATCAGCATGAAATGGCGCACAGGAGAGGGCAATCCTATCCGCCCTATTATTATTTGGCTCTTGTGACTGTTTCCCATGAGGAAGTGGCGAAAGCAGCTGTTACGGCTGAAAAAATCGCTCACTTCTTGAAAGGAAACTGCGGAGCTGACACGAAAATTCTCGGGCCGAGCGCGTCGCCGATAGCCAGGATCAAAGATAGATATCGCTATCAATGCGTGATAAAATACAAACAGGAGACCCAGTTATCAGCTTTATTGAAGAAGATACTGGAACATTATAAACGCGAAATTGAACAAAAGCATGTAATGATTTCAATTGATATGAATCCTTATATGATGATGTAAGATCTCACGTCTTGGAGGGTAACAAATTGGCGGTAAAAAAGGTCGTCACACATCCTGCGGAGGTTTTGGAAACACCGACGGAAACCGTGACTGTTTTTGATAAAAAGCTAAAAAAACTGCTTGATGATATGTACGACACCATGCTTGAAATGGATGGAGTCGGACTGGCAGCGCCGCAGATCGGCATTTTAAAAAGAGCGGCTGTCGTCGATATCGGGGATGACGGCGGAAGAATCGATCTTGTGAATCCCGAGATCTTAGAAAAAAGCGGTGAGCAGACCGGAATAGAAGGATGCTTGAGCTTTCCTGACGTCTATGGTGATGTCACACGTGCCGATTATGTCAAAGTGCGTGCGTTTAACCGTCAGGGAAAACCGTTCATTTTGGAAGCAAGAGGCTTTTTAGCGAGAGCCGTGCAGCACGAAATGGACCATTTAGACGGTGTCCTGTTTACATCTAAAATAAGTAAATACTATACAGAAGATGAACTAGCGGATATGGAAGGATGATTTGATGACGAGAATCGTATTTATGGGAACACCGGATTTTTCGGTTCCTGTTTTAAGAACCCTTTTAGAGGATGGATATGAAGTAGTGGGGGTCGTCACACAGCCGGACCGTCCGAAGGGCAGAAAAAAAGTGCTGACACCTCCTCCGGTAAAGGAAGAGGCAATGCGTCACGGCATCCCGGTTCTTCAGCCGGAAAAAGTCAGATTGGCAGAAGAAATTGAGAAAGTGCTCGCATTAAAGCCTGACCTGATTGTAACGGCGGCATTTGGGCAAATTTTGCCTAAGGAGCTTCTCGACAGCCCGAAATACGGCTGCATTAACGTTCACGCGTCTCTTTTGCCGGAACTGCGCGGAGGTGCTCCGATCCATTATTCCATCCTGCAGGGAAAAAAGAAAACCGGCGTTACCATTATGTATATGGTAGAAAAATTGGATGCAGGCGATATGATCTCAAAAGTGGAAGTGGACATTGAAGAAACCGACAATGTCGGAACTCTGCACGATAAATTAAGCGTAGCTGGCGCGAAGCTATTGTCTGAAACGGTTCCTAACGTCATTGCCGGCAGCATATCACCTGAAAAGCAGGATGAAGAGAAAGCGACATATGCGCCTAACATCAAAAGAGAGCAAGAGCTGATCGACTGGTCTAGAACAGGAGAAGAGCTTTACAACCAGATTCGCGGCTTAAATCCTTGGCCTGTTGCCTATACGACTCTTAATGGGCAAAACTTGAAAGTGTGGGCGTCGAAAAAAACATCCGCACCAGCCAAAGCTGAGCCCGGCACAGTCGTTGCGGTTGAAAAGGAAGGGATTATCGTTGCGACAGGTAACGAGACGGCTTTGCTATTGACCGAACTTCAGCCGGCAGGTAAAAAACGCATGAAGGGCGAGGACTTTGTTCGCGGCGCTCATGTTGCAGCAGGCGATATGTTAGGAGCAAACAATGAAAAAGAATAGTGTTCGTGATATCGCTCTTGAGGCGCTGGTCAAACTGGAACAAAACCAAGCATACAGCAACCTGCTCCTGAAATCGGTCATTAAATCAAATGAATTGAGCGATCAAGACAGAGGCCTTTTGACTGAACTTGTCTACGGTACATTGCAAAACAAGATCGCGCTTGATTATATGCTCAAACCGTTTATTAATAAGCCTCAAAAAGTAAAGCCGTGGGTGATTCAGCTTCTTCGCCTGTCCCTGTATCAAATGGAGTATCTGGAGAAGATTCCGGACAGGGCTGTTATCCATGAAGCGGTCGAGATTGCTAAAATTCGCGGACATAAGGGCATTGCATCATTTGTCAACGGCGTGCTGCGTTCTATTCAGCGCGAAGGTGTTCCATCCTTTGACGCCATCGAAGATCCTGTCCGCCGGCTGGCGACAGAAACAAGTCATCCAGAATGGCTCGTGAAAGAATGGGCAGACGCATATGGATTTGATGCGGCTGAAAAGGTTTGCCGTATCCACCTCATTCCGCCGAAGCAGACACTGCGCGTCAACCAAATGAAAACAGACAGATCGGATTTGCTTGATCAAATGGCTGCTGAGGGTATCGAAATTGAAAAAGGCGATCTGGCTGAAGACGCTTTGAAGCTTTTAAAGGGATCAATTGCCGGAACTCATTTCTTCCAAAACGGCGAAGTGTCCATTCAGGATGAGAGCTCCATGCTCGTCGCCCGTGCTCTTGACCCTAAGCCTGGTGAAGCGGTGCTTGACGCGTGTGCAGCACCTGGCGGAAAGTCGGCTCATATCGCAGAATTAATGGAGAACAAGGGAAGTGTTACGTCGCTTGATCTTCACAAACATAAAGTGAAGCTGATCAAAGAAGCGGCAGATCGTCTTGGCCTTTCCATTATTCATGCGGAAACAATGGATGCGCGAAAAGCAGGAGAAACGTTTGAAAATGGACAATTTAACCGGGTATTGGTCGATGCCCCGTGTTCAGGTTTTGGTGTCATTCGAAGAAAGCCTGACATGAAATACACGAAAAAGCCTGAAGACAGTGCGCGGCTTGCTGAAATTCAGCTGTCAATCTTAAGGGAAATCGCACCATTAGTAAAAAAAGGTGGCACTCTTGTCTACAGTACGTGTACAATGGACCGGACAGAAAATGAAGAAGTAATACATGCGTTTATACAGGAACATCCTGATTTTGAACCCGATTTGTCTCTTGAAAAGCGGCTGCCCGAAAAGGCGAGACCCTTTGTTCGGGATGGAAGGGTCCAAATCCTTCCTCATTATTTCGGAACAGATGGTTTCTTTATTTGCAGCATGAGAAAGAAGGGATAAGCAATGGCAGAACTTAAAAAAACAAAAGGAAGAAAAGAATTGCGGACAGAGCGTCCGTCTATTTATTCTTTTGAATTAGATGAAATCAAACAATGGCTGACAGACAACGGAGAGAAACCGTTCCGTGCGGCACAGATCTTTGAATGGCTATATGAAAAACGCGTATCTTCTTTTGAAGACATGACAAACCTGTCAAAAGATCTGCGTGAGAAATTAAGCGCTCATTTTGAGATGACAACGCTGAAAACGGCTGTTAAACAAACCTCTCAAGACGGTACGATGAAGTTTTTGTTCGAACTGCATGACGGTTATACAATCGAAACCGTTTTAATGAGACACGAGTATGGCAATTCTGTATGTGTAACGACACAAGTCGGCTGCCGTATTGGCTGTACGTTCTGCGCGTCAACGCTCGGAGGTTTAAAACGAAACCTTGAAGCGGGTGAAATTGTCGCTCAAGTACTCAAAGTTCAAAAAGCTCTGGATGAAACCGATGAACGCGTCAGCTCTGTCGTGATCATGGGGATCGGTGAACCTTTTGATAACTTTAATGAAATGCTCGCTTTCTTGAAAATCATTAACCATGACAAGGGCCTGAATATCGGCGCACGCCATATTACCGTTTCCACAAGCGGAATCATCCCGAAAATTTACGAATTCGCAGACCAGCAAATGCAGATTAACTTTGCGATTTCTCTGCACGCGCCGAATACAGAAATCAGAAGCCGTTTGATGCCGATTAACAGAGCGTACAAGCTGCCTGATTTAATGGAAGCTGTTAAATATTATATTGATAAAACGGGACGGCGGATCAGCTTTGAATATGGTCTGTTCGGGGGTGTGAACGATCAGGTTGAGCACGCTGAAGAGCTTGCCGACTTGCTGGAAGGAATCAAATGCCACGTGAACTTGATTCCGGTAAACTACGTGCCGGAGCGGGACTATGTGCGCACACCGCGTGACCAGATTTTTGCTTTTGAAAAAACGCTGAAATCCCGCGGAGTAAATGTCACAATCCGAAGAGAGCAAGGACATGACATTGACGCAGCCTGCGGTCAGCTTCGCGCGAAGGAGCGTCAAGACGAGACGAGGTGATGAGGGTTGTTAACAGCCTTAAAAACAGACACAGGAAAAATCCGCCAGCATAATGAAGATGATGCGGGGATATTTAAGGGGAAAGATGAATTTGTATTAGCGGTTGTCGCTGATGGCATGGGCGGCCATCTTGCTGGAGATGTTGCAAGCAAGATGGCTGTGAAAGCCATGGGGGAAAAATGGAATGAAGCAGAGGCGATTCCAGCTGCGCCCGCAGCATGTGAAAAATGGCTTATTGAACAGATTCTTGCGGTAAACAGCAAAATTTACGATCATGCCCAAGCCCACGAAGAATGCCAAGGCATGGGGACGACGATTGTATGTGCGCTTGTTACGGGGAAAACGGTTTCTGTTGCCCATATAGGTGACAGCAGGTGTTATTTGCTTCAAGACGATCATTTCATTCAGGTGACAGAAGATCACTCGCTTGTAAATGAACTGGTTCGCACTGGAGAGATTTCCAGAGAAGACGCCGAACATCATCCGCGAAAAAATGTGTTGACGAAGGCTCTTGGAACAGACCAGTCAGTCAGTATTGACACACGTTCATTTGACATCGAGCCCGGGGACAAATTGCTTCTGTGTTCTGACGGACTGACGAATAAAGTGGAAGGCACTGAGTTAAAAGACATCCTGCAAAGCAATACAGCTCCTCAGGAAAAAGTAAACCTGCTTGTGGACAAAGCCAATCAGAATGGCGGAGAAGACAACATTACAGCAGTTTTGCTTGAGCTTGCTTTACATGTTGAAGAGGGTGAAGATCAGTGCTAATCGGCAAGCGAATCAGCGGGCGTTACCAAATTCTCCGCGTCATAGGCGGCGGGGGAATGGCCAACGTGTATTTAGCTGAGGATATCATTCTAGACCGTGAAGTCGCAATCAAAATCCTCCGGTTTGACTATGTGAATGACAATGAGTTTATCAGGCGATTCCGCAGAGAAGCCCAATCCGCATCAAGCCTCGATCACCCGAATATCGTCAGTATTTACGATGTGGGCGAGGAAGATGATATTTATTATATTGTCATGGAATACGTTGAGGGCATGACGCTCAAAGAATACATAACAGCAAACGGGCCGCTTCACCCCAAAGAAGCGCTGAACATTATGGAACAAATTGTCTCAGCTATCGCTCATGCCCATCAAAATCAGATTGTTCACAGAGACATTAAGCCGCATAACATTTTGATTGACCACATGGGAAATATCAAAGTGACGGATTTCGGAATTGCGACGGCACTCAGTTCGACGACAATCACACACACCAATTCTGTGCTTGGCTCAGTCCATTATTTATCACCTGAACAGGCGCGGGGCGGTTTGGCAACAAAAAAATCGGATATATATGCGATTGGAATCGTTTTGTTTGAGCTCTTAACCGGCCGCATCCCGTTTGATGGAGAATCGGCAGTCAGCATCGCCTTAAAGCATCTTCAGGCGGAAACCCCTTCTGCGAAAAGGTGGAACCCCTCAGTGCCCCAAAGTGTTGAAAACATTATCCTAAAGGCAACTGCAAAGGATCCTTTTCATCGCTACGAAACGGCTGAAGACATGGAAGCAGACATACAAACAGCTTTTGACGCAGACAGACTCAATGAAAAGAGATTTACCATTCAAGAAGATGAAGAAATGACAAAAGCCATTCCTATCATCAAAGATGAGGAGCTCGCAAAAGCTGCTGCTGGCGGAAAAGAAGCTGAAAAGACTTCCGGCCAAGAGAATCAAACAAAGAAAAACGGCAAAAGAAAAAAGTGGCCATGGGTTTTGCTCACGATATGCATCATTTTCATCACGGCTGGAATTCTTGCTGTCACTGTTTTTCCGTCGCTTTTTATGCCTAAAGATGTCAAAATACCTGATGTTTCCGGGATGGAATACGAAAAGGCGGCAGACCTCTTGGAAAAAGACGGTTTGCAGGTTGATTCCGAGGTGTTGGAAATCTCGGATGAGAAAATTGCCGAGGGCTTGATCGTAAAATCGGATCCTAAAGCGGAATCCACTGTCAAAGAAGGGGCAACGGTTACGCTTTATAAGAGCACCGGAAAAGCCAAAACGGAGATCAATGATGTGACAGGCCAAACGATCGATCGGGCAAAAAAAGCATTAAAGGATCAGGGGTTTAAACATGTGACGGTGGACGAAGTAAATGACCAGAAAAGTGCGGGCACTGTCATTGACCAGAATCCGTCGGCAGGGACTGAACTTGTGCCGAGTGATGATCAAGTCAAGCTCACCGTCAGTATCGGGCCCGAAGACATTACGCTTAGAGACTTAAAAACCTACAGTAAAGAAGCAGCGTCTGGATATCTGGAAGACAACGGACTGAAGCTGATAGAAAAAGAGGCGTACTCAGATGATGTTCCAGAAGGACAGGTTGTCAAACAAAAGCCGGCAGCAGGCACGGCAGTAAAACCGGGAAACGAAGTTGAAGTGACATTCTCTCTCGGACCTGAGAAAAAGCCTGCGAAAACAGTGAAAGAAAAGGTTGAAATCCCCTACGAACCAGAAAATGAAGGGGATGAGCTTGAAGTGCAAATCGCGGTTGACGATGCGGATCACAGCATTTCTGACACTTACGAAGAATTTAAGATAAAAGAACCGACTGAACGGACGATCGAACTAAAGATTGAATCCGGCCAAAAAGGGTACTATCAAGTAATGGTAAACAATAAGGTCGTCAGCTACAAAACCATTGAGTATCCGAAAGATGAATAACAAGGAGGGAAAATATGCCTGAGGGCAAAATTATTAAGGCGCTAAGCGGCTTTTACTATGTACTGGATGAATCTGGAGATTCAGATCAAGTTATACAATGCAGAGGAAGAGGCATTTTCAGAAAGAACAAAATTACCCCTCTTGTCGGTGATTATGTTGTGTATCAGGCTGAAAATGACAAAGAAGGATATCTGTTAGAAATTAAAGCGCGCACCAATGAGCTTATCAGGCCGCCAATTTGCAACGTAGATCAAGCGGTCCTTGTTTTCTCTGCGGTTCAGCCTTCTTTCAGCACGGCATTGCTCGACCGCTTTCTCGTTCTCGTTGAGGCCAATGATATTCAGCCGATCATATGCATTACAAAAATGGATTTGATTGAAGATCAAGATACACAAGATGCCATTCAAGCCTATGCAGAAGACTATCGGAATATAGGTTATGACGTGTATCTCACTTCTTCTAAGGACCAAGACAGTTTAGCGGACATCATCCCCCATTTTCAAGACAAAACTACCGTATTTGCCGGTCAATCGGGGGTTGGAAAATCCTCGCTTCTCAACGCGATCAGTCCTGAGCTCGGTTTAAGAACAAACGCAATTTCGGAGCATTTGGGCCGCGGGAAACACACAACCCGCCACGTGGAACTGATTCACACGTCCGGAGGCTTGGTTGCGGATACGCCGGGATTCAGCTCGCTAGAATTTACAGACATTGAGGAAGAAGAGCTGGGATATACCTTCCCTGATATCAGAGAAAAAAGTTCTTCGTGCAAATTTAGAGGCTGTCTGCATTTAAAAGAGCCGAAATGTGCGGTGAAACAAGCTGTTGAAGACGGGGAATTAAAGCAGTACCGCTATGACCATTATGTTGAATTTATGACGGAGATTAAAGACAGAAAGCCGAGGTATTAGCATAATGATAAAGGTTGCACCATCTATTCTTTCCGCTGATTTTGCCGCTTTAGGCAATGAGATTAAAGATGTAGAAAAGGGCGGAGCCGATTGTATTCATATTGATGTCATGGACGGCCATTTTGTCCCGAATATTACGATTGGCCCGCTGATTGTAGAGGCAGTTCGCCCGGTGACTGATCTGCCGCTTGATGTTCATTTAATGATAGAAGAGCCTGATCGTTATATCCCTGCTTTCGCGAAAGCAGGCGCGGATATCCTGTCTGTTCATGCCGAGGCATGCCCGCACCTGCACCGGACCATCCAGCTTATGAAAGAACAAGGCGTGAAGGCCGGTGTTGTTCTAAACCCGCATACGCCTGTTCAAGTCATCGAGCACGTTTTCGACGATCTTGATCTTGTTCTTTTAATGACGGTGAACCCGGGATTTGGCGGGCAGAAATTTATTCATTCAGTCCTTCCTAAAATAAAAGAGGTTAAGCGAATGGCGGATGAAAGAGGAAAAACAGGTCTGTTAATTGAGGTAGACGGCGGCGTCAACAAAGAAACCGCTCCGCTGGTCATTGAAGCGGGTGCAAATTTACTCGTTGCCGGTTCAGCAGTTTATGGCCAGCCAGACCGCCAAAAAGCGATCGCTGAGATCAAAGGAAGTAAATAAAATGCTGAAAAAGAGAGCTGGGCGTACAGAGCCTAAGCTCTTTTTCCTGTATGCAGAGAAAGGAATCGGAGATGAAAACAATCAATATTGTTGCGGGAGGCCCTAAAGATCTCATTCCCGATCTAACCCCATATAGGGCTGAGCACATTCTTTGGATCGGTGTTGACAAAGGCACCGTCACTCTTTTAGATGCCGGGATCATTCCTCATGAAGCCTTTGGGGATTTTGACAGCATAACAGAGCAAGAACGCCGACGAATTGAAAAAGCCGCTCCCGCACTCCATGTGTTTCAAGCAGAAAAAGACCAAACTGATTTAGATCTCGCCCTTGATTGGGCGCTGGAAAAGCAGCCGGATGTCATTCAGATCTTCGGCACTACAGGCGGCAGAGCGGATCATTTTTTAGGAAACATTCAGCTGCTGTATAGAGGCATACAAACCAATATAAAAATTAGGCTGATAGACAAACAAAATCATATTCAATTGTTCCCTCCCGGTGAATATGATATTGAGAAGGATGAAAACAAGCGATATATCTCCTTCATACCGTTTTCCGAAGACATACATGAGCTGACCCTGACCGGTTTTAAATATCCGCTAAATAAGTGTCATATTACACTCGGTTCAACACTATGTATTAGTAACGAACTCATTCATTCACGAGGTACTTTTTCGTTTGCAAAAGGCATAATAATAATGATAAGAAGCACGGATTAGCATGTGCTTTCATTCATTTGGTGAGATCAATGAACAGGCGGTTACGGGACGTTATAGGAGGGGACAAATAATGAAATTTTACACCATTAAATTGCCGAAGTTTTTAGGAGGAATCGTCCGGGCGATGCTGGGCTCATTTAGAAAAGATTAATGCCCAGGGGTTCAAAGCCCTCTTTCACCACATAAAAACGCCTGCCACATATGAGGCAGGCGTTCATTTTGTTATACACGCTCAACTTTACCGGATTTCAAAGCTCGAGCAGATACATATACTTTTTTAGGTTTTCCGTTCACAAGGATACGAACCTTTTGAAGATTCGCGCCCCAAGTGCGCTTAGAAGCGTTCATTGCGTGAGAACGGTTATTCCCAGCTGTTGTTTTTTTACCTGTGATAACGCATTTACGTGCCATTTGTTTCCCTCCTCACTTGCACAAAACATCTACTTTTTAACATTCATATGATCTTAGATGCTTTCGATATGGATACTTTAAATAATTTACCACAGCTAAAAAACGTTTGCAACTATTGTTTCATCATCTTTCAAGAAAATTCACTTGACATCTTGCAGAAACAGCGGCGCTATAGTATATGTAGAGGGACGGGCAGCAATTGCCGGGTCTTTTCTTTTCAGAATGGAAACCATATAGTAGAATAGCTGTAACTCTATGCATTCGAAGGAGGAACTAGTGTGTCCATTGAATTAAGAACGAAGTACGGACAGATTGATATATCTAATGAAGTCATTGCGATGGTTGCAGGGGGCGCGGCGATTGACTGTTACGGCATTGTCGGCATGGCCTCTAAAAACCAGATTAAAGACGGACTGACTGAAATCCTTCGGAAAGAGAATTTCAGCAGGGGTGTCCAAGTTCGCCAAGAAGGAGAACAAATACATATCGACATGTACATCATTGTCAGCTATGGCACGAAAATTTCTGAAGTGGCACATAATGTCCAAACGAAAGTAAAGTACACAGTAAATCAAACGATCGGACTGGCCGTGGACTCTGTTAATATTTATGTCCAAGGCGTACGTGTGACGAACCCGTAGTTAGGAGGAGTAGGATTGTCTATCAGAACATTAGACGGCAGAACCTTTGCCGAGATGATTCTTGCGGGAGCGCAGAATCTGTCTCAAAACGCGAGTGCGGTTGATGCGCTGAACGTGTTTCCGGTGCCGGACGGCGATACGGGAACAAATATGAACCTGTCAATGACTTCCGGAGCAAGAGAAGTGGATCAAATGGATACGGATGATATCGGTAAGGTGGGCTCCGCGTTATCTAAAGGATTGCTCATGGGAGCACGCGGAAATTCAGGAGTGATCCTGTCCCAATTGTTCCGAGGCTTCAGTAAAAGCATTGAAACGAAAAAAGAAATTAATGCGCCGGAGTTTGCCGCAGCGCTGCAAGCAGGCGTTGATATGGCGTATAAAGCTGTCATGAAACCTGTAGAGGGCACCATTTTAACAGTTGCAAAAGATGCTTCGAAAAAAGCGGTGGCCCTGGCGGAAAAAGAAACCGATATCACAGCGCTGATGGCTGCGGTGACAGAAGAAGCAGAGGCTTCTTTAAACCGGACGCCTGATTTGCTTCCTGTCCTGAAGGAAGTAGGAGTCGTCGATAGCGGCGGCAAAGGCCTGCTTTGTGTGTATGAAGGTTTTCTTGCTTCATTAAAAGGTGAAGCCGTGCCTCAGAAAGCTGTTCTTCCGTCGCTTGATGACATGGTCAGCGCAGAGCATCATAAGAGCGCGCAAAGCATGATGCATACCGAAGATATTGAATTTGGTTTTTGTACCGAAGTGATGGTGAGGCTCGATCAGACAAAACGAGAATTCGACGAAGGCACATTCAGGCAAGACCTCAGCCAGTACGGTGATTCTCTGTTAGTCATTGCGGATGAATCGCTGGCGAAGGTTCATATTCATGCGGAAGAACCGGGAAACGTCTTAAACTATGCCCAGCAGTACGGTGAATTGATCAAAATTAAAATAGATAATATGAGGGAACAGCATACCTCCATTATCAGCCAAGAAAGCAAGCCTGCTGGCAACGAAAAAACGCCGGCAAAACAGCCGTATGGCATTGTGACTGTGGCGATGGGTGAAGGCATTTCTGACTTGTTCAAAAGCATCGGCGCTTCTGTGGTGATCGAAGGCGGGCAGACGATGAACCCGAGTACTGAGGATATCGTCGAGGCTGTGAAGTCTGTAAATGCAGAAACGGTGTTTATCTTACCGAATAATTCCAACATTATTATGGCGGCTAATCAAGCGGCCAGCGTAATCGATGAACAGGTTTTGGTCATTCCGGCCAAAACGGTTCCGCAAGGGATGTCAGCCCTGCTGGCATTTAATCCGGACCAAGAAGCTGAAGCCAACGAAGCTAATATGCAGAGCGCCATTCAGCAAGTGAAAAGCGGGCAGGTAACGTATTCAGTCAGAGATACTCATATTGACGGCAAAGATATTAAAAAAGGCGACTTTATGGGAATTTTGAACGGAACGATTATCGGCACTGCTGAAGATCAGCTGTCAGCCGCGAAAATGCTGCTGTCAGAAATGATCGGAGAAGACGACGAAATTGTCACTATCCTCTATGGAGAGGATGCGTCTCAGGAAGAAGCTGAGGAGCTTGAAGCGTTTCTCAGTGGGAAGTACGAGGAGATTGAGATTGAGATCCACAACGGCAAACAGCCGCTGTATTCGTATATCATTTCTGCAGAATAGAAGGGCAATTTGCCCTTCTATTCTTATGTCTGCTTTTAAGTGCAGCAGCGCTGTGACGTGCCCGCTTGCCATTTTATATCTGATCAATTAGTCTAGAAGCAAAGCGCTCATAAGCTCTGGTTCATAAGGAGGAATAACATGAAATACAGAAGCGTTTTTGATATTATCGGCCCGGTTATGATCGGTCCGTCCAGCTCGCATACCGCGGGAGCAGCGAGAATCGGGAGAGTGGCCAGAAGTTTATTCGGCAGGGAGCCAAAGCGCATCGTGGTCTCCTTTTACGGCTCTTTTGCGGAAACGTATAAGGGTCATGGCACAGACGTCGCGATTATCGGCGGATTGCTTGATTTTGATACATTCGACGAGCGGATTAAAACCGCTATACAAATTGCAGAAGATAAAGGAATTGCTATAGAGTTTCGAGTTGAAGACGCAGTCCCAGTCCACCCGAATACAGCCAAAATCACCATTTTTGATGAAAAGGGAGAGCTTGAGCTGACGGGTATTTCGATTGGCGGAGGAAAGATTGAAATCACAGAATTAAATGGTTTTGAACTCCGGCTGTCAGGAAATCACCCGGCCATATTAGTTGTTCATAATGACAAGTTCGGCACAATTGCCGGTGTTGCCAATGTTCTGGCGAAATTTTCAATCAACGTAGGCCATATGGAAGTAGCCCGGAAAGATATCGGCCAGCTTGCGCTAATGACAATAGAGGTCGATCAAAATATTGACGACCATGTTCTCGACGAGCTGTCGAAGCTGCCGAATATTATTCAAGTGACAAAGATTGCTGACTAGCGAAAGGTCAGGAGGAGCCAGTTATGTTTCGTAATGTAAAAGAATTAATTGAGATTACTAAAGAAAAGCAAGTATCCATCTCAGAGATCATGATCGCGCAGGAGATGGACGTAACAGAAAAAACAAAAGAAGAGATTTTTCAGCAGATGGATCACAATCTGACCGTTATGGAAGCGGCGGTTCAGAAGGGACTCGATGGAGTGACGAGCCAAACGGGTTTAACAGGCGGGGATGCCGTTAAAATGCAGGCCTATATTCGGTCAGGTAAAAGCCTGTCTGGCCCGCTGATTTTAGATGCGGTATCAAAAGCTGTTGCCACAAATGAAGTAAATGCAGCGATGGGAACCATCTGTGCGACACCGACTGCGGGTTCCGCCGGTGTTGTGCCTGGCACGTTATTTGCTGTAAAAGAAAAGCTGAACCCGACAAGAGAACAAATGATCCGCTTTTTGTTTACAGCCGGTGCTTTCGGATTTGTCGTGGCCAATAATGCAAGTATTTCCGGCGCCGCCGGGGGATGCCAGGCAGAGGTTGGATCAGCCTCAGGTATGGCTGCTGCGGCGATTGTTGAAATGGCGGGCGGAACACCTGAGCAAAGCGCGGAGGCCATGGCCATCACACTGAAAAATATGCTCGGCCTTGTGTGCGATCCCGTTGCTGGGCTTGTTGAAGTGCCTTGCGTGAAACGGAATGCGATGGGTGCGTCAAATGCAATGATTGCTGCTGATATGGCATTGGCGGGCATCACAAGCCGCATTCCATGTGATGAGGTTATCGATGCCATGTATAAAATTGGCCAAACGATGCCAACTGCTCTTAGAGAAACAGGCCAGGGCGGTTTAGCAGCAACACCGACTGGAAGAGAATTAGAGAAAAAAATATTCGGAGGAGCGCTAGGTTCACGTGAAACAACATCAGCAAATTAGTATAGCCAACATGAAGGGTATTGGGCCGGAAACAGAAAAAACATTGAATGAACTCGGTATTTATGACATTTCTGATCTTCTGAATTATTTCCCTTATCGCTATGATGACTATGAGCTGAGGGATTTAGAAGAAGTAGCGCATGATGAAAGAGTGACAGTCGAAGGGAAGGTTCATTCAGAGCCTTCTCTTACCTATTACGGAAAAAAACGAAACAGGCTGACATTTCGGGTTCTTGTCGGCAACTATTTAATCACAGCCGTATGTTTCAACAGGCCTTATTTGAAGAAAAAGCTTTCGCTGGGCTCTGTCGTGACGGTCTCCGGTAAATGGGACAAACATCGCCAAACCATCTCTGTTCAGGAGTTGAAAAACGGACCCCATCAAGAGGATAAAAGCATTGAACCAGTGTATTCTGTGAAAGAAAATGTTACCGTCAAAATGATGAGACGTTTTATTCAGCAGGCGCTGACTCAATATGCAGACACTCTTTCAGATCCTCTTCCGGAAAAGCTAAGAACAAGCTATAAGCTGCCGGACTATCAACAGGCGCTAACAGCCATGCACCAGCCAGAAACAAGAGAAGCGTTAAAGCTTGCCAGACGACGGTTTGTTTACGAAGAATTTCTGTTGTTTCAGTTGAAAATGCAGGCGTTCCGAAAGGCGGAAAGAGAGCAGACTCAAGGGATACGGCAGCATTTTTCAAACGACGAACTCATGAGATTTGTCAAAAGCCTCCCGTTTCCCCTCACAAACGCCCAGACGCGTGTGCTTCGCGAAATCACAGCAGATATGTCTTCTCCATACAGAATGAACCGTCTTCTTCAAGGGGACGTCGGATCAGGAAAAACGGCAGTCGCAGCCATTGCGCTGTATGCCGCGATCCTGTCCGGATACCAGGGGGCGCTCATGGTGCCGACAGAAATTCTGGCCGAACAGCATGCAGATTCGCTTGTTTCACTATTTGAAAAGTGGGATGTCAGCGTCGCTCTTTTGACAAGCTCTGTCAAAGGGAAGCGGCGAAAAGAACTGCTGGAGCGTCTTGCTGCGGGAGAGATTGATATTCTTGTAGGAACTCACGCTTTAATCCAGGACGAGGTGGAGTTTAAGGCGCTGAGCCTTGTCATTACAGATGAGCAGCATCGATTTGGAGTTGAGCAGCGCAAAAAGCTTCGGAACAAGGGACAGGACCCCGATGTTCTCTTTATGACAGCTACCCCAATCCCAAGAACGTTAGCTATTACAGTGTTCGGGGAAATGGATGTATCTGTCATTGATGAAATGCCGGCGGGACGAAAGCAAATCGAAACCTATTGGGTGAAGCATGACATGCTGGACCGTATTTTGGCATTTGTCGAAAAAGAATTAAAGCAGGGCAGACAGGCTTATATCATTTGCCCGCTGATTGAAGAATCGGACAAGCTTGATGTACAAAACGCCATTGACGTGTACAATATGCTTTCTGATATTTTCCGCGGGAAATGGAATGTCGGCCTTATGCACGGAAAGCTGCATTCCGATGAAAAAGATCAGGTCATGAGAGAATTCAGCGCAAATCACTGTCAAATCCTCGTATCAACCACTGTTGTTGAGGTCGGCGTAAACGTTCCGAATGCAACCATTATGGTGATTTATGACGCTGATCGTTTCGGTCTGTCCCAGCTTCACCAGCTTCGCGGCCGTGTCGGACGGGGCGAGCACCAATCTTTCTGCATACTGATGGCTGATCCTAAATCAGAAACAGGTAAAGAACGGATGAGAATCATGTCCGAGACCAATGACGGTTTTGAGTTGTCTGAAAAGGACTTGGAACTGAGAGGCCCGGGGGATTTCTTCGGAAAAAAACAAAGCGGAATGCCTGAATTTAAGGTGGCGGATATGGTTCATGATTACAGAGCGCTTGAAACGGCAAGACAGGATGCTGCAAATCTAGTGGCTTCTGACGCATTCTGGAAGGAGCCGGAATATAGTGCGCTGAGAGAGGAATTGCTGAAGAGCGGAATAATGGACGGGGAAAAATTAAGCTGAGCAACAGAAGTTTTTGGTATCCAGCCAGAAACAATCGTTGCATTCCAATCTATGAAATTATATACTACTATTAGTACCTAGTCTTAATTGTCCGGACGGTGTTTAGATATGAGAAGAAATAAGCGAGAACGCCAGGAATTACTTCAGCAGACGATTCAAGCAACCCCCTTTATTACAGATGAAGAATTAGCGGGTAAATTTGGGGTGAGCATCCAGACAATACGTTTGGACCGCTTAGAGCTTTCCATACCGGAGCTGAGAGAAAGAATTAAGAATGTGGCAGAAAAAACGCTTGAAGATGAAGTGAAATCTCTGTCACTGGACGAAGTTATCGGAGAAATTATTGACCTTGAGCTGGATGATCAGGCGATATCCATTTTAGAAATAAAACAGGAGCATGTGTTCAGCCGGAATCAGATTGCACGAGGACACCATTTATTTGCGCAGGCAAATTCTTTGGCTGTTGCAGTCATTGATGACGAGCTGGCGCTGACTGCAAGTGCAGACATCCGTTTTACAAGACAGGTAAAGCAGGGTGAACGTGTCGTAGCGAAAGCGAAAGTGACGGCAGTCGAAAAAGAAAAAGGAAGAACGGTTGTCGAAGTGAACAGCTACGTTGGCGAAGAAATTGTTTTTTCTGGACATTTTGACATGTACCGTTCAAAACATTCATAAAGGTGGAGCATGCATGAGAATAGCTGTAGATGCAATGGGAGGAGACCACGCTCCCAAAGCTGTTATTGACGGAGTTATCAAGGGTATAGAGGCATTTGAGGATCTCCATATCACACTTGTCGGTGACAAAACAACGATAGAATCACATTTAACAACAACATCAGACCGCATCACGGTGCTGCACGCGGATGAAGTGATTGAGCCTACGGATGAACCAGTCCGCGCCGTGCGGAGAAAAAAGAATTCATCTATGGTCCTTATGGCGCAGGAAGTTGCAGAAAACAGAGCCGACGCCTGCATTTCAGCAGGAAATACCGGCGCATTAATGACAGCCGGTCTGTTTATTGTCGGGAGAATTAAAGGAATTGACCGGCCGGCGCTTGCACCGACACTTCCGACCGTTTCGGGAGACGGGTTTCTTCTCCTTGATGTCGGCGCCAATGTCGATGCCAAACCGGAGCACCTTGTTCAATACGCCATTATGGGCTCTGTTTATTCTCAGCAAGTGCGCGGTGTCAATTCACCGAGAGTCGGGCTTTTAAATGTCGGAACAGAAGATAAAAAAGGAAACGAACTGACGAAACAGACGTTTCAAATGCTGAAAGAAACAGCAAACATCAATTTTATCGGTAATGTGGAAGCGCGAGACCTTTTAGATGATGTGGCGGATGTTGTCGTAACGGACGGCTTTACCGGGAATGTTACACTCAAAACGCTGGAAGGTTCTGCGTTATCTATTTTTAAAATGATGAGAGAGGTCATGACGTCTACTTTCACATCGAAGCTTGCAGCAGCTGTGCTAAAGCCAAAGTTGAAAGAAATGAAAATGAAAATGGAGTATTCGAATTATGGCGGAGCAAGTCTTTTTGGCTTAAAAGCGCCTGTGATCAAGGCGCACGGCTCTTCAGATTCTAATGCTGTGTTTCATGCGATTCGACAAGCAAGAGAGATGGTCAGCCAAAATGTGGCTGAACTCATTCAGAAAGAAGTTAAAGAAGAAAATACAGATGAGTAGTCTGGAGGTTTTTACATCATGAGTAAGATTGCGTTTTTATTCCCGGGACAGGGATCACAATTTATCGGCATGGGAAAAGAGCTTTATGAACAGGTGCCTGCTGCAAAGCGTCTGTTTGATGAGGCGGATGAAACATTGGAAACAAAACTCAGTTCTTTGATTTTTGAAGGTGATGCTGAAGAATTAACACTTACATACAATGCCCAGCCTGCTTTGCTGACGACAAGCATTGCTGTTCTAGAGAAATTTAAAGAATCAGGCATTACACCTGATTTCACAGCGGGGCACAGCCTTGGTGAATACTCTGCGCTGGTTGCGTCTGGCGCACTGTCTTTCAAAGATGCTGTTTATACCGTCAGAAAACGCGGAGAATTTATGAATGAAGCGGTGCCGGCTGGTGAAGGAGCTATGGCTGCGATTCTAGGCATGGATGCTGAAGCATTAAAGCAAGTAACTGATAAAGTTACGGAAGAAGGCCATCTAGTTCAGCTTGCGAATCTCAACTGTCCCGGACAAATCGTCATTTCCGGAACAGCTAAAGGGGTGGAGCTTGCGTCTGAACAGGCGAAAGAGAACGGTGCAAAACGAGCGATTCCGCTCCACGTAAGCGGTCCGTTCCATTCTGAACTGATGAAGCCTGCTGCTGAAAAGCTGAAGGAAGTACTTGACTCCTGTGACGTAAAGGATGCTGGCGTTCCGGTTATCTCAAATGTTTCTGCTGATGTTATGACTGATAAAGCAGATATCAAAGAGAAACTCATTGAGCAGCTCTACTCTCCGGTGCGTTTCGAGGAAAGCATTAACAAGCTGATTGCAGAGGGTGTGACGACTTTTATTGAAATCGGTCCCGGAAAAGTGCTTTCAGGCCTTGTGAAAAAAGTGAACAGACGATTAAAAACAATTGCTGTATCAGATCCAGAAACGATCGAGCTGGCAATTCAAACGCTCAAGGAGGAGAATGAAAATGCTTAATGACAAAACAGCTATTGTCACTGGCGCATCCCGCGGAATTGGCCGTTCAATCGCCCTTGACCTTGCAAAAAGCGGCGCAAATGTCGTCGTGAACTACTCCGGCAATGAGGCGAAAGCAAATGAAGTCGTTGATGAAATCAAATCAATGGGCAGAAAAGCAATTGCTGTCAAAGCGGATGTATCAAATGCCGAAGATGTACAAAACATGATAAAAGAAACACTGTCTGTTTTTTCTACAATTGACATTCTAGTAAATAATGCCGGAATTACAAGAGACAATCTCATCATGAGAATGAAAGAAGATGAATGGGATGATGTCATTAACATTAACCTAAAGGGTGTTTTCAACTGCACAAAAGCCGTTACAAGACAAATGATGAAACAGCGTTCAGGCCGGATTATTAACGTATCGTCTATCGTCGGCGTCAGCGGAAACCCTGGACAAGCCAACTACGTGGCTGCAAAAGCCGGCGTGATCGGTTTAACAAAATCTTCTGCTAAAGAGCTCGCAAGCCGCAATATTACGGTGAATGCGGTTGCGCCTGGATTTATCTCAACTGATATGACAGATAAGCTTGCAAAAGATGTTCAAGACGAAATGCTGAAACAAATTCCGCTCGCGCGATTTGGCGAACCAGGTGACATCAGCAGCGTTGTCACGTTCCTTGCTTCTGAGGGGGCCCGTTACATGACAGGCCAAACGCTTCATATCGACGGCGGAATGGTGATGTAAGTTTTTTCTCAAAAATTTCATCATAGTTTCTCTAGTTTTTTAAAAACGAATCCACTATAATACTTGAGGGGAGGTGAATTGCTATGGCAGATACATTAGAGCGTGTAACGAAAATCATCGTAGATCGCCTTGGCGTTGATGAAGCAGACGTCAAACTTGAAGCTTCTTTCAAGGAAGACTTAGGTGCTGATTCCCTAGATGTAGTTGAGCTTGTTATGGAACTTGAAGACGAGTTTGATATGGAGATTTCTGACGAAGATGCTGAAAAGATTGCTACAGTCGGCGACGCTGTGAACTACATACAAAACCAGCAATAAGCTGATGCTAAAAGTCCCGCCGAAACGCGGGGCTTTAGCCCTTTATTCGTGCAGTTATTACAGCATGCCGCTTTTACGCGCGCTGTATCCGGTTTAGTCAGAGAAGCGCGGTGAACCTGATGTGCCTATGGAGGTTACTATGTCAAAACACTCACATTATAATGATAAAAAAAAGTTCTATAAAAAAGTAGAACAGTTTAGAGAGTTTCAAGAACGGATTTCGGTTCACTTTCAAAATGAAAAGCTTTTGTATCAAGCATTTACACATTCATCTTATGTGAATGAGCATCGGAAAAAGCCGTATGAAGATAATGAAAGGCTTGAATTTTTAGGTGACGCTGTTTTGGAACTGACGATCTCCAGATTCTTATTTGCCAAATACCCGGCTATGAGTGAAGGAGATTTGACGAAGCTGAGAGCCGCGATTGTATGCGAGCCATCTCTCGTTTCATTAGCTCACGAACTGTCATTCGGCGACCTTGTCCTGTTGGGTAAAGGTGAGGAAATGACAGGCGGAAGAAAGCGTCCTGCACTATTAGCGGATGTTTTTGAGGCATTTATCGGAGCTTTGTATCTTGACCAGGGATTAGAGCCGGTCGAAAGCTTCTTAAAAGTCTATGTGTTCCCTAAAATTAACGATGGTGCTTTTTCTCATGTGATGGATTTTAAAAGCCAGCTGCAGGAATACGTGCAGCGGGATGGCAAAGGCTCTTTGGAGTATAAAATCTCCAACGAAAAAGGGCCTGCGCATAACCGTGAATTTGAAGCCGTCGTATCGCTAAAAGGTGAACCACTTGGAGTCGGAAACGGCCGTTCCAAGAAAGAAGCCGAACAGCACGCTGCTCAGGAAGCTTTAGCTAAATTGCAAAAACACTATACGAGCCAACAAAATCCCCCTGAGTGATAAGGGGGATTTCAATATGTATGCCGTCTTATTTCACCCATGTTTATGATAGAATTGAAATACTTATTACATAAGGAGGATCGCTATGTTCCTCAAACGTTTAGACGTTATAGGATTTAAATCATTTGCAGAACGGATTTCCGTCGACTTCGTTAAAGGAGTGACAGCTGTTGTCGGCCCGAACGGAAGCGGAAAAAGCAACATCACTGATGCCATTCGCTGGGTTCTTGGCGAACAATCGGCCCGGTCTCTTCGCGGCGGAAAAATGGAAGACATCATTTTTGCGGGCAGTGATTCAAGAAAACGATTAAACCTAGCTGAAGTTACGCTTACGCTTGATAATGATGATCATTTCTTGCCGATTGACTTCCATGAGGTCAGTGTCACAAGGCGTGTGTACAGATCAGGCGAGAGTGAGTTTCTGATTAACAATCAGCCGTGCCGCTTAAAGGACATTATTGATTTATTTATGGACTCTGGACTGGGGAAAGAAGCCTTTTCTATTATCAGCCAAGGGAAAGTGGAAGAGATCCTGAGCAGCAAAGCGGAGGATCGCCGCAGTATCTTTGAAGAAGCGGCTGGGGTGCTTAAATATAAAACGAGAAAGAAAAAAGCAGAAAATAAATTGTTTGAGACACAGGACAATTTAAACCGGGTAGAGGATATATTACATGAGCTTGAAGGACAGGTTGAACCGCTTAAAATTCAAGCTTCAATCGCAAAAGACTATCTGGAGAAAAAGAAAGAGCTTGAGCATGTTGAAATTGCGCTGACTGCCCATGATATCGAAGAACTGCATGGCAAATGGTCGACGCTTAAAGAGAAAGTGCAGCTCGCAAAAGAAGAAGAAGTCGCTGAATCGTCTGCGATTTCTGCGAAAGAAGCGAAGATCGAGGATACACGAGACAAAATCCAAGCGCTTGATGAATCAGTAGACGAGCTCCAGCAAGTCTTATTAGTAACAAGTGAAGAGCTGGAAAAGCTTGAAGGCCGTAAAGAAGTCTTGAAAGAACGAAAGAAAAACGCTGTGCAAAACCGAGAACAGCTTGAAGAAGCCATCGTTCAGTACCAGCAAAAAGAAACGGTGCTGAAGGAAGAGCTTGCGAAGCAGGAAGCTGTTTTCGAAACGCTTCAGGCAGAGGTGAAACAGCTAAGAGCTCAAGTAAAAGAAAGACAGCAGGCTCTCAGTCTTCACAATGAAAATGTCGAAGAGAAAATCGAGCAGCTGAAAAGTGATTACTTTGAGCTGTTAAACAGCCAGGCTTCGATACGCAATGAGCTCCAGCTGCTGGATGACCAGATGTCCCAATCCGCTGTCACATTGCAGAGGCTTGCGGACAACAATGAAAAGCATCTTCAGGAGCGGCGCGATATTTCTGAACGGAAAGCCGCGTGTGAAACGGAATTTGCCCGAATTGAGCAGGAAATTCACAGCCAAGTCGGCGCATATCGTGACATGCAGACAAAATATGAGCAGAAAAAGCGTCAATACGAAAAAAATGAATCTGCTCTGTATCAGGCATACCAATACGTTCAGCAAGCGAGATCGAAAAAGGACATGCTTGAGACAATGCAGGGCGATTTCTCCGGCTTTTATCAAGGTGTAAAAGAAGTGCTGAAAGCGAAAGAGCGGCTCGGCGGAATTCGCGGAGCGGTCCTTGAGCTGATCTCAACAGAACAGAAGTATGAAACGGCCATTGAAATAGCACTTGGCGCTTCTGCCCAGCATGTCGTGACCGACGATGAACAGTCTGCCCGCAAAGCGATTCAATATTTAAAACAGAATTCCTTCGGCCGGGCGACGTTTCTGCCTCTTTCTGTTATCAGAGATCGCCAGCTTCAAAGCCGCGATGCAGAAACAGCAGCGAAGCACTCTTCATTTCTAGGGGTTGCCAGTGAACTAGTCACATTTGATCCTGCGTATCGCCGCATCATCCAGAACCTCCTGGGAACCGTGCTGATCACAGAGGATTTAAAGGGTGCAAACGAGCTTGCGAAGCTTCTCGGGCACCGCTACCGCATCGTAACCCTTGAGGGAGATGTTGTGAATCCGGGCGGTTCAATGACGGGCGGCGCGGTTAAAAAGAAAAACAACTCGCTGCTTGGAAGAAGCAGGGAGCTTGAAGATGTGACGAAGCGGCTCACTGAAATGGAAGAGAAAACAGCACTGCTTGAACAAGAAGTTAAAACCCTTAAGCAATCCATTCAGGACATGGAGAAAAAACTGGCTGACTTAAGAGAAACCGGGGAAGGCTTAAGAGTAAAGCAGCAGGATGTAAAAGGCCAGCTGTACGAACTTCAAGTTGCCGAGAAAAATATCAACACCCATTTAGAGCTCTATGATCAAGAAAAATCCGCTCTGTCAGAAAGCGATGAAGAGAAGAAAGCGCGCAAACGCAAGCTGGAAGAAGAGCTTTCTGCCGTATCAGAAAAGATGAAACAGCTTGAAGAGGATATTGACAGACTGACCAAACAAAAACAAACACAATCCTCAACAAAAGAGTCTCTCTCCAACGAGCTGACTGAGCTGAAGATTACAGCGGCCAAAAAAGAACAGGCATGCAAGGGGGAAGAAGACAACCTTGCCCGAGTAAAGAAAGAGCTCGCAGAAACAGAGATTGCGTTACGAGAAGCGAAAGAAGATTTAAGCTTCTTAACGTCAGAGATGTCATCAAGCACAAGCGGTGAAGAAAAACTGGAAGAAGCCGCAAAGCATAAATTGAATGATAAAACGAAGACAATCGAACTGATTGCGTTAAGACGCGATCAGCGCATCAAGCTTCAGCATGGACTTGATACGTATGAGCGTGAGCTGAAAGAAATGAAACGACTGTATAAACAAAAAACAACGCTCTTAAAAGATGAAGAAGTCAAACTCGGCCGGATGGAAGTTGAGCTTGATAATTTACTTCAGTACTTGCGGGAGGAATACAGTCTGTCCTTTGAGGGCGCAAAAGAGAAATATCAGCTTGAAACTGATCCAGAGGAAGCCAGAAAGCGCGTGAAGCTGATTAAACTCGCAATTGAAGAGCTGGGCACCGTAAACATCGGAAGCATAGATGAGTTTGAGCGGGTCAACGAGCGGTATAAGTTTCTGTCAGAACAGAAAGAAGATTTGACTGAAGCGAAAAATACTTTGTTCCAAGTGATTGAAGAAATGGATGAAGAAATGACGAAACGCTTTAACGACACTTTTGTCCAAATCCGCTCACACTTTGATCAAGTATTCCGTTCCTTATTCGGAGGAGGGCGAGCTGAATTGAGGCTCACCGACCCTAATGATCTGCTTCATTCGGGAGTCGAAATTATCGCGCAGCCGCCGGGGAAAAAACTGCAAAACTTAACCCTTCTGTCAGGCGGAGAGCGTGCGCTCACAGCTATAGCGCTCTTATTCTCAATCTTAAAGGTTCGGCCAGTGCCGTTTTGCGTCCTTGACGAAGTAGAGGCTGCCCTTGACGAAGCGAATGTGTTCCGATTTGCACAGTATTTAAAAAAATACAGCAGCGATACCCAGTTTATTGTGATTACTCACAGAAAAGGCACGATGGAAGAAGCGGATGTGCTGTACGGTGTAACAATGCAGGAATCCGGAGTTTCCAAGGTAATCTCAGTTAAGCTGGAAGAAACAAAAGAATTCGTTCAGTAACGAGGAAAGAGGTTAAAAGATGAGCTTTTTTAAAAAATTAAAAGAGAAAATCACAAAACAGACAGATTCCGTATCTGAAAAGTTTAAGGATGGCCTTGAAAAAACAAGAAACTCCTTTCAAAACAAAGTGAATGATCTTGTATCCCGTTACCGTAAAGTGGATGAGGATTTCTTCGAGGAGCTTGAAGAAGTTCTCATCAGCGCGGATGTCGGTTTTACAACCGTTATGGAATTAATAGACGAGCTGAAAAAAGAAGTCAAACGCAGAAATATTCAAGATCCGCAGGAAGTCCAGTCTGTTATTTCTGAGAAGCTGGTCGAGATCTATAACAGCGGTGATGAACAAATTTCCGGGTTGAACATTCAGGATGGGCGTTTAAACGTGCTCCTCCTGGTGGGTGTAAACGGAGTCGGCAAAACGACAACAATCGGAAAGCTTGCCTATAAATTGAAGCAAGAAGGGAAATCTGTCGTGCTTGCTGCAGGCGACACTTTTAGAGCGGGGGCCATTGAACAGCTGGAAGTATGGGGAGAGCGTACGGGAGTGCCTGTCATTAAGCAGACGGCCGGAAGCGATCCTGCGGCTGTCATCTACGATGCTGTACATGCTGCGAAAGCTCGAAACGCCGATGTGTTAATCTGCGATACGGCAGGACGTCTCCAAAACAAAGTAAACCTGATGAAAGAGCTGGAAAAAGTCAAGCGCGTCATCGAAAGAGAAGTGCCTGAAGCGCCGCATGAGGTGCTGCTTGCCCTTGATGCCACAACCGGCCAAAATGCAATGGCACAGGCGAAAGAGTTCTCTAAAGCAACAAACGTTACCGGTATCGCTTTAACAAAGCTTGATGGTACGGCAAAAGGCGGTATCGTCCTCGCGATCCGCAACGAGCTTCACATTCCGGTGAAACTAGTCGGGTTAGGCGAAAAAGTTGACGATCTCCAAGAATTTAACGCTGAATCGTATGTATACGGCCTCTTTTCAGATTTAGTGGAAAAAGCCGAGGATTAATGAATAAAAACGAGTATAAAATGAACAGTTTTATACTCGTTTTTTTATACGCATTAATAGATCGGAATGGAGGGTGCAGATTGTTGGACAAATGGCTGAAAGCTGAATTGGAAAGGAAGATCGGCGCAATAAAACACATGTCGCTGTTGGATGAACAGGGAGGCACTTCAATCGTTCGTAAACTAGTGTCAAGCCAAGGCGCATTTCTGTTGAAAAGTTCTTCTCAACAGAGATATCGGGAGTGGTTAAGGAGAGAAGCCCTTGTTTTACAAAAGCTTACCGAAACGCATCGTCTGCCTGTCCCTGTTTATTATGGGTTTATCCAAGAACAGCATTCCAGCCATATTGTAATGTCGTTTGAAGATGGCATTACACTGACTTCTGCTTTAAGAAAAGCAAAAGGAGATACTGAAAAGAAAAAGCTGATCAAAAGCTTCGGCCAGTTTCTGCAGCGTCTGCATGAAACCGAACTTGTCCCTGGTTTACAGCCGGAAATAGATTGGCTCGATCTGCAAATGAAACGAGCCGGTGAATATGTCGAAAAAGGACAAGCTGAAGGCAGCGCAGAACTTTTGAAGGAATTGGACCAGCACAGGCCTGTTCCTGTTCAGCAGACAATGATTCACGGTGACTGCACAACTGATAATGTGCTGGTGAGAGACGGAGAGGTCTATCTGTTTATTGATGCTGCGGGAATATCGGCGGGAGATCCACGATATGATGAATCATTAGCGATCAGAAACTTTGTCACAAATGAAGCATTTCTCAATGCTTTTTACGAAGGCTATTGCCGCTATCGCGTATCTAAACAAGAATTCGAGTATTTTAACGGCGGTCTATATGAATTTTTCTGAAAAAACCAAATGAATGTATTATGCAAAAAGAGCAGCATGCTTTGACAAGATAAAAACTTGACAGTCTCAATAAAACCGTGTAAACTAAGTTATCGTAAAGGGATTTGACTTAACAAAGGGGAGAGCTCAAATGACACTCGAAAAGACAACGAGAATGAATTATCTGTTTGATTTTTATCAGTCGTTGTTGACGTCAAAACAGAAGAGCTATATGTCGCTTTATTATTTGGACGATTTCTCCCTAGGCGAAATAGCCGAAGAATATGAGGTTTCAAGACAAGCTGTTTATGATAACATCAAACGAACAGAAGCAATGCTTGAACAATATGAAGAAAAGCTGCTCCTTTTGAAAAAGTTTCAGGAGCGTAAAGAGATGTTTAATAAGCTGAAGGAGCTTGCTTCCGGTTCAAAAGAAGAGGAAGAAATTATAGCTCTGATTGAAGCGCTTGAGAAATTAGATTAGGAGGCGGCAAACTATGGCATTTGAAGGATTAGCCGACCGACTGCAGCAGACGATTTCTAAAATCCGCGGAAAAGGGAAAGTCAGCGAACAAGATGTAAAAGAGATGATGCGTGAGGTCCGTCTTGCGCTGCTTGAGGCTGACGTTAACTTTAAAGTAGTCAAGGATTTTGTCAAAAAAGTAAGTGAACGCGCCGTAGGCCAAGACGTCATGAAAAGTCTGACGCCCGGCCAGCAGGTCATTAAAGTTGTTCAAGAGGAACTGACTGAGCTGATGGGCGGCGAAGAGAGCAAAATCGCCGTTGCCAAAAGACCGCCGACTGTTATTATGATGGTCGGTCTCCAAGGTGCCGGTAAAACGACGACAAGCGGTAAGCTCGCGAATCTGCTGCGCAAGAAGCATAATCGCAAGCCGATGCTGGTTGCTGCCGATATTTACCGCCCAGCCGCAATTAAGCAGCTGGAAACGCTTGGCAAACAGCTTGACATGCCTGTTTTTTCTCTTGGTGATCAGGTCAGCCCTGTGGAAATAGCTAAACAGGCTATTGAAAAAGCCAAGGAAGAACATTATGACTATGTCATTTTGGATACGGCAGGCCGCCTGCATATTGACCATGAACTGATGGACGAACTGACCAACGTAAAAGAAATTGCGAATCCGGAAGAAATTTTCCTGGTTGTCGATTCAATGACCGGTCAGGACGCTGTGAATGTTGCCCAAAGCTTTAATGAACAGCTCGGTTTAACCGGTGTTGTGTTAACTAAGCTGGATGGAGACACACGCGGCGGTGCTGCGCTTTCTATTCGCGCGGTCACAAACACGCCAATTAAGTTCGCTGGTTTAGGCGAAAAGCTTGACGCGTTAGAACCGTTCCATCCTGAACGCATGGCATCAAGGATTCTCGGCATGGGCGACGTGCTGACATTGATTGAAAAAGCACAGGCCAGCGTCGATGAAGACAAAGCCAAAGAGCTGGAACAAAAAATGAGAACGATGAGCTTCACATTGGACGATTTTCTGGAGCAGCTCGGTCAGGTCAGAAACATGGGACCGCTTGATGAGCTTCTGCAAATGATGCCGGGTGCAGGCAAAATGAAAGGCCTGAAAAACATCCAAGTGGATGAAAAGCAGCTGAATCACGTGGAAGCGATTATCAAATCAATGACTGTTCTTGAAAAAGAACAGCCGGATATCATCAATGCCAGCCGGCGGAAGCGGATTGCGAAAGGGAGCGGGACATCCGTGCAGGAAGTCAACCGTCTGCTTAAGCAGTTTGATGAAATGAAAAAAATGATGAAGCAGATGACAAACATGTCAAAAGGTAAGAAAAAAGGGTTTAAGCTCCCTTTTATGTAATCGGTTATACATGATAAAACCATTGTTAAGAAAAAACACTTTACAAACACTTTTATCATTGTTAATATACTATCTTGTTGAAATATTTTCGGAGGTGCTAGTAAAATGGCAGTAAAAATTCGTTTAAAACGTATGGGAGCAAAAAAATCTCCTTTCTATCGTATTGTTGTAGCAGATTCTCGTTCACCACGTGACGGCCGTTTCATCGAAACAGTCGGAACTTACAACCCGGTTGTAAAACCAGCGGAAGTAAAAATCGACGAAGAGCTTGCTCTTAAATGGCTTCAAACTGGAGCGAAACCATCTGATACAGTTCGCAACTTGTTCTCTAGCCAAGGAATTATGGAAAAATTCCACAACGCTAAACAAGGCAAGTAATGACTGATCAACACTTGGAAGATTTGATTGTCCAAATTGTGACGCCGCTTGTTGATCATCCAGATGACATTCGCGTCATAAGAGAAGAAACCGATCAAAAGATTGCGCTGCGCTTATCTGTCAATAAGTCAGATACCGGTAAAGTTATCGGAAAGCAGGGCCGGACTGCAAAAGCGATTCGAACAGCTGTATTTGCAGCTGGCGCACAGTCTTCTAAGAAAGTTCAATTTGAGATATTTGACTAAAAGGGAGAGGGCCGGCACCTCCCCTTTTTTTACACGCAAAAAAAGGGTAAACTGATAGAAGCTTAGGCAAAATAGAAAAGCCTGAGCCAAAAAGTTTTAAAAGCGGGGAGCTTGGTGCGATGCAAATTATTCACCGTGTAGCCGTGATGCAAGTCTTAACTGAGCACAGCAAAGAAAAGCTTTTAGCTTCTTTTACCGAAAAGAAACAAATGCTTGAACGAGAATGCAGCCAGCTCTATTTTCAGCTTAGAAAACATGAAAAAGAACAGCAAAACCCAGACATGATTGAACAATTCAAAAAGGCAATAGAAAAGCGAAAAGATAACATAAAAATAATCGATTTTCAAATTGCTCAAGTACATACATTGCCGCTCGGCAGTGAGATGAAAGAAAAGGAAGTCGATGCGCTGCTAACGATTGAAGCCGGGGATGACTGGCATGAGAAGACAGCAGCAAACACCATCGTCATAAAAGACGGGAAAGTAATTGAAATTCGCCAGAGGTGATCATATGACAAAGCGATGGTTTAATGTAGGCAAAATCGTAAATACGCACGGAATTAAAGGTGAAGTGCGGGTGGTTTCGAAAACTGATTTTGCCGAAGAACGGTACAAGCCGGGCAACACGCTGTATTTGTTTATGGACGGCCGTAACGAACCTGTGGAGGTAACGGTAAACACGCACAGACTGCATAAGCAGTTTCATCTGCTGCAGTTTAAAGAAAGACAAAGCCTGAATGAAGCAGAAGAACTGAAAAACGCAATCATTAAAGTTCCTGAAGAAGATTTAGGAGACCTGAATGAGGGAGAATTTTATTTCCACGAAATCATTGGGTGCGAAGTATTTACCGAGGACGGCGAGCTGATTGGAAAAATCAAAGAAATTTTGACGCCGGGAGCAAATGACGTATGGGTTATCGGCCGAAAGGGAAAAAAAGACGCGTTAATTCCTTACATTGAATCAGTAGTCAAACATATCGATGTCAGCGAAAAGAAAATTGAGATTGAACTCATGGAAGGATTAATAGACGAATGAAAATCGACTTTTTGACGCTGTTTCCCGAAATGTTTGAAGGCGTGCTCAATTCATCGATTCTTCAAAAAGCCCAGGACAAAGATGCGGTGCAATTCCAGGTCGTGAATTTTCGGGAGTATTCTGATAACAAGCATAATACGGTTGATGATTATCCTTATGGAGGCGGCGCGGGCATGGTTCTCAAGCCTCAGCCTGTTTTTGACGCGGTCGAGGACCTGACTGCAAAGGCAGCCGCGGCTCCGCGTATTATCCTCGTTTGTCCGCAAGGTGAGCGTTTTACCCAAAAAAAAGCAGAGCAATTAGCGAAGGAAGAGCATTTGCTGTTTATTTGCGGCCATTATGAAGGCTATGATGAACGTATTCGCGAGCATTTGGTGACGGATGAAATATCTATTGGCGATTTTGTGCTTACGGGCGGTGAGCTTCCTGCAATGATGATTGCAGACAGCGTGGTCAGACTGCTTCCGGGTGTGCTTGGCAAAGAGGCTTCCCATCTTGAGGATTCATTCAGCACCGGTCTTTTAGAACACCCGCATTATACAAGACCGGCAGATTACAAAGGTTTAAAAGTGCCTGAAACACTTCTGTCAGGAAACCATGCGAAAATTAAAGAATGGCGGAATAAAGAGTCGATCAGAAGGACCTATGTCAGGCGCCCGGATCTTTTGAAAGATTATCCGCTTACAGAACAGCAAAGAAAATGGATTTCCGAATGGGAAAAAGAATAGATTTTATTGCATAGGCTATGAAATTGTGATAAGATACTACTTGTGGCTTGAGCGGGCTTATCTGCTGTAAGCTTGAAAACGATGTTCCGCTGTGCCGGGTTTTGTGGCCAAGAGCATCTGTTGGAAGGAGTTGAAAACGATGCAAAAACTAATTGAAGATATCACAAAAGAACAGCTTCGTACTGATCTTCCTGCGTTCCGTCCTGGTGACACTTTACGTGTACACGTGAAAGTTGTTGAGGGTAACCGCGAGCGTATCCAGATCTTTGAAGGTGTTGTGATTAAGCGTCGTGGTGGTGGAATCAGCGAAACGTTCACAGTTCGTAAGATTTCTTACGGTGTTGGTGTTGAACGTACTTTCCCTGTACACACACCTAAAATCGCGAAAATCGAAGTTGTGCGTTACGGTAAAGTACGCCGTGCTAAGCTTTACTACCTGCGTGAACTTCGCGGAAAAGCGGCTCGTATTAAAGAGATCAGACGATAATGATAACGAACGAAAAGAGCTTGTTACCTGTAACAAGCTCTTTTTTTATACAGAATTTGAAAATGCCGGACAGGCATCGTAAAATACATAAATGACAACAAAGAATCATGTATACTGAAGAGATAAAGGCGGTGCTCGTGTCACATGACAATTCAATGGTTCCCGGGCCATATGGCAAAGGCAAGACGGGAAGTAACCGAAAAATTAAAATTAATCGATATTGTATATGAATTGGTAGATGCCAGGATTCCAATGTCATCAAGAAACCCAATGATTGAAGACATTCTAAAAAATAAGCCCCGGATTATGCTGTTAAACAAAGCGGACAAAGCAGATGCAGCAGTTACAAAGCAATGGAAAGAGCATTTTGAGAACCAGGGGATCCCCTCTCTGTCCATTAACTCTGTAAACGGCCAAGGCTTAAATCAAATTGTGCCAGCGTCAAAAGAGATTCTCAAAGAAAAATTTGATCGGATGAGGGCGAAAGGTGTGAAGCCGAGAGCGATTCGCGCTTTGATTATTGGCATTCCAAACGTCGGAAAATCAACGCTCATCAACCGGCTGGCAAAGAAAAACATAGCAAAAACGGGAGACAGACCTGGTATCACGACTTCTCAGCAGTGGGTCAAAGTCGGAAAAGAACTAGAGCTCTTAGATACACCGGGGATTTTATGGCCTAAATTTGAGGATGAGCTTGTCGGCTTGAGGCTCGCAGTTACCGGGGCTATTAAAGACTCGATTATCAACCTTCAGGACGTGGCAGTGTTTGGCCTTCGTTTTCTCGAAGAACACTATCCTGAACGTCTGAAAGAGCGCTACAGCCTTGATGAGATACCAGAGGACATTGCGGAGCTGTTTGATGCAATTGGTGAAAAGCGCGGCTGTCTCATGAGCGGAGGGCTCATTAACTACGATAAGACGACTGAAGTCATCATTCGCGATATCCGCACTGAAAAGTTCGGCAGGCTGTCATTTGAACAGCCGACTATGTAAAGGCGCGCAGAAATGCGGGTCTTTATTTTTTCCTGACCCAACCGATACATACAGTAAGGGAGAAGAGAAAGTGAATACATTAACCGTAAAGGACATTAAAGACCGTTTGCAGGAAGTCAATGATGAACAAGACCCATTCCTTGCCCAATGTGAAAACGACCCGAGAAAAAGCGTTCAAACGCTTGTAGAGCAATGGCTTAAAAAAAAGGCGAAAGAAAAAGCGCTGAAAGAACAATGGATCAATATGACTTCCTATGAAAGACTGGCAAGAAACAAAGGATTTCGCTTGATTGCCGGTGTTGACGAAGTCGGCCGGGGGCCATTGGCTGGACCCGTTGTTGCCGGCGCCGTCATCCTTCCAGAGGAATGTGAAATACTTGGGCTGACAGACTCCAAAAAACTTTCAGAAAAAAAGCGTGAGGAATATTACGAGCTTATTATGAAAGAAGCGCTGGCGGTCGGAATAGGAATTGTAGAAGCTTCTGTTATTGATGAAATCAATATATATGAAGCTTCCAAGATGGCCATGGTGAAAGCGATACACAATTTGTCAGATACACCTGATTATTTGCTTGTTGACGCAATGACGCTGCCGCTCGATACGAATCAGTTATCAATTATAAAAGGTGATGCCAAAAGCGTGTCAATTGCGGCAGGTGCGTGTATCGCAAAAGTAACGAGAGACCGAATGATGAGCGCCTATGCCCAAACCTATCCCATGTATGGTTTTGAAAAAAATAAAGGCTATGGGACAAAAGAACATTTGGAGGCTCTTGCCGCATACGGCCCAACTGAACTGCACCGCAAAACTTTCGCTCCTGTTCAATCGTTCAGATAAACCCATGGACAAGGAGGCACTTTTTTTAAATGAATATACGGAATGATGTGCAAAAGGCGCTGCAGCACCTTTTTAGAAATACTGCAGTCCCGCAGGAGACATCAACTATCAGCGAAGCGCTAAATGGGGAGAAGCGTCTCCTTTTAGGAAAAGTGCTTCGTTTATTAGGAGACCAGCACGCGCTGATCCAAGTCGGAAATCAAACGATCCAAGGAAAACTTGAAGCCCAGCTTCGTCCTCAAGCATACTATTGGTTTTCCTACGAAAAAAAAACGGCAGAACAGACAGGCCGTCTTCAGGTCGTTCAAAGCTTTGAGCAGACTCCCAAAACCATTCAGGATGCAGCTGGCAAGCTGTTAAATGCCATGTCAATGAAACCGTCAAACGCTGCTCTAATGATGACTGGAGCGATGCTGAAAAGTAAAACACCCGTAACAGAAAATGATATCAAAACAGCTGTCCGCTGGATGGATACGCTGCCTGCGCCAGACGCAAAAAAAGCGATTGAAACGGTTCTGTTCGCTTTAAAGCGTGAGCTGCCCATTCACCCCGAGGTTTTGAGCGGTGTTCATGCTGTGAAATCGCCTGTTCCGCTGCATCAGCACGTATCCCAGCTGCTTCAGGCAATCAACGAAAGCCCTCAGCAGAGCCCGATGATGGCAAAGCTGAAAGAAGCCGTTACGGCACTTTTTAATAGTGAAATTGAAGTTCATGCAGAACGCCTGATCGAAAAGCTTATTTCTCTAACGGACAATACTAAAGCATCTTCTTCAGGCCCTACAGCTGGAAACAGGGAAATTAGCGCACCAGCAAATTCTCCCGGGAAGGCCGGCTTACCTCTTGCAAACCGCACAGAGGAACAGAGAAGCATACAAGGAGAGCCTGTTAAAACAGCAGCAGATATTCCAATCAAAGAAGCCCGGCAGCTGCTGGCAAAGCTGACGGAAACAGCTGAAAAAAACAGTCTCCAAATTGTGAAAGAAGCGGCAAATTGGATGAAAGCGGCGACTGCTTCATCGGGCGATAGCAAGTCACCAGAAGCCTCGGCTGTTTTACAGGCGGCACAAGTTACAGATCAGGAAGCCGAAGTCTTTTTAAAGGCTGTTCAGCAGACAGCGCCTCATTTGGCGGATAAGGCGGATGTTCTTTCTTTCTTATCCAAAGTGAAAATGGCAATCGGCGCAAGGGACGAGCTTGCGTTCATTAAGGCGTTAGAACAAGGAAGCGAAGTGACACCTGACGATTTACAATCCATCAAGCTGGCTCTTCATGCCGCACGAGCGTCGCAGGAGGTAGCAGAACCTGTCAAACAGGAAGCCGATCAGCTGTTTCATAAATTAAACGGCCAGCTTTTCATGCAGCAGGACCATCCGTCATACAGCCAAATTGTAATGTCATTTCCGCTATTTTCGAAGTCAGGAGTACAGGACATGACGGTTCTGTTTAAAGGTAAAAAGGAGGCGGATGGAAAGCTTGACCCATCCCATTGCCGCCTTTTGTTTTTGCTTCAGCTGGATACGTTAAAAGAAACCGTCGTTGATTGCTTGATCCAGCAAAAAGTCATGACGATTACAATTGAGACTGATTTCGAGCTTCAGGCTGCGATTGATCCGATGGTGCCCGCGCTTAAACATGGTCTCAAAGAAATGGGCTACAGCCTTTCGGGAGTAAACGCTAAAAAAAGGATTCACACCGAAGAAAAGGCTGCAATCGATCAATATATAACAAGCATCAGTGATCAGGAAGTGGATGTGAAAATATGAAAGAGCAGACGCCCATGAGAAAAGCAGTGGCTCTCCACTATGACGAACAAAAAGACAAGGCGCCGAAAGTGATTGCCACAGGAAAGGGCCATGTAGCCGACAACATTATCAAAGAAGCGAAAAAGGCAGGGGTCCCGATTCAAGAAGATCGGACCCTTGTCGAATTAATGCGCCATTTGACTGTGGATGATCAAATTCCGGAAGCTCTTTATGAAACAGTAGCCGAAATTTTTTCGTTCATTTACAGACTGGACGAAAGTGTAAAAAACAAAAAATAGCTAAAATATTCCCCATCCTCTTATTGAAATTTATGTTTTCAATAAAATAAAAGTTTGAATGTTTAGAAGGATTTAAAGATTTTGCATCGAACTCTAGACAATTCTTCCAGTATTATTATAGAATGAAAGCGCAGTCTATTTTAGTTTTGTTACATAAGTTAGGAGGATGGGAAATGAATATCCATGAGTACCAGGGAAAAGAAGTCCTCAGAAAATATGGGGTATCTGTTCCTGAAGGTAAGGTAGCTTTTACAGCAGAAGAAGCAGTTGAGAAAGCTAAGGGCTTATCCAGCTCAGTTTATGTCGTAAAGGCTCAAATTCATGCTGGCGGTCGAGGCAAAGCTGGTGGGGTAAAAATAGCAAAATCAGCAGACGAAGTGAAAGCGTATGCCGAAGAACTCTTAGGGAAGACCCTAGTTACACATCAGACGGGTCCGGACGGCCAAGTAATAAAACGCTTACTTATTGAAGAAGGCTGCGATATTAAAAAGGAATACTATGTCGGGCTTGTGCTTGACCGTGCTACGTCCAGAATCGTTCTGATGGCTTCTGAGGAAGGCGGAACGGAAATTGAGGAAGTAGCGGAGAAAACACCGGAAAAAATCAAAAAAGCTGTTATTGATCCGGCTGTCGGCCTCCAAGGCTATCAAGCCAGAGAAATTGCATTCGCTATTAATATTCCAAAGGAGCTCGTGGGAAAAGCTTCTAAATTTATGCTTGGACTATACAAAGCGTTTGTTGAAAAAGACTGCTCAATTGCCGAAATCAATCCGCTCGTTGTCACTGGTGACGGAAATGTGATGGCGCTTGATGCGAAATTGAATTTCGACAGCAACGCGCTGTACAGACAAAAGGATATTCTGGAGTACAGAGATTTGGATGAAGAAGATCCGAAAGAAATCGAAGCGTCCAAATATGACCTAAGCTACATTTCTCTTGATGGAAATATCGGCTGTATGGTAAACGGCGCGGGACTTGCAATGTCCACTATGGATATTATCAAGCATTATGGAGGAGAACCGGCCAACTTCCTTGATGTGGGCGGCGGTGCAACCGCAGAAAAAGTCACGGAAGCATTTAAAATCATTCTTTCTGATCAAAACGTTAAAGGGATTTTTGTCAACATTTTCGGCGGCATTATGAAATGTGATGTCATCGCAGAAGGGGTTGTTGAAGCGACAAGACAAGTCGGTTTGACATTGCCGCTTGTCGTCCGTCTTGAAGGTACAAACGTGGATCTAGGGAAGAAAATCCTTAGTGAATCAGGATTAAATATTACATCTGCGGAATCAATGGCTGACGGCGCGCAGAAAATCGTATCCTTAGTTTAGGAAAGAATGAAAGGCAGGGGACCAGATAATGAGTGTTTTTATTAATAAAGATACAAGAGTTATTGTACAAGGGATTACAGGTTCTACCGCTTTATTTCATACGAAGCAGATGCTCGAATACGGCACAAATATCGTAGGCGGTGTAACACCAGGAAAAGGCGGAACTGAAGCGGAAGGTGTTCCTGTATTCAATACAGTGGCTGAAGCCGTTCAAACGACTGGCGCTAATGCGTCTGTTATATATGTGCCGGCACCGTTTGCAGCTGATGCGATTATGGAAGCGGTAGATGCGGAGCTTGATCTCGTAATTTGTATCACAGAGCATATTCCGGTTTTGGATATGGTGAAGGTCAAACGCTTCATGGAAGGCAAAAAAACGAGACTGATAGGGCCGAACTGCCCTGGTGTCATCACGCCTGAAGAATGTAAAATCGGCATTATGCCTGGATATATCCATAAAAAGGGTCATGTAGGCGTTGTATCGCGTTCAGGAACATTAACATACGAAGCAGTGCACCAGCTGTCTGAAGCGGGCGTAGGACAATCTACAGCTGTCGGAATCGGCGGCGACCCTGTAAATGGCACAAACTTTATTGACGTTTTAAAAGCGTTTAACGAAGATCCTGACACACACGCTGTGATCATGATTGGTGAAATCGGCGGTACTGCTGAAGAGGAAGCAGCAGAGTGGGTAAAAGCCAACATGACAAAACCGGTAGTCGGTTTTATCGGCGGTAAAACAGCACCTCCAGGGAAGCGCATGGGGCATGCAGGCGCCATTATTTCAGGCGGAAAAGGGACAGCTGAAGAAAAAATCAAAACCCTTAATGCATGCGGAATCGAAGTGGCAGAGACCCCTTCTGTAATGGGTGAAACCTTAATTAAAGTGCTGAAAGAGAAGAACTTGTTCGAAACGTGTAAAACGCATTAAAAAGAAGGGACAGCCGTCAAGGCTGTTTCTGCTTTTCTGTCAAAAGGAGGTCAAAATATTGGATCAGGCCGCTGCCTGTTTAATGATTTGCAGAATCAATCAATTATTATCCCCATCCCTACTATTAAAATGGTGGAAAGCTGATCCATCTATGTCGCTGACATCACCTGTGTTAGAAACTGTTACTCGCGGTAAAATAAAGGCATCTGCATTAAAAAACAAAATAGAAGGATATTATCCAAAGCTTCAGCGTCTGCTTGATGCTTACCATAAGCAAGACATTAACCTCATCCCGATTTCTTCAGAGCGATATCCTATCTGGCTGAAAATGATTTATGATCCCCCCGTTGTCCTGTTTGCTAAGGGTGATATGACCCTTCTTTCGAAAGGGAGGAAAATTGGAATCGTAGGAACTAGAAGACCAACAGCTTACGGGATACAAGTTGTCAATCATCTTACAAAAGAGCTTTGCCGTAAAGATTGGGTGATTGTCAGCGGACTGGCGTCTGGGATAGATGGAATGTCCCATGCTGCAAGTATTAAGGCGAAGGGGCGGACAATCGGCGTCATTGCAGGCGGATTTCAGCACATTTATCCCCGGGAAAACCTTCAGTTAGCAGATCACATGGCTACACATCATATCCTTCTGTCAGAACATCCACCTGAAACGAAACCCCAAAAATGGCATTTCCCTATGAGAAACCGAATCATCAGCGGACTAAGTGAAGGCATAATTGTCGTGCAGGGCAAAGAAAAAAGCGGTTCGCTGATTACTGCGTATCAAGCACTCGAACAAGGAAGAGAAGTATTTGCAGTACCCGGTTCATTATTTGACCCTTACGCCGGAGGTCCTATAAAACTGATCCAGCAGGGGGCTAAAGTGATATGGTCAGCAGAGGATATTTTCGAGGAGCTTCCCGAGAGAAACGTTCAATATACGGAACCCTTTTGAATTATCGTTTGACAAACGGCATTGTAATATTTAATAATAGTGAGGATTTGAAGTTGCATATTGTTTTCTATTTAAATAATGACGTTCATCATAAAGAATGAAATGTTGAAAGCCAATTAAAGACAGCTGCAAAACCAAAATTTAAATAATTGAAAAGAGAGAGAACACCTCTTGAGGGGGATGAAAATGTCTGATTATCTAGTCATCGTGGAATCGCCCGCTAAGGCGAAAACGATTGAACGTTACTTAGGTAAAAAATATAAAGTGAAAGCATCAATGGGACATGTCCGGGATCTTCCGAAAAGTCAAATGGGAGTTGACATAGAACAGAATTTCGAACCGAAATATATTACCATTCGAGGCAAAGGGCCGGTATTAAAAGAGCTGAAAACGGCTGCGAAAAAGGCCAAAAAAGTGTATCTCGCAGCTGACCCCGACAGAGAAGGGGAAGCGATTGCATGGCACTTGGCACACAGCCTTGATTTAGATCTCAATTCAGACTGCCGAGTAGTGTTTAATGAAATTACAAAAGACGCCATTAAGGAATCGTTTAAGCATCCCCGCATGATCAATATGGATTTAGTGGATGCACAGCAGGCGAGACGTATTTTAGACAGGCTTGTCGGATACAAAATCAGTCCTATCCTCTGGAAAAAAGTCAAAAAAGGGCTTAGCGCAGGCCGCGTGCAATCCGTTGCCCTTCGTTTGATTATTGACCGTGAGAAAGAAATTAACGACTTTAAGCCAGAGGAATATTGGACGATTGACGGTACGTTCTTAAAAGGGCAGGAAACATTTGAAGCGAGCTTTTTCGGAAAAAACGGCAAAAAACTTCCTTTAAATAGTGAAGCCGATGTAAAAGACATTCTTTCTCAGCTTAAAGGCAATAAATATACAGTTGAAAAAGTAACGAAAAAGGAACGCAAGCGTAATCCGGCCCTGCCTTTTACCACTTCCACCCTGCAACAGGAAGCGGCGCGCAAGCTCAATTTCAGAGCGAAGAAAACGATGATGATTGCACAGCAATTATATGAAGGAATCGATCTTGGAAGAGAAGGAACTGTCGGTCTGATTACGTATATGAGAACGGATTCAACCCGTATTTCAAATACAGCGGTTGATGAAGCAGCAGCTTTTATTGATCAGGCATACGGCAAAGAGTTTTTAGGCGGCAAACGAAAGCCTGGGAAAAAGAATGAAAATGCCCAGGACGCTCACGAAGCCATCCGTCCGACATCAGTTCTCAGAAAGCCAAGTGAATTAAAAGCAGTGCTTGGCAGAGATCAGCTGAGATTGTATAAATTAATTTGGGAGCGCTTTGTTGCCAGCCAAATGGCATCAGCTGTTCTCGATACAATGAGTGTCGACCTGACAAACAATGGTTTGACATTTCGTGCGAATGGAAGTAAGGTCAAGTTTTCCGGCTTTATGAAGGTATATGTTGAAGGAAAAGACGATCAACTGGAAGAAAAAGACCGAATGCTGCCTGACTTAAAAGAAGGCGACACGGTATTATCAAAAGATATAGAACCGGAGCAGCATTTTACCCAGCCGCCTCCGCGTTATACTGAGGCACGGCTCGTTAAAACTCTTGAAGAATGCGGAATCGGCCGTCCTTCCACATACGCTCCGACGCTTGATACCATTCAGCGGCGCGGCTACGTGGCTTTGGATAATAAACGCTTTGTTCCGACTGAACTGGGACAGATCGTTCTTGACTTGATCATGGAATTCTTCCCTGAAATCATTAACGTTGAGTTTACAGCGAAAATGGAGAAAGACCTTGATCATGTTGAAGAAGGCAATACCGAATGGGTCAAGATTATTGATAACTTCTACACCGATTTTGAAAAACGCGTCAAAAAAGCAGAATCAGAAATGAAGGAAGTTGAAATCGAACCGGAATACGCAGGAGAAGATTGTGAATTGTGCAGTTCTCCAATGGTATATAAGATGGGCCGATACGGTAAATTCTTAGCTTGCTCCAACTTCCCGGACTGCCGGAACACAAAACCGATTGTAAAACAAATCGGCGTGAAGTGCCCGAGCTGCGGTGAGGGAAATATTGTTGAGCGAAAATCGAAAAAGAAACGAGTTTTTTACGGCTGTGACCGTTATCCGGAGTGCGAATTCGTTTCCTGGGACAAACCAATTGAACGAAACTGTCCGAAATGCGGAAAAATGCTGGTCGAGAAAAAACTCAAAAAAGGCATACAAGTCCAATGTGTGGAATGTGATTATAAGGAAGAACCACAGAAGTAGCGGTGAGCAGGGTCTTGCTCACCTTCTTTGTGTGTTAAAAGAAGGCCTTGAATAATAAACTAGGAGATGTGAAAGATGAACCAACAAACAGTGAATGTAATTGGAGCCGGACTCGCAGGAAGTGAAGCAGCATGGCAGCTTGCCAAACGTGGGATTCAAGTCAAGTTATATGAAATGCGCCCTGTTAAACAAACACCTGCGCACCATACAGATAAATTTGCAGAGCTTGTATGCAGCAACTCCCTGCGCTCTAATACGCTCGCTAACGCTGTCGGTGTATTAAAGGAAGAAATGCGGGCGCTTGATTCAGCCATCATCGCGGCTGCTGACGAATGTTCTGTGCCTGCCGGCGGCGCTCTCGCGGTAGACCGTCATGAATTTGCCGCAAGTGTGACAAATCGGGTTAAAAATCATCCGAACGTAACCGTTATTAATGAAGAAGTGACAAAAATTCCTGAAGGCCCTACCATTATCGCAACGGGCCCGTTAACCTCTGAATCACTGTCTGCCCAGCTGAAGGAGCTGACTGGAGAGGACTATTTATATTTTTATGATGCAGCGGCGCCAATTGTAGAAAAAGACAGCCTTGATATGGATAAAGTATACTTGAAATCCCGTTATGATAAAGGTGAAGCGGCATATTTGAACTGCCCGATGACAGAAGAAGAGTTTGACCGTTTTCATGAAGCGTTAACATCAGCAGAAACAGTCCCATTAAAAGAATTTGAGAAAGAAGTGTTCTTTGAAGGCTGCATGCCGATTGAAGTCATGGCAAAACGGGGCAAGAAAACAATGCTTTTCGGCCCGATGAAACCGGTTGGTTTAGAGCATCCTGTTACAGGAAAACGTCCATATGCTGTCGTTCAGCTTAGACAGGATGATGCAGCTGGAACACTCTATAATATTGTAGGTTTCCAGACTCATTTAAAATGGGGAGATCAAAAGGAAGTTCTCAAATTAATCCCGGGGCTGGAAAATGTAGAAATCGTCAGATACGGCGTGATGCACAGAAACACGTTCATTAACTCTCCAAGCCTGTTAAAGCCGACTTATCAATTTAAAAACCGCAGTGATCTGTTCTTTGCAGGCCAAATGACGGGAGTAGAAGGATATGTGGAATCAGCTGCTTCAGGACTGGTAGCAGGTATTAATGCGGCTAAATTTGTTTTAGGAGAAGAGCTTGTTACTTTCCCGCAAGAAACAGCAATCGGCAGTATGGCTCACTATATTACAACAACAAACCAGAAGAACTTCCAGCCGATGAATGCAAACTTTGGGCTTTTAAAAGAATTGCCTGTTAGAATTAAAAATAAAAAAGAACGCAATGAACAATACGCGGAGCGTGCAATTGAGACAATTCAAACAATTTCGAAAACAATATAGGTATTGATTGCAACCTGAACGCGATTTGTGATACCATTTAAAAGCCCTTCCTGGGGAGGTATTAGCATGAAGAATGTTAAGAATTTCGTAAAGTTATTCGTAGAATATTTACAAATTGAAAAAAATTATTCACAATATACTATTGTGAATTATGTGGATTCAATTGAAGAATTCGAAACTTTTCTGCGCGTTCAAGGTATAAATGGATTTGAAGAAGCTGCATATCAAGATACTAGGATTTTTTTGACGGAAGCCTATGAAAAAGGTTTATCGAGAAGAACAATAAGCAAAAAGATATCTGCATTAAGAAGCTTTTATAAGTTTCTGATGCGGGAAAAGCTTGTTGAAGAAAATCCGTTTCAGCTTGTTCATCTGCCGAAACAAGAGAAACGGATACCGAAGTTTCTATATCAAAAAGAGCTTGAGGAACTGTTTGAAGTTTCAGATATAAGCCAGCCGACCGGAATGAGGGACCAAGCGCTGTTAGAACTTCTCTATGCCACGGGAATGAGGGTCAGTGAATGCTGTTCCATAACTGTTAACGACGTTGATTTATTTATGGACACTGTGCTTGTTCACGGTAAAGGCAAGAAGCAGCGATATATCCCCTTTGGGTCTTACGCCCGCGAAGCGTTGAAGGTATATATGAATAGCGGAAGACAGTGCTTGCTGATGAAAGCAAAAGAACCTCATGATCTATTGTTCGTAAATCAAAGAGGCGGACCGCTTACGGCCCGAGGTATCAGACATATTTTAAGCGGCCTCGTTCAAAAAGCGTCCGGCACTTTACATATCCATCCGCATATGCTTCGACATACGTTCGCCACTCATCTGTTAAACGAAGGAGCAGATTTGAGAAGCGTTCAGGAACTGCTCGGGCATTCCAATCTGTCTTCGACACAGATATACACGCATGTTTCGAAGGAAATGTTGAGAAACACATATATGTCTCACCATCCAAGAGCTTTTAAGAAAAATTAAAGGAGGCCCATTATGTCATCTTTTCATGCGACCACAATATTTGCCGTACAGCATAAGGGACGAAGCGCAATGTCCGGAGACGGCCAGGTGACATTTGGTCAGGCTGTTGTCATGAAACACACTGCAAGAAAAGTGAGAAAACTGTTTAACGGCAAGGTTCTTGCCGGGTTTGCGGGATCTGTTGCAGACGCTTTCACTTTATTCGAAAAGTTTGAAGCTAAGCTTGAAGAATATAACGGCAACATAAAACGGGCGGCTGTTGAGCTGGCGAAGGAATGGCGCAGCGATAAAGTGCTTAGAAAGCTTGAAGCCATGCTGATTGTAATGAATCAGGATACTTTGCTTCTCGTATCGGGAACAGGCGAGGTAATTGAACCAGATGACGGCATTCTCGCGATTGGATCAGGAGGCAACTACGCTTTGGCAGCCGGAAGAGCATTGAAAAAGCATGCCGGTGAAAGTATGTCTGCAAGTGAGATTGCCAGAGCCGCGTTAGAAACAGCAGGCGAAATTTGTGTGTACACGAACGATCAAATCATACTGGAAGAACTTGAATAGAAAGGACTTGAGGCGCATGGAAAAAAAACCGTTAACACCAAGACAGATTGTAGATCGGTTAGACCAATATATTGTCGGTCAGCAAAACGCGAAAAAAGCTGTCGCCGTGGCATTAAGAAACCGCTATAGAAGAAGTCTTCTGGATGAAAAGCTGAAGGACGAGGTCGTTCCGAAAAACATTTTAATGATGGGGCCTACCGGCGTCGGGAAAACTGAAATTGCCAGACGAATCGCCAAGCTTTCAGGTGCGCCATTTATCAAAATTGAAGCAACAAAATTTACCGAAGTCGGCTATGTAGGCAGAGATGTTGAATCAATGGTCAGAGACCTTGTTGAAACTTCTGTTCGGCTTATAAAAGAAGAGAAAATGAATGATGTAAAGGAGCAGGCAGAAGAAAATGCAAACAAACGCATTGTTCGTCTGTTAGTTCCTGGGAAGAAAAAACAATCAGGCGTTAAAAATCCGTTTGAAATGTTTTTTGGCGGCAGCCAGCCGAATAGCGAAGATGAGGCGGAGAGCCAGGAAGAAGCCAACATTGAGGAAAAAAGAAAACGCATGGCGCATCAGCTGGCTTTAGGAGAGCTCGAGGACTATTATGTAACAGTAGAAGTCGAAGAGCAGCAGCCTTCTATGTTTGACATGCTGCAGGGCTCGGGTATGGAGCAGATGGGTATGAATATGCAGGATGCTCTGAGCGGATTAATGCCAAAGAAAAAGAAACGGCGAAAAATGACAGTCAGAGAAGCCAGAAAAGTCCTGACGAATGAAGAAGCAAGCAAACTCATTGATATGGATGAAGTCAGCCAGGAAGCTGTTCAGAGAGCAGAAGAGAGCGGGATTATCTTTATCGACGAGATTGATAAAATTGCAAAAAACGGCGGCGCATCATCCTCTGCCGATGTATCAAGAGAAGGCGTTCAGCGGGATATCCTTCCGATCGTTGAGGGTTCTACCGTCGTCACTAAATATGGTTCAGTAAAAACAGATCATGTGTTATTTATTGCAGCAGGAGCGTTTCATATGGCCAAACCGTCTGATTTGATTCCTGAGCTGCAGGGGCGCTTTCCGATTCGTGTAGAACTGAGCAAACTCACGGTAGACGACTTCGTGAGGATTCTAGTTGAGCCGGATAATGCACTGCTAAAACAATATCAGGCATTATTGGAGACAGAAGGTATATCTCTTGAATTTTCTGACGAAGCTATTCATAAGATTGCTGAAGTTGCTTATCATGTGAACCAGGACACAGATAATATTGGTGCGAGACGCCTTCATACAATACTTGAACGCCTATTAGAAGATCTGTCCTTTGAAGCTCCTGATGTAACAATGGAGAAAATAACGATTACACCACAGTATGTCGAAGATAAGCTCGGAACGATAGCAAAAAACAAAGATTTAAGTCAATTTATATTGTGAAAAATTTAATAAGTGGAATGTTTAGGAGGATTATTTATCATGGCTTTATTACAAAAAACAAGAATTATTAACTCGATGCTGCAAGCTGCGGCAGGGAAACCGGTAAACTTCAAGGAAATGGCGGAGACGTTGCGGGATGTCATTGATTCCAATATTTTCGTTGTAAGCCGCAGAGGCAAACTCCTTGGATATTCTATTAATCAGCAGATTGAAAACGAGCGTATGAAAAAAATGCTTGAGGATCGTCAATTCCCAGAAGAATATACGAAAAACCTGTTTAATGTCCCTGAAACATCTTCTAACTTGGACATTAATAGTGAATATACTGCTTTTCCTGTTGAAAACAGAGACCTGTTCCAAGCTGGTTTAACAACAATTGTACCGATCATCGGAGGCGGAGAAAGATTAGGCACACTCATTCTTTCACGTTTACAGGATCAATTTAATGACGATGACCTAATTCTTGCTGAATACGGTGCTACAGTTGTCGGAATGGAAATTCTAAGAGAAAAAGCAGAAGAAATTGAAGAGGAAGCAAGAAGCAAAGCTGTCGTTCAAATGGCTATCAGTTCTCTTTCTTACAGTGAGCTTGAGGCAATTGAGCACATTTTTGAAGAGCTTGACGGAAACGAAGGGCTTCTAGTAGCAAGTAAAATTGCTGACCGTGTCGGCATTACCCGTTCTGTTATTGTTAACGCACTCAGAAAGCTGGAAAGCGCGGGTGTCATCGAATCAAGATCATTAGGAATGAAAGGTACTTATATCAAAGTCTTAAATAACAAATTCCTAATTGAATTAGAAAATCTGAAATCCCATTAATCATAAAAAGAACCCCTGTTACGGGGTTCTTTTTATTTCAAATAAAGGAAATGGCTAAGCTTTATTTCCTGGGTTAAAAGTCTTTCCTTGTAATAATTTTAATAAAGTTTGAATTTCACTTCAAAAAAACTCAAAAATGCCGAAAAAAAGGATAAAAAAATAGAAATTTTGTGCTGAAAACGTAGTTCAAATAATCTAGGACTATATACCTAGTTGTAAAATAGATAATTGTGAGGACATTTTTTTACACGAACTTCATAGACTTTATGCCTGTTATTTCTTACAATAAGCATATAGTTTTACAATTCTCGACAAGGATATAGAGGTTGAAAAAAACTGAAATGGAGGTAAGTGGATTTGAGCTTATTTTCTGGAACGATACAGAATCTTGAAAATGCCTTAAATAGAGCGGATATTAAGCAAAAAGTCACAACTAATAATATTGCTAATATAGATACACCGAACTATAAGGCGAAACAAGTCTCTTTTCAAAATTTATTAGATCAAGAATCCTCACGTCTTGATGCGATAAAAACAGACTATCGTCATGTTGATTTTTCTGATACTGATTCGAATTATTCAATTGTGAAGAGTGAGAATACATCGTATCAGCAAAATGGAAATAATGTTGATGTTGACAAAGAGATGACAGAATTGGCGCAAAATCAAATCAACTATCAAGCTTTAGTTGAAAGAATGAACGGTAAATTTAATTCGTTGAAGACCGTATTAACAGGAGGAAAATAATGACAGCTTTTCAAGGCTTAAATGTTTCAGCATCAGCTTTAACAGCTCAGCGTGTCAGAATGGATGTTGTTTCGTCTAACTTGGCTAATATGGATACGACACGAGCTAAGCAGGTGAATGGAGAGTGGGTGCCTTACAGAAGGAAAATGGTATCCCTTCAATCAAAAGGTGAATCGTTCTCTTCCATTCTCAATTCACAAATGAGCGGAAGCGGAAATGTTGGAAACGGCGTAAAGGTTTCAAAAATCACAGAAGATGGTTCGGAATTTAATCTTGTCTATGATCCTACAGATCCTGATGCGAATGCTGAAGGATATGTGCGAAAGCCTAATGTGGATCCGTTGAAAGAAATGGTTGACCTTGTCAGCAGCACCAGATCATACGAGGCGAATGTAACGGCGATGAATGCCACAAAGGGAATGCTGATGAAGGCATTAGAAATCGGAAAGTAAGGTGAATGAATGTGGTTAATGCAATTTCTCCTTTTCAGGTTCAAAATACTCAAAACACTCAAAATGCAACAAATCAAGTAAACAATAGCCAAAAAACAGATTCTTCAAATCAAACAAGCTTTTCGGAGCTTTTAAAAAACTCGATTAGTTCGTTAAATGAGTCCCAAGTAGCTTCTGACAATATGACTAATGCTTTGGCTGCAGGAAAAGATGTAAATCTTGATGAGGTCATGATCGCCGCTCAAAAAGCAAACATCTCTCTCACTGCTGCTACAGAGTTCCGCAATAAAGCTGTGGAAGCCTATCAGGAGATTATGAGAATGCAAATGTAGGGGGTCTGACGATTAACAGAAAGAGTGGAATGACCGGGGGTTAACATGAATCGTACTCTAATGCAAATGAAAAACAAAACGAGTGAGTTTTGGAAAAACAGATCTAAATTACAAAAGACTTTAATGATTAGTGTGTTAGCGGCAATTATTATTATTGGAATTATTGTTAGTGTTTTTGCTTCCAGTACAAAGATGGCGCCGCTTTACAAAGATTTATCTGCCGAAGAAGCAGGGAAAATCAAAGAAGAACTGGATAAGAAAAAAGTGCCAAACGAACTTTCGAATGGCGGTACAGTGATTAGCGTTCCAGAGGAACAGGTTGATTCATTGAAAGTGCAGCTGGCTGCGGAAGGACTTCCGAAAACCGGATCAATTGATTATTCGTTTTTTGGGCAGAATGCCAGCTTTGGTTTGACAGACAATGAGTTTGATATGGTGAAAGTGAAAGCGACACAGACAGAACTGTCAAATTTGATCAATGAAATGGACGGTATCAAAAATTCAAAAGTAATGATCAATCTCCCGAAAGACGCTGTGTTTGTCGGTGAGGAGCAGTCGGCAGCATCTGCATCAATCGTTTTGCAGACTGAACCGGGCTATACACTTGATCAAAGCCAGATCAACGGGTTGTATCATCTGGTGTCGAAAAGTGTGCCGAACCTAAAAGAAGATAACATCGTCATCATGGACCAGAATTCTACATACTACGACAAATCAGACAACGGTGCAGGGTCCTACGCGGATAGTTATTCTTCTCAGCAAGGAATTAAGTCTCAAGTTGAAAAAGACATCCAAAAGCATGTTCAGTCATTGCTTGGTACGATGATGGGACAAGATAAAGTCGTTGTCTCCGTTACAGCGGACATTGATTTCACAAAAGAAAAACGTACAGAAGACATTGTTGAACCTGTTGATAAAGACAACATGGAAGGTATTGCAGTCAGTGCGGAAAAGGTATCGGAAACATACCAAGGTGACGGTGCAGCCAATGGAGGTACTGCCGGAACTGGAAACGAAGATGTAACAAATTATAAAGGTGACGGTGGAAATTCTGAAAGCGGGAACTACGAAAAAAACAGCAATAAAATCAATTACGAGGTTAACCGAATCCATAAAGAAATCGCTGAAAGCCCTTATAAGGTTAGAGATTTAGGCATTCAAGTCATGGTAGAGCCGCCTGATGCCAAAAACACAGCGTCGCTATCAACTGAAAGACAGGGTGATATACAAAAGATTCTTTCAACTGTAGTCAGAACATCACTGGATAAAGATGAATTACAAAATCAGAATTTATCTGCTACTGATATCAACAATAAGATTGTTGTCTCTGTTCAGCCGTTTGACGGAAAAGTCAACTTGGATACGAGTGCGGAAAAATCCTCAGGTATCCCGCTTTGGGCATATATTATAGGCGGTGTTTTAATCGCAGCAATCATTGTTCTGATCATTATGCTTGTCAGAAAGAAACGGGCGCAAGAGGATGAATTCGAGGAATATGAGTATGACGTTCCTCAAGAACCAATCGATTTGCCTGATATCAACGAAGAGGAAAATGAAACAGCGGAAACAGTCAGACGAAAACAGCTTGAAAAAATGGCGAAAGAAAAGCCCGAAGATTTTGCGAAACTGCTGAGAAGCTGGCTGGCCGAGGATTAGGAGGAATTAGAAATGGCGAGACGTGATCAAGATAAGCTTTCAGGAAAACAAAAAGCAGCCATTCTCATGATTTCCTTGGGGTTAGATGTGTCAGCTTCTGTATATAAGCACTTAACCGATGAAGAAATTGAAAGGCTTACCCTGGAAATATCAGGTGTTCGAAGTGTCGATCACCAAAAAAAAGATGAAATTATAGAAGAATTTCATAATATAGCCATTGCGCAAGATTATATTTCTCAAGGCGGACTGAGCTATGCAAGACAAGTACTTGAAAAGGCGCTTGGAGAGAATAAGGCGGAAAACATTCTAAACAGGCTGACTTCTTCTTTACAGGTTAAACCATTTGATTTTGCCAGAAAAGCGGAGCCTGAACAAATTTTGAATTTTATACAGCAAGAGCATCCGCAGACGATGGCTTTAATCTTATCCTATTTAGATCCTGTGCAAGCCGGGCAAATTTTGTCCGAGCTGAATCCTGAGGTGCAGGCCGAGGTCGCAAGAAGAATCGCGGTCATGGACAGAACGGCGCCTGAAATTATTAATGAGGTAGAGCGGATCCTAGAACAAAAATTATCTTCTGCATTTACTCAGGACTATACACAAACAGGCGGAATTGAAGCTGTTGTGGAAGTGTTGAACGGGGTAGACAGAGGAACAGAGAAGACGATCTTGGATTCATTGGAAATTCAGGATCCCGATCTTGCTGAAGAAATTAAAAAGCGGATGTTTGTCTTCGAAGATATTGTTACGCTTGATAACCGCGCGATTCAGAGAGTCATTCGCGATGTTGAGAATGACGATCTGCTCCTTTCATTGAAAGTTGCCAGCGAGGAAGTCAAAGAAATTGTATTCAACAATATGTCACAGCGTATGGTTGAAACCTTCAAAGAAGAAATGGAATTCATGGGCCCTGTACGCTTGAAAGATGTAGAAGAGGCTCAATCAAGAATTGTAAGCATCGTCAGAAAGCTTGAAGAAGCCGGTGAAATTGTGATAGCAAGAGGCGGAGGGGACGATATTATTGTCTAATATCATTAAACAAGAAACATCTTTTTCTCCACAAAAGGAAAGAAGAAAACTTTCTATACAAGAGGTGCGTATTGATCATTCACACCTTTTACAGGCTGAAGAGAACCCGGAAGCGCTTATGGCACGAGTGAAAGAAGAAGCTGATCGGATTTCTGAGCAGGCAAACAGCCATATAGAAAGTATTCGCCGTCAAATTGAGCAGGAAAAAATTGATTGGGCGGCTGAAAAACAGAAGCTGATCGAGGAGGCAAAAGCCGCGGGCTTTGAACAAGGTGTGGCATTAGGCAAAGCCGAGGCGCTTCAACAATATGCCGAGCTTATCGAGCAGGCGAACAGCATAACTGAAATGTCCAGAAAAGCTGTTGAGGATAAGCTTGAAGACGCTAATGAAGAAATCGTTGAGCTCGCCGTCGCACTAGCTAAAAAAGTATGGAAGCAAAAATCTGATGATAAAGAGGCTTTTCGCCTGCTTGTACAACAGGTTGTAAACGAAGTTAAGGAATATGACGATATATCAATATATGTGGATCCTTATTACTATGAGACAATCTTTCAGCAAAAAGATGAAATTCAGCAGCTTCTTTATAAAGAATGCCGGCTTGGCATATATGCTGATGAACAGGCGCAAAAAGGTTCATGTTACATCGAAACGCCTTTTGGCAGGGTAGATGCGAGTGTTGACACACAATTGATGCAATTGAAAGATAAACTGCTGACAGCGCTGGAAGCGGGTGCAGCTGAATGAAGACACAGAGTCTGATAGATTGTATAGAAATAACGGACTCGTATAAACGGTACGGAAAAGTCAAACGGGTGATCGGCCTGATGATTGAATCAAAAGGGCCTGCAAGCTCAATTGGCGATGTGTGCTTAATTTATGCAAAAGGGCAATCCGGGAAAGTCATTAAAGCTGAGGTTGTCGGCTTCCAGGAAGAAAATATTTTGCTTATGCCTTATTTAGAGGCTGCAAGCATTGCGCCTGGCAGCATTGTAGAGGCTACTGGTGAGTCTCTGCGGGTTAAAGTCGGGGCTGGACTGATCGGACAAGTCATTGATGCTTTTGGGAAGCCGCTGGACGGAAAACTTTTGCCGAAAGGGCTTTCGCCTGTATCAACGGAGCAATCACCGCCCAACCCGATGAAACGGCCGCCTATCCGTGAAAAGATGGGTGTCGGAGTCAGATCAATTGACAGCTTACTAACGGTCGGAAAAGGCCAGCGGATTGGCATCTTTGCCGGAAGCGGTGTTGGAAAAAGCACATTAATGGGGATGATCGCCAAGCAGACAGAGGCTGACTTAAATGTCATTGCACTTGTCGGTGAACGCGGACGAGAGGTTCGGGAGTTTATTGAAAAAGACCTTGGGGAAGAGGGGCTCAAACGATCAATTGTGGTCGTTGCCACCTCAGATCAGCCAGCTTTAATGAGATTGAAAGCGGCTTACACAGCGACGGCAATTGCCGAGTATTTCCGCGATAAAGGCCAAAATGTCATGTTTATGATGGATTCTGTTACAAGGGTGGCAATGGCGCAGCGTGAGATTGGACTGGCTGCAGGAGAGCCTCCGACCACAAAAGGCTATACACCTTCTGTGTTCGCTATTTTACCTCGTTTATTAGAACGAACCGGTGCAAATGAGCATGGTACCATTACGGCGTTTTATACAGTATTGGTAGACGGGGATGACATGAATGAGCCGATTGCTGACACTGTTCGCGGAATTTTAGACGGACATATCGTGTTGGACAGGGCGCTCGCTAATAAAGGGCAGTTTCCTGCAGTTAATGTATTAAAAAGCATCAGCAGGGTGATGTCGAATATATCGACAAGACAACACTTGGATGCAGCAAATAAATTCCGTGAACTTTTATCAACATATCAAAATTCGGAAGATCTCATTAATATTGGGGCTTACAAAAGAGGGTCCTCAAGAGAAATTGATGAAGCGATTCAATTTTATCCGCAGCTTATTCAATTTTTAAAACAGGGAACAGACGAATCAGCATTATTGGAAGAAAGCATTGCTGCATTAACTAGTTTGACAGGAAATGAGGAATAAACGTGGCTTATCAATTTAGATTTCAAAAGCTGCTGGAACTAAAAGAAAATGAGAAAGATCAATCCTTATCCGAGTATCAGCAATCAGTTTCTGAATTTGAAAATGTTGCAGAAAAGTTATATGAGAATATGAGCAAAAAAGAATTGCTTGAACAAAATAAGGAAAAGAAATTGAAAAGCGGCATGAGCGTACAAGAAATGAGGCATTACCAGCAATTTGTCTCAAATCTTGAGAATACGATTTATCACTATCAAAAACTTGTCGTCATGAAAAGAAATCAAATGAATCAAAAGCAAGAAATTTTGACTGAGAAAAATATTGAAGTAAAGAAGTTTGAAAAAATGCGTGAAAAACAGTTTAAAATGTTTGCTCTTGAAGACAAAGCTGCAGAGATGAAAGAGATGGACGATATTTCGATTAAGCAGTTTATGATTCAAGGCTATTAGGAGCGAATGTAATGTCCGGCAAAAAGAAAGAATCAGGTAAGTTCCGTTCGGTTTTGCTTATCATTATCCTTCCGCTGATGTTTCTTTTAATAGCAGGAGGGATTGTTCTTTGGGCTGCTGGTGTTAATGTCTTAAAGCCGATACAGGAAGCTGCGGCAAAAACGCCGGTTCTTAAAGAGTTGGTTCCTGAACCCGGAAATAAAAAAGACACAGCATCAAGTAAGGATAGCGGTAATACAGCTGCTCTGGAAAAGACCATTAAGGATCAAAAAAGTGAAATCAGTATATTGAATAAAGATTTGGAAACGAGTAAATCTGAAATTGATGGACTCAATCAAAAGATCCGTTCACTTGAAAAGACGGCGGAGGATCAAAAAAAGCCACCAGAAGATAGTACGGCCAAAACATCAGGCTCAAATTCTTCTTCTAAAAGTGACAAAGTAATCAGTGTATATAAAAGCATGGACAGTGGAAAGGCTGCTAAAATTATTACCCAATTAAAGGAGCAAGAAGCGCTGAAAATATTGAATGGCCTAAGCAAAAAGCAGCTTGCCGATATATTGGCGAAAATGACTCCAGAGCAAGCAGCAACCTATACAGAGAAAATTGCTGCCAGCCAAGAATAGGGGGAATTGAAGGTGAAGCTGCTTGAATTGGCGGGACCTTTGCTGCAAACCACAGCAGGTACTGCGGCTAAAACCACAAAAGGCGGCCAAGGCGTTTTTCAAAATTGGCTTTTGTCTGAGGCTGGATTGAAGGAACTGTCAGAACAAGGAAAAGGAACTTCTGATTCCGGAAATCAGCCTGTAGCAGATGCGCTTAAAAAGATCAGTGATTGGCTAATTGCAAGTCCTGCAGATCAAGACAAACAAAAAGCGGAGCTTCTGTTAACATTAAGCAAACTAACTGGAAAGCAGTTGGATGAAACTGCTCAGCAAATGCTGCAGAATCTGCTGCAAGCAGTTAAAGCAAAAATGTCCGGCGGGACGGATCAATTACTCGCAGAAACAGAGAAAATCATTTCAAAAAGTAAGACGGCTCTGGCTGCTAATGATTCTGCTGCTGACATGAAAGAAAAACTGAAGTCTGATACAGAGCAATCAAATCAGGAGAATGAAGTACCTGACGATGATAAAGAACTTGTCCTTATTCAGATGTTCATCAGTCAGCTTCTAGAAGGAAATAAGCTGACTGACCGCGGGAATGGCAATCAAGCTCATGTCATTTACCAGAATGGAGATCAATTTCTGTCTGCATTAGAAAAAAAAGGCGTATCTCAACAGCTCATTCAGGATCTTAAACAGCAACTATTTACTAAAGATGAGTCGAGTTCAAAGCTTTATTCGATGACAGCGTCAGAGTTGAAAAGTTTTCAAAGCTTAATGGAACAAATGTCTATGCTTCCTCAAAAAGGGACCAAAGAATGGAATTTAGCTGAAAGTCAGCTGAAAGCTTTCTTGTTATCGAAATCATCCGAATCGTCGCAAGACGTTGGCAAGCGTGCTCTTGCACCTCTGTCACAGAGTCCATCCAGTAAAGGTGCATCTGATGCTTCTGGAAGTATTCAGCCTGTAGATAGTAAATCAGGACTGCAAATGCTGTTTTCAGGGTATCGGAGCACTGGAGGAGTCCAAACACTTGATCTGCAGCAAATGTCATCTGACTTACCGGCTGCGGAAACAAAAACGGTGGCTGATCAGGTGATCAATGGGTGGAAGCAGATGAAATATACGCCATTTGGCAGATCGACGGGAAGTTTCACCATTCGGCTGAACCCTGAACACTTAGGGTTTGTCACAATCAAGCTGACAAATGAAAATGGGATGTTTCAGAGTAAAATCATTGCATCGAGCCAATCAGCAAAGGAACTGCTTGAACAGCATCTTCCTCAGCTGAAGCAATCATTGCCGAATATGGCCGTCCAAATTGATCGTTTTACGCTCCCGGTGCAAAGCGGGGATCAGCCGATATACGGACAGCTTGCTGATGAACAGAAACAGCAGCATGAGGGGCAAAGACAACAAAGACAGAAAAAGCAATCAAATGATTTTGATGATCTGCTTGAAGAAGTGTCGATGGTTGAAATGGAGGAAGAAGAATGACTTCTATCAGTTCAGAATATAAGCTGCCTGAAAAAACCAACACGGTGAAGACTAACAATAGCAGCTTGGGGAAAGATGAATTCTTAAAAATATTAATGACTCAAGTCAAAAGCCAAGATCCGCTCAACCCGGTTGATGACAAAGAATTTATCAGTCAGATGGCGACTTTTTCAAGCTTGGAACAAATGATGAATTTAAATACCACAATGACTCAGTACGTCGAAAATCAAGATCCGTTTACGACGCACCTTGATTGGATGGGCAAAGAAGTTTCTTGGACTGCTGACGAAGGAGCAACAGAAAAAACAGGCACAGTAAGCTCAGTAAAACAGTCAAAGGGAAACTATTATCTCGTGCTGAAGGATGGTACTGAAATCAGTCCGTCGAATGTGTTGTCTGTATCACAGTCTTCTAAATAAAAAATCTGGGGGAATACATTAATGTTACGTTCACTTTATTCTGGAATCAGCGGTATGAAAAACTTTCAAACAAAGCTTGACGTTATCGGCAACAACATTGCCAACGTGAATACAGTAGGATTCAAAAAGAGCCGTGTTACTTTTAAAGATATGGTAAGCCAAACGATTGCCGGCGGCTCTGCTGCTGGTGCCACTATCGGCGGTACGAACTCTAAGCAGATCGGTTTAGGTTCATCATCAGGCACAATTGATACAATACATTCAACAAGCGCACCACAAAGCACAGGAAGAACACTTGATTTAGCAATTGATGGCGACGGCTATTTTCGAATTGATACAGGTGCCGGAACAGCTTATACAAGAGCTGGAAACTTCTATTTAGATAACACTGGAACATTGGTTACAGGTGATGGCTACCATGTATTAAATATGAATGGCGGAACAATTAAAATTCCTACTGATGCACAAAGCTTCAGTATTGGTTCTGATGGAAAGGTTTCAATTGTTGATGCGGGCGGACAAACACAAAACGGCGGACAAATCGGGATCGTTACATTTGCAAACAATGATGGTTTGGATAAAATCGGCAGCAACTTATATCGTCAGTCATTAAACTCTGGAGCCGCCAGTGCAGCTAACCAGCCTGGTGATGGCGGTACAGGTTCCCTGAAAGTAGGGTTTCTCGAAATGTCTAACGTTGATTTAACTGATGAATTTACTGAAATGATCGTTGCCCAGCGCGGATTCCAATCAAACTCGAAGATTATTACAACATCTGATGAAATCCTTCAAGAATTGGTTAACCTTAAACGTTAAGGAGGGAGGGGAGGCGAGTAATCGCTTCTCCGCTGTTTTATGATTAAAGTAACCCGTTTGAATGGGCAGCCCTTTACACTGAATGCGCTATTTATTGAACAGATTGAATGCTTTCCGGATACTACAATTACACTGTCAAACGGTAAGAAGTTTGTAGTAAAAGAAGATGAAGAAGCTGTTCTGGAAAAGATCGCATCCTTTTACCGAAAAATACAAATATTTGCAATGGATCAAGGAATAGAGGAACCGGAATGAAGAAAAAATTAATGATTATTTTGCTAATTATTCTTATCGTAATTGGTGGTCTCGGCGCGGCGGCTTATTTCGTTTTTGGCGGAAAGTCTGAAAAAAGTGAAGCGGACAAAAGTATCGATGAAATCGTTGCATCTTCTGTTGATATAGAAGAGATCACAACAAATTTAAAGTCTGATAACATTATTCGGCTTGCTATTAAACTCGAAACTGACTCTGATAAATCAAAAGAAGAACTTCAAAAACGCGATTTTCAAGTCAAGGACGCTGTAATATCACTGCTGGCTGATACGAATGCTAATGAGATTGAGGGAGACAAGGGAAAAGAAACCTTTAAGAAGGAACTAAAAGGTAAAATAAATAGCTACCTCCAAGAAGGAAAAGTAGAAAAAGTGTATATTACCTCCTTTAATCTGCAATAAACAACAATTTGACAGAATACGGAGGTGAGGAAAATGTCAGGAGAAGTTCTCTCCCAAAATGAAATAGATGCACTGCTTTCTGCAATATCAACTGGTGAAATGGACGCTGAAGAGCTGAAAAAAGAAGAAAAAGAGAAGAAAGTGAAGGTTTATGATTTCAAACGTGCACTGCGTTTTTCCAAGGATCAGATCCGCAGTTTAACGAGAATTCATGACAACTTTGCAAGACTTCTAACGACACACTTTTCTGCTCAGCTCAGAACCTATATTCACATATCTGTCAGTTCTGTTGACCAGGTCCCGTATGAGGAATTTATCAGATCCATTCCGAATATGACGATTTTAAATCTGTTTGACGTCCACCCGATGGAAGGCAGAATTATGATGGAGGTTAACCCGACGATTGCTTATGCGATGATGGATCGGGTAATGGGCGGGATTGGAATCAGTCATAATAAGGTTGATAGTTTAACAGAAATTGAAACAAAAATCATTTCTAATTTATTTGAAAATGCACTGGGAAATTATAAAGAAGCTTGGCAGTCAATTGCTGATATTGAACCGGAAATGACTGAGTTTGAAGTGAATCCGCAATTCGTTCAGATGGTATCTCCTAATGAGACAGTCGTGGTCATCTCACTCAATACTCAAATCGGTGAAATCAGCGGTGTCATTAATCTCTGTATCCCGCATATCGTCCTCGAGCCGCTCATACCGAAGCTTTCAGTCCACTATTGGATGCAATCAGATAGAAATGAGCCTAAGCCTGAGGAAACAAAGTCGCTTGAAAAACGTATCATGACAGCACAAATACCTGTCGTGGCCGAGCTCGGCACATCTGAACTGACAATAGAAGAGTTTTTAATTTTAGAAGTCGGAGACTGCATAACTTTAGACAAATCAGTCACAGATCCTCTTACTGTATTGGTCGGAGATAAGCCGAAATTTTTAGGACAAGCCGGCCGGGTGAATCGAAAACAGGCAGTGCAAATTTTAGATCACGACATAAGAGGTGAACAAGATGGAGAATAATAGATTATCTCAAGATGAGATTGACGCGCTTCTTAACGGCACAGGCAGCACGCCGGATGAGCCAGAGGTTCCGGAAGTACATGACTTGTCGGAAATGGAGCGTGATGCAATCGGTGAAATTGGAAATATTTCATTTGGCAGTTCTGCGACAGCACTTTCAACGCTTTTAAATCAAAAGGTCGATATTACGACTCCGAGTGTAACTGTCATTCCTAAAAGTAAAATCAGCGATGCGTTTCCTGAACCGTATGTAGCGATTGAAGTGAATTATACAGAGGGCTTCAGCGGCAGCAACCTGCTGGTCGTGGAGCAAAATGACGCGGCGATCATTGCTGACTTAATGATCGGTGGAGACGGAAAAGGTGCGGACCCTTCACTGGGTGAAATCCATTTAAGTGCGGTTCAAGAAGCAATGAACCAAATGATGGGATCAGCCGCTACATCAATGTCTACTGTATTCAGTAAAAAAATTGATATTTCACCGCCTCGGGTTGAGTTGCTCGATGTTACTGAAGAAAAGGGAACAGACCGTATTCCTGATGATGAAATGCTGGTGAAAGTTTCTTTCAACTTAAAGGTGGGAGAATTAATAGACTCCAGCATTATGCAGCTTTACCCGCTGACATTTGCGAAAGATTTAATTTCAAGTCTTATGAACACAGAAAGTGCAGAGGAAGAAACAGCGGTGCAGCCTGATGTTGCATATGAGCAGCCGAAAGAGCCTGTCATGCCAGAGCCGCGTAATGAACAGCAGCCGCAGCAGCCGCCAAAAAGGCAGGGAACACCGAAAAAAGCAGCGCCTGTTCAGGTTTCTCCGGTGGAATTTTCCGCGTTTGATCCAAACGAGGCTTCGCAAGCCCCTATAAACAACCTGGATATGCTTTTGGATATCCCGCTTTCGATTACTGTTGAGCTTGGCAGAACGAAGAGAAGCGTAAAAGAGATTTTGGAGCTTTCTGCCGGAAGTATTATTGAACTTGATAAATTAGCCGGTGAACCTGTAGATATTTTAGTTAATCAGCGTATTGTTGCCAAAGGCGAGGTCGTTGTCATTGAAGAAAACTTTGGGGTAAGAGTCACTGACATTTTAAGCCAGGCAGAGCGCATTAATAATTTAAAATAACGAAACACAAGGAGAGAGATTGATTATGGCACACAGAATTTTAATTGTAGATGACGCAGCATTTATGCGAATGATGATTAAAGATATTTTGGTGAAAAACGGATTTGAAGTAGTAGCAGAAGCAGAAAATGGAGCACAAGCAGTAGAAAAGTATAAAGAGCATTCTCCTGATCTTGTTACTATGGATATCACAATGCCAGAGATGGATGGGATTTCAGCATTAAAAGAAATTAAACAAATTGATGCACAAGCAAGAATCATTATGTGTTCTGCTATGGGTCAGCAATCAATGGTTATTGATGCCATTCAGGCCGGCGCTAAGGATTTTATCGTAAAACCATTCCAGGCTGACCGTGTGCTTGAAGCAATCAACAAAACATTAAGTTAAAGGGTGTACGACTGTTGAAAAAGAGTCAATATTTCATCGCTTTTATATGTTTTTTCGTTTTATTCAGTGTACATCCGATTGCTGCAGCCGCGGCAGGCTCTGATAATTCAACTGTAAACGAATGGTTTCAAAAGAAAGATGAAAAAACTGCAGATAAGTCAGAGCAAAAGAAAGAAAAAACAACACAAACTGCTGATGAGACGGAGGGAGCGGCTGCTCCTTCTGTCTCAGCTTTTGATTTTGTGAAGATGATTTTCGCTTTACTGTTTGTTGTCGTGCTGATTTACGGGCTGGTTAAGCTCATGAACAAAAGAAATCGCCTTCTAAAACCTTTCCAATATGTTGAAAATATTGGCGGCACATCGATTGGTCAAAACAGATCCATCCAATTGGTCAAAGTTGGAAAAAGTGTGCTCGTCGTCGGTGTAGGAGAGACGATTCAGCTGCTGAAAGAAATTGAAGATGAAAAAGAGATTGAAGCTATTCTCAGCCAGCATGAAGAGGCAATGTCAAGCAAGATAGAGTGGAAAAAGTTTGTAAAGCCGCTGAAGGGCTCTGAACATCAGCCGCAGCAAAAACTGCCTTCATTTTCAAAAGCATTAAAAGAGCAGCTTGAGGAGTTAAAACAAAACCGTTCTGAAGGAAAGAAGAAAGGCCCACGTCATCATGAATGAGTTTATAAATATTTTCAATTCGAGCGATCCGCAAAACGTTAGTTCAACTGTTAAATTACTGTTATTGTTAACTGTATTTTCAGTGGCGCCTGGAATTTTGATTCTTATGACTTGTTTTACTCGCATCGTCATTGTTCTGTCATTTGTCCGGACTTCCCTGGGGACACAATCTATGCCGCCAAACCAGGTTCTCATCGGGCTTGCGCTGTTTTTAACGTTTTTTATTATGGCTCCTACTTTTTCAGAGATTAATAAAGAAGCGCTGACCCCATTGATGGACAACAAAATCAGCTTGGACGAAGCGTATACAAAAGCTGAGGAACCGATCAAAGAATTTATGAGTAAACACACAAGGCAGAAGGACCTGGCGCTGTTTATGAATTACGCAAAAATGGATAAACCTGAATCATTAAAGGATATTCCGCTAACAACAATGGTTCCGGCTTTTGCGATATCAGAGCTTAAAACAGCGTTTCAAATCGGTTTTATGATTTTTATCCCATTTTTAATTATAGATATGGTAGTGGCGAGCGTTTTAATGTCAATGGGAATGATGATGCTCCCTCCAGTTATGATTTCTCTGCCCTTTAAAATATTACTTTTTGTTTTAGTAGACGGCTGGTATTTAATTGTAAAATCTTTGCTTCAGAGCTTTTAGGGTAGGTGCTAAACGTGAGTTCAGAATTTGTAATTTCTATGGCGGAAAAAGCCGTATACGTAACGCTGATGATCAGTGCGCCATTGCTGGCTATCGCTTTACTGGTCGGTTTAATCGTCAGCATATTTCAGGCAACAACTCAAATCCAGGAACAGACTTTGGCGTTTATTCCGAAAATCGTGGCGGTTCTTCTGGCCCTGATTTTTTTTGGTCCATGGATGCTGTCGACCATTCTTTCATTTACAACAGAGTTGTTCTCTAATTTAAATCGTTTTGCAGGGTAATGTAGAGATGAATTCGATTATTGATTTATTTCCTGCCTTCTTATTGGTTTTTATTAGAATCTCTGCTTTTTTTGTAACGATACCGCTGTTCGGACACCGAAATGTCCCGGCTGTTCATCGTATTGGATTTGCTTTTTTTCTCGCAGTCATTTGTTTCAGCACCATTGATAAACCGCCCTCTTTGGAGATAGATGAGCAATATATGCTCTTGGCGTTTAAGGAAGCTTTGGTTGGTCTCTGTCTAGGTTTAATCGCTTATATGATGATTGCCGCAGTTCAGATTGCCGGCTCGTTTATTGATTTTCAAATGGGATTTTCAATTGCGAACGTAATTGACCCGCAAACCGGTGCACAAAGTCCGTTGATCGGCCAGTTTATCTATACGATGGCACTATTGTTTATGCTTAGTGTCAATGCCCACCATTTGCTTCTGGACGGTATTTACTATAGCTTTCAGTATATTTCAGTTGATCAGGCATTTCCGAATTTCGGCGATGAAAAGTTTGCTTATTTTATCGCGAAAAGCTTTAATGCGATGTTTATTATCGCTTTTCAAATGTCAGCGCCGGTTGTGGCCAGTTTGTTTCTAGTTGATTTAGCATTAGGTATTGTGGCTCGGACTGTTCCGCAACTAAATGTATTTGTGGTCGGTCTGCCTTTAAAGATCGCTGTCAGTTTTATCATGCTCATTGTGTGTATGTCCGTTATTTTCGTTGTTGTGCGGAATGTTTTCGGTTTGACGATTGAAACGATGCGGAATCTTTTAGCATTGGTCGGTGTTTCTTAATGAAGCTTAGAATTGACCTGCAGTTTTTTGCGGGAGAAAAGACAGAAAAAGCCACTCCGAAAAAACGGAAGGATACGCGAAAAAAAGGGCAGGTAGCCAAAAGTTCGGATGTTAATACCGCCATTTCTTTATTAGTCGTATTCCTTTCGTTTATTGCGATTGGTCCGTATATGAGAGACAAGCTGCTTTCATTTATAGAAATGTTTTATACCGATTCGCTCACAATGAAGCTTTCAGAATCAAATGTGCACACGCTGTTTATCAGCTTATTAGAGGATATGGGCATGATACTTGCACCGATCTTGCTTGTCGCTCTTGTTGCAGGGGTCGTAAGCAACTATATGCAGGTTGGGTTCTTGTTTTCTGCTGAAGTGATACAGCCTAAGCTTGAAAAGCTGGACCCGATCAAAGGCTTTAAACGAATATACAGCATGAGGGCGATTGTAGAGCTGATTAAATCTATATTGAAAATCACAGTTGTCGGTTTTGCGGCTTTCGCTGTGCTTTGGCTGCATTATGGAGAAATTCTCCGGCTCCCGCTCCTGACACCCGGAGAGGTACTTTCTTTTGTATCAAAACTCACCTTATGGATGGGGCTGAGCGGTGCAGGAGCTTTGTTGATACTTGCTGGTCTCGACTATTTATATCAAAGGTTTGACTATGAGAAAAATATCAAAATGTCAAAGCAGGATATAAAAGATGAGTACAAAAAATCTGAAGGAGACCCGATTATCAGGTCAAAAATTAAACAAAGACAGCGGGAAATGGCGATGAGGCGGATGATGCAGGAAGTCCCAAAAGCAGATGTGATTATCACTAACCCGACCCATTATGCGATTGCCCTGAAATATGACGAAGAAAAAATGGACGCTCCTTATATTGTTGCAAAAGGTGTTGACCATTTAGCGTTAAAAATCAGGAAAATCGCTAAAGAGCATGATGTCATGATGGTAGAAAACAGACCGCTTGCCCGTGCGTTATATGATCAGGTAGAAATTGACCAGGCAGTGCCGGAAGAGTTTTTTAAAGTCTTGGCAGAAATTCTGGCTTACGTATATAAAACCAAACAAAAAGTATATTGAATTTTTCGATTTAAAAGGAGAGAAAAAACAGCATGTCAACAAGAGATTTATCCGTTTTAATAAGTGTGGTCCTCATTGTGGCGATGCTGGTGATTCCATTTCCTCCATGGCTGTTAAGTATTTTAATCATTATTAATATTTCTCTTGCGTTGATCGTGCTTCTTACCACAATGAATATGCAAGAAGCGCTTCAGTTTTCGATATTTCCGTCACTGTTGCTGCTTTTAACCCTATTTCGTTTGGGCTTGAACGTCTCAACTACCCGTTCAATTCTTTCACATGGTGAGGGAGGAAAAGTCGTCGAGACTTTCGGAAATTTCGTTGTCGGCGGAAATGTACTAGTTGGACTCGTTGTTTTCATCATCCTGATTATTATTCAGTTTATCGTCATTACGAAAGGTGCTGAACGTGTTTCCGAGGTGGCAGCAAGGTTTACGCTCGATGCAATGCCAGGGAAGCAGATGAGTATTGATGCTGATTTAAACGCAGGGATGATTACCGAACAGGAAGCGAAGCACCGCCGCGAAAAAGTGGCAAGAGAAGCAGACTTTTATGGAGCAATGGACGGTGCCAGTAAATTTGTTAAAGGCGACGCGATTGCCGGAATCATCATTGTGATGATCAATATTATCTTTGGTATCGTGATCGGAATGCTTCAGCAGGGCATGTCAATTCAAGAAGCCGCTTCACACTTTACGATGCTGACTGTAGGGGATGGAATCGTTTCGCAAATTCCAGCGCTGCTCATTTCTACAGCTACAGGTATTGTCGTAACAAGAGCTGCTTCTGAAGGAAACTTAGGTCATGATATTACAGGTCAGCTGTTTGCTTATCCAAAGCTTTTATACGTCGCAGCAGCTACGATTTTGCTTCTTGGTATTTTCACTCCGATTGGCATTTTTCTGACGGGACCGCTTGCGGGACTGCTTGCTTTCGGCGGTTATACGTTATCTAAATCAGGTAAGGAAAAAGAAGAAGTGGATGAAATACTTGAGGAAGAGGCTGAGGTTGACGACCTTAAAAGCCCTGAAAGCGTTGTTCAGCTTCTGCACATAGACCCGATAGAATTTGAGTTCGGATATGGTCTGATCCCGCTTGCTGATGCCAATCAAGGCGGTGATTTATTAGATCGAATTGTGATGATTCGCCGTCAGTTGGCTCTGGAACTCGGACTTGTCATTCCTGTTGTGCGCATCAGAGACAATATAGCGCTTCAGCCTAATGAATATCGATTGAAAATTAAAGGAAATGAAGTAGCGAAAGGCGAGCTTTTGCTTGATCATTACTTAGCGATGTCGCCTACGCCTGAAGACGATCTCATAGAAGGAATTGAAACAGTTGAACCGTCATTCGGACTGCCGGCAAAATGGATTGGCGAAGCTGTAAAGGATGAAGCTGACATGCTTGGTTATACAGTTGTCGATCCTGCTTCAGTCGTTTCAACCCATATTACGGAGAAAATTAAGCAGCACGCCCACGAATTGATCGGAAGACAGGAGACGAAACAGCTGATCGATCACTTGAAAGAAACGTACCCGGTCCTTGTGGAAGAGGTTACGCCGAATCCGTTGTCTGTCGGTGAGGTTCAGAAGGTGCTGGCTAAGCTTTTAAAAGAAAAAGTGTCTATCCGAAATTTAGTCACGATTTTTGAAACGCTTGCTGACTATGGAAAATTAACAACTGATTCCGATCTTTTGACAGAGTATACGAGACAGGCGCTGGCTAAACAAATTACAGCCCAGTTTGCCAAGGAAAGTGAAGTGTTAAAGGTCGTGACTTGTTCGGGCCGTGTAGAAAAGGCAATAGCAGACGGTGTACAGCAAACGGAACACGGTAATTATTTGTCGCTTGAACCAGATGTTTCAGAAAGCATTGTGCGCTCTGTCGCTAAAGAAGCCGAACAGCTTTCATTGCGTCAGGAAACCGCAATTCTTCTATGCTCGCCGCCTGTCAGAATGTATGTGAAACAGCTTCTGGAACGATACTTCCCTGACCTTCCGGTACTTTCTTATAACGAACTTGAAGCGAATGTTGAGGTACAAAGCATTGGAGTGGTGGATATTTAATGAAAATAAAAAAATTTACTGCTGCTTCAATGCAAGAAGCGGCACTTCTCATCAGAAAAGAATTAGGTAATGAAGCAGTCATATTAAATTCGAAAAAAATTAATAAGCGAAAATGGTTTGGACTCATCAAAAAGCCTGCTGTTGAAGTAATTGCCGTATTGGATCAAGACTTTCTTGAGAAAAAAACACCCCAAAAAGCAGCTGAGCCGAAACAAACATTAAAAACTCCGGTCAGCAGTCCGAAAATAGAGGAGGGGCCGTATCTCTCTCAAATGCCGGCGCAACAAGAGCCCGGTGATTTTTCAGCTTATCAATCAGTACTTCCTGAGCCGTTGAGAAAAGCAGAAAAGCTTTTGGATGAAACGGGGATTAAAGAATCAACAAAGACGAACGCTCTAAAAAAATTGCTTCGCTTCTCTGTGGAAGCGGGGGGTCTTACTGAAGAAAACGTGGCCGGCAAACTTCAGGATATACTATGCGACGCGCTGCCTTCAACAGACAAGTGGCAGGAGTCTATACATTCAAAGTATATTGTACTGTTTGGTTCAACTGGCGCTGGTAAAACAACAACGCTGGCTAAGCTCGCAGCCATATCTATGCTTGAAAAACAGAAAAAAATCGCTTTTATTACAACAGATACGTATCGTATTGCAGCTGTTGAACAGTTGAAAACATACGCCGAACTGCTGCAGGCACCGCTGGAAGTTTGCTATACAAAAGAAGAATTTCAGCAGGCGAAGGAGTTGTTTTCTGAGTATGATCATGTATTTATTGATACAGCCGGAAGAAACTTCAAGGAACAGCAATATATTGATGAATTGAAAGAAACGATTCCTTTTGGAAGTGCCATTCAGTCATTTCTCGTTTTATCGGCAACTACAAAATATGAAGATATGAAGCATATTGTCAAACGGTTTTCATCCGTCCCTGTCAATCAGTTTATTTTTACAAAAACAGATGAAACTGCTTCCTTAGGTTCTGTATTTAATATACTGGCAGAATCAAAAATAGGCGCCGGGTTTATTACAAACGGCCAGAATGTGCCGGAGGATATAAAGACTGTGTCTCCGCATGAATTTGTAAGGATGCTGTGCAGATGAACAGATTGGACCAAGCAGCGACTTTACGGGCGAAAATGGAAAAGCGTCAGCGTGTTCTGCCAATGGTTTATTCACAAAAAGCGAAGACACTTGCTGTCATCAGCGGCAAGGGCGGTGTCGGAAAATCCAATATTACTTTAAACATGGCCCTTGTGCTGCAGGATAAAGGTAAGAAGGTGCTGCTCATTGATCTCGATATCGGGATGGGAAACATTGATATATTGATGGGTAACACATCGTCCGCCACGATTATCGACGTATTAACCGAACATAAGCCGCTGATGCAGTCATTATCCGTTGGGCCAAAGGGTCTGCGGTATATATCAGGAGGAACCGGTCTGGATGTAATGTTTCAGCTGGATCAGAGAAAATGGGCGTTTTTTGCCAATGAACTTTCTCATGCGTTAAGCCAGTTCGATTACGTGCTGTTTGACTTGGGAGCGGGCCTATCGAAAGATCAGCTGCCTTTTATCTTATCCGCAGAAGATATTTTGATTATTACGACTCCAGAACCGACGGCCATCATGGACGCATACAGCGCTGTCAAACATTTGGTTTTGACTGAAAGTAAACTTTCAATGAAGGTGGCTGTCAATCGGTGCCGTGATCAAAAGGAAGGGCTAGACGCTTTTACCCGCCTTTCCCGCACGATTCATATGTTTTTGGATGTTCAGGTTCAGTTTGCCGGTTCCGTTTCTGATGATCCGATCGTGAGCAAAGCAGTTGTCGAACAGGTTCCTTTTTTCATAAAAAGTCCTCAGGCAAAAGCCAGCCGGTCAGTCCGTCTTTTAGCGGACGCCTTGTTTGAAAGAGAAGAAACGAGACACAAAGAAGACAAACAGACATTTATAGAGAAATTATCTTCTTTTTTAATGAGGAGGGCTTAATTTGATTCGTGTGCTTGTAGTGGATGATTCAGCTTTTATGAGAAAAATGATAAGTGATTTTCTGACCGAGGAAAAGCAGATAGAAGTAATCGGAACTGCGAGAAACGGAGAAGAAGCGCTTAAGAAAATTGAATTACTAAATCCGGACGTTATTACACTTGATGTTGAAATGCCAGTCATGAATGGGACGGACACACTGCGTAAAATTATTGAAATTTATAACTTGCCGGTCATCATGGTGTCAAGCCAGACCGAAAAAGGGAAAGAGTGCACAATTAATTGTTTAGAGATCGGTGCTTTTGACTTTATCACAAAGCCATCAGGCTCGATATCTCTGGATTTGTACAAAATTAAAGAACAATTAGTTGAGCGTGTCGTCGCGGCTGGACTTTCCGGCAAGCATAAACCGCCTGTTCCGCAGGCGGTCCGCCCTGAACCTATAGTGCGTGCTGTAAAGCCTGAATTAAGCAAACTGAAATCCGGCACAGGCAGACAGATTGTATGTATCGGCACATCAACAGGCGGCCCAAGAGCATTACAAAAGGTGATACCGAAGCTCCCTAAGGATTTGAATGCACCAGTGGTTGTCGTTCAGCACATGCCCGAAGGTTTTACTGCTTCTTTGGCTGAGCGGCTGAATCATTTATCTGACATTCAAGTAAAAGAAGCAAAAGATGGTGAGGAAGCTCTTAACGGCTGTGTTTACATAGCGCCGGGCGGAAAAAACATATCCGTTATCAAAAACAGCGGAGGACTCCAGATTGTTCTTGATAATGTCGATACACCAAGCCGTCATAAACCATCAGCGGATTATTTGTTCCGTTCTGTCGGTAAACTGGCAGACTATGAAAAAGTAGCGGTTATCATGACCGGAATGGGCAGTGACGGAACTGCCGGCTTAAAGGATTTGCTAACGGCAGGCAATGTGAAAACCATTGCGGAGTCTGAAGAATCTTGTGTCGTATATGGGATGCCGAAAGCAGCTGTTAAAGCGGGCCTCATTCATGAGATTAAACATGTGGAAGATATCGCAGCATCCATCACAAGCTGTGTGAAAAAAGAGAGGGTGTGATTCAATGGATATGAATCAGTATTTAGATGTCTTTATTGATGAGAGTAAAGAACATTTACAAACATGTAATGAAAAGCTTCTTCTTTTAGAGAAAGACCCGACTGACCTTCAGCTCGTTCATGATATATTCAGAGCTGCCCATACATTAAAAGGAATGAGCGCAACGATGGGCTATACGGATTTAGCACATCTAACCCATCTGCTTGAGAACGTGCTGGATGCATTCCGAAACGGAGAAATGGCAGTTACCTCAGACTGGATGGATATTTTGTTTGAAGCTCTGGATCACTTGGATGCTATGGTTCAGTCTATCATTGACGGCGGGGATGGTAAAAGAGATATCTCAGAAGTAAGCGCAAAGCTTGATGTGAATGGTGCGCACGCTGAAGCGGCTGCCTCTGCGGAACCTGCAGTAGCACAGAATTCAGCCACTGATTGGGAATATGACGAATTTGAACGAACTGTGATACAAGAAGCGGAGGAACAAGGCTTTAAGCGATTTGAAATCAAAATTTCTCTGAATGAAAACTGTATGCTAAAAGCAGTTCGTGTCTATATGGTGTTTGAAAAGCTTAATGAAGTCGGAGAAGTGGCCAAAACAATCCCAAGTGCGGAAGTGCTTGAAACAGAAGATTTCGGCACGGACTTTCAAGTTTGCTTCTTAACACATCAATCAGCGGAAGAGATTGAACAATTAATCAATGGCGTTTCAGAAATTGAGCATGTTGAAGTCATTCAAGGAGCTCCTTTAACATCAGCTGAAAAGCCGGTAGAATCTAAGCCTGCAGATTCGCCAGCACCTGTACCTGTGAAGCAGGAGAATCAAAAACAGCCTGCTAAAAACGATGAGCAGGCGAAGCATGCAGCGGGTGGATCTAAAACAATTCGTGTCAACATTGACAGACTTGATTCTTTAATGAATTTATTTGAAGAGCTTGTTATTGACCGCGGGCGTCTTGAGCAGATTGCAAAAGAGCTTGAGCACAATGAACTGACTGAAACGGTTGAACGAATGACGAGAATTTCCGGAGATTTGCAATCGATTATTCTCAATATGAGAATGGTTCCGGTTGAAACCGTTTTTAACCGGTTCCCGAGAATGATTCGTCAGCTTCAAAAAGAGCTGAATAAAAAAATCGAACTCTCGATCGTCGGTGCTGAAACTGAACTGGATCGAACAGTGATTGATGAAATCGGAGATCCTCTCGTTCACTTAATCAGAAACAGTATTGACCATGGGATTGAGTCGCCGGAAACACGTTTGCAAAAAGGAAAACCGGAATCAGGAAAAGTTGTGCTTAAAGCTTATCACAGCGGCAACCATGTCTTTATCGAAGTAGAGGATGACGGTGCAGGCCTTAATCGCAAAAAAATTCTTGAAAAAGCGCTTGAACGCGGGGTCATTACGGAAAAAGAAGCAGAAACCTTAGAAGACAATGAAATTTATGAATTGATTTTTGCTCCAGGGTTCTCAACTGCTGATCAAATTTCTGATATTTCCGGCCGCGGTGTCGGTCTTGACGTTGTGAAAAATAAATTGGAGTCTCTTGGCGGTTCAGTAAGTGTGAAATCTGCTGAAGGTCAAGGCTCTTTATTCAGCATCCAGCTTCCGCTGACATTGTCCATTATTTCAGTTCTGCTGATCAAATTGGAAGAAGAGACATTTGCTATTCCGATTTCTTCAATCATTGAAACAGCAGTTATTGACAGAAAAGACATTTTACAAACGCATGACCGTGAAGTAATTGATTTTAGAGGGCACATTGTCCCTGTCGTTTATTTAAAAGACGAGTTTAAAATAGATGATACAAGGCAAGACGCGGAACAGCTCCATATCATTATCGTGAAAAAAGGCGACAAACCTACTGCATTTGTGGTGGACTCCTTTATTGGTCAGCAGGAAGTTGTGCTGAAATCACTCGGAGATTATTTAGCAAACGTCTTTGCCATTTCCGGAGCTACTATTTTAGGAGACGGAGATGTAGCGCTCATTATTGATTGTAACGCACTGATTATTTAACCATTCGAGGAGGTGTCTCACATGACTGCAGAAATTAAAACCGGCGAAAAAATGATTGTTTTTATGGTAAATGGCAAAGAGTATGCCATTTCCGTCGCTCAGGTGAAATCAATTGAAAAATGGCAAAAGCCAACGAGAGTGCCAGGCGTTGAACCATATATTTGCGGGGTAATCAATTTGCGCGGGGTGGTGACTCCGGTTATTGATTTAAGAAAGCGTCTGAATTTGCCAGAGAATGAAATTACTGATGAAACACGAATTATCATTATTGCTTATCGTGATACTGAAATCGGCTGGATTGTGGATGAAGCGAATGATGTGATTACCGTACACGAAAGTGAAATCGAATCCGCTCCAGAAAGCATCCAGAAAGATACGGATGTGTCGATTGAACAGATTGTAAAACAAGAGAACAGACTCTTAAATATTATTGATGCGAACGCGGTTTTGGATAAAGAATCATCTCAGTCCGCTGTGCCCGATCAAGCTTAATCTTAAAGGGGTTATGACATGAGTATTTTTAATGGAATCAAAGAAGAGCAGATGGACATTTTGCGGGAAGTCGGCAATATAGGCGCCGGCCACTCCGCCTCTGCAATGGCCCAGCTGTTAAATAGAAAGATAGATATGGAAGTCCCGTTTGCAAAGCTGCTGTCTTTCGATGAGCTTGTAGATTTTTTCGGCGGCGCCGATACCCCGGTTGCCAGCATCTTTTTAAGAATGGAAGGCGATTTGACGGGTTCGATGTTCTTTATAATGCCTTTTTACCAGGCGGAACAGTTTATCAGAGATCTGATTGGAAACCCCGACTTTGATATAGAGGACTTAGGTGAAGATCATATGAGCTCATCGGCTTTGCATGAACTGGGCAATATTTTAGCAGGATCATATTTAACAGCCTTGGCGGATTTGACGCAGCTTCAGCTTTATCCAAGTGTTCCTGAAGTTTCATTGGACATGTTCGGCGCTGTGATCAGCGAAGGGCTGATGGAGCTAAGCCAGGTTGGAGAACACGCTATCGTTGTCGACACGTCAATTTTTGACCAAAGCCATCAGCAGGAGCTGAAAGCGCATATGTTTATGCTGCCGGACTATGATTCATTTGAAAAGCTCTTTGTCGCATTGGGTGCATCATTATGAGTACAACTGAGGCTGTTGTTGTAAAGGTTGGAATTGCCGACGTGAAGATTGCCCGCTTCCCGGACACCATCAGGACCTCTGGGTTGGGATCATGTGTGGGGCTGGTGCTTTATGATAAAGAAAAGCAAACGGCGGGGCTTGTCCATGTCATGCTGCCCGATTCGACGTTATCGAAAACGGCCGAACTCAATCGGGCTAAGTACGCTGACACAGCCGTAAAGACCACGATTGATATGCTGATTGAAGCTGGCTGCCGGAAATTTGCATTAAAAGCAAAGCTGGCCGGCGGATCAGAAATGTTTAAATTTAAATCGACAAATGATTTGATGAAGATCGGACCGAGAAATGTATTAGCGATAAAGGAACAGCTGTCTTTATATCATATTCCTATTATTAGTGAAGATACGGGCGGCTCTAGCGGCCGGACGATAGAATTTGAACCGAAGTCCTGCATGCTGCATATTCGAACTGTTAAACAAGGTGAAAAAACGATTTAATTAAGGTATTAGGGGGATAACAATGCAATCCTTGAATTATGAAGATCAGGTGCTTTGGACGCGCTGGAAAGAGTGGAAGGATCCTAAAGCCGGTGATGATCTAATGCGCCGTTACATGCCGCTTGTCACATATCATGTAGGCAGAATTTCTGTCGGACTGCCGAAATCAGTGCATAAAGACGATCTTATGAGCCTTGGTATGCTTGGTTTATATGATGCCCTTGAAAAATTTGACCCCAGCCGGGACTTAAAATTTGATACCTACGCCTCGTTTAGAATTCGCGGCGCAATCATAGACGGGCTTCGTAAAGAAGATTGGCTGCCCAGAACCTCACGTGAAAAAACAAAGAAGGTTGAAGCAGCAATTGAAAAGCTTGAGCAGCGTTATCTTCGGAACGTATCGCCCGCTGAAATTGCAGAGGAACTCGGAATGACGGTTCAGGATGTAGTGTCAACAATGAATGAAGGTTTTTTTGCAAATCTGCTGTCAATTGATGAAAAGCTTAATGATCAAGATGACGGTGAAAACATTCAGATCATGATCAGAGATGACAAAAATGTTCCCCCTGAAGAAAAGATTATGAAGGATGAACTGATTGCACAACTTGCTGAAAAAATTCACGAACTCTCTGAAAAAGAACAACTGGTGGTCAGTTTGTTCTACAAAGAGGAGCTGACATTGACAGAAATCGGACAAGTATTAAACCTTTCTACGTCCCGCATATCACAGATCCATTCAAAAGCACTATTTAAATTAAAGAATCTGCTTGAGAAAGTGATTCAATAATGAATTTCATGGTTAGCGAGTGAAAAACATGTCAACACTATTATGGCTTTTAAGCTTTACCCTCCACGGCGTTCTTCTGTATGCTGTTATGATCCTGTATACGAGACTCGCAGCTGTGAAAGAAACAGAAAAACAGCAAAAGAAGATACTTGAAGAGACGGAAAACACCTTGGCGGCATTTCTTCTTGAGCTAAAGGAAGAAAATGAAAAACTGATAGACAATTCCGATTCACCTTCAAGCCAAACTGATGAAGAGACTCAAAAGCCAGACCTTCAGCACGTTGAAAAAGATTCAGAGCGGGATGCGGTTCAAGAAGAAAATCTTCCCGAACATATTGAAGGTCTGATTACTGCAGTCGAGCGTCAGGAAGGGAGCGTAAACAGCGATGTCCAATCATTTGAAGATCAGGTCATAGAATTATATGAAGAGGGGTATTCAGCCAGTCAAATTGCCCAGAAACTGAAGAGCGGAAAGACAGAAATCGAGCTCTTTTTAAAATTTCGCTCCAAAGGTGTAAAGGATTCTTGATTGTCGGATAAACCTGTGTTATATTATGTCTTGGTGTTAAATACACACGCTTAACGATTTATGCAGAGGGTGCTGCAGGCGGCAGTTCTGTACAAAAATGACTTAAGCGGAGGAAAAAAAACCATTATATTAGGAGGAAATAACATGTCAGTCATTTCTATGAAGCAATTGCTTGAAGCTGGTGTTCACTTCGGTCACCAAACACGCCGTTGGAACCCAAAAATGAAGCGTTACATTTTCACGGAGCGTAACGGAATCTACATCATTGACCTTCAAAAAACAGTCAAAAAAGTAGAGGAAGCTTACAACTTCACTAAAAATCTTGCTGCTGAAGGCGGAAAAATCCTTTTCGTCGGAACTAAAAAACAAGCTCAAGATTCTGTTAAAGAAGAAGCTCAGCGCTCTGGCATGTACTATGTCAACCAACGCTGGTTGGGCGGTACATTAACAAACTTTGAAACAATCCAAAAACGTATTAAACGTCTTAAAGACATTGAAAAAATGCAAGAAAACGGTACGTTTGATGTACTTCCTAAAAAAGAAGTCGTTCAATTGAAAAAAGAATTAGAACGTCTTGAAAAATTCCTAGGCGGAATTAAAGATATGAAGGATCTTCCTGATGCATTATTCATCATCGATCCTCGCAAAGAGCGCATCGCTGTTGCGGAAGCTCGCAAATTAAACATTCCTATCATCGGTATCGTAGATACTAACTGTGATCCAGATGAAATTGATGTTGTAATCCCAGCGAACGATGACGCTATCCGCGCTGTTAAACTTCTAACTTCTAAAATGGCAGATGCAATCTTAGAAGCGAAGCAAGGTGAAGAAGAAGCGGAAGTTGCTGAAGAAACTGCACCAGAAACAGAAACAACAACTGCGTAACCTATTCAAAAGGTGATAAGAGGGACTGCCTTTTATCACCTTTTTTCAAGAAAAATGTGTAATATACATAGTCTTGTTTAAACATATAAGGAGGAATACAAATGGCAATTACTGCACAGCAAGTAAAAGAACTGCGTGAAAAAACTGGCGCAGGCATGATGGATTGTAAAAAAGCGTTAACTGAAACTGACGGAGATATGGACAAAGCAATTGACCTTTTAAGAGAAAAAGGGATTGCGAAAGCAGCGAAAAAAGCTGACCGTATTGCAGCAGAAGGTTCTACTCTGATTAAAACTGACGGCAACAAAGGTGTTATCCTAGAAGTAAACTCTGAAACTGACTTCGTTGCGAAAAACGAAGGTTTCAAAGAGCTTCTTAACACGTTAGCTGACCACCTTCTTGCAAATGCTCCTGCAGATGTTGAAGAAGCAATGGGTCAAAAAATGGAAAACGGCTCTACCGTTGAAGAGTACATCACAAGCGCAGTTGCTAAAATCGGTGAGAAAATCACTCTTCGCCGCTTTACAGTTCTTACAAAAGACGACAGCTCTGCATTCGGTGCATACCTTCACATGGGCGGCCGCATCGGTGTATTAACTGTTCTTAACGGTACAACTGACGAAGAAATTGCAAAAGATATCGCAATGCACGTTGCTGCGGTTAACCCTCGTTACATTTCTCGTGATCAAGTTTCTGAAGAAGAAGCAAACCATGAGCGTCAAATCTTAACTCAGCAAGCTCTTCAAGAAGGCAAACCTGAAAACATCGTAGCGAAAATGGTTGAAGGCCGTCTGAACAAATTCTTCGAAGAAATTTGTCTTTTAGACCAAGCGTTCGTTAAAAACCCAGATGAAAAAGTGAAGCAAGTTGTTGCAGCGAAAAACGCAACTGTTCAAACTTATGTCCGCTATGAAGTTGGAGAAGGCATCGAAAAACGTCAAGAAAACTTTGCTGAAGAAGTAATGAACCAAGTGAAAAAATAATGGCGAAAAGATTCCGCGGCTAAGCCGCGTCTTTTCAGGCAGTATAGGGGACACAATTTGTGTTCCCTATTTTTAAAACTATATTTACAAACCTTTTTTTCTCTTGCATAATAGAAAACGGCAATGTTTACACTTGGAGGTTATCATGGAAAAACCAAAATACAAACGTATCGTATTAAAGCTTAGCGGAGAAGCATTGGCAGGAGAACAGGGAAACGGCATTAACCCAACTGTCATTCAATCTATTGCACAGCAAGTGAAAGAAATCGCTGAGCTTGAAGTCGAAGTCGCTGTTGTAGTGGGCGGCGGCAACTTATGGCGCGGAAAAACAGGAAGTGACCTGGGCATGGACCGTGCAACTGCTGACTATATGGGAATGCTTGCGACTGTTATGAATTCGCTTGCTCTTCAAGACAGCTTGGAAACACTCGGAATCCAGTCCAGAGTGCAAACATCCATTGAAATGAGACAAGTTGCCGAACCGTACATAAGAAGAAAAGCGATACGCCACTTAGAGAAAAAACGTGTCGTTATTTTCGCTGCGGGCACAGGAAACCCATACTTCTCTACTGATACGACGGCTGCACTGCGGGCTGCTGAAATTGAAGCAGACGTTATTTTAATGGCTAAGAATAATGTTGACGGTGTGTATAATGCTGATCCTAGAAAAGATAAATCAGCTGTTAAGTATGAATCGCTTTCTTATCTTGACGTTCTAAAAGACGGCCTGGAAGTCATGGATTCAACAGCATCATCTTTATGCATGGATAATGACATTCCGCTTATCGTCTTTTCTATTATGGAAGAAGGAAATATCAAACGTGCCGTTATCGGTGAATCTATCGGAACGATTGTAAGGGGGAAATAACGTGTCAAAAGAAGTATTAACTCAAACAAAAGAAAAAATGGAAAAAGCGATTGCTGCTTATTCACGCGAATTGGCTACTGTTCGCGCAGGCCGTGCAAACCCATCTTTATTAGATAAAGTAACAGTTGAATATTACGGGGCACAGACACCTTTAAATCAGCTGTCTTCTATTAATGTGCCTGAAGCTCGTATGCTTGTTGTAACGCCATATGATAAAACTGCAATCGGTGATATCGAAAAAGCGATTTTGAAAGCTGATTTGGGCCTTACGCCAACAAGTGACGGCAATATCATTCGAATTGCGATTCCGGCATTAACGGAAGAAAGACGTAAAGAATTAGTAAAAGTAGTGAAAAAATATGCTGAAGAGGCGAAAGTAGCAGTCCGAAACGTTCGCCGTGATGCTAACGATGATCTCAAAAAGCTTGAGAAAAACGGAGACATCACTGAGGATGAACTGCGCGCTTCAACTGAAGACGTTCAAAAACTGACAGATGAATATGTGTCAAAAATTGACAGTGTCACAAAAGACAAAGAAAAAGAAATCATGGAAGTTTAATGAAAAACTATGTACAATAGATAATAGTGAAAAGACCCTCTCATGTTTACAGGGGGTTTTTTTGTTAATACTGTTGATTACATTGATTATCAGCAGGGAATGTAACCTTTTTGGGTGACGGAGGAATCTCATGCTCAACATACTCAAAAATTGGAAGAACCAGCAAACTGCGGCTTCCAACTTAGAACGTTATACAAAAGAAGACATACTTAAGGGAGAAATTCCCGAACATATCGCCATTATCATGGATGGGAATGGCCGTTGGGCTAAAAAACGCTCTCTTCCCCGAATTGCAGGCCACCACGAAGGGATGAAGGTGGTAAAAAGGACAACAAAGCTTGCGAACGCATTAGGTGTCAAAGTGCTGACATTGTATGCTTTTTCAACAGAAAATTGGAAGAGGCCGAAAATGGAAGTCGATTTTCTCATGAAGCTTCCGGAAGAATTTTTAAATACGTATCTTCCAGAGCTTGTTGAGGAAAATGTACAGGTTCGGATCATAGGAGATAAAACGGCTTTGCCGGCACACACATTACGTGCGATTGAAAAGGCTGTAGTGGATACAGCGCAAAACGACGGAATGATCCTAAATTTTGCTCTCAATTATGGAGGACGCACTGAAATTGTCACTGCTGCAAAATCACTCGCGGAAAAAGTGAAGGAAGGCTCTTTAAATATTGAAGACATTGATGAATCTCTTTTTTCTAACTATTTAATGACTGAATCTTTGCAGGATCCTGAACTTTTAATTCGAACGAGCGGCGAGATTAGACTGAGCAATTTTATGCTATGGCAGGTTGCTTACAGTGAATTTGTCTTTACTGACGTCTTGTGGCCTGACTTTAAAGAAGATCACTTCTTACAGGCGTTAGGAGAATATCAGCAGAGAGGCCGGAGGTTTGGCGGAATTTAGAGGATGGTGGACATGAAACAAAGAATTTTGACAGGTGTTCTGGCAGCAATTGTATTTTTATTTTTGGTTATTGTCGGGAAATTGCCGTTCACCGTATTAATTTATGTGATGGGCAGTGTAGCGCTTTTTGAACTTTTACGGATGAAAAAGCTGAAGCTGGTTTCACTGCCGGGTGTGATCGGTCTTTTATTATTGTGGCTGTTCTTATTGCCAAGCCAGTATTCGTTTTTGGAAGCGAATGGTATTTCGAAAATGGAAATCGCTTTGTTTGCGGTGTTGCTTTTGCTGATTTACACAGTGCTGGTGAAAAACACCTTTACTTTTGATGAAGTCGGGTTTATTACACTGGCAGCAATTTACATCGGAATGTGTTTTCATTATTTTATAGAAATCAGAAATCTAGACCAATATGGATTAACATACATTTTTTACGCGTGTGTTGTCATTTGGTCCACTGATTCCGGTGCATATTTTGTCGGGAAATCGCTTGGCAAGCGAAAACTTTGGCCTGAAATCAGTCCGAATAAAACAGTGGAAGGCTTTGCAGGCGGAATTGTTATCGCACTTATACTGGCGACGATTTTTCAGTTTGTTGCTCATCTTCCGATCCCGTATATCTATCTGCTGTTGATCACACTGTTTTTGTCTGTTTTCGGACAACTTGGAGATTTAGTGGAATCCGCCTTGAAAAGACATTACGATGTAAAAGATTCTGGGAAGATTCTTCCCGGGCATGGCGGTATATTAGACCGTTTTGACAGTTTCTTGTTTGTCATGCCTTTCTTGTACTTTCTGCTTGCCCTTTTTTCATAAAAAAGTCTAATATGAGTATGAGACTGATCATGCAGCAAAAAGAATAGGAGTAGTGGCAACTTTGAAAAATATTTGTCTTTTAGGAGCAACAGGATCAATCGGCGAACAGACTCTTGACGTATTGCGTACACATCAGGATCAATTTCAGCTGGTATCTATGTCGTTTGGCAGAAATATTGATAAGGCCGTTCCAATGATAGAGGCCTTTCAGCCGAAGTTTGTCTCTGTCGCTGATCTGGATACATATCATAAATTAAAACAAACGTCTTTTTCTTTTGAATGCCAAATCGGGCAGGGAGAAGAAGGGCTGATAGAAGCAGCGGTGATGGATGAGGTTGACATTGTTGTCAATGCCTTGCTTGGAAGCGTCGGTCTTATCCCGACGTTAAAGGCAATTGAACAGAAAAAAACAATTGCGCTTGCAAATAAGGAAACTCTTGTCACTGCAGGGCATATAGTAAAAGAACATGCTAAGAAATATGATGTTCCGCTTCTGCCTGTTGACAGTGAGCATTCGGCAATTTTTCAAGCGCTTCAAGGCGAACAGGCTAAAAACATTGACCGCCTCATCATTACGGCATCCGGCGGGAGCTTTCGGGACAAGACGCGGGAGGAGCTCGAATCAGTTACAGTTGAGGACGCATTAAAACACCCAAATTGGTCAATGGGTGCAAAAATTACGATTGATTCGGCTACAATGATGAATAAGGGATTAGAAGTGATCGAGGCACATTGGCTTTTCGATATCCCGTATGAACAAATTGATGTGGTTTTACATAAGGAGAGCATCATCCATTCAATGGTTGAGTTTCATGACAGGAGTGTGATTGCACAGCTCGGAACCCCGGATATGAGAGTCCCAATCCAGTATGCGCTCACTTATCCTGACCGGTTGCCATTGCCGGATGCGAAAAGGCTTGAATTATGGGAAATCGGCACCCTCCATTTTGAGAGAGCTGATTTTGACAGGTTCCGATGCTTACAATTTGCTTTTGAATCAGGTAAAATAGGAGGAACAATGCCGACAGTGCTTAATGCGGCAAATGAAGTAGCTGTCGCAGCCTTTTTAGCCGGCAAGATACCGTTTTTGGCTATTGAAGACTGTATCGAAAAGGCATTATCCCGCCATCAGTTGATTAAAAAACCGAGTCTGGCGGACATTCAAGAAGTGGACAAAGATACCCGGGGATACGTCAACTCAATACTCACATAAGGTGGTATGTTCGTGAATACAGTTATAGCGTTTGTCATTATTTTCGGAGCGCTCGTTTTCTTCCATGAACTGGGCCATTTATTGCTAGCCCAAAGAGCGGGAATTCTCTGCCGTGAATTTGCGATCGGTTTCGGTCCAAAGGTTTTTTCCTTCAAAAAAAATGAAACAGTTTATACGATCAGGCTGCTTCCGGTCGGCGGATTTGTCCGTATGGCAGGCGAAGATCCGGAAATGATTGAGGTGAAACCCGGTTACACGGTCGGGCTTCTGTTTAATAAAGAAGATCAAGTTGAGAAACTCATCATCAATCAAAAGGAAAAATACCCCGATGCTCTAGTCATTGAAGTGGAAACAGCGGATTTAGAGCATGACATGAAAATCACCGGCTATGAGCAAGGGAAAGAGGATGAGCTTTCAAGCTTTACTGTCAGCGAAACATCCTTTTTCATTGTAGACGGAGAAGAAGTTCAGATTGCGCCATATAATCGCCAATTTGGTTCCAAACCTGTGTGGCAGCGGATTAAAGCGATTGCTGCAGGGCCGATCATGAACTTTATTTTAGCTTACGTCATTTTAGTGATGCTTGGGCTTATTCAAGGCGTTCCGTCCAATGAGCCTATGCTCGGGCAGCTGACTGACAATGGCCGGGCGGCTGAAGCAGGGCTAAAAGAAGGAGATTACATTCAAAGCATTAATGGAGAGAAAATGAGGTCTTGGACGGACATTGTCTCCGCTGTAAAAGAAAATCCGGAAAAAGCAATGGATGTTGCAGTAAAAAGAGATAACAAAACGCTTCATATTTCTGTGACTCCTGAAGCTGTGAAAGATGAGAACAAGAAAACAATCGGACGTTTCGGCTCCTATGCGCCGACTGAAAAAGGCGTTCTCTCAGCAGTTGCCTACGGTGCGACGTCCACAGTAGATGTCACCAAAGCCATTTTAACCAACTTAAGCAAATTAGTGACAGGGCAATTTAAACTTGATATGCTGTCGGGCCCTGTCGGTATATATGACATGACAGACCAAGTGGCGAAAACAGGGCTAGTGAACCTATTCCAGTTTGCTGCGTTTTTAAGCATTAACCTTGGGATTGTCAACTTGCTTCCGATTCCGGCGCTTGACGGAGGAAGATTGTTATTTCTATTTATTGAAGCGATTCGGGGCAAACCGATTAACAGGGAAAAAGAAGCATTTGTTGTGTTTATCGGAGTAGCTTTCTTAATGCTTCTTATGCTGGTCGTCACATGGAACGATATCCAGCGGCTGTTCTTGTAAACGAAAAGTAAATCAATCAGAGGTGCGAAGAAATGAGACAAAGCTTGACGCTTATTCCTACGCTCCGTGAAGTTCCAGCTGATGCCGAGGCAAAAAGTCATCAGCTTCTTCTAAGAGCAGGATTTATCAGACAGAATACGAGCGGGGTATACAGCTATATGCCTCTTGCGTATAAGGTAATTCAAAACATTCAGCAGATTGTTCGTGAAGAAATGGAGAAAATTGATGCCGTAGAAATGCTTATGCCCGCACTGCAGCAGGCTGAGACTTGGCAGGAATCAGGCAGATGGTATACGTATGGTCCTGAACTGATGAGATTAAAAGACCGTCATGGCCGTGAGTTTGCTTTAGGGGCAACGCATGAGGAAGTTATTACTTCACTTGTTCGCGATGAGGTTAAATCTTATAAGCGTCTCCCTCTGACTCTGTTTCAAATTCAGTCTAAGTTCAGAGATGAAAAACGTCCTCGCTTCGGTTTGTTAAGAGGCCGCGAATTTATTATGAAGGATGCATATTCTTTCCATGCATCTGAAGAGAGCTTGGATGAAACGTATCGGAAAATGTACGAGGCTTATTCTAATATTTTTGCCCGCTGCGGCATTAATGTAAGACCTGTCATTGCCGATTCCGGCGCAATGGGAGGAAAGGATACGCATGAGTTTATGGCACTATCTGCAATCGGAGAGGATACGATTGCGTATTCTGATGAATCACCATATGCGGCTAATATCGAAATGGCTGAAGTTCTTTATCAAGAAGTCCCTTCTGCCGAAGAGCCTAAAGCTTTAGAGAAGGTCCACACGCCTAATGTGAAAACAATAGAAGAACTGACAGCGTTTTTACAGGTTTCTGCCGACGCCTGCATCAAGTCAGTCTTGTTTAAAGCAGATGACCGTTTTGTCTTAGTGCTTGTACGAGGCGACCATGAAGTCAACGATATTAAAGTGAAAAACTTGCTTCATGCAGAAGTTGTGGAACTTGCCGCACATGAAGAGGTCATTCAGCAGCTCGGGACAGAGCCGGGCTATGTCGGCCCTGTCGGTGTCAATCAAGATGTTGAAGTATATGCTGACCAAGCTGTGAAAGCAATGGTCAATGCCGTTGCCGGTGCGAATGAAGGCGATCATCATTATCAAAATGTCAACGTGCACCGTGACGCGCAAATTAAAGAATTTGCTGATCTTCGTTTTATTAAAGAAGGCGATCCTTCACCAGACGGTAAAGGCACGATACGTTTTGCGGAAGGAATCGAAGTCGGACAAGTCTTTAAGCTTGGTACACGCTATTCAGAAGCGATGAACGCGACATACTTGGATGAAAACGGCCGCGCGCAGCCAATGTTGATGGGCTGTTATGGAATCGGTGTATCTAGAACGCTTTCTGCTATTGCTGAACAGCATCACGATGAAAAAGGATTAATATGGCCAAAGAGCGTTGCGCCGTATGATCTTCATATTCTTGCTTTGAACATGAAAAACGATGGGCAAAAAGAGCTTGCTGAAAAGCTGTATGCCGATTTAAAAGCGGAAGGCTATGAAGTGCTCTATGATGATCGTGCTGAGCGTGCAGGCGTGAAATTTGCTGATTCAGATCTAATCGGCCTTCCAATCCGCATTACAGTCGGAAAACGGGCTGACGAAGGAATTGTTGAAGTGAAAATTCGTAAAACAGGTGAGTCGACTGAGATGACAGTTGACGAATTATCTGCTTTTATCAGCAAGCAGTAATCACGATAACGATTTATTAAAAAACATGTTAAAATAGAAATAATAGAAGGTACCTCATTGCCTGAGGTACCTTCACTTATGATGTTTTTAGGGAGGGATACTGTCTTAATGGAACAGTTATCAGTAAACAGAAGGCAGTTTCAAATTCTTCTGCAGCAGATTAATATGACAGATGATACCTTCATGACATACTTTGAAGATGGCGAGATTAAAAAGCTGACGATACACAAAGCGTCTAAGTCTTGGCATTTTCATTTTCAATTTAAATCTTTGCTGCCTTTTCAATTATATGACACATTAACAACAAGGCTGACACAATCATTTGCCCACATAGCAAAAGTGACATCTTCAATTGAAGTGCAGGATGCCGATTTCAGTGAAAGTCTTGTTCAAGACTACTGGTCACGCTGCATTGAAGAATTGCAAGGCATTTCGCCGCCGATTATCAGTCTCCTAAATCAGCAAAAGCCGAAGCTGAAGGGCAATAAACTGATTGTCAAAACAAAAACGGACACAGAAGCGGCTGCCCTTAAGAATAAATACAGTTCCATGATTCAAGCGGGCTACCGGCAATTTGGTTTTCCGGATCTTCAGCTTGATGCTGAAATATTTGTATCAGAGCAAGAAGTTCAAAAGTTCCGGGAGCAAAAGCTTGCAGAAGACCAAGAGCGGGCCATGCAGGCCTTGATTGAAATGGAGAAGAAAGATAAAGAAAGTGATGAAGATCAAGTGCCGTCTGGGCCTCTTGTCATCGGTTATCAAATTAAAGATAACGAAGAAATCCGGACGCTTGACAGCATCATGGATGAAGAACGGAGAATTACGGTTCAGGGGTACGTGTTTGATGCGGAGACCCGAGAGCTGAAAAGCGGACGCACACTGTGCATCTTCAAAATTACAGACTATACAAATAGTATTTTAATTAAAATGTTTGCACGTGAAAAAGAAGATGCGGCACTGATGAAGTCTCTGAAAAAAGGAATGTGGGTAAAAGCACGCGGAAGCATCCAAAATGACACTTTTGTCAGAGATCTCGTCATGATCGCAAATGACGTTAACGAAATAAAAGCAAAAACCCGTGAAGATACGGCTCCTGAAGGAGAAAAAAGAGTGGAATTGCATCTGCATTCTCCAATGAGCCAAATGGACGCTGTTACAGGGATTGGAAAACTTGTCGAACAGGCGAAAAAGTGGGGGCATGAGGCCATCGCTTTGACTGACCATGCTGTTGTTCAATCTTTCCCTGATGCGTATTCTGCCGCCAAAAAGCATGGAATTAAAATGATTTACGGGATGGAAGCGAATCTCGTTGATGATGGTGTGCCAATTGCGTATAACGCTGCACATCGCCTTCTTGAGGAAGAAACATATGTTGTTTTCGACGTCGAAACGACTGGGTTGTCTGCTGTATACGACACCATTATTGAGCTGGCTGCAGTAAAAGTAAAAGGCGGAGAAATTATTGATAAATTTGAGGCGTTTGCGAATCCGCACCGCCCGCTCTCAGCCACAATTATAGAGCTGACAGGCATCACCGATGATATGCTTCGCGATGCTCCGGATGTCGTAGATGTGATAAGAGATTTCAGAGAATGGATCGGCGATGATATCCTTGTTGCTCATAATGCGAGCTTTGACATGGGGTTCTTAAATGTTGCTTATAAAAAGCTTCTTGAAGTCGAAAAAGCTAAAAACCCAGTCATTGATACGCTTGAGCTCGGCCGTTTCCTCTATCCGGAATTTAAGAACCATCGTCTGAACACGCTCTGTAAAAAGTTTGATATTGAGCTCACACAGCATCACCGTGCGATTTATGATACTGAGGCGACCGCTTATTTGCTCCTGAAAATGCTGAAGGACGCAGCGGAAAAGGGTATTCAGTATCATGACGAACTGAATGAAAATATGGGGCAGTCCAACGCTTATCAAAGATCAAGACCGTATCATGCAACATTACTTGCGGTGAACAGCACGGGGCTTAAAAACTTATTTAAACTTGTGTCACTATCCCATATTCATTATTTTTACAGAGTGCCTCGTATCCCAAGATCTCAGCTTGAGAAATACAGGGAAGGGCTTCTGATCGGTTCAGCCTGTGACAGGGGAGAGGTTTTTGAAGGGATGATGCAAAAATCGCCTGAAGAGGTTGAAGATGTCGCGTCATTCTATGATTATCTTGAGGTTCAGCCGCCTGAAGTGTACCGTCACTTGCTGGAGCTTGAACTCGTCCGCGATGAAAAATCACTGAAAGAAATTATTGCGAATATCACGAAACTGGGTGAAAAGCTAAATAAACCGGTTGTTGCTACGGGAAATGTACATTACTTGAATGATGAGGATAAAATCTACAGAAAGATTCTAGTATCCTCTCAAGGCGGAGCCAATCCGCTGAACAGGCATGAACTTCCGAAAGTACATTTCAGAACGACGGATGAAATGCTTGAAGCCTTTTCTTTCTTAGGTGAAGAAAAAGCGAAGGAAATCGTTGTTACCAATACCCAAAAAGTCGCTTCTTTAATCGATGACATCAAACCGATTAAAGATGACTTGTATACACCGAAAATCGAAGGCGCCGATGAAGAGATCAGAGAAATGAGCTACCAGCGTGCAAGAAGCATTTACGGCGAACAGCTGCCTGAAATTGTCGAAGCGCGGATCGAAAAAGAATTAAAGAGTATCATTGGCCACGGCTTCGCTGTTATTTATTTGATTTCTCATAAACTTGTAAAACGGTCACTGGATGACGGATATCTTGTAGGTTCCCGTGGTTCCGTTGGATCTTCATTAGTTGCGACGCTTACTGAGATCACTGAGGTGAACCCGCTGCCGCCGCACTATGTATGCTCCGAGTGCCAGCATTCTCAGTTCTTTAATGACGGCTCTGTCGGTTCCGGTTTTGACCTGCCTGACAAGACATGTCCTCATTGCGGAACGCCTTTGAAAAAAGACGGCCATGATATTCCGTTTGAAACGTTCTTAGGATTTAAAGGGGACAAAGTGCCTGATATCGACTTGAACTTCTCAGGGGAATACCAGCCGCAAGCGCACAATTACACAAAAGTATTGTTTGGAGAAGACAATGTATATCGTGCGGGAACAATAGGCACGGTGGCAGAAAAAACGGCCTACGGTTATGTGAAAGGCTATGCCGGAGATCATAATCTTCATATGCGCGGGGCTGAAGTAGATCGGCTCGTACAGGGATGTACAGGTGTAAAACGAACGACCGGACAGCACCCTGGGGGTATTATCGTTGTTCCAGATTATATGGATATTTATGATTTTTCACCAATTCAGTTCCCGGCAGACGCCACAGGTTCAGAATGGAAAACGACGCATTTTGATTTTCACTCCATCCATGACAACCTGCTAAAACTGGATATTCTCGGACACGATGACCCGACCGTCATTCGGATGCTTCAAGACTTAAGCGGAATTGATCCGAAAACAATTCCAACCGATGATCCTGAAGTGATGAAAATCTTCCAGGGAACCGAATCACTCGGTGTTACAGAAGAACAGATCGGCTGTAAAACGGGAACTCTCGGAATTCCTGAATTCGGAACCCGGTTTGTCCGGCAGATGCTTGAAGATACAAAGCCGACAACTTTTTCCGAGCTCGTTCAGATTTCAGGCTTGTCTCACGGAACAGATGTATGGCTCGGCAATGCGCAGGAGCTCATCCACAATAATATTTGTGAGCTGAGTGAGGTTATCGGCTGCCGTGATGACATTATGGTTTATTTAATCTATCAAGGCCTTGAGCCGTCCCTTGCCTTTAAAATCATGGAATTTGTGCGTAAAGGAAAAGGATTGATGCCCGAATGGGAAGAAGAAATGAAAAATAACAATGTCCCAGACTGGTATATTGATTCTTGTAAAAAGATTAAATACATGTTCCCGAAAGCTCACGCCGCAGCGTATGTATTAATGGCAGTCCGCATTGCTTACTTTAAAGTGCATCACGCGCTTCTGTATTATGCTGCTTATTTTACTGTTCGTGCAGACGATTTTGATATCGATACAATGATCAAGGGCTCTACAGCAATCAAGGCTGTAATGGAGGATATTAACTCTAAAGGACTTGATGCTTCACCAAAGGAAAAAAACCTTCTGACTGTTTTAGAATTGGCGCTTGAAATGTGTGAGAGAGGCTATTCATTCCAAAAAGTCGATTTATATCGCTCCAGCGCTGCAGAGTTTATTATTGACGGCAACAGTCTTATCCCGCCGTTTAACTCCATTCCTGGATTGGGGACGAACGCTGCTCTAAACATTGTAAAAGCTCGTGAAGAAGGCGAGTTCCTCTCGAAAGAAGATTTGCAAAAGAGAGGGAAAGTGTCAAAAACGATTTTAGAGTATTTAGATCGTCATGGCTGCCTTGAATCACTGCCAGATCAAAACCAATTGTCATTGTTCTAACATAGGAAGCAGAATTTCTTTGGAAATTCTGCTTCTATGCATATATAAGCGTAAAAAGTGCCAATGTAACATTAGAGTTTCTGTCATTTGCTTAGGTATGGTGGTAAGCGTATATCCATTTGCAATAAAAATATGGTTATGGTATAGTTTTATTGGAAATGCTAACGATTACCGAGGCAAAGAGTGGGGAAACCCGCTCTTTTGTATTGAACAAGAGAAATTTGTCTCGACATGTTCATCGTTTACTTTTTAGCCCCTGCTCTTTTGAAGCAGGGTTTTTATGCAGAGTGACGAGACGAATATGAGATCGACAGCACAAGGAGGAAGAACATGAGCAAAAAAGTGACTGACACCGTTCAAGAAATGGCTCAGCCAATCGTAGACAGCCTTCAGCTGGAACTCGTTGACATTGAATTTGTCAAAGAGGGTCAAAGCTGGTTCCTTCGCGTGTTTATTGATTCCGATGACGGTGTGGACATTGAGGAATGTGCCAAAGTAAGCGAAGCTTTAAGTGAAAAGCTTGATGAGGCAGACCCAATTAGCCAAAATTACTTTCTTGAAGTCTCATCTCCGGGAGCTGAGCGTCCGCTGAAGAAAAAAGCCGATTTCGAAAAATCACTTGGAAAAAATGTGTACATTAAGACGTATGAGCCTATTGAGGGTGTAAAAGTGTTTGAAGGTGAACTGGCTGAATTTGATGGACAAACAGTGACAGTTGAGATCACGATCAAAACAAGAAAGAAACGGATCAATATTCCGTATGACAAAATAGCTAATGCGAGATTAGCTGTTACATTCTAATGAATACAAATGTTTTAAGGGGGGAGACCGTTAAATGAGCAGTGAATTATTAGATGCTCTCACGATTCTTGAAAAAGAAAAAGGCATCAGTAAGGAAATTATCATTGAAGCAATCGAAGCTGCGTTAATTTCTGCTTATAAGCGGAATTTTAATCAAGCGCAAAATGTACGGGTGGATTTAAACCGTGAAACTGGCTCCATCCGTGTGTTTGCAAGAAAAGATGTCGTTGACGAAGTATACGACCAAAGACTGGAGATCTCTATTGAAGAGGCACAGGGCATCCATCCGGAATATATGGTCGGCGATGTCGTTGAAATCGAAGTAACGCCTAAGGATTTCGGGCGCATTGCTGCTCAAACAGCGAAGCAGGTTGTCACACAGCGTGTGCGCGAAGCTGAGCGCGGTGTGATTTATTCTGAATTTATCGACCGTGAAGAAGACATCATGACAGGTATCGTCCAGCGTCTGGACAATAAGTTTATCTACGTGTCTTTAGGCAAAATTGAAGCCTTGCTGCCGGTGAATGAGCAAATGCCAAATGAAAGCTACAAGCCTCATGACCGCATTAAGGTATATATCACAAAAGTAGAAAAAACGACGAAGGGCCCGCAGATCTATGTGTCAAGAACACATCCAGGCTTGCTAAAGCGTTTATTTGAAATCGAAGTGCCTGAAATTTATGATGGAACTGTCGAGCTGAAATCTGTTGCCAGAGAAGCCGGCGACCGTTCAAAAATTTCTGTCCGCACAGATGATCCTGACGTGGATCCTGTCGGCTCATGCGTAGGTCCTAAAGGTCAGCGTGTTCAGGCGATCGTCAATGAATTAAAAGGTGAAAAAATTGACATTGTCAACTGGTCCAGTGATCCTGTAGAATTTGTCGCAAATGCGCTCAGCCCTTCAAAAGTGATGGATGTCATCGTTAATGAAGAAGAAAAAGCGACAACTGTTATTGTTCCTGATTACCAGCTGTCTCTGGCAATTGGCAAAAGAGGACAAAACGCACGCTTAGCTGCTAAACTGACAGGCTGGAAGATTGATATTAAGAGCGAAACGGACGCAAGAGAACTTGGAATCTATCCGAGAGAACTTGAAGAAGATGACGATGAGCCGCTCTTTACGGAGCCTGAAACTGCTGAATCGGATGAATAAGAGGTGACCTTAGGTGAATAAACACAAAAAGATCCCGTTACGCAAATGTGTAGTGACTGGTGAAATGAAGCCTAAAAAGGAACTGATCCGAGTTGTTCGTTCGAAAGAAGGCGAGGTCTCAGTAGACCCGACCGGAAAAAAGAACGGACGGGGTGCTTATTTAACGCTGGATAAAGAGTGCATCTTAGCAGCAAAAAAGAAAAACACTTTGCAAAATCAATTTCAATCACAAATCGATGACCAGATTTTCGAAGAATTGCTGGAGCTGGCGGAAAAGGTGAAAAAATAAAATGTCTGGAATGGAATGGTTTCCCTTGCTGGGTCTGGCCAATCGAGCTCGTAAGGTCGTGTCAGGCGAGGACTTAGTAATCAAAGAAATCAGGAATGCGCGTGCAAAGCTTGTCCTGCTTACAGAAGATGCATCATCTAACACAGCGAAAAAAGTAACCGACAAGTGCAATTATTATAAAGTTCCTTTTAAAAAAGTTGAGAGTCGCGCGGTTCTTGGGCGCTCTATAGGTAAAGAAGCCCGTGTCGTTGTCGCCGTCACTGACCAAGGTTTTGCGAATAAGCTGATCAGCTTGCTCGATTAATATTTTTGGGGGTGAACGAATGGCTAAAATGAGAGTATACGAATATGCAAAAGCGTTAAATGTTTCAAGTAAGGAAATTTTGACCGCACTGAAAAACATGGATTTAGAAGTGAATAATCATATGGCCATGCTTGAAGAAAAGGCCATTAAACAGCTTGATGCCAAATTTAAAAAAGGCGGCGCAGCCGCTACATCTCAAAAGCCTGCAGAAACGAACAAAAACAAACAGCCGCAAGGGGTTAATCAGCAATCAGCTGGAAATCAACCAAATAAAATTCGAGACGGAAAGAAGAATGACGTGCAGAATAATCAATTTAACAAAAACAAGAAGAATAACAACAACAAAAAAAATAAACGCAACCAAAACAACAATAAAAACCAATATCAGCAAAAACCTGTAAAACCGAAAAAAGAGCTTCCGGAGAAAATTACATTCTCTGGCACTTTAACAGTCGGCGCACTGGCTGAAGAGCTTGGCAAAGAGCCTTCAGAAATCATTAAAAAGCTGATGCTTCTTGGCGTAATGGCAACCATTAACCAAGAACTTGATAAAGACACAATCGAGCTCATCGCATCAGAATATGGTGTTGAAACAGAAGAAGTCATTGTGCTTGAAGAAACCGAGCTGGAAAAATACGAAGAGGCGGATAATGAAGAGGATCTTGAAATTCGTCCTCCTGTTGTCACAATCATGGGGCACGTTGACCACGGTAAAACAACGCTTCTTGACAGCATCCGTAAAACGAAGGTTGTTGAAGGAGAAGCAGGCGGAATTACTCAGCATATCGGTGCTTACCAAATTGAAGAGAACGGCAAGAAAATTACGTTCTTGGACACTCCTGGACACGCCGCATTTACTACAATGCGTGCACGCGGTGCAGAAGTAACTGATATTACAATTCTCGTTGTAGCTGCCGATGACGGTGTAATGCCGCAAACAGTAGAAGCAATTAACCATGCAAAAGCAGCTGAGGTTCCAATTATCGTTGCTGTGAATAAAATTGATAAAGAATCCGCAAACCCTGACCGTGTCATGCAAGAACTGACGGAATACGGACTTGTCCCTGAAGCTTGGGGCGGAGAAACGATTTTTGTGCCGCTTTCCGCTTTAACTGGAAAAGGCATTGATGAACTCATTGAAATGATTTTGCTTGTCAGTGAGGTAGAGGAACTAAAAGCGAATCCGAACCGCCAGGCAAAAGGAACGGTTATTGAAGCGGAACTCGATAAAGGCAGAGGATCAGTTGCGACATTGCTCGTACAAACTGGGACACTGCATGTCGGTGATCCGATCGTAGTCGGCAACACATTCGGCCGTGTCCGTGCAATGGTTAACGATATTGGACGCCGTGTGAAAACTGCCGGCCCGTCAACTCCGGTTGAAATTACCGGTTTGAATGATGTCCCTCAAGCGGGAGACCAATTCCTTGTTTTTAAAGATGAAAAAACAGCTCGTTCTGTCGGGGAAGCCCGTGCTTCGAAACAGCTTGAAGAGCAGCGCAGCGATAAAGCGAAGCTCAGTCTTGATGACTTATTCGAGCAAATTAAACAAGGTGATGTAAAAGATATCAACCTCATCGTAAAAGCTGACGTTCAAGGATCTGCTGAAGCTTTAACAGCCGCACTTCAAAAAATTGAAGTAGAAGGCGTTAAAGTGAAAATCATTCATACAGGCGTTGGTGCGATTACTGAATCTGACATTATCTTGGCATCTGCTTCCAATGCAATTGTTATCGGGTTTAATGTGAGACCGGACGGAAATGCTAAGAGTACGGCTGAAGCTGAAAATGTAGATATTCGACTTCACCGTATCATTTACAAGGTAATTGACGAGATTGAAGCAGCCATGAAAGGTATGCTTGATCCTGAATATGAAGAAAAAGTAATTGGTCAAGTAGAAGTACGCCAAACATTCAAGGTATCTAAAATCGGTACAATTGCCGGCGGATATGTTACTGAAGGAACCATTACGCGTGACAGCGGCCTCCGTTTAATTCGTGACGGCGTCGTTATCTTCGAAGGCGAAGTAGACGTTCTGAAACGCTTTAAAGACGATGTGAAAGAAGTTTCACAAGGCTATGAATGTGGTATTACAATTAAGAAATACAATGACATTCGTGAAGGGGACATCCTTGAAGCGTATGTCATGCAAGAAATTGAAAGAACGTGATCGGATTTGCGGAGTGTGAATGCATCATTTATGATGCAGGATCGCTAAAGGAAAAGCGTGCCGTTCTGAAGCGGATCTTAACCCGGGTTCAAAACAAGTTCAATGTTTCGATTTCGGAGATTGACTACCAGGACACCTGGCAAAGAACCAGCTTTGGAATCGCCGCTGTTTCTTCCTCTCGCGTTCAAACAGAAAAAGAGCTGCAGCGCGTTCTGGCGTTTATCGATTCTTTTCCTGAAATTGAACGGACGATCACTAGAACAGAGTGGTTTTAACTTAGAGGTGATTGAATTGAGTATGAGAGCAAACCGTGTCGGCGAGCAAATGAAAAAAGAACTCGGTGATATTATCAGCCGTAAGCTGAAAGATCCGAGAATTGGTTTTCTGACAGTAACGGATGTACGTGTATCAGGTGATTTGCAAATTGCAAAGGTGTATATCTCGGTACTCGGTGACGAGAAAAAACGGGAGGAAGCGCTGAAAGGGCTGGCAAAGGCGAAAGGATTTATCCGATCCGAAATCGGCAGCCGCATCAGACTTCGAAAAACGCCTGAAATTGAATTTGAGTTCGATGAATCAATCGATTACGGAAATCGTATCGAAACATTGATTCACGAATTACATTCAGAGAAACCATCTGAATAAAAAATGGAGAGGATAGGCGTATATCGTCTGTCCTCTTTTCTGCGTTTTAAAGAGAAAAGCTTAAAAGAAGGAGTGAAAGGCAAATGGTTAACGGAGTTCTCCTTTTACATAAACCAGTTGGCATGACATCGCATGACTGTGTCATGAAGATCCGAAAACTGTTAAAAACAAAAAAAGTAGGACATACGGGAACGCTTGATCCAGAAGTGTCAGGCGTGCTTCCGATTTGTGTGGGAAGGGCGACAAAAATTGTCGAATACTTAACTGAAAAATCTAAAACGTATGATGCGGAAATCACGCTTGGCTTTTCAACGACAACAGAGGATCAAACCGGTGAAACGGTTGAAACAAAGCCTGTCAATCAAGATATTGATAAAGCAGCAGTGGAAAAGGTATTAAACAGTTTAAAGGGGCAACAAGAACAAACTCCGCCTATGTATTCCGCTGTAAAAGTAAACGGCAAAAAATTATACGAATACGCAAGGGCAGGAATTGAAGTAGAACGTCCAAAGCGTATGATTACCATCGAAGACATTGAGCTGACGACAGAGATTAAACATAGTGGAGAAACTGCAAGCTTCCGGTTTACGGTGACATGCTCAAAAGGGACCTATGTAAGAACGCTGGCGGTTATGATTGGAGAAAAGCTCGGATATCCGGCTCATATGTCTCATTTAATTCGTACGGCATCGGGAGATTTTTCTCTCGACGAATGCTTTACCTTTGATGAACTGGAAGCTCAGGCACAGGCTGGGACCGTGTGGGAGCATACAGTTCCTATTGAACGCGCGCTCAATCATTTGCCGAAATGGACCATAAGTGATACATTAGCTAAGAAAGTAGAAAATGGGGCTTTGCTTGAGATGCCCGAACAGTTTTCTGAAATGACAAGCGAAGACCGGATTGCTGTCTTTACTGAATCCGGCAGCTGTTTGGCGATCTATTTCCCACATCCTTCAAAAAATGGGCTGTTAAAGCCGGCAAAAGTATTGATGCAAAAAAGCGAACAATAGAAAAAAGGTGACCGTTCTGTGAAGACGATACATATTACACATCCGCATCATTTAATGAAAGAGGAGCAGGTAAAGTCTGTGATGGCGTTAGGGTATTTTGACGGCGTTCATCTTGGACATCAAAAGGTAATCGGCACAGCGAAGCAAATAGCCGAAGAAAAGGGCCTGTCCTTAGCTGTGATGACCTTTCATCCTCACCCTTCCCATGTATTAGGCAGGGATCAGGAGCCAAAGGATTTGATTACGCCTCTGGAAGACAAAATAAACCAAATTGAACAATTAGGCACAGAGACTCTGTATATCGTTACATTTAATGAAGTATTTGCTTCCCTTTCCCCTAAACAGTTTGTAGACCAGTATATTATCGGTCTTAATGTACAGCATGCAGTGGCGGGCTTTGACTTTACGTACGGCAAATACGGCAAGGGAACAATGGAAACCATGCCGCATGATTTAGACGGAAAAGCTGAATGCACAATGGTAGAAAAATTAACGGAGCAGGATAAAAAAATCAGCTCCTCGTATATCCGAACAGCGCTTCAAGACGGAGATGTTGAATTGGCGAGTGTCTTGCTTGGAAAGCCTTATTTTATAAAAGGAATTGTTATTCACGGTGATAAAAGAGGGCGTACCATTGGGTTTCCGACAGCAAATGTCGGTTTAAATAACAGCTATATCGTTCCGCCGACGGGTGTATATGCTGTAAAAGCGGAAGTCAACGGTGAAGTCTACAATGGCGTTTGCAATATCGGTTATAAGCCGACGTTTTATGAAAAACGTCCGGAGCAGCCTTCCATCGAGGTCAATCTGTTTGATTTCGATCAGGAGGTATACGGAGCCGCTATAAAAATCGAATGGTATAAACGAATTCGGAGCGAGCGGAAATTCAATGGCATCAAAGAATTAACAGAGCAAATTGAAAAGGATAAACAGGAGGCCATCCGTTATTTCAGCGATTTGCGGAAATAACATGCAACGCACACAAATTTTATTCTAAAATATTTGCATATAGGCACGATTTTTAGTATGATAGTTTTCGTAGTCTTAAAACCATTGCTTGGCAATCCGAAGTCACCGACGGTTGCTAGGTAACTGGGGCTAAATATGATTTGGAGGTGAAACAGGATGGCAATTACTCAAGAGCGTAAAAACCAACTCATCAGCGAGTTCAAAACACACGAATCTGATACTGGATCTCCAGAAGTTCAGATCGCTATCCTAACTGACTCAATTAACAACTTGAACGAGCATTTACGTACTCATAAGAAAGATCACCATTCACGTCGCGGTCTTCTTAAAATGGTAGGTAAGCGTCGTAATCTTCTTACGTATCTACGTAATAAAGACGTAACTCGTTACCGTGAGTTAATTAACAAACTAGGCTTACGTCGATAATCGTAAAAAGCGGGAGGATTCCCGCTTTTTTATCGTATTAAAGCGAAAATTTCTTATAACAAATCATTGAAATCCTTTTACATACTACTTTGACATTGATATGTTCAATTCATTTCGTTCATAATAGGAGTAATCGATTATTTCACACAACGAAGAGAGGAGTTCGTAATTGTATGGGACAAGAAAAACATGTCTTTACCATAGATTGGGCCGGAAGAACGCTTACAGTTGAAACCGGCCAGCTTGCCAAACAGGCAAACGGTGCTGTGATGATCCGCTACGGTGATACAGCAGTACTGAGTACAGCAACCGCTTCAAAAGAACCAAAGCCGTTGGATTTCTTCCCGCTTACTGTAAACTATGAGGAGAGATTATATGCGGTAGGGAAAATTCCGGGCGGATTTATTAAAAGAGAAGGGCGTCCAAGTGAAAAGGCGGTTCTTGCCAGCCGTTTAATTGACCGTCCGATCCGTCCGTTATTTGCCGATGGATTTCGTAATGAAGTTCAAGTCATCAGCATTGTCATGAGTGTTGACCAAAACTGCTCTTCTGAGATGGCTGCCATGTTCGGTTCATCTCTTGCGCTTTCTGTATCGGATATTCCGTTTGAAGGACCGATTGCAGGGGTGACCGTCGGACGCATTGATGATCAATTTATCATTAACCCGACCGTCGATCAGCTTGAAAAAAGCGACATCAATCTCGTTGTTGCCGGCACGAAAGATGCCATTAACATGGTAGAAGCGGGAGCGGATGAAGTTCCTGAGGAAACCATGCTTGAAGCCATTATGTTCGGCCATGAAGAGATTAAACGCCTGATTGCATTCCAAGAAGAAATTGTTGCAGCAGTCGGCAAAGAGAAATCTGAAATTAAGCTCTTTGAAATTGATGAAGAGCTTAGCGAAAAAGTAAAAGCTTTAGCAGAAGAGGATCTGCTGAAAGCTATCCAAGTTCATGAAAAGCATGCTCGTGAAGCTGCCATTAGCGAAGTGAAAAACGCAGTTGTGGCAAAATTCGAGGATGAAGAGCATGATGAAGACACAATCAAGCAAGTAAAGCAGATTTTATCCAAGATGGTAAAAAATGAAGTGCGGCGCCTGATTACTGAAGATAAGGTAAGACCGGACGGCCGCGGTGTCGATCAAATCCGCCCGCTTTCTTCAGAGGTCGGCCTCTTGCCAAGAACGCACGGATCAGGTCTGTTTACAAGAGGACAAACTCAGGCTCTCAGCGTATGTACGCTAGGTGCGCTGGGTGATGTACAAATTCTTGACGGCTTAGGTGTTGAAGAATCAAAACGGTTTATGCATCACTACAACTTCCCGCAATTCAGCGTTGGGGAAACAGGACCGATGCGCGGGCCGGGACGCCGTGAAATAGGACACGGAGCACTGGGTGAGCGTGCGCTTGAGCCAGTTATTCCGTCTGAAAAAGACTTTCCTTACACTGTCCGTCTTGTATCAGAGGTGCTTGAATCAAACGGTTCTACTTCTCAAGCAAGTATCTGTGCAAGCACACTTGCAATGATGGATGCCGGTGTACCGATTAAAGCGCCGGTTGCTGGTATCGCGATGGGTCTCGTCAAATCAGGTGAACATTACACTGTTTTGACTGATATTCAAGGCATGGAAGACGCGCTTGGAGACATGGATTTTAAAGTAGCCGGCACGGAAAAAGGCGTAACAGCGCTGCAAATGGACATTAAAATCGAAGGCCTTTCCAGAGAGATTCTTGAAGAAGCGCTTCAGCAGGCGAAAAAGGGAAGAATGGAAATCCTCAACAGCATGCTTGCGACATTAAACGAATCAAGAAAAGAGCTTTCTCGTTATGCGCCTAAGATTTTAACAATGGCCATTAATCCTGATAAAATCCGTGATGTCATCGGGCCAAGCGGAAAACAAATCAATAAAATCATCGAAGAAACCGGTGTTAAAATTGATATTGAACAGGACGGCACAATCTTTATTTCTTCAACAGATGAAAGTAGCAACCAAAAAGCGAAAAAAATCATCGAAGATCTTGTCAGAGAGGTTGAAGTCGGCCAGCTTTACTTAGGTAAAGTGAAACGAATCGAAAAATTCGGGGCTTTCGTTGAAATTTTCAGCGGAAAAGACGGTTTGGTGCACATTTCAGAGCTTGCGCTTGAACGCGTAGGAAAAGTTGAAGATGTTGTGAAAATCGGAGACGAGATTCTTGTCAAGGTCACTGAAATTGATAAACAAGGACGAGTCAATTTGTCTCGTAAAGCGGTGCTCCGTGAAGAGAAAGAAAAAGAAGAACAACAATCTTAAATGAAAACATAAAGGAGCCTGGGAGACCCGGCTTCTTTATTTTGAAGCTTTTAAAACGCAGGCGGGTTCTACCTTGTCCTTCTCCTTCATAATCTGGAGGGGAGGGGGGGACAGAACATGTACAAAAAATTTGTACCGTTTGCCGTTTTTCTATTTCTTTTTTTTGTCTCATTTGAGATGATGAAAAATCCGCACACACTTGATTATATAGGTGCAATGAAAAAAGATACGGTGACTGTCACGGCGTCCAAAGACCCGTTATATGAAGAATTGCTTCAAAAAGCGCCGGAATACGAGGTTAAGCCTCAGGATGCAAGAATTGATAAAGTGTGGAAAAGCATTCCCGGCTACAATGGATTGAAGGTCAATATTGAACAATCATATAAAAAAATGAAAAAGCACGGCGAGTTTCGAGAGAGCGATTTGGTGTACAGCCAAGTAAAACCAAACGTTCATCTTGAGTCTCTTCAGCCTGAGCCCATTTATAAAGGAAATCCAGACAAACCGATGGTGGCTTTTTTAATTAATGTGGCATGGGGAAATGAGTATTTGGAAACAATGCTTCCTATTCTGCAAAAGCACCAGGTCAAGGCGACGTTCTTTTTAGAAGGCAATTGGGTGAGAAACAATGAACAGCTCGCTAAGAAGATTGCGGAAGACGGACATGAAATCGGAAATCATTCATACAATCATCCGGATATGAGCAAACTGACTACAGGAAGAATTTCCGAGCAGCTCGACAAGACAAATGAACAAATAGAACGAACGATGGGTGTTAAGCCAAAGTGGTTCGCTCCGCCGAGCGGAAGTTTCAGAAAAGCGGTAGTCGACATTGCAGCTGAGAAACAGATGGGAACAGTCATGTGGACAGTTGATACGATCGATTGGCAAAAACCGGCTCCGTCTGCCCTTCAAACGAGAGTGTTAAGCAAGATACATAATGGTGCCATGATATTAATGCACCCGACTAATCCCACGGCGGAAAGTCTTGAAGCGCTGATTATAAAGATAAAAGATAAAGGATATGCGCTTGGAACAGTCACTGAACTAATGGACGAAACAAGACTGTTGAAGTAACAGTTGCAGGCAGCTTGTCTTTGAATAGGAGGAACAAATTTGATTAAACGATATACGTGTCAAAATGGTGTAAGAGTTGTGCTGGAAAATAACCCGACAGTTCGTTCTGTCGCGATCGGAGTGTGGATCGGCACAGGTTCGCGGCATGAAACGCCGGAGATAAACGGAATTTCTCACTTTTTAGAGCACATGTTCTTTAAAGGGACGAGCACAAGATCTGCACGCGAGATAGCAGAATCTTTTGATCGTATTGGCGGTCAGGTCAATGCGTTTACCTCAAAGGAATATACCTGCTACTATGCAAAGGTGCTTGATGAGCATGCGAATTACGCGCTTGACGTATTAGCAGATATGTTCTTTCATTCAACATTTGATGAAAACGAGCTGAAAAAAGAAAAAAATGTAGTGTATGAAGAAATTAAAATGTACGAAGATGCGCCGGACGATATTGTGCATGATTTACTGAGCAAAGCGACTTATGGCAATCATTCTTTAGGCTACCCAATTCTTGGAACGGAAGAAACGCTTGCCACCTTCAATGGCGATTCCCTGAGACAATACATGCATGATTACTATACACCGGACCGAGTGGTGATTTCAGTAGCCGGCAATATATCCGACAGTTTTATCCAGGATGTAGAGAAATGGTTCGGCTCATACGAAGCGAAGGGCAAAGCAACCGGCCTTGAGAAACCCGAGTTCTACACGGAACAGCTGACGAGAAAAAAAGAAACGGAGCAGGCTCATTTGTGCCTCGGATTTAAAGGCCTTGAGGTTGGCCATGAACGCATTTATGATTTAATCGTTCTGAATAATGTGCTCGGAGGCAGCATGAGCAGCCGATTGTTCCAAGATGTCCGCGAAGATAAAGGGCTCGCTTATTCTGTTTACAGCTATCACAGCTCTTATGAGGACAGCGGAATGCTTACCATTTATGGCGGCACGGGTGCAAATCAGCTTCAGCAGCTGTCAGAAACAATTCAAGAAACCCTCGCCACATTAAAACGTGATGGAATTACCTCTAAAGAGCTGGAAAACAGCAAAGAGCAAATGAAGGGAAGCTTGATGCTGAGCTTAGAAAGCACAAACAGCAAAATGAGCCGAAACGGAAAAAATGAACTGTTGCTCGGCAAACATAAAACATTAGATGAGATCATCAATGAATTAAACGCCGTGAACTTAGAGCGTGTCAACGGCCTCGCCAGACAATTGTTTACTGATGACTATGCACTGGCACTCATCAGCCCTTCCGGTAATATGCCTTCATAGAAGGAAAAGCCTGTCCCATAACGCGGCAGGCATTTTTTTATCCCTTTGATCATACATAGTACAAGGGGGTGACAGACATGCGGCTCAGTGAATTATCTGGAAAGGAAATCGTAGACATCAAAAGAGCTGAACGGCTGGGAGTCCTCGGCCAGACCGATTTAGAAATCAATGAACAGGATGGCCAGATTACAGCACTTCTCATTCCGACAGTTAAGTGGTTTGGTTTGAGAAAACAAGGTCATGACATTCGTGTCCCCTGGCATCATATTCAAAAGATCGGATCAGATATGATCATATTAGATGTCCCTGAGGAAATGTCTCCTCGACAAGAGTAAGGCTCTAAAGTAAGCATTTGAAACATCGGCTGAGACAGCCGATGTTTTTTTATATGAAAAAAGCGCATGTTTTAATTCACCGGTATTTCCTTTTGATCATAAGATGAAGGGGAGCTTAACAACTAGAGATCCAGTATACACAAAGAAGGTGAACGTTTAGAATGTTAACCGGATTGAAAATTGCAGTTATCGGCGGTGACGCAAGACAGCTTGAAATTATAAGAAAGCTCACTGAACAGCAGGCTGACATCTATCTTGTCGGTTTTGACCAATTGGATCACGGTTTTACCGGAGCAGTAAAATGCAATATTAATGAAATTCCTTTTCAGCAAATAGACAGCATCATCCTTCCAGTGTCTGCGACCACAGGAGAAGGTGTCGTATCGACTGTATTTTCGAACGAAGAGGTTGTGTTAAAGCAGGACCATCTCGACAAAACGCCTGCACACTGTGTCATTTTCTCAGGGATTTCTAACGCCTATTTGGAAAGCATTGCAGCTCAAGCAAACAGAAAACTTGTTAAGCTGTTTGAGCGGGATGACATTGCGATATACAATTCTATTCCGACAGTAGAAGGAACGATCATGCTGGCTATTCAGCACACGGATTATACGATACACGGATCTCAGGTGGCCGTTCTCGGTTTGGGACGCACCGGGATGACAATTGCCCGTACATTTGCCGCACTCGGAGCGAATGTAAAAGTAGGGGCAAGAAGTTCAGCGCATCTGGCACGTATCACTGAAATGGGGCTCGTTCCTTTTCATACCGATGAGCTGAAAGAGCATGTAAAAGATATAGATATTTGTATTAATACCATACCGAGTATGATTTTAAATCAAACGGTACTTTCTAGCATGACACCAAAAACCTTAATATTGGATCTGGCCTCACGCCCTGGGGGAACGGATTTTAAATATGCCGAAAAACAGGGGATTAAAGCACTTCTAGCCCCCGGCCTTCCAGGGATTGTCGCTCCTAAAACGGCTGGGAAAATCCTCGCAAACGTCTTGAGCAAGCTTTTGGCTGAAATACAAGCTGAGGAGGGAAAATAAGGATGTCGTCATTAAAAGGAAAAAGAATCGGGTTTGGGCTGACCGGATCGCATTGCACATATGAAGCGGTTTTTCCGCAAATTGAGGCGCTGGTCAACGAAGGGGCTGAAGTCCGTCCGGTTGTCACATTCAACGTGAAATCAACAAATACTCGATTTGGAGAGGGAGCCGAATGGGTTGAAAAAATTGAAGACCTGACTGGATATGAGGCTATTGATTCGATTGTAAAGGCAGAGCCCCTTGGGCCGAAGCTGCCCCTTGACTGCATGGTCATTGCTCCTTTAACCGGCAATTCAATGAGCAAGCTGGCAAATGCCATGACAGACAGCCCGGTGCTGATGGCGGCAAAAGCGACAATCCGAAACAATCGCCCAGTCGTTCTTGGCATCTCGACAAATGATGCTCTCGGTTTAAATGGAACAAATTTAATGAGGCTCATGTCAACAAAAAATATCTTTTTTATTCCATTCGGGCAAGACGACCCTTTTAAAAAACCGAATTCAATGGTAGCCAAAATGGATCTGCTTCCGCAAACCATTGAAAAGGCGCTTACGCATCAGCAGCTTCAGCCGGTTCTCGTTGAGAATTATCAGGGAAATGACTAAATTTACAGAAAATCTTTCCCAAACTAAAAAATTCAGTCATCACCCGCATATTCTATGGTAAAATAAAATGTAAAATCATAGTCAAATCAATTCAATGATGCTGATTGGCGGAAGGAGTTTTACAGATGGGAAGAGGTTTACACGTAGCTGTTGTCGGAGCGACAGGGGCTGTAGGACAACAAATGCTTAAAACACTTGAAGACAGAAACTTTGAAATGGACACACTTACATTGCTATCTTCAAAACGTTCTGCGGGGACAAAAGTCACGTTTAAAGGCCAAGAGCTGACTGTTCAGGAAGCTTCTCCTGAGAGCTTTGAAGGGATAAATATTGCGTTATTCAGCGCCGGCGGAAGCGTATCACAAGCATTGGCTCCAGAAGCTGTAAAACGCGGCGCTATTGTTATAGATAATACGAGTGCATTCCGGATGGATGAAAATACACCGCTTGTTGTGCCTGAAGTGAATGAGGCAGACTTGCGCGAACACAACGGCATTATTGCCAACCCTAACTGCTCTACAATCCAAATGGTTGCGGCTCTTGAACCGATCCGTAAAGCATATGGCTTAAACAAAGTCATCGTATCAACTTACCAGGCGGTATCAGGAGCGGGAAATGAAGCTGTAAAAGAGCTTTACGGCCAAACACAGGCAATTTTAAATCAAGAAGAAATTGAGCCTGCGATCATGCCTGTAAAAGGCGACAAAAAACACTATCAAATCGCCTTCAACGCGATTCCGCAAATTGATAAATTCCAAGATAACGGCTATACGTTTGAGGAAATGAAAATGATAAATGAAACGAAAAAAATCATGCACATGCCTGACCTTCAAGTAGCGGCGACATGTGTGAGACTCCCAATTCAAACTGGGCACTCAGAGTCCGTCTACATCGAGGTAGACCGTGATGACGCTACAGTTGAAGATATTAAAAATGTATTAAAAGAAGCTCCGGGCGTGACCCTTCAGGATGACCCGAGCCAGCAGCTATATCCGATGCCTGCTGATGCCGTCGGCAAAAACGATGTATTTGTAGGCCGCATCCGCAAAGACTTGGACAGAGCAAACGGTTTTCATTTATGGGTTGTTTCTGATAACCTATTAAAAGGCGCGGCATGGAACTCTGTTCAAATTGCAGAAAGCCTGAAAAAACTAAACCTCGTATAAAAGAGAGAATTTCCTAAAGACGAATAGAAGAGAGTAAGGCGCTATCAGCCTGCTCTCTTCTGTTACGTCCGAATAATTTGGAGTGAAAACAGTGAAGATAATTGTTCAAAAGTTCGGCGGAACATCAGTAAAAGATGATAAAGGCCGCAAACTGGCTTTAGAGCATATTAAAGAAGCAATCAGTGAAGGATATAAGGTTGTCGTTGTCGTTTCAGCGATGGGCCGGAAAGGTGACCCGTACGCAACAGATTCTCTGCTGGGGCTGCTTTACGGCGATCAATCAGCGATTTCTCCAAGGGAGCAGGATTTGCTTTTATCATGCGGAGAAACGATTTCCTCTGTCGTCTTTACAAGCATGCTGCTTGATAATGGTGTGAAAGCAGCTGCGCTGACAGGGGCTCAGGCTGGTTTTTTAACAAATGATCAGCATACCAATGCGAAAATCATGGAAATGAGACCGGAGCGTTTATTCAGTGTGCTCGCGAATCATGACGCTGTAGTCGTCGCAGGGTTTCAGGGGGCAACGGAAAAGGGCGATACAACAACGATTGGCAGAGGGGGCAGCGACACGTCTGCAGCCGCACTCGGAGCAGCAGTTGACGCGGAATACATTGATATTTTCACCGATGTAGAAGGCGTGATGACTGCTGACCCGAGAGTGGTAGAAAATGCAAAACCGCTTCCTGTCGTGACATATACAGAAATTTGCAACTTGGCGTATCAAGGAGCGAAGGTCATTCATCCGCGGGCTGTGGAAATTGCAATGCAGGCCAAGGTTCCGATCCGCGTCCGTTCGACTTATTCAAAAGATAAAGGCACATTGGTGACATCGCATCACTCTTCCAAAGTCGGAAGCGATGTTTTTGAAAGGCTGATTACGGGAATCGCCCATGTCAAAGACGTCACGCAGTTCAAAGTGCCTTCGAAAATCGGCCAGTATAATGTTCAGACTGAAGTGTTCAAGGCGATGGCGAACGCGGGAATCAGCGTCGATTTCTTTAACATTACACCTAGTGAAATCGTATATACGGTGGCCGGGAATAAAACAGAAACAGCACAGCGCATTTTAATGGAAATGGGCTATGATCCGATGGTAACGAGAAATTGCGCGAAGGTATCGGCGGTCGGAGCGGGTATTATGGGTGTTCCGGGTGTCACGTCCAAAATTGTTTCGGCGCTTTCAGAAAAAGAAATACCGATCCTTCAGTCGGCTGACAGCCATACGACGATATGGGTGCTCGTCCATGAAGCAGATTTGGTTCCTGCTGTAAACGCTTTGCATGAAGTGTTTGAACTTTCCAAGTAAATGTGATTGAATCATGATGAGGTGAATAAAATGAATTTCGGAAATGTGTCTACAGCGATGATTACACCTTTTGACAATAAAGGGAACGTAGACTTTCAAAAACTGTCTACACTGATTGATTACTTGTTGAAAAACGGAACGGATTCTTTAGTAGTGGCGGGAACAACCGGAGAGTCGCCAACTCTTTCGACTGAAGAAAAAATTGCGCTTTTTGAATATACGGTAAAAGAAGTAAACGGACGGGTGCCGGTGATTGCGGGTACTGGTAGCAACAACACGAAAGATTCGATTAAACTGACAAAAAAAGCTGAGGAAGCGGGCGTAGACGCGGTCATGCTCGTTACGCCATATTACAATAAACCTTCTCAAGAAGGAATGTACCAGCATTTTAAAGCAATTGCGGCAGAAACGTCTCTTCCGGTTATGCTTTATAATGTGCCGGGCCGTACGGTTGCTTCCCTTGCTCCTGAAACGACGATCCGTTTGGCGGCAGACATTCCGAACGTTGTTGCGATTAAAGAAGCGAGCGGAGACCTCGAGGCGATTACAAAAATTGTTGCGGAAACGCCGGAAGACTTCTCTGTTTATTCAGGGGATGACGCCCTGACGCTTCCTATTCTCTCAATCGGAGGAAGAGGGGTAGTATCTGTGGCGAGCCATATTGCAGGCTCTGATATGCAGCAAATGATCAAAAATTATACGAATGGGCAAACAGCTAATGCGGCACTGATTCATCAGAAACTGCTGCCGATTATGAAGGAACTGTTTAAAGCGCCTAACCCTGCTCCTGTCAAAACAGCGCTTCAGCTGAAAGGCCTTGATGTTGGTTCAGTGCGTCTGCCTCTTGTCCCGTTAACCGAGGATGAACGTCTGAGCTTAAGCAGCACGATCAGCGAACTGTAAGAAAATTTCATACAGTGAAACAAACGCGGTCATTCTCACATTCAGCTGAGTTTGACCGTTTCTTATACATATTGGTTTTCCCTAAACCTTCTGCTTTATCTTGTTTTCTAAATTTACTTTCAGTTATAATAGGAACAAGTGATGATGGACGGGTATGAGACTAGGAGGATATAGATTTTGAAAAAGAAAAATACAGAAAACGTTAGAATTATCGCCCTTGGCGGTGTCGGAGAAATTGGGAAGAACCTTTATGTCATCGAAATTGACTCAGACATATTTGTCGTTGATGCCGGCCTTATGCATCCAGAAAACGAAATGCTCGGTATTGATGTGGTAATTCCCGACATATCATATTTGATTGAACGGGCTGATCGCGTCAAGGCAATCTTTTTAACGCACGGGCATGATGAAAATATCGGCGGTGTTTTTTACTTATTAAACAAGCTGTCCGTTCCGGTGTACGGAACAAAGCTGACGCTTGCGCTGTTAAGAGAAAAATTAAAACAATACGGACATAACCGAAAAACCGATTTAAGAGAAATTCACTCCAAATCTGTCATTACATTTGAATCGACAAAGGTATCGTTCTTTAGAACGATTCACAGTATTCCTGATTCTGTAGGTGTGAGCTTTAAAACATCACTTGGGTCTATTGTATGCACGGGAGACTTCAAATTTGACCAAACGCCTGCTCTAAATCAAACGTGTGACATTGGCGAAATCGCCAAGATCGGCAACAGCGGCGTGCTCGCCCTGCTTTCCGACAGTGCAAATGCGGAGCGCCCGGGTTATACACCTTCCGAAGCTGCTGTCAGCGGAGAAATTTCAGACGCGCTGTATAATTCAGATAATCGAGTGATTATTGCTGTTTTTGCATCTAATATTAACCGAATTCAGCAAGTCATTCATGCAGCGGCTCATAACGGCAGAAAGATTGCCGTTGCCGGAAAGAATCTTCAATCTGTCCTGCAGCTGGCAAGAAAGCTCGGGTATATTGAAGCAGACGATGAGCTGTTTATTTCTGTACAGGATGTTAAGAAATATCCGAAGCGCGAAGTGGCCATTATTACAGCCGGCAGCCAAGGTGAACCGTTAGCTGCCTTGACAAGAATGGCAAACAAAGCCCACAAACAGCTGAACATCGAAGAAGGGGATACAGTCGTCATCGCGTCAACGCCAATCCCGGGGCAGGAGCTCATTTATTCTAGAACAGTAGATCTCCTTGCGAGAGCCGGTGCACAAGTCATCTTTGCCCAAAAGCGTGTCCATGTATCAGGCCACGGCTCACAGGAAGAGTTAAAACTGATGATCAATCTGCTTAAGCCAAAATATTTAATTCCTGTAAACGGCGAATACAGAATGCAAAAAGCGCATTCGAAAATCGCTGAAGAAACCGGCATGAAGCGGAGTGACATCTTCTTAATTGAAAAAGGAGACGTCGTTGAATTCCGCGGCCAAAACGTAAAAATCGGGGATAAAGTTCCTTACGGCAATATTTTAATTGATGGATTAGGTGTCGGTGATATCGGCAATATCGTATTGAGAGACCGCCGCTTGCTTTCGCAGGACGGAATTTTAATCGTAGTTATTACACTTGATAAACAAAAGAAACATCTCGTATCAGGACCAGAAATTATCACGCGCGGTTTTGTTTATGTTAGAGAGTCTGAAGGCCTTATCGTACAGGCTACAGAGCTTGTCCGTTCCATCGTGACAGAAGCGACTGAAACATCAAATGTTGAATGGTCAACGCTGAAGCAGGCAATGCGAGATGCTTTGAACCAATTCCTATATGAAAAAACGAAACGTAAACCGATGATCATCCCAATTATTATGGAAGTATAATATCTGACGAAAGACCGGAGCAGCTCCGGTCTTTATTTTTTTGCCTTTTTAGCCGGGATTGAATTGAGAATCTTTGTTCATAATACAAAGAGAAACTCGGAAAGGGTGAAAGCGAGATGGATTATCGTATGGAAAACACAGAAGAAGAGCGTCCTGCAAAAAATGATGCGAAAGACAGCATTATGAATAAAATACAGCAGCTTGGTGAAACGACGCTTCCGCAGCTGCCCCAAGATACCAATATTCATTGTCTGACCATTATCGGACAAATAGAAGGCCATGTTCAGCTTCCTCCGCAAAACAAAACAACTAAATATGAGCATGTCATCCCGCAGATTGTGGCAATTGAACAGAATCCCAAAATAGAAGGCCTGCTGATTATATTAAATACTGTCGGAGGAGATGTGGAAGCCGGTCTCGCAATAGCAGAAATGCTGGCATCTTTATCAAAACCGACTGTCTCGATCGTGCTTGGCGGAGGGCATTCTATCGGCGTTCCGATTGCCGTATCATGTGATTACAGCTATATTGCTGAAACAGCAACGATGACGATTCATCCCGTTCGGCTGACCGGTCTTGTAATCGGTGTGCCGCAAACGTTTGAATACCTGGATAAAATGCAAGAAAGAGTTGTTAAATTTGTGACAAGCCATTCCAACATCACCGAAGAGAAGTTTAAAGAGCTGATGTTTTCAAAAGGAAACTTAACACGCGATATCGGAACAAATGTAGTCGGTAAGGATGCAGTTGAATACGGGCTGATTGATCACGCTGGCGGTGTCGGGCAGGCGATCAGCAAACTGAATGAGCTCATTGAGGAAGCGAGATCAGAAGAAGGGCGGATGATTCAATGATTCTGTATACCGTGATGCCGCAGGAAATTGTGTTTGCGGAACAGAACCAGGAGACAAGCGTACTACATGAGCAAATTGAATATAAAGGTATACCGATTCTTGTCGAGATGAAAGGCAATGAAGCGGAAGTTATTCAAATCATGAGCACAAATCCAATGCATTTTCTGCACCCGGACATTTCACCAGGGCAAAAACTGAAATTAAACGTATAAGAATCGACCCCTTTTTTAGGGGTAAAATATGCTATAATAGGGGAATCCTACAGAAAAAACGCAGCCTGTAAACGGCTGCTTTCTTCATTATGTATGAACTTACATTTTTTAACGCAGTAAGGTGATGAGTGTGGCAAAGAAAAAAAGAAAATCAAGAAAAAAACAGGCGAAACAACTCAATATAAAATACGAACTCAATGGATTGCTGTGTATAGCCATTTCAATTATCGCGATTCTGCAGCTGGGGGTAGTCGGACAAACTTTTATCTACTTGTTCCGCTTTTTCGCCGGAGAATGGTTTATTTTATGCTTGTTAGGTTTATTGGTGTTAGGCGTCTCACTATTTTGGAAGAAGAAAACGCCAAGCCTTTTAACGAGACGAAAGGCCGGGTTGTACTGTATTATCGCAAGCATATTGCTGCTTTCTCACGTGCAGCTGTTTAAACATTTGACGCACAAAGGGTCTATTGAGTCCGCAAGCGTGGTACGCAACACGTGGGAATTGTTTTTAATGGACATGAATGGCAGCTCCGCTTCACCAGATTTAGGCGGAGGAATGATCGGTGCACTGCTGTTTGCGGCTTCACACTTTTTGTTTGCGTCGACTGGTTCTCAGATTATGGCGATTGTCATGATTTTAATCGGAATGATTTTAATCACGGGGCGTTCTCTTCAAGAAACGCTGAAAAAGTGGATGAGCCCGATTGGCCGCTTTATAAAAGAACAATGGTTTGCATTTATTGATGATATGAACTCCGTCAAAACAAATATGAAACAATCGAAAAAAACGAAAACGCCAAGCAAAAAACAAAAACCGGTCCGCAAAAAACAGAAAACGGAAGAAGAGCTTTCTGATGAAGAGGAGGATTCGGAAGCGGTATCGCCTCTTATTCATTCAGAGCCGATTATCTCAAGCTTTTCAGATCGTAATGAAGAAGAGCCTTCAATCATTGAAAAGCGTCCCGAACCTGTATCAGAGCCGCTTCGGGACATCCAGCCTGAGCCAGGTGAACAGGAAACTGTTTCTGCCCCTCCTATGACCTTTACAGAGCTTGAAAATAAGGATTACGAGATGCCGTCACTGGATTTATTGGCAGATCCGAAGCATACCGGCCAGCAGGCTGATAAAAAGAATATTTATGAAAATGCAAGAAAGCTCGAACGCACCTTCCAAAGCTTTGGCGTAAAGGCGAAAGTCACACAGGTTCATCTCGGGCCGGCCGTCACAAAATATGAAGTGTATCCTGATGTCGGAGTGAAGGTTAGCAAAATTGTCAATTTAAGCGATGATCTAGCGCTTGCACTTGCTGCGAAGGATATCAGGATCGAAGCGCCTATACCAGGTAAATCAGCAATCGGAATCGAGGTTCCAAATGCAGAAGTGGCAATGGTATCGCTGAAGGAAGTGCTCGAGTCGAAATTAAATGACAGACCTGATGCGAAGCTGTTAATTGGGCTCGGCCGCAATATTTCAGGTGAAGCTGTGCTGGCTGAGTTAAACAAGATGCCCCACCTTTTGGTCGCAGGCGCAACCGGAAGCGGGAAAAGCGTTTGTGTCAACGGCATTATTACAAGTATTTTGATGCGCGCGAAGCCGCATGAAGTGAAAATGATGATGATTGATCCTAAAATGGTAGAGCTGAATGTCTACAACGGGATTCCGCATTTGCTTGCTCCCGTCGTAACCGATCCAAAAAAAGCGTCACAGGCTTTAAAAAAGGTTGTCAATGAAATGGAGCGGCGGTACGAATTATTTTCACATACAGGCACAAGAAATATTGAAGGATACAATGATTATATAAAACGCGCTAACAGTGAAGAAGGAGCGAAACAGCCAGAGCTGCCATATATTGTTGTGATTGTGGACGAGCTTGCGGACCTCATGATGGTCGCTTCATCTGATGTGGAAGATTCGATTACGAGATTGTCTCAAATGGCACGGGCTGCCGGCATTCACCTCATTATTGCGACACAGAGGCCGTCGGTTGATGTTATCACAGGGGTCATCAAAGCGAATATTCCGTCACGGATCGCGTTCAGCGTATCTTCACAGACGGATTCAAGAACCATTCTTGACATGGGCGGCGCTGAGAAGCTGCTCGGCCGAGGCGATATGCTGTTTTTGCCTGTTGGAGCTAATAAACCTGTCCGCGTACAGGGCGCATTTTTGTCTGATGATGAAGTCGAGAAGATAGTCGACCATGTGATTACGCAGCAGAAAGCGCAATATCAGGAAGAAATGATTCCTGAGGAGACAACGGAAACTCATTCCGAGGTGACGGATGATCTATATGATGAAGCTGTTGAATTAATCGTCGGCATGCAGACGGCATCCGTTTCAATGCTGCAAAGAAGATTCAGAATCGGTTATACGAGAGCGGCGCGCCTGATTGATGCCATGGAGGAACGGGGCGTTGTCGGACCGTATGAAGGCAGCAAACCTAGGGAAGTCTTATTATCAAAAGAAAAATATGATGAGCTCTCTTCTTAATGAGGGGAGTTCAGTTTTCAATAACAACATTATGTAAACTAATAACCTGACTATTTATTTTTTCGACAAAACATGATATAGTTGTCCCAATTGTTCAATAATTTTTATCGAAAGTGGTTTACGGAGGGGAAACATGTCTACAAAAGCTGATAATCGGCACTTGTATTTAAAAGTGATTGAACGAATTAAAGAGGATATTAAAAATGGCATCTACACTGAGAAGGAAAAGCTGCCTTCTGAATTTGAGCTATCTAAAAAGCTTGGGGTCAGCAGAGCGACGCTAAGAGAAGCTTTGCGGATATTAGAAGAAGAACATGTGATTATCAGAAGGCATGGTGTAGGCACTTTTGTCCATTCTAAGCCGTTATTTCTTTCGGGCATTGAACAGCTGAACAGTGTAACGAAGATGATAGAGCAGGCAAATATGACGCCCGGAACCATTTTTCTATCTTCACAAGTGCTTATGCCGTCTGAAGATGATACGGCAAGATTTCATCTGGCAGAGGGGCAGGAACTTTTTTACCTCGAACGAGTCAGGACTGCTGACGGACAGCCGATTGTATATTGTATAGACAAAATTCCGATGAATATTTTGCCGAATTCTTTTTCTCATCAGCAAGAATCTATGTTTGATCTGCTTGAGAAAAATTCAGGCTCTGTGATCAGCTATGCCGTGACTGATATTGAACCAATCGGCTATCATGATACCATTTCTCCAGTGCTGGAATGCGATCCGGAAACAGCTCTTTTGCTGTTGAAACAAACCCATTACGATCAGCACGATAAACCGGTGCTTTACTCATTAAATTATTTTAGAGCGGATAAATTCAGATTTCATGTTTTGCGTAAACGATTCTAAAACGGGCGCTGTAATGTGTCTGTTTTTTTATTTGCCCTGATTCATGTTTCTTTGTACATACTTTTACTCCGGTTGAGGCAACATATAAGCGATGACAAGAAAGTGAATGGGTGAAAAAGTTGAGAGAGAAAAATGGAATGAAAAATATTATTGCATTGTCTTCCGTACCGCTTGTGATGACACTGGGGAACTCCATGCTGATACCTGTTCTTCCGATGATGGAGAAAAAGCTGTCAGTGACTTCATTTCAGGTGTCTTTAATCATTACTGTATATTCAGTAGTAGCGATTATTTGCATTCCGATTGCCGGATATTTGTCGGATCGATTCGGGAGAAAAAAAATATTGCTTCCATGCCTACTCATTGCAGGATTAGGTGGGTTGGTGGCCGCTTTTGCCTCAACCCATATGAAAAATCCCTACGCTATGATTTTGGCGGGACGGGTTCTTCAAGGCATCGGCTCTGCGGGGGCGGCTCCTATCGTCATGCCGTTTATCGGCGACTTGTTTCAAGGAGACGATGAAAAGGTTAGCGCCGGTCTTGGGGATATTGAAACAGCTAACACGTCAGGAAAGGTTCTGAGTCCCATACTTGGCGCCTTGCTTGCTACCTGGTACTGGTTTGTTCCGTTTTGGTTTATTCCGTTTTTCTGTTTGATCAGCTTTTTCCTCGTGCTGTTTCTGGTGGCCAAGCCTGAAGAAGATGAGGATGCGCCAGCGGTTTCTGAATTTATCAAAAGTGTGCGGAAAATCTTTAAACAGGATGGGCGCTGGCTTTACACGGTTTTTATTATCGGGTGTGTGATTATGTTTTTGTTATTTGGCGTATTATTTTATTTGTCAGATACGCTGGAGAACAAGTATGCCATTGACGGAGTGGCTAAAGGCGGATTACTGGCAATTCCACTGTTGTTTTTGTCAACCAGTTCATTTATAGCCGGCAAAAAAATCGGTAAAGATAAAATTCGAATGAAATTTTGCGTTGTTACAGGAATGATTCTGTTAACCCTATCATTTATTGCCTTGTGGTGGAACCACAGTTTTTATTTTTTATTTATCTTTTTAAGCTTTGGCGGGATCGGGATTGGGATGGCTCTTCCTGCTTTAGATGCACTGATAACCGAGGGGATTGAAAGTGAGCAGTGCGGGACCATTTCCTCCTTTTACAATAGCATGCGCTTTATAGGGGTGGCTCTCGGTCCTCCTGTGTTTGCGGCATTAATGTCTCATGCAAACTGGCTGATTTTCATACTATCGTCGTTTTGCAGCATTATCGCTTTATTTTTAGTGCTTTTTACTGTGGATGCTAAAAAAAGTGAAGAGGAAGAAAAAAATGTAGAGACGGTCTAGCCAACCGTCTTTTTTGCTGTGATTTAGCGAACAGCCGCGTCCAACCTGTCAGACGAAGGTTATTGTTTCCTTATAAATCCTACAGTTGCTATAATTACATGAAAGAGTGTTTCTGCGGATGCTGAAAATTGGTCATAATACATACTAATAAGAAATGAACGAAGGAGGTTCCATATGTCATATGTAAATGAAATCAAAACAAAGCACGGCGGTTTAACCGCACACATTGTCAAAACAGAAAAATTCAAAACCGTCTCGCTTATTTTTAAAATGCTTGCGCCGCTGACAAAGGACCAAGTCACCAAAAGAGCGCTGCTTCCGCATGTGCTTCTTCGCGGAACAAAAAGCCATCCGAAAACTGCAGAATTGCGTTCTTATTTAGATGAACTGTACGGCACGTCCGTTTCTGCGGATCTTTCAAAAAAAGGAGAGCGGCACGTCATTACGTTCAGGCTGGAAATCCCGAATGAAAAATATTTAAAAGATCAAACGCCGCTACTTGAAAAAGGGCTGCAGCTTCTCGCAGAAATCATCTTTTCACCTGCTCTGGAGGGAGGCGCTTTTCAATCACAATATGTGGCACAGGAAAAACGGACGCTTAAGCAAAGAATTCAAGCGGTCTATGATGACAAAATGCGCTACTCGAATTTAAGGCTGATACAGGAAATGTGCAAAAATGAGCCTTACGCGCTCCATGTCAACGGTCAAATTGACGATGTCGACGCCATTACCGCCGATCAATTATATGAAACATACCAAAGGGCGATCCAAAAAGATCAGCTTGACCTTTATGTCGTTGGCGATGTAGACAGCAATCAAGTGCAAAGGGCAATCGGCAAGTATTTCCAAACAGAAGAGCGCACCGTGGGTACGATTGAATCCAATCATGCTGAACGAAATGCCCAGCCTAAAGAAGTGGTTGATGAAGAAGATGTCAAACAAGGAAAGCTGAATATCGGCTACCGCACCAGCATCACTTACACGGATCACGATTATCCTGCTCTGCAGGTGTTTAACGGACTGTTTGGCGGGTTCTCTCATTCCAAGCTTTTCATCAATGTTCGGGAAAAAGCCAGTCTTGCTTACTACGCCGCTTCGCGTATAGAAAGTTTTAAAGGCTTGTTAATGGTGATGTCAGGAATTGAAGTGAAAAATTACGAACAGGCTGTTTCTATCATAGCTGAGCAATTTCAGGCAATGAAAAACGGTGACTTCAGTGAGCAGGACATCGCTCAGACAAAGGCCGTCATTCGCAATCAAGTGCTGGAAACCATTGATACTGCGTACGGTTTATCTGAATTTTTATATCAGCAGGCCGCTGCCCAAGTCGATATTTCTATTGAAGACTTTCTTGCCAATATTGAGCAGGTCACAAAAGAGGATATCGTGAAAGCAGGCGAAAAAATCCAGCTTGATACGACTTATTTCTTAAAAGGGACGGAGGGTGCATCTTGATCAAACCAATCAAATATGAACAGCTTCAGGAGACGCTGTACCATGAAAAAATGCCAAATGGGCTTGACGTTTACGTTTTGCCGAAAAAAGGTTTCAACAAGACATATGCAGTCTTTACAACAAAGTACGGCTCTATAGATAACCGGTTTGTCCCTTTAGAAAAAAATGAGATGGTACACGTGCCTGATGGGATCGCTCATTTTCTTGAGCATAAGCTGTTTGAAAAAGCGGACGGAGACGTTTTTCAAGATTTCAGCAAACAAGGCGCTTCTGCCAATGCCTTTACGTCATTTACAAGAACCGCTTATCTTTTCTCAAGCACATCAAATGTTGAACGGAATTTAGAGACGCTCATCGATTTTGTACAGGATCCGTATTTTACCGAAAAAACGGTTGAAAAAGAAAAGGGGATTATCGGACAGGAGATTAACATGTATGACGACAATCCCGATTGGAGGCTTTATTTCGGGGTCATTGAAAACATGTACAAGGAACATCCTGTCAGAATTGACATAGCGGGCACAGTGGAAAGCATTTCACATATTACAAAAGACCTTCTTTATGAGTGCTATGAAACGTTTTATCACCCGAGCAACATGCTCCTCTTCATTGTCGGCCCTGTAGATCCTGAAGCGATCATTTCTCAGGTAAGAGAAAATCAGGAGAAAAAGCCGTATACTGATCAGCCGGAGATTAAACGTGAAGAAGTGAAAGAGCAAGAAGCGGTTTTCAGAAAAGAAAAAGAGATTAAAATGAACGTGCAGGGACCGAAATGCCTTGTCGGGCTGAAATCAAAGAACCCGTTTAGATTAGGCAAAGAGCTGTTAAAACATGAACTTTCAATGAATTTATTGCTTGAGTCTTTATTCGGCAAAAGCTCAGCCCAGTACGAATCACTTTATGAAAAAGGGTATATTGACGAAACGTTCAGCTTTGATTTTACTGCTGAATACGGCTTCGGTTTTGCGGCGATCGGCGGTGATACGCCGGAGCCTGATCAATTGGCTGAAAACATTTCAAGCATGCTTTTGCGCGCCGGTGAACTGATTACTGCCGAAAAGATTGAACTTGCCAGAAAGAAAAAAATTGGTACATTCTTAAAAGCGCTGAATTCACCCGAATACATTGCCAATCAATTTACCCGTTATGCTTTCTTGGATATGAGCCTGTTTGAAGTCGTAACCGTTCTTGAGCAAATTACGCTCGAGGATGTCCAGAAAGTCATAAAAGAGGAAATTGCTGCTGATAGACTGACTGTCTGCAAGGTTGTTCCTAAATCATAAACAAAACATCCCTCCAGTGTGAGGGGTGTTTTTTGCGGAAAGAAGGAAAGAGGATGAACAAAACGGCACTAATCACCGGAGCGAGCGGCGGCATCGGCCAAAACATAAGCGAAACCCTTGCGGCAGAGGGATACAATCTGCTGCTGCATTACAATACAAATCAAAACGCGGCAGCAGAGCTTGCTGAAAAACTGAGAGAGATGTTTAGCGTGCATGCTGAGATATTGCAAGCCGATCTGTCCGCGCCAGAAGGAGCAGATAAGCTGACAAGTTCAATTAGTCAGCCGATAGATGCGATTGTTTTAAATAGCGGCAGAAGCCATTTTGGGCTGATTACGGATGTGGATAATGCAACGGTTCAGGAAATGGTGCAGCTTCATGTGGCGAGCCCGTATATGCTGACGAGAAACCTTCTACCAAGCATGATTCGGAATAAATCAGGAGCAATTGTGGCTGTCAGCTCGATTTGGGGAGAGACTGGAGCATCTTGTGAAGTGCTGTACAGCATGGCAAAGGGAGCGCAGCACTCGTTTGTAAAAGGGCTGGCTAAAGAGCTCGCGCCAAGCGGAATCAGAGTAAACGCCGTAGCGCCGGGTGCGGTTGATACGAATATGATGAATCAATTTTCCTTGTCTGAAAAAGAAGAGATCGCTGATGATATTCCGATCGGCCGGCTGGCCCGGCCGCAAGAAATTGCCGATGCAGCTGCGTTTCTCCTATCTGAAAAAGCGTCATATATCACTGGTCAAATTTTGTCGGTCAATGGCGGCTGGCACTGCTGATCCGAAAATAATCAGTGTATAGTTTCTTTTGTGAAGGACACAATAATCTTGTAACTTCACATGAAATGGAGGAAACAAGCATGTCAGTATTAGAAAACTGGGATAGCTGGAAAAATTTCCTTGGCGATCGTCTGAACTATGCACAAGATAAAGGGATGAGCCAGGATACGATTACAGATCTTGCGACAGAAATCGGCAGCTACTTAGCTAGTGAAGTGGAATCTAAGAACGAGCAGGAAAAAGTGCTGGCAGATCTTTGGAGCGTAGCATCAAAAGATGAACAGCAGGCTATTGCCAATATGATGGTTAAGCTTGTTGAAAATAACAGCACTCACTAGGAAGAGAGAGGATTTTTCCTCTCTTTTTTATGTTTTCCACATCACAGCAACATTCTTCTTTCTAATTAGAGAAAAATGCTTTATGATAAAGGAAGGTAAAATTTTGCCACAATGAAGGGGGTATATCATTTGGCAAAGCTCGAATGGTATTTTGAATATGAAATTCAAGTGAACCGCCCCGGACTGCTCGGGGATATTTCATCTCTTCTTGGGATGCTTTCAATTAATATCGTAACGATAAACGGTGTCGATCTTTCCAGAAGAGGAATGCTTCTCAGGTGCCGCCATATAGATCAAATTAAACGATTAGAATCAATTTTAAAAACGATGGAAACAATTAAAGTAACGAAGATGAGAGAACCGAGGCTTCGCGACCGTCTTGCCGTACGCCACGGCCGTTATATTCAACGTGACGCCGATGACAAGAAAACGTTTCGCTTTGAACGGGACGAGCTTGGATTATTAGTCGATTTTATGGCCGAACTGTTCAAAAAAGAAGGTCATAAATTAATCGGAATCCGTGGAATGCCGCGTGTCGGAAAAACGGAATCGATTGTGGCCTCCAGCGTGTGTGCAAGCAAAAGGTGGCTGTTTGTGTCATCGACCTTGCTGAAGCAGACGATAAGAAGCCAGCTGATTGCCGATGAATACAGCACTGAAAATGTCTTTATCGTTGACGGAATTGTGTCAACACGAAGAGGGTCAGAACGCCATCTTCAGCTTGTCAGAGAAATTATGAGGCTGCCTGCGACAAAAGTGGTGGAGCATCCGGACATATTCGTTCAAAATACAGAGTATACACTAGATGACTTTGATTATATTATTGAACTGAGAAATGACCCAGATGAGGTTATTACATATGAACATGCCGAGGAACCCCAAATGTTTGATCAATCCGGGTTTTCAAGCTTTGATTTTTAAAATTGGAAGGTGTTTGTTGTGACTGAACTAGGAATCCGGCTCAAAGAAGCCAGAGAGGAAAAAGCAATGTCATTGGATGATCTCCAAGCGGCAACAAAGATTCAAAAAAGGTATTTAACCGCCTTGGAGGAAGGAAACTATGACATTATTCCGGGGAAGTTTTATGTTCGGGCATTCATCAAGCAATATGCAGAAGCCGTCGGGCTTGATGCGGATCAGCTGTTTGAGGAGCATAAAAAAGATATCCCGAATACGTATCATGACGATGTGTCTGAAAAGATCTCCGGCATGAATCTTCAAAAAGAAATGCCAAAGCCAGCATCTAAGGCGCTGGAACTGCTGCCAACCATACTTGTGATTCTTGGCGTGATTGTCGTCATTGCGATTGTGTACGCAATCATTCAGTTTGCGAATCATAAAAACAGCGATGATCACAATGCGGCATCTCAAAAATCAATTACGCAAAGTGAAAGCAAGTACGAAATTCCTAAAGATTCAACGCTAAAAGAGAATCAGAATAACAGCTCTGAAAAAGAGACGGACACTAAAAAAGAAACAAAAAACGATAAAAAAGAAGAAAACGACAGTGATAAGCTGGAAATTAAAGCGGCTGGCACTGAAGGATCGCTAACGACTTATGAAGTGTCCGGCACTGATAAAATCGAGCTTGAACTGAAGGCTCTAGACAGCTCTTGGATTCGAGTGCGTGATGAAAACAGCAGCTCGTTAAAAGAGGGAACGCTGAAAAAAGACGAAACCTACAAAAAAGACATAACTGATCAGAAACAAGTTGACATCCGCACTGGATATGCACCTAATCTGAAAATAAAAATCAACGGTAAAGTTCTCTCATATGAACTTGATCCGAAAAAAGTGATGGCACAAACGATAAAGATTGTAAATAAAAAGGAAGAAAAGTCATCTTGATTACCAGATGACTTTTCTTCACGTCCGAGTATAAAATTGGAGGGGTTTTATGTTTAACTTACCAAATAAAATCACACTAGCAAGAATCGCATTGATCCCAATCTTCATGATCATCATGCTGGCGCCGTTTGACTGGGGCAGACTCGAATTTGGAGACGAATCGATTCCAGTCGCGCACCTGGCGGGAGCCATTCTTTTTATTATTGCATCCACAACAGACTGGGTGGACGGGTATTATGCACGAAAACTGAATCTCGTGACAAACTTCGGGAAATTTCTTGATCCGCTTGCGGACAAACTGCTTGTATCCGCAGCGTTAATTATTCTTGTTCAATTTGATCTTGCTCCAGCCTGGATGGTCATTGTGATTATCAGCCGGGAGTTTGCCGTGACAGGTTTAAGGCTTGTCTTAGCCGGGACAGGAGAAGTCGTGGCTGCTAATATGCTTGGTAAAATTAAAACCTGGGCGCAAATTATTGCGGTTTCAGCATTGCTTCTTCATAACCTTCCGTTTGAGCTCGTGTCATTCCCGTTCGCTGACTTAGCGCTGTGGGTAGCTGTATTTTTCACTGTTGTCTCAGGGGGGGAATATTTCTCTAAAAACTGGGAAGCGCTAAAAACATCTAACTAAGAAAGAAGGACTAACGTCATGGAATTTCCAAAGAAAGCTGAAATTATTGCAGTCGGTTCAGAGCTGTTACTCGGCCAGATCGCCAATACAAATGCTCAATTTATTAGTAAAGAGCTGGCTGAAATCGGCGTGAACGTATTTTATCATACAGCAGTCGGAGATAACCCGGAGCGGTTGAAGCAGGTTATCCGCATCGCTGAAGAACGCTCTGACTTCATTATTTTTTCAGGAGGTCTCGGGCCGACAAAAGATGATCTGACGAAAGAAACGATTGCAAATGCGCTCGGACGTCCGCTTGCGTTAAATGATGAGGCATTCCAATCCATAGAAGATTATTTCAAACGAACAAAACGCACGATGTCGCCTAATAACCGAAAACAGGCGCTTGTGATCGAAGGATCTGATGTATTGGCGAATCACTTTGGAATGGCACCGGGAATGCTCATCGAGCATGAATCCCGTTTTTATATGCTTCTCCCTGGACCGCCAAGCGAATTGCGTCCAATGTTTGAAAACGAGGCAAAGCCTCTTCTGCTGAAAAAGATGGGCTCAAATGAAAAAATTGTATCAACCGTTCTTCGCTTTTTCGGTATCGGTGAATCTCAGCTTGAAGCTGATTTGGAAGATATTATTGATGCGCAAACCAACCCGACAATCGCTCCTTTGGCGGCCGATGGAGAGGTGACGCTGCGTCTGACAGCCAAGCATGCTGACGAAAAGGAAACAGAGCGTCTGTTGAAAGAAACAGAGGCCGTTATCTTAGAACGTGTCGGTGAATTTTTCTATGGATACGACGATACTTCTCTTGTAACAGAGCTCTCTAAAGCATGTAAGGAAAAAGGCATTACGATTTCCGCGGCGGAAAGCTTTACCGGCGGGCTGTTTTCTGAATGGCTGACAGATCTTAGCGGTGCTTCAACATTATTTGCCGGCGGTGTGGTTTGCTATACAAACGACGTAAAGCAGAACGTGCTGGGCGTCAAGAAGGAAACATTAGATCGATTTGGCGCGGTCAGCAAGGAGTGCGCATCAGAGCTGGCAAAGGGCGTTCAAAAGCTCACGGGCAGCGATATCGGCATCAGCTTTACCGGTGTAGCAGGACCTGATACTCAAGAAGGACATGAACCTGGGCATGTGTTTATCGGCATTGCAGCAAATGGAAAAGAAGAGGTTCACGAGTTTCACTTTGCGGGTTCCAGAACGGGAATCAGAAAACGCGGCGCTAAATACGGCTGTCATTTAATCTTGAAGCTTTTAGAGCAAAAATAATATTTTCAGCACAGGATCCTCCTAAAAAAACGTGATTTCTCTGATGCATTATGATATTTTGATAGAAATCACGCCAAGAAAATTCCGAATATGCGTTCGCTTTTTTCTTGGCAAATCCCTTCAAACAGGGTATAGTATATGTAGTGGTAACATAAAGGAGGAAAAAATAGAATGAGTGATCGTCAGGCAGCCTTAGATATGGCTCTTAAACAAATAGAAAAACAGTTCGGCAAAGGTTCCATTATGAAACTGGGAGAAAAGACAGATACAAGAATTTCTACTGTCCCAAGCGGCTCCCTCGCTCTTGATACGGCACTGGGAATTGGCGGATATCCGCGCGGACGGATTATTGAAGTATACGGTCCTGAAAGTTCAGGTAAAACAACTGTGGCGCTTCATGCGATTGCTGAGGTTCAGCAGCAGGGCGGACAAGCTGCGTTTATCGATGCGGAACATGCGTTAGATCCGGTATACGCGCAAAAGCTCGGTGTCAACATCGAAGAGCTTTTACTGTCTCAGCCTGACACAGGCGAGCAGGCGCTTGAAATCGCGGAAGCGTTGGTTCGAAGCGGTGCAGTTGACATTGTTGTTATCGACTCTGTGGCGGCTCTCGTTCCGAAAGCGGAAATTGAAGGCGACATGGGAGATTCACATGTCGGTTTACAAGCGCGCTTAATGTCTCAAGCGCTCCGAAAGCTTTCAGGGGCCATTAACAAATCGAAGACAATCGCGATTTTCATCAACCAAATTCGTGAAAAAGTAGGCGTTATGTTCGGGAACCCGGAAACAACTCCTGGCGGCCGTGCGCTGAAATTCTACTCTTCCGTACGTCTTGAAGTGCGCCGTGCTGAACAGCTGAAACAAGGCAACGACGTAATGGGGAACAAAACGAAAATCAAAGTCGTGAAAAACAAGGTGGCTCCGCCGTTCCGTACAGCCGAGGTTGACATTATGTATGGAGAAGGCATTTCAAAAGAAGGCGAAATCATTGATCTTGGAACTGAACTTGATATCGTGCAAAAAAGCGGTTCATGGTACTCTTATGAAGAAGAGCGTCTTGGCCAAGGCCGTGAAAATGCAAAGCAATTCTTGAAAGAAAATAAAGATATCATGCTGATGATCCAGGAGCAAATTCGCGAACATTACGGTTTGGACAATCATGGAGCAGTGCAGAAGCAAGCTGAAGATGCACAAGAAGAACTCGAATTTGAAGAATAAAAATAAAATAAGTTTGAAATGATACAAAAGGCTGAGTGTAAAACTCAGCCTTTTTGTATTTTTAAAAAAAAACGATAAAAATATTGCTTTGATTAACAACTTTTTCAGTGTTTTATTCGTCTAACAAAACGTGTGCAAAATGGAATTTATTTCGGGAGGAAAAAATGAATGACAAGCCCAACCCGCAGAAGAACTGCGAAACGCAGACGGAAAAAACTAAATAATAGAGCCAAACTTTTGCTTGGTCTTATCGCAGTAATGATTTGCTTTATGATTTGGAATGCGCTTCAGCGAGATAGTGAAGAGAACAAGCCGTCTCAAGCAACTGCAGCAGCCACAGGTACCGATCAGAAAAAAGCGGTCAAAAAGAAAAAAGCTGAAAAAACAGATAAACAAATCAAAACAGTGGACCGTAATCAAAAAATAAGCAATTATTTAAAAGAGATCGGATTCAGCGGAACAGCCGTGATTGTCAGAAATGGAGAAGTCATAACAAATAAAGGGTTTGGGTATGCAGATCGTAAACAGCACATTCAAAATAATCCGTTGACATCTTACTATGTCGGTTCATCACAAAAAGCGCTGATCGCAACCGCTATTTTACAGCTTGAGGAAAAAGGGAAACTGCAGACAAGTGATCCGGTAAGTACGTATTTACCTAATTTCCCTAACGGACAAACGATTACTTTGAAAAATCTGCTTACACATACATCGGGAATAAACGGACATATTGAAGGAAACGGCGCAATTACACCGGACGATTTAATAAAAGACATAGAACGACAGGGAATCAAACGTCAGCCAGGCGTGTGGGACTATAAAGACTCCAACTATTCTGTTCTCGCTTATATCGTTGCTGAAGTAAGCGGCGAGTCCTATGAACAATACATAACGAATCATATTTTTAAACCGGCCGGAATGACGCATGCAGGCTTTTACAAAACGTATGATAAAGAACCCTATTCTGCTGTCGGTTATAAGCTGAATAGCGGCAAAACGGTTACACCGTATATACCCGATCTATCTCAGCTGTATGGAGCCGGTGATATTTATATGAGCGCTATAGATATGTATAAGTTCGACCGAGCGCTGATAGACGGCAAACTCTATTCGCAAAAAAGCTACGAAAAGATGTTTACGCCGGGGAGCAGCTCCACATACGGCATGGGATTTTATGTTGCTCCCGGAAGCTATTCAAACCATGGCGTCATGCCGGGCTTTAATATCCTGAACAGCTTTAGCAAATCTGGACAAACCGTTGTTATTTTGTTCTCAAACATTCAAAATAATGCTAAATTGGGCCAAGTGAACAATAAAATATACCAGCTTCTGAATCAAGAATGATCGGTGATCTTCTTTTGAAGGATTCATTCGTCACGTTAAAAGATAGCCGGTCTGTAAACGTTAAGATGGCAAGCTTGACAAGTATTTCCGACACATTTACAATGAAGTTGTAACATTTGTTTTTTTAACATGATTGTTAAACCATTTAAACTTGACAAGGGCGATGAAAAAACTCATTCCCTGTGAAGGTTCTGTATGTTGAGAAAACTAGACAATGTACATGCCGACACTTATTTAAGCAACAACCAAGTTCATAGCAAGAGGAGGTGAAAGTATGACCCCAATTATGATGGTTCTCATCTCCATTTTGCTGATTCTACTCGGTTTAGTTGTTGGCTACTTTGTTCGTAAAACCATTGCCGAAGCGAAAATTGCGGGCGCACGCGGTGCAGCCGAGCAAATTCTTGAAGATGCAAAGCGTGATGCTGAAGCACTGAAAAAAGAAGCTCTGCTTGAAGCAAAGGACGAAATCCACAAACTTCGAATAGATGCTGAACAGGAAGTTCGTGAAAGACGAAATGAGCTTCAAAAACAAGAAAACCGTTTACTCCAGAAGGAGGAAAACCTTGATCGTAAACATGAGGGGATCGATAAACGGGAAGCGATGTTGGAGAAGAAAGATCATTCTCTGAATGAACGACAACAACATATTGAAGAGATGGAAAGCAAAGTGGATGAGATGATTCGTATGCAGCAGTCAGAGTTGGAACGAATTTCGAGTCTGACTCGTGATGAAGCAAAACAAATCATTCTTGAGCGGGTTGAAAACGAGCTTTCACATGACATCGCCATCATGACAAAAGAAACTGAAAACCGTGCGAAAGAAGAGGCGGATAAAAAAGCGAAAAACATTCTTTCACTCGCCTTACAGCGCTGCGCAGCCGACCACGTTGCCGAAACAACGGTATCAGTTGTCAATCTTCCAAATGATGAGATGAAAGGGCGTATCATTGGACGTGAAGGGCGTAATATTCGTACGCTTGAAACGCTGACAGGAATTGACCTGATTATTGATGATACACCTGAAGCTGTCATTCTTTCCGGATTTGATCCGATCAGACGTGAGACAGCAAGGATTGCTCTTGATAAACTCGTTCAGGATGGCCGTATTCATCCGGCACGGATTGAAGAAATGGTAGAAAAATCTCGCCGCGAGGTCGATGACTATATTCGTGAGATGGGTGAGCAAACGACATTTGAGGTTGGCGTTCACGGCCTCCATCCAGATCTCATCAAGATCCTCGGCCGCTTAAAGTTCCGTACAAGCTACGGTCAAAATGTGCTTAAGCATTCCATGGAAGTCGCATTTTTGGCCGGTCTAATGGCATCGGAACTTGGAGAAGACGCAAAGCTTGCTAAACGTGCGGGCCTTCTTCACGACATTGGGAAAGCAATTGACCATGAAGTAGAAGGAAGCCACGTTGAAATCGGGGTAGAGCTTGCAACCAAATATAAAGAGCACCCAGTCGTGATTAACAGTATTGCATCACACCACGGAGATGAGGAGCCGACTTCTATTATCGCTGTGCTGGTAGCGGCAGCAGATGCGCTTTCCGCTGCAAGACCTGGCGCAAGAAGTGAGACGCTCGAGAATTATATTCGAAGACTCGAAAAGCTCGAAGAAATTTCTGAGTCATACGAAGGTGTGGAAAAATCATTTGCCATCCAGGCTGGACGCGAAGTGCGTATTATGGTGAAGCCGGATTCAATTAATGATCTTGAAGCTCATCGACTGGCGCGAGATATCCGTAAGCGAATTGAGGACGAGCTCGATTATCCAGGTCATATTAAAGTGACAGTAATCAGAGAAACTCGAGCCGTAGAGTATGCAAAATAAAGTGATGCGCTAAGCATCACTTTATTTTTTTGACGGCTAAGGAATTTTCAAGAAGAAAGGATTTACTAAATGAGAATTTTATTTATCGGAGATGTTGTCGGTTCACCGGGACGTGACATGGTAAAAGAATATGTACCAAAGCTAAAAACAAAATATAAACCTCACTTTACCATTATTAATGGTGAAAATGCTGCACATGGAAAGGGCCTGACAGAAAAAATTTATCACGGTTTTATCCAAGCTGGCGCAGATGCAATCACGATGGGGAACCATACATGGGACAAAAAAGAAATTTTCGATTTTATAGATGACGTTCCGAGCTTGGTTCGTCCCGCAAACTTTCCTGAGGGTACACCGGGTAAAGGGATGACTTATGTGAAAGCAAACGGAAAAGAACTTGCCGTTATGAACTTACAGGGCCGTACGTTTTTACCGCCGCTTGATGATCCGTTTTTAAAAGCGGATGAATTGATTGCCGAAGCTGCGAAAAGAACACCGTACATTTTTATCGACTTCCATGCAGAAGCGACAAGTGAAAAGCTTGCACTCGGCTGGTACACGGATGGACGGGCATCGGCTGTAGTCGGTACTCATACACACGTGCAAACAGCGGATAACCGCATTTTACCGAAGGGTACAGCATATATTACCGATGTAGGGATGACTGGCCCATATGACGGTATACTGGGAATGGACAGAGAGACGATTATTAGGCGCTTCAAAACGAACCTTCCAGTTCGTTTTACTGTCGCTGAAGGAAAAACAACACTGAGCGGAGTTGTCATTGACATTGATGATCAAACGAAAAAAGCCGTTAAAATCGAACGCATTTTAATCAATGATGACCACATGTTCTTTGAATAATTGAACAGATGGTTATTTTATAAAAATATTAAAAAGAAAAGCAGGAATATAGCAACTTCTTAGTGAATATAGTAAAAATGGAAGGTAGCCCGCTATTTTTGAAAAGCATTGTGGGGATGGCTTTTTGGATAGCAACATCTAATAATGATTGTTCTAATGAACACTCACTTATCCATTGTAAAACTAAGGGGGAGCAGAAATGGAAATCTTAAAAGTTTCAGCAAAATCGAGTCCAAATTCAGTGGCAGGTGCGCTTGCAGGTGTGTTAAGAGAGCGAGGGGCCGCCGAGATTCAAGCAATTGGAGCGGGTGCATTAAACCAGGCTGTAAAAGCAGTGGCGATTGCCAGAGGATTTGTGGCGCCAAGCGGCGTTGATTTGATTTGTATTCCGGCTTTTACTGATATTCAAATCGATGGGGAAGAAAGAACCGCGATTAAATTAATCGTGGAGCCTCGCTAAAAAACAAATAAAGCATTCTCAACCTGTTTGCATGATGCAAACAGGTTGTTTTTCATTTGTTGTGATATTTTCTTCCGATAATATTTTTGATGCATAAATGGGCGAATATACAATATCAGACATGGACTGAAATGTTTGAGAAAAAAATTCCGCCCATTTTTTAAGACGGATACTAATGTCTTCCTCACAAAGACACTGATGTTTACGCTTATTCCATATCATGGTACAATCCGAATATAACAAGAATCTTTCAAGGAGGATTGTACATGCAGAGTGGAAAGATGAAAGCTCTACTGAAAAAGGACGGGACGTTCGGTGCTGTGCTGACTGAAGTTCCCATTCCTGAGATCGATAAACATGAAGTCCTCATAAGAGTGAAAGCCGCTTCCATATGCGGTACGGATGTGCACATATATAATTGGGATCAATGGGCACGCCAGAGAATCACAACACCCTATGTTTTCGGCCATGAGTTCAGCGGCATTGTTGAAGCTGTGGGAGAGAATGCCGGCAGTGTAAACGTGGGGGAGTATGTTTCGGCTGAAACCCATATTGTCTGCGGCGAATGTGCCCCTTGCCTATCCGGAAAATCTCATGTTTGTACCAATACAGCGATTATCGGGGTGGACACGGCAGGCTGTTTTGCGGAGTATGTAAAAGTTCCAGCTGAAAACGTGTGGAAGAATCCCGCCGATATGGACCCGTCAATTGCTTCCATTCAAGAGCCTTTAGGAAATGCGGTTCACACAGTGCTCGAGAGTCAGCCAGCAGGAGGAACGACTGCTGTCATCGGATGCGGGCCGATTGGTCTTATGGCTGTTGCGGTTGCAAAAGCAGCAGGTGCTTCTCAGGTGATAGCGATTGATAAAAACGAATACAGGTTGGCGCTAGCCAAACAAATGGGAGCTTCATGTACTGTTTCTGTTGAAAAAGAAGATCCGCTCCAAATTGTAAGCGCTCTAACTGGTGGAGAAGGCGCCGATCTTGTTTGTGAGATGTCTGGCCATCCCTCAGCGATTGCCCAAGGCCTTGCGATGGCTGCGAATGGCGGAAGATTTCATATTCTCAGCTTGCCGGAACACCCGGTGACAATTGACTTAACGAATAAAGTGGTATTTAAAGGACTTACGATCCAAGGAATTACAGGAAGAAAAATGTTTTCAACCTGGCGGCAGGTGTCTCAATTGCTCAGTTCAAACGTGCTCGATCTTTCACCTGTTATTACTCATCAGTTTCCGTTAGAGGAATTTGAGAAAGGATTCGAGCTGATGAGAAGCGGCCAGTGCGGAAAAGTGATTTTCATTCCATAAAAGGGGGATAACCATGATGAAAGAATTTGAGTTTTTAAAAGCAGAGCTTGATAGGATGAAAGAAAATCATACATGGCAAGAGATCAAACAGCTTGAATCAATGCAGGGCCCTTCTGTCACAGTGAATCACAAAAACGTCATTCAGCTTTCTTCGAATAATTACCTCGGTTTTACTTCACATCCAAGACTCATCAAAGCCGCAGAGGAGGCCGTACAGAAATTTGGTGCAGGCACCGGATCAGTGAGAACGATTGCCGGTACATTTACAATGCATCAAGAGCTCGAGAAAAAGCTGGCGGCCTTTAAAAAAACGGAGGCGGCACTTGTATTTCAATCAGGGTTCACAACAAACCAAGGCGTACTCTCAAGCATCCTGACAAAAGAAGATATTGTCATCTCAGATGAATTAAATCATGCCTCTATTATCGACGGAATCAGACTGACAAAGGCAGATAAAAAGGTGTATCAGCACGTCGATATGAGTGATTTAGAGAGGGTGCTGAGAAAGTCAATGAATTACCGGATGCGTCTGATTGTGACAGACGGCGTATTTTCCATGGACGGCAATATAGCTCCTTTGCCTGATATTGTAGAGCTCGCTGAGACATATGATGCATTTGTGATGGTGGATGACGCTCATGCATCGGGAGTGCTTGGTAAAAACGGCCGGGGAACGGTGAATCACTTCGGGCTGGATGGCAGAGTCCATATTCAGGTCGGAACGCTGAGCAAGGCAATCGGAGTGTTCGGCGGCTATGCTGCCGGTTCAAGGGTGCTGATCGATTATTTGCGTCATAAGGGCCGTCCGTTTTTATTCAGCACCTCCCATCCGCCAGCTGTGACCGCAGCTTGTATGGAAGCGATTGATGTCTTGCTGGAAGAGCCGGAGCATATGGAGCGCTTGTGGGAGAATACGGCTTATTTTAAATCAATGCTTGTGAAAATGGGTCTGACTCTCACGCAGAGCGAAACGCCGATTCTTCCTATTTTAATAGGTGATGAAGGGGCGGCAAATGCATTTTCTGATCAGCTCCTTTCGCGAGGCGTATTTGCGCAAAGCATCGTATTCCCGACTGTTGCAAAGGGGAAAGCGAGAATTCGCACAATTATTACCGCTGAGCACAGCAAAGAAGAACTGGATCAGGCGCTTGACGTCATCGAAAAGACGGCTAAGGAGCTCCAGCTATTGTAAGAGGAAGAGAATACTCTTCCTCTTTTGATTCCTTATTGATTGTTATTCTCAGTGAGTGTACAATAATAGGTTGCCAGTTGTGCAGAGCGTCAATAACCTTTATACTGAAGGGTGGAAGTTTGGTTTGAAAGGAGAAATCATAACATGAATGAAAAACAAAAAGCAGAGAGCGGACAAGTTCATCCATCGGACAAAAAATCCGAGAAGGATTACAGCAAGTACTTTGAAGCTGTTTACATTCCGCCTTCCTTAAAAGATGCGAAAAAACGAGGCAAGGAAGCCGTTACTTATCATAATGACTTTAAAATTTCTGAACAATTTAAAGGATTGGGAGACGGAAGAAAATTCTATATCCGTACGTACGGCTGCCAAATGAATGAACACGATACGGAGGTTATGGCAGGGATCTTTATGGCACTCGGCTATGAAGCGACAAACTCTGTTGACGATGCCAACGTCATTTTGCTAAACACATGCGCGATTCGTGAAAATGCCGAAAATAAGGTGTTTGGTGAGCTGGGGCACTTAAAAGCACTGAAAAAAAACAATCCCGATCTGATTTTAGGCGTGTGCGGCTGTATGTCCCAAGAGGAATCAGTCGTGAACCGGATTTTGAAAAAACATCCGTTTGTCGATATGATTTTCGGAACGCATAATATTCATCGCTTGCCTGAGCTTTTGTCAGAAGCATACCTTTCAAAAGAAATGGTCATAGAAGTTTGGTCCAAGGAAGGTGACGTTATTGAAAACCTTCCGAAAGTCCGGAACGGAAAAATTAAGGGCTGGGTCAATATTATGTACGGCTGTGACAAATTCTGTACGTATTGCATCGTGCCTTACACACGCGGAAAAGAAAGAAGCCGCCGCCCTGAAGAAATCATTCAGGAAGTAAGAAGGCTCGCAAGCGAAGGCTATAAAGAAATTACACTATTAGGCCAAAACGTAAACGCGTACGGCAAAGACTTTGAAGATATGACGTACGGTCTCGGTGATTTGATGGATGAACTGAGAAAAATCGATATCCCGAGAATCCGTTTTACAACAAGTCATCCGCGTGATTTTGACGACCATCTCATTGAAGTGCTGGCAAAAGGCGGCAACCTGCTTGACCACATTCATCTTCCTGTACAATCAGGAAGCTCAGAGGTTCTGAAGCTGATGGCACGTAAATATGACAGAGAGCGTTACATGGAGCTCGTTCGAAAAATTAAGGAAGCAATGCCGAACGCATCTTTGACAACGGATATTATCGTGGGATTCCCGAACGAAACGGACGAACAGTTTGAAGAAACGCTTTCTTTATACCGTGAAGTGGAGTTTGACAGCGCCTATACGTTCATTTACTCTCCGCGTGAGGGCACTCCGGCTGCCAAAATGAAAGATAATGTGCCGATGCGTGTGAAAAAAGAGCGCCTGCAGCGTCTGAACGCACTTGTGAATGAAATTTCCGCTAAAAAAATGAAGGAATACGAAGGCAAGGTTGTCGAAGTATTAGTTGAAGGTGAAAGCAAAAATAACCCTGATATTCTTGCAGGCTATACTGAAAAAAGCAAGCTTGTTAATTTCAAAGGGCCGAAGGAAGCCATCGGCAAAATCGTCCGCGTGAAAATCCAGCAAGCGAAAACATGGTCGCTTGACGGAGAAATGGTAGGAGAAGCAATCGAGGTGAAATAAGATGACGCTCTACTCAAAAAAAGACATTGTGCAGCAGGCACGAAACCTTGCAAAAATGATCTCTGAAACAGAAGAGGTTGATTTTTTCAAACGGGCTGAAGCGCAAATCAATGAGAATGACAAAGTGTCTGCAATCGTTAATCAGATCAAAGCCCTGCAAAAGCAGGCTGTCAATCTGAAGCATTATGAAAAGCATGAAGCGCTCAAACAGGTAGAAGCAAAAATTGACGCGTTGCAGGAAGAGCTTGAAGAGATTCCTGTCATCCAGGAATTCAGAGACTCGCAGATGGAAGTTAATGACCTTCTGCAGCTCGTTGCAAACACCATTTCCAACCAAGTCACAAATGAAATCATCACGTCAACCGGAGGCGACCTTTTGAAAGGAGAAACCGGTTCGAAGGTGAAGCATTCAAATAACAGCTGTTCTTTCTAAACACGGTGCCTTTACAGGTCCGTGTTTTTTTTACATCCATTAAATGAACTAAATAATCTATGTACTAAATATTCAATTTGTTTTACGTTGCTCAGCCGCGAATAAACTTTATGCACTTATAAGTAAAGTTTCTAGGCGCGCCTGCATACAATGGAACAGAAACTTTGTATTTTTATATTTTATTTATAAAAATGCACACTAGACAAATGCCCAGCATAAGATAACACGAAGAAGAACAAGGAGGCATGCCGGAATGTCTGAATACAGAGAAATTATTACGAAGGCGGTAGTAGCGAAAGGGAGAAAATTCACCCAATGCACCAACACCATCTCCCCTGAGAAAAAACCGAGCAGCATTTTGGGAGGTTGGATTATCAACCACAAGTATGACGCTGAAAAAATCGGGAAAACAGTAGAAATTGAAGGGTATTATGATATAAACGTATGGTACTCTTACGCGGACAACACAAAAACAGAGGTTGTCACTGAACGGGTAAAATACGTAGATGTCATTAAACTCAGATACAGAGACAATAATTACTTAGATGATGAGCATGAAGTGATTGCCAAAGTCCTTCAGCAGCCAAACTGTCTTGAAGTGACCATTTCACCGAATGGAAATAAAATTGTTGTGCAGGCGGAAAGGGAGTTTTTGGCGGAAGTGGTGGGAGAAACAAAGGTAGTTGTTGAGGTCAATCCTGACTGGGAAGAGGATGACGAAGAGGATTGGGAAGATGAGCTTGATGAAGAACTGGAAGACATCAACCCGGAGTTTTTAGTGGGAGATCCTGAAGAATAAAAAAGGGACTAGGGGAGTCAGTACCCCAAGTCTCTTTTTTAATATTGATATATCATTCTTTTATCACTTTTTGTTTATGTTATAATGAAGAATGGAAAATAAGAATCGTTGATACATAGTGAGGGATCAAACAATGGCCGGTTATACGCCTATGATACAGCAATATTTAAAAATAAAGGCAGAGCACCAGGATGCCTTTTTATTTTTTCGCCTGGGAGATTTTTACGAAATGTTTTTTGAAGACGCCAAAAAAGCGTCACAAGAGCTGGAAATTACACTAACGAGCAGAGACGGCGGTTCGGCTGAAAAAATACCGATGTGCGGTGTGCCGTATCATTCTGCTTCCGCGTATATCGAGCAGCTGATTAAAAAAGGATACAAAGTGGCTATCTGTGAACAGACTGAAGATCCGAAAGCCGCAAAGGGCGTTGTGAAACGGGAAGTAGTTCAGCTGATTACGCCCGGAACGGTAATGGACGGCAAAGGCATCCACGAATCGGAAAACAACTTTATCGCTTCTGTTTCCGTTTGCTCGAATGGATACGGGCTGGCGCTGTCTGATTTAACAACGGGAGAAAATTTGGCCGTTTTGATTGAACGGCTGGAAGATGTCATATCAGAAATTTATTCAGTCGGCGCACGGGAAATCGTGGTTTCAGGAAGCATGGATGCCGATACGGTCGCACAGCTGAAAGAGCGGTGCGGTGCAACAATCTCCATTGAAGATGGTGAAACAGACGAACACGTCACGATCATTGAACACTTAAATCATGAAGAAGTAAGAAAAACATTTTTGCGTTTATATACGTATCTGAAAAGAACCCAAAAGCGAAGTCTTGATCATCTTCAGCCCGTACAGGTGTATGAGCTTGAGGAAGCGATGAAAATTGATTTGTACTCAAAAAGAAATTTGGAACTGACTGAAACGATCCGTTCGAAAAATAAAAAAGGCTCTCTTTTGTGGCTGCTGGATGAAACAAAAACGGCAATGGGAGGCAGGCTGCTTAAACAGTGGATTGACCGGCCGCTTATCAGAGTCAATCAAATCGAAGAGCGCCAAGAAATGGTGGAAACCTTGATGTCCCATTTCTTTGAACGGGAAGATCTGCGTGAACGGCTGAAAGAAGTATATGACCTAGAACGCCTTGCAGGCCGCGTCGCGTTCGGAAATGTCAATGCACGGGATTTAATTCAGCTGAAGGAATCGTTAAAGCAGGTGCCCGGCATCAAACAGCTGGTTGCTTCACTGGCTCATGACAAGGCCAAGGAACGTGCGGAGCGGATTGACCCTTGCGGGGATGTGCTTGAATTGCTGGAAGAAGCTTTGTACGCAAACCCTCCTTTATCGTTGAAAGAAGGGAACCTGATTAAAGATGGGTACAATCAAAAGCTTGATGAATATCGTGACGCAAGCAGAAACGGAAAAGACTGGATTGCCCGCTTGGAGCAGCAGGAGCGGGAATACACGGGCATTCGCTCTTTAAAGGTCGGCTTCAACAAAGTTTTCGGCTATTATATTGAAGTGACAAAAGCGAATTTGCATCTGCTTGAGGAAGGGCGCTATGAGCGGAAACAGACGTTAACAAATGCGGAACGCTACATCACGCCTGAATTAAAAGAAAAAGAAGCGCTCATTTTGGAAGCGGAAAATAACATCTGCGAGCTGGAGTATGAGCTTTTCACCGAGCTTCGTGAGAAAGTGAAGCGATATATTCCGCGGCTGCAGCAGCTTGCCAAACAGATGAGCGAGCTTGACGCATTGCAGTGCTTTGCGACAATCAGTGAAAATCGTCGCTATACGAAACCGGCGTTTTCTAAAGACGAGGTTGAAGTGATTGAAGGCAGACACCCGGTTGTTGAAAAAGTGATGGACAGCCAGGAATATGTCCCGAACGATTGTATGATGGGCGATAACAGACAAATGCTTCTTATTACAGGTCCAAACATGTCTGGGAAAAGCACGTATATGAGACAAATCGCGCTCATTTCCATCATGGCGCAAATCGGCTGCTTTGTACCGGCGAAGAAAGCGGTGCTTCCGATTTTTGATCAAATCTTCACGCGAATCGGCGCAGCAGATGATTTGATTGCCGGGCAAAGTACATTTATGGTGGAAATGCTTGAAGCCAAAAATGCAATTGTCAATGCCACGGAAAACAGCCTCATTTTGTTTGACGAAATCGGGCGGGGAACGTCCACTTATGACGGCATGGCACTGGCACAGGCGATTATCGAATATGTTCACGATCATATCGGCGCCAAAACGCTGTTCAGCACACACTATCACGAGCTGACCGTTCTTGAGGAGAAGCTGCCTCAGCTGAAAAACGTTCATGTTCGCGCTGAAGAATATAACGGAACGGTTGTCTTTCTTCATCAAATTAAAGAAGGGGCAGCTGACAAAAGCTACGGTATCCATGTAGCCCAGCTTGCCGAGCTGCCGGAAGATCTTATAGCGCGCGCTCAAGATATTTTAAAAGAGCTTGAGCATTCCGGAAACAAACCTGAAGTGCCGATGCTGAAACCTCAGGTGAAAGAAGAGCCGGCACAGCTGTCCTTTTTTGAGGCAGCGGAAAAGCCGGCTGAAGCGCCGAAGCTTTCAAAAAAAGAAAAGCAAGTGCTCGATGTCTTTAAATCACTTAATATATTGGATATGACACCGCTTGAAGCGATGAATGAAATGTACAAGCTGCAAAAGAAATTACATTAAAACGGGGTGATGAATGTGGCAAAAATCATCCAGCTGTCAGATGAGCTTTCAAATAAAATAGCGGCGGGCGAGGTTGTGGAGCGGCCCGCCTCAGTCGTCAAGGAATTGGTGGAAAATGCGATCGACGCTGACAGCACAGTCATTGAAATCGACATTGAGGAAGCAGGCCTTGCATCCATTCGAGTGCTGGATAATGGCGAAGGAATGGAAACGGAAGATTGCAAGCGTGCTTTCCGCCGCCACGCAACAAGTAAAATAAAAGATGAAAATGATTTATTCAGGGTAAGAACGCTTGGCTTTAGGGGAGAAGCACTGCCGAGTATCGCGTCAGTCTCTCATCTTGAAATTACGACAAGCACCGGCGAAGGAGCAGGGACGAAGCTTGTGCTCCAAGGAGGAAACATCATCTCCGAATCACGCTCCTCAAGCAGAAAAGGAACTGAAATTGTCGTTTCCAACCTGTTTTTTAACACACCGGCCCGCTTGAAATATATGAAAACCGTTCATACAGAGCTTGGGAACATCACGGATGTGGTCAACCGAATTGCGCTGGCTCACCCGGAGGTATCGATCCGCCTGCGCCATCATGGGAAAAACCTGCTTCAAACGAATGGAAACGGAGATGTGCGCCATGTCCTGGCAGCAATTTACGGCACGGCTGTCGCCAAAAAAATGCTTCCGCTGCATGTGAGCTCATTGGATTTTGAAGTGAAGGGATATATCGCCCTTCCAGAAATTACACGGGCGTCGAGAAACTATATGTCGTCTGTGGTCAATGGCCGTTACATTAAAAATTTCCCGCTCGTTAAAGCGGTCCATGAAGGATACCATACGCTTCTGCCTATTGGACGTCATCCGATTACCTTTATAGAAATTACGATGGACCCGATTTTAGTCGATGTCAATGTGCACCCATCGAAGCTTGAGGTCCGTCTTAGCAAGGAAACAGAGCTTCATGACTTAATTTGTGACGGAATTAAAGATGTATTTAAACAGCAGCAGCTGATTCCGAGTGCCCAGCTTCCGAAAAAATCGGCACCTGTTATCAAAAATGAGCAGCAGTTCATCACCTTTGATGAAAAGCCTGCGGAAAGAAAAGCTCCGGAAAAAGCGCCTGCGCCATCTTATTCACCAATGAAGCTCAGCTCAGTCGTGAAAGAGCCGGTTGATGCGGAGGAAGAATTGCCGCCTCTCCCATTTGCTGCGCCTCCTATCGCTGATCAGGAACAAAGCATTGAAGTGCCTGATGTTTCAGAGGAACAGCCAGAAGCATTTGAGCAAGAATACCATGAGGAACAGCCGCAGCCAACGTCTGAGCGGGTTCCGATTATGTACCCGATCGGCCAAATGCACGGGACTTATATATTGGCACAAAACGAAAACGGCCTGTATATTATCGATCAGCACGCCGCCCAAGAGCGTATTAAATACGAATACTTCCGGGAAAAGGTGGGAGAGGTTGAGCCTGAGGTGCAGGATATGATTGTACCGCTGACGTTCCACTATTCCATGAACGAGGCGCTCATTATTGAACAGCACAAACAAGAGCTTGAAAGCGTCGGTGTCTTTTTAGAGTCATTCGGCTCAAACAGCTACATCGTCCGCTGCCATCCGGCCTGGTTTCCAAAGGGAGAAGAAGCTGAGCTGATCGAAGAAATCATTCAGCAGGTCCTTGATTCCAAACATATTGATATCAAAAAACTGCGTGAGGAAGCGGCAATCATGATGAGCTGCAAGGGCTCCATCAAAGCAAACCGCCACCTCAGAAATGACGAAATCAAAGCGCTTCTGGACGACCTCCGAAGCACATCAGACCCATTTACATGCCCGCACGGCCGCCCGATCATCATTCACCATTCCACTTATGAGATGGAAAAGATGTTCAAACGCGTGATGTAGCGGGGTTTGGCGATGGGGAGTATACCCTTTGCCCATGTATTTTTTAGCATTGAGACATTCTTTGAATGGATCAATGCTTTTTTTATTGTGTTTTTCGGTGAATTGAATATAAACACTGCAGCCATATTAACTGTAGTATGGACAAGGCTTACATATTAAAGATCTGTATCACTTTCTAACAGAATGATTGCATGAGTACTTAGACCATGCGGAGTAATATGATGTAAATCATTTTTTTTCTGCAACCGCGTCTATCATTTTACTAATTGCTAAGGTCCATAATCTTCCCCTTTGGAGTTGGGATAAAGTTAGGAGGGTCCGGGAACTGTTGAAATGAACAGAACGTCAGCACTTGATTGATAATGCACTATCTTGTGCGGGTACGGAAAACATTTTGAAATGCCAGTCAGACGATAAAATTAAGACGCTTTAGTCTGCCGCATCAAACAATTAAACGAAGGGTAAGAAGACGATGGCATGACGGAATATAAAACTCGCGTCAGAATGGAGAAGCCATTACAGGTCATGACGGAAGAAAAGCATTTGGAGTATTTAAAAAACCTCCAATCATTCCAACTGAAAAATCCACAAACAAAGCTACAGGTTTCTCCGATGTTGACGTCATCCGAAAATTGAAACTAAACATTTATATATACCATACGTGCGCGTTTACAGAGAACTGTCCAAAACATAGAAAATTTGAAACAGGTATTTAATCAAATTGAAAATGACAAAAATTACGTCATTGTGATTGGCGGAAACAATAGATCCAATCAAATTAACGGAAACGCCGGAGCACGGGAAAACAATCGTGCAACATCAAAAGATAATCTTTCAAGAATTGATTTAGAAATGGGCTATAAAATGTGACGCGGAGGGGCCGGCCCTTTCTGCGATATGAATCAATAAAAAATTATCTTTATTATCGGGCGTTGTTTTTTCGCAAGGGTATTTCAGGGGTTTGTTATACCGATCTGGGTTCTAACAGCCTTCCAGTTGCAAGAAGCAGACGATAAACCTGTTTGCTGATGAAGTTCTTTGGCTAATGGAAATCATCAAGGTAAACAAGTGTCAGCAGGATATATCGTTTAGTCAGTTCCGGCAGACTCGGGAGGAGATACAGCGGATCAATAAAGAGAATGCAGGTTTATTAAAGCTTTGCATATAAAAATATAGCCTAATCTACAGGTAGTCTGCAGCGGGCAATTAAATCTACGAAAGACGAAGCGATGACAGTTTAGCAAGCATGGGAATAAATAATAATGCAAGATTACATACCGATGCCCGTGGCAAAGTCAGACGATCTGAAAATGATTGGTGATGAAACAATCATTTCAAAAAGTGAATAAATGGTTGGCTCATTGGAAGGATTGCAGTAGTTTTATTCTTTGCAATTACAATTCTGCCGGGGATAGGGGGGTGACAGCATGATCGAATACAACTACACGAATTTGACAAGTGGCAATATTATTGGCTTTGAACTGAAAGGAAGAAGGCATAAAAAAGGGGGGAACCCCCCTTAATATTAGTTACAACTTTCATAATATCCATACCATACTCCATCCCACGAAGAAACCCCTTTTAGATACCATTTTTTCACGCCGTCATTAATGAAATTTGGAATTTCATTTCTTGAGTAATATGGACCGAATGGTTTTGTTGTACAAGTTTCTAATGCCTTTGCTTCAGGCGTTGTGTTTGTACTCGAAGAAGTAGTTGCAAATGCAGGAGTTGCGGAAACAAGTAAAGCAAGGGACAATGCGGAACCAGTTAAAGCTTTTTTTAATCTCATTTTAAACACTCCCTTTGTTTTTTAGTACAACTGTATTATTACACATGGCGGGGAAATACACAAGGAAATTTTTGTTAATTCTTTGTGAACTTAGTTGAAATATAGAAATCTGCCTGAATGTGTTGCCTATCTGAATCTCTCGTTTGTGAGACTGGCAATGTTGTCAGACGGCTCTAGCTGATGAAAGGGCTTTATGAACCAAAAACAAAACCTATTGAATTAAAAAAAGCCCTCAAAGATAGGGCCTTTACTCTTGGTTTAAAACTTTATCAGATAGTTGGTATCTTTATTTTTTTATTAATTTATCATTGATCGATACTTCATTTCCGTCTATAACACCTGAGAAAGTTATTTTTTTGTTGGAGGGATCATAATGAAAAATGTAATAGTTGCTCTTATTATTTTCATTCTTTACAAAAACCGCTTTAGTAAAACCTGTAGGTGCACTTAAAGAATTAAACATAGGATATTCTTCAGACTCAATCTCTTTTTGAGGAATACCGTAATCAGAAATATAATGATCGATTTTATCTTCGGCTACTTTTCTGCTGTTAAAATGCATAAGTAAAAAAACGCCAGCAACAATAATCGCTAAAGCTAAAAGAGAAAGTAAGATTTTTTTTACGATTTTATAAACTCCTATTTAATATTGATGTTCTAACGAAAAAAGTACTTAGTGAACACCCCAAGTAAATCAATGAACGCAAACAACGATACCATAATTTTGCTGATAAATACTTAAAATTTCTTTAATAAACTAAAATGATCATATAAGTAACTTATAAAGGAAATAAGAATTAAATTCACATAATAACTTGATCAAACTTTTTAATTGCAAAATGGGCAAGAAGAGATTATCGTCCATGTTTAGTCTAAGAAAACACTGAAATATCATGGTTTTCATTTGAAGGGGTTACTCTGCAATGAAAAATAACATCACAAATGGAATGGAAAAGATATTCAAACGTGTGATGTAGCGGGCAGCAAGGGGAATTTAGGCATTGAGACATTCTTTGAATGGATCAATGCTTTTTTTGTACTGTTTGGAATAACAGATTAGAACAAGCTTATATTTGCAAATAATTTAAATAAATGTATATTTTGGATATAAGGAGGTGGGAACATGGCATTAAGCCCAAAGATAGTTATCATTTTGGATGAACTGACTATTGAGAATGAAGGAATCCTTGTTTTTGAATGCAGAATCTAAATTCAATCATCATTATTTTGCTTCCTGTTTCTTATAAGCAGGGAGTTTTATTTTGCGCTGAAGAGAATTTGAGGCTGTCGCCCGATATTATAAATGAGTAATTTAAAAATAAAAGGAGGGTGTTTCGTGATGGAAATATGTTTCTGAGCGCTCATTTTATTTTTAATGATTTATGAACCGATATTTGGATACTTTGATTTTCAAAGGTCTAAAAGAATTATCAAGACTGGTGAAAATGGAAATGAAAGAGTGAAGTATTATGTTCATACAATGATCGGATTATGGATTCCCGCTTTGTTTATTGTAGCTCTAGTCGCTTTTACTGATCTTTCATTCAAGTCGGGTTCACTATGCCGGCAATACAAATAGATCCTCTCGGTCCGCTTGCATCCTATCTTTACCTGGGATTAGGTCTTTTATATGTAATCCTTGTGATATATTGTATCATCGGTTTTAGACTTAGCCCGAAGATAAGGCGAGTAGCAAAGAAAAAAGCGGAAGAGGTAAAGGCTTCGGCCGCCGGCCCATCCTGTCTGTTTCATTGAATGAGAAAAAGGTTTGGAATGTTGTATCCTTAACATCCAGTGTAACGGAGGAGATCATTTATAGAGGGTTTTTAATGTTTGTTCTCGTGTTTTTGTTCCCGCAAATTTTAAACTGGGTCATCGTCCTGGTTTCATCGCTCCTTTTTGGATTAGCTCATACATATCAGGGGCTGTGGCAGGGAGTGATCAGAACTTCACTGGTTGGGGCTTTGTTTTCCGCTTTATATATCATCATTGATTCTATTATTCCGCTCATCATTTTACATTTTCATGTAGATATCTAGCAAAATTAGACGGTGAGTATGAGAAAAAAAGCAAAAACCGCTTGAATCATTACAGGCGGTTTTAAGCAGTTTGCTCATTTGGCTTGTAATCAAAGGCAAGCTCAATAAGTGCCATCAATGCTGATATCACAAAAAGCAAGATATCTGGAATAGATATAGACTGCATAAAGTAATCTGCAAAACAGATCGTTATGAAATTACTCACAAAGTAAAGTATAAAAGCAAAAAGTGCAGTTTTTTTCAATGAAAATGATTTTGCCAGAATCATTGAGGCAATCTTTGTGAGTGGATCTATGATCATGCCTGCCGCAAAACAGACCAAAAGAAATAAAACTAATGTTTGATTGGAATCATAAGTAATGCCCAAAATAGAGAATAATCCTTTCATCCCGAAGAAATAGCCGCCGAAGATCACCGCAAGTGCAATGGCAACGATAAGAATGATAGATACAATCACGATTATTTTTGAGCTTAGGTTTAAATCTTTAAACTGCTCGTTCTGTTCTTTTTGGCTCAAGTTTGACACTCCCTTTCCCTGCTTCAACGAGGCCAGAATATGAATGCAATAAGGATAGATCATCCGGACAATAGTATAACATGATTCAAAAATGAAAAAAGTCCTTTTCCAGCGAAAGGGACTTTTTTTTCATCTTGTTAACTTTTGAGATTCTCCGAGGCTTTTTCTTTTTTCGGCCAGATGAAATAGCTGGCGGTAAAGAGAAAATCAATGCCTAAAATGACTGTCCATATTTTAAGAATGCCGCTTAATGCTTCGGTACGGGCAGAATCATTAATGAAATAGATCATTCCTGCTAATAGCCCCGCACCTATAAGGTAAGCCAGCACGTGCCTTATCCAGCTTTTTGCATTGTGCTTGGCGTAATCCATTCCATAGCGTTTCAGCGGTTTGGATCCTTGTTTTGTCACATAATATTGAAATCTTTCATCCGCCCATTGAATCATTTGTTTCCCATAGGCGATCGATATACCGATGTAAACTGCTGCGATCCCGTGGGCAGCAGTCGCTGAGGCTCCGCGATAAAGATCCACACCAGTTGCTGCTAATAAGATCAAATCAATAACTGGTGTTAAGGCAAGGACCAGCAGCCCTAATGTACGCTGTTTGAATAGGTAGCGTACAGCCAGCCCTAAAACAATCACAACCCAAAATGCAATTTCACAGAATACAATCATCCATGCGATACCGTTCAATCTATTCCCCTCTTTTCAATACAGTTGTATTATTTAAATAATATGTTACCACTTTTGTTTTTGCAACACAACTGTATTATAAAATTGCCCTCTTCTTTTTTTCTTGTTACAATAAAGTTATGCCAAAACAAATTGACCATGAGAAAAGAAGAAAACAAATTGCAGAAGCGACGTGGCGTGTGATTTTAGAACGGGGGATGGAGGGAGCCTCAGCCCGAAACATTGCAAAGGAAGCAGGACTGTCATTAGGTGCGCTGCGCCATTATTTTTCTACTCAGGATGAACTGCTTGTTTTTGCAATGAAACTTGTTCAAGAAAAGGCGAGAGCCCGCATTGAGGACATTGCAACGAAGGATTTGCCCCCCAAGGAAAAAATGTTGCACATTTTGCTTGAAATTGTCCCGACAAATGAAGAAACAATTAGAGAGATGGAGGTATGGTTTGCTTTTACGGTTTACGCCAGACATAAAAAGGATATGTTTGATGCGAATCATGACGGGATTTACGGCGGTATACGGAATCTCATTGCCTATTTAGATGAATTCGATTTACTAAAGCAGGATGCCGATAAAGACATTGAAGCTGAGAGGCTTTACGCGCTTATTGACGGGTTGGCTTTACATGCGATGCTTGACCCTGTGCGAGTGAATAAAGACAGAATCACACGTGTCATTATGCAGCATGTAGAATCAATTTGCGCTGAAGAAACAAATGAGACAGAAGGGCGGGAATATTAATAAAGCTGTAAAAAAACGGAGAAAACCACTAAGTATAGAGGGCAAAAACTATGTACTCTATGCGTTATACTTTTGAAGAGATCCATCTAAAGCAGCGCCTTTTGAAAAAACTCAAAGGCGCTGCCCTGTATTAGTTTGATGAAAGCGGCTGTCAGCTGTGCTGGATATCAATTGTATATACCGCACGATCGGTTACGACCTTCAATCCTTCGTTTTCTTGGTGAATATGAATATCACCTAATAAAGGAATCTCATAGGCATTTTGCGGAAGCGGTACGTTTCCCTCCTCAGTGAATGTCGTGCCTTCTCCTTCTAAAACGAGCTCTTCTTTCGCAACATAATCATCAGGATGATTCGTGCTGCGGATGCCTACTTTTTGAAGGTTGAGAACAATCTGATCCAAGTCTGAGATCTCTTCATCATGAGTCAATTCGCCTTTTCTAATATCAAGCGTCTGGCCGACTTTTGACTCCAGCCATTGAGAAAGCTGAGTATTCGTGTGTGCCATCAATATTCCTCCTTTTGATCTATACGATACTATTCCCAATTGCTCCATCTTTTACACGAAAAAGAGCCGTCTCACCCTTTATGTATGAAACAATGCGCTGTTCAGCGCCTTGATACAGCATACGACAGAACGCTGTACTGCTTTGCCGGCATTTTTTTGACCAAAAAAGCATTGTAAAGCCGGTTGAATTGAAGCGATTTTACTTTAGCCGCTATTTCTTCAACTTTGGAAGCGGGGAGGGGAACGAGATTTGGATAGCTGTACATATAGCAGATCTAGTTTCAATTCGCCGCAGCCGTAATAATATCTCCGGTCAATAGACAGCCTTTCCCTTGATTGCCGTTGATCTAATGAAGAACAGCACCGTCTTTTAAATGTCCGCCCAGATGGTTAAGGTCCAGTCTCGGTTTCGCGCTGAGCGTTTCTCCTGACCAGAAATGAATGTGATGGCTTGGCTTTGCCGCCTATTCTTTGTCATCCTCATGAATATAGAATGGGTCTGAAGTACTTCATGCCCATTCAACCTGAGCATAGTAGTAATGCGGATGAGACAAAGCACTGGCTTGATACCGCTTGATTCGGTGCTTGGATTAATTGTCTTTTGGTCAAGATATGAAATGCCACTTCACGTTGAAACCCTGATGCCAGATCAAATGTGCTGTTTGCCTGATTGCAAACTCTGGTTCAGTTTTGCTGCTGTAAAGATGCTCTTCTTCTTTTTTGTGGAGGTTTTGAAGGCTTCCTTTTGCATATATTCAAGGGCTGTCAAAGATTGTCCAGCTGGGTGAATGAAACAGACATAAGTTAGGCGGATTTACAGTCTCCGCATGTTGTACATGGCATGTTTTGTAGATATAATTCGGCACTTTTCCCCACTTTCTTGATCTATTTTGATTATTTTATTTCATTATTATGTAAATTAAAAAACATAGAACCGGCAAGTCTCTGAGAGATTGCCGGTTCTATGATGATCCTGTCTATTGGCCGGGAATGGATTTTTCTGCGTTGACAGCGCCCGCTCCGTAAACGTTCGGATCTTCATTTTTCCATTTGTCCGCGCCGTTTTTCAAAAGCTCTTTCACTTCATCAGGTGTAAGGTCCGGGTTTTGTTGAAGGAGTAAAGCTGCGATTCCTGCACAAATTGGGGTTGCCATCGATGTTCCTGACATTGTGAAGTACTGAGATCCTACACGGCTTGACTTTTGAAGCTTATCGATATAAGAATTCGGAGAGCGTAGGGAAATAATATCAACACCGGGCGCTAAAATATCTGGCTTTTCTTTCCCGTATACTGTCGGCCCGCGGCTTGAGAAGGAAGCGACCGTATCATCATCGTCGCTTGGGGTATTGTTATCGTCAAGGGCACCTACCGTAATCACCTTTTCACTCACGCCTGGGCTGGCAATGGTCTGTGGATCAGGGCCTGAGTTTCCGGCAGCGACACAGACGACAATTCCTGCGTTCCACGCTTCTTCAACCGCTCTGACTAACGGGTCTTCCTGTTCATTATCATATCGAAGCGCATCGCCCCCGAGCGACATACTGATAATATCAATCGGTTCATTTGGGTTGTCCTCATTGTATTGAATACACCACTCTACACCTTCAATAATATCTGCCAGCGTTCCTGAACCTTGCTTGTTCAATACCTTCACGCCGATCAGATTGGCTTCCGGCGCAGGTCCGCGGTATTGGCCGGATGAGGACGCGCCGCTGCTTGCGATATCACCTGCACAGTGTGTGCCATGACCATTATCATCATAAGGCTCTGTTTTTTGATTAATCATATCCGCGAAGTCGATAATCCTGCCTTTTAAATCAGGATGCGGGTAGATTCCCGTATCGACAACAGCGACAGTCACGCCTTTTCCTGTCAGGGTGTGCCCGTTTCTGATGACTTTCTTCGCGTGGCTTGCTTCGGTTGCCGTGTCTAGAAGCGCTTTGACTTCGCGGTTTAAATAGACCTTGCGAATTTCGCTGCATGCAGAAAGAAGTGAATCTAACGCTGAAGGTGTCACCACCGCGCTGCAGCAATTGATTTTGTTAAAACGGTTTTTCAGCTTGCTGCGTTTTTCTTTTTGAAGCACCTCTGCAGCCATTTGAAGGCCGGTCTCGTGACAGCCTTCCTCAAATTCGATGATGACAGATATTTTTTTTCTGTTTCTCAATTTGGTTTCAAAAAACTGATGTAAGAAGCAAGGAGTCCATTTGAAGGGCTTGTAAAGCTGCAAGACGCTTTCCCGTAACGGCCAATCTAGCTTATGAGCATTTGCTCTTACCATTTGTACCATAGAGTACCCAAACATGCATTTTCCTCCTATTATAAGGTTCTCTGTATACTCTATGAACAGATGAAAGGTTTGGTAAGTTTGTTTGTCCTTTATAAGAGACGGACAAGAGTTGGTTTTTATGAATCTTTCGAATCAGATAAAAAAGGGTTCAGGGGGTTGTGGCAAGAATTTGGGGCATCGAAAGAAAACTTTTGTTCGAAGAGAGCAGCTGTATGACTTTCTTGCAGCGGTCTTTGGAAATCTAAATGCCAATCTGCATTATATATATGAAGAAAGACGGCACAATTTGTAAAAGAATGATGATTGTAAGACAGAAAAGCAAAACGCAAAACAAAGCTTTTTGTTTGTCGAAACAACAGATTAGAACGTTTTTTGTTAGACTCTATACTCTCCTGCGACTTTGTGAGAACAAATAAGCAAAACCTATCTTGCAGACCGATAAAAGGGCTTTCCGTCTTAGCATATCGGATAGCCTGATGAATGGGAAAACCTTCCTTAAACCTATTTACATGTAATTTCCAAGTGAGGTTATTACTACCTTTTCCTCTTTCCTCTCAATCTTTTTTCACTCCTATTTGAAATGGACCGCTATGAACCGTGACAATCAATTGATTTTTTGAAACCGGGAACTTTTTCACTGATGATATAGTGTATACAATGGTAAGATAAAACCTATTGACTAAACTTCATATAATGAACCGTGCTACTCTTATGAAAGGAGTTAAACATGAGAAGATTTTTACTAAATGTCATATTTGTCTTAACAATTGTCCTATTTCTAAAATATGTTCATTACTCATTAGAACCTGAACCATCTAATCAGCCAGATACATATCCTAATTTCAGCAGTTTGGCAGAGAATGAGAGCCCAGCTGATTATGATATTTCATATAATGAGAAAAAAGGAAGCAAAGTCTTAATTATGTCTCCGCATGGCGGAAGAATTGAAGGCGGAGTAAGCGAACTTGTGCGGTATTTTAATAATGAATACTCTACATACCTGTTTGAAGGTTTCAAGTCACAGGATAACCAAACCCTGCACATTACGAGCACCAACTTTGATGAGCCATTGGCTGAAAAGAAAATCAAGGAGCATCAATATGTTGTCGCTTTTCATGGATATAAAGGGGAGAACAAGAATACACTTGTTGGAGGCACCGACCGAAAGCGAGCAAAAATGATCGTACGAGCTCTTAAAAGAAGTGGATTTTCCGCTGAGTTAGCGTCGACCGGAAGCGGTCTTGCTGGTTTGAATGCCGAAAACATTAATAACCAAGGGGAAACGGGACTGAGTATCCAGCTTGAAATCAGCCGAGAGCAGAGAGAAGCATTTTTCGATGATTTTTATTATAAAAATAGGAAATACACAAAGAATAATGAATTTTATGCCTATGTCCGTGCAATCAAAAGTGTCCTTGAAAATGAGTATTCGTAACAAGCAGATCAGAAGACAAAATAAGAGAAGGTTAGTAGACTGAAAAAGGATCATAAAAGGAGGCAAAACAACGATGGCAGATCATCATTTTTATTTAAAAGCCAACTGGCCGGGTAACCGGAATGACGTCGGTACGATCGAAAGCGGGAACTTAATCACAACGATCTCCATTCCGAAAGAAATGGATGGCCCGGGAGAAGGGACCAACCCGGATGAAATGCTTCTCGGGGCGGCAGCGACCTGTTACATTATTACACTTGCTGCGATGATGGAAAGAAGCGGACTGGTAAAAGAAGATTTGCAGATAGAGTCAGAAGGCATTGTCGATGTCACAAAAGGAGTCTTTACATACAAAAAGATCATTCACCGTCCGTCTGTCGTGCTCAAACATGGCGCTTCACAAGAAGACGTCGCATTGGCGCACAAGCTTTGTGAAAAGGCGGAGTCGTCATGCATGATTTCCCGCGCCATTCAAGGAAATGTCGAGATGCAGCTTGAAGCCGCTGTAAAACGGGCTGGTGAATAAAAAACAGACGGTCACTCACAGGCCGTCTGTTTTTTATCTTTAGCAGGAGCTTTCGACTGATTTAACACGATCACGCCTGCAATGACAAGCGTGAGCCCGAACACTCCCTTTAAACTGATGGTTTCGCCAAAAAGCAAAAAACCGACTATGGCTGTAAGCGCCGTTCCAACACCCGACCATGTCGCATACGCGCTTGATAAGTCGATTGTTTTTAAAGAAAAGCTTAGAAAGGTAAAAGCCGAAAGAAATCCGGCAATGACTCCTACAATGGGCAAGCCTTGTGTAAACCCTTCTGAAAGCTTCAGCATTGTGCTTCCGAAAACCTCAGATACAATGGCAAGAGCCAGATAAAGCAATCCTTTCATCCTTATCACTCCTTTACTGCCAGTTAAGTAACACGACCCCTGATAGTAATAAAAGAATCCCGAAAAGCCCTTTGACATTCAGCTCTTCCTTGAACCATTTCACTCCGATCACTGCCGTCAGCACCGTGCCCGCGCCACTCCATGTCGCATAGGCGAGGCTGAGGGGGATATGGTTTAAGGTCAGCGACAGCATATAAAAGGCGAGGGAATAGCCAATCACGACCAAAGCGCTGGGCTTCCACTTTTTGAAGCCGTCAGATACTTTCAGCATGGCCGCCCCTATCGATTCCGAGCATATGGCAATCGTGAGGAATATGTAACCTATCAACATCGCAAATTCTCCTCACTTCTGCTGTATTTTTAGATGAGAAAAGACCTTCAGCTAGAAAAATATTAGTGTATGCCTATGTATGAGTCAAGAGATTCATTTTCAATACTTAAAAAAGACCCCTTTGTAAGAGGTCTTTTGCGCTTAATAGTAATAAGGATACGGGGCATACGGATAATAGGGGTATCCGCCATACAAATAAGGATTAAACAAAGCGCTTCCTACAAGCCCGCCTGCAAGGCCGCCGATAAAGGGTCCTCCAAAAAATCCGAATGGCCGGCCGAAACCAAATCCAAATGGTCTTCCAAACCCAAAGCCGAATCCAGGTCTTCCAAATCCGAATGGCCGGCCGAAACCAAATCCAGGTCTTCCAAATCCAAAGCCGAATCCAGGTCTTCCAAATATTCTTGTATCTTCAGCACTGAAATTCTCAAACTCGTTCATGTTTTCTTTCCTCCTGTAATAAAGTGTAGATGATGCAGTGTATTCAGCCTATCGGGATTTGATTGGGCGAATCGAGGAAAAAGAAAGGATGTGAACATATTGGGCCTGTATCAGTCTGATTGGTCAAAAGCACCGCCTCACGTACATGCTTACCATGTCAAAACGATGAGAGAACAGGGACATTACCACCTCATTGAGGGATTTACCCAGCCGGCAAACGGATCGAATACCGATCAGCATACACATTACTTTTCAGGGATTACGTCTTTTGAAAACGGCCATTTTCATCGGTATTACGGAGTCTCAGGGCCAGCGATTCCTTTAGCAGACGGCACACATTATCATGAAATCGAGGAGACAACGTATTTGGCCTATAACGAGCCGATTGAGATCCAATACGGAGGCGTTGTGTATCATCACGGAGATGGAGAGAGAAAAACGCACCGTCATGCTCTGAAAGGAAAGACGAGGGAAATTGTCGGCAATGAGCCGTTCGGCTGGTAGCTTGTGTTTACAGGGGCAAAAAAAGGGCAAAATGGATAGGTGGTTGTATAGGATGAATGCTATAATGGGGGGAGATTTATAAAAGAGAGTGATACATATTGAATAATACGAAGCAGCCCGTTGTCATTTTAGTCGGACCGACGGCAGTGGGGAAAACCAATTTAAGTATTCAGCTGGCCAAATCTTTAAACGCGGAAATTATCAGCGGAGATTCAATGCAGGTCTATAAAGGGATGGATATTGGAACAGCTAAAATCACCGAACGGGAGATGGAGGGAGTTCCCCATCATCTGATTGACATTTTAGACCCTCAGGATTCCTTTTCTACCGCCGATTATCAAAGCTTAGTCAGAAAAAAAATCAGCGAGATCGCAAAAAGAGGAAAGCTTCCGATGATTGTCGGCGGTACAGGTCTCTATATACAATCTGTGCTTTACGATTATACATTCACGGAAGAGGCGAACGATCCTGCATTTCGACAGCGCATGCAAACGGCTGCGGAGCGGGAAGGCGCTGACTTTCTGCATGCCAAACTTGCTGAGGCAGATCCCGAGGCAGCTGCGGCGATACATCCGAATAATACAAGAAGAGTCATTCGCGCGTTGGAAATTTTACATACGTCTGGAAAAACGATGTCCCAGCATTTGAAGGAGCAAAAACGAGAACTCCTCTACAATGCAGTGTTAATCGGGCTGACAATGGATAGAGATACGCTTTATGCAAGAATTAATCAGCGTGTTGATATGATGATGGAGGCTGGCCTTCTTCCTGAAGTGAAACACCTTTATGACAGGAACATAAGAGACTGTCAATCGATACAAGCGATAGGCTATAAAGAGCTGTATGCATATTTTGACGGTTTTGTGACACTTTCTGATGCCGTCGATCAGCTGAAGCAGAATTCAAGGCGTTATGCGAAACGCCAGCTGACGTGGTTTCGCAACAAGATGCAGGTCACATGGTTCGATATGACACCGCCCGTTGATATGGAGCTGAAAAAAAAGGAAATTTTCACACATATAGCAGGAAAACTCGAACTTTAATCGAAACTGTATGATATAGAGAATCAAGGAGGACGAAACATGAAACCGATTAATATTCAGGATCAGTTTTTGAATCAAATCCGGAAAGAAAATACGTATGTCACTGTTTTTTTGCTGAATGGCTTTCAGCTACGGGGCCAAGTGAAAGGCTTTGATAACTTTACCGTATTGCTGGAATCTGAAGGTAAGCAGCAGCTTATTTATAAACATGCGATCTCAACGTTTGCGCCGCAAAAAAACGTTCAGCTTGAACTCGAATAGATCAAAAAAGCCATGTCAAGGCATGGGGAGGCTGTCGGGGAATCTCGGCAGCCATTTTTAAAATGTTTTTCTGTAAGCTGACCATGCTGAGGCACGGTCTTTTTTTATGAGATCGACATATGTAGGGCTAAATCGAATATCATGTAAAAATCTGAATCTGGGAGTGACGTATCTTGTTTGACAGTGAAGCAGAACTGAGACGAATCAGAATTGCGCTTGTGTGGATAGCCGTATTTTTGCTGTTTGGGGCATGCGGGAACCATGATACCGTCATTGAAACGGACAGCGGCTATTCTGGCGATGAAACACCTCAGCCTACCTCGTTCCCGCTTGAACACAATCATTTTGGCGTTATGGAGGACGGCTATATCAAAATTTATGAGTATAATGAGTCCCGCAATGAGGTAAAGCTGAAGAAAGAATACTTGGATGATGAGCTTGAATAAAATTCACAAGCATCCGAATTTACAAAGCGGCTGCTACCCGCTAAACTAATTACAGACACAGATCAAACAGAGGGTGAAAAAATGAAGCATAAAGTGATCGTGAATCATTGGGAAGAAATTTGCGAAGATGATTCTTGCTATGAATATGGAACAAGCATCATTGTGAACGGAAAAGAATTAATCAGAGAAGCGTCAATTATCAGCGCCTTGAAGGCGGTTTTAGAAGAGATCGGTGCGGACGTTGAAATAGAAGAGACAGTAGAGAGCGAAACTTGCTGTGATCGCTTAAGAAAAAAAAATCTAGACTACTAAGCAGTTTTTTTTCATGTTATGATAAACATCGGCTTAAACACGATACCCCGAGTAGGACGAGAGATGATTCTCGTTCTGCTCTCTTTTTTGGGCCCTTATAAGGCTGCCCATTTGCCTAATTTGATCAAAATATGAATTTTTCATAAAAACAAATCTATATATTGTGTTTTTTCTAGAGGTTAGTATACTATATATAGTGTTAGTAATGAGAGATTCATATTTTCTGATAGGTCGTGATAAAACGTGGTACAAATCATATTTGATTCGAAAACAGGGAATGTTCAGCGGTTTGTGAATAAAATAGGCTTTCAGCAGATACGCAAGGTGGACGAGATTGACCATCTGGACACCCCGTTTGTTTTGGTCACCTACACGACAAACTTCGGCCAGGTACCGGCATCAACACAATCATTTCTCGAAAAATACGCCCATCTCTTATTAGGAGTCGCCGCGAGCGGCAATAAAGTGTGGGGCGATTACTATGCAAAAAGCGCCGATACCATTTCAAGACAATATCAGGTGCCGATCTTGCACAAATTTGAACTCAGCGGCACATCTAAAGACGTTGAATTGTTTACTCAGGAGGTAGAAAGAGTTGTCACAAAATCAAGTGCCAAAATGGATCCAGTTAAATAACGAAATCATGATCCAAAAAGATGGAAAATTCCAGTTTGATAAAGATAAAGAGGCTGTACATAGCTATTTTGTAGATTATATTAATCAAAATACAGTTTTCTTTCACGATTTAAAAGAGAAGCTGGATTATTTGATTAAAAACCAATACTACGAAGAGGAATTCTTAAGCCTTTATTCTTTTGAAGACATTAAAGAAGTGTTTAAGACAGCTTACGCTAAGAAGTTTCGTTTTCCTTCCTTCATGAGTGCGTTTAAATTTTATAATGACTATGCTTTGAAAACGAATGACAAGAAAAAAATCCTTGAGCGATATGAGGACCGGATCTCCATTGTTGCGCTGTTCTTTGCAAACGGGGACACGGAGAAAGCAAAAGAATATGTGGACTTGATGATCAATCAGGAATATCAGCCGAGTACACCGACATTTTTGAATGCCGGCAGAAAACGCCGCGGTGAACTTGTGAGCTGCTTCTTGCTCGAAGTAAATGATTCTTTAAACGACATCTCAAGAGCGATCGATATCTCCATGCAGCTTTCTAAGCTGGGCGGCGGGGTTTCTCTTAACCTGTCCAAGCTTCGTGCGAAAGGTGAAGCCATTAAAGATGTTGAAAATGCCACAAAAGGCGTTGTAGGCGTCATGAAGCTTCTTGATAACGCATTCCGTTATGCTGACCAAATGGGGCAAAGACAGGGATCCGGCGCGGCGTACTTAAACATTTTCCATCGCGATATCAATGATTTTCTTGATACGAAAAAGATTTCTGCTGATGAAGATGTGCGTGTCAAAACGCTTTCGATCGGTGTTGTCATTCCGGACAAGTTCGTTGAGCTTGCGCGTGAGGACAAAGCGGCGTACGTATTTTATCCCCACACGATTTATAAAGAGTACGGCCAGCACATGGATGAGATGGACATGAACGAAATGTATGACAAATTTGTCGACAATCCTCGGGTGAAAAAGGAAAAAATCAACCCGCGGAAACTGCTTGAAAAACTGGCGATGCTTCGTTCTGAATCAGGCTATCCGTACATCATGTTCCAAGATAACGTGAATAAAGTGCATGCGAATAACCATATTTCCAAGGTGAAATTTTCTAACCTTTGCTCTGAAGTGCTGCAGGCATCTCAGGTTTCTTCATACACAGACTACGATGAAGAAGATGAAATCGGTTTGGATATTTCCTGCAACCTAGGTTCGCTTAACATTCTCAACGTTATGGAGCACAAATCAATTGAAAAGACAGTTAAGCTTGCGACAGACTCTTTAACACACGTGTCTGAAACGACTGATATCCGCAATGCGCCTGCTGTAAGACGGGCAAACAAAGCGATGAAATCAATCGGTCTCGGCGCTATGAATCTTCACGGCTATCTTGCGCAAAACGGCATTGCGTATGAAAGTCCGGAAGCGCGTGACTTTGCAAACACGTTCTTTATGATGGTGAATTTCTACTCCATCCAGCGTTCTGCGGAAATCGCAAAAGAGAAGGGTGAAACGTTTGATCAATACGAAGGATCAACCTATGCGACAGGTGAATACTTCGACAAGTACGTTTCAACTGATTTCTCGCCCAAATACGAAAAAATCGCCAGCCTGTTCGAAGGCATGCATATCCCGACGAAAGAGGACTGGGAAAAGCTAAAAGCCTTTGTCGCTGAACATGGCATGTATCACAGCTATAGATTATGCATTGCGCCGACAGGCTCTATCTCATACGTTCAATCAAGCACGGCGTCTGTTATGCCGATTATGGAACGGATTGAAGAAAGAACATATGGCAACTCAAAAACGTACTACCCAATGCCTGGGCTTGCATCGAATAACTGGTTCTTCTATAAAGAAGCCTACGACATGGACATGTTCAAGGTTGTAGATATGATCGCGACTATCCAGCAGCACATTGATCAAGGAATCAGCTTCACATTGTTCTTAAAAGACACAATGACGACTCGTGATTTAAACCGAATCGATCTGTATGCGCATCACAGAGGAATTAAAACCATTTACTATGCAAGAACGAAAGATACTGGGCAAGACAGCTGCCTTTCTTGTGTTGTTTGATTAAAGGAGAGTTTATAGTGACAAAAATTTATGACGCAGCAAACTGGTCAAAGCATGAAGATGATTTTACCCAAATGTTCTATAACCAAAACGTGAAACAGTTCTGGCTTCCGGAAGAGATTGCTTTAAACGGCGATCTCCTCACATGGAAGTATCTCGGGAAAAATGAGCAGGACACTTATATGAAGGTACTTGCCGGTCTTACACTTCTCGATACAGAGCAGGGGAATACGGGCATGCCGATCGTGGCTGAACATGTAGACGGCCACCAGCGAAAAGCGGTGCTGAACTTTATGGCGATGATGGAGAACGCTGTCCATGCGAAGTCATACTCTAATATTTTCATGACTCTGGCACCGACCGAAACGATTAACGAGGTCTTCGAATGGGTGAAACAAAATAAATATTTGCAGAAAAAAGCGCAAATCATCGTCGGGCTTTACAAAGCCATTCAAAAAGATGACGAGATTTCACTGTTCAAGGCGATGGTTGCTTCCGTCTATCTGGAAAGCTTCCTGTTCTACAGCGGCTTCTATTATCCGTTATATTTCTACGGACAAGGAAAACTGATGCAAAGCGGTGAAATCATTAACCTGATCCTTCGTGATGAAGCGATCCACGGCGTCTACGTGGGCCTCCTTGCTCAGGAAATCTATAATAAGCAGACAGAAGAGAAAAAAGCAGAGCTTCGCGAATTTGCGATCGATCTTCTGAATGAGTTATACGAAAATGAGCTTGAGTATACAGAGGACTTATACGACCAAGTCGGGCTCTCACACGATGTAAAGAAATTTATCCGCTATAATGCAAATAAAGCGCTGATGAACCTTGGATTTGATCCATATTTCGAAGAGGAAGACATTAATCCGATCGTTTTAAACGGATTAAATACGAAAACAAAATCACATGACTTCTTCTCTATGAAGGGGAACGGCTATAAAAAAGCGACAGTTGAGCCGCTTAAAGACGACGACTTTTATTTTGGAGACGAAAAAGAGCAGATATAATATCTGCTCTTTTCGGCTTGAAGGTTCAAATGAGGAGGACGCAGTAACCATGGGAAAAATGGACGAAATGATCTTGGTCACCCCGCGTGATGAAGTGTTTAAAAAAGAAAGCTTAACCTTCCAGGGCGTATACAGTGAAGATAGCAGAGTAGCAGAAATCATGGCTCAGATCGAGGCAGGCTATCGTGAAATGAGAAGGGGAGACGCAGAAGAAGATCCGCATTTCAAGCAGCCGATTCCTTATGTCGTCATTAAGCGTGAAGAGGAAGTCTTTCTTTACGAACGGCTGGCTGGCGGCGGAGAATCGCGTCTGCACAATAAGCTTTCTCTCGGTTTTGGAGGCCATATGAACGCCATTGACGGGGCGGCTTCATTTGCTGAAGTTTTAAAGCTGAACACAGACAGGGAGCTTGACGAGGAACTGCAAATAAAGGAAGAGGATAAACAGGCGATTGTCACATTGGGACTCATTAATGATGATGAAAACAGTGTCGGCAAAGTGCATATCGGAATTCTTTCTGCGCTTCAGTTAAAGCCAGGTTCACAGGTGGAAGTGAAGGAGAAAGAACAAATTGCAGGAAAATGGATGAAAATTTCTGAATTGAAACAGGACGATATCTATAACCGTCTGGAAACATGGTCACAATTTGTTGTTGATATTCTTGAATAAAAAACCCGGCTTCTCATCAAGAGAAGCCGGGTTTTTTTGAGATGCTCGTCCGCGTCTAGATTATGGTTCTGGAATGACAATAGCATCAAAGCCGGCATTTTTTGCTTTGGCAGCAAGTGCGTCTGCATTGTCTTTGGATGAAAAAGCGCCAATCTGCACTTTGTATAACCCGTCCTTTAAAACAACAATCGTGTCAAAGCCTTTAGCTTCGGCACTGCTTGCATGTGAGTCAGCATTCGCTTTGACTTTAAATGCACCGATCTGGACCTTATATAACCCTGAGATGGATGTCTTTTTAAGATTAAAGGCTTGCTTCAGCCCGTTTGCATGCCCTCTCGCTAAGCTTTGAATAAAGCTGCTGGTTTTCAGCTTATTTGCATCTGCGAGGGTATCAATGAATCCGTTCTCCGTCAATAGAGCAGGCATTGTCGACTCCCTTAGGACATGGAAGTTTGCTGTTTTTTTACCGCGGTCTGCAAAGTTGACAGCTTGTATCACTTCAGAGTGAATCATCGATTGGTAAGTCGTCGTCGGAGCACCCACACCCGGATAAATATAGCTTTCAAAACCTGTACCGCCCCCGGAATTAACATGGATGGACAAAAAGAAATCTGCTCCCCAGTTATTTGCAGCATTTGTCCGGTCAGTTAAACTGACATATTTGTCGCTTGTCCGGCTCAGCAGCAAAGAAATTTCTTCATACTCATTTGTCAATATCGTACGTAAAGCTAAAGCAATTTGCAGGGTTAACGTTTTTTCTTGAAGGCCATTTCCTGTTGCGCCTGGATCTGACCCGCCATGGCCGGGATCAATAAAAATCTTAACCATTCTTCATCATCACCTCATTACAGGATATGAAAAGAAACGGCTTCTGCTTGTACGGTTATCATCCGTCTGAAAAATGAGGAATTAACCCTTCCGCATGCGGAAATTATTTCTCGGGAAAGCGCACAAATCAACACGAAGCGACAGCATATGCGATCTGAAATAGAATATGTGCATATGTCCATCTGTTTACAAGTATTATGGATTCGGTTCTTACTGCACTGATCCTACTGGTTTTAAGCTTTGCGTTCATGTGATGGGCAGTCAATTGGAACGTAAATTAACAGAAAAGCACCTTCATTTTGAGAAGAAAAAGAAGAAGGGGGATGTCGCTAAGGCATCAGAGCAAGAACACCCTGTTTGTTAAAGAGGATAAATCAAGTGAGAAAAGAGATTCTCAATGTGAATTGAAAAATAATGATAGGAGGCTTTGCGATATGACCCTGACAAATTGTTGAAAAATAAAATCTCTTGGTTTGTCCACCCCATGTCCGTGAATACAATAAGAAATAAAGTATTTCTCGGGAAAGCGCAGGATTCCTGAGTATTCCCGAAAAAACAATTGTTTCGACACATGATAGGCGTTTGTCACAAACGGCATTCGCTTGAATATCATATAGAGAGAACAGAGAGGTGAATATGTTGGAGCGCGCTGTGACTTATAAAAATAACGGACAGATCAACATTATTCTGAACGGGCAAAAGCAGGTGCTGACAAATGCTGAGGCAGAGGCGGAATATCAAGCTGCATTGCAAAAAAACGAAGCGAAGCACGGCATCTTGAAGGAAATCGAAAAAGGGATGAGCGCACTGGTTGGGATGGAGGAAATGAAACGCAATATCAAGGAAATTTACGCCTGGATTTTTGTGAACCAAAAACGTGCGGAGCAAGGCTTGAAGGTGGGGAAGCAAGCGCTGCACATGATGTTTAAAGGAAATCCGGGAACAGGCAAAACAACGGTCGCACGGCTGATCGGCAGGCTGTTCTTTGACATGAATGTCCTCTCAAAAGGCCATTTGATAGAAGCGGAGCGGGCCGATCTAGTCGGGGAATACATCGGTCACACCGCCCAAAAGACGAGAGATTTAATCAAAAAGTCATTAGGCGGCATTTTGTTTATAGACGAAGCTTACTCGCTGGCAAGAGGCGGCGAAAAGGACTTTGGAAAAGAAGCGATTGACACACTCGTGAAGAACAAGGTTTTAACTTTTATGCCACTTCTAAACTCGATATCCCTAAGCCAGAGCGCCAGCATAAATATGTATGGCAGCAATATTTAGAGCAATTTAATGAGATTAAAAAAATGCACTTTGAAGAACTTAAAACTGTAGGAGAGATTTCTAAGGAACTAAATATTTCAGATTGGATCATTTTAGATTTATTTAAAGCTCAAAATGTGGACAAGCTTTCATTTCAGGAGTTATCTAAACGTAGGCGCACTAAAGACTTTGCTTTTCTTTATGATCTACATTTCAATAAGAAAATGAGCCTGAAGGAAATAAGTCGAGCTTACGATTATTCTCCACCTTATATTCGTCAAGTTTTTAAGGATCAGGGAATTAAACACTTAGCCTTTAAAAATCAACATAAGAGTTGAGGAGTTCAAAGTGTTGCTAGAACGGTATACATGTTGGCGAATTTGAAGCGTTTATAATAAAATCCAATGAATTCTAATCTTAGATCAGACCTCGTCTTTAATTGACGGGGTTTTTATTTTGTCCATTCTCCCAGGTATCTACGCATCTATTAGTGACACGAGAAGAAATTTAAACGATAAGGTGTCCGTTTTGAAAAGTAACTCTGCAGTTATTTATGAAAGGGTTGTGCCAATCTGGAAGTTAAACTCGCAGTTATTAATGACGGAAGAATTTTTCACTGAATTGTGCGGATAGCAAAAGTCACGGGTATTATCTATTGAGGCATATATGAGAGAGGGGATGAATCATTGGCTTATGAGTAACGTATAAAAAAGTTCTTCAAAAATTGTTAAATATCTCAACTAACTATCTATAATGCTTGTGAGCAAAATTGAATGCTCTCAATAAAACCTAATGAAAATTAAGGAGGAAAGAATAATGGATCAATCACAAATCGAAATTTTATCATTAATCATTACTACTATCGGTGTGATCGTACCTCTATTAATTGCTCTATTCCCAAAATTATTTCTAGCAATCGGATCGTTCTTGATAAGCCTGAATCTTTATATATGGGTAATAATCCTTTTACTGTTTATTATTGTGGGTTTAATCTACATAGTTATTAGGAGATGATCTTAATAAAATTCCCATTTTATTTAAACCCAAAAGCTGCTTGAATACATCCTAAATTTAAAGTATCCTGTATATGTATCATAGTTGGTGTATCAACTACTATAGGCCAGAGAGTTCCCTCACATACTCTCTGGTTTTTCTTCTAAGATAAGCCTCAAGTAAAAAACATCCTTTGCTGTTTTATTTTCCATCACAACCTTGATGAAACTTTCCGAATTTTAAAGCGTACAGTCTTTTAGAATCATTACATAGCCCATAGGAGGTAATACCATGATTGAGTTTTGGGAGAACAGTGAATATGATCCTTTTAGGTTAAAAGACATCAGTGAAGATGAAATAAAAAAGGTTGAAAAAAAGTTAGACTTAACTTTGCCTGAACAATATAAAAAATTGATTATCCAACAAAATGGTGGATTGATTAATTTTAATGCATTCCCAACAGATCGGGAAACATCTTGGGCAGACGATCATATTGAAGTTGATCATATTAGAGGAATAGGAAAGGATCTGGGGATATTAGAGAGTGAATATCTAATAAAAGAGTGGGGTCTACCCCAAAGATTATTGTTAATACAGGGGGATGGGCATAATTGGGTTGCATTAGATTATCGTCTAACTGATGAAAATCCACCTGTTCATTATTTTGATCTTGAATTAAATAATGATTTTAAGATTGCAGATTCATTTGATGAATTCTTATCTAAACTCTATACACATGAATACGAAGAAGTTCAAGAAGACGAAAATTTAGACTTTGATGAAATCCCAAGTATTGACCCAAATGATCCAGATGCTATTCAGAAGGAAGAAGTCGAAAAAATTCTTGCTAATAAGAACCCTATGGAGATTCAAAGGATTTCTCTTTTTCCGATCCAAAGTGTCGAAGACTTAAAGTGGTTGCTGAACATTATTAATGATAGTTCCATAGGGACACAAGGTGACATGGCTTTTGAATTGGCTGACGTATTGATGTCAGTTGTTTCTTCATACTCACACCAAATAAAGTCGAATAATTTAAAAACTGTGGTTCAAGAAGCTGCTCAGGAGTTAGGAAAGTCCAGAAATGAAGATACTGAGATTATATTAGATCAACTTAAAGATTTTTTGTAAAATAAGTATAATTTTCCTCTTTTTGTTTATTTTTAACATCATTTGTACTAGAATGGAAATGTGTTAAAAATCCTAAAGAAAAGAGGGAATTAATGAAAAGCTATCAGAAGATTTTGAGTGTCGTTTTGAGTTTGCTTCTGCTGCTAACTTTTGTATTACCGAACTTTGCTGAAGCACAGTCAATTGAACAGCCGGTTCAATCTGGAACAGAGTCAGTTCAAGGATCAGATGAAAATCCGGTTGATTCCGAGTATGAAGAGTATGAGGACGACTTTAACTACGAAGAGGATACATACGAAGATTACTCTGATGTTTCGGAAGATTCGTATTATGATAATTTAGCAGATGCTCCTGTCTATAAAGACGAGAGTTTATTAGAAGATGGGGCTGCTGAAGAGGAAATCATTAAAGACGAAAGTGTTCCTGATAGTGAATTTGAAGAGAATGTTGTAACTCCGACTGAAAGCGCCACTGAACCAGAAACTGACGATGTAGGTGAGGATGAATCTTATCATGCTCAATGGGCTTGGTTAATTCCACCTGCAATTGCTATAGTTAGTCGTGTAGGCGGTAAGCTTTTAGTCAAGCAAACGTTAAAGTCAACTACAAAGAAAATTGCAGTCAGGAATGGTAAGCTCGCAGGTAAGAAACATCCTAAGACTGAAGTGAAATTTAATTCTAAAGGGTTTCCTGTTTTCGCATCTAAATACAATTACAATCTCCCTATGAGTCTGATTAAATCTTCAAACGGTACTCAATTTAAAAATGCAAATGCATCTTTGAAGAAAGCAATTAATACTTGGGAGCATGCGAAAAAATTCAATAAGTATCAGATTCAAGACATTAAAAATGGGAAAACTCCACGGGGGTATATATGGCATCACCACGAAAATACAGGCAGAGTGCAATTAGTAAATAGAACTATACATGAAAAAACCGGACATACAGGTGGTAAATCTATCTGGGGTTCTCTGTAAATTTATTCCTCTTCTCTTTTTAGAGAAGGGGTTTTTTAAAGTGTATCCAAAAACAGGTTTTGTCGGTAAAATGTATTAAAAGGTAAATAATCATAGGAGGAAGTTATGTTCTATAAAATTGGCATTATTGAGAATATGAATGAATATGGTAGCTTAAATCTAAAAACAACTAGAGAGTTTACGCAAGAAGAGTACACAAAATATGTTAAAACTGTGGATTATCTTGCTTTACATTTAAAAAACAAGCACTTATATGAACTGATTGTGAGAAATGGAGAAGAATTGGAGAAGTTTTTAGAAACGTTCAAAGATAAAAACCCAACTCCAGCTACACTAGGAAACCCAGGGAATATCTTGTTTGAAGCTAATAGATTGCTCATGAATTATCTATCAATGGTCAGGACATACAATGATCTTATTCCTTCAGCTCTATCAAAAACTCTTAATTCGGATGTGAAGAAAGGGTTTGAAAAGATTTTGTCAAAAATGTATGACGATTTTTTTGAGTTTCGATTCTTAATTAGACTGAGGAATTATGCACAACACTTTAATATTCCATTCACCTCTATAATACCTGGATATGATGGTCTCCAAGTCGCAATAAATCAACGAGAATTATTAAAGTATTCAGGATGGAGTGCTGTAAAAGAAGAAATAGAGGAGATGGAAGAATCTATTGTGATTGATGGTTTCGCTCAAACTATGAATAAAATAATGAAGGAAGTATTCGTTCAAACAACTAAATTTTATATTAAATATATCACCGATTCGGGGGAATGGATTTCTTCATTACAGAAAGAAGTTGGTGGTGAAGAATTAGTTCTTGTTTATTCATATTCAGAAGAATTATTTGAAGAAGGAATTGTTAAGTTTAGTATTATGCAAAGTCCCGATTATATCGAAGCGATGGATGAATTAAAAAGGCTATCTTGAGTACAAATAACCCACTTTCGAAAGGAGTTATTTTTTGTATCTAACTTATTCGCTACAGGATTTATTCCAAGGCATGTAAGGGGATGAAGGAGGATAGGTATCAAGTTCTTATATACGGTTAGTCCAATAAGAGAAATAAAAATCGTTAATGTTTATGTTGCATTATTTGAAGAAGGGTTAATGGAAAACTCGATACAATATAAAGCAACGTAAATTGATAGGAATTATTACTGAAAAGTCAATTTAGGTTAAAAAGTATTGATAATTATGAATTTCTGTTTGAATATAAAAGCCTAAGTTTTAGGATTTTTACAAAAAAAGAAAGCCACAAAGGGCTTTCAATTAACGTTCACATGCATAGTTGTCATGATCCCTGTCCATTTTAGATTGGTAAGCAGGGTGGGAGCTAGGCACTCCATTAGGATATTTCTTTCTTAACTCAGTACAATTTTTAAAAGTTTCTGTTTCTTCAGTTGACGCTGAAGAAGCTTTATTTTCAGTTGTAGTCGAAGTTTCACTTGATGCTTTTGGAGTAATAGGCTGTTTAGCTGCTGGTTTAGATGTTGTTTCTTTTTTAACAGCAGTGGTTTTCTCTTTCACACAGCCATTAAATCCTCGCTCAGTCACATATCCATTCTTACTCCAAATAGAAAGCTTCTCTGTTTTTGCTTCTTGCTCATCTTTCTTAAATTGATTTATGTATTTCGTATTTGGCTCGTATACATATGCTACTCTAGCCAATCCTTCTTTTAACAGCGTTTCCTGAACAGATTTACCATCCACATAAACATAAGCTAACAGTCTTCCATACTTATCTCTGCGATCGCCTTTGTCGAATTCCAGCTGTAGCTTCCCACTGTTGACCAATTCTTTATTCCGTTTTGACGCATCTTTACCGTATGGCTGAACACAAGAATTTGGCTTCTTCGTCTCAGGTGTGTCAACGAGCAAGTAGCGAACTGTGTCTTTCTTTCCATTGTAGTTAACTTTAATCGTGTCGCCATCAACAGCTCTATCTAGAGTAACATCAACCAACTCTTTTTTGTCTTTTTCCTTAGATTTGTCAGCAGTTTTTTCTTTAGCATCTTCCTTTTGTTCTGCTTTCTTTTCTACATCCGTAGACGCTTGTGGTGTTTCTTTTTCTGTGCTTACTTTTTCAGAATCATTTGAGCTGCAGGCTGCCAACGATAAGCTCAAAGTGAATACTGCAAAACCTAATAGCATTTTCTTCAATTGTATTTCCCCCTATGTTTGTTCTCTATCTATATCGGTAGACCATCAATAATTATAATCCTGTATCCAATTATTGTGAATTTAAATTTTCCTTAATATCATAGCATTTCTCTTTAAGACTCCCTGGCATATGTTAAAATTTTACTGGATTCATAGTCAAAAGGGGGAATGTTTTTATGCTAGGGATTAAAATTGAAAAATTAAATGAAAACTTAATTATTAATTGGCAGCTATCCAAAATTGAAATCCCAATCAAAGACATTAATGATGTGTTCCTTGACCCAAACTATGGCGGAGAGGAAAAAAGCGCAGTAAGGATTGGATTTCCTTATGGCTCTACCACAGGGTAGTGATTAAAACAGCTAATACCAAATATATTTTGTTTACTACTAATGCTGCTTCAATTATGAGTAAAATTGTTAATACTTAAACATTAAAGATCATTTGCCATGTGTTTCGTGATAATAAAAAGCATTTATATATGGGGTGATTTATTTGACTAACTTTGTTCATAAGACAGTCAACGGTTTAAAAAGTCTCTTAGATGAAAAAGGAGCCATTAAATTGTTTTGTTCTGAAGGAGATACGATGGAATGCCTTGTTACTTTTTCACCGGACAAAGCAACCCTTCACGACATACAAAGCTTTGAAGCTAAACACCAGATTACCCTTCCAAAGGATTATCAAAAGTTTATTACACTACATAATGGTGCGAAAATTTTTGAGATTCTTTCTGATGGGGAGAATATAGGTGGGGGACTTCAACTATTTAGCCTTGAAGAGATTGAAGAGGAACTAAAATATGAGGATTTATTTGAAGGTATCAATGGTATCCCAATTGGCTACTTATTGGAAGAGTATCATTTAATGATCGATAAAGATAAAGTGAATCAAGGTGATCCCAACTATCTCTATATATTTGAAAGTGGTTTAGAATATAATCCATTAAATTTAAACTTTGAGATATTTCTAGATCGATATATTTTGGCCAGTGGGGAGCCTTTTTGGGATTGGCGATACTATACAGCAGAAAATTATTATAGAACACGATAGCACGATGTATAAGACAGTCAGTTTTGGCTGTCTTTTTCTATTATTCAAGCAAATAGTTGTGGTAAAATTTACATAGAGTATGCTTGAAAGGAGAATGAAATGAAGGTATTTGAAGCTGATTCATTGCTCTCTGAAGCGGATAAAAGAACCAAAGAGTATAAGGAACTACGATCACAAATGGTGAAGCTCAGAAAAGCGTTTAAGGACGTAGCTGACCTAGATGACAGCGAGTTTTCCGGTAAGGGTGCAGATAACATTAAAGCGTTTTATCATGATCATGTCGGTGTTACAGATCAATGGATTGATTTAATTGACATGACGATTGCTTTCCTAAGCAGTGTTTCTGCAAAACTTGAAGATGCTAAGATGTCTGATGCTTACATAGAAGAATCTTTTCTAGAGCATGAGTTGGTGAACGCTTATACAAAATCAAAATCCATTATGTCTGAACAGAAAAAAGCAATGAAAGACATCTTAAACGACATCAATGATATTCTTCCTCTTGAAATATTCTCAACAGAAGACTTCAAAGACAAACTTTCTTCTGCAGATGACAAACGTGAAAAAACAATCGATAAGATAAACAAGCTTGATGAGGATTTAAAAACAGAGTACTCAGAGACTGAGTCAAACGAGCAATACATTCAGCAAGATTTTAAAAAGCTGCAGGAATCAACTGGAAAAGGGAAGAATGCCACACCAATTCACTATAACGCTAAAACGTATAGAGATAGTGACATACATAAGAAAAAAGGCGATATTGAGAAGCATTCGGAGTCTTATTTAAGTGTGAAGAAAGAAGAAGCTAAAGAACGTGAAATTAAGGAATTAAAGAAAAAACTTAATGACGGTGTGTCTGATCCTGATGAATACTTAGAGATTGCTAAGAAAGTAGGGTACGAGAATCTTGAGCCAGCTCAAGTGCAGCTTGCAGTGCAAATTGAACAAGCGAAGCAGCTAGAAGGAGCAGGAGATATCACCTGGGATATCGTAAAAGGTGTAGGAGTAGGCTTATATGATGTTGGTAAAGACACTGTAACTGGCATATGGGATTTCATTACCGATCCAGGAGAAACACTCTCAGCACTGGGAAATGCAGCTATGCATCCAGTGAAAACATATGATGCTATTTCAGCAGCAATAGAAGAGTCATATCAAAAAGATATGGTGAATGGAGATGCCTATTCTAGATCAAGATGGGTAACGTATGCAATTGGTTCAGTGGCTGTAGCTGTTTTTGGAACCAAAGGTGCAGGAGCCATTAATAAAGCAGATGCAGCAGGGAAAGTCGCCTCTAAAGTCAGCAAAGCCAGCCAAAAGCTAAAAGATGTCTCAACTGCTGATTTATTGCCTTATAATCCACGTTATGGTGTTGTTCCAGCTGGGGGAGTTCCTTATAATGTAGTTAACAGCCGAGGATTGAAAGAAAACATATTAAACTTCGCTAAAAAACAAAGTAGTGTCTATGGCACTTCCTCAACTGGAAGAAGGCTCCCGGTACCTAAAGTACCTCCTGTAACTGTTAAATACGGTGAACATTATGCAAAATGGTCGAGAAGAAAGACACTAAAGCCTAACGTTATATATAAAACAAAAGAGGGCTATTCTTATAAAACTGACAACTATGGAAGAATTACAAATGTAGATGCTGATTTACAATTAGGTGAGGGGAAACGAAATCAATATGCTCAGTCCAATGTTGGTAAACCGCAAGATCGTTTACCAGATGATGATGGAGGTCATTTGATCGGTAGCCAATTTAAAGGATCGGGTGAAATTGATAATCTAATAGCCCAAAACAGCCAAGTAAACCGTTCTGGTGGAGAATGGTACAAAATGGAGACTGAATGGGCAAATGCATTAAAAGAAGAACCTCCAAGAAAAGTTAAAGTGAAAATTTCACCTGTTTATAAAGGTGATTCACTAAGACCAGATTCTTTTGAGATAATGTATCACATTGAAGGAAAAGGGTTTTATGAAAAGATTATAAAAAATAAACCTGGAGGTTGAGCAACGTTGGAGACAAAACTAAACAATCTATACAAAGAGATCGCAGAAACAGTAAATGAAATGATCCCCGAGCAATGGGAAAAGTTTTGGTTTTATGCACAAGTTTCGGAAACAGGAGGAGGAACTTATTTTTATTACAATACTCCTGACGAGCCACAAAATTATAAGTATAGCATAGAAGTACCTTTTATTTTTACAATTGATGAAGACGACTTTACTGAGAAAAAGAGAAAGTTGTTTGATCTGAGTGAGAAGCTGCGAGATGTGTTCAAGGAGAACGATCAAGAATTGTGGTATTCGTTTACGTTAAGTCTTGAAAGAACAGGCAAGTTAAACATTAGTTTTGATTACACTGATTGGTTCAGCACTGACTACAGCTTCAGTGACCAACAAATCATATGGAAACATAAATATCTAGGTGAGGAACCGTCTGATACTTCTCTAAAAGGGATAATTGAGAAATATAAAGCTGATTATCCTGAAAATCCGATCTGAGTGAGGTAAGAGAATGGTCTTCCGTGATATTTTTGAAAAAATGAACAAATTTGATTTGAAGTATTACACTTCAAGCAATGAACAAGAAAGCAAAAGAAAAATCAAGGCATTTGAAAACGAATTAAACATAAACCTTGATGAGGTGTACAAAGAATTTGCAATAAGATATGGTGGAAGCACGATACAAGCAGATAATGTTTTATTTCCAAGCTTAGAAGAGAATCCATTGGCTAGTAATAATCATTTAAGGTTAGGGCTATTTTATGGGTTTGGGGTAGATGATAATGACTTTGATGTTAAATCAATGACAGTTACTTATGAAGAACAAATGCCAGACTGGATTATTCCGATTGCTGATGGTGATGGAGGAGACCAAGTTTGTCTGGGTGTGAAAGGAGAAGCAGCAGGGAAAGTTTATTTTTGGGATCATGAATTGATAAATGGAGTAAAAGACACATTTTTGGTCGCAAATTCTTTCTCTGACTTCATTCAAAGCCTGTTTATTGAAGAGGCATCAGATGATGGAGATGATGGTATTCTATCAATTGAATTAGAAGACGACTTACTAAACAGTTAAGCAAAAGTATTGCAAAGATAATGTTTTAAGCTCTCGATAGGAGAGCTTTTTTATTAAAGAATGCGGTAGATTAGAATTTAGCCGAGATAAAAGGGGGCAGTTTTATGTCGGTAAATTTATTAGAAGAAATTCGAAAAAGAGAAGCAAAGTATGGAGATGAATTAAATTCTCCTGCTACAGAAAAAGATATCATTAAATTTGAAGCGGCGGTTGTAGGCAAGTTTCCTATAAATGAGATACCTACAGGATATAAGGAATTCCTTCAAGGTGTAAACGGATTAGATTTCAATGGTTTAGTGATTTACGGAATCGACGATGATTTATTGGAAGAAGAAAAAGATGAAGAAGTTTATGGTTTTATTAAAACAAATGAACTTTGGCACGAAAATGATGAGCAGAAAAAATATCTGTTTTTTGGTGACTCAGATACAGCTTGGTATTGTTTAGATGTAATTCAGAATGAATACTTAGAGCTTGATAAACCCTCTGGAACGCCGATAAACAAATTTTATGATTTTAACGCCATGCTAGCTGATGCATTGAAAGTTAGTTTATGAATAAATACAAGGAATAAAGTTTTCCTTAGCGAGGAGAATAGTGAAAATGTATGAAGAATATAGTAAGCAATCTTTACCGTCAAGAAAATATAGGGAATTGTTAGGAAGTGCAATCTGTGTTTTCAACTCTAACAATGCATTTATCATTGAAAATATACTTAACAAAGATGAGGAAAACAGGTTTAATTGGCATGAATTAATTGATTATAATTCTGGTCAACTTAGTAAACCAATAAAGGAAACTATAACTAAGTTTTCAGATACAAAAATTACTTCTTGTTTTTCTGAAGTTATTGAAATGAGAAATAGAATTATTCATAGCTTTCGAATAACTGATGGTGATGGTAAACAGACTTTAGCAACTAAACATAAGAATGGAAAACAGTTTATTATTACAGAGGATTACCTTTATAATTTTATTAAAAAGAACGAAGAGTTAAGTAATCTCCTTCATGAATTTAGAGGGTATTAGATCTATCAGGAAAAGGCGGGTGTCTTTTTCAAACCATTCCACACATTAAATTAGAGATAAGGTGTAAAAGATTGTGAAGGAGTACATTTAAAATATCGGATGCGTTAGTTGACAACAACCAACATTGATGTTGTGATAAGTGAGATCATATGATACTAAAAACGATATAAGTTTACTGGTTAACGATAGTTTAAATATAGTGTTTGACAAAAGTGAATAAAAATAAGTAACATTCTTTTTCAACGGTCGTTAAAAGAGGGCTACAATCCAAATAAAACAATGGTTTTATCTATAAAACAAAATTTTGCAAATTATTTCAATGGTTTTACTTAATGTGTTATAATCAGAACTGTAAGACATTTGATTGATTATAGCGTATTTCTTTAGTGAGAAATGCATAAAATAAAAAAGGCCAGGGTGCTACCAACACCCCGGATATGTACAAAAAGCTGCCCATCAAAGGGCTTGCTCGATGTTCAATCTGCGTAGACCTAACCCTTTAAGGTTCCTAAGCTCAAGGGAGGTCTATTTTTTCTTTTGGCTTGACGTTACAATCATCATTATATTGAAGATCAATAAGACGGTATTTAATACCAACCCGCCAAAATTGATCATTATCATTAATGATTCGTAAACAGTCATTTTCCCACCCCCTTTCATTAGGGGATGAGCAAGACTCCCTTGAGTGAGCAAACTTAATGTACAGGAAATATTATACTATACATAAATGTCCTTGTCGTTAGCTTTTGTAATTTAATTGACAAAATGAAAGAACCTGCATTAAGCAAGTTCTTTATGCTTTTTTCCACGTATCTCATTAAGAAATCATCCACTTACTTTGACTGAAACACTCTAATTCCATCCGTCTTAATTTTTATTAATGCTCACCGATAATCCAAAAAAAGGGAGGAAGGCGAGTTATCTTTTGAAACTGTAAACTTTTCTATTATCCTGAATTAAAGCAAATAAGCTATACATTTGGAGTTTAAGTCTATCGCACAGAGAGACATCCATTGATAGCAGCGGTCGAATACTATCTGATATTGTACAGCCTAAATTCCCCTCAGAAAACCCCTACCTTCCTTCTAATTCCGTTGAAATGAAAGGAAGTCTCAGTGGAAAGTTAACGGACTTTATACAATCTCCACGGAAGCTAAGCCAGGTGCAGGAACGATTTGGATCGATACAAAGACTAATAAACAAGAGCTTTTTAATGGTAAAGAGTGGATTGTGTCTTCTGCGGGCTCGGCTGATTCATTATATGGTTATACGGCTTCAACACTATCCGCGCCTAATTCAATACCTGCACGTAATGACAAGGGAATCATTACAGATTCTATAGATGGAAACGTTGAGTCTCTTGGTGGTAAACTACGCTTTGAATATGGAGCTATCCTCTGATGTTCCCCAGATGGCTAAAGGAACGTATGTGGGCGATGGAACAATTAGTAAACAGATATTACTGCCTTTCACTCCAACTCTTGTAAAGGATTACCCATTATCTATAGACGATTCCATGTTACTAATTGATAATGACAATGGGGGCCATATGTATCGTGTAAATGAAATAGAATTATCCCTGGTTGGGGGAAACTCTACATACGGAAGTATAAACGAAATTGGGTTTATAATAGGCTCAGACAGAAATCAAAGAGGGAATAAATTAAATACAAAGTACATCTGGGAAGCATATAGGCATGTAAACTAAACAGGCGTATCCTTATGGATGCGTCTTTTTGTATTATAAAAGTGGCTATATTAGATTCCTTTTCAATCATTAGATATCGTCAATAACCTCAGTCATCCCCCCTATTCGTTGTTTGAATTACAACGTCAGGCAAATGAAATTCTTTTGATTCTGTCTTATGCTTCGTCCAAACACTGCTAATATTATGTTCTTTACACATTTGGTAGGCTTCTTCACCTAAACACTCTCTAGTTTTTTGCAGGTTTCTCACTTTTTCACCTTTGATATTATTATCCTTCCACCCTTTGAAATAAATCTTCTCTCTATCTTCATAAGCAGGATTCAATTCAGCTATTTCGTGAATTGCAACTCTTGAATTAACATTAATCCTTTCAGGAATCTGAGTATTTAATTCTTCGAAAAAGTACTTTGGTTTAAAAGGATTATTCGGATCGTACTGTAGCCCTAAAATCTCAACTAAAGCCTTGTAATGGTCTCTGGAAATGGAAGTTTTTATATCATAATCAGTACTTACGGACATGGAAAGGCAAAACAATTCAGAACGTACACCAATTAAAAGTTTATATGGTTCAATATCAGCTAAGAATATCGCTTTAAAAAGTTTTCCGTTTTTTCTAAAATCAAACTTCACACGTTCTAAATTGTTTTCTTTCATATTCTGATGAAGAATTTCTAATCCAACTAGCTTCATGGCCATCTCCTTTTTCGATGTTTATCATTCAATGTTACTGTTTTGTGGACTATTTTTCCACTAAACAGATGACTTTTAAATAAAATTCTTCTTTTATTCTAATCAAAATGGTTGGACAAAATTAGAAAAAATTAGTAACATCTATTCAATATCAAAACAAGTTTTGAGCAAAAGGAGATTCTTATGATTAACAATGATCAAATAAACGAAATGAAAAAATTTCTTAACAGGGATAAATCCTCAGACGAAATTCCCATCTACAATCCTGGTGGGCAATTTAATAAATTCACTAGAAAAAATAATACTAGTTTCGAAACATTCTGTCCAAATTACAATTATCCAGATTATAATGCTGTGATTGGTTGGGACGGAGAATCATACTACTACGGATATAAAGAAGGTTTCTTTCAAGCTGCACATATGTCCATTAAACTTGCTAAATATTATTCAGACAGTTTGGTTTATCCTATTATTTTTAATTATAGACACTATTTAGAGTTAGTGTTAAAAGAAAATATACTTAGATTTCAAATTTTTTTTCGTCTCCCCATCACTTATACAAAGACTCACAATTTAATACGTTTATTAGATGAACTAGAGAGCATTCTAGTTCCAAATAATCTTAGTTTTTTAATTAGCCCTGCACAAAAAAAGGTTATTCAAGATTTCCATAAAATTGATTCACAGAATGATGCCTTTAGATTTGTGTTCAATACTCAAGGAAGTTTAAGCCACGCGTATGATCATAAACAAATTAGCCTTTGGAATTTGCATTTTACAATGAATGAAATATACAATGATTTTACTAATATAGACTATCTTTTCGTACCTAATGGTATTTTTCATGATGACTATTTGACTCCTCAGCATCAAAGTTTCATTGTTGCAATCTCAGAATTTTTTAAAGTTAGGGAGAATAGAAATTTCAACTCCTTTAATAAACTAAAAAGCATTTTATTGAATTTCGAGCACCAATTAAGCCAAAGTGTAAAATACAAGTTTGCAGAAAGCGGAATTGTACAGATTAGCCCCGCTAGGTATGAAGCAACACTTTATGAGCTTAGTCTAACTATAATTATTTCTGTGAATAACGTTCAGGATATTGATCATATCAAGATAAAGTAATCATTCAACCCCACTTTTAAGTTTTTTCGCATAATAAAGCCAGAAGACTTTTTGCAACCAAGTTTTCCTTTCTCTTTTGCACATCATCAACAATACCGTGATCGATATCAGCATTTTTGTGGAAATAAAAGAGAATGCCATTATTCCGTTTGCCAGTAAGACATCAGTCGTGACAAATAATATTCTGGTCTCCATTAAAGCCATTCAAAGAGAGGTGCCGCAGTTTTATAACGAAGCAGGGACCAGGCATGACGCTTTCCGTCCAGCTACCGAATGAAGAACAGGAGAAATCCGGAACCGATAAAGACAAATAAAGACACACAGCCGCCAGGAAAGATGCGGCTGTGTGTTTACTTTTTCCTGCGGATTTCTTTTCGCTCCCATGCCTATGGAGGGAGTTCAATGGAGTTGAAACTCCAGTCTCGCCTAACAGGTCATAAAGAACAGTGGATATTTGATGAATAGTCATTTCCAACAATTACATCGAATTTTTGTTCTGATTTATCTTGGATAAAGAACATTTGTTCTGTTAATATTAAATCGATAAAGGAGTGAGTCGATATGCTTAGAGATCGAGGGACAATCAAATGGACATCAATGATGCTTCCAGAACATTTAACACAGCTTAAACAAGATTTGGTTGATGTATCAAAAATTGAAAAGCCATCCTTGAATGATCAACAAATTGAAGAGATGGATCTACTCGTCTCTGAGACACTTGAATTTAACAAAGAATTGCGATTCAAACTTTTTAACAATGGATTCGTTGAAAATGTCACCGCTAGAGTTCACTACATTAATTTTGAACAACAAAAGCTTCACGTAAAAGACCAGAACGACAATACAGTTTATATCAACATGAATAACATCATAGGAGTTACATACAATGATTGATTACTCACAATTTCCACGTAAGAATATACTTTGTGTCGATATGAAATCGTTTTATGCTTCTGTATCGGCTGCAACAATGGGGCTTAACCCTTTAACATGTTATCTAGCTGTTGTAGGGAATACGGAGAGACAGGGAAGTGTAGTATTAGCTGCATCTCCTGCACTTAAAAAAGATTTTGGAATCAAAACAGGATCGAGACTTTTTGAGATACCTGAATATCCAAGAATACACATTGTAAATCCACAAATGAAGCTTTTCATCAGAGTTTCGACTGAGATTAACAAAGCTGTTTTACAGGTATGTTCCTGAAAAAAAGTGTTCATACCTATTCAATTGATGAATCTTTTTTAGATGCAGGAAAAGAAGATCCTGAAGAAATGGCCAAAGCAATACAAAGCAGCATGTGGAGAGAATTTGGTTTGATGTGCACAGTAGGCATCGGAGATAATATGTTGCTCAGTAAGCTTGCACTTGACCTAGAGAGTAAGAAAATGAAAAGTGGTATTGCACGTTGGAGATATGAAGATGTGCCAAATAAACTCTGGAAGGTTCACCCGTTGTCTAAAATGTGGGGAATAGGAGGGAGGATGGAAAGAAACCTAAATCGAATGGGGATATCAACTGTAGGTCAGTTAGCTAAATTTCCTTTAGAGCTGCTTGAAAAGAAGTTCGGAATAATTGGAAACCAGTTGTATTATCATGCACATGGAATTGATTTATCGGAAATTGGTGCTCCGTTGATGCAGGGTCAGAATAGTTTTGGTAAGAGTCAGATTTTACTGAGGGATTATACAAGGAGAGAAGAGATTAAGGCTGTTCTTTTGGAGATTTGTGAGGAAGTAGCAAGAAGGGCACGTACGCATAATAAAGTTGGTCGAACAATAAGCCTAGGAATTGGGTACAGTAAGGATGAGTTTGGCGGTGGATTTCATCGATCCAAAACAATTGATCTTCCCACAAATATCACGATGGATATTTATAAATGATGCTTGATGCCCTTTAATAAGTTTTACTCGGGGAAAACAGTGAGAAGTATCTCAGTTACGTTATCAAATATAGAGGATGATGTTAATCAGCAGCTGAGTTTATTTGAAGTGAATAATGAAAAAAGAAGGAAACTTGGATTCGCTATGGATGGAATTAGAAACAAATATGGCTCTCAAGCGATTCTTAGAGCAGTTTCTTATACATCTGCAGGAACTGCGCTTCACAGAGCAGGGCTAACAGGTGGACATAAAAATTGATTTTTATGTCTTTTTTTATTTTTTTATTGTAAAAAAAGAGAAAATAATGTAAAATAAAACCTAAACAAAGTTATCAGAATATTTTATTTAATGGAATAAACGATTAATATAGAAAGGAATGGTTTTTTTGGAAGATTATTATCAATTGAAAGTTTATAGCCGTATACATAAGTTACAAAACAATATAGCAATTGGCTCAATGCCTCCTCATGCATTAGTCATTGAAGATGCTCCAGAATACTTGTCTGATGTCCTTAGATTTTTTTCTTCAAAAAAAACAATTAAGGAAGCAGAAGTATATCTTTCAGAAAATACAAATCTTTCATCAAAAGAAATAAATTTACTTTTAAATGATCTGATGGAAAATGAAATCATTGTAAAATCAAATTATGATCCAAATAATAGGTATTCTCGACACAGCTTGTATTATGAAATGATTGATACGAATGCAGGAGATGCTCAAAAAATTTTAGCAGAAAAGACTGTTGGCTTAGTCGGTATGGGGGGCATCGGGTCTAATGTGGCTATGAATTTAGCTGCAGCAGGTGTTGGCAAGTTGATTTTTTCAGATGGAGATACTATAGAAATATCAAATTTAACAAGACAGTATCTCTATAAAGAAAACCAAGTTGGTCAATCTAAAGTTGAGTCAGCGAAAAAGCAACTTCAATTACTTAATTCTGAGATTGAGTTAATTCCTGTTTGTGAGTCTATATCTGGAGAAGAATTGTTTGATAATCATTTTAGTGAATGTGATTTTGTTGTTTTGTCTGCTGATTCTCCTTTCTTTATTCATGAATGGATTAACAATGCTGCATTAAAATATGGGTTTAGTTATAGTAACGCTGGTTATATAGAGACATATGGTGCAATAGGGCCTTTAGTTATACCTGGTGAAACGGCATGTTACGAGTGCTATAAAGATAAAGGCGATCTTTATCAATTTTCTGACAACAAGGCGGAACTATCTGTAAATTTAAATGAAAGTTTCCAAGCTCCTAGTTATGGTCCTTTAAACGCAATGGTTTCTTCAATACAAGCTAATGAGGTCATTCGGTTTCTTTTAGGGTTAAAAACAAAAACAAGCGGAAAAAGGCTTTTAATTAATTCGGAAAACTATAAAATACACGAAGAAAAATACGAGAAAAAAAATAACTGCTTATGTTCTGATATAAAATGTAAATATCCGTCAGTTGTTAGTGTTTCAAATTCAGAAAAACAGTTACATGAAGTATATATTGAAGAACGGGAGAGTGATTCTTTTAATTCCATATTGTTAGATAAAACTATGAGTAAATTGGTGAAAATGAATAAAGGGGAAACTAAAATACTTGATATTGGGTGTGCTACTGGTGAACAGGCTTTACATTTTGCTAACAAGGGAGCAAAAGTAACAGCAGTTGATATTTCAAATGACATGTTAAAGGTCTTAGATAAAAAAGCAAACAATATAAATGCAGGGTCAGTTAAGACTGTACTAGGTAATATTGAATCTATAGAAATTAATGATAAATTTAATTATATTCTATGTAATAATATCCTTGATTATTTGCCTGAAATAAACAATACTCTCAGGAAATTAAATGCACTTTTGGAAAATGAGGGAACATTAATAATTACTATTCCTCATCCAATTAAGGATGGAGGAGGTTGGAGAAAAGAATACTATAATGGCAAATGGAATTATGAAGAGTTTATTTTGAAAGACTATTTTAATGAAGGTTCAATAGAAAAGTCAAGGGAAGATAAGAATGGTGAAACAGTTATAAAGTCTATTAAAACTTACCATCGGACAACAGAAACATATTTCAATTCTTTTAGCGATGCGGGTTTTAAGATTGTGTCTCTTCTAGAGCCACAGCCAATAAGTAGGGTTAGTGAAACTCACCCAATACTTTTTGAAAAATGCTCACGAATTCCTTATTTCCAAGTTTTTGTTTTAAAAAAGGAAGATAGATATGCCATCTGATTCAATATATATACATAAAAAATCAGTTGAGGATTTCACTTTTAATAGTGAAGTAAGCAATGTATTTGATGACATGGTTACTCGTAGTGTTCCTTTATACAATGAAACTCAAAATCTTATAGTTGATTTTATAGTTGATAATATTAAAAATGATAACACTATATACGATTTAGGTTGTTCTACAGGAACAACATTAATACTACTAAGAAGAAAATTAACAGAATTTCAAAAGGAAAATCCATTAATAGGAGTAGACCTTTCAAAATCAATGCTTGAAAAAGCAGAAGAAAAAATAAAGAAACTTAATTTGCAAAAAATAAATTTAATACAAGGTGATATAACAAATGATTTAGAATTTGAAAAGTCGGGATGTTTTATTCTGAACTTGGTTTTACAATTCATTAGACCAATTAATCGACAAAAGATTTTAAATAACCTTTTTAATAACCTTAAGGAAGATGGAATTTTGGTGTTATACGAGAAATTCATTGATACTTCTTCATTCTTCACCCGCAGATATATAGATATGTACTATACATTTAAAACTCAAAATAATTATTCTCAAATTGAAATAGCAAAAAAGAGAGAGGAATTGGAAAATGTTTTGATCCCGTACACATTTAATGAAAATATCGATATGCTCAGAAAAGCTGGTTTTAAAGAAGTTTCTTTAGCATTTAAATATTTGAATTTTGGGGTGATTTTTGCAAAGAAATGATAATAAAAAACTTGAAAGGAGGTGAGCGGGATGTTGAAAATTCGCAAAGTGAAAATTATTAGAGCTCAAAACGGGCATTACACAAATTAATCTTGTAAGTGTAGAAGGAGGTTTTTTTTGAAGCCTCCTTCTATTCAATCGAAAGGAGGATTTTAATGGATAAAGTAAGTAATTCTATTTGGAAGAATTCTCGCTTTACTACATATGCAACCGGTACACTATTTAATTCATTAGGGAATGCATGGTTTGATCTTGCTTTACCTTTATTAATATATAGTTTAACTAAATCGTTATCCTTAATGGGTGTTTTAACGGTTATAGTGCAATTGCCAAAAATTTTATTGGGGCCCTTTATTGGAGCTATGGTTGATCGATTAAACCCCAAAAAAGTGATTTTTTCTTCTTATATACTGCAAGCGCTTTTAGCAATCCTAATAGTTTGTTTTTACTACGTTGGTATACTGAATGCTTGGGTATTACTTATACTAGGCTTTTTAATTAAATCGGTTGATTTATTTGCAAGGTCCTCAAATTTTGTATTGATTCCAGTACTTTACCCTAATCAAAAAATAGAGGCTAATGCAGGATTTACAACGGTTTGGACATCCTCAATGTTAACAGGGCCAGTTTTAGGAGGACTACTATTAACTTTTCTCGCTCCAATTGACTTAGTTTTATTAGATGCTGTCACATTTGGAATAATGATGTTTTTTTTGTATCTTGTTAGAATCCCAGATAAAAAAATTAAAATGCCTAATAAAACCTTTTTTCAGGATGTTGCACAAGGATTAAAAATATCCTTTAAAACTAGAACTTTAAGGTTTTTTTCCTTATCTGTATTCCTAATTACTTTTTCAGTTGCTCCAGTAACAACTATAGTAATCTATTATTTAAAAGATTCTCTCCACTTTACAGATTCTCAGATAGGTTTTATAACTGCTACAGCTGGATTCGGTATGTTTTCAGCTACGCTTTTGTTTAGAATTCTAAAAAAATTAAATTTAGGATTTATAATTAATTTAGCTTATTCCATAATATCTTTAGGGTTATTTATATTATTAATGCCTGGATGGGTTCTAATCCCTATAGGGTTGTTTTGTATGAGTTGTGGTTCTACTATGTATGCTATTTGTCGAGCTACGTTTGTTCAAAAGCACTGTCCTACAGAGTATCTTGCTAGAGTAAATTCCACGTTTCAAATGATTGAACAAACAGCTAACCCTTTAAGCATGTCTTTAATGGTTACAGTTGTAGGTATATATAATATCAGGGTTGCTATTTTTATATTATTATTGATGGGGATAATATCTTTGATTATCTCATTAACATCTAAATTAAAGTCGGTTGAGTCTAATGACCAAGTTTATACAGAGGGATAATTTTATTATTTACTGGAGGGTATTATGATTACAGTAGGTTTAAATGCGTGCATTGTAAATGATGATGATGAAATCAGATATGTTGATGGGGGAGGGGTCTGTATTTTCAAAGACAACCATATAGCTGCAGCGATTACAGAAGAACGACTCTCATATATAAAATATGATGGTGGCTTTAAAAAATCATTACCATATGTTCTTGAAAGTTGCAATTTAAGTTTGGAAGACGTTGATCAATTTGTGGTAAGTTTTTATGGAGTATCTATAAATGTTCCTCAATTTTTAATTGATCATATAAAAAAAGAGATAGGTATTAATGAAAAACAATCGCTCATAGTAATACCAACACACCACCTATCACATGCATACGCTGCTTATTTTTCTAGCGGTTATGACTCTGCATTAATTATAATTAATGACAATGAAGGGCAAATAATTGGTGAAAAAACATCACCGTATATGTTCGAAAATACTTGCGAAAGAAATTCTTATTACATAGGAAATAAGGACAAAATAAAATTAGTGGACAGAGACTTTGACTATCCATATGCCTTAGGGTTCGGAAAATTGTATAATAAAATTACTACCTACTTGGGATTAGGTAACTATCACAACGCTGGCAAAACAATGGGATTATCATCATATGGTTCTGGGGCTTTTGAAAATATAGGTGATGCCTATAGGATGGATTATGATGGAAATTTACATTGTATTATAGAGGATACGGGAGATACAGAAAAAGATATTAAAAATTTATTTAGTAAACTATCTGTAACAATACCAGATTCACGAAAAAGAAATGAACCTCTTAAGCAAATTCATGCAGATATGGCAGAATATATTCAAAAACAACTAGAAAAATGGACAAGGGTTAGGGCAGAGTTTTTATTGAATAAGTATAATTTAAGTAATATTTGCGTGGGAGGAGGAGTGGCTTTAAATTGTCTTAGTAATAGTCAATTGTTAGATATAAAAAGAGTTGAAAGCGTTTATGTTCCTAGTGCCCCTCAGGATCAAGGTTTGTGTATAGGAAATGCCTTATATGGTGTTATAGAAGATATGAAAGAAAGGAATATCCCCGTAAGCCCTAACTTTAATATACCATTGTATCTTGGAAAGGAATATAGAATAAAACAAGAAGATCTTAGAATTATCAATAAGAAATACAAAGGTTTAACTTTTAAAGAGATGGATAATATTACTACTGTGGGAGCTAAATTATTAAGTGAAGGAAAAGTTATTGGTTGGTACCAAGGGAAAAGTGAGTTTGGTCCACGAGCTTTAGGTAATCGTAGTATCTTAGCAGACCCAAGAGATAAGTTAGTTATGAATCGTCTTAATTTAGAAATAAAAAAAAGGGAGGCCTTTCGACCATTTGCTCCAAGTGTAATCTTAGAAAAAACATCTGAATATTTCATTAATTTTAGAGAGAGAAGTCCATCGATGATGTTTACAGCTACAGTTAATCCAGATAAAAGAAACTTATTATCTGCTATAACTCATATTGATGGAACTGCTAGGTTGCAAACAGTTCAAGAATGTGATAACGAGCTTTATTATAAGCTTATAAAAAAATTTGGGGAGATAACTGGCGTTTACGTAGTCCTAGACACTTCTTTTAATTTAAATGGCATGCCAATTGTAGAAACACCAGAAGATGCAATATCTTGTTTCGCAGAAAGTAATTTAGACGCTTTAATTCTAGATAATTATTTAATATGGAGAATATAAAACACGCCTCTATAGAGTGGCGTGTCTTTTTCACCCTTTGAATTTTTTATTGAAATACTTAAAGTCGTTGGATCAGTAACGAACCCCAAAAATGATAAATAAATCAATATAGCGTCTACTTGGGCTAAATCAATATGTGTAACACCTGATGATTTTATTTGAAGTGGATAATGAGAAGAGAAGAAAGCTTGTTTCGTTTGGATGGGATTAGATGCAAGTATTGATCGAAAGCCATTCTGAGAGCAGTTTCTTATACATCTGCAGGAACTGCGCTTCACAGAGCAGGGCTAACAGGTGGACATAAGAGTTAAAGCCCTTCTCAAAGAGAAGGGCTAAACATTAAACAAAAAACTTGGTCGGTTGAATAGAAGTAATATTCCTTTTAGCTTCATGGAACTCTTTGTCATTCGAGGATGAAAAGCCACTAAAAATTGCTAATCCAACGACAACTGACAAGGTGGCTAATGCAAGTTTAAATTTCATATAAACACTCTCCTCTTTGTATTTGGATTCGGGCATCCACCATAACGTCAAAAAAGGTGGTTGAATTTTCAAATTGCCCTATCTCCTTACAATAATTAGCCGTGTCGAGTGCTAATTCCTCTAAATCTGGATACATAACATTATCTTTTAGTACAGAAAAAGTTCGGAAAACTGTGCGTTTATCTATAGAGTCGATATATAAAGCCTTTAAGTAATTAAACTCAGCAACCAAGACATCATCGTTAATGGCTTGTGCTTTCTCGATTCCTTTTTTATAAATAATAAAGGCTTTTTCAATATCCTTCATTTTGAAGTAAATTTGTGTCAGTGTAAATAACGTATGAGGGAGATGATCACTTTTATCGTTTTCGTACAATGAAACTGCTTGTTCAATATACTCAGCAGCTTTGTCATACTCTTTCATTTTATAATAACAGTTCCCCAAATTATATAACGATGCCCCAATTAGTTTGTGCTTGTTTATAGCTTTCGAATCTTTTAATGCTCTTTGAAGATGTGGAACTGCTTTTTCATGACTTTCCAAATCATCAAAGTTCCCAGCTACAACAAAAGCACATTGAATTCGACGAACAGTATAAGTTTTTTGGCCTTTATAAATATTAAGCGCAGCTTCAGCATAGTGCATTGATACATGGGTTTGTTTCATGTGATAATACACTTCAGCCATTTTGAAATAAAACTCAGCTCGTTCAATTTCGTCTGTTACTAAAGCGAGCTTTTTCTCAGCAATTTTATATGACCTTATTGCTTTTATATATTCCTTCCTATCAAATTCGTACATTCCTCTAAAGAAATTGCAGTAGTATTCTAGGACACCTTTAAGTTTTATTTGGCTGCCTTCAATCTTTTCTAATAAGTCTGAAATTTTAGGGCGTTCTTCATTCAATGACTTAGGCTCAAGGTAATCCAGCATTAGCTGATGACGAAAACACATGAGAGAATAATACAGCAATAAGTCTTGATCTTCCTTCATATGTTTTATTTCTTCTTCAACCTCTGCTTTTAATATCTCAGCATCTGGAACGGCGAACATCCGTATGTATTTATACCACTCATTGATTTTAACTCCAACTGTGGATGACGGAATTAATTGCTCCATTGAAATCCCTCCCTCTATGTATCCAGTAGACTAAATATGTAATATTTTATCATATTTAAGTGAATAAGGAAGATTAACGTTTTCTTAAAAAACGAAAAAAATACCCTCCTCAATTAAGAGAAGGGCAGGGGTGTTATCTCGGTGAATCGTAATCCATTGCTTGTTCACTATCAGAAATACCTTGAGTTGTTGGGTCAACCACAATTCCCATTGCAGTTAAAAAAGTTAGAAGCGCATTAAATTTCTCAGTTAAGTCGTCACCCAATACAGTCAAGTCATACCCAAAAGCAGATGCAATTGCTTGTACAAATAACAGCGTTGCTGAGAAAATCGCAACAAGGAATGTTTTCTTTTTAAATCTTACTTTCCAGTTGATTTTAGTCATTTAATCGTCTCCTGTTAATTTTATTTGAGGCCAAAATGTATGAGTAACCATGCACCAATAATAGTGGCAATTACACTTGGTAGTACCTTGAATACAAGGTCTTTTGTAAATTGTGAGGGATCAATTTTGCGAGTTGAATCAGAGCGTTCCAAGATTTCAACTCGATTGTCCAGTTTTTCATATGATTTACTTAGATTTTTTAAACTGTTACTCATTTCGTTAAGAGTACTGAATTGTTCTCTTGATTGTGCTTGGGAGTCTTTATTAATTTCAACTTGTTGCTCAACAAGCGTAGCTATACGACCGATAACATTTGTTCTTTCCTCAAGAGAGTTGATCTTGTTATCAGTGTGTTTTGCTTTTTCTTCTAGTGCACTTAATCTTGAAATGGTGCTTTGTTCAAAGTTATCCATTTGTCACCAACCTTTAATGAATATAGAAAGGTGACATTACATCACCTCCTAAAATTGAGATGATAATCATTGATATACCTTGATCAGCAATTATCCTCAAAGACTTTCAAATATATTTAGATTTTTGACCCAAACTGTCCTGAGATGTAGCCACGTTTACCTTTGTAGATAACTTCCCAGTAACCTTTAGCATTGTTTGAACCTTTCACTGAACCAGAAATGCTGAGCGTATCACCCAGATTTACTGTGCCAAGGTTCTTCGCTTTATTTTTATCCGGTCTGTCCATTACGATTGCAGCGCTCTTTACACCGACAATCTTAATTTCGCCTACAGATTTGATTCCGCTGCTATTAGGCTTAGAAGTGGGTTTGGCCTTTGGGGTTGATTGCCCAAGTTCACCATCACTTTTAATGTATTTCACATTGACGTAACCACTGTATGTAGCACCTTTAGAGTTTGTATATTCGATATATCCCCAACCGTTTTGAGTTGATCCTTTTTGATGTTGTACAGTGGAGCCTTTAGGGAGGGTAAGTACAATAGAGGAGTTTGCATTGCGCTGGGTTCTCACATTAAGACTGTCTGCGATAACTGTATTCTTAACATAAGACCCATTTGTTTTAACGACTTTTGTTGGCTTTGAAGATGAGGAAGAAGTATTTCCACCGAGTGCTTTCAATTCAGCAGCAATAGCAGATTTAACAGCATTCCAACGTCCTTCATCAAGAACTCGATGCGGACAGTATTTGCCAGACCAGTCTTGATGCTTTTTAACTCGATCCACGCCCCAGCCACGTTCTTTAAGGAGTTGTGCAATAAATTTAATAGCCAACGCTTCAGCTTTTCTATAGCGCTCTCCACCAGATTTAGAGTAGCAAACTTCAACACCGATAGAAGTCCGGTTTCCTGAATTCACACCTGATCCATCACCTGTATGCCATGCATTACGATTTGTAGGAATCCCTTGAACAACCTCTTTATCATCTACAGCAAAGTGAAAAGAAACTTCATTATTGTTGCCGATCATATAACTAACTTCATTTTGCGCTGGTGCGTCGTTGTATGTATTGTGAAAAGTGATGAATGAAGCAGATAATGCATATGGACATTTGATTGAATATTTCTCTGGGGATACTAACATTTGTCTCGCTTTAATAGCCATATTAAACATCTCTCCTAAATTAAATTTGAGCACAAAAAAGAGAGAAGGGGACTAAACCCAATCTCTCTTTATCTCACGTATGCTCTTTTTATCTCTGTCTTTCAAGTATGTATTTTAAATAAAATCTATATTTTATCTAGAACATAGCCACCCCCTTAAAATTTGCAAAATAAAAACACCTATTGGTTAAGGTGCAAGCTCATTAGTATTCAATTGTTCAGTAGCTCGCTAAGCAGGGTAATCTTGACCTGTAATTTCTTTATACTCAACATCTGTAATCTTGCCTAATTCAACATACCTAGCAACTTGTTCTTCATTGTAAGCCTTCCAGCTAAAGCAGTATTGGATACATTTAAACCATTCCATTTACAACACTCCTTTTTCAGCCAAAGACAATAATAGATTTGATGTTGTCTCGGCTTGTTCTTGTAATTGTTTTTGTGCCTCTGCCAGTTGCATAAGCAGCAAAGCATTTTGTTGTTTTAATTGACTTACTGGAGAGTCATCAATAGTCTCTGAACTTAAAACTGCCTCAATCTCTTCTTGGGTAGCTGATTCGATCCATTTTTGCTTTTTAGCATCAAACTTTGCCTTGAACAAAGAAGGTGAGTCAGGAAGAGGGATAGTTGTACAATCTGACGGAATGACATAGTTACCTTCTTCATCCTTTTGAGATATGAGCATAGGCTCAATAAACATAAGATTCTCATCATATCTATAAACTTGTATCAAATTTTAACCTCCTTTAATTCAATGGAAAGCTTGTGTTCACATATGTATAAGTAGCATTTTCTCGACCATTAGCCATTAAACCCATTGCTTCCATTTCGCCGTTACTTCTAATTCCGATTTTCCTTGTTCCTGTAGTCCCGGCAACCTCATATGCTGCATAATGACTACGTTTTGGTCGTGCTCCAGATGGTAAAATTGCAAAAATGACTCCGTCCGTTAAAGGAATTGTTACTTTTCCTCGAATATGAACTAGCCCGCCATTTATAGCAAATTGTAATTTATCACCTGAATCTGGGTTGGAAGCGCCATTCATTAAAGCAAGATCGTTCCAAACAAGACTTTGGCTGCTCATAATTTCTACCCAATCACCAGTTAAACCATTGTTTGTTACAACACGGGTATATATTTTAATATCCCGTCCTGTTGAGTTTCTTTTAAGAGTTTGTACAACAGTACCACGAGGATCAGCAGGTTCAATTTGCAGCCACCAACCGGCATCCCCAGGGCTTGGATGGTCTTTGTAGTTAACTGTGTCTACTGTGTACATGTAATAAGAACCAACTTTTCGAAAGTCCTTTAAATTACTTAACCCTTCTGGGAGACCATTAGCATTGCCATTATTTCTGGTGAGTGCATAACCTTGATAGCCTTGTGAAAGATCTGCTGTAAATTTAGTGGCATTTTCTTTAGAATGGTAGGCATACACTTTATTGATCCTTTTCCCAACTGCACCAGTTACAACTCCGGCAAATAGAGACTTCTTACTAGTTTTTGGGTCTTTGTATAAAAAGACTGCTTCTGGCTCTCTAAAACTATCATCATATTTTCCAGTGGGGCCATAACCAAAATCACAAGAGATGCGCTTTTTTAACTTGCCATCTACGAAACTAAACAAAGTTAATTCACACGGGTAGGTCTGGTTGTTTGTATCGCCTGTATACCAATACAAATCGTATCCATCTATCGCGAGGCCTTGGAGATAAGAAAGGTCACTTGGAATCGTGACTTTGCCCAGAACTTTATTCACTCCGTTTTTTACATCACTCAGTTTTCGAAGTTCCACTATACTATTGCCATCGGTAAGCTTAATACGAAAAGCTATCAGGCCGTTCTCTCTATCAATAACAGGAATAGTGTAGTAATTATTAAATTTGTTATATCGCTTGATGTAACTACTGTCTTGAGTTAGTGTTGCACCTGCCACATAAGGGAAGCGTACTAAGTCATTTCCAACAGTATTGCCGTTTGAGTCTACAACATCGTAGTTAGACCACACATATACTTTGCCACCTTCTCTTTCTAACCCTATTGTAGTTCCGTGTCCGCCATGAACAAGTGTCATGCTGTCCAGCATAACGCCGTTCTGGTTCATACGTGTAATGGTGAAACTCTCGCTTTTATCTTGATTGACATAGGCAACTTGAGTACCGTAAATGTCACCAGTCAATTCATCAATAACAAAACATTGTACGATAGAAGTGTGAGCTAAATTTAAAGTTGTATGATAAACAGGGGATATTGTTGTAAAATCGAAAGTTGTTTCTGCTTTGTAAAACTCATCAAAATCATTTCTAACTGAACTTAAATCTGAACTAACTGAAGACAACTTATTTGAGATTTCATTGAAGTTGTTTGTAACTGAGCTTAAATCAGATTTAATTGAGCTGAAATTATTTACAATTTCATCGGCTGTGACTCTATTAGTTTGGGATTTAACTGCCATAGAATCAACAGGTACCCATTGTTTAGTTTCTTCATCATAATAGCCCATTGTATTTACTGGAATTAGGTTGTCACTCAATGATTTTCCTCCTTATCCTTTTCTTATCCAAATCATGCTGCTATCAGGGACATCTTTAGAGGGTTTGACTCTTTTTTTGCTAGGTGAGCTATTTGTTCTAAGCCATATTGTCCGAATATTGTAAGGTTCAACATAACTCGAAACAACGTTATAACCATCGAATTGATCTGAAATGCTAATATTAATCCAGTCAAAACCGTCCCAACGATATTCAATACCGGTTTCTCTAACAGTAACAACCCATCCAATTTGAGGATTTGGATAAGTGTCCATTAAATCTTGATATGTATAAACCATTGGCAAATATATTTTTCTAGTGTTTTCAACTACATACTCGTAATCGGAAGTTGCTTGTCTACACCAGTTTGTTATTTCGATGCATCGTTTTGTTACTCGTTCACACTCGGCGATTCTCTCATTCATCCGTATTATTGCATCTTCAGCATCATCAATAAGTCCTTGGAGAGTCTCTACAACCATGTTACCTTGACGTTTAATCCAAATTCGAGAGGCGGGGAAGAAGGCAGCACCTTCACCACTATAATTAAAGGTAAGTGATTTTCCTTCATTTGAAGCATTAAAAAAGACAACTCCCATAAGGTAATCAACCTTAAAATAATTGTCTTCAAGTTCACCATCTTCAATTTCTCGCCATTCCTTGTTTTCTCCAGTAACTTCGACACGAAACTCTCTGTTAGGAATCTCAGTGAGGAGTGCTCTTCCGTTGTATACAGTTAATGTCTCGCTATAGGTTAGATACGGGTCTTCAACTGAACCTTTTCTTTTTTTACTTAAAATTGGATCGTTATACAATTCAGCAAAGTCGGTCAGATTAATCACCTCCGTTTAATTTTGCTGGTAAGCTTCCCAGATATATTTAACGTTTAATTTATTTCCTCTGCAGTTACTGTCTGAGCCTGTGATAAAAAGATTGGTTCCTAGAGCACCATAGCTCAAATCTCCTCCAATAAGGGAAAGCCCAGTTGAAGTAACTTGATAGGCATAGCCCCCCAATTGATTTTCAATTACTAGTTGAGTGTCTTCAGTTGAGATCGGAGTTATTTTGACTAAATCTGGAGTAAAGGCGAGGGGGATTTGTTTACTTGGAGTGCCGTCTCCTGTATAAGTGCCCTTTGCAAACTTGGGAGGAACGGGGATATTTTCAGCTAATGCATAATCAGATGCTGCTCGTCCACCTAACAGCTCTGCATTACCGTCTATTGAACCACTAATGATCCCTGATTCATTACGGACTGGTATAGAGTTTGGCGAGGTCGTTGTTGAAGCTGAAAAACCATTCAAGGAGTCTGCTGAACCAGCAGATGAGACAATCCATTCTTCTCCGTTAAACAGTTCCTGTTTATTAGTCTTTGGGTCAATCCAAATTGTCCCTGTCTCTGGATCTTCTGGCTTAGCTTCCGTGGAAATTGTATAAAGACCATTAACTTTTCCACTAAGGCTTCCTTTTACTTCAATTGAAGGAGTAGGGAGGTAGGGGTTTTCAGAAGGATGATTTGACTTAACTATATCCGAAAGAAGAATTTGATTATTATCGATATCCGCATCTACTCTTCGATATGCTTGAACACCAATTGTATAGTACATATTTGAAGGCAATCCGGTAAAAGTAGCTGTTCGCCTGTCATATTTAACATTTTGTAAATTTTCACTAGCTTGCACAGAGCCAAATGTGTACTCCTCATTGTCATCACTACCGTGTAAGTAAACCTCAAACCCATCAATGTTGTATTTGTCTTCATTGGATTCAACATAGTTCCACTGAATGGTAATATCAACTGACCCGTTATCATTTACCTTATGGGTAATTGCCGTGCCGTCAGAAGCAATGATAGGGGGTGCTGGCTGCACTGAGATCCTGTCATTTCGGATATTGAAGTTTTCAGTTACTTTGTCCCATTCAATCTTTCTTTTGTTTAATTCAGTACTAATTTTGTTTGTTCTGTAAACAGTCTTAATAATTTTCTCGAAATCAGATTGAACTCTTTTGCCATTTGTAATAGTGACACCAATATTTGATTGTTCAAAATCAATTGTTATTGCTGAAAGTATGGCTTTGATATCAGTATTTAAATCGTTCTGTTGAACTCGTACTATGTCTCCTAAACTGAGCCTATCCCAGTTATGTTTTTCACTAAGACAGTTAAAAAAGTTTACTATATTGAGCGTAATATTTACTGGTGGCGTATTTCGACTTTCGAGTTCTTCGTTAGCATCATCATAAAGTTCATTCTCATCATAGATGCTGTCATTTGACCATTCAGTTGTTGAAATGAAACGTGAGAGCAGTTTTTGTTTATTTTCACTAAAATTGTTCTCAAAAGAAAGCTTTTCTTTAAGTTTAGAAATTGAAGCAGATATTTGAGAAATTGTTGATTCAATTGCATCAATTTGGTTTTTCTTTTCTGCAACTGCTTTCTGCTTTATGGCAAGTTGAGCTTTCAGTTTACTTGTGTCATCTCCGGCTTTCTTTGCAACTTCAATTCGATCTAATAGCTTTTGAACTTCAAGATCAAGGATGTAAAGCTCATTCTTCAATTCGGTTAAACGACTTTCAGATTCGTTCTTTTGGGTGAGAAGTTTATTAAACGCATTTCCTTCGTTATTAACGAGGTCATTGTAATCAAGAATTGCATGACAAAGTTCATCTGGCATATAGGCACTGTGAGAAATAACATTTCGTTGTTCGTCACGTTGAAAGGGGAAGAGGAAATAAGAAAAGTCATCAATGTAGGATTGTCCAGTTGGATTCACTGAATTAATACTGATACCATCTTTTCCAGTAGCATATAGCCTTGTTACCAATTCATCAGCATCATCTGAATCATCCATGCTAATCATATATTGCCGAGGGTTCAGTTTAAGGCCTTTGTATTTCGAAATGTCTGATTCTTTATAAAAGCTTACAGTTTCTTTTACTGTATCAAAGACTGGGACTGCATCGAACTTCTCGCAGATTGAATATAAAAAATCAAGCTTATTAGTTGATGATACGTCAAACTGTCTTCGTTTTATGTTAAAGAGAGTATCTATGTATCCAACCGTCCAACTGGTATTCTTTAAACAGTCTGTAACTACTTCCAGGAGGTTTTTAGATGTCTCTTCATATTTAAGAACGCTTATTCTGCTCAATTCATGTTGAAGAGACCTGCACTCAACTTGTACAGTATCCATTTCACTGCTGAAAGACTTGGTTCTTTTAGTGATAATAAACCAAATCGTAAGCCCATAGAACTCTGTTTTAATTAGGTACCAGGGTTTTAGTAAATCTACAACATGATTTCTTTTAATGACCCCATCATAGGTGGCCTTAAGCGGAATAGAGAAGGAGAGTTCGTGAACGCTGCTTCCGTGATTTAAAGTTACAGTTGGATTCAGAACTTCATCAATGTTAGCTATTTTAGTCTTGTCTGGTTTAGCAAGGGATAAGCGTATGTTTTTTATTTCTGTATCTTTGCGAATAGTTATCAATTTTTTCACCTTCTTACCGATACTTAAATCTGAAAGTGAATCTCAGTTTGCATTTTCCGGTCACTTTTAATCGGTTTTTTCCGTAATCCAATCTAATATAATTGTCATTAAAATCATCATATCTTTCATTCCCGTATAAAGAAGACTCAATAATTTCTTTGACACCATTCACTTCAACAACTTCTCTGTCTTTTAGATTGCTAAGTATAAAGGGTTCAGTATAATCACTCAGGTTCTCGATTTTTACATCACCGTCGCCAATTTTAAAAATTTCAACAGTAGGGTAAATCGCAACATCACCTTTGTTATGGAGTTCAATGATTTTCATTCCTGATGATATATCAAAGGAGTGGGTACTTGTGTTTCGACTGTATGCATAAGGGGAGTTGCATTTCATAGTCAAACGAACATATCCATGTCTAGCTGCATTATGCACTAAATCACTGGTATCCACGGGCATTGCATAATACACAATGTCTAAATTTTCGCTGAACGCTAAAGGCTTGTAATCATCGACATCTAGCCAGCGCTTAATTGCTCTTATTTTTTTCTCATCATAATTTTCACCAACATAAAAGTTTAAAGGGAATTGTTTAGATTCTCTTTTGACACCTTCAGTGTATGGCTCTGATCTTCCTTTTACATAAGTTTCATTAACTGATCGTGAACCCAAAAAAGATTCCTCAACTAACCCTGATTCTGTATTAACGTTTTCTACACCGTAGTCGATCGACTTTACGTTATCAAACATGAAATATTGGCTCTGTCTAATCAATTTTTCACCCCCAATATAAAAAGAGCCGACCTTAGCCGACTCATGTTATGTTGAAATTCAGTCCAGTATTTTTAAGACCATTTGCTAATTGTTTGTACACTAAGCTTGCAGTTTCTTTAGCATTACTAGCTTCTGTTACATTAATTGTGAATGAGTTCTGATTGTTTGATGTATTTCCTTTAGGTGTAGAAGGGGTTACAGTAGGTGTCGAGAAGTTCTTAAGAGTTGGAATTAAGCCTTTAGTTAAATTTGTTTGACTAGCAACTGTAGCGTTCATTGCTGGCGTGACAAGAGCTATACTCTTACTTAGAACATCTGAAATTTTACCGGGTTGACCCCATTTAGAGGTAGTCTTTACTGAATTATCAGTGGACGTTTGACGAACTTGCTTTACAGCTTCCAGCATGTTTTCAGTATCTGTCTTATTTAAGATAAGTTCCTTGTCATGTAAGAATGCAAGCTTTCCTGCTCCAAGTCCCGTGCCTGTATACCCACCAGAAGCAAATGATGACACCTTTTTACCTGTTTTATTTCCAGTTGTAACGGTATTTAAAGCGCTGGCAGCATCCTTAAGCTTATCAATCAAGTTATTAGAAATGCTTTTTCCAATCGACTTCATATTCTCATTTATGAACTTAGTGAATTCATTAAGCTGCTTAGCGATGTCAGTAATTTTACCATCCATAAGCTTATCTTCAAGCTTTTTGAATGCTCGCTCATCATTCACAAGATCATCGTACTTGTTGTTGATCGACTCTTCATCTTTATCAAGTTGATCCTGAAGAGCTTCTTTTCGTTTTGTGTTACTACGATCTTTAAGGTACTCATCTAATGCTTTCTGTTGCTCTTGAAGTTGTTTCTCTAAGTCTTTGACTTGAGCTTTCGCCTCAGAGGAGTCGTCCATTGAAAGTTTATTGATTTTATCTTTTGTTTCCTGTATTGCTTGGTTTTTCTCCTTCAATTCCTTTTGATACTTAGCTTCTTCGTCTTCTTTGTCGATCTCATCAATCTTATCTTGTGTCGCTTTCTGATGAGCTTCTAACTCTATATCACGCATTTTTTCGTACATCTCTTTGTAGATGGATACAACTTCATCGGCCAATGATTTATAGATATCTTTGATCGATTTCTTGGTGTTATAAAGCTCAAGGTTAAAATCTTTCTGTTTATCTTTCCAGTTTTCGATTTCTTCAGCAATCTGTTCCTGGATGTCAGGGAAGCCTTTCGCGGCTTTCTTTTGCTCTTCAAGCTGCTTAATATATTTCTTGGCTTCCTTTTGTTGTTGCTGAATAAGCTTTATCTGTTTGCTATAGTATTTAACCTTGTCTTCATCTTCTTCAGTCATTGAAATTTTGTTATCGACATCTTTAATTTTCCCTTGGGTTTTAGAAGATGATTTTTCAATTGACTTAAGCGTCTCATCCACTTTAGATTGGACAAGTTGTTTCTGTAGTTCACGAACCTGGTCTTGAACAGAAATTAAATCTAGCTTGGCTTGTTTCAGCTCTTCTTGAAGCTGTGCACGTTGAGCGGAATTCAGTGCTTTATTTGTTTTTATTTCTTTTTGAATCCAATTGACTTTTTGTTGTTGGATTTTAGCTTGCTCTGCTACAGCTTTTTTCTGATCAGAGGTGTATTTGCGGAATTCCTTGCTGTCAGAAGTGTATCGGTTAGCCATTGATTCATCTTTAGCTATCCGAACATCAAAATCCCCAATTCTTTTATCAAACTCATCGAGTTTGGATTGAACTAGTTCATACTGAAGTTCTTGAATCTGATCATTGACTGCATCTATATCTCCTTGAAGGGAGAGAAGATCAGATTTAGCCTGGGCTATCCCTTGTTGCCGTTCTGCCTCAGCTTGTGACGCATCTGAAATAGAAGTTCCAATACCTTGCATGTACTTTTCAGGATCGATTGTTTTTCCATTTTGTTCGATCTGTAAATGAAGGTGATTTCCAGTTGAGTTCCCTGTGCTACCAACTTTACCAATAGTTTGACCGGCTTTAACTGATTGACCTGTTTTAACAGAAGGAGTGTTAAGCATGTGCATGTACTTGGCAACTGTTCCATCATCTTGTTTAATAACAACCCAGTTACCTGCAGTTTTACTGTAGCCAGCAATTTGGACTTTACCACTTTGAAGAGATTTAATTGCTGTACCTGCTTTTGCAGCAAAATCAGTTCCTTTATGTGGGGAGGAGCGGAGACCAGATTCCTGTTGTCCATATTTGGAGCTTACCCTAAAAGCGCTATTATTTGTATAATAGCTGGCGATTGAAGAAGTGGCAGAGGAGAGGGATTTGCTGTAGTTGGTCATGATCTTCTTAACGTAATTCTGTGTTTCTTTAAAAGGAGGGATACCGCCATATTTAATTACGTTACCAGGCCCAGCATTATATGCAGCCAATGCTTTTTCAACATTACCGCCAAACTTTTCAAGTTGTTGGGCGAGGTACTTTGTTCCACCCATAACATTTTGATAGGGATCGTAAGCGTTATTTACTCCCAAGCTTTTTGCTGTTGCTGGCATCAGTTGCATTAATCCCATGGCACCTACACCAGATCGTGCTTTAGCATTAAACCCTGATTCTTGCTGAATTACAGCTGCAATAAGGGCAGGATCAACATTGTATTTACTAGCTGCTGAATTTATGTAGCTTGAATACTTGCCTGAATATGATCCACCAGTTGAGGAGGGGGTTCCGCCAGAAGAAGTTGTAGAGGTTACAATACCGTATTGGGTAATGTTACCGGATTTAATTTGTTCTTTAAGCAGCTTAGCTTGTTCCTGCATAAGCTTTTTCTTTTGCTGAAGTGCTTTAATTTCTTTCTTGATGGCATCTCGATATTTCTGAGAGTATTTCGGATAATCATTGACCTGCTTGTTGTACTTGTCAATCTCAGCATTAACTTTTTCTAATGCTTCCTTGTATTTATCAGCAACATACATTGAAGTTTTTACTTCTTCGGAAGCTTTTTCTGCAGATGAAGACATGTCTTCCATTGATGTACCAGTCTCTGATAGGGAAGAAGAGGCTAAATCAGCTAATTTATCAAGTTCTTCTAGTTGATCTGTAATGTCAGTAACTTGATTCAAATCTTCTTGAGTTTTAGGAAGGTATTGAATTGCTCCACCATTACCTTTTTTCATTTCATCAAGAATTTTCTGCTTTTGTTTTTCAAGATCTGACTTCATATTATAAGCATCTTGAACAGTTTTGATCGCTTTAACTTCGGATTTATACATATTAATCTTCTTGTTTAAAGCATTAGCTTGATTTATTAGATCCTGCTTAACAGACTGTTGCATGTCATTATATGCTTTTAGCTTGGCGTCACGCAGCTTAACAACTGCGTCTCTGTTTATTTTCACAACGCCATTTTCAATTGAAATAGCGTCTGCAAGATCGTTTTCCTTCTGGATTAGCTTCATAGCTTCTGAAGCTGATAAACTCTTACCTTCTGCCATTTTCTCAAGCAATTCATTTAAAGGGGAGATGTTATCAGCCATGGCATCATAAGCATCGTTTTGTATTGCGGAAATGGCTAAATCATTTTGCTTAGAATCAACAAGGTCACGAATAATGGAGCTAATTGCTTCGAAGTCACCTTTGGCATCTTTAAGTTTGTCAGATAGGGTGCCAACAGATTCTCCTAAAGCATCTATACCTTCTCCATTTTCATCCCATGTTACTTTAGCTGATTCGGCTGAATTGTTTGTTGAGTCAACAGCATCCTTAAGATCCCCATAAGAGAGTACAAGACCATTTGCCTTATCAGAACCATTTACATATTGACTTATGAGGTTTTCAAGACCTTGAGAGGCTTTAGAAAAGTCGGTCTGATTTCCAGATTGTAGAGCCTTTTGTATCTTATCCATATATTGAGATACATTGATAGAAAAGGACTCTAACTGCGATGCATCCATTTTGCTGAAATCAATTTTGTTAAATGCATCATTGACTTCCTTGGCAAGCTGAGGGTTAATTTTTACGGAGTTAAATGCTTCGACTGTTTTGGAAACTTGCTCACGGATTTTTGACTGTGAGCTAGAGAGTGATTGTTCAACACGAAGAGCCTCTTGTTCAGCTTTAACACCTTGATTTTTAATTGAGCTGTCATCTGCAAAAGGATTTTCAAAGAATGACCAAAAACCCTTACCTTTTGAGTATGTATCAGCCATCTTTTTATATTGATCAACTTCAGCCTGAAGATCCTTAATTTCTTTCAAACTATCAGAAAAAGTATCTTTAGCACCCGTTTGAATATCTTTCTTATTGAGGTCAGCTAGTTCTTGTGTATATTTGATGGCATCTTGTAGAGCATCATTATTTTTAATTATTGCTTGCCCTTGTGAGTCGTAACCAGCAACTAAATTAGGAAACGTTTGAGCTAATTGTTGCGTGACCTGAAGATACTCCTGTTCTTTTTCAGAACTTAAAGTACCTGATTCTTTTGCTTTTTGAAGCTCTTTGTATTGAGCAATTAATTGATCTGTTGTGTCTTTATTGGTCGTAATTGCTTCAATACTTGTAATTTTAGCTTGTTCAAAATCTTCTCGTGCTTGTTTTAATTTGGAGTATGAGGATATTAGCTTCTCAATAACAACACCAAAAGCCATCATTGCTGCCATAGGAAGGAAGCTACCAGCTAAGAAAGCTCCTGTAGTCATTGCTGCCTTTTTTAAGTTCGTAAGTGAAGTTGAAAAAGCAGTTGTGATTTTACTCCAAATTGCTGTTTTGGCTGAAGCTGCTGTCACTCCAACCGTAAAAGTATTAAAATTAAGGATAAGATTTTTTAGAGCTGCACCCATTGCAGTGCCTGAAGCTAAAGCACTTGCACGAAGGGAAGAGTTAAATAATATAACTGCAGCTGTCGCTGCTCCAAATACTTGTGGAAGTAATCCAACGGACTTGGTCACTTGGGCACTTAATTGCATTAAACTTTTTAACGCATCAGCGAACACTACGATACTATCAGATATTAACGCTTCACCTGATGCCACAGACATTTCTGTAAAAGCATTGGATAAACGATTAACTCTTGCTTGCAAGCTATCGGCATATTTTTGTTGCTCTTTCCATGAACTGCCGACTGAATTAGCAGCAGTATTCGCAGCACTTTGGGCAATGGAGAAGTTATTCATCATTGCGTTAAAACGAGATAACTGGTAAATACCCGCAACGCCTATTGATGTATTTTGTTTCTGAGCGTCACTTAGCATATCCCATTTCCCAGCGAGTTCCTCAATTAATTCGCTAGAAGACTTAGCTTCACCGCCAGCTGTTTTAACTGAGATACCAATCTCTTCTAATGCCTTGATTGAACTTTGGTTATTGCCAATACGAGCAAAAATGGTCTTTAGTGAGTTACCTACAACATTTCCTGACTCACGAGTAGTACTGGCAATTGCTGTTGTGTAACCAATCAATTCGTTTAATTCAACACCGAAAGTAGAGGCTGTAGATCCGGCTTTTCTAATACTGTTTGCAAGGTCTAAGGTACTAACTGCATAGTTGTTATCGACTTCATTTAACTTATCTGCAATTGATATAGAATCACCGGCTGCTACATTAAAGTTAAGCATTGCAGCTGTTAAGGTGTTAACAGTATCGTTAGGATTCAAATCAGAAATGTTCTGTAAGACCTGAGCGGTTTTAGTTACATCTCCAAGTTCAGATTCACTAAAGCCCATTCGTCCAAATGAACCAGTGATTTCAAGGATATCCGAAATTTTATTAGATAGCTGATCACCAAGATCAATTGAGGATTGCAGTAGTTCATTAAATTTGTAATCAGGTAAGTCCATGACTCGTCTAATGTCTGTCATTAGTGTATCGATTTGAATGACTTGTTCCACCATTGACTTTAATGCTTGAACCCCTGAATAGAACATCGTCCCACTCAGAAAATATGCGGGCATACGACTAAATGATTGTGCTAATTGTTCTCCAAAGCCTGAAACATTAGAAGAAGCAGATGATGCATTCGCAGATACTTCTCTGAACTGCATATTTAGATTCTGCATTTGTGTTCTTAAATTAGGAGTTCTTGCCGTAAGTTGGTTAACTGAGTTGAGATAATTCTGAAGGGCAGAGGAGTTAGCGGTACTAAGTGAACTGCCGTAACGAGTATTGAGGTTTTGAACATTTATTTGCGCTTGACGTTGATATAATTGAACTTGATGCTCAAGTTCTTTTGTTTTTGCTTTAGCGGTAGAGGAATCATCAAGTCGTTTAATACGATTTGCAATTTGATCAATTTGAGCAGCAGTTCGAGCACCGTTAATTGAAGTGGAAAGTCGAGAGAGCGCCTGGGAAGAGACTAATCCTTTTTCTCTTAACTTTTCTAGGCTTTGGTTTAGTTGTTCAATTGCTTTCCTTTGTTGATCGTAATTGGTTGTTGTTCTTGAAGAAGTTGCATTAGTTTTAGGGTCAGTCGTATAAACAATGTCTTCAAAACCGTTACGGTTTTTCTGTACAACCTTTGTGGTTTGGCCTTGTAAGTTCTTTTGTTCGGTCTTTTTTTGTACTTGACCTAATTTTTCAGTGGCTTGAGCGAGTTTGTTAACTTCTTGAGTTTCTTGCCTTAGAGCAGCATTGCGATTATTAATTATTTTAGTTTCACGTTGAAGAATCTCACCGTTTTTCTTGTATTGCTGGGTGAGCTTTTCAACAGATCCATCAGCATTCTTAATTACTGTCGATGTTTCTTTTACTGTTTGATTGTAGGATTTTAGATTTTTTTGATACGCATCTACAGCAGAAGAGAATTCTTGCAGAGCTTTTAAGGTTGTAGAATCAATATTGGTGTTGAGTTTGAGAGAGTTAAGCTTCTTTTCTAAAGATTTGATTTGCTGATTTAACTGTTCGACAGTTTTTGATGAGGTATCAGCTTGCGGGGTTAATATGATTTTGAGGTTTTGGCTCAAGTAAGAATCACTTCCTTTCAGTAGGGGGAGGGAAATAAAAAAGCCACTCTGCTATTGAGTAGCTTTACTTACTGTATACATTTCTATTTTTCCATGAACCCTTGTTATATTTTATATTTGATATAACTTCTTTCTTTAGAACAATTTATGACAAATATATTTTTTGAATCGTTAAAACTTAGGTAGATAGAGGAAGGTCATTTTTTCTCCATTTCAGATTTCACTTGTTCTAATAAACTTCTAAAAAGGGTTGCTCCTGAACGGTGTGTTCTTCCTTTATCCATACCCCAAGTAACCCCGAAAAAAATTGCAACAGATGAAGCAAGCGCTAGACAAACAGACGTTAAAGTCGGTGCACCTTTATTTCCATAAGTGGCAAAGTAAATAAATTGAGATATAAGAAAAATGCTTGCTGATGTGAAACCGGGTATAATTTTGGAGTTGTCAGAAGTTTCCTCCATCTCTTTCATTCTACCTATTCCTAATATTATAGTGTCATATTCTAATCCTCTAATCCTTTGCAATTCAGCTTTTTTATTTTTTTCACTCAAATAGCCAAAATTTATTCTAATATACTCAATTATTTCTTCATCAGACCATTTAAGTAAGATTTCCTCTAAATTTTTTGCTTGTCTGTTATAAACATTCTTTTTCCAAAAGGGACGCCGTTTAATTAACTTTATTTCAATTGTATTATCGGAAAATTGTAATTTATCATTTGAGCTTTTATGCTCCTTTTCTTTATCAGCTTTCGCCTGTTCAAGGAGAGTTTTAAAAAAGGAGGCGGTTGTCACTTTATTTTTATCGAGCAATAATCCTACAAATAAAATTGCAATAAAAAAAGTTGTGAAAAATCCGTAGGCTAAATTCAGACTTTGAGCGACTCTCTCTGAAAAGTTATTTAGTTCAACTCCTGCGCCTATACATAGCTTTAGGAATCCAATTAAAAAGTTAAAAATCATTACAAGGAGAGCGGCATTCTTAGAGTTATCAAAGCTTGTTTCAATTCTAGCCATGCGAGAAATCCCTGATGAAAGATCGTTCTCACTTAATTTTTTAAGTGTTTCGTATTTCTCCATATGCTCAGTATAGTTCTGTCCTTTAACTGGAAACTCTTGTCTAATGAACTTGATTAGATCTCTTGATTTCATTTCTACAAGATTTCTTTTAATGATACTTTTGTTGAACAATTATTTCACCTCAAGATGATTATCGGTCATATATGAGGATCTGTTAAGTTTTTACACATAAGCAAAATCCCTCAAGCGAGGAATCTTGATTCTGAATAAAAGAGGGATTTTATTTGGAAGGAGAGGGGAGTGTTAGGAGAATATTTTGTTCTTTTCTTCTTCAAATTCCCTGAGATCATAGTGGGCAATGGTAGTTGATACATCTTCGTGGTGTGCAACATATTTTGAAACGAGCTTTAAATCCACTCCACTTTCAAGAAGGTAAGTTACACAAGAGGCTTTAAATATATGCGGATTAACTCTTCGTTGGAGAATATCACTTAAAACATTTGAGCAAAAATAATCAGCCCATGATTTTGAAGCTTGTCTAACTTCACCACCGTATTTAGTTGAGAATATGTACTCTGATTCATAGCCCCTTTTCTCAACCCATAAGCACATGTATTTTAACGCCTCAAGGTTAATCATATAAGGCTCTACTTTACCATCATCACCTTGTCCTTTTAGTCGAACATTATGACTGTATACAAATGTCTTTCCATCTGGTATTGGATAATCAAGTATTTCTGTCTTGAATTGTATAATTTCACTCCTTCTGGCTCCGACGTTAAAGGCTGTCGCAAGCCATGCCATACCTAAATAATTCTCGTCCTTTTCAAGTACATCCATCATATCTTTGTACTCATCAAAAGTAATTTTCACTTTGTCATATACTTTGTTTTTGGGGATAGGAGGGAGCCCTCGAGTTAAGTTTCTAAAACTACGGTACTCTTTGAAATCCTCGTCATCAGCAATAACATTCTCGATATAGTTAAACATGGATGAAACACAAGCTTTTTTAAAGCTTTGTGCAGATGAGGAGAGTTTGCGGTTATCACGAAGATAGCTTAAATAACGAAGAATGTCTCTTTTGGTAAGCTTATATAAAGGTTTGTTATTCATTGATTGATACACGTAATATCCAAACTGCCTTAGTCCAGATTGATATTGTTTTTTTGTTGCTGGACTAAAGTTTTGAACAGCAATGAACTCATCAACAATTGTTCTTAATTCATCGTTTACATGTTGCCACATTTCGTCAGTGATTTCAGGGAGTTTTTTAGCCCTATCCCGTAACATGTTTTTCTTTATTTTGGCCATTAATTCACCACCATTAGTCTGTATTAATTCCATCTGCTTTTAAATCTTTTTTTAGTGCTGCAGTTAATCGTCCATCTTTTAGGGTCTCAGCGGTATTCTTCATAACAGGACGAGGTTTACCGTAGCCATATCCATATGAATCAGGGTATGTATAACCTTGTCCGGTTTCAATAACTGCAGCAACATCTTTTCCATCATCTTCTCTAATATTGTCCAAGGATATCCCGTTACTCTCGTTGGTGGTTATAAAAGCGTCTTTAAGCTTTCCTGTACGTTCATAGAGTAGGGGGGTATAGGTGCCGTAAACATCTTCTTCAACATGATCTTGACCTGTTTTCGTCATGATTTGCTTAACGTTAGAAGAAGATTTATGTATAGACTGAATTACAGCTTGTTCAACCATAGCTTTGATTTCTTTTATGTTTTTCGCCATTACTGTGGATCAGCGCTGCTTTCAATCTCTTCGACCTTCTGAAGGATAAGATTATTTGCTTCTTCCTGAGATTTTTTTGATAACTCATCTATGTTTTGTTGCAGCATAACAGTGGCTTTACCTAGTTTTTCTAAACTCTCTTTAGGGAAGCTATTGATAATCAAAGGGAAGAACTCTGAATCTACAAGTTTAAGATACCATTTGACCTTATTTTTAATGTCATTTGGAATGCCCAAGTCTGTAAATTCTTTAATTAGTGAAAAGAATGCCCATTGAACTTGATTTATATCCTTAAAGGATTTAATTCCTGCTTCTTTTGCTTCTTCTTGATCAGAAATCAATCCGGCTAACATTTTTGTTAACCGGGAAGGGGAAAAGTATGGGTAGATAAATACATGTACATCATCTGTTAATTGGACTTTTTCTTTCTTATCGTACTTATTGACACTTTCCTCGATTAAACCTAAATTCAACTTTTTTGATGCCATTTTATTTCCTCCTTTAATATCCTCCATATAAAAAAGACACCAATCTGTGTTCGGTGTCACACTTCTTAAAGCAATGTTTAAACGGTTATTCTAATGGTATTACAGCGTCCATATAGTAGCCCGTCACATTGTTGTCATTATTAGAATGTAATCCAGTTAATTTTAAATCGCCACTTGCAAAAAGTAGAAGTTTGCTGTACCCAGTTATACCTGAGACTGAAATCATAGCAGTAGCTCCATTTAATGGTAGTCGAACTGATGGTATTGTGCCGCATACAACTTCACGAGTAGCTGTAATATGACCTCGCAATAAAAGGACATTCCCCCAAATAGCATATTGAAAAGGTCTATCTCCTGTAGCTGCTCCATTTTTGAGTGTGACATTATGCCAAGATATATTTTCAAACTCTGCATTTGAAGTTAGCTTTCGCCATCCAGACCAACCAGAGCTTCCATCTACAATATTTGTGTACATATTATTTTTGTAATCAATAGCCACAACATATCCGTAAATGCCATTTCCATTGGCATCTGTTGAAGTAAAGTGAAAATATCCTCTTGTTGATATAGTTGAAGGAGCATTCGCTGGTTTTCCTGTAGAATAAAATGTCCCAAATGTCTTACCTACTTTTACTATTCTCTCGAGAAAGTCATCTGTGTCAGCAATAGATACTAAGACACTTCCGTTATCATTTGTTATTTTTATCAGTTGAGCAGCATTCCACTTGTCCTTATCTTCTTTCGTTACATGAATATCTGTTTTGTTTTCATGGATATTGACCTTCGCTTGGGCTCCTGCTGAATACTCTAACTCGATCCAAGGCGTCCAGTTCTCTGTTCCGCTAACCTTGTTCCTCATAAATTTTCTTCTAGTCTCTGGAATTGACGTTGTTGCGCCACTATATGCGGTGAACTCTTGATATGGATAGGTTCCGTAGTTATACACCAATAAATATCCATTGGAATTTACAGGGGCGTTAAGTGAGGTTGACACCGAAGTTATATAATAGAATCCCGACTCAATGACAGTATTGAAATCTACACCAGACAAGTATTTAGCCAAACCGTTGTCTTGTGTTAATTTTGATAACTGAGCAGCATTCCACCTTGATCGCTCAGTATCATTAACATGTATTTTAGTGTCTTTAACATGTGCATCAAATTCTATTTTTGTTGCTTGTTTGTCATTTGTTACATTACTAAGCCCAACTTGTTGTTTTGTAACTTGGTGTGGATTACTTATATCTTTCATGTGTTTTATTAGCTCATAATTTTGATACTCCATGAAATCATTAACCTTACCGGTCAATTCTTGTTCATGATCAGTCATATGCTTTTCATTTTGTGAGAGTAAAGCTTTTAGATTGTTAATTTGTTCATTGTTTTGTTTTAATTGACCAACAAATTTACTGCTACTCATTAGCTCACCGCAATTCCTTTAACAGATACTTGGCCATTAACTGCGGATACTTCGAACATAACTTTAAACAATCCAGCAATGTCAAAATCCCAATACTCATTAGTATTTAAAGTACTGCTTCCAAGTTGGAAATCTGTTTTATTAGTACCACTGAGTGCAGTTTTTTCGCCATTTTCATCTACTGCATAAAACTTTATTTCTCGTGAAGTTGAGGAACCGGAGATCTTAACAGTAAGTTCCCGAAAATGACCAACTACAAATTCTTCACCTTCAGATGGGGAAGTTGCGGCTTCATGAAATGTAATTGAAGTTTTGTCTGGAATCGTGATTACGACATTTTCAGTCGTTTCTGTCAACAACTCCACCTCCTTAATTTGAATAAAAACTGTCTTTTATCTAGAAAAATATGAGGGGAGAGATCCCCTCAAAATCATTTAGCTTCAAATACTCTTACGTCTCTGTCAGTCCCATCATTAATTACATAGACATATAGGGTCTTGCCAACAGCAACGGGAACAGAAAAAGGTTTGTCACCGGCAGCTAACGGAATACCTGTATCAGCTGTTACATTAGAGTTCCCGATAAAAATTGTTCCTTCTGAAGGAGGATAGACAGTAAGTGCTGTTCTGTCAGTGATACCTGCGGTAACCTTTTGAGCTGTTGAAGTAACAGTGAATTTATCCGTCTTAAAAGAGGAGAAACCTGGATCTCTTTCATTCACTGTTACGGAAGGGGATTGTACTTGGATTCCTTTAATGGCATCCAAGCCAGCCTGAGGGAAGTCAACTTGTAGAGGGTTTTCTTGAGATTTTAAGTGAATATCTGTTACTAAACCACCGTTTCCGTCATCTCTAGCAGAGGATTTTACACCATTAAAATCATTAAGTTGTGCTGCCATTAAAAATCACTCCTATAAATTATTCGCCAAGATCTATCGATTTAGTTTGAACTTCTGTATCGGTATCAGGATTTGAAGTAGTTGCGTTGGCGTCCCTGCTTGCTTCTATTACTACAGCCATTTCGTCTGTATCCGAATCTGCTAATGCTTCAAACTTAATCTCAGGAGCTAGAGCATTTCCGTTTTCTAATGACATTTCAAATTCACCTGAAGGAGAAACATTTGGGAACTGAATATAGATGTCACTATATACTTCTTCTGTATCAGGATTATAAGCAATAGTGCGATATTCAACTTCATATCGTTCTGAGAACTTGCTGGCTTTAATGGCTAAACGTCTACCAACTTTTTCAATTTGATACACTGCTGTAAGTTTTTCTTTAGCAGCTGCAAATGCTGTTGGAATTGTATATGTACCATCAGTTGAAACTGCAATCTTATATGTTAACCCTTTTTTGTTATAGAAAGTTACATCGCTTACAGGCTCTCCTTTTAGAGTAACTTTGTTTGTATCATCTACAATCAGGCCATGTTCTCTATCGAAAACCTTTACTTTTGTTTCTTCCTGAATAGTTTCACCCTGTGTCATTGCAAGCCATTCTAAATCAAAGAAAGCATTTTTGACAGTTAGGTTAATTTCCTTCTCAGATTTAAGAATGTAAAGCGGTTTATTTCCGATTCCACCTCTGAGTTTTTCTTCGGAGATTGCTTGGGAGAATGATGCTGTTTGTGCTTCGGCTGTGAATACAAGCTTACCGTCAGATTTTCGTTTGAAATAAACGTCAGCTGTATCCTGAATAACTGTTTTCATCTAATTGTTGCCTCCTTAAATAATAAAAAAAGACAGCTATGCGCTGCCTTTACCAAAACCTTTAGTTTGTTTCATGAAACTTTCTCTACTTATGTAGTGCTTTTCTTCCTCAAATAAGTCGATATGTTTTCCCCAGCTTTCCATGTGTTTGGCTGCATCAGGTGAAACAGTCGCAAACAGGGTGGAGGTATCGTACTGTTTGAATTGGCCTACTCTGTAGTAAGTCATGTATAACTGAAACAGAGTCATTTCATTTATATCTTTGTACAAATATCCAGTGTGAGTAGCAACACTGCTCATGATGTCTGCCATATCAACCATATCTGAATCCTGACTTTTCACCCTCTTGCTGCGCTCGTTAGCTCGCTGTATCTCTGGGTTAGAGCTGATTTTTTCCTCTTTTAGACAAGACATTCTCAAGACCAATTCTCTTAGGGCTTCGAAGTTTTCCGGTGTAAGTTTCCCTAAAATTTCAACGCCATTAAAAACTGTGCTAAATATCACTTCATATGCTTCTTTAAAATTCGGAAGGATACTTGTAATTTCAAACAAAGTCCGTTTTTTAAGTTCGGCAATAAGACCATCTAATTGGCCAAATTGATTATTTTCCTTTTTGCTGTAAATATAAATAATCTCATTCTTAGACATCTTAAACCAACTGAGGTACGGAGTTAAAAAAGCATATTCTTTAACTTTTATAAATCGACAATCGCCAAATTCTGTAGGAATTGGTTCGCCGGTTATAAAGAATTCACTATCAATCATTTCATAGCCCCAAAGGTATAAATTAATTTATATCCGAGGTAACCGTCAGGAGGATTAGTGATTAGCAGTCTTTTATAAGAGCTTGTCTTACCAATACCAGCAAAATTTTGATTGAACAAAAGCTTATTAATTCTGTCATTAATCTTAAGATTTCTAAACTCAGTTTCTTCAAAGGTGTTAATATGGGTGAAAACATCAATCATCAAGTCTTGATCAAGAAGCATGACGCTTTGGCTAGATGGTTTTGGTAATGCGTTCCCTAAATAAACACATATCCTACATAATGGTGAATCCGATAGATCATCTGTTTTAGGCGCTCGCTTAAATATGGTATTGATTATAGCGGGTGAATCATTTGTGGAGTCATAATAATTTTCGAGTGATTGAACATCTGGATGAGAAGGGGAGAGAGGATCAGTTTTGTAATACAAGAGCCGATTTAGTTCAACATCATCCATAACTAATCTGAAGACTTTTGTCATCTGTTCAACAGTCATGCTCATGTCTTTTCACCAACTTTCTTTTTGGCAACCAATTTTATTGTTCCGTTGTCTCCATAGACTTTTGAAAAGTCTATATCATCGACTTGATAATCTTCGCCAAAGAAGGTGAGGATAAGTCCAATTTTCAATTTTTCATGAACAAGATAAGGAATTGTAATGTTTGCTTGACCATCCGGAAGATTTACCGCCAATTCAGTGCCATTTATTGAAGTTGTCCTTTCAAATATGCAGGGGACTTCAGTTTTTTCACCAGGTACTTTTTCATAAATTGGCTTACCGGTGATTTCGTTAATTTTGCCAGTGTCGATTAGCTTGTCTTCTGAAGTAAGAAAAAATGATGTTCCGCATATTTTTATCTCAGCCTTTTTGTAAATCTTATTACTGAGAGGGTGGGAGGTGATGAGCCATGTTACATCATTAAACTTAACAACCCCGCCACAATAAATGTCAGCAATTTCACCTAGTATATATCTTGCAGAACCATCGCCACTAGAGTACTTTGAGGTAATCATTACTGTTTTTTCGATTCCATCAATTGTGACTTTTTCAGATTCAAGCCCCTTTAGGCCTTGTTGGAAAATAAGCTTACCATCATGAAGAAGTTTATTATTAATGTTAACTTTGTGGTAATTACTGTAGTCCTTCATTTGAATCACCGTCTGTTACTAAGTTATCCCTAAGTCTGCTTAATTCACCACTTACAGTTAAAATAGTGTCCCTGATTTCTGTGAGTTCAGGATCACTTAGTAGCTTTATAGTAAGGTATTTCTCCAGTTTGAAGAGGACTGAATTGTTTCTCTTGCACAGTTTATTGCAAAAAACATCTAAGTCCTCAAGCTTTATTTGTCCATCTTTATGTGCCGATTTAACTTTAATTTTACTCATAGATAATCCACCGCAGCGTTCAATATCAAGCGTTCAATTTCGTTTTTCTGATCTATTACACTTTGTTTAAGGGAATTGAGCTGTGTGCCAAAGTTTTTGATTCCCACGTCATTGGTGAAGGGTTGCCACGTATTCTCAAACAAGGTCTTTTTATTTAACAGAAAGATGTATCTCAAGAAGTGTGCAATAATAAGAAGATCATCCTCAGATAAATCTCTATTTACAGTTTCTGTTGAATCATCAGCCTTTAAATTGTCTCTGAGTCTGTTGTTGAAATGAAGGATTGCATTTCGAATTGATTGATAAATGTGTTCTTCTGTTTGAGGAACATCAAAATCAGATGTCTCGCAGTTGTTTAAAAAGGTTTCCCATATTTGATCATAAGATGTCATAAAAATCCCTCCTTTTAGTCAAAGAGAAGGGAAGGATCAGCGACTCCCATCCAATCAGCCAAAACTTTTAATTTGCCCACAGCAATGTCATCGCTAAATTCTGAAGCAACGTCAATAATAAATTGCTTCTCAGAATCCACTGTGATTTTATCGAGCTTATTTTTTAGTTGAGCAATATTTCCCGATTTAATCATCTTTTCAATTTCTTCTTTAGTATGGATGTTATTTTCATAAGCCTCCGACTCAACAATAGAATCTTTAATTTCTTTGGTTGTCTCATTATCTTCAACAATAACTAATTCACCTTTATCGAAACAAACGCTGTTCATTGTGAGCCATTCAACAACTTCTTTTGGAACTTCTTTAATATCAGCCTTCCCATTTTTACTACCAGCCCAAGTGTATTGTTTATGTCCACCATCGCCGGTATACCCAACAAAATAAGATGTACTTCTGTATCGTGCTAACTTAATTTTTTCAGTCAAATTTATATCCTCCTAAAAAATCCTCATATTTTGATTTAGATAGACACTGCAGCTTGTTCTTCAATAATTCCGATTGCTTCTCCAAAAAGAAGGTTAACAGAAGCATCTTGGACAATTTTCATTTTAATTCTTTCATCTTCAATATCTTGCTCTGTCAATTGACGCAATCCGCCATACTCAACAACAGAAAATGGTTTTTGAGAAACGCCGCCGGCAAACATATATCCTTTATTGACAGGGAGTTCGACTTTGCTATTTGTATCGTCAGTAAATGGGTTAGTGAGGTTGACAGCAGTTGTTCTACCGATTGTAGCAGGGTTCAATGCAGTAAGGAGTTCTCCTTTAATTTCTTCTGTTAAGAAGTTCTTATACGTTGAGTCTGTTCCTTGTTGGATTGCGAAGTAGTCGATGAGAAGGGTGTCAGCTACGAAGATAGGTTTCCCGCCATAACGTTGAAGCACAGATGCTACTTTGTTGTATTGTTGAAGAGTAAGGTTTGAGCCTGTTTGAACATTCTTTGCAGGGATTTTACCTGCTGTAATTGCACTTGCAGTTAATTGATGAATTTTATCGAGGTATAAACGGACTTTAGCATCTGCAATATCATTCACCAATTTATTAAAGTAAGTAATTGAATCTGTTACGAGGTCTAGAGGCTCATAGTAGAAACCTGTTGACATAGTTTTTGGAACGGCTGGAACAGTTTCTTGACCTTCAACACGAACTAAGTCAACGCCAGAACCTGTAGCAGACCAAATGACTTTTGCTTTATTCTTTTTCGGAATTTTAATTTGTTTAATATTACCTCGTTTTTCTTGTTGGACATTGGCCAAAAGGGAGAGCAGCTGAGTTACTTTGGGTTTTGCAATTTCATCAGCTTGTTCAACGACAAGGTTATTAAATTGATGAAGCATGGAAGGGTCAGGTGTAGTACCGCCGTCGCCAAACACTTTCTTAATGTAAGTTTGGATATCAGCTTGATCTGTACCGTCCATTTTATTATTTAATACACGGCTAAACAAGCCTTTGATTTTCACAGTATCTAATTTCATTTAAAATACTCCTTTTATTGAAATTTATTTGTTATGTATTAGGCCTCGATTACTTCAAGGCGAACAAGCTTTTGTCCCATTGTGTAAACAAGGTCATCTTCATTGTTTACAACGAGGAACTTAGCAGAAGAATCAGCATAATCCTCATGAGGTGAAGCAGGATCACTAAGAATATACTTTTGAGTAGCGATATCAAAGTGAGCTACTTGACCTTGTTTAACCTCAGTCACTCCTGTATTAAATGAAAATGCAGAAACATCAAAACGGGTATAAGCTGGCTCAAGGATAACAATTCGAGCATGTTCTCCTACACCGTTATAAAAATCTCTCATTGATTCACCAAGGTAGCGTGCTTCAGGGGATGCAATTAAATATGCTTTTTTTGTTTTATCTGATAGTTTCGAAGCTGTACGGTTCCCCTCAGCATCAAAACCAAGTTCAACAAGCATAAAGTTATCAATGTCTGAACCAGTCACTTTTGCACCGTGAGCAACTGTTTTGATTTTTAAAGAATTCAAGTTTCCAGTAGTATGATTGCCTACTTCAGTAAGGGCTTTTTGTAATCTTGTAGCCATATTTTATTCCTCCAAGTTTAAAATTTATTGTGAAAAGCGTGATTCAAAAGAGTCATCGTTAGGGATTAAATTTTCCCGTTTACTTGAAAATTCTCTAATGGTTGTATTTGTTTCAGTAGGAACACTAACTAAATCAACTAACATTGTGTTAAGTTGTAATACAGCTTTTTCTCCTTCTCCCCCTTGTTTAATGGAAGCATGGATAAGGTTTTGTACTTCTTCTGTACTGAATTTATCCTCAGCATTTAAAGCTTCAAATTTTGCTTTATAGAATTCATTTTTCTCATTTAGTTTTTGCTCTAATAAAGTTTTCTCGTGTTTTTCTTTATAAGGCTTCAATTGTTCCACTTCAGAATTTAATTGCACAAGCTTTTCACTGGCAGTGTTGAATTGCAGTTCAATATCTGCCTTATTCTTATTGATTTGATTTACTTGTTTCGTTAAATCTTTAATCTGTTCATCTTTTTGGTTAAGTTGTGTTTGAATAGGTTCAGGAACAACTTCCTCCCAGTTACGTGTCATGAATACCTCAGTTTTACTGTCAAAATCAATTGAAACAGTATCGCCTGCTCTTGTGTAATTGAACTTAAAGTATTTGTCATAGCTATTGTCATCTGACCAGCTATACACGTTTACGATGAAATAAGTATCATATACATCTGCAATATAAGATGCTGATTCCTTGTCAAGGGTTGGATCTAATTGGTTATAAAGAAGTGTTCGTACGTCAGAATGAGACAATTCAAACACTTTTCTAAACTTATTCATTTTTTCACCTTCCTCATTATTTTGTCTTGTAGCTGCTTGAGCAACTAATCTTTCAAATTGTTGAATTTCATTAAAGCTAAGAAGTTTGGAAGAATCATAAGCGGGGAGGACAATGTCATGCTCTCCACGTTTCTCTGAATTTAAAATTGCATGACCTTCGAAATAGATAGGGGACTGTAGGTGTTCAATGCCATCTTGCATAGTGTAATTTGAATAAAGGATCTCACAACTTGTATTAATGTTAATACCCCGACCATACCATTCAAGTAAAAGTTCACATGCATCTTTAAATCGGGAGCTCCAAAGTATTGCATCTGCTGCCAATACTTCTTTTTTACCTTCTGGGGTTTCAATTTCAGTTATGTATCCCTCGGATGTAAAGACACCAATTGGGGCAGTATCTCTTTTTACTTCAAGTTCTCCGTGCTTGTCTGTGTCTAGATAAGCTTCATGAGTTCCCAAAGCATCTGTAGAAGTATTTAATTCATCAACCTCGTAATATTTTGCAACAATCGGTTTATTAATAATTGTTGAAGCAGCTTCAAGAGCAACATCCTTAGAAATTACTGCGTTATTGTGAGAGACATCGAAATCAAAAATGACAAAGCTACATGACAACTTTGTTGGGTCATCTGATGTTTTAATCTCATTCAATTGAAGTTGGCATAGTTTTTTCTTTTGCTTCTTTGTCAAATAATTTCACCTCCCTTCAAAAGTGAAGTTTTAAATAGGATTGTCATTACCGTTGGATGTAGCTGACTTCACTGTGTTGTCGTTGTTTTTATTTCCTTCATTTGGGCGGCCTGCTTCATTCCCAGTGAAGGTATATGAAGTTTGATAAGGTTTAATTTTTTCTTGGAGTTTCAGCTCTTCAGTTTCATGTAGAGTTTGTTCAAGGTAACTTTCCCAAGACACTCCTGCCAAATTATCAACTACGTGCTTAATAGACCATCCCTTATCATTTAATTTAATTAAGATATCCATTTTTTCTTTGAGAGTGAGTGGCTTGTCCTTATCGTAATTCATATAGTAGTTGTCTTTTTGGGCAACAGGTAAAACAAGGTTGAATAACTTTTGATAAACCTCTTGCTCAATATCCTCCATTAAAACTCCAATACGCTTATAAAATGTATCCAAGTTTAACGAAGAAGTTGCGTAGTTACCTCCATTACCATTTAAAAGGGAGCCGGATAAGCCGTAAGCTGATTGAATGTCACTATTGATATGGTCAAATTTTGCTCCATCTAATCCATCTGCTTTAACATCAGGAAAGTTGATATCAGCAAAGTCAGGGATTGATACTACAGTTACTCCATCCTTTTGGTTCTTTTCTAAAGCTGCTTTTACTCCACCATGAATTTTTTGTTTAACTGCTTTAGGTAGCTTCATGTTTGTATATTCGCCATTACCTTTATCCGTTCCAATCGTTAGAACTGCAACAGCGTTAATGATTTTATTTGCGATGGATCTTTCAACATCCTTAAGCTTCTTTTTATGAAGAACATCATATAGGCCTGGGGTAACCCAAGATGTTCCCAATCCTTGATTTCTTTTTAGAGTTCCTGTGCGTAGTGGAAAAGTTCTTTCTTGTGGCAGTTCCTTATATCGATATTTCTCTCGATCTTTAATGAAGTTTTCATAATCGCTCTGTTTAATATAAGGGGAGAGGCTTTTTAACAATTCATTTCTGCGATCATCTTCATATTTAGTGAACATCTCCATGTCAACTACACATACCCAGTCCCCATTTCTCCTAAAAGAGGGGAACACATATTTAATCTCATCAAAGATAAACGGATAAGGACTCTTAGCATCCCCAAGCCATATACCAACAAGAGTGCCAGCTGTAGCTACTTGTTTTAACAGATCCCTAGTAAGTCTTTTATGTTTGACCTTATGTAAGGATTTATTCAGAAGAGAAATGTGCTTATCTGAAGACTTAACTTTATTAAAGGAGTCAATTTTATAGTTGAGGGTAGGAAGGGCTTCAATCAATTCGAACAATTGGTGAATCTCTGCAGTCGAGATATAAAAATACTCAGCAAGATCTTCAATTTCCTCTTGAAATTGATCGGGGTTAGAAAAATAATTCTTTAATTGTTCGGCCTCAATTTCCGTAACAATCCCATTGGAAAACATATTTGAGATAAAGCCGGAAGCAAATGTAGAAGTATAAGTTGAATAGTCATTCAGCATTTGTTTATACTCTTCAGACTCAATGTCAACTTTATTTAAGGTTACCATGTTTCACCTCATTTCTTTTAAAAATAAACTAGTTCGTCTTCAACGTCATACTCAGTTTGTTTGTTTAACTGCCTTTCTAATACAGTGGCAATGTAGTTGCCATAAGCCACTGAGCTATATCTGTCTTTTCGTTTGCTCTTTGGCTCTTTAAGTTTAACTTGTCCGTTATCGCTATATTCAGCTTCTAAGTTGATCATTTCATTTATCAGAAGGGTAATCTGAGCATAGCTTGAAAGGAATTTTCCTTTAACTTCAGGAGATAGCCCTTCATAGCCTTTAAATCTTTTCAGATATTCTTTTCCTTCATTTTCGTTGATAGGAATTTTGATTTTCCCTCGTTTGAATCCATCTTTGAGTAATACAGCAATTTCGCTGTTCAATTGTGCATTGCCTTTAATGCTATAAATTACTTTTTCGGCATTTTGGTAAGTACAACGCTCAGCCATTCTTTCATCGTTAATACATGAAAATGGCTCGTATTCTTTTGCACGTTCTTTATCATATAAAGGCTGGCATAATGCATCATACACACCTAGTCCGATACTCTGAGTATCCAATACAATATAATCGCAATCATAATCTTCGTATATTTGTCGAATTCTTGTTGCTTGAGTTCCTGTGTGACCGCCTACGATGCTCTCCATGTATACAATATGACGATCATATCCATTGGAGTTTGGAATCAGTCTGAATACAGTGTAAACACTGGCATCATTATCCTTACCGGCCATCCCAGCGATATCATTGCTTACCAGTCTAATTTCTCCTGGTTTCTTGCCCTCATATTTGAAGTTGGAATCCTTGATTAGACTGTAATAATCAGGAGGGAAGAGGGGAGAAGCAAGTTTGCGGTTCTTTTCAATGTCTTCAAATTTAAAATAGGCTTTTTCAGATTCACCAAACCAGAGAGCTTCCATTTCCATAGACCAACCGATAGGGTCAAAGTCTTCTTCGGCCATTTCATCTCTAACCTGATCTTTATCCAAAAGACCTTCTTTAATTGCGATCTGATAAGGGAGACCGCACACAAAATATTTTGATCCTTTCATCATGGCATTGTAGTAAGTTATGAATCTGTTAAATGACCAATGAACCTTGTACCAGCAAGAAGACAAGTAAATTTCTTTGTTTCGTTCTTTTAGATGAGCGTATTCTTCTTTTTCGAGATATTTAGGAGAACGGGGAGCTGTAAGGAATTTTCGAAGTACTTTACTTATGATTTCAAAATCAACCATTCTGAATTCATCTACAATAAGGAGGTTTGCACGTTTGGAGCGGGCACCATCATTTGAGGCTACGATTTTAATCCAGCTGCCATTATGAAACTCCACTTTAGCATCATTCGTTGAGGTTTTTAAATCTTCAATTTCTCGCCTTAAATTAGGCGATTCTTTGCGTAAGTCATCAATTTTCTCTATGACTTCACGAGCTTGTCCCTTTGTACCCGATGCGATAACTATTTTAGTACCTGGGAAGAGTATGGCTTGCACACAGCAGTATACAGAGGTTAACCAAGTTTTACCCTGCCCACGACTGGCCAGGTACATAAAATAATGGTTATGTACCATCATGTAAATTAAAATACATTGAAACAATTTAAGTGTAATACCCAAGTATTCTTTTACAAAACGGTGTGGGTTTGCTCTATAGAAAGAAGTCCATGCGCCGATACCATCCATTAATCGTTCGGATTTTGATTTCTTTTTAAAGTTGTTTCCCTTTTTAAAAATATTGATTCCTTGACTGTGCTTGTTACGATCTGTTGTAAAATTTTTATGTGAGGTCATTTTCTCGATCCTCTTCTTCTGCAATAGGTTCTTCTACAGTATGCTTATTCATCTCTTCCCAATATTCCTCTGAATAATGATTTTTCAAACCAAGCATTCGGGACAGATGCCCAAGGAAAAACACCTTAATGTATTTCCCGATTTTATCAGGATCTTTCCACCTAGGCTCTGGCTCAGGAATAGGTCTCTCATTCTCATATTTTTTGATCAGAGTGCCAAATGACTCTTGTTCAACTCCACTTGCTCCAGTTTCTTGAACTGGTTTTAAATTACTTGATCCAAGTAAATCTTGAAGAGTTTTTTGCTGCTGATCGACTTTTTCACCATTTTCACGTCGTTTACGGATATCTAGCCGAGTCAAACATATTTCATTTATAAGAAGTTCCATTCCTTTAGAATCACATTCATACCTATTTGTGAAGTCAATGTACTCATTCTGAAGCCAAATGTAATCTTCAACATCAAGACCACGACCCCAGAATTGCATTAATTGATCTATGTCTTTCTTAGATATATCTTCTGTAGTTTTAGCTAGTAACAGTTGTGTTGTGTATTCTTGTTCTTCTTCAAAGTCAAATTCACTGTCTGCCCAAGTTTTTGACTTGTAATCTTTCATTCCGATATTTTTCATATATGTACCCAACACATTTCCAGCCGATTTTTTCTTGGATTCTGATTCATTAACAGCAGAAACCCACAAGTCGTAAACAAATGGACGGTCAATCATTCTCAAGATGTTTTGCACATTCTTTAAGTTATCTTTGTCTTTTTGGAATTCATTTTGGAGACAGCTTTTACATACTGACAGCTTGCCGGTTGCAGAGTTGAAAGGAGATTCGGATATATAATATTGATTGGCATTTTGTTCCTTGCCGCAGCATGAGCATTTGATTTTTTCTATAGCCATATTTCACCTCCATAAAGTTCGTTGATGTAAACACGTTTTATAAAACGCTCAGTAATAGAGCAGAAGGGGAGTACCGCAATCATCCTGGGCGTTCTAAAAAGGTGCTTGTTTATAATGTAAAGTACACTTTACGTTAAGGTTGCTTTACGTTACAATTAAATTATAAGGGGGAATGCTTTTGAAAAATCGGGTAATGGAATATAGAAAAAAATATGGATATTCCCAAGATAAACTTGCGGAATTACTAAATGTAAGCAGACAAACGATTATTTCAATTGAGAAAGGTAAATACAACCCTTCGTTACCCTTGGCATTACACATTGCAAAGATATTCAATACCATTGTAGAGCAAATTTTTCTGCTGGAAGAGGACTGATCATTTTTATATAGGGGGATAATCATGACTTCTCAAAGGAACTTTTATTTGCTTGGAGTTTTGTTTTTGATGCTATTAGGCGTAATCGCTTTTTTTAGAATAGCGACGGACTCTTTATCGTATTTAGAAATATTAATGTATGGAACTGCAGCATTTATATGCTTTGCAAGAGGGTATATCTATCCTCAGTTCAAACACAAAGATGAAAGAGCAAATTTCATAAAGCAAAAAGGAATGAAAATTTCATTCACTGCTCTGCTTACCTATCTGGTTGTCATATTGTACGGTACTTACTTGAATGTTATAACATTGTCAGTGTTTGAAATAGTTAGCACTTTAATAGCACTTACTCTCCTTACACTTTTTTCCTCATGGGTCATATTAGTAAAGAAATATTAATCAAAAAGAGGGGATAATTTCACCCTCTTTTTAATTTTATCTGGATAAAATTAAAGTTTTATCAATAGTGAATTTTAAAAAATTCTTTATCAACTGGGTTCACTTTAAAAATCAAGTCTAAACCCGATACTTCTCCGTTAACACCTTTTAATTCAGCCCTGGAAATAATTTCTACATTGTTAAATTCTAAGGTAACTCTATGGGCCTCTGATGACTCAGGACGAGAACCGACAGTTTCAGCCAACAGTTTGAATTCATGCTTAGGTGTCTCAGTTAAAACAGAAATATATTGTTTCTTTCCCAACTTTGATTCAAAGGAGGTAGGGGCTTTATAATCACCTAAAAATTTAAGTACCTCAAAATTCAGTAGAGCATTCTTTGCAAAAATCAAATACGTTTCATGTTCATCACTATAAAAAATTTCAACATCTTGAAGTGTTGTTAAATCAACTAAAGATTCCTCAGTTTTTCTATCATATAAGTGAAGGTTATACACTTCATGCATTGCTAAATCCAAGCAGGTTCCTCCTTTAGTTTTTATTTTTAAAACGAATAATGTATGTAGCCTCAACACCGTCATCATCAAAGACCATAAACTTTTGAGACGGTTTCGTACCAAAGCGACCCTGCATCGCATAATCATCAGCGCCAACAAGCGCTCCGTTTACAACAACTGTTGTGCTACCATATTCTTTTTCATAGTTGTGATGAATATGACCACCAAATATGTAAGAAGGGATATAACCAAGTAATTGAGGTAGGCGGGTTACGCATTGATCAACACGATCATAGTGACCGTGGACAAATACGACTTCTTGATTGTTGATTTTAGCGGGGATAAAACCATCTTGTTCCGGTTCAATGGAAACGTTTTTAATATCTCTTAATCTAGCTTCGAGATACCAATTAATGAGGTATTCAAAGTTTTCTTTTATTCCCACATCATTCTTAGAAGGGGAGAGACGCCCGTGATTACCAGCTACATTGTAAAACTTAATTTCTTGAAACTCGTTAGCCAACATAGCTAACACCTCAGCAAGCGTTTCTGACACATATTTAATTTGCTCTACAGCATCTTCATTAGCCTGAACTCTTGTTGAAACATGTATAAGACCTCCAATTAAATCGCCAAGATTCGCAACATGTAATGTGGAGACATGATTCTTCTTTCCATACTCAATTACTTTGTTTGTGAGATGCTCAACTCGTTCATCGAATATTTCTTTATTGAACTTATTGATGCGGTTATCGATTTCCATTCCGAAGTGCCAGTCACTGAATAAAGCCAGCCCATGCTTTTCAGCTGCAGCAGGGAGGGGGAAAGTGAACCGTAGAGGTCTTTTTGATTCTAAATTAACAATAGCTTGGACTACATCATCCTTGATTTTTTCAAAGCGAGCTTGATTCGCTATACTTTTTCTATATTCTCTTTTTTGGTCACGAGTTCTAATCTTTTCTTTTTCAGATTGTAGTCGCACTTCTTCGTATTTTTTAAGAATTTCTTCATCCAAATTCTTGGACATTATGTAATCATTCCAACGTTCATATTGCTTAAAATCTTTGCGCCATTTACTCTCATCATAATTTGTACCTTGATCTTTATTTAAAAGAGTGGCAATTGTTTTTGTGTCAATGTGATATGCGTCTTTGTTTTTGAAAAGTCTAATATGATAATCAGTAAAAGATTCGTCTTTTTCTCGTTGTAAAACAGTATTTAAAATAGCTGTCATTCAGTCACCGCCTACTCATTGATTTGTGGAAGTTCGTCTTCTTCGGTAATAGAAATTTTCACTTTCCGACCATCAAATGATTTTAAAATTGAATTCAGATCATAACGCTCGATGTCTGTTTTTGTTTCTTCTTCAATAATTCCATCAATGTAACTATAATTACCTTTTAAATTTACTGTATGAACTTTCTTAGCCAAATTAAATTCCTCCAATATGTGTTTTATTTACGTACAATAAACTCCTTCGGAAGCCCGATGATCCGAAGCATCGGTAACGTCCGAAAAGGGGATATAAAGGAGATGAAAAGATAAGTCGGATAGGCGTTGGAGAAACGCCCGAAGGAGATTATTGATAACTTGCGTACCGGAAGGCTCGTAAGCACATTCCGGCTGATCGGTAAGATAAAACGCAAGCACAACAAGACCCTCTAAATCATTAGAGGATCTTGTTCTAATTGCAATCTAACCCCACTTATCTACATCAGCATGTCCCGTAGGAACGTAAGCCTTCGGATCGTAGAGAGCGTATTACGTGTTCAGCGTCTGGACTAATAACTTTAATCAAGCAAAAATAACAAAAGATGCCTTCAGGAACTCCTTGTACAGCTTGGCACATGAGTTAAATTATTGGAGCAACAGAGAATAGAGTAAATTTAAGGAGTAAAGTAGAAGGGTAAAAAAGAAGATGGAATAAATCCTACTTCATTTTTTTCTTTGAAGAAAAACAGAATCCCAAAGCCAATAAACTAAAGCTAAAAGAAAACTAAAAACGTACAATTCATATCTAACAAAAACAATAAGACTATAATCAGTAAGTAAAGCTAAAACCGAACAAACAATAAAAGCAAAGAAGAAATAAATCAATAAGTAACGGATATTAAACTTTCGAGGTTTTCGGTGTAAAAAAAGCTGTACAGGTGTAGCAAAAATAACATAAGCAATAAGCATAAAAAGGCTAGTCATCTGAAAATAACCAAACCCAAAGTCCGGAGGAGTAAAAAAAATCATATAGACAAATGTTGCTGATATTACGGAAAGGACAAGCATACATACATAACTAAAAATTCCACTCAAAATACGCATCCCAATTACAAACTCCTTTTCGCTTAATCTAATCAATTAATCTAAATGGAGGTTTCTGCATGAAAAAGATATATATACTATCATTCTTCATAATTCTGCTTTGTTTATTCACAACAACAAACATCTCACAAGCAAAGAGTTCATCCGATGTTGGTACAAAGGTAAAAGACGGTCATGTCACATTTTATAGTGATTTGGTATACAGTTTTTGTTGGTTTGGTATATTTTTCATCCTTATCATGTTCAACATATACTGCACTATCTCTTTCTTGTAAAAGTATCTGAATACATTTTGAGAATGCATTGCTTAAAAGTAAAGCTTCGAATAAAGCAATTTTGACATTTATTATCTTATCTTCTCCTTTTAGACATACATCTTATATATTCTAAGAGATTCTTAAATAAATTGCCAATAAAACAAATTTTATCCTTCGTTTCAATCAAAAGTAATCGAAAAGGTAAGACCCATATAACCCTTTTCAGAGACATTCCTGTCTTTTCTTGTTAGGTCACACACCTTATCTACATACAATGCGTGTAGATCGCCAGTCTCTTATTTTGCACAGTTTTCTCTGACCCGTGTAAGGAGGTATGTGCATGGGAAAGGTAAGTCTCCATTCAGAAACTTGAAGGAGAAATAGCGAATAAAATAATGAATGTGTTTTCTAGTGAAATTGAAAAGACAAGACCGAAAATAATCCTTTTCTGTGAAATAGGAGCGGTGATCAATCGCCCAAACACCATTCCACTTATTTTACGAGTATAGAAGACTCGCTAACCCGGAAAAATTTTGATGGCAGCATAATAAGCTTCAAAGCTGACAAGGGTATTATTTAAAGGGAAGGAAGACGCATCTGCCTTACCTAAGTGTAAGCCGAAGCAGTACACCGCAATTAATATTCAGGCTACATGTCACCCATAGTAAGACTGTGATGGGATTCACCCTACAAAACAGCTTGAGTAGCATAGGTCTTACCGACATGTATAGCCCGATAATAGTCATTTACCTGTCTCCTTTAGATACAGACATCCGAGTTAACCTCGCACCCTCATAAATGGCTATTATCCGACTAACTGCAATGACCAACCGCAGTTTGTGTCAGAATGATACAGAAAATAGGGGAGTAGATATTGTTTAATCAAGAAAGGCTAGTCCACACACAGGAGAGGAATCTCCACTAATGTTCATTCAAATTAGTCTGTATCTTCATAAATGAACATTAGTCGAGAACTGATATCCCAAATATCAGTAATCAACTTGTTAATTGACAACACCCCCATGTTGGCAATCAAATAATCTCTCTTAACACCTGGAGTGAATGCGGGGGAGGATTTGCACCTCCCATGACAGTATGGTCTAGGAACGTCTGCACCATTTAACTGACCAGTATTGACTCATGAATCGATTGATCCAAGCCTAGATTGTGCGTCTACCTATTCCGCCACCGCATTTATTAGGTGGAGAGAGGGGAGGGGTGCTAATCCCTCACTATCGATTGTTAAGCTTTCACTGCATCTTTGAGAGCTTTTGCAGCCTTGAAGGCAGGTGCTTTTGTTGCTGGAATATCAATTTCCTCGCCTGATTGCGGATTTCTCCCTTTACGTGCTGCACGTTCGCGAACTTCAAATGTACCGACTCCAAGAATCTTAATTGATTCACCTTTTGCTAGTGTTTCAACGATGACATTAAATACTGCTTCTACTTTTGGCGTAGCTTCTTTCTTAGTAACTCCTAATTTTTCTGCAACTGCTCCAACAAATTCTGTTTTGTTCATGTATTAATTCCTCCTAGTGATTTTGTTTATTTTTGTGTTAAAGTATAATTACGGTAACGTTTGTGATTTTTTGAAAAACGGGAGACTTACTCACCCTTATATGTGGAAATTAGCTTTCTTTCTCCCTTATGGCGATTATCTCAAAAGGGGCTTCCAGACCAGTCTCATCAAGGGTTTAAGGCACTTTTTTTGTTGAACTTTTTTCGGTAAAATCGCTGTACCCCTTGGGGGAGTAAGGCTCAGGGCACTTTCTATTCTAGGACATTCTTTGTTTTCTTTTGCTATTCCTCCAAGAGGTTCTGAGTTTTTCCTTAGAGCATTTGTCACATAACTTCTTTTTATTTGATTTGGTTTTATAAAGTTTATTGCATGATAAACAAATTTTGGTTGATTTTAAATTGACTTCTAGGTTTTTAAGAATGTTTTCACCGAAACACTCCCACAAAGTTGCCTTAAACTTACTCTTTTTCTTGTATAGGTGCTTAACTAAAACATCAGTAACATATTGCTCGTCTTGATGAATCTTCAATAACCTGTCTTTAATGACCTTATAAACATAAAGTTTTTGTCCAGGCTTAATGTCTTCATCATTCATCAGCCATTTCTTGTTCTGGTCTAATCGTTTGTATTCACTAATAATTGCATCGTCCACTTTAATCTCCTTGTTCTTAAGCAGGAAACGATAATCGAACTTTCCTGCAACAGCTGCGAAATTAATTCGGTCATTAGGAATAATTGAGTCTAACTTATTTACTGTGCTTTCATTAATTAACTCAACGCTATGTTCTTCTTTATCCTTTGCATTGATGAAGAAGTGGGGCACTTTATTTTTTATGTAATCTTTGATTTTCTCATCAACGTGATCAGGGCGGGTGGGCATGAATAAGGTTTTTGCGAACTTTGATACCCTCGGTTTCCCGATATTTTATTAGGGAATAGACCATATCATCATCTGTGCTAGACAGATGGTCAGCGCTTCATAATAAGGAATTTCACCTTATTATTACTCCATAAAGGATGGTCGTTGCACCTTCATTTACAAATGCTTCGCAGCATGATGTAAACGCTTGGCACAGGGTTTTCATACAATACATTTTACATTCATTTCACATTTTGATAGGTTCTTCCTTGTTTAATTCCATAAACAACATTGGGTTTTATGTTACACATTTTTGCAACATGGGGTGCTGATAACCTTTTTTTAAGAAGTTCTCTTATACAAAATACTTCTTCTGGAGTAAGAGTGCTTTTCTTCTTGCTTTTGTATTTAAGAATAAAATCGTCCCACCCAGTAACATGAATATGATTCCATACTTTACACTCTAATATTGATTTAACGATGGGGTAGGAAACATGCATTGATTTTGATACTTCAGACATCTTTTCCCCATTAATCAATCGAACTTTTATCTCGTGTGCTTTCGTTTCATTTATTTTTGAGGATTTATTTTTTGACCCTAAATGAGACTGACGCATCTTTAATCTAGATTCTGGCGAATGTCTTTTATTCATTCTAGATTGTAAAAGCTTTTCCTTATGCTGCGGAGAGAGCTTTCTGCCAATTCTCGCTTTGCTCATTTTGGCTTTTGTCTCATCACTAAGCTTTCTTCCGATGTTATGAATCCTATTCTTTTCCCCAATAATCTTTTTGGTGGAGTCAGACATCTTACAATTACTCTTGCCCTCTCCGCCGGTGGTCATGTTAAAGCCATTTAAATAGGCACCTAGTTCATTTATGTAGTGAGTTTCTAATTCATTCATATCTGATTTTGGATCAACTGTTTGCAAAACATGAAACTGGAAATCGTTTTCTCCATATTTATTCCAAGTATTCTGCAAATGTCGATTACAGTGCGAATTGTTTTTCAGCTTCCAAGTGTGATGCCAGTAACGCTTAATAAATTTCATCTTAGTTTTCCCCACATATATTAAGCCGGTGCTTATCTGCTCAATCTTATATATCCCACTCATATATTTATGCTCATCCTCATTTATAAACTTCACTTTGTCACCCCCTTGTTTTAAATATCATTGTTCAAAATGTAAAATGTATTAATTAGAATTCCCCTGTTAGCACACTCATTGACGATCATTTCCTATCGCTACTTTTCGCTGAATGCACACCCTAGATTTCTAGGTTCACTGACTTTTCATCCGCATATCACTATGCGACGCGACTATAAATTTAATCGATAGTAAAGTTATTCTCCATGCATAACCATTTGATCACGTCCAGGTTTATATTGTCACTGTTCCATATCTTAGTGATGTTGTTACTGTACTCCCCGATATTGATTCCATAAGCAAGAGTTAGTGCTTCATAGATGTTTCTGCTATTAATCTCTTGTTTCTGGGCTACAGACATTTCATAATACAAAGGAACCATGTTCTCCATATTACGCTTGGCAATATTGACGATTAGCTCATCAGAAATAATTAAGGCCTTATCCCCGTCATTGTCAAACTGCAGCAGCTTGGATATAGGATCATGAATGCTGGTATAAACACCTGGGGTAATGAACCACTTTTCATATTCCTCGTCTTTCTTGTTCCATCTAACTCCATGTTCTCTGTATAGGTGAGGGGAGCGGAGGATATCAATATGCCCTTTATCATATAAAGAACAATAAACATTGCTGCCGGTGAGAAGTCCTTTTGGATTCTCAATTCCAAGAAAAAGTCTTTCACAAAAAGCATATAGATCAGGACATAAATATGTATACCTAGCATCACTGACAAGTAATTTTCCTGATTTGGCATCCTTAATCATACTCTTCTTCTTATTCTTAATGATTTCTTTGGTGTGATCATCATTTAGCAGCTCAGGATATATTAGTAGAGCTTCTTGAAGGCTTGTCTTATGTTTATTTTTCTCGGTAGCCCCCAAAACTTTCATCATTGTTTCTTTATCAGTGCCTAATTGAGTAATCTCACTAACAGTCTTTGAGCTGATTTGTTTTAATTCCTCATCTGTGATATCAGTGAGTGTTTGTAGCATCTGGTAAGTCAGTTTTCCCTCAACAGATGGATCTTCTTCATTTAATTTAGCTCCTAAACATCCATACTTTTTAAATTTAGAGCGATAATCATCCCAAGAATCATAGTACTTCCACATCTTAAACTGGCTTTTCGTAAAAATTATTTGGATATCATCTTTAATAATGTCCCATTCTTTACCGTAGACGTCCTTAACTATAAATGAACTGTGTTTTTCAGCAAACTGTCTAAAGTCAAATGGAACAAGTAGACCCTTAACCCAAGGTAATCTGACCATAAAGCTTTTCTGACTCAAACTAGGGAGCATCATTCCACAACCATCTGTATGTTCTATAGGAATATCCATAATCTTACGAGTGATTTCATATGTATCACGGTCAATATAATCAACTAGGCTGGAAACATTTGTTTCTAAGTCATTGACGACAATTGCTTTATCAATATCAATTTCCCATGGACTGCTGGCGCTATTCGATAAGGCCATGTAGCTATTCCATTTGTTTATGCTGCTTCCACCTTGAGCATTGATATTCTCCACACTAAGACCACAAGTTAAAGCATTTTGATACTTATCTAAGGTGCTTTGCTTGATAAAACAAGACTTTTTGGTTCGTATTTGACCGGCACTGCTAGTGAAATAAACGTATTTCTCATTGTTATGTATGAATCCTTTATCAATAATGTCCCTTAAAATTTGAAAGTGATAAGTTTGGACAACCATGATCTCTTCAGAGAGAGAGTTTTCTTTGATTCCCAGCGTTCGAGTTAAGACTGAATCAAATAATGAAATCACATTATTATCTTTCAGAGAATCTGTTCTAAGTGTTCTTATTTGAATATGATCGTTAAAGGCGTTATAAAGCTTTTCTTTTAAGGAAATAATCCTTTGCGTTATGTACTTCTTATGTTTTTTATCAACATGTTCAAGTTTTTTGAGATGATCTCTGTACCTATATGATTTTAAAATCTTGTTATGTAATTTGTTTTCTTGATCATTATAAAAAGCAGAAGTATCAATACTGTAAATATGTACTTGCTTATTAAGACCGTCTTTTTTTCCTTTCAATAAATTCTCCCCTTATTACTATTATGCATATTTTTTGATTTAATAGTCGCTTTTTAGATACTTATTTACAAGATTTTTGTATGTATAGCTCTGTTTATCGATTGTTCCAAAAAGTTTATAGTCCTCATAAAGAGTGTTTTCTTCTTGTGAAGCAGTTTCTTCAATAATAGTAGTCTCTAAAAATCCAATTAAATTACTAAACATGTACGTTACTTTCTTTGAATCCTTTTGCATTATCTCACCTCCTCACTATGAGATGATTATATACATATTATTTGTATTTGTCTATTGTTTTTTCGCTAGTATGTTAACAGCTCCAAGTTATTGAGATGAATTGTGAGGCATATAGAGAAGGGGGGATTATCGTAATCTAAAAACATGCTTATCGTAAAAATTATTATAGAGTTCAAAAAGCCAGTAAACGTAAGGGTATTTGCTGTATCGAATGGTGATTAGGGGACAAACGATCGTAAAACATAAGTGAGAGTAGGGGAAAGTGGTTGCTTTATCTAAATATTGAAGAAATCGAGTAAATTTGAAGAGGGGAAAACGTTGATATTTAAGGCTTTTACGATAGCGATTACGATGTGAAAAAGTGTGATTTTGAGGTGGAATTAGGAAAATGAAAATTTGGATAGGGTGTGGAAATGGAAGTGCTATGGGTACATCTGTTCCCTTAATTTTACCATTAGATGTAAATATACCCCCGTATATTGGTATTGTAATACGTGTATAAGGAACATTATACGTGCATTTGATGACTTTGGTAGGCCTACAACAGCACTAACATAATTCCAGGCCAAATACAAGAATAAATTGAAAAAAATTAAATTGATTAGTAATTTGAAAATGAATAACCATTCATTAAAAATAATCGTATTTATAACGAATCCGAGGGAATCGAAGACATATTTATTTTATCCTCACCACTATACTTATCCTTTTATCCAATCATATCCTACACTAACCACCCATCACACTTACAAACCTCATCAGCCTTCACATCATATATACACAACACTATTCATCCAGTCATTCACCCTAGTCACACTCACACGCTCTCAAATTGAATATAACACCTCTCTAAGCATCCTTAATCAATTCCCAATCCATTTACATTCTTGTTCACTCAAACAGAACACAATGTATCTCAACACCATCCATCAACACACAAATAACTTACCACAAATATAAAAAATATGTATATAAAAATCATGAATTATGTTATAATAGAGTCATAGGAAAGGAGGTGTACATAGTGCTTGAGAAAGTGGGTATCGTAGTTGCTTTCCTCATATCTTTAACGGTTCTTACAATCAACAGTCTAACAATAGTTGAGAAGGTAAGAAACCTAAAGAATGGGACAAGCAAAAAGAAAAAGCGTATACGCAAGCGGCTCCGACCAAAGAGACAACGCCAACGTATACGCCGATGAGAGCTAAGCTAAAGGGGAATGAACTTCTCCTTTAGTTCCTACCCATATTATAACATGATCAAGCACATTGTAAACATGAAACGATTCTCGCTATGGTTTACCCATGTCACATTCATTGGTTTATTCTTGATGTTTCAACTCATTAAGGACTACTTCAGCAGCGAAGCACAAACACTAATCAATGCAATCATTGTAGTCACATGTATCATTGCCATACTGTTATGGATCATCTATTTTGTATTCCTTAAACTAAGAAACAAGTCTCACTAATCTTATAGGCCTCATGGTATAATTAATTCATTGAGGTGAGATGAGTGGAGAAAAAATTCCTGGATGCTATTCAGCAGTTCACTAGGGAATTGGAAATGCTCAAGAAAGATATTGACTCCATCAAAGAAGCAACTGTCAGAATTGATAAAGACCTTTTAGAGTACAGAGAAGAGATAAGCAAAGTTAAACAAGATGATCCTTGCTAATCAATCAGCGAACAGATAAGGATAATTAAATATGCGTTATAAATAAGGGAGCGGTAAGGCAATTATCGTTCCTTATTTTTGAATACAAAATTAAAATATAAGGAGGATATATGGAGAAGGTTAAAGTAATTGATTCTATTATGGGATCTGGTAAAACAACTTACATTATTAAGATGATGAATGAGGCACCAAAGAATGAGCATTTTATCTTTATCACACCATATCTTGATGAGGTAACAAGAATAAAGAGGTCATGTACGAATAGAAAGTTTTACGAACCAAAAATACATAGTGAGGAAGGTGAAACGCTTTATAAACTGGATTCGTTACATAAACATTTAGCAGATAACAATGACATTGTAACAACTCATGCTTTATTCAGTATGGCTAATGAAACAACTAAAGAATTGATTTACTCAGGCAATTATACTCTTATCCTGGATGAAACTATGGAAGTGGTTAAGAAATTAAATATATCCAAGGATGATCTGGATATGCTGTTCCAAAATGAATGGATTAAGAACAATAATGGCACAATCATTTGGAATGATGAACAAGAAAGAAACCTTAATAGGGAATATAAAGGAGAGTTCCAAACACTTAAACATTTGGCCAAGAGTAAAAACTTAATATTGCATAATGAGTCTGTATTGTTTTGGCAGTTTCCTGCAGACATCTTTGCCCAATTTAAACAGGTCTATAATCTTACATATTTGTTTGATGCTCAGATTCAGAAATATTATTATGACATTAACGGAATAGAATATGAACTTTATGCAGTAGTCAAAGACAATGACAGTTATAAATTAATGCAGCACAGTAGGAAATTCGACAAAGCAAAGAAGGATGTTCTAAGACATAAAATTAAAATATATGAAGGTGATTTGAATAAAATTGGTGATGATTATTATGCATTATCAAAAAACTGGTTTGAAAAACGTTCAGTGTTACATAAACGGCTTAAGAATAACATTCTAAATTACTACCAGAATATACTTAAATCAAAGTCTAAGGACAATCTTTGGACAACTTTTAAATCACATAAAAGTAAATTAAGTGGAAAAGGTTATACGAAAGGCTTTTTAGCCTGTAACATCAAAGCAACAAACGAATACAGTCATAAAAAATCCTTGGTTTATTCAATAAACAGATTCGTTAATCCTGCAATTGATAATTATTTTAGATCCAAGGGAATAACCATTAACGAGGACAATTTTGCTTTATCTGAAATGATTCAATGGATTTGGAGATCTGCCATAAGAAATGGACAGGATATTAATATATATGTCCCATCATCACGAATGAGAAAGCTGTTAAAAGATTGGTTAGAGAACGAGAGATAAGAATAACGTATGAAAAAAAAAGCAATAAATCGTTTTTGAAACCCTTGGTACATAAGGGTTTTATAGGGGTCTCTCGTAGAAGAAAAGAAGTAAATAAATTAAATAATAAAATAAGAGAATGGGGGTGCTGCTAATTGTTCAAAACGGTTCGTTCCTCACCTGAACAATTTTTGCTCACACCACCCCCAAACCCCCTCATGAGCAATAAGTATTTAACACGATAACAAATACAAAAAATATGTATAAACGTATTGATTATTATAGATTATCAAGTTATAATATAAATAACAAATACAAAAAATATGTATAAAGAAAATTAAAGAATGGAGAGGTTGAAAATGACATCTGTTTTAAGAATTAACGAAGAGTTAAACGGAATTGAGCTTTATTTTGGAAGCAAACCAGAAGAAGAGGTGTTAACTCATCTTAAATCAAACGGTTTTCGATACTCTGGATTCAAAAAATGCTGGTGGAACAAACGTAATGAAAAATCTATGCAAGTTGCTAACAGTCTTACAAAAGAAGAAATTACATATGCTACAAACACTAAACCTAAAAAGAAAACTAAAATTGAAAAATTGGGTCTGTGGGATGCAACTCAATGGGATGAGTTCAAAGTTAATAAGGAACAGGAAGTAAAAGAAATGGCAAAGGAAATAAGAAAGCATGTAAGACAACGTTTCCCACAATGCAAATTCTCTGTTACTACTGGGGGAAGCTATTTACATAGCACTATTAACATAAAAATTAAATCAAGTCCTTATGAAAAAGGCTCAGCTTATTTGACTGCGATTTATGATTATTGCAACAGTCTTTTAAACAATTATCGCCATTGCTCCAGCCCAGCAGATCCGTACACTGATTACGCAGGTAGTTACAACTTTTATGGTCATGTTTCATTAGACTGGGAATACAAGGAAACAGAACAGACAGAGGAAATTAAAGAAGAAATGGCACTGTTTGATTCAAAGATGGAAGAATTTCAAGAAGCCGAGAAAGAGAAAAAAGAAAAAGAATTTCAGCAATATTTAAAAGAGCAAGAGCTCAAAAATGCTGAATATAAGAGACAGCAACAAGAAGAAAAGAAACAAGTCGAAAATATCTATAGCAGCATTGTAGTAAAACAACTGAATGAAGATCAGGAGTATTGTGTTATTGATGCACAGTTTGCGAACTTAAACAAGAATTGCACACTCGATCAATATAAAGACGAGGTTGCAAAAGGTGACTTCAGACTTAAAAATGTAAAAATTACAAAAGAAGTACATTTCAATACTGAAGAAGCTTTAAACAACTTTTCTAACATGCTTTTAAATGATTTTGATTTTCTTGCGGAAACAGGAGGCAGCTTTACAGAGGATAATAGAATCAACTCAATGATTGATTATTACAATATGGACGATCTAGAAAAGAATACAGTTAAATGGAATTTATATGGTGTAGGAGTGTACTACGGCGGGAAATTGCAATTTATTGTAGACGCTCAAGGCTATTCTTATGCAAGATACGTTGGTTTAGTGGACAATGCAAAAATTGAAAAGTCAATTTCTCATAAGCAAGCGTTAAAAGAAGGAGAATTAGACGAGTTAAAATATCAAGCAGATATGTTAGAAGATATTTCAACTTCGGTCATTGAAAAATTAAATATATTTGAGACTTGGAAAAAGGAAGACTGGAACAAATACAAATCTTTATTTAAAGAAAAGTTAAAAATACAAAGTTTGAAGTTGAAGAAAGAAATTATCCAACAGGTATATCTGGAAGAATTGAAAATTTCTTTATACAGAATTCTCCATGAAGTTGACAGCATTCAAGAACAATTTAAAAATGTTGATCTTGAAAAAGGTGAAAAATATACTCTGTTTTACATTTCTGATCTTGGATCTTTAATTACTGAAAGAATAACATATGACAGTTACCGGCCAACTAAATATGCTCAATATGATAATGCAATCAAGCTGACATACAAACCCGAAAATAAAAGAAATTTATATTATCGTCACTTCTATTCTGATTTATTGATGTTCAAAGGGTGGCACTCACTACCCGACACAGTATTGAATAATGTTGAGGTTAAACCAGATGGAATGAAAATAATTCATAGTAAGTACCACTCTTGTGACAAAAGACAATTTGATGAGGTTTTAGGTTACTTAAATAAAAAAAGCTTCAAACCTTTAATCAATACTTATAAGCCTAGTCTATAAAGAGGGGATGGGTAAACTTCTCATTCCCTCACAAAAGGGGAAATTAAAATGTTTAAAGATAATCCGGATTTTTATCCAACACCAACGCAATTAATTAGAAAAATGACATCAAGAATAGAATGGAAGCATATTAACTCCGTTCTGGAGCCGTCAGCAGGTAAAGGAAACTTAGTAGAAGCCATTTACACTCAATTTAAAAACACTAAGAACTACAGAAGGAATTCAAAGTATGACGTGGATACAATTGAGCAAGATGAAAACTTACAGCACATACTTAGAGGCAAAGATTACAGAGTGATAGCAGACGATTTTTTGACGTTTAACACTTACAAGAAGTACGATTTGATTTTTATGAATCCACCTTTTAGCAGCGGTGTTAAACACTTATTAAAGGCGATTGAATTAATAGAGAAGCAACAAAGACCTGGTCAAATTGTTTGCGTACTAAATGCTGAAACATTAAAAAATCCGTATTCAAATGACAGGAAATTTTTGATTCGTAAGCTAGAGGAAATAAATGCAGAAGTTGAATACATTCAAAACGCTTTTTCGAACTCAGAGCGAAGCACAGAAGTTGAAACGGCACTAATATACATAAGCATTGAAAAACAAGAATATAGCAGTGTCCTAATAGAAGACTTAAAAAAAGATGAGTCTCATAGAATTAATGAGGATTATAAAGCAACACAGTTAGTGAATGCAGACTTTATAAAAGGGATTGTAGAACAATTCAATTATGAAATCAAAGCGGGTTTAAAATTAATCAATGAATACAACAGCTTAAAACCCTTTATGCTGCATAGCTTCAATGATGACAGTACTCCAATATTGAAGCTGCAAATTGATAAGAATAAAGAAGAAAATGATATAGAGAATGCGTATATAAAACAAATCAGGGCGAAGTATTGGAATACGTTATTTAATAATGATCAATTTATGGGGCTCTTTACAAGCAATCTGAAGCAAAAATATTTGCAGCATGTTGAGGAATTAAAAGACTATGACTTTTCTTTATTTAATATCTATACATTGAGAATTCAAATGAGCAAAGAGATGACGCAGGGAGTAGAAGACACAATACTTAATCTTTTTGAAGAATTTAGCCACAAGCATTACTATGATGAATCATCAAAAAATGTTCACTTATATAATGGGTGGAAAACAAATAAATCATACAAGATTAACAAAAAAGTGATTATCCCATTGAACGTTTATAGCTGGCTAGATGGTCGGTATAATCCAACAGACTATAAGGTCTTAGAAAAGTTGAAAGATATCGAAAAAGTTTTCAATTATCTTGACAATGGATTGACAGAAGACATAAATATTGATGAAGCTTTAAAATTAGCTGAGCATTATGGGGAGACGAAAAAAATAGAGTTAAAGTACTACTATGTAACTTTCTATAAAAAAGGGACATGTCACATCGAGTTTAAAGATGAGGAAATACTTAAGAAGTTTAATATTTTTGGCAGTCAAAAGAAAAACTGGCTTCCTCCATCATATGGGAAGGTTAAGTATCAAGATATGACTACAGAAGAAAAAGATGTGATAAATGATTTTGAGGGCGAGCAATCATATAACAATACAATAAAAAATATTTCTTATTATGTCATCGTCCCATCAAAAATTTTGATACTCACATCATAACACTTAATGGGGTTTTAACATTAAGCGTATAGTACATATACATCGAGTAGTTAAAAACGGCAAGGAATCTTTAATCTATTGATTAATACTAAAAATATAAATGCAAAAAATATGCATAAAAACATTGATTATTATAAGTGATCGGGTTATAATACAATTACCAAATACAAAAAATATGTATAATATATTTGAATGAATGGGGAGATTGAAATGAAAAAAATAGAATTTCGATTAATTGATAATGAAAGCTTGGAAAGAAACCAAGAAAATCCTTTTCGATGGAGTCATTCAGATAAGGTTGTAGTAAATTCAGCAAGTATAGAACATGCTATAACAGTAGACTTTCTCAATAAGTTCAAAGAAGAATTGAATGATCTGCATGATTATGATATTAACGGAAAAAACGGTGAAGTTACCTATGAAAATTCACACGATGGTTCATATCTGTTTTTTAAGGTTAGCGTTAAGTAGGTATAGACGTTTGAATGAAACAATACTTAAACAGAACGGGGAAAATCACGATGGAAGAATTAATGATTGATATAAGGTTGGATAATCCAGTAGGTAAACTTGACGAAGCAATGGAACAGATGGGTTTTACATATAAAGGACAGTTCAAATATGACTATCCTTACCTTGGTCATAAGTGGTATGAACGTATCAGAACAGAGCTTTATGAAAAAGACAATCAGTTATTCTATTATGCTAGTGTTATTGAATGGGATGGGGATTTGATCTCGGTTGTAAGGATAGGGAAAGTCGAAAACAAAGCAGATAAAAATCCTGAAATAATAACTGAATAAAACAGCAGTTTTAAATAAATTGAGAAGTAAATAGTAATAGAGTAGGAAATGCATTAAAGTTAAAGGAGCAGAGTACATGAAAAAAATTAAGTACGTTGTCACTATGGTGGTTGAAGTTGAGGTATCAGAGGAAGAAGAGAAAAATTTTTATCCAAATGGATTAAATAAAGATTCATTGATTGAAAATATGCAATCAGATACATTCGATGAATTGCTTCATAGCAACCTTACAGAATATAAAGCTGAAGGTTATTTACTTGAAAATGGAAAGGTAGTAGCTGACATGAAGAGGTTTTTAAAGAGTAAACGGAAATAGAGTATTAGGTAGAAGTATAACGTATACACTAAAAATTAATTAAAACGGAGACTTAATTATGACAACTTTAAATGAAAACAACCTTAAATTTTTACTGGATAATGGCTTTGAACTAAAGCGGTATGAGGAGCAGGGATTATCATTTTATACAAAAGAAATAAAGGACAGCCACTCTTTGAAAAAATTAATTACACATCATTATGAAATTCAGGAAGATGAAGAGATCAACACAAAAGGATCAAGTTTTATCATGGAGATACAGACAAATGGAGAATCCCCACAATGGCTTTTTACCGGTGAATATGAAAAGCTTTGCATTCTTCAAGACCAAAATCAGTTTATTGAATATGTAAAAGATATCGCTAATCTAATTAGGTCAAATCTAAATAACTGAATAAAACATGGATTTTAAAGTGATTTTAAGGAGGGATCTAGACATTGTTGAAGAAGTTTTCACATGAAAGGGGTTATAAACATGCAAGTTTTAAGGATATTAATTGTTCATGTCTTGTCTGCTTTATGTGCTGCTGTTGTTTATGTTTTTGGCATTGATTATGATGGCTATATTCCATACTTCTTAATAAGTGCTATTATCTTTATTTATTATTTAATCTTTGCTACACCTGTTCAATATTTCCTAAATCGCAAACCCAAAAGGTTTAATCTGAAATATTTACTTATATACATATTCTTTTCCTTCTTAGTATGGTTATTCTTCGCTGTAATAACTGACCCTAAGACCATTATAGACTTCCTAATGGGATATGAAATTTACTTATTTAGTATCACATTTGCTCTAATCTTTTGGGTCTGGGACTCAGTTTTTCTGCAAAATAAGGCGAAGACAGCAGCTAAGTAATTTTTGTATTCACAATCCAATCTAAATGGAGGAATGAATTGATATTTATCACCTTATAGATTTGATCATGAAGAGCCAGACGACTATCCTTTTTTAATGTTTCACAAGGTCAAGGAGAATAATAGCCTTGGCCAATATTATAGGCTTAATGATCATTTTAAGTAATCAAAGTAACCAGAGGTGAGGACGATTGATTAAATCAAATTTAAAGCCCATATTAGACGAAAGGAAGATCAGCATCAGGCAGCTATCTAGAGACATTGATCATGAGTATCCAACTGTCAGAAAGCTTTATCATGACGAAATGGAGCGGTATCCAAGAGACCTATTAGATAAAGTCTGTACATACCTAAACATTGAGTTGCAGGAATTGCTGATATTCGAAAAAGGTCATAATCATATCGATCGCTCAGGATGAAAATGGTATACTAAAGTTACAAGCATAGGAAGTAATTACAAGTTTTCTAGGTCTATATAAAATCGTACTTTTATACAGTTTTTTGGGGGATTAAATTGGTGAAATTAAATTGGGTTGATTGGGAGTGGAATACGCCCGATATGTTTCGAGTAGTTCCTCATAGTGTAAACTTTGAATCTCTTGAGAGTTTAATTGATACCATGAGTAAATATTAAGTATAACGGTGAATCGGTGATTGATAGTAAAGGTAACAGAATTGATATTGATTTAACGGAAATCTACTTATAATAAAATCAATCTTTTATATGAGGGGAATTTTATGAAAAAGAAATTTCAAGTATTTGTTTCATCTACATATACTGACTTAGTTGAAGAAAGACAAGTGGCTGTAGAGGCAATACTAAATGCTGGTCATATCCCAGCGGGTATGGAGCTTTTCAAAGCAGGGGATGAATCTCAAAAAGAAACCATTAAACGTTGGATTGATGAATCAGATGTTTATATGTTAATACTAGGCGGACGTTATGGTGAGATTGATGATGAAACTGGTAAGAGCTATACACATTGGGAATACGATTATGCAGGAGAAGTTGGAAAGCCACGGTTTGCGATAGTTATTCAAAAAGACGCTCTTGAAGTGAAAATACAGCGATTCGGAAGCGAAGTAATGGAGAAAAAGAATCCTCTGAAGTATGAAGAATTCAGAAAAGAAGTATTAGCTAAAATAAGTAGATTTTTCAGTGATGAAAAAGATATAAAAATTGCTATTTTAGAATCTCTAAAAGAACAAGAGAACAATAAAAATTTAAAAGGTTGGGTTTCGGGAGAAAACTCAGCAAATTTAGAAAATATTCTTCGTGAGAATCTTTCATTAGTTAAAGAAAATATTAATTTAAAAAAACGTATTGAACAAATGGAGCAAAGTATTAATAGGGAAAAAGAGTTTGATGGTCTCTCATATGAAGATATTAAAAACTATTTATGGGAACAAAAAATTGAGGTACCTAACAGCTCGGATTTTGGAAAAATTGCAGGAAAAGAAGTAAGTGTTTTTCAGATTTTTATTGCACATAAGAAATATTTCACTATAGGTATCACAAATCAATATGGAATGGACGAAGGAGCAAAATTTTTATTTTTTGATGTTTCTCCAAATTTATTAATTTTTAATTTACTCGAAAAACAAATTGTAGCTGGAGGATCATATCAAAGAATACATCTCTCTAAAATTGGTGAAAAATTTATTGCTAGGTACGAAATGGAGCGGCATAAAAAGAACAAAAATACTAGAGTAACCAAATGAAAAACATTATTTTGTAGAAGTCGGAGGAAAGGGTTTTGTCAACAGTAAAGCATGAAAATATATCTTACTCATCAGGAATTTCAGTCGCTGCCGCCGCAATAGATTCATTTTACTTTCACGGTATAGATTATAATGGATTTTTAAGTGATGGATTTTCCGGCTTAATTCCATTATTGTCTAAACCAAATGAGTACACAGTATTACATCGTTATTTATATGATTTTTCTAACATTACAGAAGAAGTAGATGTAATGTATAAAAACATAGATGATCTTAGTATCCTTTTTGATTTTATGAAAAGAGTATTAGCTGAAGTTGAATTGACTCCAGATTTAATTCAGCCAACTTACGATGAATGCAAAAATGAATTTCATAGAGAGTGTAATTGTTATCCTGTATTTAAACAGTGGATGGATTATGTAATAGATAACAGTAAACTAATTAATGAAGCATTAACTCACGCTGCCTTTCAAATAGCATTTTTAGATAGACAATTCTTGCATGATTTCCATCATGAAATCTCCAAAGAAATTGAAAGATATGCGCTTACTATGGATAAGGATATCAAAATTGGGTTCACTCAAAAAAATGGGTTTAAAAGAGGTTATTTCCCAGTATGGATGAAAAAAGCTGTATTTCATAGAGATAAAGGTTGCTGTGTAAATTGTCGCAGAGATTTGACCGGTTATTTTAATGTGAACGGAGCTTATCACATTGACCATATAATCCCTTTAAAATTGTATGGAAACAATGATCCCTCAAACTTTCAAATTTTGTGTGATACTTGTAATACACAAAAAGGAGCAAGATCTACAGTAACTAATAACGTTAGCGTCCCTTTTTGGAATCTTGAGCTGGAGGACTAAAGTTAATAAAACTACGATTTTATAGAGAAGCAGGGGGCAATAATGTTAAAAATGATTACTGTTTGGTATAAGTATTATGATGATAATGACCCTAAGTTAAACCATATTGAAGACGGCTGGTCAAAGAATGAGTACCCAAAACCAATTAAATCATCGTTTGCAAATCAAGAGGCTTGGAGAAAAAGCGAGTGGGAGAGAAAATATGCATATCTTGATGAAAAATCTAGAGTGGTTGATGCGACTAAGGCTATTTGGCTTAAGTAAAGTTTTGTATTAATAAGGTTTTTTGAAGACAGGAGGATAGACTTTTGCTACCTAATAGATTGTTAAACAGTATTGTTTATACTCTAATAATCTCTAGTTTATCATTTGGTCTAATCTTTGGTCTGTATATGTTTGCTTACTCTGGTTTTATGGCAATCGCATTAGTCACTATTGGCATCATAGGATTTTATGCTTTAATCACTTACTTGGTATTTGCTGTCCCTTTGCAAGTGTGGCTTAGAAGAAGGCCCAGAAAATTCAGCTTGAACAATTTTTTAATTTATATTGCAGTAGCCTTTTTAGCTGTGTTTTTGTTCTGGACTGTTGATTATCCGCCAAATGCTCTTACTGTATTCAGAAGCTTAAATTATTACATTATGAGTATTGTTGCAGGTCTTATTTATTGGTTTTGGGACTCCATATTCCTACGGAAATTAACACATTAAATTACATTAAATTAAATTATGAATTTCACACCGTTTACAACAAGTAAGAAGGCTGCTGATCCAAACAGTAAATATCCGGACAGTTTTTGTTTGCTTAATATCGCTTCAGCTCCGACTAATGATAAAAGGGCGGCAACAAATAATTGCACAACAATCAACAATAATTCATTTTGATTGGACAATGAGTATATGCACAAGACTAATGCAATGCAAGAAACCGAAATTTTTGCAACTTTTAGCAAGGTATCACTCCTTATGCGGTCATGAATTAACCTTAACACGATTACGCGTCTCAATCCGAGAGCATAAAAAATCAAGATAAAAGAAGTGTTTTATAGAAAGGCGGCGAAAATCAATGATAAGGGCTTATACAATCGGACATGAAATCCCCGATAAGATTAAAACCTGTATTGATGATTGGAACTATTGGACTTGGATTACTGTTGCAAACAATTCAATTGCGAACAAAGATGCAAAACGTTTAATTGAACTGATTGAGCCGGAAACAGAAAAAATTGCTGTATATAAAGCTGAAAATGATATTGATGTATTTGTGAGTTATATGATTCCTGTAAGGTAGTAGTTCACAAAATAAAAAGAGCATAAATCTAAATGCTCTTTTTCATGCCGCAGCGCCGGCATTCACGTAAGAATATTCCACTCTTCACAGAGCTTTTGAATGTAATCGCAATTGTCGCAGCGGCCGTATTTTACATCAGGATATTCTTTATAATCATAAACGATTGAAGTATCATACCCGTTTGTTTCGTATTTCTCTTCCACAAGATCACCTACATAATTTATTCGACATACTCAAGAATACCAAATTCCGTTCGATATAGGGAGGGAACAAATGATTGGATTAGCTTATTTTTTAATTATTTGGCTTGGAGTTGGATTATTGACTGGCATTAAGTTTATTTTTGTTGATCAGGTCTATGATGAAGAGTTTAAAGAACTCATGGATAAAGAAACAGCAGCGGGCATGGAAAGGAATTTGTCCAGCCTGTTTTTCAAAAATAAGCTTAATGTGATTGCCTTTTTCATGTTAATTGGTTTGCTGCCATTAGCAATGAGGATTACAAAATTATTTAAAAGAGGTTGATTTATGCCTTTGATTGATTATTTTTATGTACTGCAGTTTGAAAACAAGGAATACTTCAAATCATTTAAGTTAGATGAGGACGATTATTTGACATCTAACGACCTCCACGGCGCTTCTAAATTGCAAACAATGTATGAAGTCATTGAGGTAGCAAGTGAGCTGAAAACGAAGTGTAATGTGCAATGTGAGGTAAGGGAAATCCAAGTCGTAAAGCGTTAGGAGTGTTTAGGTGTATTGGATAGAGTGGATTGAGAATGGAGAAAAGAAAAACATTGTTGCAGAAGGTTGGATTGAATGGGCTGCTATACTTGAAGACTTGTATCAGAAACGATTTGAGTATGTTGAATGGAAGCGGCTTTATTAAAGCATTATCTGAATAAACAGAGTGTCTTAATGTAGTTTGTTTTTTCTTTCTAAACCAAAAAATTAAAAAGGAAAGGCTTTGTTATCGTGGATCAAATAGGAGTAACGTTAATGAATGTATGGGATTGGTTTCTCTCTAACACAGGAAGTTTAGGAATGTTTGTATTAACGATTTTCATCGCATACTATTCTAAAAAATCATCTAAAGCTAGCTTAGAGGCTGCAAAATTAGCGAAGAAAGAGTATGAAAGTAAAAAAGAACCGGAAGTAATAATCTATTTTGAGTTAAATGAATTTATGCTGGATTTTAAAATGAAGAACATCGGCAATGGTGTAGCGACCAATGTGACAGTCGATTTAGAAGAAAAGAGCGGTAATTTTCAAAAGAGCTATATGTACAAAATGAAAAACGGAATTTTTAATACCAACATTCAGACATTTGCTCCTAATCAAGAAATCAAAGGAATTGCTGCTAAAAAATCAGATATTAAAACTGATTCTGGGTATCCTGTTTTCACATGTAAAATCAACTATAGCGATATTAACGGAAGAATATATAATAAAAGTTATGACTTTGATTTAAATTATATTGGAGGACTAGTTTGGACACAAAAAGCAACCTTGGATAATGTTACTGATAGTCTAAAAGAAATTAAAGAAGAAATACGAAATCTTCAATCCAAGTCCTAAATTATAATAAAACACAATGGAAACTTGCTTAAATTTAAGTAAGTTTAATAAAAATAATTGTTGATAAGGAGAATTTATGAAACAAGTTTACTTATACTTTAGATGGGAAGACCTCCACAGTGAAATAGGTGTGGATTCCTTTAATCTATTGAGAGCAAGTTATTCTAATTTGAGTGAACAGCAATTAATAGAGTTAATTAAAGAGTTGATATCTATAGAGCGGGAGGATATCGCTGCGAAATTTGATATACACCTATCTGAGAATGCCCCAGTTTTTGATGAACGGCAACATGTGGTTTTTAAAGGTGTTGCCGGAGATATAGACTACAAAGACATGTTGCGTTCTTTGGTAACTGCATTAGAATTGACTAATACACTTGACCATGTGCAGAATATCCTGTCCTTAGCTAAATGCTTAAGAAGTTTTGATAGAGAAATTTTCGCTAGGTTTGTTAAGGATATTGCGGAAGAGGTATATTATAGCCTAAAGTAGGGCTTATGCTTTAGGAGCACACAATGAGGATTAAACCTCATTGTGTCTAGTTAAAATAGGAATTTTAAAGAGAATACAAATACAAAAAATATGTATAAATTTATTGACTAGAAATGTGATATATAGTATTATTAAGTTAACCAATAAAGACAACAAAAAGAAATGAGGGGAAATAATGGAGTTAATAAGGATAGCTATGAAGAAAGACTTGGAAAATGACAACTCTTTAATGAATAAATGGGCAACAGTAGCTGGCCTTAAAAACTCCAATCCTCTTTATGACTTCTTAAACCATGATGGGAAAACTTTTAATGAATTTTCTTCAATAGTCAACATTGTTAAGAGTCAGTATCCAGATCGTGAATATGAATTAATGAAAGATTATTGTTTAAACCTAGATGTTAAGACAAAGGCAGCAAGAAGTGCATTGGAGTATGCTGATGCAAATATGTTTTTTGAAATAGAGGATGTTTTAATAGATTCAATGATTTCTTGCAGCAATATGAAAAGTAAAGAATATGGAAAAGTGTATAAAATACATAGAGAATTGTCTAACTGTGATATTACTGAATTTGAGGCAGTGAAAAGACTCGGTAAATTAAATATTAAAACACCTGAAATGAATTCTTTCTCAAGGCTCTTGCTGCTTTATCATTACTTAAGCACTGGTAACTTTTCTCCGATGGCCCAACTTATAAAACAAATTGACCTAAGTGAGATTTCTGAGAACATGTACATTAGAAATACATATCAAACAAGAGTTCATGTTCTAATGTCTAATATAAAACTAAATGAAAATTCATTAGAGGAATGCAGAAAGTATTCTCAAATGGCATTGGAAAGTACAAATATCCAGAGATTTCAGGTTTTCAGCTACTTAACAATTGGTAACTCTCTATTATTTTCGAATTATGAATTGGCTCAGGAAAACTTTTTAAAAGGGCTAAGCGTTTCCGTCCATAATGAAAATTACAACATGATTTTCCAACAGGCTTTGTGCTTCTTAAATAATGTATGGCGCAAAGAAAATAAGTGGATTAATTTTGAATCTGAGTCAATTATGGATTTGCAGGAGCAAGCTCATTGTTTTATCAACTTTAATGAAAATTCCAAAGCGAAAGAAGTTTTGGATAAACTGGATCTGATAGAACATAACGATAATGAGCTTGCAATGCATCATTATTTGAAAGGGAGGCTCGAACAAAATAAAGCATGCTTCTATTCTTCAATCGAGTATTTTAAAAAGTCTAATGACAAATTCCTTATTAGGCTGCCACTGTTAGAACTGCAAAAGATGGGAGAAAATCAAAAACTTTTAGAATTACTTTTACTTTAAAGGAGGTGAGACGATGAAAAAACTTATTATGGCTTTAGTTATCTTGGGCGCACTAGGCACTTCTTACATAAGTGCAGATTCTTCAATCCAACAAGCTTCAGGTGATTATGAGGTAGCTGGAATGCCACGTGGAGCATAAAATCCATTGACACATAAAGCTATTAGTATTATTATTTACTTAATTAAATTAACCAGAGAAAAAGGAAGACGTTTGGCTCTCTTGAGCTAAGCGTCTTTTGTAGTTTTAAGGCCATCACTTAAATATTAAGTTTTTAGAACATCTAGTGATTAACTTCAAGTACATACACCCTAATACACTATGAAATGCATTACAAAACAGCACATTCGCAAAAAAAAAAATGCGTAGAATGTGCTATTTGTCGTTAAAAAAATCTTTACTTCCCTTATGTAATGCATTACAATTGCTATAGATATAAAAGATAAAAAATATGTATATAGGAGGTTGGTGGTGTGTCCGCAATTAGTTACTTAAAAAACAGTATGACAATGCATAAAACCATTTACCAAAAGAAAGTTGAAAGCTTAGTTAAAAATGATTTATTCTTTCATGAAAAAAGTGTTGAAAAGTCAAAAATAATGAAGAATGAAAATGTTAGAAAACAATTAACTAAAGGATACATGAAATTGCTAAGCGAATACAAGGAGGATTAATGATGCATGTTGTAGAACTTAGGTCTACAAATCATAAAGATATTGACGCCGATTTTGTTTTAAATGCGAAACAAACTTACATAGAGAGTGTAATAAACATAAGAAATATGATTGTTAATGCAAAAACTGAAGATGATCTACATGGTGCAAAAATAGAGATAGCAGCATTATTAAAAGATCTAAATAGAGTATTATTAGGTGGAGATGGGTTAAAAAGAAGCATTGAAAATAATCCACATTTTAGATCCTTAATACATTTTGTTAAGAATTTAAAACGACACATTGCAATTGAATTTGAAGAGTTTATTTATCAACCATAACATATACGCACTGCAGTCTATAGTATACATAAAAAATAGGAGGTTGACATGTCAGAGCGAATAAAACAGCTAATGGTCAAACGTGGCATCACAATAGAGGGATTGTCGAGGGAGACAATGATTAATATTCAGACATTAAACAAAATCATTGAAATGCCAGATGAATCAGATGTTACAACCATAAAGCTTATCGCTCTGGTGTTGAATGTCTCTATTGATGAGTTATTAGATGAGAAAGGAGGAGAAGATAATGCAAAATAAAATTAAACAATTAAAAAATTATGCGGTTTACAATGATATCGAGGGCTTTTTAATCAATAAAGATATAAGAAGTAGCTCAGGGAATTCTAACTATATGTTGCCTTCATCAACTAGAAGAGTGTCGAACACCAGAAAGAATTATGAAGGGGATATTAAGCAGTTCTTTAGTGTGATTAAAGGTAAAGATGTCAAAAGTTTAGTTCCCGATGATTTAGTTGTAAGTAAAAGCGAATTAAGCAACTATGTGAAGTATCTTCAGGAAAAGGGATTAGTTAATAATAGTATTAACAGAAAAATGACCTCACTGAAGATGCTCTATACATATTTGGAGCATGATTATAAGGACTATATTGACTTGTCGGTGTTTAATACTGTCGAAAGGCTTAAAACAGTAACTAAAAACTGGGATAAAACAACCCAGACAGAAGCCGAAAGAATCGCTCAGGATATGTATATAAATGAAAGACAGAAACCTTTAATGAAAAAGCTGTTTGTTAAATTCGCCATCAGAACTTCTTTTCGTGTAAGTGCGATTTTGCGCGTAAGATGGAAAGACATACAGCTTGATGAAAGTACAGGCCATTATATAGTAACAGTTATTGATAAAGGATCTCAGGTTGTGTCTACAGGCATTAACCAGGTATTTTATGAGGAATTGTTGCAGCTGAAGGAAGAGGATGACAGCGAAACTGAATTGGTTTTTCATGGGCTTTCGGAACAATCTTTACGACACTCCTTAAAAAGGTCGAAAAAAAGGTTAGGTATACCTCCTGAAAGAGATTTAGTCTTACACTCATTTAAGGGTGTAGGAATTGACTATGTCTATGAGAATTCTGGTCACGATTTACTTGCAGCAAAAGAACAAGGAAATCATAAAAACACATTAACAACAGAGAGATATATGAGCAGAAAGATTAACATAGCAAACTCTGCTGGTGTAACAATGGATGAAAAAATCGATTTAAATCCACTATATGAAGCAACCCAAGAGGATTTTATTAGTTTTTTTGAAAACGCTGATCTTGTTACATTAAAAAAGTTTATAAAGCATGTAAATGAGCGATAATCATTTTTTCGGTATATTACTCAGTTCAAATGATAATTCTTCTTGATTAACCAGATTGCCTTTGGTAACTTTAAATTTAGCAACATGACATGAGGTGAAAGGCTATATGACAGTGATCTTTGATCAGTCTGCAAATGAGAAACTGCTTTCAGAAATGAAAGATGCTATCTCGAAAAATAAACACATAAGATCTTTTATTAACGATATTCAATTAGAGATGGCTAAAAATAAAATTACTCCAGGGACAACACAAAAATTAATTTATGATATAGAAAATCCAGAAGTCGAAATTTCTAAAGAATATATGTACTTTTTAGCCAAGTCCCTATACTCAGTTCTTGAAAGTGAAAGGTTTAATCCACGAAATTACTTCACAGAAACGGATATGAGAGAAATTGAAACGTTATGGGAAGGATCTGTGGAGGAAGATATAAAATTTCCGTATACATTCAAACAAGTTGTAAAGTATTCGGATGATAATTATTTCTTCCCCATCACTGCTAAAGAGTTGTTTATGCTATTTGAAAATAAGTTATTGCACTATAATCCTAATGCTCAAAGAACGAACAAAACGAAAAAACTAGAGGGCTCAGATATTGAGATACCTGTACCGCAGCTCAATAAACAATCGGTTGAAGAAATAAAGGAACTGTTCTTAGATGGGAAATTAATTAAATCAGTTTTTACGTTTAATGCACGTGTTGGAAGCGCAAGTTGTGGCGAAGAATTAAAATATGATGACGACACTATGTCGCTTACAGTGACTGAAGACACCATTTTAGACGTTTTAGACGGGTATCACCGGCTAATAGGCATTACTATGGCTATAAGACAGCATCCTGAGTTAGATCATTTGTTTGAAGAAACCTTTAAAGTGGACATCTATAACTACACTCAAAAAAGGGCGAGAGAGCATTTTGGGCAACAAAATACAATAAATCCAGTGAAGAAATCTAAAGTAGCTGAGATGAGTCAAAATGTTTATTCTAATAAAATTGTTAAGTTCATTCAGGATAATAGCATAATTGGTGATTATATAAAGACAAATGGAGACTGGATAAATCAGAATCAGAACTTACTTATAACTTTTTCTGACTTCAAAAAGGCAATTGAAAGAAGTTATTCTAAAAAAGATTTTTCAACTCAGGCAGATATTTTAAAAACTGCAAGATACCTTACATCTTTCTTTGATGCTTTAGCTACACAATATGTGGATGAGTTCTTAGGTGATATAGCAAAAGAAAGAAAGAGAAGTTTTGTGAACAACTATTTGTTCTTTAACGGCTACGTTGTACTAGCTAAGAAGTTGCAGTTAGATGGAGTAAGTCTAGATGATTTAGAAAGTAAAATTACCGATGTTTTAAGCTCTATAGACTTTAGTAAGAAAAATAAATTGTGGGATGAATTATGTGTAGTAGACAAGAATGGAAATGCTAAATCACCACAAAAGATATGGAATTTCTTTAACAATTTAAAAATAGACGAGTAATTACTTAGGAGTTGTTTGTTGCAATGTTCAATAGTGAGATTAAGGAAAAATATTTAGATACCTTATCTGAGAGTATGGTTATGCAGATGAGGCCTATTTTTGCAAAAGCAGAGATTACTGAGACTTTATATAATAAAGACATTTATGATTTCACATCAATGCAAATTTTAGAACTTATACGATCATTCGATCAAACCACTATTGGTAGTGTTCGAAGAACCTTAGCATTATTGTCATTGTATATTGATTGGGCAATTTCATATAAGTTAAGTAAAGGATTAACCAATTTGGCAAGAACTATTTCTGAAGAAGAGCTTTATGAATGTCTCGGAGACAAAAAATTATATATTACTTATAGTGAATTAGAGGAAATGGAAAATCAATTAGTTAACTATCAATCAAAGGCTGTATTAAGGCTGTTGTTTGAAGGGGTTTCAGGTTTAGCTCATTCTGAATTGCTAAGTTTAACGAAAAAGCAAGTTGAGGATGCGATGCTAAATGGTAACGTTTTAACCCTCTATGATTCAAAGCACGGTGAACGAAAACTAAAAGTTAGTAGTGAATGTCTTGTTATTGCCTTAAATGCAGCTCAGGAAACTAAATATAAATTAAAGAATGGGAAGGCAAAAGGCCAAACAAAAGAAGTCTTTTTAGTTGAAAATGATTATGTAGTTAAAACAAAAAGAACGTCCAACAAAGGAGACGGCCAAGCAAGTAAATTTGTCATAACTAATCTAATTACTGATATATCTGAGTTCTTTAAAATTAACTTTTTAACACCAAATACTATTGTTAGATCTGGTCATTTGTATAGAGCATATCAGCTTTATAAAGAAAAAGGGGTTATTGATAACTCTGTAAGGTATCAGATTATAGATGACTTTAATTTAAGAGTGAAATCCAAATATCGAGCAGTTTATTCAATGCAAGATTATATTAATGAGGAAGAAGTTAATAAATATTACGCAGAAGAACTAGGACTAAAAGAGACGACCATTTAAATATGAAATCCATTTGACTATTTTGGTTAAATGGATTTTTCTTTTATCTCGAAAAATTGTGAAAAAATTCGCATTTCGACAAAAATAGACAAAATAATCACTTTAAATACATGTTTAAATGTAGTAAGATGGTCATGTAAACCATATGGTTTACTAAGGAAGAGACCAAGACCAAAGTCTTAGTCGTTTCAATGCCTTTCAACCTTGAATTCATAGAGGTCTTCGACATTACAATCTAAAGCAGCAGCAATTCTTTTTGCAGTTCGAATAGACATATCTACTTTAACTAATCGATTATAGTCGCTCAGCTGCTGTTTCTTAATCCCAGTTATCTCTGAAAGTTCATTGATTGTAATGTCTTTCTTTCTACATAATTCAGGTATCAAGCATTGCCCGATCTCAACTTTAATCATAATCGGACATCCTCCTGCGTTCTGTTATGGAAAGACATAATACATATCATACCATACGAAGCGATAAATAACCACTAGCATAACACCTACTTTCTATGTATAATGATTATACAAAACAGAACGCACGTTCCCTTAACACCTTAAGGGTTTATCACAGAAAATTGAACATAGGAGAATGAGGATGGCAGGTTATTTAAACAATATTGCACTGAATCTGGAGATTGTACTCAAAAACAAAGCAGATAGTCCAGAAGTCTCTGAAACATTGGTAACCAGGATTTGTGAAAATTTACTTTTATCTAAAGAAGTCTCGTTTTTAAAAGCTGACGGATCAGTTGAAAATTTTAAATTAAGTGATATGGAATATGAAATAACAAATACAGAAGAATTGCCTGAGTAAAAATAAAAAAAAGAAAGACTCCATTAAACATAATGTAATCAGCAGCAAGAGGAGAATGAAGGTATTGTTTTGAATATATTTGTTGATCAAGATAATTACAAAGAGGTTAGTCTTAGACTTACAAAAAAATTGCTGACTTCAGAACATTATCAATTCCTACTTGGTTTCAAGGGAGAGAAATTAGATATTACAATTTCAGTTACACCACAAAGCCTCGTTAAGCTTAGGGATGACATCAATGAATTGATCTTTATGTTCTCAGATTAAAATTAGATTCGGTCACATAAATTGGCCGAATCTAATTGACAGATATTAATTGCTGGGTTATAGTTTATACAAATACAAATAATATGTATAAAGGAGTTGATAAAGAGAGCTATGTTGCTTGATGAAAAGCTCGAAAAATTAATGAAAACGGTTATGCGATTAAAAGCATACAAAGAAGAGGAAAATTTACGAAGGGTCATCGGAGAATTTCATTCAATAATTGATTATGCTTACGAGGGGATGTATATAGCTGAAGATATGTTAAGAGAAGAAGAAAGTAAGGGCAAAGAAGTAAGTACATATTGAATTGTGTAATTTTCACTAAGGTAACAAAAATAAAATTAGTGGATAAAATGTAAGTTTTATCGAGATTGAAATAAGGGATTAATTAATAATACAGAATGTAGGCCGTCCGGCGATAGTGAGGGGTGAAAATTTATTATGAAGAATTTATGTTGTGAAACGTGTGGGTTAGATACACATGAAAATGCTGTGCCTATCTTTGAAAAGCCTTTAAGGTTTGCTTTTCGATCAGATATTAAACAGCTAAAACAAAACACTGGCGACCACCGAAAACAAGAAAATATTTGTCTCGACTGTTTCACTGCTGAATTGAAACAAGTTAGCAAGGGTTGTAAAACACGGTACAAGATTAGAGCAAAGGAGAGCGGACAATGAACACAGCATACAGAGTTTGGGACGGTAAGCAGATGCATTACAGCTTTGATGACGAGTTGACAATGATCATCGAACCTAGCGGCGCGTGGGAAGTGAAACGGAATGGAATTAAAGGGGAAACAGTGGCGCATAGTCATGACGGGAAATCCGTTCTCATGTGGGGCACAGATCAAAAAGGAATATATGACGGTGATGTTGTTCTACGAGGTGAAACAATGATCGGGAATCCTCATGGGTCAGAGGTGCTCGTTGGTGTAGTGTCAATGCTTGAGGGGCAATGGTGCTTAGTGAACACTAAAACACAAGAGACACGCCCGTTATTTTCCGAGACAGCAAGAAACACAGTTATAGGAGATGGATTTTACAATCCCGAGTTATTGGAGGCCGCGGAGTGAGTAAGTTAAATGGATTGATTACGGATAAATACGGTGATGCATTGTATAGAAGTGGTTTTTGTATAACCATTGAAGAGAATTCTCACTCTAGGATGATTACAGCAGATTTTACATTGAATAGAAGTCACCTTCCGTTTTTAAAAGAAATTGTAAAAGACTTGGAGGAAGAAGCGGAGTGATCTGAGGTTACAATCTAAATAAAAGATGCATTTTAACGTGATTAAATGGAGGAACTTTATTGGAAAATAATTTAAAGGTAATTGAGCAGAATGGGCAACTTTTAGTGGACAGTAGAGATGTAGCTGAGATGGTTGATAAAGAACATAAACATCTTCTTAGAGATATCGATGGATATTTAAAAATTCTAGGAGAGTCCAATTTTGGACTTACCGATTTCTTCATTGAGAGTACATATAAAACAAAGCAAAATAAGTCAGCGAAACATTTCTTCCTCACACGCAAAGGGTGTGATATGGTCGCTAATAAAATGACTGGTACTAAGGGAATAATCTTCACAGCACAATACGTTACTCGCTTTGAAGAGATGGAGAAGACATTAAAAACAAGACCTTTATTAGTTGATACATATCTAGACATGAATGAGGATGAAAGAGCAATAGCCTACTTCACTGAAAGAAAAGAGAAGCGAGAATATCAAGAGAGACTCAAGTTAGCTGAACCAAAGGTGGAGAAATATGATCAGTTTCTGAATACCGATGGACTGATGAAAGTAGGTCAAGTAGCTAAAGCAATTGGCATTAAAGGCATGGGTCAGAACAACTTGTTTCGTTTCTTAAGAGAAAATAAAGTCCTGATCGATGGAACAAACAAAAACGCTCCTTATCAAAAATATGTAGAGAGAGGGTTCTTTCAAGTTAAGACTCAAGAGACCAGCATTGGCATAAAAACAATTACGCTCGTTACATCTAAGGGTGCAGATTTCATTGCTGATCTCTTGATCAAGCATGGCTATAAAAGAGAAAAGGCTTCGTAGTATTAACCAATTATCAAATAAAAGTAAAATTTTAAAGAGAAAGGAAGAGGAGAAATGATTAAAGGGATGGTTAAATATGAGCTGCTTAAAACAAGCGATGGTGTACTAAGACTGGCAGAGGATACACTTTGCGGCGGGTTTTCACTTGGTATTAGAACACTTGAAGGAGCTGATTGGAGATATATCAGTGATGAACTTGGGCAGTTGCTAATTAAAGAGCTTTCTAATAACCACAAAGATGATGGCGACAATGAAAACCAAAATTCCAACTGTTGAATTAAAGGCATGTTACACAAAGAACAGCAGACATCTGAAGAACTATCCAGACAGTTTAATAGTTGAAATTAAATCAAAATAAAATTGAAGTTTTAATCAAAAACATATGAATAATCAATCTAGATATAAGGGAAATTAACTAAAAAATTGTGAGGAACTCTCAATGAAACGATTTATTGTGATTTTATCCTTATTGGCTGCTGCTGTTGTCTATCCAACTCAAGTAAATGCAAGTTCAATGCCTTGTAGTGTAATAATGGAACCTGTTGATCAAAGCCTGAAAAATGCAAAAGGTGTAGCATTAATTTATAAAGTGCAATTAAACCCGCCGAGTGCCCCAAGAACCAATATAAGTATTCTTGCTGTCCATCTTCCGAAACCATCTTTTTATGGAAATTACGACAGCTACGAAGGGTTTGCTTCTAAACCAGGTGAGATTAGTTGGCGATTTAAACTTTATCCCACACCTGAAGAAGAGAGCACTAGTTGGGCTGGAAGGTTTGACTCAATTACAGCCGAAATGAAGAATGTTAAAGTGCAAGTACGCCTTTCAAATTCTGGGACACAAAATTTGGGGCCAAGTGTATTAACAAACAATATTCAATCTTGTTATTAGAAAATTAGAGCTCTTATCAAAGTGAGCAATATGACTGTATAAAAAGACTGTTTTAACGGAAATGAGAGGTGAGCAGTTAATGAAATTAAGGATAATGAAATGTTCAGATGCAAGCTACTGGTACAAAGATAAGATAGGTACGTATTACGATGTATTAAATAAAGGCGGGATTGCTCACAGTGTACAACATGATTCAAACACTCCTTTATCCAAAGCTGCAGTTCTTAAAGAAGATGCCATTATTTTTGAAGATGAAAAGCTTGATAAGGTTCAGCAGTTGTTTAGAAAACTAGATGATCAGCTAAAAAAGATTTGTTTATAGGATGGTGAAAATGCATCATGGCAATTGATTTTGCAAAGCTATATGACCCAGAATGGAAAAGCAGTGGGCTGATGAAAGAAAAGAACGTGAGCGGCTTTTAGAAGAACAAGAAACACTGAGAAAGAAAACAGTTTGCTTCACAGGCCACAGACCAAATAAATTGGGTGGTTATGATATGAAAAATCCCACAATGCTCAAACTCAAAGATAAGCTACTTGAAGTGATTGAGGAGTTAATCATAAAAGAAGAGAAGTCCAGGTTTATAACTGGAGGAGCGTTAGGAACTGATCAGGCTGCTGCTGGTGTGTACATATTCTAAAGAAGAAATACCGACATATTAAAAACATAATTGCTACGCCTTTCAAAGAACAAGACAAAGTTTGGTCTTCAGAACAAAAAATGTGGTACAAACGTATGCTTGATGTGGCAGATGAGATTATTAATGTTGAAGAATTAGATAAATATAAAGTTAGCGGAGATAAACTAGGAGAGTTTTCGCCGGCTAAGATGCAAAAGCGAAATGAATACATGATTGACCACAGTGAAGCAATAGTAGCTGTTTATGATGGAAGTAAAAGTGGTACAAGAAACTGCTTAAATTACGCCAAGAAAACTTACTTAGGACATCAACTATGGAGACTTCATCCTGATTTTAATTTTGAATTAGATATTACGTATTTTGTTGGATGATAAGGAGAGGTGAACTTTTCTGAAACTAATAGAAGAAAGAACATATGAAGAACTATTGTACATATATTCTGATGATATTGAAGCCAGAAAGCATTTCGTAAGTGAATTAGAACCAAAAGGGTGGATGGTGGACAATTGCTGGGTTGGGATTGATCTAAATCAAATAAAACAGTTTTATCGATTCAAGAGGGAATTAAAATAAAATAAAAGGATTATTTCAATGAAATGAGGTGAGAGTTTGAGTGGGAATTATAAAGACCCAAGACAAGTTGCACTTGAGCTTGTAAAGAAAGCAAGTGATCAGATTCGCTATACCAATGATGATGAATTTACATTTGAAATGGTTAATAAATTGGAGGAAATTGAGGATATGCTTAAGAAAGATATTGATAAAGATAAGTTAGTTGAAAGGGTGTCGTTAGCATAGGATACATCAAATATATAATTGATACAGCTTGGTTTAACTTAGTTTGGTTTAATATGGCATCTTGGAACGGACATAAACGTATTTGATGGCTACGGATGGAATACATATAAAGTTTAAAGAGTAAAAATAAAATTAGTGGAGGTTATTCAAGTGATAAAGAGGAATCTGCTTAGCAACCACGTTGATGAGATTATTGGTGAATATTACGCTGCTAAAGGATATTCAGTCCATAGCATTGACCGCCAGGAAAATGGACAACTGATTGTAGTTACGGAGCGAGTGACAGAGGAGAAGGAACCGGCAAAAGTTGATATCGCATTTGATTTCATACATAAAAGATCGCACAGGAAGAAGCGTTTAGCATAAAAAAAGGGCAAAGAGGGATTAACACTCTTTACCGTTAGGTTTCTTATTTAGACGATCACAGATAAATTTCATTATACTGATAGCTATTGCAACAGATCCAATTATTAATGTGATTTGAAGGATAAATATTACTCCGAAATTTATATTCATATTGTCAAATAAGTCACTGGAAAAGGAAAGAAGCTTATGAATACCCAATGCAAGTATGAAAAAGGAAAGGCATATTACGACAAGGGATGCTTTGGAATAATCTTTAGCATGGTCAAAATTATAAATTGCTATTGATACAAATAATAAACCCGTAGCGATCTTATGGGATAGCGAATCATTCGCCGAAAATGATTGCGCTACTATGCTGATGATAAATCCAGCAATACCGATTGTTTTACTCAAGGAATCACCCACTCTTATGCAAGTTAGGTATGAGTTTACCAATTAAAGGGGATTTTCTCAAGGTGATCCACTTTAAAGTTAAATTAAAATCGTGATTTTAAACAGAATTGGAGGCCTTGATACATGGGTTTATATGTAACACACGGAGCATTCGATGGGGCGTACTCGTCATTCAATAATCTTAGAAGATTTTTATTAAAATCAATTGGAGGTAGTTGGCCACCACATGATAACCAAAAATTTAAGGATGGCTATTGGTACTTTGGCAAAGGCTATACAACAATAACCCATAAGGGGCTAACAGAGTTTTTCGGTCATTCAGATTGTGATGGTGTAATTACACCTGAAATGTGTAAAGTTGTTGCAGAGGAATTAGAAGCCATCTTACCCTATGCAGAAGAGTTGGCAAATGTGGAAATGCCTCATGATTATATGCTACCTAATAGATACATAGAGACTTTAAAACAGTTTATCAATGGGTGTAGATTGGCATTTGAGTTGAATGAGCCATTAGAGTTTAGATAAAAGATAGTTTTTATTCAAAGAAGATCGCCCTTGCATAGAGAAATAGGCAATAGCGATCGTCTGTTAGGCTTTTGAAATTGGACTGACTGAATTAGCTGAGACCTAATTTCGCTTTAACAATGCTAGCAGCGACTTCAGACAGGATTGTTAATGAAGCACTACCAACCTTAGATGCAAGGCCTTTTGTTTCAGACCAAATTCCTGACTCTCTAATGTTGTCCAAGAATTCATGTCCTTGATACGTAAGGCTTTCGATTTCAATCCATTCCATGTCTTTAGTTCCTGTAATAAGAACATTTAAGAATCGGGCTTCTTTTAACTTTCGTACTGTGTACTTTATATCCTGTATTTCATATTTTTCAAGTAAAGGGAATTTAGCTAGATCATTTACATCAACTTTTTGTCTATCACCAATATGCTCTTCAACAGTTAATAAGACATTTCTGACAACTTCGTGGTTTAATTTCATAATGTAACTTCCTTTCTAGGTACCTGATTGTAGTAATTATCTCATGCAATAGAAATAAATAGAACCATTTGAAGTGAATAAAGCAGCATATTGATGAATTACAGAATTAAAATAAAATATTTATTTTATAGAAGGAGGCAACCAAAGTGCCAAATCAAGAGCAAATAAAACGCATGAACGATATTAATGATCTGATAAAGCTTATTGCAAGCATTGATCATCGGACATTCTACCGTAAGTCAAAGGATCGTATAGCGTATTTCAGGTTTAAGAAAAAACTGTTCTTCGTTGATGATTACAGGGGGGCTGACGTTTACCCATATGAAATGGGATACGGTAGTCCAAACGGCTTTTCGCATGGAGGCAACATGTGGCAACTGGTCAACAGCCTTAGAAAGTTCATCATAACAGGGAAATGCGGCGAATTAAGAGATTATAAAGAAATCTGGGCTTACAGCTATGAAGGGTGTATGAAAATCCGTCAGAAGGCAAAAGAAATAGGATTTATAGAGACTGTTGATTATCCCTATAGCTTCGATGATTGGATGATAACTTATTGATCAATGTACTAAATTTTCACTCGGATTTTAAAAGCTAGGCTCTAAGGAGTTATGTAACGGAGAGATTACACTCTCCATGATTCGAAGGAAGGTATGCGGAGTTTTCCGTGCTTAGTCTTAAATCTATGCTTAACCTTACATAAAATAGGATCAATAAATACATATTCATCAGATTCAGACTTTACTTGTTTCATAGAGTGGAACTTAGTTCGTTCTGCATGTGGCATGAATTCCATAAATCCAGCTGCAGTTCCATCGGGATAGGATAGAATGAATTTTATATCCTTCTTGGTATAGCCGGTTATGAGAACCTCAGTGTAATCGTAATTGATCACTTTCAACCAATTATGCGAACGTTTATTGATCTCATAAGGGGAGTCAGCTTTCTTGAGTACGATTCCCTCTAAATTCTTTTCCTTGGCCAGGTTGAAGTAAGCGAGTCCGTTACCTTGAATTCCTTCGAGTACAAAGACATTAGAGTGATTTAGCTCAAGTGAGTTTAGAACTGTCTTACGCTCAGTGAGCGGCTTAGCTGCTATTGACTGACCGTCTTTGTAAATAACATCAAAGACACAGTAAACAATCTTATGGGCTGATTTTTTGGACATGAAACGTTCCATTACAGCTTCAAAGTTAGGAGCACCACCTGGGGCAGCTACAATAACTTCACCATCGAGTACTGTTCCATCTGGAATATCTAAGTCCAAGAGTTCTGGAAACTTGCTTGTTACTTCATTATTGTGACGAGTGTATAGCTTAATCTGATTATCAAATTTAGAAAGGATGAGTCTGATTCCATCAAATTTGAGCTCAGTGATATAGTTCTCGTCGTCAAATGGCTCTTTTATTGAATGCAATAACATTGGCGATACAAACAAAATATCACCTCCTACTTAGAACATATTAGCTAAGCGAAGGTGATATATAAAGCGATATGGCAGTGGTACTTAATGGGATTCAATCAGCTCAGGTGAATTGTTATTAGGTGAATTCACTAAAGATGAAACCTGATATGCTTCCATGTCATCAGCATCATAAGGCTGCAGTAAGCTTTGTAGATAATCAGGATCAATATTTTTAGGGTTGAGCCATTCTTTTTCATTCTCATCAGTAAGGATAACTGGCATTCGATCATGAATGTCTTCCATAAGCTCATTAGGCTTTGTTGTGATTATTGTGCAGGTGTACAACGGATTGCCTTCTCGTGTGTTCCACTTTTCATATAAGCCGGCAAAAGCGAAGAGATTAGATGATTTAAGCTTAATCCGCATAGGAATCTTAGTCTTTGGATCAAGACGCTTCCATTCATAAAAACTGTCAGCGGGTATGATACAGCGTTTGCTGACAAGCGGCTTTCGAAAGCTGGGTTTCTCGGACAATGTTTCAGCACGGGCATTAATCATTTTATAGCCGATTTTTTCGTCTTTAGCCCATGGAGGGATAAGACCCCATCTAAGTTTTCCCAGCCGGTTGTTCGATCCGTCGTTGATGATTGTAAGGATGTTTTGTGAAGGGGCAACATTATAGCTTGGGTAATATTCATCTTCGGGTAAGAATTGATCTATATTGAATTGCTCAATGATGTCATCAAACTCAGAGAATAAAGTGAACCTGCCACACATGTTCATCATCCTTTAGGGTTTTTGAATATTGTACAGGCTTGATACACGAAAATCAAAAAGGAGGAATGTGATGCAGCAGCAAATAGTTGAGGTTAAAGAAGTTGATGTGTTGATCAGGGGAATATGGAGAAAGAAAAAGTTCACTGATATTCAAAAGGGACAAACCTTTAAGATTGAGGAGAACGGAAGAACAAAGAAATACATAGCGAGAACAGATCCTTATTGGGATGACATGTACGAGACTTACATTATTGATTTGTTAGATAAAAATAAAATTAGAAGATGTAGATAAAACAGAGATTTTATTAAGGTAAAAATAAAATTAAAAAAAGGGGAATTTTCATGAAGCTAATTGGTATTAAAACAAATAACTGTTTTTTGGTGTCTGACAATATTGAGGGAAAGAGATATTGTCATAGTCAATTAGATGAATTGCTATTCGATGGGAAACGAGCATCTGAAACGTATAAGTCAGACTGGTTTAAGTTAGATAAGGAGCCAAGAGTTATTGAAAAGCAATTGCCAGCTAAAAAAATCAATCATAGGTATGAATTAAAAAAGGGATTCCAAGAATCTGAATTAACTCCAAAAGTAATTAAAGCTTCTTACATAGGTGAAGACAGTGAATACTATGAAGTGAAGGGTCTATATGATTTGAAATTTGAAGAAGTCCCACAACAGAATCAAAAAATTGAGTTCGAAATGAACGTAATTGAAGAGATTGACGGAGAACTTAAGCTGCAAAGTCATAATTTTAACTTGAATTATAACTTACTGGATAGAATTCAAACTCATCCAATGCTTCTTGAAACAAAGCCGTGCTACTTGTCCCGAGAAGAAAGCTATAAGATTATCAGAAACCATATAAAAGCCAATATAAACCCTAAATTTGCAAGAATCACGAGTGATTATGATTTCTGTTTAACTGTGGTCAAGGTTCTGGAGCTTTACAAACCTCACGAGTATATAGTTGATCTTAATGCAATGTACAAACGGAGAAAGCCTAAACTTGAGAAAAGATTTCAAACAAAGCGGGAAGTTGAAATTTACAATGTTGCACCTAAAGCCTATCAGAGCTACCCAATTGTAGAACCGTTTAGTGGAAAGGACGTTGAAGATTTAAAGAGTAATATTAAGAAATTTTTAGATGATCTGATGGCTAAAATCAACGAGCCTTTAGTTGAATGTAAATGCTGCAAAGGAAGAGGGGTTATTTTAAATGAAAATTAAATTGGACAAAGACTACATGGTAAATGAATTAGGGCTGCCGGAATCTTCACTACTGGAAGAAATCACTGACACGTCTAGGTGGAGCATTCACTATAGAATTGTGTTCTCATATCAGGGTCGCTTTTTTGAAACTTTCTATAGCAAAGGTGCAACTGAAAACCAGTATGAAAGCCCTTGGGAATTTGAAGATCAAGTGGATTGTTATGAAGTGGAGTTAAAAGAAGTGAAGGTTAGAAAATGGGTAAGAAAAGAAACTGAATAAAAACGATATTTAAAGAGAAGGGTTAATACCCTATCTCCTAAAGTCTTCAATATTGTAACGTCTTTCACCGCATTGCAGACATGCATAGTCAGTATGAGCACCAAGTGTGTATTCTCTGCCTATTTGAGAATGATCACAGTGCGGATTACCTTTGTTTTCCCATTCTTTAGCGATTTCATCAATTTCTTCTGGAGAAAGTTTAATCATGAATAGCTCAATCCTTTCAAAGAGAGATACTCATATTTTACCTTAAGGAGTTGAGTAATCGTATTGATTTCTGAATAAAAGTAATTTTTTATTCAAATAAAGGAACCAGTGCACTTCTCAGCCAAAGACAAATTAGAGTTTTAAGTACAACGAAATAAAGTAGCGGATAAAATGAAATGGAAAATAATTTAAAGCGAACACTTGTTCCTTTATGCATTTTGATATATAATTTAAGAGTACCAAATATTTCAAAAAGGAGATGGGAGTATGAGTGAACAGAGGCTTAGAATCGGAGAAATACGGTATGAGGTTTTTGATGATTATGATCTATACACAGGGGAGTATTTAGGAAAATCTCTCGGCAATGCTTATTTTATTGCTAGAATTGAAAAGGAAAGTGTAGTTCAAGTAGGGATTCAGAAAATTAATTACTCAAGTGATGCTAAAATTGGTTTTGATGCTTTTGGAAAAGAAACAGAAGAGAAAATAAACGAACATCTTTTAGCTGTGTTTAGTTTAATTGCAGCTGGTGCAAAAGATTATGGTCTTGAAGGAACTATTTAGAGTTAGGCTGGGCTAGTTTAGAATTAAACTAGCCCATAAAACATAACGAATAAGGGGTTAACTGAATGCCAAACATAATTTCTAAAGAGCAAGATGAAGCAATTAAATACTTTAGAAACAAATTGAACTTGTCAGACAAGGACTTATACATACCATTGATTAATTTTGAACTACTTAGAGACAAGAATGAACAATATGCGAACATTCTTTATGAGCTGTATAAAAATGATCCTTATTTGTTTATTAGAGCTTTAAAGGAAGGTTATGTGGTTAATCAACCTATTGAATTTGATGAGGCCATTGTACGTTTCTTTAATGGAGAAGAACTGGCTATTGTACATAAAACAACCGGTAAGAGATTTAATGTTAGTGTGAAAATGAAGCAGCTACCCGACGGATTTACGTTGCAAACAATGGATATGTGGTTGTGGAATGAGCTTGTTTAATATGACAGAAATTTTTCTTTTGTTAGACACCTTCTTGTTTATTTAATAGAAAATATTTAGAGGGGTGAGGAAGTTGCCTAAACTGGGAATAATCTTAATTGCGTTCATTTTATTTCTTGTAGGTTGCGATAAAAATGAACCAAACGGAGGCAGAACAAAGATGCAAAGCTTAGTTGGTTATGTCGTACTTAAAGACGATGATAGTGCAATTCTCATTACTAGTAAGGAAGCTCCATCAAAAGAAGATTATAAGCTTTCCGAAGAAAAACTTATTAACAAATATAAAAATCAAGTAGTGATAATAGGCTTAAGTGAACTTGATACCAAAAATGACCTCAAACAAGGTGAAAAAATAAAAGTATGGTTCAATATATTAAAAGAATCAAATCCTCCAAGAACAACAATACAAAAATACGAAGTGTTATAAAAATATAGGTTAATTACCATTGTTGGTTACTTTGCCTTCTGTAGCGCTAGGAAAATCCAATGAAACAAGCCCCAGATAAAATGATAATTTTATTCGAATTGGAAGATTGCAATGAAATACAAAAATAAAAAATATAAAAGTTTATAAAACATGTAGACAAAGCTAAAAAATATGTATATAATAAAATTAAGTTAAAGGGAAGGAGGCGAATTACTTGGAGGTACTTGGGATAACAGAGAAGGCATTAAGCTATTACAGAGAAAACGTTAAAGGCAACAAGACAATTACTCCTGATCAAGCACTGTTAAAGATGATAAGGAATGTCTCACTTGTCAAAGAAACTCATCCTGAGCGAGTTAAAAAACGTTTATTTTGCACAGAGTACGCTTACGGAAATATGTTAATCAAAGTTAACAGAAAAAAGCAGGTATTTGAAATTGTAAATAAGTCAGGATGCTTTTCTGACCAAAATGATTGGAAGTTCCCAAAAAGAAGGTACATAGAACTTAGTAAAGAACTTGGAATCAAAGACTGCAAGTTTAGTAAAATTACATATTCAAAGAAAAATCAAAACAGACAAAAATAAAAATAGAGGATGATAATTGTATATGGCATATAAGAAAAAAGATGATATTAAAATTAACAAAAAACACGGCGGGAAAGAATTCACAAACAATTTTAGGTTTGTTGGTTTAGTTAAACCTGTAAGAAAAAAAGATCCAGAAACAGACAGTTGGTATGATGCTGAAATTTTTGAAACAACTGTTACACAAACAAAGAAAAACAGAAGGGTGCTTCAGTTTAATATCGAAACTGCACCTTATAATGAATTAAAAGTAGAGCTTTCTGGCATGGAACGAGATTTAGTTTATGCTTATAGTTCTGTACATAAAAAAACAGTTCCACTTCCATGGGCTGACCGAAACGATAAGACCAAACTACCTGATGAAACATATCATGTCATTACGCCAGAATGGGATGTAACTGAACAATTAGCTAAAATCGTGAAGCCAGGTATGTGGGTAGAAGTTCAAGGCCAGTACGAATTTGATTCTTTTGAAAACAACAACGGAGAAGAAATCAAATTAGTGAAACGAATTATTAAAAGAGTTTATCCATTGAAAAATGGAGAAGTTGAAATTAAAGGTGTGAAAGATGGGGATCAATTTAAAGTGTACGACTCAGAGGAAGATGGAATCTGGCTCGGTAGTGGAAAAGCAAAAGAAGGTGTTGCAAAAGTTAAGGTGGGTTGGTTAAACCCGGATGGTGGAGATTTATTCATCGCCAAAATTACTGACGATGGTGAGGGGAAACGTTTTAAAGTAAGTTACACTGATGATGTTGTTGAAACGGATAAGATTAAGGTGTCGAATAACATTCAAAGTGAAGTTAGAGTAGTAGAAGCAGATGGCAAATACAATTATGTGCCTCATGTAAGAGACTTTGCTTCTGAAGATTTTAAAGAACATAACAAATTTGAAATGCAGCTAGGGATTAAGAGTACATACCAAGACGAAGAAACAAAGGATACAAAGGTAAATGGAGTTTATCTTGATCATGGAAAAGAAAAAAGTGTTCCAAAAGATGTTGAGCTTATTGTTTATTATAAAGAACCAGAAGAAGGCAAAAAACCTTTTGCAGATGCATTTGTTAGTTTAAAGAGAGGCGATTTTCTGGTTGTTGAAGGGATAGACAATAATAGAGCACAATTTACACAAGTCGAAGTTGCAGAATCAGAGGAAGAGAATCCTTTTGAAGATGTAGGGGAAAAAGTTGCTTCTTTTGAGACAGTCTCAACTGGAACTCGAAAGGGTCTAGAAATATTGAGATACATTGTCGGTACATGGAAGAGCGAATTCTTATCGGAGGAAGAGATTTCTAATGAGAAAAAACCTAATGAAGATCCTTTCGCTGAAGTAACTGTAGACGACGATGACCTGCCTTTCTAAGATAAGTTGCGACTTAATAATAATTAAATTATAAGGAGAGATTGAATGAGTTTCCGTAAGAAAATTAAAAATAACACGCCAAAGGTTGAACTACAATCGATCATGACACTAGTAGCAGGAGGATATAAGACAGGTAAGACACGTCTTTGGAAAGAGGTAACTGAATTACACTATTCAAACCCCGAAGAAGCTTTATTGTTGTCTTTTGAGGACGGGTACGAGACATGGCAGCTAGACAACATCGTTCCTCTCCATGATGAAGGAACAGATAAAAACCTTTGGAAAGTGTGGGATTACTTTAAAAAAACAGTTGTCCCAGAATTAGTTCAAGAGGCAAAGACAGGGAGAATCGTTAAGCTTATTGGAGTAGATACAGCAGATAGAGCGATCGATGCTTGTACAGCTTGGATTCTGTACGATAGAAATAAACGCTATGGGAAAACTTTTGAGTCACTTCAAGATATTTCTGAGTCAACTAACGGCAAAGAAAACGGATGGACTGCTCTTTATGAAGAACTAAAAAAGCCTTTTGACACATTAAAAAATGCAGGCTACGGACTGATGTTTCTGGCCTGGACAAAAGAAAAAGAAACCACCCTATATGATGGAATGAAATATAATTCCGTTCAATTAATGATGCCCAACTCTGGAAGAAAAGTTTTTGAATCACAGGCAAGTCTAATCTGCTGCTTACATAATGAAGTTTCTGTATTAGATAAACAAGGCAATGAACTAGAAGATAACATTAAAGATAAAAAAGGACGTGATAAGGCAAGTAACTTCCATGACACAAAAGTTATGATGTACTTTAGACCATCTGAGTATGTTGAAATTGCAGGCGGACGTTATACTGAACTACCTGAAAAAGTTGAATATAGTGCAGAAAACTTTTTAAAGACATTCGAGAATGCGGTGCTTGGCCAAATTAAAAAGACTAATCGAACTGTTCATGAGATAAAAAAAGAGGAAGAACAACTTAGGGAGGAAAAAATCCAAGAGGCAGCTGAAAAAGCTGCAAATGATCCTCAGACGTATTTAGATGAGATCACATCTTTAGTGTCTGACCAACCGCCTGCAGTGAAACGCCAGCTAGCCGATGCCTATGCAACAAAGTTTGATGGGCAAAAGAATTATAAACAACTTAATTCGGTAGAAGATCTTAAAGAAGCTTTAATAATCACTAAATCTGTACTTAATGCAGTTTAATAAAGGGGAGTTTTTCTCCCCTTAGTTTATAAAAGGAGAGCGGATATGAGGGAAGTTAAATGCCAGTGGTGCGGATCTAAAGGGGTAAAAAAAGAAATGCTCTGTGAAGCAAAACCAACTGGGAAATACAATAAAAACGGCACTGAAAAGTACATAAGGAAATATTTTCACGATAAGTGTTATGTTCAATATGAGAAGGATAAAGCGTTTAAAGAAAAAGAAGCAAATGAATTTGATGAACTCTACCTATACCTTAAAGATCTACATAGACTAGAAGGATTAAGTAAGAGAATGATTGAAAGGTTACAGGATCTAAGAAATGGAACGGTTAAATATCAAAGTCAAAAAGTTAAAAGATATAAAAAAGGAGTTCCGTTTAGAGACATTTTAGACACCTATAAGTATTCAGAACAGCAATTACATAAAGCAAGGGATTACAAACAGTTCGAATCACCTTGGCACGAATTTGCGTATTTCTTGAGTATTATAGTTAGTAACATAAACGAAGTAAAAGAAAGGAACAGACGCTTAGCACAACAAGACTCAATTCGTACAAGCGTTATAAAAAAACAAATTCAGCTTCAGGATGAAATTGATCTTGAGGTTAAAAGGAATAAAAACAAGAAGGATGAATTAGATATTTCAAGTTTATTATAGGGAGTAAGCAATGACAAAACAAAAATATATAGAAGAATTTGTTGAACCCTCACATATTCATGAAGCTCTGTTTGTAGGTTATTTATGGTCGAATCCAATGCTTTATCAAAGATACAGAACCCATAAAGTCTCAAGTGAGACGTTCACAGAGTCCATTTGGTACTTCTATTACACAGTAGGGTCTCAGATGTTCGAAAATGGCATTAGAGACTTTGATGATAAAACAGTATATTCATTTCTAGTATCTAGACCCAAAGAAAAAAATAAAAAAAGTTATATCGACGCTTATAATGACTTTGGTGGTTTTGAATCAATAGAAGAGTTAATGAACGAATGCAAAAAAGACAGCCATAATGAGGAATATCATTTTAATGAAATTCAAAAGTACGAGAGTTTAAGGAAACTGCAGCAGGCCTCACTTATTGATATTACGAACTGCGAGTTAATCCATAAACTGACTGCAATGACTTTAAAACAATTACAACTGTATATACAGTATAAACATAAAGAAACCTTTGCTCACATTAATTCTGGTGATGTAATTGAACATGACCTTGTGGATGGGCTAGATGAAACAATTGAGGATTTAGATTCAGGGGAGTCTATGGGATCACCATTGCACGATTCACCTCGATTAAATAGGAAAATTAAAGGTTGGAAAGACGGTTCTCTTTATTATTTAGTCCTATCCTCCGGTGTTGGGAAAAGTTCAATTGCAATGGAAAAATTCATTTTAAGTCTTTTTGAAAACCAAGAGAAGGCGATTTTAGCTATAAATGAAGAAAGTGTAAAGAAATGGCGTTCGCTACTGCTTGCGACTATTTCATCTAAGGTATTAAAGAAACCGATTAACAGAGAAAAATTATACGAAGGTAATTTTAAACAAGAGATGTTAAATAAATTAAATGCAGCAAAAGACTGGGCATGGGAGCGAGGACAAGGATTAATTAAAACACTGGAGTTAAAGAAGTATAGAGTAGAGGATATCCTCAGTCGTGTAGAGCTATATAGACCAAAAGGATACAACAAACTTATAATCGATACTTTTAAACCTGATAGATCACAAAAAGATATGGCTCGGTGGGAAGCCTTTTCAAATTCAGCACAAGAATTGCACGATTTAATAAAAGAAGATAATCAAAATGTTGGAACGTTAGCTACTGTGCAGCTGAAGTTAGGTAAGGAAACAAGGTTTTTGGATTTGGACTCAACAGGTAAGAGTATGGAAATCAACGAGGTAGCTGCGGTTGTAATGATGGGTAGATTGCTTTTTGCAGATGAATACACTGGTTCTAAAAGCAAATATGAGTTAAAACCGTACAACTATAAAAAAGATGGATTAGGAAACTGGTATGAAGAAGAGTATAAGTTAGATCCTAAGAAAACATACTTAGTTCTTTTTCTAGCAAAGAACCGTTTCGGAAGTGAAGAAGAGCAGATTATATATGAAGTGAATTACAGTATTAACTCGTTCGAAGAAGTTGCATATGTGAAGGTTCCAAGAATAGGAGGATCATTCTAAGAAGGTGGCGATTAATGTCCGATCTACAAACCATTAGGGAAAGAATTTATAAGGAAGAAAAAATACAAGATGTTTTAGAAGCTCTTGGATGTTGGGGCATCAGCACCGAACAAGGAGGTAAGTTGTTTGTTGCTGGACTTCCTGACGGTGATAATGAACGAAGTGTTCAAGTCAAAAACACACCCTCTTTAACTTCAAATATCAGAAGCAAGGGAATATCAGGATCAATATTTGATGTCATATCCTACATACTTTATGAAGCTAAATCTGAAGATGATAAAAAAGCATGCCTTTCAAAGAGCAAATTTTGGTTATGCAATAAACTAAATTATTTAGAGTACATAGATGGATTTTATAAATTAACAAAAGAAAAAGAAAAACCACAACCGAATAGATGGCTGCACAAGCTTCAGAAAAATCGTAATAAGGAAGATGGAATAACCGATGAGAACGAAATATTGCCCGAAAGTGTTTTGGATCAGTACGGAAATATTCCGTATTTAGGATGGTATAATGAAGGATTGTCACTTAGGACCCAAAAGCTTTTTGGTGTAGGAATTGATGTAAGATCTGAACGCGTAACTTTTCCGGTACATAATAAGAGTGGTCAATTAATTGGTGTTAAAGGGCGATATATTGGAAATGACCCAGTGGTTAATGATAAATATAAGTATCTCTATATACAGCCCTGTAATAAGTCAATTGAATTTTATAATTTACATAGAGCTCTCCCTCACATTAAGAGACTGAAAGAAGCAATAGTGGTCGAAGGTGGCAAAACCACCTGGTATTTAACTCAATGGGGGTTTAAAAACTGTATTTCAATTGAAGGAGACAGTATGTCTGATGAGCAAATAAGGATACTTAAAAATTTAGGAATTGGGATTAAATTTGTATTTGCATATGACAAAGACAAAGATGCCAAATTCATTGTTAATGAGGTATCCAGGCTTACAGGCAGATTACGTTACGGAATTTATGACAAGGACAACCTTTTATCTGATAAAGATTCGCCTACAGATAAAGGATACGATGTTTGGACTTCCTTATACGAAAACAAATTTAAAATAAATAGATAGGATGGATGCTGTTGATTTATAAACTTATAGGGGAGAATGATTATAAAAATCCTATTTATACAATAATAAAGAATAGAGATATTAATGCTGATACGTTCTTTAATTTAAATTCATCAGTTATAAATCATTATTCCCTATTAAATAATATGGATAAGGGCATTAATTGTTTATTGAAACATATTGAATTAAAGAACAATATATTTATCCAAGTTGATTCTGATTGTGATGGGTATCTATCAAGCGCAATCCTAATTAATTACCTAAATCAAGCCTTCCCTGGTACTAAAGTAAAATGGAGGCTTCATGATAAAAAAGATCATGGGGCCTCACTGGAAACAATACCAGAAGATACGCATTTGTTAATTATTCCTGATGCAGGAAGTAACCAATATACGATACACCAAGAGTTAAAAGAGCGGGGAATAGATACGTTAGTACTTGATCACCATGAATGTGAAAAAGAATCAAATGCTGCAATCATTATAAATAACCAGCTCTCAAATAAGTATCAGAACAAAAGACTTTCAGGTGTGGGTATTGTTTATAAATTTTGTAAAGCTTTAGATGACAAACTTTGTTTAGACTTGGCTGACAGCTTCTTAGATTTAGTTGCAATTGGGAATATTGGCGATGTAATTGACTTACGGGAACCAGAAACACGTTATTATGTAAAGAAGGGCTTAAAGCAAATTAAAAACCCACTGATAAAAGAAATCGTGGGCAGACAATCATTTTTCTTAGATGGAAATATAAATATACATTTTACGGCATTCTCTATTGTTCCATTCATAAATGCAGCTATACGCTACGCAACAATGGAGGAAAAGACAGATATGATGAAGGCATTACTAGGCAGTCAAGAATCTGTTTATTATCCAAGGAAGAAAATATACGAGCCTATAGTAAAGTCAGTCGCCAGAAGAATTTCAAATACGAAGAATAGGCAGAAAAAATCACTTGAAAAACCAGTTAATGTATTAATTGAGCAGCTTATCAAAGAAAATAAAACGAATGATAAAGTAATAGTTTTAGATGTTTCCGATGAATTAAAATCCTCATTTACAGGGCTTGTAGCTACCCAATTAGCTAAGAAGTTTAAGAGACCCGTAATGTTAGGCAGGAAAACAAAGGAAGGGAAATTTGGAGGGTCTGCAAGAGGATATGAAAAAAGTGGAATTAAAGACTTTAAAAAATTACTTACTGAAACAGGCCTTTTTAACTTTTGCGAAGGGCATGCAAATGCATTTGGTTTTGAAATAGAAGCTGAATACTTTGAAAACTTGAGTACTCAATTAAACAGCATTATTGAAGCAGATGTTTTATTAGAAGATGTTCATGAAGTAGACTTCATTATCCCCGCAGCAGACATGGATGCTACTTTAATTAAATCTATACATAAATATAGGGACGACTGGGGATCAACAGTTGAAGAACCCCTAATAGCAATTGAAGGTATACAAATAAATAATACTGATGTAAGAGTATACAAAAACAGAACATCAACGTTTGTTATTAATGTTGGAGAATACAAATTGACTAAACCGTACTATAAAGGCGATTTTGATGAATTGTTTGATAATGGAGACGAAACATTTTATTTAGACGTAGTTGGTAAATGCAAGGTTAATAAATATGAAAATAAATCAGCTCCTGCAGTAGAGATAGTTGATATTGAAGTAACAGATAGCTTCTTATTTTAACGGGATGAGGTGATGCCGTGATTATAAAACCAAAGTTAGAAACGGATATAACAAAACTATACGAAAAACATTGGGTAAATGACTTTGATGAGATAAATACACTATTTCATAAAGATGAGCCGAAACTCTGTGTTCTTGACTCAGAGACTACAGGTTTACATATCATTAAAGACAAACCGTTTATGTGGGTTTTTGGCTGGATGCTCCCAAAAGAAAAAAGAACAGATGAAATTAAAGGAAGGGTATTTGCTTTTGATTCTAAAGCCGAAATTCTTTTACAAGTAATTGCCCTAACAAAAAAATGTGTAATGACTGTTGGTCACAATGTGAAATATGATTTGCACATGTTAATAAACGGCGGTATTTCTGAAAAAGTTGTTTACGGGTTGAAAAATATTACAGATACAATGGGCCTTTGTAGGTTTTCCTTTGATGCTGTATCTGCACGAGACGGTGGAGATGTTTTAGGGCTTAAAAAAGTATCAGAAAAGTATATTGATCCAAAGGCAGGCGAGTTTGAGAAAGAGGTAAAGAAAGAACTACGAAAAATAAATGATGCTAAGCGAAATATATTAAAAGAATTATTAAAGCCCTATAAAGGATGGGGACTTGGAAAAATTAAAGAAGCGTACAAAGTAAAAAAGCGAAACGAAATGGACTACTTTACAAAAGAGAAAAAGCAACGGTGGCTGAAGGTGCCTGAAGAAATTGAAAATGTGTATTTTAAATGGATGGAAGAAAATCCTTTTGCAGATTACTCTGAAGTAGACCGAGATATAATGATGGAATATGTCCATAGTGATGGTATCTATACATTAGAGTTAGTTGAATTTACTTACCCTACAGTATTAAAAAGAAAACAAAAAGCCATTCTTGAACAAGAAAATAAACTGATAATCGAATTATTAAAAATGGAACGTGTTGGTATGAAAGTAGATATGCCTTATTTGCACAGCTGCTTTAAAAAATGTGAGGACGAAATTCAAAAACTGTATGAAGAACTATGGGGAATTGTTGGAGAATATTTCACCGTTTCTCAAGGGACAGTAATTGCTGATTACTTTGAGAAAAAGCTTGGAGAGAGACCAGAAACAACTGATAAATCTTATCTTAAAAAACACAAAGATGATCGTGTATCCCAATTAATTACAAGACTTAGACGACTTGAAAAGTGGCAATCGACTTATATCTCAAGGATTATTGAAGTGGCGCAATATGATAATCATTTTTATACTCAGTATGGGCAGTTTAACACTGTGTCTGGAAGGCTGGGATCAGATGCGCAGCAATTCCCTAAAGAAAGAATTCTAACAGAGGAAGGAGAGCTCTACGAGAAAGAAAATGGAGAAGGTAAGGCACCGATTGAATATGAAATTTTCTCTCCGAGGCGAGCATTTATAGTTGAAGGAGGAAATTACAACAAAATTGCATACTTTGATTTATCACAAATAGAGTTAAGAGCACAGGCAAACTATACAGTTCTGTTGAAGAAGCCTGATTTAAACCTATGCCGAGCATATATGCCTTTTAAATGTACTCATTACATAACTGGTGAAGAGTTTCGTTTTGATACGAAAGAAGAAAGAGCAAGGTGGTATGAAAAGAAAGAAGACGGAACTTCAGTTTGGCTTCTTGAAAACGGAGAGAGCTGGACTCCCACTGATGTCCATAGCGAAACATCCCATAATACATTAATGGCATTGGCATTTAAATGTGTAGACAAGTATAAGCAATACGAACATGAAAAAGAATCTCCAGTTGATGAAAAATCTTTTAAAAAGTTCTGGAGATACATAGGAAAGATGTTTAACTTCATGCGAAACTATGGAGGCGGTGCTAAAAAAGCATCGGAAGCACTTGAAGTCTCAATGGAAATTGCTAATGCCCTTGTCTCAGGTTGGTCAAATACCTTTCCAGAGGTATCTTATTATCAGAAACAAGTTGCAGCTAAAGTACAAAAGAATAGCTATGCAACAAATATGTATGGGAGAGTTTATTTCCTTTCAAATACTGATAAAGCATACAAAGTAGGGAACTATCTTGTACAAGGCTCATGCGCAGATATGTTAAAAGGATATGTTATTAGGATTGGGGAATTTTTAAGAGAAAACAATTGTAAAACTCTTCCCTTAGCTAATATTCATGATGAATTGCAGTTTTTAGTGTACAAGGGTGAGGAATGGATTTTTCCTCATATTAAACGAATTATGGAAGACGTTGAGTGGATGCAAGTGCCTGTAGTAGTGGATTTAGAGATTACAGAAACTACATGGGCTGATAAAAAAGAAGTCCAAATTAAAGCAGCGTAAATTTAAATAGCTAGGAGAGATGAAAATTTTCAAAAAACTGATAGACAAACATAAAAAATATGTATATCATAGAATTAATGAAATGACACTTTTTGCTACAATTGGTTTGTTAGGAGTAGGGCTCATATATAGCGCTAAAAACTTGTATACACATCAAGACAGTCAAGTCTCAATAAAAGAGTCATTTTATTTAAATAAAAAAGAGGTGGGACAAAGACTTATTCATGAAATTGACGTTCCAAGAATCCTTCCCAGGCTAAAGAGTGAGGAAGAAAAGCAGGCTGAAAGTAGAAAAAAGTATCTTAATGCGACGGTTACATATCTAACAGAAGAAAATAAAAAAGCTGCAAAACATACAAAGACAAAAAAAGTGCAAAAAACAAATAAAAAGAGAAGCGAAGATAAATCTGCTTCAAAAAGTACTAACGCCAAAGCAGTGAAGAGTCATGAAGTTGTTGCCACTGCTTACACAGCATTTTGTTCTACAGGGTGCACAGGGAAAACAAAAACCGGCTATGATGTATCAAACACATCCTATTACAATGGAAAAAGAATAATCGCTGTTGATCCAGAAGTAATTCCTTTATATTCATTAGTGCAAGTTTCATACGAAGGAAATAGCTTTAAAGCATATGCAATAGATACAGGAGGAGACATTAAAAACAATCGTATAGATATTCTGATGGACAGTGAGCAAGAAGCAAATGCATTTGGTCGAAAAAATGTAAGAGTAAGCTGGTGAATTGATCCAAATGACAGAAAGGTATAAACATTTCAACAATTCGTTCGATGCAATACATAACATGAAATATATCCCAAGGAAAACTATTACATAGAGAGAGTGAAGAGGATGTTCATTTTGGATAAAGAGGCCAAGGTAAAATCAACTGGAGAGCGTGGGATTATTGAAGCGATCTATCCTGAAACAGAAACAGTAGAACTTTGTTATTATGATGGAACTTATGATGAAAGACGTTTTGATGATGTTGTTATGGCAACAAGCAGTTAAAATGCAAGACAAAAATAAAAAATAGGGTGAGATAATTGAAATGCATTCAAATTGAAATGGCATTTACAGACGAATACGGACAGGTGACCAAATTAAATAAGACTTATAAACCGTCGATTATTGAAGAACATAAAGGGGAAATTCCCGGATTGTTGTTAGATGATTTTAAGAGGTTTTTGTCGTCACTTGGATTTAATGAAAAACAGGTTTCTAGAATAATAATAGAATATTAAGAGGTTTTTTATTGAAGGGAGGTGGTATTAAATTGCCTGAACACTGGAGTTATCCTGTTGGACTAGCTGTAGAGATCAACAATAATGCTCGTTATGGATGCCCGCATCATGTTGGGAGAAAAGGGAAAATTATTGAGCATTTACACTCAGCTACATATGACTATGCAGTTAGCGATGAAACAGGTGACATTACTTACTTTAAAGAACATGAATTAACGCCACTAAAGGGAGGATTAACTTATGTTTAGAAAAGGTCAAAAGGTAATTGTTGATTTTACAGATGAGATCGGGGCTGTAGCGAAAGTAGATTATCGATACAACCAGGTAGAAGTAAAGTACCCTGATGGCACTTACCAGGTTGTTGGAATTCATAAAATAAGAAAGGTGGAGGATTAATGACATTAATTATTTTGGAGGGGCCTGATTGTTGTTTTAAATCCACAGTTGCTGCGAAGCTAAGCAATGAACTGAAGTATCCAATTATCAAAGGTTCAAGCTTTGAGTTGGCCACAAGCGGGAATGAGAGATTATTTGAGCACTTCAACAAATTAGCTGACGAAGACAACGTGATTATTGACAGGTTTGTTTATTCTAACTTGGTATATGCAAAGAAATTTAAAGATTACTCGATCCTTACAGAGCAACAGCTTCGATTTATTGAAGATAAAATTAAAGCAAAGGCGAAGGTAGTGTACTTACATGCTGATCAAAGCATTATTAAGGAACGGTTAAGCGTACGGGGTGATGAGTACATAGTAGGAAAAGACATTGATTCAATTTTAGAGTTATACAGAGAAGTTATGAGCATTGCTGGATTACATACATATTCATGGGATACAGGGCAATGGGGCAGCGACGAGATTGTTGAAGATTTGATTCAATTATTTGAGTAAAACAAAGAGGGAAGGAGTGAACTAGCACTCCTTAGTTAACTACCGTGGTTCTACTGTGATTTTATAAATAACATAATTATCATTAATATCATATGCATAAATCACTGCTGTGCCCAGTGTTGAATGAGAAGAAACAACACCGCCGGAACTAATGCTAATGAGGTTACTGCCAGATACTATTTCCCATCGGGTGTAACCTGTTAATAGGGAAACGTTAGAATTCCTTAACATGTGGAAATCAACTGTACCAATGGGATCACCTAGTTGTTTAACTTGGTCAACTGATTTAACAGGCGTAAGAGCTGAGGCTTGTGATGTAAAAGCAGGGAGAGCCAGAGTGGTTAGAGATAAGGCAGAAACAATCAATCCTTTGTAAAACTTTTTCATAAGAATTACCTCCCAGGTTTTGATTGTGATACAACTCTAGTCTAGCATGTCAAATATTTGAAATGTGTGAAGTGTTTGTGAAACTGATTAAAATATCTCATTTATCAGAAAGGGTGGAGAAGGGTTGCTTAAATTAAAATTTAGAAATCAAACACTGGAATTGCGTAGAAAAATGTCCTTGCAATTACATAGTTTATTAGAAGACATGGCAGCTTGGTCATTTAATGAAAATGAAGCTCAAAAATATATTGAAGAATATGGATTAGAGTTAGTTGAGAAGAGTGTAAACAATAAATTCAAGCTTCAAATAGTAGACAAGAATAAAAATATTTGGGGGGAATTAAAACCCAAAGAGCCAGGGTACATTGGATATTTTGCACAGACTGAATAAAAGATCAATTTTATAGAAAGGAGACAAAGGCTATTTCAGAAGAACTTAAAAACAAAATAAATAAAAATGAATTTAGAAAATTTGCAATGGGTTCAAATTCATCAGAATGCCAAAAACTCCTGAAGGATTTAGAAGGAACATTTAAGAGTATGGCAAATTGTTTGGTACTTATAAAGACATCTCAACCAGTAATAAGCGGTAATTATTATGTTGAACATCAAGATATTCTAAATTATCATTTAGAGTTCTTCTTAATTAAATATTCAACCATTCTTGACCAACAATTGCTGATTTGTAATGCTGCCTTAAAGCTGGGATTTAATGAGAAACAATGCAAATTAAATCATCTGAATTTTAAAAGAGATATGAAAAAATCATCTAAACTGTTGTACAAAATGTTTTGCAAACATAAAAAACAATTTTTATATGAATCTCGTTTAAGAAATAGGATTGTACATCAGGGGTCTATTCATTACCCAACTCTAGAAGTTTTAAAAATATTTAATTCATTTGTTACGTCATCTGAGTTGATTAATGAGCATAATGGTACTCCTATTCAGGAATTTCAAGGTGTTGAAACATTGCGAAAAGAGTTAGAAGATAAACTAAACAAGGCAATTAAATATAATAATGATCTTCTCAACTTACTTTTCTCTGAGCTAAATAATAAGAATACTAAATAAAATTTGTCTTTTATACAAATGCAAAATAAGTGGAATTGAGAGGTGAGATGAATGGATAGTTACCCAGAATCTTTAAAAAGAGAGGCAGAAGAAATTAAAGAGCGTGTTAGGAATGGAAAATTCAAAGAAGACAGGATTAAAGAGATTGCAGAAACGACAGTTGAGTTTTTGCAATCAGAGGAGAAAAGACATAAATACTTTTCTGAAGTTGCTGCAGCTATGGCTGATAACTTAAGTGAATTTTTCAAGTCGTATTTAAAAGGAGAGTGAATATGTTAACTGATCAAGAAAAATTGACTTGATAAACGCTCTTGACTTTGTAGTTATTGAACCACATACACAAAGCATTTACGTACATAACGATGAAAAGACCAATGGAGTATTAGCTAAGGTCTTGAACACTATTTCAGTAGATGAATATATTGAGAGCTTTATAAAAGGGAGTCTAATTGATATCTTTCCAGCAGCAATGCAAGAAGCCGGTGCGGAAGGATTTAAAGGTGGACAGTTTGTGATTATGCCAAAGAAATTTTATGTTGATCAATGTTATGCGTTGAGTAAGGAAATTGAGCGGTTAACTAACCTAATCGATCTCCACAATTTTAAACAAAATACATATCGAGGCTTGATTCATTAAATTGATTCAAGAAAAAACGAAAGGATAAAGGGATGTTTATTGAAAAAGTATTATGTAAGGTGTAAAGACAACAAAGGTGAGAATGCGTCTCTAGTTATTGAGGCGCTATCGCCTGAACAAGCAAAAGAACAAGCATACAAATTATATAGGGTTAGGAGTATTTATAATGTAAGTCTGGGAGAAGGAACGTCAAGGAATTATCTTGAACGAAAATATTCTCCGTACATAAAAAATGATAACAGCAAGGCAGTAATTATCTTTTCATAAGGAAGGACGCCTCCATGTGCATATCTGAATCAATAAAAGAAGCTCTCGTGCAAAATATGGATCAACTTAGCAGCAAAATCGATGAGTTGTTTATTTACCTTGAAAATGAGTTGCCCCCAACAAGTGAAAGGCAATGGAAAACTATAGACAAAAAATTCGGTGAGGTTTTTACTAAATCTAACGAATTACAAAATTACATAAGTTGTTTATAAAGGTGAGCAATATCCCTTTGAGGTAATAATACCTGTGATACTTATTATTCAAAATCACTATTGTTTCTTAACAATTATTTATATGATTGGTAGCATTTATTAAAGAAAGAAGGTGATTTATGAGATTGTCTGTTTGATAAGTGTTGGTGTCAGGTGAGATTTATATTTTTACAAAGGGGATATTTTAATGAACAAGTCTTTTTATCGAACGATCTTAGCATTAGTTGCCGTAGTTGTATTGGCCTTTGCAACATTTCCTCAAAATAGTGATGCAAAGAGTACAATCCCAACAGATAATATCGATAAGGATAAAGTGAAATCAGAAGCAGAGTTTATTGCAGATCACACTATTGATGTGAGTAAAAAGACTAAGGAGAAACTTCTATCAAAGGCAGAAAAAGCCATTGAAGACGGAGACATTAAGTATCATAAATCAAACGAAAAGGTATTTGATAATGCATCAGTTAGAGCTATCAAATATGATGATGGTACAGTAACTTATTCAGTTTCTTATTTATACGTGGACACTGAAAAAGTAGACAGAGTTAGTTCATTTAATGTTTCGTTTAATAACGATATGAATATTGAAGAGTACTATGAAGTTGATATGAAGAAAATCAGCAGCACTCAAAACGAAATGACTTATTGGGTTAATGGCGTTAAAGATGAGGACAAGTCTGGCGTCTTTGAAACAGAAAAAACTTCAAAAGACAAAGGTAGCTCATCTAACATGATGAGTACTCAGAGTTGGACTGGATGCGTATCAGATTGTTTAGGGGATAAGAATATTAGCCAATGGGCAATTACTGGTTTAGCTATTTTATGTGGGGCTGCATGCACAGCTGGTGTTCCAGCAACAGCGGGAACTGCTTGCTATGCTTGTGTAAATACTGCTGGTATTATTGGTGTAAATGCATTCTTTGATTGTATGGAGAAGTGTAAATGATCAATATCTTAAGTAAAATACTATTTATTTTGTCTGGTTGTGCATTGTTGATCTTTGGGATTATTTTAAAGAATGGATCAATGGCTTTTGGATTGTTTGCCTTATTCTTCATAGCGGCAATAATTGTTCGTGTATTTCATAAACGAGCTGAAGACCATTAACAGCAGCCGTATTGTACTGTAGGGGAGGAAACTCTCCTACTCTTCTTGAAAAATAGATAAAAAAACAATAGACAAATACAAATAATATGTATATAATTAAAATAACTTAGAGCGAAGGGAGAGGGGTAATGAATCATATATGTGACATCTGTAAAGAGTACATAAACGGAAAAACAATTTGTCTTAGAATCAGCGATGATAAAACTTATGTAGACTTCAATTGTTGTGAAGGTTGTGCAAAGGGTTATTCCGAGAAAGTGAAGAAGGAATGCAGTAATTTAAGCGTTAAAAAGACATTAGAATATTTAAGGCTAAACAACAAATACAAAATAAGCGGATGAAATATTCCTTTTATCTAAAATGTGAAAAGAAAAACGCCATAAAAACTTCTTATGGCGTTTACCGGACAAGGAGGTGAAATTTAAAAAAGGCGGCTTTGGTTAGGAAACCCTAAAGACTAGTAAAGGAATGAAGCACCAACAATGATTAACAGGATGAATAGCACCACAACTAACACGAAGGAGCTGTTGTAACCATTTGTCATGTTATCACCTCTTTTTATTGGAGATAGTATAAGATATGCCAAACAATAAATTTCGACATGGATCTAAGTCTAAAGGAGAAAAAATGAATATTTTGTCTAAATTTAAGAGTTTATAGAATAAGACAAGGAGAGATACATATGAACAAAGAAAAATGGGTAATCGTAGTTAGGCGTGATGGAGATAAAAACAATGGAAAAGTATATAACAATTTTGTTACTGGAGAAGATTTGACTTTTACAAACTTGGAAGAAGCAGAAAAGTTCGCAATGAAAATCGAGACAGAAGGTAGAGGATTATGGACATTAGTGGAACCGTATAGCAAGCATGTGCTAACTGAAAAAGCTTTTGATGACAGTTTTATATCTACTATGAAAGCTAATCGTGAATCAACCCATGAGTAAAAAGGGGAGCTACGATGAATGAATGAAATGCCATATCTGTGATTTATTCTCGCAGCAAAATAAAAATGTGAAGAGAAATAAAGAAAAAAGAAATATTCATAATTTCCCGGGTAAGCGCAGGATGTGACAAATCAAAACAAATAATGAGGAGTGGCACAGTGCAATTTGCAATTAATGTCCTTGAAATCATCGGTCTTTTGTTGATTGGGCTTGTATCAATAGATACATATGGATCGAAAAGGAGAATAAAACCTCAAATTACTTTTGGATTATTAGTTATAGCTGGAATGTCATTCATAGCCGGCTTGGTTTTATTGATTATCAGTAATGTCTAAATAAAATTCAATTTTTATCGTGAAAGGAGTAACTGAAATGAAGGATAAATTAACATCAGCAGTTCACTTTATTGAGGTCAATCGAGATGAAATGGGTGACAAGGAATCACTGAACATGCTTCTAAAAGCATTAAAGAAAATCATCAATGAGGGAAGATAATGGAGTTTCATATTCTTGAAGATAAACAAATGAGGGATATTGGTTTTACGGATCACGTGAAATCAAAGTGGTACTTCATAAAATCAATTCAACCTAACATCACATTTAATTTAACAATACATAAAAAAAGTCTCAAGGGTGAAATTGACGTATTAGATGAAAGATACTTACAGCCATATGATTATCAATACTATATGAAAGCTTACACAAGAGAGGAACTTGAATTTCCATACGTTACTAATGATAAAGTGCAAGAAATTATGGCTAAATTTATTGAACAAGGAATTATAACAGAATATGAAATGGGGAGCTACATTTAAGGAGGTGAATAAGTGGGGAGACATCAAGCTAAGTTTGAAGGCAAGATAATCAATAAATCATATTGATTGGACGCACTCGGTCGTTTTTCTGAATATGAGAAAATAGAACTCAACTGTTTCTTCGAAGGAATCATTGACTTAGATCCAATTGAAGTTGGGGGCAAAGTATACATCCCTGGTTTTAATGAATATGTAGTTGTTACTGATAGGCAGCGGAACACCAATAATGAATGGACGTATCAGACTGATAAGATCATTAAAACAATTGAAGACAAAGAAAGCCTTGAAAAGGCGATACAAGAGCAAGCAAAACTTGAAGAAGAATGGCAACAGCGTGTAAGACAAGAAAATCAATGTGTTAAAGAACAAAATGACAATCGCAAAACTTCCTGGTGGAAGAGACTAATTACTAAAAATTAAAGGAGAGATTTTTATTGAATAAGGATACAAAAGATATTTGGAACGGTTTCATTATTGGATCAGGTTCGTTAATTTTAGTTGGGTTACTTATTTTTGTTGAAGCGTTGGCTATGTCACTAATTGTTTACTACGGATTGAATCACGTATTAACTCCTTTGCTTATTGATACATACAACATTCAAAATGCCCATGTCACTTTACCTCATGCATTTGTTATTGGTGTTTTACTCAATGTATTTGTCAAAGGTGTAAAACGGTCAGATCAGGAAAAAGACGAGAACATTTTCAAGAAAGCCGGTAAGTCTTTACTTCGTTCAGCTTTCGCTTTGATTGTTCTGTATGTTAGCACATTGTTTATCTAAGGAGGCACTTAAGATGAGTAATGATAATGCTGCAAAGATTATTTTTAAAAAGAAATCAACTGGGGGAATAGTCGGCGAAATGAAAGTTACACCTTTACCTGCTGACACCATTTTGCAAAACGACAATAAGTCTAAATAAAAGTTTTATTTTAAACCAATTTTGCAAAAGGAGAGGCAGATATGATTTTAAAGGAAATCTCTGTTTATAAAGAAAAATTTAATAATTATTTACCGAAGGAAACGAAAATTGTCCTTCACTGCCAGAACATTGAAGCTGTTGAGGATGAGGACAAAATCATAATAAACACTGGTAAGGATTCATTAGCTTTTAAAGTGTTTGGTTTAGACGGAACACATACAGACCCATTGAAAATGAAATTGACAAGCTATGAGGGAGAAACAAAAGTGGTCAAGGTGAACGTAGATAAAATTAAATTCAACACAGATGGAGACTTGGCAGTTAAATTAGAATTTAAAGCACTTAATTCATTAGGGGGCGACATCGGCGAACCTGGAATTTATTCATTACATTAAAAGGATGATTTTATAGAGAAAGGAGGAAGAAGGAATGGCTTACGATGAGAGCAATGGTAAATTAATTAATCCTAAAATTAGCGATGTTATTGAGGTACTACAAGAACAGCTTGAATTTTATGGGGACACTCCTTTTAAGTGTTGTGTTAATGGAGAAGATACAGAGAATGAAATTCAGGTAGACTTTTATAAGAATGTTTTATTGTTTCATTTAGAGGAAGCTTAAAAGGGGGTGAAGTAAATAGATACATACAATGTAATCGGTTGTCGGTTTAAACATTATAAAGGCGGTCTATATAAGGTTATTGGAGAGGCAATTCATACTGAGACAGAAGAGAAGCTTGTTACATATGAAGACCTGGATGGCATTCTGCGGGCAAGGCCTAAAGACATGTTCTTTGGAACAGTTGTGGTTGATGGAAAAGAAATAAAAAGGTTCACAAAAATAAATTAGGAGTTGATGTAATAACATGAAATTTTTTGAGGTGTGTGACCCATATTATGCGCTAATTAAAGCTAATACAAAGGAAAAAGCATTGAAGCTATATACAGAAGAAGTTGCGGACGATGACGGGAACTTAAGAGATGAGATCAAAGAAGTCGGTATGTTGTACGCAGCTGTTAAACACAGTCGAACAGTAACCGAGGATCAAGAACTGTCCCCAATATCAGATGTTCTCGAAGAACTTCAAAGTAATGAAGAAAGAGTATTGATTATGGATGGAAGTTTACTTTGAAGAATAAAAATAAATTAAGAGGAGGATAAAGATGAAAATGAAATACGGTCTTTATTGCATGGGAACACTTGTTAATACTTATGATGATGCTATTGAGGCTCATAATGATGCTGTGTATGCTCAAGAAGAAAGTGGAGTACCGCATGAGGTAAGAGAAATTCATTGAAGAAAATGCAGTATGTGTTTACCGATGGAGCGATGACTGTAGACACAAAATTGAAAGATTCACAGATGTTGAAGGGGCTAAAAAGCTTCTTGGAGAAGGATGGCCTAAACAATAATAAAGGAAGATACAGAATTTTGTAATTGGAGGACGAATAGATGTCGGAAAGTAACTATAAACCGTCAGTTCCTAGATGGGTTGATGAAATTCTTTTAAAACAGAAAAACCAAAATGCATTCGCTATGCTCGGGGAAACGAAAAGGTGGGACGAGTGGAAACATAGATATTCAAGAAAATTAAAGTACGCAAGATTGAACGGATGGACGATCGAAGAAGAGTGAATGATTTTAGCTTGAATCTAGATAAAATCACAGTTTTATTTTAAATAAAAACAAATAATAAGGAGATGTAAAATGGGGGCAGCTAAACGTATTGATCCAACTCAATCATATGTAAAAAAGAAGAACATTATTAGCTTTGCAATAGCCACTGAGAACACTCATATTCATTTAGCTGATGGGCAATCTTTTCCTGTATTAGAAGGAGAGATTATTGCAACTGACCAACAGGGAAATCAATTTGTGGAGTTGGAAAAGAATCTTGATGATTACGTTCCTGTTGTTGAGAAAAAGAAGAGTTTCTTATATGAAAGTATGGCACAGGGCTACATGGAAATGGGCGACATTAATCGTGAAATATCAGAAGCATTTAACCATGCTGAAAATGAAGCTGAATCTGCAACTAAAAGATTAATTACAGGGGCATATAACGATTAGTGATCATTACATATGAGAGTAAAACTGGCAATGTAAGAAGGTTTGTAAAAGCGCTGCGACACAAGTTAGATATTGAGGCAATTGAAATAACTGATGATACGATCATCAATCAAGAGTTCATACATATTACATATACGATAGGCTTTGGGGAAGTACCTGAAAGGACTTTGAATTTTATCAATAAGAATAAAAATAAAATAAGAGGAGTTGCTGTTAGTGGAAACAAGGTTTGGGGTAGTAACTATGGTTTAGCTGGAGACAAGCTGTCAGCTAAGTTCCACACACCATTGTTATTAAAGTTTGAACTTAGTGGAACGAAACAAGACTTACAGAAGATCATTCAGGAGGTACAACTTATTGACAAACACAATACCAAAGTGGATCAAGCTCAATAATGAGATCATGATTCAGAAAGATGGGAAGTATCAATTCCAAAAGGATAAAGAGGCCGTACATAGTTACTTTGTTGATTACATTAATCAAAACACAGTCTTTTTCCATGATCTAAAAGAGAAACTTGATTATTTGATTAAAAATGATTATTACGAGGAAGAATTCTTAAGCAAATATACATTTGAACAGATTAAATCAATTTATAAGATTGCTTACAGTTACAAATTCAGATTCCCATCTTTTATGAGTGCGTTTAAGTTCTACAATGACTACGCATTGAAAACAAATGATAAAACAAAGATCCTGGAGAGGTACGAGGATCGTGTCTCAATTGTGGCTTTATATTGCGCTGATGGCGATTATGAGAAAGCTGTTGAGGAAGTACATACTATGATGAAACAAGAGTATCAGCCGGCAACACCTACTTTCCTTAATGCTGGACGTAAGCGAAGAGGTGAAATGGTGAGCTGCTTCTTACTTGAAGTAGGCGACAGTTTGAATGATATTTCACGTGCTATTGATATCTCCATGCAGCTTTCTAAGCTAGGTGGAGGAGTAGCATTAAATCTAAACAAACTAAGAGCCAAAGGTGAAGCGATTAAAGACGTAGAGAATGCGACTAAAGGTGTCGTAGGTGTTATGAAGCTATTGGATAATGCTTTTAGATATGCAGATCAGATGGGACAAAGACAAGGATCAGGAGCAGTTTATCTAAGTGTATTCCATCCAGACATAACAGACTTCCTGGATACCAAAAAAATAAGTGCTGATGAAGATGTCAGAGTTAAAACACTGTCTATTGGTGTAGTTGTTCCTGATAAATTTATTGAACTTGCAAGGGAAGACAAGGATTATTACAAGTTCTATCCGCATTCAGTATACAAGGAATATGGGCAGTATCTTGATGAGATGGATATTAATGAAATGTATGATGAGCTTGTTGAAAACCCTAGGGTTAGAAAAGCTAAAGGGAATACTCGAAAGCTGTTAGAGCAATTGGCCATTCTAAGAAGCGAATCAGGCTATCCGTATATTATGTTCGCTGACAATGTAAATAAAGTGCATCCAAATGAACATATTTCAAAAGTGAAGTTTTCAAATTTGTGTTCTGAAGTCCTCCAATCATCACAAGTATCAGTCTACACAGATTACGATCAAGAAGATGAAATTGGATTAGACATCTCTTGCAATCTTGGCTCAATGAACATTGTAAATGTAATGAGTAATCAATCAATTGCTTCAACAGTCAGAATAGCTATTGACTCACTGACAACAGTCACAAGGAAAACAAACATTGTAAATGCTCCAGCTGTTGCGAGAGCAAATACACTAATGAGATCAATTGGTCTAGGGCAGATGAATCTCCATGGATTTCTAGCTCAAAATAATATTGCTTATGAAAGTGAAGAAGCTAAGGATTTTGTTAATACATACTTCATGATGGTTAACTTCTACTCCCTGCAGCGTTCAATGGAAATTGCACGAGAAACAGGGGAGACATACTACAAGTTTGATGGTTCGACTTATAAATCAGGCGAGTATTTCGAAAAGTACGTAACAAATGATTATAGCCCTCAGTATGAAAAGGTTAAAAAAATATTTGGAGATCAGCATATTCCTAATATTGAAGATTGGATGAAGCTTAAAGAAGATGTGATGAAATATGGACTGTATCACTCGTATAGGCAGGCTATTGCACCTACGGGAAGTATCTCATATGTTCAATCATCTACTGCCGGTGTAATGCCTATTATGGAGAGAATTGAGGAACGTACATACGGAAACAGTAAGACATATTATCCAATGCCAGGTTTATCGGCTCAGAATTGGTTCTTTTATAAGGAAGCATACGACATGGATATGTTTAAGGTAGTTGATCTTATTGCAACAATTCAGCAGCACGTTGACCAAGGAATTTCATTTACGTTGTTCTTAAAGGATACGATGACAACGAGAGATCTGAATAGAATAGATCTCTACGCTCACCATCGAGGAATTAAAACTCTCTACTATGCTAGAACAAAAGATACAGGCCAGGAAGGTTGCTTGTCATGTGTAGTGTGATCATAGCCTGCGCCTTCTATTATTAGCAAAGTGATCAATATACTGAGATTTGCTAGGCTTACGGAGTTTTGCAAAAGTTCTCTTTATTAACTTCCATACTAGTTTAAAAAACAAATCAATACTCATTTTTAGCAGATACCCTGGAAGGAAGTCCAGTACATTTTTAAAAACAATTTCTATTAATCTCATATAACTCACCTCTTTGTTTTGGTGAGTTATATAAGTTCTTCCCCATCAAAATCATTAACAGAAGAATTACGATTTACCTATTGAAGGAGGCAAATAATTGACAAAACCAAACACAATCTACACAGCAGCAAACTGGTCAAAGCATGAAGATGATTTTACCCAAATGTTCTATAACCAAAACGTGAAACAGTTCTGGCTTCCGGAAGAGATTGCTTTAAACGGCGATCTCCTCACATGGAAGTATCTCGGGAAAAATGAGCAGGACACTTATATGAAGGTACTTGCCGGTCTTACGCTTCTCGATACAGAGCAGGGGAATACGGGCATGCCGATCGTGGCTGAACATGTAGACGGCCACCAGCGGAAAGCGGTGCTGAACTTTATGGCGATGATGGAGAACGCTGTCCATGCGAAGTCGTACAGCAACATCTTTCTAACTTTGGCTCCAACCGAGAAGATCAACGAAGTCTTCGAATGGGTGAAAAACAATAGGTTTCTTCAAAAGAAGGCTAGAACAATTGTTTCAATTTATAAAGCAGTTCAGAAAAACGATGATATTTCCTTATTCAAAGCAATGGTTGCATCTGTGTTTCTGGAGAGTTTCCTTTTCTATTCAGGGTTTTATTATCCACTTTACTTTTATGGACAAGGGAAACTCATGCAGAGTGGGGAAATTGTGAATTTAATTATCCGTGATGAGGCGATACACGGAGTATATGTCGGTTTATTAGCACAGGAGATATATAAGAAACAAACTCTTCAGAAGCAAAAAGGATTGTATGAATGGGCTTTAAGCTTACTGCAGGAGCTTTACGAAAATGAATTAGAGTATACAGAAGATGTCTATGATCAGGTTGGTTTAGCTCCAGATGTGAAGAAATTTATCAGGTACAACGCAAATAAAGCTTTAAACAACCTAGGTTTTGATCATTGGTTTGAGGAAGAAGATGTTAACCCAATTGTGATTAATGGATTGAGCACTAAAACAAAGTCTCATGACTTCTTTAGTCAAAAGGGGAATGGGTACAAAAAAGCAACGGTTGAACCATTAAAGGATTCAGATTTCATTTTTCCCGAGAAAGGATGTATTCAATGAGATTGATTAAATTAGAGCAGCCTAATTGCAATCCATGTAAAATGGTGTCCAATTACTTAGAACAAGCAGATATTCAATTTGAGACAGTGGATGTTACACAGGAACCAGAAGTAGCATCTAGATTTGGTGTTATGGGAGTACCGGTAACCATTTTGCTGAATGATCAAGGAGAAGAAGTAAACCGAAGTGTTGGTTTTAAGCCTAATGAACTTGATGAGTTACTAAAGGAATTACGATAAAAGGGTAATTTTAAACAAACTTAAATTTAAAGGAGCAAATAAATGTATTTCATTGAAAATCAGGAAGGGTTAATCGGAAAGGAAATTGCTTATGTTTGGGCAAATCAATTTTGTGAGCAAACAACGATTATAACTAAAGATGGAGGCGTGTTTATGGTTTGTCAACAATCTGACTGGGATGATGGCTATGAGACCAGAATATTATACCCGCATGAAGCTAAGAAGATATTACATCCCTTGAAAAAAGACTTGCATGACAAAGGAGTGATTGATGAAACAGAGTGGGAAGAGTACGAGAATGAGCTAAAAAAGAAGCAAGATGGTGAAAGAGAAAAGTATCTCAAAGAGAAAGAAGAACGTGATCGTCAACTATATGAAGAGTTGAGGGCAAAGTTCGAACAATAATGAACAGTTTGTTTAACTGAAGAATGCAATACAAGAACTTACATACCAAAAACAAAAGGGGTTATTAAATAATGCAAATTAAAATCAAATACTTAGATGAAAACCAAACGAGAATCAGCAAAATTGAGCAAGGAGATTGGATCGATCTTCGTGCAGCTAAAGATGCAGCGATCAAAAAAGGTGAATTTAAACTTGTCCCATTAGGTGTGGCCATGGAATTGCCTGAAGGTTACGAAGCACATGTCGTTCCCCGTTCAAGTACATATAAGAACTTTGGGGTTATTCAAACCAATTCAATGGGTATTATCGATGAGTCTTATAAGGGAGACAATGATTTTTGGTTCTTTCCTGCTTATGCATTGCGTGATACAGAGATTAAGAAGGGCGATCGTATCTGTCAGTTTAGAATCATGAAGAAAATGCCGGCGGTCGAATTGGTTGAAGTTGAGCATTTGGGAAACGAGGATAGAGGAGGACTAGGTTCTACGGGAACGAATTAATTTACCATGTAGACAGTATCTCTTTTGACTGAAACTTTTATAAAGCATTAACGTAGTACTTTATAAAGGGAATAAGGAGGTTTCTTCATGGGGTTAAATTTCTTTAATGCAGAGTTAAAGTGCTCAAACTGCGGTAAAGTACTAAATTCAGGTGATGAGATAGTGGTACATATTACCCTGCCGAGTCAAAAGAAAATGCCTGTCGGTATCTTAGACAAAGTATTAAGTAAACACTCTGATAAGGTTTATTGTAAGAAGTGTAGTGAGTAAGTTTTCAATGTTATGAGGAAGCTCTAAGAGGTTTCCTCATAACAAATATCAATTAATTTAAATTAGAAAATAGTGAAAATGTGATGATTAAAGTTGATAAAGAACTTAAGGATATCAAGGAGATCATTCTTCGGTTGCTTTGCTTTTTTGACGGTTTACTTAGTTCATGGATCACTGCACCCCATAAAAGTATGGATGCTAAAATGATTATACTCATATTTAACAGCACTCCTTTTTTTATTTTTATAAAATGCTACCATATACAGTGAGATCGTTGAAGAGCATCTCTATAAAAGAATACTTTTATCTAATATTTAAGGAGGTAAGTGATCATTAATAACCAAGAAGGAGGTTTACAAGCAAAATATGACGACATGCTTTATAGGAACGGTCTTTGCTTTGGGTTTCTTCAGTTACGAGGACTTGAAGATGAATTTATTGAGCACATGAGACGAGTTGCTGAGTATGAAAAAGATCTGAGATACAAAAAGGCAGCGTCTAATTTCTTGAAGATGATCGACCATAATTAAAATAGGTGGGTGATTAATTGTTAAAGTATAAAAATAAAATATTAAAGAGTATTGAAAAGATCAACAAACTTGAAGAAGGGTTGTCACTATTTGAAGAAGGTGACGAAGAATATTTAAGTGTATTAGTGAAAATTCAGGGGCTATATGATGAAATCTCAGATACTGCTTTAGAGTGTTTTAAAGAGATGACAACAAAAATCAGAAAAACTGGTCAGAAACGAATTGGAAAAGGGATCGAGCAGTTACCACATACAATTAAAGAAAACGTTGCTGATCAAGTTAATGAATTAAAGGAGAGCTATTTGAATGAAAGTAAGTATTAATGGAATTGAATTTGAGGGTACGCCCGAAGAAATAAACGAATTGATTAATTTACATGGACATAAGAACATATTAAAAGATGAGTTTAGTCGAGTGAATAAATCAAGACCGACCAATTTATTTAAAGTAGGGGATTATGATTTCCATGACTCGCCTAAATGCTTAATCATCACTTGATTAAAGTAGTAATAAACCAAAAGACAAATATAAAATAAGTAGATGTTTATTATAGTAAATCTAACTCTATTTCTAGCAGCTTATCTAATTGTATTAAACATTAATGAGGTCAGATTGATTGTTCGAGGTGAAGGTGATACATATAGAAAAGTGAAGAGTGTGCTTGATAATTCAACATTAGAAAATGTAAAACAAAATAAAAATATGATATACCTGTTTACTTTGCTCAAGGGGATATCTTTCATTGTCCCTCTGGCTTATATTGGATTAGTTACGCATGATAACATCCTAATGCTTGCGTGGACAGCAGTTTCACTTATTTATGTTGTACTTAGAATATTCAAAGTTTTAGATGTATTAGAAGGTGAAAGAATCAAGCAAAACACATATATTTACTTGTTATTTGTTTGTGGTAATTTTCTTTTTGTTGTATTTTATTTGGCAGATATATTCGTATAAAATATTTATTTAATGCTTTGTTTTTTCAAATACTATTTCCAAAAGGACTGAGAATCATGACTCAATTCGATAAACAATACAATTCAATTATAAAGGATATCATAAATAATGGAATCTCAGATGAAGAATTTGATGTGAGAACCAAGTGGGACTCAGATGGAACACCGGCTCACACACTAAGCAGCATCAGCAAACAAATGAGATTCGACAACGCAGAGGTTCCGATTTTAACGACAAAAAAGGTTGCTTGGAAAACAGCGATTAAAGAGTTGCTTTGGATATGGCAGATGAAATCGAACAATGTTAATGAATTAAACAAGATGGGCGTACATATTTGGGATCAGTGGAAACAAGAAGACGGCACCATCGGACACGCATACGGATTTCAGCTGGGGAAGAAAAACAGAAATCTAAATGGAGAAAAAGTGGATCAGGTTGATTATCTTCTACATCAATTGAAAAACAATCCATCTTCACGCAGACACATTACAATGCTGTGGAATCCTGATGAACTAGACGCAATGGCCTTAACGCCATGTGTATACGAGACACAATGGTATGTTAAACAAGGAAAGCTTCATCTAGAGGTAAGAGTGCGGAGCAATGACATGGCATTGGGGAATCCTTTCAATGTATTCCAGTATAATGTTTTGCAGCGCATGATTGCTCAAGTCACCGGTTATGAGCTTGGTGAATATATCTTTAACATTGGCGACTGCCATGTGTACACACGTCATATAGACAATTTGAAAATCCAAATCGAAAGAGAACAGCTTGAAGCGCCTGAATTATGGATCAATCCTAACGTTAAAGATTTTTATGACTTTACGATAGATGATTTCAAGTTAATCAACTATAAACATGGGGACAAGCTTTTATTTGAGGTAGCAGTTTAATGCTGCCTCTTTATTGATAATTTTAAGGAAAAATAATAAGGTTGGAGTATGGGGAGGTGTTATATATGCTAACTAAAGATGAGCTAAGCTGGATAAGATGTGTACTTGAAGATTTTGAACCTGGCGAAATTTCCCCTTCATATTTTTATAAAGAGAAAACAGAATTTGCACGTAATCAAAACAGGGAAAAAGTCAGAAAAGAGTTGGATGCTCTTAGGAATAAAATGAGAAGCTACACTCCCGAAGAGTTGTTTTTGTTTAAAAATAAAAAGGAAAGAGAGAACAAAGGTCTTAATAATTTTTCAGGAATTTATATAATCCATAATAGTGATAAAGATATTAATTACGTTGGTCAAGCAGTGAGAGTATTTGACAGAGCTTATAACCATTTTCTAGCCAATGCAGGAAACGACAGGGTCTATGAGGACTTTTGTTTAGGAAATACATTTAGGATAAGTTTAATTCCTTTAAGTATCACTTCATTTTCAACACTAAACGAATTAGAGGACAATGCTATAAGAGCATATGATTCAATCCATAAAGGTTACAATAAGATGCCGGGGAATGTAATGGATAAATACATTTTTATAAATGATGAATATCAAGAAGCTGCGAATTTAATCTTAGACAAGATACAAGGCACTGAATTGTTTTCAAGCCTTACTAATGACCGCAAACGAATGATATACATAAGCAGTTTATTCACCGAATTTAGCCTACCAGAGAACATGCATTTTAAGTTAGGCCTGCTTAAGTCCATAAAAGAATTTCAAAAGACCAATAAGAAAATTTAAGAAATACAGAATAAAAATAAAAAAACGTAGACAAAAACAAAAGATATGTATAATATAATAATTGAGAGATATGGAATAACAGTTTTTTATTTAAAACACAAAAACAAAAAATATGAATTTTAATAAAACCAATTCAAACTTTAAGGAGGTGATTCATTGGAGACGGGAAATAAAACACATAACGCAAATGAAAAGATAGCAGCCTTGAAGAAAAAGAAATACAAATTTGAAACAATGCAACTTGAAACACAGAGGAAATTGTTAATACTTGAAACGCAGCAAAACAAAGAGGAACTAGAAATTCTATTCGAACTTGGTGAAATCCTAAGCCAGATAGTAAATGAAGAATGGGTAAGCTCAACTATTGCGACTAAAATTATTAACAGGAATAGAAAAGCATATCGGGATCTATTTTTGTTTAGTGAAAATAAAGCATACATAAAAAAGGATAAATTCAAAGAGTTAAATGATCAATTTATTCATCTGACGCAAAAATTAAATGATATCTAAGGAGTTGGCGAATTGGAAAATAAATTGCTGATCGATAATGCGAATACAGTATTTGAAAAAAAGGACGATAAATATTTTGGTTATAAATCTAGTTTTGGAGATATCGTTATTGGCGGAGCATATTCTTATAGATTTGTGGTTCACTACGCAAAAACGAATCAAGACGTTGTTATTATTCCTGGCGATGTGAATACGGTAACGACTCCGGTCTGTACGACGATAGAGGAACGTTTATGGCAGTCAGAGAAGCGCCCATGCCCACCGTGATGAAATCGTTGAGCAGGCGAAGGTGGACGTATCGGATTTATCCAAAAGAGACATCGGACATGATCACGAATTCATCATAAATACCGAAAAAAGAACCGTCGTGGATTTAAGAAAGCTGAGAGGATGTACGAACATAGTACGCAGAGGAATCGCCAAATGCGCACCTGACGACTGCTTCAACGTTCACATCGGCAAGGCTATTGCGTTAAGACGTGCGCTAGGCTTGGTTGTGCCGGACGAATACTTGAACGTGCCACAGCCGACTGAGGTTCGTGTGGGCGACGTAGTGCAGTATTCGCGAGCATGGAAAGCATTAGTCATTGCAGACGATGGTTGGCCGCCTATTTCCGGAGGATGGACACAACTTAAGGACGCTCGAGAAAATGGGCTTAAAATCATTGATGATTCACGCGGAGAGATGGGAGGTGAGTGACCTATCATAGACGCTTAAAGAAGAAGGTGTATAAGAAATATAGTGGATATGATTGGACTTGCGATGGAATGTTTGAAAAACCAAGAGTTAAAGGTAGCGATAAAAGAAAGCGGTCAAAACACGAACGATCGATCCGAAAAATTATTGATAAAAACGAAATTAGTTATTACGTATAAATTAATATAAAATCTGTATTTTAAAGAGAAAGGTGATTAAGTGAAAGAGTCGTTAAAGAATGACTTTCATGACTTCGTACATATTGTAAAAGATTTTCTGGCAGTATCTGGGGAAATCTTTTGGGTTTTAATAATATTAATCTGTTTTTATGGAGGGAATTAGGATGAGCTTATTATTTAAGTTTGGTCTGATGAAATTGTCTCTGGAAAGTCTAGAGAGAGTGAAAAACGATACGGAAAATAGAATTAAGGACGGATTACATAGTAACAATCAGACTTACATTGAAGACCAAACGAGAAAACATCAAGACATTTTAGACGAGTTAGCTAGGCGCAAGCAAACAACTGTTGTGTATACGAAATAAAGGAGGAAAGAGGGGATTAACCCCTCATGAAAATTAATGAAATTGCCCGCCCATATTTTGTTGTGCTAAGCGAACTAAACGTTTAGTGATTTCTCCACCAACTGAACCGTTTGCACGAGAAGTAGTCTCAGCGCCTAATTGAACACCAAACTCAGAAGCTATTTCAAGTTTCATTTGTTCAATAGCTGAAGCTGCTTGAGGAACTAATAACTCATTATTGTTGTTTGATCTTGATCTGCTTTGTTGAGGCATCTTATTCATCTCCTAAAGTGTAATGAAAACAAGCTTGTTTGAATCATATTATGGAGAGATTATTTTAATTTATACACACCAAAGATATAAATTTTCATTAAGGAAGGTGGAGACAAAATGAAAATCGATTATGTATCAGATCTCCATATTAATCATTGGATTCCCTGGAATGTGAATCAGATTAAGTGGGAGAAGAGAACAAGGGAAATCGTAAATAGGTTAATTTCAAATGGTAATGGAGAGGTATTGATCATTGCCGGTGATTTTACTGAATGGAATCAACAAACATTATGGGTTTTGGATGAGGCAGCAAAGCAATACGAGAAGGTTTACTTTACATATGGAAATCATGATCTTTACTTACTTAGCAAGAGCCAAAAAAGAAAATACTCAGACTCAATAGGCAGGTTGAATGATCTAATCAAAAAGACTGCGGACATAAATAAAGTAACACCTTTAATTAAGACAGCTGATACATACAAAGGTAAAGTTTTTGCAGGAGATGTCATGTGGTACCTACCAAAAGGAATTGAAGGATGGGATTTCTATAGAGGGGTGTCAAATGATTCTAATTACATTTCCATTAATGGATACAGCAAAGAAGATGGAGTAAGAGCAATGTGGAAAGAATCAATGGATTGGTATGAAACGCTTGAAAAGACACAAATTGATGTATTTGTTTCCCATGTTCCACCTGTTCACAATCCTTACTCTCCATTTGAGCCTAATACATGCTATATGGTTGAAGTACCATTCATTAACGCAAAACATTGGATTTGCGGCCATGATCATTTACAAGCTGAGTTTGAAAAAGATGGAACGAGCTTTCACATGAACTGCATTGGATATCCATATGACTATGATATGTATTCTAGAGTAAATGAGATACCAGGTAAGCAAGTTGATACGTATAAAACGTTTGAGTTGAAGACATTTGAAATATGAGGTGAATTCGTGAAGAAAAAATTAGATGATGTGTGGACAGTTGTATATAAAGATCATGATGAAGAACCTATTGCCTTTTCATACTATTCCAAAACAGATGCGGAGATTGCAAAACTGACAATTGAAAAATCAAATGGTACTAAGTTAGTCAATGAAAAGGAAGAAGTCGTTGGGCATATTCATTTAGACTGGGTCTATTTAATACAAGGGAGGTTAATTAAAAACTGACTATAGAAAGGGGAATGTAAGGTGATAACAAACATTAAAGAATCTTATGTGTTAAGTGAGGAAAATATTGAAGAAGTAAACGTTAAGATTAATGAATTTTGTAAGAATGGATTTAATCATACTCATGATTGGTTGGAGTATAGTGGTATGCCAAGTAAAAGGTTTGATCAATTAACATTAGAAAAAGATTTTCCTAGTTACAAATATAATAGTGAAGCTAAATGGGTAAAAGGAAAATTTAAAGATGAATCCGTAATTTGGTTAAACTCAACTCAAAATAAAAGGATATTCCATTCAATCGGTATTGGCACTGAAATAATGTTTACTGATACGGCTATATATTACATTGAGCAATCAATGGATTGTAAATATGTAGGGAAAATTTATTGATGAAATTCTAATTTTATAGAAATGGGGATAAAAATAATGGGTAAAATTTCAACTTTATATAGTGTGGTTGTGCAAAATAGTAACGGTGGACAAACTATGGACAGCTATTTGATTGAGAAAAGTGCAGTTGATAGAGGCAAAGAAATAGTTGATGCAATTAAAGCTAGCGACAGAAAAGGGTTTAAAGTATATATGTCCGAATTAGATTATGATCTATCCAGAAATAAAATTTTAACCGACTCACTTATAAACAGTGATTCAGAATTACTTTTTGAAAACTGATAAAATGTTGATTTTAAATAGAAAGGATGATTAAGTGCATTTGGATAAATGGTGGGGTGTTACTCTAAATGGAGACGAGAGAGCTGTTAAAGCTCTATGTGAGTTAATGGATATCAACAAAACACTGTTCGAGAATCTGTACAAAGTGCACGCAAACACAATTGAAGAACATGTAAACAAATTATATGAACTGGTTCCTGAGTATGAGAAGAAGTTCTTGAAGTATATCAATGAGCAGTTACCTAATCTGAAGAGGTGCTTACAGTTCGAGCTACCTTATGATCCTCAACTAATATCCAGCATAGAATATGAAATTTACATAGCAGGTGCTGAAATTGATTGTGAATACCCTTTTGATGCGAGAGGTTGTATTATTACATTCTTTCAACGGGTACCAGAAATAATCGATTTGCACAGGGAGGGATTGAATGAAAAACGCAATGTCCTGGTTTGATTTAGATTTTGAGTTTAAACCAGAAAATAACATTGATAAAGCTCTATTGCGATTATTTGAACTCATGAAAAAGAGTCTCCACATTTATTTCAATATTGAAAATTCCTCTGATATTCACGAGTTTTTAAAAATCGCAACAGCAAAAAATAATGTTGATTATTCCTTTATTGAATGGATTAGGGGAAAGGGCATCCCAAGATTAAAGAAAATTGATTTTGAAAATTTACCAAGCAATGATCAATTTCTTGCAATGATTGAGTTTGATGAATACTGTCTTAAATGTGAGATGGATTTTAAAGAACCAGAAGAGGTAAGGAGCTGCATCATCACGATCATTAATAGCATTCAAGAATATATTAATATCTGCAACCAGTTAATTAAAGGGGGAGAGTGATCTGATTGTGACAGCTTGGATTTTGTTCGTTGCATTTGGGCTTGTGTTGTTAGCAAACATGGATTCTCAAGGGGATATTAAATTTGCAGTGTATATTGGTGTAATAAAATTTGTTTCAGTATTCATTGTTGCTATTGCAGCAGGAGTGATTTGGGGAGGTTTATTTCAATGAGTAACGTTAAAGCAATGGGCTTACATATTGAAGGAGTGTTGTTTAATGAAAACGGCACAAAATTCACCTATGAAGATTTTATCAAGCTAATTGAATCTAATGGCATTGAATTTTGCGGACTGACGTGTGCTATCACAGACGAAGGTGAGTTCTTAGATCAAACAGGTAAAAAGTTTGCCAAAGATAAGCCGATCAAATTTAATCGAAAAGAAGAATTTTATGAAGTGACAAATTATGAACCGGTGGAATTAAGTAAATGAATAAGCCGGTAATAACGTTAACTTATGGTTTGGGTATTGTTGAAGCATTTATTATGGGTTTTACCTTAGCACAGAAGTGTTTTGTTCCGGCCATCATAAGTGGGATATTGACTTTAATCATTGGTTATTTCCATGTATGTAAAGGCTCGAAAACTAAATAAAATCGGTCTTTTATTTAGAGTAAAAATAAAATTAGTGGAGGTATTATGTGTAATCGAAATGCTATTACAATTCCATATGAAGAGGATATGTCAAAGTATTCAATACTACACAAGGTAGGGGGGCGAATTGAGTATTTTCAAAAAGAGTATTCACAATATCCAATGTTCGCATTTGATAGTGAAGAGGATTACAACGAATATAAATGCTTAATAATGCAGCTTAAAAAGAATAAAAAAGTCTCTAGTTTCTCTTTTTGAAAGAGTAGGGTATCGCAAACAACAGTTTAATATGCAAAAAGAAATGAACTAAATATTGCACATATGGGAAAGAGGCGAGAAAAATTAACGAGGCTTATCATTCAATTCAAACGCTGTATAACAAAATGGATAGACAAATGAAGACAGTGAAGGAGGCCATTGAAGAAAAAAATTTGCAAAGAGCACATCGTAACTTAATTAACTTAGCTGACAATAATGAGGAATTAATGCAGGAAATCAGGTGGATCAAAAAGGGAACCACCATGTGATTTATTAGATCAATTGTCTGCGCTCTTTAAAGTTCCATACATAAAGCTCTTCTATAGAGCAACCTATGGCATCAGCAAATGTCATTGCTGTTCCAATATTCATATTTGATTTAAAACCACCCACATAATCATTAATACGTTGTTTTGATAATCCAGTACGTTCAACAAGATCTTCAATTGAAACGCTATATTCATGCATGAGCTCATTGATTCTTGGATCAACTGGTTTCCATTGTTTTTTCACTATGAACACCTCTTCAGCAACGATTTTAGCACATACATAATTTACCTTCAATATAGATTAGGAGAGTGATTGATTGGGAGCAAACAATCAAGGAAAAGTTTTTGAAGCGAACATTGAAAAATCAGCAGCAGATCAGAAGCTGTTCTTTTACCGGATTAAAGACGTTAATCCAATGTTTTTGAAAAAGGGAGCTGCAGTATCAAAAAACAAATATGACTGCTTCCTGCACTTTAAAGGATACTTATTTCCTTTTGAGCTAAAATCTACAAAGGACAAGTCCATTTCTTTCAGTGAGAAGATCATAAAAGGGCAGCAAATTAAACATTTAAAGGAAGCAACACAATACCCAAACATAATCCCTGGTTTTCTGTTTCAATTTAGAGAGCCTGAGAATAAAGTTTATTTCGTACATATTGATGATTTCTTAGAGTACAAAAACATAGCTGAAAAACGGTTGGAACATACATATAAGAATAAAGTTAACAAGTCCAGTATACCGATTGCGATTTGTGAAGAGATTGGTACTGAATTACGTTGGATGAAAAAGAAAGTGAATTATACATATTACCTAAACAAACTTTGTGATGATTTGATAAAGAAATCCAAGTCATTGGACAACCCATTTAATTCATACATTGATGACAAGTCATCTATGGGAGTGGTGCATCAATGAGCAAAAGAAGAGAATGCGCAGAAAACTATAAGGTAACCACAGTCATTAGTAAAGATGTGGAAAATTGGGTTAAAGAGGTGATATCATCTAAAGAATTTTATGATTTTGCAGCTACCTTAATGTACAAGTACAAAAAAGCATAAAATAAAACAAGTGTACCTGTTTTTACCATGGTATACTTGTGCTTATATACAGACATAAAAGATAAAGCAATATGGAGGTAATGATCTATTGCTTATATTAAAGGGAGATCAAAAGCTAAGCACGGACAATATAATGCATTTGATTGGCAAAATTAACGCGTTGATTTATGCCAGAGTATCAACTACAGATCAAGCTAATAAGGGTTTCTCTATCGAGTCACAAATAGAAAGGTGTAAAAATAGAGCAATCTCTAAATTTGGATACAAGGAAAGTGAAATAATTGCGTTAATCGAACCAGGTGGTATGGGGGATGATCCGAACCGACCAGCTCTTAATCACGCTTTATATTTATTAGAAAAAGGGCTAGGGAAAAAATTCATTGTATTACACCCAGATCGTTTAACTAGGGATAACACCTTACAGGGCGTAGTATCAAGAAGAATATGGGGCATGGGTGTTGATATAGAGTTTATTGAGTTTGAAGTTAATCCTCATGATCCTGAGTCAATGCTGATGTACAACATTCAAGGTTCAATAGCACAGTACAATAAGGCAAAAATTCATGCTAACTCAAAACGAGGAAGATTTGCTAAAGCAAAGAAAGGCGAGTTTCCTTCATTTAAAAGATTGTATGGATACAAATTTAACACAGTGACAGATCTTCCTGAGTATAACGAAGAAGAAAAAGAAATTTTGATTGAAATGAAGGATATGCTCTTAAACAAAAAAATGTCTTCGAATGAAATAGCTAAGGAGCTTTCAAGAAGAGGAGTTGCTGCTCCTAACGGAAAGACTTGGTATCAGGCAACGGTAAGTAGAATGTTGCAGAATGAAGATTACACAGGTGATTTTTATTATGGAAAGTCAAAAGTTGTTCAAATTAACGGTAAGAAGAAACAGGTGCCGACAAATCAAGACGAATGGATATTGATAAAAATTCCTCCTATGTGGGATAAGGCTACACGAGAGCAAATTATTGAGCGATTGAAAAGCAACTTTAAGGGACGAAGTCGAGCTACTAAAGACTATTTGCTGAAAAACAAGGCGAAATGCGGTCGTTGTGGAGGAGCATGTGGCTCAGGAATAACTTCTAAAACTAAATCAGGAGTATATAAGTATTATTCTTGTAGAGCAAAGACTGCAAAAGGGTATCAAAATGGCAAGAAAGTTGTTACATGCGAAGGCAAGAACTGGAGAGTTGATATTGTAGATGATATTTTTTGGAATTGGTTTATGAAAGTTATGAAAAATCCTGAAGATTTTTTAGAATCATTTTTAGAGGAAACGTCCGACCAAAAGAAAATAGATGAGCTCAAAGCAAGAGTGAGCCAATTAGAAAAACAACTGAATGAGTTAGATGAGGAAATTGCAAATTATGTAATTCTTTTTGGGAAAGGGAAAATTAAAGAAAGTATGTTCGATCAGCTTTCCCAGCCATTGGAACAGAATAAAGATCATATTGAAAATGAAATTAAAATAATTAATTCACAACTAGCTGCAAATAAACAAACTGAAGACAAAAAACAAAAATTGCTCAAGTACATTAGCTCGTTCTCTAAAATGATTAAAAATGAAATTACAATAGAAGAAAAACGGCATTTCCTTGATTTTTTCATTGAAAAAGTAACTCTGTTTGACGATGATCACATGGAAGTTGTATGGAAAAGCAAAACACTAAATAATGAAAACAGTCATGTGGATTTTCTTAATGGCGAGCAGGGAGGGGAGTTTAGTAACTCGCATAAAAGATTAAACCGTATTCAAGCATATGGAAGACAAACAGCATGAGTTTATTTTGATCCTCGCCGGATATTCTCGGGAAATGGATCATTTTCTTTCATTAAATCCCGGTCTCCAATCAAGGTTCCCGATCTCCATTGATTTTCCGGACTATTCTGTCACCCAGCTCATGGAGATTGCGAAGCGAATGATCGCTGAAAGGGAATACCAGCTCAGTCAAGAAGCGGAATGGAAATTGAAAGATTACTTAATGACGGTGAAAAGCACGACAAGTCCCATTAAATTCAGCAATGGACGTTTTGTCAGAAATGTGATCGAAAAATCGATCAGAGCGCAAGCCATGAGACTGTTAATGGGCGATCAATACTTAAAAAGCGACTTGATGACCATTAAAAGCCAAGATCTTTCCATTAAAGAAGAAGCATCTGGATCTGTATAGACCTCTCAGCTTTCGAGAGGTCTGTTTTTTGCTGTATTTCTTCCTGTTCAACGCAACCGATTTGTGGTATACACATGCAGGGTTTGGTATGATAATACTACTGCCCAATATGCAAAAGAAAGGAACATCCATTTGAACGAACAAGAAACAAGACAGGAAAAAGCGATTTTGGTCGGATGTCAGCTGCCGCATATCACGGATGAGCATTTTGAAAATTCTATGGAAGAGCTTGCATCTCTGACAAAAACAGCAGACGGAAAAGTATTGACCAGCGTCACACAAAAAAGGAACAGGGCTGACGCGGCTACATATATAGGAAAAGGGAAGGTAGAAGAGCTGAAGGCACTGGTGGAAGAGCTTGAAGCTGATCTCCTTATCTTTAATGATGAGCTGTCGCCAAGTCAGCTAAAATCATTGGCAACAGCGATTGAAGTGAAGATGATTGACCGCACGCAATTGATATTAGATATATTTGCGAAGCGGGCGAGAACGAGAGAAGGCAAACTTCAAATTGAGCTGGCTCAGCTGCAGTACGCACTTCCTCGCTTGACGGGGCAAGGGATCAATCTCTCTCGGCAAGGCGGAGGAATTGGAGCGAGAGGTCCTGGGGAAACGAAACTGGAAACGGACCGCCGCCATATCAGAAACCGCATTCATGAAATCAACACACAACTTTCAACTGTTATTCGCCACAGAAGCCGATATCGTGAAAGAAGAAAGAAAAACGGCGTGCTCCAAATTGCGCTTGTCGGATATACAAACGCGGGGAAATCAACATGGTTCAACCGCCTGACAAGTGCTGACAGCTATGAAGAAGACCTCCTGTTTGCCACACTGGACCCGATGACCAGAAAAATGGTCCTGCCAAGCGGCTACAGTGTGTTACTGTCAGATACAGTAGGATTTATTCAGGATCTTCCGACGACGCTGATCGCTGCATTCCGGTCAACGCTTGAGGAAGTAAAAGAAGCGGATTTGATTCTTCATTTGATCGATTCCTCTAATGAGGATTACGCGGGACACGAAAAAACGGTGCTTCGGCTGCTTGAGGAGCTTGAAGCCGATGACATCCCGATGCTGACGGCCTACAATAAACGTGACCAAAAACTGCCTGATTTCATACCGTCCGCCGGGAGGGATCACATTATGGTCAGTGCGAAATTTGAGGGCGACGCTGATACGTTTAAAGAAGCGATTCAGCGCTATTTGCGCCAAGAACTGTTAACACCTTTTGAAGCGCATGTACCGGCAGGTGAAGGCAAGCTCCTTTCCAGAATCAAATCGGAAACGATGGTTGACCGCTTCTATTTTAATGAGGAAAATGAACAGTATGACATTTCAGGCTATCTACAAGAAGAGCAAAGCATCATCGGTGAATTAAAGAAGTATATGTAGGAAGGACATACAAAAACATGTTTGACACATTAACACACGGAGAATTATTGAAAAAAACGGCAATGGAAGTGGAAGCTGACATTGCCGGTGTTCATAAACAAATAGAAGAAATCAGCGAGCGCAATGAATGGAGAGTGCTTCAAAGCTATAGGAATCATAAAGTAAGCGACACGCATTTCACACCGTCTACGGGATACGGCTATGATGATATCGGGAGAGACACGCTAGAAAGTATTTATGCGGATGTGTTTGGCGGAGAAGCGGGCCTTGTAAGACCGCAAATTATCTCAGGCACACATGCCATCTCGATCGCTTTGTTCGGTGTTCTCAGGCCGGGGGACGAGCTCCTTTATATAACCGGAAAGCCATATGATACGCTAGAGGAAATTGTGGGTGTCAGAGGCGGAGAAAACGCTGGGTCGTTAAAGGATTTTCAAATCGGCTACAATGCGGTTGAACTGACGGAAGACGGAAAAATAGACTATGATGCAGTCGCCGCTGCGATCAATCCAAAGACGAAAGTAATCGGCATTCAGCGCTCAAAAGGATATGCGAATCGTCCTTCTTTTTTAATTAGCGAAATAAAAGAAATGATCCGTTTTGTCAAAGAAATCAATGAAAATCTGATCGTCTTTGTGGACAACTGTTACGGAGAATTTGTGGAAGAGCTTGAGCCTTGTCATGTTGGCGCTGATCTGATGGCGGGATCTCTCATTAAAAACCCCGGCGGCGGCCTTGCGAAAACAGGGGGCTATCTCGTCGGAAAAGAGAAATGGATTGAAGCATGCTCATACCGTATGACGTCCCCTGGCATCGGCAGAGAAGCGGGGGCATCCCTTTACTCGCTCCAAGAAATGTATCAAGGCTTCTTTTTGGCGCCTCACGTTGTATCGCAAAGCTTAAAGGGAGCAGTGTTTACAGCGAGATTTCTTGAAAAACTGGGCTTTACTTCAAACCCGAAATGGGATGCGAAAAGAACCGATTTGATACAATCCGTTGAGTTTTCCGACAGAGAAAAGATGATTGCCTTTTGCCAGGCCATTCAATATGCATCGCCAATCAATGCCCATGTTACGCCTTACCCAGCCTACATGCCGGGCTACGAAGACGATGTCATCATGGCAGCAGGCACATTTATTCAAGGCGCAAGTATCGAATTATCAGCAGATGGCCCTATCCGCCCGCCGTATGTAGCGTATGTTCAGGGAGGATTAACCTATTCGCATGTAAAGAATGCCATATGCAGTGCAGTGGATTCACTCATGGAAAAGAAATTAATTTAAATTTTTAAAAAATTTCACTGAATTTGATGTTAAGAATCCTTACATCTTGTTGACACAAAATATAACATCGCCTATAATGAAACTAAGTTAAGAAAAGGAGGAAATTGAGATGAGTGATAATATTCGCCGCTCAATGCCTTTATTTCCAATAGGAATTGTCATGCAGTTAACAGAGTTATCAGCAAGACAAATTCGATATTATGAGGAAAATGGACTGATATTTCCAGCCAGAAGCGAAGGGAATAGACGATTATTTTCATTCCATGATGTAGATAAACTGTTAGAAATCAAGCACCTGATTGAACAAGGTGTAAACATGGCAGGGATTAAACAGATTCTGGCGAAAGCGGAAGCTGAGCCGGAGCAAAAACAAAGCGAAAAGACGAAAAAACCAATGAAACATGATCTGTCCGATGACGAACTGAGACAGCTCCTGAAAAACGAGCTCATGCAAGCCGGCCGTTTTCAAAGAGGGAATACATTCCGTCAAGGCGACATGTCCCGCTTCTTTCATTAATCCGTTAGCAACTGTTTTGCTATATACATTTACCTTTTAAGAGGAGGAGTTTTACGAAATGGCAAAGTACACTAGAGAAGATATCGTAAAATTAGTAAAAGAAGAAAACGTGAAGTATATCCGTCTTCAATTTACTGACATTCTTGGAACGATCAAGAACGTTGAAATTCCTGTTAGCCAGCTTGAAAAAGCGCTTGATAATAAAGTCATGTTTGACGGTTCTTCTATTGAAGGATTTGTTCGCATCGAAGAGTCAGACATGTACCTGTATCCAGACTTGAATACATTTGTTATCTTCCCGTGGACAGCTGAAAAAGGTAAAGTAGCACGTTTCATCTGTGATATCTACAATCCGGATGGCACACCTTTCGAAGGTGACCCGCGAAACAACTTAAAACGGATTCTGAAAGAAATGGAAGACCTCGGCTTCAGTGATTTTAACCTTGGACCTGAGCCTGAATTCTTCTTATTCAAATTAGACGAAAAAGGCGAGCCGACGCTTGAACTAAACGACAAAGGCGGATATTTTGACTTAGCTCCAACTGACTTAGGAGAAAACTGCCGCCGCGATATCGTACTTGAACTTGAAGAGATGGGCTTTGAAATCGAAGCATCTCACCACGAAGTAGCACCTGGTCAGCACGAAATTGACTTTAAGTATGCTGGTGCAGTCCGCTCTTGTGATGACATCCAAACATTTAAACTAGTTGTCAAAACAATTGCCCGCAAACACGGTCTGCATGCGACATTTATGCCAAAACCATTGTTCGGTGTGAACGGTTCAGGTATGCACTGCAATCTATCACTCTTCCAAGATGGCGTTAATGCATTCTATGATGAAAACGCAGATCTTCAGTTAAGTGAAACAGCGAAACACTTCATTGCAGGTATCGTGAAGCACGCAACAAGCTTTACAGCAGTAACAAACCCGACAGTAAACTCTTACAAACGTCTTGTTCCTGGCTATGAAGCGCCTTGCTACGTAGCGTGGAGCGCGCAAAACAGAAGCCCGCTTATCCGTATCCCGGCTTCCCGCGGCATCAGCACACGTGTTGAAGTACGCAGCGTAGACCCAGCTGCTAACCCGTATCTTGCACTTAGCGTATTGCTTGCAGCAGGATTAGACGGAATCAAAAACAAATTGGAAGCGCCAGCTCCAATCGACCGCAACATCTATGTGATGAGCAAAGAAGAGCGCATGGACAACGGAATCGTTGACCTCCCAGCAACACTTGCTGAAGCGCTAGAAGAGTTCAAATCAAACGAAGTCATGGTCAAAGCGCTGGGCGAGCACCTATTCGAACACTTCATCGAAGCAAAAGAAATCGAATGGGATATGTTCCGCACACAAGTGCATCCTTGGGAGCGCGAACAGTATATGTCTCAATATTAATCTTTCAATCCCTTGGCACTATTGGTGTCAGGGGATTTTTTGATTAATTAACAATTTTGATAACTTAATATGAAATCATACACCACCCACAAAACACCCACAAAAAACAATAAAAAATTACTCCATAATTGTGGAGATATAATCTTCGTACTTATTCATTGAATCCCTATCAATTTTTTTGCTGATGTGTGAGTAAATATCTGACGTCACTTGAATACTTTTATGCCCCAGTCGTTCTTGTACATATTTCATTGATGCACCTGACTCAAGGAGTAAAACAGCATGTGTGTCACGAAGGGCGGAATTGGGAGTTTCTCTAAACCAGCTTTATTTAGTATTCGGAGAAAAGCATTAAATAAGGACGATTTAGGTAAATGTGAACCATCTTTGCGAGTGAAGACTATGTTAAGGTCATGGTGATAGATCTCATTAAGCTGAAGTTTATCTTCGTTTTGTCGTTTTCTTAGTTCATGAAGTTCATTAACCAGCCTTTGATCAATAGTAATAATGCGTCTGGATGTATAAGTCTTAGGGTCACCAAATAATTCATCTTTTGAAGCTGCTTTAAAATCTAGAGTTTTAGAAATTGAGATGGTTTTATTTTTTAAATCAATATCTGACCACTGTAAAGCAGCAGCCTCGCCTTTACGCATGCCGGTATTTAAGAGCGTTTTAAAGAAGATATAGTACATATAACCGTATTCATAAGCTACACGTAAAAAAAGCGGTATGTCATCACTATTAATAAACTCCATATTATATTCTCGTTTTTTATCTGTTTTAATCTCGATGCCATAACAAGGATTTTTTTCGAGCTTTCCTAAAATAGGTTTTTATCTCCGTGAAGGTAACAGCAAATGGGCAGGAAAGGCGAAAAAATGCACAGCATTCGAACGTCATATGACCGATTACATGCTTTTCGAGTTTATCAATAAAGCTGCATGGAAGACTATGCCGGAGGAACAACGCGTTGCTCTGGTAGATCATGAGCTTTGCCATTTTACTCGAGAAGAATGGGAAGAGCCTGACCCGAAAGACTAAAGTAAATGGGTGACCGTGTACGGCGCTGCCACTGATCCAGACAGTTGGGGGATCCGCGAGCATGACGTTGAAGAGTTTTCCGAAATCATTGAGCGTCATGGTCTTTGGGAAAAAGGAATTGAATCATTCGCCGCAGCCGTTCGGGAGGCCGACTATCAAATGAATTTTGATGATGTGAACAGAGAGCAGCGGTTTCAGAGGGGGAAATGATGGCCATCATTAGAAACTATGTATTAGGGAAATTTACCTACATTGGCACAGAGCGAGTATTTATTTTAGTCATGAAAAACAAGGTTTACGATTGTTTGCTGCTATTCAGAAAAAAATAGAAAACAAATAAATCAGAGGAAGAGATACACTCCCTCTGAAGAAATGTGTTATCTATTTTGAATTGTTGCGGTAACATACGCGTCTTTATGAGAGAAGAGATTAGCATCTGCTTTAAGAAGATAAGTTGCATTTTTATCTAACCATACATCAGTTGATTTTGATTTATTTCGGGAGTCTACATAAAAAGAAGCTACCTCTTCCATTGTTGAACGATTTGTTAGTTTATACAAGTCACAATAAGCGTCCTCACTGCCGACGCCCGATTCACCAGCTTTTCCATGATAGGTACAAGTGAATTTCATATATTTACCTGCACCTGTCAAAGTTATCTCTTTTGCGGCATTGTCTGAACGATATGCTGTTACACTTCCGGTTGTTGCAGCACTAGCAGATGATCCAAAGATAACAAAAGTAAGTAAAGTAGTGAAAACTAAAACAAAAAACTTTTTCATATAAAAACACTCCTTCTATATTTTTTGACATTATAAGAATTCAACAATGAGTGATTATTTCCCTTGTTAATAATTGTTAATAATCTGTGAATGTTTTAAAAGGGTTAACTTTCGTGGGTCTGAAAAAAGACACTTTAAAGGGTATCAAGATATGAAAAGATTTATTGTAAAATTATCAGCTAAATGGATCATGATCAAAGATGCAATTTGTGGAGGAAAGCTAGGAGGCCATCATGATATATCTGATTTTAGGAATCATCATTTTTACTGCTCCATTCATCTGGATGGAGATTGCAGAAAGACGGATCCAAGAATGGGAAAAAGAAAAATGAACGAATGGAGGGAAAGGATGTCAAAGGAACAATTATCTTTTCTCGATGATGTGGACGAAAAAGCCGTCCGAAAAATAGTCATCAAAGAACTAAAAAATTACCGCGCGCTCAAAGTCCAATTAGAGAATAAAAAAGAATGTTCATCTGCCGGCATTAACATTTTCCCTTCCCTCCGGGATTCATTTACCGTAAATGAGCTTAAGGTCAAGCAGATGGAACGGGCTTTACAAAACAGCTTGGACGATGAAGAACGTTTGATCATCGAAAAGAAATACCTGACGGCTGCCAGGGTGAAAGACATCAATATTTATATGGAACTCGGGATGAAAAAGGACACCTATTATGAAATAAAACAGCGTGCCATTTTGCGCATTGCTACAGCACTCGGAATTATCTGAGTGCTTTTTTGTCGACAAATTTCCGATAAAACAGGGGACATTTTAGGGGACAAAAAGGGGGACTATTTATGTTTGAAATCTCGGTAAACTTAACCTATCAACGAAATAAGATAAATAAAACTTATCGAAAAAGACGGGAGATTCGTCTTTCCCTTATCAAGACGAATCCGGATACGGAACAAAGGTGTTGAGGAATAAAGCCAAAACGAGAGGAACATTCTGAGCCTGGATAGCAACTAGTCTGAGGCGTCCGTATCGGGAGAGTAGTATTATCGTGTTTCATTGTGCGATCTTGCTATACTTGGCTTCCTCTCGGAGTATGTGTGAGATCAATTCAATTAAGGTGTTAGCATAAGGGGGTAAAGATTAGCTGGCTTTATGAGGATTCTTTGCCAAATGGATAAAACTTCTAAAAGAGTGGTCGATATTCTATTTGGGTGATATTATGACTAGAAATTTGGGAGAATCCAAAGTAATTCTAACTTATTTAGAAAATCGGTATGGAAAAATTTTTAATCTAACAATGGATGAAGAAAAGGAACTACAAAAAACGATTATTTTAGATCATGAAGAAGATGATCTGAAAAAAATGTTTAACAGAGTAGAAGGAGCCATTAACATTGCAAAAGATAGTCAGTCTTTGAATGTTCAACCTTTCTCGTTTTTCATGGTGATGATTACTGTTTTATCTTCTGCAGCTGTAGGGGTATTGACTGCTTCTATGGCATTGCTCAACAGCATTTTTGGAAAATACTTAGATGATAAAAAAATGAGCAAAAAAGAAATTTCAGATCTGTTGACCTCGCTTGATTTTACACCTGTTTTTCACTCAGTGATATGGGCTGTTGCTATACCATTTTTAATTGTCTTAATTGTATGGGGTTTATATCATAGGAGTGTAACAAAAAATATAGATAAACGATACAGTGTCTATGTTTTATTGAAAGAGTGTATAGATGATTATGATAAAATAAAGCGTCAAGTAGAACCAACAGAAGAATAATATTATATGTTAAAAGAAAATTAAAGATGACAATAGTAAGCATCCAGCGGGGTGCTTTTTTTGTTTTAATACTACCAATTATTTATGAAGGGTACTTTGTTCGACAAATTCTGCAAATGGTTTTTTTTGTGTATCTCCTTATCCGATAATAAGGTGGGGGGCGATTAAGTTGAATTTTGAATCGAAATATTTAGTGAGATGGGGATTACCAGGATGGGTGTTTATGATATTTATAACCCTGTTGTACTTAATAAACGAACCAGGGTACATACCCAAAATTTTAAAGTATAAAGGATTCTTGCTTGTAGGCTTTACAGCGCTTGCAGCAGCACTAGGAATAATTTTAGGACATATCATTCATCAGATTAGTTTGTTTCTGTGGTTTGTAGTTCCTGAATCCAGAAAACGAAAATGGTTAGTTTACTTTGATAGAGAGTTTAAGGTAGACAAGCGAATCGTTGAAGAAGAAGAACTTGGTAAGGGAATCAAAAACATATACAGTTATCGTTTGGGGCAACTACATGCAAGAAGGGGCTTGCTTACAAGTTTAATGCTGTCATTTGTGACTATAATAATCCTCTGTTGTACAGATCTAAACTTACTCAGCGTAAAGACGATAATACTTGAAAGTGGTAACGGTCTCTAATAATGATTATGCTAATAAATTATTATTATTTTGATAGGAACCTAGAATATTTTATGGACAGAGTAAATGAGTTTGAAAATCAAAGTAATTCGAGTGATAACTATCAATAATCTAATATTGAATAAAATGGAACCTCTATTAAGGTGATTTTTTATGTTCTCTGTAAACTGCTTCCGGTAAATCGTTCGACAAATTTTGCAAACTGTTACATTTTTAGATCTCTTGTCTGATAATAAAACAAGAGGTGAAAGTTTATGAAAATTGTAGTTGACTTTTGGTTTGACAATGAAAATGTAAGAACAGCTAAAGTAAATGCAGAATCTGAGAAGGCACTTATAAAAGAATTACAAGCATGTGAGCATTGGTATGAGTATGAAAATGGTAAGCGTATTACCAGTATTAATATGCGACTTGTAACCCAATTTGATGTAAGAGCGAGGTGAAGTCTATCAATAAGCATCCTTCGGGGTGCTTTTTTATATTCTCTGCAAACTGCTTTTGGTAATTCTTAGGATAGACAATTGGCGGTTAACGGCTTGAGTACAATGGCGGATGAGAAAGAATATTTCCCCCGTTTAGAAACTTTGTCAGCATGAATCGGCAATCACATAGCAAAACGCCATAAAAACTGCTTATGGCGTCTGCTATTCACAGGGAGGTGAATTTAAAAAAAGATGGCTTTGGATTGAAATGCCTCAAGACTAATAAAGGAATGAAGCGCCAACAATGATTAACAGGATGAATAACACCACAACTAACACGAAGGAGCTATTGTAACCAGTTGACATGTTTGACATGTTATCACCTCTTTTTTGGAGATAGTATAAGATATGCCAAACGATCATTTTCGACATAGATCTAAGTCTAAATAAGAAAAAATGAATATTTTGTCTAAATGTGTAACAGCAGACACACCAGCAAATTTATATAAAACAAACTCAAACTTAATTATGAGGTCGGAGGTGGGTGAGATGCAATTCTAAGACCACTTGTCCACAAAGTGATGAAGCTTTTCAATTGTGGAAAGAAAACTTTTTTGTCTTATGATTGCCACCTATTTATGGGGGTGCTTTCGTTCGGCGAATTTTGAAGATAGTGCCATTGTTACCTCCTATAGCCGATAACAAGGTGGGAGGGATTTAAAATGGATCAAGAAATAGAAGAAAGACTTTTAAGTTAAAGTTAAAGAAAAAAGAACAATGGTACTGTGATAGAGACAGAGAATCAATCATTGTTTCTGAGTGGTTTAAATTTTCTGGAAAAGATGTTGAAAAAGCGGAAAAGATTTTATAATATTAAATCAAGTTAGTTTGTTCGGACAACAAACTAATAATAAAGCCCGAATTTAAAGTTCTTAAATGGGAGGGGGGATAAGAGGCTCGATTTTATTGGAGGTATATAAAAAACGAAAGCTGAGGCTTTTATCCTTTTCGCTGCTATCTGATCACCATTTGTATCGTGAAAATGCTCTGTGAAATGTTACACTGCTATCATCTTTTGAAAGCGCTTTTATGAGGCGCTATTGGCCAATAATGTTGAAGGAATTTTTAACCCGTTTCATACTGTTACTTATTAAATGACCGAAAAGAGGAAAAATCATGCCCGGTGAAAAAACTGTAAAGAAGATTAGCATGGTTGAAAAAGTTGGATATGCGTCTGGGGATTTCGCCTGTAATTTAATTTATGCAACAGTGTCTACCTATCTTTTGTTCTTCTATACAGATGTATTTGGTTTATCGGCAGCAACAGCCGGTACTATGTTTTTAGTGGTTAGAATCATCGACGCTCTCGCTGATCCTTTTATTGGAACGATGGTTGACAGAACGAATAGCAGGTTTGGACGCTTTAGACCGTATCTTTTATTCGGAGCTTTTCCATTTGTCATACTGGCCATCCTCTGTTTTACAACCCCCGATTTTTCAGATATGGGAAAATTAATATATGCTTATATAACCTATGTTGGCTTGTCGCTTACATACACAGCGATAAACGTTCCGTATGGCGCGTTAACTTCTGCCATGACCAGAAATAATCAAGAAGTTGTTAGTATAACATCTGTCCGTATGTTATTTGCGAATCTTGGGGGACTTGTCGTTGCATTTTTTGTTCCTTTACTTGCTGCTTATTTAAGCGATACTTCCGGCAGCGAATCTCTTGGCTGGCAGCTAACGATGGCCATTATGGGATTCATAGGCGGGTGTCTTTTAATCTTTTGTTTTAAAAGCACAAAAGAGCGTGTCACTCTTCAAAAAACTGAAGAAAAAATTAAATTTTCGGATATATTTGAGCAATTTCGTGTTAATCGTCCGCTTGTTGTACTGAGTATTTTCTTTATTATAATTTTTGGAGTGAATTCAATAAGTAATTCGGTTGGCATCTATTACGTGACGTATAACTTAGGAAGAGAGGATTTAGTGAAATGGTACGGTTTGCTAGGAAGTTTGCCCGCTTTGGTCATTTTACCGTTTATTCCAAAGCTGCATCAATTATTGGGGAAGAAGAAATTACTAAACTATGCATTATTACTGAATATAATCGGCCTCTTAGCTTTACTGTTTGTTCCGTCAGGTAATGTTTTCCTCATACTCTTCTTTCGATTAATTGCTGCTGCTGGAAGTCTTACTGCGGGGGGGTATATGTGGGCGCTCATTCCTGAAACAATAGAATATGGAGAGTACAGAACCGGGAAAAGAATGGGCGGGCTCATATACGCTATTATCGGATTTTTCTTTAAATTCGGCATGGCCTTGGGAGGGGTTGTACCAGGGCTGGTTTTAGATAAGTTTGGATATGTGGCAAATCAGGCGCAAACCCCTGAGGCATTAACAGGCATATTAATTACAGCAACCATTATTCCCGCGATTTTGCTCGTTTTAGCCATGATTGATATTAATTTCTATAATCTCGATGAGAAAAAATATAAAAACATGGTGCGAGAATTAGAGAATAGAGACAAAGTTTATTTGGATCATATAGATGATTTCAAAGCTTAAAATATGATGAATCAACAGAAAATAGCTGAGGAGGCGTTCCGCATGAAGATTATCAATCCAGTGCTTAAAGGATTTAATCCCGATCCGAGTATTTGCAGGGTGGGAGAGGATTATTATATCGCCGTATCTACATTTGAGTGGTTTCCGGGAGTTCAGATACACCACTCAAAAGATTTAGTGAATTGGCACTTAGTTGCACATCCATTACAGAGAGTTTCGCAATTAGACATGAAAGGAAACCCTAATTCAGGCGGGGTCTGGGCGCCATGTTTAAGTTACAGCGACGGAAAGTTTTGGCTGATCTATACGGATGTTAAGGTAGTAGATGGCGCCTGGAAAGATTGCCACAATTATTTAGTGACTTGTGACACGATTGATGGTGATTGGGGGGAGCCGATCACATTAAATAGCTCGGGATTTGATGCTTCTTTATTCCATGATACGGATGGAAAAAAATATTTATTAAATATGTTATGGGATCAGCGCATTGATCGGCACTCATTCGGAGGAATTGTCATGCAGGAATATTCTGATGAGGAGCAAAAATTAATTGGAAAACCGAAAGTGATATTTAAAGGAACTGAAAGAAAGCTGACGGAAGCGCCGCACCTTTATCATATCGGGAACTATTATTATTTATTAACCGCAGAAGGAGGAACACGGTTCGAACATGCTGCTACAATTGCCCGTTCTGCAAATATTGAGGGGCCATATGAAGTTCATCCTAATAACCCTATCTTAACGTCATGGCATGATCCGGAAAATCCACTGCAAAAATGCGGGCATGCATCCATTGTTCACACACATACAGATGAGTGGTATTTAGCACATTTAACGGGACGTCCTATTCATCCGGACGATGATTCAATTTTTCAGCAGAGAGGATATTGTCCGCTGGGCAGAGAAACAGCTATTCAAAAACTCTATTGGAAAGATGAATGGCCTCATGTGGCTGGCGGAAAAGAAGGAAGTGTGGAGGTGGAAGCGCCTTCTATACCTGAAACCATATTTGAAGCAACGTACCCGGAAGTTGATGAATTCGAGGATTCAACATTAAATATCAATTTTCAAACGTTAAGGATTCCGTTCACGAAAGAATTAGGTTCATTGACACAAGTGCCAAATCATTTACGGTTATACGGCCATGAATCCTTAACCTCGGCATTTACTCAGTCATTTGTAGCCAGACGCTGGCAAAGTCTCCATTTTGAAGCGGAAACGGCTGTTGCATTTTATCCGGAAAATTTTCAGCAAGCCGCTGGTCTGGTGAACTATTACAATACAGAGAACTGGACGGCTCTTCAAGTTACGCATGATGAAGAACTTGGCCGTATTCTTGAATTAACAATATGTGATAACTTTTCTTTTTCACAGCCATTAAAAAATAAAATTGTGATCCCTCGTGAAGTAAAGTATGTCTATTTAAAAGTAAATATCGAAAAGGAAAAATATTATTATTTCTATTCGTTTAACAAAGAAGACTGGCATAAAATTGACATTACATTAGAATCGAAAAAATTATCAGATGATTACATCCGCGGAGGAGGATTCTTTACAGGAGCTTTTGTAGGGATGCAGTGCCAAGATACCAGCGGTCATCATATTCCGGCTGACTTCAAATATTTTCGTTATAAAGAAAAATAATGTGCACAAGAAAAAGGAGCTTCTATTTAAGAACTCCTTTTTCATATCGTGTCCTATGTGAAAAAACAGCGTGAAACTTAATGATTAATCATATCAAGAAAATGATCAATCACAATAGAGGACATTCCTAACGCCGGTGCGTTTTTTCCTAAAACAGATGGTAATAATTCATAGCTATTGTCTAATTGGGAATAAACCCTGGACGACACTTCGCTTTTAATTGAATTTAAAACTATAGGATGCGATTCGATTATGCTGTTTCTTAAAATGATGGCTTGCGGATTAAATGTATTTAGTATATTGGTCAAGCCTATACCTAAATAGAATCCAAAATTCTGTAACGCATGTAAAGTTCCAATATCATTCAGATGGGCGAGGTCTATGATATCTTGAGTGGACACTTTTTTCTTCTTAGTTTGAAGCGATTTTAATAAAGCCTTTTCTGAAGCATACAATTCCCAGCAGCCTCGGTTTCCGCAGCTGCATTTCGGACCATTAAAGTCTATTGTCATATGTCCCATTTCTCCAGAGAATCCGCTTACCCCTCTGTATAAATCATTGTTGATAATAACGCCGATTCCTATCCCTGTACCAATACTTGCATAAATCATGTTATCGTGATTTTTTGCAGCACCGAATACTTTTTCTCCATATGCACCGGCATTTGCCTCGTTTTCAATAAAAACAGGCACATTGAACTCCTCTTGAATGACAGGTTTTAAGTCAATATTTCTCCAGTTGGAGTTCGGAGCGAAAACAATTTTTTGATTTTTATCAATTAACCCGGGCACGCATATGCCTATACCGATAAGCCCGTACGGAGATTGCGGCATATTCGCAATAAAGTGATGAATCATCTCAATTAAAATATCTTTCGTTATTTCAGGAGAGCTGCATTCCAAATGGTGGTGTTGATCAAGAACAATTGTCCCTTCAAGATCTGTTAAAATGCCGTTAATATAATCCACCCCGACATCTATTCCTACGGAGTAGCCTGCTTTTTTATTAAAAACAAGCAGGACAGGTCTTCTGCCGCCGCTTGATTGTCCCTGACCGATTTCAAATACAAGATTTTCTTTCATTAATGTGTTTACCTGTGATGAAACAGTCGATTTATTTAATCCAGTCATTTCAGATAATTTTGCTCTTGAAATAGGTGAGTTTTTAAGGATTTCTTTTAATAATAACTTTTGATTTACTTTTTTGACAAAGGTTTGATCTGCGATATCCACTTCATCCACTCCATTTGTATAGCCTTTAAATTAAGTTGAAATTTTTTGTGTGTTCAATATGAAACCAAGTACATAGCGAAATGTACCTTTATTATAGCGAATGTGTTCATAAAAAACTAAAAAATATTGAAAATACGGATGAGGTTATATAAGATAAAAATAAGTTAGTTTGTTTAGGCAACAAACTAATATACAATGTGAATTTATGATAAGGGGGAAATCAAATGGTTCAATCTCATTCTGATTCAGTCGGCTATTTTGAAAGCGTAAACAAAGTGATTTACGAAGGGAAAGATTCCACTAATCCTTTAGCATTTAAATATTATAATCCTCAAGAAGTAATCGGCGAAAAGACAATGAAAGAACATCTGCGGTTTTCTATTGCTTATTGGCATACATTTACCGCTGACGGTACAGACATGTTTGGAGCAGCTACGATGGAAAGACCGTGGGATCGTTATAAAGGCATGGATCTGGCGAGAGCGAGGGTAGAAGCAGCATTTGAGATGTTTGAAAAACTGGATGCGCCATTTTTTGCTTTCCATGACCGGGATATCGCACCTGAAGGAAGTACGTTAAAAGAGACGAATCAAAATTTAGATATTATCGTTAGCATGATGAAGGAGTACATGAGAACGAGCAGCGTTAAGCTATTATGGAATACTGCAAATATGTTCACGAATCCCCGTTTCGTCCATGGCGCCGCGACTTCTTGCAATGCAGATGTATTTGCGTATGCTGCAGCACAAGTAAAAAAAGGATTAGAAACAGCAAAAGAGCTTGGCGCCGAGAACTATGTATTTTGGGGCGGCCGTGAGGGATACGAAACATTGTTAAATACGGATTTGAAATTTGAGCTTGATAATTTGGCCAGATTCATGCATATGGCAGTGGATTATGCGAAGGAAATCGGGTATACGGGGCAATTTTTGATTGAACCAAAACCAAAAGAGCCGACCACTCATCAATATGATACAGATGCGGCAACAACCATTGCCTTTTTGAAGCAATATGGCTTAGACAGCCATTTTAAATTAAATCTCGAAGCCAATCATGCCACATTAGCCGGGCATACATTCGAACATGAATTACGTATGGCAAGAGTACATGGACTTCTTGGCTCTGTTGACGCGAATCAGGGGCATCCTCTTTTAGGCTGGGACACCGATGAATTTCCGACAGATTTATATTCGACGACATTGGCCATGTACGAAATCCTGCAAAATGGCGGCCTTGGAAGCGGAGGATTAAACTTTGATGCGAAGGTCAGAAGATCTTCTTTTGAGCCTGATGATCTATTATTTGCGCATATTGCAGGGATGGATGCATTTGCAAGAGGATTGAAAGTCGCACACAAGTTAATCGAAGATCGTGTGTTTGAAGATGTGATTCAACATCGTTACCGCAGCTTTACTGAAGGGATTGGCCTTGAAATTGCAGAAGGAAGAGCTAATTTCAAGACGCTTGAGGAATATGCACTCAATCATAAATCAATTAAAAATGAATCTGGAAGACAGGAACAATTAAAAGCGAGATTGAACCAATACATTTTAGAAGTATAACAGATAAAAAGAAACGCTAGATCCTGCTATCAAAAGATATAGCAGGATCGCCAAGTCGCCCAAAACTCTCCGTCATGATGCCTTTACTTTGTTGCTATGACGGGGAATTTCATATCATCGGGAGGGGAAGGAGTGAAAAAATGAAGTATGTTATTGGAATAGATATTGGAACGAGTGCTGTTAAAACCATTTTAGTCAATCAAAACGGCAAGGTTTGTGCAGAAACGTCCAAACGTTATCCGCTCATCCAAGAGAAGGCGGGATATAGTGAACAAAATCCTGAAGACTGGGTGCGGCAAACGATTCATGCATTGACTGAGTTGGTTTCTAAATCCAACGTTCAAGCTAAGGATATTGACGGAATAAGCTATTCAGGTCAGATGCATGGGTTAGTCCTGCTTGACCAAGATCGGCAGGTGTTACGCCATGCAATTCTTTGGAATGATACCAGAACGACGCCTCAATGTATCAGGGTGACCGAGACATTTGGCGATCATCTGCTTGATATCACAAAAAACCGTGTCCTGGAAGGGTTTACATTGCCTAAAATGTTATGGGTGAAGGAACATGAGCCCGATCTTTTTAAAAAAACTGCTGTTTTTTTGCTTCCGAAAGACTATGTGAGATTCCGTATGACCGGTGCCATTCACACTGAATACTCCGATGCGGCGGGAACGTTACTTTTACATATTACCCGCAAGGAGTGGAGCGATGATATTTGCAATCAATTTGGTATTTCTGCAGATATTTGTCCTCCACTTGTTGAATCCCATGATTGTGTAGGATCGCTGCTTCCGAACGTCGCGGCGGAGACGGGGCTGATGGAAAAAACAAAAGTGTACGCCGGGGGAGCAGATAATGCGTGCGGTGCAATTGGAGCCGGTATTCTTTCTTCTGGTAAAACATTATGCAGTATTGGGACATCAGGGGTTATACTCTCCTACGAAGAAGGCAAAGAAAGAGACTTTAAAGGGAAAGTCCATTTTTTTAATCATGGAAAAAAGGATTCTTTTTATACGATGGGAGTCACACTTGCTGCAGGATACAGCTTGGACTGGTTTAAAAGAACATTTGCGCCAAACGAATCGTTTGAGCAATTGTTGGCGGGCGTGGAATCAATTCCGATAGGAGCAAATGGACTGCTATATACTCCTTATTTGGTTGGTGAAAGAACGCCGCATGCTGATTCTTCTATTCGGGGAAGCTTGATCGGAATGGATGGTGCCCACAAAAGAGAGCACTTTTTGAGGGCAATAATGGAAGGGATTACATTCTCTTTACATGAATCAATTGAGTTATTCCGTGAAGTAGGGAAATCAGTTCATACTGTTGTTTCTATTGGCGGGGGAGCTAAAAATGAAACATGGCTGCAAATGCAAGCTGATATTTTCAATGCGAGGGTGATCAAATTAGAAAATGAACAAGGCCCTGCCTTGGGGGCTGCTATGCTGGCTGCCTTTGGGAGCGGGTGGTTTGAATCGCTAGAAGAATGTGCAGAGCAATTCATACGTGAGGCTGCTGCATTTTATCCAAAGGAACAAAATGTTCAAAAATATAAAACGCTATTCGATTTGTATAAGAACATTTACACTCACACAAAGGATCTTAATATAGCTTTGGAGAGCTTTCGAAAAAACTAATGATACATGACGAATATGAGATGATTCGAATCAATCTGCCTTCCATTATAGGTATCACAATACTGGAGTGTCCGGCAGACAAAACGGACGAGCAGAACTGCATCTGTCTGCAAACACTTCAAGAAGCGGGAAAGCTTAGAAATGCCAATGGGGAAGATGTATGAAACTGCGCTTATGGTTGAGGGATATCAAAGCGGCACAAGAAATTAATTCTTTTAATACACAAACCCTCCTTCACATTAGCGTGAAGGGGGGTTTTTATTATCTATATAGCTGTTTTTATATTATTCAACAAGATTCATGTTTAAAAAGCCCAATCAACATTATCTTTATAGAGCTGCTAAAACAGAAAAATTATCAGTTAATGGATAGAATCTCTTGGCGTTACTAATCATGATTCATGTCTATTTCAGCTTGGTAAGCAGAATGGACACTGGACAAAGCAGATTTTTCTTTCTAACTCGATCCGCAAACGTTTCAGTTCCTCCAGTCAAGCTGCTGCATAAGAGGTTACATTTTCATTTCAATTGTATTCTGCTATGTAGTTTCTTTTTTAACCGCAGGTTTTTTTTATTTCACACAGCCATTAAATCCTCTATTAGTCACATATCCATTCCTGCTCCAGATCGAAAGTTTTTCTGATTTTGCCTCTTGCTCATCCAGTCTGAATTGGTCTATGTATTTGGTGTTTGGCTCATATACATATGCTACTCTAGCCAATCCTTCTTTCAATAATGTCTCTTGAACAGATTTGCCGTCAACATAAACGTAAGCTAACAGTCTTCCATACTTATCTCTGCGATCGCCTTTGTCGAATTCCAGTTGCAGCTCACCGCTGCTGACCAATTCTTTATTCCGTTTTGACGCATCTTTACCGTATGGCTGAACACAAGAATTTGGCTTCTTCGTCTCAGGTGTGTCAACGAGCAAGTAGCGAACTGTGTCTTTCTTTCCATTGTAAATCACCTTAATCGTATCTCCATCAACTACTCTGTCTAATGTAACATCCGCCAATTTCTTACGATTTTTTGAATAAGATGGGCCAGGCTTATGTTCTGGCTGTTTATCAGCATTAGATGGAATACCTTGAGAGGCTTGTTCTTTTTGATTAGATGTTGAATGGTTTTTTTCTGCGTGATTTGATCCACAGGCTGCCAATGTCATGCATAAAACCAATACGATAATCCTCATTAAAGCTGTCTTCATTTTGATGTCCTCTTTAGAATGTAAGTTCTTGTATGCTTTCTTTTCATCCCGTTAACATCATTATTATAACGATATGAGCATTTTTTGTGAATAGGATATGGCTTCCCATCTTCATACTATGAATTTGCAAAATGCGAACTTCATAATGAAATGATCAAAATCAACCTGTGAAATAACAAAAATAAATAATTGTGAAAACATAATTGACTAAAAATACTTTTATAATTATGATAATATCAGAAATGATAATAAAGTAACCAAAATATATTCATAACATAACAATGTTTTTTCTTTTTGTTAAATCCGAAATCTAAGGTAGAGATGTTTTTCAAACGATCACCTTTAGTTAAAATTCTTGTTTCAATATCCAGACTGAGAGGAACTTATTAAGTAATCTTAATAAAGGCAGGGGAAATGGATATGTCTGAAAATCGAAATCGCAGATTGAAATTAATCATGATTTCAGCAACATTTGGGGGGCTTCTCTTTGGATATGACACCGGAGTGATAAATGGAGCTTTGCCTTTTATGGCGAAACCAGACCAGCTTCATTTAACGCCGGTTACAGAAGGGCTTGTTACAAGTATTCTTTTATTAGGTGCGGCGTTTGGAGCGTTGTTATGCGGCAGATTGGCTGATCGCTATGGCCGCCGTAAAATGATCCTTAATCTTTCATTTATATTTTTCATAGCATCACTTGGAACAGCATTAGCGCCTAATGTTTCAGTGATGGCGGTCTTTCGGTTTTTGCTCGGGCTGGCTGTTGGCGGAGCTTCAGCGATGGTTCCGGCCTTTTTGGCAGAAATGGCACCGCATGAGGAGAGGGGACGTATGGTAACCCAAAATGAGCTAATGATTGTCGGCGGGCAATTTTTAGCATATGTTTTTAATGCCATTCTTGGCGTGACAATGGCAAATACGGGACATGTTTGGAGATATATGCTGGCGCTTTGTGCCGTACCGGCTATCATGCTATTTTCCAGTATGCTCAAGGTGCCAGAAAGTCCGAGATGGCTAATCTCCAAAGGGAGAAAAAGTGAGGCGCTGCGTGTTCTTAAGCAAATTCGAGATGTTAAACGTGCAGAAGCTGAATGTAGAGACATTCAAGCAGCGGTACAAAAAGATACAGAACTGGAGAAGGTTTCACTTAAGGACTTTTCTACACCATGGCTGCGCCGTCTTTTACTGATTGGTATTGGTGTTGCGATAGTGAATCAAATTACCGGTGTGAACTCGATTATGTATTATGGCACTCAAATCCTTAAAGAATCTGGTTTTGGGACAAAAGCGGCTTTAATCGCTAATATTGGAAATGGGCTGGTATCTGTCATTGCCGTTATATTTGGGATTTGGCTTGTCGGAAAAGTGAGACGGCGTCCTATATTATTGATTGGTTTGGCCGGAACGACGACAGCGCTTTTATTCATTGCGATATTCTCAATCGTGCTTGCAGGGTCTGCAGCACTCCCTTATGCGGTACTATCCTTGACCGTTGTATTTTTAGCCTTTATGCAAGGATGCGTAGGGCCTGTGACTTGGCTGGTCATTGCGGAAATCTTCCCTCAAAAATTAAGGGGACTCGGTTCTGGAATAAGTGTTTTTTTCCTATGGATATTAAACTTTATAATCGGTTTTGCTTTTCCGATACTGCTTAGCTCTGTAGGCTTGTCTTCTACATTCTTTATATTCGTGGCTTTCGGTATATTCGCCATCGGGTTTGTGTATAAATTCATGCCGGAAACAAAAGGACGCACACTTGAAGGGCTAGAAGAGCATTTCCGATCTCGACATGATAAAGATACAGCTGAAAAATCAGTTATTTAAGGTATGGCGCAATTACCCCCTCTGTTTAATAATAGCAGGGGGGATTTGTTTGATTTCAGAGCATGATATGTAAACAAAATCAAAATCTCTCTATTTCTAATATAAAAACGAGGGATGCAGCGGCTTAATGCAGACACCACTTCATAGTTAATCGCATGTCAGCCATTTCATCAACGGGAATCTCAGCTCCCTTTTGCTGACTGTAAATTACAACTTCCTCTCCTAGTTTACCTTCACCGTTTTCTCCTAAACTAACAATGATCATATCCATTGAGACTCTCCCAGCCACTGGCACTCGTTTTCCGCGATGAAGAACAAACCCGCGATTGCAAAGTGCATGAGAATTACCGTCAGCACATCCAATCGGAAGTGTAGCAATAACTTCGTCAGGTTCAGCGATGTATGTAGCGCCATAGCTAACGGTTTGGGGCTCTTTCCGCATGGTTTTCACATAAGCGATCCGCACTTCCTTATGGATTGTAAAAACCAAATATAGCCGCAAAAACAAATGTTAATTGTTGGATGTGGATCTTATTTTATTCAGCTTCATTTGAAAACATTCAACAGCACATCTATGATAGACCAAGAGACGTTTCAATGCTCTATAACCAAAACGATTGCGGGAACCCCCGTGTAGAAGTACTAGGAAAACCAGCAGGACACTTATATATTAAAGGTACTCGCTGTACTAAAACGTCTTGCAAGGAAACACCTATATTACTAAGCATACGAAGAGCAATTAAACGAGAAGGACGAGAAAATTTATAAGTGAAGCCTGGTATCAAGCGGGAGTCGATTCCTTGTTCCATAAACCTGACATCAGAGTATATAATGAAATGAAGTGAGGGATATACATGAAAAGGGGAGTTAGCTTTCAAATACCGAATGAATATGGACATTTTTTATGGAGAATACTGCAGCCGTTAGAAATAACTCATTATAAGTGGCAAACGAGTGGGGAATCTTATTTTGTTGTAAATGGAGAACTAGGTGATGAGGAGCTCTTTAATGATTACGCAATTGTTGAAGGAACTAACTTAGCGAATCGATTAAAAACAAATCAGTATTATACCATTTTTGTTGAACTGCAGGCATTTCCACTTGGAAAAACAGTTATTCAAGTCCAGACATATGAAGAGTTTGTTGACAGTGATTGCGCACTTGTCCTTTTGATCGCTGATAGCAGTTATGTTTCGATATACTGTAAAAACAAAAATGATATTGAAAAGCTTTACTTTAATGCATTAAAAAATTTTTTTGAAGACGTTCAATTTATAACTGATGAAAACGACGTAAGAACGGGTTTTACCGTATGATAGTTTTCATAAAAGGAGCTAATACATATGTCGATGCAAATAAAAATCAAATATCTAGATGAAAACCAAACGAGAATCAGCAAAATTGAGCAAGGAGATTGGATCGATCTCAGAGCAGCTGAAGATGTAGCAATCAAAAAAGATGAATTTAAGCTTGTCCCATTAGGTGTAGCAATGGAGCTGCCTGAAGGCTACGAAGCACATGTCGTTCCCCGTTCAAGTACATATAAGAACTTTGGGGTTATTCAAACCAATTCAATGGGTATTATCGATGAGTCTTATAAGGGAGACAACGATTTTTGGTTCTTTCCTGCATATGCATTGCGTGATACTGAGATTAAGAAGGGTGATCGGATCTGTCAATTTAGGATTATGAAGAAGATGCCTGCAGTTGAATTGATAGAGGTAGACCATCTAGGCAACGATGACCGAGGTGGGCATGGATCAACTGGAACGAAGTAATTGGATTTTGTTAAAAATTTTCTTGAAAAACGTTTTTAATCATATTACCTTTTTCTAGGAAAGGGGATTAAAATATGAAAATAACTATTGAAGAATTACCTGAATCAAGGATTGCATATTTCCGGAATGTTGGAGAGTATGGTGGCAAACAAAACAAAGAACTAATGGAATCTTTTAAAAAGTGGGCACAGTTGAATGGTGTATTTCATAACTCTATAATTTTAGGAATTCCACAAGATGATCCAAATATTACTCCTAAAGAGGAATGCCGTTATGATGTTTGCGTTATAGTAAATAAAGATTTTAATGTGCCGCAACCAGCTCAAGTTGGTAAGATACCTGGAGGGAAGTACGCTGTTTTCTTGCTTGACCATACAAAAGAGGCAGTAAGTGAATTTTGGGGCATTATTTTCTCTGAAATAGAAAAAAATAGTCTAACTATAAGAGAAGAACCGATTATAGAGAGATATACTTCACAAATGATTGATAATCACTTATGTGAAATATTAGTTCCTATACAATAAAGAAGGTGGGAAATTTCCCACCTCTTATATATGTAAAAGTTAAATGCTCTGAATTAATTCCTTTATGTAATCAAAATTGATAATTGTGTTACATATTGCAATTACGAAGTATAGAGTACCTTTATACCGATCTTTTTTTACAAAGCTGTTAATTCCAAACCCAATCAAGAATGCGATTAAGATTAACTGAGCCCACACAAATAATTGTGAATTAGAACCGAAGAGAGAATAAAATAATAATAACAATATAATTAATAAACTAATGGTTTTGAATATTTTACGCAAAATAACACTCCTTTAAATTCATTGCTTTAAATTTACCATAAAAGATTTTTGTTGGAAATATTTCTGAATAAAATAATACTTTTTATCTAATATAATAAGGAGGAAAGTGATCATTTATGGAGGATTGGTATTGAATTTTACTCATTGATTCAAACATTGGGTGTAAATCTTTGGGGTCTGTAGCATAAAAGGGATACAAGTTATATATAGATACAGTTCCAATTTTCAATTCCTTGTGTGAATAAAAAAATTTAACTACATTGTTAATAGTGGAATCTGATTTGAATTTATTTGCTTTACTTGGGTTTAAACAGATAACAGATACTTCCTGTTTAAAGTCATTACTAATCATTACACTGTAACGGTTTCTAATTTTTATCCCGTTTTAAATCTATCATCACTTTCTACTTTGAAACTATTTTCATTATGCACTCTTAAATCATTGGAGGAATTTAATAATGACTCAATTCGATAAACAATACAATTCAATCATAAAGGACATTATAAATAATGGAATCTCAGACGAAGAATTTCATGTAAGAACAAAGTGGGACTCTGATGGTACACCGGCTCACACACTAAGCATTATCAGTAAGCAAATGAGATTCGACAACTCCGAGGTTCCGATTTTAACGACAAAAAAGGTTGCCTGGAAAACAGCGATTAAAGAGTTGCTCTGGATATGGCAGATGAAATCGAACAATGTTAATGATTTAAACAAGATGGGCGTACATATTTGGGATCAATGGAAACAAGAAGACGGCACCATCGGACATGCATACGGATTTCAGCTGGGAAAGAAAAACAGAAATCTAAATGGAGAAAAAGTGGATCAGGTTGATTATCTTCTGCATCAATTGAAGAACAATCCATCTTCACGCAGACACATTACAATGCTGTGGAATCCTGATGAACTAGACGCAATGGCCTTAACGCCATGTGTATACGAGACACAATGGTATGTTAAACAAGGAAAGCTTCATCTAGAGGTAAGAGCGAGGAGCAATGACATGGCATTGGGGAATCCTTTCAATGTATTCCAGTATAATGTGTTGCAGCGCATGATTGCTCAAGTCACCGGTTATGAGCTTGGTGAATATATCTTTAACATTGGCGACTGCCATGTGTACACACGTCATATAGACAATTTGAAAATCCAAATGGAAAGAGAACAGTTTGAAGCGCCTGAATTATGGATCAATCCTAACGTTAAAGATTTTTATGACTTTACGATAGATGATTTCAAGTTAATCAACTATAAACATGGGGACAAGCTTTTATTTGAGGTAGCAGTTTAATGCTGCCTCTTTTTTCATTGCATTGTTAGTAGGTCCTCTTTAGATAGGGAGGGTGATGATTGGATCAGAAGATAGAGTTAAATGGGATAATCGAAAAAGCTAAAGAATTGCGGTGGCAGCTGAGAGATATGAGAGCTGACAGCGTAACTAATGATTTAAAATAATTGTATGATAAGAGGGGAAATTACCTTAAAACAGTGGGATCGTTTTAAACATTTTAGGTTAAGACGTAAAAAAAATGAAGAGGGTAATCCTCTTCATGATGCAGCCTTCTTTTTAGGTTCCCAAGTGCATCCTAAAATTGAATTAATAATTCCAGCTGTTAAAAATCCAAAAATAACACTTAAGTAATGATTGATATTTACATTAAACCATACTCCTAGAGAAACAGCAGTGATTAAGATCTCCAATACATTTTTAATAAACGGGTGAGAATTGAAAAAATCTTTAAACATGTACACACTCTTTCTTCTTTGATTTCTTAATCAGTTGAATAACGACAATAAAAATGATGTATCAGGAACAAGGCCAAAAATTAAACAAGAATAATATGATATTTACGAAACGTTTCTTTTTCTCTTTTTTGTTTTTATTCAACGGCAATCAACTACACCTCTAGATAAAATTTACATAGAAAATCATACCATTGGAAATTGCAGTAGGGCAAGTGATGTTTTTCAGATTTGGGAGAGAAACGGTTCCCTTCAAGTGTTTTTTCTAATTTTGAAACTAGATAAAAAGTGAAAGAGATCATGATAGTTCTAGATATCACTAATCCATGAATAGCTAAATCATATTCAGCCGGTATCAATGCTTTTGTATGAAACATAAAATACATTGACATGGAGTGAGCTAGGTTATTTCCAAAATAACCTAAACCTATGATATTAGATTGTATAATTGAAAAAACCGCCTGGCGATGCCGGCGGCCTTCTCTGCTTCGTTTATTGATTAACAGAAATCGTAACGTTATTTCCTGAAACAGAAACCTTTGCGTTATCTTGTGTATCTATGACAGGTGTGACGGCTTTATTGTCGATTGTAATATTGTTAAAAGATGTCGAAAAGTTTGTTTTGATGGCATCACGCTGACTTTCATACGAAACAGCTGCGGTAGCAAGTGTTTTCCAACTTGAGATTGTGCCGATGTTGGTTTCTTGAATTTCCGTGATGATCCGTCCAGTATAGCCATCATTGTTCGTTCCCCAAAGAGTCATGCGTGTATTGCCGTTTACATTTTTATAGATAGTCATTTGGACTGTGCTTCCAGGACGGAAGCCTTTAGTGTATGTGAATTTGTCTTTTCCTTCGATGTACGTTTGATTATTTTTGGCCCCGACCTTCATAAAGGGCTTCCACACGTTGTACTGTTTGCTGTACTGAAGCCCGGTATCCGCCTCAGTTCCGCTTTTTGCTTTAAATCCTGAATAGATATAAGGTGTAGAGACCGAGTCATCATGTTTCACGGTGTCAGGCAGCTTAATTTTAGCTGTGAAAACTGCGCCATTACTGTTCAGGTAGGCGCGGCCGCCGATTCCCTTAGACAGCTTAGTGGCTGCTTTCGCGACTTGGGCGTCTGCCGCGGGCAAGCCTGGTATACCCGATGAAAGTGTTCCGAAAAGAACTGCAGTTCCTACTGCACCTGCAATCAATACTTTTTTCACCAAAATTCCCCCTCTTGATAGTGGTTACCCATTCATTATACCTAATTTTGGAACTGGATATATGTATATAAATCGACAAAATTCTTCATTTTGAATGATTTAAGGGACTAAACCTTTCTCCAATCTGAAATTTAATACATTGATCAGAATCGTTTTAAACGGTTTGAAATCTTCCGCAAAATATAAACACAAATACTTAAAGAAACGATAATCAAAAGAATATTTTCTATCATTTCCCAGCCTGCAAAGAAGGTATGATGTTTCATAGCTGTCTGTCCATGTAAAATGATAAAAGCACAGATAACAACTAAGAAAAGAAAACAAATAATTAGGATGGCTAATGCTTTACGTGAATATGTTTTCAACTCCTCTTTAACATAAAGCAAAACGATAAAAAAACAGCTAACATTGGCAACCATTTCTATCACTTCAAAGTTTTTCATAGAAATTGATAGAAATAGGCAAAGTAAAATGAGATAAAATGCTATGTTTTTAGACAAAGAACCTCTCCTTTTATGTATAACTCTCAAAGAGTTTACAAAAATTTCTTTGCGCCTGCAATATTTGAAGCGGAAGCAAATGCACATCCACTAATTAATCTATGTACTAAATATTCAATATAATTTTAGATTTTGTCATTAAGGAAAACTTCAATTTTTCTAAATAGCAAATCAAACAAAAAACCCGGCATGTAGCCGGGGAAAAAGTGAAAACGAGGAGATGTAATGGAGTTTAGTAATGTTTATTATGCTTTTTATACTCTACAACATAATCATAGTCTTTTTTGTCATGATCATAATATTTTTTGTCATAGTCCTCATATTTCTTGTCATAATCACATTCGTACTCTTTTTTATCATGGTGATCATCGAATTTTTCATCATATTCGTAATACTTCTTATAATACGTTTTTTTGACCGTGTAAAACTCTTCTTTGTATTTTTTATAATAACCCATATCTTCTCCTCCTTTATTTGTTATCAATATGCTTTATTATACGGCGAATACAATGTGCGGTTTGGACAGTTGAAATCATTGAAGGAAAAAAGGGCTGTTTAAATTATAGAAAATAGGCAGATGACACAGAAACAAATCATAATAAAAAGCCGATTATTCATCGGCCCAAATCATTTATCTTATATTTGTTTGTCTTCTTTGTTTTCTGAATCACTTTTTTTTATATCCTGAGTCAGTCCGCTTGTCGCTTGTTTAAATTCTGATAAGGCCTTTCCTGCAGCACGGCCGAGCGCCGGCAATTTATCAGGTCCAAATACTAAAAAGCCTACAAATAAAATAACGAGTATTTTTGTGAAGCTTAATTCCATGTTCTTTTCCTCCTGATTGAAGTACAACCTTCTAACCAAATTATAAGAGATGGCATTTCAAATGGGAATGCTTTTATTTTGAACATTTTAAAAACCCGCAGGCGGATTCATAAAGCAGGTGTAGCTGAATATAATGTCCAATGCCTTTTTAAAAAAGAGGGGATGTGAGCTGGCTACTATCTCTGGTTTTTACGAACAAGGCAGGGTGGAATACCAGATGGAAAGAAATAATATTTATCTTTCTGTGACTAGCTATGATTGCTATAGGGGATAGATCTGGATGATGAAATACATGAAGGGCATTAAATTCCTATCTGTGTTAGGCTTCGTTTCAGTTTATTCCATTAACGGCACAGGAAAAAAACTCTGGTAAATCTAAAACTGTTACGTTCTATGATTGATAAATCTCAAACCGTAAAGTATGTGTTGAAAACAAAAGAGAGAGACACCATCTCTCTCTTTTTTATTCTTCAATTGCCTTACGCAGCCGATCATTTACAATTCCAGTCCAGCCGCCATCCATTTTACGGCGAATGACTGAGCTTTTCTCGTTCGCTTTGCCGATCACTTCATTTGGCTCCTTCCAGCCGCCGTGAATAAGGGTAAACCTTGTCTTTCCTCCCAAGTCTTCTAATTGAAAGGTAACGACCCATCCATCTGTATCCCATGCAAAAGAAAGTTCAGTGGGAGCTTGAACAGTCAACACTTTACAAGGAGATGGCCCAAACGGTGATTGCAAGTGGAATTCTTGTCCTTCCTTCAGCTGAAAGTCATTGGGCATAAACCACTTGGCGATGCCTTCTGAAGCGGAGACTGTCTCCCAGACTTTCTGAATAGGTGCGTCCAAAGTAATGCTTTTCGTAATATCCGGTAATGTATTTTCGTGATTATGGTTCATTTCATTTACCTCTTGACATAAGATATTTTTTCATTTAAATCATATAATACATATTGAGATCATGTCCATAGCTTGCATTATTTATGCTGCAACTCTGTTGATGAGTATTGTGTCAGTTTGCTCTTTGAAAAGGGAGGCTATGCATGTATGGGAAAGAACATACAGTGAGAAAGTGTATGGTTTCGTTCCTGATCGTATGTGCAGGGGCAGTCATTATTTTTGAACCGAAAATTCTTCACAGTCAGAACGTTCTGCGCGGATTCAATGTAGTCATTGGTTTTAGTTTATATGCTGTTTTTCTAGAGAGGACAAACGTATATCATCTTTTTTTAATTTTAAACTGTCATCAATTTTATGATAGTCTGATTTAATATCTAGAACAGGAGGTTTTTTATGCTTGGAAAAATTAAAGCAGCCATTGATAACAGCCCGGGAAAGCCGGCTAGAATTGTAGTCAGTGAAAAGGCGTTTCAGCAATTAGAGGAAGAGATGCGCTTTGTTTCCGTTTCCAAACCGAAAACGATAATGGGAATACCTGTGGAAGTTTCAGATCAGGCAGAAAGCTTCAAACTGGAGTTTTAGTCTATTCCAGACTGCAAAGGCGCATTTTTGAAAAGTATGATGAAGGGACTGACCCCATAAGATGAGACAAATAAAAAACACCTTCAAGTTTGAATACGGATGATTGTTATCCGAAATTAGACTTGGAGGTGTTTTTTCTATGGGGACAAGAGTGAGTTATCCGGTTGAAGTGAAACAGAAGGCTGTAGAAATGAGATTGGCAGGCGTACCTATGAAAGAGATCATGCAGGAGTTGAATATTAAGAATAAGACACAGGTTCAGACATGGGTTAGATGGCATAAGGCTGGGGATACACATCGATTCGAACAGCCTGTTGGAAAGCAATACACTTACGGAAAAGGTCCGGAGTATTCTTCCGAATTAGAGAAAATGCAGGCAGAGATTCGTTACCTGAGACAACAGAATGAAGTTTTAAAAAAGTACAACGAATTGGAAAGGAAGTTGATAGCGAAACGTCAGTCGAACTTGTAGAAATATTGAACAGCACAATGACCATACAGGATATCTGTATTCATTTAGGTATCTCTCGAGCGTCTTATTATCGCTGGAAGAAGAATCCGATGAAGGATCATCCCAAGCGCCATTTGGAAAAACAAATCGGCACGTTGTGCCGAGAGCACAAGTATCGATATGGATATCGAAAAATCACAGCTATACTAAAAAAGAGTATGCATATTAACCATAAAACGGTTCAACGTATTATGCAGAAAAATCAATGGCAGTGCCGGGTTAAGGTGAAAAAGCGCAAGAAGGATGGGCAGCCATATGCCGTGGTCGATAATATATTGGATCGGAACTTTCAGTCTGATCGCCCTCTTGAAAAACTAGTAACGGACATTACGTATTTGCCTTATGGACAGAAACAATTGTACCTTTCCAGTATATTGGATTTATACAATGGAGAAGTGATTGCTTTTACGATTGGGGATAAGCAGGATACAGCCTTTGTCTTAGACACACTTGATCAGCTGCCAATGTTGCCTGAGAACTGCGTGTTACATAGTGACCAAGGTTCTGTGTATACATCTTACGAGTATCAAAAAGCTGTTAAAACAAAAGGCATTACCATGAGCATGTCCCGCAAAGGGACGCCCGCTGATAATGCCTCCATCGAATCGTTTCATTCCTCACTAAAGTCTGAAACGTTCTATCTTAACAGCATTGATCGAACTACGACCGCCATCGTAGAACGCACTGTCATAGAATACATTCATTATTATAACAATATTCGTATCCAAACTAAACTAAACAACCAATCACCGATAAACTATCGGCAATTGGCTGTTTAAAAGGTGTTTTGATCCCTGTCTCAAAAACGGGGGTCAGTCCCGAAAGATACATCATGCTTTTTTTATTGAAAAAATGGATATAAAGAAAAATAATTCTGTTCGAATGAAGGAAATTGACGGATGGATAACTTGATATCAATACTTACTGACTGGAATGTGTGGTTCCAAGCGCTAGATTGTTCCATATGTCCTCTATTCATATATAGGAAGGTGCAGTGATGAGGTGGCGGAGCAAGCAATACAAAACACCACCGGAAAGGAACGATAAATGATGTTTTATATGAGTTGTTTTCTGATTCTCTGGCTGGCTGCAGGGTTTGCAGTGGGGATGAAACAAGTGTATGTCGATCAGCTGTTTGATAAAGCTGTGATGGAAAGACTGGAAAAAGAAGCGGGTGATCATGGCCGGGCAGACAGGATGATCAAACAGCGAGCTCTTTACATCGCAGCAATGACAATAAGAGGATTTATGGCCGTATATCATGAAATGAAAACAATCCCGCAAAGGCGAAAAATAAGAAAAATTGAAAAAAACATCATGAAACTGAATAAAGCAAAAAAACGAAGAATGAGAAGAAAATAAAAATGCACGGGCCTAAAAAGGCAAGTGCGTTTTTATTTTGTTTAATATGGGAATTGGAAAAAGGAGGTGCCTTACCTTTTCATAAATTAAAAATGAGAAGAACAGCGCCCGGGCTAATGGTATATAATATTGTGAATTTAACAAAAATTTAATAAGGAGGACGAGAGAATTCGTGCTAAAGCCTCAAAGAAACCAACATCCTGTTTATTTGGACTTAGAGGCGGAGTAGATGAAACCGGCCAAAGTATCCCTGCTCCGCCGTTTGCTCCATTCCTTGAAGCATGTTGATTGTAACATAGCCAAACATTTCCTAACAACTCTTAAAATTGTGAAATTTTTGTTTGTTTTTATGGTATTCACTCCGATTTCTTCAATATATGCTGAAGATGTATATCAGAATTTTGAAGAATTAAGAAACATTGAAGACCCTTCCGATTACGGCATTGTTACAAAAGAAACGGGAAGCCCAGTTCTCATTTTAGCGATTCACGGAGGAGGTATTGAAGGCGGAACCAGTGAAATTGCGAGAGAACTTAGCAAAGAGTACTCGATGTATTTATTTGAAGGCTTACAATCGTCAGGAAATGCAGTGCTGCATATTACAAGCACACAATTTGATGAGCCTCAGGCCCTGAAGATGACGGGAAGTCATGAATATGTTATTTCATTGCACGGGTATGCAGACAAAGATCAGCAGATCGAAGTAGGCGGTACAGATCGCGTAAGAGCGGCAGATTTAGTTGAAAAACTGCAACATGCCGGTTTACCTGCTATATTGCTCAGTACGGATCACCCGCATGCTGGCGTAAGCCCGAATAACATCGCAAATCAATCAAAAACAGGTCTGAGTATCCAATTAGAAATGAGCACAGGATTTAGAAGATCTTTGTTCGGCGTTTTTTCTTTAAAAAGCAGATCTGTTACTCAAAATGAGAGGTTTTATGATTTTACTGAAGTGATATCCCGCTTTCTGAAAAGTAACTACTGAAAAATAGGAGGCAGGCTTATTGCCTCCTATTCCTTATCATTCTCATTCGTCACGTCAGGAAACAGCTCGTCTGCGGCTTCAGTTTGATACTGCAGCGTGTTATCTCTGGCTGATAGTTCATTTCGAAAGGTTTCATCCAGCACATTTTTCAGCAAATACCGATGAAAAAAATATTCGAAAACAGTAAGACAGGCAGCGGAAAGAAGAGCGGCTGCAAACGGTGGGAAATCATTCCTTGTTTGGGCTAAAACAAAAACCCAAAGAATAACGAATGAAAGTCCAAAGTCAGCTAAGGAAGCTGTAATATTGTTTGTTCTCGGCAGGACGAGCATGTCCCCGGACAGGTATGACACAAAACCTAAGAAAAGTGCAATAAACATCACACTTAAAAAGGGAGCGTGATAAACTCTATCCAAAATCACATATAAAAGAGCAAGTGTGAAAGCAATCTTTGAAGCGAGAGCAATGATATGTTTCATTTGACCACCTAAATTGTATTTTTGAGGAAAACCGTTGGCAGTAAACAAATTATAACCATAAGTAGGATTGAATCCATAAAGGACATCGCTGTTACAGTCATTATTTTGAACAATCCAATTTTGTTTATACTTGTATTTTTGCTGGCTGCACGAAACTTTTTTGAAAAAAAGCCGTACATAAGGATGATCAGCTTTCAAGGGGGAATGATTTGTGAAGATAAAAGGGATCAATCACTTGTTATTTTCAGTTTCTCAGCTGGATACATCGATTGATTTTTATCAAAACGTGTTTGATGTCAAGCTTCTGGTAAAGGGTAGAACGACAGCGTATTTTGATTTAAATGGCATCTGGCTTGCGCTTAATGAAGAACCTGATATTCCGAGAAATGACATCAAGGCGTCCTATACCCATATTGCTTTTACTATTCAGGATGATGAGTTTGAGGAAATGTCAGAAAAATTAAAAAGGCTTCATGTCAATATTCTGCCTGGCAGGGAACGAGATGATCGTGATTGCAAATCGATTTATTTTACCGACCCTGACGGCCATAAATTTGAATTTCATACCGGGACCCTTCAAGACAGGCTCCGTTATTATAAACAGGAAAAAACGCATATGGATTTTTATGAATGAGCAAAGTTATAGCATGATCCTTCACGCGTATTAACGATTTTATGATGTCATTTAGAATAAAGTCTGGAACTAAAATCAAAGCACTGACGGGTGCTAAAGTGAAAATATTGACGTCTGTTAAGCTTTCAATGATAAAGGAGAGTGAGCTTTTTTCAGAGTGGAATAAACTAACTATACTATGTACTAAATTTTCATTACAATAGAATTTTCACGCTCCTTAAATCAACTTTAAGCCTAAACATTCCACGCCCTAAAAGAATGAAACGTTTTTAAGAAGATGTCGTCTAATTATTTAAACAGATAGCATTCTGATAAAAGTTTCCTAAAGGAAAGAAATTTTCTTGACTTCAACAATTGTTTGGTGGATAATTATGGTGTAAACATGATGTTCTTTTTCCTCCTATTCAGGCTCGCTCTTAAAAATCAGGGCAAGTCTGCTTTTTTGAACAATAAACCCCCTCTCCGTAAAGGAAGAGGGGGTTATTTCATAATAATAGATCAGTAGGTTAATGGACCGTTCTGAAAACGCCAATCACCTTGCCTAGAATGCTGACATTTTGCAAAATGATAGGTTCCATCGTTGGGTTTTCTGGCTGTAAACGAATGTGGGTATCCTCTTTATAGAAACGTTTTACCGTAGCTTCATCATCTTCTGTCATCGCAACTACTATTTCCCCGTTGTTAGCAGTATTTTGCTGTTTAACGATGACATAATCCTTATCGAGAATACCGGCGTCAATCATACTGTCTCCCATAATCTCCAGCATAAACACATGCTCGTCCGGGGGAACCATACGGTCAGGGAGCGGAAAATATTCTTCGATATTTTCTACTGCTGTAATAGGAGAACCCGCAGTGACTTTCCCGATGACCGGTACATTAACGACCTGGCTTTGCGGAATGTCTACTTCTTCATCAAGTATTTCTATTGCTCTGGGTTTTGTCGGATCCCGTCTGATCAGCCCTTTTGTTTCCAAACGGGCCAAATGGCCGTGGACAGTTGAACTGGACGCAAGCCCGACAGCCTCTCCGATTTCTCTCACGGAAGGCGGATATCCTTTTGATTTAACCTCTGCTTTAATAAAACTGAGGATATCAAGTTGCCTTTTTGATAGCTTCGTCATTTTTCGCACCTCAAAACGTCGATTTTAAGAAGATTATAGCATGATTTTCCTTTCAGTACAAACATAGGTTCGAAAAAATAATTGACAGAAACGTTTGTTCGTATATACTGAAACTATAAAAAGCGAACAAACATTCCTGTCGGAGGTTATGATCATGAATAAAGAATCTATTATTTTTGTCGGTCTGTTCACAGTGATTTTGAGCGCGGTTATCCTATTGCTGTCATATACAAGCAGCGGCCAGGAGCTTAATCAGTATGTTAAAATAGAAGTCCAGCAGGGCGACACACTTTGGTCAATTGCTGATCAGGTAGCAGATACAAAAAAGATAAACAAAAGTGATTTTATTGAATGGATAGCTGATAAAAATCATCTTCAGACGTCTGATATCCAGCCGGGAGATGAGTTAGTAATTCCGTTGGAAAAGAAACATCAGGATGCATATGAATTGGCAACTGTAAGATAGAGAGGAAAGATAGAATAAATGAAAGCACTCATTTATGCCCGCGTAAGTACAAATAAAGAACAGCAGGAAACATCATTAAAGCGGCAGGAGGAGGAGCTTACGGCCATTGCAGAGGAGAACGGAATGGAAGTGGTCAAAGTGATTTCTGAAAAAGCCAGCGGATATGAGATGGATCGGGATGGTGTATTTGAACTGCTTGATGAGATCAAGAATGCTGGAATTGATGTTATTTTGGTTCAGGATGAGACAAGGCTCGGGCGGGGAAACGCAAAAATCGCACTGCTTCATTGTATTTACAGAGAGGGTGTGAAAGTTTATACAACGGCTCACAGAGGTGAACTGGAGTTATCGGAGGCTGACTCGATGGTGCTGGAGATCGTCAGCATTGTGGAAGAGTATCAGCGGAAAATTCACAACATGAAAATCAAGCGGGGAATGAAACGGGCAGTGAAAAACGGTTTTAAACCGCAAAAAAACCTAAAAAACCAACATGAAAACAGTGGAAAAGAAAGAATTGAAGTTCCCATTTCAGAGATCGTCCGCCTCAGAGCGAATAAACTGACGTTTGCAGAAATCGCGGCTACGCTAAGAGGATTTGGCTACGATGTCTCTAAAGCGACAGTCCATCGGCGGTTTCAGGAATACATAGAGAATGAAGAGACAGCACAGTGAATCAGTTGTAAAACTCGGTTTGATCTAGTACTATATAGACAAAATGCATAAAGGAGTTTAACATGATTTCAAACGCAAAAATTGCCAGAATTAATGAACTTGCTGCCAAAGCCAAAGTTGGCGTTATAACAGATGAAGAAAAAGCCGAACAGCAGCAGCTCCGTCAAGAGTACCTGAAAGGTTTTCGTTCTTCTATGAAAAACACGTTAAAGAGTGTGAAAATCATTGACCCGGAAGGCAATGATGTAACACCGGAAAAGCTAAAAAGAGAAAAAAGAAATAATAAACTTAACTAATATAAGAGGAATACGGCAATATCGTATTCCTCTTTTGTATATACTATAAGCAAATCTCTCATGTGACAAGATTCAACAAGTTTCTCTCAAATTTAAGCTGAAACAGTTGAGAAAAAGTCGTCAGACATTTATGATGTAAGGGTACAACACATAAGGAAGGGGATTTTTATGGATACAATTGAAAAAAAATCAGTTGCTACCATTCGCACACTGTCAATAGACGCTATTGAAAAAGCAAACTCTGGTCACCCTGGGATGCCAATGGGGACCGCTCCTATGGCATACACGCTGTGGACAAAATTTATGAACGTAAGTCCGGCAAACCCTGGCTGGTTTAACCGTGATCGTTTTGTTTTATCCGCCGGACACGGATCAGCACTTTTATACAGCATGCTTCATTTAAGCGGGTTTGATCTTAGTATTGAAGATCTTAAGGGATTCCGCCAGTGGGGCAGCAAAACACCTGGACATCCGGAATTCGGACATACTGCCGGTGTAGATGCAACAACAGGTCCGCTCGGCCAAGGGATTGCTATGGCGGTCGGTATGGCTATTGCTGAACGCCATTTAGCGGAAACTTACAACCGCGATTCATTTAACGTAGTCGATCATTATACATACAGCATTTGCGGTGATGGTGACTTAATGGAAGGGATTTCTTCTGAAGCCGCTTCACTTGCAGGCCATCTCCAGCTTGGACGTCTGATCGTTTTATACGATTCTAATGACATCTCACTCGACGGAGATCTCGACCGTTCATTCTCTGAAAACGTAAAACAGCGCTTTGAAGCAATGAACTGGGAAGTTCTCTATGTTGAGGATGGAAACAACATTAAAGAATTAACAGCGGCAATCGAAAAAGCACGCCAAAATGAAAAGAAACCTACATTAATTGAAGTGAAAACGACAATTGGATTCGGATCACCTAACCGTGCCGGTACATCCGGTGTTCACGGCGCGCCGCTTGGTAAAGAGGAAAGCAAATTAACAAAAGAAGCTTACGCGTGGACGTATGAAGAAGATTTCTACGTTCCGTCTGAAGTATATGAGCATTTCGCAGCAGAGGTTAAAGAATCTGGCGAGAAAAAGGAACAGGAATGGAATGCCCAATTCGCTAAATATAAAGAAATTTATCCTGAACTTGCTGAACAGCTTGAGCTGGCAATCAAAGGAGAGCTTCCGAAGGACTGGGATCAAGAGGTTCCTGTATATGAAAAAGGAAGCAGCCTGGCATCCCGTGCATCTTCCGGTGAAGTTCTTAATGGACTTGCGAAAAAAATTCCTTTCTTTGTCGGAGGATCTGCTGACTTAGCGGGATCTAACAAAACGACAATTAAAAATGCCGGTGATTTTACAGCGGTTGATTACTCAGGCAAAAACTTCTGGTTTGGAGTTCGTGAATTTGCGATGGGTGCAGCCTTAAACGGTATGGCGCTTCATGGCGGACTTCGTGTATTCGGCGGGACTTTCTTTGTCTTCTCTGATTATCTGCGTCCGGCGATTCGTCTTGCAGCGTTAATGGGTCTTCCTGTCACATATGTCTTCACACATGACAGCATTGCGGTAGGTGAAGACGGCCCGACACACGAACCTGTTGAACAGCTCGCTTCACTCCGCGCGATGCCTAATCTTTCCTTAATCCGTCCTGCAGACGGCAATGAGACAGCAGCAGCATGGAAGCTTGCAGTGCAAAGTACTGATCAGCCAACGGCATTAGTATTGACACGCCAAAATCTTCCTACGATCGACCAAACAGCTGAAGAAGCATTGGCAGGGGTAGAAAAGGGTGCATATGTCGTTTCTAAATCTAAAAACGAAACACCTGATGCTCTCCTCATCGCTTCTGGCTCAGAAGTAGGTCTTGCCGTTGATGCGCAGGCTGAATTAGCAAAAGAAAATATCGATGTTTCCGTTGTCAGCATGCCATCAATGGATCGTTTCGATAAACAATCTGATGAATACAAAAACGCTGTCCTTCCTGCAGACGTGAAAAAACGGCTTGCGATTGAAATGGGTGCATCTTTTGGATGGGGCAAATACACGGGACTTGAAGGAGACGTGCTTGGTATAGACCGGTTCGGTGCATCAGCTCCTGGCGAAACCGTCATCAATGAATACGGCTTCTCAGTTCCGAACGTAGTGAACCGAGTGAAAGCATTACTCAATAAATAAAAGTCTTTTAAAGAGGATGAGTCAAATCATCCTCTTTTTCTTGTTTATCCGACAAAAATAGTATTGGCTGGTTAACAGTAATAGACAAATCTTTTTTTTCTACTTTTGTATAATAGAGAGCAAATGAAATGCTGCTGAAAAAGGGGATGAAAAGATGGAACGTCATTACTATACGTACCTGATAAAAGAGGAGTTTGCCAATCACTATTTCGGGCGGGAATCGATTATGTTTGAGCTGTTTCAAGACTATCATTGGACAAGCCTGACAAAGCAGCAGTATGAAATGACAGAAAAACAGATTCAATATATTACACAGCCAATCCCGATTTTACATATGCATCAGCGGTTAAGAATGAATTTAAACAATGCAGATTACAGACAGCTGGATTATATTTATAGATTAGCTTTGCCGAAAGCAAAAGGCCACGCGACGTTTATGATGAAGGAGCACATGATAGAGATTGTGGCTTCGGGGGATTACGAGGCAGAAACGATTTTCTTTGAAGTGTTGAGAAAAGTCAGCCCTTGCTTTCTGGCAATGGACTTCAATTCGAAGAGATATGGATGGCTAAATCCCGTGAAAGAAAGAAATTTTGTCTAAAACCGAAGAAAAAGAGATGTAAATGTTGTATAATAGCTTTTGGTTTAGTACACTTTAAACTAGACAACATGAAGGAGGAAATAAAATGACTTTATGGGTTGGCATCCTAGTGGGCGTTGTTGCATTGCTCATAGGTGTTGCACTCGGGTTTTTTATTGCTCGTAAATATATGATGAGCTATCTTAAAAAGAATCCGCCTATTAATGAACAAATGTTACGCATGATGATGATGCAAATGGGAATGAAACCTTCTCAAAAGAAAATTAATCAAATGATGAAAGCCATGAATAATCAAGCGAAATAATACGTAAAGATTATGATATAGAGAAACATGGTTATAAAATAAAAAACCCTTATACGGGTTTTTTATTTTGCAATGAATCATTACCCGCTACTCTCTAGGCGCTGCTTTTGATATTGTATGAGAAGATGGTCAAGCTCCTGACTGAGCTCTATCGTTATATGAGATGTCATTCCGTTCGCCATGACAATTTGCAGCAGCTCTGCTCTTTTTTTTTCGATTTCATTTAATAGATGCTCTCTAATCACAGGGATGTATCCTTTCATACATTAGATCTTCAAATTGAATGATTATATTATATCCATATTTATACTAATTTTCAAATGAGAAGGAGTACAATATCTCAATGTCAAATTAAATTATATAAGTTTTTTCTGAAAATAGAAATCCTTCAAGGGAAAGTGTTAAAAAAATGAAATGATTTTGTCATAACTTGAAGGAAGGTCAAATCATGAAGGGATGATGACATGGGAGACGTGAATTTATTTTTGACTTTCGGAGCGGGATTTTTATCCTTTATTTCGCCTTGCTGCCTGCCGCTTTATCCTGCTTTTTTGTCTTATATTACAGGGGTCAGCATGGATGATGTGAAAACAGAAAAGCTGCTAATGCAGAAAAGAAGCTTGTTTCATACTTTGTGTTTCTTGCTTGGTTTTTCCATTATTTTTATCGCTTTAGGCTATGGAACTTCGTTTATTGGCAGCCTGTTTAGGGGTTATCACGATGCGATAAGGCAAATTGGCGCGTTGCTTATTATTTTGTTCGGTTTCTTTACGCTTGGCGTGTTCCGCCCTGAGGCGATGATGAAAGAACGGAGAATCCATTTTAAGCATAAGCCAAGCGGATTTTTAGGTTCTGTCTTCATCGGGATGGCGTTTGCGGCGGGATGGACGCCGTGTACCGGACCGATATTAGGTGCTGTTATCACACTTGCGGGCACAAATCCAGGCTCAGCTGTGCCGTATATGATGTTTTATGTACTCGGTTTTGCTGTTCCATTTCTTTTGTTGTCTTTCTTTATCACAAAGCTGAAGTGGATAAGAAAAAACCAGCTTTTGATCATGAAAGCAGGCGGCGTTTTAATGATTGTAATTGGTGTGCTGTTATTCTTTGATTGGATGAGCCTGATCATTATTTTGCTGTCTGATCTGTTTGGAGGATTTACCGGTTTTTGACGAATGGTTACTTTTGCACTACTGCTAATCCCTTTATTTTTGATACAATAAGACTATTATCTGTGGAAATCGATTTTTGGAGGGGAATATGACAAGAGTTTTAGTTGTAGACGACGCCAAGTTCATGAGAGTCAAAATCAGAGAGATCTTGGAAGAGGCAAATTACATAATTGCAGGCGAAGCGGCGGACGGTGAGCAAGCGGCAGACCTGTATAAAAAACTGCGGCCGGACATCGTGACAATGGATATTACAATGCCGGTGAAAAACGGCATTAAGGCACTTCGTGATATCTTAACCTTCGATCCTAAAGCAAAGGTCATCATGTGCACCGCTATGCGTCAGCATAGAATTGTAGCTGAAGCGATTGAGCTGGGGGCAAAAGACTTTATTGTTAAGCCATTCGAAGAAACAAAAGTGTTAGAAGCTGTTAGCCGCGTCATAGGAAATTAAAGTCATTTCTTTTCAAAATGGTTTTTTTTATTGTTTTGGAGTATAGTATATAGTATCAACACTCCGAGAAACAAAGGAATGATAAGTATGATGATTATAGTTTCATCGATTATTGCTGTGTTAATGGCTGTAACTGTGATGGTGGTCAGAATAAAGTCCTCTGACAAGCCCGTTTCACCGAAAAAAATCATTCTTCCGCCCATTTTTATGAGTACGGGAGCGTTAATGTTTGTATTTCCGGTATTTTGGGTGACTGGTGCAGAGTTTTTAGAAGCGATCACTTTAGGCGTGATTTTCTCTATTTTTCTAATCAAAACTTCTAAATTTGAAATTAAAAATAATGAAATCTATATGAAACGCTCTAAAGCTTTTGTCTTTATATTAGTCGGTCTTTTAGTGATCAGAATCGTGATGAAATCGATCTTAAGCACATCAATTGACTACGGCGCACTGAGCGGAATGTTTTGGATTCTGGCTTTCGGTATGATTGTTCCATGGAGAATCGCCATGTATTTATCATATCGTAAACTTCATAACGAGCTGCAGTCAGCTAATATTCAAATGAATTAAAAAACCTTTCCTTCTATCAGGAAAGGTTTTTTATTTGAGAAGGGTCTGATAAGGTTCGAGATCGATTTTTTTGTCTCGCAGATGCCTTTTTAAGAAGGTATGATCTCTTTTAGGAGTAGCGAGAATATAGCCTCTGATTATAAGCTGCTGATCAATCTTTGATACCTTTTCTTTTAATGCAAGCTCACCGATTTTACCTGCGATTTTGGCTTTGGCTGCATCTCTGAACAGCTCTGGAACCGGCAATACCAATTCATTCAGAAATTCTTTGTTTTCATGGCTCCACAAATCCCTGCTGTTTTCGATATAGTAATCCTGCCAATCAAGCTCTGACCTGCCGTCTTCTTTCGGTAAACGCTTTAAAAACTTTCGAAACATAAAAAAACCGCCGATTGATAATAAGACAACCATCGTGATCACCCAAAACAGAATAAACCACAAAAACCAGCCTTCCAGCATCAACCATTCCCCCTTCTATTCTAACCATATTGTATATGAAGCGAGATTAGAAGAACACAGGAAAAAAAGAATAGAAAAAAGTGATAGACGTCTAGTCAAAAGAAAGAATAGATCATATTCTATTGTATAGTGAATCTGCTATTTGGCCATGGGAGAGTCGCTAGAGGGTATTTGACGATAAATGGACGGAAAAAAAGTCACTTTCATAATAGGGGATGAAAGTGACTTTTTATATTAGCTGAGAGGAAATTGAAGAGAAAAAGAAGAACCATCTTTTGTGTCTTTATTGACGGCAACTGTGAGTATTTGATTTTCGCATTCGGTTTGAATGGTTTTGTCATTAAGATGAAAAGGAAGCATCATTTGTTTCTCAATAGTCTGTCCTGACGATTTGACTGTCAAAATAAACTCGCATCCAGACAGGGTAACTGTTACTTGTGTCGGCTGTAAACAAGTCAGATCAGCTTCAATAATATACTGCTGACTTGTTTCATATAAATCAATAGGCAATGTTTCGTCGTACCAGGCGAAGGGGTCTTCAAAAAATTGCCGAAGCCATTCGTCCATACTATCGAAATCATTAGGATCATCACGTTTTGAATGGGTCATGGAAGCATTCCTCCACATATCAACCTTGCTTACCATCATATGCGGAGATGCAGAAATGGGTGAACGCATAAAAAAACAGACACTAAGGTCTGCTTTTCTTACATATCATGGCTTGAATTGTGCTTCTGTTTTGTATGGTTTCGGTTCTTCACTTTTTTGCTTCCGCTGAGAGGCTCCGGCTGACCCGGATTGTGTCCTTTAGGGGCGTTTTTATGCATATCTTTACTTGTATTTTTATTGGTCATGAAATGAGAACCTCCTTAAAAGAGTCCGATGTTATTGATTGGTTTTTCTTTTTTTATTATTTTGGCGTTCCGCTTCAGTCAGTACTAGCTGGTCGTTTTCAACGTATCCGGCACCTTTGCCTTGGCTTTTCGCGTCATTCATTCCGTTAATGACGTGATTCGCTTTTCTTTTGACCATCATTATCACCTCAATCATAATATGGCTTCTTATACTGCGTTATATGAGAAGTCATCAACAGTAATAATTACCGGTACGTTTGTCTGATAAGCCGAACTTATTGTATTTAATAAAAACATTGATATTTACTTATGTATGATTTTGTTTTAATATGAAATTGTGAGAAAATTGTGATGGAATTTACGTTCATCTAGGATGATCTGATCTGAAGGGGGATTTTGGAGAATGGCAAATGAGCAAAAAACTGCAGCCAAAGACGTTTTCCAAGCGAGAAAAACGTTTACTACAAATGGGAAAACCTATCATTACTACTCTTTAAAAGCGTTAGAAGACTCGGGTATCGGGAAGGTTTCGAAGCTTCCTTATTCCATCAAAGTTCTTTTAGAATCAGTATTGCGTCAAGTTGACGGATTCGTGATCAAAAAAGAACACGTGGAAAATTTGGCAAAATGGGGAACTGCCGAATTAAAGGAAATCGACGTTCCGTTTAAACCGTCTCGTGTTATTTTACAAGACTTCACTGGGGTACCGGCAGTAGTAGACCTAGCTTCATTGCGTAAAGCGATGGCAGCTGTCGGCGGAGATCCTGATAAAATTAACCCTGAAATTCCTGTTGATCTTGTGATCGACCACTCTGTACAGGTTGATAAAGCGGGCACTGAAGATGCGTTAGCCATCAATATGGACTTGGAATTCGAAAGAAATGCTGAGCGCTATAAATTTTTAAGCTGGGCAAAGAAAGCGTTTAATAATTATCAAGCAGTGCCGCCTGCAACAGGTATCGTGCACCAGGTAAACCTTGAGTTTCTGGCAAGTGTCGTCCACGCTATTGAAGAAGACGGCGAGCTTGTCACGTATCCTGATACGCTTGTCGGAACGGACTCACATACAACAATGATTAACGGTATCGGTGTTCTCGGCTGGGGTGTCGGCGGAATTGAAGCTGAAGCAGGAATGCTTGGACAGCCTTCTTACTTTCCAGTTCCAGAGGTAATCGGCGCGAAACTTGTCGGCAAGCTTCCAAACGGAACAACAGCTACTGACTTGGCGTTAAAAGTGACACAGGTGCTGCGCGAAAAAGGCGTTGTCGGCAAATTTGTTGAATTCTTCGGGCCGGGAGTTGCTGAACTGCCGCTCGCAGACCGCGCAACAATTGCGAACATGGCGCCGGAATATGGTGCTACATGCGGATTCTTCCCAGTAGATGAAGAAGCGCTCAACTACATGCGCCTGACAGGCCGTGATCCTGAACATATTGATGTTGTTGAAGCGTACTGCAGAAGCAATGGCTTGTTCTACACTCCTGATGCGGAAGACCCTCAATTTACTGATGTGGTTGAAATCGACCTCTCACAAATTGAAGCAAACCTATCAGGTCCAAAGCGTCCTCAGGATTTAATTCCGCTTTCTGCTATGCAGGAAACGTTTAAAAAGCACTTAGTCAGCCCTGCGGGTAACCAAGGGTTCGGTTTAAACGCTGAGGAAGAGAATAAAGAAATTAAGTTTAAACTTCTCAATGGTGAAGAAACAGTTATGAAAACGGGTGCGATCGCTATTGCCGCGATTACAAGCTGCACGAATACATCTAACCCTTACGTTCTGATCGGTGCAGGACTAGTAGCGAAAAAAGCGGTTGAGTTAGGGCTTAAGGTGCCTAATTACGTGAAAACGTCACTTGCACCGGGTTCTAAAGTCGTTACAGGATATCTTGTGAATTCAGGCCTTCTTCCATACATGAAAGAACTTGGTTTTAATCTTGTTGGGTACGGCTGTACAACATGTATCGGAAACTCAGGTCCGCTTTCACCAGAAATCGAAGAAGCGGTTGCGAAAAATGATCTTCTGATTACGTCTGTCCTTTCCGGAAACCGTAACTTTGAAGGACGTATTCACCCGCTTGTTAAAGGCAACTACCTTGCTTCTCCGCCGCTTGTAGTGGCATATGCGCTGGCTGGAACGGTGAACATTAACCTGAAAACCGACCCGATCGGTGTGGGTAAAGATGGTCAAAACGTATACTTTAACGATATTTGGCCGTCAACAGACGAAATCAATTCACTTGTTAAGCAAACTGTTACGCCTGAGCTCTTCCGTAAAGAGTATGAAACGGTATTTGATGACAACGAGCGCTGGAACGAGATTGAAACAACAGATGAAGCATTATATAAATGGGATAACGAGTCAACTTACATCCAAAACCCGCCATTCTTTGAAGAGATGTCTGTTGAGCCAGGCAAGGTTGAGCCATTAAAAGGACTGCGTGTTGTCGGTAAGTTTGGTGATTCAGTCACAACTGACCATATTTCTCCTGCGGGGGCAATCGGAAAAGACACGCCTGCCGGAAAGTACTTGCAAGAGAAAGGTGTTTCTCCTCGTGACTTTAACTCCTACGGTTCCCGCCGCGGAAACCATGAAGTCATGATGAGAGGAACATTTGCAAACATCCGCATCAAAAACCAAATCGCGCCGGGTACAGAAGGCGGATTTACAACGTACTGGCCGACTGGTGAAGTAACATCTATCTATGAGGCGTGCATGAGATATAAAGAAGATAAAACCGGTCTTGTCGTATTAGCCGGAAAAGACTACGGTATGGGATCTTCACGTGACTGGGCTGCAAAAGGAACAAACCTTCTCGGCATCAGAACGGTAATTGCAGAGAGCTTTGAAAGAATCCACAGAAGCAACCTTGTATTTATGGGTGTGCTGCCGCTTCAATTTAAACAAGGTGAAAATGCTGAAACACTCGGCTTAACTGGTAAAGAAGTCATCGAGGTAGATGTTGATGAAACAGTTCGCCCTCGTGATCTTGTCACAGTACGAGCGATCAATGAAGACGGCAATGTCACAACATTTGAAGCGGTCGTCCGCTTTGATAGTGAAGTTGAAATTGATTACTATCGCCATGGCGGCATCCTGCAAATGGTGCTTCGTGAAAAAATGAAACAGTCCTGATGAATCAATAAGGAGAGAAGGCATTTTGCTTTCTCTTCTTTTTATGACAAAGTGTGCTGCGGAGGTGGCATATGCTGAAAAAATGGCTCGCTGGGATCGTACTTATCATGCTTGCCGGGTATATGGGATGGAACTTGTATCAAACATACAGCAAAAAAGAAGTGGGAATTGAAGAGGGACAGCAAGCTCCTGATTTTTCTTTGAAAACGTTATCAGGAGAGAATCGTTCCCTGCAAGACACAAAAGGCAAAAAAGTCTTGCTCAATTTTTGGGCAACTTGGTGTAAACCGTGCCGTCAGGAAATGCCAGCGATGGAACAGCTGCAAAAAGAGCACCCAGACAACCTTGCCATTGTAGCGGTAAATTTCACTTCAGCCGAGAAAAGTGAAAAACAGGTCCGGGCGTTTGCTGATACGTATGATTTAACGTTTCCTATTCTGATTGATAAAAAAGGGATTAATGCTGACTACAACGTGATGTCGTATCCAACGACGTATATCTTAGATGAAAAAGGTGTCATTCAAGACATACACATAGGCACCATGACAAAAAAAGAAATGGAAGAAAAACTGAATCTTGATTAGGTTCAGTTTTTTTATGTTTAGATATGCTTACAAGTTTTCAGAATTGGAAAAAATAAAAGAATATGCGGAGGTGAGAAGAGTGAAGAAGATGAGAAAGCGGTCTTTTCATGAGCTGGTCATGGAGAATAAAAAAGAGCTGATGACCAATACGGAGTATTTGAATCAGCTTGAGGAAAAGCTTGAGCAGCGATTTAAGCAAAAATAACCTTTAAATTGTATTCATGTTTACCCCTCCTTTTGAGAATCCTATCTGTTGAGGAGGGATAAACATGGGAAACAACAAGAAAAACGGTCAGCCTCAATATGCTCCAAGCCACTTGGGTACCAAGCCTGTAAAATATAAAGCCAATAAAGGGGAAAAAATGCATGATACCTCCGGACAGCGGCCGATTATCATGCAGACAAAAGGCGAGTAGCACTGAATCGAGTTTATTTCTAGGAGGTACATCTGAATGTCAAAAAAACAAAATCAATACCAGCAGCCTAATCCTGATGATCGTTCTGATAACGTAGAAAAATTGCAGGATATGGTTCAAAATACAATTGAAAACATAGAAGAAGCAGAATCATCAATGGAATTTGCGTCAGGAGAAGATAAACAGCGAATCAAAGAAAAAAATGCAAGACGCGAGCAGAGTATCGAAGCATTTCGCAATGAAATCCAAGATGAATCCGCAGCGAGACAAAACGGATACCGTTCATAAAAACCAGGGAAACCTGGTTTTTTTCTTTCTGATTTGATTATGGTAAAATGGGGCTAAATTGACGTTAAGGGAGCAGAGTAATCTTGCATGTATCAAAAAAAGAAATAGAAGTGCGTTATGCAGAAACGGATCAAATGGGGATTGTTTATCACGCAAATTATCTAGTATGGATGGAGGTCGGCAGGACGGCCCTTATTAAGGACTTAGGCTTTTTATACAGTGACATGGAAAAAAAAGGTGTCTTGTCCCCGGTTGTCGATATCAATATTTCCTATAAAAAGCCGCTTCATTACGGAGAAACCGCGGCTGTGCATACATGGATAGAGGAATACAACGGCTTTAAAACCGTCTATGGTTATCACATTTATAATCCGGCCGGCGAGCTCTCCATCGAAGCCACCTCATCTCATATTTGTGTGGATAAAGAAAGTTTTAAGCCTATTCAGTTCCGAAAAGCTTTTCCTGATTGGCACGAAGCTTATGAAAAGGCCAGAAAATAGGGAAGTGAACGAGATATGGCGTTTGGCGTGAAACGTGAGGAACTTAACCTGTGGAAACAAGCAGTGAAAAGAGGAGAAATCGCTTTTTTAACACATTACTGGCTGGATGACCGGTTTCCTGAAGCAAAGACTGTAACAAAAGCAGGCTGTGCAGATATTGATAAACTGATACAATGGGGAGCGGCGTACGGTTTAAAAAAAGAATGGATACATAAGAAAAGTGAATTTCCCCACTTTGATCTGCTGGGTGAGACACAAAAATATATTTTGGAACAAGAAAACCTGACCGATCATCTTATACGATTTGGTTTGTAAAAAAAGAACGCACATGATGTGCGTTCTTTTTTATTGGTATTCAAAAACCGGTTCATCTGCGTCTTCTGAAAAGCTGACGAGAAGGTCGTGGTTATCGAAGTACCATAGATCACTTTCTTCAATAAAGAAGGTGATGCCGCCGGCTTCTGCTTTGACGCCAGCCTCTTGTGGGGCATCTTTCGCTACTCCGAGAGAAAAACCCTTTTGAACGTTGCTGCAGCCACCGTAGCGGACAAAAAAACGAACATGGTCTCCGCTTTCTAAATCAAGCTCTTCTTTATACCAGTTCAGTGCATCTTCGTTAATCGTCATATTCATAACAGAACACCCCTTTGTTCTTGGTTTGAATTTTCTCTATTATAAACTCATTAGACTATTCAGTGTCAAAAGAGAAGATTTTTACGTTTATAACCATTTTACTTTAGGTTCTGTTTTATTGATAATTCGTTTAATGTTTGCCCGGTGTCTGTATATCACAAAAATAGTGAGCAGGATAACGACAATCAATAAATACTTATCATGAACAAAGAGACTATATATCACAGTATAGATCCCTGTTAACATTGATGACAGAGAAACAAACTTAGTCAAGTATAAAAAGATGAAAAACACCGCGAGCATCGTGATAAATAAAAGTGGAGCGTAAAATAGCAAAACGCCTCCGGATGTTGCGACGGCTTTGCCGCCTTTAAATTTGGCGAAGACGGGAAACACATGGCCTAAAACCGCAAAGACTCCTGCAAGAAGCGGGTGAATATCAACATGCATGAGAAAAGGCAAAGCAGTTGCCAGCGTCCCTTTTAAAATATCTCCGGCTATCACGATCGAACCAGCTTTTACGCCAAGCGTACGGAATGCGTTGGTGGCGCCTAAGTTGCCGCTTCCGTGCTCTCGAATATCAATTCCTTTGGCAAGCTTGCCCACAATTAAGCCAGATGGAATGCTGCCTATCAAGTAGGCCAAAATAATCAATAAAGCAATTAACATCTACATTTCTCCTTTTTCAAAATCCCTTCTTTTTATTTTAACATGAGATGTCATGATCTGATGATAAGTTTTTTTGTAAAGTTTACTTACATACCCAATCGAATATGCATCATATTTTGATTTCTGCCATTTTAATCGTGTAAAATAGATAAAAAAGGAGTGTTCATGATGCAAAACCCTTCCAAAGCGGAAATTAAAGAGATTCTTGATAAAAGCAAACGAATCGCGGTAGTCGGGCTTTCAGACCGGCCGGATAGAACGTCTTATATGGTTTCCAAAGCGATGCAGGATGCAGGCTATGAGATCATTCCCGTTAATCCTACAATTGATGAGGCACTTGGTGTTAAAGCAGTTTCATCTTTACAGGAGATTGACGGTCCGATCGACATCGTCAATGTATTTCGGCGCTCAGAACAGCTGCCAGGCGTGGCGGAAGAGTTTTTAAAGACAGATGCTCCAGTATTTTGGGCACAGCAAGGACTGGCAAACGAAGAAGCTTATGAGATGTTAAAGGGAAAAGGCAGAACGGTGATCATGGATCTGTGCATAAAAGTGGCTCACGCTGTAACAAAATAGACGCAGAACTGCAAAAATCCTTGTGAATTCAAGGATTTTTGCTTTTTAATTTTAAGATATTGTTTGCGTATTACGGTGAAACAGATACAATAAAGCTTGAACAGCTTTTTGAAATACCTTGTCTAACTGGGTTTCGGCCGTTCGATTTGCGAAGGCCTGCTGCTTTATATATAATAAACAAACATACGTTCTCGTGATGTGAAAACAGCATATGCCGATGCTTTGCGAACTGATTCGTTCGCTCTATGTTGCGATTGCAAACATATTGGTTATAATGAGGAGTCCGAGGCAGTACCGGCTCAAGGCGAGGTTTAAAAATATTTTATACAATTGATACGCAACACTGAAAAAGAGAAAGACAATGTTAGTTTTTGAAAGGGGTTTGTACGTTTGGCTAGAAAACAGCAATTTGATTACAACGAAGATGCCATACAGGTGCTCGAAGGCCTTGAGGCCGTCAGGAAAAGGCCGGGTATGTATATTGGTTCTACTGACGCGCGGGGCTTGCACCACTTGGTTTATGAAATCGTAGATAACTCTGTCGACGAGGTGCTCGCCGGCCATGGAGACCACATTATCGTCAAAATACATAAAGACAACAGTATTTCTGTACAGGATAGAGGCCGCGGAATGCCGACCGGAATGCATAAGCTCGGCAAACCAACCCCTGAAGTGATTTTAACGGTGCTTCATGCCGGAGGAAAGTTCGGCCAAGGCGGCTATAAGACGAGCGGAGGGCTGCACGGAGTTGGTGCATCAGTCGTGAATGCTTTATCTGAATGGCTGACGGTGACCATTGAGCGGGACGGTTTCGTCTATCAGCAGCGATTTGAGAATGGAGGAAAACCGGTTACCTCTCTCGAAAAGATCGGCAAAACAAAAAAGACAGGAACGCTGACGCACTTTAAGCCAGATTCAACAATGTTCAGCACAACGACTTATAATTTTGAAACGCTTTCTGAGCGCTTAAGAGAATCTGCGTTTTTGTTAAAAGGATTAAAAATCGAGCTGATTGACGAGCGCAATGATCAGCACGAGGTCTTTTGTTATGAGACCGGCATAGAAGCGTTTGTCGCTTACTTAAATGAGGAAAAGGACGCCTTGTCTGAAGTGGTTTCGTTTGAGGGAGAGCACCATTCAATCGAAGTGGATTTTGCGTTCCAGTTTAACGACGGCTATTCTGAAAACATTTTATCGTTTGTTAACAACGTCAGAACAAAAGACGGCGGAACTCATGAATCGGGTGCAAAAACAGCGATGACACGTGCTTTTAATGAATATGCGCGAAAAGTGGCTTTGCTGAAAGAAAAGGATAAAAACCTGGAAGGCACCGATATAAGGGAAGGTCTATCAGCCATTATTTCCGTCCGTATTCCTGAGGAGCTTCTTCAATTTGAAGGACAAACAAAAGGAAAGCTCGGGACCAGTGAAGCAAGATCAGCAGTCGACGCGATTGTTTCAGAGCAGCTTGCTTACTTTTTAGAGGAAAACCGAGATACCGCAACGCTGCTTGTTAAAAAAGCAATCAAAGCGAGCCAGGCGCGCGAAGCGGCACGCAAAGCCCGTGAAGAAGCAAGAAGCGGCAAAAAACGAAAAAAATCAGAAGCGACATTAAGCGGAAAGCTGACGCCTGCGGGTTCGAGAAACCCGGCAAAAAATGAATTGTATCTCGTTGAGGGCGATTCAGCAGGCGGGTCAGCCAAGCAGGGAAGAGACCGCAGATTCCAAGCGGTTCTGCCTTTACGCGGTAAGGTCATTAATACGGAAAAAGCTAAGCTTGCAGATATCTTTAAAAATGAAGAGATCAATACGATCATTCATGCGATCGGCGGTGGAGTCGGAGCGGATTTCTCAATCGATGACATCAACTATGACAAAATCATCATTATGACCGATGCCGATACAGACGGCGCTCACATTCAAGTGCTGCTTCTCACGTTTTTCTATCGCTATATGAAGCCGCTCATTGAGCACGGCAAGGTGTTCATTGCACTGCCTCCTTTATATAAGGTCAGCAAAGGGAGCGGGAAAAAGGAAATCATTGAGTACGCATGGTCTGACGAAGAGATGGATGATGTCTTGAAAAAAGTCGGTAAAGGCTATACCATTCAGCGATATAAAGGTCTTGGAGAGATGAATGCAGACCAGCTGTGGGAAACGACGATGAATCCGGAGTCCCGTACGCTTGTCAGGGTCAAAATTGACGATGCGGCACGTGTAGAGAGACGTGTGACGACGTTAATGGGAGATAAAGTAGAGCCGCGCAGAAAGTGGATTGAGAAAAACGTCGCTTTCGGTTTAGATGAAGAAAGCAATATTTTAGAAAATGAAAACTTATCGGTCGCTGAGGAGGTTTAATGATTGTCACAGCCAGAATTATTTCATGATTTACCATTAGAAGAGGTGATAGGCGACCGTTTTGGACGCTATAGTAAATACATTATTCAAGACAGGGCGCTTCCTGATGCGAGAGACGGCTTAAAGCCCGTACAGCGCAGAATTTTGTATGCGATGCATACAGATGGAAATACGTTTGATAAAAACTTCAGAAAAGCAGCCAAAACGGTCGGTAACGTCATCGGTAACTATCATCCGCACGGTGACAGTTCGGTTTATGAAGCAATGGTGCGGATGAGCCAGGATTGGAAAGTGCGTAATGTGTTAATAGAAATGCATGGGAACAACGGAAGCATCGACGGAGATCCTCCGGCTGCCATGCGTTATACAGAAGCGAGGTTATCTCCGATCGCGTCTGAGCTTTTGCGGGACATTGATAAAAACACGGTTGAATTTGTGCCGAACTTTGACGATACGAGCAAAGAGCCTGTCGTGCTCCCAGCGATGTTTCCTAACCTATTGGTCAATGGATCGACCGGGATTTCAGCAGGATACGCGACCGACATTCCCCCTCATCATCTTGGAGAAGTCATTGATGCTGTCATTAAACGCATTCAAATGCCAACTTGCTCTGTTGATGAGCTGATGGAAGTCATTAAAGGGCCTGATTTTCCGACAGGCGGTATTATTCAGGGCGTTGACGGCATAAAAAAAGCTTACGAAACCGGAAAAGGAAAAATCATTATCCGCGGAAAAGCTGAAATTGAAGGAATCAGAGGCGGCCGTGAACAAATTGTCATTACGGAAATTCCATTTGAAGTCAACAAAGCCAACCTTGTGAAAAAAATGGATGAGTATCGCATTGATAAAAAGGTTGAAGGCATCTCAGAGGTTCGTGATGAAACGGACCGAACAGGGCTGAGAGTGGTTATTGAACTGAAAAAAGAAGCCGATGCCAAAGGCATTTTGAATTTCTTATATAAAAATACAGATTTGCAAGTGACCTATAACTTTAATATGGTGGCTATTCATAACCGCCGTCCGATGCTGATGAGCCTGCCGTCTATTTTGGATGCATATATCGGCCATCAAAAGGAAGTCGTCACAAACCGGTCTGTTTATGAGCTTCAAAAAGCAAAAGACAGACATCACATCGTAGAAGGTCTCATGAAAGCTCTGTCTATTTTGGATGATGTCATTGCAACAATCCGTTCTTCAAGCGATAAGCGTGACGCTAAAAACAATTTGACAGCGAAATATGACTTTACAGAGCCTCAGGCTGAAGCCATCGTGTCATTGCAGCTTTATCGTTTAACCAATACAGATATTACAGCGCTTAAGGAAGAGGCAGAAGAGCTTGGCAAAAAGATTGAAGAGCTCGAATCCATTCTGAGCAATGATTCAAAGCTGTTAAAAGTGATCATAAACAGCTTAAAAGCATTGAAAAAGAAATATGCAGACACGAGACGTTCCGTGATTGAAGAAAAAATTGAGGAAATTAAAATCAATCTCGAAGTCATGGTTGCGTCTGAGGATGTATATGTGACCGTTACGAAGGATGGTTACCTAAAACGGACGAGCCAGCGTTCATTTGCGGCTTCTAATGGTCAGGATTTCGGCATGAAAGATACGGATAGGATGCTGCATCAGTTTGAAATGAATACGACGGATGTGCTGCTGCTCTTTACAAACAAAGGAAGCTACATTTATTGTCCGGTTCACCAGCTGCCTGATATCAGATGGAAGGACATGGGGCAGCATTTTTCAAACCTAATCACCATTGACCGTGATGAAACGATTGTAAAGGCGATACCGATAGAAGAATTTGATCCGTCGGCATATCTTTTGTTCTTTACGAAAAACGGAATGGTGAAAAAGACAGAGCTCACCCATTATAAAGCACAGCGTTATTCTAAAGCGCTTGTCGCATTAAATTTGAAGGGTGAAGACGAACTGATTGATGTACATGTAACAAATGGGGAAAGCCAGATCTTTATGGCTACTCATTTAGGATACGGCCTTTGGTTTGGAGAAGACGAAGTAAATGTAGTTGGCGCGCGTGCGGCAGGTGTCAAAGGGATTAACTTAAAAGAAGATGACTTTGTTGTCTCCGGAGAGATCCTTCAAGAATCTGATTCCATTGTATTGTTCACGCAGCGGGGAGCGGTAAAACGCATGAGTCTTTCCGAGTTTGAAAAGACATCCCGTGCAAAACGCGGTGCCGTGATGCTAAGGGAACTGAAGAAGAACCCTCACCGTGTCGTTGCGCTGTTCGCTTGCGGTCTTGAACAGCGGCTTATGGCGGAAACAGAAAAAGGCGACAGAAAAGAACTGCAGGCAAAAACTTTACGGACAAACGACAGATACAGCAATGGCTCTTTCTTTATTGATGAAGAGGAATCAGGCAAGATCACAGCTGTCTGGCGCCTTCATACAGAACAATAATAAAAAACCCGCTCATATCACGTGAGCGGGTTTTGTTTGTTTTTATCAGCTTTCATGGTTGGTGAAAAGATCTGTTACGGCATGAATAACTTCGATTCCTTGCCATACAAATAAATTCAGCGCCGTGAAAGAAAACAAGCCTAAAATCACCATTCTTAAGATAAACAACATGTTTAACAGCCTCCTCATATTTCGTTATATTATCAGGTGATGTTGAACATGAAGTTTGTCGAAATAAGACGATTGATAAAATTTGGCCAATATAAAGCTTTTTTTCCGCTGACGCCTGCGGGTGTATCCCGTACTTTTGCTTTCAGCGGTCAGAAGCAGAACAGCCATTGCCCAAAAAGCAGTCAGCGCAAATGCTCCTGTGATGGATTTCTTCTCATCATCAGCATTTTGACCGGCTTTCATCTCATGCATTTCCTGCTGGTCGGCTACGGCTTTATAATGATGGCCGATATCAAAGGCGTGGGGAATGGAGAACAAATGAAAACTGGCAATTGCCAAAAATAAGATGGACGCTTTCAGTATCGTTACTTTTTTCAAATGATCTCCCCCTCCTTTAATATTACTGAATATTTTTATAATAATACCCTAACCCATCCTAAAAGTAAACTTGATTTTTTAAATTTAAAAATAAAATTTCACTTTGTTAAGTATATATCTTTTTTCTTATTATTGAAAGTGAAATTTCTTTTATTAGTGTATGTATACCCATTATAAGAGGTGATGAAAAACACATTTAAGATGATATGTTTGATGTTTAAGGATTATTCCTTCATAGGAAAATAATAGAGAGGGGGAGGTAATGACTGAACCTCAATCTAGGACAATCATCTTCACGAAAAAACTTCCTAATTCGACATATTGTGATATAATAATACTCGTTATGTTAAAAAATCTAACATCAAGATCGAATTCACAATGAATTGATGAAAACGGGAGGTAAATATGGAGGCTTTTTTCAATAGTTTGATTAATATTCCAAGTGATTTCATCTGGAAATACCTATTTTATATTTTAATAGGGCTTGGATTATTTTTCACCATACGTTTTGGTTTTATCCAATTCCGTTACTTTATTGAAATGTTTAGAATCGTAGGGGAGAAACCCGAGGGAAATAAAGGTGTTTCATCTATGCAGGCATTCTTTATTTCTGCCGCATCCCGAGTCGGTACAGGGAATTTGACTGGTGTCGCCTTAGCGATCGCGACAGGCGGACCAGGCGCTGTATTTTGGATGTGGGTCGTAGCTACTGTAGGCATGGCTTCAAGCTTTGTTGAGAGTACATTAGCGCAGCTTTATAAGGTGAGAGACGGGGAGGACTTCCGCGGAGGCCCGGCCTACTATATTCAAAAGGGTCTTGGAGTCAGATGGCTTGGCATCGTTTTTGCTGTCTTAATTACTGTCTCGTTCGGCTTAATTTTTAATGCTGTTCAAACAAATACAATTTCAGGCGCATTGGATGGCGCATTCCATGTGAATAAAACGGTTGTCGCCATTGTTCTGGCGGTTTTAACTGCGTTTATTATTTTTGGCGGTTTAAAACGTGTTGTCGCTGTTTCACAGTTAATTGTGCCGGTTATGGCAGGCATTTATATTCTTATCGCTTTATTTGTTGTTATCACCAATATTACAGCTTTCCCTGGCGTTATCGCTACAATTGTTAAAAATGCTTTAGGCTTTGAACAAGTTGTCGGCGGCGGAATAGGCGGCATCATCGTTATCGGTGCGCAGCGCGGGCTTTTCTCAAACGAAGCAGGAATGGGGAGCGCGCCAAACGCGGCTGCAACAGCTCATGTATCCCATCCGGCAAAGCAAGGATTTATTCAAACTTTAGGCGTATTTTTCGATACATTTATCGTATGTACGTCCACAGCATTTATTATTTTGCTATACAGTGTAACACCAAAAGGCGATGGCATCCAAGTAACACAGGCTGCTCTTAACCATCACATTGGAGGCTGGGCGCCGACTTTCATCGCAGTCGCAATGTTCTTGTTTGCTTTCAGTTCAGTAGTCGGAAACTATTATTATGGCGAGACAAACATTGAATTTATTAAAACAAGCAAAACATGGCTGAATATATACCGTATCGCTGTTATTGCTATGGTTGTATATGGATCTTTATCAGGTTTCCAAATCGTTTGGGATATGGCGGACCTCTTTATGGGCATCATGGCGCTGATTAACTTGATTGTGATTACGCTGCTGTCAAACGTTGCTTACAAAGTATATAAAGATTACGCGAAACAGCGTAAACAAGGACTTGATCCTGTATTTAAGGCGAAAAACATCCCAGGGCTGAAAAATGCTGAAACATGGGAAGATGAGAAACAAGAAGCGTAATATCAATATAAAACAAGGCTGCATTCAGTTGTTGAATGCAGCTTTTTCATTGTTGGAAATAAATTTAATTTTTCGACTCGATTGAAAAATGACGTGTAAAGTCCCGGTTCAGTCCAGTTTTCTTTGTTCTATATGTGTCAGGTGTAACTAATTCAATAGAGAAAGAGCACATTGACAGGCTTTTACACCTTCTAAAAACAAGAAATTAGGTTGATAGACAATCAAGAGAAAGATTTTTACAATGAGTTCGTGCTCATAAGAAGTGGAGAGCCAAAATGATGAGAAGGAGGAAAAGATAGATATGAAACGGTCAATCTCTATTTTTATTACGTGTTTATTGATTGCGGTATTGACGATGGGCGGCTTGCAGGCTTCGCCGGCATCTGCAGCAGGAACAAAAACGCCAGTAGCCAAGAATGGCCAGCTTAGCATAAAAGGGACACAGCTCGTAAACCGAGACGGTAAAGCGGTACAGCTGAAAGGAATCAGTTCACACGGATTACAATGGTATGGCGATTTCGTCAATAAAGACAGCTTGAAATGGCTGAGAGACGATTGGGGCATCACCGTTTTCCGCGCGGCAATGTATACAGCAGACGGCGGTTATATTGACAACCCGTCTGTGAAAAACAAAGTGAAAGAAGCAGTTGAAACAGCAAAAGAACTTGGGATATATGTCATTATTGACTGGCATATTTTAAATGACGGCAATCCAAACCAAAATAAAGAGAAGGCGAAAGAATTTTTCAAGGAAATGTCAAGTCTTTACGGAAACACGCCAAACGTCATTTATGAAATTGCAAATGAACCAAACGGCGATGTGAACTGGAAGCGGGATATTAAACCGTATGCGGAAGAAGTGATTTCCGTTATCCGAAAAAATGACCCCGACAATCCCATCATTGTAGGTACCGGTACATGGAGCCAGGATGTGAATGATGCAGCCGATGATCAGCTAAAAGATGCAAACGTCATGTACGCACTTCATTTTTATGCCGGCACACACGGCCAATCTTTACGGGATAAAGCAAACTATGCACTCAGTAAAGGAGCGCCTATTTTCGTGACGGAATGGGGAACAAGCGACGCGTCTGGAAATGGCGGTGTATTCCTTGACCAGTCGCGGGAATGGCTGAATTATCTCGACAGCAAGAAAATCAGCTGGGTGAACTGGAATCTTTCTGATAAGCAGGAATCATCCTCAGCATTAAAGCCGGGAGCATCTAAAACAGGCGGCTGGCCGCTGTCAGATTTAACTGCTTCAGGAACATTCGTAAGAGAAAACATTCTCGGCAACAAAGATTCAACGAAAGAACGCCCTGAAACGCCAGCACAAGATAATCCCGCAAAGGAAAACGGCATTTCTGTACAATACAAAGCAGGGGATGGGGATGTGAACAGCAACCAAATCCGCCCGCAGCTTTCCATAAAAAATACCGGGAATACCAAGGTTGATTTAAAAGGTGTCACTGCCCGTTACTGGTATAACGCGAAAAACAAAGGACAAAACTTTGACTGTGACTACGCGCAGATTGGATGCGGCAATCTGACCCACAAGTTTGTGACGCTGCATAAACCTAAGCAAGGCGCAGATACCTATCTGGAACTGGGGTTTAAAAAAGGAACGCTGTCACCAGGAGAAAGCACAGGGAATATTCAGCTTCGTCTTCACAATGATGACTGGAGCAATTATGCACAAAGCAGCGATTATTCCTTTTTCCAATCAAATACGTTTAAAACAACGAAAAAAATCACATTATATCATCAAGGAAAACTGATTTGGGGAACAGAACCCAATTAGTTAAGCTTTAGGCGGGCATCAGCAATGATGTCCGTTTTCATATCTTATACAGCAAAACAAGGAGGTTTACGTAGTGGACGAAACACTGAAACAGTATATGATGTTGTTCAAGGAAATGAATAATGTGATAAATGGTCCGGATTATCCAGGTAAGGAAAAAGACATTCAACATCAAAAAGAACAGATCGACGCTTACGGAAAACAGCTGCAGCAAGGTTTTTCAACCGATTATGACTACGATGTATTTGCTGACTCGGTTATCAAATGTGCATATGGCGATATGACGCTGGAAGATTTAGAAGCCGTTTATTATGGATTGAAAACATCATTTTTTTAATGTAGACGTGCAGCAGTAACATTTTAATTTCTGTCTCACTTACTTAAGTATACTTTAATGATGAGACAGAAATTCATTTATTTCTTTAACTTCCTAGAATATATATTATGTTAACTAGAATAATCGAGTTTAAGTTAACGTATCAATTTTCTTCTTATCTACACTTTCACCCTTTTGTTTGTAATAGCAAAAAACCTTTACGTCCTCAATAAATAAATTTAATCGGTCATAAAGGTTTTTTCAGTTAGTTGTTCGTCTCACTCATTTCATTTTCTAACCAATCAAATATATACATATTGTTCTATACAGTACGGCTAGCTCTTTGACATGTGTTTATCAGCAACCTCTAGGTTATGTCACTTGTTGCTGGTCTTCTTGATCAAGTCCACGCCAGCATATGCCAGACTTTCCACACTTGTATCCTTCTGCAGGATGTAATGATCAAAAAAGTTCTTCGTATAGTCTGTAACAAGATTTCGCATCTCCATAGCATCTCGTTCGCCTCTGAGTTCCTCGTTCACACTGGTAAACATGATGTCGCAGTAATCTAAATGCGCAACACGATCAACAGAGAAATAATAGGTTTCCATGCTATTGTTAGCGCCAATGATCGCATTCATGTTATAGTTCGGTTCACAAAACAGCAGCAAAAAGGGTTTCTTAAGGTCGCTGTCCAGAAGGCCGAACGCACCGATATCCAAGCCAATCCCGCAGGCGAACCGGTCGTCGTCCCGGCAAACAATCGCCGTTGTAGGCCCTCCATAAGAATGTCCGACTATGCCCATGCCGATATCAAGCAACAATCTGCCCTTAAAAATGGAATTCAGCTCTCCGGAGTCCAGTGTTAACTCGCCAAGAATCGGCAGTGTAAGCACGTTACGGCACATCTCAATGGCAGTTTCATCGTCAGGACGCATCTCCATCTTACCAGACAACGCCAGCATCTCCGGATCTTCAGAAAACGCCAAAATGGCATCAGAAAAATCCTTTGATACATTAAACAGGCGCCCATCTTTACGCTTATACATCGTGCTATTCTGATGGCCGATGCTTACCACCACATATCCCATGCTTGCCAAGTCTGTACAGATCACTGTGCCCCATTCTGGAGAACCGCCTCCGCCGCAAACATAGAATAACACCGGATAACGCTTTTCTTTCCCAGAGAGAGCAAGGTCGTCATAACATTGGGTCTTGATATCGATAGAGAAAACATCCTTCAACGCAGTGACAAGGGTCTGTTCGTTAAACATCTCGTAGACTTCAGGAAACATGTATGTTGATGTATTCTTCCCTTCGCTGCTGTCGGACGGATAGTACACAAACGCCGTCAGTTCTCTTTTTGAGTGATCTGATGCCGTGTACTCAAAATCCATTTGGGTTCGCCCGACAGTATAGCCGCCAATTGGTTCTGGAAATGCATCATAAGTTTTCATTCTCTTCTTCCCCCTTAATGAATAAAGTGACGAATGTGAAATACATACATTGCGATATAAGCGCTGAATACTGTGAAACGATTACATCAAAGGATTTGCTAATCTTGAATAGTCTATTATGTTTTTTTCTTTGAATTTTGAGGTCGGCTAGAAGTAGAACTAATAAGTTTAAACGAGCTATTTTTTTCGTTGTTCTTTTTATTTGTATGAGCGTATACATTGAGTAGCACTTCCATTCTCTTTAAAATTTTGTATCATCCTTTATCCGTTGTTAAGAAGGCTTGCTAATTCAGCGCAATGATTGCTTCTTTTTTTCGCTGCAAAAATCTTAATAAAATCGCAGTTGATGTCACAAAACCTCCACTTGACCGAAATGTCGTCCTCCCCCCTGCTATCAACGCTATTAAATAAAATAATGCCCTCATCAATATTCTTCTTTCTATTTCTTCCAACCCTGTTGATCCCTAAATACAAATCAAGCTAAAAATAGTCCCTTTTCTTTAAAAGACCATTCATGTTTTTTAAAACGTCCCAATTTATTCCGTTAAGCATCATTCTTCTTTTTTACAGGAAAGAATCATTCCGTCTGAACCTTACGATATACATATAGTATCCGAATCATATGGTGAAGGGCGGAGGTTATGGTGAAAACGAGTATTATTGTTCTGACTTATAATCAATTAGCTTTAACAAAACAATGCTTGGAGAGCATATGGGAGCATACGAATAATGACTGTATAGAAGTAATTGTTATAGATAACGGCTCTCTTGACGGTACACGTGACTACCTCAAACAGATATCTTCAATTAAAGCGATTTTTAACAAAACGAACGAAGGCTTCGCAAAAGCCTGCAATCAGGGACTTGAAGCTGCCTCAGGGGACAATATTCTTTTTTTAAACAATGATACTGTTGTAACACATCAATGGCTGGAGCCGATGATCAAGCTGCTTTATCAGGATGATAAAATCGGCATGGTCGGACCTGTAAGCAATTATGTCAGCGGTCCGCAGCAAGTTCCCGTTGACTACACAAATATTGAGGGAATAGAAGATTTTTCCCGCCTTTACTGTTTGCAGCAGCGAGGCAAGTCAAAAGCTGTATTGAGGCTCGTAGGGTTTTGCCTGCTTGTCAAAAAGGAGGTGTTGGACGAAGTCGGCAGTTTTGATGAACGTTTTGAAGGCGGTTCATTTGAAGATGATGATTTAAGCCTTCGTGTACTACAAGCCGGTTATCAGCTGAAAATTGCTCTGGATTCGTTTGTCCACCATCACGGTCATGCTACGTTTACAGGCAATCCAGATTTGAGCATCAGTCGATTATATGGAGAAAATCGACAACGCTTCATCGGAAAATGGAAGGTGGATGTAACAACATTCTTTGATTCTCAGCCTCAACTGACAGCATTTGTGCCCGTGGAAGCCGGCACTATCTTACATATCGGCTGCGGCGCGGGAGCTGCGGGGACAGAACTTTTGAACAGGCAAACTTGTACATTGTATGGAGTTGAGAATGATGAGTTGTTACAGACCATTGCAAGCGCATATTACGAACAAGTCATTTCGGCAGATGTGGAAACATCCGATCTCCCCTACCCTGATGCCTTTTTCGATGCAATTTTGATCGGAGACCTTTTAAACTGCTCGATGAATCCCAGACATACGATTGAGACTCTTGCCGTTTATTTAAAGCCTTCAGGCTCGCTGATTTGCAGCATCCCAAATACTGCCTATGCAGATTCATTTTTCTCTTTATTACTCTGTGCATCGACACACACACATTTCATCACACCTCACAACGTAAATATGTTATTTCCTGAATATCTTTATAACATAAAATCCATCACCTCCCATTCCAACGATACTGAATCACACATACAGCTCTTTTTACAAGAAATGCAATTTCTTGCCGGGCAATTTGGCTTGTCTTTGGATCACTTGTCAAAACATGCCCATATTGATTACATGTTTGTTCATGCCATAAAGAAAAAACAGAATGAAACGGAGGTGGCCATGTGATTTCAATCAGTTTATGTATGATTGTGAAAAATGAAGAAGCTGTTATTGGGCGATGCTTAGATTCTGTGCAAGGGATAGCTGATGAAATTAACATTGTGGATACCGGCTCGGATGACGAGACGAAAAACATCGTTGCTCGTTATACAGACCGAATTTTTGATTTTAAATGGATCGACGATTTTGCGGCAGCCCGAAATTTTTCGTTTCAGCAGGCAACAGCCGACTATATTTTATGGCTTGATGCCGACGACGTGTTTACCGAGAAGGATCAAAAGCTGTTGCTACATTTAAAAAGAACGCTTGATCCACGTGTTGACGCGGTTTCAATGAAATATCATTTGGCATTTGATGAAGAAAACAACGTCACATCCAGCTTAAGAAGATACCGGCTCGTAAAACGGGAGAAGGGTTTTAAGTGGATCGGCTCTGTCCATGAATATTTAGAAGTGTACGGAAATCTTCACCATAGTGAAGCGGCGGTTTCTCACATGCCACTTAGTCATGACGCAGACCGAAATTTGCGGATTTATGAAAACATGGCCTCTTCGGAAAAGGATTTTTCGCCAAGAGATTTATTTTACTATGCGAACGAGTTGTGTGATCACGGGAAAATAGAAAAAGCAATTGAGTACTATTTGCGTTTTTTGAAAACAAAACAGGGATGGATAGAAGATAATATTAGAGCGTGCAATAAATTAGCCGATTGTTATCATTCACTAGGGCTGAAGGAAAAAGAATTAAGCTGGGTGCTTCACACACTCGTCTATGGGCCGCCTAGAGCCGAAACCTGCTGCAGGCTGGGATTCTCTTTTTTAGAAAAAAATGATTTTCAAGGTGCGGTCTATTGGTATGAAAAAGCAATGGAAAACAGAGGCACGGAAAGCTTGGCTTTTCAAAACCGCGCATGCGCCACCTGGCTGCCCCACCTACAATTAGCCGTCTGCTATGATAAGCTTGGCGAGCATCAGCTTGCCTATCAGCATAATGAATCGGCTTTACAATACCGTCCTCATGATTCAAGAATGCTAGCAAACAAAAAATACTTTGAAGATATTCTGCAGAAGCAAGCTAGTTCGGGAGGTGAACAGCATGGAAATTAATAAACGGTCACAAGCTGAGTCTATGAAAGAGTATCAGCTAAAAGATAAAGCGTATTACAAAGGAGTCAACTGGAAACTGTTTGAACTGGTAGGGCCTCATGCAAAAAACATTCTTGAAGTCGGATGTGCTGAAGGCTTGTTTGGAGCAGCTGTTAAGGAAAAAACGAATTGCTCGTATTATGGGATTGAATCATATCCACCAGCTGCCGAAAAAGCAGCTCATCACATTGACGAAGTAATAATGGGAGATATTGAAACACTGAAGCTGCCTTTTCAAATAAATACATTTGATCATATCATCTTCGGCGATGTATTGGAACATTTAAAAGACCCGTGGGCAGTTTTAGGTAACCTCAAGCCTTATGTGAAAGAGACAGGAAGCATTTTAGCAAGCATCCCGCATATCGGGCATATCTCAATTTTCGAAAGTCTGCTGTCCGGCAAATGGACGTATACACAGGCAGGGCTGCTCGATAAAACACACCTCCGTTTTTTTACCTTGCAGGAAATGAAAAAGATGTTTCATGAAACAGGTTACAAGATCAGTCAAATTGAGCCCATTCCCTTTACAACTGCCTATTATGAAAAAATGATCAGTAAACTGGCTCACGTCAGGGCTTGCATGGGTATCCACTACACAGATTTTGAGGAGGAAGTCAGAGCCTATCAATATGTCATAAAGGCAGAGAAAAGATGAATCAGCATACAAATGAAAATTCAATTAGCTTTATTACATGTGTGAATGACGATACCCTTTATGATCTCTGTCAGCGGCATATCCAATCTCTTTCAGTCCCGCCTCATATGAAGGTAGAATTAATTAATATCCGAGACACAGGCAGTATGGCCTCCGGCTACCAGGCGGCAATGGAGGACTCAGACTCAAAATATAAAGTGTATTTACATCAGGACACATTTATCATCAATCGCTCCTTTATTTATGATATCCTCCATGTCTTTCAGCAGAATGATGGTCTGGGCATGATAGGTGTCATAGGAGCTGAAGAAGTGCCGCAAAGCGGGATTTGGTGGGAGGCTTCTAAAAAAGTCGGAAAAGTCATTGAATACCGCAATACGTACAGCTATTTGTTATTTGATGAAATTGATGAAACTGTCAAAACAGTTCAAGCATTAGACGGTTTATTGCTGGCTACTCAGTACGATATTCCGTGGCGAAAAGAGGTTTTTGACGGCTGGCATTTGTATGACATTTCTCAATGCTTTGAGTTCAGAAAAAAAGGATATGAAGTCGGCATCCCTCATCAGAAAGAGCCATGGGTCTTACATGCATGCGGCAATGAATTTGATTCAGACCAGTATTCTTTTTACCTAGAGAAATTTTCCCGTGAATATTTCAAAACTTGATAAATCTTTCATTGGGCACAACAAGAAACCTACTTTATAAAAAGTAGGTTTCTATTTTGATATGCTTGGGATTTAAGATCAAATAAATAGTGAACTGAATACGTACTTAGTATTTAAGGGAATCTAATAGCGTTTATATCCAAATTCAGTGCGCTGCTGCTGCTCACATTACTTACTGCTGTAAAGATTATCCTAAGCTCATAAGAAGTCGTGCCTGTGACTGTTGCAGTATCTACATATGTTGATGCAATTGGAAATCTTGACGTAATTGCAGCATTAACATTTCTTTGGATGGAGCGTGTATCTACCAATACTCCGTTTCTATAAATTCTGGTTTGGAAAGTAAAGTTCGAGTTAGCTGTCGTCGTCACATCCACAGAAATGGCAAAATCTAATTTTATTAATTGGCCAGCGACTGTTGGCACACTTACAGTCCCAATTGACGTTTCAGTACCATTAATAGCAACAGAAACTGGGCCAGCTACCTCATTGAAAAACAGCTGAGGATTTGCCCCGGTTGAACCGGTTGGTCCTGTGGCTCCAGTTGGCCCAGTTACTCCGGTTACGCCAGTAGCGCCAGTTACTCCGGTTGCACCAGTTGGTCCTGTTACGCCAGTTACCCCAGTTACACCAGTAGCGCCAGTTACTCCGGTAGCCCCAGTTACTCCAGTGGCTCCAGTTACTCCGGTTGGACCGGTTGGTCCAGTAGCACCAGTTACCCCGGTTGCACCAGTTACTCCAGTTACACCAGTTACTCCGGTTGGTCCTGTATCTCCCGTTGCGCCAGTTACTCCAGTGGCACCTGTATCTCCAGTAGCACCAGTTACGCCAGTATCTCCGGTTTCTCCAGTGGCTCCAGTAGCTCCAGTTGGTCCTGTATCTCCAGTTGCGCCAGTTACGCCAGTATCTCCGGTTTCTCCAGTGGCTCCAGTAGCTCCAGTTGGTCCTGTATCTCCAGTTGCGCCAGTTACGCCAGTATCTCCGGTTTCTCCAGTGGCTCCAGTAGCTCCAGTTGGTCCTGTATCTCCAGTAGCGCCAGTTACGCCAGTAGCACCAGTTGGCCCAGTTACCCCAGTGGCACCTGTATCTCCGGTAGCGCCAGTTACGCCAGTAGCGCCAGTTACGCCAGTAGCACCTGTATCTCCCGTTGCACCAGTTACGCCAGTTGGTCCAGTTACTCCAGTAGCACCAGTTACGCCAGTAGCACCAGTTACCCCAGTGGCACCTGTTTCTCCAGTTACTCCAGTTACTCCAGTTACTCCAGTTACTCCAGTAGCTCCAGTAGCACCAGTTACCCCGGTTACCCCAGTTACACCAGTAGCGCCAGTTGGCCCGGTTGGTCCTGTATCTCCGGTTGGCCCGGTTGGTCCTGTATCTCCAGTAGCGCCAGTTACGCCAGTTGGCCCAGTTGCACCTGTATCTCCGGTAGCACCAGTTGGTCCAGTAGCTCCAGTGGCTCCGGTTGCCCCAGTTACTCCGGTTGGTCCTGTATCTCCGGTTGCCCCAGTTACTCCAGTGGCTCCAGTTACTCCAGTTACGCCAGTTACTCCGGTAGCCCCAGTTACTCCAGTGGCTCCAGTTACTCCGGTTGGACCGGTTGGTCCAGTAGCACCAGTTACCCCGGTTGCACCAGTTACTCCAGTTACACCAGTTACTCCGGTTGGTCCTGTATCTCCGGTTGCGCCAGTTACACCAGTAGCGCCAGTTGGTCCAGTTACACCTGTATCTCCGGTAGCACCAGTTACGCCAGTAGCACCAGTTGGCCCGGTTACGCCAGTAGCGCCAGTATCTCCGGTTACTCCAGTTACACCAGTTACGCCAGTAGCACCAGTGGCTCCAGTAGCACCAGTTGGTCCTGTATCTCCGGTTGCGCCAGTTACGCCAGTAGCGCCAGTTGGCCCGGTTGGACCTGTATCTCCGGTTGCGCCGGTTACTCCAGTAGCACCAGTTGGCCCTGCATCTCCGGTTGCGCCAGTTACGCCAGTATCTCCGGTTACTCCAGTGGCACCAGTTACTCCAGTATCTCCGGTTGCGCCAGTTACCCCAGTGGCACCTGTATCTCCAGTAGCGCCAGTTACTCCGGTTGGACCGGTTGGTCCTGTATCTCCGGTTGCGCCAGTTACCCCAGTGGCACCTGTATCTCCAGTAGCACCAGTTACTCCGGTTGGCCCGGTTGGTCCTGTATCTCCGGTTGCCCCAGTTACGCCAGTAGCACCTGTATCTCCGGTAGCGCCAGTTGGTCCAGTTACTCCGGTTGGCCCGGTTGGCCCGGTTGGCCCGGTTGCCCCTGTATCTCCAGTAGCACCAGTTACCCCAGTTGCACCTGTATCTCCAGTAGCACCAGTTACTCCGGTAGCACCAGTTGGTCCAGTTACGCCAGTTACGCCAGTTGGCCCAGTTGCACCTGTATCTCCGGTAGCACCAGTTGGTCCTGTATCTCCGGTTGCCCCAGTTACTCCGGTTGCCCCAGTTACTCCGGTTGGTCCAGTAGCTCCAGTGGCTCCGGTTGCCCCAGTTACTCCGGTTGGTCCTGTATCTCCGGTTGCCCCAGTTACTCCAGTTACTCCAGTATCTCCGGTTGCGCCAGTTACGCCAGTAGCGCCAGTTACGCCAGTAGCACCTGTATCTCCCGTTGCACCAGTTACGCCAGTTGGTCCAGTTACTCCAGTTGCACCAGTTACGCCAGTAGCACCAGTTACCCCAGTGGCACCTGTTTCTCCAGTTACTCCAGTTACTCCAGTAGCACCAGTTACCCCGGTTACCCCAGTTACACCAGTAGCTCCAGTTGGCCCGGTTGGTCCGGTTGGTCCTGTATCTCCCGTTGCGCCAGTTACACCAGTAGCTCCAGTTACTCCGGTTGGTCCAGTTACACCTGTATCTCCCGTTGCCCCAGTTACTCCTGTTGGCCCGGTTGTGCCAGTTACTCCCGTTGCGCCAGTTGGTCCAGTTACACCTGTATCTCCCGTTGCCCCAGTTACTCCTGTTGGCCCGGTAGCACCTGTATCTCCCGTTGCCCCAGTTACGCCAGTTGGTCCAGTTACTCCAGTAGCGCCAGTTGCACCAGTTCCTCCGGTTAGTCCTGTATCTCCAGTAGCGCCAGTTGGTCCAGTTACTCCAGTAGCACCAGTTACCCCGGTTGCACCAGTTACTCCAGTTACTCCAGTTACTCCAGTAGCGCCAGTTGGCCCGGTTACGCCAGTAGCCCCAGTTGGTCCAGTAGCGCCAGTAGCCCCGGTCGGTCCAGTCGATCCAATAGACTCTATTAAAGAAACATCATCAATTAGAACAGACCCAAAAGTAATTTTACTTATTACCACTACTGCGTTTACTGCTTCAGCGGGGGTTTCAATTGTTCTATATATTTCATTCCATGTATTAAATGAGACATTTGGTAAATTTCCGGGGGTAATGATAATTTCCTGTCCGCCTTCAATCTCTTCCCCTTCACTGTTGACAAATAAAATTTGTATAGTTACTTGAGGACTTGGATTGTTTCCAAGTCTCCCAAGCGAAATGAGGAATATCATAGATTGTCCAGAAACGACAGGGACGATCTGCCCTAAAAAAGCATACGGCTGGCTACTGATAAACTGTGCGGAATATCTTCCAGAATGGGCAAAAGTATTAATAACGGAAGTATTTGCAGAAGCCCAGCCCGTCAGATTGCCTGTTTCAAAACCTCTATTTACAATCACATCATTCACTCAACTTCATCCCCTGCCTTTTTGAATAGTTCCAGCTATTCTATGCAGAAAAAGCTCCAGCGGTCTTTCACTTCACTAGCTAAAATAAAAAAGGTGAATGTCTCTGAATCACTTTCTCTTCCTGATTATATAAATATAAGTGCCCGAAAACGAGAAAGCAGTAATAGCTTCTTGGATAACCAATAGAATGATGTTTGGACCTTATCTAAAGACAGGGAAAACACTCTGGGCATTTGCAATGTAATTGAGGGTTTTACTATATGGATTTAGGGGAGAGCGCTGATGAAGAAGTTTTATCATAGTGAGAAAGAGCAATTCAAAGTCAAAAAACATTTTATAAAAGCTGTTCAATAGCTTAGCTGCTATTCTTACAAGATTGCTATTTAAATTTTCCCGCGCCATTTTTTGTATATTGGTTCATTCCCTCGCATGAATGTGCATCTTACACTAATCAAAACAGCAATGACTATGCAGTGCAAATGTGTTTTTCTCTTGATTATTAAATAGATATTATTTTAAATATAGACATAGTTATGACTAAACTTGAAAACAAATACTTAAATATTCATTTGGACCTCTAAATTTTTTGCAAGTGCTTTGGAGCCTGATAGTCCTTTTAAATACTTCATTTCCCCCTTTGTTTAATCCATTCGCTTTTTTATCCTCGTAAGAATTCGTGCAATTTTGAGCCTGAATTTGATAAAGCATTAGTTCGAATGAATGCTACATAGCCTGCCCTTGATTTTTTAGACTTATTATTCTGTGTTCTGCTATTTTTTATTTGTTCTATAGACTATCTGTTTCCTATATTGGAGAGACGAAAAAAGCGATATTCCGATCGGAATATCGCTTTTTCAGACATAGTATGGAAGAGCGTTGAATTTTCATTCAATGTTTTGCTTAACAAGCCTTCTAGGTTTTTGCACCACCATCAGCGGTTATACGAAGCGGAACAGCTTGCTTAGGTTCCCTTAACGCTTTACGACAAATGTTGTCACGCTTTGAGCCGGCAGATGGGCCCAAAAGTGATTGTCCGTTACTTTGAGATCCGTTCCAGGCTGAAGATTGCTGTTGCTGCTCGTGATCCATCTGGATACTTGCGAAGCAGATCCGTTCTGCAACACAAAGTTTTGGTTGACCCCTGTATTGGTTTTGTTAATGGCGACAATCACGACCTTGTTGTCACCTTTATAGGCTGACACGTAAACATTCGGATTAGGGTTTTTCGTTGCATCAATCCTTACATATCCAGGGCGCACAAACTTTGAGAAATGAGCCATATTGTAGCCGCGTTTGCTAATCGTGCCATCTTCTTTCATAGGACCATATGATCTTCGGATGTACCACCAAACATAAGCTTGAAAATCCCCTTCTACCATCGAATTGTGAATATGTTGTGAAACATCCAAGGCCTCGGGCCATCGATCCGCCGAGTTGTTATCACTGTTCGGATAGTATACTTCCGTCATCCAAAGGTCCTTCCCCGCTCCTTTTTGTTTAAAAAGAGGATAAGGGAATTGACTGACCTGAGTCCCGTACAGGTGGGTTCCGAGAATATCCATATTGCCAAGAGCCCTAGGATCGTTCAAGATCGGGTCCGACAAATTCTTCAAGTATTGAAATGACTCAGGCGCAATGACACGGGCATTGATCGAGCCTGCGTTTTCTCTCATAAAGCGAAGTATTTCTTGCGGCGTCCACCATGTCCACTCGTGAGCGTAATCAGGCTCGTTTTGGATGGAAATCGCATACAGATTCACACCATTATTCTTCATGAAAGTAACAAAATCGTTAAGATGCTGAGCGTATGCGGCGTACTTATCGTATCTTAGACGTTTAGCTGATGTGTTACCATTATGATTGAAGGTCTCAACCATATTGCTTGGAGGATTCCAGGGAGAAGCAAACACGATTGCCCCATGTTTGATCGCGCTTTTTGCAGTCTCTACTTCTTTGTACCAATTATTTCCATTTTCATCTACATGAATTCTTAAGATCGAAAAGCCTAACTGATTCTGTCCATTGCCAAAAGCAGTTTCTCTTTGAGCAGCTGTTAAATCTCCAACCCAAGCCGGGTGGTTCATTCCTCCAAAACCGCGAATCACTTGTTTTTCTGCAGAAATATTAACTGTTACATCATTTGCCGCCAAGACCTCAGCAGCGCCTGGGCCCATTACCATTACTGACAGCATAGTGAAACATACCAATAATAGACAAATTGTTTTTTTGACGCTCGACATTATTTTTTCCTCTCCTTCAATGTCTTTTACCGTATTAGAAGATGTGTTCTGTCTGCTTTTATATCGCAAACAAGCGGTGCCATAACTGGTGTTATCTTTGCGTAAACTGCCAGTAATCAACATTAAACAAGTTTCCTGAACCTGTTCCGGTAAATACAAGGAATACGTTGTGCACACCGGCTGCGCCGCTTACCGCAGTTTCTATTTCTCTCCAATTTTGCGTTCCGCCTGTGGAAGGGACATTCAGGGTTCCTACAAGCTTACCGGTTGCACTATCGAGACGCACTTCTATTTTCCCGCCAAGAGCGGATGCTACATTTGCTTTAAACGTCCTGGCACCGCCTGACCCGAAGTCTGCATTTCCTACAGCAATCCAGTCTCCGTTATGAATGCTTGTTACATGTTGATTATTTACCGGCCCGCCGGGTGCAGAGGAACTCTCGGTCAAAACCCGTCCATTCCAGGCAAACGTTTCAGCTTCTACCCGGTTATATGGATTCAAATTAGAAAGCTGTGTTACGCCTGTATAATTTGCCGCTACCTCTCGAATGGATCCGTCTGAATGATGCACAAGCTTATTAATATGGGGAGAACGGTATCCTTTGCCGGCCCCGAACAGAGCGGAGCTGACAGTTTGAGTATGATACACCGTGTACCACTCGTTTTTAAAATTGAAAACGGCATGATGGTTGTTTCCGCCGCCTCCGAAAAATGCACCCGGATTTTTTAGGAAGTGTCCTCTATACGTAAAGGGACCCATAGGACTTGGGCTGGTCATGTAGCCGATCTCACCCGGGGGTTTATCGGCCGGGTGCGCGCCGCTGAAATTGATACAATAGGAATAGTAATATGTTCCGTTATATTTGTGCATTCCAGAATCTTCAAACATGAAAGGCGCATCAATCGTAGATGCACTTCCAGCAACACTGGTCATATCAGGCCCTAATTTCATGACTCTTGCTGTTTTAGGATTTGCCCATTGCTCCTGTGTTGGATTTGAACCGCCAGGGATGCCTCCGCCGGCATACAGGTAACCGGTGCCGTCGTCATCTACGAACACTGCCGGATCAAAAAGCCACACAACACCGGACATTCCTGGTGTATTTGTTGTAACCAATGCTTTTCCGATCGGATCTGTCCACGGGCCGGTCGGACTGTCTGCTGTGAGGACCCCGATACCTCCGCCGCCGTTAGCGAAATAAAGGAAGAATTTATCCTTGCCATTTATCTTTTTAACTGCAACTGACGGAGCCCAGGACGCACCTGCCCATTTTGCAATCCCCCGGCCGCCATTCAGCCCATTGGCTCCTGCTACCGGAATGGATCCATGGTCTGTCCAGTTCACCATATCCGCTGAAGATATGACCGATATTTTATTCAAATTGGCAAATGTATTATCCTTAATCGTTCCGTCGCTATTATATTCATAGTTATCACTTGACATATAGATGTAGACTCTTCCGTTATAGGTCAGCGCAAATGGATCTGCGCCCAGATGATGGTCGATCAGCGGGTTTGAATTCCCTACATGTTTTGCAATTGACGTACTGGCAGCATACGCAGACTTCCCAGATAAGCAACTCAATAATAAAACAAGAACCCATAGACATAAGCTACACTTTTTCCTCATTACTTAATATCCTCCTTTTTCCTAAAATAGGGGTTCTTTTGGGAAATTGCAGTATTGGCAGCATACGACGACTTCCCAGATAAGCAACTCAATCATAAAGCAAGACCCCATAAACATAAGCTACACTTTTTACTGATCACTTAACATCCTTCTTTTTTCCTTTAAATGGCTGAGTCTCTTTTCCTTTTAATATTGATGACAACAGGTCTCAAAAACTAATAAATGAATGATTTCTAGAGTAAAACGTGCAAACACAGGAGTATGACTTTCACCTTTTCAATAAAAAATGCCGCTGTTGGCAGTCAGCGGCATTATGCACTGGATCATTTACATTTTGTCAAACTTCGTGTCTCCAGCAAACGATCCCATTGACAGTTGTTCTTCAAGAAGAAGTCCGTTTTTATGCCGTTCTTCAATTCTTTTGATAATAGATCGGATCGCATCTGCATTTTCTTCGATATTGTGAGGTTCAAAGATCGTTACGTGTTCTCCTTTTAATTGGTACTCAAGGTAATGCTGTACAGTTGATTGCGTCCATCCTCTATCTGTCAAATCGACGCCGCATAATAAGTGATGAATGTTGGCGTTGACGGCGCCCGAATTGATCAGTTCATTGTGATACGCAAGGTAGCTTCTGATTTTATCCTTAATCGAAGGAATGGTTAATAATTCTCTGTAATAGTCCGGAATAATGTCCATATTCAGATGGACGATCTCTTCGATTTCCTCTTCCGATAAATAAGTTACCGAAGTGGTTATTTTAGAATCCAGCATAATCACATCAGATACGGTGCGTTCCCGCTTCTCCAAAGCTTTAGCAACCTCAAAAGCCAAATTCGATCCCGAAGAGTAACCAAGCAAAACAAAAGGCCCTTGTTCCTGGATGCCTATCATGCTTTCTGCATACCGGTCAACGATCTCTTTCTCACGAGACGGCTCTTCTAAGAAATCAGCCGCATAGACGGTGCAACCGCCGTCAAGTCTTTTCGCCATTTCATGATAAACCAGTCCATACCCGATTAAAGGCGGGAAACAGAATATAGGGATTGAATCTCCTTGGTTCAGCTTGACGAATACGTTATCCGTCTTGTTTTCAAACATTGCCGCTTGAATGGCGCGTGCCATTGTTTCGATGGTAGGATATTCGTATACGGCTTGATAATGCATGTTGATTCCCATACTGTCGTTGATTTGATGAATAACTTGCAATACTTTGAGCGAATGGCCGCCAACGTCAAAGAAGTTATCTTTCATTCCCGGGTTACTGAGGGCTAAAACGCTCTTCCATATCTCAGCCAGCTGTTTTTCAATTGGTGTTCTCGGTGCTGTGTACTCAGTTCCGGCCACCTTATTTTTCTCAGGAGCCGGCAAAGCTTTTCGATCGATTTTTCCATTACTAGTGATTGGCATCTTCTCTACTTGTACAAAATAGGCTGGAATCATATATGCAGGCAGTTTTTGAAGCAATTTCTCCTTCAAATGGATTGGATTCAGTACTTCGTCCCCTGTCAAGTAGGCACAGAGTTGATTGGAGCCCTTTTCTTCAACTGAGGTGACAACTGCTTCTTTGACAGCATCGAGTTGTAATAAAGACGTTTCGATCTCGCCGAGTTCAATCCGGTACCCGCGGATTTTCACCTGATGATCGATTCGCCCTATATATTCGATATTACCGTCGGGCAGCCATCTTGCTAAGTCTCCTGTCCGGTAAAGCCGCTTTCCTGCCTCAAATGGGTGATTTACAAACTTTTCAGCTGTCAGCTCCGGACGGTTCAAGTAGCCACGTGCAAGCCCGTCTCCTGCGATACACAGTTCTCCTGGTACACCGAGCGGCTGAAGAAATTCTGATTCAGGCTGTACGATATACAATTGAATGTTGGAAATCGGTTTACCAATTGGAACGGAGTCGAGCGTTTCTCCCGTTTCACATTCAAAATACGATACATCAATCGTTGCTTCTGTCGGCCCGTATAAATTGATGATTTGAGACTCGCTTACCGGTGTGATGATGCGATGAAATCCGGCAGCGTGCGCAGGCGTTAAAGCCTCGCCGCTTGCAAATACATATGTTAATGACGCCAGCTTTCTCTTTAATTCGTCGGCGGTTTTCTGCTCCATGGATTCGAGAAAGGCATGCAGCATCGCAGGTACAAAATGCATAACGGTAATATCTTCTTTCGCAATCGTCTCTAAAATGATGTCAGGGTTCTTCTCTCCTCCGTTTGGCAGCAATACTGCTTTTGAACCCGTTAACGACCACCAGAACAACTCCCACACCGATACATCAAAGGTAATAGGGGTTTTTTGCAGAATGGCATCCTGCTTGTCCAGCGGGTAGTTTTCCTGCATCCAAACGAGACGGTTGACGACGGATCGGTGCTCAACCATCACTCCTTTCGGTTTGCCCGTGGATCCTGAAGTATAGATGACATAAGCTAAGTGATTCGGACCGGCTGTCTGCTTCAAGTTCGAAGCATCTTCCTTGAAGAAGCGCGGATTTTTCAGATCTAACACTTTCCCTTTAAAAGGCACGCCCTTCCTCAAATGACTCTGTGTTAACAACAGCTTCGTATCCGAATCCTCCAATATATATCGAATACGCTCTTCCGGATAGCTCGGATCGATCGGTACATACGCGCCGCCGGCTTTTAAAATCCCAAAGAGTCCTATGATCATTTCCAATGAACGTTCGGACATAATCCCGACCGGCTGATCTGGATGCACGCCTTCTGATTGCAATGCCCGGGCAAGTTGATTTGCTCTTTCATTCAGTTCCCGGTATGTCAGCTGTTTTTCTCCAAATATAACAGCCGCTTGATCAGGCGTACGTTGCACTTGTTCCTCAAACAATTGATGAAGTGTCTTTTCCTTTGGATAATCTGCTGCCGTATCATTGAATGTTTCGATGAGGAGCGAGCGTTCATCAGCTGTCACTATATCTAAATCTCGAATGTGCGCTGTCTGGTTTTTCACCATCTGCTTAATGATTTGCAGAAAATGCTCTTTCATCCGTTTGACACTATCATGATCATAGACGTTGCCATTGTACACAAAATAAATGTCTATTTCTTCTGCAGGCATGACAATGAAATTGAAATCGTAATGGGTTTGCTCCTCCATATAGAAATTGAGAATGTCCAACGTGTCACGATCCTGTTTCATGTGCTCCATTTGTTTCTCGACCGGATAATTTTCAAACACCATAATATGACTGATCAGCTGCTGCTTTTGTTCGGTTTGAGCCTGTATTTCATACAATGGAAATGTATCAAATGCCTGAGAAACCAGTGCCTGATCTTGGCTCGTTTTCAATACTTGTTCAACGGTCATTTCAGGCTGAGCGAAAATACGTACGGGAATGGTGTTGATAAATAAACCGACCATAGATGCAATACCCGCGATTTCTGCCGGCCGGCCGGATACGACCGTTCCAAAAACGACATCCTGACTGTTGTTATATCGCTGCAGCAGCAAGCCCCATGCACTTTGTATCAAAGTGTTTACGGTGACGTGATGTTGGCTTGCGGTCTGTTTGATTTCCTCAGAAAGCTGTTTTCCCAGATGACATGCAAGTCTTTGTTTTTGATATCCAGTGGATTGGTTTGAAACGGGTTCTTTCGGCAAAACAGTCTTCCCTTCATAGCCGTTCAAATATTTCTGCCAATAGGCTGAAGCATTTTTATGATCCTGATCTTCCAGCCATTCGATATACCGGCTGTACGGGGGCACGGCTTCTCGCTTCGGTTTCCTTTTTTCGAGAATGGCATAATAGGTTTCAAACACTTCTTTCGTAATAAGAGGCATACACCAGCCATCCATTAAAATATGATGGAAGCTCCATATCACTCGTGCTTGGTCGTCCTCTGTACGAAGGATTGATACACGCATTAACGCATCTTGAGTAAGATTGAATCCTCTTGCTTGATCTTTTTGTGAAAAGTCGGCGATGAACTTGGCGCGTTGTTCATTCTCCATGGTTCGAATATCTTCAACGGTTATTTCGATCGGTTTTTTTCGAAATACGATTTGCAGAGGCTGATCTTTCCATTCCGTATAAAAATGAGTCCGAAGAATCTCATGTCTGTCTGCCAGCTGCGATAAACTCATTGTAAATGCTTCGATATCCAAATCTCCTTTGAGATCAAAAGCGGCTTGTTCAAAATAAGCTCTGGAAGCTGAATCGATTAAGCTGTGAAACAGCATACCTTTCTGCATGGGGGTTAAGGGATATATATTTTCAATGTCGCCAATATGCTGTATTTGCTGAGCAAATTGGTCTAATTCTGCAATTGTGATGTCTTTTAGCGAAATATCGCTGGGCGTCAGCTGTATTTGTTCTTGAGCTGTACAATGTTCGATAACTTGTTGCAGGCTGCTCTTTAAGAGATCGGCGCATCTTTCTATTGTTTCTCTTCGATATTGTTTTCCAGAGTAACTGATAGCCAGTGAGAGCTGTCCGTCTGAAATCATGCCGTTTATATCAAGCGCATAGGTAATGGGATGCCTGTTGCTGGCAATTTCTCCGCCGGAGTAAGGGGAGATCTTAATTTTTCCATTTCGGACATCTTGATCGAATTGGCCGAGGTAATTGAAGCTGATTTCCGGATGTCCGGTCCAGTCAGGTGCTTTCGGATGATCGGATAAATATTTGATCATACCATATCCTATTCCTTTTTGGGGAATCTGACGCAACTGCTCTTTCACTGTTTTAATACGCTGTGAGATATCTTGGTCCGCTTTGATTTGGAGAGAAACAGGGTATTGGCTTGTGAACCATCCCACTGTACGTGATATATCAAGGTCTTGAAAAATAGATTCTCTGCCGTGCCCTTCCAGACTAATGAGAATGTCTTCATGGCCGGTCCAACGATAGATAGCCATTCCAAGTCCGGTCAGCAATAAATCGTTCATATCAGTCGTATAGGCCCGGTTCGACTTTTTTAATAAACATTCGGTTTCTTCCGCTGTCCATTGGACGATGATCGCTTCCTTGTCTTTGGCCAGACCAGCCTCCTGTTCATTGTCCTTTGGCAATGTATATGGCGGGATATACTGCTGTTCGAACCAGTATTGATTTTCGGCTTCAAATTCGTGACTTTCTGCATAACGTTTCAATTGTTCAGCCCATAAAAGGTAGGAATCTGTCTTCTTAGGCAACGTAATCGCTTCACCGTTTTCGAGCTGCTCATAAGCCGATGTTATATCTTCAAGTAAAATTCTCCACGAGACGCCATCGACAACTAGATGATGAATCGCCATTAGCAAATGATCTCCATCCTGGCATTGAAATAATCCCAGTTTCATAAGAGGTCCTTCGGCTAAATTGATGGATTGCTGAATGCCATTGGAGATCGTTTCTATCGTTTGGGCCGGGTTGGTTTCTTCGAGTAATGAGAACACTTCAAGGCTGAATAAATCTCCTTCATCGATCCCTCGATTTCGGGCTTCATATCCGTCGTCTGTCGGAACATAAACCATGCGTAAAGCATCGTGATGCTCTGCAATCTTCTTCATGACTTTTTGAAGCCTCGATTCGTCCAACCCCTCTTTGAAATAAAGCATGACAGATTGATTATAATGGTGCGAATCAGGATATTGCTGGGCAAAAAACCAGTGTTGAATCGGTGTCAGCAGCGATCGGCCTTTGATTTCTCCTTGTTCAGCAATTCGCGTGACCGGCTCTGCAAAAGGAGCAACCCCAGCGATTGTCGGATGCTTGAACAAGTGTTTGATGTCAAGCTTATACCCTGATTGATATAAGCTTGAAGTCACTTGAATCGACTTAATTGAATCTCCCCCAAGCTCAAAGAAATGATCGTCGATTCCGACGCGTTCTGCGCCTAATACCGACTCCCACACTCCGGCTAGGGTTTTTTCCAGTTCTGTCCGCGGAGCTATATAGGTATCGCCTGTGAGGTTGCCTGTTGGAGCAGGCAATGCCTGACGATCGATTTTTCCGTTGGGCGTAAGCGGTATCGCTGTCAGCTGTACGAAATAAGCAGGTATCATATAGTCGGGAAGCTGCCGGGACAGATGTACTCGGATTTCACTTACGGTTAAAGAATGCTGTGCCGTATAATAGGCGCACAAAGATGTTTCTCCATTGGTTTCGTATGCAATAACGATAGCTTCTTGAATCGGCTGTATATGAATAAATGCGGCTTCGACTTCACCGATTTCAATGCGGTAACCGCGAATTTTCACCTGGTGGTCGATCCTTCCGAGGTATTCGATCTTACCGTCCGGAAGCCGCCTTGCCAAGTCTCCTGTCCGGTACATTTTTGCCCCCGGTACAAACGGGTGCGGCAGAAACTTTTCCGCTGTTAATTCCGGCCGATTCAAATAACCTCTGGCAATACCGTCCCCGCTGATATAGATTTCTCCCGGGACGCCGATCGGCATCGGCTTCAAGCTCTTATCGAGTACAGAAATGTTCATATTGTCTGCGGCGGTTCCGATCGGCACTGATTCCCTTCTGTCATGTTGCGGATCAAAGGAATGGATCATACAGCCGACGACTGTCTCTGTAGGCCCGTATTCGTTAAAGATTTCGATTCTGCCGCCGAATTGCCTGCTGATGTTTCGGGCGAGCCCAGTGCTTAAATTGTCGCCGCCAACGATGAATTTCCGAATGGCGCACTCATGAGGAATGTTCATTTCTTTTAATAACCGCAAATGAGCCGGGGTCAATTTGATAATATCAACTCTTGGATCCTGCACAATGGATTCAAGCAAGACTGCCTTGTTTTCGCCTCCGTAGATAATCATGGCATTCCCGGTAATAAGCGGAGTGAAAACAGACGTTACTGTCAGATCAAAAGCGATGGACGAATAGAGCGGAAAGTTGGTTTTTTCTCCTTTGACATATACCTTGTGGGCCCACCAAATATAATTGGTTAAGCCTTGATGCTCAATCGCCACACCTTTTGGCTTGCCTGTGGAGCCTGACGTATAGATGACATAAGCTAAATCCTTCGTACTGCTGATCGGTTCAAGGTCAGTGTCGTCCTTGTGGTAAGAGCTTTCTTCATCAATGAAAACTATTGAGCCCGAAAGATCCAACTGTTGTCTGAGATGGCTCTCTGTCAAGATGATATCAGCTTCAGAGTCATTTACTATATACTGGATGCGGTGCTTCGGATAACCCGGATCAATTGGCACATAGGCACCGCCTGCTTTTAATACGGCCAGTATTCCCACGACTAGCTCAATGCTATGATCGCTGATGATGGCTGCGAGCCGGTCCTTCCCGATGCCCTTGGCCCTCAAGGTTCGGGCTAATTGATTGGCGCGTTCATTGAGCTGGCGATACGTGAATTGCTTTTCTCCGCAAATAATGGCTGGTTGATCCGGTGTTCGTTTCACCTGTGCTTCGAATAACTGATAAATCGTCTTATCCCGCGGATATTCAGTTTTCGTATGATGATAGTCAGCGAGAAAAGTATTAGTCTCTGCTTCAGACAAGATATCCACTTGGCCGAGAGTGAGGTCGGGCTGGAATAACATGATAGAAAATAGACGATTTAAATGCCCGATCACCTGTATCATATACTCGCGGTCATAAGCTTGTTCATTAAAACATAACTTTACATTTATCGAGTCTTCCCCCATAGCAAACTGAAACAAAGCATCTGAAGCAGCCGTTTCTATGAAACGATCAGAATGGATTTGCTCTAATGAAACAACCGTATTGATGATCGGCAAATGACTTTTATTATAGTTCAGCTGCAGCTGTCCGGCCATTTTTTCAAAGGGAACGTCCTGATATAAGATCGCTTCGTCCAGCGTATGTTTCAGTTCGTGGAATATCGATTTAAACGTACTGTCGGCATTGATATTCTGTTTGATTAACATGAGCTGTTCTAAACGAAGATCTTCATCAGTTTCGTCTTCAAAGGTTGGAATCCCTGTAATTGCGCTCTCTTCTCCTGTGTATTTGTACAGTAGAGATTTAATTCCGATCACGAGAACCAGATAGACGGCCATCGGCGTTTGATTCGTCATGGTCAGGATGCGCCGGGATACATCTGAACTCAATGAACTGTGAATACAGTCAGATGCACTCGCTGCATCACGCTTTACTGTTGAGTCGGACATTTGAAACGAAGGGAATGCACTGGGACGGTCTTCCGTGTGAAACATGCTGCCCCAGAACAACTCCTGTTGTTTAAATTCTGACATTCATATCCCTCCAGTTGGTTTCATTCCTGTTTTGAAGGCGGCTGGCGGCAGCCGCGGCATTCGTGCCGGGACTGCCGCTGCCGGCCATGATTAGAAATCCAATTCGATTGAGCTTGCGAGATGTTTCCTTTTGTTCACTTTTTCGCTTAATTGAATGTCTTTTAAAGGAATGGATGGGTTTCGTAAAATCGCCGAGAGGATCATGACGTAATCCTTGGCCAATACAGCAATGGTTTTCTTTTTAAATAGCTTCGTGCAGTAGTCAAAGCTGCCTTGTATCTCATCTTGGTCGTCCATTACAAAAGTCAGCTGCAAATCAAATTTAGCTGTAGCATTCGTTTGTTCATAAGGTTTGACGGTGAGAGAGTCTATTTCAATATCCGTTTGTTCCGTATTTTGCAGGACAAACATCGTATCGAACAATGGATTTCGGCTTAAGTCCCGTTTTACACCCAGTTTTTCTACTAGTTCTTCAAAAGGATACTCTTGATTTTCAAAAGCCTTCAGCATTGTTTCTTTCGTTTCAGTTATATAGTCCATAAATGTTTTTTCCGCCATCGGAGCGGTACGGATGGCTAATGTATTGACAAACATACCGATGATGGATTCCAAATCCGCATGCGGTCTCCCTGCAATAGGCGTACCGATGACGAAATCATCCTGACCGCTGTATTTAGCCAGCAGTATGGAATAGGCCGAAAACAAAATCATATAAGCGGTGGAACCGGTCAAGTCTTCCAGCTGTTTTATACCTTGGATCACAGTCTTATCGAGCGTGAAATTGTGCCGCTTCCCATCGAAGCTTCTTACCGGCGGTCTTGCAAAATCTTTCGGCAGCTCGAATGACGGCAGTTCTTCATGAAATACACCGAGCCAATAATCTTCCTGCTTCTTGATTCGTTCTTTCTGTTCTTTTTGATGTTTCCATTCCGTAAAGTCTTTGTACTGAATACGGAGCGGAGCTAACTCTTTGCCGTCATACAATTGAATCAGCTCTTCGACAAAAATATTCATGGAGGCGCCGTCTGTAATGATGTGGTGCATGTCAAACATGAAAATATGCAGGTCTTGTTCTAACTCGATGAGTCCGGCCCGAAGTAATGGAGCCTGGCTGAGATCGAACGGCCGCACGAAGGCGCGGAAACATTCCTCAACCTCGTCAGCTGCTGCCTTGTATCTTTCAATAGAAAACTCCACTTGCGGTTTGATCACCTGCACCGGCTCTCCGCGGACCATTTCAAATCCTGTACGCAGCGATTCATGACGCTGGATCAATCTTTGGAAAGCAGTTTGTAAGCGATTTATATCAATTTTTCCTTCTAATGTAAGGATTCCCGGCATATTGTAGCTGAGTTCGCCGCCTTCAATTTGTGTTGATAGGTAAACCATCTTCTGTACGGAGGATACAGGATAAACATCTTTTTCTTTGGCAGCCGGAATATAATCCGTCCCGATGTCTTCAGATTCCGTAATGATCTTTGCCATTTCTTCAACTGTCGGACATTGAAAGACCTCTCTCAATGAAATGTTTTTGTTGAATTGCTTATGAATTTTGGCGATGAGCGTCATCCCCCGCAACGAGTGGCCGCCCAAATCGAAAAAGTTATCTTTTACACCTATTTCTTTTACCTTCAAAACGTCTTGCCAGATGCATATCAGCTGCTTTTCCATATTCGTCCTCGGAGCAACGTAGTCGGTTCCTGTATGCAAACCTGCTTCAGGAATTGGTAATGCTCTTCGATTTACTTTTCCATTAGAGGTCAACGGCAGTTTCTCTAATTGGATAAAGTATGAAGGGATCATGTATCCCGGTATTTGTTCAGCGAGTTTTTCTTTCAGCTGACTGATCGAGAGTGATTGCTCCGCTGTAAAATAGGCATATAAATCGCTTTGGCCATCTGCATTTTCTCTGGACAGAACGACTGCTTCCTGTACATGCTCGAAGCTCAGCAGAGCAGCTTCCGCCTCGCCGAGTTCAATCCGGTAACCGCGGATTTTGACCTGATGGTCCCTCCTTCCAGCATATTCAATGTTTCCGTCAGGAAGGTAACGGGCCAGATCGCCTGTTTTATACATCCGTTGATTCGAGTCATATGGGTGCGGAACAAAAGTTTCGAGCGTCAAAGGCTCCCTGTTATGATAACCTCTTGCTAAGCTGACCCCTGAAATACAAAGTTCGCCGACGATTCCGACAGGCTGAAGCGTTCCGGCTTCATTCAAAATGAAAATCTCCGTATTTGAAATCGGTTTGCCGATCGGCTGCAGCTCCTGATCTGTATTCGGATCAACGGTATACATGGTCACGACATGCGTCTCCGACGGACCGTAATGATTATGCAATGTGACTTGATGGCGTGCCAGCATGTCGCGCAGCATCCTTGTTACGATGAGCTGTTCTCCCGCAGCGATGATGTGATCCATGCATTCGGCAAATGGTTCGAAATAGTGTTTCTCCGAGGCAAGAAGCTTAAGGAACGCGGTCGGAAGAAATGCTGTTTGTATCCTGTGCATTTTGACAAATTCATTGAGCTGGCGTATTTCCCGTTTTGCCTCATTGCTGATGATACAGAGTGTTCCTCCGCTTGAAAGCGCGGAGAACATTTCTTGATAGCAGACATCAAAGCTCATTGCGGCAAATTGCAGCACTCTGTCAAAGCGAAGCTGCGTATGATCCTGCTCATAAGCGAGCAGATTCGTCATCGTCTTATGCTCAAGCTGAACTCCTTTTGGCTTCCCTGTTGTACCAGATGTGTAAATGACGTACATTAAGTCATTTTCCGAATAGAAAAGATTAAGATTGTCTGTCCCGCCCTGATATAGCAACGGATCATCAAGCAGAAGCACTTCCCCTTTAAAGAGCGTCGGAATGGCATAACCCGCGCCAGACAAAAGCACACTGGCGCCGCTGTCTTTCAACATAAAAGCCCGCCGTTCATCAGGAAGTTCCGGATCGATAGGTAGAAATGCTCCGCCCGCCTTTAATATGGCTAAAATGCCGATGATCATATTTGCTGAGCGATCCGTGAGAACGGCAACCACCTGATCAGTGCCAACACCCTTATCTTGAAGGATGCGCGCCAGCTGATTGGAGCGTTCATTCAGCTGACGATAAGTCAGAGTCTGATTTTCAAACATGACGGCTTCATGGTCCGGGTTAAGCGCAGCCTGCTGCTCAAAAAGTTGATGAACTGTAGTCGGAATTCGTGTTCCTGCTGCAGTATCGTTAAAGAGTTTCTGAATGTCACTATTCTCTTCTTGGGTCATCATATCCAAACAAGCCAGCTCGGCCTCAGGCTGTTTGATAATCGAATCAATCAGCTGCATAAAATGCCCCATCATGCGTTCGATCGTTTTGGGTTTAAACAGAGCCGTCAAGTATTCCATCGTGAAGTGAATACCCGACTCTTCTTCCACAGCCGTTAAGGTTAAATCAAATTTAGCCATCGTATGTTCGCTTGGATATGGTTTAAAAGTTACGTCATTTATCTCTAGCTGTTCCTGCTCCGTGTTTTGAAGCACAAACATGGTGTCGAACAATGGATTACGGCTCAAGTCTCTGGCGATATTCAGTTGATCGATCAGCGCTTCGAACGGATAATCTTGATGCTCATAAGCTTTTAATGCGTTCTCCTTCACCTCGGACAGATACTGAGTGAACGTCTTCCCTTTTTCAGGGTAATTTCTCATCGCCAGTGTATTCACAAACATTCCGATAATGGGTTCCAAATCGGCATGCGGTCTTCCCGCTATAGGGCTGCCGACAATAATGTCTTCCTGGCCGCTGTATTTTGAAAGCAACAATGTATAAGTGGCAAGGAGCACCATATATAAAGTAGATTCGGTTTGGGATGCCAAATTTTTTAATCCGTCGCTTTTTTGCTTATCAAGTGTAAAATGCATCGTGGCTCCCGCAAAATCTCGTGATGACGGCCGGATATAATCGGTCGGCAGATGAAGGACAGGAACGTCGCCGCTGTAAAGCTCTAACCAATAGGGTTCCTGGTTTTGGATCTGCTTTAACCGCGATTCTCCGGTCTGCCATACTGCGTAGTCCTTGTACTGGATGCGCAAAGGCGGTAATGTCTCTCCTTCATATGTCCGAATAAATTCTCTAATCAATACGCTCATGGAAGTTCCGTCAGAAATAATGTGATGCATATCAAACATGAGAAGTCCGCGGTCAGGTTGAAATTCAATCAGCCCCACGCGAAGCAGCGGCGGCTCCTCCAGATGAAACGGACGAATAAATTGGCGGATATAAAGGTCCGCATCATTTTCTACTGCCTGATACCACTCTACTTCGAACTTTGCCTGATCTAAGACATACTGAACAGGTTCTCCGCCGGTCATTTTAAAACCGGTGCGCAAAGATTCGTGACGCTGAATCAGCGTGCGGAAGGCTTGCTGCAGTTTATCACGGTCAAGCTTACCTTCGACAGCCATCAGTCCCAGCATGTTGTAACTGAGTTCTCCGCCTTCCAGATGATTAAGAATGTACAATCGTTTTTGAGCCGAGGATACCGGATAATAAGGTCTTTTTTCAATTGCAGGAATGGCGGCATACCCAGTTAGCTCAGTTTTCGTGATTTCCCGCGCGAGCTGTTCAATGGTTGGGAAACGGAACACGTCCCGCAAAGGAATTTTGACATGCATTTGCTTTTGTATTTTTGCGATAAGCGCGGTTGCACGCAGAGAGTGTCCGCCAATATCAAAAAAGTGATCTCGAATCCCGACTTGCTCTAAGTCGAGAACATCCTGCCAAATAGCTGTCAGCTGGATTTCTGTCGGAGTCTGCGGCGGGACGTACTCTATGCCGCTGTCACGCTTTTTGACCGGAGCCGGCAATAACTGGCGATTCAACTTCCCGTTTGGCGTCAGCGGCAGCTTATCCAGCTGCACAAAATGAGACGGTATCATATATCCCGGTAAATGCCGGGCCATTCTTTCGCGAAGTTCACTGATCTGTATTGGCTTATCCGCAGTATAGTATCCGCATAGGAAATAATCTCCATCCGCATCTTTAAGGGCAATTGCGGCGGTTTCTTGAATATCAGGAACGTTAAGCATGACCGCTTCGATTTCACCGAGCTCAATTCGAAAACCGTGAATTTTCACCTGGTGATCAATCCGGCCGATAAATTCAATATTTCCATCCGGCATGAGGCGGGCCAGATCACCGGTTCTATACATTCGGTCCGTCGAGACAAACGGATCGGCAGAAAATTTTTCATCCGTTAGTTCCGGCAGGTTCAAGTAACCCCGCCCGACCCCGTCCCCGGCAATATACAGCTCGCCTTGAACGCCAGCCGGCTGCAGCCGTTTTTTTGAATCAAGAATGTACATGCGGTTTCTGCCTAACGGCTTGCCTATCGGAACATGAATTTGACTGCGTGCCCAAGCCTCGGCAGAAAATTCTATGTTGAACAGGGACGCGTCTACGCAAGTTTCTGTAGGCCCATATACATTGGTGATCGCAGGCGCATCCCCAGGCTTGCCGAATAATTGCATGAATTTATTTACCGTCGTTTTGGAAAGAGCCTCTCCTCCGATTAACAGATGCCGAAGCGGGACTCCCTGCAAATCCCCTGCAGCTATCAAAAGCTTTAAGTGAGCAGGTGTTCCGTCAGTTATATCAATGCAATGCTGCCGATAGTAATGGCATAATGCTGCACCGTCTGACACGACATCCTTGGGAACAATAAACAAGGTATGACCTAACAGCAAGGAAGCATACATCTGCTGAACAGAAGCATCAAAATAATATGGGGCGAGCATGGCTACATTCAGCTCCGTCTCATAGGCAGAGTATACTTGGCGGCTCAGCCCTTCTATCAGGTGAATGACCTGGCGATGTTCAATTAACGTGCCTTTAGGCTTGCCCGTCGTGCCGGAAGTATAAATGGCGTAGGCCAGTTGACTCGACTGATAAGAGAGCGCAAGGCCGCTGCCTTTTTCATGGTAGGCATGTTCCTCCATGAGATCGATACATGTTCCTGGGAAGTCGATACCATCCGGAAGCTTCCCACGATAAAGCAATACGCTGAGACTTGAATCGCTCAAAATATAACGAATGCGTTCAGACGGAGAATCAGGATCTATCGGCAAATATGCGCCGCCCGCTTTTAAAACTCCCAAAATGCCTACCATCATCTCCAGCGAGCGTTCAGTCATAATGCCGACAAGCTGATCCGCCCCCACTCCTTTTGCCCGCAAGGTTCGCGCAAGCTGATTAGCCCGCCGGTTCAGTTCTTCGTAGGTGAATTGTTTACCCTCGAATACAACCGCTGTATTGTCCGGCGTACGATGCGCCTGTTCCTCGAACAACTCATGAATCGTTTTTTCACGCGGGTAATGCATGTCATTAGACTGAAAGCGGCTGAGCATGTGTTCTTTTTCCTGCTGAGTCAAAAGCTCCAATTCTTCTATTTTGACAGACGGCTTCTGTAATACTTGCTGTATGATCTGTTCAAAATGTCCGCGGATCCGCTCCATTTCTGATTTTTCATATTCGTTTTCATTAAAACCGAAATGAACGGCCAGCTGTTCGCCAGGTATAACAACCACATTCAAATCATAATGGGAGTGTTCCTGCATATGAAAATTCGTGATGTTCAGTTCCGTATCATAATGACCTGCCTCTTCAACCTGCTGCCCGATCGGATAGTTTTCAAAGATCAGTATGTGTTCAATTAGGTTTTGCTTCTGTTCCGTTTGGGCCTGAATTTCGAATAAAGGATAGGTATCGTACGATTGGGAAGCCAGAGCGTTTTGTTGAACCATTTTCATCGTTTCTGCAAAAGAGCTGTCCTCATCGCAGCGGATGCGAACCGGAATGGTATTGATGAACAGGCCGATCATCTGTTCCACATCAGGAATTTCCGCCGGCCTTCCCGACACGACACTGCCAAAGACGACATCCCCAGACCCGCTGTATTTCTGTAATAAAACTCCCCATAACGTTTGGATCAACGTATTTAACGTAACCTGATGCTGATTTGCGATCTGCTGTAATTGTTTTGTCTGTTCGTGATCAAATTGGCAGATCACATTGGCATAAGCGTATTCTTTTTGTTCATGCTGCGGTGTTTTATGAAGAAGCGCGGTTTCACCTTTATATCCTTCAAGATACTCGCTCCAGTACCGCTTTGCTGCTCCCTGATCTTGGCGGTCAAGCCACTCAATATAGTCGCTGTAAGGAGCGGCGGATGACGGTTCTGTTTCCCTGCCTTCCTGTAAGGCGCTATAATGATCAAACACTTCCTTCGTGATAAGAGACAGGCACCAGCCATCCATAACAATATGATGGAAGCTCCAAATCAAATGATATTTGCGGTCTTCCATACGAAAAATCGCTATGCGCATCAGCGGATCCCGAGCCAAGTCAAATCCTTTTGCCTTATCTTCTCTTTGATAGGCTGCGATTGCATCCCCTCTCAGGTGCTCCTCTATATCACGCAGATCTGCAAAATGAATTTGCGGTTTTTGCGTTTTATAGACAATTTGTAAAGGAGTATCATTCCAGCCGCTGTAAAAACGGGTTCTGAGCACGGTGTATCTTTCAAATAATCGTTCAAGGCTTGCTTTAAACCAATCAATCTTTAACTCTCCCTGCAAATCGAACGATGCTTGTTCAAAATAAGAACTTGAGGCCTCGTCCAGCAGGCTATGGAAGAGCATTCCTTTCTGCATCGGAGTGAGCGGATACACGTTTTCAATCTCACCTGTATGCGGCAGTTGAAGGAGAAGCTGATCCAATTCGTCAATGGACATGCCTTTTAACAAAATATCGCTTGGCGTCAGTTCCGATTGTTCTTTCTGAACGCAATGCGTAATGATGGTCCGCAGGCGGCTTTGAATCGTTTCCGATAACCGCTTGATTGTTTCTCTTGCGTACTGTTTGCTGCTGTAGCTGATCGTAAGCTTCAGCTGACCCTCGGTGATCATTCCGTTTATATTCAATACATATGGTCTGGTTTGAGCGCCGCTTGAGTCTGAACCGCAGGAGTAAGAAGATAATTGAACCCTATGCTGCTGTAAATCTTGGTCAAACTGCCCCAGGTAGTTAAAGCTGATCTCAGGATTGAGTTTCGATGGCATTCCGCCGCTTAAGTACCTTGCTATTCCATATCCGATCCCTTTATGCGGAATTTGGCGCAGTCCTTCTTTGGTCGTTTTGATATAATCAGAGATTTCTTTGCCTGGCTGCGCGTGCAGCACAACCGGGTACAGACTAGTAAACCAGCCGACCGTGCGCGATATATCCATATCTTGAATGATCTGTTCTCTTCCGTGTCCCTCTAAATGAATCGGAATCCGGTCAAGCCCCGACCAATGGGATATAGAAAGACCGAGAGAAGTTAAAAGCAAATCATTTATTTCCGTGTTATAAGCGCGATTCGCTTGTTTTAATAAGAGCTCCGTTTCCTCTTTCGTCCATTCCGCAGTTGCTGTTTCACTGTCTTTTGCAGTTGTATGGGTTTCCTGAAAATCTGTAGGCAGCGGTTTTACTTCGGTTTGTTCGATCTTTGTCCAATATTCCTGTTCTTGTTTTATCGTTTCACTTTGCGCATATTCTGAAAGTCTCTTAGCCCATAATTGGAAAGAGTCTGTTTTTTGCGGCAGTTGAATCACTTGCCCGTTCTCGGCTTGCTTGTAGCCGCTCACGAGATCCTCCAGTAAAATGCGCCATGATACCCCATCTACAATCAAATGATGGATGGCAATGAGCAAATGATCCCCATCTGCACATTGAAACAACCCGGCTTTCATTAACGGCCCATCACTTAAACGCATACTGCTTTGTATCTCATCAGCCTTGGCTTCAATTGTCCGCCCCGGATCGGAATCTTCTTTCAGGTTCAGGACTTCTAAGTGGTACAGCCCGCTTTGGGCGATCTCTGCATTCTGTGCTTCGTATCCATTTTCCGTAGTCCGGAACGTCATGCGGAGCGCATCGTGATGTTCAGCAAGCTTTCGCAGGGTTTGACGAAGCGGCGTTTCCTGAAAACCTTCCAGCGCATGCAGCATGACGGCTTGATTATAATAATGCTGATCTGTCGTTATGTGATCGAAGAACCAATGCTGAATAGGAGTCAGGCTGACTTTTCCTTTGACTTCACCTTGATCGGCTATACGCAGATTCTGCTTGATATGCGGACTCAATTCTGCAATTGTTGCATATTGAAACAAGTCTTTGATTTCCATTTTGTATCCTTGCTGATTTAATCTGGAGGATACTTGAATGGATTTAATGGAATCACCGCCTAGATCAAAGAAATTATCAAGAATACTGACGTTTTCAGCGCCTAATACCGATTCCCAGGCAGAAACTAATATTTCTTCCGTTTTTGTCCGGGGAGCTTTATACTCTGCTCTGTCCTGCAGCTCGAAATCCGGAGCCGGCAGCTCTTTTTTGTTTATTTTTCCATTAGAAGTTAAAGGCATTTCATCAAGCTCGATAAAATAAGCCGGAACCATATAACTCGCCAGGCTTTGAGACAATTGTTTTCGGAGCCGGGCTGCCGTTACTTGCCCGCTGCTCACGTAATATGCACACAATTGTTTAAACCCGTGGACATCAACTCTAGCTGTAACGACTGCTTTCTTGATCGCTTCTTCTTGAAGCAGTCCCGCCTCGATCTCGCCTAATTCGATACGATAGCCTCTGATTTTCACTTGTTCATCTATTCTGCCCGCATATTCAATGTTTCCGTCCGCCAGCCACTTCGCCAAATCTCCGGTCTTATACATCTTCGCTCCGGGTTCAAACGGGTCATCGACAAATTTCTCTGCCGTTAATTCGGGACGGTTCAAATATCCTCTTGCCACACCGGCGCCGCTGATATAGATTTCTCCCGGCACTCCGATCGGTGCGGGTTTCATATTCTCATCAAGAACGTAAATGCTCGTGTTTGCCGCAGCGGTTCCGATCGGTACCGATTCCCGTCTGTCCTTTGCGGCATCATAACGGTAAATCATGCAGCCGACAACGGTTTCCGTCGGTCCGTACTCATTGCATATTTCAATCCGGCCTTCGAACTGTTCATGAATGCTGCGGGCTAACCGGGTGCTTAAGTTTTCCCCGCCCACAATCATTCTTCGGACAGCCGTTTGATCGGCAATGTTCATTTCTTTCAAAACCTGCAAATGGGCCGGGGTCAATTTAATGATATCCACCCTCGGGTCCTGCACAATCGATTCAAGCAGAGCTGTTTTATCCTCTCCGTCATAGACGATGATTGCATTGCCTGTGACAAGCGGTGTGAAAATAGAAGTCACCGTCAGATCAAAAGAAATTGACGAATACAATGGGAAGTTGGCTTTCTCGCCTTTTACATAAACTTCTTTCGCCCACCAAATATAATTGGTCAAACCTCGGTGCTCGATTAGTACGCCTTTTGGACGGCCTGTGGAACCTGACGTATAAATGACATATGCCAAATGGCTTGCATCACTTATCGGCTCAAGGTCAGAGGCATTGTGGTGATACGACTCTTCATCATCTAGTAAAATTGTGACGCCTTCATAGGAAAGCTGTTCCCTGACATCTCGCTGCATTAAAACGATTCCGGCTTGGGAGTCATCCAGCATATACTGGATGCGGTCTTGCGGATATTCCGGATCTATCGGGACATAGGCGCCGCCTGATTTTAAAACGGCAAGGATCCCGACCACCGATTCGATACTGTTTCTGCTGATGATGGCCACAGGCTGATCCGCCTGCACTCCCTTTGCTCTTAACGTTCGCGCCAATCGGTTGGCCCGCTTATTGAGCTCTCCGTACGTGAGCTGCCTGTCCTTTTCAATGACAGCCGCTTGATCGGGCGTACGCTGCGATTGCTCTTCAAATAATTGATGAACCGGCGTCTGCGGAAACGGCGCGGCCGTGTCGTTAAGCGTCTTCAGAAGGGTTCTTCTTTCGCCTTCCGTTAACAATTCCACTTGATCCACCCGGATATCCGCATCTGTCACGACTTGATGCAGGATTTGCATGAAATGTTCCCGAACCCGCTCTATGCTTGCCCGATCATACACATTTGCATTGTATTCAAAAGAGATGTTCATCTCGTCGCCCGGTATAACGGTCAAATTAAAATCATAGTTCGTCTGTTCTTCCATTTGTACGTTGGAAATCGTGATGGATGTTCCGTTTTGGCGGCCTATGCTTTCCATATACTGATCAACCGGATAATTTTCGAATATCATTAAATGTGTAATTAAATCTTGCTTTTGCGTAGTACGCGCTTGAATATCGTACAGCGGGTGCGTCTCAAATTGTTGAGACGCTACAGCCCTTTCCTGCGCCTCTTTCATAAGCTCGGCAAACGTTGTTCCGGCTTCACATCGGAACCGGACGGGAATGGTGTTAATGAATAAGCCGATCATCGTTTCCACGTTTGGAATTCCAGCAGGTCTTCCGGATACAACACTTCCAAACACAACGTCACGGCTTCGGTTATATTTCTGCAGCAAAACCGCCCATGCCGTCTGCAGCAGCGTGTTCAGCGTGACATGGCGTCTGCCGGCCGTCTGCTTCATTTTTAAAGTGAGATCGGAGCTTATGTCACACGTCACTTTTTCCGGAACGTATCGTCCGTCTTCCGCTGCATGGTGATCCTTAGGAAGGCCGGTTTGCTCTTCATATCCCTCCAAGTACTGATCCCAATAAGCCATGGCCTCTTTCGCATCTTGCTGGCCGAGCCATTCAATATATTGACTGTACGGAGTAATGGACGATTGTTCAGGCTGCTTTTTGTGAAGCAAGGCAAAGTAATGCTCGAATATTTCTTTTGTAATCAGCGGCAGGCACCAGCCGTCCATCAAAATATGATGAAAACTCCAGATAAAACGGTATGTCTTTTCAGCTGTACGAAGAATGAGTAGCCGCATTAATGCGTCTTTCTCTAAGTCGAAGCCCCGCATCTTATCTTTTCTGGCATACTCCTGAACCATCTCTTCTTTTTGTGATTCCTTCATCTCGCGTAAGTCAATGAATTCAAACCCGATCTTTTTCGTTTTGAATATGATTTGCAGCGGCTGATCTTTCCAGCCTCTGTAAAAATTCGTCCGGAAAATATCATATGTTTGCGATAAGCCATCCAAGCTTTTCGAAAATGCATCAATATCTAAATCTCCATCCAGATCAAATATCGTTTGCTGAAAATAAGCACTTGAATTCGGGTCAAACAAGCTGTGAAACAGCATCCCCTTCTGCATCGGTGTTAATGGATAAATATTTTCCGCCTCGCCTAATTCACGCGTCTGCTCCAACAGCTGTTCCAGTTCGTCTATTGTGATGTCCTTTAACAAGATGTCACTTGGTGTGAGGGAAGTCTGCTGCCGGCTTACGCAATGCGCAATTACTTCTTGCAGACTTTCTTTCAAGTTCCGGGCAAATTGCGCCATAGTCGATCTTTCGTATTGTTTGCTGCTGTAGCTCAGTGTCAGTGATAATGTCCCTTCAGCAATCATGCCGTTCAAATCAAGCACGACCGTTCTCTTTTGGCTTTCATTCATCGATACCCCTGTGGAGTAAGGTGATATGCGCAAAGCTTGATGATTCAGGTTTTGATCAAACTGCCCCAAGTAATTAAACGATATTTCCGGTTTCAGCTGCAGGCTTTCGGCTTCCGGACGCCCGGATACATATTTGATAATGCTGTAATTCATGCCTTTCTCAGGGATACGGCGCAGCCCTTCTTTCACCGTCTTAATCCGCTGCGACAAGTCTTTTCCGGCTTTCATCCTCAGTACGACAGGGTATTGGCTTGTAAACCATCCTATCGTGCGGGAAATATCCGCATCCGGGATAATTGGTTCTCTCCCATGCCCTTCCACATTCACGACAATGTCTTCCATGCCTGTCCACTTGTGAACGGCCAGCCCTAACGAAGTCAGCAGCAGATCATTGATATCCGTGTTGTAGGCGCGGTTCGCTTGTTTTAATAATTGCTCCGTTTCCTCTTTTGTCCATTGAATCGTCACTTCTTCGCTGTCTCTTAATAATGGACCTTCGCTTATTTTGTCCTTAGGCAATGGCTGCGGCTCCGTGCTTGAAAGCTCGGCCCAATAAGCAATCTCCTCTTCCATGTCAGTTTCTTTCGCATATTTGGACAATTGCTCCGTCCAGAATGTAAATGAATCAGTTTTTTGCGGAAGCTGGATCGTTTGTCCGCGCTCTGCCTGCTCATAACCGCTTGCAAAATCTTCGAGTAAAATGCGCCATGATACTCCGTCAATCACCAAGTGATGAATTGCAATCAGCAAATGATCTCCGTCGGGGCATTGGAACAAACCAAGCTTCATCAAAGGCCCCCGGTCTAATACCATGCTGCTTTGAATCTCATTCGCTTTGTCGGCAATCGCTTGAGCTGGATCGGTTACCCCTTTATAATTCATCACTTCCAGATGGTACAATTCACTTTCATCTGTTCCTGTAATTCGCGGAGCGTATCCATCTGGCGTTTTTTCAAAAATCATTCTTAAGGCATCGTGATGTGAGGCGATCCGTTCCATCGTCCGGCGAAGCGGCTCCTCTTTAAATCCTTCCGCCGAATATAACATGACGGCCTGATTGTAATGGTGTGCTTGCGGCATTTTTTGTTCAAAAAACCAATGCTGAATCGGGGTCAGGTTTGTCCCGCCGTTCACTTCCTCTTGATCAGCCACCCTGCCAACCGGCACTACAAACTGACTAAGTTCAGCAATCGAAGGGTATTTAAACAAATGCTTCATATCAACCTTGTATCCGGCTTGATACAATCTGGAAGACACCTGAATGGATTTAATCGAATCTCCTCCAAAATCAAAGAAATTATCCATAATTCCTATACGCTCTGCCCCTAATACTTCTTGCCAGATAGACGCCAGCAGTTCTTCTATTGTGTTCCGCGGGGCTATGTATTCGTTATCTGTCTGGGTATTTTCTTCAGCAGCAGGCAAAGCTTTCAGATCAAGTTTTCCATTGGAAGTGAGCGGTATCTGTTCCAATTGGATAAAGTAGGATGGAATCATAAAATCCGGCAGTTTACGGGATAATACGTCTCTGAACTGCGCAGCAGTCAAAGAAGGATCGCCGACATAATAGGCATACAATTGCTTGGCTCCGTCTTCGTCTTCCCGCGCAACGACTGCAGCTTCACGAACATTGTCCAGAGTACACATGCCTGCTTCTACCTCGCCGATCTCGATACGGTAGCCGCGAATTTTCACTTGATGATCGATCCGTCCTACATATTCGATTCTTCCATCTGGCAGCCATCTGGCGAGATCACCCGTTTTATACATCTTTTGACCAGGGAGGAGCAAATGCTGAACAAACTTTTCTTCCGTTAATTCAGGCTGATTGAGATAGCCGCGGGCGACTCCAGCTCCTCCAACATACAGCTCTCCCGGTACGCCGATCGGCTGGATTTGGTGGTGCGATCCTAAAATATAGGTTTGGTGGTTGGCTACCGGTTTGCCGATTGTGATCTGTTCATCATCAGTCTGAACAGGATGAAATGTAGATACCACACTGTTTTCTGTCGGTCCGTATTCATTATTGATTCGAATGTGAGGCTGCAGAGAATACAGCTTCTCAACTGTATCTTTTTCCAGCTGCTCACCGCCTACAACAACATGCTGAACATGAATGAAGTCGGCCGCGTTCATCTGTTCGACCATCGTTTTCAGAAGACGGGGAGAAGTTGAAAAATGTGTAATCCTTTCTTGTTTCATGGCATTTTGAATGGCGAAAAGATCTTTATTCTCTTCATTTGGCAAAAGGTGCATAGTTGCACCCGAGATGAGCGGGCCGAAGAAATTTAAAATGAATGCATCAAAAACATAGGGATACAAGACAAGCACGCGATCCTTGGCAGAATGATTGAAAAACGCCTTTTTCCACTGAAGCGAGTTCACAATGCCTCCGTGTTCAATCATGACCCCTTTCGGCTTTCCTGTTGTGCCCGAGGTGTATATAACATAGGCTAAATGGCTGTGTTCCGCTATTGGTGATAACAATGAGCCGTCCGCATGGTAAGATACTTCATCATTCAGATCGATCGTTGGGCCGTCAAAGGTGAGGCTGTTTTTTAAATGATGCTGAACAAGGAGAACGTCCGCATTCGCATCATGAAGCAAATATTGAAGCCGCTCTTTTGGATATTCAGGGTCCAGGGGCACATAAGCGCCCCCCGCCTTCCAAACGGCTATCATAGACACAATCATCTCTAATGAACGATCAGCCAGAATAGCGACTAACGTATCGGCGTGAACCCCGCAGTTACGCAATGTTCTTGCCAAACGGTTCGCCTTTTCATTCAATTCCCTGTACGTCAAATGGGCGTTTTTAAACTTGACCGCCGTATGTTCAGGCGTTCTTTCTGCTTGCTCTTCAAATAATTGATACACGGTTCTTTTCCCGGAGAAATCTCTGCCGGTTTCATTAAAATCAAACAATAGCTTCTGTTTTTCCGCTTCCGGTAAGATTTCGGCCGTATGGATCGCGGCTTGAGGCTGAAACAGGATCACAGACAGCAGCTGATCCAAATGGGATACAATTTGCTCCATATAGCGTTCATCATAAAGATTGCCGTTATAAAAAAGCTGCAAATGAATCCCGTTGTTTTCCAAATCAAAGTGAAACAGCGTATCGGCTGCAATGTCTTCTTTAAATTGCAAAGAATGAATTTCGTTAAGCGAAACGACGGTATGAATCAGCGGCAGATGCTCCTCATTGTATTGCACGTTTAGATGCTGAACCATTTTTCTAAACGGCAGGCTTTGATTTTTCAGCGAATCAGTAACGGCTTCTTTCAGCTGCTCGAAAACGGTTTTAAACGTGCTCTGACTTGAAAGCGTATTTTTCAAGAGAACAATGGTGTTAACGGCTGACTGGCTGCTTTTTTGCTTCGATACCGTTGGAATGCCAAGAATCAGGCTCGTTCGATCTGTATATTTATACAACAAGCATTCAATACCTGCCAATAAAATCAAATAGGCAGCCATTTCAGATTGATTAGCCATTGTCATGATTCTTTGAGATACTTCCGGAGATAAGGAACGGCAGATGCAATTTTCCTGATAGCCGGTACGGGCCAATGGCGCTTTGTCCGCTGCTTTAAAGTAAGGGAATGCGCTTAGGCTGTCCTCTTCACCAAACAGGTTATCCCAGTACGTTTCTTGATTTTTAAATGCCGACATTGGAGCACCTCATTTTATATAATTTAAAGAAATAATGCTTTTCCCTAAAAGTTCAATTGAATCGAATCAAGCGTGTTCTCTTCTTCCTCATTGCTGCCGCTCAGTCCGATATGTTCGATTAAAATGCTTGGCTGTTCCAGAATCACAGATAGAATGTACAAGAAGTCATTTGATAAAGCCTCGATTCTGCTTTTCTTAAACAGTTTTTTCGAATATTCAAATAGAGCGTGATAGTTGTCTTGGTCTGTCTGAATTGATAAGGTCAAATCGAATTTGGCAACCGGATGATGAAATGGATACGGCTTGAGCTGCAGGGAATCGAATGTCAATTCAGCCTGGTCGAGATTTTGCAGCACAAACATCGTATCGAACAAAGGATTGCGGCTTGAATCTTTTGGAAGATGTAAATGCTGAATCAATTCTTTCAACGGATAGTCTTGATTTTTATAGGCGTTCAGCATGTTTTCCTTTACTTCGTTTAAGTAGGCATCAAATGTTTTACGGCCCGCCGGGTGATTGCGGATGACTAACGTATTGACGAACATTCCCACAACTGACTCCACATCCAAATGAGTCCGCCCGGCAGACGGCGTTCCTACGATAATATCCTCTTGTCCGCTGTATTTGGATAAAAGAATCGTATAGGCTGCCAATAAAATCATATACAGTGTTGCTCCTGTTTCTTCTTCCATACGGCTTAAACGCTGTTTCAAGTGTTCCGGTATAACAAATTCAAAGGATTCGCCCTCGTAATCGCGTACGGCAGGCCGCTCGTAATCCGCAGGCATATCCAGTACGGGAATGTCATCGTGAAACTGATCCAGCCAATACGTTTCCTGACTCTTGACCTTCCGTTTCTGAATATCCGATTGCTGCCAAACCGCATAGTCTTTATATTGAACAGAGAGCGGGTCCAGTTCGTTCCCTGCGTAGAGTCGGCTTAGATCTTTCATCATAATATTGACGGACACGCCGTCAGAAATGATATGATGCATATCAACCACAAGCACGTGCCGCGCAGGTTCAATTTCAATCAGTCCGGCCCGCATCAGAGGCGGTTTGGCTAAATCAAACGCTTTGATGAAATCAAACACACGGTCTTCCGCTTCTTCTTCGCTTGCTTGAATTCGCTCTATCGTAAAGTCGACGTTCTTATGAATTCGCTGTGCCGGCTCACCTTCATATAATTCAAAGCTGGTCCGCAACGCTTCATGACGCTCGATTAATTTTTGGAAAGCGTCGTTTAACCGGTCGGGATCAACTTCTCCTTCCACGCTCATGGCACCTGTCATATTGTAAGTTAGCTCGCCGCCTTCTGCGTGACTTAACAAATACATCCGTCTCTGAGCTGAAGAAACCGGATAATAGGGCATTTCCTTTGCGGCCGGAATCGGTACATATTGATGCTTGTCCATGTGTAACGCCTTGTCAGCCAATTGTTCAATGGTAGGAAACTTGAATATGTCTTTGAGAGACAGATTCACATCCAGCTCTTTGTGGATTCTGGCGGCCAAGGCCGCCGCTCGAATGGAGTTTCCTCCGAGATCAAAGAAATTATGTTTAATCCCCACACGGCTTATTCCGAGCACTTCCTTCGATAATTCTGTCAGTTTAGACTCTATCTCATTGCTCGGCGGGACATATTCAGCGGACTGCTGCAGACTCGCTTCGGGCGCAGGCAGTGCTTTACGGTTTATTTTCCCGTTGGATGTTAACGGCATATCCTCCAGACGGACAAAATAAGACGGAACCATGTAGTCCGGAAGCTCCAAAGACAATTGTTCTCTAAGCTGCGCTGCCGCTATAGGTTGGTCGCTTACGTAATACGCGCACAATTGTTTTAAGCCGTCTTCTTCTTCTCTGACTGTAACCGCGTTTTTTTGTACTGCTTCCACGCTATGCATCGCTGCTTCGATTTCACCAAGTTCGATTCGGTGTCCCCTGATTTTGACTTGTTCATCGATGCGCCCAACATATACAAGATTTCCATCTCTCAACCGCTTAGCCAAGTCCCCTGATTTGTACATCTTCGCGCCTCGGATATACGGGTTGTCAACGAACTTCTCTGCCGTTAAATCAGGGCGATTCCAATACCCTCTGGCAACACCCGGTCCGCTGATATATATTTCGCCGATTACCCCGATCGGAACCAGGTTTTGGCTTGCATCCATCACATAAATATCCGTGTTAGCAGCCGGAGTGCCGATCGGTACAAATTCCCGCTTGTCCCGTTCTGCGTCGAAGTGATAAATCATACATCCGACGACAGCTTCCGTCGGTCCATATTCATTGAAAATGTCCAGCCGGCCTTTAAAATGCTCGCTGACACTTTTGGCCAGACGGGTGCTTAAATTTTCTCCGCCGACAATCATTTTCCGTATTGTGGTGCTATCGGCTATATTCATTTCCTTCAGTACATGCAAATGTGCCGGGGTTAATTTGATCATATCTATTCTTGTGTCCCTCATAATCTCAGAAAGCACGGCGCTTTTGTCCTCTCCATCGTAAACAATGATGGTATTTCCCGTAACCAGCGGTGTAAATATCGAAGTCACTGTCAGGTCGAAAGAGATGGAAGAGTATAATGGAAAGTTGGTTTTCTCGCCTCTCACATACACCTTTTTCGCCCACCAAATATAATTACTCAATCCCTGGTGCTCAATGAGTACACCTTTCGGATTTCCCGTAGAACCCGACGTATAAATCATGTAGGCCAAATCATGCGCATTGCTGTCCAATTCAAGATTCGAGCGATCCTCATGATATGAACTTTCCTCATCCAAAAGCACAACGTCACCATCATACGGTAATTGATCCAACAGGCAGCGCTGTGTCAACACAATCTCCGCCTTTGAATCTCTCAGCATGTATTGAATCCGATCTTCCGGATATTCAGGGTCAATCGGCACGTATGCGCCGCCGGCTTTCAGAACAGCCAAAATTCCGACAATCAGCTCGATCCGATGCGGAGAGATGATGGCAACGAATTGATCCGCTTGTACACCTTTTGTCCGTAACGTCCGCGCCAATTGGTTCGCCCGTTCATTGAGCTGTCTGTACGTGTACCGCTCAGTGCCAAAAATAACGGCTTCATGATCAGGCCGCTGTCCCGCCTGTATTTCAAACCAGCGGGAAACCGTTTCGTTATGCGGATAAGGCGTCATTGTGTCATTACACTCCGTCAGCAATTGCTTTCGTTCGGTTTCAGACAGCATAGGAACGGAAGACAGCGTCATCTCCGGCTGTTCAACAAGGCTGTTTAAAATGCTGGTATAATGTCTTGTGATCTGTTCAATGGATTCTTTTTCAAACTGTCCCGGTCTAAAATCAAAATGCATCTCGATCTGTTGTCCGGCATCTTCGACCGTCAGCATTAAATCATATAAAGAGACTCCGGGATTTCGTTCTTTCACTTTAAATGTACATTCATTGTAGCGGATTTCATGAAATTCAATATTTTGAAACACAAACATCGTGTTAAACAGTGATTTTCCGGTTGTTTCCCGCTGTACATTTAATTTCTCGACGAGTTTGTCGAATGGATAGTCTTGGTTTTCGAAAGCATCCAGCGTCTGCCGCTTTACTTCTTCTAGATAATCCGTAAACTTTTTATTGGCGTGCGGCTTCGTCCGGATTCCGATGGTTTGAATGAAAATTCCGATAATATGTTCGATGTCCGGATGATTTCTTCCTGAAGCAGGCGTGCCTACGACCATGTCTTCTTGTCCCGTATATTTATGAAGCAGCACTTTGTAGGCGGACAGCATCACCGTATAGAGAGTTGTTCCCGCTTTTTGTGCCAGATCTTGCAGCGAACGGATGACATCCGGCTGTAAGGAGCACGTCACGCGCTGTCCCTCGGAAGACTGTTCCGCCGCTTTTGAACCGTCTGTCGGCAGTTGAAGGACCGGGATTTCGTCTTGAAATTGTTCCAGCCAATATGTCTCCTGCTGCTTTATGGCATCCTCATTCAGCCATTGGTTTTGCCATTCGGCGAAATCTTTATATTCAAATTCAATGTCCGGTAATGGTTGTTGATGATATAAAGCCAGCAATTCATTTGTAAGGATGTTGACGGAATAACCGTCCGAAATAATATGATGCATATCGATGAGCAGCTCGGCCTGTTCGTTATCGATCTTGATCAGTTCCGCGCGAACCAAAGGAGCTTGTTCCAAACGGAATGGTTTTACAAATCGGTCTGCATAGGCGTCAAATTCGTCCCGGCTCATCGTCCGGACTTGAACGTTATAATCCACTTCATCTTCAAGTTTCTGGACGATTTCGCCATCTGCAATTTCAAAATACGTGCGAAACGCTTCATGCCGCTTCATGACTTGCTGAAGGGAAGAAATCAGGGCGTGCTCATCGTACTGCCCTATCATGGATATTTGCCCGAACATATTTTGAGCCAGCTGATCCGGCTCCATTTGGTGGAGGAAATATACTCTTTGCTGCGCCGGCGATGTTGGGTAATACGCTTTTTTCTCAGCAGCCTTTATCGGGAGGTGCATGACTTTCTTTTCATTCTCAATGAAACGCGCTAATTCCTTAACAGTCTGGTGATTGAAAAATTGTCCGATAGAAACCTTTTGATCAAATGTCTTCTGAACTTTGGAAAGCATAAGCGTCGCTTGGAGTGAGTTTCCTCCCAGATCCAGAAAGCGATCTGATCTGCTAACCCGCTCAACGCCGAAAAGTTCCTCCCAAATTTGCGCCAGCTGCCGCTCCGTTTTATTTGCCGGCGCCTCGTAGGCATCAGCAAAGTTTTCCGTATTGCTTACGATTGAAGAGACCCGCTTTTGGTGTTCGGCGTACAGTTCTTGTAAATCATGCTGTTCTTCATCGGAAAACATCATCATGGCGTCAAGAGGGACTGAATCCCCCTCAACCATTTTTTGCAGCAATGTCGTAAAGCCCGCTCCCCACTTTTTCATGACTTCCGGACTGATGACGTTCGTATTAAAGTCGAAATCAAGAACATATTCTTGGTTTGCATCTGTTATGTTAAGAAATAAATCGTAAAGCATGCATTTCACCGGGTATGCAATGGGCTCCGCCTCAGCCTTTCCGAAATACAGCTTTCGAAAGGGCCTGTCCAAATTAAAAATAATACGCATATCCGGCACTTGATCGTGCGGAAGCTGTCTGGCTACCAATGTCATCGGGACGGCTTGGTGCCGCATTGCAAGATTCACGCTTTCTTTTATACTGCCAAGAAAACCGGATAAAGTGCTTTCTGAAGAAGACATGTTCTTCACCGGAATCATATTGACGCAATTTCCAATCAGATCATGCTGTTTCATATGCGATTGACCTGCTGCAGGGATTCCAATCACAAGGCCGGACTGTTTGGTTAGCTGGTGCAGAAAAAGATGAAATGCGCCCAGCATCGTCACAAATACGCTATTTTTCATCCGAATGCTTAATGATTTTAAAGCCTCGCTTAAGGGCCGTCCAAGCCTGACGGTACATCGGTCTCCCTCATACCCGTTCGGATAACGGACAGAAACGGCGCTCGGCAGGACTGCCTGCTGTATCGGTTCAGAGAGATGATGCCGCCAATAACGGACTCCTTCTTCATAATGGCCGCCATCAATCTGCGCCTGCTGCCAGTCTAAATATTGATGAAACGAAGGAGCAGCCTCTTTTAGCGGAAACGGTTTTCCTTGTACAATTGCCGCATAGCTGCCCTCCAGCTCTTGAACAAAAACGGCGATTGACCATCCATCGGCAATGATATGATGGAACGTGAGCACAATCAGATGTTCATCTTGAGCCGATGTAAGCACATGGATTCGAAACAAGGGCTTTTGTTCATGAAAATGAAATGGCCGCTTGGCATCTTCTGTCAGCCAATTCTGCATTTCTGACTCCCGTTGCTCATCTGGATGACCGGTAAAATCAATGACGGGAATGTCTATATTCATCTGTTCCTGCACTTTCTGCACCTCGTCATCGACATGAATTACCGTACGTAAAGCCTCGTGACGGTCGACGATATGCTGCACGGCTTGTGTTAAGAGTGTATGCTGTAGTTCACCCTTCACTTTCAGCATAATGGACTGGTTTAAAGCCGCAGAAGCCTCGTTCCCATAATGGGACGCCATAACCAATTGTTTTTGTTCAGGTGAAAGCTCGTACGTCCCGGATTTTTTATGGCCGCCGTCGTCAGGGGAATCCGGACCTTCCGGGATAAATCCGCCTCGGCGAAGATCCTTCACCGTGTCTTTAACGGCTTGAATGATATGTTCAATATCATCCGCGCTATGCGCCGCAGACAAGAAGCAGTTGCGTCCTTCCCACACATAGACCCCTTTATAATTGAGATGGTAAAAGAACAAGTCGTTATCGAGCGATGAGACAAATCGGAATAAAGAACCGAATTGAACCATGCGGATCGGTACTTGCGATTGTTCAAAGTAGCGATTTAGCCGATCAATCAGGGAGGCTGTTTTTTGATTCAGCTCTTCATACAGGTGTTCTCCCTCGGTTTGTAAATGACGAAGCACGGCTAATGACATTCTCATGGTAAGCGGATGAGAATTAAAGGTGCCGGCCACAAACGTGCGTTTCGCCTCGTCTGGTGGATAGGAGTCGTCCCCATACTTCCAGGTTCCCCCGTCTATCGCATTCATGAATTCAGCTTTTCCGGCAACGATCCCTAACGGCTGCCCGCCGCCGATGATTTTCCCGTAGGTCACTAAATCGGCTTGAATGCCGAACCATTCCTGCGCGCCGCCGAGACCGATTCGAAATCCGGTAATGATTTCATCCATAATCAGGGCTGTCCCGGATTGCTGCGTGATCGCCCGCAGTTCTTTCAAAAATGCTTCCGGCTGTAAATCCGGCCTGCGACTTTGTACCGGTTCCACCAGTACGGCTGCAAATTCATCCCCGAGGCTGCGAATCACTTCGAGCGAATCGGGATTGTTGTAATGCAAAATAATCAAATCATCCATAAAGCTCTGCAGTATGCCCGGAGCTAGCGGATTCGCAGACTCAGCCCCGCCTTTTGTGCCGGCAACCCCTAAGACGCCGTCAAACGTGCCGTGATAAGAGCCTGAGAACGCCACGACTTTCTTTCTTCCTGTTGCCGCCCGCGCCAAACGAAGGGCAACCATGACGGCTTCTGTTCCGGAATTATAGAAAGCGACCCTTTCTACACCAGTACATGTGCGGATCCGATCGGCAACTTCACCGGCAACATCTGACATCGGGCCGAGCGGAGGCAATGATGAACGGGTTGAATCATCGATAACCTGTGTAATAAAGGGCGGATGATGCCCGAAAAGGTTGACTCCGAATCCCATGGTGATATCGATATATTCGTTTCCGTCAATATCCCACATCTTGGAACCGTTTGAACGTTCGGCAATAATCGGGTACACGATTTCCTTCCAATATGAACGGAAACTGGACAAGTTGCGGTTGTTTGCATGAGCAAATCGGGTTTTGTCCGTATATTGTTTGGAACCTTTCGTTTTGTCTGCGTATTTCTGAATGAAATCTGCTAAGTATTGTCTTTGCTGTGCTGTATAGTGTCCCTGTTCATGCAGGTTCTGGGGCTGAAAAGGCACATAGGGCTTCGTTTCTTGAGTCAATGTCTTTTCTGCAGCGACAGCCGGAGGCCCCTGCTTGACAGACGGAATTGATTTCTCTTGTGCTTTAGCATATTCTTTCACATTGGAATGATGTCCGCTGTTTCTCAGCAAGTTAAAGCTATTTAATTGAGCTTGCAAGGTATCCTGAATTAATTGATTCTGAGAAGCGATTATTTTTTCGAGCATATACTCTTGATGCTCTTCTCTGTGACCAGATTCAGGCTGTGGATCTGAAACGACCGGTTTTTCCTGCGCCGGAACATCCTCATGAGCCGGGGCGGGTGCAAAGGACGATGGAGCGGTCTCAGCCAAGTAATCGATGACACTTTGAAGGTTGTTCATCGTATCGAAAAAACGATCCATCGGAATGTCTACACCAAATTCATCCGCGATGGCTTTTTTGACCTGTGACAGCATGATGGAATCCATTCCGAGCCCGATAAAATGAGCATTCAGATCGAGCTCATCCGCTCTGATTCCGGAAGCATTGCCGATTACAGTTTTCAGAAAGGATTCAATATGCGCCTTCGTTTGATTGATATTCAATGCCGCTTCTCCTCTCTCTTTGACCTCGTTTAAGCGCAAATGGTCAGCTTCAGCCCAGCATCTGTTCCGTTCAAACGGATATAAGGGCAATGGCGTTTTTTGTACAGTTTCACCGGCATAAAGCGCGTTCCAATCGATAACGGCTCCCTGCACAAATAATGCGGCGGCGCGATTCAGCCATGTGATCCGTTCATCATGCGTGCGTATACGCTGCTCAACCAGATCCGCGACTAGTTTATTCAGCTCCTCTTTATGGGCTGGCAGCATTTCCTTCAAGTTCTTATAACCAACGTATACTCCGGGAAGATGTCTGTCTCCCTGGATTACGGCAGTCAGCTTGTCACATAGTTCTTGCTTACTGGATACAATCATGGCAATACCATGATCCAAATGAGCTCTGCCCGTACTGGCTGTATAGCAAATGGACTTCAATGAAGCTTGGCTGTCCTCCGATACATATTGCCGGTACTGCTGTGCGAGTTCATAGAGTGAATTTTCAGTATGAGCGGATAAAACAAATAGGTGCGGTTCATGCTCGTCCTCAGGTGCATCCTCATTTTGAGAGGTGTATTCTTCCAACACCACATGAGCGTTCGTTCCGCTAAAACCGAACGAGCTGATTCCGCCTCGCAGCGGCTCCTCACCTGATGTGAACGCTGCAGCTTCTTGATTCACATAAAATGGCGAAGAGTGAAACTGAATGAGCGGATTAGGTTCATTAAAGTGCGCTAAAGGCGGGTTTTTCTTGTGATTCAGCATGAGGACAGATTTGATCAGTCCAACGATGCCTGCGGCTTCAAACAAATGACCGATGTTCGATTTAACAGAACCAATCGCACAAAATTGTTTTTTTGCCGTATACTTTTCAAACGCTTTACAAAGCCCGTTAAATTCAACCGGATCGCCGAGCTTCGTTCCGGTGCCATGCGCTTCTATGAAAGACAGTGTTTCAGGAGCAATGCCCGCGTCTTTCCAGGCCGTCTCAATGACCTCAGTCTGAGCTGCCGGATTCGGTGCGGTAATCCCGGCGGTCGTTCCGTCTTGATTCATCGCGCTTCCTTTAATCACGCCGTAAATATGGTCTCCGTCGCGAATCGCATCCTGCAAAGGTTTTAACAGGACTGCTGCCGTGCCTTCACCCGAGCCCGTGCCGTCTGAATCTTTGCTGAACGTTTTCGTGTATCCGTCCGAGGATTCCATATCAAGTCCGATACGGATCGGCAAGAGCGATGTCCGGATTCCGCCGGCAAGAGCCATGTCACAATCGCCGGAAATTAAAGATTTGCATGCCATATGAACGGCGGCAAGCGATGAAGAGCAAGCCGTGTCCACTGTAACCGCCGGCCCTTTTAAATTTAAGAAATAAGCGATCCGGCTGGCTAACACAGAAGAAAGATTGCCTACTATATATTGATGAAGTTCCTCCGGATAATTCGCAGAAAGGAGGAGTTCATAATCGTAGCCCACCTTTGAGTACCCTGCATATACCCCGACCCGGCTCCCGTTTATGCTGTCGCCGGCATAGCCTGCATCTTCAATCGCATGCCATGCAGACTGCAAAAACAGTCTTTGGTTAGGATCCATAAACTGAGCCGTTTTAGGCGCTAAACCGAAAAACGAATAATCAAATCGGTCGATTTCATCTAAATAACCGCCCTTCACAAACTGATTCTCATTGAATTCACTTTGGATGGACTTTAAATAATCGGCCGCATCTTTCATTCGAGATGCAGGGTATTCTCGAATGCTGTGCTCTCCTTTTTCAAGCAGATTCCAAAAATCACTTTTAGTTGATGCTCCCGGGACATTGAGCGACATCCCAATAATGGCGATATCTTTCGGCGTCACACGGCTTGGTTTTGCTGTCACGTTCTGCTTGATTTCAGCCCGGCTTTCAGACAGATATGCCGCTAAATCAGTGATAGAAGGATACGTAAAGAGATCGGAGACGGCAAGCTCGCGTCCAAATCTCTGTTCTATACGCTCGGCAGCCTGTGATAACTGTAATGAATTTGCGCCCATATCAAAATAACTGTCAGTGAGGTGAACCTTTTTCCCATCGAGCACATCGGAAAAGATAGACAGTAATTCCGTTTCGATTTCATGAATGGGAGTCTGTCCGGTTTTTTCCGGGCCGCTCTCCAAACATTCATTAATGGCGGCAGACTCTAATGAAAAATCCCCTGCCTCATACTGTCTGGCCAGTTCATATCGTTTCACCTTCCCGCTCGTCGTTTTTGGCAGCTTTTTGATCGGGAGTACTTCTTTTATGCTCCAGCCGCCCCGCTGGTATAAATGCTTTTTGATCTCTTTGACAAGCGGGGCAAATTTTTCAGGCGATTTTTTGAAAACAACAAAGAGCACGATTTCTCCGCTTTGTGTCTTTTGGTCATATACACCGCAGGCGGCAACCCTTCCTAAGTCAACCTCTTCCATTTCAATCGCAACCCGTTCAATATCATGCGGGTAGATATTTTTTCCGTTCACGAAAATAATGTCCTTTTCTCTTCCGGTTACGACTAAGTTGCCACTTTCATTAATGAATCCGAGGTCTCCCGTTTTTACCCAGCCGTCAGAAGTCAGCGCTTTTTCCGTACTCTCGGGGTTGTTATAATACCCTTGAGTCACATTGTCCCCTTTAATCTGGATGTGACCGATGATTCCGTCTTCTGCTCTTTCATTTGCTCCGTCGGAGATCCGAAGCTGACAATAGTCAATGGGTTGTCCCACTTCGACGAATGAAGCGCAATGTTGATCCTCTTTGCTGACTTTTACAGCTCGTTCACCAAGATTTAAATAGTCACGATGCAAATAAACAGGAACGAATTCTTTACCTATTTTAGAAAACGCTGCGCCAACCGAAGCTTCCGCTAAACCGTAAACATTCAAAATAGCGGATCTTTTCAGATTGAATGCTGCGCATCTTTTCAAAAATTCGTCACAGAGCTCCGGCAATATCGGTTCTGCACCGTTTGCGATGACTTTGATATGGGATAAATCCCAGTCTGGTTCGTTTTTCAGAAATTTAAGGAAGTAGTTGTACCCGAAATTAGGAGAGGATAGAATACTGGCTTTATGTTCATGAGCTTTTTTCATCCAAAGAATAGGTCTGCGAATAAATAATTCTGTAGGCATTAGATTTTGATTGATTCCGGTTATGAAGGGAACAAGGTGGCAGGCGATGAGCCCCATATCATGCGTTAAAGGCATCCATGATAAGAAAGAGTCTTTCGAATGAATGGCTAGGGCAGTCCCAATGGCGCACGTGTTATGTATTAAGTTGTGATGCGTTAACATGACTCCTTTTGGATCTCCTGTCGATCCGGAAGAAAATTGGATAAAAGCCAGTTCATCCGCATCAGGTTCATAAAACGAAGCGGGGTAATCGTAGGTTTGATCTTGAATGATGTCAGATTTTTCGTTTAATTGATGATGGAAATCCTGTAAATCGTGTTCTGCAGCGTATTTCTTTATTTTGTCCAATACTTTTTCAGAGGCAATCAGAAACGGATGATTTAATATATTCCAAATGCGCCACACCTTCAGCTTATGGTCATCATCTTCTCCGATACTGACTGGTACCGGGATCATTCCTCCTAATATACAAGCCCAAAAAGCAACGACAAATGATTTGTTTTCTTGGATTTGAAATACAATTTCCTGCTTCGGCTGAATGCCGATATGCTGTAAATAGCCAAGAAAGCCTTTCGCTTCTTCAAACAATTGGCGGTAAGAGACAACTGTCTCTTTTTTATCGGATTCGATAAAACGGATCCCGCGATCAGAGATATTGCTTCTTTCCCGAATGACATCTACTAAGGTTTGGAATTGACTGGTATACATAGGTCCCCTCCTGGGCGCTTTATTTTAAAATCCGCAATTCTTCCCAAGCCGGAAGCTGTTTAGCCTCGCAAATTAATTTGCATAAATGGATCGAATGTTCGAGCTCTTGTTCTGAGAGCTCATTTTCATGTCTTTCCATTCTCTCTTTCAGCTCTTGGATTTGCGTAAATAATGGGTTCGTCAGGTTGGAATAAGCCAATGAATCCTTGTTGTAATTTCGAGCAATGATGGTTTGAATCATCAATTTATTCAGTTGTTTTTTGCGTAAACGGACAACAAGTTTATTTCTTTCCGCTGAATTGGAAAGCTGGTGAATATCAGATGTCTGTCCAAAGGGATAAGGTACAATGTGGTTCGTTATTTTTTTCAGCAGACCGGATAAGACATTGTTCGGCCCCATTTCGATGACTTCCGTGACTCCTTGTAAAAGCAAGTAATGCATTGATTCCGCCCATCTTACCGGCATCGTCATGTGCTGCTTGAGATGTTCGCTGATCGAATTTTTGCTGTAAGGGCGCGCGGTGACATTTGAAATGATCGGCCATGCGGCATCCCGGATGGAATACTGCTGTAATGCACTCTGGAATTGTTCGGATGCCGATCTTATCATTGAACTGTGAAAAGGTGCACTTACATTTAAATAAGTGTATGCCGCCCCCTTATCCTCCGCCATCCTGATGACACGCTCCACAGCTTGCCGATGTCCGGAAATGACATGCTGCCGGTCTGAATTCATGCAGGCTACATCTGCCGGAAAGTCTTCTGTCGACACTTTCGCACACATTTCTTGCAATGTTTGAAGAGAGAGCCGGGTCACAGCAGCCATTGTCCCCTGCTGCTGGGGATCCGCATTTTGCATAAGAATCCCCCTCCGCCTTACAAGTGTAACGGCATCATGAAAAGAAAGGGCGCCGGCACAGACAAGCGCCGAGTATTCTCCTAAGCTGTGACCTGCAAGAAAGCGCGGCTTAACCCCTATTTCTTGCATATACACTTGAAACGCAATCACACTGACTGTTAAAATAGCGGGCTGCGCATTCATTGTTTTTGTTAATTCATTCATATCACCGTTAAAACACAGCTTTTTTATATCCAAGGAGATCGCGTCGCCAGCTTCTTCAAATAATCTTTTTGCGACCGCAAAATCATTCCAAAATTGTTTGCCCATTCCTACAAATTGAGACCCTTGTCCAGGAAATAAAAAGGCAAGATTGTTCATGAGATTCCTCCGATCATATTGAACAGAAATACAATATCATACAAATTATCCCTTTATATAACATCCTAGCATGATTATAACAAATGTGTATAGGATACTTTCGGAGGAGTTATTGTTCGATTTTACAAAGGAACTGGATACATTTATTCATGAAATAAAAGATGGGGCTGCACAGAAAAATCAGTCTTAAAGAGAGAGGATAAGAGCCGGGATAGAAGGCTATACCGACTCTTCTTCACTAAGACCTCCCCCTCATATGTTTTAGGTCTATCGACATAATTGTGTCAGAAATTATACATTATTTATTAATTGTAAAAATTCATCTATATATCTGTCGAGGATTGTAAATTGATTACCCTCGATTAGATGTAGCACAAGGAATGAATATGGATGAGGAAAATAAATATGACATAGAATTAGATGAATAGACTTGCCCGGATACTGACTGATCCAGTAAATCGATCCATCACCATTGCTGAATGCAAGCTGCATCTTCATAAGAGGAATTTATCATTAGAAACAAATTGTTTTGGTTCTTGTTCAGTCTTGTTGGAGGCTGATAGGGAATCAAGGCGCGGAACTTCTCAATCTATTGAATTCCGGCTGCTTCTTCCGCTGATTTCTGTTTACATTGTTCTTCTTTATAAGACATTTCGTTATCATTCTGCAAACCCCCTTTTCATAATCCGTCATATTTTGTCAACCTTTTGTGAACAAGGCTTTGATGTACGGCAAGGGGATCACCTTTTTGCTGCTTTATTTGTTTCAAAAAGGCGGCTGTTCGCTTTTGGTGAGTAAGCTCACAGCCACTATCGGCGAAATGGTGATGAATTTTATCGAAACCGAATCTGGGTATTTGGAGATTCGCTGAAAAACATACAGGATCAGGAGTGAAGAGAAAAAAGTGAGAAAAGCGGTCATCCCCGCTCCGGGCTTAGGAACGAGCTTTATGCCGGCGACAAAAGCGCGGCATAAAGAAAGGCTCCCAATCGAGGACAAACCAGCAATCCAATATGCTGTAGAAGAGGCCGCAGATTAATGCCCGATTGAAGATCATTTTGACCGGTCGGCGGATTTGGAGTTAATCTGCGGGAAAAAGGCAACACGGTAACATTTAAGGAAATGCAGCAGATCGCCGATTTGGCCAATATTCATTACATCCGCAGAAAGGCCCGGATTAGGTGATGCGTGCTGTATGCGGAGCATTTTATCAGAGATGAGCCCTTAGGTGATGATAGTACGGTGTCTGAAAAACCAGCTCTACGGTAATTAATAGATGTATACGATGCTTTGTCGGTGTGCGGCCAGTCCTCCCTGAGGATGTCAGCAAATATGGTATAATAAATACTTCTGGATCTCCTGGGCATGTGTATGACGTGAAGGATATAGTCAAGAACACCTTCAGAAATCGCCGTTATGGGACATTGGCGATAAGCTGGGCTGTTTTTTAAAGCGAGCACTGAAATCCCCGATATGAGATATCAGCTTTTGCTTATTTAGAGGATGTGATCAAACGGGAAACGAAAGAAATGCTGCGAAAAAAATTGTAACCATCTTATTCGTTCATCAGTCATATAATAGTGAAAAAGATTAGGACAGGTTGTGAAGAATGTGGGCAGTTTGATAAGCGAAATTTTAACATGGCTGACGAGTATGGGATATGCGGGTATTGCGCTTGGATTGATGATTGAAATCATTCCGAGTGAGATTGTATTGGCCTATGGCGGCTATATGGTATCGGAAGGCACGATTGGATTTATTGGTGCCATTATTGCGGGTGTTATCGGGGGCACCATTGCCCAGATCTTTATTTATTGGATCGGGCGGTATGGCGGCAGACCGTTTTTGGACAAATACGGGAAGTACTTATTGATTAAAAAGCATCATATTGACATGTCAGAAAATTGGTTTCAAAAGTATGGCGCTGGAGTTGTCTTCTCAGCACGTTTTATACCGGTTGTCAGACATGCGATATCGATTCCCGCAGGTATTGCCAAAATGCCTTTTTCTAAATTTGTGGCACTGACTGTGCTTGCGATCATCCCGTGGTCTATCCTTTTTGTTTATTTAGGCATTCAGCTCGGAAGCCAGTGGGATCATGTTGAGAACATTGCGGGCACTTATACGACACCGATTATGATACTGGCTATTGTCGTGATTGCGCTTTATTTTGTAATTAAAAAACGGGCAGCCATCTTTAAACGATAGCTAGCGGATATGCATAGGGACGGCTGATCTCCCCTATGCATATTTTTTTACCTGTGATGCTGGTTTGCCAGCTTCAAATGCTCCGCTAAAAATGCGACAAATACTTCGTCCCGCACAAGCGATGCGGCATAGTTTCTCTTAATAAACCATTCAGCTTCTTCGAACGCAGCGAATGTTTCATCCTGTGTTTCCCCGTTCATTTGGATATTCCACTCGCTGTCTAAAGGAAACAGAAAAAATCTCATTTGTTCCCGATTTTCGTATAATGATCCGTTCGCAGATCCCTTTACATTATAGATATTACGGAAAGCATCCGGCCGCACAGGATCAATTCGGAATGCTTCAGCCACAAACAATTCGTATACGTCGTCGGTGATTGAACAGCCGGATGCCTTAGCATGTCCGCCGCCTCCGTATCGGCCGGCGATTCCTGACACATCGATGTAATCATGAATGGTGCGCAGGCTGACCCGTTTTGACCCCATGCTTAAAATCGCAATGTAATCGAGGTGCGGATTTTCTTTTCCGAGCCTGTTTCCCAGCTCAGAATGATAAGATTCCGCGTGAACAATGCCCACACAGTGTTCGTGAACAAAGGTTTGCACCATTTCCCTTTTCTTTCTGCGGAGATAGCGCTCGATTTTCGCGTCTTCTAAATCAAGCAGCTTTTCTTCAAAATCATCAAAGAAAAATTTGTCATGCGCAGAAAGACGCTGAATCATTTTTTCTTCAAATTCATCGATTGACAGCAAAAAGAACAGATCATTAAGCCGCTTCGCCTGTTTTTGATCGTACCGCTCCCACTCCCATGTATCATATTGGCGGACGAGTTCTGTAAATTGATCTAAGGCGTTTGTCGGTTTCATGAAGCCATTTTCAATGAGATAGCCATATAAAAGCGATGTCGCGGATGTGAGCCGTCCATCATCGTATTCCACCTGGACAAATCCCCATTCGTGCTCATTTAAATGAAGGGCTGTTTTATGATGGTCAATGAGCTTCGCCTTTCCGCCCGCATGAACATACTCATTCAATCTCTCTTCGTTTACTTCGTTGACGGCGAGATCGGTGATGAATAACGCGTCTTGTCTGTTGCTCTCTTTCGCTTTCTCTAAAAAATACTGCACTTGTGCGTTTAAACTGTTGACAGAGTTATACCGGACCTCAACGTTTTTTCCGAATGCCAATTTTGCTACGATTCCGCATCCTACTCCGTCCAAGTCGTTATGTGAATATAAATGATACATAATGTAGGCCCCTTTTTCTGATGAACTGACAATTGCCGCCAGAGATGCGGCAGCCTTTATTTACTATTCTAAAAAACATAGCGTTTTATGCAAAAACTGATTAGTTCACATAATGTATTTATTGTAAATATAAAAAGAGCGCTTTTGGCGCTCCTTAAGTCTTTGCTTTTCTATACAGGATAAACCGGGTGCTTTCGGTTGGTAAATGTCATTTCCTTTGTCGAATATGCTTTAAGCCGTTTTGCCAGCTCATCACGCAGCGAATTAGCCGGGATCACGGCATCGACAATCATTTCTGAAGCCAGCCGGTAGATATTAATGTCCTCTTTGTATGCCTCGCGTTTGCTGCTGATAAATTGTGCCCTCTCTTCTTTCGGAAGCTCGGCGATTTTTTTCGCGTAAACGGCGTTTACAGCTGCTTCAGGGCCCATGACCGCGATTTGGGCGGTTGGGAGCGCTAGACAGCAATCTGGTTCAAAGGCCGGTCCTGCCATTGCATACAAACCCGCTCCGTACGCTTTTCGGACAATGACAGAGAGCTTTGGAACAGTTGCTTCCGACATCGCTGATATCATTTTTGCTCCGTGCCTGATAATGCCCGCTTGTTCTACCTTTGTGCCGATCATAAAGCCGGGGATATCTGCTAAAAACAGCAATGGAATATGAAACGCGTCACATAAGGTAATAAATTTAGCCGCTTTGTCTGCTGAATCGTGAAATAAGACGCCGCCTTTTACCTTTGGCTGATTTGCAACAATGCCGACAGGCTGTCCGTGAATTCGCGCGAGGCCCGTTATTAATTCAGGTGCAAATAAAGCTTTGATTTCAAAAAATGAACCTTCGTCAATGACCCGCTCAATCAGCTCTTGCATATCAAAAGGCGCATTTTGGTTTTGCGGAATGATGTCGGCAAGAGGGATGTCGAAGCGTTTTGGCGGGTGACTCTCTTGCATGGGCGCTTTTTCTTGATAATTTGCCGGGAAGTACGACAAATAAGTCCGCGCCAAACGTATGGCTTCTTCTTCTGTATCTGCAAGAATATCCCCGCAGCCTGAGATTGAGCAATGCATACGGGCGCCCCCCATTTCCTCGAGAGACACTTTTTCGCCAATGACCATTTCCGCCATCCGCGGCGAGCCTAGATACATGGAGGCGTTACCGTCTACCATGACGACTATGTCACAGAAGGCCGGGATATATGCGCCCCCTGCCGCAGACGGGCCGAAAAGCAGGCAGATCTGCGGAATTCGTCCCGATAGTTTGACTTGGTTGTAAAAAATTCTTCCTGCACCGCGTCTCCCTGGAAAAACATTGATTTGGTCAGTGATTCTGGCGCCTGCCGAATCGACTAAATAAATGAGCGGACAGTTTAATTTTTCGGCTGTTTCTTGAATGCGGATGATTTTTTCAACAGTTTTTGCTCCCCATGAACCTGCTTTCACCGTTGAATCATTGGCCATGACGCAAACGGTTCGGCCGCCGATTTTGCCGAGGGCAGTTACTACACCGTCAGCCGGAAGCCCGTCTGACATGCATTCCGCAAAAAAAGCGTCTTCAAGCTCAATGTCATCATCAAACAAAAGAGCAAGCCGCGCTCTGACAAAGAGCTTGCCTTTTTCTTTGTTGCTCTGATGATACTTTTCCGCCCCGCCTTTTTGTATCCTTTCGGCCCGCTCTGTCCGTTCCTTTTCATAATCCATGAGCATGTCCTCCCTTTTATATTTCTTTGTATACAGCGCGTCTTTTTTCTTGAAACGCCTGAAGCCCTTCTCTCCTGTCTTTTGTCGGAATGGTATGTTCATATGCTTTTTGTTCAATTGCCAGACCTGTGGCGAGGTCTGTCTCCAATCCTTTATTGATTGCGAATTTTGCTTGACGGACAGCGATCGGCCCGTTGGCAGAAATAGCTGCGGCCAGTTCCTCTGCTTTTGGCATAAGGTTACAAGGAGCCGTGACATGCTCTACAAGACCTATTTCTTTTGCTTCATGTGCTGTTACGCGTCTGCCTGTGAAAATGAGTTCTTTTGCTTTTCCTCTGCCAATCAGACGAGGCAGTCTTTGGGTTCCTCCTGCCCCCGGGATAATGGCTAACCCTGTTTCCGGAAGGCCCAGCACGGCAGTTTCAGCTGCGATGCGAAGGTCGCATGCCAATGCCAGTTCAAGACCGCCGCCTAATGCGCTTCCGTTTATCGCAGCTATGACTGGATGAGGCAAGGCTTCAAGTAAACCCGCAGTTCTTTGAACGAGAGATACACTTTCAAGAACCTGATCTTCTTTCAGCTTGATCCTTTCTTTTAGGTCAGCCCCCGCACAAAACGCTTTTTCGCCGGTGCCTGTGAGGATGACGCAGCGAATGTTTGAGTTGAATTCAATTTCCTGAAGAATCGATTGCAGGCTTCTCAGCATTTTCGCTGAAAGAGCATTTGCCGCCTGAGGCCTGTGTAACGTGATGACGGCAATGTGATCATTCTGGACAGTAAAAAGGATCGTTTCTTCCATGTTTTTGTCCTCTCTTTTATCAAGATGATTTGAATACCTTTAGATTTCGGCTTGGCAGCTGTTTGCCCATTTTTTCCTCTATCCATTTGGCCGCAGATAGTAGTTTATCGAGCTTTACATTGGTTTTGATGTCCATCTGTTCCAGCATGTAAACGATATCCTCAGTTGCGGCGTTTCCTGACGAACCCGGAGCATATGGACAGCCCCCCAGCCCGCCTGCCGAGCCGTCGAACACAGTAATGCCCATTTGGAGAGCTGCGACCATGTTGGCCAGCGCCGTTCCTCTCGTATCATGAAAATGCAGGGCGATTTGCTTGGCCGGAAAGCGTGCCAAAAGAGCTTCAAGAACGATTTCAACTTGGACGGGATTTGCCGCTCCAATCGTATCTCCAAGCGACAGTTCAGAAATTCCGAATTCAAATAATGTTTCAGAAAGGCGGATGACTTGTTCAAGGGGGACATCTTTTTCGTACGGACAGCCGAAAACGGTTGAAAGGTAGGCTCTTGTTATGAGGTTTGCTTTTTTTGCGTCATCGTTTACTTGTTTGAGGATATGAAGTGTGTCAGCAATGGATTTATTGATGTTTTTTCTGTTGTGCGTCTCGCTGGCTGACATAAAGACGCAGGCTTCGTCAATGCCTCCTTTAAGGGCATTCTCCAGCCCCTTTTGGTTCGGGACAAGTGCCGCGTACGTCACCCCTTTTTCACGGTTAATGCCTTTTGCCACGTCTATTGCATCTCGAAGCATCGGGATCCATTTCGGGTGAACGAAGGATGTGATTTCGATATACGAAAGCCCAGTCCGGGAAAGCTGGTTGATCCAAGAGATTTTATCTTCTGTTGCGATCCATACATTCTCGTTTTGTAAGCCGTCACGCGGGCCGACTTCTTTGATCTTCACTTTTTTAGGATATAACATGGCCTTCCTCCAGATTATTGGGTGGAATCGATCAGTTCGAGCAGCACATCTCCTTCATTCACGAAATCGCCCTCATGTCTTTTGACTTCTTTTACAGTTCCGCTTCTGTCCGCAACGATCGGGATTTCCATTTTCATTGATTCCAAAATGGCAACTTCTTGGCCTTTTTCAATGTGGTCGCCGGCTTTGACGTGCACTTTCCACAAGTTTCCCGCCATTTGTATCTTAACTGTCATGACACCTGCCTCCTTTATAAGTGTTGTTTCAAAAAGTCAGTCGTGACATTCCCTTCTTTAAATGCTTTTGTTTCTGCAGCCTGGATAAGAAGCGGAAGGTTTGTTTTGATGCCCTCTACCCGGTAGTCGCGGAGCGCTGTCTCCAGCTTTTCAATTGCTTCCGCTCTCGTTTGGCCTTTGACAATCATCTTGGCGATCATCGGGTCATAAAAAGGGGTAACGGTGCTGTCTTTAGCCACAGCACATTCGTGCCTGACTCCTTTTTGGTCAGGGAGTGAAAACGCAGTGATCGTACCTGGTGACGGGTAGAATGTCTTGGGATCTTCCGCGTATATTCGAACTTCGATCGCATGCCCGTTTCGTTTGATGTCTTGCTGGGAGAATGCGAGTGTATGGCCCGCAGCAATCCGTAACTGTTGCTCAACTAAATCCAGTCCCGTAATTTCTTCAGTTACGGGGTGTTCAACTTGCAATCTCGTATTCATTTCGAGGAAATAAAAGTGTTGATTCGGGTCTACTAAAAATTCGATGGTGCCTGCGTTCGTATAGCCGATCGCTTTTGCTGCTTTTACCGCCGTTTGCCCGAGCTTCATTCTGAGATCATCGTCTACAAATGGTGACGGCGCTTCTTCAATGACTTTTTGATGCCGCCTTTGAACAGAGCAATCGCGCTCAAACAGGTGTACTGTATGGCCGTACTGATCGGCCAAAAGCTGAACTTCAATGTGGCGGGCATGTTCAATAACTTTTTCGATATACATCGACCCGTCGCCGAAAAAATCTGCTGCGCGCTTTTTGTTCCCCTCGTACGCCTTTATCAATGCTTCCTCATTTTGAACAAGCTGCATACCGATGCCGCCTCCGCCCGCTGAGGCTTTCAGCATGACTGGATAGCCAATTTGGCTTGCAGTGCGGCAGGCAGCCTGGATATCTCCAAGGGATTCAGAAACACCGGGAACGACAGGGACACCGGCCGCTTCCATTGCTTTTCGCGCTTCAATTTTGCTGCCCATCTTTGCGATGATATCGGGTGAAGGGCCGATAAACACGATGTTTTCTTGCTTGCAGCGTTCAGCGAACCGGCTGTTTTCTGATAATAATCCATAGCCGGGATGGATGGCGTCTGCGTTTGCTTTTTTCGCCGTTTCTATGATTCTCTCTATATGTAAATAACTTTCACTGACTCTTGATTCTCCGATCAAATAAGCCTCTGCGGCCGCCTTTGTATGGGGTGCGTCTCTGTCTGCTTCTGAATAAATCGCGATCGTTTGGATACCGAGACGGCTGCACGTTCGGATAATTCTCATTGCAATCTCTCCGCGGTTGGCGATCAGCACTTTTGTAAACATCATTTCACCTCATTGAGTTGATGATAAATTGAACATTTCAATCGTTTTTTCCCGCAGTTTATATTTTTGAATTTTGCCTGAAGCCGTCATCGGGTATTCGTCTGTAAAAATTACATAACGCGGAATTTTGTGGCGGGCGATTTTCCCTTTGCAATAGGCTTTAAGCTCTTCAGATGAAACGGTTTTTCCGTCTTTCAGCTTAATCCAGGCAGCGGCCTCCTCCCCGAATTTGACGTCAGGCACACCAACAACCTGTACATCTAAAATAGCGGGATGTCGGTATAAAAATTCTTCGATTTCCCGCGGATAAATGTTCTCACCGCCTCTGATGAGCAAGTCTTTTAATCTCCCGGTAATGCGGCAGTACCCCTCTTCATCCATGACAGCAAGGTCTCCGGTGAACAGCCATCCATCGGGATGGATTGCTTTTCTAGTCGCTTCTTCATCTTTATAATAGCCTTTCATGACATGGTATCCGCGGGTGCATAGCTCACCTTGCACGCCTCTTTGAACTTCTCGGCATGTCCCTGGTTCTACAATTTTTACTTCTGCATGAGGCAGAGCGCGGCCGGTTGTTTCGACCCTCCTGATGAACGAATCATTTGCCCTCGTTTGCGTAATGACCGGTGAGGCTTCGGTTTGTCCATAGGCGATCGTAACATCTGTCATACCCATCTTTTCAATGACGGCTTTCATCACTTCACTCGGACAAGGAGAGCCGGCCATGATGCCTGTTCGGAGCGTCGATAAATCATATGCTTGAAAATCCGGATGATGCAGCTCTGAGATAAACATGGTCGGCACGCCGTGGAGCGCTGTGCATTTCTCTTTTTCGACGGTTTTAAGGACGGTAACGGGATCAAATTCTTGTACAGGTATCATGGCTGCTCCGACCGACACACACGCCAAAACCCCGAGCACGCATCCGAAGCAGTGAAAAAACGGAACCGGGATGCACATGCGGTCTTGAGAGGTTAATGCCATACATTCTGCGATATTGGCGGCGTTATTGATGACATTAAAATGGCTCAGCATGACCCCTTTAGGAAACCCCGTCGTCCCTGATGTATACTGCATGTTCATCACATCGTCTTTTTCAAGGCTGTTCATTCTCGCTTCCAGCTCAGCATCTGTCACTGTTTTCGCCAGTATCTCTGTATCGTTCCAATGATACATGCCGGGCAAACGTTTTTCACCGATATAAATCAGCGTTTTTAAAAAGGGATATCGTTCTGATGTCAGCTGGCCGGGCTCTGCTTCTTGCAGCTCGGGAATGAGGCTCTTCAAGATGTTTGTGTAAGAAGTGCCGCGGTACGACTCCATGACAATAAGCGCGGCGGCATCTGATTGCGTCAGCAAGTAATCGAGCTCATGAGCTTGATAATTCGTATTGACGGTCACAAGAACGGCTCCGATTTTTGCCGTGGCGAACTGAACGGCAAGCCATTCGGGGATATTTGAAGCCCATATCGCGACATGATCTCCTTTTCTAATTCCCATCCGCATAAGTCCTTTAGCGGTTTGACGGCACAGGCTGTTAAATTGGGCGTACGTATAGCGGATATGTCTGTCTGGATAAACTACGGCCTCTTGATCAGGGTAGGCTTCAGCTGTTTGTTCGAGCAGCCTGCCGATTGTGAAATGGATGAGTTCAGCCATACATTATTCCTCCTTTCCAAGTGATCGGAAAGCGTTTGCATTTTATGTTAAAAGCTGTCTGGCAATCACGATACGCTGAATTTCAGATGTGCCTTCACCGATCTCCATTAATTTGGCGTCCCGCAGCATCCGTTCTACCCCATATTCTTTCATATAGCCTGAACCTCCATGGATCTGAATGGCTTGATTGCAAGCTCTTGTCGCCATTTCTGATGCGAACAGCTTGGCATACGCCGCTTCTTTTGTGAACGGGCGATGATGGTCTTTCAGCCAAGCGGCTTTTAACACCATTTGCCGTGCCAAGTCAATTTCCATCGCCATGTCGGCAAGCTTAAATTGAATCGCCTGAAAGGAAGAAATCGGCTGTCCGAACTGCTTTCGTTCTTTCGCATAGGCTAATGATGCTTCAAATGCCGCTTGAGCGATGCCGACTGCAAGCGCGGCGATGGAGATCCGTCCGCCGTCCAGCGTGTACAGAAACTGTTTAAACCCTTTTGTCGGATCGCCGAGTAAGTTGCCAGCAGGCACTCTGACATCCTCAAGCAAAATTTCCGCTGTATTTGAACCGCGGACGCCCATTTTATCGTACGGGCTCGTAATCGTAAGTCCGGGTGTGTCGGTTGGCACGATCAAAGCGGAGATGATGTTTTTTCCGTCTTTGTTTTTGCCTGTTACCGCGGTTACAATCACCGTTCGTGCATAGCTTGCATTCGTGATCCAGCATTTTTCGCCGTTGATGACATACTCGTCACCATTTGTTACCGCTTTTGTTTGAGTGCCTCCTGCATCTGAGCCGGCATTTGGTTCCGTCAGGCCGAATGACCCGAGCGCTTTGCCAGAAGCCAGCGGAGTCAAATGCGCCCGCTTTTGATCTTCTGTTCCGAAATAATAAAGAGGACTTGCGCCGAGTGAGACCGCTGCTGCATAGCTTAATCCAGTACTGCCGCAAGCTTTGCCGATTTCTTCAACGGCTAAAGCATATGAAATCGTATCTCCTCCCGATCCGCCGTATTCTTCTGGAAATGGAATGCCCATCAGTCCGAGTTCACCCATTTTTTTAAATGTTTGAATCGGGAACTCGCCCGTTTGATCTACGTGTTCAGCGTGAGGAGCAATTTCTTTTTTCGCAAAATCCTTTACCATTTCACGCACCATTTGCTGTTCTTTTGTCAGCTCAAAATTCACATAGTTTCCTCCTTCACATCTTTGTAACATCCTATTAGGCAAGTTCTGTAATCATTCCCTGACAAAAGAAATCTGAAAATTGAAATTGGTTCATTTTTTAGTGAAAATGAGTAAGCCATCCATAGAGCAAATGCAATGACTTGCCTTTTGGATCGTACGGGGAAGATGATGGGATGATTCCAAAGGGAGATCGAGATTTTGACAGAGAAAGAACGAGAGGGTTCCTCGGCCGAAAAAAAGACGACTATAGAAAGCCGTCCTTCTCATTTCTTATTTTGTTGTTCGTTTGAAAGCCTTGCTTTCGTTATGAAGCCGATCTGCTGAAGTGAGATAATACGTGTACTCCTTGTTTGGGTCTGCCGTGTCATCTAAGTAGGTTTGCTGCTCATTTGTTTTTCTTGCGGTTGCCAGCAATGTTTTGTGCTTTCTGCCTTCGGCTCTGTATATCGCATAATAGGCTGTTTCTTTCGATTGCTGATTTGATGGGTGGTCTTGAATGTGCAGAAGATTGCCGTTTTTGTCTTCGGTCACTTTCGTAAGTTTTGGTTTTTTGGGGGCGGTACTGTCAAGCCAAGGCATTTCCGGAATGAGTGCCGGCCTGCTGTAAAGCTCGGTGGTGAGCCTGTCTTTGATGCCGAGCGGATTTTTGTTGAGGTCTTTAAGGCTGAAATGCATGCTTCCTTTTACAAGCGCAAGTTGACGGTTCAAGTTGATTTGCCTTACATATTCCTCGGGGTCAGACCATGGCGCGTCAAAATTGTTATTGATTTTATAAGCTGCCTGGCCAATATATAAATGCACCGGCTTATTTTTGACTTCATTGCTCCACCAATCAGCCAATACGTCGTACGCCGCTGCGTTGAAGCCGATACTCCAATATATTTGCGGGGCGATATAATCAATGTCGCCTTGTTGAATCCAGTGTCTCGTATCTGCGTATAGATCGTCATAATTTCTGACGCCTGCTTTCGTGTTTGATCCGGTCGGGTCATCTGCCGCGTTTCTCCATACGCCAAAGGGGCTGATGCCGAATTTGACATACGGTTTTGCGGCTTTAATCGTATCGTTGATTTGTTTGACCAGCTGGTTCACGTTATCCCGCCGCCAGTCATCGATATTGGAAAAAGCATCTTTTCCGTATTGTTCATACTGAGCTTGATCAGGAAATTCCTGTCCAGCTATTTTATAAGGGTAAAAATAATCGTCCATATGAACGGCATCGATATCATACTGTTTGACCACTTCTTCAATACCTTTGACGATAAAATCTCTGGTTTCGGGGATGCCCGGATGATAATAAAGCTGCTTTCCATATGCGGCAACCCAGTCTGGATGCTTTCTTGCCGGGTGATTCTCAGACAATTTATTGAGATCCGTATGATTCATCGTAATGCGGTAAGGATTAAACCATGCGTGAAACTCCAAATTTCGTTTATGGGTTTCTTCAATCATAAATTTAAGCGGGTCATAGCCCGGGTCTTTCCCTTGGACACCGGTTAAGTATTCGGACCAAGGGCCATAATCGGATGGATAAAAGGCGTCTGCAGTCGGTTTAATCTGAACAATAACGGCATTCATTCCCAATGTCTGCACATCGTCCAGCAGCTTGATATACTCCTGCTTCTGTTCTTCGGCTGATAACCCCTTTTTTGACGGCCAATCAATGTTTAATACGGAAGCAATCCATACGGCTCTCAGTTCCCTGTCAGGCTGCGCATTGGCCATAAACGGAACGGAGATGACAAACGTCCCGATGATCAAGCTGACAAGGAAACGGACAATCGGCTTTTGTCGAACATTCATTCTATTTCTTCTCCCCCATTACATCGCTTTCACTATTCGTTATTACCGTATTCCCAGGGGGGAAAAGGGTGCTTAATGAAATTGAAGAAATCAGGATTTATGTCTATATCACCAGACAAACGAAAAAAGTCCTGAAGCATTTGTCCGCCGCTTTAGGACTTTTTATCATTTATCATAGTTTGCAGGCTCTTTAACACATCAATCAGTTTTACGCCGACCCCGACAGCTGTTTCAAGAATCGCTTGAGCTCCTGCGATGGCTAAAATAAAGATTACTGGAACTGCGATACGAGGCAAAAAGAGATAGCCCAGTCCGATCAAGATGGCACACCAAACGCCGGCACACCAATAGCAATTGAGCATATATCCAAAGTTAGAAGCCGGCACGCTTTTTTCGTTCACATGACCGTTTTGATCAACGATTTTTTTCTTTTTCATAAATGGTTTCCGGATAAATTCCGTGATTTTGTCAAATACAATTAAATGTGTCAGCCTGTAGCTGGCTAGAATCAGCATGATAAAAGTAAGCCAAGAGAAATGGTCCATAACAGCCTCCAACAAAAAGGATGATGTTATCATTCCCTCGTGTTTTATATCCATTCTTGATGTAAAAAGAAAGGCGGACAGAGAATGCCTCTGTCCGCTAAATCGCTTTATCGTTTGTGCAGCAGTGCTTTATTTGAAGTGATCTTGTCTAAAATGCCGAGGATGATGTCAGCGTTTTTCTCAGCATATGTGCCTTCCAGCATGTCTTTATGAGCGCCAAAACCAGTGTATTCGCTGTAGTTTCCGTAAGCGGCGCCTTTCCATTTTGTTAAGTCTGTATTCTCACTGGTTTCGGTTTGAATTCCAGCTTCAATGAAATGAATGTTCGCTTCGAGGTGCCCTTCATTCAGCAGCTGCGCCCAATATTCATGATAATTTCTTTTTTTCTTCATCACCTTTTCCCTGACCGCTTCAGGCAGGTATACTGCAGATTCGTCATTCACGGTATCGACAAGTAAAGGCCGCTCTTTTAGATAAGCGTCTACGATAATGAGGTCACTGACATCCAATCCTTTGCGCTCCATCGCCTGCGCCACTTCAAAGGCTAGGTTTCCGCCTGCGGAGTAGCCTAATAAAACGTATGGGCCTTCTGACTGTATGTCTGTGATGCAATTGACATATTGTTCAATGCGGGCGTCATGTTCAATAAAGTGAAATCCGTAGACAAATGCCTTGTCATTCAGCAATAAAGCAAGGTCTTTGAAATAAATGCCAAATCCTGATATTGGCGGAAAGCAGAAAAGGTTTCGCTCGCCGTGCTGGTTCAGTTTGATCACATGCTGTTCATCTGCCGCTGTCAGCTGTTTAGAATAAAGTTTTTCAGCAAGCTGAGCGATTGTCGGATATTCGAACAAGAAATCAATCGGTATGTCTATTTGCTGCTGATGCTTCAATGTGTGTATGACTTGCAGCGCTTTTAGTGAATGTCCGCCAAGAGCAAAGAAGTCATCATCAATACTGATTGGATTGACTCCAAGAACATGCTTCCAAATGTTCGCCAATTCTTCTTCAACCAAGTTTCTTGGCAGCGTAATGTCCTTCCGTTTGTCAGGTTTATTTTCTGGTATAGGAAGAGCGCTGCGGTCTATTTTTCCGTTTCCGGTAAGCGGCATCCGGTCTACACGCACCCAGTGCTGCGGGATCATATAGTCTGGGAGCACACGCGCCAAATCGGCACGTATCTCCTTTTCTGCTCGTTTGTCATCGCCGACGTAGTGAGTGTACAGCTGTCCCTCTCCGTCAATTTCTCTCAATGTCACTGCCGCTTCCTGCACGCCTTCCATTTCTAATAGGCGCGCTTCAATTTCGGCGGGCTCAATTCGTTTTCCCCGGATTTTTATCTGCCTATCAATCCTGCTGATGTATTCCAAGTTTCCATCGGGCAGCCAACGCGCCAAATCACCGGTGCGGTATATTCTTTCTCCAGACAAGTAAGGATGAGGAAAAAAAACAGCCTTTGTCAGATCATCTCTGTTCAAATAGCCTTTTGCAACTCCATCGCCGCCGACACAAAGTTCGCCGGGAACGCCTATCGGCAAAAGACGGCCTTTTGCATCTAAGATCAAAGCGGCGCTATTGCTGATTGGTTTTCCGATTGGGATGGGTCCTGCATAGTCTCTTTCTATCTTAAAAAAGGTTGAAAATGTCGTGTTTTCCGTAGGCCCGTAAATATTATGAAGTGCCAAATCTGGACAGGCGTGTCTGACAGCATTCATCAGGGCAGGCGAGAGTGCTTCTCCACCAACATATAACGTATGAAGACCGCGGAACATGTCTGGTTGTACCTGTGCCAGCTGATTAAAAAGAGCCGTAGTTAAAAATAGCACTGTGATGTCATTTTCAAGCAAATACACCCCAAACCGATCGGGTGACAGCAGTGTCGATTTATCAATGATATGAAGACTTGCACCATGTAAAAGTGCCCCAAACATTTCAAAGGTGACGGCGTCAAAGCTGATAGATCCAGTCAGAATAAATCGGTCATCAACGGATACAGACGTGTAATTGCTGTTTTTGACAAGGGACACGACATTGCGATTGGTGATCATGACGCCTTTCGGCCGGCCTGTTGATCCTGAGGTATACATGATGTATGCAAGATCATCCGGACTGGAGGTGATATTGATTGGGATATCATTCTCTTCCGTCAATGCCTGCGCATCTGAAATGATACATGTCCCTGAGAACGCAGCGTTTTGCTCCAGCCCCTTTTGAATAATCAGTATTTCTGCCTGCGTTTCCTCAAGCATAAAGCTGACACGTTCAGGCGGAAGCTCGGCATCAAGCGGGAGGTATGCTCCCCCTGCTTTTAAAACGGCAAGCACACTGATCATGAATTCGGCAGAATGAGCAGCCAATATGCCGGCTGTCTCGTTCTTCCGAAACCCTTTTTGATATAACGCTCTGGCGAGTGAATTAGAGCGTTTATCAAGCTCTTCATACGAAAAAGTCAAATTCCCACACACAAGTGCGATATGGTCCGGCGTCTTTTCTGCTTGTTCACGAAATAAATCTATAATTGTATGATTCTTTGGATATTCTGTTTTTGTATTGTTGAACTGTGTGACAATCTGCTCTTTTTCTGTAGCATCAAGAAAAGAAAAATCAACAATTGGCGTATCAGGGTGATGGGCCGCTGTGCTTAGCGCTTGTGTAAATTGCCTTTTGATGCACCTAATCCAGGCAGCATCGTAAATGAACGCATTATAGCTGAATTTGATGATCAGTTCTTCGCCGGGAGCAACGACAAGATTAAAGTGATATCCTGATTGCTCGGATACCTTCACTTGATCGATTTGCAGTGGTGAATCCGCGGAATCGGCGATTTTCTGCTGTATCGGATAGTTTTCAAAGACAATAATGTGATCAATCAGTTCCTGTTTTAAAGCGGTGTTTGCCTGAATATCAAATAAAGGCTGGCAGGTAAACGGCTCAGCTTCCAGCATTTCTTTCTGGCGTCGTCTGACCAGCTCCTGAAACGTTTCGCCTTGAAATGTTTTAATGCGAACCGGAATGGTATTGATAAACAATCCTATCATTTGTTCCACACCCGGAATTTCTGACGGTCTGCCTGAGACAACCGCGCCAAATACAACGTCGTCGGTGCGGTTATATTGCTGCAGCATCACACCCCAAACTGCCTGAATAAAGGTGGCAAGCGTGACGCCATGTTGTTTGGCAGTCTCTTTGAGCTTGTCTGTCAGTGGTTTATTTAATGAAAATATCAAATCTTCACGTTGATACCCCTCTTTTGTTTCTTCATCGGACACACGAGGCAGCGGTGAGGGGGTGCTGTAGTTTTTTAAATATGAATCCCAGTACTCCGCTGCTGTTTCTTTGTCACGGTTTGTCAGCCAGGAAATATAGGTGCTGTACGGATGGACAGGGTCTAAAGAAAGCGGTTTTCCTGCATGAATCGATTGATAAATCCGCATAAATTCCTGAAGAACGATGCCAAGGCACCAGCCGTCCATTAAAATGTGATGGTGGCTCCAGATGCAAACATGCTCCTCTTCAGCTGTTTTGAATAGATAAATCCGCATCAGCATGTCTTTTTGCAAATCAAAGCCTTTTTGCTTGTCCTTTTCCTTAAAGCATTCAATATACTCATTCTGCCTGTTTGTTGGCAGATGGGAAATGTCTTCGCTGTACAAATGGAATTCTCGTTCTGTCATCACGACTTGCCGGGGTCCCGACAAATGCGGGACGTGCGGCAAAAACACGGTTCTGAAAATGTCATGGCGGTCGATGATGGTTTGAATGCTGCGCTGAAACCATTCATAACTGAGGCTCCCTTTAATGGTGAAGAGCGACTGCTCAACGTATGCCCCCTCCTCTTTACGGAGGAAGGAATGAAACAGCATTCCCTCCTGCATATGACTCAGAGGATAAATGTTCTTGATTTTTTTGATGTTATCCATAGTATCTGCACCTTTCTTCACGGATTCATTAGTGAAAACTGAGCATATCAGCAATCTCTTGCAGCGCGTCCTCGGTCAGTTCTTGATCATCAAAATCACTGATGGTCTTTTCTGTTTCGCTTTTGTTCTGGCAGTGTTCGATCAGCTGTAATAAAAATTGACGGCATGTTTCGCTAAGCTGTTCGATGGTTTTGCGCTGAAAGCGGGCATTGTCATAAGTCATATTGACAGACAGTTTTCCTTCTGCAGCGATTGCGCTGATATCCAGCGACTGTTCACGGTTCCATGTTGTGCTGATATCATCCCCGGCACCAAGCGGAGAGAATGAGAAGGTGTCCTCCTCAGGTGCTTCAGCTGGGCTGCCGCTTTCAAATTGCCCCAAATAATTGAAGCTGATTTCCGGCGCGCCTGTGAAATTGATGTCTTTTTTGTCAGGCGGCGTCAAATATTTGATGACACCGTAGCCGAATCCTTTGTCTGGTACACGTCTCAGTGTATCTTTTGTTGTTTTTAGCACATGAACGATGCCTTCTTCCGAATCTGGCAAGTCTGCGTTCAGTTTAATCAATAACGGATAAATGGCGGTAAACCATCCAACCGTACGGCTCACATCAACCCCGTCTAATACATCCTCTCGCCCGTGGCTTTCTAATGATAGCTTGAAGGCGGATTGATTGGTCCAATGGCGCAGCGCGAGAATGACAGAAGCGAGAAGCAAATCCTGAGTATCTGTGTTGTATGCGCTGTTGGCATCTTTTAAAAGCGCAGCTGTCTCTTTATCGTTTAATGTAAACGAAATGGTGGATCGTTTTCTCTCGTTTGCTATGGGTCCGTCGATTTGATCAAAAGGCAGTGCTTCTGTTTGATATTCTTCGGTTTCGCGCCAATACTTGAGCTGTTTTATAAGCTGCTGGCTTTCTGCATAGCCAGAAAGCTTTTTCGCATACGCTTTAAACGAGCTTGTTTTAGGCGGCAGTTTGATATCTTCCCCGCCAGCAGCTTGGCGATACCCTAAAGACAAATCTTCAAGCAGAACCCGCCACGAGATGCCGTCAACGACGAAGTGATGAGCCGATAAAAATAAGAAATCACCGTCGGTTGTGCGGAAAAGACCGGCTTGCAGCAGCGGACCATTCTTCAAATCCATTTTCTGCTGAATATCACGTACATGGCGTTTGATAATAGGCTCATACGCTCTATTTCCGTTAGTACCTTTTGAAGCTGATAAATCAATCATCTGAAGGCCATACAGTGCATCGTCCGAATGACTGATCGGCCGATTATATTGATCCCAATATCCTTGTTCATTCTGTGAAAACACCATCCGCAGCGCATCATGATGACTTGTTATTGCTTTTAACGTTTTGCGCAGTGCGTCTTCTTGTATAGAGGTGCTCCGATGCAGCATGACGGACTGATTAAAATGGTGTTTTTCTTTTATATCTTGAGACAGAAACCATTTCTGAACAGGCGACCATTGCACGTCTCCCTCAACCGGAGCTTGGTCAATGACGCGCACAGCTTTTCGAACCCGAGCGGACAGTTCACCAATAGTCTGATGTTCAAACATCTCACGTACTGTCGTTTCAAATCCGCGCTGCTTCAGTCTGGCACAAACTTGCAGCGCTTTAATAGAATCTCCGCCCAGCTCAAAGAAATTAGCGTTTACGCCCAGCTCATCCACACTAAGAAGCTCCTCCCAAATTTCTGCCACCACCTTTTCAATCTCGTTTCTTGGGCTGATATCATCAGCAGGATAAGCGTGTTTCTCGGGTTCGGGCAGGGCTTTCTGATCAAGTTTTCCATTAACAGTCAGCGGGATGCTTTCAATCTGTATCAAACGGGCCGGCAGCATAAAGTCAGGCAGCATGGTTTTGAGAGAAGCGCGAATATCTGATGTATTTGCAGCCTGTTGATCTTTTGTCACCATGTATGCATAAACAGCTGTTTGTCCTTGCTCATCTGTTTTTGTAATGACAGCTGCCTCTTTAATAATCGGATGCTGAAGAAGAGCCGCTTGGATTTCACCCAACTCAATACGGTGCCCTCTGACTTTCACCTGATCATCAATGCGGCCTAAGTATTCCAGTTCGCCATTTGACAGGCGTTTCGCAAGGTCTCCGGTTCGATATAATCTGTCTTTCGGAAGATACGGATTGGGTACAAAGCGGTCAGCTGTCAGCTCATCTCTGTTGAGATATCCCCGCGCCACGCCTTCACCGCCTATATAAAGCTCCCCTGGAACTCCGATCGGCTGCAGGTTCATATGAGCATCCATCACATAAGCCTGCAGAGTTGAAAGAGGTCGTCCGATATTGCTTCTATTTGCGGCAATATCAGCTGCGGACAATTTTTTGAATGTGACATGTACCGTCGTTTCTGTAATACCGTACATATTGATCAAATCAGTATCAGGATATTTATCATTCCAGCTTTGAAGCATGCCGGGCTGTAAAGCTTCGCCGCCAAAAATGACGTATCGGATGTTTAAACGATCCGAATGGTTTCGATCTTCATGCATCAGGCCGTAAAAAGCTGTCGGGGTCTGATTGAGTACAGTGACGCGTTCTTTTTTTAACAATAATCGGAATGCTTGAGGATCACGGGCTGTTTCCTTAGAGACCACAACAAGTGTACTTCCGTTCAATAACGCACCAAACATTTCCCATACAGAGAAATCAAAGCAATATGAATGAAAGAACGTCCAGACGTCTTCATGGCCAAATTCAAAAGGCAGATTTTGATGCTTTAAGAGACTGATTACATTGCGGTGCTCGACCATTACCCCTTTTGGGCGGCCCGTCGTTCCTGATGTATAAATGATATAGGCCAAATGATGAGCAGACGATACTTGCGGAAGCGATGATTTGTCGTATGTCTCCGCGTTTTCGACGGTCAAGATCTCTCCTTCAAAATCATCATCAGCTCTCCAATCCGCTTCATTTACTGTCATCAGCAGTTTCGCTCCGCTATCGCTGAGAATATAGCGTTTCCGTTCCGATGGGTATTCAGGATCAATGGGAACGTAACAGCCGCCTGCCTTCCACACACCAAGTATGGCTGCTATCATGCTGAACGAACGAGGCATCATGATGCCTACTGGTGTGTCCGGTTTAACACCTCTGCTGCGCAATGTGTGTGCGATTCCATTGGACCACTCGTCAAGCTCCTGATAAGTGAGTGTTTTGTCTCCGATGACAAGTGCAGAGGCTTTTGGAGTTCGTGCAGCCTGCTGCTCAAACAATCGACTGATTGTTTGTTCTTCGTATTGATTTGCTTTCCTGAGGTTAAACTCATTGAGCAGCTGGTTCCGCTCTTCTTGGGTCAGGATGTCGATACGGTTGAGTGTCACCTCTGGATTTTTGCCGATGATGCGAAGGACATTTGTCAAATGAGATGCCCAGCGTTCCATGGTGGTTTTCTCAAACAGTGCGGTTGAATATTCAAAAAGAAAATGAATGTTTCCGTCACCCTCAGATGCTTGTAGTGTCAAATCGAATTTAGAAACGAGATGAGAAACTTCTGCCGGCTTCATTTGCAAATCATGCAGATGCAATGGCTCGTAATCATTATTTTGGACAACTAACATGGTATCAAATAGCGGGTTTCTGCTCATATCCCGCGTCACTCCAAGCTTATCGACAAGCTCTTCGAACGGATAATCCTGATGCTCATAGGCTTCCAATGCTGTGGCGCGCACTTCCTGCAGATACTGCACAAACGGCTTCCCGCCCTCCGGGCGTGTCCGCAGCGCCAGCGTGTTCACGAACATGCCGAGTATCGGCTCAAGATCCTTGTGTGGCCGGCCGGCAATTGGCGAGCCGACGATGATATCCTCCTGTCCGCTTAAGCGTGACAATAACGCGGTGTAGGCCGCAAGGAGCACCATGTACAGTGTGCTTCTGTTCTCCCGTGCCAGCTTGTGAAGCCTTGATGCTGCCTCTTGATCAAGCGTAAATGAGACCTTGTCACCCGCGAAGCTCCGCACCGGCGGGCGGGTATGATCAGCCGGGAGATCCAGCACCGGCAGCTCGCCCTCGAGCTGCTTCAGCCAGTACGTCTCCTGCGTCTGGTACGTGTCTCCTTTTTTAAACCCTTCTTGCCATACAGCGTAGTCTTTATATTGAATGGGAAGCGCCGGAAGGGTCCGGTTGTTGTACAGCTCCCCGAATTCCCGAATCAGAATGTTGACGGAAACACCGTCTGATATGATGTGATGCATATCAACCAGCAATAGGTGCCGTTCATCTGCTGCCTTTACGACTTGGGCACGGAACAGCGGCGCTTGGCTGAGATCAAACGGTTTGATGAACGCGGCTGCGGCTTCCTGTTCAGTTTGTTCACCGAGGTCTGCCGTCTGTAATGTAAACGGCACCTCGGCATGGATACGCTGCATCGGCTCGCCGCCTTCATCCTGTCCGAAGGATGTCCGAAGCGACTCGTGGCGCTTGATCAGCTCTTTGAAAGCTCTGTCCAATCTTTCGGGGGCGAGCTTCCCTTCCAGTTCCAATACAGCCGGCATATTGTAGCCGGTCCCTCCGTCCTCCAGCTGCTGAAGGACATAGATCCGCTTTTGGGCAGAGGAAACCGGATAGGTCTCACGCAGTTCCGCCGGTTTCATCGCTTCATATGGGCTGTCCGTTCCTTCACGGATAACGGAAGCCAGCCCTTCTACCGTCGGATGGGCAAACACATCTTTCAGCGGCACCTGTACATCGAATTCTTTTGAGATTCGGGAGACAAGCGCCGTTGCTTTTAAGGAATGTCCTCCGCGGTCAAAGAAGTTGTCGTGAATGCCGACAGGGCCGTTTTTCAGGACGTCCTCCCATAACTGGGCAAGCTTGATCTCTGTCACATTTCTCGGCGCCGTGTATGTCTCCGCATCTGCAGCTCCGCCAGGAGCTGGCAGGGCGTTTCGGTCCAGCTTTCCGCTCGGCGTAACCGGCCACTGTTCCATCTCTATCAGATGGGCTGGGATCATGTAGCCCGGCAGCAGTCTCTCAAGCTGCGCCCGCACTTCGTTTCTCCGGAGCCCTTCTATATAAGCGCATAATTCTGGCTCGCCGCTGTCTGTCCGTACGGTCACGGCTGCCTCCCTTATGCCTTCTATGTTTCTAAGCGCCGCTTCAATTTCTCCGGGCTCAATCCGGTAGCCTCTGATTTTGGCTTGATCATCCAACCGGCCGAGGAATTCAATATTCCCGTCAGGGAGCCAGCGCGCCACATCCCCTGTTTTGTACATGCGTTCACCCGGATAAAACGGGTCCTCAAGAAAACGCTCTGCCGTTAATGCCGGCCGATTCAAATAGCCTCTGGCAACGCCCGCTCCGGCGATGTACAGTTCGCCGAAACATCCGGCAGGCAGCATCCGCTGCTTTTGATTGAGGATATACAATCTGACATGATGAACAGGTTTTCCGATTGGAATCCGTTCAAGTTTTTCATGCAGCGGACAATCAAAAAATGAAGCTTCTACAGTTGCCTCCGTTGGTCCGTAGGAATTGGTTAGTGCAGTATTTGGAAGCAACTCGCAAAACCGGGAGACGAGATGGGTCCCAAGCTGTTCCCCACCGGAAAACACCCGCTTGAGTCCGTTTGTCTTAATCGGTACAGAACGATATTTTATATATTCTAAAAATGCATGAAGCATCGAAGGTACAAAATGCATAGCTGTGATCTTTTGGTCCTCTATGGCCTTCGCAATCACTTCAGGTTCTTTTTCGCCACCCTGAGGAAGCAGATAAACGGAAGCACCGGCATAAGGCCACCAAAACAGCTCCCATATTGAAGCATCGAATGAATACGATGTTTTGTGCATAATCACATCTGAATGATGAAGCTGATAGCGGGACTGTAGGGAATTTAAAAAATTCAACGCTGACCGATGCTCAACTTCAACACCCTTAGGCTTACCGGTAGAGCCGGATGTATAGATGACATAAGCTAAAGATTGCGGGAGAACGTCCGCATTCGGATTGGACAAACGATGTTTCAGCCCGCTATTTGTCTGATTGAGATAGACAATCTCTCCTGAAAATGCCGGAACGTGCAGGCCGGCAGACTGAAGCAGGAGAAGGTTTGTGCCGCTGTCCTCCAGCAGAAAGCTGATTCGTTCTTCCGGATAATCCGGGTCAATGGGCAAATACGCGCCGCCAGCTTTAAGAATGCCATATATGCCAATCAGCATTTCAGGCGAACGCCGGCCTATAATGGCAACAGTCGTTTCAGATTTTAATCCTCGTCCGATCAGCTCCCAGGCGATACGGTTAGCCTGTTCGTTCAATTCTTTATAGGTCATCGCTCCATCTTCAAAGATAACGGCCGTCTGATCAGGTGTTTTTGCTGCCTGCTTTTCGAGTGCATAGTGGAGCGTTTGATTCATCGGATAGCCTGTCCCCTGAACCGGATGGCACGCTTCAATAAACTCTCTCTCTTCTTCTATTGTTAAGATTGGAATGTTGTCCAATTCTGTTTCAGGACTGACAGCTGTATGTTCCACAAGGGTGGTGAAAAGGCCGGCCCACCTTTGGATGGTCGCTTTCTCAAACAAAGCTGTACTGTATTCAAACTGACAGAAAAGCTCGGCATCGTGTTCTGTTACATACAGGGAAATATCAAATTTCGATATTGGATGATGCAAGTCGCTCCATTGAAGCTGTACATCTTTCATTTTCAGCTTTTGCTGTTCCATATTCTGAAGGACAAGCGTTGTGTCAAACAGTGGATTCCGGCTCATTTCCCGCTGTACGCCTAGTTTATCCACAAGCTCTTCAAACGGATAATCCTGATGCTCATACGCTTCCAGTGCCGTCTGTCTGATTTCTTTCAGAAATTCTTCAAATGTTTTATTACCGGCCGGACGTGTCCGTAGAGCCAATGTATTAACGAACATCCCAAGAACAGCTTCAAGGTCGGCGTGGGGCCGTCCGGCGATAGGTGAACCAATCACAATATCATCCTGTCCGCTTAACCGTGATAAAAAAGCTGAATACAAAGCGAGCAGTGTCATGTAAAGTGTGCTTCTGTTTTTATGAGCGAGCCGTTTTATCCGGGCAGTGAGCTCTTTATCCATTTGAAAGGTTACTTTGCCGCCTGCGAATTGCCGTTCTGCCGGACGGCGTTTATCTGTCGGAAGCTCTAGTACAGGAAGATCCCCGCTAAACTGCTGCTGCCAGTAAGTCTCCTGCTTTTGATACGAGTCTCCCTTTTTAAATTGCTGATGCCAAACGGCGTAATCTTTATACTGGATCCGCAGCGGCTTAAGCTGGCGGTTTGCATAAAGATCGGTGAATTCTCGGATTAGGAGCTGAACGGATACACCATCTGAAATGATATGGTGCATATCCACCAGCAATACATGCTTCTCATTCGACACCTTTATAAGGCCCGCTCTAAATAATGGCGCCTGGCTGAGATCAAAGGGACGGACAAATCCTTCGATAGCTGTCTCTGTACTTAATGTAAACGGTACTTCAGTGTGAATACGCTGAACAGGCTCGCCATCTTCTCCGGATACAAAGGAAGTCCGAAGAGGCTCATGCCGACTGATTAGTTCTTTACATACAGCCGACAATTTAGCGACATCCAATATCCCTTCCAGTTCTAAGACCGCAGGCATATTGTAGGCGACACCCTCATCAAGCTGCTGAAGCACATATATCCGTTTTTGGGCTGAAGACACAGGATATGTCTCTCTTTCTTCTGCAGGCTCAATGGCCGCATACTGGTTTTCCTCTGCACCTCGAATGATTGAAGCCAGGTCTTCTACAGTCGGATGGGCAAAGATGTCCTTTAGCGGAACTTGTACATGAAATTCCTTAGCGATCCTCGACATAAGCACTGTTGCTTTTAACGAATGGCCGCCATGGTCAAAAAAGTTGTCTTGGATGCCTATATGGCCATTATTCAGTACATCTTCAAATATTTGTGAAAGCTTTGCCTCTAACAGATTACGAGGGGCAGTATATGGATTTCCGCCGATTGAAGCATCTGGCTCTGGAAGTGCAGCTTGATCTACTTTGCCGTTTGGGGTAAGAGGTATGCTGTCAACCCGTACCCATTTCGCAGGGATCATGTATTCCGGGAGCTCACTAGCCATATAGCGGCGTAAATCTATTGCATCCAGCTTTTGTACACTGCAATAGTACGCGCATAATTCATGTTCACCGCTTCGGTCTTGCCTGATAAGAATGGCGGCTTCCTTAATGTCCGGGTGGTTCATCAATGTGATTTCGATTTCTTGCGGCTCGATTCGATAGCCTCTGATTTTCACTTGATTGTCTGCCCGTCCGATATATTCGATGTTGCCGTCCTCAAGCCGTCTGGCCAAATCACCTGTCCGGTACATAATTGCACCAGGCCTGAATGGGTCATTTAAAAATTTGTCGCGTGTCAGTTTCTCGTGATTGACATAACCTCTGGCAACACTTGCACCGGAAATATAGAGTTCACCAGGTACGCCGCAGGGCTGCAGCTGTTTTTGATGATTCAAAATATATAGATCAGTACAGCCTATCGGTTTACCGATTGGCGGAAACTCAGGAATACGGTCCCCCGGATGAATGGTATACGTAGATACCACATGAGTTTCTGAAGGTCCGTAATGATTGTGCAGATGCAGGCCGCGCTCGCGCAATACGTCCTGAAAAAGCTCTGAAATTATTAATTGTTCTCCGGCTGCAATCAGATGTTTCACGCCATAAGGAAACGAGTTCGCAAATTGCCGTTCGCTGAAGATCATTTTGATAAAAGCAGTTGGGAGAAATACAATTTTTGTCTGGTGCTTGTTTATAAATGCAAACAGCTGCGGCACATCTCTTTTTATGGCTTCTGGCACGATGTGCAGTGTGCCGCCTTTCAGGAGCGCAGAAAATATTTCTTGATAGCAGACGTCGAAGGAAGGTGTCGCAAATTGCAGAACATCTGCTTCAAAGTCAATGCCGGAGTGAGTATATTCGAACTTCAGCAAGTTAGCCATGTTTCGATGTTCAAATTGAACACCCTTTGGTTTACCTGTTGTGCCTGATGTGTAAATCATATACAGAAGATCGTCCGCATCGTTGACTGACTGTAGGTTACTGTCATCTTCTTGGCTTTCGAAATCCTCTGCATGAGTGATAGAGTAATTGTTTTCAAGCGATGAGGAAAGATGCGCTTGTGAAACAACATGCGAACAGCCGCAGTCATTTAGAATATAACTGATTCTGTCAGCCGGATAATACGGATCAATCGGAACAATGGCGCCGCCTGCCTTTAAGATGCCAAGAACGCTGGTGATAAACGCCGCAGAGCGCTCCATTATTAGCGCAACAGGCTCCTGTCTCGCAACACCTTTTATTCGCAGCTGCCGCGCTAATTTGTTAGCCGATTTGTTCAGTTCTCTGTATGTTAATGAGCAGGCTTGATCAATTACAGCATAAGCATCCGGTGTCTTTTCCGCTTGCTTTTCAAACATAGCATGGATGGTTTCGCAAACTGGTGTGTGATCTGCGATGTTTCCAATCAGCTGCTGCTTTTCATAGTCTGTCGTAATATCGATTTCTGAGGGTGAAAGATTCGGATTATTTAAGATTTGTGATACAGCATTCAGAAGATGCTCCTTGACTGAAAGCACAAAAGACCGATCATGCTGTTCAGCATCATAGCTCATTTTCATATGGATTTCTTCTCCTGGCGCCACCATTAGATAAAAGCTGTAGTTGGTCTCATCTGCCACAGTGAAGTTGTGAATCTGAAAAAGATCAGAAGCATGTTCCTGTTTGTTCAGCATCTGAATCTCTTGCTGCACCGGATAGTTTTCAAATACGAGTATATGATCAATCAGCCCTTGCTTAACCGCTGAACGGGTTTGGATCTCATATAAAGGGTGGTAGCTGTATGCTTCAGCGGCAAGGCGGTCTTTTTGCATATCTTTTATGAGCTGCAGAAATGACGTTTTTTCCCCCTGCACCCGAACCGGTATCGTGTTAATGAAAAGACCGACCATATGTTCAATGCCTTCGATTTCCGCGGGCCTTCCTGAAATGACCGAACCGAATACGGCGTCATCATTATTATTATATTTTTGAAGCAGAATGCCCCAAATGGTATGGAAAATCGTACTGAGTGTTACTTCTTCCCTCGCCGCAAGCTCCGAAAGCCTGCTGCTTTCTTTCTTAGAGAATGAAAACGCAACGTATTCCTGCCTGCTTCTCCCCTTTGTTTTTTTCTGCTTCGGGAGTATAGTTTGCTGTTCATGGCCGGAAAGATAATGTTCCCAATATGAAACTGCCTGCTCTTTGTCTTGCTCCATCAGCCATTTGATATACCTTCCATATGGCTGGACCGGCTCAAGTGTTATAGCGGATTCGTTTACATAAGATGCGTAAATATGGAGAAACTCCTTTAACACAATGCTGAGGCACCAGCCGTCCATCATGATGTGATGAAAGGTCCAAATACAAGTGTATTGGCCCTCCCCTGTTTGAATCAGAGTGATGCGCATGAGCATATCTTTTTGCAACTGAAACCCTTGAGCCCGGTCCTCTTCTTTCAATTGCTCGATAAACTGTGACTGCTTCTCTTCGTTTAAATGCGTGATGTCTTTTTCCTGTACGATGACATTCCGTTCTCTCAGGACAACCTGCTGGGGAGATGAAACATGTTGACTGATAAAAATTGTTCTGAAAATATCATGTCTTGCTACAAGAGCATTGATGCTGTTTTGAAAATACTGCGGGTTGACTTTCCCTTCTATTGTAAAAGAAGCTTGCTCGACATATGCTTGTGAATCTTTTTGCAGGAGGGAATGGAAAAGCATCCCTTCCTGCATGTAAGACAGCGGATAAATATCCTGAATTGAATTCGCTTTTGTCATGTTCATGTCTCTCCCTGTCATGATTTTCTACAATTCTTCCACCAAGCTGGATATACTGTCCAAATCCTCTGTCGTTAATGATTGACTGCTAAAATCGCTCAGTGTCTTTTCTGCTGTCTGTTTACCGGCGCAGTGTTTCATAATGTCCAGCAAAAAGTGTTCGATCCTGTTGAGCAGCTGCTCCATTGTGTGTCGATGAAAGCGGGCTGGCGGATAACTAAGATTAAAATGAAGCTTTTTGTCTGCCGCCATAGCACTCATCTCAATGATTTGCTCACGCTTCCATGTAAGAGTGATATCCGTTCCGCTTCCAAGACTTGATGGACGGAAACTGCCCTGTCTTTCTATGTCATTGAACTGGCCCAAATAGTTAAAGCTGATTTCAGGTGTTTTTGAAAACGAAATGCTTTTGTTATCAGGGTGTGTGAGGTATTTCAGCATACCGTAACCCACCCCTTTGTTTGGTATCCGGCCCAGTGTATCTTTAACGGTTTTTACTGCGGTTCCAAGTTCATCCCTATGATTTTCAAAGCTTATGAGGGCCGGGTACATGGATGTAAACCAGCCGACCGTCCGGCTGATATCTAACTCCGGCATAATGTGTTCTCTTCCGTGTCCTTCCATAGCGATTCGGAGCTTCTTTCCGCCTGCCCATTCACAAATCGCCAAGGATGCCGCGGTTAACAGAATATCTTGTGTATCTGTACCATAGGCGTGATTGACGTTTTGCAGCAAAATGTCAGTGTCTGCTTCAGAGAGAGAAAAGCTTACCGAGTCCCTCCTGCCGCAGCCGATGTTCTCTTGAAGCGGCATGTCATATGGCAGTTCCGCAGCTTGCTGTTCTTCTGCACTTCGCCAATACGCCTCTTCGCGAATCAGCTTGCTGCTTTGGGCATATTCCTGAATCCGTCTGGCGTATTCTTGATAAGAATCAGTTTTAGGCGGAAGCTGAATCGCCTGGCCAGAAGCCGCTTGTTGGTACCCTGCTGACAAATCCTCCAGCAAAATCCGCCATGCCACACCATCAACGACAAGATGATGGATCGTAAGAAACAAGTAATCTCCGGTCAATGTTTTAAACCACGCGGCATGTAACAATGGTCCTTCCTGTAAATTGATGCTTTGCTGAAGATCTGCAACTTCTTGTTTGATTTGTGTTTCCCAACCGCCTTCTGTCTGTGAAAGATCAGATATTCTTAAACGATATAGCTGTGATTCATGTATGCTTTGGTTGATTTGAATCCACCGCCCGTCATCGTTGCGATAAACCATCCGAAGCGCATCATGATGCTCCGCCAGTTTTTTTAAAGATGCTCTAAGAGCGTCTTCAGACAAACGGTCAGCATGGAAAAGCATGACAGACTGATTGAAATGGTGTCGTTCTTCAATATCTTGTGAAAGAAACCATTGCTGAACAGGTGTCCAGGGAACATCTCCCTGAACGGGTCCTTGCTCTATGACTCTCTCTGTCTTTCGGATAAATGGTGATACGTCTTTTATCTTCGGATGACGAAATAGATCGCTTACCTGCAGGCTTAACCCGTGGCGCCCGAGACGTGCAGAAACTTGAAGCGCTTTGATTGAATCTCCGCCCAATTCAAAGAACGAATCCTCTATTCCGATCCTCTGGATGCCTAGAACCTCTTGCCAGATCAATGCCAGCTGCTCTTCAAGTTCGTTGCGTGGGGGGACGTACGTTTGTTTAGATGCAAAATCTGGTTCAGGCAGGGCTTGCCGGTTCAATTTGCCGTTTGATGTGAGCGGAAGTGTATCCATTTCAATGATGTACGCCGGAATCATATAATTTGGCAGTGAACGCGCAAGAAGAGATCGCACTTGTTCAGCGGTCGTGCCTGCTTTTACACTGATGTAGCCAAACAGCTCTTTGCTCCCTGTCTGTCCTGTTCGCGCCAATACAGCTGCTTCTTTGACCCCCTCTATTTGGCGAAGTGCTGATTCGATCTCACCCAGCTCCACCCGGTAGCCTCTGACTTTTACTTGATCATCAATACGGCCAGCGTACTCAATTGTGCCATCGGGAAGCCAGCGCGCCAGATCACCTGTGCGGTACAGTCGATCGCCAGATGCAAATGGATTTGGGATAAATTTCTCTCTCGTTAAATCAGGACGGCCCAAATATCCTCTGGCGACGCCATCTCCGCCGACACAAAGTTCGCCAACAGCTCCGATCGGCTGCAGCATTCCCCATTTATTTAAGATATAAGCGGTGGAATTACCAATCGGCCGCCCGATCGGAATGGAAAGTTCATATGTTTTTTGAACATGGAAACATGTCGAAAAAGTTGTATTTTCGGTTGGCCCATATCCATTCCATATCGATACTTCCGGGCAGGCATTTCTGATTCGATTGACATGGCTCACCGACAAAGCTTCCCCGCCAATAATCAGATGGTTCAACTGTGAAAATGTTGTCTCATTTTGCTCTGTCAAATGATTGAATAGAGAAGATGTCAGCCACATCGTTGTGATCCCGTGATGTTCTATGTATCTCTTCAGCTGATGGGGATCGAGAAATGCCTGTTTCTCGGACAGGTGCAAAGCTGCCCCATTTAGCAGCGGTCCAAATATTTCAAATGTCACACCATCAAAACCGATTGATGATGTCATGAGAAGACGGTCTGCAGGTGTAAATGCAATATAATTGCTGTTTTTAACAAGGCGAATGACACTTCGCTGCTCAATCATGACACCCTTTGGTTTACCGGTTGATCCAGAGGTATAAATGATATGAGCAAGCGAATGCGGCCCTGCTGAAGATTCAATGTTCTTTGTTTCTCCTTGCTTTTGAATGTCTTCGATTATGATTTGTTCACATTCAATGTCTAATAGCCGTTTGTCGATTTTTTCAGATTGAAGAAGCAATGTCGCTCCGCTGTCCGACAGGATGTAAGCTATTCGCTCAACAGGCAGATCAGAAGCGATAGGCAAATAGGCTCCCCCGGCTTTCAGAATACCCAGCATTCCGGCTATGAGTTCTGGCGTTCGTCCTGCCAACAAGGCTACGACTCGATCGGGACCGACTCCCTTTCTCTGTAGAAGTGAAGCAATTTGATTTGCCCAGCTGTTCAGATCCGCGTAAGTTAACTCTTGTGTATCGCTGACAATTGCTATGGCATTAGGCGTTTGTTCCGCCTGCATTTCAAAGAGTCTGCTGATGGTTTCATTTCTTGGATATTCAATTTTTGTACGATTGAGCTCATGGATAAGGTAATGGGTCTCATCCTCATTCAGTATATTTATTGATCCGAGAGCGGCTTTGTTGTCTTGGATGATGGAGAGTAACATATTGATGAAATAGTGAAGCCACTTTTCTATCGTTTTCTTCTTATATAAGTCCGTACTAAATTCCATTTGGAACGTCAGCAAACCGCGGGGCTGTTCGTGAGCATACAGGGTTAAATCAAATTTTGACGTTTGATGCCCATTGTTTGCTGCAGGTTTTAGATGCAGTTCATCCAAATGAATCGATTCCTGATCCATATTTTGAAGAACAAACATCACGTCAAACAGCGGATTCCGACTCATGTCCCGCGTCACTCCAAGCTTATCGACAAGCTCTTCGAACGGATAATCCTGATGCTCATAGGCTTCCAATGCTGTGTCGCGCACTTCCTGCAAATACTGCACAAACGGCTTCCCGCCCTCCGGGCGTGTCCGCAGCGCCAGCGTGTTCACAAACATGCCGAGTATCGGCTCAAGATCCTTGTGCGGACGGCCGGCAATTGGCGAGCCGACGATGATATCCTCCTGTCCGCTTAAGCGTGACAATAACGCTGTGTAGGCCGCAAGGAGCACCATGTACAGTGTGCTTCCGTTCGCCCGTGCCAGCTTGTGAAGCCTTGATGCTGCCTCTTGATCAAGCGTAAATGAGACCTTGTCACCCGCGAAGCTCCGCACCGGCGGGCGGGTATGATCAGCCGGGAGATCCAGCACCGGCAGCTCGCCCTCGAGCTGCTTCAGCCAGTGCGTCTCCTGCCTCTGGTATGCGTCTCCTTTTTTAAAACCTTCTTGCCATACGGCGTAGTCTTTATATTGAATGGGAAGCGCCGGAAGGGTCCGGTTGTTGTACAGCTCCCCGAATTCCCGAATCAGAATGTTGACGGAAACACCGTCTGATATGATGTGATGCATATCAACCAGCAATAGGTGCCGTTCATCTGATACTTTTACGATTTGGGCACGGAACAGCGGCGCTTGGCTGAGATCAAACGGTTTGATAAACGCGGCTGCCGCTTCCTGTTCAGTTTGTTCGTCGAGGTCTGCCGTCTGTAATGTAAACGGCACCTCGGCATGGATACGCTGCATCGGCTCGCCGCCTTCATCCTGTCCAAAGGATGTCCGAAGCGACTCGTGGCGCTTGATCAGCTCTTTGAAAGCTCTGTCCAGCCTTTCGGGGGCGAGCTTCCCTTCCAGTTCTAATACAGCCGGCATATTGTAGCCGGTCCCTCCGTCCTCCAGCTGCTGAAGGACATAGATCCGCTTTTGGGCAGAGGAAACCGGATAGGTCTCACGCTGTTCCGCCGGTTTCATCGCTTCATATGGACTGTCCGTTCCTTCACGGATAACAGAAGCCAGCCCTTCTACCGTCGGATGGGCAAACACATCTTTCAGCGGCACCTGTACATCGAATTCTTTTGAGATTCGGGAGACAAGCGCCGTTGCTTTTAAGGAATGTCCTCCGCGGTCAAAGAAGTTGTCGTGAATGCCGACAGGGCCGTTTTTCAGGACGTCCTCCCATAACTGGGCAAGCTTGATCTCTGTCACATTTCTCGGCGCCGTGTATGTCTCCGCATCTGCAGCTCCGTCAGGAGCTGGCAGGGCGTTTCGGTCCAGCTTTCCGCTCGGCGTAACCGGCCACTGTTCCACCTCTATCAGATGGGCTGGGATCATGTAACCCGGCAGCTGTCTCTCAAGCTGCGCCCGCACTTCGTTTCTCCGGAGTCCTTCTATATATGCGCATAATTCCGGCTCCCCGCTGTCTGTCCGTACGGCCACGGCTGCCTCCCTTATGCCTTCTATGCTTCTAAGCGCCGCTTCAATTTCTCCGGGCTCAATTCGGTAGCCTCTGATTTTGACTTGATCATCCAACCGGCCGATGAATTCAATGTTCCCGTCAGGGAGCCAGCGCGCCACATCCCCTGTTTTGTACATGCGTTCACCAGGATAAAACGGGTCCTCGAGAAAACGCTCTGCCGTTAATGCCGGCCGATTCAAATAACCTCTGGCAACACCCGCTCCGGCAATGTACAGTTCGCCGGCGACACCGGTAGGCTGTACGGCTAATTGCGGATCTAAAACATACAAACGCGCACCCGGTACGGGCTTCCCGATCGGAATCCGTAAGCGATCCGTGTCCCGCTCTGGGTCCAACACATAAAATGCCGCATCTACCGTTGCTTCTGTCGGCCCGTAGCCATGGATCAGCGATACATGAGGCAATACAGAAGCAAAACGGGCTGCCATATGGGGCGCAAGCGGTTCACCTCCGGCGAATACACGCTTCAGGCTTGTCCCGTCACTCAGCCTTTCGATTTCCGCTTGATCCAGAAAGCTGTTCAGCATAGCCGGAATAAAATGAACCGTTGTAATACGTTCCTGATGAATGGCTTTTCCGATCAATGCCGGATCTTTCTCCCAGCCGGGCGGAAGCAGATACGCCGAAGCGCCGGAAAGCGACCACCAAAACAGCTGCCAGACAGATGCATCAAAGGAAAAAGAGGTTTTCACCATGACAATGTCATCTTCCTGAAGCGCAAACTGGTGTTGCATGCCGGTCAGAAAGGAAACAGCCTGGCGGTGCTCAACGGCCACTCCTTTCGGCTGCCCGGTAGAGCCCGATGTATAGATGACATAGGCGAGAGAACCGCCGTCAGCAGGAGTAAACACATGGTTTTCTGCTTTTTCGCCCGCAAGAGATGTCATGTCAATTTCAAGCGTTTCGCCAGAAAAGTTCGGTGCGGAGCATCCCCGCTGTGTCAGCAAGAGCGCTGCTCCGCTGTCTTTCAGCATGTAGCTCAGCCGCTCCTTTGGATATGCTGGGTCAAGCGGCAAATAGGCCCCGCCGGCCTTCAAGACAGCAAGGACAGCGATCAGCATGTCAGGTGACCGCTCAGACAGGACACCGACGATGCTTTCCTTCGTGACGCCGCGTGCCGCGAGGTGGGCGGCCAGCCGGCTGGCATACAGGTTAAGCTCAGCATACGTCAGCGAGCCGCCGGAAAATCGGATAGCCGGCCGCTCCGGTGTGACAGCTGCCTGTCGTTCAAACAGACCGTGCAGGGTTGGGGCTTCAGGTGAAACAGATACTGTCCTGTTATTTTGAGAAACGATTTTCCGTGTTTTGTCCTCATCCAGCAATGTCATCTTTGACACAGGAAGAGATGGATCAGAGATGACGTCAGAGATCATGTGCTGTAAATAACCTTTTATCTCAGACATCATATTTGGTTGATAAGCGCCTGTATGAAAATGAATCCGAACGTACAAAGTACGCCCTGGGATCACTTTGACACTGCATCTGTAATTAGTTACCTCTTCCATCTCAAAATCTTTCACGGAGAAATCAAATGATCCAGCTTGATTCAGCTCTTCGATCTCTTGTTGAGTAGGTGTATTTTCAAAGACGATAATATGATCAATCAGCTCTTGTTTAAGAGCACTCTGCGCCTGAATGTCATATAAAGGGAAGTAACTATACGCTTCTGCTTCAGTCATGTCCTTTTGCATCCTGCTGACTAAGTCAGAAAAAGAAAGAGAAGCACTTTGGACCCGAATAGGAATGGTATTGATAAAAAGTCCGACCATGTTTTCCACATCTTTTAGCTCAGAAGGTCTGCCTGATATAACTGATCCGAACACAGCATCGCTGCAGCGATTAAACTTTTGGAGCATAACCCCCCATAAAGCTTGGAACACAGTATTTAGTGTCGCTCCAGAAGCTGCTGCGATTTTCTGTAAATCCGAGGTTTCTTTTTCAGGAATGGTGAACGTGATCTGCTGTAATGTCCCATCCTGAAATTGATCTGTTCTTTTTGGCAGAGGCGTAGATTTTTCGAAATGCTCAAGCCTCTTTTTCCAATACTCAGCTGCTTCTTCACGCTCTTGCTGCATCAGCCATTTAATATACGTCCCGTACGGCTGTACGGGAGGCAAATCAGGAAGCTGTCCTTTATCCAGCGCTTGATAAATGTGAATAAAATCCTTAATGACGATGCCTAAACACCAGCCATCCATTAAAATATGATGGTGGCTCCAGATACAGACATAATGATCAGGCGCCCATTTTAAAATAGATATTCTCATCAGTACATCAGTTTGGAGATCAAAGCCTCTGGATTTGTCCTGTTCTTTGAATGCCTCGGTACAATGTTCTTTATCCCTTTCATTGAGATGGGAAATATCTTCAAAATGGACAGGGCAATGACGATGCTTGAGCACGACTTGACGAGGTTTGGCTACATTTTTATAGATGAACGCTGTTCGGAAGATTTCATATCTGTCAAAAACAGCTTCCATACTTTTCTGAAAACGCTCTAAGTCAAGCTGTCCATGGATCGTAAAAGAAGCCTGTTCAAAATAAGCTCTTGACTGTTCATCATACAGTGAGTGAAAAAGCATCCCTTCCTGCATAAAAGACAAAGGGTATATATCCTGTATTTCGGGTTGCTGCGGCATCAGTTGAATCTCCTCTCCCTATAGTTTGTTGACGGCTCCCATAATCTCACTCAGTTCATCAAGCGTTAAATCTTCATCAGTGAAATCAGATGCGCTCCATTCTCGACTTTCTTTGCCCGTACAATGCTCAATGATGTTTTCCAGTGTCTGTTTAAAATGCCCGGCAAATGTTTGGATTGTTTTTTCTTCGAATTGCAGCCTGTTATAGATGATGTGTATGTTCAGGCACCCAGAAGAAACAGCGCCGCTGATATCCAGTGCATAAGGCCGCTCCCAGTTCGGGCTGATCTCATTTTCCGGCTTGATGTCAGAAACCTCAAAGGCTTTTGATTGAATATCCTGATCAAACTGGCCTAAATAATTAAAGCTGATTTCCGGGCTGTATTTCTCAGAGCCCCATCTGTTGCTGATATATTTCAGCACACCGTAGCCTGCGCCTTTATGCGGTATACGATGCAGCATATCTTTTGTCTGTTTAATGAGATGGCTCAGCCGCTCATCGTTGTTCTTATGATCAGAATCACTCATATCAAGCCACACAGGATAAATCGAGGTGAACCAGCCGACCGTTCTGCTCATATCAATGTCCTCAAGATATGATTCCCTTCCATGGCCCTCCATGCTGATTTTAAACTGATCAGAGCCCGTCCATCGCTGCAAAGCAAGACCTAAAGCTGTCAGCAGGATATCGTTCATCTCCGTGCTGTAGGCTTTATGTGCAGCCGTTAACAATAATTCGGTGTGATCGCGTGACAGCTCAAAATCAATCACTTCTGTCTCTTTGAATGTGTTAGGCGCTGCGTCATTGTCTTTAGGAATAGGTTGAATGTGACGGTTCTCACGTTCATCCCAATACGCTGCTTCGCGCTGCATCTGGCGGCTTTTAGAATAGTCAGCTATTCTTTGTGAATACGTTACATATGAATCTGTTTTTTGCGGCAGTTGAATAGATTCTCCTATGACTGCCTGCTTGTAAGCTGTTGAAAAATCCTCGAACAGAATGCGCCATGAAACCGCATCAATAACCAAGTGATGAATCGTCAGAAACAAATGGTCACCATTTTCGGTTCTAAACAATCCAGCGTGAAGCAAAGGGCCGGTTTCCAAACAAATATGCTGCTGAATCTGGCTGGCTGTTTCCTTAATCCTGTTTTGTGCTTCTATTAAGTTACCCTTTACATCAAACAGTTCAAGAGCATATAGCTCGTCATCTGGAAGATCAATCCCTCTATTGAACTGCACCGGGTGGCCATCGTCATACTTGCATATGATTCTCAGTGCGTCATGATGAGTCACCAGGCTTTTTAGCACTCTTCTAAGTGCAATCTCATCAAATCGTTCAGCCCGGTAAAGCATAACGGACTGGTTAAAATGATGGGTTTCCAGAGATTGAGAGAAAAACCATTGCTGGACAGGTGTCCAAGCGATCTCTCCCTCGACCGGGCCTTGGTCAATGACGCGCACAGCTTTTCGAACCCGAGCGGACAGTTCACCAATAGTCTGATGTTCAAACATCTCACGTACTGTCGTTTCAAATCCGCGCTGCTTCAGTCTGGCACAAACTTGCAGCGCTTTAATAGAATCTCCGCCCAGCTCAAAGAAATTAGCGTTTACGCCCAGCTCATCCACACTAAGAAGCTCCTCCCAAATTTCAGCTACCACCCTTTCAATCTCGTTTCTTGGGCTGATATCATCAGCAGGATAAGCGTGTTTCTCGGGTTCAGGCAGGGCTTTCTGATCAAGCTTTCCATTAACAGTCAGCGGGATGCTTTCAATCTGTATGAAACGGGCGGGCAGCATAAAGTCAGGCAGCATGGTTTTTAGAGAAGCACGAATATTTGATGTATTCGGGGCCTGTTGATCTTTTGTCACCATGTATGCATAAACAGCTGTTTGTCCTTGCTCATCTGTTCTTGTAATGACAGCTGCCTCTTTAATAATCGGATGCTGAAGAAGAGCCGCTTGGATTTCGCCCAACTCAATACGGTGCCCTCTGACTTTCACCTGATCATCAATGCGGCCTAAGTATTCCAGTTCGCCATTTGACAGGCGTTTCGCAAGGTCTCCGGTTCGATATAATCTGTCTTTCGGAAGATACGGATTGGGTACAAAGCGGTCAGCTGTCAGCTCATCTCTGTTGAGATATCCCCGCGCCACGCCTTCACCGCCTATATAAAGCTCCCCTGGAACTCCGATCGGCTGCAGGTTCATATGAGCATCCATCACATAAGCCTGCAGAGTTGAAAGTGGCCGTCCGATATTGCTTCTATTTGCGGCAATATCAGCTGCGGACAATTTTTTGAATGTGACATGTACCGTCGTTTCTGTAATACCGTACATATTGATCAAATCAGTATCAGGATATTTATCATTCCAGCTTTGAAGCATGCCGGGCTGTAAAGCTTCGCCGCCAAAAATGACGTATCGGATGTTTAATCGATCCGAATGGTTTTGATCTTCATGCATCAGGCTGTAAAAAGCTGTCGGGGTCTGATTGAGTACAGTGACGTGTTCTTTCTTTAACAATAATCGGAATGCCTGAGGGTCACGGGCTGTTTCCTTAGAAACCACAACGAGTGTACTTCCGTTCAATAACGCACCAAACATTTCCCATACAGAGAAATCAAAGCAATATGAATGAAAGAACGTCCAGACGTCTTCATGGTCAAATTCAAAAGGCAGGTTTTGATGCTTTAAGAGACTGATTACATTGCGGTGCTCGACAATGACACCCTTTGGCTGGCCAGTTGTTCCGGATGTGTATATCACGTATGCCGGCTGATCCGCTAGGTTTTCTTGAATGTTTAAATCAGCCGGAATTGAGTCGGTTTCGCCTTCATCGAGGTACAACATATGCCCGCTGTAGTCTGCTGGTTTGTTTTGACCGCGCTTTGTCAGCAATATTTCTGTCCCGCTGTCATTAAGCATAAAGCTAATACGTTCCTGAGGATATTCAGGATCAATCGGCAAATAGGCTCCCCCGGCTTTTAAAATCGATAAAACGCCAATGACCATATCAGGTGACCGGTCGAGCATCAGACCGACGATATCCCCAGTGCTGACTCCTTGTTTAATCAGCATAGCAGCTGTCCGCTCTGCTTTTTCTTTCAGCTCTCGGTAGGTAATCTGAGCGTCGCCGCACACCACTGCGAGATGCTCCGGATGCTGAGCTGCTTTTTTTTCAAATAAGCTTACAATGTTTTCGTTTTTCGGAAATGCCGCATACTGTCCCATTTCTTCAAGGAGCAAATTCCGCTCTGCAGCAGGAAGCAATTGCATATCCGAAATTCTCATCCCGGTATCCGCCGTTACACTTTTTAACAGCTCAATAAAATAGGATGCCCACCGTGCGATGGTCTCCTCTTCAAAAAGGGCAGTGCTGTATTCAAAACGGCAGCGAATTCCGCCCGCATGCTCCTCAGCATGTAATGTCAAATCGAATTTAGATATATCGTGTTTTGGAGTGACAGACGAAATCGATAAACCAGGCACTTCGAACTGAAAATCCTCACTGCTTTGAAGCACGAGCATCGCATCGAACAGCGGGTTGCGGTTTACTTCTCGATGTGTATCGAGCTTATTTGCCAGCTCCTCAAAAGGATAATCTTGATGTTCATAAGCCGTCAGAGCCAAGTGGCGAATGTCCTGCAAATAAGAGCTGAATGTTTTATGGCCTTCGGGCTGGCTGCGCATCGCCAACGTATTGACGAACATTCCGATGACGCGTTCCAGATCGGCGTGCGGTCTTCCGGCAGCAGGCGAGCCGACAACAATATCCTCTTGCCTGCTTAGCTTGGAAAGCAAAATAGAATAGACAGCCAGAAGGATCATATACAATGTTGTTCCCGTTTCAGCCATTAAATGGTGCAGCTCGTCCGCCATGTCTTTATCAATGTGTACTTCGATTGTTCCGCCGCTGAAATCAGGGAGGCGCGGCCTTGTTTTATCAAGCGGTAAATCTAACACAGGAAGACTCCCGCCTAGCTGGTTGAGCCAGTAGGCCTCCTGTTTTTTGTACAGCTCTCTCGGATACTTCTCTTGCTGCCAAACAGCAAAATCCTTATAATGCAGGTTTAAAGCTGGCAGCTCTTTTCCGCAATATAAGTCAGTAAATTCTTGAACTAAAGTGCTCATCGAGACACCATCAGCAATAATATGATGCATATCAAGCAGCAAAAAGCCGCGTTTATTGCCCATCGAAATGACACAAGCTCTAAAAAGCGGGCCGGACGATAGATCAAATGGTTTGATAAAGGACTCAATTGCAGTCTGAAGCGTTTTTTCTGAACCCATTTCAAGCTCTTTCAGATCAAAAGCCATCTCTGGATAAATGATCTGCACGGGCTCGCCTCTGTCAAGCATAAAACCAGTCCGCAATGCTTCATGCCGATTCACAAGTTCTGTGAGAACGCTTCTCAGCCGCTGGTGATTCAGGTTTCCGTTTAATTCAAGTACAGCGGGCATGTTGTAGCCTGTGCTGTCATCTGCCAGCTGATGAAGAGCATATAATCGTTTTTGCGAGAAAGACAGCGGATAGACATCTCTTTGATCCGCAGGCTCAATCTGTGTAAATGCATGTTTTTTTAAGCTCATCAATTTGACTGCCATGCTTTCAATCGTCGGGTTAGAAAAAACCTCACTGAGCGGCAGCTCGACATTCAGCTTTTTATGTATCCTTGAAACCAGCGCGGCGGCTTTTAAGGACTGTCCGCCTAACTGAAAGAAATCATCGCGAATGCCGATTTGCTGTTTATTCAGCACATCTCCCCAAATAAGTGCGAGATCCGCTTCGATTAAAGTTCGGGGCGGCATATAGGTGAGGCTCGCATTGCTTTCAGGTTCAGGGAGTGCTGACCGGTCAAGCTTCCCGCTGGACGTTAATGGCATCCGGATGATGTTGATCATACTTGCGGGGATCATATAGGACGGCAGTGTTCCGGCAAGATGCCGATATAAATCAGGGAGACTGTTTCCCTTTTCCGGTACGATATAAGCAACGAGCCCCTTTTCCTCAGCAGAAACATCCCGGGCCAGTACCGCTGCTTCCTTTACACCTGGTGCCTGTCGAAGAACCATTTCAATCTCTCTCAGTTCAATGCGGTAACCCCTGATTTTCACTTGATCATCAAAACGTCCGACATATTCAATCGTTCCGTCCGGCAAAAAGCGGCCTGCATCACCTGTTCGGTATACACTCTCCCCTTCAAGGAACGGATGATCGGAAAAGGCTTTATCTGTCAGATCTGGCTGTTTGTAGTACCCTCTGGCAAGACCCGCGCCGGAAATACACAGTTCGCCTGCCGCGCCGATCGGCTGCATTTGATTTCCGTGTAAAACAAATACTTTCGTGTTTGCAATCGGGTGTCCGATCGTGATCCTCTCTTTTTCGTTCAATTGACGCAATATTGTTGTTGCCACACTGTTTTCTGTGGGTCCGTATTCATTTGTCAATTCTGCAGAAGGACAAATCTTTTGACTCATCTCAAGCAGATCAGGCGTGACCGCTTCACCCGCAAATGTCACAATCCGAAGGCTTTTTGCATCCTCTGCAGTCAGCACTTCCAGTAACACCCGGTACAGAGAAGGAACAATGATCATGTGACTGACCTTATAGCGTGCTATTTTTTTCTTAAGGGCTAGCACATCCTTTGCTTCGTCATCCGTTGTCAGCAGTACGCATGCACCGGATAAAAGCGGGGTAAACAAGCTTGTCAGACAGCCGTCAAACACATATGAAAACAAATGGAGAGATATATCCTGTTCGGCCATGCCATACTCTTCCCGTCTCCATTGCAATGTGTTGGCAATGCCTTGATGATCAACAAGAACACCTTTTGGCCGCCCTGTCGTTCCCGACGTATAGATTAAGTAGGCAAGATTACCAGGCGGCACATCTGGAGCTATTGTTTGGTGACTTTCTGTACGTTCTATCGGTATCATTTTTCCTTCATAGTGCGGCGGGATACATGTCATGAGGTCTTCTTCTATCAGCAAGTGAGCCGCTTGACTGTCCTTCAGCAAGAAAGAAAGACGTTCTGTTGGAAAATTTGGATCAAGCGGCATATAAGCGCCCCCCGCTTTCCAAATGGCGAGCAAAGCTGCAGGCATCTCCATTGACCGCCTCATCATCACAGCGACGACATCTCCAGATCCAACGCCTTTTTCTATCAGGGCGTGCGCAATCTGATTGGCTCTTTCATTTAATTGGCGATAGGTCCAGCATTCATCCCCCATTTTCAATGCAGCAGCTTCAGGTGTTTTGTGAAATTGTTCCTCGAACAATTGGGCTATTGTTTTGTTCACATAAGGACGCTCTGTTTCGTTAAACAATTGGATAGCCTTTTGCTCCTCCGGCGGCACGATATGAATGTCACTGACGGCAATATCGGGATGTGTCACAATGCACTCCAGCGCTTGCTTTAGATGGCACTGAATCCGCAGCATCTCTTCACGTTCGTAAACAGCTGCGTTGTAGCTGAATTTAATATAGAATGATTCTCCCGGAACGATAACGATATTAAAGTCGTAATTGGTTTGCTCCGACATTGAAATGTCACTCAGCTTCAGCGCATTTTCCTCATTCTCGCTCTCGATGCGTAATGCCTGATCAAGCTGTACAGGATAATTTTCAAAGACAAAAATATGATCGATCAAACCTTGCTTCAATGGACTATGGTTTTGAATGTCATAAAGCGGGTAATACCCATGCTGTTCAGATGATAAAATATCCTCCTGCACAGCTTTGACCAGCGAAGAAAACGTCATGCCCTCCGCAGATCGAATTCGTACTGGAACCGTATTAATAAACAAGCCGACCATTGATTCAATCCCATCAATCGCTGACGGACGTCCTGAAATAACGGAACCAAAAACTGCATCATCAGCTGCGGTATATCGGTGCAGAAGCACGCCCCAAATACTCATAAACAACGTATTTAGTGTAACTCCCCAACTCTGCGCGGCCTCTGTCAGTTTCTCAACCATTTCCGGTGTTAAAGAAAAGCTGACCTGTGCAGCTTTATAATCCCCGTTCGCTGGGCGGGGCTTTATCCGGGGAATAGAAGCGGTATTGCCGTATTCCTCCAAATATTCGCTCCAGTAAGCTGCAGTCTCTTCCTGATCTTTTTCTCCAAGCCATTCAATATAGCGGCTGTATGGCACCGTGCTGCCAAGCTGCACAGGCCTGTTATTGCTGAGTGAATCATACATGCTGAAAAACTCTTTAAGAATAATGCCGAGACACCAGCCATCCATAATGATATGGTGATGTGTCCATACACACGTATATTTGCTGTCGCCTCTATCAAAAAGAGCAAGACGCATTAACGGATCTTTTTGCAGATCAAATCCTTTTTCTCGATCCTTCGTCATAAATTCATCGATCAGCACCTGCTGTTCATGATCAGCCATGTGAGAAAAATCTTCTTTATACACTGTCAATTCGCGATTTGATAAGACTACCTGCTGCGGTCCTGTAAGATCTGGTACTTCTTTAATAAAAATCGTTCTGAAAATATCATATCGGGAAACGAGAAGGTTTAAGCTCTTTTGAAACGAGTCGATGCATAAATTCCCCGTGATCGTAAACGAGGTCTGTTCGACATAGGCTTTCGAGCTGAAATCCATCAGTGAATGAAACAGCATTCCTTCCTGCATATGCGATAACGGATAAATATCTTGAATTTGTGCCGATTGTGCCATCAATTCCACACACCTTTTCAAAAGTTAAAGATCTTTCACAAGATTTTCGATGCTAGATAATGCAGACAACGTTAATTCCTTATTGCTGAAATCACTCAGCGTTTTTTCGCGTATTTTTTTCTGCGAACAATGCTCTATCATATCGACAAGATGCCTGTGGAAACGATCCATAAAACACTCAATTGTATGTTTGCTGAATGCTTGGGTGTATACCGCCTTTACTTGAAGCCGTCCGTCTGTAATGAGAGCATTGATGTCCAGCTCATATTCTCGTTCTCTCTCATCCGCTATTTCGTAACGAGGCTGGTAATATGATAATTGAAACGTTTCAGACTCCTTCTCTTCGCTAAATTGGCCGAGATAATTAAAGCTGACCTCAGGCTCTTTATGCCGCAGTTCTCCTATCTGTGTTAACAAGCCGTAGCCAGTTCCTTTGTTCGGCACTCTTCTCAGCATATCTTTTGTCGTCTTAATTCGGTAAGCGAGCTGATCTTCGAAAGGCTCAGGAATACTCAGGTCCAGCAGAATAGGATAAATGGAAGTAAACCAGCCAACTGTCCGTGAAATATCAATATTTGGCACATGCTCTTCTCTTCCGTGTCCCTCAGTGCTGATTACGATTTGGTCATGCCCTGTCCATTCGGAAAGCGCCAATCCTAAAGCCGTAAGCAAAAGCTCGTTGGCATCAGTGCCGTAGGCTTTCTGGGTTTCAAACAGCAATTTTTTAGTCCAGTCCCCGGATAGTGTAAACATTGAGCTATCGCTGTTCAATTGCAGTCTGTCCGGCATATTCTCTGTGTCCTTAGGCAGAAAAGCAGTGTGAGCGTCCAAAATCGTTTGCCAATACGGTTTTTCTGCAAGCAATTGTTTGCTTTCAGCTATTTGTGCAAGACCACTGGCGTAGGATAAATAAGAATCGGTTTTTGGCGGTAATTGGATCTCTTGTTTTTCTAAAGCCTGCTGGTATGCTGCCGCTAAGTCCTCAAGCAGAATTCTCCAAGAAACGCCATCTATCACAAGATGGTGAAGCGCGATCAGAAGATGGTCCCCTTCTGCCGTTTGAAACAAACCAGCTTGCAGCAGAGGTCCTTTTTGTACATTCATTTTGCTTTGAATGACAGTTTCCTCAGCGGATAGCTTTTCATCAAGATAAGTTCTATCCAGCAATTCTTTTGTCCAGTCTTTGATATGAAGGCCGAACAGCTCATGATCCTTGTGATTCACTCTGCGATTATACTGAACGACATGGCCGTTTTGGTCTTGTTGAAAAACCATGCGAATTGCATCGTGATGCTCGGTTATTTTGCGAAGCGCTAAACGAAGCGCGTTAGCATTGAATCCTTTTTCACTGAAAAGCATGACGGACTGGTTATAATGATCGTGAAAAGCATGAGCCTGTCCGAAAAATCTTCGCTGAATCGGGGTAAGGTCAGCTTCACCTTCCGCAGGTGCCTGGCCCGCTTGAGATGTCAATGGTGTGAGATGACCGCTTAGTTCATGAATTGTTGGATAACGGAATAAGTCGCGTATTGTCATGCTCCAGCCTTCAGCGGCCAGCCGCGCTGCCACTTGTAATGCTTTAATTGAGTCTCCGCCAAGTGCAAAAAAGGAATCGTGAATGCCGACTCGTGACATACTCAGTACATCTTCCCATATATACGCCATCGTTTTTTGTATGTCGTTAACTGGTGCGGTATATGAGCGCGACAACACATCATTTGGAGCCGGCAAGGCATTTCTGTCCAGCTTTCCGTTCAGGGTCAGAGGCATATTTTCTAAAGGAATCAGATGCGCAGGAACCATATACGCTGGCAGTTCCTTTGTTAAAGCAGCACGGAGAGCATTCGTATTGACATCTGCAGGCACAATATATGCTGCCAAACTAGCATGTCCATTCTTATCATGCTGAACGGTAACAGCAGCTTCTCTTGCAAGCTCCGTTTGAAGCAGAACACTTTCAATTTCTTCTGTTTCAATTCTGTATCCATTTATTTTCACTTGGTAATCCATTCGGCCAAGAAGCCGGATCATTCCATTTGGAAGCAAGCAGGCTCTATCACCGGTTCTGTACAGTCTTTCTCCTGGGACAAATGGATTTTCTGTAAATTTTATTTGTGTTAAGTCAGGCTTATTATGATAGCCTTTCGCAACTCCTGCACCGCCGATGCACAGTTCGCCGGCAACGCCAATCGGCTGAATTTGATCAGTCTGGCTGAGTACGTACAAGCGTACATTTGGAAGCGGGCTGCCGATTGGTACGTTATCTCCCGTCCACTCTTCTCCCATACTTGTTTCATAAAAGCTCGAATCAATCGTTGCCTCTGTGACACCGTAGCTATTGATGATGCGCATGCTTTGGCCAAAGCGCTCCATTAATGTTTTGAAATCTTGAGCTTTCACCATGTCAGAACCGAGAACCAGTATGTTTAATTCAGGAAGCTTGAGCTGGTTACGGTATATATACTCCATCACCGGAATAATGAGAGCAGGTGTGGATTCCATCATCGTGATTCTCTTATCGCTCATGATTTTATAAATTTCAGCAGGTTCCAGCCGCTTTTCATCCGGGCAAACGATAAGAGTTCCGCTGTTGGTCAATGTTCTTGCCAAATCTCCTGAGAAGACATCGAATGAAAAGCTCGCGATTTGAAGCAGTCTGACAGGTTTCCTATCCAGCCCATAAATTTGACGCCATGCAAGAGCAGCATGAGTAAAGTTTCGATAGGTGACAATAACACCTTTAGGCGCGCCTGTAGTTCCTGACGTATAAATGATATATGCTGCATCGTCAGGAACAGGAGATAAGTTCAGGTTGCAGCCATTTTCTTCATACGAGGCTTCATCATCAAGGCAGATATTAGACATTTCAGATTCAGGTGAGTTTGGAATCAAATACTTCAATTCCTGCTGTAAAAGAAGAATATCTGCCCCGCTATCACGAAGAATGTATTCAATGCGAGCTTTTGGATAGTGTGAATCGATTGGGATATACACTCCGCCGGCTTTCATCACTGCCAGCACTCCAACAACTGCATCAATGGACCGCTTGGCTAAAACAGCCACTGTTGGTCTCTTCCCTTTTCTTCTTTGCAATGTCCGTGCCAGGCGATTGGCTTTTTCATTTAGAAGCCGATAGCTAATCTCTGTTTCGTCATCAATAACAGCTATATGTTCTGGTGTTTCTTCAGCTCTTGCTTCAAATATGCGATGGAATGCGACATCTTTTTGAGAAAATTCAACTTGAGTTTTGTTGAATTCAGTGAGTATTTTTTGTTTTTCTTTTTCACTAAGTATGTTTATTTGTGAAAGTCTTGTTTCAGGATTAGAAATGGCCGCATGCAGAAATTCGCTAAAATGAGCTGCCCAGCGTTTAATGGTAGATTTCAGAAATACTTCTGTACTGAATTCCAATTCGCAGCAAAGGGCACCATCTGTTTCCGTTGCTAGTAACGTGATATCGAATAAAGAAATGTGCTGTGCGAAATTGGCATGCCGGACTGTTACTTCTTCCAATTCTACGTCCTGTTTTTCCATATTTTGAAGGATAAACATCGCATCAAATACTGGATTCCGGCTCATATCCCGTGTTAGTTGAAGCTTATCGACAAGCTCTTCGAACGGATAATCCTGGTGCTCATAGGCTTCCAATGCAGTGTCGCGCACTTCCTGCAAATACTGCACAAACGGCTTCCCGCCCTCCGGGCGTGTCCGCAGCGCCAGCGTGTTCACGAACATGCCGAGTATCGGCTCCAGATCCTTGTGCGGACGGCCGGCAATTGGCGAGCCGACGATGATATCCTCCTGTCCGCTTAAGCGTGACAATAACGCTGTGTAGGCCGCAAGGAGCACCATGTACAGTGTGCTTCCGTTCTCCCGTGCCAGCTTGTGAAGCCTTGATGCTGCCTCTTGATCAAGCGTAAATGAGACCTTGTCACCCGCGAAGCTCCGCACCGGCGGTCGGGTATGATCAGCCGGGAGATCCAGCACCGGCAGCTCGCCCTCGAGCTGCTTCAGCCAGTGCGTCTCCTGCGTCTGGTATGCGTCTCCTTTTTTAAAACCTTCTTGCCATACGGCGTAGTCTTTATATTGAATGGGAAGCGCCGGAAGGGTCCGGTTGTTGTACAGCTCCCCGAATTCCCGAATCAGAATGTTGACGGAAACACCGTCTGATATGATGTGATGCATATCAACCAGCAGTAGGTGCCGTTCATCTGCTGCCTTTACGATTTGGGCACGGAACAGCGGCGCTTGGCTGAGATCAAACGGTTTGATAAACGCGGCTGCGGCTTCCTGTTCGGTTTGTTCGCCGAGGAATGCCGTCTGTAATGTAAACGGCACCTCGGCATGGATACGCTGCATCGGCTCGCCGCCTTCATCCTGTTCAAAGGAGGTCCGAAGCGATTCGTGGCGCTTGATCAGCTCTTTGAAAGCCCTGTCCAGCCTTTTGGGATCAAGCTTCCCTTCCAGTTCTAATACAGCCGGCATATTGTAGCCGGTCCCTCCGTCCTCCAGCTGCTGAAGGACATAGATCCGCTTTTGGGCAGAGGAAACCGGATAGGTCTCACGCTGTTCCGCCGGTTTCATCGCTTCATATGGACTGTCCGTTCCTTCACGGATAACAGAAGCCAAACCTTCTACCGTCGGATGGGCAAACACATCTTTCAGCGGCACCTGTACATCGAATTCTTTTGAGATTCGGGAGACAAGCGCCGTTGCTTTTAAGGAATGTCCTCCGCGGTCAAAGAAGTTGTCATGAATGCCGACAGGACCGTTTTTCAGGACGTCCTCCCATAACTGGGCAAGCTTGATCTCTGTCACATTTCTCGGCGCCGTGTATGTCTCCGCATCTGCAGCTCCGTCAGGAGCTGGCAGGGCGTTTCGGTCCAGCTTTCCGCTCGGCGTAACCGGCCACTGTTCCACCTCTATCAGATGGGCTGGGATCATGTAACCCGGCAGCTGTCTCTCAAGCTGCGCCCGCACTTCGTTTCTCCGGAGCCCTTCTATATAAGCGCATAATTCCGTCTCACCGCTGTCTGTCCGTACGGTCACGGCTGCCTCCTTTATGCCTTCTATGCTTCTAAGCGCCGCTTCAATTTCTCCGGGCTCAATCCGGTAGCCTCTGATTTTGGCTTGATCATCCAACCGGCCGATGAATTCAATGTTCCCGTCAGGGAGCCAGCGCGCCACATCCCCTGTTTTGTACATGTGTTCACCCGGATAAAACGGGTCCTCAAGAAAACGCTCTGCCGTTAATGCCGGCCGATTCAAATAACCTCTGGCAACACCCGCTCCGGCAATGTACAGTTCGCCAGCGACACCGGTAGGCTGTACGGCTAAATGCGGATCTAAAACATACAAACGCGCACCAGGTACGGGCTTCCCGATCGGAATCCGCAAGCGATCCGTGTCCCGCTCTGGGTCCAACATATAAAATGCCGCATCTACCGTTGCTTCTGTCGGCCCGTAGCCATGGATCAGCGATACATGCGGCAATACAGAAGCAAAACGGGCTGCCATATGGGGCGCAAGCGGTTCACCTCCGGCGAATACACGCTTCAGGTTTGTCCCGTTACTCAGCCTTTCGATTTCCGCTTGATCCAGAAAGCTGTTCAGCATAGCCGGAATAAAATGAACCGTTGTAATACGTTCCTGATGAATGGCTTTTACGATCAATGCCGGATCTTTCTCCCAGCCGGGCGGAAGCAGATACGCTGAAGCGCCGGAAAGCGACCACCAAAACAGCTGCCAGACAGATGCATCAAAGGAAAAAGAGGTTTTCACCATGACAATGTCATCTTCCTGAAGCGCAAACTGGTGCTGCATGCCGGTCAGAAAGGAAACAGCCTGGCGGTGCTCAACGGCCACTCCTTTCGGCTGCCCGGTAGAGCCCGATGTATAGATGACATAGGCGAGAGAACCGCTGTCAGCAGGAGTAAACACATGGTTTTCTGCTTTTTCGCCCGCAAGAGATGTCATGTCAATTTCAAGCGTTTCGCCAGAAAAGTTCGGTGCGGAGCATCCCCGCTGTGTCAGCAAGAGCGCTGCCCCGCTGTCTTTCAGCATGTAGCTCAGCCGCTCCTTTGGATATGCTGGGTCAAGCGGCAAATAGGCCCCGCCGGCCTTCAAGACAGCAAGGACAGCGATCAGCATGTCAGGTGACCGCTCAGACAGGACACCGACGATGCTTTCCTTCGTGACGCCGCGTGCCGCGAGGTGGGCGGCCAGCCGGCTGGCATACAGGTCAAGCTCAGCGTACGTCAGCAAACCGCCGGAAAATCGGATAGCCGGCCGCTCCGGTGTGACAGCTGCCTGTCGTTCAAACAGCCCATGCAGGGTTGGGACTTCAGGTGAAACTGCTACCGTCTTGTTAAACTCATACAACAATTTTTGTTTTTCTCTTACGTCAGTCATATCTAATTCTTTTATCAATTTGTGAGGATGTTGAAGGGCGTTTTCCAGTAACATAAGCAGATGGTGCTGTATTCGTTTAACATCCTCAAGAGAAAACAAAGTATTTTGATAGTCGAAATTTAATTGTATGGTTCCGGTGTCTATTCGTTCCTGTATCTGAACAGACAATTCGTTTGCGGTGTATCCACTAAAGTAAAGCGCCGTTTCATAATCAAAACCGTCAGCAGTGTGCCATTGGAACGGCTGATACTGCATAGATATACCAATAAGGTTGTGTAAATCTTTCTGTTCTTTTCTTAATTCATTCACCAGCAAATTATAAGGAAACCGTTGGTGACGCATAACGGAAAGCTGTTCCCTGCCTACTCTGCGGACAAAGGAAAGAAAATCCGAGTCAGGATCTACCGTTATTCTGATGGGAAGAGAACTGACGAACATCCCGAGCATTTCTTTTTCAGCCTTTGACCCTCTGTTGCCATAGTAGGTGCCAATGGCAAGATCTCTTTTAGATGTGATCCGGCTGATGCATATGTAAAATGAAGACATAAATAAGGAAATGATATTGATCTTTTGTTCTTCGCAAAAGATTCGAATCTTTTGCCCTAGATGAGGTGAAAGTGTGATGGTATCTCTGGATGCGGATGTGCTCTGTTTTTGTAAGGACGTCTGACCCGCTAACGAGTGATATTCCGGCGGCGGCTGAAAGGTTTGAGTCCAAAATAAACGGTCCTTTACAAAACGTGAAGATTGCAGATATTGACTCTCTTTTTCGATGTAGCTTAAGTAAGAAGGTTCAGGTTGATCGGGTAAAGGATCTTGCTTTTTCATTTTTTGATAAAGATCTATAATTTGATTTCCCAACACGTTTAAAGAGATGCCGTCCATTATAATATGATGGAATTTCGCAAACAGCCACACCTCATGAGTGTGGATTCTAAGGAGGTAAAATTGATAAAGAGGCGAGTTGAATAGTTTAAATGGGATTCTGGCCTGATCTTGTATCCACTGCTCTATTTCTACCATTTCAACATTTGAAAAATCTATTATTTCAAGTGAATGATATTGATAATCAGTAAGGTACAGTCGCGGTTCAGGCTCTTCTCCTTCCAGCAGATGAAACCTGATGGCGTCATTGCGGGAGATGGAATGATTCAGCGCTTTCTCTAGAGCCTCAAGATCAAGATTGCCTCTGAATTTCACACAGGCTGTGAGATTGCAAATGCTGGTGCCTGGATCCAGCAGTTCGGTAAACCACACTCTCCTTTGGGCATGGGTTAAAGAATAAGTATGTTCGCTCAACGGATTCCCTCCAGTTCTCATAATAAGAGGTTAAGAAAAAAGTAGAAAAATGACAATAAAAGAAATTATATGACTATATAATCCATATATGCACTATATTAACGGATATTTTTTAAAGTACAATAAAAAATATTAAATTATTATAACTTTTTTTTGAATATAGTATTATTTATTTAGTTTCAGTTTTGGTTTTTATCATTTTTTTGAACATAAAGTGATAAAAGCATCGTTTTCAGCAAGGTCTTACTTACTATTTTTTACTTACGCTAATTTGCTGATCAATGTCAACTTTCTATTTACTGGCAGATGAGACTGGATCGTTATTGCGGGCATAAAAAAACCTGTTTTCCATGCGAAAACAGGTCTGGCGCCATTATTGATTTGCCAAGATAACAGCGATTTGATCCTCAATATCTTTTCCGTCCTCGTCATCAATCAATCCGTTCAAAAGAATTGAGAAAACAAGTTTTTTTCCGCTCTTGGTTTCTGCGTACCCGGATAAAGAGCTGACCGTGCTTAGCGATCCTGTTTTAGCCCTTACCTTTCCTTGTGCAGGAGTGTCTTTCATGCGATTTCTCAGCGTTCCTCCTATCATTCGGTTATTATCGCCTGCAACAGGCAGGGAATTTAGATAAGTTGAGAACCACTTTTCATCTTGAATATCATATAACAGCTGTGAGATTTGATCCGAGGATACAGCATTGATATGAGAGACTCCTGATCCGTCTCTTAATACAAGTGATTTGGGATCTACACCAAATTCAGGTAGCGTATTGTTTAATACCTCGAGTCCCTTCTCCCAGCTCCCCTCTTCTTTTTTCACTTTCCCCATTTCTTTTACAAGCACTTCGGCATGTCCGTTATTGCTTAATTTCATAAACGGAACAAATAGTTTCGACAAAGGCATTGATCGATGAGAGATCAACACGTCTGAGGAATCAGGAGCTGTGCCTGTCTTGACGTTCCCTTTTACGGCAATCCCTTGTTTTTTTAGTGCCTGTTTGAATACATCCAAGGCATATCCGGCCGGCTCCCAGACAGCAACCCATTCCTTTGTTTTGCTTGCGTCAGCCGGTACGCTTCCTTCAATTGTGATCTTGTTTGTTCCATGCTCTCTTTCGATCGTGAGGTCTTTCTTTTGACCGGCTGCAATTGTTTCAGCACTGTTCTTAATCGTTACATAATCTGTCTGCGGAGATACAGAAACGACAGGCTTGTCCCCTGCTTTTTTACCCGGGGTGACCGCTACAATCACAGTTCCTGCATCGTAATCTTCATTTGGAGATGCGGTTAAAGCGGAGACTTGCGCGCCGTAATACGTGGATTCATCACTCCACGGCATATCAGATGATAATCGGATGTCATCATACCACGTATCATCACCGATCAGGCTGCCTTTAATCACGTTCACGCCAGCCTGTTTTAATTTCTCAGCCATTTTTTCAAAATCAGACGGTAAAAGTGTAGGATCTCCTTTCCCTTTCAAATAAAGGTTTCCGTTCAGCTTTTTCCCTTTGAGTGCGCCGTCCGTCCGGATCTCGGTTGTAAAGGGATAGTCCTCGCCAAGGACAGAAAGTGCCGCGGCCGCTGTCAAAAGTTTCAGAGAAGAGGCGGGTCTCATTCGCATGTCTCCTGAATGCTCATATAGAACAGTTCCTGTATCCGCTGAGCGAACAGTGATGCCGGCCATTGCGCCGACGAGTGCAGGATGCTCAGCCAAAACCTTATCGATCTGCCCGGCAAGTGCATCTTGTGTTTCGACCGCTTGCGCAGCCTGATGCATATACGGTACCGAAGCTACGACGAAAAGCAGCAAAACAGCAACATAAAGCTTTATGCTTTTTTTCATTTATTTACCCCGCCTCTCTGCGTCCCATCATTGGCTATTGGTGATTCAGTTCAATGGTGATACTGCTTTTGGCAGTCGTTTTTTCTCCAGGCTCCAGCACTTGTAAACCAGTGAGTGATGAAGGTAAATCAAGGTTCACAGCGTTTGTCACCCATGTATAAGGTTCAGGGCATAAATACTCCTGTTTTCCGTCCGCATTGTATACAACCCAATGTTTAAATTGTTCGTCGGCCTTATAACTAATGCTTATATGTGCATGCTGATGATAAATGACTGCCTGATTTTCTCCACCTCTTTTCTGATAAGCAGATAAAAAGACATCATCCAGCTGCTTATGGCGTACATCCATCCCTTCATGCAATGCTTCTTTATTTTTCACATCCATCAGCTTCCCGGTCGGGAGCAGGCGTTCATCCAACTCCCATTGCTGATCCGCTGTCAGGGAGAATAACGAGCTTTCTGCTGGATACACAAATGTAGTATGATAGCCGATTCCCCAAGGAAACGCTTCCTTTCCTTTATTCATGACCGTTGCATATTTAAATAGAGTATTTCCCTTTAGCGTGTATGTCATCCGAACGACGGCATGATGCGGAAATTGCTTATACACATGGGGAAGCTCTGAAAGATCAATTTCCGTTTCAACGATGACGTCTTCGTCTGTTTGCCTCATCGTCACAACGTCCCACTTTTCATGATAAAGGAAGCCGTGAAGATGGTTGTGTTTATCCTTTTCGTTGATATCAAAATGATAGGTTCTGCCCTGGAAACTGAATGTACCGTCACTTATCCGGTTAGGCGGAAACAGGATTGGAATGCCATACAATGTTGGTGTGTCATGAAAGCTTTCTGCTGTTTCCGGTTCCCGCAAAAGCTGGATCTTTGTTGCTTTGTCCACGAGAGAAATGACGTTGCTCCCCCACTCGGGGACAACAATCATTTCTAGATGTTCATTGCCTGCTTTGATTGCCGGTATTCCCAAATACGTGATGTTTTCAATAAAGTTTGCCATGTGTACTCAACCTCTCCTTGATTCATTGCTTGTATAAGAATTCAATGTGCTGTGCCACATTTCCTCCATTTTAGGTTTCCCCCCTATCAAATAAAAAAACACCGTTCAAACTCAAGAACGGTGTCATTCGGGAGGCTATTGGATGAGACGTGTAATTTGTTTCTTTTTCCATACGAATTGATAATACCCATAAATCAACAGCAAGCTGACGGCAAACGCAGCCGGATACCCAACCCAGACGCCGAGTATTTCAAGCTTTGTATAGTGGGAAAGGACATACGCGACAGGCACCTCTACTCCCCAGATGGCGAAAATACTGATAACGGTCGGCCATAAAACCGTTCCGCTTGCCCGCATCGTTGCAGAAATAATTTGGGCATTTCCAAATAGCAAATAGCTCCACAATGTAATCATCAAGAGACGGTGTGCAATGTAAAGCGTCTCTTGTTCGGTTAAAAATAACGCTAAAATCTGATGTGAAAAAGCATAGATCAAAATGATCAGCACGCCGCCAATGATATAATTCAGCCAAATCCCCACACGAATGACCTGCTTTAAGCGGTCAACCTCGTTCGCGCCGATCGATTGCGCAGCAAAAATTGAAACTGCAATACCAAGGCTCACGGCTGGCATCTGTACATAGCTGGCCACCTGGTTGACCACTCCGTATGCAGCTGTTGCATTAGATCCGTAATGATTGACGAATGAAATAACCGCTATCTCTGATAATGAGACAAGAATCATATTGATGCTTGCTGGAATCCCAAGACGCAGCAGGAGAGCCAGCAGTTCCTTATCCATTTTCAAATAACGGCGCACTGTTTTATCAAATTGCAGCGGATGATTTCGTTTTCGCAAATACACCAATAACACGAGAAAAGTTGCAATCGTGGAAATGACAGTTGCATATGCGGAGCCGTATATGCCAAGTTTCGGAAAACCGAACATACCAAGGATTAAGACAGGCAAAAGCGCTATGTTAATGACCGTGCTCACAATCAGCGTATAAAACGGTGTCTTAGAATCCCCTGTTCCGCGCAAAAAGGTTGTATATGCAAAATATAAAAACATAAACGGCATAGCATAAAACAAAATACGTGCATAGCTGGCGCTGATATGAATGACATTTTCAGGAGTACCCATTAAACGAAGAATATCAAAGGTGAAAATACTGCCGATGACGGCTAACACAACTCCTAATAAAAACGTAAACGTGAGCGTCGTTCCGACAACAGCCTTTAATCGCTCTTCGTTCTTCGCCCCGTAGGCTTGTCCAATCAGGATCGAACTTCCTGAACCGATACCTATCGTAAATGAGATTAAAAGAAAAAATAACGGGAAAAAGGATGATACCGCTGCAACCGCATCAACACCCAGCCATCTGCCTACAGCCATCATTCCTACTAACTGGCCCACTGATTGCAGCACATTGCTTAGCAGAAGCGGCACTAAAAAGAGTGACATAGACCGCCAGACAGATGGATTGCTTTTCTTCTGGTTTACAAGTTGTTCTTGTGGTGTTTCCATAGTGAAGGCTCCTTTATTTGAATTCGATTGTAAAACATGCTCCTATTCTTTTGACAATAACAGGATATGTAACATGTTATTATTCATCACTTTCCATATGAAACCCTTCCCGATTCTACTCATTTTACACATCTTTTTGGCTTATAAAGAATAAACTAGAAAGTAACAGCCTATTTCTTTGTAAATAAAAGAAAAAAATAATTTATGCAAAAGTGTTGTAATCTTACCGTAATTATTGTAACATTTGTAACATAAGAGAAAGAGATTTTGAAGGAGTGAACCACAATGAAAAAATATTTTCTATTTCTAACAACGATTGCACTTATTCTGTCATTAAGCACAAATGCATTTGCGAAAAATACATCAGGCGATTTATCACAAAAACAAGCACTACAGCTGGCATTATCCGCAAGAGAGCACTTTTGGAACACAATGAGCGGCCACAATCCAAAGGTAAAAAAAGCAGTTTGCCCATCAGGAACATTCGAGTATCAAAATCTTCAATATGTGTACATGTGCAGTGATCTAGGCACGAAAGCAAAAGCGGTGAATTACTTAACACCTATTTTTACAAAAACAGCAATCGAAAAAGGCTTTAAAGATTATCATTTCACTGTTTCAAAAGGAAAACTTGCAGTTCCGATCGGCGACGGAGATAACCTATTGAATTGGAAAAAATCAACTGCTAAACTCATCTCTAAAAAAGGCGGCACAATCACATACGAATTTACCATTCCTACTTTAGACGGATCACCTGCTGCAAAACGGAAAGTGACTTTTGTAAAAGAAAACAAAAAATGGAAAGTCAATCAATTTGACGCAGTTATATGAAAAAAACGCCCTGCGTATGAAGTGCACCCCAAATATAAGACATAGTCTTGTAGTTGGAGGTGCTTTTTCTTTTAGCATAAAGAAAGACAACAGGCGAAAAGTCCGTTGTCTATTCCCCTATTTATTGTGCAATTTGTTTACCTTTTCCCCCTTCAAACCTTTTGGGTATAATAATATATCAGATACACAATCAGAAAGACTAATACAGCTACGGCAACATAGTATAACGGCACCGCCAAGAAAGGAGCAAAATTCGCTACGACCATCAGTATAATGATGGCTATTCCATATAAACTTATAAAGCGTAGTAATGCCATATTATCTCCCCTTTCTGTTTTCATCATTTTAACAAAAAAAGTAAGTTGCTAAAGAGCTATTTTGTTATGCGATATCCATGCATTGACTGCCTAAACGTTCTTCAATTAATTCATATAGGTAAAATGACACGGATCAAATTAATCGTTTCTCAATTTTGAATCACATCCCCGTCTATTTCTTCATTTTCCCATGGTAAAATCTTGTTGGAGCTATTCAAACGAAAGGATATGATCATGAAAGTATTTGAAGCCAAATCACTGCTTTCAGAAGCAGATAGACGCGCAAAGGAATACAAAGAATTAAGAAGTCAAATGGTCAATCTAAAAAAGGCTTTTAAAGCTGTAGCTGATTTAGATGACAGTGAGTTTTCCGGCAAAGGCGCAGACAATATCAAAGCATTTTATCAAGACCACGCAGGTGTAGCTGACAATTGGATTGACTTACTTGATATGAAAATTGCTTTCTTGACGAGCATTTCAGGCACTTTAGAGGACGCCAGCTTATCTGATGCATATATAGAAGAATCCTTCTTAGAACATGAGCTGGCTAATGCTTACACAAAATCAAAATCGATTATGTCTGAACAAAAGAAAGCGATGAAAGATATCTTACATGATATCGACGACATTCTTCCGCTTGATTTGTTCTCGACAGAAACCTTCAAAGACGAACTCGCCGATGCGGAGAACCAACGCAAAAAAGCAGTCAATAAAGTAGACAGCGTAGACGAAGCGCTTGTTTCTGAATATGCTCAGTCAGAGCCAAACGAGCAATTCATCAAGAAGGACTTTCAAAAGCTTGAGGAATCCACAGGCAAAGGCAAAAATGCTACGCCCATTCATTACAACGCCAAGGCGTACCGCGAAAGTGATATACATAAGAAAAAAGGCGATATTGAGAAACAAACTGAAGCCTATTTGAAGATCAAAAAAGATGAAGCGAAACAACGAGAAATCAAAGATTTAAAGAAGAAGCTAGTAGACGGTGTGACGGATCCGGATGAATACTTAAAAATTGCCAAGAAGGTCGGCTATGAGAATCTTACCCCTGAACAGCTTGAATTTGTTTCATTTCTTGAACAGCGTAAATCCTTCATGGATAACGGAAAAGAAGTGTTGCGAATCATAGGTGATGGCGCCAAGGGTGCGATTGTTGGTATATACGATCTTGCCAAGGATACCGGTGAAGGAGCCATTCAATTTGGATGGAATATCGGTTGGACGATTGATAACTTAAACAAGGATCCTCAAAAAGTGCTGGATACCGTTTTGGAATACGACTATCAAGCTGCCTTTCAAAGTATGGTTGACACATTGAAGGATAATTGGGATACAAAAATGATTCACGGGGATGCATACACACGGCTGCACTATGTTACTTATTTGGGCGGAAGTCTTCTGTTGTTAAAAGGTGGAAAGTCCTCTGTCTCAACAGGCTCGAAAGATCTTGCTAAAGTTGGGAAAGCAACTAGTGGCACAATTAAACAAGGCGGAAAATCTGTAAAACAGTTTGTCAAATCTCCTGTCAATCGGTATACTCCTGCATTAGAAGGAATCCTTCAGGATGCTGAGAAAACCATTAACGTGAAAAATACTCCGCTGCTAAAAAGCATTGCGGAAGATAAAAAAGAGAGTGTTCTCAGAAGAACTGAAACGTCTAACAACACGGGTATAGGTAATGCCAAACAAGGTGATAGTACCCCTCTCGCACCTGGCGGCGGATTAGCTGCTCATGAAGCAAAAGGCGGGCATCTTATAGAAAAACATGTTGGGAAGACTGATGGCGAATTATTTCAACGTTTAATAAAAGATACAAAAATCTCTGGGTCTTCTTCATTTAAAGATAGAGCTACTGCAGAAAAAGTCGCCAGTTCAGTTCTAAGTGATCCAAAAAACATTAGTAAAATAAAAAAATGGCTCTCTAATCCTACAAGTAGACCTACTCTTCCTTTAAGATACAAAGGTGATGGAGAAGTTCTCGGCAGAAGGGTAGAAAAAGGTTCAAATGTTGCTAAGGATGTTACCAACGCTACAATAGTATTGAAAAAGAGTAAAAATGGGGAGTTTATTTTAACTGGCTATCCTACAAAATAAAAGGAGTTCTGAATAACAATGTACGAGAATTATGATACTCTGGAAGAATTAAGTGATTTTTTAGAAGGAACATTTCACCAGGACATGGGTTCACCAGAACAAGCTCTGAAAGAATTTATAGATGAATCAAGTAAAGAATGCTTAGTTTTCACAATAAAATTTTGTGAAGAGTTTTTAAATGAAAACATATCTGATCAAGAGAAAGAAAGTTTTATAAAATCATATACGGAGATATATTTTCCGGCAATCGATTTAACTCCTTTACAATGGTTGAAAAAAGTAATTATAGAAATAAAAGAGGCTATATAAGTAATGATTGAAATTAAAGTTTCTGATCCTGTATTTAGATTTCTCGGCGGACATTTCCACCAAGATATAGAATCTCCTGAAGATGCTCTTAATGAATATCTAAATGAAACAGCACAAAAACTAAAAGAAAGAGATTTAATAGCACTAACTGAGTTTGTAAATAGTGATTATTCTGGAGCAGATAAGAATGAATTTATAGAAGAAGCAGCTGATGGTATATACTTTCTTGAAGATGATATAACTCCATTAGAATGGCTTAAGCAAGTTATTGAACAAATTAAAGAACACCTTAAAACAATATAGTTAGAAAAGGAGCCCTCTTTTAAGAAGGGCTTCTTCTATTATTTCAAGAACTCTTCAAGTTTCACTTTAGTCTTAGGCCCATAAATGCCGTCAGCAGACAGACCATTTACTGACTGAAACCGTTTGACCGTGTTTGCTGTTTTCGGTCCATACACGCCATCAATGCCGTTATTCTTCGCCCCTTTGTCCGGGTAGAAATAAAGAGCCGCCAGGGCTTTTTGTATCCGCTCTACATCATCTCCTTTTCGCATAGGGCTTGTTACTCTAATGACACCAGAAGGCAGCGTATATGACGTTTGTTTGCTACTTGGTTTAGGGCTCGAAGTGCTTGAGCCGGTGAGCTTTAACTTTTGGCCAACTGTGATTTTATTCGGGTCCTTAATGTTATTCCAGCTCTGAAGGTTTGCCACACTTACCCCATGCTCTTTTGCAATTGCGGAAAGAGTATCGTCTTTTTTGACTGTGTAAGTGCCCCAGAAGATTTAGGTGCAGATGTTGAAGTTGTTTTCCCGCCCAGAGCCTTCAATTCTTTTTCAATGGCCGCCTTAACCTCATCCCATCTTCCCTCTGACAAAATACGATGCGGGCAATACTTGCCGTTCCAGTCATGATGCTTGCGCACACGATCAATAGCCCAGCCGCGCTCTTTGAGCAGCTGCGCCACAAACTTGATTGCCAGCTTTTCTGCTGCCTTGTATTTAGGGCCTCCAGACTTGCTGTAGCAGATTTCAACCCCGATAGATTTACGGTTTCCGGTGCCGTTTGTGCCGTCTCCCATATGGATGCCCTGCCGCACCTCTTTGTCATCGACTGCAAAGTGAAAGCTTGTCGAGCTTGTATTCCCGATCATATAGCTGATCTCCTTAGCAGCTGATGCATCGTTTGCTGTGTTGTGGATGGTGATATAAAAAAGAACGGTTCCAAATGTCAGGACGCCGTTCAGATTGAGAATTGTATCTATGATGTTTGCTACGATGATTTTCGTACATAACCGAAGCAAGCGCTCCGGCTCCGCTGCTTTTTGAATGTTTCCAAGTCTTAATTACACCTGTTATTACGTCAAGGTGCTGAGAATCAGCAGTAATCGAGGTACTTTACACCACCAAACAGATCAACTCTCGCTAAATCCAATGTTTCAAAATTAATAAACACAGTAGTATCCGCCATTTCTTGTTATCACCTCCTTAGAGGCAAAATAAAAACACCTCTGGGGTGTCGATCAATTTGCGGCGCTGCCTAAATCCACACTGACAGGCTGTTTTGTCCGGATTGGTCAAGCCGGTTATTAGTTTGTATTCATCTTCTGTAATTCTTCCCCACTCAACAAAACGGGCTACATTTGCTTTATTACTGTAATGCGGAGGCCTCCATCACATGCGAAGATAGATACCCTCCCTTGATTATTATCAACATGTCATTAAAGAGCTCTGTGAAGAAGATACACTTATTTGAAAAAATGCCGACTACGGCAAAATCGAGCAATGTGCAAAAAGAAATAAATTCACATCGTTTGCCACCGTATTCTCGTTCAATTGAAAAACTCCTAGAAACAGCAAAAACCCTTGTTTTACAAGGGTTTTAAAGCTTTATAGATGTGATGAATCTGAACCCATCTCATTTAAAAAACGCTCTAGGAGAGATTCGAACTCCCGACCTGCAGTTTAGGAAACTGCTGCACTATCCGCTGTGCTACTAGAGCTTTTTGTATTTATATAGTAGCTCTGATGATCGATATTTTCAAGGGATTTGTATTAGAGCCCTCCAAAAACCTTATAAGCGGCTCTTGTCGTATCTTCATCAATACCGATATACCGCATTGTAATCGAGGGTGATGAATGATTCAGTATTCTCTGCAGCTCGGCGATATCTTTTGTCCGCTGATAAAAATGGTAGCCGAACGTTTTCCGGAGCGTGTGCGTACCTATCTCCTCAAGACCGCACACCGCCGCGGCCTCTCTTAAAATCCTGTAGGCCTGAATGCGGGAAATCGGCTTCCTAGTCCGGACAGACTTAAATAGATATTCGTTTTCTTTCATGTCTTTCGTATACTCGTATATTTCCTGCTTCAGCGATTCTAAAATCAGAATCTTCCTCTTCTTTTTCGTTTTGCTTTCCGTTGCCCATAAATGATCTTTATTTTTCACATCCTTCACTTGCAGCGGCAAAATATCAGAGATGCGGAGCGCGCTGTTGATGCCGAAAATAAAAAGAAAGTAGTCCCGCTTGTTTTTGTTTAGCAAATATTGTTTTACTTGTTGGATTTTTTCTAAACTGCGAATCGGCTGTACAATATGCATCAAAAAACTCCTTAAAAAACCGTTATGTAACGTTTTGAGGTCTATGTTACTATTATAGCTGAAAAACGTTGAAAGTCAAAGTGTCGCGGCATTTATGTAACATAATATACATAGTGTTACATAAGGAGGGTAAATTGCTTTCTAACCCCCTCTTCCTCTTAAATGGCTTTTAAAGATACTTATAAAGCTTTTAATCTATTTGATACATATCCCCTTAGTTATCATCGAAAAGCCTCTTAGAACAAAATCTGACGCCTTGTTTTTTTCACTGTCTTCAAAAAGTTATACAAAAAAAGACACAATTTGAAATTGTGTCCTAATCCTCATCCTTTACATCAATGTCTTCCGGAATCGGTTCATTTAAGATTTCCTGCACGAGCGCTTTGTAATTCTCCAGCTGTTCGAGATGCGTTTTGAACTGCTCCTTAAAAATCAAAAATTGCTCACCGTCATGAACGGCTCTGATTTTCCCTTCAAGCACCAAGCTTTTTATATAATCCTCTGATAGATTTGTATATTCTGCTGTTTCTTTAATCGTTAAATACATATAGCAGTCCTTTCCTCATCTGTATGCTGATTCTAATATAGCACATCGCATATCACATTATAATCAATTTTGCACAGAAAAACGAGTGAATATTCTGTATAATATACCATTTGTCACTTGTGAAAACGCTGTAATTTTCTTACGCTAAGATTGTAACAGAATAGCTTCATATAGGAGGGAGAATATGAAAAGAACGGTGAACGTCTGTTTAACAGCTCTGCTTTGTGTCCTGTTAGTCGCTGGAAGTGTCCCTTTTCATGCGGAAGCGAAAAAGCCGCCCAAAAGCTATGACGAGTACAAACAAGTAGACGTTGGAAAAGATGGCATGGTTGCCACTGCACATCCTCTCGCTTCAGAAGTCGGTGCTGATGTGTTGAAAAAAGGAGGAAATGCCATTGACGCGGCGGTTGCCATTCAATTTGCCCTCAATGTCACAGAGCCGATGATGTCAGGCATTGGCGGCGGCGGCTTTATGATGGTGTATGATGGAAAAACAAAGGATACAACCATCATAGACAGCCGTGAACGTGCTCCAGCAGGCGCAGCTCCTGACATGTTTCTTGATGAAGACGGCAAAGCGATTCCTTTCTCTGAACGTGTGACAAAAGGTACTGCCGTCGGTGTTCCAGGTACGCTGAAAGGGCTGGAAGAAGCCTTGGATAAATGGGGAACAAGATCAATGAAGCAATTAATCACCCCTTCTATTCAACTCGCTGAAAAAGGATTTCCGATTGATTCAGTGTTGGCGGATGCCATTTCTGATTATCAGGAAAAGCTGTCACGGACTGCCGCAAGGGATGTATTTTTGCCAAATGGCAAGCCGCTTAAAGAAGGCGATACACTGGTTCAGAAGGATTTGGCAAAAACATTTAAGCTCATTCGTTCAAAAGGCACTAACGCTTTTTATAAAGGAAAATTCGCCAAAGCGCTTTCTGACACCGTGCAGGATTTCGGCGGATCAATGACAAAAAAAGATTTAGAAAATTATGATATTACGATCGATGAACCGATTTGGGGAGACTATCAAGGCTATCGAATCGCCACTCCTCCTCCTCCAAGCTCTGGCGGTATTTTTTTATTGCAAATGCTGAAAATTCTTGATGATTTTAACCTTTCACAATACGACGCCCGCTCTTGGGAAAAATATCAGCTGCTTGCGGAAACGATGCATTTGTCATATGCCGACCGTGCGTCTTACGCTGGTGATCCCGAATTTGTAAACGTTCCTCTCAAAGGCCTGCTTCATCCCGATTATATTAAAGAACGCCAGCAATTAATCAGCCTGGATCAAGTCAATAAAAAGCCGAAAGCCGGCGACCCTTGGAAATACCAAGAAGGATCGGCAAACTATAAGCAAGTCGAACAGCCTGAAGACAAAGTAGAAGGCCAAACAACCCACTTCACAGTTGCCGACCGCTGGGGAAATGTTGTTTCCTATACGACGACAATTGAACAGCTATTCGGAACCGGTATTATGGTCCCTGATTACGGCGTCATTTTAAATAATGAATTAACGGATTTTGATGCGGTTCCAGGCGGTGCCAACGAAGTACAGCCGAACAAGCGGCCTTTGAGCAGCATGACCCCGACGATTTTATTTAAGGATGACAAGCCTGTTCTCACCGTCGGATCTCCGGGCGGGGCCACCATTATTTCATCTGTTTTGCAAACCATTCTCTATCACATCGAATACGGCATGGAGTTAAAAGCAGCAGTCGAAGAGCCGAGAATTTACACAAACAGCATGAGCTCCTACCGCTACGAAGATGGAGTTCCTGAAGATGTCCTCAGCAAACTAAACGGCATGGGACATAAATTCGGCAAAAGCCCAGTTGATATCGGCAACGTGCAAAGCATCTCTATCGACCATGAAAACGGCACTTTTAAAGGCGTAGCTGATTCAAGCAGAAACGGCGCGGCGATCGGTATTAATTTAAAACGGAAATAAAATGAAGAAAACTGTACTCGGTTCAAATGAGTACAGTTTTTTGTATACAGACCTTTACACCTGTCTCATACCTGATAATTGCAGCGCAACAGGCTTCATCCCTTCATTTCGTCTACCTCATCTATATATCTCTGAAACGCATTCGTAATAAAAAAGTCTTTCCTGTATATAAATACAATCTCTACATCTCGATACGCTGCAGGCAGCTGATGAATCCATATATTCATACGATGTTCGGAACAGTCGATAGCGGACTTTGGGAGCAGCGCTGTTCCTAAACCGGCGGAAACTCCTCTTATAATAGCTTCCAATGTCCCAAACTCTATGATTTTTTGATTTTGAATGCCTGCTTCCTCCAGTAACCTTTTGACTCTGGCACGATGAGAACAGCCAGCTCCAAAAAAGAGCATCGGCTGCCGAAGCATGTCTTCTGCCGTTCCTTCCTGTGAGGAAATCAAAACCAATTCATCACGGGAAACAGGGATTTGGCTGATATCCGTGTGCTCAACCGGTCCGTATACAAAAGCACCATCAACCTTATGATCTAGAACCTGTTGCATCAAATTGTGTGTATCAGCTGTGTTCACTGATAAATCAACTTCAGGAAAACGTCTGAGGAAGGAGGCCGCATGCTCAGGCAGATGCGTTACCGCCGTTGTTTCCAGCGATCCGATCCGCAACAGCCCTTTCGGCTGCTGGCTCATCTGTGCCGATTTTTCAGCTTCGTCTAACAGCGCTAGTACTTGATCAGCATATTCTAGTAGATTTTCTCCGGCAGCGGTCAGCTTCATCCCGCGATTCGTCCGATGAAAAAGCCTGATGTTCAAATCTTCCTCAAGGTTATGTATTCTGGCTGTCACATTCGATTGAACATAATTCAGCATTTCCGCTGCTTTCGTTATGCTTCCTTCACGGGCCACAGCCCGAAAAATCTTTAAATCTCCGCTTTCCATAGGCTCTCACCTTCTTGCTATGATTAAAAGTGATATCGGCTATCATTTTTGTTCATTTTACTTGAAGAATACCGCTATGTAAAATATGTAAAGATATGAAACTGCAATTCAATGAGGAGGAGGACACATGAAAGCTGTCATTCACAACGGAAAAGCAGGACTTCAGGGCTTATCATTGCAAGACGTTCCATCACAAAAGCCCGGATACGGAGAGGTGAAAGTTAAATTAAAATCTGCAGGTCTAAATCATCGCGACCTGTTTCTGATGAATAACAAATCAGAACGAGATCCTTATGTGATACTGGGTTCTGACGGCGCGGGTATTATTGAAGAGGTTGGTGAAGGTGTCAAAAACGCAGCTGTTCAAACGGAAGTCATTATTTTCCCGACATTGAACTGGGATGTGACAGAGAATGTACCGCCAATTCCGGAGATCTTGGGAGGGCCTTCTGACGGAACGCTGGCTGAATATGTGATCATTCCTTCACAAAATGCAATCAAAAAACCTTCTTATTTATCCTGGGAAGAAGCAGGCGTTTTGCCTTTATCGGCTTTAACCGCATATCGGGCCTTATTTACAAAAGCCCGATTGAAAAAAGGCGAGCATCTGTTGATTCCCGGCATCGGCAGCGGAGTTGCAACCTACGCTTTATTCATGGCAAAAGCGATCGGAGCGACAGTAAGCGTGACCTCCCGCAGTGAGGAGAAAAGGAAAAAAGCGCTCCATCTAGGTGCCGATTATGCTTTTGACAGCTACAGTAATTGGGATGATCAGCTGCACGGAGAAAAAGCTGATGTTGTTCTTGACAGCATAGGTCCCGCCCTCTTTTCGGAATACCTTCGCCATGTTAAACCGAACGGGCGTATTGTCAGTTTTGGGGCAAGCTCAGGGGACGACCTTAGTTTTCCGGTGCGCTCTTTATTCTTTCCTCAGATCAATGTATTGGGAACCTCGATGGGAAGCTGTGAGGAATTTTACGATATGCTCGCTTTCATTGAAAAACATCAGCTGCGCCCTGTAATTGACCGCACATACCCTTTAGAAAAAGCGTTTGAAGCATATACAAGAATGCAGAACGGCACACAGTTTGGAAACATCGGAATTATGATGGAATAAAAAAAGAAACCGGCTGGTATACAGGCCGGTTTCTCTTATATGATAATCCCCTTTATTTATGGAAGAACTGAACTCCCCATCAAATATCGATCTACTTCACGCGCCACTTCACGGCCTTCATTAATCGCCCATACGATTAAGCTTTGGCCTCTTCTTGCATCCCCTGCGGCAAATACGCCATCGATATTTGTTTGATAATCCCCATATGCTGCGCTGATTTTGTTATTTACAGAATCAACACCAAACTGTTTCAACAGCGGCTGTTCTGTGCCTTCAAAGCCGATAGCGATGAAGACAAGCTGAGCAGGCCATACTTTTTCCGTTCCAGGCAGCTCGCGGAACTCGTACTTTCCGTGCTCATTTTTCACTTTTTCCATTTGGATGGTATGAAGTTCTTTCAGCTTACCGTTTTTATCCGCAACCATTTTTTTCGTTTGAATGGAGTATTCACGCGGATCTCTTCCGAATTTTGCTTCTGCTTCTTCATACGCATATTCAAGCGTAAAGACGTGCGGCTGTTCAGGCCATAGATTGTCATTCGTACGAGCCGGCGGAAGTTTCGGGTGTTTGCCGAATTGGTGTACGCTTTTGGCTTTTTGTCGCAAAGCTGTAGCGACACAGTCAGCTCCTGTATCCCCGCCTCCAATTACGATGACATCTTTCCCTTTGGCATCAATAAATTTCTTGTCTTTAAAGTTAGAATCTAAATAGCTTTTTGTCGCGAGTGTCAGGTAGTCCATCGCGTAATGGACTCCTTTTGAATCGCGTCCTTCAATTAATAGATCCCGCTGTTTTTGCGCGCCTGTACATAGAATCACAGCGTCAAATTGCTCTTTCAGCTCATCAGCTGTAATATCAACGCCGATTTCTGTGTTTGTGACAAAATCAATGCCTTCTTGTGTCAGCAATTTAACCCGGCGTTCTACAATGCCTTTCTCAAGCTTCATGTTTGGAATGCCGTATGTTAAAAGACCGCCCGCTCTGTCCGAACGTTCAAACACAGTGACGGAATGTCCCGCTTGATTCAGCTGATCAGCACTCGCCAGTCCGGCCGGGCCTGATCCAACGACGGCCACTTTTTTGCCTGTTCGTTTTTTAGGAATTCTAGGCTGAATCCAGCCGTTCTCAAAGCCTTTGTCAATGATAGCTCTTTCGATATTTTTAATTGATACGGCCGGGTCTGAAATCGCTAATGTACATGATCCTTCACAAGGAGCGGGGCATACCCGCCCTGTGAATTCAGGAAAGTTGTTTGTTTTCAAAAGGCGTTCTAATGCTTCTTTCCATCTGCCCCGGTAGACAAGATCATTCCATTCAGGAATTAAGTTGTAAATTGGACAGCCGGATGTAAATCCGTTAATGTCCGCACCGATCTGGCAAAACGGTGTACCGCAATCCATACACCGCGCCCCCTGCCGTTTCGATGCTTCTTCTGAAAAAGGAGCAGAATATTCTTTCCAATCCTTTAAGCGAGTGAGAGGGTCCCGCTCAGCAGGTTTTTCTCGTTTGATCTCCATAAATCCAGTTGGTTTCCCCATGTTCCTCTCCCCTTCCTTACTGAACTACCGCTTGTTTTTGTCCCGATGACGCTGGGTTCTGCTTTGGTTTCGTGTTGGCTTCAAATGCGTACATAACAGCTTCTTCATCTGATAGGCCTGCAGCTTTTTGTTCTTCGATGCTTGCAAGCATTTGTTTATAGTTTTTCGGAATGACTTTGACGAATTTTTTCACGCTGTCTTCCCACTGATCAAGCAGATCTTGTGCTTTTTGGCTGTTTGTATATGCAGCATGTTTTTCAAGCATTGCTTTGACTTGCTCGATTTCTTTTTCATCCCCTAATGATTCAAATAAAATCATCTCAAGGTTGCATTTGCGTTTAAACGCTTTTACATCTTCGGCCAGAACATAAGCGGTTCCGCCGGACATGCCTGCAGCGAAGTTTTTGCCTACTTCACCGAGCACAACAACGCTGCCGCCAGTCATGTATTCACAGCCGTGGTCGCCAATGCCTTCTACCACCACATTCACACCGCTGTTCCGAACGGCAAAGCGTTCACCAGCACGACCGTTAATGTACGCTTCTCCGCTTGTCGCACCGTAGAAAGCTACGTTACCGATAATGACGTTGTCATCTGAAGCGGAATTGAATCCTTCCGGTGACTTGACGATGATTTTTCCGCCAGAAAGTCCTTTTCCGACATAATCATTTGAGTCTCCGTCTAAATAAAGCGTCATCCCTTTAGGAACGAAGGCTCCAAAGCTTTGTCCGGCTGATCCGGTAAACTGCAGCTTAATCGTATCTTCCGGAAGCCCTTCTTCACCATGACGTTTTGAAATTTCACTGCCTGTTATCGTGCCGGCTACACGGTTTGTATTGTTGATTTTAATAGAAACTTCTGCTTCTTTCCCGGACTCGATGGCTTCTTGTACAGCCGGGAGAATCGCCGTCATATCAAGTGATTGATCAATTTTATGATTTTGCGGCGATTGGAACGTCCGAACGCCTTCAGGCTGATAAAGAAGGGTAGACAAGTCAAGCTGGCTTGCTTTCCAATGTCCCTTCGCCCGTTCACTTACATTGAGTACGTCCGTGCGGCCGATCATTTCGTCAAATGTCTTGAAGCCTAAGGCAGCCATGTACTCACGAACTTCTTCAGCAATGAACAGCATATAGTTCACAATATGATCAGGGTCGCCCATGAATTTTTTACGAAGCTCCGGATTTTGTGTCGCTACCCCGACAGGACATGTATCCAAATGGCAGGCACGCATCATGACACAGCCGAGTACAACTAACGGAGCCGTCGCGAAACCGAATTCTTCGGCGCCGAGCAAGGCAGCCATCACAACATCTCGGCCCGTCATGAGCTTTCCGTCTGTTTCTAATACAACACGGTCACGGAGTCCATTCAGCATTAACGTTTGATGTGCTTCTGCAAGACCAAGCTCCCATGGCAGCCCTGTATGTTTAATACTGGTTTTCGGAGAAGCGCCTGTACCTCCGTCGTAACCACTGATCACAATGACATCTGCCGTTGCTTTGGCAACACCTGCAGCGATTGTGCCAACGCCTGCTTTTGACACCAGCTTGACGCTGATTCTTGCATCACGATTGGCATTTTTTAAATCGTGTATCAGCTGCGCCAAATCCTCAATCGAATAAATGTCGTGATGCGGCGGCGGTGAGATTAATCCGACACCTGGCGTTGATCCGCGGACATCGGCAACCCAAGGGTACACCTTGTTGCCAGGCAGCTGTCCGCCTTCGCCCGGCTTAGCGCCTTGCGCCATTTTGATTTGCAATTCATCTGCATTAACGAGGTAATGGCTTTTGACGCCAAAACGACCGGATGCAATTTGTTTGATTGCACTTCTTCTGTCATCACCGTTTTCATCTGGAACAAAGCGTTTTGGGTCTTCTCCGCCCTCACCGCTGTTGCTTTTTCCGCCAAGACGGTTCATCGCAATGGCTAAAGCTTCATGCGCTTCCTTACTCAAGGATCCAAATGACATTGCACCTGTTTTAAAGCGTTTGACAATTGATTCAGCAGATTCGACCTCCTCCAGTTTCAGAGGCTTCCGGTCTCCGTCAAATGCGAACAAGTTCCGCAAAAATCCGATCCGTTCTTCATCTGCCGCTTTTGTATATTGTTTAAACAGATTGTAATCATTTCTGCGGCATGCCCATTGCAAGGTATGAATCGTTTTCGGGTTAAACGCGTGATGCTCTCCGCCGTTTCTCCATTGGAAGTCACTTCCTGGTTCAAGCGTTTTGCTGTAATCATCCTGATACGCTTCCCGGTGACGGCGCTGCGCCTCTTCGGCAATTGTTTTTAAGTCGATACCGCCCAGCTGTGATGCAGTTCCCGTGAAATAGCGGTCAATCACATCGCGGCTGATTCCTACCGCTTCAAAGATTTGGGCGCCTCTGTAGCTTTGTACAGTTGAAATTCCCATCTTAGACATGACTTTTACAACGCCTTCAGTAATGCTTTTTCCATATTTGCTGACCGCTTCTTCATAGCCGAGATCCAAACGTCCTTCATCAATTTCCTGCTTGTAAGTCGCATAAGCCAGATACGGATTAATCGCATCGGCACCATAGCCGATTAATGCTGCAAAGTGATGCACCTCACGCGCTTCCCCGGATTCCACAATAATGCTGACTTTCGTACGCAGCCCTTTGCGGATTAAATGCTGGTGCAGCGCGCTGACTGCCAAAAGCGGAGGAATCGGCGTCAGGCGTTCGTTCATCTTCTTGTCTGATAAAATTAACAGGCTTACACCTTGGCTGATGGCTTTCTCTGCTTGTGTGAACATGTCCTTTAATCCGCGTTCAATATCCTCCGAGAACAGCACATCGATTCTTTGGCTTTTTAAGTCAGGATGAACAATCGTTTTCAAAGCGTAAAATTGTTCGTTGGATAAAACTGGTGTATACAATTTAATCCGGCGAACGTTTCGTTCACTCGGGTGAAGAAGATCGCCTTCTGCACCGAGCCAAGTCATCGTAGATGTTACAAGCTGCTCGCGAATCGCATCAATTGGCGGGTTCGTTACTTGTGCAAACAGCTGCTTAAAGTAGTTGAAAAGTGATTGTGCGCGGTCTGACAGAACAGCAAGCGGCACGTCATTCCCCATTGAACCGAGAGGATCTTTTCCTTCTTTAATCACAGGGATTAAATACTTTTGGATATCTTCATATGTGTACCCGAATGCCTTCTGGCGAGTAAGGAGATCTGTAAACTGTTCTTCCTCTCTTGATTCCGGATCAGGATTCACTTGGACAAGCTCTTTTTCAAGCCATTTTTGATACGGATACTCAGTTGCAATTTGTGTTTTGACTTCTTCATCCGGGATAATCCGGCCTTCTTCCAGGTCAATTAAAAGCATTTTTCCTGGTTCAAGACGGTTTTTATATAAAATGTTCTCCTGTTCAACTTCAATAACGCCGACTTCAGATGAGAAAATAATATAATCATCTTTTGTTACATAATAACGTGCAGGACGAAGGCCATTCCGGTCAAGAATCGCACCGATTTGTTTTCCGTCGGTAAATGAAATGGCTGTCGGTCCGTCCCACGGCTCCATTAAGGAACTGTGGTACTCGTAGAACGCCCTTTTTTCCTTAGACATGTGCGTATTTTCCGTCCACGGCTCAGGAATGAGCATCATTGCTGTATGTGCCGGTTTGCGACCAGCCATTACAAAAAATTCAAATGCGTTATCTAAAATGGAAGAGTCACTGCCGTCAGCATTGAGAATCGGCAAAATCTTATTTAAGTCCTCACCGAAGCTTTCAGAAACAAATTGCTGCTCACGTGCGCTCATCCAGTTGATGTTTCCGCGAAGGGTGTTGATTTCACCATTGTGAACCAAATACCGGTTTGGATGCGCTCTTTCCCATGTAGGGAATGTGTTAGTGCTGAAGCGTGAATGCACAAGCGCAAAAGCAGAAACGAATGTTTCATCTTGCAGGTCAGAATAAAACGCATCAACTTGTTCAGGTGTTAAAAGGCCTTTGTAAACAATGGTCTGGCTTGAAAGACTGGCAAAATAAAAATCAAGACCTTCCGTGACTCCCCAGTTTTCAGCCTGTTTGCGAATGACATACAATTTTCGCTCAAACGACAAATTGTCCTTCAGATCAGAACTTGCACCGATAAATACCTGACGGACAAACGGGCAGCTCTTCTGTGCCACTGTTCCGATTTTTCCGACATTTATAGGTACAGTTCTCCATCCAAGAACAGCTTGGCCTTCTTGTTCAATCAGTGCATTGATTTGCTTTTCGATGTTTTTTCTTTCATCTTCCTTCTGTGAGAAAAAGACCATTCCTACCCCGTAACGGCCTTTTTCCGGCAGATTGATGTCTTTGCACTCTTTTCTAAAGAAAGCATCAGGGATTTGAACCAGTAAGCCGGCTCCGTCTCCTGTATCCGGATCACTGCCTTGGCCTCCTCTATGGTCTAGCTGGCAAAGCATTTTCAGCCCTTGTTTGACGATGTCGTGAGTCTGCTTGCCCTTTAAGTGCGCATATAGGCCGATTCCGCATGCATCATGTTCAAATTCAGGACGGTAGAGACCTTGAGCTTTTGGCATTTGATTGTACGTCATAATTCCTCTCCCCCGATCAATTTCCGATAATACCGGTCATAAAATCTAACAACTCTATTATTATTGTAGGTTTTCAAAACGATATAAACAATATATAATTTAGATCAAAAGAATCTCAAAATGAGATAGATGGATGTGAGACGAAAATGGAGCTGCGCCAACTGCGTTATTTTATGGAGGTGGCTGAACGTGAACACGTTTCAGAAGCCGCTGATCATTTGCATGTGGCCCAATCAGCAATCAGCAGACAAATTGCAAATCTTGAAGAAGAACTAAATGTGACTTTATTTGAGCGTGAAGGAAGAAACATCAAACTCACGCCGATCGGAAAAGAATTTTTGCTTCATGTGAAAACGGCAATGAAAGCCATTGATTATGCGAAAGAACAAATTGATGAGTATCTCGACCCGCATCGCGGAACGGTAAAGATCGGCTTTCCTACAAGCCTTGCGAGCCAGCTTTTGCCGACCGTCATTTCTGCATTTAAAGAAGAATATCCGCACGTCGAGTTTTTGCTGCGCCAAGGCTCCTATAAGTTTCTGATTGAAGCTGTCAGAACCCGCGATATTGATCTGGCCTTATTAGGACCGGTGCCGACGAATTTCTCGGATATAACGGGGAAAATTTTATTCACAGAAAAAATTTACGCGCTTGTTCCATTAAATCACCCGCTTGCCAAACAAAAAACGGTTCATTTAATCGATTTGCGCAACGACCAATTTGTATTGTTCCCGGAAGGCTTTGTGCTGAGAAAAATGGCAATAGATTCTTGCAAACAAGCCGGTTTTGCTCCTCTCGTTTCTACTGAGGGCGAGGATTTGGATGCCATTAAAGGATTGGTATCCGCTGGAATGGGCGTTACCCTTTTGCCGGAAAGCACTTTTGCGGAAACGACACCTCGTTTTACTGTGAAGATTCCAATTGAGTTCCCTCAAGTAAAACGGACTGTCGGAATCATAAAACCGAAAAACAGAGAGCTTGCGCCGTCTGCGAATGACTTTTATGAGTTTGTTATTCAATTCTTTTCTAAGCTGGAGCAGTATCAATAAAAAATGAACCCGAGCTTCTATATGAAGCTTCGGGTTTTTTGCTGCAATTTAATTTACAGACAAAGATATATCCACATGGCAAACAAACGCTTCCTGATCAATCACAGCTTTGTTTATCAGCTCTTTTCTCTTTTCAGGTTCTTGAAGCTGTACAGAAGAATAATTGACGATTCCGAGCCCGATTTCCGCCCCTTGTGAATCCATCAGCCGAACAACCGATCCGCTTTTGAACTTCCCTTTAATCTTCTGTACACCGTCCAGATATAAACTCGATTGGCCGTTTGTTACTCTTCGTGAATAATCATCTGATACAATCATTTCACCTTCCGGGCCGGAATTAAAAGCGATCCACTGCTCCTTACGATTCAGCGGAAGCGTTTCCTCTGCTTCAAAATAGGTGCCTTCCGCCTTTTCATGTACGGCCTGAAATAAAATATCGCCGGTATCTGCCTGACCAAGAAATCCTTTAATGCCGGATGCCATGACGATTTTAAACGCATCAAGCTTAGAGCGCATGCCTCCCGTACCGACGGAGCTGTCAGTATCACCTGCGCATGCTTCGAGGTCTGGCGTTATTTCACTCACTCGCCGTACTCTTTTCGCTTCTGGATTTGTACGCGGATTGCCATCATATAATCCATCGATATCTGATAAAATCACAAGCATATCCGCATCGATTAATCCTGCGACTTTTGCTGCGAGCGTATCATTGTCGCCAAACTTGAGCAGATTGACAGTCACTGTATCATTTTCGTTTATGATCGGGATGATACCTCGTTCTAGCAGTACATTCATTGTATTCCGAACATTGTTATACCGATATTCATCAGAAAAATCGCTTCTCGTAATTAAAATTTGGGATGCGACATAGCCGTGTGCTAAAAAAAGCTTTGAATAAGCTTCCATCAGCAGGCCCTGACCGATTGAAGCTGAAGCTTGTTTTTCCGGAAGCTTTTCTGGTCTTCGGATAAATCCGAGCTTCCGATATCCCGCCGCCACTGCACCTGAAGAGACCAAAATCACTTCATATCCTGCATCTTTGAGTTTGACGACCTGGTCAACCAACGCTTCTAATTTTCGAATGCTGATTTCACCATGAAGGCTTGTTAAAGAACTGCTTCCAATCTTCACAACGACTCTTTTCATGTCTGTATCAGGCGTCACTTTATCACTCCTGTTAGCAGGGCCGCTGTTTTTTCGATATCGCTGCTGATTTCCTTTGAACGCTTAGCGGCATGCTTAATCGCTTGAGAAATTGCTTCTCCGCCGCCGTTCTTTTTCAAGGCTTGCAGCCCGGCAGCTGTCGTTCCATTCGGTGACGTGACATTGTTTCTTAAGACCTCAGGCTGTTCTCCTGTTTCCATGAGCATTTTTGCGGCACCTAAAAACGTCTGTGCACCGATGCTGCGTGATAACTGTTTATCGAGGCCCGCTTCCTCGCCTGCTTTTTCAATGAATTCCATTAAATAATAAAAATAAGCGGGACCGCTGCCGGCAATTCCGGTGAATATGTCCATTTGGTTTTCTTGAATGGTATAGACTTCACCCATGCATCCAAGCAATACTTCTGCCAGCTTTTTCTGGTCATCTGATACATATTTGCCAAGCGCAATGGCTGTTGCAGAAGCGCCGATCATACTGGATGTGTTAGGCATCACTCTGATAACCGGCTGTTGATTAAGCAATGATTGTTCAATAAAAGAGGTGGTTATGCCGGCAAGGACCGACAATATGAGCTGATGGGGTTGAATACGTGATTTTAGCGATGACAGAGCGCTTTCGACGTCTTTTGGCTTCATTGCCAAAATAAGTACATCCATGTCTTCCATACATAAATCATTCGGCCCTGCGCCTTTGATGCCATAGTGAAGTTCAAGTTCAGCTAATCGCTCTGTATTGCTGCGGTTTGTAACGCAGATGTTTTGTTTCGGGATTTTGTTGGCACGGATGATACCTGATATCATTCCTTCGGCCATAGATCCTGCTCCTATAAAGGCTATTTTCTTTTGATCAAAGATCGGTAACATCTCCTTCGTTCGCTTTTTTGTTCGCATTTCACACGTTTAAAATGTTACCACGTGAGGAAATGATGTCAAGTTTGAAGGTCATCATTGATTTGTATTGTTTCTTTTCGACAATTATGTATAATGAACAGCAGAAAACACCCGATGATCAATGCTGTGCGGGTGTTTTTTCACATTAAAAGTTATCTGAAATCGCTTTTTCAATCAGTTTTTTACAGCGGTCCAGCTCAACCTTCAGCTGTTTTTTATATAGTTTGGCAGCTTCATAGTCTTTGAATTGATAAAGGACGACTTCCTGGAGCTTAGCCCCTTCTTTTTTTACTTTGATTTGCTTTAATATCCCGTCATCAAGAAGCTCATGCAAAGATCGGTATACTTCTGTATGGTTTGGTTTAAAACCAATCTCTTTAAATTCAGAGCGAAGCACTTCAAGCAGCTTTAGTCCGTAGAGTCTCTCTTGCTCTGTCATTGTTATCATATAAAGTTTCAAAAATGCGCGCTGTTTAACCAAAAAGCCAGTTGAACTTCTTTTTTCTTCTTTCATTATTTTCACTCCTTCTTCTGTCAACTGAGCACACTATGTACTAAATATTCAATTTTGTCTTATTGTTTTCCTTCTTTAATGAAAGCTGATAATGAAGAAAATGTATATGGTTGCTGTTTATATGTGTAATGGGACAAAAATGCAACAATGAAAATTTAGTATATAGTTTTATTAGTTAAATGATACTCCTTTTTTCTTCAATTAAAAATAAAAAAGCCTGTCGCAGGACAGGCTTTTGATTTTACGGATTTGTTGACCACAATCCAGCAGTTTTGATGAAAATTCGCGGATCCAGTTTCAATTGTGCCACCATGTACTCCGCAAGATCCTCTGGCTGCATCACTTTCTCAGGATTACCGTCTGTTAAGTTCAGTTCGATAGACATATCACTTGCGACAGTGCTTGGTGTTAACGCGCTGACTCTGATATTGTGTTTTCTCACTTCTTGCATAAGAGACTCTGTTAACCCGAGAACCGCAAATTTAGAAGCACTGTAAGCACTTGTTGCAGCAGCTCCTCTTTGACCCGCTGTAGATGAAATATTAATGATGTCTCCGGCTTTGCGTTCGATCATTTCCGGAAGCACTGCGCGAGTCACGTGGTACACACCCATTAGGTTGACATTTATAATATTTTCCCACTCGTCAGCTGACAGGTCTAAGAAACCGCCAAATTTGCTGATTCCAGCGTTATTAATGAGGATGTCAATATCACCGAGCTGTTCCTTCACTTGAGCTACAGCTTGATTTACTTCGTCGGCATCTTTTACATCTGCAGCAGCAAATGCAGCTTTTACACCAAGCGCTTTGACTTCTTCAGCCACTTTTTCAACATTTGCAGCAGTCCGGCCGATTAACCCGATATTGACGCCTTCTTTCGCAAGAGCAAGAGCTGTAGCGCGGCCGATCCCTCTGCCTCCGCCTGTAATAAGAGCGGTTTTATTTTGTAAACTTTGCAATTGAAGCACCCTTTCTTTGCTTATCTATGTACGATATCACATTATAAGTAGAATAAATCCAATACGCAAATGAAACGAACTGTGACACCATCATTTCTTCGGATTAAAAAAACGGAAACAGGGTAATGACAAAAGAAAAAGGAGTGAACATATGGTTATTGTTTATATTAGTCTCGCAGTATTGGCGTTTTCTATCATTTTCTTAGGGGTTCATGTGATTCAAAATAAGAAAAAGCTTGACCCGACACTGAAAGAACTCACCTCTGTTACGCAGGACATGCAAAAACAAATCGAAGGATTAAAAACGGAAGCCCAGCTGCTGACGCAAAAACAAAAAAGGATTCAGCATGATGTTCAAATGAAAAAAAGTACCTTTCAGCAGACTGTAGCTGAAGTGAAAGAAGTTCCTCAAGCAGTCAAAGAAGTGTGGCAGGCAGGACATTTTAATAGCAGATAAAGATGAATGATATCCCGTTGTTACGACCAGAATGGACAATGGGATATTATTTTTTGAGGAGGCTTACACATGATGATAAACCGCAGCTGTTTAGAGAAGTTCGCAGAGAAACTGCCTTCTCTCCCTTCTTCCCTTACCAAATCCGATTTGCTTACTGATTCATTTCGTCTCCATCAGGAAAACGAACTTGGCATCTATTATTCACCTCATAATGAATATATCAACCGGGCTGCCTCGATTGTGATTGCCGGAATCACGCCAGGGTTTTCACAGATGAAAACAGCGTATGAAACAGCCGTAGAAAGCCTGCGGGAGGGCAGATCTCTTGAGCAAATGGCGGCAGACACGAAAAAAGCGGCGGGTCTTTCAGGTTCGATGAGGCATAACCTTATTATCCATGCTCAATTTATGCGGGCTTCCTCAAGCTTTAGGCATTCAAAGTGCCGCACAGCTTTTTGGAGACTTGCGGCATATGCTTCATACTACTTCCGTTATCAAATATCCCGTCTTCGTTCAGCAAAAAAACTATACCGGATACAGACCGGCCATCACTCGCTCTCCAATCCTAAGCACCTATGCTTTTGGGCACTTTCCTGCGGAGCTCAATAAAGTGACGGGACCGGCTCTTCTCATTCCGCTGGGAAAAGCAGCCGAAACAGTCTGCGGAACACTGATCGGCCCGCACAGCCTCAAGAACCTTTTCTGCCTTCATGGCTTCCCTCATCCATCAGGCGCAAACGGCCATCGTTTGAAACAATTCAGCCAAAACAAAAAGCAATTAGAAAGACAGATTCGTTCCTTTGCCTCCCTAGGGGTCTAAGTTCACTATAGAAATGAGGAAATAAAAGGGATATGATAAACAAAAACACAAACATGGGGAGTGGTGAAATGTTTCCCGTATTAGAAACGGAGCGGCTGACACTTAGGCAAATCACAGATCAAGATGCAGAAGCCATTTTTTCCTGCTTTTCAAACGATGAGGTGACACGCTATTACGGACTAGAAAACATGGAATCTATAGAACAGGCCGTTTCAATGGTCAAAACGTTTGCCGCTCTTTATCAAGAGAAACGCGGTATACGATGGGGAATAGAAAGAAGAAACAATAAAGAATTGATCGGAACAATCGGATTCCATGGTTTGGCTCAAAAGCACAAGCGTGCAGAGCTCGGATACGAAATCATCCCGGCGCATTGGCGAAACGGATTTGCATCAGAAGCTATTTCGGAGGTTATATCCTACGGATTTGCTTCCCTTGGCCTGAAGCGTATTGGCGCAGTTGTATTTACCCAAAATAAAGCATCAAATCGACTGCTCGTCAAAAAGGGATTCCAAAAAGAAGGCGTCTTAAGACAATACATGTATCAAAATGGAATCCCTTATGATACAAACGTATATTCTATTTTAAAATCAAATGAATGAACAAATCCTCTCTTTTATCTGCATGCAGACCCCCGTCCTTTTCACACACACTCTTCTTGGTGACTGCGCCTGCATGTACGTGCTAGACCTGAAGCTCGCTGGCCTAACCTTAGGTCAGCGAGTCCTTGAGGCAGCAGTCAGCCTCTAACACGGGACGATAGATCACATCACAGCATGTGGTTCTTCTTTTTCTTGCTCCGCATGAATAATCTGCGATGTACCAATGGTTTGGCCAGAAGAATTCAATGCCTTCACCTGAAAATATGGACCAATCGATTGAACAAGAATATCTGTCTCAAATCCCTGTCTCAAATCCGGTTCGAGGAGCGCCGGTTACCACCTCAGACAATTTGTTAGGTTTTGGACCAGCTAATACTTGCCAAGCTGCAGTTTCACTCGAACCGTTCCATGATGCATAAACAATGGCTGCATCTTCACACAATGGATTTACGGCAATGCTGGGTGGATAAAGCGGCAAACCTACCCATTTGTCCTTAAACGCCCTATATGAAAGATTTTGATCCGGAAACTGCATATCATATAACCAATTCAACGTAGGATCTTTTTCACTATTACCGGTACTCCTATATTCAGAAAGATACGGTTCCTGTCCCCAGCCGACGAATTGATTTCCATTTGATAGTTTCTGAACATTTCCTTGACTTGGAACATACAGCTCTGGACCATGATAATAAGTTCGATCTGCTTTTGCAGTCATGTTATGGAAATCGAGCCGAAGGATTAAACCACGGGCTTCTCCCTCAGGCGGAGAGCTTGAAGAAGCGCAACATGCATCATCAAACAGACTTATCCGAGTTCGAGACCTAAAACGTGCATCCTGTTGCCAAGAAAATGTTGCGTTTGGATCAAAAGTAAAGTCACTTTTTTTGCCACCAAGCTACCTGCCAATCTTTCCTGTTTTCTTATCAACTAAATAAATCGCCCACGTATTACGCATGCTTATGAGAAGTGTATTGTCCGGCCTTCCTCAACTGAATTCACGTGGAAACAATCCCAAATATTATGAGAGCTTGCGGCAGATGACGCAGGTAACATTGAGTCTTCAGGATCAACGTGAGCAAGCACATTCCAGAAGAAAAGAAGCTCTCCTGTCTCAAGATCAACTTTCTGAATGGAATAATTGTCAAAATACCCATCTGCCGGACCTCCATACAATGTGAGATCCGCTAGCACTTGTTTCAGAGCAGTAAACAAAACGGTATCTTGCTTTGTAATCGTAAACCATCAGAGGTAAATCCCTTTTTGGCGGTGAGTTTCTTAATCACTTTATAATTCTGATTTATGATTTGAAAAAAAGCTCCAGGTTCCGGATCCCCCGCCGGTAGATTAGGATCTGCAGACTGAGTTCCAGATATTGTTCCTTGCCACATGGTAAGAACGGGTTCCCCTTTGTAGGATTGTACTCTAAAGTCCGTATTTTGTGTAAATCGACTATCAAGAGGTCTAAACCAGACTGGGTTAACAGCTTGATCTATGATCAGGGCACCTGTTTGCCTAACCATAGTCGACTCGAACACAGTATAGGGGGCAACGAATATTAAGCCTGGTGCTGTTCCTGGCTTGTTGACATTTATAGAAACCTTCATGGGGTGCAAGGCAGGAGCCGAAACAAAGTTCTATTCTTGTGAGCTTGAATGATTTGCGGATGCCTTATCACTGCATATCCCCATAAATGGAACGCATAATTCCGTATCGGGGCAAAATCCCGGGTTTTCATCACATAATGATTTGGAAAAGGCAGGATTTTGTCGGCTGAGGTTTTTAAAATAACAGACAATCTCATGATTGCGAACAGGTAAACTGTTCAGCTGGAAAGAGAGCGTAACCTTCTTGTCTACATGCTGATAGAATAAGCCTTGTTTTGTAAACGGGGGCGGATATGTTTGATCCGGCAAGGTAGGAATAATGTCATGGACATTGTAAATACGAATACTATTCTTTACCGTATGATTGAACTGGGATGCAAAGAGAGGGTCAGCGACTCGAGGGCTGCCATACGTATACACAAAAGGATGTTTAAAACGGGTATTCACCGCAATATCAAAAGCAGCTAACACGGCTAAAGCTCCGCCTAAACTATGGCCTGCGACTAATAATCTTTTTGTTGCAGAAAGCTTGGTTAATTCCCCAATCAATTCATTTCTTGTCGATTGATAAATACATGTAAATCCACGATGGGTTTTTCCTGCATGTCTGACAAAAGGATATGGCACTTGATATAAGTCCTGGTCCGACTCATTGTCCTTAAATGTTCGGGTTCCTCTAAAAGTGACAATGATGTGATCTTGTGACTCGGCAATAAAACCAAATACTTCAGATTCCGGCTCCTCAACACCCGCAAGAGCTCGTATCGTATATCGAAGGCTATATCCTTTTGGCAAGACAAGTGGTTCCTTTTCAAAGAGTTGATATGACTGGTAGATCATGGCCGATAACAATATCGAATCCTCACGGTTAAACATATAGTATAAGTTTGAACTATTCATCCACGCAGCTCCTTTCGTATATTCCTAGCATGTTCCTCGAAACGGAGTACACATTTCAGTATCAGGACAAAACCCTGGATTTTTATCACATAATATTTCGGAGAAATCTGGATTCATTTTACTGAGGTATTTAAAATAACAGGCGATCGCATCATTACGCGGCGTATTATTCAACTGAAAAGAGATTGGATACTTTGTTTTTACATGGTGATAGTATAATCCTTCCTCCGTAAAAGGTGGTGGATACTTTTTTGCGGGGAAAGTTGGAAAAGAGTCATGAATATTTACAATTCGCAAACTGTTTTTCACCACTTGATTGAATTGAGAAGCAAAGACAGGGTCACCGATACGCGGACTGCCATACGTATACAAGAACGGATGATTAAACCCAGTGTTCACTGCAATATCAAAAGCAGCTAATGTTGCCAAGGCTCCTCCGTAGTTGTGTCCAGTAACAAACAGTTTTTTTGACGTGGAAAGTTTGTTTATTTGTCTGAGTAAATTGTTTCTTGTTGATTGATAAAGACATGTAAATCCGCGAGAGGTCTTTCCGCCATTTTTAACGTAGGGATAGGGAACTTGAAATATGTCATAGGATGCTAAAAGATCCTTAGGATATGCTGCGTATCCTCTAAACGCTATAACGATTTGATCTTGCGACTCAGCAATAAAACCGAATACTTCTTCCGCAGGATTCTCTACGTCAGCAAAACCACGAATGGTATATCGAAGTTTAAAGCCTTCTGGTAAGATAAGTTTCCCTTCTAAAAAGAATGGATATGTCTGATAGCTCATTGCTGCAAGAAATATTGCGGATTTGCTATTAAAAATACTGTTTTCATCCGGAAAATCCATATATACGCAATTCCTTTCTTAATATAGGTAAATATGAGGTTTACGCTACCATATGAATGAAAACCCGGAATTGCTAATGATGGTGATATTAACGGGGATTTTGGTAATGAAACGGGAAAGTTACTTAGTGGAGGAATAACAACAAATGGAACACTACAAGAGCCTTCATCACTACAGCAAGAGTCACCGCAAAACAACAATATACCGTTCGGTACAAGCAGAAACAAGTCTAACACATAACAAATTTGTAATCGTGATCACAATGCCAATTGACAACTCAACAAGATGAAGTGATTTTTGCCAGCGACGATAGCGGCTATGGCCAGCTGCATGCGACAGCAAACAATATCGGTGAAGCTGCACCCGATTCTTGATCAGATTTCACCTCTAAACTTTTATTACATAATGATTGATACAGCATAAACAACAAGTAAAAAAGATGCACAGAAACCTATACATCTCATGTTCATCTGCACTATTCATAAATCCCTTTAATAGTCCTTCTTCTTGTGATAAAACCTCCAAGGAAACAAAATACAGCCGAGCACATCAAAATATAAACAACTTGAGTTTTGTATTCCCACATTGTATGTCCCATTTCTACCCCGTGAATAAAAGTCATATACGCTCGTTGCGGCAGTATCGCACAAAGCGTATTCAACAATGGATGATGCGGAGCAAAAGAAAGAAAACAGCCTGACAATACACATGTGACCACACTGATACCGCTTGACACCAAACTGATGTTTCGGTCCATAACAGAAGCCATAAAGATAGCAAATCCTGTTGCAAGCATGATTAGAACACCCAGTAGCCCAGCAAGAATGTCCAAACGGAAACCAATGTCAGCATGGAAAAATACTTTTGTAATCACGATGGCCAAGTAAGTGGGTATGTATAGACATAAAAACGTAAAGATAAATTGAACAAGCAAATATTTCCCCACATGTACGGGAGACACCAAAATCCTTCTAAAGGTTTTGAGCATTCGGTCTTCTGGATATAACGAAGCTAATGCCACACCTTGCATCAAAACAAGCATTACGATAAAGCCCAAGATATTCGTTCCTGTTCCCCTTTCAGCCCTTAATTCATCCTCTCCCAAGTAGCCGCCTCGCATTTTTCCAGTTTTAAAAAATTGCTGAATTCTCTTTTGATCCGCTTTACTTTTCAACGTGGTTACTTTGTAATCACCTTGATTTTTTTCTACGATAGCTGCATATTTCCCTAACACCAGATCAGAAAACGTCGGTTTCTGATGTACCGCCACCACTCTAAAAGCAGAATCACTCGGCATATGCTGTACGTCGTCCTGCTCTGTTACAAAAGCAATCGTTTCTTTGAAAATCGGCTTTCCGGAAAACATAATCGCAACACCAACCATCAGAGGGACAATGATCACTGTAATGATGATAATCGCTTTTTTGGTCAAGATTCGCTCCCATCTGTTTTGAAATAGACTCAGCATACATATCCCTCCGACTTACATGTAACATGTGAAACGGCAATACAAATGATTGAAGCAAAAAATAGTCCTGACATAACAGGCAGCAGCATACTGGAATCGTGATCATAAATAAGATGAAATGAACACTCTGTTACCCATTTAACCGGAGAAAGTAGTGATATATGATTGACGACTTCTCCCAATCTATGAATCCCGAAAAAAACGCCGCCAAAGAAAATAAAAAAGGCTATCGGAATTTGCATAAACCCGTTCGCCTGTTCTTCATTTTTGAACAAACTGCAAAACATTGTACCAAAACAACAACCAAAAAATAAAAATACATACAATAAGAGCATGAAATAGGGAAGATGTTGTCCGCCAAAGTTCAAATGAAACATTGTCTGGGCGATCAACACATTCAAACTGTACATGATGACACTAAATATCCAGGTTGATAGTAATTTAGAAAGATAAATATCGGTTGTCGAAACGGGCGCATATACAATACGGAGGTTCGCTTTCTTCACCTTTTCCTCCATAAACGTATTAGAGGCGGTCATAGCGATCAGTGTTGCAGCAAAAACCATCATATTCACTCCATAATAATCATACGAACTGACCTCGCCTGCTCCAAAGCTGTTTTTCGTCACAAAGCCCATGATCAGAATAAGAACGAAAGGAAAGACCGTATTGGCGATCACAAGAACCGGATTCCTTATAATATTCATAAAATCAAACGTTATCAATTTTAACAGACTCATTTTGCTCTCCTAATCTCTTAAATTTCTTCCCGTCAGCTCTAAAAATACTGTTTCTAACGATGCCTCTTTTTTGTTCATGCTTAGGATGCCGCAGCCTTGGGCACCCAATTCTGCTATGATTTCACTCAGGTGATCCTGGTTTTGCTGAACGGTCACTTGTAGTTGATGGTCAGAGAAATCAACTTCTGTCACTCCTTTGATTTTTCTAATAGCGTTTTTATTTAATTTCTGAACATGTGCCAGCTGAAAAGCATATGTCATTTCTTTATTCACTTCTTTGTACAGCTCTTCTTTTGTTCCATTGGCAATGATTCTCCCTTCATTCATGATTATAATGCGATCTGCAATCGCCTCGACTTCATCCATATAATGTGTCGAGTAAATAATGCTCGCTCCTCTTGATTTCAGCTCTTTTATCGATTCCAAAATGTGATGCCGGGATTGCGGATCGATTCCTACAGTGGGCTCGTCCATGATAATCAATTTCGGCTGATGTGCAATGGCACACGCGATATTTAATCTTCTTTTCATCCCGCCTGAAAACGTCTTAGGCTTGTCATTTTTCCGGTCATATAGCTGTACGAGCTCCAAAGCCTCTCTGACTCGGGCTTTCAGTTCTTCTCCTCTAAGAGAATAAAGACTCGCAAAAAAACGAACATTTTTCTCAGCGGAAATTTCCTTGTAAATCGCGATATCTTGAGGTACAATTCCGATGCCTTTCTTCATTTCCTTTGACCCTTTTTTCACATTGTGGCCCAGTATTGTCACGTTGCCAGAACTGGCCGACAATACTCCGGATAACACGTGAATGGTGGTGCTTTTCCCAGCACCATTTGGGCCTAACAAGCCAAGAACTTCCCCCTCTCTCACTTCAAAAGAAATCCCATTTACCGCTGTTTTGTTTCCGTACTGTATTTTCAAATTTTCTACAGCCGCCATGTTGTTCATATATTTCTCCTTTTTACATTCTCCGTTTTGAGAATTCCTGCAATAAATTTGTTTTCAAATCGTCCCGATTTTGTTCAATGTCAAAATCAGCAGCGTTTTCTTCAAAGCCATCCTGTTCCTCTCCGTCAAAACTGTACAGTTTCTTCAATAAAACCCACAATGTTTCCAGCTCTTCCGTAGAAAACCCTTTAAATAGATCTGCCATAAAGTACACCGCTTTTTCACCGCATTCCTCCATGACACGCTTGCCTGAATCAGTAATCTTCACATTAACCGCTCGCTTGTCGCGTTTACTCGGAACAGTAATGACATAACCTCTTTTTTCAATACTACTGACAAGCCTATTGATGTTTTGTTTTGAAGTGCCTAATTTTTTTGCGATGTTGTTAAATGTCGTTTCCTCTTCCGGTAAATGCAGTATGGCAACCATCGTCATAAATTGTCTTGACGTTAAGCTTTCATAATAATCGTCTCCGCGTGATTGGATTTTGTTTAAAACAGAAAAAAGTGTAGCGTAAGATTGTTGCATTAAAAATAAATCTTTCAGTTCTTTTGAATAATCCATACTCATCCTCCTCGTTAGACAATATATTGTCTATAACATCATAACACTTCTCGATTAAATGTCAACATATTGTCTATTCTCCTTCAGGAAAGTTAAGTTTGTCAGCTCTCTCCACAAGAAAAGGACAAAAAGCGCCCCTGAAACAGGGCGCTTTCTGATTAAGATGCATATTGAGGAGATGATTCCTCCTGTACTGCTTTTTCCTCAGGTACAGGTATATGAATGCGGTTTACCACAACCTCTCTTGAAGTATTGACGAAAATCGCACTCTCTTTCATCAGTTCAAAATACGTTCTCTGTTACTTGATCGAGCTGAGTAATCAAACCTATCGTATGTGTTTCTTTTAATAGCTGAATGATTTCAACTTCCCGGTATGCCCGGCCTTGCTCCTCCTAGGATTGATAACAAACCGAGCCGAACAATGTTTCAAGCTCGCTCTTTGTGTCCTTCTTTGTTGTATGGTGCTGTAACCAAAAACGTCATGGTGCAAAACGTCCTTTTCATCATATTTTTTCATAAAAAAATCTCTTTCCGAAGATGGAAAGAGATCATATATAAGCGTGCCCTGTCTACAGACAGACGCCGGTATAAACCTTGCTTTCCTATCTTTCAAGCTGACGCTTGCTGGAATTGGTACAATACTGTTGCCAAGGTTTCATTGGACCGGTCCCTCCACCTCTCTGGATAGAAAATGTTGAATATATCATTTTCAGAATAAAGAATACGTTTATCATAAAGAATTCCAAGATTGATGTTAATCTATTTTTTCAGAATTGACGTTATCATCCGAAATGTTATAATTCTTACAAAATATCTAACTAGAGAGAGGAACTGGGCCATAAAATCTTTTGCTACACAACAAAATGGCATTTTTAAGTCCGTTTGCTCGCTTGACTGCCCGGATCAATGCGGATTGTTAATACATAAAAAAGACGGAAAAATTGTGAAAGTGCAGGGAGATCCCGATCATCCTGTCACAGCTGGAAACATATGCAACAAAGTTCGAAACATGACGGAGCGCATCTATGATGAAAAGCGGCTGACTACACCGCTTAAACGGACAGGCGCGAAAGGCCAAGCGATATTTGAACCGATTTCCTGGGAAGAGGCGATTGATACGATCACCTCCCGCTGGAAGCAGCTGATTGATGAAATGGGAGCTGAAAGCATACTTCCTTACAGCTTTTACGGAAATATGGGGAAATTGACAGCTGAAGGAATGGACCGCCGCTTTTTTTACCGCATGGGATCAAGCCAGCTTGAACGGACGATTTGCAGCAAAGCGGGATCTGAAGGCTATAAATATACAATGGGCATAAGCGCGGGAATCGATCCTGAGGAAACCATTCATACAAAACTATTTATTTTTTGGGGAATTAACGCTGTCAGCACAAACATGCACCAAATTACAATCGCCCAAAAAGCGCGAAAAAAAGGTGCCAAAATTGTCGTGATCGATGTACATAAAAATCAGACAGGGCGTCTTGCAGATTGGTTTATTCCAATAAAGCCGGGAACTGACAGCGCACTTGCCCTTGGCATCATGCACATTTTATTTAAAGAAAACCTTCACGATGAAGCATTCCTGTCTGAATACACGGTCGGCTACGACAAGCTCCGTGAACACGTGAAACAGTATAATCCGGAAAAGGTATCAATGATCACCGGGATCAGCACTGAAGATATTTATCAGCTGGCAAGAATGTATGGGAAAGTCTCCCCTTCTTTTATCAGAATCGGAAATGGAATCCAGCATCACGATAACGGCGGGATGATTGTAAGGACGATTGCCTGTCTTCCGGCGATCACCGGCCAATGGCTGCATAAAGGGGGCGGCGCAATTAAGCATAACAGCGGAATTTTAGAATATAACACAAATGCCTTGCAGCGGCCCGACTTATTGAAAGGACGCACACCGAGGTCGTTTAATATGAATCAGCTTGGCAAGGTGCTTTTGGAAACAGATCCGCCTATCCGCTCTCTTTTTATTTACGGAACAAACCCTGCCGTCGTCGCGCCGAAAGCAAACAAAGTCAGACAGGGCTTGCTGCGGGAAGACTTGTTTACTGTGGTTCATGATTTGTTTTTAACGGAAACGGCTGCATATGCGGACATTGTACTGCCTGCAACATCCGCTTTTGAGAACACTGATTTTTATACCTCCTACTGGCACCATTACATTCAGCTTCAGCAGCCGGTGATTGAGAACTATGGAGAAAGCAAGTCTAATACTGAGGTGTTCCGATTACTGGCTGAAGCAATGGGATTCACAGACCAGGAGCTCAAAGATTCAGATGAAGAATTAATCCGTCAGGCGCTTGACCATCCAGATAATCCGTATTTGACTGAGATTGGTTACGATTCCCTTTCTAAGTTTTCATTTATGAAAGCGAAACGCGAAAAGCCCCTGTTTCCAGGCAAACTTCCGACTCCAAGCGGAAAAATAGAATTATATTCAGAAAAAATGAAACAAGACGGCTTCCCGGCTTTACCGACATATACCCCTCTTATATCCGATGACGAGTATCCGTTTATGTATGTTCCGGCGCCAAACCATAATTTCTTAAACTCAACGTTTTCCAACAATGCAAAGCATATCAAGCTTGAAAAGATGCCAAAGCTTTTTATCAATACAAAAGATGCTAAAAAATACGGAATCGGTGATGGAGATCCTGTACGAATTTGGAACAGCCGGGGAGAATGCGAGCTTGCCGCTTCAGTCGGGGAACAAGTACTGTCCGGTGTCGTAGTCAGCCAAGGATTATGGGCGGATGAACCAGGAAAAAAACAGCTTGTAAACGCGCTTACCTCAGACCGCTTATCCGATATGGGCGGCGGCGCCACCTTTTTTTCAGGCCGCGTGCAGATTGAAAAGGCGTGAAAAAACACTTAAAGCACGCTCTGACCGCTTTTTTGTTTCAAAATATGAAACCCCGAGTATGCCAAGCTCGTATAACATAACATCGACATAATGGAGGCATACACATGGACGTTTTTTTAGGAATCGGTATTGCTTTGGCTGGATATTTTATCGGTGAAGGCTTAAAGCAAATGAACCATCAAAAAGGGAATGAACAGAATGATATCTTGCTTATAAAGGAACGGGATATTTTCTTTTACATCGGACATTTTTTAGGAATAACGACAGCAGAGGCAAAGCAGTTAGCCGGGGACAAGACAGACATTCCTTACATCGAAATAAACGGGAAAAAATATGTGCAGAAACATTTATTAAAAGAATGGACATTCACATTAGTTGAGAAACATCAAGGTGAATAAAACAAAACTGAGGAGAGCGAGATTCGTTGTCACGCTCTCCTCAGCTTTGCTGTATAACTCTGTGATAAACGATAAATCCCCATCAATATTCTTTCCTCAAACGGCTCAAGATCCCCGTTCCGCAATGATCGTTTTTGTTTATATCCCCTTTGATTGATGATCTTGATAAACGTATGTATCGTAAAACACTTAGCAAACCAATTCGGGTTGAATGATCTCATTTTGCTCCCATACTGTACCTTTATCCGCGGAGGATTTATTTTTTAAACTATGAAATTGACGCAGCAATGTTAGTGCAATATCCCGAATCACCGTCAATTTCCATATTCAACTTCAGTTCTCTGGTTTGCTTGACACGCCTGAAACTGTCCGTTTATAAAGGATCAGAGAGTCCCAGAACCAGTAAATCACTGCAGCTGCAATACATAACATATAATAAATGTACGATTGCAATGTCCATGCTATTGACGCAGGGTCACCAATGACCAAAAACAGGAAAACCGCGATAAAAGCTATCCCACTGTAAATCAATAGATACATGACACTGAATGTTCTCGTTTTTTTCTGCAACATCATTTGCAGTGGAAAAGCGAAAATGCCATACATCATAAAACCGTATAATAAAGCAATTGCTGCCGTAAACAATGCCATTACCATCTCGCCATACATAACGAAAGAATAAATTCCTAAAAATAAACCAAACGTAAGGCTGGATAGACCTAATGTCTTTAGATAATATGATACGATTTTTTTCATTTTTTCACCTCCTGCTTGATGATTCTCAATACTGTTTAATCCTCATTTCATCCCCAACATCCTATACGACATGCGTTAATAAAAGGTTCCAAAAATACGTTCTTTTATTAGAAAATACGCTGGGCATGAAGATCGCCTCTCCTGATTGGGGAATCGCGAATGAAAAAAGCGCATGAATACCTGATCAACAGACAAAATAAGAAGAGTTGATATGTCAACACTTTTCGAAAAGGAGTGAAACCAATGAGTAAAAAGGGAATTCAAAATTCAAGTATTGAACAAACAAGAAATGACCATGAGACTGAGACAGCTTTCAAAGCAGATGTCTCTAAAAAACATGGTTCAGATGCTAAAAAAACGAAATAAGTTTTTATGCCCGCACTAACATTTCAATTATCTGGAGGAAATAAAGTGACTCAAAAAAATGGAGCCGACAGACCTGATGATTATAAAAGATTTTCTTCATTAGACAAGGAATATGATTTTCAGCAAACTGTAAACAGCAATGAGACTGAAAGTGTAAACACCGGATCACAAGCTCATAACAAAGAAAACATGAATGACACAACGGATGTAGCCGGGAAATACTTTGAGCTCTCAGATTATAAAGGAAACACGCAATTAGAACAAGGTTTGGCTGAAACTCATGAACAAGTGAGCGATGATTATTTTGAGGGGACTATCGATCAAAATTTGGACTAGTCATTCAAGCGGAGCTAACTTGAAAGAAGGAAGTTAGTTCCGTTTTTAGTTAAATGGCTGAAAAGATGAAAACCCCACCGAATAAGATGGGGTTTAAACGTCATGTCATCTAATCAGTATTTGAAACGATTAATGACGGTTTGAAGTTCTTCCGCCAAATTGGGGTAGCGATTCTGCAGCGCAGCAGATTTCCTCCATTGAATTGAGCTGTTCCTGTGACGATGTTGCTACTGCTTCTGTATTCACTGGTGTTTCTTTTGCATGCTGAATTACTTCAACACCTGATGTAAGCGCTGAGTTGCTGCTGCGACTTCTTGTAATTGAGAAGTGAACTGTTCTACCAGATACAGTATTTCATTGAAATTCCCTGTTGTCTCTTGAGAAAGAACGATGTCTGGGCTCACATTTTCAGGTACAACCTTGATGGTATTCACCGTTTCAAATGATTCATTTTGGATAGATGTTACCATCGAATGTGTGATTGCAGATTAATTTGTTTCCTCAGCCAATTTGCGAACTTCTTCTGCCACCACCGCAAATCCTTTCCCTTGCTGCATTTAATGCTAATAAAACCGTCTGCGGAGAGCATTGCTGCTTTGTCTGCATGGTATTGGCCATTCGTCCTTTTTCGCTTTTTCTATAACGGATACTAAAATAGGCTTTTCCGATCTCAAATTGGCTGAACAGACTGTTCTTTCGAAAATATAATGATCCTGCGAGCATATTTGAAGGAGCGAAACGTCAAATGGGGATCATCAATGGAAAAGAATTCATTGACCGATTGAACGAACTAGAAAACGAAATTTGGTATGATGGCAAAAAAATAGAGGGTAACATTTCTGATCATCCTGCGTTTAAAGGAATTATCAAAACAAAAAGCTCTCTTTATGATTTGCAAACGAAGGATGAGTTCATAAACGACATGACTTATCGTCTTTCTGGAGATCATGAGCGAATTGGTCTTTCCTATCTCCAGCCTAAAACTAAGAGCGATTTGAGAAAAAGAAGGAAGATGATTGAACAGTGGGCTAGACATACTCACGGAATGATGGGGAGAAGTCCGGATTATATGAATACGGTGATGATGAGCTTTGCATCATCAGCAGAGCTTTTACGAGAAAAAGAGAATTGCTTTCCTGAACACATACTAAACTTGTATCAGAAAGCGGCTAAACACGATCTTTCCTTTACCCATACCTTCATTACCCCCCAAGTGGACCGGTCACAGTCCTATTTTGGAATCAGTGAAAAGCCGATATCCGCTAAAGTCATTGATAGAACGGAAAAAGGATTGATCATTCAAGGCGCACGTCTGCTTGCAACTCAAGGTGGATTAACTGATGAAATCTTGGTTTTTTCGGCACCGAAATTTTATTTTGAAAAGGATGAAGCTTTTGCCTTTTCGATTCCCTCTAACACAAAAGGTGTGAAATTCATCACAAGAGAATCGTTTGTATTAAGTGAATCTGCCTTTAATCACCCCTTAAGCTCAAGGTATGAAGAAATGGATTCAATCGTCGTTTTTGATCACGTGTTGGTACCCTGGAATCGTGTATTTTTTTACGATAATGTTGAAGTAGCTAATGATTTTATGGCGAGAAGCTCTTTTCATGCCTTTACCTTTCATCAGGTCGTCATTAGGCAAATGGTCAAAATTGAATTTCTATTAGGCGTTGCACAGCTTTTGGTCGATACCATTAATGTTTCTGAATATCAGCATATACATGAAAAGCTCTCCGAAATCATTGTCGGATTGGAGACAATCAAAGCACTCATTGACAAATCAGAAAATGACGCACAATTAGATGAAACCGGCTATATGCGTCCCAGTTTAATTCCTCTTCAAGTCATCAGTACAATCATTCCAACTCTATATCCTCGTTTTACTGAAATCATTCAGTTAATTGGTGCCAGCGGAATGGTGACGCTGCCGACAGAAAATGCGTTTGACTCAGAGATACGGGAAGATCTTGACCAATACCTTCAAGCAACCAATACAGATGCTGAGGAGCGTGTGAAAATCTTCCGCTTGGCGTGGGATTTAACGATGAGTTCATTTGGAACAAGGCAAACTCACTACGAAAGATTCTTTTTCGGAGATCCCATTCGGATTTCAAGCAGGCTGTATAACAGCTATCCAATGCAGCAGCAGGTGAACATGATTAAAGCATTTTTGCATGGAGATGCTGATGATTGATATCTGTTCATATGAAAAACAGCGGAAAAAAGTCCGCTGTTTCGTATTTTTTATTCAGGAAATTGTACATGCCCCGGTATTGTATATGCATTGGACGTTCCGCTTTCAGGCAGCTGCGGAATGGTGTCTTTCACAACTTTTCCGCGGATGTCAGTGATTCTGACTGTGAGAGAGCCTGTCCCTACATTCGAGCTGACAAAATGGTTATAGTCCATTTTCTCCATGTTGATCCACTTTCCGTCTTTAGCATATTCCATTTTCATAACAGGATATTTGTGATTTCTGACTTGGATGGCAGCCCACCACCTGCTGCTGCCTTCTTTGATTCGATATGTGAATTTACCGGTAATCGGGGCTTTGACAACACGCCATTTAATATTGATTTTTCCGTCTTTCATATTGCCGATTTTTCGGAAGGCATTAGGTGACAGGTCAAGAGCTCCCCGGGCGCCTTCAGGATACAGATCGGTAACGTAAACAATTGTTTTTCCTTTTGGCCCTTGCACTTCCAAATAAGAGCCTGCGAGTGCCGCTTTCACTCCCTTGTAATTGAGATCTGCCGGATTGATTGCAGCAATCTCCATATCGGAAGGAATAGGATCCAGCAGGAAAGCTCCTCCTGAATACCCTGACCCTGTATACGTGGCATAACCTTCGTGCATACTTTCATAGGCTGCCGAAGCTTGCGGGGAAAAACAAAGAATCATCAATAAAACCACACCAACAATCGCACTGATTTTCTTTTTCATACATATCCTCCTCAACCCAGATTTCAAATGAGAATCATTATCATTATAAAACTCAATCCATCTGGTTTGAAAGAGGAAATAGATTCATAGATAATTTTAAGACATATTCACTACCATTCATATATCAAAGGAAGGGTTTTTATGAAACAGACCATACGAATGAATGAGTATGCCCGTCAGCCGAATGTCTTATTTTGATTTGCTGACTGTATTGTATGGCCTTAAACGAAAAAGAAACGGGCTGTTGGCGTGTTAAGAGATATTATTTTCCCCGCCTTAGTTTCAGCTTAGCTGTCATCATGATGCCAAATATCAGCACGATCGGAACCCAAATGATGACGTCATATAAATCAGGCACGGCTAAAGCTACAATAATAGCCCCCACACAATACAAGATAATCGCCAGCGCTCTTAACACCGTATCTCTTATGAATGTCTTCTTCTGCTTCTTAAAAAACAAACGCCCGGACAAATCCTCTAAAAGAGATGCCAATGTCCCGGTCAGCACAGTTGAAGAAATACCTGCGACCCCCAGCTTTTTGGCTGCTATTGTTTGAATCCCCATGGAAATGCTCAAAAGAGTAATAAGAATGTATACAGGAACAAAAGCCGAATAAAAAGATAGGCAAGCAAAGACGAACAAAATAAATGCTTCTAGCGCCAGCGCTTTTGTCACAGCAGACGGCCAAAGCGTATTTTCTGCCTTTCCGACCATCAGTGTTGAAATAACCACACCGCACATAAATCCGATTAGCGCAGTCAAAGAATTAAAAACGGTGACTTGAAGAGATTTGCCGATAGCTAACCCCAATAATACGATATTTCCAGTCATATTAGCTGTAAACACGTGTCCCAGGCTTAAATACCCGATTACATCCACAATTCCAGCTGTTAAACATAAAAGTGAAAGCAAGATGTTTCGATACGCAGCTGCAGTCAACGATGTATCAATCCTTTCTACAATTGTTGATGTGACTTTTAGCACAATATGTATATTTTTAGGTTATAAGGAATTAATCAGGAAAATCGAACCTATCTTTCCCGCCTGTTTATTGTAATAATTATCCTCGCAAAGAAATGATTAAAAAATCGAAAAGGAGCATATTGTGATGAAACGATGTTGTTTATGGTTCGCCATGTTCAGTTTGTTATTCATTCTCTTGCCTGGAAAAGCGTTAGGTGCCGTCGATTTTCCAAACACCTCAACGAATGGGCTTTTAGGGTTTGCCGGAAATGCTAAAAACGAAAAAGGCATTTCTAAAGCGAGCACAACGGGCGGCAAAAACGGTCAGATCGTTTACATTCAAAGCGTAAACGATTTAAAAGTCCATCTAGGAGGATCCACTCCGAAAATTTTAGTGCTTCAAAATGACCTTTCTGCATCTTCGAAAACAACAGTTGCCATTGGCTCAAATAAAACACTCGTAGGCTCTTTCGCGAAAAAAACCCTTAAAAATATTTATTTAACCGCTTCATATTCATCCGGCAACGTCATTTTTCAAAACCTTACATTTGAACACAGTCCGCAGATTAACGGAAATAATGATATCCAGCTTTATTTAGATTCCGGTACCAACTATTGGATTGACCATGTCACATTCTCAGGCCACAGCTATAATGCAAGCGGAAATGACTTGGACAAACTCCTGTATATCGGAAAATCAGCAGATTATATCACGATCAGCAACTCAAAATTCGCAAATCATAAATATGGTTTGATTTTAGGATACCCAGATGATTCGCAGCATCAATATGATGGCTATCCCCACATGACAATTGCCAATAATTATTTTGAGAACTTGTATGTAAGAGGCCCGGGTCTCATGAGATACGGATACTTTCATGTTAAAAACAATTACAGCAACAATTTTAATCAGGCGATTACGATTGCTACAAAAGCCAGAATATATTCCGAGTATAATTACTTTGGCAAAGGCAGTGAAAAAGGCGGAATCCTCGATGACAAAGGTACTGGTTATTTTAAGGATACAGGCAGCTACCCGTCTCTCAATAAGCAAACCTCTCCGCTGACCTTCTGGAATCCCGGTTCTAATTACAGTTACCGAGTTCAAACGCCGGAATATACAAAAGAATTTGTCACGAAATTTGCCGGATCACAAAGTACAACTCTGGTATTCGGCTACTGACACAAAAGAGGCTTGCGCAACAAACGCCGAGCCTCTTTTTGTACTGGCTATATTTAAGGGATCTTGTTACACCCCATCAAGTCCAGGCAGGTCAAACCATACTTACCAAAAAGCGTATTTGCCTTTTCATGATAACGTCTCAATCGGCTTTCTTATTATAACAGTTTATCGCAAGTAGTTTTATGTTATCTATAAACTAGGCCGCCATCAGTTAATATTGCTTGACCGGTAATGTAATCCGAAGCATCTGAAGCTAAGAATGATACCAAATTAGCAACATCCTCAGGTGTTTGATATCTTTTAAGAGCTATATTGGAAGAAAATTTTTCAAAAGCCTCCCCTGGCTGCAAATCATCACTGTGTTTTACCATTTCCTCATCAATTCTGTCCCACATTTTCGTTTTGGCGATTCCCGGACAATATGCATTCACTGTTATATTATACTTCGCCAGCTCCTTAGCAGCTGAATGTGTAAAAGACTTCACCGCATGCTTTGTCGCTGAATATGCGCCCAGCATTTCAAATGACTCGTGCCCCGCTATGCTGCATGCGTTAATAATTTTCCCCTTTGTTTTTTGTTGCATAAACTGGTCAGCAGCTGCTTGAGTGCCAAAGACAACTCCATTCACGTTAACCTGAAATAATTTATTCAGCTGCTCTTCTGATATCTCTAAAAATGGTGAAACAGCTTCAATACCCGCATTGTTTATAAAAACATCTAAACGGCCAAACTGATTTACTGCCTCTTTAACCAAATTGAATTGGTCATCGCGTTTCGAAACATCACCTTTCACTCCAATCACATGAAAGTGTTTTTCTTTGAATGCCGAAACCGTTTCATTCAGCACTGCTTCATTGATGTCATGCAGCACTACACGAAAACCATCTTTACATAGTCTCTCTGCGATGCCTCTCCCTAATCCGCCTGCAGAACCTGTAACGATCGCTGTCTTGGACATAAACATTCCCCTTTCGCAATGAGTGATTGTGACTCTATATTTATTTTAACAAATCATGTTGTCTCTGCATCATTCAGCAAAGACAAAAGAAAGCTTGGCGCTAATATTAAATTTCTACCCGCTCTATATAACCTAAAACACTTGAATCAATGCCCTTCAGACTTAATTGTAGTGAGTAAAAACTTTTTCATATCGTTTCCCCCGCCCTTTTGATTGGAGACTTTGATCAATATAAACGTCAATCAATAAGGTCTTGGATCTTGTCATGATGCTGAATATCTATTGACTAATCTTTTTGGATGAACAGTATCATATGCAGTGATTGAGTCTCGATTTTAATATGATGTAAAGAAGTTCTTTTTCTTAGTGCCATCCTATTCTAGTTAAAATGAATATTTAGTACACAGATCAATTGGTTGATTGATTTTTTTGTTTAAAATAATATTGTTATGTAAACTTATTAACCCTTTACAGAAATGCAAGGGTTTTAAAATCACACTTTACTTTTCAGCTTTGTCAGAAAAATAACTGAACCACATTAAACTTAGAAAACCTGCAGCACCCATGATTGTAAATATGATATAAGCCCATGTGGGTAAATCCATGCGATTCCCCTCCTAAGAAATACATTAAAGAATCTTTTATCCTCACGTAAGGTCCTTTTTCTTGTCCAAATTAATGCTTAAAAAAATGTTGATGATTGCAGCTGGAAAATATAAAAATCCTACTCCCAGAACACCTGAAATTGTACTTAAACTTACGATGAAATTTTTTGTCATCACTTGACTGTCAATCAAAATAAGAAGTGTAATCAAACCAGCTAAAACACCTACAAACCAAGCATTACCAACAGCATAAGAATCATCCAGCACTCCTAGCCATTGCCCCAAGATTGAGACTCCAATAGCCGTCAAACTGGATAAGAATGTGAGTGTTTTCATTCTCGTCCTCCGTATTGATAGAATTTTAAACCATCCTATAAATGGTCAATTAACAATGGTTATCATCTCCATATAAACATGTTAAGGCCTATCTCAATACGATGCAATCAGAAAAACCCTACATAACGTAATATACATAGGGATTTAATATCGTATTCTATTGAAATGCTTAGGACTAAATTCAGCCTCTGAGTATTTAACTTGATCATTTATGTGCCGGGATATTTCACAACAGGCACTTTCTTTTTACGCAGAGAGTCGAGCATGACTGTTCCGGCATTCAAGTTGCTCTGCACCAGTTCTTTAGGTGTTAATGCCATCCACTGATTAAGTGACACATCTTCATAGCGGTCACTTTTGAACATTTCCAAAAACCATAACGTTTCTGTACCAGTGTTTTGTATATAATGCCCAGCATTAGAAGGCACGTATCCAACGTCACCTGCTCTGTAATCAAATGTGCGGGCAGTGCCATTTCCGGTAAATACGGTCATGCGTCCCTGTCCTGTCAGATAATACTGCCACTCATCGCTATTGGGATGCCAATGAAGCTCTCTCATCGCGCCAGGCTCAATCTGAACAAGTGCTGCTGCTATGTTTTTGGAAATCGGGAAGTTAGAAGAATCCACAATTCGGACGCTCCCCCCTGGCGTTTGGATAGGGGGTTGATTCAACAACTCATATTTGAAGGTCAAGGGGACTTTTCCGTATGGTGACTGTACATCTTCACTGGCGACTGATCCCGGGACATTCCCTTGATAGATATAGACTTGTTCAGAAGGAAGAGAGTGAAAAGCATTCTCTGGGACACCAAAATTTGCAGACAGAACATCTTTGGGTGTATGTGCAAGCCAATCTGAAATGGTTAACGTTGAAAACTCAGAAAAATTCCCATCATCGAAGACGAGCAGAAATTCGCAATGTTCCAATCCTTGAATCGAATGCGGAACCCCTGCTGGAAAGTACCAAAGATCGCCTGGGCCAATATCAGCGATGAAATTTCGTCCCTCTTGGTCGACCGCGGTGATACGGGCCCGTCCTAAAAGCATATAAGCCCATTCCGCTTGCTTATGCCAATGAAGTTCACGTACGCCTCCAGCGGTTAAGCTCATATTTACTCCTGCAATGGCGGTCGAAATCGGCAGCTGCCTGACGGTGATTTCACGCGACCAGCCGCCGTGATTTAATTTCATGGGAGCATCTGAGAATGAAAATCTCAAGTTCGGAATCATGCCTTCATCTGTAACAGGCGGAACAAGTATATTCGGATTTTGAATATCCCGCATCACATTTCGCGGACCCGCATCAATCGCTCCGGCTCCGTCACTCCGAATAGGCTGCGGCACGTTTCTGTCTTCATGATGGATTGATTGTTTTTCCAACAGCAAACACCTCGTTTAAAAAATTACAGGTTTTTATTTCAGCCTATGCAAGGCCTCATATTGCTGTGCCTTGAGATCGCAAATAAAAAAGTGACCACTGATGTGATCACCTGCTTATCAAATGAACTAACTTTTATACCATGGCTTCTGATATAATTTGATTTCATCTGTTTGTTTTTTTCCGCCGCCTGTTTTCCACTCTACTTTCACCAAAACGTCATGCCCGATCACTTCATCCTCAGGCATATAATCAAAGGTAGCAATGTGGTCTTCCATTTGTCCTCCGCCTGGCATTTCTTCGCCTGTATACTCTGATAAATCATAACCTTCCCTATCATCATACTTTTGGCCATCTATGTATAAAGTGATTTTCCCAACAACAGTCCTTTTTTCGTCTGTCTTACTCCCCTGCCAATACAAATTCAAAAAGTAATTAGGCCCAATTGAAGTTTTGTCCGATTTTTCAAGGTTAGAAACCCATAATCCGCTTTTCCCGCTGCCCTCATATTTCACTTTCTTTCCTGACACCGTAACAAAGGTCGATACAATGCAGATCATCAAAAATGCAGCAATCACCACTAGCCATTTTTTCATGTTGCTCTTTTTTCTCATGTTTTTCCTCACTTTCTTCTCTTTTAGTAGGATAATGGGTTGAAAATGTTACTGAAAAGAGAATAAAAAAGTGCCAGTGATACAACAACAGATCGCTGCTTTACACTTTTGAGCTTAAATTACAGTGTTACAGAGACAAAGCTGAAGCTTATAACATGCCTTTACATGCATCTTTGTTTCATTGAGTCAATCACCCTCAAAACGATTGCTTTGCGTGTCTTTTTTAACTGGTACAGAATCACCGTCTAGCATACAAGTCGCTGAAAGACCGATCGGAGAGTAAGAAAAAAGCTCAAAGAATATAGCCGCCTCATGTGAAGTGGGCTTTTGTTTTTTTAATCAAACTATTGATAGTCTATTAAGTAATTTTTCAAATTTATTTACACTCATGATCTCATGAGTCACAAATTTCCCATCAAAAAAAACACTAAAAGTCGTCCAAATGGCTGGCGATTTTTGCGCCTCTTCTTTCGATGATAACCGAATTGACTGAAATGGAATCGCTTTCTTTGCAGTCAATTCCCGCAAATCTTCTAACACGCCCACTGCAAATGGACACTGAGCTGTATAGTAAATCGTAATCCCCTTGTCATTCACAAAATCACTTTTCACCTGTTGCTTAAATGCAGGTGAAGCAGCAAGGCCATTCCATGTTAAAGCCATTAATTGAAAATAAGGGCAGGCTTCATCAAGCAAAGTAAATCCCATATGCTCAAAGAAATGCTTATCGCTTAAATAAGGAAGTTTTTTCTTTCCTGTGATATGGACAATCCCATCCATTCCGCGTGCTTTCGCATCTGCTATACACTTGTCCAACAATCGTCTCGCATGACCGTTATTTTTATATCTGCCTGATACCCAAAGGCAATTAATATACATAAAATTAGGTGCATTGATTGGCACCCATGCCTCACCTGCAGGTAAGTATTCAATAAAGACTTTTGCCCGTTCATCTAAGCGATAGAATACCAATCCTTCATCCATGCGGGCTTTGAGCCATCGCTTCTTTTCATTGACCGCATGCTCATACTGTTTCGCACCCAATGCACAGCAAATATGATTGTCTTCAATATTCTCCTTTGTGATTTCAATGTAGCTCATGTCCTCTTCTCCCCTCCTTTGAATACCCATCCCATCTCGAATACTTCTTCTCTTTCATTTTGCCAATTAAATAAAAAAACCTTCCTATATTCTTACTTTTGAAAATCAAATCCAAAGCGGTTTCCTCTTGGTATCTCTCCAGAGCACTAGTTATCCTTCGTTTTGCTTTATAGAATGATGAACTCAGAACAATATGAGTATATGTTATAAATACAGTGAGTAAAGGGGAATTAGATTTGGCGAAAAGGTTATATTCATGTCTCAATCTAGAAAACTTTGAAAATTGAGGGCTTTAACTGAGCTGCATTTTTTCAAAGATGCAGCCGCATAAATCTTTTTAAGCTTACATGCGAGGAGGTGATTTAACTGCTTGTTCATTTCAATACTTTCTATTCGTATTCAATAAAAACTTTGTGATCATCAACAAACAATTCACTTCCATCGGACAAGTGTATCCAAAAGGCTTCCTCTGGTTCTTCTCTGTAGTCATAAATCGCAGTCACTTTGACGTTTGACTCATCTTTGATTGGTTTTCCAACAGTTATTTTCGTTTTTTCCTCTGGCAAAATAATGGACCTAATCATCAAAACCATCCTATCATATTTATTTGACTCTCCCCCTCCCTTCCTCCGCAGCAGGGATAATAGCAATTTGCTTTACAGCTTAATTAACACCATTTTCAGTGAATGTAAAGGTCTGTTTTAACTGGCGTCCTTCCTGCCCTTTTTGCGTCCAAATAATCACAACTTCTAATTCAGAGGCCTTTTCTGCCAGCAAAAAATGATTAAACCTCATTGGGGAGCCATCGTTTAAACTTTCAGCTAAGGTTTTAGCATCCTCTCTTTGTTTTACGCAATTTTCATCGGGACATCCAAAAAGTGAAAACCTTGTCATTGAATCAGGATCATTTCTATACAATTGCACATCCACCGTAGCCGCTTCTTTTCCTATGTTTTTGACTTCCAAGGAATATACATTATATTTTCCTTCCTTAGGTGCCGCAAATTCTTTTCCTTCTTTTGCTTCACTTACTTCTACTGACCACTGGTCTGTTTGTTGTGTAATGGGCAATACCGTAAAAGTCAGGGCGAGCGCTTTTGATTGAACAAAAGTACATGCAAATAATAAACCGCATATGCAAAATAATACTCTCTTCACTTATTTGTCCCTTCTTCCTTTTTCATTAGTTCTGTCCAAAAATAATATCTACTGCCGGTCGGTTTTTATTTCCTTAGGTATTTGAGAGGGCGCTTTAGGAACTATTCTCAGTTTGTTATTGATCACATCAGAAGAATAAAGCGAAACAATCATACTTCCTCCATATCGTTTTGCCCGAATTAATATTGGCTGGTTATATTGATTTTTAAATCGAAAATCAGGACCACCCCAGCTTACTGTGGCATCACGTCCGGGCGGAACATATGGTACGCTTCTTGTATGGGAATAACGCTGAACAATTCGCAGCCCTGCGCGATCAACTGCATTAAATAATGTTGATGATACCTGGCAAATTCCTCCGCCCACACCTTCGGACAATTCACCTTTCACAATAATAGGCGCGCTTTTGTATCCTTTGTGCCGAGTCCTCATTCCAACAACTTTATTAAATGAAAATGTTTCATTAGGGAAAACAACATAATTGTCAATTGCTTCTGCGGAAAGGGAAATATTATGTGAACGGCTTTTATTATTCGAATTAAAATATGTTACGTACTGACCAAGCTGCTGCGTACTGATGTGAGCAAGCATTTCGCTGTCAACTTTCGGATAAATGTTCAATTCCGGCACTTCTACCTTGGAAGGGCCTTGCCCATAGAAATAAGTATAAAATTTTTCCTTAAACGCCTGCTGATACAGTTTGAAGCCAATCCTGCCCGGGATGATCACTCCTTGATTATTAAGCTTGGCGTTGATCGGCTCCCGATAAATTTGCTTATTGAGCTGTTCGATAAATGTACGGTACTTTTCATGGTCAATCATCGGGGTGCCGGGAAGAGGCATCGTAAAGTTCTCACGGTTAACAGTGGCAATCGTCCGTCCTTGTTGTGTGACCGTTAAGCTGTCAGGCGGCTCGCTCGGTTGAGCCAATAATAAAAGGCCAGTGATCCAAATGTGTATCATAAGTCGGTTTACCTCCTGAGCATTAGTATGAACAGCGGCTTATTTTTTGATGTATGTCTTCCCTCGTTAGTTTGCTTTGTAGAGTTGCTGCATATTTTGAGCAATAAAAAAGCCCTTATAAAGAGCTATATCTCCGAATCTCTGGGCTCACTCATGCACAACGTTCATTTAGTCGCAAAAGTGTAAAACTATAGAGCATCTCTCCGGAATGAGAAATGCTTTTTGTCTTATCTAAATGAAAAAAGTATCTTTTATAGCAATAATAAAATAATCCATTTCGATATTTTTTTATTGAGAAACGATAAAACGTATGGTACATTCAAATGGACAATAATAAGTGAGGTGCTTTTCATGAATCGAGTATCAACACTCTTTTTAAGGATAGCTGTTATTCTTATTGGGATTCCGATTCTAGCTTTGTGTATTTTTGCGGTTCCTAAGATAGCCAATTATACTGCAGAATTATTTCCGAATATGGCTTATATACAATATCTCGTTTGTATCTTTTTGTATGCAGCGGCGATACCATTTTACTTTGCTCTTTATCAAGCGTTTAAATTGTTAAACTACATTGACAAGAACGAAGCTTTTTCTAATATGGCTGTAAAAGCTTTAAAAAATATTACATACTGCGCGGTCACTATCAGCGTCTTGTTTGCAGCCGGCGTGCCAGCCTTTTATTTTGTTGCCGAGACAGACGACGCCTCAGGTATCATCGTCATAGGTTTTGTCATTATTTTTGCTTCAATGGTAATTGCGGTCTTTGCTGCTGTTCTTCAAAAACTGTTAAAAGAAGCGATTGATATAAAATCAGAAAATGACTTAACGGTCTGAGGTGATGAACATGGCAATTATTATCAATATTGATGTGATGCTTGCTAAAAGAAAAATGAGCGTAACAGAGCTTTCGGAGAGGGTCGGCATAACAATGGCTAATCTTTCGATATTGAAAAACGGAAAAGCAAAGGCCATTCGATTATCAACCTTAGAAGCAATTTGCAAGGCTTTAGAATGTCAGCCCGGAGATATTTTAGAATACCGAAGTGATAAAGACACACAGGAGTCATAAACAGGACAAAAGAACAATAAACAGATTTGGCGGTGACCCTATGAACATAACCCTATATCCATCTATGCGTGCCTTGCATATATGCAGAAATAACCTTTGGAGGCACACATCATGAGAGCCCTAAAACAACTCATTCGTTTTGGTTGGGAACAGGCCCTTTCATGTTTGTTTCCTGTCGTTATTTTTGCCTCATTAGCTATTACACAAATCATTCCTCTTCCCTTCTTGCCAAGGTATGACTGGCTGCTCATCATCTGCGTTCTCATGCAGTGGGGGATGGTTCGTTCCGGTCTAGAAACACGGGATGAATTAAAAGTGATCACCTTGTTCCACCTCATTGGGCTCGCTCTTGAACTTTTCAAAGTCCATATGGGCTCCTGGTCATATCCAGAGGAAGGGTATTCCAAAATATTCGGGGTGCCTTTGTATAGCGGCTTCATGTACGCAAGTGTAGCCAGTTATCTATGCCAGGCGTGGAGGAGACTTAATATTGAACTGGTTAAGTGGCCGCCTTTTTTTGCGGTCGTACCGCTTGCGGCTGCGATTTATTTGAATTTTTTCATCCACCATTATTCGATTGACATTCGCTGGTGGTTATCTGGCCTTGTCATCATTGTCTTTTGGCAATCATGGGTTATATATGAGGTGAATGGAATTCGCTACCGTATGCCGCTTGCACTTTCCTTTGTGCTTATCGGATTTTTCATATGGATAGCCGAAAATATCGCAACGTTTTTTGGAGCTTGGACTTACCCAAACCAAACCGAGGCATGGAGCCTCGTTCATCTAGGAAAAGTGAGCTCATGGCTCTTGTTAGTGATTGTTAGCTTTCTTATAGTAGCGACGTTAAAACAAGTTAAGAAACTGAGTCCCGCAAAAACAGAGTCTGGATTAAAGTTCCCTTAGCGTATGAAAGTGAATGAATAAAATGAAAAAGCAGCGATCGAATCGTTGCTTTTTTCTTTTATGTGACTCTGGTTGTTTTTTGACCATTTTGATCAAGCTTTCGGCATTTTACACAGCTCAGAAGTCCCCTCGCCAACTCTATATGGATCAGCGGGTAGTTTGATCTGAATCACCTGCGAAATGAACCAATTCTCACCCTCCCGCTTAGCACGGCAGTTTGGCCTAACTGATGTAACAACGAAAAGCTAATGTCTGCATGTGAGACACTAGCTTTCATGACGGGCAATTAGGTCGTGTAGACAGGCAACACAGCAATCCGGGGTCCTATCACCATCTAATTGCTTTATTTTCCCCACCTCGCTTTAGCTTTCAAAAGATATCTTTTCTCTAAAAAGCCTTAAACACTTGATTAAAGAAAAACATCAAGATGATGATGGCTAGTACAACAACAATCTCAAAAGTATGTGAACTTCCATCTTCATTTTCTCGTTCTTCCTTCTCCCTCATCTGTTCTCTATATTTTCTTTGAATTTCATCCTTTTTCTTATCCATCTTACTCGACCCCTTTCTAAATAAAACCGAGTAATTCTGAATGAGTAAAAATGTCATCTTCTTTTTCAAAAATTATTTTTGTGATAGGTAATTAAAATCACTATTGCTCATGTTATTTAGATTAATGTCTTCGTTTACCTCTTGTATCAAATGGAAAATCAAATTCCAGCAACTCAGAATCTGATTTATACATCTGTTATTTAATAAAGAAGTTGCAATCAGGTTTCATGTTTAACAGATCATCTATAAAAGAATAGGTATCAGCTATGAAGTGTTCATGATATCTTTCTTCAGTTAAGCAATGACCTGAAAAAACTCGACTTCATTTGTGCTAAGAAGCCTGTAAAATTTTATATCCATATCAGCCTCACCAAACAATTGTTATATTAATACTGTCATTTTCTATGATATTCCTACACAAAAGCAGTCTGCTTAGATCGGTTTGTTTTCTTCTCGTCTCTTTTTGTTAAGTTCAAAACCAATGGAGATATTGATAAGCGCAGCAGGAAAGTATAAAATCCCTGCGCCCATTATTCCTATCGCCGTACTTGAACCTACGATAAAGGATTGCATATCTATACTTCTTGCCTTTAAACTGAATAACACAACAAATCCCGCTAAAATGCCTATAAACCGAGCATTACCCGAAAGAAAGAAATCAGATAAGATTCCGAATAATTGGCCAAGGATGGATAACAGGATGCCTATCATACTGGAAAGCACGATTCGTTTTTTTATAGCTTATCACCCCTTTTAATCCTTTTCATTCATTTTCAAGTATCGTATCCCCACTCTAGAGTTACTAAATATTTTTATCCAAGTCAATATTAACCTTTCTCTCATGAAGAACACTACGACAATTGGTTTATAGTTTATAAGTCTGTAAAAAGGCTGGATTCTGCCATTCACGCCGGCAATGCGGAATAGAACAGGGCATTTAGGTTCATTTGCTCTGTTTACATTTTATTCAAAATATTTCTTTAACCTTGATTCTTATTGCTCTCCGATTAAGATGTTTGGTATGTTAACGTTATTTTATGACTGCATAAGGAGTGGTACTTTGTTAAAAATCGCGAAAATTTCGGTCTCTTGCATCGCATTGATTTTTTGTGTATATTCGCTATTTAATCAAAATGAATTATTCATGCTGATCACGCAATTATTCGTTGCAATCCTCTTATCTTTAGTCGGATTTCAAGCAATATCAAGTAAACAAAAATGGTCTGGATATTTACTGTTTGGTTCAGCAGCCTTTATTCTTGGTGTGAACATAGTAAAATACACGATTTGAATTAAATGGAATGACTGCCATAAAACCCGAGGAACAAATATATACGGACCAAAGATTAGCCCAAGCGTCACACTTATCATACTTCCACATCTTTCTCGTTTCTCTTATTCTTACCCCGCCAGCGAGCTATAACTGCAGGTATTAATAGGAGCGTGCCAACAATAAGCAACATAAAAAAGATCACAAACAGAGTTCCAGTACCCGGCACAATTTCTTCATAGGTAATAAAGCGTTCCTCCCCCTGCCGGACGAAAAACCGAGAATTTTCGAGAAAGGCTAAATGAAAGGCGATAGACGTCCATAGGCTTCCCGTTACCATTCGCAAAAGTTGAAGGATAATTCCAAAAGACAACAATAAAATGATGTAACCTAATGTAATAGCGGATGTTTCAATTCCAGCTATATATTGCAACCCGCTTACAGTTAATGGTGCAAGGACAAACAGGATCGGCTGCAGGAGTAAGCCTGTGAAACCATTAAATCGCCTGTTTAGAGCTGAATACACCGTCCCTCGAAACGTTAATTCCTCTGGAAAAGCTTCATAAAAGAAAGCGATCATCATATTTAAGAGCAATGATGTCACTAAATGTCCAGAAAAGTGAAATTGTGTAATTTTAATCCAGCCCAATAAATGGGCGATCGTGAATCCAGATCCGGATAGAACAATCACATATATTGCCCCCATCATGGCTTTAGGAATGGCTTGCCGCCACCCAGACAGTCCGATAGAGCAGAATGGTCTACTAGACGACCGTTTAAGCAGAATGTAGAGCAACGGGACATTAATTAAAGTCACTAAACCTGCTTGGATACTGTGCTGCAAGAGCTTGGAAGCCCCTGCTTGACTGGCCATTGTACCGACTAATGTAGCAAAAAACAAAGCGAATACGAATGATCCCCAGCTGAGCAAAATAGTGACTGACCATTTGGGATGATTGCTATGCCCGCTTTGGATATGATGAATCTGTGCCATTTGGATACCCCTTTCATCTCATGAAAATATGCACTAAACAAGAAAATAAATTGTGCAACTTGATTCAACTTTATGGTTACATTACGATCCAAATGTTGTTATTGTTTCACATTTATGCATCAACTTGCTGCCTTCTGATGAAATTCAGTACAAAAAAAACGATCTGCTATCTGCTGCACCGCTTTCTTTCTGACAAACGAGTATCTCAGGTTATTAGAATTGCATAAAAAAATGCCCCATAAGTTCAGGGACACTTAGTTAAATGGTTCTTAATTTCCATTTAATGTATTCATCAGCTCGAAGAAATATTCAGGTTTATGAGTTTTATTTAGCTTATACCATGAGTGCAATGTATCAGGTGCAAACACATCCAATTTTTTCAGTACTTCCATCGCAAATTCCAGGGGAGCTATTCCTGAAGCAGTTACCAAATTTTCATCAGATATTGAAGGTCCCTTTTCATATAACTCTTCTCCTTTATAAGCAGGGCAGACCATTTTCAAATACTCTAAGTCATTGCTTGTATGCTTTCTAGAATCTAAGATTCCTTCATTCGCGAGACCAAGGGTTGCACCGCAAATAGCAGCAACAATCGTGCCAAGCTTCAAAGCTTCGCCAGCTTTTTTCAAGATCGGCTGATGAATATCTTCTCCCCACGTATTTCCTCCGGGTAAAATGACAAGGTCATGACTCTCAAGAGTACACTCATTAAGGGAAATATCTGGTTTGATGCTTATTCCTCCCATCGTCGCAACCGGTTCTTTATTAGCTCCTACTGTAACTACTTTTAATGGTGATCGATCTTTTTTAAAATATCTCCCTGAGTTTAGTTCAGCAATTAAATATCCATATTCCCAATCTGACATTGTATGAAAAACATAAAGATAAACGTTCCTTGTTTTCATTGATTAACACTCCTATCACAATCAATTGATAAAGCTTTCTAACAGATGACTTCCGTACAGCTGCATCAGTTCATTTTTGGATTTACTGGTTTGATATGTCATATTAAACCCCTTTTCATAATGACATATGGGTGGCAGCAAAACAATTATAGAAATACACCCTGAACCTTTTCCTATTAAAAGTAATGTAATATTCTGCGTATTGTTCATTCTAAAAATAAATTGTCTTGTTTATGATTAAAAATCGAAAAGTGAGATGAATTTGATTTTATGTTTACGAGCTTAATAGGTTTTGTTACACTAACTCTCATGGGAAACGTCATCAATTTTTTCCTGATTTTATGATGTTAATTGGATGAGGAGGCGTGGTTACGTTGAAGAACGCAGCGTCAATAAAATTCGGAATATGTGTTGGACTTTTATGTCTAAGCTTTGCTGGTTTGTATCCTTTATACAGCCCAACACATGCTGAAGCAAAATCCATAGAAGACACAAAAGTGACAAGCTGTATAACGAATAAAAAATTTGTTCAGCTTGAGAAAAAGTTTGATGCGAGGCTTGGCGTTTATGCAATTGATACAGGTTCAAACAAGACAATCTCTTATCGGCCGCATGAACGATTTGCTTACGCCTCAACCTATAAAGTTCTGGCCGCAGCTGCTGTCCTGAAGAAAAACTCAATTGAAAAACTTAATGAAGTCATCCACTACAGCAAAGACGATCTTGTTACATATTCTCCAATCACAGAGAAACACCTAGATACAGGCATGAGTCTAAAAGAAATCTCTGAAGCGGCTATCCGTTACAGCGATAATACCGCTGGGAACATATTGCTGCAGCAACTTGGCGGCCCTAAAGGTTTTGAAAAGTCACTGAAACAAATGGGCGATCATGTAACGAAAGCAAATCGATTCGAGACTGATTTAAACACTGCGATTCCTGGTGATATTCGTGACACAAGCACTGCAAAAGCACTGGCAACCGATCTTAAAGCTTTTACTTTGGACAACACTCTCACAATTGACAAGCGCACGATCTTAACCGATTGGATGAGGGGCAATGCGACCGGAGACGAACTGATTCGGGCAGGTGCTCCAATTGGATGGGAAGTCGGCGATAAATCCGGAGCCGGAAGTTACGGGACACGAAATGACATTGCTATCGTTTGGCCGCCTAACAGAGCTCCTATTGTTTTGGCCATCCTATCAAATCGGTTTACGAAAGATGCTAATTATGATAATGCTCTTATCGCAGAGGCAGCAAAAGCCGTCCTTAACGATCTTAAATAAAGAGCTTGAAACACCATATTGAGCTTTGATGTTCAGCCTTTTGCCCCGAAGGAAAAAACTCTGCTTTTAAACCCACCGTTCATTCTTTTTGAACGGTTCTTTTATATTCTCAGTATTACTTCTCTCTTTCTTTTCAGTCAGCATCATACTTTAGAGTCCCACCCAAAACTTTTTTTCAAATGTTTGTATGTGGTTGCCTACGCACCATATCCTTACTCTTGTTCCGTTTTTCAATTCATATTTTGTTCCAGCATACGTTTATCATAATGTCGTCTGCCACCTATGTGTTCTGTATCTCAGCCCCCTTTATAATCAAGATTTCACCTTTTAAGATCCATTATTCACTTACTAAAAAAGCCGGATTCCTCCTCTAAGAGGTTCCAGCTTTTCTTATTGTGCTATCGATTTTTGTTGAATCAATGGGAACTGCTAATCCCGTCAGCCCGCCACTCCCAGTTAGGGGCTGATGGGAGAATTCTGTTGGCTCCCTACCCTCCACCGGCTATTATAATATTTCAATGTAGCCATCAGTTCCATGAAGGCGAATTTGTTGCCCATCTTTTATCAGCTGGGTAGCATTTTCAACTCCAACAACTGCCGGTAAACCATATTCACGCGCTATAACTGCTCCATGGGTCATCAATCCGCCAACTTCGGTAACCAGGCCTTTTATGGATACAAACAATGGTGTCCAGCTAGGATCAGTATAGGAGGTGACTAATATATCTCCGTCCTCTAGAACAGCATCTTCCATGTTTAAGATGACACGCGCGCGCCCCTCAATCACTCCTGAAGAAACAGCCAGGCCTGCCATGGCATCAGCTGGGAGATTTTCTCGATTATACTCCCCTGTAATGATTTCACCGTCAGAAGTGATCACACGCGGCGGAGTCAGTTTTTCATATAATTTGTACTCCTCTTTTCGTTTTCTGATGATCTGGTCATCCATTTGATTGGTGCGTACAGCTTGGTGAAGTTCTTCAAACGTAAGATCAAATATATCTTCTTTTTCATGGATAAGTCCCGCTTGTACGAGTCGTTCGGCTTCTTTCAGTAAAGCCTGCTTATAAACGAAGTAGCGCTGAACCATGCCGTACTTTGGATATTCCCGGTAACCGCTGAAATTCCGGATAATGTCGATCATTCGTTTGGTTTCTTTGGCTTTTTGTTCACCCTCCGGTAATTGCTTCAATCGGTCTAATAACTCTTGTTCTTTCTTCAAAGCCTCCTGCCGCCCTTGCTCAAATTTTTGATGGCTGGCATGAGGCTCAAAGTTCTTAATATTATTAAGAATCATAGGGACAAGTGTAATTGGCTTTTCACTCCAGCGAGCTCTGGAAATATCAATTTCTCCGGCACATCGCATTCCATATTTGCTGAGATAATCATAGATAGCATCCTGAGCCTCTTGTCCACCCTCTAGTTGATGCAGTTCATCTAAAAAGTCATCCTCTTCTACACGTTGTAAATACTCAATGACTTCCGGATAAGGGCGAATCACATCTGCGACATCCAATAACGCCAGACCCATTTCTGAAGTAATATTGCCTGGCACAGATTGAGAAAGCGTATCTGCTGCGTTTTTTTCGCCCAACCACTTGTTCATGTGTTCATTAATCCATATTGATGCATCCATAGCTGACTTAATCACAGCCGAACTTTGCGGGTCAAATAAAATCTTCTTTAATTGCTGGAGATCTGTCAGGATAAAATCAAATAAATCGGCTCCCGATTTCGTTTGGATCGTTTGTTTTAACTCGTCTAACGATGTTTGACTGCGCTTAATCAAATCAGAGACGATGGCCGGATCGTTCTCGATTTGTGCTTGAGAACCCGCAAACGGAATGCCTTTACGGCTTTGACCAGGAATTTGTTCCTTTTTATCATTTGGTAACAATTTTATAAAATCCCGCTCTATTATGGTCATGAGTGCGCCTTTTATGAGCGGATCGGATTCCATGGTATTTAATAAAGTGTCCCGGCCGACAGTTGTAGCCAGCCAATGTGCAACATCAACAAATAACCTCCCACCGGCTTTACGCATAGGTGCAGGAGTAATTAACAGGTAAAAAGACAATCCCAATGGTTTTATGGGATCTGTCATCATTTGCTGGTGACCGACAGAGATATAGACGTGATTTTCTTGATCTTCCGTTTCAGGGATAGGGTATAAAGTCGTGATTGGCCGACTCTGGACAATGTAAAATGTATCATCAGCCAAACACCATTCGATATCTTGCGGCTGACCGAAATAAGCTTCGATCTGCCTTCCGATACATGCCAATTGTAAAATTTGTTCTTCAGTAAGGGTTTGAGTTATTTGTTGATCAGGATCAATCTGCCTTCTCTCTGTTCCGCCTTCTTTACGTCCATAAATAGCCCATTTTTTGGTTGCTATCCTCCTCTCAACGATTTCCTCATCACGAACTTTATAATTATCGGCAGATACCAAACCAGAGACCAACGCTTCCCCAAGACCAAAACCGGCATCGATGGATACAAGCTTTCGATTGGAGGTGATTGGATCAGAGGTAAATAAAATCCCCGAAGCCTGCGGAAAGACCATCTTTTGAACGATAACTGATAAATAAACTTGCCTGTGATCGAAACCATTCTGCATACGGTAAATTACCGCGCGCTCCGTGAACAGGGAAGCCCAGCATTTGCTGATATGCTGTAAGATCGCATCTTTGCCGATAATATTTAAATAGGTGTCTTGCTGACCGGCGAAAGAGGCATGTGGTAAATCCTCAGCCGTCGCACTGGACCGCACTGCGTAGGCATGTTCCTCGCCTAATTTAGAGAGAGATTGAGTAACTGCTTTTACAACGTCAGAAGGAATTTCCACTTTCATAATGATTTGCCGAATCTCCCTGCTGATTTCACCAATTTGATCTCGATCCTCTATTTTTAGCATGGCTAATCGTTCCAACAAAACATGATACGTTTCGTTTTGTTCAATTGCTTTTTGGTACCCCACTGTTGTCACACAAAATCCTTCTGGCACTTGTATCCCTTGAATTTTTGATAATTCCCCTAAATGTAGCCCTTTTCCCCCAACGAGCAAAAGCTGTGTTTTTTCCATTTCGTGAAAACCGAGCACCAAAGAACCCATTCTACATCTCTCCTTCGAAAAAAAATTTGACAAGAGCTTTCCAGCTTGATATAATAAAATTATAAGATGGGTAACTATAACTTTATATAAGGGAAAGCAGACGTGATCTGATTATATCATTGCGTCTTTTTTTGTGCAACTCAAAAAGAACCTGAACATTTTCATCAGGTTCTTTCTTAATTTCCCGATCCCCCGCCCTTCCTGCATAATCACCTAAGGATTTCTAAGATTGGGTTCTTTATGTCCCGACCTTTAGACTCAGAATGGTTTAGATATAGGAATCCTTCATATCATTTTCCTTCCAAGCTCACTCTATGTAAACTTCACTAATCATTGATTTGGAAAAATAAAAAGACTGCCAAATCTAACTTCTTATACATAAGCTATCGTGTTCTGTGATCATCTTCTGGTGTATAACGCCAATCCCAAAAAGGCTCTTTCATAGGCCAGTATATATATCGGCCTAAAACTTTCTCAAAGTTTAGGTTTAGTGGTTTATATTCTATGCCGCTTTCTAATATAAAGAGATCAATTATGGTCACTTGATCCACTTTTCCCCTGTCTGTCATTCTTCCAGTAAGTCGCCAATCGGGATGCTGTTGTTGCCTTCAAACAAGTCCTCGCATTTCAATTCTGCTTCAATCTCTTCAAGGTTGAATAAATGAAGTCATTCACTGATATTTTCATCATCTTAAAGAATCTAGCTCAAAAATTTCCAAGCTCAAAGTTATGAATTTCGGTAAAGGCTGCTTTGTCCGGAGAAAAAGTAACAAAGCAATCCACGATATCCCCTTCAGAACAAAACAATTGAACAGCGCCTTTTTTTAGAGATTCTTCAAACCCTTACACTCTTATAAACAAAGTTAGTCGTTTCCATCACCCCACTATTGTTCTTGTAAAGTGAGTAAAATTCCAAAAGATGTGAAGAGATCGTGATAGCTGCCCTTTTCACTGAATATAATGCAATAAATTCAAAAAAGAGGTGCCTCACACAAGTGAATTCTCTCATGAATGATGACATGCTGAAGATCATTAGGAATGGCCTTCACCGAATACATCGTCCAAAGCACATTATGATTGTTGGAGCTGGATTGGCCGGGCTTGTATCAGCATCTTTGCTAAAGAGTGCCGGTCATAGGGTAACGATTCTCGAAGCGAGCGGCAGAGCAGGCGGCCGTGTCTGCACTTTGAGGTCTCCCTTTAGCGACGGGTTGTATTTTAATGTTGGTCCGATGCGCATACCGAATAACCATTTGCTTACTTTGGAATATATAAAACAGTTCAGGCTGCCGACAAATGTATTTATCAACAGAACCCCGATGGACATCATTTATACGAATGGAATCAAAACACGTCTCCACATTTTCGAACGAAATCCTCAGGTACTAGGGTACCCCGTTGCACCGAACGAACAAGGGAAATCGGCTGAAGAGCTAATGCTTTCTGTATTGCAGCCCATATTACAATTTATTAATCAAGATCCTGCAAAAAATTGGCGAATTGTTGAAAAACAATACAAGAATAATTCGTTAAGCTCTTTTTTAAACACGTTCTTTTCATACGGTGCGATCGACATGATTGGTACACTCCTTGATATGGAAGCATATATGGGTATGTCGCTTGTTGAAGTGTTACGGGAATCTGGCTATTATATATCACCCTCTCACTTTTATGAGATAACAGGCGGCATGGATCGGCTTCCTCATGCATTTCTTCCTCAATTAAAAACGAATATGCTATACCATCAAAAAATGATGAAAATTTCTCAAAATGAGCACAATGTAACGATTCATTGTCAGCATCAACAAACAGCAGCGCATGAAACGTTCACAGCTGATCTGGCTATTGTAACCATTCCTTTTTCAACATTGCGATTTGTAAAAATCGAACCATACCATTCTTTTTCCTCCTATAAAAGGAGGGCAATCCGCGAACTAAACTATATGAGCGCAACAAAAACCGGCATAGAGTTTAAAAGCCGATTTTGGGAAAAAACCGGGCAGCGCGGCGGCAAATCTATTACTGATCTTCCGATTCGATTTTCGTATTATCCAAGCACTGATATTGGAGCAGATGGACATGCTGTTGTTTTGGCGAGTTATACATGGGCGGACGAGGCATTGAAGTGGGATAGTCTTTCAGAAGGAGAGCGTATCCAGTATACCTTACTGAATTTATCTGAAATATATGGCGATATTGTATGGTCTGAATTTGTGTCCGGCGCTTCTTTTAGTTGGAGTCAAAACCCTTATTCGGCGGGTGCCTTTACTGCTTTAGAACCCGGACAGGAATTAGAGCTGAATCCCTATATCCCTGTCCCCGAGGGAAGAATTCATTTCGCTGGAGAACATGTCTCACTCACTCACGCGTGGATGGAAGGCGCGATCGAATCAGCAATCCGTGCCGCGTATGAAGTCAATCGTTTAGCTTAGATCCTGCTTGAGATCTTGTGAGGAGTCCTTGAAGCAAAAAATAAAGTCACGAAGAGGCCTTTAAAGAGCTCTTTAACTTTTAGCTCAAAGGCTGCCGATATTGATTTGACTCTTATTCTTTATCTATTACTCAGTAAAATCTATAACCATACGGCCGGTAACTTTGCCTTGCTCCATTTCTTCAAAAATATCATTAACATCTTGGATTGGGCGCTTTGTCACTTTAGGTACAACCTGACCGTCTGCAGCAAATCGGAAAGCTTCCTTCAGGTCTTCTCTCGTACCTACTAAAGATCCTACAACTTGAATTCCATCTAGCACAAGGCGAGGAATTTCTAAGTCCATCTTGTCTATCGGTAAACCAACAGCAACTACACGCGCACCAGCTTTTACAACATCAATTGCTTGGTTAAAAGGGGTTTTAGCAACAGCGGTAATGACCGTAGCATCAAGACCTAAATCGTTTGTCACTTCCTTAGCCTTGGCTACAGGGTCTTCATGTAAACTGTTTACAATGATATCAGCGCCTAAGCTCTTAGCAAAATCTAATTTTTCATTACTAATATCGAAAGCTATAACTTTCGCGTTAAATACATTTTTAGCATATTGTACAGCCAAGTTGCCCAAACCGCCGACACCAAATACACCGATCCATTGACCAGGCTTAATTTCACTGACTTTTACTGCTTTATAAGTTGTTACACCTGCACAAGTAATACTGCTTGCTGCTGCTGGATCTAAATTTTCAGGCACTTTCACTGCATAATCAGCCTTTACGATTGCTTCTTCAGCCATTGCTCCATCGACTGTATAACCAGCATTTTTCACATCACGGCACAGTGTTTCACGGCCTGTTAAGCAATATTCACAGCGAGCGCAGCTTTCAAACATCCACGCAATAGAAACGCGGTCTCCCTTTTGCAGATTTGTTACACCTTTACCAAGCTCGGTTACAATGCCTATTCCTTCATGCCCTAAAGTGATACCTGTAACATCACCAAAATCAGCGTTTTTAACATGTAAGTCAGTATGACATACACCACAGTATTCCATCTTCACTTTGGCTTCACCATGTTGCAAAGGACGCAATTCTTTTTGTACGATCGCTATACTTTTGCCTTTCGCTGCTACTACTGCCTTCACAAACATACACCCCTTTCAGAACCTCTGGGAAATTAATCCTCATGTTACAATTTAGCACAGTTATTCACTTTTGAAAACCCTTACATAAATTTATAGACAAGTAGCTGTAAAATCAATAAAAGAAATTTCGACAGGACAAGAGGCGGAAGAATTCTCTCGTTAGAACCAGATTAAGGCTCTTTTTTCGCGGAATAATTCAAATAAAAAACAATGATAATTATCAGAAAGATTAAGATTTGACTGGAATCTGCAGCTAAAGTATTGAGGCTAAGAGGTGAATTAAATTGTCTGATGAAGAAAGGTGTGACGAAGAACTGAAGAAGAAAGCAATTAAGCTCGTTCATAAGAAGAATGATTCAAAAAGGTATATTGAGCAAACAAATGGCAGTGATGATGCCGTTTAAAGTGCAATCAAATAAATCATTATTTTCTCAGCTGTTCTTTTTGCCGAAAAAGCTACTTTTATAGCTTAGCGGATTTCCATCCCCCGGTTCATTAAATTGTATAACAGCTATGTAGAATTTCCTCAGTTTGTGCCAATATGGGTGTTACATTTGCTTTAATCAGTGTTGTTACCTCTGGTTACTTTTGATTACTTAACATCTATAAAAGGGCCAAGGTCTACAAATAACCTTGGCTTTTTTAAAAACTTAAAAAGGATAATCATCAGGCTCGTCGTGGTCAATCCCATATTTGCCTTTGATTTTTACGTCTCCACATCCAGGATTTTTTTCAATCACTAACGAATGATTTCTATATGGATCTCCTTCTGCTCGATCTGTTGCAGAAAAATCAAAATGGTTTCCTGTGAATTCTTTTACACTTCGTGGAAATTCCCAGCCAGAGAGTGTTATTCTGTATATTGTCATTTTTAGAGTGCAGCCCTCTGCATTGAATATAGTGAACTTGTACCACAGCTCAGTGGGGTAATATTGCCAATTATTATCATCAGACATTGAAAACTCCGTGGATTGTTCGGTCATAGTGAAGCTTACTTTCGTGGATTCAGTAGTAATCTTGGCGCCGGCAACTTGAACATTAAAACCTGAGAGTAAACCAAAGCAAACTAAAGTCAATACGATTAACCTTTTCATCAATACTCCCCCTTTCCTCAATTATAATAGGGATTGGTAATTAAAGGAATATGTTTTCTTATTCTCAAAATGCTTTGTTGGAGCTGCAACAAGTGCGGCTCTAGCTTGCTCAAGTCTATCGCTCTAGAAATAGTGAAACCCAGAACCAAACGAGTAAAGTAAATGGGGTACTAAGTTTTTAAGAAGAAGGATTATGTGAAGGTGTCTGTTGTGAGCAAGCGCTGCTGACAAAAAATATCGCTATTAAACAATAAATTGCTAGCATTCTCATTACTACTCCGTTAATCTCATACGGAAAGTTATAAAACCTGATAGGGATACCCTATCTCCAGCAAAGCCAAGGCCGTTTGCCCAGTTGAAATGGCCTTTAATCATTACTAATGATTATAAAATGGCTCAAGGAACGATCAGCAGCCCGTTAGCTACCCATGATTACAGATGATCTGTTACCACACTGTTACGTTAGAACTTCCGCTACTTTGATATCCCTCTGTCGCTAAGACTTGATAAGCCCAATTACTGCCCAGATTCATTCCATGGCTCTTCCATGCGTTAACATGATTGCTGAAAGTGATTGTAGCGTTGCTTCCAGTTGGTCTCTTTGTCTGACGGACACTCCAGTATTGCGTAAAAGTAGTGTTATCGCCATCAATGGAAGGTGCGTTATAACGTGTCGTTGTATAGATGTCATATGTACCTCCATCACTTTTTACAGTACCTTTATACGCTCCGGTAGGTCTGTAAGTGCCCCATGAATCCACTACATAATATTCGATGAGAGGTGATCTCGTCCAGCCATATAATGTCAAATATCCATTGCCATTCGGCGCCCAAACTCCGGCATTATAGTTTATTGTCCTAAAAGGCGAACCTGTAGTCCAACCTTTACCAACAACAAAATTTCCGGTATTAGACCAATTAACACTGTAATTCCCGCCAGACCCATTGACGGCGTTTACGATTCCGCCCCCATCAGTCCAATTTTGCCAGTAGTCTGTGCCAGCTGCAGAAGCGGTTGTCGAAAACAAGCTAATACTCATTAAAGCTGCCGTTAATCCAACTAAAAAGTTCTTTTTAAACTTAAACATATGTTACCTCCTATAATATTTTTTCTGACTTTGACATGAGGTAGCACTCGTATACATGTAAAACATTCTTACATTCTTAATGACTAATGACCAAAGCTTTTGATCGTTCCCTTCAATATATTATCACGAATCTGTGAGTGGACATTAATAATATTTGTAATTTAATTACAAATACCTAAAGATCATATGATAAGTGGTGTTGTCCTGCTATAGTCTGATCCTTTTTTCATAGAATCAGAATGCTTGTTTCTAATTCTGAAGGAGTAATACCCCATTCGAACCATTTTATATATACTACAGATAGTAAAGTCATTGTAGCTGCCCCAGATGGTGCTCCTGACCTTGAAGCTGTCATGGACGTTTCATGTCCAAAAAATCAGCTCATAAGATCGTTTACTGTGTCGTTGATGTTATCTTCAAAGACGACCAGTCAACTCAACTGACTGGCGGTAAGATAGTTTTGGGCTCACTTGAACTGAATCATCCTTATGCCTTTGTAATCGAAGAAATTCATAGCAACGGACTAGCTCTACTTTGACTTGGCTAAAGAAAAAAATTCAGAGAGAATCGTGCTCAAGAAAGCCGATTCCCCTTATGAAATTAATTAACATTCACATAATTTGCTGTAAATAATCACTTATGATTACATCGAAGTTCTGATGACCGGCACACCAAAAATTCCTTCTTCCACTCTATGAAACAAGTAAAGTTTGAAATTTTATATGGCATGCGTACGACAAGCTGTTTTTCATTAATAAAGGTGAAATGAAGATCTATTTTTGACTTATTCATCTCTCTCCAGCATTTCTACAAGGTCTTGTGATTTTTTAGTTTTCTTCTGTAGTTCTCAACTTCTTTCTTGGCGATTCCTAATTTATTTAAAGCCAATCGCCATTCCGTATAGGCTCTGCTATATGTTTTAAATCCTGATGCTTGGATCTTCACTAATTCAGCTGAAAGCATTTTATTAGTGACCACATAGATTATCTCTTTTCCTGATTCAGAAGTTAAGTCATCCGTTTCTTAGTTGATACATAGGTTTTCATTACCTCCGCTCCCTGATAAATTCACTATTTTAAGTTAACATTAAAGTGTATCATCTTGAGAAATTCCTCTGTAATTGGTAAGCTGACACCTAGAAAAATGCAAAGCAGGTGGTGTCTTGAATCAAATAATCGGAATGATCGGAATCATTACTTCCTTAATTGTGCAAGAATTTTCAGCGAATGATTCGTTGACTCATGAGATTGCTATGGCTTGTCTTTTTGTATCCTTAATCATTTATCATTTTGAATATGCTAAAGATTTTTCTAAAAAATCTCTAATTGTTTTAGGAGCAATCTTTACAGCTCTAATGCTAGGGATTTATCAACTCATTTCCTTGATCGGTGATTACTTTGACAAGCTAAACTTAAATATGAGACTTATCATCTTACTTGAGATCGCTTTGATCATTGTTTTGGTATCTATTGCGGTAAATTTAATGAAGTTTATTGCGAATCGGTTAAGGAAAACCCCTCACAGTAAAGAGTTTTAATTATTTACCTTATGCCAACAACCCCTTTCTATGTGGTCTCTTATGTAGGCAATCAATTGCGATATCAACTTTCTCTAATTCCTTCTAAAATTCGTCTAAAATAAAAGACTCCTTATACTGAAAAAACAATGGATGCTCCACCTTTATTATTAAAGACAAGATTGACAATTTGACAGAGAACTTTAATGCACTTCTAACCTTTTTAACAGCAAGGGGTATCGTCCCAACAACTCATTTTTGATAGCGAACAAGCAATGGATTATAGTTCACCGCGATAAAACCCCTTTCCTTCTCTTAATTGAGGAGGGTATTTTTTAAGAAAACATTAATCTTCCTTATTCCCTTAAATATGATAAAATATTACATATTTTGATATTTAATATAGGAGGGCTTGTGTTGGAGCAAATGATCTCTTCTTCTAAAGTCGGAGTGAAAATAAATGAGTGGTATAAATACATAAGATTATTTAGTGTCCCAGATTCAGAACTATTGAAAGCTGAGGTTGAGAAAGAAATTAGGCATATGAAAGAAGATCAAGATTTATTGCTGTACTATTCTCTCATGTGTTTTCGCCATGAGTTAATGCTGGATTACCTTGAACCTAAGTCCTTGAGTGAAGAGCGCCCTAAAATTTCTGACTTATTAGAAAAGATCGAAAGCAGCCAAACTGATTTGAAAGGGATTCTTGAATATTATTTTAACTTTTTCCGCGGAATGCATGAATTTGAACAATACGAATATCTTAAGGCCATAAGCTTCTATAAGCAAGCAGAGAGAAAATTATCACTTGTTGCAGATGAAATTGAACGCGCAGAATTCCACTACAAAGTTGCAGAAATTTATTATCATATGAGGCAAACACATATGTCGATGCATCACATTGTTCAAGCAATCGATAGTTATAAAGCACATGAAAACTACACTGTAAGAGTAATTCAATGCTCGTTTGTTATCGGTCTAAACTATTTAGATATGGACTGCCCTGAAAAAGCGATCCCTCATTTTAAGGATGCTCTAGACAAGGCCAGAGAAATCGATATGGGACGATTAATCGGATCATCTCTGTACAATCTTGGCTTATGTTCATTTGCTGAGGAAAATTATGAAGAGGCAGCTGAGTACTTTAAGGAGGGAATAAGAGTATACCAGAATAATGGGTATGAGCACTCAAATCGTTTATTAGACATCTTACTGATGTTGACAAAAACCACATTCAAAATGAGGAATGAATCAGAAGGAATTCCTTGGTGTGCACATGGTTTGTCTTTGTCCAACACTTTAAACGATGAGATGATGGCAAAAATGTTTGAATTCATTCATGTCTTATATGTAGATAACGACAAAGAAAAATTACATTCGATTCTAAATTATTTAGAGTTTAAGTCAATGTTATCCGATGTGGAGGATTTAGCATCAGATGCGGCGAAGTATTATGATGAAATAGAAGACCATAAAGTGGCTGTTACTTTTTATGAGAAAGTGCTTTATGCCCGTAAACAAATTCAGAGAGGGGATTGTCTTTATGAAACTTAAGCATGCGTCAGTCTTTATTTTAGCCATTGTTTTAATTGGATTTGTTAGCATTTATTTAACTAACACGCAAAAAGATGTCCAAGAAGCACGCAGAGGACATACAGCCAGTATTGGTTATACTGATGGCCATTCGTATGAAGTTGCAGGTAGTAGAGGTCATACTTCTTAATACGTTTTTCTATCCCCCTCCATATTTTGAAGGGGGTTATTTTTTATGATTTGTATCCACCAGTCATCATGCTCTGTGAAGCGGAATACCTGCAAATGTATAAATAAATTGCTACTGTGATAATGATCTTTCATCAAAAACTGTTAGCTACTAAAATATTTTTACTTACTTGCAGATTTTTTCTGCAAATGTCTTTTTATTCTCTATAAGAAAGGAGAGTCGTATGAAAAAGTCTTATCTTTTATATGGAGGTTCGGGTATTCTAATTGGTATCGCTGCGGTATTGCTAATCAATATTTTCTTTATTAATAAAGGTGAGCAATCTGTAAATGCTTCTAAAATTGACCCAATCGAGGATAAAATCTTCTTTATCTATTCAAATCCACTCATCAAGAAAAGTGCACTGATATCCACGTCACAAGGAGAAAAATTCAACAAACGATATTTTAACGTTCCAGATATACCTTATATCCAGAAAAAAGCCGATTCTTCAAACGATATTGTCTTATTAGCAGAACACGAACCATACTATTATACATTAAATAACAACAAAATTAAGGAACATAGATTATCTAATCCATTCGCTTTTTGGTATGAAGGAAAGAATGTTTCTGTAAAAGCCTATAATGTCGACACTAATGGGAATGAGTTGAAAATTAAGGATAAACAGTTTAACAAAAAATATAGCTTAACATTACCCTCTCTAGTGACAATGGGTGCAAACGATGGTAAATACATTTATGTAATTCAAAGCATGTCTATTTATGTTATTGATAGAAAAACAGAGGAGATTATTAAAAACCTAGGATTAGCCTCCTATGCAGATTTATTTGATCACTCTGACAATGATATTGTAGCAAGCTCAGACCATGAACTGACCGTAATTGAAAAAGGCTCATGGAAATCAAAATTCCTAAAATACCCTGATGATCTTGAGCAAGCAGACGCTGTGCATTATGACAAAATAAGCGGAAAATTTTACGTTACATATATAAATAAGTCTGGTAACACAGGTTTACTTGAGATTAATAAAGATTTTTCTTTTGAAATATACGATTTGAAATTTCCATATATGAATGCACAATTTAAAGATCAAAAACTTTATGTAATTTCGCAAGAGGAAAACAAAAAAGGTATTGGAGGTTATATGGGGATTTTTGATATACGTACTAAAAAGAAACTTAAGGAATTCAATTTACCTGAAGAAACAACAAAAGTACAAGACTTTTTGATTTTAGATTAACCCTTGATGATAGGTCCACACAATTGATAAAGCCCCTTTCCGTTTTTGGATAAAGGGGTTTTATCAATTTAATTTAGATTGAATTTTTATAAGCGTTAATTGCTTCATTTCGCAACAGCATATTATCTTTGTTAACCATGCCTAAGTTGTAAGCTTTTTTGATAATATCTAATACCTGCGAATCTAACGCAGAAAGATTGCCTCCTGGATTAAATCTTGATTTCCAATAATCTAAAGACTTATTTAGGTCAAGTGAGCTTTTTTTGTTCTCAGGTTTAACTACTTCATTTTTCTCAAGTTTTTCACAGAATTCAGTAAAACCTATAGATCTACTTGGCGCTGAGTTATTTCCTCCATACCCTTCTGTAGCCAAGCTGCAAAATGCTAAGAATTTTGGATCATAAATAAGATCACTTGAGTTTACATTTACCACCGATCATCACAATCCTCTCAGAGCTTTTTATGATGTAGCACCTTTTCCATTTATACACATGTTAAATATCGACAATCACTCGAATGATTTAACAACAGAATACAAAAAAAGAACCTGCATTTCGCAAGTTTCTTTCCCGTTGTTAATTTATTGAGAGTTTTTAACGATAAGGGCATTTATGTATAAACAATATTTCCTGCATATTAAGTTTGCTCACTCAAGGGGATCTTACTCATCCCCCATATCGGAACGCAGTACTTTATCGGTGCACAAGTGATATTATCCATGATTCCGTTCAAATTCTTCTCTTGTCATCCCAAAGCAAATACCATCATAATAGGCTCCTTTAGTGAAAATGATATTTCTTAGTTGTCCCTCTTTCATGAAACCTAATTTTTCATGCAATCGCATGGATGGATTGTTAAAAGAATAAACAGTTGTATTTACTTTTTGATAAGCAAGTTCCAAAAAGAAGAAGCGAAGAACCATCAGGATCATTTCTTTGGCATACCCTTTCCCCCTATATGGCTCAAATACAGCCAAATAGTAATCAAAGGTTCCATTTTTCCTATCACAATCAAAGGTTTCAATCATACCTACAATATTATTATCTCTATCAACTGCAATAAAACGGAATTCATCTTTTTCTAATTGTTCTTCTACCCATTCTCTCATGCTATTAGCCGAACGAGGAAAATGAAGCGAATCCATATTTCGCAGAATTTCATCATCTAATGAATCAAATATAACGATATCTTCAGGTTGAATTGCTCGTAGTGTAAGATTTTCCCCTGTCCAATAAGTAACTGCCATTTTAACCTCTCCTCCAGTTATCTCCATACTTTGCCTTAACCGTTTAGTAAGTCATCATCTCATTCAATAAAGACTTTCTTGCGTTTTAATCTTCCAAATCCTCATCCCAGTTTTCTTTTGCTTCTTCAAGCTCTTCCATGAAAAACTGAAAAAAATCATCTGCAAATGTGTCTCCATAACCAGCTTCATTTGCCCAAACAATTACTGGACATTCGCCGTTTTCCATTTTGTTTTATCAAGACAATAAGAAAATTCATCAATGTACTCTATTACTATCATACCGTCACTTAAATCATAATGACTTCTATATTCCTCAGTAACTGTCACAACTCTTGCAGAGACTTTCCCATGACCGAGTATATTTAATTCATAAGAAAAGAATTCCCCTTGTCTGGTCAAGATTTCAATCCATTAAATTTAAAACTTCTTTTAAAATCTCTAAAAAAATTATCTCCAGACATAAAATAAGAAAGAGGAACGTTTAATGCATCCCCCTTTCTTTGGTTGCTAATTCGCTATGGGCCTTTTACTTTTGAATAATCGTATGACAAAGGTGAACACCGATGAACATATCAAGCTGACCAACAACAAATTCAAAATTGAAATGGCTTGTAATCCATCAGTGTTTAATTGGAACCCAAAAAACAAAGCGAAAAACAGAAAAGACACTGTGAAGGATTTAGAAAGAAAAAACTGTTTCATAAAATATCACCTCCTTTGTTTATTTTACGCTTGTTTTCTTATAAACTGTTCCTTTTTTATTGCCTGTTAAATAAACTTTGATATATTGATCTTGGACTACCAAGCCATAACCATTAATTTCGAGACCAAAGTGGAAATTTCCTCTTCCGTATACCTCAGCGTAATTAGATCCTTTTTTATATGTGCTCTTTTGCCAGTTAGAAACTTGCCAGATGGATAAGAAGCCTCTCGTATACCATGCATCATTTAGCTTCGGTTTAACATCGGTACCATTATATTGGAAATATCCCTTTGTCTTAACAGTGAAAAGCTTCATATTTAAAAAGTTTTTGGCAGTATAGCTATGTGTGTATGTTTTTGTGTTTTTGTATTTTGCTGCTGCGATTTCTACATCAGATGAAGTTGGCGGTGTGTCTTCTTCGGTGGTTGACTCAATGAAGTAAACTGGAGTATTTGTGAATGTAACGGAGATGTTTTCATTAAGTTTGTGTGTGGTGAATTGACCTATATCAACGTTTGATTGGATGTACTTATCCATATCAAGTTCTTTTTTTGTGTTGTCAACATTGGGTAGTATTGTTTTGCTGTTAGTTTCAACATAATATTTTGTCAAAGCATTTTCAGTGAATTCGTTTTTAGAATTGAATTGATCTACTGCATTTTCTAATTGTTCTTCATCTTGAGGATTAGAGATTTTAAGGGTAACTAAAAGCAAATCTTGATATTCCTGAATTGAATTGATCTCATTCTTTTCGCTCGCACTTGCTGTTTTACTTTCAGTGGCAAATGTGAAAGATGACAGAATTAACACGAAACCTAAAATAGAAAAGAGTGATTTTTTAAATTTTCCCATAGTAAAAGCTCCTTTTTTAATTGATAATAGAGCCTTCTATGTTGATTAAACCTGTTGTAGGCATTTTATAATATGTCCCTCCTTTCAATAGAACCATAACACATATTATATATCCAATTCCATGCATTTTAGCGATTTTAAGGTAATATCATTTACTCATAAGTGAATGACATCCAAAAATCACAAAAGGAATATATAAAAGCAATAAGGTCATATAAAATTGCTGAAAAAGCTCGCTCTAGTAACAGACGAAATTGAACGTGCTGAGTTTTATTTCAAAATGGCTGAAGTGTATTATCACATGAAACAAACCCATGTATCAATGCACTATGCTGAAGCTGCGCTTAATATTTATAAAGACCAAAAAACTTATACTGTTCGTCGAATTCAATGTGCTTTTGTTGTAGCTGGGAACTTTGATGATTTGTAAAGTCATGAAAAAGCAGTTCCACATCTTCAAAGAGCATTAAAAGACTCGAAAGCTATAAACAAGCACAAGCTAATTGGGGCATCATTATATAATTTAGGGAACTGTTATTATAAAATGAAAGAGTATGACAAAGCTGCTGAATATATTGAACAAGCAGTTTCATTGTACGAAAACGATAAAAGTGATCTTCTCCCTCATCCGTTATTTACACTGACACAAATTTACTTCAAAATGAAGGATATTGAAAAAGCCTTTATTATTTATAAAAAAGGAATCGAGAAAGCACAAGCCATTAACGATGATGTCTTGGTTGCTGAGTTTAATTACTTAAAGGCTTTATATATCGACTCTATAGATAAACGCACAGTTTTTCGAACTTTTTCTGTACTAAAAGATAATGTAATGTATCCAGATTTAGAGGAATTAGCACTCGACACGGCTAATTATTGTAAGGAGATAGGGCAATTTGAAAACTCAACCACCTTTTTTGACGTTATGGTGGATGCCCGAATCCAAATACAAAGAGGAGAGTGTTTATATGAAATTTAAACTTGCATTAGCCACCTTGTCAGTTGTCGTTGGATTAGCAATTTTTAGTGGCTTTTCATCCTCGAATGACAAAGAGTTCCATGAGGCTAAAAGGAATATTACTTATATTCAACCGGCCAAGTTTAATGTTTAATGTTTAGCCCTTCTCATAGAGAAGGGTTTTAAAACGTTCATGTAACTAAGCCATCCCTTAAAACTATTGTTAATCAATTAGTAATTTTTCTATTTTCTCTTCTAATTGAATTTGGTAGCATTACATCTATTTCTTTATCTGAAAAAGTTTGCTCTTCATCTGTTTTAAGTGCCTTTTGAGCTGCCTTGTAGCTTTTCGTATCTGTTTTTGGTGAATGTGTATATATTTCAGCAGTCCTTTTTTGTAATTCGTCTCTTCTTTCTCTTATTACTGATGAATCAAGTAATTCAAAATCTGTTAGTAAAGATACATATTCCTCTCTTATTATCCACAATGCATCAGCAGCCTTCTGATGGCTCTGAGCTGCTTCTACTAAATCAAAATTTTTTGTGTAAGAATTTAAAATTAATAAAATTTAAGATTAATTCCGTCCTTTAACATAATGCTATCCTCTACTGATCCATCATCTTTATATATTGCTAACTCAGAACCTCTGTCTAATGTGTGTGAAAATCCAACAATAAAATCTCCTTTTACTTATATTTTTTAATTCAGTTTTATTGTTGTTCCTTTCTGTCTTATTCCCTGTCGGTTGTAAATCACAAGAGCATGTGACTATAAGATTACACATCAGAATAAAAAGGGCCTTTAGTCTTTTCATTTTTTCCTCCTTATGAAGCAACAAAACAATCGGATTAAAACCGATTGTTGAATTTTACCACAACCATTTGCTTGAATAACAGAAAAAGGCAGCCGAAAAGTGACTGCCTTATACATCGTGCGATCGTGTTCTATAATAATTTTCTGCGGTATAGTAGCGCCATTCCCAAAAAGTCGCCCCATTGGATTCTATATACCGATCTAGAAATATCTCAAAGTTTAAATTTAATGGTGTATACTCTCCTAATTGTAATATAAACAGATAGTTGGGATCACCTTTATCCAATTTATCTTTGTCGATCATCAAATGACAACCTTCTAATAAATGACCAATTGGGATGCCATTAATACCTTCAAATAAAGCCTCATATTTTAGTTCCTCTTCAATCTCTTCAAGGCTAAATAAATAAAGTCCTCCACCTATATTCTCCCCATCAGAAAGAATTTGAAAAATTTTCGCACCATTATGTAGTGTCATGAACTTCTGATAATCCTTTGGAAGGGTAAGCTGGTGTTTAGCCTCAAAGCTTTGGAGGTCATTTAGGGTTGCTTTGTCCTCTGAAAATGTAACAAGGAACTCCATGATATATCCTTCAGAACAAAATAATTTAATGGCCCCTTTTTCATCTAAGAGACTTTTTAAACCGTTGACTGTCTTATGAACAAAGTTAGTCAAATAAATCACCCCATATATAAATGCTTTTTATTATCACGAAACACATGGCAAATGATCTTTAATGTTTAAGTATTAACAATTTTACTCATAATTGAAGCAGCATTAGTAGTGAACAAAATATATTTGGTATTAGCTGTTTTAATCACTACCCTGTGGTAGAGCCATAAGGAAATCCAATCCTTACTGCGCTTTTTTCCTCTCCGCCATAGTTTGGGTCAAGGAGCACATCGTTAATGTCTTTGATTGGGATTTCAATTTTGGATAGTTGCTAATTAATAATTAAGTTTTCATTTGATTTTTCAATTTTACTCCCCAGCATAATAACTTCCCTTTTAACAATGGATTATGTGAAATTTTAACACAATCTTTAAAATGATAGAATCACATGCGAGTGCAACGCAGCCGGCAACTTCTAAGGTATGAATGACCGTTCTGCTGCAAGTGAAAATGAAGCGTCATCGGAGAAACTGAAACATTTCAAAATTGTACAGAGTTAAGAAAGACATATCCGAATGGTGTTCCTAACTCCCGCCCTGCTTATTATCAATCTAAAATGGGCAGGGATCCATGACAACTATTGTGGCTTTCTTTTTTAATTATCGGATTGTTTATCATTGAGTATAAAAAGTAGCGTCTCTTCAATTTCTTTTTCTAAGTCATTATTATTTAAATCGAATAATGTTCCACAACCGCTCCCTATAAAGCCACCGTAGTAATACCACAAATCCATTGTGCAACAGTCTATATCTTTATCATAGGCTTTTGCAAATTGATCATAATTCATTGTTATTTGTGAACGGTATTCTTTTTCCAAACATCTCTCAGCTGTTAAATCATTTATTACATCTCCATCTATGTCTCTACAAACTTTGATGCTAAGATTTGGTTTACCCTGAGCTTCAAAAACATCTATATACTTATTTTGCAGCTTTTCAGACACTGCTTCCCCCAGACTCTCCAGCTCAAATATCATTTGTTTTAATTCTAAATTAAAATCCTTTTCTGGAATCTGTATATAACCATCATCGATTGGACTTTGATTTTTCTGATTCTTGAGTAACTGTATTAGAGCTTTCCACACAGTGTTGTCCTCCTTTCGCTCATGTTTCGCATCTCCTGCTTTTAGAACACAAGTTTCCCCAAAAAATAAGATGGCTTCTAATTTACCCTAATTTACCTTCCTTCTTATTGCGTAAGTATAAACGGCAGCTTTTTGATTAAGAATACCAAAAAAATAATCACAAGCCAGCAGATAATCTTAGAAAATTGCTTCTTGAGGGCTATAATTGAGAAATAACAGCATTAGACCACGGGAGTGAGTGACAAAAGGTTGATGAGTTATAAGGAGTTGTATTAAAACCATTATTATGGGACCTAATCAGCTTTACATTTCCTCTATTAATCTCCATGTATTTCTCCATTTCAATAAAAATACGATTTTATGCAGACCTAGAAAACTTGTAATTACTTCCTATTATTGTAACTTTAGTATATCATTTTCATCCTGAGTGATCGATATGATTATGACCTTTTTCGAATATCAGCAATTCCTGCAACTCAATGTTTAGGTATGTACAGACTTTATCTAACAGATCTCTTTGATACCGCTCCATTTCGTCATGATAAAGCTTTCTGACAGTCGGATATTCATGAACAACATCTCTGGATAGCTGCATCTTTCTTTCGTCTATTATGAGCTTTAAATTCGATTTAATCAGTGTTCTCACCTCAGTCTTGATCATTTAAAATGATCATTAATTTTTTAGTAATGGCCAAGGCTTTCAATTTGCCTTGACCCTAAAGTAGCTTAAAATGGATAATCTTCAGGCTCATCATGGGCCAAACCCATATTTGCCTTTGATTTTTACGTCCCCACAATCAGGATTCTTTTCGACTCATAACGAGCTTCACTAGCTGAGCTCAATGTTTTTCGTAATAATAGGATTTGACCCAATGATAATTTCTACCCTTATTTTTACACCATTCAATAAATCCCTTTGATTGTTTTCCTGTAAACAACACCCAGTCATTCAACAGGTCTTGATAATAGTTAAGTGCTTCGTTATTATTATTTCTTGTTTGTTGACATTCTACCTTGTTGTTTAACTGCAGTGACTTAATAATAAGTGCTGTATCTTCTTTAATATCGCCAAGATACAAATCTTCAGATATATGATGAAATGAATACCAAAGGGCGTTCAAATTAATATCGATTAGCGTTAATAAGGATAATTGTTCCTTGCCGCCACCAAGTCTAAGCGCATTTTGTAAGTAATCGACACGTTTCTCAGTATTCAAAAACACGCCATACCACCTATATGGTCTTGAATCTTCCGGATTACTCTTCATCCATCCCTCAAGTAAAGGCTTTAAAAGTTTCTCTTCCAAAGGATGAACGAGTACATGGTGAATATCATCTGAAGTTTCAAATAAAGCAAATAGCCAACAAGCAAACTTCTGTTGTGCATTATTATCCCACGTCTTTGCTTCATCAATAAAGGAAGATAATTCTTTAAAGGATTCCTTACGTAACCCTTTTTCTTTGAGGGAGCAGAACTTTTGAAATAATGGATATTCATCCGATCTGTCACTTTTCAAGATATTAGTTAAGATATTTACCATTGTTTACATCTCTTTCTTTAGACTAAAATACATGTTTTATTGATTAATATGAAAATTCAACTCTATTTTCTTTTAACAATGACTTCAACTTCATCACCAACAATGGGTTCAAAGCTGCCTGGTACATTGTTTTCCATCAATATATCTATTCCGGTTAATAACTCACCTGCATCTTGAATTACGCCATTTTCATCTTTTAGACACCACAATTCATTATCTAATAACACCACTGTACCCTTAAATCGAAATTGCTTCATAATTATTTCTCCTTATCAAAGTATTTAGAACAAAAAAATATTGCCTTCTTTCGTTCATCTTACCTTAATTATGCAACCAGAGGTCTACAGCTTTTTGCATGACTTCATTAGCGTACTCTTCATAATATACTTCTGCTTTACAATTTGGACAAATAGGTTTCTTAACCTCTACTACAATTGTTTCTTCTTTAAATTTTAGGGCTTCATTATGTATTTCATAATCTTTATCTCTATTAAACTGAATTACTCGATCACATTTATTACACCAATAAATGCTTGTTCAGTCATTTTTCACTCTCTCCATTCTGATTAAAATTGTTGTTTTATTTAAAATAAAAAGCCCCAATAAGGGACTCTTTGTTAGTTTGTGCCTTCAACCTTACTTGTTAAGTAAGCTACTTGTTTTTCTAATTCAGCAACTCTTTCTTCGAGAGTTTTTGGCTTAGGTGCATTATTCTTCTCTTCAAGCTCAATTGCTGCTTTTTCAATTTCCTCTACTGTAGGAATAGGTTCACTTTTTCTCCATGCAGTAAACATATGTCTCCCGTTATCATTTACAAATTCCCAATCATCAGTTTCGTCTGAATTGGGGAACATATACATTAAAACTTCCGGAAGAATCGATCCATGAATATTCCAAATTTCTGACACGTCTTGTCCAACTTTAAATTCCACAAAAACATCTCCTCAATTATAAAGTTCTTCTATATTCTATCATATTTTCATTATATAGGTAAGTAGTTTGCTATAATTATACAATCTCACTCCACAACCACATATCCATTGTTTGCAATGTAAAGCCATCAGGCAGCTGCTTCATTTTCACATTTACATTGTATCTTCTGCCGGTTGTTTTATGTACAATAGCTAGTTCTTCACCATTAAAGAAATGTACAATGGCCTCATCAAATTCAATAGGTTGATTAACCATCATAACCTTCCTTTAAAGCCCTAATAAACAAATAAGGATCATTTTTATACAGCTCATAAAGAATGTTTGCATATTGTTCGTTTTTGTCTCTAAGTAGTTCGAAATTAATTAATGGTATGTATAAATCTTTGTCTGATAAATTTAATTTGTTTCTAAAGTATTTAATCGCTTCATCCTGTTCTTTAGAAATAATGTTTGGCATGTTTCCAATCTCCTTTTTGTTTTAATACACACTGAATTGGGTAAAAATCTGTAGAGGTGATTTCTTTGAATAATGAACATAAAGTTACTCATTACTCTTCATTTGTTTTTTCAACAATCATGGTTTTGCTGGTTGCTATCTTTCCACAATACACTTCTTGGTTTGTAACACTTTTCTTCCTAGGTTTTGCACTTATCTATACATTCCAAAGACATAAAACAATCTCTTCAAAAGCAATTTCTTATACTTCGTATTTTTTATTCATCGTTTCATTGGCTTACACTCTTTACTTACATGAAGATGTAATTATGGTTTAATACAATTACACTCACAATAAAAGGGAGAAATAAATTAAATATCTTATTAGCTTTTTACTCGCAGTATTTGTATTTTATAGCGTAGGAACAGAGTTTGTTTCTGCAACAACAAATCAAACAAACATCAATGAAGAAGAATTAATCAATACTAATGGAACACCAACAGAAATACTTGATAATGACCAAATTGATTCAGAAACAAAAGAGATTTTTGGGGAATCAAATGATGACAGTAATGTCGAATTAGAAAGCGAGATTACTGGTAATGAAGCAATAATCCAAACAAATATTGAAATAGATGATCTATCTGTCGATGGTGAATTAGAACTAGATTTAGACACGAGTAGTATGGTTGTTTCTGCAGAAGTTTTTAATGGCAAATTTAATGTTGATTTACAAGATATAAATGATGATGGAGATTTCATTGCAACTGTAACTGATTCGAAAACTGGGGAAGAGTTTAATGTGAATACTGCAGAAGTACATGCATCTTGGTACCCACTAGTTTGGATTGCTATCGTGGCGACGAGAACTATATCACTGAGCTCAAATTCTCAAGGCTAAAATTAAAATAAGGGCTCATACATAGTTGATATTTATAATATGTATTGAGACCTTTATTTAATAAACGCCCCGTTTGTTAAAGTGGAAATCTCTATAATTAATAGCCGACTTTTAAAAGTTCCAATCTAAAATTATCCTCTAAATCGGCTAGCTTCATTAACTTCTCCGATATACCTTTCCAATCTTTATTTACAGACATAGAATGACACATCCCAAACACCTTAGCCTGTTCAGTCTTCAACACTGATAAATGTGAATGCCTATCTTTAAAATACATTGCATAATCGTTGGCCCTTCTTGCACTTAATTGGAAAAGGAAGAATGTTGTATGCCCTATAGTATCAGCTGTAATAGGGGCATTTAATAATTGATCAGCATAAAAACAAATTGCTTCCCTTCCAATTAACCCTATATCCACTTTTTCGAATTTCCGATAAGTTCTCTTAAAATAATCAATTGCTCTCTCGTATATTTCGTTATTGTCTAATGTGACAACCTTTTTTGCTGTAGACCAATATTTATTGATCCCTTTCCTATACGGAATCCTTTCCGCCATCCAAGCCTTCTTAAATTGGTCCAGTGATAATGGAACAAATGGAAAGCCAGCTGGATCTTGCACATAAATATTTTCATTATCCATTTGGTAACCTAGAACAAAATGGTCAGAACCATTTAAATTTTTATGATTCGGATGGTATGTTAGCTCCCCCATATCTAAAGGGCCTAGAATGACAGGGTTTTGTTTGATTTGCTGTTTTAATAACGGAAATGGGTCATCTAAGTCACTAGCTTGCTGATGTTCTTCTGCAGTAAATCCAAGGATGTTTAAAGCATAATTGATACCATCATCAGGATCTCTCATACTAAAATAAAGGTTTTTTTCATTTTCTATCATGGCACCTAACCCAACACCAGTTAATATTTCTACAAGTTGAGGAGATACATTTTCTCCTATTGATGAAAGAAACATTGCAGTTGAATTTGAATAACAGTAATGGCCATTTCCTATATACATAACATCACCTCCGGGTAGATAAGTTAACCTTACAATTTTGAAAATTGAAAATCCATATTAAATTAGCTCCTTTCTCGTACTCATCATCTGGATCATTTTTATCAACAATAATGATCTTCTCGCCAACCTTCGTTTTACGATCGACCTCTACGTATTCGAGCTTGATGCCGCTAAGTGTTTCGTCAGCCAGTACGTGAATCTTTACATTTGCGTTCGCTTTAGTTTCCCTCATTTACTGCACCCTTTATATTTTTTTATGTTTTTTTCAATTCTTTTTTGATTTTCATATTGGATTCACTCTTTTATATATAGAGGCGTGTCATACACATGCCATCTAAGAGAGATAGGACATTTTTGTCTCGGAGGTGGAAACTAATGAATTTTTTTCTGGATCTTTTCACAAACTGGACTTTTGATAAAGTCCTGGTTTATATGTTTGCTCTTGCAATTTGGTTTGTATTTAAATTCAGATCAAAGCAGAATAATTATCCAGATTATTTCAGAAAAGACGCCGCTATAGAGATTAACATCCCCTTCTGCGATCGTTATCGATACGTGTACTTTTACCGATAACGATCCATCCTTATATGTTTAGTTAAAAACTATCTTTTATCTAGACTTGTACAGCTTGTCTAATAGTATCTAACAACTCTTTCTTCTTGAAGTATGTCTTTTCCAAACGATCTACTTCCTTTTGCAATTCAGTAGCAGCATCATACTTCAGGATCCATTCTTCCGCTCCACAGACTTCCTTTTATTCTTTCTCAAATGTTTTTATGTGATGGCCTTCGAACCAAACTCTTACTCTTGTTCCATCTTCAAAATCATTGTCAAAAGCAGCTTCTTTGTTAGTTCCCGCATAAATGCATTTATATTTACTGTTGTCGACTACATATGTACTCATTAACTCAACTCCTTGGGGTTTAAATAAATTCACGATTTTAAGTTAACTTTAAAGTACATCGTCTTGAGAAATTCTCTTTTAATTGGTAAGCTGACACCTAGAAAAATGCAAAGCAGGTGGTGTCTTGAATAAAATAATCGGAATGATCGGAATAATCACTTCCTTAATTGTGCAAGAATTTTCAGCAAGTGATTCGTTGACTCATGAGATTGCTATGGCTTGTCTATTTGTATTCTTAATCATTTATCATTTTGAACATGCTAAAGATTTTTCTAAAAAGTCTCTAATTGTTTTAGGAGCAATCTTTATAGCTCTAATGCTAGGTATTTATCAACTCATTTCCTTTACCGGTGATTACTTTGATAGGCTTAACTTAAATATCGGACTTATCATCTTACTTGAAATCGCTTTGATTATTGCTTTGGTGTCTATTGCAGTAAATTTAATGAAGTTAATTGCGAACCGGTTAAGGAAAACACCTCATGGTAAAGAGTTTTAACTCTTTGCCTTGTAGTCTCTTATGTATGAAATCAAATGCTTTCCCTAATTCCTTCTCTTCTGTTACCGCTGAGTAATAACCATTACTTTGCCATATCTTATATTGCATATAAGGTTAGTCAGTCGAGATCAAGGAGTTTGAAACTTGAAAACGGAAAAAGTCATCCCCTATGACTTAGTAGCGACAAAAATGAATCATTGGTATGTGGCAATTAAAAAGAATTGGGTCGGTAGAGCAGAAAAATGCGAAAAGAAGTTATGCAAGAAATAAAGAATATGGAAGAGAATCAAGATGTCTTGCTAAACTACTCCCTACTCGAATTTAGGCATAAATTAATGCTGTCGTATATGTATCCTAACGTCATAAAGAACATTGAGAAAAAATATGGTGAGTTAAAAGAATATGAAGGTCATAAAAACTTAACAGGAATGCTCGAATATTACTATTATTTTTTCATGGGCATGTTCTATTTTAGACAAAAAGACTTAACGTTCTCCCTTAGCCACTATAGACAAGCGGAGAAATATTTGGACTCAATCGATAGCGAAGATATTGAAGTTGAAAAAGCTGAATTTTATTTTAAATTGTCAGAAGTGTATTACCACATGAAACAGACTTATTTTTCAATGAATTATGCCATAAGAGCCTATAATATTTTTAAAAAGCAACCTGTTGTTCATGGAAACTCTACATACGGGGTACAAAAAGTATGTTGCCAATTCGTCATATTTGGGAATTTACTGGATATCATGAAGTTTGATGAGGCGTTAAAAAGAGCATATAAAGCTTATCAAGAAGCAGAAGAACTGAATAAAAATGAGAAGAATCGTGGGCATTTGATACGTTCAGCACTGTTTAATATTGGATTATGTTATAATCAAATGGTAGAACTTGATAAAGCATTTTTTCACTTTTATAAGTCGCTTCAAATCACTGAGCCAGAAAACCATGAATATGCAGCTATGTTATCTCCTTCTTAAAAGGAAGACAAAACGATACTAAAAATGCTAAAGCGTTTAAGGATGATTTAATGAAGAAAGCCATAATTATACTTACTACTCTGGCTCTCATAACACTTGCAGGACTTTACATGAAAGAACAACATGACAGAAAAATCGAAACGCAAGAAGCAAAAAAAGAAGAATTGTATTCTTTGGCTAAAAAAAGAATGAATGATTTTATTGAAACAAACTATAAAGATATCCAGTCAATTGAATACACCAATGATTATGAAATAAATCCAATGGGTGGTATTTCAATTAATGGCTATTTAAACGAAAACAAAGACAAAAAAATTTGGGGAATATACGATAAGGCAAATGATGAAGTTGGAGTATTTACTGTGGATGCAACCGAGAAGCCTGAGTGCGAAGATAAAGTATGCGAGTATTAAAAAAGGCCCCTTCACAGTTGTGAGGGGGTCTTTTTTATGGTGTGACGGATGATTATTGAACTCCAAGATCTGAACCTTAATACCGTCTTCAGATATACTTTCCTTTGATTGGAATAATTTAAGCATGGATTCCAAAAGAACTATAAACGATAATCTAGCAAGGAGGATTATCGTATGCCAGGACGTAAGCTTGAAAAAAGAGAAAACTACAAGGTAACAACTGAAATAACTGATGAAGTACAAGAATGGGTTGATGAGGTGATAGGCAGCAAAGAATTTTATGATTTTTCAGCCCCTATATTCCATAAATACTTATCTAAAAAGGAAAAAGAACTAATCATTGAAGAAGGATTTGACACCAAAAAAACATCTCACACAAAAACTCCCGGTACACCTATTATTTAGAGAACTGTTTTAATCGGGTTTAATTAAAAAGTAAATAAAAGAATTCCCTCGAAAATTTTTAAGGGAACTATTTATTTACTTAAACCATTTTGCCGTGCTGACCAGACACATATCGGCGTTTACCGATATGAATAATCCCCCAGTATCCCTTAGAATTATTTGAACCTCTAACAGACCAGCGATATCAATTTTGTCTTTCCAAGCCCATTTGTACCAACATTCTTAGCGTTAATTCGATCTGGTTTGTCCATGATAATTGCAGCGTTTGATACACCGACAATTTTGATCTTACCGACTGATTGTTTTATACCTGAATTTGTGATTTTGAAGGTTTAGAGGATGCTTTTTTACAAAGGTATCTGTGCTATAGCCTTTGTGTTAAATTGAAGGTGTGGCTGATCAACAAATCCTTTCTAGTCTCCTCCCTATTCAAATCCAATTGATTTGCATAAGCAATAAATTTCTTAATATCTGCAGCACAATAGCCGCTCCATTTAGTATCAGATTTAGAATAACCACTAGTTGGCAACAAAGTCTAAAGCCTGGCCTACAAGGTGATATGATTTCAATGTCTGTGAAACACCTTTATTCACATTCTAGCGTTGTTATGCTTCAGTACGAATCGTTTCATAGATAAGCACACCATCCTGTATTCACCTTATTATTTACTAGGTTTTCGTTGATTTAACAGCATTTATTCACATTCACAAAACGGTGTTTCAGGTCACACTTAGGCCACAGATAAGTCACTTTTCTAAGTTTGAATGATAAAACGCAAACTTATTATCGTCATACAAATTAACAATATTATAATTGGAATTGTGTGTTTTCACTTATTTTCGACAAAAACAGACAAAATAAGATAAGTTTTATAACTATCTCACTCACATTTACAAAGTTATCCTTGCATTCCTTCACCCGCCATGCTATATTCATATAGCGATGAGCTGAATTGTGTAAGCCGATGTACGTGCCTTTGGGCGCACACGAATGTGGCGTGTGGTGCATCGCCTCAATACGCAAAGACGTTTGCCTAAGGGCAAACGTCTTTTTTGTGTTATCCGATTTTTGTGCCGTTTGGAACGGGCTGACCCGGCTGCAATAGGACGACATCACCATGGCTGGGAATGCCTCCAAGCACCAAAACTTCTGACTTGAACCCCGCGATCCGGCGCGGCGGAAAGTTGACGACTGCTATGATTTGTTTGTTAATAAGATCCTCTGGCTGATAACGCTTCGTGATTTGCGCGCTTGATTGTTTTATGCCGATTTCTGCTCCAAAATCAATCACAAGCTTAATCGCCGGAACTCTTGCTTCAGGAAATTCCTCCGCTTTTACAATAGTGCCTGTTCTGATATCCAATTTCTCAAAGTCCTCAATGACTGCCATATCAATAACTCCTTTTTCTTCTATTATAAAAGAGATATCCTAGATTCGTTTTAACCAAAGGACCATCACTTTTTATCCGAATATAAGGTGTTTCGATAGAGGCGGGGCGGCATGCCTGTATTTTTTGTGAACCATCTTGTAAATGAAGAAAGATTTTGAAAACCCAGCGCCTCACTCACGACAGTAAGGGTTTCCTTTTTCTCTATCACCATTCGTTTCGCTTCCTCAAGCCGAAGGTCAGCGATATAGTTTTGCGGCGACTTCCCCGTCTGCTTCTTGAACCAGTTTGAATAATAGGCTGGGTGGTAATGCTCGATTTCTGCCAGCTTTTTAATCGTCAGCCGCTCAAATAAATGGCTGTGAATGTAGGCAATTGAGGCGTAGGTATGGGATTGCAGCTTTTCTTTTATGTATTGAACAAGCATATGCAGCGAGTTTGCTGTGCCGGCCTTTGCTTCCTCCGTCAATAAGTACTTAATTGAAGACCAATAAGGATCAAGTCCAGCTTCGATTCCCGCCCCTGCATCATATTCATCAATTTTCATCGCATCAAGCGGAACATCCAGCACAAGACATTCATTTCTGCCGATTGAACGGAAACGATGTTCGCATTCAGGCGGAATATATAAAAACCGATCCGGCTTTAATTTCACCTCGCGCCCCTCCGTCTCAAGATCAATACTCCCTTCAAGCGGAAAAAGAAATTGGCTGTACGCGTGCTTATGTGAATGATAAAGGCGTGTATATGTCCGTTTTTCGCATATAATCTCTTGAAGCGAGTCCATCGTCAAGCACCTTCCTTTGGTTATCTTTTGATCCGGTAATGGTGTTCTGATATAGGCGAAAATCCAATTTTTTTATATAAAGAAACTGCCGCCAGATTTTCTTTCATCACTTGTAAAAACATGCATTCCGCTCCGTTGTTTATTGCCCAATCAGTCAACAGTCTGATGACTTGGGTTCCTGCCCCTTTTCCTCTGTGCTCCTCGGCTACAACGATATTACTAAGTCCGCCATAACCATCAATGACAGAAACCGTTCCAAGCGCTGTCAGGCTTCCTTGGTCATACATCGTGAAAAAGGTTTTACACGGCGGCATGCGCTTGAAAATGTTTGTGTAGCCTTGATGCCGCTCCTGCGAAAATCCTTCCAATCGAATAAATTCATCAATCCAAACAGATGACGGCTCATGCTCCCATTTGTATGTAAAGCTGCTGTTTTCTTCAGTATGGTTCATAATATCCCGGCATAATGCTGTCATTTGAAAGCACTCGTCCGCCTTTTCATAACCGCTGTCTGCCAATGCAGCATCTAGTCCTTTCGGAGTTGCATTGCTGATATGAAAACAAACGGGCAAGCCCAAGCTTTTATAAAAATGCTCGGCTTCTTCCCGGAAGTCTCCTTCAGGCATTTCCGCTGATGTCCACACGCTGTTCGCCCTTTTGGTTACGCCAAAATTCGCTCTGAGAAGCCATTGTCCCAAGCGTTTCTGAATATATGACGGCCATGAAGCTGCCGCTAACCGCTCAATTTTGTGAATGTCATTCATTTCCTAATGTCTCTCCCCTATGTATACTACCGTAATATTATATCAATATTCAGAAATATAGGACATCTTTTTATTTGTTTACATAATATTTTTATTGTTTATTATCAAGCCTGACAAAAACGTGCGGATTGAGTATGACAGACTTTCTGAAATATCCTCTTGACGTTCAAATGCTTCTTTTGCCATTAAAGCCGTAAAGCCATGCAACAGGCTTCTGAGCCCCCTTGTCGCGTGAATGGCAGTCTTTTCGCTTGCATAGCCGTTTTCAATGAGCAGCTTCGTCACAAGCCTGACAATTTGGTCTGAGACGATTTCTGCCCTTTCGTCCTGAACCTTAAGCAAAGACGCCTCATAATATCCCGGATTTTCAACTGCAAAATCAACATAAGCATGGGCTAAAGCAAGCAGAGCGGCATCTCCCTTTTGTTCGGTTACGGAGACTGCCATTTGTTCATAAAGCTTTGTCAGTCCGCTGACAGCAAGCTCTGTTCTGATCGCTTTGAGCCCGTTGATATGATTATACAGCGATGGAGGGCGAACATTCATTTTTTTAGACAGTGCAGCAAGCGTAACACGATTCAAGCCTTCCTGATCGGCAATCTCCGCTGCTGCATCTACAATCATTTTTTGGCTTAACCCTATTCTCGGTGACATGTTCATCATCCTTTCTTTGCTTTTTGGATCGCCTGTTTCATCCGCTCTGCGGGTGATCTCAGGAAATGTCCATGTCCGACCGCGAGACACGAAGGCGCCTTGTCGGCGAGCAATTGTGCGCTTTTAATGGCTTCCTCCTTATTCCATGTCGCGAAGGCTGGAAAAGGGAATGACCATTTTATCTGTCCTGATACAGCGATTCCTCCGCGCAATTGAAACGCATCTCCTGCAATTACAGTTCCGTTTCTCGTATCAAGAAATGACATGCTGCCCGGTGTATGGCCCGGTGTAGAAATTGCAAGCAGTGAACCTATTGTTTCGCCTCCCCTCAGCAGTTGGTGAGGCTTTGTTTGCACGTGTTTCGGAATGCCTCCTTTAATAGGTGTCTGCGGCTCATCATGACGCAAGGATGTATCGCCTTGCAGCAGGAGAGAATCCCGTTCTGAGATCATCACCTTTGCGTGAGGAAATGCTTGTGTCAATGCATCCAGTGATCCGACATGATCACCATGGGCGTGGGTCAGTAAAATACGCTGAAGCGGTTTTCCCAGCTGATTGACAGCTTGAATGATTCCTTTATAGCTGCCCGGAAGTGCGGCATCAATCAGGGTGACTTCGTTTTCTTCCTCGACTAAATAGCAATTAACCGGAAACAATGCTGGATAAAAAGTCAGCTGCCAAACGGTTTGGTATTGAGTAACTCTCATCTTTTCATTCCTCCTAATAAAAACTAATGGCGTTAGTTTCATTATTAACTAACACCATTAGTTTATCAAGAGTTATTATTTTTTTATGGCTATATAAATATTAACTTGTGCCCGCTGAGGTACTGCTGCCCTTTGATCATACATCTCAAAGTCACCTGTAAAGGTACGCAGATGACGTTTATCCCACGTCCAAATTTCCTTCCACGTTTCAAGCACAACTTCTTCAATAGGGCCGATTCTGGAAGTGAAAACGGCATAATCGGAAGCAGGCAAATCAATATTTTCATAGAGTTCCGGAAGAGTGCCGCTCTCCTCCTGAAACGTTCCGATTGAAAACGTGTAAAGCCCATTCGTCTCCTGTTCGTAATTGGAATATAAAGCGATAATGCTTTGATCTTTCTCAGCTTGCGAAACTAGAGCGCTCATATCCTGCTTCCAGAATTGGTTCCACAGAGCCGGGATCCGCCGTTCTCCCGCCATTTCCAATGCGTTGCTGGTCCGTTGTGACAGTCCGGCAAACCGTTTCTGTTCTAAATGTGTCATATGTGAAAAACCCATACGATCCCTCCTTTTTACCTAGATTATAAAAAAAGAAACCTGACAGCAGTATGTCAGGTTTCATAAACTTTTTGCATCTGATGAATGGTATCTTTTACTTTATCCCGTATATGAAGAGGCTTCAGAACCTCAATATCCTTTCCGAACTGCAGCAAAAAGCCGATCAGCCATTGATCTTCCGGAAGAGAAATCATTGCCCAGCAGGTTTCATCTTCATCACAATGAAGAACTTCATTTCCGAACCATTCACATATGCGCTGACGTGCTGCCGGCTGAACAAGAATGACCAGTTCAGTTAAACGGTCTTTTTGGTACCAATTCTTTTCCCACGGCAAAGTCTCCAGTTGAATGTCTTTTCTGATAAAGGACTGATGTAAGATGGTCATATCCTTCATTCGGGTAAGTTTAAAAAAGCGAAAATCGTTTCTCACCAGGCAATAGGCGTATAAATACCAGTGCCCTGTTTTGCAAACCAATGTGTAAGGCTCCGTTTCACGATAAAGTGTTTCTCCGCTTGCGTTTGTATATGTGAATGATATCGTTGACAATTGATCGATGGCTGTACTGATTCTCTCACGAAGCGCCTTTTGATCCTCAGAATGGCCCCAAGCCGTCATATCAATAAACCATTTTTCTGTTTGGTGCTTAAATGCTTCAGCAGACTGTTCCGGTACGAGGTGCTTGATTTTTTGATAGGCTGTGCTGTGAGAAACGGGTTCATACATGGATGAGACACTCTGCAAAGCGGAAGCGATCGCAAACAGCTCCTCCTCTTTCAGCCACTCTCTCTCAAGCCGATACGTTTCCATAATGCCAATTCCGCCTCCGGAGCCCTGTGAGGTTACAATCGGAATACCTGCTCTATTGATCGTCTCAATATCACGGTAAATTGTTCTGACTGATACTTCAAACAGCTCAGCAAGTTCAGCGGCCTGCACTTGTTTTTTGCTGATTAATAATACAACCATCGCCAATAAACGTTCCAGTTTCATTCTTCGCACCTTTTCTTCTTTAATTTTCCAACAGCATAATCATAACATTTTGATAAAGCTTGGGCATATCTATTATGCGGCCCAAATACCTCTTGCATATGTTATGGTTACAGGGGTTTCCCCTTCTTTTTTGTGTTCAGTATTGATTTCAGCTACTATTTCAAACCGGATAAGCATACACTTCTCAACGGAGGGGATTTCACATCATGCATCTTACACTTCAGAGCGTTTATCCTGCCATGATTATCATCTTTTTTCTGTATAAAAAAATTAAAAGGTCCATCGGATACCAGCCGCTGAAGCCCCGCTGGCTGTTCACCCGTATGATTCTTTTCTCGCTGTTTGCCTGTGGACTTTCGATATTCAGCGTGATTCACCCTTTTTTATATGGATATCTCATTTTCGGCATTCTTGGCGGATGGTTACTTGTCTTTTTCGCTAAGAAGAACATCTCCTTTGAAAAACGCAGAGGGAAAATTTATTTTCGGACTCATATTTGGGTAGAAGTGATTCTCTTAACCTTGTTTTTATCAAGATTTCTGTATCGAGTAACAGAGCTTTATCTTACCTCGCCTGATCTAAACAGCCTTGAATCTTACAGTCAGTCAATCGGCACAGACCCTCTGACAGTTGGCGTCTTTTTTCTGATAGCTGTTTATTATATCGGCTTTTCTTCTTTTGTCATCAAGCTCAGCAGAAAAGAACGCGAACAGATCAGACACAATAAAGAAAAAGACATCCTTGCCCGCTAAGTGCGATTATGCAAGGATGTCTTTTTTTAATCATGTTGTGTATGATGGATCATTTGCTGAAGAACATCTAAAACATGTTCATCCTCCGGTGAGTAATATATGGATGTTCCTTCTCTCCGCGATTTGACAAGCCGGAGATTTTTTAAAAATCTGAGCTGGTGGGACACTGTGGATTGCAGTAAATCCAGCTTTTCTGCAATTCCGTTTACTGCATGTTCACCCTGAGATAACAAATGGAGAATTCTGATTCTGGTAGGATCAGAAAGCGCTTTGAATGTTTGCGCGACTAAAAACAGCGTCTCCTCGTCCAGGTCAGCAGCCGTCCGTTCCGTTTCTTTAAATTCAGTCATCTGTATCACCTTTCTTTATACATACTTTTATCATATAACAATTATGCTTGGGTGCAAACCAGCTTGCTTGTGTTCCAATTCAATCTCATAGTTTAAATTTATGTTTCAAATCAGGTTTTTACTTGGTCTGATATATGGTTCTGTGTCATAATAAAAAAGTCATACTGCTCCAAACATTGAGGGTGAAACACAGTGAAGAAAAAGAGAAAAGGCTGTTTCGCTGCTGCGGGTTTTATGATGATTTTTGTCTTTGTCATCGCCTCTTTTTTATTAGTCTTGCTTTTTTCCAACCGGGATTTAATCAAAAAACTTCCGATCGATACGAAAACGATTGTTTTGGAACGTTTAACCGATTATAAACCGCTGGTGGAAGACGAGCTAGATAATCAAGGACTCTCTAATTATACATCACTCATACTTGGCATGATGTATCAGGAGTCAAAAGGAAAAGGCAATGATCCCATGCAGTCCTCTGAATCTCTGGGGTTAAAACGCAATGAGATAACAGACCCTCAACTCAGTGTTAAACAAGGCGTCAAGCAATTTACCCTCATGTACAAGACTGGCAAGGAAAAAGGCGTGGATTTGGATACCATTATTCAAAGCTACAACATGGGGGCAGGTTACATTGATTTTGTAGCTGAACATGGAGGAACGCATACTGAGGAATTGGCAAAACAATACTCCGAGCAGCAAGTCAAAAAAAATCCTGATCTGTATACTTGCGGGGGAAACGCGAACAATTTTCGCTATCCTTATTGCTACGGCGATTACACGTATGCAGAAAAAGTAAAAGAAAAAACAAAAACTGTTGAAGAATCTTTGCAGGTTGCAACACTTGAAACCATGGAACCTAAGACTCGTAATTAGGAGTCTATCAATTTACTGACAAGCCCAAAAATGAATTTGGGCTTTTGTCATGTTTACATGCTAAAAAGCCATACAGAGTATGGCTTTTAATAATACGGTGAAATCATCAGATATACAATAACGCCTGTAAGGCTTACATACAGCCATAGAGGCATTGTCCATCTGGCAATTTTTTTGTGGCGCTCCACCTGCATGCTGAAGCCTCTGATCAGCGTAAAAAGCGCAAGCGGCACAATGATCGCGGAAAGGCAGATATGCGTTATTAAAATAAAGAAGTAAATCGGGCGCATAATCCCTTCTCCGCCATAAAGCGTGTTCTCCGCAATCGAATGGTAAACCACATAACAAATCAAAAATAGCAAAGTTGTTGTGAATGCGGCTAAAATAAAGCGTTTATGAGCTTTAATATTTTTCTGTTTAATCATAATCAGCGCGGCCAATAAGAAGATAAACGTAAAGCTGTTGAATATCGCATTCAGCATTGGCAGAATGTGAATATTCGCATGGCTGAACTGATCTAATTTAGGCATAAAAAACAGCACTGCGATTAAACCGTTAATCAGAACTGTCAGTGTAAGGACAATCCCCGTATAATTTTTCGGTTTATTTTCTGTTTGATTCATTTGGTGACCTCTCCTAATTTGTACTGGCTATCCAAATCGTATGCAAATTCAAAGAAGATGTCAACGTTTTCGATTGCTTCGTCAGAAATTAGACACACTTCAAAGGCCGGCGGCTTTTAGCCCCGGCCCTGGTAATTTTACGCCTCTTTGATCAAATGCTCAACAGCCTTATGTTCGTTTTCATTCAGCAGGTTCTTTTGGATTTTCGAGTAAATCGGTTTATTCATATGCTGATCCAATAAATCGGCTGTTTCTTTATCACCGGCAATGACCATTCGTTCCCATTTTTTCACAGCAGCTTTTTGATCAAGATTGGCAGCCAGCCGCTTATACAGTCTTGTTTGGTTCTCTGTAACATGTTCCCTCATTCGGTTCTCATCAAATGGTGCTGCTTTGTTTGCGGAGGAATGGCAATTCTCCCAAGACTCATTGATCATATCGTATTCATAATGCTCAACCGCCTCTATTTTGCCTAAAATGGTTTCAATAATTTTCACTTCATGCTGCTGAGTTAAAATAAATGCCGTGCTTGGGTACGTTTGGCGCAAACCCTTCAACTGATCCAGTACAGCTGCTTCTTCCCAGTAAAATCTTGTTTCGACAGGGATTTGAAGCTTAATCGGTTCCCATATGCCGCTGTCTGAAACAAAAAATACGAGACTGCGGGGCATGTCTATTCCCATTTCATTTACGTATTGATCAATTTTCATTTTAATCCTGGCCAGACACTTCCCTTCCTCTGGATCACTTGCAGCCAGATACTCCTTTAATCGGCCGAATCCTGACTTTAGGGCAATTTTCCATTCTCCCCCCTGCTGATCTGGATCTCTCATGTCTGTATTGAGATACAGGGAGAGAATTTTATCCGGCGGTTCCAATTGGACATACTGTAATTTGTTAATCAATGAATCAATCGCCATTCCGATTCCTCCTTTTTCACAGGTTAGTTTTCTTTTTCCTCTCTTAAAAACGATCAAACCTTCCTTTACGCTAATTTCTAGTAATATTGGATTTGTTATTTACATTGCTCCTCTCATCTAATACAATTGGAAACTGTGTTTCTAAGCTGATTTTTGAAAGGAGTTTGATCTTGTTTACTGTTAAAGAAAAAAATCGTCAAGAACTTGAGGAAGAATTAAATGATTTGGAATTTCAAATGTACCGCATGCAGGAGAATATGAAGGATCTATCTAAAGATGCAAAAGTGCTTGGTATTGATCAATCGAAACATGAAGAGTGGTTGATTGTCTCCTCGATTGATGATGGCCAAACATGCAAAATTATGCTTACTGATTGTAAAACGGCATACCGAGGAATAGGATGTTTTTCACTTGTAGCGTCTTATAAGGACGATGCCATTCATATCGGAGACATCAAAGGCCCTCCGAATCACGGGTTTGGTTCCATTTGCATGAAATATTTAAAAGATATCGCCAGAGACCGCAATATTCCGAAAGTCACCGGCGATATCGCCAAACGTGATTGGAATCATGTAGACCGGCTGATTCATTTTTATGAAAAACATCAATTCGAAGTATGCATCGATCATGATACACAGTCAGGCAGCATAAAGTGGGTTGATTTGTAAAAAGGTCTGGATGAAAGAGCCAAGATATGCTGTAATGGTATAAAACCATTGATGGAGGGTTCTATGTTCGCCTCAAAACTGAAAAAGGGAGACGAAATCCGGATCGTGTCTCCCGCGACCAGCATGTCTACATTATCAAATGAAGCAAAAATCCAAGCAAAAACGGCGTTAGAACGCTTAGGTTATCGAGTAACCATCTCTGAACACGCAAATGAATGTAACGAATTTGATTCTTCTTCTATTGAGTCAAGAGTCCATGATCTGCACGCTGCCTTTTTCGACCCCAATGTCAAAGCAATTTTAACGACACTGGGCGGTTTCAATTCAAATCAGCTGCTGCGCTATCTTGATTACAAAAAAATCAAACAGCATCCAAAAATTCTATGCGGCTATTCGGATATAACGGCTCTTTGCAACGCCATTTATCAAAAAACGGGTCTTGTTACGTATTCAGGTCCCCACTTTTCAACATTTGCAATGAAAAAAGGACTTGATTATACAGAAGAATATTTTCTTTCTTGCTGCACTTCGGACGACCCGTTTGAGATTCATCCTTCTAGCGAGTGGAGCGATGACCCCTGGTTTTCGGATCAAGAAAACAGGAGCTTCCACCCTAATAACGGCCCTGTTGTGATCCAGGAGGGTTATGCGGAAGGGACCTTGATTGGCGGAAACCTATGCACGCTTAATTTGCTGCAGGGAACGGAGTATTTTCCAGAAACAGAAAATACTATTTTATTGATTGAAGATGATTATATGTCAGACATCCACATGTTTGACCGCGATCTGCAATCACTCATCCACCTCCCCGCTTTTTCTGATGTGAAAGCGATTTTGATCGGCAGATTTCAAAAAGCATCAAACGTATCAATCGATCTTGTGAAAGCCATGATTGGAACAAAAAAAGAATTATCCGGACTTCCGGTCATCGCAAATATAAATGCCGGACACACCTCCCCAATTGCCACCTTTCCCATAGGGGGAACATGCAGGATTGAAGCTGTTTCAGGTGTATCACAAATATGGATCGATAAACATTAACCAGCTTGTAAATTTTTTTTACAAGCTTTTTTAGCGCAAACAGTGATGCAAGCTGTTCGACATGACAAATGTCATGTACGGTGTATGATGTGTGCTACTACAAAGAACTTCTCTCATTCGCGTATACTTAACTGAGACACACAATGAGAGGATACTTACCATGACTGAACAAACCGTTGCGCAAAAACAAAAACAGCTGACAAAGCAAGTCGCTGCTTTTGCTCAGCCCGAAACAAAAAACAGCCTGATTCAGCTTTTGAACACGTTTATTCCTTTCTTCGGACTGTGGTTTTTGGCTTTTCTCAGCCTCAACGTCTCCTATCTCCTTACGTTAGCATTTACTGTGATTGCTGCAGGGTTTTTGACAAGAATTTTTATTATCTTTCATGACTGCTGTCATCAATCATTTTTTAAACAAAAGCGCTATAACCATATTCTCGGCTTTCTGACAGGTGTTCTGACTTTATTTCCGTATCTTCAATGGCAGCACAGCCATTCGATCCATCACGCGACAAGCAGCAATCTGGATAAACGCGGAACAGGAGACATCTGGATGTTAACAGTTAACGAATATAAAGCTGCATCCAGACGAACAAAGCTTGCATACAGACTTTATAGAAACCCGTTTGTTATGTTTATTCTCGGACCGATTTATGTTTTTCTGATCACCAACCGTTTTAACAAAAAAGGTGCAAGACGCAAGGAGCGTATAAACACATACCTTACGAATCTGGCAATTGCCGCTTTGGCTGCTGCTTGCTGTCTGATCTTTGGCTGGCAATCGTTTTTGCTGGTGCAAGGCCCCATTTTTCTGATTTCAGGTTCAATCGGGGTGTGGCTGTTTTATGTTCAGCACACATTTGAAGATTCTTATTTTGAAGCAGATGAAAACTGGAGCTACGTTCAGGCTGCTGTTGAAGGCAGTTCATTTTATAAACTCCCGAAACTGCTTCAATGGCTGACAGGCAATATCGGCTACCACCACGTTCATCATTTGAGTCCAAAGGTGCCTAACTACAAGCTTGAAGTTGCTCATGAACATCACGAACCATTAAAAAACGTACCGACAATCACCTTAAAAACAAGCCTGCAATCACTCGCATTCCGTCTATGGGATGAAGAGAACAAACAGTTTGTGTCATTTCGGGATATCAAACATATACCTTTAATCCTTCCGCCTGATTCACCAGAAAAACAGAATCTGCGGAAGAACGCCTGATGATGAAGGAGGTCTTCTAACATACTAGAAGGCTTCCTTTTTATTGTTGGAGGATGCATTCTGGCTGTCACAATGATAAAGTTACAAGTAAGATGAAAAGCTGAAAACGAGGTAAGATCATGATTAAAAAGCCTTTTACATTTCAAAAACTAAACGGGATTACACCCTATATATGGACGATATTTTTCATCCTCCCCTTCTACTTTATTTGGAAATCATCATCAACAATTGTTATTATTGTCGGTATCATTTTGACGCTTTTGTTTTTTTTGGCATATCGATTTGCGTTTGTCTCAAAAGGCTGGGCCATTTATTTGTGGGCGTTTTTGTTAATTGGCATTTCAACCGCCTCCATTACTATGTACAGTTATATTTATTTTGCTTTTTTTATCGCTTATTTTATTGGAAACATAAAGGAACGCGTCCCCTTTCATATTTTATATTACGTCCATTTAATAAGCGCAGCCATTGCAGCTAATTTCAGTCTCGTATTAAAAAAGGAATTTTTTCTGACTCAAATTCCTTTTGTCGTCATTACCCTCATCAGCGCGATTTTATTGCCTTTTAGTATAAGAAGCCGTAAGGAGCGCGAACGGCTGGAAGAAAAACTCGAGGATGCAAATGAACGGATTGCCGAGCTGGTGAAATTAGAAGAGCGGCAGCGAATTGCCCGCGACCTCCACGATACGCTTGGGCAAAAGCTTTCTCTCATCGGTTTAAAAAGCGACTTGGCGCGAAAATTGATATACAAGGATCCCGACCAAGCAGCGCGTGAACTGAAAAGTGTTCAGCAAACAGCGAGAACGTCTTTAAATGAAGTAAGAAAGATCGTATCCTCCATGAAAGGCATCCGGCTCAAGGATGAACTGATCAACATTAAACAAATTCTCGAAGCAGCTGACATCACGTTTATCTATGAAGAAGAGAAATGGCCTGATAACATTTCATTGCTTAATGAAAACATTTTAAGCATGTGCTTAAAAGAAGCTGTCACAAATGTCGTCAAACACAGTCAGGCTAAAACTTGCCGGATTGACATTCAGCAGCTGTGGAAGGAAGTTGTCATTACTGTGTCTGACGATGGAACATTTCAAGGAGAAGAAAAATTCTTTTCAAAAGGCCATGGCTTACTCGGGATGAGAGAACGGCTTGAATTTGCAAACGGTAGCCTTCACATCAATACCGAAAACGGCACCAAGCTTACCATGGCAATTCCTAATAATTCAAAATAAACATAAAGGATGGCTTACATGATTAGTATATTTATTGCAGAAGATCAGCAGATGCTATTAGGCGCTTTAGGATCACTTCTAAACCTAGAAGACGATATGGAAGTCACAGGCAAAGGTACAACCGGCCAAGATGCTGTCGATTTTGTCAAAAAACATCAGCCTGATGTATGTGTGATGGACATTGAAATGCCCGGAAAAACGGGGCTCGAAGCTGCTGAGGAGTTAAAGGGTACAGGCTGCAAAATTATCATCTTAACCACCTTTGCCAGGCCCGGCTACTTTCAGAGAGCCATTAAAGCAGGCGTTAAAGGCTATTTGTTAAAAGACAGTCCGAGCGAAGAGCTTGCAAGCGCCATCCGAAGCGTCATGAACGGAAAACGCATCTATGCACCTGAGCTGATGGAGGACATATACAGCGAGGCTAATCCTCTTACAGATAGAGAAAAAGAAGTGCTTGAACTTGTGGCTGACGGTAAAAACACAAAAGAAATTGCTCAGGAACTCAGCATCAAAAGCGGGACGGTACGAAATTATATCTCAATGATTCTAGAAAAGCTTGAAGTGAAAAACCGAATAGAAGCTATTACTCGGTCAAAGGAAAAAGGCTGGTTTAAATAAAAAGGATCTTGGCAAATGCCAGGATCCTTTTGTTAACCAGCAATTCCTAATGAAGAGCCTCGCTACACCACAATCGGACTGGATCATATTCCCCGCTTGGCGTTTTCGCTCCTCATGCCGGCTGAACAATAAAAAGATGATTCAGTTACAATCTCCCGCACCGGCACATTCATCCGACCTCTTGATATCCGAGTATGTAAAGCCGGCTGTTGTACAGCTCTGCCTCTATAGCTGCGAGCTTCCGATAGATAACCTTACCTCCAAAAAAACCTTTTTTCACATTTAAAAACATCGCGATCACTTTTCTTAAATCAGGCATATCATATATACATCTCTAAACAGAACAAAAAAAGACACAAGCCAAAAGCTCGCGTCTTTCATCACAATTTATTAGTTTAAAACTTTTACACTTACAGTTTTGACGCCCCAATTAGATGCATCACTTTTACTTGGTACAAATACGTCGATTTTATTTCCTTTAATAGCGCCGCCAGTGTCTGCTGCTGTTGCTTCACCGTAACCTTCAACATAGACTTTAGAACCTAGCGGAATCACATTAGGGTCAACCGCGATGACTTTCGCATTCGGGTTCTTATTTAAGTCAATGCCTGTTGCTGTAACGCCGGAAATGCCGCCGTCATTAGCAGTGTAAGCAGTAGCAGTAACTGTGAGTTGTTTTGATGCTTCTTGATTATTTGTATTTGATTGAACAGCCTTTTCTTCTGTAGGAACAGAAGTTTCTGCTGCAGCCTTTGTTTCTTGTTTTGGTTGTGGTTGAGCTGTTTCTTGTTTAGGTTGCTCTTTTTGCACAGCTTCTTGTTTTGTTTCAGTTTGAGGCGCGCTAGTTTGCGTATTCTCAGTAACTGTGTTTGCTGCTGTTGCCTGACCTTTTACTGAAAGTGTTGATCCAGCATAGATCATGTCAGAGCTTAGGTTATTCCAAACTTTCAAGTTATTGACTGTTGTTCCGAATTGTTGAGCAATCTTTGTCAGCGTGTCTCCCGCTTTAATTGTATATTGCCCAGTAGTGGCTGTTTCTTCTGAAGAAATGGTCAGTTTATCTCCTGCAATGATTTGATCAGAAGCTAACTTGTTCCATTCTTTTAGGTCCTTTAGGTTCACTCCGTTTTTCTGAGAGATTCCCCAGAGCGTATCACCCTTTTGCACCGTGATTTCTTTTGCAGAAGCGTGAGCTCCGAATGCAGTTGATGAAAGTGCAGCAACTGCTACAAAGGACATAATCGTCTTCTTCATAAGTAAATCCTCCCTTGTTAGCTTTTTATTGGCGGCTAACAGGTGATATCGTAACACACGCAAATGTCAAATCAATAACAAAAAGATATGATTTAGATTACAGTTCCTTTACATGAAGGATTTCTCTCTGTTGGAAAGACTTGCTGAACCCTTGATATAAAAGGCTTCACAAGTCTTTTTATTTTGAGACAAAAAAGAGAAAATAAAATGTGTTTTTTATAGAAAAAAAGCTTGATTTTCTTTTTTTTAGTCTGTGACCCTTGCATAAGCTTGTATTTCTTGTAAAAAAAGCCGGCCGTATTTTGCTCTTTTTTGTTCTCCGACTCCTTTTATAGACAAAAGTTCCTCATCATTGACGGGCTGTTTTCCTGACATTTCTTTTAACGTTTGGTCAGAGAAAACGACAAAAGGCGGAACCCCCTGCTCTGCCGCAATTTCTTTGCGAACCGTACGCAATCGTTCAAACAGCTCGTCATTTTCAGTAATCGAGGCCGCTTTTAGCGCTTCTTTTCTCGTTACTGATAATTCTCCTCTCAGCACATTCCTTCCTTTACTGCTGACAAAAAGAGTCGGAAACGTTCCGTCTGACATCCTGATGAAATCGTCAGAAATAAGAAATTCGATAAAATCACTGATTTCCCCTACGGATTGATGTTTTAATATCCCATATGTTGAGAGATCGGCAAAGCCGTTTTCAAGAACTTTTTTATTTTTAGATCCGGCGAGCACCTGGGCAACCATCATCTTGCCAAAGCGCTCCTTCATGCGAATCATACACGATAAGACCATTTGCGCCTCCCGTGTCACGTCATGAGCCATCCTTGTATCAGTGCAGTTTCCGCACTGGCCGCACGCATCAGGCTCCTTTTCTCCGAAGTACATAAGGATAAAACGCTGCAGACAGTCTTCCGTGTGACAATAGTCGACCATTTGCCTCAGCTTTTTTAAATCCTGCTTTTGTTTCTCTTCATGTTCTGATTGTTCAATTAAAAAACGCTGCACCATAATATCCTGTGGTGAAAACAGGAGAATGCATTCGCTGTCAAGACCGTCCCGTCCAGCTCGTCCGGCCTCTTGATAGTAGCTTTCCATATCTTTCGGAATTTGTGCATGCAGAACAAATCTGATATTTGATTTATCAATGCCCATTCCGAAAGCAGAGGTTGCCACCATCACTTGCAGCTCATCATTAAGAAACCTTTCCTGCTGCTCTTTTCTCACATCATCAGCCAAGCCTCCGTGATACCGCCCTGCATTGACCCGATTTCTTTTTAATCGCTCATAAATCCGGTCAGCTTCTTTTCTGGTCGCTGTATAGATAATGCCAGCTTCATGTTTGTTGTTTTGAACATACTCGTCAATAAAACGATCCTTATTTTCTCCTTTTGCTACTTTAAAGGTTAAATTGTCTCGGGAAAATCCGGTATATACGGTGTTTTCTTTTTGTATGTGCAGCTGTTTGCAGATATCCTCGTGTACCTCAGGGGTTGCTGTTGCTGTTAATGCCATGATGACAGGATTGTCATGTAATTCACGAAATAAAATTTCAATATTTCTGTAGCTTGGCCTGAAATCATGACCCCATTGAGAAATACAGTGCGCCTCGTCGATTGCAACCAAAGGGACATCAATGCCCTGCAAAATCCGAATAAACTCCGGTGACGTTAATCGCTCCGGTGTAATGTAAAATAGCTTATAGGCCCCTTCTTTAAGCCCAGTCAGCCTTTCATATATTTCCTGACTCGATTGTGTGCTGTTAATGTACGCGGCCTTAATCCCCGCTTCTTCTAACGCATCGACTTGATCCTTCATCAAGGAAATCAACGGCGAAATAACGATCGTAGTCCCTTCGAACATGAGTGCCGGAATTTGATAGCAAATTGATTTGCCTCCTCCCGTCGGCATAATGCAGACGGTATTTCGTCTTTCTTCCGTCACCGAGCGGATCGCTTCTTCTTGGCCATTGCGGAGCTTTTCATAGCCGAAATAATGGGCCAGAAGGGATTGGGCTCTATGTAACATAACGTATAAACCTCGCTTTTCCTTGAATTTCTCCCATCATATCATAAAAAAACGGTCTTTATTTCTTCCATACAGAAATTGAATTTTTGCTATACCAAACCTTTTTAAATAAAATAAAAAGCCATTCCCAAAAGGAAATGGCTTTCGCTACGTCTTGCCGTATACAAGTAAGAAAGTTTTAAACCACCACTCCTCAAAGTGGGTGTTTGCAGAAACGTTCCTGTCGTCCTCTGCAATGGAGGCATGACATTCCGGCTTCGATATAAAACTCCCTATTACAGCTTAAAGGTTAAAACTTAATTAACAATACGCACAAAGTAGCTTCTTTTATATAGTACACCATCAGCGGCTTTTTATCAAGAGACCAGAACAATTGTTTAGAAAAACTTTTTCCAGCCGATAAAAACGATTTTTCGCTATTATATCTGGAGATTCGACAAGTCAAAAATATATTACAATAAAAAAACAGCCTTTTTTCGCAAAGAGGATTCATCACTTTCTTCTATTATAATATGTATACAAAAAAACTCCTATCGCCCAATGATAGGAGTCTTTGTTTCATTAGAATTTTGCAGCAAGATCTTTTGCTTCTTGTAAACCTTTTTCAATGATTTCTTGTGCTTGGTCAGGCGCTGCATTATGTCCTTCGATGACAACTGTGTGCAAGTCTTGAACACCCCAGAAACCAAGAACAGTTTTCATGAAGTTTAATGACATTTCAAGTGAAGCCATTGGTCCTTCAGAGTAAACGCCGCCGCGAGCGTTAAGAAGCGCAACTTTTTTGCCGCCCATTAAACCAACTGGACCTTCTTGTGTGTATTTGAATGTAACGCCTGCGCGAGACAGGTAATCAACATAAGTATGAAGCACTGCTGGCACTGTGAAGTTCCAAAGCGGGAATGCGAAAACAACTTTGTCAGCTTTTACAAACTGATTCAGATATTTGTCGGCAATTGCCGCTTGTTTTTTCTCTTCTTCAGTCATTTCCATTCCTTGGCCTGCTTTAAATGTTCCGTTAATCATATCTCTTCCAAGGTAAGGAAGATTTTCTTTATGAAGATCTAATTCAACCACTTCATCACTAGGGTTATTTTCTTTATAAGCAGCTAAGAAAGCATCGTAAAGTTTAGTTGAAACGCCTTCTTCAGCTGTACGGTCGCTTGATTTTACAAATAGAACTGTAGACATTTGTATTCCTCCCGGTAAACTTTTTATATTTACTTACAAATAGTATGTTACTTTCTTTTTTACTCAAAGTCAATCACTTTATTTTGAATATGAGATTTTTTTTCAAAAAAAAGCAAGTACACCTAATATCGGTGTACTTGCTTGCCATTTTTACTTCGAATCTTGTTCACGATCTAAAATTTCATACGTCTGTGAGCTTTTTTGATCAATCGTTTCTTTATTGGATAGATCTTTTACCTGTTGATGAAACTCTCTTTCATATGAAGGAGCATCTGTCTCCAGATCATCCTCCATATCAGCTTGAGCCTCAACTGTCATTCTTGCGTAGGGAACAGCTTCAAGCCTTTCGTAAGGAATGTCTCGGCCTGTTTTTTCACACACGCCGTAAGTCCCGTCTTTCATTTTTTGTAATGCGTGGTTGACCTCTTCTAACAGCTCTCGGTCAATCTCTCTCACCGTTTGGTCTGTCATCCGGTCGGTGACGATCGTGCCGTGGTCTGCCATATGGTTGTCAACTCCATTTGAAAGCTCTCCCACTTCTTCTGTCATTGATTCTGTTTCTTTTTTTTCGCCGGACAATTCTTTTTGCATATCAAGCAATTTATGATAGAGATGTTGTGTTTGTTCTTTTGTCAGTGCCATGTGTATCCTCTCCTTTCTATCCTGTTTCCCGTTTTGCACCCTGTCAAACATGGGAACTTTGATAGAAAGATGAGCTACTCTTTTTTTGAACGAATCGTGACCGTCGGCGATGATGGGGTATCGGGCTTTCTTTGGCACTTTTTATCCTTCTGTTCTGGCGGTATATAATATGTTGCTCCTATATTTAATCTTCCGCTCAGTTCATCAATGGTCAGCTCGCCGAATTCAAGATGATAATCAATTTTTTCGACATTCAGCGTTTCAATATGTATATAGGTTTCTTCAGACTCGTGTTTGCAGCTTTGTTTCTGTTTTTCAAGCAGTGAAAGTCTTTCTTCATATTTATGCAATTTGTCAAGTTCTGGTTTTATACAATGCCTGATCAGCGATCGGAGCATTTTTTTCATGACATCACGACCTTTGCATACTCCTGTTTCGTTTACATATATAATGAGGTATATCCCTTGGAAAGGAGAGGTTTTCATGCTTCCGACTTACATCAACATATCGCATTTCAAAAATAACACAATAGGCACCGGCTCATCCCTTACCTTTGGTTCTGCGGAGGTGAGAAACAGGTGCTCTGCGATTAAAAGAAATAACGGTTTTGGGGAACAAAATGCAGATTTTGTTGTCATGGTGATTCCAATTGAATCAATTGATGATCGCGATGGGGCTGATGCACTTAGTATGAAAATCAATCATCAATAACAATGGTCTTCGCTTGACCCTCGTCTTTTTGAATGGTGATGTATAAGATTCCGTCCTTAAAAATGGCGCCCATCTTTCCATGTAAATGGTCGGAAAGCGGAATTTTCTTTTCAAAACTTCCGTATTTCCCTTCTTTTTGGCGAAAATCCTGTTCATTAAAATAGGAAAAGCGCTGCCCCTTCACCACTAAATAATCTCCGTAAGATAAGATGTGAACATCCTGCTTACGGTAGCCTGGAAGATAAATTAAAAACTGTACTTCCGTAACAGTATCTACAATATCCATGCTTGGAAATGAACTCTCTTCTTTCCCTCGCTGATCCTGCTGCGAAAACGGAAACGGAGATTGGCCATTTGTCATAAAAGGGGTTTTCTGATCTTCATCAAATACCTGTTTCCAAAAGTCACCGCCGTACATCTGCTGCGCGAATTCCATCCACTGCTTCATCTTTTCGAAATCCATTTGAAGCCCCCTGTCTTAACATACTTTACAACCACCCGCATACAACTATAGAAAGGAGGTTTTCCTGTGGTTCAACCAACTCCGTATATCAATATTAATATTTTCATGCTGAAAATTAATTCCTTTGAAAATGCTTCAGCGGTAAACGTAGGACAAAATTTACTGGCAGACTGGCAAAATTCAGATAAAAAAAATCAAGGCTACGGCCAGAACTTTGGAGATGCGAGCGGCTTTATGGGCACGAAAAGCCACGTGGATGACAGGGACCAAATTGATTCTCCTGCATCTTTTGAAAGTGATGCGGTCAACTCGATTAAAAGGAAGTGATGAGATGTTCTTTTCGCCCTCCGTCGTGAATGTCGGCGGATTTAAAATCAATACAATGGACCGCGGCTCCTCTTTAACGCTCGGTCCGTATCAGCAGGTCGATTATTTTTTATCAGCTAAAATAAATCAAGGCTTCGGAGAAGAAAATGGTGACTTTGCCCCGCTTGTCATACCCATTTCGAATGTGTTAGATGCTGATGTTGTTGATTCGAACTCAGCGAAAAACAGTGTCGTGTAAAAAGAACAGGGCGCATATGCCCTGTTCTTTTGTATATAAAAAAAGCCTAACCATTTTTGAACGGCTGGCTCATCAAATATTCAGCTGCACAAGTGCTTTGTCAGCACCGCTTGAACTTCGCTTAAATCGGTGTCTTTCGCAAATTCTAATTCGAACGTTTTGCTCCTGGTCATCAATAAAAGCCCGGTGTCCGGATCAAACATTCCCGCTTCTTGGATCGCAAAGCTTTCAATGGATTTATATGGAAGAAATACACGAACCTTCTTTTTAGAAAACATTTTATTGTCAAAGAAAATGATCCGCTTATTTGTAAAGCAAATTTGGTCCACTCGGAGCTTATAAATCGATTCTATTCTTTCCCCCTCAACGAGCAAAGCTTCAAGCTTCTTGGCGTCCGTTGATCTGCTAACAGAAAAAATACCCAATGAAGAACCCCTCTTTCTGCATTTATCTATTTGTTATATCATTCACTATATAAAAATAAGTCCTTTATCCCTATATAAGAATACGACATAGACGACATTTAAACCATTACGAACAGATTACATTTTTCAAATTTTTAGTTGTTTTTCGTCTTTTGTGCTGTTGTCATCAAGTAATACGCACGTACAGAGAAAAAAGTTTCAATATTCAGCAATGTTTTTTTAAAAAAGAGGATTCTTAATGTTATCATTGATTTTGTTTTATTTTTTCTGTTTTAACCATACAAAAAACCGCAGCTCACGGTGCGGTTTTTTGTATCATTTGCTTAGAGAACCTTTTGCATGCCTGCTGCGAGAATTCAGGGGTTAAACCTCTTCGAAGTATTCTTTATAGTAGCCGCCGACTTTATTCGTATTGTCGATCACAAAAAGAAACTCCTCTGTTTCATTTTTCACTTCATATTCTTTTCCCGGCGTTAGCACGCGGTTCACGATATATTTTTTAGCGTTTGTCTGCACACATTTCACCTTTTTGATTGTTTCTTTTTCAAGCCAATTGTTATGAATCATGATAAAATCTCCTTTACTTATCTATAAGCTTATTGTAGCTTTTTTCTTTTGTAAATTGCAATATCAGTTATTCATTGATTTTACCATGATTTCTATTATAGAATGTTTGTATGCGCTTACTTCTACAGTAATTCACACAGCTTATTTCTGCTATTCAATCAAAAAATGAATGTATCATCACCCAGAATCTCAGAACAGACCATAAAAATTGACTGGAGGTTTGTTACAGATGAGTTCTTTAACGATGCAAGTGACGAATAGGCTGGAGACATTTTTACAGGGAACAAAGAAGCTTTATATTGATGGAAAGTTTGTTCCGAGTGCCTCAGGGGCTACCTTTGACACGCCCAACCCAGCTACCGGCGAAACCTTGATGTCGCTGTATGAAGCTCAGGCTGCGGATGTGGACAAAGCGGTTAAAGCTGCCCGGAAAGCCTTTGACCAAGGCGAATGGAGAACAATGTCTCCAGCTTCAAGAAGCAGACTGATGTATAAGCTGGCAGACTTAATGGAGGAGCATAAAACTGAGCTTGCTCAGCTTGAAACGCTTGATAACGGAAAACCGATCAATGAAACGACGAATGGAGATATTCCGCTGGCTATTGAGCATATGCGCTATTACGCCGGCTGGTGTACAAAAATAACAGGACAGACGATCCCGGTTTCCGGCGCTTATTTCAATTACACGCGCCATGAGCCTGTCGGCGTCGTCGGACAGATCATTCCATGGAATTTCCCGCTCCTGATGGCGATGTGGAAAATGGGCGCAGCTCTTGCAACAGGTTGTACAATCGTGCTCAAGCCTGCTGAACAAACACCGCTTTCAGCGCTTTATTTGGCGGAATTAATTGACCAGGCCGGTTTTCCAGACGGCGTCATCAATATCATTCCTGGATTCGGCGGAGATGCGGGAGAAGCGCTGACAAACCACGAAGCGGTTAATAAAATTGCCTTTACCGGTTCCACTGAAATCGGAAAGAAAATTATGTCTACCGCTGCGAAAAGCATGAAGCGTGTTACATTGGAGCTTGGCGGAAAATCGCCTAATATCCTTCTGCCGGATGCGAATTTGAAAAAAGCGATCCCAGGCGCATTAAACGGAGTGATGTTTAACCAAGGCCAAGTCTGCTGTGCGGGATCGCGCGTTTTTATTCATAAAGACCAGTATGATGAAGTGGTCAATGAGATGGTGTCTTATGCCAAATCACTCCGCCAAGGAGCGGGCCTTCATAAGGAAACACAAATCGGGCCTCTCGTGAGCAAGGAACAGCACGAACGCGTTCTTTCCTATATTCAAAAAGGAAAAGACGAAGGAGCAAAAGCAGTGACTGGCGGAAGCTGTCCTTTTGAAGAAGGATATTTTGTCGAACCGACTGTGTTTGCGCATGTTGAAGACGAGATGACCATCGCAAAAGAAGAAATTTTCGGACCGGTACTGACTGCCATTCCGTACGAAACAGTCGATGAAGTCATTAAACGGGCAAATTCTTCGGAATATGGACTCGCAGCCGGGCTATGGACCGAAAACGTCAAGCATGCCCACTATATTGCTGACCGTCTTCAGGCCGGAACCATCTGGGTGAACTGCTATAATGTGTTTGATGCGGCGTCACCGTTTGGCGGCTATAAACAGTCAGGACTCGGAAGAGAAATGGGATCATATGCCTTAAATAACTACACAGAAGTCAAAAGTGTATGGATTAATCTCGAGGATTAATTTGCATGTCAAAAAAACTGCTGCCTGCCAGCAGTTTTTTTCTGTAATGGCGGCAAAAGATGCTGAATATATATGTTTCTGAAGGAGTTGAGCGTGGTGAGCACACTTCAGGAGAAAGTGAGGCGTTATCAAAACAAAACCATTGCAGAATTAAAAGCCAGGCAAAATGCTGACGGCTCGTGGACATTTTGCTTTGAAGGACCAATCATGACAAATTCCTTTTTTATTTTGCTTCTTACCTCACTAGATGAGCGCGAGAATGAAAAAGAACTGATATCAGCGCTTGCAGCCGGCATTCGCGAAAAACAGCTGCCAGATGGCTCATTCATCAACTATCCTGATGAAACGAGCGGAAATATAACCGCTACCGTCCAAGGATATGTAGGAATGCTGGCTTCAGGATGTTTTCAGAGATCTGACCCTCACATGAAGAAAGCTGAACAATTTATCATCTCACATGGCGGTTTGAGACATGTTCATTTCATGACAAAATGGATGCTTGCCGCGAACGGGCTGTATCCTTGGCCTGTTTTGTATTTACCATTAGCACTTATGGCGCTCCCCCCGACATTGCCGGTTCATTTCTATCAGTTCAGCACATATGCCCGAATTCATTTTGCTCCTATGGCTGTAACACTCAATCGGCGATTCGTTCTTAAAAACCGCAATATTCCATCTCTTCGCCATCTCGATCCGCACATGACAAAAAACCCTTTTACTTGGCTTCGATCTGATGCTTTTGAAGAAAGAGACCTGACACCTATTTGGTCACATTGGAAGCGCGTTTTTCATGCACCATTTGCTTTTCAGCAGCTTGGCTTACAGACAGCTAAAACATATATGCTGGACCGGATTGAAAAAGACGGAACATTATACAGCTATGCGAGCGCGACCATTTTTATGGTTTACAGCCTTCTGTCACTTGGTGTGTCGCAACACTCTCCTGTCATTAGAAAAGCCATTTACGGCATGAAATCGCTAGTGACAAATTGCAGCGGGGTGCCTTATTTGGAAAACTCTACTTCAACTGTTTGGGACACGGCTCTGATCAGCTATGCCCTTCAGGAAAACGGCGTAACCGAAACAGACGGCTCTATTACAAAAGCAGCCGCCTTTTTGCTGGAACGCCAGCATACCAAAATAGCAGATTGGTCTGTCAAAAATCAGAATGCAGCTCCCGGCGGCTGGGGTTTTTCAAACATCAATACAAATAATCCTGACTGTGACGACACTGCCGCCGTATTAAAAGCGATTCCCCGCCGTTTTTCTCCTTCAGCTTGGGAGCGAGGGGTGTCTTGGCTTTTATCGATGCAAAACAGTGACGGAGGATTTTCTGCGTTTGAAAAAAATGTGAACCACCCACTGATTCGCCTTCTCCCTCTTGAATCCGCCGAGGACGCGGCAGTTGACCCTTCAACCGCCGATCTCACCGGGCGTGTACTGCATTTTTTAGGCGAGAAAGCCGGTTTCACTGAAAAACATCAACCTATTCAGCGCGCAGTGAACTGGCTATTCAAACATCAAGAACAAAATGGGTCATGGTACGGGAGATGGGGTGTTTGCTACATTTACGGCACATGGGCTGCTCTTACAGGTATGCATGCCTGCGGAGTCGACAGAAAACATCCTGCTATACAAAAGGCATTGCGCTGGCTCAAATCTATACAAAATGATGACGGCAGCTGGGGAGAATCCTGCAAAAGCGCTGAAATCAAAACGTACGTACCTCTGCATACAGGAACAATTGTGCAAACAGCGTGGGCTTTAGACGCTTTGCTCACATACGAAAATCCCGAACACCCGTCTGTTGTGAAAGGTATGCAATACCTTACTGACAGCAGTTCTCATCGTGCCGAAAATTTGGCCTATCCAGCGGGAATCGGATTGCCAAAGCAGTTTTATATCCGCTATCACAGTTATCCATATGTCTTCTCTTTGCTGGCTGTCGGAAAGTATTTGAATTCTATTGAAAAGGAGACAGCAAATGAAACGTGAATCTTATCAAACAGAGATGTTCAATTGGTGTGAAGCCCTGAAGAATCAGATTCAAAAGCGTGGGCAGCTTGAACAATTTGAAGATCAAATTGACAAGATGATGAAAGCACTGGAAGATGATCAAACAACAGAAGAAGATTGGTATAAACAGGCCGCTGCCCTTTATCGGGATGTGACAGAATCAGGTGATGCAAGCGAAAGACGTGCCTATGTTCCTATTGGGAAACACGTGCTCCCAAAGCTTCCATACAATTATTCTGCCTTAGAACCTTATATATCTCGGGACATTATGGTCCTTCATCATACGAAGCACCACCAGAGCTATGTTGACGGGCTAAACAAAGCAGAAACAGAGCTAAAAAAAGCGAGAGCCTCAAAAAATTTTGATTTCATCACTCATTGGGAAAGAGAACTTGCATTCCATGGAGCAGGCCATTATTTGCACAGTATTTTCTGGTTTTCGATGCATCCAAACGGAAAAAGGCGTCCTACTGGTCCATTGTTCCACATGATTGAAATTTCATTTGGAAGCTACTCGGCCTTTAAAGAACACTTTACCCAGGCCGCTAAAAAAGTGGAAGGTGTCGGCTGGGCCATACTGGTGTGGGCTCCTCGATCGGGACGACTGGAGATTTTAACGGCAGAGAAGCACCAGTTCTTCAGCCAATGGGATGTGATCCCCCTCTTACCGCTTGACGTATGGGAACATGCCTACTATTTGCAATATAAAAATGACCGGGCAAGCTATGTCGATCATTGGTGGAATATTGTGGATTGGCGTGAAGCAGAAAAACGTTTCGATCAGGCAAAAGAAGTCGTTTGGAAACTCTATTAAAAAAAGCCCCCTTTTCCCCGGGGGCTTTGTGTTTTAAAAAATGCCTACCACATGCAAAAACACGATAATGATGGCAACAGGAGATAGATAACGAATGAGGAGCAGCCAAACCGCAAACCACTTTCGTTTGAGATTGGAACCGCTTTTCAGCTCGTCGAACAAATCCTGTTTCGGTATTTTTAACGGAACAAAAATCGAAATCAATAACGCGCCTAACGGCATTAAAATATTGCTTACAAGATAGTCTGCCGCGTCAAAAATGGACAAGTGAAATATAGAGACATCACTTAAAACACCATATGATAATGCAGACGGCACCCCGACAATAAATATAGCAATACCGCCTATCCAAGCGAATCGTTTTCTCTTATTGACATCACCTTTTGAAAGCACCGCGACCAAAATTTCCAACATAGAGAAAGCGGATGTCAGCGCTGCAAATAAAAATAGAAGTAAAAATGCTAATAAAAAGATAATTCCGAACGGCATTTGATTAAACACGGTCGGCAGCACATTAAATAACAGGACCGGCCCTTGGTCTGGTTTGAGACCAAATGAAAAGACAGCTGGAAAAATCGCGATTCCTGCCATAACAGCAACAAGCACGTTCAATACAGTCACTGATACAGCGGACTGCACCAGATTTTCCTGTTTCTCTAAATAAGAGCTATACGTTACCATGACGGATACACCCACACTTAATAAGAAAAAGGACTGGCCCATCGCGTACAAAATCGTATTGGCGTCAATCGCTGAAAAATCAGGCATCAGGAAAAATGTGAGCCCTTCCATCGCGCCATCAAGCGTAACGGAACGCACCATTAAAATCATAAATAATATAAAGAGCGCCGGCATTAATACTTGGCTTGCTTTTTCAATTCCGCTGCTTACTCCTTTTGCAACTACTAAAATGGTCACCACCATAAAGAGCAGCTGGCCTCCTACAGCCAAATAAGGATTTGAAATCGTACTTGTAAATATCGCATCAAAACCAGATGTTTGCGATAAACCGCCAGTGAAGCCTTTTATAATATAAATTAAAATCCACCCGCCGACGACGCTGTAAAAAGATAATAGAATAAAGCACGTCGCCATGCCTAAATAACCGATCCAATGCCACTTCGTTCCTGGAGCAAGTGCTTTATAGGATTGTACGGCATCTTTCTGTGTTTTTCTGCCTATGATGAATTCACCTAACAATAAAGGCAGGCCGATTAAAACCGTAAATAAAATAAAAATAAGTAAAAATGCGCCTCCTCCGCTGGTTCCCGCTACATATGGAAACTTCCATATCGCGCCAAGCCCGATAGCTGATCCTGCCGCGGCTAAAATAAAGCCCAGCTTCGAAGACCATTGATTCGCTTCCTTCACCCTATCACTCCTATTTGATCTAACCATTATAAAGATTCATTGTAAGAATATCTTCCTATATAGTCAAGAACATTTTAATTAGTTTACATAATATATTTATCATCTATGATAAAAAGCTAGTTCAATGATGATATTGAATTATTCTGAAAATTAATTATAATAAAAGAATGTTTAACATCTGTGAGAATTTCTGCTGAAGTTCTTGATTAATGTGTTAGGAGTGTTTTTATGGACATCATTAGAAAAATAAGTCATTTCGCTGGACAAACCTTTGGCATATGGGTCATTGTGTTTGCTGTGCTGGGATTTTCTTTCCCGTCTTTTTTCACTTGGATCAGTTCTTATATAACGATTTTTCTTGGTATTATCATGTTTGGGATGGGACTCACACTGCAAGCCGCTGATTTCAAAGAGCTGCTCAGAAAACCTTGGCAGGTCATTATTGGGGTGATTGCCCAGTATACCATCATGCCGCTCGTTGCTTTTGGATTGGCATTTGGGCTGCATCTTCCAGCTGAAATTGCAGTGGGTGTTATTCTTGTGGGCTGCTGCCCCGGAGGAACTGCATCTAATGTCATGACATTTTTAGCAAAAGGAAATACGGCTCTTTCTGTTGCGGTTACAACCATTTCTACCTTATTGGCACCTGTACTGACTCCGGTTTTGATTATGCTGTTTGCCAAGGAATGGCTTCCTGTCTCGCCGGGGTCTTTGTTTACTTCAATCTTACAGGCTGTTTTATTTCCAATTCTCGCAGGCGTAATCGTCAAAATGTTTTTCAAAAAACAAGTGGCAAAAGCCGTGCATGCCCTTCCGCTTGTTTCTGTTATTGGCATCGTTGCGATTGTCTCAGCTGTCGTCAGCGGCAACCGGGAAAATCTGCTTCAATCGGGTTTGCTCATTTTTTCAGTTGTCATCCTGCATAACGGTTTCGGTTATTTGCTTGGGTTTCTTTGCGCAAAGCTTTTAAAAATGGATTACCCTTCTCAAAAAGCGATTGCGATCGAAGTCGGTATGCAAAATTCAGGACTTGGGGCGGCACTTGCCACGGCTCATTTCTCACCGCTATCCGCTGTACCAAGCGCGATATTCAGCGTGTGGCATAACCTTTCGGGTTCTATGCTTGCGACATATTGGTCAAAAAAAGCGAAAAAGAATGCAGCAGCATCTGAAAGCAGCAATCTCCCTCTTTAAATAAGCATCAAAAAAGGTACATCACTTTATCGTGATGTACCTTTTTTATTAACCTTCTAATAAAAGCTGCTCAGGGTCTTCCAGTAAATTTTTAATTGTCACTAGGAAACCAACCGCTTCTTTCCCGTCTACAATCCGGTGATCATAAGATAAAGCGAGATACATCATCGGGCGGTTTTCGAAACGCTCTTCATCAATTGCCACAGGGCGCAGCTGAATTTTATGCATGCCCAGTATACCGACTTGAGGGCTGTTTAAAATCGGAGTTGACATCAGTGAACCGAAAGTCCCTCCGTTTGTAATGGTGAAAGAGCCCCCCTGAAGCTCGCTAAGCGTCAATTTATTGTTTCTTGCTTTTTTCGCAAGCTCGCCGATTTCTTTTTCGATTCCTGCAAATGTCAGGCGGTCCGCATCCCGTACAACCGGAACGACAAGACCTTCATCAGCCGCAACAGCAATTCCGATATCGTAGAATTTCTTAACAATCAGCTCATCGCCTTGAATTTCCGCATTTAAGAGCGGATATTTTTTCAATGCAGCGACGACCGCTTTTGTAAAGAAAGACATGAAGCCGAGCTTCACTTCGTTTTGCTCAAAGAATTGATCTTTGCGGCGTTTTCTGAGATTCATGACAGCCGACATGTCTACTTCATTAAATGTAGTCAGCATCGCTGATGTTTGCTGAACTTCTACAAGGCGTTTTGCAATCGTTTGTCTGCGGCGTGACATTTTTTGCACTTCTACAGGTTTGTCAAAGCTTTGCTGTCCTTTTTGAGCCTGAGGCGGCTGCTGTTTTTGTTGATGAGCCGGTTTTGACGCTGGTTTTTCATACGCTTCGACATCATGCTTGCGCACGCGTCCCAGCGGATCTCCCGTTGGAATCTGAGACAGATCTATTCCTTTCTCTCTCGCCAGCTTACGTGCTGAAGGAGAAGCGATCGTCCGTGATTTTGCTTCAGTTTGCGCTTCTTCGCTCACCTCTTGTGCCGCTGGTTCAGCTTGCTTTTCTTCCTTGCTTTCTGCTTTCTCTGAAGGAGCAGGGGCAGAACTTTCACCCGCGCCTTCTGAAATCGTGCCGATAATTTCTCCAACCTGGACGGTATCACCCGAATCTTTCAATACCTCTTGAAGTACACCCGATTCTTCTGCTGTTAATTCAACATTTACTTTGTCCGTTTCTAGTTCAAGCAGATATTCACCCTGTTCTACATAATCACCAGGCTGCTTCAACCATTGGGCTATTGTTCCTTCTGAGATTGATTCTGCTAATTCAGGTACCTTAATTTCCGCCATTTTTTCATTTCCCCCTTAGTTTTTGCGAGTCAAGCTATCAGATACGATACGTTCCTGTTCTTTTTTATGAACTGTCGGATCACCCTCTGCAGGGCTGGATCGTCTTCTTCGTCCAATATATTGAACACTTACTCCCTTTGGTGCAATTTCTGTCAAATACGGGCTGATATAACTCCACGCCCCCATGTTCTGCGGCTCTTCCTGCACCCAAACAATTTCTTTCAGGTTCGGAAGTTTTGCAAATAATTCTTTGACTCCTTTTGCCGGGAATGGATACAGCTGTTCAATTCTCGCAATGTGAAGCCACTCTTTATCGTCTTCTAACTTATTGAAATGATCGCTGATGTCTATGGACACTTTACCGCTGGACAATACCAGTCTGGTTACTTTTTCATAGTTATGAGAAAGTCCGGACTGTTCGTATACAGGCTGGAAGCGGCTTTCGCTGAGCTCTTGCACCTCCGAAACTGTATTCGGGTTGCGAAGAAGGCTCTTCGGCGTCATGATGACGAGCGGTCTGATCTCTTCACGAAGCAGCATTTTCGCCTGTCTTCTTAAAATATGGAAATATTGTGCGGCGCTTGTCAGGTTGGCGACCGTCCAGTTGTTTTCCGCTGCAAGCTGCAGAAACCGCTCGATTCTTCCGCTTGAGTGCTCAGGCCCCTGTCCCTCGTAACCGTGCGGAAGAAGCATAACCAATCCGGATTTTTGCCCCCATTTCGCGCGGCCGGCTGAAATAAATTGGTCAAAATACACTTGTGCTGCGTTGGCAAAATCTCCGTACTGCGCTTCCCACATGACAAGCGTTTCCGGTGAATGCACATTATAGCCGTATTCAAAGCCGAGAACCGATCCTTCGGACAGCGGACTGTTGTGGACAGCAAATGATGTGCTGCAGTCAGATAAGTGATGAAGCGGCACAAATTCTTCGCCCGTCTCACTGTCATGGAGCACGAGGTTTCTTTGGGCGAACGTTCCGCGCTCCGAATCCTGTCCTGTTAAACGAATCGGTGTTCCGTCTTTCAAAATTGACGCAAAGGCAAGTGATTCTGCTAAAGACCATTCCACTTTTCTGTCATCATCAAATGCCTTGGCACGTCTTTCTAAAATGCGCTTCAGCTTGCCGAAAACGTTAAATGACTCCGGCCAGTTGACCAATTCGCCATTCAGCTTGCGGAGCACATCAAAATCAATGGATGTATCGACATCAGGAAAACCGTTTGAAACAGGCTCTGGAAGTTCAATTTCACTTGCGACTTGTTCCTTTTTAGCCGGCACTTTCTGATAAGCATCTTCAATGCGCTTTGTTACTGATTTTTCGATGTTTTGAACAACTTCCTCGGTAAGCATACCTTCGTTTACGAGCTTTTCGGCGAAAATTTGTTTGACGGTCGGATGCTTTCTGACAGCGTCATACAGCATCGGCTGAGTGGTTGACGGCTCATCCATTTCGTTGTGCCCGTAGCGTCTGTACCCGATTAAGTCAATCAGAAAATCCTTGTTGAACGTTTTTCGGTATTCGACCGCAAACTTAACTGCTGAAAGACAAGCTTCAGGATCGTCCGCATTCACATGGACAATCGGAATTTCATAGCCTTTTGCCAGGTCACTGGCGTATTTTGTTGATCTTGATTCAGCGCTTTCTGTTGTGAATCCGATCATGTTATTGGCGATAATATGGATCGCGCCGCCTACTTGATACCCCTTTAAAGAGCTTAAATTCAATGTTTCAGCGACAATTCCTTCCCCAGGGAATGCAGCGTCTCCATGAATTAAAATAGCTAGCGATTTTGTTTCATCCTGCACCGGGTATCCGCTTTGTGTTCTCGTTTCCTGTGCCGCTCTTGTGCTTCCTTCGACAATCGGATTGATAAATTCCAAGTGGCTCGGGTTGTTTGCTAACGTAATGCGCGCTGATTTTGTTTCAGCGTCTTGAAGCTCCCGATTCGCCCCGAGGTGGTATTTGACATCCCCTGTCCATCCGTAGCTGATTCCGATTGATCCCTCAGACGGGACTAGATCTTTGTTCGGCGCATGCTGGAATTCAGAGAAAATGATTTCATACGGTTTGCCGAGGACGTGTGCCAAGACATTCAGGCGCCCCCTGTGCGCCATCCCGATGTTGACACTCGTCGTGCCAGATTTAACAGATTGCGCGATAATGTCATCAAGCACTGGAACAAGAGCGTCCAAGCCCTCGATGGAAAAACGTTTCTGTCCGACGAACGTGCGGTGCAAAAACTGCTCGAAGCCTTCTACTTCTGTCAGCCTTTCCAGCACAGCCGACAGCTTTTCAGCTGAGCTTTTCAGGAACAGCTCTCCGGATTCAATCATTTTCGTCAGCCACTCGCGCTCTTTGAAGTCATGCACATGGTCAAATTCAAATGAGATGGTTCTTTTATACGTATTTCGTAAATACTGAATGGCTTCTAAACCGTTCGTAATGTTTTTAGGAGCGTCTTTGCAAATCACGGACGCAGGTATTGTTTTTATTTCCTCTTCTGTTAGCCCGTAGTCGGATAATGGAAAGAGTTCGCTCTTTTCCCCATCCTTTCTGAGCGGATTGACGGAAGCGTTTAAATGGCCATAGGTTCGGATATCTTCTGCAAGTCTGACTGCGGATGCGATCTTTTGAATCAGATCGGCTGTAACATGTCCCTTTTCTTTTGTTCCCGAGGCCTCTTTTATATCGCTTGGCGGAGCACCGAGCTCGTCGAACATTTCCTTTAGATCCGGATCAACGCTAGTCGGATCCTGGGTATACTGATCGTAAAGCTCCAGCGCATAGCCGAGGTTCGGACCGTAAAAATCTTCCCAATTCATTCGTTGTTTCATACTATTTTGAAACATTTGAATATTACCCCCAACTTAGATAATCAAGTGAATGATTCACTATCTTAAAATAACTTTCGAACGCTGTGTCCAAAATTATGTAATAAAAACGCTTCCAACGATATTTTACCACTGTTTTCAATTTGATTCTACCTTGATTGTTCGCAAAACAGTAAAAAACCTTTATAAAAAACAAAAAATTTAATCATTTAAAAAAAGAAACGCCAAAAAGCATAGGATAAAGGGCTATCCTATGCTTTTATGGAGCAGTTTTTTCAACAGCGGATACAAAACATCCGGGAGCTGATCGACATCCGGAACAAATATACTGAATTTTCCGTACATATTCTGGATGGTCTTCATTTGCGATTCTTCAATTTCTGAATTGGAGAGAAAAACATTGATCACTTCAATTCCTCTTTTTCGGGCTTCAATAACCGCTTCACTTGTATCGACAATCCCATTTTGTTCATAGCCAAATGCTGCCGGCTCTCCATCTGAGAAAACGATTAGGAACTTTTGTGCCTCGCTGCGTCGCAGCATTGTTTTCGTCATTTGCCGGATCGCGTAGCCGTCACGGTTGTCTTCCTCAGGCTCAAGTTGCATAATTGCCGGCCCTGCCTCTTGTCTTAATGATGATTGAAAAGGAATAACCATATTGAAATAGTTTGGCTGGCTTGTTTCTGTCGCATCGTTTGTGTCCTCCCAGAAGCCGACAATCTGATGCGGAACTGCTACCGATTTCAACGCTTCGTGGAACAGCACGATTCCCCGCTTTGTTTCGTCCATTTTGTCGAACATGCTGGCAGAACAGTCAACCAGCAATGTAAAAACCGCGTCAATTTCTGAAGATGGTTCTTGCTTTTTGTAGAAAAGACGCGGATTTCGTTCAGTGAAGTAGCGGAGAAGCTTATTGTTCAGCCGTCCTGCATGAAGGTCTGTTCTTGGCGATGTTTTTTTATGCTCCAGCGTTTTTTGAATCATCTGTTTCAATCGCTTTTGATACGATTCAATCGTTTTTGCCTGCTGCTTATAAGAAAACTCTTCTTCTCCTGTTGCCGGCTGCGGTTCTTTGTAAATTGGAAATGCGTATTTATTTTCTTTGCCGTCAGCCATACCCGCTCCGTTTGGCTGGTCTTTCTGGGACTCCAGCGCCTCCAGCTTGGAATAATCTTTCCGTTTTGTTTGTCTGGCTGATCCTTGGACAGAGCCAAGAGCTTGGTCCCCATCGTCGCCTTCCCTTGAAGCGTCTTTCCCTAAATCTGATTTCGCCCCGTGTTCAATATCAAATTGCAGGAAGCTTTTAGCCGGTGCTTCTGTTTCCCGGTGCCACGTCGGCATGTCTTCCTCATGTATGTCCTCATCACCGTCTGATTTTTTAGGAAGCGTGATGTCATCACTCAGCTTCGGCGCTTTCTTCTCTTCTTCAAATAACGGCTGTTCTGCAGCTTTTGCGTAATCAAGCTCAGGCAAAAAGAAGTAGGCGTTCAGCATGTCTTTATCGAGCACCTCTTCAAGCCCGTCCATGATGTCTTCCACAATTTTCAGAACCTGCCGTGTCGAATGTGCTTCATACACACGCAGGAGCTGCTGCTCAATATACGGGCGCATCAGATCAATATCTTCACGCATAGACGGAAGGGTTTCGAGCGGCGATTCCGCAGTCAGTTTGACATAAATCGCGCAAAAGAGCGCATCCGTAAAAATGCTCCGTTCCAAATTTAAGGTCAGCTGGGTGGAGAAATATTTTCTGTACATGTCTTTTCTCTTCGCAAATACATGTTTCGTACCCGGGCGCTCGTGTTTGATGCATTCCTCAATTCTGATGTCCTCAAGCAGCATAAACAGCTGCTTGGCAAAGCTTTTAAAACGAAGACGCCGATGGATATCATTCAAAAAGCTCGCAAACTCGTGCAGTGAACTATATCTCGTTCCGACTGAACGCAGGTAGACATCGCTTTTCAAACCCGCTTCCATGTCCTCAGCAACCCTGTCTTTCCAAAAGTGGCTCATATAGATTTTCTTTTCGAATGGATTGTAATAGGACTGAACGCCATACTCCACTTCTACCGCTTCACTCTTGGTGAGTGTTTTGGCCAAGTCAGTCAGCATCATAAATAAAAACGAATCAATTGTGCTGTCGTTAAATTTGATAAATTTCATCGCAGCTCCCTCATTCAAACAGAGTTTCTGCGATATTTCGGACGGCCGCCTTTTCCCGGTCATCATCAAGCTTCTCTACAATTCCCCGCTCAATAGCACGACGCGGCGGAATATAAGCGGCTAAATCACATGTATCGATTAAAGCTCTGATGGATGCTGCTTCTTCAGACACCTGTCCGTTATTGGTCTGAACGATCAAGTCAGAGGAAAGCGTGATAAATCTGTCGATCAATTTCTCGTCTTTCAGGGCTGACTGAGACATGAGCACTTGTTTCAGCAGCTCGCCTTTAATATAAGGCACATCAATGATGACAAAACGGTTTTTCAATGCTTCATTCAGCGGAACAGTTCCTACATAGCCTTCATTGATGGCTGCAATGACCCCGAATCCTCCTTTTGCCCTGATAACCTCGCCTGTAAACGGATTTGTCATCATTTTTCTGTAATCTAATACACCGTTTAAAATAGGCAGTGTTTCCGGCTTTGCCATATTGATTTCATCTATATAAAGAAAATGGCCTTCCTTCATTGCTTTTGTGACTGGCCCTGAAACAAACTCGATTGTCGCCTGGCCAGATTGGTTTTCAATCGTTTTATAGCCGACCAAGGCTTCAGCGTCCAAGTCAACTGAACAGTTGACACTGTGCATCGGTTTATGGAAATAACCGGATAATGTTTCTGCCAGTTTTGTTTTTCCTGAGCCTGTAGGCCCTTTCAGCAGGACATTTTTTCCCATGGCTAATGCGATTATGGCGTCAAATAAAATCGCTTCATCCTCCGCCTCATATCCTGACGTCCCGATGAGCGACTGGAACTCTGGAGAAATTGGCTGGTCTTTATATGCTAAAAGCTTTTGCTGTATATCTTCCGGCAATGTTAAGTGCTGTAATTGAGTTGTCATAGACAGGTTCCCTTTCCTATTCGTATTCCATTAACGAGTATACTAAAAAAGCCCTTGTATGCTCAATACAAAAGGGCTTGGATGATATTACTGCTTCTCATGATTGCCGGAAAGGGCTCCGCAGACGATACGCGCGCCTGAATTGCCGCTTGGGTTTGTCAAATAATCATCGGCATGTTCATGAATAATAAACGCACTCCCGTCTCGGTCGAGAATATTTAGTTTACTTCCTTTTTTCAAAGAGGTATCCGGCGCATTCATAATCACATCTACTTTTCCATCAGCACCGACTTCAAGGTTCGGCAAATCTCCGGCATGATGCCCCATCGGATTGTTGAAGCCGTGTTCATTGTTCAGCGGATTAAAGGGGCCTCCGGCTGATTCAAAATCCGGCCTGACACATGACCCTTTCTCATAAATATGAAAACCGAGAGAAGCGCCGGGGCGCAAGCTGTTTGCGGAGATGTGAATATCGAGGCCTTCGTCATCTGATTCTTTAATTTCTATAAAACCGATTGCTTTGCCTTCACGATTGACCAGCTGGACATGATGACCAAATGCGGATGTTTCAACCGCCTTTTTTTCCGGCACCCGCTTAGGAGGGTCCGGAGGTTTTTTTTGTCCGCATCCCGCAACTCCCAGTGCCGTCAGCATCATCAACAGCAAGAGACGGTACATACTGTCTCCCCCTTGTTTTTTCTAACAGTGTGGTCAATCATTGTCCGAAATAAACAAAAAAGCCTATATAAAAGGCTTTTTCATCATACTCATTTTTAAAAATAACTTCTTGCGCCCAAGTAGCGTTGTTTCCAATAAGAATTGCTGAGATTGGAAATGTCAACACCCGATGAACTTGCATGAATAAAGTCTCCTCCGCCTAGATAAATCCCCATGTGAGACGGGCCGGATTTATATGTGGTAAAGAAGACAAAATCTCCGACTGAAGGCTGACTGACTTTTTGCATGACATTCCAATACCCCGCCGTACTCAATCTTGATATAGATGATACATTATTAATGAGGTAATAAATGAAACCGCTGCAATCAAACCCTGCAGGCGTGTTTCCGCCCCAGCGGTACGGCACCCCGACATATTTTTTCGCTTCTGTTATCATTCTGTCAATCTTTGATCCTATTTGAACGTTTGATCCTGAGTTGTCTTTTGGCTTTGTCTGTTTCGAATTGTCAGACTTTGTTGTTCCCGAAATCGTCAGAACCTGTCCGATTTGCAGCACATCAGATGATAAATTGTTTTTATCCCGGATGCTTTGCACAGTGACTCCGAGCTGATTCGCGATTTTCCACAGCGAATCGCCTGCTTTCACCTTGTATGCAGTTGTTTTTGAGGGATTGCCGTTTGACGGCTTCTTGGAACCGCTGTTCCCGGTCTTAGATGAACTGTTCCCTTTTATTTTGAGTACTTGCTTAGGGTAAAGCGTATCAGATGTTAAACCATTTAAGGTTTTCAATTCAGCTACAGTCATATGTAAGCTGTTTGCAATTTTCCACAATGAGTCACCAAGCTTAACGGTATATGTACTTTTCGAAGAGCCGGAAGAATCGGAGCCGCCGCTATTTTTCTTCGGTTCGTTTGTACCGCGTGAACTGCTTGTCCCTTTGATTTTAAGCTTTTGTCCGGGACGAATCAGGTCGCTCGTCAGGCTGTTTAAGCTTTTAAGCTCGGATACACTCATTTTATGATTTTTCGCAATCATCCATAGCGAATCACCATATGCAACCGTGTATGTAGACGTTTTGCTTGAGCTTGATGAGGATGGCGTACTTTTTTTGCCCTGTTCAGGAATCTTAAGGCTTTGACCGACATAAAGCACCGTTGATTTCAATTTATTTTCGGATTTCAGTTTGGATATTGTCGTATCATATTGGCGGGAAAGTTTCCAAAGAGAGTCACCGCTTTTTACTTTTATCGTTTTTGCTTCCGCGGGTGCTGCGGCCATCGATGACCCAACAACTGCAGAAACTGCCAAACCGGCTACAATCTTCTTTTTCATTCATTCAACCTCCTAAACCGTTTTTTGCATAAACAGCTAGTATTTTGTTTCCAAAAATGGCACACATCAATTTTATCGTCACTTTTTTAACGAGTTACACCCTTTTCAATCATTCGGCATTATATGTCAGCAATGTTCGACCTTAAACTTTCAAATAAACACCTAACATTTTACATAAGCCGTATGTATTTTTCGAAGGTCTAAGGCACTATTTAAGCAGGGGTAAAAATGATGGTTTTCTATTGATGAATGGAGCAGATTTTCCTCCTTTCTTGTCTGTTTTTCTTATCATTCTCTATCGGCATGCCAAATCCCTTCACGAAAAAATATAAAGCCTGTTCTATTGATCAGAACAGGCTTTTCCCTATGCGTTAACTGATTTCTTTTTGTATTTCAAGAATTCAAGAATACTATCGGCCGCTTTTTTAGAACCGCCTGCCGCTTTCAGTGATTGCCCAATTTCTTTCGCCTTTTCAGCATACACTGAATTGTTCATCACCTCTTGAATCGTTTCTTTCAAAAGGTTTTCAGATAATTGTTCTTTTTTCAGCACTTTTCCTGCACCGATTTTTTCCGCCTGGTTTCCGACGACAAATTGGTCAGCTCCCATCGGAATAACAACGAGCGGGGTTTCAAAATACAAACCTTCACTTGTGCTGTTCATTCCGCCGTGGGTCACAAATAAGCTGGCTCTTTTTAGAATCTCAAGCTGTGGGACGTAAGGGCGCACAATGAAATTTGCCGGAATGTCGTTTAACTCGCTTGCCTTAATATGCTTGCCGATGGAAAGCACAACTTTGCCGTCAAAGTCTTTGCATACCTCGAGACATTGATTAAAAAACTGTTTTTGATTGTTAAAAATGGTTCCCATCGAAATAAACAGCACGTTTTCATTATCAATCTGATCAAATGGGAAATCATTGATTCCGGCTCTTTCTGTAATGGAAGGGCCGACAAATATATACCGCTCGCCGAATTGCTCAGCCATTGGCTGAAATTCCCTTGATGTGAAGACAATCGTCAAGTCCCCCTCTGAAGAAAAAACATCAAACGGCTTCTTAATCCCTGCTTGATAATCAGCATTTAATGTTTCTGCAAGCTGTTGATAAGTTTCATAATGAGGCGAATCTTCAAATGAGCCATTCATGTAAGTGCCCATCATTTCCTTTAGAAATTCCTCATTCATCGCAAAGGTTGTACACATTGAAAATCTCGGCAGCTTCAGCAAGTTGGCAATGATTTTGCCGGCCAGAAGATGATGATCGTAAATGACATAATCATACGATTCATGCTTGACCTCATCATAAATATGAGCCGCGATATCCTTACAGGCTTTCAAAAAGGCGCAGATCATTTCTGTGAAATCTCTTTCCTCATCTCCGGTTGCGTTTTTGCCGAAGTAATCTCCCCTGAAATCATGATACTGACGAAACTCAATATCAAGAGCTGTGATTTTTTCTTTGTATTCCTCCACTGCGTAGTAAGTAATGTTTTCTCCTCGGGATTTCAGCTCTTTCATCACACCGATAGATGGATTAATATGTCCCTCACCGGGAAACCCAATCATTAATACATTAGCCATGCGGCAGCACCCTTCCTTTAAAATTTATGTAATATTTTATACGGTACTACAAATACAAAATCAGGTAAAGTATTTAACTTTATGAATATTAATTTAATATAACTTTTCTACCGGTTTATATTTCCTGTCTTCAAAACAAAAAGCATTCAGCTTAAAGTGAATGCTTTAAAAAAGATCCGAATGTAGTCATTTTGTCGCATGACAGGATTTTTAGTCAGGTCCTTTTCATTATTTTTACGTTCTTGGCGAAATCACCGGATATAATACGCCGTCTTTCGCAAACGACATCTTCCCCGTCTCTTCTGAAACAACGAGCACAAGCGCATCTGTATGACCCGACATACCAAGAGCCGCGCGGTGCCGGGTTCCCAAATGGACATCCACTTCTTTTGTTGTCAGCGGGAGTACATTGGCTGCTGACACAAGTTTATTTTCCCTAACCAATAAAGCGCCGTCATGAAGAGGGTTTCCCGGAAAAAAAATGCTCTCAATTAATGAAGCGCTGATCTCTGCATGAAGGGAAGTCCCTTTTTGTATAAAATGTTCAACCGGATCTGCTCTTTCAATCACTATTAAAGCACCATGTTTATGTTCCGAAAGTGCTTTGATCGCCTTGGCCAATTCAATAAATGCCGGCGTGAATTGTTCAATGTATGACTGCAAATAAAAGGACGATGCGATGCCCTGCATATCTTGAAAAATGTGGCCTAAATCATCTAATTCACATAGAAGGCACTGGTCTTTTTCGTGAAGCGTTTTTAAGATGAGTGACGCATCACCTAGTATTTGCTCTAAATACACTTGTATTTTTCCCTTGAATGCATTTTCTGACATTTGCTCATAACGCATAGCCCTTCATCTCCTATTCAAATTTCTCCAACTTTTCACGCATGCTTGTCTTAATGATGCACATTCTATTGGTAAGGAGGGATGTAAAGAATGGAAATCGAAAGAATCATTCAGTATGTTTGCACCTTTTTAGGCGTGATCTCACTTTCTTTTATTTATGCCCAAATGTTTCGAAAAACGAAACCGACAAAAAAAGAATAGGTCCGGCGTTCATTGCTTTTTATACATAAAATGTTATAATTTCTCTCGTTATGAAAAAGAAACGGAGATCAATGTATGAAAGAAACTCAAAACGCCAGGCAAAAGATCAAACAGCTTTTGCACATATTCATTCCAATATTTATTACCCAGGCGGGGCTTTCCCTGATGACGTTTTTAGATACCGTAATGTCAGGGAAAGTCAGCCCCGCTGATTTAGCCGGTGTGGCTATTGGCTCGAGTCTTTGGACCCCTGTTTACACAGGACTTGCAGGCATATTAATGGCAGTCACCCCGATTGTCGCTCAGTTATTAGGCGCTGGAAAAAAACAAAAAATTCCCTTTACTGTTTTACAGGCTGTGTACGTGGCCGCGCTTCTTAGCATCGCCGTTTTAGCGATTGGATATGCTGCAGTGGACCTTATTCTCGGGCGATTGCACCTTGAGATACACGTACACCAGATTGCTAAACACTTTTTAGGCTTTTTATCGCTAGGGATTTTCCCTTTATTTGTTTACACTGTTTTGAGATCATTCATTGACTCATTAGGGAAAACGAAAGTCACAATGATGATTACACTCAGTTCTCTGCCGATCAATTTTGTATTGAATTACGTTTTCATCTTCGGGAAATTCGGAATGCCGGCTCTTGGCGGCGTCGGTGCCGGGCTAGCGTCTGCGCTTACATATTGGTGTATCTGCATCATCAGTTTTTTCATTATTCGTAAATCCACGCCGTTTTCCGAATATGGGATTTTCCGTACAATGTATAAATTCTCCTGGAACGCATGCAAAAATATGCTCAAAATCGGGCTGCCTATTGGATTCGCTGTATTTTTTGAAACGAGCATTTTCGCAGCTGTCACGCTTTTGATGAGCCATTTTGATACAGTGACCATCGCATCCCATCAGGCAGCCATGAACTTTGCTTCGCTTTTATATATGCTGCCGCTCAGCGTATCCATGGCTTTAACTATTGTGGTCGGTTTTGAAGCCGGTGCAGCCCGTTTTAAGGATGCGCGCTCATACAGCTTAATCGGGATCATGATGGCGATCGGCTTTTCTTTATTAACTGCTGCCTGTATCCTTTTGTTCAGAGAGCAAATTGCCGGCATGTACACTTCTGATCCCGATGTGCTTCGGCTGACACAGCACTTTTTAATTTTCGCGCTGTTTTTTCAGCTTTCTGATGCTGTCGCCGCGCCGATTCAGGGAGCGCTTCGAGGGTACAAAGATGTGAACTACACGCTTGCTGCCGCTTTTGTCTCTTACTGGGTCATCGGGCTGCCGGTCGGTTATGCGGTCGGCACCTTTACAAGCCTCGGAGCGTTCGGCTATTGGATCGGATTAATTACAGGGCTTGCTGCCGGAGCAGTTGGGCTGTTTTTCAGGCTGGCAAAACTGCAAAAACGTTATTCACAAAAACAATACATCTAAAAGAGGTGATCAATCATGGCAAAAAACAAGAAATTATACGAATATCTGTCTCAGCATGCGGAGACCATCAGTTCAACATGGTATGAAACAATCGAGGAGACAGATCCGAATTCCATTTATGCATCAACAGACCCTGCTGTCATTCAAAATTTAAAGAGCCAGAATCTTGCCTTCAACTATAAGATTAACCGTATTTTTATAGAGGACGAAGATGTGTACCTGCCTATACTGAAAGAATGGGCCTTTGAAGTGACACAGGATCCGGAGCATTTAAAGACTCCTATCCACTATATTATCCGTGAGTTTGTCAGAGTGAGAGATCTATATATTTCTTATGTGAAAGAATTTGTCCATCTCAATCATGAGACTGTGAAAGGCGAAGAAGCCGAAGATCTATATCACTCCCTTATAAAAGCATTCGATCTTGTCATTCATATTTTTATAGAAGAAATGTACAAAAACACAAGTCTTCAGCTTCAGGCTCAAAAAGATATGATTACTGAATTAAGCGCACCGGTCATTGTCCTGTTTCACAGCGTTGGGCTGCTGCCTTTAATCGGCGATATTGATACGGTCCGCGCAAAACTGATTATGGAAAACACACTGCATCAATGTGCGAAGAAAAAAGTGACGCAGCTGTATATTGATTTATCGGGGGTAGTTGTTATTGATACGATGGTTGCCCACCAGCTGTTCAGTTTAATTGAGGCGCTGCGTTTAATCGGCGTTTCATCAACTTTGTCGGGAATCCGACCCGAAATTGCGCAAACCGCGGTTCAGCTTGGTTTGTCTTTCGAAGATATTTCCTTGAGGTCCACCCTCGCTTCAGCAATTGCATCTGATTTAAAATTAAAAAAGGTATAAGGCTTAAAGGCCTTATACCTTTTTGATTAATCATTCCATTGGTACGTCCAATAGCGTTCTTCTTCAAACCATGTTGCCATAACAGGTTCATTGTTTTTCAATTTTTCTTCAAGCTCTCTAAGCATGCCTTCTGTTTGAGTGCGGTGAGCTCTTAACGCATTCATTTTAATATCCGCTACTTCTTTGATATCAAGGACGACATCTGCTTCACCGAGCACCTCTTCTCTGTTGCGCGTAATGGCCATACAGATTGTGCGCGGACGATCTTCTTTCTTTTTGCGGTACAATGCGCGGATAACCGCTTCTCCGCATGCATCATGGTCAGGGTGTACGCCGTGCTCTGGATAAAATGTGACAATTAAACTTGGTTTTACATCATCTATAATCTCTTCCATGATATCAGCTAAATACTCATCGTCTTCGAATTCAAGCGTTTTATCACGGAGCCCAAGCATCCGAAGGTCGTTGATATCCATTTCTTTGCAAGCGTTAATGAGCTCTTGTTTTCTTAAGAGCGGCAACGTTTCCCGATTCGCGAAAAATGGATCGCCCATATTTCTGCCCATTTCACCTAACGTCGCGCAGGCGTACGTAACGGGAATGTCTTTTTTTCTGTTTAAGGCAATGAGGCCTGCCACTCCGTATGATTCGTCATCAGGGTGAGGCAGGATTACAAGTACATGTTCTTTCATTCGATTTTCACCCTTTTCTTTAAACTGTGAACGGTTTTTCACTGATTTGCAGAGAAATAGCCAGTTTACCGCCCGGCAGGTGTCCCGCCATTAACAAACGGTTCTCTTCGTCTACAGTGTATTCAGTCAAGCCTTCAGCATAAATCCAGCCTTCTTCTGTTTTCAAACCGACGCGGTAAGGTCCGCTGCCTTTGATTTTTGCCTGGTGATAGGTGACTTTTGCATTGCGGATGTACGCAACAACCGTCATGTTTTTTTCATTTAAGTGCGCTGAATAAGAACCTGTTGTGGTTTCTAAATGGATATATACAGGGCGGTCCGCATATCGTTCTAAAGATGCTTGCACATCTTCTTTTATGATTGCTTTCATGATTGCTCCCCTCTTTCTTCTTTTAAATGCTCTGCACGTTCTGTATGTAATTTGACCAGCCGGTATTTCACTGCCGGTTCGAGCTGTGAATTCACAATACGCTGGACCGCGGCAAAATATTTTTCCAGCATCGGTTTTCGGAGCCTCGGATGTGTTCGTTTATCCAAGAGCTCAAGATCTATCGCCTCCGCTACCGCTTCTGCGTCATCACTTGCGAAAGATCGATTGTTCCAAAGTGAAGCATAGGCTTTCACTATCTCTTTATCATTGTCCATCGTCTTGCTCCTTTATGTCTTACATACATGAAATGATTATACATAATATATGCTTCAACTGAAAAGCCAAAGGCCTCAGTGGCTTTTTGACGCCCGTTTCCACTTCACTTGTGAAAACGTAAACAAGAGCAATGCAGCCCATATACAGCTGAATGTAAAAGCCTTCGAGCTTGAAAATGGCTCATGATAAACAAAGAGCCCGATCAGCAAAGTAATAGTCGGTGCAATATATTGCAAGATACCAACTTGATACAGCGGCAGCCGTTTCGCTCCTTCCGCAAACAATAATAGCGGCAGCGCCGTAAACACACCGGCAAAAAAGAGAAGCATCCACGTCCCTCCGCTTTCTGCACCCGCGGGCTGAACATGGCCGCTCAGCAGCAAATATCCCAACGCAATCGGCGTAATCATAAATGTTTCCAGTGTTAAACCGATAGCGCTCGGCAAGCTTGTTCTTTTTTTGCTAAACCCGTACAGCCCGAAGCTGAATGCAAGCAGAAGCGCAATATAAGGAATGGAGCCGTATTGGAACGCCGAAATGATGACGCCGGCCGCCGCAATCGAAACCGCCGCCACTTGCAGGCGATTCAGTTTTTCCTTTAAAAAGAATATCCCAAGGAGCACTGATACAAGCGGATTAATATAATAGCCAAGACTAGCCTCAAGCAAAAAGCCATGGTTGACAGCCCATATGTATACAAACCAGTTAACCGAAATCAGGATTGAAGCGAGAAATAAAGAAAGGATGCCGCCTTTCTGTTTCAAAGATCGCAGCTCCTGCCATCCTGTTTTCCATTGCCGCAAGAAAAAAAGAACGATACACATAAAAACAAAAGACCATATAATACGGTGAGCCAAAATATCAAGAGCCGGCAGCTGTTCAAGAAGCTTCCAATAAAGAGGAAACAGCCCCCACAAGATAAAGGAAACGGCTGTATAAAGAACGCCTTTTTTTGTTTCTGAATATTGCATGTAAATCCCGCCTTTCTTTAGAGCATCTTATATTATATCACGTGAAAGATCTGGCGGGCATATACTATTTTGTCCATGAAGAAAGGGTGTGACGACGATGTTTGAGTGGAACAAGTACTTTCCTTTCCACAATCAATTTTCTAAGGAAGCGTTAAAAAAAGCTGATCCAAAAGAAGTAGAGACCTATGTAAATCGTGTGATGGAAAGTGTATTCGGCAGTGATTATGCGGCTCAATTTCCTTTTCGAGATCCGCTTCCCCAAAAAGAACAGCCCGCCAAACCTGATGCAAAACCAGACGCTAAACCTGATATAGATATAATCGAAACAGCAGATCATGTGTTTGTAAAGATGCCAATCAGCGAAGGCCAGCTCGAACAGGTGAGGATCAAACACACATCGCACGAATTATTGTTAGAAAACTTCCCGAATTCAGATCATCCAAAAAAAGTAAACCTTCCTTGTTTAGTCAAACGGAAAGGAACAAAAGCCGTCTATAAGGATGGCCTTTTGGAAATCATGTTTCAAAAGCAGCAAGATTACAATATGTCCGAGGTAGAAATCATCCGATAAAAAACGGCCTGCACTGAGGCAGGCCGTTTTTTATTAATAGAAGCCGGGATATCCCCCGTATGGCACGCCGGCACCAAAGCCATACGGCCCGCCTCCATATCCATAGGGGCCAGGCGGAAAGGCATAGGGACGGGCATAGTTAAAGAGAGCACTCCCAAGAAAACCGCCTATTAAACCGCCGACTAAAGGAGCGCCAAACAAGAAAGGACTGCGCGCCGGGTATCCCGCTGGACCTGGATCCCCGCGATAATATGAAAAATGAGGGTACATGATTTTTCCTCCTTTATGTCTGCCTATACGTAAAGTATTCAACAAGCACGAAAAACGATTGGGCTACGCACTGAGTCATGGAATAGAAAACGATAAAACCATAAAACAGTAAAAAAAGAGAGCTTTATCAGAGGTTCTCTTATTTATCCTCCACTTTTTCACGGATTCACCATTTCCTATTTCCCACAAATAACCTTCTCTTCATATTGCTGCAAATCCGTAAAAGAACCGCGAGCTCAGGCGGCTCACTCTGTTAAACATAAAAAGTCATGTAAACGGTATGATCCACCATTTACATGACTTTATCATCGAAACAAAGGCTCTTTCCCGGACGCCTTTGTTCTTATTTCTCTTTGTCACACATCGTTTCACCCGGCTCGCAAAATTGATCGGCCCACGCCTGCATCTCTTGAAAAACAGCTTGAAGTGCTGTTCCTTTTTCAGTCAGCGTATAGATGACTTTGACCGGCGTTTCAGGGAGAACCTGCCGTTCGACGATCTTGTTTTGCTCTAGCTCCTTCAGGCGCTCCGCCAGCATTTTTTGGCTGATCATCGGTATTGTTTCCGTTATCTCTTTAAACCGTTTCGGTCCATCTATCAGCACGTGGATGATCAGACCATTCCATCGTTTTCCCAGCAATGAGAAAGCGGATTCCATTTTAGGACACATTGTATTTCCCACAAGTCTCCATCCCTTCATCTATTGATTGACATGTATTCAATGATCCATTACAATAATCTTTCAAGTTACATTTAGTAAGTTTCTAACTTTTCTATTATCATACCACGTTTATCCGAAGGAGGAAACACTATGACGAATACTCTGGATGTTTTAAAAGCACGTGCATCTGTAAAGGAATATGACACAAATGCCCCCATCTCTAAGGAGGAACTGACTGAGTTATTGGACCTGGCCGCTAAAGCGCCTTCAGCTTGGAACCTTCAGCATTGGCATTTCACAGTATTCCACAGCGATGAGTCAAAAGCGTCGCTTCTCCCTGTAGCGTATAATCAAAAACAAATCGTTGAGTCTTCTGCTGTTGTTGCCATTTTAGGCGATTTAAAAGCAAATGAAAACGGTGAAGAAGTTTACGCTGAATTAGTAAGCCAAGGCTATGTTACAGATGAAATCAAACAAACATTGCTCGGCCAAATCAACGGTGCTTACCAAAGCGAACAATTCGCGCGTGATTCCGCTTTCTTAAATGCTTCATTAGCCGCTATGCAGCTTATGATTGCCGCAAAAGCAAAAGGTTATGACACTTGCGCAATCGGCGGATTTAACAAAGAGCAGTTCCAAAAACAATTTGATATCAGTGAGCGCTACGTTCCTGTTATGCTTATTTCAATCGGAAAAGCCGTAAAACCAGCCCACCAAAGCAACCGTTTGCCGCTTTCAAAAATGTCAACTTGGCTGTAAGGATATGAAAAACCTTAGTCCGTATGTCGGACTAAGGTTTTTTTATTATACAATCGCAGTTTTGTACCAATCGCGAGCCTGTTCAGCTTCATGCTGTGTCAGCTGATGGCCTCCATCCTGCCAGAATACGGAGGCTGCTGCCCCGCTGTCACGCAAATAGCCGTAAAGCTCTTCTGATTCTTCCTTCGTACAGAGAGGATCGTATTTCCCGGCACCGATAAAAACGGGAAGTCCCGACATATCAGGCAGCTTAAGACCGCGAAGCGGAACCATTGGATGATGCAGGATAGCCCCTTTTAAGATATCTTTATAGTGAAAAAGCAAGCTTGCCGCAATATTTGCTCCGTTTGAATAACCGACCGCAATGACTCTGTCGCGATCAAATTGATGTGTTTCTGCAGCCTCGTCGATAAAATCTTTCAATTCCCTTGTCCGTTCCACGAGGTCCTTTTCATCAAAGACACCTTCACTCAGACGTTTGAAAAAACGCGGCATTCCATTTTCAAGCACCGAGCCTCTGACTCCAAGCAGATGGGCATGAGGGTCTATAAACCGCCCCAACGAAAGCAGGTCGTGTTCATTTCCGCCAGTGCCATGTAACAGCAAAAGTACGTTGTCTGATGTTCCTTTTTCATAAATATGCTTCATTATAAATTCCCCTTTCTAAAGTTCAGGCAAAACGTCTGTAATTTGTCGTCTATGTTTCTCCAGCCATTCAGGCAGTTTTAATGAAGTCCCAAGCTCATCAAACATTTCATCTGTCATAAAGCCCGGTTCATCTGTGGCGATTTCAAATAAGATACCGCCTTTCTCTCTAAAATAAACGGATGTAAAGTATTCTCTATCAAGGATTTCTGACGAAGGAAGATGGTTTTCCGCAATAACCGGCAGCCATTTCGCCTGTTCCTCTTTTGTTGTCCGAAATGCTACGTGGTGTACAGTTCCATAACCTCCCACACCTCTTTTTTCAGTGTGTAAATGTACGTCAATGACATTGCCGATTGCAGCTGAGGATGTCAGTCTGACAATCTGGTCTTCTTCCCCCGCTTTGACGTATCCAAAGCTTTCGGTTAAAAATTGTATGGTCGCCTGCGGGTCATAGGAATACAGCAGCACGCCTTTCATTCCAATAATTGCTTCATGTTCGGAAATGCCCTCAGGCGTCCACTCGCTTTTGCCGCTTTTTGCATCCTCCATGATCGCTAGCGGAAGGTCTTCCGTATCATCAAACATAAGAGCCTTTTCACCGAATAACGTTATCTCCTCAAGATTTAGTCCGTTTGTCTCAAGACGTTCCTTCCAAAAAGACAGGGAGCCCTTAGGAACTGAAAAGTACACCCGGCCCGCTTGGCCTTTTCCTACCGTTCCCTGTCCGCTTCCTTGAAACGGAAAAAAGGTTATAATTGTACCGGGATCTCCATTTTGATTCCCGAAGTAAAAATGATACGTTCCGGGATCATCAAAGTTTACTGTTTTTTTGACAAGTCTGAGCCCAAGCACTTCTGTATAAAACCGCAAGTTTTCCTGCGGATTTTTGGCGAATGCTGTGACATGGTGCAATCCTTCTGTTTTCATTTTCCCACTCCTATTTATCTCGATTTCAAGATGTTTATTATTTTAAACCTTTATTGAGAAGGATGCAAACCATGTGTTTGCATTAAATAATTGAAAAAATCATTTTTTTCTAATAATTATCTTGTGATCTTTTCTAACAACTGCTATTATAGTGAGCATTATCATGTTTCAGGAGGAAAGTAAATGGTTAAAAAAGCACTTATTGTTATTCTCATTCTTTTGCCATTCGCTCAGCTTGCGCTATTGCCGCTTGTGAATCGAATCGATCCGATTATGTTCGGTCTTCCGTTTTTCCACTTTTGGCTGCTGTTGTGGGTTATCATTACGCCATTTTGCTCGTTTGGGATTTATCAGATGCAAAAAAAAGATGGAGGATTTGAATAATGCAAGGGAATCTCACTGCACTTCTTATTACAGCTATTATCGTTTTAACCGTTGTCTGTATCGGATTTCTCGCCGGAAGGGACAAATCTTCACGAACCTCAGTAGAAGAATGGTCAGTGGGCGGCAGACGCTTCGGCGGTCTTCTCGTCTGGTTTTTAGTAGGCGCTGACCTCTATACTGCTTATACTTTCTTAGGGTTAACCAGTACCGCATATACGGGCGGAAGTGTTGCATTTTTCGCCATTCCTTATTCTGTGCTGGCTTACTTTATCGCCTACTTCTTCTTGCCGAAACTTTGGAAAGTTGCGAAAATTCACAAATTAACAACACTTGCGGATTATGCCCGGGAACGTTTTGACAGTAAACTTTTAGCCAGCCTCGTCGCCATCATCGGTGTGCTGATGCTGATTCCGTACATATGCCTTCAGCTGAGCGGCATTCAAGATACGCTTCAGGTTGCCGGCACCGGCTATATTAATGTAAAATTCGTTGTCATCATCTCATTTTTTCTAGTTGCTCTTTACACATTCTTCAGCGGGATTAAAGGTCCTACATTTACAGCGATCATTAAAGACATTTTAGTCTGGGTGATTATGCTATTTATGGTGGTGTCCCTCCCTCTCATTCATTTTAACGGCTGGACACCGATGATTGACACGTTAGTGAAGGAAGCGCCGCAAATGCTGACAATACCAACAGAAGGGCCAAAAGGCATTCCTTGGTTTATTACAGCATCTATCGTTTCCGCTCTCGCACTTTTTATGTGGGCACATGCCGCCACAGGTGTTTTCACGGCGAAAAGCGCGGATGCAATAAGAAAAAACAGCATGTTTTTGCCGCTTTATAATATTGTATTAATTTTGGTCATTTTTCTTGGCTTTATCGCCTTTCTTGTCCTGCCGGAAGATACAAATCCAAGATTGGCGCTGCTGCATTTGATTCAAACATCTTACGGCGGCGTGGCACAAGGTTTTGCATATGCCACGATCGCTCTTGCTTCATTAATACCATGTTCCATTATGGCAATTGGGGCATCGAATTTATTCGCTAACAACCTATATCGGGATTTGATTCATCCAAATGTGTCTCAAAGCAAGCTGACCCTTATCACACGCTCAATGGTGTTTGTTGTGATCGGTCTCGCGCTTCTGTTTGGAATGCTGTTCCCGACTGCCTTAGTGACACTCCAGCTATTAGGTGTATCCGGCATGGTGCAAATCTTCCCGGCGATTGCTGTCAGTCTATTCTGGAAGCGCCAAACGAAAGAAGCGACAGTTATCGGATTATTAGCCGGCCTTGCGGTTACGTTTATTGTGTATACCACTCAATCCGCACATGGCATTTATGAAGGATTCTGGGGATTGGCCGCAAACATCATTGCTGTGGTTATTCTGAATCCGCTGTTCGTCAAAAAGGCAGGATCCAATCCTGTCATTGAAGGATTATTTGGTAAAAAACAAGACGCTAACCCGAATCAAAAGGGTGCATAAAAAAACCATACGCGGCTGCCGCGTATGGTTTTTTTCACATTTGTTTTTTCAGCGTTTCAATAGCCTTTTTCATCTGTGTATCATTATGAGACAGCTTCTTTTGAAGTTCTGTCATTAATTTCGTTGTTGTATCGCCAGTCAGTACGCCTGTTTCTTTCAGCTTCTCTTTTTTCTGGAATTGTTTGACGGCAGATACGAAATTTTGGTCATATGTACTGTTGACCTTTACCTTGTAGCCAAGTGCTCTGAGCATTTGTTGAGCTACTTTGACGTTTGTGCCTGAATCACCTGATTTGTACGTTTTATCCGCGTCCAAATAAGGCAGCTTTGCGTAATTAGGCAGCTCTGCTTTCACTTGAGGCTTGATGCCTTTTTTGTGAATCCACTCACCATCGGCAGTCAGCCATTTGGCAACTGTCAGTTTGACGTTGGAACCATCATCATATTCTTTTGCTGTCTGCACTGTGCCTTTGCCAAATGTCGTTTCGCCGATTAACGGTATGCCTGACGATTCATGAAGGGCAGCAGACATAATTTCCGCGGCGCTGGCTGTTCCGTCATTGACTAAAACGACGGTCGGCTTCGTGACTTTTCGTTCTTTTTCAGCTTTCATAACTTCTTTAGTACCATTTTTGTATTCAACCTGCATGATGTTTTTACCCTTGTCAATGAACAGGTTACTCATTGTAATCGCCTGCTCCATTAAGCCCCCCGGGTTGCCTCTTAAGTCTAAAATATAGCCTTTGGCGCCTTTTTTCTCTAAACTGTCAATCGCATCTTTCAGCTCTTTACCAGTGGTTTCAGAGAAAGAAGTGATTTGAATTTCACCGATGTTATTGGCTTTCATCTCTGAATAGACGGTTTCTACAGGGATGGTATCGCGCTTAATGGAAAGATCAATATTTCCGACTCCCGCTCTGTTCAGCTCAAGCTTCACTTTTGTGCCCTTTTTACCTCGGATTAAAGCGACGGCCTCATTTACATTCATGCCCTTGACGCTTTTTCCGTCCACTTTAAGGATTTGGTCCCTCGGTTTGATTCCGGCTTTTTCAGCAGGTGAACCTTTAATCGGCGACACAATAAGGATTTCACCGTCTTTCTCCTCTACTTGGGCTCCGATCCCTTCAAAGGAAGCAGAGATCGTTTGGTCGAATGATTTTGCTTCCTCTTGATCCATATATGTGGAATACGGATCACCCAGAGATTGAATCATTCCTTTAATTGCTCCGTCTACTAATTTGTCATCATCTGTTTTTTGGTAATAATCACTTTTGATTTGCTCATACGCTTTATTTAATTTGTCGAACTTGCTGTCTCCCGCGCCTGCTGATTTTTGGCCCAGGATGCTGGAATTGCCCGTAATAAATAAAGTAAGCGCTGAAGCGACAACTGCAGTGATCAGCACAATAAAAAACAGTTTTAATTGCCGTTTCAATTAAACACCACCTTTTTCTTCTTACATTATTATCATGGACGAATTCTTATTCGTCAACTCGGAGCAGAAATGAAAGAGAAACGCCCTTCTTTCGCTTTTCATAAACCTATGTCTTTATACGACATATGATAAAGAAAAAGGAGGATTTGATATTGAGCCGATATTTAGAAATGCTGTCCTTATTCGGTGTCGCAGGAGCGCATCCTGGCGGTTTGGCTTTTTCAAAAGCGGTCCTGCAAAAGGCTGCGCCCTCCCCGAATCAGCCGATTCTTGATGCCGGATGCGGAACGGGGCAAACAGCGGCTTATTTAGGACATTTGCTGTATCCTGTAACAGTCGTTGATAAAGATCCTATCATGCTTGAGAAAGCGAAAAGAAGATTTGCAAATGAAGGGCTTGCCATCCCTGCATATCAGGCGGAACTAGAACACCTCCCGTTTTCTTCTGAGTCCTTTTCCTGCGTCTTGTCAGAATCCGTCCTCAGTTTTTCCCATCTGACATCCTCTCTTCAAGAAATTGCAAGAGTATTGAAGCCCGGCGGGATGCTGATTGGTATCGAAGCGGCTTTAAAAAAACCGATGCCGCCTGCAGAAAAGAAGCAAATGCTGGATTTTTACGGTTTTACTTGTTTACATGAAGAATCCGAGTGGCATAAGCTCCTGAAATCATACGGGTTCCATAAAACGGAAGCGATGTCACTTCTCCCTGATGACATGGAATTTGAGCCAACCACAGAGATGGATTTATCGCAAACGATTGACCCTATGTATTACGATACGCTTCAAACACATTATGAACTCATGCAGATGTATAGAGAGTACATGGGTCATTGTATCTTTATTGCTTATAAGTAAAACGGCGTTTTGCCCCCTGTTTTCGTCCAACCTTTTTCTCCCATCTATCATATGCTGATAGAAAGTCAGTATAGGAGGGAAACAATATTGGAAAGATATTACCACCTTTGCAGAAACCATCAAGGTAAAGTCGTCAGAATTACAGAAAGAGGCGGGAGAGTTCACGTCGGCAGAATTACCCATGTAACCAGAAACAGAGTTTTTATAGCTCCGACCGGCGGAGGGCCAAGAGGTTTCGGTTACGGATATTGGGGCGGTTCTTGGGGATTTGGAGCAGCTTACGGTATTTCCCTCGGTTTAATTACAGGGGTCGCTCTTGCTGGTTTATTCTTCTGGTAAGAACCAGCACTAGATTCACCAGACACAATGAAGCCCGCTTATCTAGAGTAAGCGGGCTTTTCCTTTTAAATTTTCTTCACTTTTTCAAAATACTCTTCCAGCGTTAAATCATTATCGTGGATAACTTTTGCAGCCTTTTTGCCGACATAGCGCAGATGCCATGGCTCATATTCATATTTCGTGATATCCTCTTTATTTTTCGGATAGCGAATAATAAAGCCATATTGATAAGCATTGTCCTGCACCCATTTTCCGTCTGCCGTGCTTCCGAACGCTTCATTTAGCTCAAAGCCGTTGCTTCGGCTGGAAATGTCCATCGCAAGGCCTGTTTGGTGCTCGCTTTCACCCGGATAAGCGACCGCTTCTTTTGCCTTCTTTTCCCCTTTAAGGCTTACTTCATTGTCAAAAATGACTTTCTGTCTGTCATACGCACGGTAGCCTGAGACAGCTGCCAGTTCATAGCCTTCCTTTTTCGCAGCATCGAACATCGTTTTTAATGCGTCGGCCGCTTCCTTTCTGATGTAACGTTTTTGAATCTTTTCTTCAAAAGAAAACTCTACATCAGGTATGACAAGATCGCTAGGTTCATAGTTTCCGGGCAGCGCGTATTGTTTATTGACAAGCGCCAGTATATTTTCTGGATTTTGAATGGTTTCCAGACCATCCACTTTTTTAATATCATTGAAATACTTGCTTTCCAATGAAAACTCACTGTTCTGGGTGTTTGTGTTTTTCGCATCAGTTGTTTTTTGTTCTGATTGCTTAGTTTCTGCTGTGGTTTTCGTATCTTTTTGAGCATCTCCATTTGACATGCTGCAGCCGGCTCCGACTATTGCCGTTACACTCAGAGCGGCAGCCAGTGAGAACCATTTACCAGACTTTTTCATCATACATACATTACCTTCCTTTTATCAATCGTTTCCGCATCCATAAAGAAGAGGCTGCCGGCACCCAGCACGCCTCTTGATTTATTTTATTGTGACACAGAATGCAAAGCCACTTCTATCATATCATGAAATGTGGTTTGACGCTCTTCCGCTGTCGTTTCTTCTCCTGTTAATACATGATCGCTCACGGTGAGAATTGACAGCGCTTTTCTTCCGTGCTTCGCTGCTAATGTATACAATGCAGTTGTTTCCATCTCAACGCCAAGCACTCCGTAATTTGCAAGCTTTTCAATTTGCGAATCGTCGTTGTAAAACTGATCAGCTGTAAATACGCTTCCTACCGTTACCGGCACACCTTTATCTTTTGCGGCATCATAAGCATTTTTCAAAAGCTCGAAATCGGCGCATGGCGCAAAATCAATGCTTCCGAAAGCGACTCTGTTCATTTGTGAATCAGTTGAGGAAGTCATCGCCAAAATGACGTCTCTCACTTTAACATCTTTACGGATAGCCCCGCAAGAACCTACTCTTATTAGATTTTGCACGCCGTAGCTTTGTATTAATTCATTTACATAAATCGAAATAGACGGAACGCCCATTCCCGTGCCTTGCACGGAGATTTTTTTGCCTTTATATGTACCCGTAAATCCATACATACCTCTGACTTCATTGTAGCATTCTACATTTTCAAGATACGTTTCAGCAATAAATTTTGCTCTGAGAGGATCTCCCGGCAAAAGCACTGTATCTGCAATTTGTCCTTTTTCAGCACCTATATGTACACTCATCTCATATCCTCCTGTAAATCTAAATTATCATTCAGTCCGTTCATTTTACAACGAAAGTCATAATGAGACAAACTTCAGTCATTGATTATAAAGGAATATCGCCAAAAAAGAAATGTTCCGGAGCCGTTTGGGCACTTCCTGAGAAAAACGGGATAATCGAGGTGTTTATTTGAAAACCTAACCGCAGGAAGGAGGGATGAGACATGGGTAAAAAACAGCGCAACAGGATCACCGGCCAAAAAAAGAACAATCATATACCCGCAAAAGATGTCATTGCAGCTGAAGAGGCGCACGGGAAAGAGTATTCTGCTGCCAAGCGCAAGCCTTAAACTGCAGAAAACTGCGGAAATCCGCAGTTTTCTTTTCGTTATGTCGTTTGTACAATCAGACGATTGATTTTTCTCCATCCGGCGGGGAGCAGTTTGTAGTATGTTTTCCCTTTTCTGCCTTCATCAATCAGAATCACGTCCCCAGTGGCCATAAATCTCGCATCATAATCACTTGGAACGGTGTCAAATACATTAAACACAGAGAATGCTCTTTTCAGCACGTCTTGATGATCGCTCCCGTTCAGTTCAGTTCGATAGACGGCTCTGTAGCCTTTTTTTTCGCCAAACCGGGGTGTTTGGAATATTGTCACGTCATAGGAACAAGACTTCTTTTTAAACACGGATAACATCATCAAGATCCCCTCCCTTTTATTTCTTTTACATATTGGCGTTTTTGCCACGTTTTCCTCTCTCTATTTTTGTCGAAACCGCTTTATCTTTTCGTCAAAACCTTTTACCAGGAAAAACAGAAGCAAGCCGAGACTAAAGCCTCCCAGCACGTCGGTCACAAAATGAACGCCCAGATAGACTCTGCTTATGCCGACCAAAACTGTGATGACTCCAGCTATGGTGTATACCGTTTTTTTATATTTAGAGAAAAACGGGAGGTGTTTCACTAAAAAGTAGGCAATGACAGGATAGACACAGGCAGTGTTCATGGAGTGGCCGCTCGGAAAGCTGAAGGATGATTCATGAACCAGCGGAGCAAAATCAGGCCTCACTCGTTCGATCCATTCTTTTAAGACTTTGTTTAACAGCCGATCGGCGCCGAATACGAAGAGCATCAAAAGCCCGTCCCATGTTTTTCTGTAAAAAAACAGCACAGCCCCAATCATTACGATAAGAGGAAGCAAAAAAGAAGAAGTACCAAGATACGTGATCCCTGTCATGACATCATTCAGCCATGGCTGACGGATTAAAATAGCTGCCTTGCTTATCGTTTCATCTGCTGATTGAACAGCATTTGCATGAATGGCTGCAGCGAGAAAAAGAAAGAAAAGAAACAGACTAAAGGGCTTGTACATGTAACCACCTCGATTTTCACATAAGTCATAGAACACGAATAATAAAACCGGAGCTGACCGCTCCGGTTTTAAGCCTCAATCCTCTTCATCCAGCTCTTCATCTATCATACATTTTTCTATCAAATAATCAAAGGTAATATCAGCGATTTCAAACAGTTCATCCTCACTCGGTATGTAGCCCCGTCTTGCAAGCTCTCTGTAAAAAAATTCAGCGATTTCTTCCGTATCAATTACAAGATCTATTTCTTTCATCTCCGTACCGCCTCCTTTTTTATGTTTTATGAAAAAACAGGCTGAATTATACCCTGTGTTCTAAACAATTCTTTCAATCATATACATTGAATAAAAAACAAGCCATAGGAGGCTGACGCCAATGATTGCTAAAATGATGGAAGCACTGGACGGAGAACGATTTGATATCATAATGGAAAAAACGCTCAAAGGAATGACGCATGTCATGATATGGGGCTGTCTGCCTTATTTTTTATATATTTTAATCCGTTTGTTCACAAACTAACTGAAATGCTCTTTTAAACTTTCCAAAACAAACATCATCATATCTTTATACTCTTCATCTTGAAACATTTCGTACAAAATTTTGTAGTCATTATAAATATCCAGAAGCTCATCAACAATTGATACAGCAAGGATGTGAAGGGTATCTTGATCTTCATCATCGCCTTCAAACTGAAGAAGAGCAGACGATGCGATATCTTCGCCGATCTCATGGCCAGTTTCTCCGACATAGTGGACAAACAACAGCTGATGTACAAACTGGTCCATTTCATATTTTCTTAGAACCAGCGTGAGATCCTCTTCCTCCGTTTCAAGCCACTCTCCATCCTTTAAACGGGTCAGCTCATAAATAATATCTTCCCATCCGTCTTCTAAATATCTCCAAATTTCTGTTCTGTGGCCGATAATGCGAAAGAGTTCTTTTCCATAATCTTTTACATAAACAACGTCTCCAATAAGGAATTCATACTCAATATCAAGTTTTTCCATGTCGACAATGACACCCTCATAATCTTTATAAAGCTGAATGGACGATTCAAAGTATAGGACTTCATTATGATTCACTTCATAAAGATAGTGTTTATCAATTTGGTGTACTTTTGTAATGGTGCCGACTGTTCCATACATTATAACGACTACAACATCCCCTACTTGGAATTTCGGTTTATTTTGCTTCATGGTGTCTCCCCCTCGCCGCAACATTTCTCATACGCTATCGTATGCCGGGTGACTCCGATTCGCATGGGCATGAAAACCAAAGGAAATATCCAATTATATATGGGTGAGGGCATAAAAAAATCCGCAGTGATCTGCGGATGAACCAGCTACTATCTGCCGTGCACTTCAGCCTCGTATTGATCCCAAGCTTCATCAAACGTGGCCATCGTATGAAGATAATCTGCGTTCAGCTCTAAATATGAACTGATTTCATGATAATCAGTTGAGGTTTTTGGGAAGCTGTGATCCTCATAAGCTTGATTGGCAAATTCACTGATGCTGTCCTGCGGCTTCGGGTGTCTGTATTTCAATAAATAGTGATAAAAGGATTTCATGGGTTTCCCCTCCTGGTGTCTGTCTTTTGTTGTTCTATTATACAATTCAAGTGTAAAATTACAACAAAAGAATACCGAACAATCATTCAGGAGAAGTCAAAATAATTGCGTTTCAGAATCTTTTCTGTCTCCATGAGCTGCTGATACGTCAGGCTTTCGGGCAGTTTTTTTGTTTGAATCAAAAGCAGCTGATCCTCAACCTCCTTTATTGTGGCTTCCTCCTGATAGGTCATTCCGCAGGAAGCACACACCATGGCGGGGGTGTCTGTCAGTTCTATAGCTCTTGTTCCATCAGGGAGCTCCCAGTATACCGTGTTCCTGCCGGGTACCGCTTTAAGCTCGCCGCACCATTCGCATGTTCTCATGAAGAATCGCCTCCGTTTTCAGCGCCTTTCTGCTTTTTTTGCTGCGCCAAATATTTCTTTTCTTTTAGCTGGTCTCTTTTCTCACGCCGGTCTTTTAATGTTTCATGCTCCGGATTCGCTATATATGCCTCTCTTCTTTTGATTCGGGCTACATTTTCCGGTGTGAATGAGACATCTTTGTCAGCAAAAATAGCACTCAGCCCGATCGGCTCCTTTTTGTCAGCGATTTCAGGATAAACGGACTCAAAATAGGCGTCAGCCTGGTTAGGAATATAATTTTCCGGCTCCGGATATGACGTAATCACACCTTCAAAATTTCTCAAGATGACTTTGTCAGGGCTTTGCGACAGGACATAGTTTGGCTGCAGGGCGATTTTCCCTCCGCCGCCCGGTGCGTCAACAACAAAGGTAGGAACCGCATAGCCTGAGGTATGGCCTCTCAGCCCTTCAATGATCTCCAAACCTTTGGAAACAGGGGCTCTGAAATGCCCGATCCCTTCTGACAGATCACATTGATAAATATAATATGGGCGGACTCTGATTTTTACCAAGTCGTGCATGAGCTTTTTCATGATGGGGACCGAATCATTAATACCCGCTAACACGACGGCCTGATTTCCGACCGGCACTCCTGCGTTCACCAGCTTTTCACAGGCTTCAACGGATTCCTCTGTCATTTCGATGCTTGTGTTGAAATGGGTGTTCAGCCAGACCGGATGATATTTTTTCAGTATTTCGCACAGCTGATCGGTAATGCGCTGCGGAAAGACGACAGGCGCCCTTGTTCCGATTCTGATGACTTCCAGATGCGGAATGCTGCGGAGCTCTTTTAAAATGTATTCTAAAATTTGGTCATTGATTAGCAGCCCGTCACCGCCTGAAATCAAACAATCACGGATTTCGGGTGTTGCGCGGATATAAGCAATCGCAGCATCAAGCTGTTTTTTAGGGACACCCATTCCGATTTGTCCGGAAAAACGCCTTCTTGTGCAGTAGCGGCAGTACATGGAACATTGATTCGTGACAAGAAACAGCACACGGTCGGGATAGCGGTGCGTCAAACCTGGCACCGGTGAATCTTCATCCTCATGGAGCGGGTCTTCCAGATCGTATTTTGTTTTGTGCATTTCTTCAGAAAGCGGTACAGACTGCATGCGGATCGGGCATCTCGGATTGTCGGGGTCCATTAAGGAAGCATAGTAAGGTGTAATATTTAAGGGGATCGTTTTGGTTGAAATTCTGACGCCTTCCTCTTCATCTTCGGTCAAATTAATGACTTTTTTTAAATCATCTAACGTTCTTACCGTATGTGTCAGCTGCCAAAGCCAATCGTTCCATTTCTCTTCCGGAACGTCCTTCCATAACTCGATCTCCTTCCAATGCCGTTTCGGTTTATACCATTTGCTTTCCAAATGAATTCCTCCTCGCGCAACGTTTTCACTTACAGGTGCTTGCACCATATATTCATGTTTTCAAGACCTTCGGATATATAGCAGTTATTGATTAGCCTTCCGCCGTATTGATAACCGGAATGGTACAACACAGCATTCATCCCAAAAGACGCAGCACGGGCGAGAGAAAACACATTAAAGATTTCCTGCTCTGCCATTTCTTTTTCTAATGCTTCGATTAAAAAGCTCGTCAGCGAACATCCGCGATATTCCGGAAGCACAGCGCAGTCGGTTATTTCAGCATGACCCAGCTCTGGATTGATATCTGCGCTTGCTGCGCTGATTAGACTGTCATGATCAAACATGACATAATATATCGTATTTTCATTCATCGTCTGTTCAATATAAGCTGGATCAAATACTGGGGTCGGATACGTACGGAATACTTTTTTATACAGCATCGATAGCTGATACATGTCATTTGCTTCTGCTTTTCTTATCGTAAAATCCGGTTTATTTTCACTTCGGAGGCGAGGCGCTGTGCGATATAAAGCTTCTATCATCTCATGTTCCTTTACATAAGAATCTGTTTGCCTCCGGTTTTCTGTGAGATAACGGACCATGACACATGCCGGATGGCCGAGATAATAGCCCTTGAGAAAACCCTCCGGCGCAAACAATTGCTTGGCAAGCCCTGTCTCATCATGCTGTTTCGCATAGACGATGATTTTTTCCGCCTCCTCTTCTTTTGCTGCTGCCACGATTTCAGGCAGAGCCTTCTCAATGGCTCCGTCATAATGAACCACTCTGATTCGTTTATTAAATCCGTCATGGTCCAGAACAGCTGTGACCCCGTTACTCTTTATCGACTTTAGCATCCGCATCCTCCCCGTCTGTATGAACCCCGCACCAATCCATAACAAAAAGCGCAATAATTTTAGCAGATTCTATCATGGCTTCAACCTCAATGTATTCATTTGCCTGATGGGCTGTTTTTGTTTCCCCAGGCCCGAATACAATCACTGGCGTATCTCCCGCATGATATAAAAGCCCTCCGTCCGTTCCCCATGGCGAGGCCTCGGTGATTGGCGCTGTCCGTTTCATTTTTTGATAGGCTGATTGCAGCACTGAAATTAAAGGATGATCATCAGGTAAATCATTTGGCAGCCATTGAGCGCCGAACCATTCCACTTTTACCGGGTGGCGTTTAAACCATTCGTCACGGTATTCTAAATCCTTCAGCCAGTTTTCCAATTCAAGTTTTACGGCTTCTGGTTGTTCATGGGGAGCAATTCCGCATCTTCCTTCAATAACGACACGGTCTGCAACGGAAGATGGCCATGCACCGCCTGAGATAGTGCCGATATTCACCGGTACTGGTATGGGGACATTGTCATACAGCGGATCTGATATTCTCGCATTGCGGACTTTCTCCAGCTCTTGTATGGCTGTGATCACGTGCATGCTTTTTTCAATCGCGCTTACTCCCTCATAGCGTGTGCCTCCATGTGCCGCCAATCCCTTCACTGTGATCCGAAACCACATTGAGCCCTGCTGCTTTATAAAAAGTTTCATATTCGTGGGTTCCGGAATCAGCGCGCCGTCAGCACGATAGCCTCTCATGATGGCAGACAGTGTTCCTGCACCGCCGCACTCTTCATCTATAACACTTTGAAACAATACATCCCCCTTCAATTTGACATCGCAGGCGTGCAGAGCTTCTAAAGCAAAAAGAAGGGCTGTATTGCCTCCCTTCATATCCGTTGAGCCGCGGCCGTATATTTTACCGTTTTCTTCGACAGCTTGAAATGGCTCATACGTCCAATCCTTTAGACTGCCTTCAGGCACAACATCGATATGACCGTTTAAAATCAGTGACCTGCCCCCGCCCGCTCCCGTTTTTTTGGCAACAATGTTCGGGCTTTCATGAAAATCAGAACGATCCGATTTAAAGTAGGGATGCTGTTTTAATTGCTTTAGGCTTGGCTCCCACACGTCAATGTCCATCTGAAATTGCCGGAGCTTTTCAAGCACGACTGCTTGAGCGTTAAACTCTGAGCCCAATGTGCTTTTTTCTCCGATCAGCCTTTTGAGAAGACGAATGGCTTTGGCTGAATGCTGATCAAGCCACCCGATTACTTTTCTCTCAATCTCTTCCATCCTCATTCCCCCTTTTAAGAAAAAGGCATATCTATTTTGATTTCAGCTTCAGTCAGCTTCGTCACCTCGTCGATTGTCGAGCCGTTCATCAGCTCTTTTAAAATAAAATGATAGCCGTCAACCTCAAAAACCGCTTTTTCAGTAATGATCAAATCTACACAGCCTGCTGCAGTTAAAGGAAGCGTGCATGTCTCCGTTAATTTAGGTCTTCCCTTTTGATCAGTATGACTCATGACGACAACCACTTTTTTCGCCTTTTGGGCCAGTTCCATCGCCCCGCCCATGCCCGGCACCTTTTTTCCCGGGACGAGCCAATTTGCCAAATCGCCTGAGCGGCTCACCTGCAGGGCTCCTAAAATCGTAATGTCGATTTTGCCTTTTCTGATCATCGCAAAAGACATCGTTGTATCAAAATAAGATGCCCCTTTTACAGCACGGACAGGATATCCTGCGGCGTTGCATAAATGTTTATCCTCTTCCCCCTGATGAGGGCTTTCGCCAATCCCGAGCACACCGTTTTCCGCCTGAAGCATGACCTGCATATCAGACGGCAAAAAGTTCGGCACTAAGGATGGGATGCCGATGCCGAGATTCACAATCATGCCCTGCTTGATTTCAGAAGCGGCCCTTTTCGCAATCTGTTCTCTCTCTGTTACTCCCAAGCCCATTTCCACTTCACTCCTTCGCTTCTCACAACCCCCTCGATAAAAACCCCCGGTGTAACAATCATTTCTTCGGAGATTTCTCCCATCGGGACGATACGCTCAGCTTCGGCAAAGGTTCTCCTGGCGGCCATTGCCATAAGCGGGTTCATATTGCGCGCTGTTTTGTCATACGTCACATTGCCGAATTCATCGGCAATGTGCGCATTGATGAAGGCAAAATCTGCCGTCAGCGCCTCTTCAACCAAGTATCGCTTTCCTGCCACAGTCACGATGTCCTTTTTTTCACAGACCATTTGATTATCAATACCGACATCGGTTAAAATGCCGCCGAGTCCCGCTCCGCCGGCGCGAATCCGTTCTGCAAGCGTTCCCTGCGGTGAAAATTGGACCTCTAATATTCCGTCTGTCATCTGTTTTCCGGCTACAGGATTAGAACCGATATGCGATGCGATCAGGGTTTTGACCCGTTGATTGACAATAAGCGGACCGATCCCTATTTCCGGAAAACCGGCATCATTGCAAATGACGGTTAAATCTGTTACACCGCTGTCCAATATAGCTTCAATCAATGAAGGAGGCGAGCCGACTCCCCCAAAACCGCCAAACATCAGGACGGATCCGTCCTGAACATCCGCAATTGCTGTTTCGATGCTGATCGTTTTTCGAAATGGCGCCATTTCATTTCAACCCTTTTTCAGTTTTTTTTCGACCGCTGCAACTATTTCTGAAAAAATAGATATAAGTTCTTTCATTTCATCATCTGAAATCGTAAAAGGAGGAGCAATTATAACAGCATCTCCTTCCCCGCTGTCTATTCCTGCTTTGGCAGGATATACTATCAGTCCGCGTTTTTTCGCCTCACCGACAATAAACTGGGTAATTGCCCGTTCTGGCGGGAACACTTTCTTCGTTTTCTTGTCTGCAACAAATTCAACGCCTAATAACAGACCTTTTCCGCGCACATCACCTATGATTTCGCTTTGAGAAGCCGCATCTATAAGCTTCTTCTTCAGCACAGCTCCCTTTTTTTCTGATTGTTTGATCAAGCCATGCTTTAACACATACCGCAAAACTTCTAAAGCAGCTTTGGCCGAATAGGGATGTGCACTATACGTGTGGCCGCTCATAATCACACCTGAACCTTGTTTGATCGTTTCAATAATAGGATCAGATACAACGGCAGCAGCAATAGGCGCATACCCGGCGCCTAGCCCTTTCCCCAGTACAGCAATATCAGGAACAGTGTGCCAATGCTCTGTCGCGAGCATTTTTCCTGTTCTTCCAACCCCTGTCATCACCTCGTCTGCAATAAAGAGCACATCATGCGTGCGGCATACTTCACTTAATCTTTCATAGTATCCCGGAGGCGGAGTGATCGCTGCTCCAGCTGCCCCAATAATAGGCTCAGCCACAAAGCCGGCGATAAATTGGCTCCCGATTCTTTTGATCGCAGTTTCCAGTTCATCAGCTGCAGTCTGAACAAGGTTTTCTTCTGCCCCATGATTCAGCCGATACATGTGTGGAACTGAGATAGCTGGATACCGCTCAATGAGATGGGTGAACCGGTATCTCCTTTCATAAAAGCCCGATAATGAAAGCGCTCCCAAAGTTATTCCGTGGTAACTGCTCCATCGTGACAAAAAGATGGATTTTTGTGTCTGCTTTTTTTCCTGCCAATACTGAATGGCGATTTTCATAGCTGTTTCTATCGCTTCCGATCCGCTGTTGACAAAAAAAGACCAATTCACGTCTCCCGGCAGCTCCTCGGCCAAGAGTGCGGCTAATTGCTCGGCAGGCTCGCTCGTAAACTGTGAGCGATAAGCAAAAGACACCTGATCAAGCTGTTCTTTCAGCTTCTCAGTCACATCACGAACCCCGTGGCCGATATTGCATGTCACCGCACCTGATGAGCCGTCAAGATATCTTTTTCCGGTCTGGTCATAAACATATGAACCCTTTGCATAACTGACAACCGGATAGGCCGAACTAAGCTCGGGCTTAATCAAATAACTGCTCATGTTCCCACCTCAAAAACCATTTTGATCTATTGTATGAGTGTCCAAATTGCGTCATGACGTTCCCCGCAAAAACTTTTTCATACAAAAAGGAGCCCTCCTGAATAGAAAGACTCCTTTTGAATATCATCATCTAGCAAATGAAAGTGGCTCCGACAATAATTAGTAAAATAAACAAGACAACAATCAATACAAATGTATTTATCCCGCAGCCACACCCGTAACCGTATCCAGGGTATCCATACATGCTGGTTTCATCCTTTCTTATCACGATATACGGCATTTTATGCGGGCCAAGTCCCAAATGGTTTGTGCAATCGCCTATTTCATGTAAGGAAATAATGAAAAACAGTATGCACCCGCTCATATTTTTTAAACGTCAGCTTTTCATAAAAATGGGTAGCGCCATCAGTACTTGTAGCCACTAAATAGGCTGCTTCCATTCCTAGTGACTTGGCGATGGACAGCATTTCTTTCACTAAGATACTGCCATAGCCCTTCCTTTGAAACTGATCCAAAATGGCCACTTCTTCGATTTTAGCTGTTTTCTCTTGTGGATGAATGAACAGCTCGCCGCACCCGATGGGAATCTTCTGAGCCTCGTCGCTGTAACAAACAACAAGGATGATCGTTCCCGCTTCGTAAAAAGGATATTTTCTTTTTAATTTTTGTTGAGCGATCGCTTCTCCTATATAAATCGAATCGTAAATTTTCATAATAGAAGATCCATCACTAAGGCTTTTTGCTGTCCCCCATGCCGTTATCGGATGACCCACCTGCTCCTTCCAGTCAATAAGCTTCATGTCATATAACAGCTCATCCTCGACGACAAACCCGTTTTTCACTAGCGATTGCTTCAAACCGAGCGGAAAAACATGCTTTGGCGACGCTTTTAAATGGAGATAATTCGCATCAAGCAGCTTTGGTACGGATGGCAAAAAATCCAGTAGCCGCTCCAACGGAAACGTATCATGGAGCTGCACAAAATTATGAGAAAAAATTTGCGGAAGCTTCGAATCTCTATAAACACTGTAATGATCAAACGATTCTAATTCAGACGTTAACAATATATATTGATGTTCCGTTTTTGAATAATGTCCTGTCATGAACGTCTCCTTTTTATGACCTATCCCTTTATTCAGTTGCAATATTTAATTTCTTTATAATCTCATCGTACACCGGATCAAACGGCTTTCCAATTGGAAATTGCTGAATATTTCGGAAAGAAGCGGAGATTGGCTTATGATGTAAAAAGAACTTCCTTGCTACTTGTTTACTAATCGGGTGAAATACGCCGTTTAAAAATAAAAACGGCTCACGCTCTATGAAAAACAGCCTTCGTCCAGGCGGATTTTCAATCAATTCAGAGCGTTCCCGCGTAATTGGCAGCCCTTCCGGCAGCGCCGCTAGTTCTTCTTTTTCAATTGTCAGTATGTCTTTTCTTTTAAATTGATAAAACTGAAAAGCATACTGACCGGCAATCCGCCTTTTTTTTCCGGCTTCGATATAAAATATTGCGGGCTGGTCAGCTTCCTTCACTACAATATAATTCGGAATGTTTAAAATTTTCCCGATCCTATATTGGAATAAATATGGATCTGGAACTGCCACAGTCCGATTTAGATACAATGAACCCCATCTTTCCCCGACAGGATGCCTGACACCCTGATCAAAAAAATACACATGTTGATCTGAACCTTTTACAAAAGAGCCGTCAATCAAATCGGCGGGCAGAAACCGATAAGCATTTTGAAATGAATCAGGGGTTTTATAGGTTATATCTAATACTTCATTTATCGGCAGAAAGGGGGCAAAGTTGTTGATCCTGGACCAAAAAATTGAGTCCCCATGATTCCAATGCTTCATATCATCATCCCAATAGTTTCCATATTTATGGTGAATACGATCAAGTAACGAACGACGGTGCATAACTGAGCAGTGATCGACTTGAAATGCAGCCTGATGAAGCACTGTATTGGCATTTCTATAGAAATATGAGATTTCCTCTCCCCGTTCGTTTACATGTACAACTTTCTGTTTTGAATAGACTGCCTGTGCCTCAGGCTTATCTGAAAACGTCTGCACCATCCGGCTCAGCCTCTCTGGATGATAAACAGTGTCATCAGTGAGATAGGAAATGTAATCGCCGTCAGTAAATGGGAGTGCGGCATTGATTAATGTGGCATAACGGGTTGTTTTTAATCGTTCAGCAGGATGTATAAAACTGTTTTGATAACGAATGCGCCGGTCATGAAGGTACTTGTGAATCACCGCAGTCGTTTCTTCATTAGAATGATCATCCATAATAAAAAGCTCCCAGAGATCATGAGTTTGCTTCATGACGCTTTCAATCGCTTTTTGCAGATAATCAGGTTTGTTGTAACTTGTTAAAATAATAGACACTTTCTCTCCCACCTATACAGCCCCCCATCGTCAAACATAAAAACAGCTCTGCTGTAAGCAGAGCATCTGACATCATTTAAAAAGCACCCCAGCTTACCACTTGAGAGTGCGAGATTAGATCCCATGTTATTTAACGGGTTTTGAAAAACAACCACATCTGTCAGAACCTCTTTTGCGATGACGCTTTAAAGCATATTTCCATTCGACAGATGAACCGCTGAAACCGGTACACCATGTTCTTTTGCAAATACAAGCTGGCGTCTGAGATCAAATAGATTTCCTTCAAAAGACAATTGACGTATCAGCAGAATTAGCAAAAGCAAAATAAAATGCAGTTCATCTCGATTTTCTTCTTGATCCAATTGATTCTCTAAATCTAAATCATCCTTCTCCCTTATCCTTGTCTCTGTTTCACAATATGAGTAACTTTGATTTATGGTATAGGACTATGTCCATTCCATTAAAAAATCAGCATTTTCCTTAAATACATGAAAAATAGATCAGGTACGGCGTTCGACTCATACCAAATAACAGCCAGAAGAATATGATTAACGTGAGTTCACTATTGAATAGGAGGTGTATGTAATGAGCTCTGAAAATGCACAGTTAAAAAAGGATTTGATTAAAACCGTTTTAAGTCCTTTATTTCCAACTGCAACAGAAGGAGGAGAAAACATGGATAGTAATCTTAAAGCCTTGCTTGAAGCTGCCATCGATCAAAAAGTAGATGAAAGTGAAACGGTTACGACAGAATCTCTTTTAGACCCTTCCCTTCCGCCAAGATGGATTTTTGCCAGAGTTACGCCAGGCACGACACTCAGCATTGTGACTGATTCTGGTGACATGATCGGACCGGTTGTCTTCGTTGATTTTGATCAGGTTCATGGTATTGTTTATGTCACACAGGAAAGCTCCGTCACTCCGGCAGGCCAAGCTACAACATTAATTGATGTAGATAAAGTAGAAAGCGTAACGTTCTTTTCATAACACCCGATGAAAGTCTTGTATATCCAGTCGGGATACGGAGGAATATACAGTTATTTTGATCGCTGGGCTGAAGAGTGTTTTCAGAACACTCATACAGAGTATATGATTGCATATAAACCTGAAAGAGAATCTTTGATGAAGATCGAAACATTTCAGCCGGACTTCGCACTTATGATGGTTGGAGACCACGTTCCTCACGACTGGCTGACCTGGTTAAAGGGTAAGGGTATTCCCGTATACGTTTGGCTGACCGAAGACCCGTTTTATATTGATATCAGTCTTCAGGTGATGAAGCACGCTGACGCCATATTAACAATTGAACAAAACGCCGCTCTTTATTATCGTGAGCTTGGCTGGCGGCACGTCTATTACATTCCCATTCCGGTTAATCATCGGCTGTTTAAAAAAATGGACACAAAACATTCCTTCCATTCAAATCTGCTTCTGATCGGCTATCCTTACCCTAATCGGGTTCAGCTTATGAAAGAAGCGGTACATCTGCCTTACACGATTCGAGTAATCGGTACGGAATGGAGAAAATATCTGCCTAAAAAAGTACTCAAACAGCCGCATATCGATGTCGTCAGCACATGGGTTCCGCCCGAACAGGCTGTCCATTATTATAACGGGGCGGACATCGTGATCAATGCACATCGTCCTTATCATTTCGCTTTCAACAAAAATCATATGCGCATCAAAAACGTCAGTTTTAATAACCGAACATTTGATATCGCTGCATGCGAAGCATTTCAATTAACAGATTTACCCGCGGCCCCTCCTTTTTCATCCTTTATTTCTTATCACAGCATCAACGACTTTAAGGAAAAAGCCGCTTTCTATATTAACCATCCTGAGGAACGGCATAAAGCAGCAGCATCCAATTACAAAGAGACCGTACCCGCAAATACGTTTGATGAGCTCCCTGTAAAACTAAAGGCGATTCATCTGGCGCTTTCTTAAAAAATCGTTCATTGTTATGAACGATTTTTTCATTCTCAGCTTACATTCACGCACTCTTTTCCCTGTCACATCCCCCTTTCCATTATCACAATTTCATACTGCTCAAATTCGCCTTGTTTGCCGGTCACTAATGCATGAAAAGCTCCCGTTTCCTTGCTGTGATACAGGCTGAATCCGTAAACCTTAGAAAAATCAGTGAAATAGGATGTTTAGGAGCTGTAATGCTTTTCAATTTTCCTTTATCCCCGTTTATTGCATGAACCTTTTTTATAGTTTTCCTGACTCTTAAATCACTTTTGCCTGCATGGCACGTGAGAAGAGATTGACAGAGTTGTTTTTGCTGTGCGAAATAAATCTACAATGAATATTTAGTACATTATTCATTTAGTTAAATTATTCTGCAGTTTTGTTTATTTTTCTGTTTTGACAAATGCCTTTTGCTGCTTACACCCAAACAAGTGATTGTATTCAGCTGAAGAACAGTAAACTGTCATGAGCCAAAAGTATGCGGAGGATAAGCGGCTTTTATTTGCACTCGGAGATGTGTGTGATCGCAGAAGGGTGAATAGGTAATGAAAAGCGTAGGTATCGTCTTTCACGCGGCTGCGCTGAAACAGGTTCCGACATGTGAAGAGACCAATCTCATCGCGGGCAGAATGTGGTGAAGGCTGCCCTGTTACATCGTGTGAATCATGTCGTCAATATCAGTACAGATAAACAGTGTATCTCCTATGAACACAATGGGGGCCACCAAGCTGTTATCTGAAAAGCTGTTTCATCAAGCAAACCGCCACGTTCAAAACAGAGGAACCATGCTTTGTTCTGTCCGCTTCGGTAATGTTCTCGGCTCAAGGGGGCGGTCATTCCTATTTTATTTGAACAAATGATGGAGGGCGAACCACTGACCATCACAGACAAGAACATGACCAGATTTTTTATGAGCATAGTCGATGCGGCTATACTGACATTGCAATCAGCAGCTATTGCAAAACTACAAAATGGAATCATTGAAACTTGAAGAACTGATTCATGTTTTGAAGAATATGCCTCGCAGCACGGGCTCCCGCGGCCGGCTGCAGTAGAAGTCAGCAAGCGCTAAGGTGAAAAACTTCACGAAGAACTAACATCTCCTCATGAAGTTGGGTATGAATGGGGCAACCTTTATGCGATCCTTCCAGAGCCGGAAAAACATCCTGATTTTCGCAAAGTCAACTTTCCAGGGTATCAATCGGATCAAGCCACTCTCATTACGAAAGAATTACCCAGATTATCAGATTATTGAAGAATTGCATCAAGAAAAAAAGGCATAAAAACAAGCCTGTCTATCCAATAGGCAGGCTTGTTTTTTGGTGTTTTATTTATCAAAGAGATGCAGATAGCTTTCGTATCCTTCTTCTTTTAGCTTTTCCTTCGGCACAAACCGCAGCGCTGCTGAATTTATGCAGTAACGAAGCCCGCTTGGCCCCGGCCCGTCATTGAATACATGGCCGAGGTGAGAATCAGCAGTACGGCTTCTGACTTCTGTGCGGATCATGCCGTGGCTCTTGTCTAGCTTTTCTTCTACTTCTTCTTCCTCAATCGGTTTTGTAAAGCTTGGCCAGCCGCAGTGGGAATCAAATTTATCCTCAGATGTAAACAATGGCTTGCCTGACACGATGTCGACATACAGCCCTTCTTCCTTATGATCCCAATATTCATTTTGAAACGGCGGCTCCGTGCCGTTATTTTGCGTCACCTCATATTGCATGCGGTTTAGTGACTTTATTTTTTCTTCTTTATTGTGCGCCATTTATTTCGCCCCCCAATGCTGATGAATAAATCCGGCACGTCCGGAACCTGTCCGGTAGCGCTGATAATGTGCTGGATTCTTTTTATAAAAATGCTGATGGTAGCCTTCCGCTTCATAGAAAGGTTCGGCCTTTAAAATGTCCGTTACAATTGGATCTTTAAAGATGCCGCTTTCCGCCAGACGCTGTTTGGAAGCCTCCGCAAGCTCCTTTTGCTTATCGTTATGATAATAAATGGCTGCGCGGTAGGAACTGCCGCGATCAGCAAACTGCCCGCCAGCATCTGTCGGATCGATTTGCTGCCAAAATAATTCAAGCAGTTTTTCATATGGGAATACATCAGGATCAAACGTGATTTGAACGGCTTCACGATGTCCCGTCGTTTCACTGCACACTTCTTCATACGTAGGGTTTTCAGTATGGCCGCCTGTATACCCGGACACCACTTTTTCAATCCCCGGCTGTTCGTCAAAAGGTTTAACCATACACCAAAAACAGCCTCCTGCAAATGTGGCGATTTCTTTTTTTTCAGACATACTGGTGCCTCCTTTGTTAATACGTGGTATTATTATATTATAGCATGTAAAAATAGAATGAAAATGATTCTGCTTTTCAATAAAATTTATAGGTTTTAAGCAATATGCTTATGTAATGGAGGTTCACAAATTTGAAAGTAAGAACACAGATGATGTATGATATGGAAACTTTACTTCGTAAAGTCTTTAAACAAATACGGAATGAAATCAATGAAATTCTAGATAAAGAACTGTCGCGGAATGAATTTACCATTCTGCGGATCCTCAGCGAGCAAGGTCCTAAAAAAGTCACCGAATTTGCGCCAATTTTAGAGGTATCGGCAAGCCACATTACTGCTGTGACTGATGCGCTGGTAGAAAAGGAATGGATTACGAGAATCAGATCGAAGGAAGACAGACGCATCATCCGCATTCATATCACCGAAGCAGGCGAAAAAGTCCTTCAGCATTTCAACGAGAAAAAAACGGAATATTTCTTTAAACGCTTCGACTGCTACAGTGATGCCGAACTTGCTTCATTAATCGAGCTATTCAGCAAACTTGATAAAAAACGATGAAAAAGAGCACATACCGCTCATATGGGTATGTGCTTTTCGCAGCGCTTCACTTATTTTTCAGTAAACAGTTTCATTGTTTTCCAGCGGCCGTATCTGTAATACAAAAATGCCGCACAGCTGCTTAATAAAAAACTCATTCCGATCCCAAGACCGATTCCTTTCTGTCCAAGCCAAGCCGAAAATAGAGCAGTGAAAGGATATCTCAAAACCCAAAACGATATCAAGTTTAAAACGAGCACCTGCAGCATCGCCCCCGCCGCTCTGACGATTCCGTTCAGCACGAAATTAATTCCGATAAAAGGATAGAAAAAAGCGATCCACCGTAAATATTGTTCCCCAAATGCAACAGCATCAGGCTCGCTGATAAATAACCTCATGAGGTATTTACCAAATACCCAAATCATCACTGCAATGACCAGCATGCAAGAAATAACAGCCATCACACCCAGTCTCGCAATCTTTCCCACTCTTTTCTCATTTCCCATTCCGATATTTTGCCCCGCCATACTGTTGACTGCCGTGCCGACAGCCATAGCGGGAAGCGTGATGATGCTGTCGAGCCGCTGCACCGCGCCGAACCCTGACACCACGTGTTCCCCGTATGAGTTGACAACACTCATAATTGCCATCATTCCGCCCGTAATCACCATCATCTGCAGACCGGCCGGAATTCCGAGTTTCAAAATCAGCGCAGATTCCTCCCATTTAGGCAGCCGGGGGATAGAGAACGGCACAAGCTTGTGTTTGATGACATAAAACAATCCATACAGAAACGCAATGCCCTGTGACAAAATCGTCGAATAAGCAGCTCCCGCTATTCCCATGCGGAACACAGAAATAAAGAGCGGCGCCAGCACTGTGTTCAGCACAACGGCAAAGGCTATAAACCGAAGCGGTGTCCTGCTGTCGCCAAGCGCCCGAAGCACAGTGCTGATAAAGTTATAACCAAACAAAAACAATATGCCGATAAATTGAATCTGTAAATAAGACTCAGCAAGCGGGATCATAGACTCCGGCGTTTTTAGAAGGCGGAGCAAAAGCTCTGACAGAAAAAAACCAGCCGTGCCGAAACCGATGCTTAGGCCCGTTAATAAAACAACAAAAGCGTTAATATAAGACGCCATTCCTTTTTCATCATCTTTTCCCTTTTGCTGTGACAAAATCGTTAACGTCGCATTGTTAAGGCCCAAAATGAAAGACAGCACGGTTAATACAATCGTACTTGATACCGCCGCTGCCCCAAGGGCCTTTGCCCCCAGTAAATTGCCGATCCACATACTGTCTATCAATTGAAAGGAAACCTGCAAAGCGTTTCCGAGCATAATCGGCGTTGAAAACAGCACAAGCTGTTTCAGCACGTTTCCCTGTGTAAAATCGTATGCTTTCATTATTTCTCCTTATGTTCTCAAATTTTCGTCAGACCGCATGAAAAAAGAGACGGTGTTTCATGTCTCTTTTTTCATGATTTATCGGTTTTTTTCCGGTCTCTCATACCGAATGTAAGCACCATCACACTTAGGAACAAGGCACAATAGGAAATGTTCAAGTACATTTGATCCATATCTTCAGCGGCCAGATGATGATAAGCAAGCCAGCCGAAATACAGGGAAAATGTAAAGGACAATAAACTGAAATACTGGTAAATCCGTCTCATTTTCAGTCACCTCTAGTGTTTAGGATGGTAATAGGAAAACTCAATTTCATCTTTTTCCAAATTTATTTTATCCGCTTTGACATACATTCCATTCGTTAAAGGCATTTCTGACAGACGCACTTCAATGCTCTTATCGCCGGGATGAACGTGGACAAATGACGGCAGTTCGTAAAAACTGTCCATATAATTTAACACAAAGCTAATCGGTATACTCAATTTTCCTAACGAAAATTGAGTAACATTCAGCTCCACATCACCATTTTTTTTCACAGTCGGTTCAAAAGCGATAAACGCATCAATGGACGTGGAAAATGCCTTGATTTTCCCTGCGACATGAACATCGTCATCAATCTCTACTTTATAATCAAGCTTGTTTGATGCTTTGTCGTTTAAATATGAGTTGACAAACGCTGCTAATGATTCTTTTGTGCTTGTCACTTGAAATCCATACTCGCTATCAGTTGAATCCTTCACCTGAGCTTGTTTACCCGGCAGCATAACAAGTGCCATAACCCCAACGGCAAGGATCAAATTGATTGCAAGCAATATAAAAAACAGTTGTTTCCACTTATTCATGATGTCACCCTACTCTTTCGGTAATCCTTCTTTTTTAATGGCTTGATAGACACGCTTTGCAATAAGGGAATAACCCGTACCATTAGGATGAAAATCATCTTCTTCGGAAATTCGGCCGCTGTCACTTTTTTTATTGAACAGGTCTTCGATATGAATGATTTTTGCCTGTTTATCTTTTTTGAGTTCTTTTTCAGCAATATGGTTCCAATCAGTGACGACTCCGTTTATTTCATTTAATTCAGATAACGTAAACGTAAACGGATTATACATGCTGACATAAATAAGCTCAGCGTGATCATTCAGCCTCCGAATGTCAGAAATAATTTTTTCAAAACGCTTTTCGTACGGCTTTTCCGCTTCCTGAAACGGTTCAACGGTTAATTGCAGAAAGTTTTGGCGAAGAACTTTCATTAAATCATTACCGCCAATGGTAAAAAAGACATAATCTGCGTCCTTTATGCCTTTTTGAACCTTTTTATCTTTTAGCTTCTCTAATAAATCATCCGAACGGTTCCCTTTGACGGCATAATTTTTTACGTCTACCGTTTTGACTTGTCTATCTGACCGGATAGAATCCGCCACCATGCCGACATATCCCTTTCCTTCGGGATCTCCGACACCTTCTGTCAGCGAATCTCCGACAGCCGCAATGATAATGTGCTCTTTCGTTTTCGGTTCATGTGCTTTTTGTTTTCCCTCAGATGCTGTACGTACGCTTGTACATGCAGTAAGAAGCAAAATCATACTGGCCATGAGTGAAAAAATGCGCAGCTTCAATCTTGTTGCTCCTTCCCATTCTACTAGTGGAAAGTGTATCATGTTTTAGAAGATTTGAAAATGCCTAGTCTGCCAGCTTACTTGAAGGCACTGGCTGATTTCACATCGGCAATAATGTCATCGTAGGGTGTATTTTCCACTCCATTATAATCTTTCAGCACCTTGCCGTCCGGGCTTACTAAATAAAAAGTAGAATAATGAATGACTTGGTCCTCGCCCTCCGTTTTTTTCACAATCGCTTTAAAACTCTTTAGCGCGAACTCCTCAATCTCCCTCTGGCTGTATCCCGTGAGGAAATCCCAGTTATCAAAAGATAATGGATAGTTTGCAGCAAATTTCTTCAGCTGTTTCGGCTTATCGTTTTCTGGATCAACGCTAAACGAAACGATACGGACATCTATATTCTCAGCTTTCAGCTTTTTTTGCAGCTCGGTCATATGAGCAGTCATCGGCGGACACACAGTTTCACAATTGGTAAAGATAAAATCCGCCAGCCATACTTCTCCTTTTAAACTTTCTAACGAAACGGTCTTGCCGTCTTGGTTCTGAAATGTAAAAGGCTCCACCTCGTAATTGAGCGGATCTTTAATCTGCTGTCCTCCACAGGCACACAAAAGCAGAAAAAACAGCCCTGCCGTTAAACCCTTGATCACCTTCATGACATTCACCCTTTCCCGCCAGCATAAAAACGCTTTCTGAAACCACCCTTACCTGCTGCGCCCCATGTTTATATTCGATACCGGGCAAAAAAAATCCTGCATGCCTCCCAATCAACGGTTACAATAGGGGGACACACAGGTATTAACGGCAATTACGCGTTGTGCTTTAGCACCTCTTGATGAAAAACAGCCTGATAATCTGCCCATTTCATCCGGCGCTTCATATATTGTCGGAATGAATATACTTTTGCCCTGCTGTTTGATGAAAACACTTCTTTTAAGTAGAATTGCAAATGGTGATGTAACATAAAGAAATAGTGCTCATCTTCCTTTAATACAGGTATTTCTGTCACTTTCACCTGAATCCCGTCACTGCGTTTGAACTCTAGGCTTTTGAGTAACAAGCTATCAATCCTCTTTTTTGTTTTTCTTCTATTATATACAATGCCAGCCGGGCTGTCTGTCATTTTACGCGGTTGTGTCAAAAAATTAGATCAGCAAATGGAACAAGTCCTCATCCTTATTCACCTCTACATAATGAAACGGTTTTCTGTTCATCCGTTCAATCAGCGGACCATAGTCGGCCTTATTCTGCAGCTCGATGCCGACAAGAGCAGGTCCGTTGCTTTTATTATTTTTCTTCGTATATTCAAATCTTGTAATGTCATCATTAGGCCCGAGGACTTCGTCAAGAAATTCGCGGAGCGCCCCCGCTCTTTGCGGAAAATTGACGATAAAATAATGCTGAAGTCCTTCAAAAATCAAGGACCGCTCCTTCATTTCCTGCATTCTTCCGATATCGTTATTGCCCCCGCTGACCACACACACCACATTTTTGCCTTTAATTTCATCCTTGTACAAATCAAGCGCTGCGACAGAAAGAGCTCCAGCCGGTTCCGCAACAATCGCACATTCGTTATATAATTCAAGAATGGATGTACATACTTTCCCTTCAGGCACAAGGAGAATGTCATCGACGACGGTTTCCAGTGTCCGGAACGTTTTCTCTCCAATTTTTTTAACAGCTGCTCCATCTACAAACTTATCAATTTTATCAAGTGTGATGACATGCCCGGCTTTGTTTGATTCAAAATAGGATGCCGCTCCCTTCGGCTCCACAGCAATTACCTTTGTATCAGGTGACACATTTTTTAAATATGTGCCTGCTCCTGAAAGAAGACCGCCTCCCCCGACACTTGCAAAAAGAAAATGCGGCTCTGTATCAATATCGTTTAAAATCTCGACCGCCAGCGTTCCCTGACCGGCCATCACATCCGGATCATCGAACGGATGGATAAATGTCCGAGATTCCGCCTCACAGCATTCAACAGCACTTTTATACGCGTCGTCAAACGTATCCCCTGTCAAAATAATATCGATATACCCTTTTCCGAATAGTTCAACTTGAGATACTTTTTGTCTCGGTGTTGTAGACGGCATGAAAATCTTCCCGTGAATGCCAAGGTGTTTACACGAGAATGCCACGCCTTGGGCGTGGTTTCCGGCACTCGCACACACAACTCCGTTCTTTGTCTGCTCGCTGGAAAGCTGTTTGATTTTATGATAAGCCCCTCTGAGCTTAAAAGATCTGACAACTTGCAAGTCTTCACGTTTCAAATAGATATTGCATTCATATCTCTCAGAAAGTCTGTCATTCCTTTGCAAAGGTGTGTGAATGACAACATCCTTCACGTTTTGATGAGCCTTCAAAATGTCTTTCACTTGGATGAGAGAGTTTTCTTTAAGCAACGGTTTCATGTACAGATTCCTTTCTTGTTTTAAATCCCTATTTAATATGCCATTATAACATGAATATTCAAAAAATAAGACAATTATTTTATTTAATTATTAAAAAAATACAGACGACGTTTAGCGCACCTTGTTGAAACATCTGAATCAGCGGCATTCTGCAAACCTAAGAAAAAAATTGATCACAAATATAAGATGTTTTTAACCAAAAGACATGATATAATAAAACCAATTAGAACCAAAAGGAGCCAATTAATGATTGCCGCACCAATACTTAACACATTTCAACATCTAATCGGAGAACATCAAACTTTTCTGGAAGCGAAACGAATCGCCAAGCAGTTCTCATTATCGGAGCTCCCTGTCCTCATAACAGGAAAAATTGGAACAGGAAAAGATCACTTCGCACAAGCAATACATCTGGGATCATCAAGAAGCAGCGAACCATTTATCAGCGTCAATTGCAGCACCCATTCGGAAGAAAGCCTTATGCAAGAGCTTTTTGGCTCAAATGGAAACTCCGGCGCTTTTCAGAAAACGGCACGAGGAACCCTTTTTCTTGATGAAGTATGGCACATGCCGGCTTCTGTACAAGCTCAGCTTCTAAAAGCGCTTGATTCAGTCATGGAGAAACCGCGAATAATCTGTGCTTCCACAGATGAATGCACGGATCATACATTCAGGCAAGACTTATTTTACAGACTGAACATTTTAACACTCACACTGCCCGAATTATCTGAACGAAAAAGCGATATACCGCTTTTGACTCAGTTTTTTCTCACAAATTCCGGTCAGCAATTGTTAATCGAGCCCACCGTCTTTCCAATGCTTGAACAGCACACTTTTGAAGGCAATGTCAGAGAATTAAAAAACGCCGCAGATTATATGGCGGCAGTATCAAGCGGAGGAACGATCCATCCTTATGACCTGCCTCCATACATTAGGGGGGCAATAGACGGAAAAACATCGAAGAAAAAAGCGAAGCTGCTGACTTTAATGGAAAAAGCCGAGTTTTTGTTTATTTTGGAAACAATAAAAGCATTAAACGAAAAAGGAGAACCTGCCAGCAGACGGATCATTTCTGAGCACAGTAAAAATACCCAAACTTCGTTAACTCCTCAGCAGGTTAGAAGCCGCCTCGATTATTTGGAGAAGAAAGATTATGTCACCAAAAGCCGCGGACGGGCCGGAACTAAAATTACTTTAGAGGGCTTGGACTTTTTAGAAACGCTCAAAAATCAAATGATCTAGCGATCGAAAGGAGAATTCACTTGTTTACAATCAAAGAAGAAATCGCCAATGCAATTACACACGGTATCGGTGTGCTTCTATCTATACCTGCATTAGTGTTTCTGGTCATTTTTGCGACCGATTACGGGTCCGCATGGGACATCGTCAGCTTTACGATATTCGGTATCTCTATGCTGCTGTTATATTTGAGCTCCACACTGCTTCACAGCATTACACATAAAAAGACGAAGGACATTTTGGAGATTATTGATCATAGCGCCATTTACGTTCTGATCGCAGGAACCTATACGCCTTTTTTGCTCGGACCGCTGAAAGGCACGCTCGGCTTCACTCTGCTGGCTATCGTATGGTCTCTTGCCCTGGGGGGAATCGTTTTTAAAATTTTCTTTGTGAAACGCTTTATCCTATTGTCAACCTTGGTGTATTTGATCATGGGGTGGCTGATGATTATCGCGGTTAAACCTTTGTACGCTTCACTGAGCGGAGCGGGATTCAGCCTTCTTTTTCTCGGCGGCATTTTATACTCTGTCGGAACGATCTTTTACATTTGGAAAAAGGTCCCCTTCCACCACGCCATTTGGCACAGTTTTGTACTAGGCGGAAGCGCTGCAATGTTTTTCTGTGTGCTGTTTTATTGTGTGAAGGTGCCGTTCATTTCGTAACAGAAAAGCGCAGTCTTAAAGACTGCGCTTTTTTTATGCACGCAATTGTTTTTCATTTGCAGGTATATAAGCTTTTGAAAAGGACAATTCAACATCCGCGGGTGTTAAACGTTTAAAAAACGACCCCTTTTGCATGTCATCTGTTCCTTTCGTTTCCACCATCACCAATGGAAGGTGGAAGTGTGCCGCAAGTTCAACAGGATCTATACAACCATCTAATGAAAGAATCAGACTTTGCCCTTTTTCCAGCTGTTTCGTCAGATCTTCATACACCTTTTCTGAACTGCCGCCTGCAATCACATCCATCCGTTTAAGCCACTGTCCGATAAAAGGCAAGCGAAATAATGTTGGATTGGCAATAAATCCGGCCGGCTCCTCAATATATCCAGCAATTAAGGCCAGTTCAGCTAAACGCAAACGTGGATGCACATACAAAACAGGACCTTCGGGGATTGGCTCAGGCTGATGGATTGTCACAACTGAGCCGGTGATGCCGATACAGCCCTCCAAAAACGCCTTTGGCTGCTCGTAGACAAGAGTCATCTGCTTTTTGTATGACAGACGAGGGTCAAGCATCCTTTGATTAAATAATTGTTTTATATTTTTTAACAGCATATACACAATATAAATCACTAACCAGCTGCAGCGAACCAATTAAAATCCTCCCGCTTCAGAAGAATTCTTTTTTTCATACGTTAAAAATTCGTAATCGTACGGGTTTTTTTCGTCCTTGATCCCCTGCTCAGAAGAAACCAGCTTCCAATTGGTTTCATCAAAATCGGGGAAGTGACGGTCACCCTCAAACTCGTGATGAATTTTCGTCATATACAATCTGTCTGCATAAGGGAACAGTGCTGTATAGAGCTGAGCCCCTCCGATTACAAAGCATTCTTCAGAGCCTGTACAAATGTCCAGTACATCCTTCAATGAACTGACAACCGTGCACCCCGGAAATTCTGAAGCAGGCGCAGATGTAACGACAATATTTTTCCGATTTGGAAGCGGACGTCCGATCGATTCAAATGTTTTCCGGCCCATAATGATTGAGTGACCCGATGTTACTTTCTTAAAGTATGCCAGATCATTGGGTAAATGCCACGGCAAATCATTGTCTTTGCCGATAAGCCTGTTGGCATCCATTGCAAAAATGAATGAAATCATACGCTGACAGCCCCTTTTATATGAGGATGCGGATCATAATCCTCAATGATAAAGTCCTCATATGCAAAGTTGAAAATAGAATCAACCTCTCTGGCGAAACGAAGCTTTGGAAGCGATCGAACGTCTCTTGCCAGCTGCAAATTGACTTGTTCAATATGATTTTGATAGATATGGACATCACCAAATGTATGGATGAACTCGCCCGGTTCTAGCCCAGTCACATGAGCAATCATCATAGTTAAAAGGGCATAAGAAGCAATATTAAACGGCACACCTAAGAAAACGTCGGCTGAGCGCTGATATAGCTGACAGGACAGCTTGCCGTCAGACACGTAGAATTGGAACAGGCAATGGCACGGCGGCAATGCCATTTTATCAATTTCACCAACATTCCAAGCGCTGACGATTAAGCGTCTGGAATTCGGATTTGTCTTAATCTCTTCAATAAGACGGGAAATTTGATCAACAGTTTCGCCGTCAGCCCCCCGCCAAGACCGCCATTGTGAACCGTATACAGGTCCAAGTTCACCATTTTCATCAGCCCACTCATTCCAGATCCGCACTCCGTTGTCCTGCAGATAACGTACATTCGTATCTCCTTTTAAGAACCACAGCAGTTCATGCGCAATCGATTTAAAGTGGAGTTTTTTAGTGGTGAGCATCGGAAAGCCCTCTTGTAAATTAAATCGCATTTGATATCCGAAAGTGCTGATTGTTCCAGTCCCTGTCCGGTCTCCCTTTTTCTCACCATGCTCTAAAACATACCTGCATAAATCCTGATACTGTTTCATTTTTTTCATCCTTTAAAAGTAGTCTTCTAGTAGTGTAACACAATAAAAAATCATTTCTGAACTCAGAAATGATTTTTTTATCGTTAGCTGACGACAGGTTTTTCACCCTGTTCTTTTTCCTCATCTTGCAGATCCTGATGTGTATGAGCAATTCTGCTCGCCGCTGCTGCAGCAAGAGCTGCCACAATGTCATCCAAAAAAGTGTGAATACCGTCTGGACTTTCATCAAGTTCCTTAATAATTCCAATCTTCTCTTTATCCAAATAACCGAAATTGGTTAAACCGATCGACCCGTACACATTAACGATTGAAAGCGGGATAATTTCATCTATGCCGTAAAGCGGTTCATCCGTTTCAACAAGATGCTGCAGCGGTTCAGGGAGAAGTTTCTGTTCAGCAAGCTGATCGAGCGCAAGGCCTGTCAAAACAGCATGAATAATTTCACGTTTATTCAGGACTTTTTCCACATTCTCCATGCAAACACTGAGCGGCAGGTTGGGATTGTATTTTTCCTGAAGTTTTTGAACAATATGTGCAATATCTTCTATCATAACGCCCCGTTTGTTCAGCATATCTTTTGTTATATCGACCATTTCATTCATTGTGTACTTTTTCATGTCTAATGGCATCTCCTTTAGGCACTCATCCAGTTGGGAGGCGTGTTGCGGTCCCAGTAAATGCTCCCAAGCTCATGATGTGATTGAAATCCATCTTCTGCTGTATGATAGTGAAAATTAAACCAGTAGCCGTCATGAGGCGGATGGTCTCTCCGCACATGGAATCTAAGGAGGTCCTCTCCAGTCGCCCGATTGTATACGTTGAAAATCTTTTCCGTTTTTCCAGCTGAAGGCGTGCTTGAGATCACCACATCTTGATACGCCTCATCATCTTGCAATGTCGCTAAATAATCACTAATCACATTTTCAATTTTCGGGAGGATCTCTTTCCGGTAGTCATCCTCAATGACCGGAGAGATTTTGCTACCGAATTTCAAAAAGGACTGATCCTCGGCACTGTCAATAAGCTGTTCCTTGTACGATTGAAACAGCAGCTCAGGGTCCCGCCTGTTTTCCGACTCATAATCATCGTACAGGTCATGCTCATCATAAAAAGCGGTGTATTCATTCTGCTCAACACTGCTCGGCTGTCCGGAGGGCTTGTCCGCCATAAGAGCAGCCGGAGGAGATACGAGCCCGAACGTTACGATGGTAAATAAAACCACAAGGGTCTTTCTCATCCACAATTTCATGACTGCTTAATCCTCTCTATTTTATTGTCATCTTTCTTTTATTTTAGCACACCTGAAACATGCAAGTCATGTACTATATGACTTTGATATGCAAATTAGGAGATTCGTTGCTTTGCGTTTTTTGTAAAAACGCTTACAATATTCTCTGAAAGGAGGCTTTCCGCATGATTGACGCCTTGTTTGCCACAGTTTCACTCTTAACATTGTTATACTTTGTCGTCATGGAAGTCACCGATTAACAGAAAGCCCGTGATATCATAATATCACGGGCTTGTTTTGTTTGCGGCTTGAATGACGCCGTAATGAAACAGTGCGGTTTTTCTTTTCATAACGTGAAAACCAAATTGTTCAAATCGCGGACTTTTCCAGTGATCTTTTAACACCACGCATTTTCTGGCGGCACGCACCGCTTCTTTGATATACCCTTCATGCAAAACTGAATCCTCTGCCAAATCCCGTAAAGGCGCGATACCATCAGACGTCTCTACAGGCTCATGAAACATTGGATCGAAATAAACCACATCAACAGAGTCGTCAGGAAGCTGCCTAATGTATTCAAAACAATCCCCATGCTTCACTTGGATTCTTCTCATTGCAGCTTGAAGCTCAGCTATGTCCGTTTCCCATGAATGAAGTCCCGTCCTCACCAAAACGGACACAAGATGGTTCTGTTCAATCCCAATGACAGAACCCGTTTCGCCTACTGCCATACTTGCGATAATGGCATCAGAACCCAGCCCGAGTGTGCAATCTAAAAACGTGTCTCCTTCCGATAAACCAGCTGCCCGAAGCATCGGTTCCTGCTCGCCCCGAATGAAGCGTTTGGCTCTGAACATCGCTGTATTCGGGTGAAAAAAGAATTTGGCTCCTTGTTTCGTATAAAGTTCAAACCGCTCTTTTCCGACCACAAGCAAATCACGTTCAGCTGACTTCAGCAGATGTTCAACCGTTTGTTTATTTCGGCTGCAATATGGCATATTCAGCTCTTTAGAAAGCCGCTTTGCGGTTTTTATGGTGTGTTCGGACGGTCTATAGCTTGTTGTTATCATCTTCTATTCTCCCAAAAAGAAAATGCCCGGAAAACGGGCATTTAGCAGTGCGCATCGAGGGCAGCAGTCAGGTTTTTCATAATTTCTTCCATATCGTGTCCTTCAATTTCATGACGCGGAATAAAATGTACAACTTCTTTGCCTTTTAAAAGAGCCATCGACGGTGAAGAAGGCTCCTGCCCAGTAAAATACTCACGCATTTTTGCTGTGGCATCTTTATCTTGGCCAGCAAATACAGTCACCGTATTGTCAGGTGTTTTGTCATTCTGAAGGACTGCCTGTGTTGCCGCAGGACGCGCAAGACCTGCCGCGCAGCCGCACACAGAGTTTACGACTACAAGAGTTGTTCCCTCAGCATTTTCCATAAAGTTTTCTACTTCTTCCGCTGTTGTTAATTCTTCAAAACCAGCTCCGGTCAGCTCGCGGCGCATCGGTACGACAAGCTGGCGCATATATTCTTCATAAGCCATTGACATAAAAAAAGCCCCCTCTAGTATCCTTCTTCTGAAGTAAAGGATACTATAGAGAGGGCCGGATTTCAAATGTTCACAACTTACATTAGGAGAAAGTAATTCCCGCTGCCTAAATTTTCATGATCCCGCCGGTGTTGGCGCTTGTCACAAGTTTAGAATAACGTGCCAAATAGCCGGTTTTCACTTTTGGTTCAAATCCTTTCCAGTTCGCTTTCCGTTTTTCCCATTCTTCCTCCGGCACTTGTACATCCAAGATGCGTTTTTCAATATCTACGATGATGTGGTCTCCGTTTTCAACAAAGGCTAGCGGTCCTCCCTCTGCGGCCTCTGGTGATACGTGACCGATTGAGAGTCCCCGAGATGCTCCGGAAAAACGCCCGTCCGTAATCAATGCTACTTTTGGTCCTAGTCCCATTCCTACAATTTGAGATGTAGGCGCAAGCATTTCCGGCATGCCTGGTCCGCCTTTTGGCCCTTCGTATCGAATGATGACGACATCGCCTTCTTTTACTTTCCGGTTGATAATGCCGTCAAGCGCCTCATCCTGAGAATCAAATACGACAGCCGGTCCTTCGTGTCTCGTAATTCCGTTCTGTACACCGCCTGTTTTAATGATAGCGCCGTCTGGAGCCAAATTGCCGAATAAAACGGCAAGGCCGCCCTTTTCAGTGAATGGTTTCTCCAGCGGATGAATGACGTCATAATCCTTTACTTCATGTCCGGCAATGGTTTCTCCAAGTGTTTTTCCTGTAACAGTCAGCGCATCTAAATGAAGCGCTCCTTCTTTCTTGGAAAGCTCATTCAGCGCAGCTGACACACCGCCCGCTTCATGGAGATCTTCAATATACACATCTGATGCGGGCGCCAGCTTGGCCAAGTGCGGCACACGCTCAGCAACTTCGTTAATGCGTTCTAAAGAGTATTCAACGCCAGCTTCGTTTGCAAGGGCAAGCGTATGGAGAACGGTATTTGTTGAACCGCCGAGCGCCATATCGAGTGCAAACGCGTTATCAATCGCTTTTACTGTCACGATATCACGCGGTTTGATATCTTTGCGGATGGTTTCCATTAATTGAGCAGCCGATTTTCTGACAAACTCTCTTCGTTCCGGTGATGTCGCGAGAATGGTTCCGTTCCCCGGCAAAGCAAGACCAAGTGCTTCTGACAGACAGTTCATTGAGTTCGCCGTAAACATGCCGGAGCAAGATCCGCACGTCGGGCATCCGAACTGCTCTAATTCTTGAAGCTCGCTTTCGTTGATTTTTCCGGCTTGATAAGCGCCTACCCCTTCAAATACAGAGGAAAGGGAGATTTTCCGCCCGTCACTTGTTCTTCCTGCCGCCATCGGTCCGCCGCTGACAAAAATGGTCGGAATGTTGACGCGCATTGCCGCCATAAGCATTCCCGGCGTGATTTTGTCACAGTTCGGAATACAGACCATTCCGTCAAACCAGTGCGCAGATACAACAGTTTCAACAGAGTCCGCGATGATTTCACGGCTCGGCAGCGAATATCTCATACCGATATGCCCCATCGCGATTCCGTCATCTACTCCGATGGTATTAAATTCAAACGGTACGCCCCCTGCTTCTCTGATTGCTTCTTTTACGATTTTCCCAAACTCTTGCAAGTGAACATGACCGGGAACGATATCAATGTATGAATTACAAACCGCGATAAACGGTTTGCCAAAATCCTCTTCTTTTACACCTGCTGCGCGAAGCAAACTGCGGTGCGGAGCTCTATCGATTCCTTGTGTGATCATGTTACTGCGTAATTCTGCCATGGTGATCCTCCTAAATACTTTTAATTGTTAGATTGGATTTTATTTTAACAATTTTCAGTTTATTTTCGGGCTGTTTTTGTGAATAGATGACAATCCGGCTGCCCTTTCCTTGATTGTTTCCTGCATGTTTTTATATTTATATAGCTTTCTGTCGATGTGAACCCTCCAACTATTAATATTGTTACTTACTATAAATAGTTTTCGGATATTTTTCAACAATATTCGCAATAATTTTTATAAAAAGTGAATTCACATAAAAAAGGTGCCTGATCTGCACCTTTTTCATTCTTTCATTCACCTTTTTTTCTGCTTTCTGTCATTTGTTTCCAAACCGAACCTTTTGCTTCTTCTCCATGCTCAATCCGTTCAAGCGCCATTTTCACTTGAAGGCTGACCTCGAATTCGGGATCGTCTTCGGTAGCGCGCAAAGCTCCAATTGCACTTTCATCGCCGACTTCATACAGGAACATAGCCGCACGCCAGCGAACAAGCTTGCTCGAGTCGCTTAACGATTTGATCATAACAGGAATGGCTTGAGGGTCACCGATATCCGACAGGCAGTCTCCGGCCGTTCTTCTGACTGAGACAGATTTGTCCTCAAGCGCTTTATACAATAGAGGCAGAACATCAGGTGTTTCAATCATTCCTAAGTACACAACAGCTTGTCTTCTGATAGACACCTTCGGATCATCCAATGCCTTCTGTAAAACCGGGATATCCTCCTCTTTCGGATCCATCTGCTCCAGATGTGCATAACGCTTTTTCCAGTCCTCATCATCCATCATGTCGAGCGTTACTTTATACGCTTTGCGCTGTACAAATTGTTTTGCTTCGCCCGTTCCTTGAGCGGCTGCTTCTGTCAGCCGTTTCAGCCGTTCATCACTATATGCAGCCTGAAGCTCTTCTGTCACGTCATGACCGATTTCATTAAAATCGCCGAATCGGACGCCCTGTTCTTTCCAGACCCGCTCAAATACAACATTTGAAGCTTCAGATCTGAGTTTTAAGATTGCCTGCTGAAAGCGTTCAGGCAAGCCGAAGCGCTCTTCCCGTTCCCCATCCGTCAATTTGACCTGCATTGGAATGCCGCTGAACATCTGTACAAATACTTTCACTTCTCCAAAAGACTCTTGGTCAGAGCGGTTTTGTTCCGCGCTTTCTGCACTTTCCATTCCAAACGAAGTGCGGACTTGCGGTAAGATGTCTTTCCAGTCGTATCTTGCGTTCCGTTCAACAGCGAGAAAATCAGCGACGTGATATACCCCTTTGACTCCTTCTATATTAAGGATCTCCGCTATAACAGGCGGTGCGCCTTCTGCTTGATCCGGTTTATAGTTATTGCTTTTCCCCGCCGGAAGCTCCTCCGTTAAGATGACCTTCATTGTATTCGGGCTTGGCGTAGGTTCAATTGATTTTATCTTCATGATCGTCCTCCTATAGCATATCTGTGAATTATTCTATCATAGTCGCTCCAAGCCTTCTATTACGACGTTTTGGCTTCAATACCTGGTACGTCTTTTTCTAATTGACGGACAAACTGAAGCATAAAATCATGTCTTTCTTCCGCAAGTTCCCGTGCGGTGTCTGTATTCATCATATCTTTCAGCCGCAGCAGTTTATGAAAAAAATGAGCGTACGCGCTTTTATCATCTCCATAAAGGCTGTGCCCTTTTGCGCCCGCAAACATAAACGTTCTCGCAATACCGACAGCACCTAATGCATCAAGTCTGTCAGCGTCCTGTACGGCTTTCCCTTCAATTGAGAGCGGCTCGTCCGCCAGCTTTTCTCTGTCTCGAAAGGACATCCTTGTGATAATGTGAATCACTCTGTCGGCATCCTCTTTTCCAACTCCGAAAAAAACGAGCTGTTCATATACTTCGCTCACTGAAAGCCTGACCGTGTCAGGGAGTTTAATATCAATTACATCGTGAACGAGCGCCGCCGTTTCAACAATGAACAAATCCGCTTTTTCCTTTTCTCCAATATATACAGCAAGATCCGCAACTCTTGATACATGGTGCCAATCATGTCCAGAGCTTTCGCCTGTTAGGACTGATTGAACCCATGTCCTGATTTGCTCTGCTTGCTTTATCTTTTTCACAAAAACACCCTCTTTATATCCCTAGCAGCTTCACGATAGCGTCTTCCAGCTCTTTCGGATTTGTATTTGGAGAATAACGGCCAGCGATTTCTCCGTTTCTGTCCACTATAAACTTCGTGAAATTCCACTTGATTGCCTTAGTTCCCAGCATCCCTTTCGCATGCTCTGTTAAATACACAAACAGCGGGTGGGCGTTTTTTCCATTCACTTCCACTTTTGAGAACAAAGGAAACGTAACCCCGTAATTTGTTTCACAAAAATTTTGTATGTCTGTCTCGTCGCCAGGCTCTTGGTTCATAAATTGATTGCAAGGAAACCCTAGAATCTCCAAGCCCTCCTGCTGATATGTATCATATAACTCCTGAAGCTGCTTTAGTTGAGGAGTAAACCCGCATTTACTTGCTGTATTCACGATCATCAATACCTTCCCGGCAAAAGGCTGAAGTGTCATGTCTTTTCCTGTTATGGTTCGTACCTTCATATGATATATAGACATCTAAGTCCCTCCTATGTCCCTGCATCTGATTATTTTACCTTTTTTATTTCCCAATTCAAAATGCAAACGCCTGCTCATTTTTTATCTTCCATTCAATAAAACGTTACAAATACCTTCTGAGATCCATCATCACTGAAAATCATTTTCCTGTGAAACCAACAGGTGTATTTATTCGTTTTATCTAAAGAGTTTTCTGTTGTTTCCCCTCAACACTTAGAGATAGATTGAAAATTGGCGTGAAAATTCCTATAATGAAGAAAATTACACGGGGAAATGATGGAGGTGGCACGTTGCCTATTAATATACCAACACACCTGCCGGCAAAACAGGTGCTTGAGAGTGAACATATATTTGTAATGGATGAAAGCAGAGCATTTCATCAGGATATCCGGCCGCAAAAAATCATCATATTGAATTTGATGCCGAAAAAAATCCAAACAGAGACCCAGCTTCTCAGATTGCTTGGAAATTCGCCTTTACAGGTTCATTTTACATTTTTAATCCCAAGCACACACACGCCGAAAAATACTGCAAGAGAACACCTTGACGAATTTTACACGACTTTTTCCAATATCCGTCACAAGAAATTTGACGGCATGATTATCACCGGTGCGCCGATCGAGCACTTGGCGTTTGAAGATGTTTCATATTGGGAAGAGCTCAAGGAGATTATGGAGTGGAGCAAAACAAATGTCACTTCAACCCTGCATATTTGCTGGGGTGCTCAAGCAGGCTTGTATTATCATTACGGTGTTGAAAAAATTCAAATGCCTAAAAAAATCTTCGGTGTGTTTGAACATACAGTTCTTTCAAAACACGAAAGATTAGTCAGAGGTTTTGACGAGCTATACTACGTGCCGCATTCCCGGCATACAGATATAAATATGGAACAGCTTCAAGCAGTGCCTGAGTTAAATATTCTTACCGCATCAAGGGAAGCCGGGGTTTGCTTAATAGTGTCTAAAGACGAAAAACAAGTCTTTTTGACAGGGCACCCTGAATATGATACAAATACGCTTCTTCAAGAGTACGAAAGAGATTTGGAACGAAACCTTTCTACTGTCGAAGCGCCTAAACATTATTTTGCGAAAGACAGCAGCCAGCCAGTGAATCGCTGGAAAGCCCATGCCACATTATTGTTTATGAACTGGCTGAATTATTACGTTTACCAAGAAACTCCTTATGAATGGGACTAATTTTTCTTTTTTAGTGATACGCTGAGCAAAAAATATGATAAAATACATCTGATTCAGTTTGCGTATAACAAAAATTTTAAATACTGGAATCATCATTTAAAATTAGCTTAACTTTTTCACTGCATTAATAATTCAATTATGTATTTGTGTTATGTTTATGTATAGACAATAACTCCTTACGATGCATGAAGCTTGCTTGTTGTTGATTACATTGAGGTGAATTTACTTGAATACCAATAAAAGAGTATTAATTTTGACTGCAAATTATGGAAATGGACATGTGCAGGTAGCCAAAACGCTTTATGAGCAATGTGTACGGCTTGGTTTTCAGCATGTAACAGTTTCTAATTTGTACCAAGAGTCAAATCCGATTGTTTCAGAGGTAACTCAATACCTCTATTTAAAAAGCTTCTCAATCGGGAAACAGTTTTATCGTTTGTTTTATTACGGAGTTGACAAAATCTATAATAAACGTAAATTTAATATTTACTTTAAAATGGGAAATAAACGATTGGGCGAACTTGTCGATGAACACCAGCCCGATATTATTATTAATACATTTCCGATGATCGTCGTGCCGGAATACAGACGACGAACAGGAAGAGTCATCCCTACTTTTAACGTGATGACCGATTTTTGCCTTCATAAAATTTGGGTTCACGAAAACGTAGATAAATATTATGTGGCGACAGATTACGTGAAGGAAAAACTGCTGGAGATCGGCACTCATCCAAGCAACGTAAAAATCACCGGGATTCCAATCAGGCCGCAATTTGAAGAATCCAAGCCGGTGGAGCCGATATATAAAAAGTACAATCTTTCCCCAAACAAAAAAGTGCTTTTGATCATGGCAGGTGCACACGGTGTATTAAAAAACGTTAAAGAACTGTGCGAAAACCTAGTCAAAGATGACCAAGTGCAAGTGGTTGTCGTGTGCGGGAAAAATACAGTGCTCAAAGAATCTTTAAGCATGCTTGAAGCAGAAAACGGTGACAAATTGAAGGTTCTTGGCTACGTGGAACGCATTGATGAGCTGTTTCGGGTCACAGATTGCATGATTACAAAACCTGGCGGCATTACATTGACAGAAGCAACTGCCATCGGTGTGCCAGTCATTTTGTACAAACCCGTGCCTGGGCAGGAAAAAGAAAATGCAAACTTCTTTGAAGACCGCGGAGCGGCCATTGTCGTGAACCGTCATGAAGAGATTCTCGAATCAGTCACTTCCCTTCTTGCAGATGAAGATACCTTACAGCGCATGAAGAAAAACATTAAGGACCTGCATTTAGCAAACTCCTCTGAAGTGATTTTAGAGGATATCCTGAAGGAATCAGAAATGATGACAGCCAAACAAAAAGCCAAAGCGTTATCTTAATGGCTACGTGAGAGCATACGAATTCGTGTGCTCTTTTTATTTATATTCAGCTATTAATAAAAACGGTTACATTTTTTTATGATCTTGTCCTTCTTTTGAAAAATAAGCCGTTTCGCAACTTGACGGGTGCTCACAGATGGTGTATAGTTGAACCATCATTTAACAATGAATCAAAGTTAAATGATGACAAAATTTTTTTTAGCACGCGGGTGCTACAGTACTAGGAGGAATTAAGCAATATGCAAAACGGTAAAGTAAAATGGTTCAACAACGAAAAAGGATTCGGCTTCATTGAAGTTGAAGGCGGAGACGATGTATTTGTTCACTTCACAGCTATCGAAGGAGAAGGATACAAATCATTAGAAGAAGGACAAGAAGTTTCTTTTGAAATTGTCGAAGGTAATCGTGGACCTCAAGCTTCTAATGTTGTAAAACTCTAAACTGAATACATGATGATGAGATGACAAATATAGGAGAGGCGAACGCCTCTCCTATTTGATTTTCATCTGGATTTCAATCGCTAAGATGTTTTGTTTGCACCTCTGTTCAATCTCTTCAACATGCTTTTCCATTGACGGCTTCCCTTTTTTCGCGATATCCGCCAGTTCCTCTAAGTCACTGTATATTTCTATAAATGTTTTGTGAAGGATCGACTTCAAGTCTTTATCGTCCATAGCTACGTTCCCCTTCTCTGCCAAGATACCTCAAATAGTAAAACAGTCCTATTTATTCTGGTTCAATAGTTATATCGGCTTATTTTCATTTTATTTTCTATTTTGGTACATAAATTTCAAAAAAACTCAGCAAAATAATTGCGGAGGTGTTTTTTGTGACATCAGAATTTCATGATAAGAATCAGACTGGCTTTACGGATAAGCGGCAGCTGGAGCTAGCGGTGGAAACAGCGCAGAAAACGACAGGAGCTGCGACGAGAGGTCAAAGCACAACATTAGTCGATTCTGCATACCAATCGATTGAAGATGCAAGAGAACTGTCACAATCTGAAGAGCTGGCAGCTCTCGATGATCCTGAATTTGTTCAGCAGCAAAAGCAGCTGCTGGATGACAGTCAGCATCAGCTTGATGAATTCAAAGAATAAAAACCGCAGCTTCTGCGGTTTTTATTTTTTAATGATTGGTTAAAACATCGCCGTATGCCTTCAGTTTTTCACCAACTGTACATTTATTAATACAAAATGAATGCGCATAGGTTTTGCCAAATTCCTTCCGAAACTGCTTCTTAATAAAACAGTCTTTGCAATATTCATCTTGCAGTTCTGTCAGTTCTTTAAAGATCATTTTCTTATCCAATATCGTCATCTCCGTTACGGTCTAATTTCGTGTGGCTTTCTACGAATTGATGGGATAGAATTTTTTTAGCGAGGCCGTCAGCTTCCTGGTTGTCTTTCCGCTGTATGGTTTCGTAGGTTGGAGTGAGCTTCAGCGATTCAAGGAGTGCTTCTATTTTGTCCAGCCATTCATTATGAGACGGATCATAGCAAGGCCAGCTGCCGTCAAGCTGGTTCAGCACAACAAGCGAGTCACCTTTGATCGTAATTGAATTTCTGCTTGCCCCAAGTTCTCTTACTTCTCTAATCGCTTCATAAAGCGCCGCGTATTCAGCTTCATTATTGGTTTTCAGCCGGAAGCTTTTATTTTTTCTTAAGCGGTGCCGTGTTCCTCCCAATGAATAATAAATGACGATTCCGAGTCCGGCCAGTTCGCTCTCCTTATCGAAACTGCCATCAAAATAAACAGTAATTTCGTCAGGCTCTTGGGCAAGCTCCTCTGTCAGCTTTTCCAATTCCTTCAATGTCCAGCTGCCGCCTTTCTCGTCTTCGAACATAAGCTCTTTCATGTATGGAAAACGGCCAAGTTCTCTGGCGAGCATACGTGCCTGCTGTGCTGTCAGCCAGTCTTCGCCCAAAAATGAGACGGATCCCGTTCCTTTTGCTTCTATTTTCATATGCGGTCTGAGTTTCATTACAATCACCTTACCATTCATTAGTTGCCGGGCTTGTGCTATAATCAAACCAATCTTATCCCGGAAAGGAAGCTTTTTCATTTTGTTTAATAACTCGTTTTGGATCATTTTTGCGATCATTCATTTTATCATTGTTCTTTTATTTTATAAAGGATTTGGCAAAACAGGACTATTTGTTTGGATCGGTTTTGCGACAGTCTGCGCCAACCTTCAAGTCGTCAAAACAGTGGAACTGTTTGGCCTAACAGCAACACTCGGGAATGTGATGTATGGCACAATCTTTTTTGCGACAGATGTGCTGAATGAAAAATACGGACCAGCTGAAGCCAGAAAAGCGGTATGGCTCGGATTCTCAACGCTCCTGACGCTGACATGCGTCATGCAGGGCGTGCTGCTTTTTGAACCGGCTTCAAGCGACATATCACAAACAGCGCTGGAAACAATTTTCGGATTCCTTCCACGAGTTGCGTTAGGAAGTCTGCTTGCCTTTATCTTCAGCCAAACGCTGGATGTTTATGTATATTCGGCAATTAGAAGGATATTTCCTTCCGATCGGCTTTTATGGCTCAGAAACGGCGGCAGTACAGCAGTCAGCCAGTTGTTTGATACATTCATATTCACTGCTGTCGCCTTTTTCGGCATTTATTCGGCAGGCGTTTGGCTTCATATTTTTATTTCCACATATTTGATTAAGTTTGCGGTATCTTTGATTTCATTGCCTTATGCTTATGCAGCAAAGAAAATGATACCGAATGATGAAAGGAGTTTATAATGCCCACAGAAATATATGTAGACGGCGCAAGCGCCGGTAATCCCGGGCCTTCCGGTATCGGCATTTTTATCAAACATGAAGGAAAAGCAGAAGCTTTCTCTATCCCGATCGGAATGCATACAAATCAGGAAGCGGAATTCCTTGCATTAATTGAAGGGATGAGGTTATGTGCAAAGCGCGGGTATCAATCTGTTTCCTTTCGAACCGATTCAGATATCGTGGAACGCGCCGCTGAGCTTGAAATGGTTAAAAATAAAACATTTCATCCGTATGTGGAAGAAATCATCCGATTAAAACCGGCTTTCCCTCTTTTTTTCATCAAATGGATACCAGGGAAGCAAAACCAAAAAGCCGATCAGCTGGCAAAAGAAGCGATTCGGCTAAATGATAAGAATTAAATCTCGATCAATGGTCATCCTAATGTCGAGGTGACTAACATGAAAAAGAAAGATAAAGGCCGGCTGACCGGTGGTGTTACTCCGCAAGGCGACCTGGAAGGCAATACTCACAATGACCCTAAAACAGAGCTTGAGGAAAGAGCCAAAAAAAGCAATACAAAACGCTAGAGAAGATCTTATACGATCTCTCTAGCGTTCAGTTTTTCAAGCATGCGCTCAATTCCTTTGATTTGGTGGCGGCGAAGCATGTCAGCCGCCTGTTCCATTTGCAGGGTAAATAGAGCGTCTCCCAATGTGCAGACCAGCGGTACAGAGCAGTGAATTTCCGCAAGCTTCCTCGACATCTCCAAATCGCTCAAACCTTGCTGAATTTTTCCCTGCTGCCCCTTCGTAAGAAGAGAAAGATTTTCTAATAAACGTTCAATCGTTTCATATTCACGAATCAGTTTGTAAGCTGTTTTTTCTCCAATCCCTTTGACACCAGGATAGTTATCACTGGAGTCACCCATAAGCGCTTTAATATCAATCAAAGCCTTCGGCAGAACTCCCGTTTCTTCATAAAACGTCTCTTTTGTATAGACTTTATAATTTCCTATTCCTTTTTGGAGCAATGCTACGCTTACTTTATCTGTTAACAGCTGAAGTAAATCTCTATCCCCTGTTACGATCGTAATGTCAGCTTCATTTGCAAACAAAGCGGCAAGCGTTCCGATGCAATCATCCGCTTCATACCCGGCAAAACCGATATTCATAATCCCAAGCTCAGCTGCCGCTTCCTTCGCTAAATCAAACTGCGGGATCAGCTCCACAGGCGGTGCGCTGCGGTTCGCCTTATAATCTTGGAACAGGTCATTCCGGTACGTTTTGCTCCCCATGTCCCAGCAGCAGACGACGTGGGTCGGCTGGAATGTTTCCACAGCTGTGATTAAATGCTTTAAAAATCCATTGACGCCGTTCGTCGGCACTCCGTTTTCATTTATCATAAAGTTGCGGTGCACGGCCGTGGCAAAAAACGCCCGGAATAATAAAGCCATGCCGTCAACCAGCAATAGTTTATTATGATTCATAAGATAACTCCCTCTTTTTTCATTCCTTCTATTTTACCATAAAGCCGCGCAAAAATAAAAAACAGCATCTCTTCAATCAGAGATACTGTTTTGTGTATCATCAGTCGTTATGTCTTTTGTTACTGGCGATCAGCTTTTCAGCCTCTCGTCCTGCGTAAGAGTCAAAATGGGTTTGAAATCCGTTTTTCTTTTTGGCATTGTTATTCGCCTGTGCATTTCTGTTTCCAAGCTTTGTTCTGCCCAACATGAATCCCCCCTTACGTCGGATACATATAGTATATGCTCCGGCAAGAGATTCACTCGCGACAGGATCATCCAGCTTACATGCGGCTTACATATTCCCTGACCATTTCTGCTGATACAAGACGTCTTGGCGGTACGATGCCTTTTTTGGCGAGCTGATTCATTTGCCCGGTAATTTCATTAATCAGTTCTGTTGTAAAAGGTTCATCGTTTTTGCATTTTAAAACCGCTTCTTCAATGGCCATTTCACGCATGTTTTCAAGACGCATAAATGCTTTAATATGCTCGTGCTGTTTTGATGAATGTGCTGAAATTGCTTTATGTACCTCTGACATGAATCGTTCATCTCGCTTTTTTTCTATTTAGTCTATCATGACTTGATATACAAGCCAACTGAATTTTTACATTTTTATTGTATTGCCCGATCTTTGCCAAGAGATGCAAGCTTGGTACGCCTTTTCAATCTCTTTCGCATGTTCCCCATCCGCGTATCCTTCTATATACGTATCTTTTTGATCCTTTATTTGTTCCATTGCTTTTTCAGCCATCTCTTCCTGCAAGCGGCTGAGGTAATCTGTGTAATGTGAAATAAGGCTTTCTTCTTCATTTTTCACCCAATTTCCCGTGATTTTTGTCAGTTTCGTGCGCGCTGCTTCGATGAAGGCGGCTTTTCCTTTCTGTTCAAAAAAGTGTTTTGGTGATTTGATTTCTTTTTTTTTCTGTTCAAAGACACGTTCATCTATGTCAGGTGCCACTTCCTTCAACTGTATGCCATTCGAATGGTGAGGACTCGCATAAATAGAAAAATAACCATCCTCGTTTAATGTTTTTTGAAAGCTTTCCAGCCACTCTTCTGCAATATGCCGCTCGATGAAACCGCTCATGCGAACATCAAGCGTTTTGATTTCCTGCACATATTCAAACTGATATTCACGTAATGCGGCTGTCATCGCCTGACCGACGTTCTTTTTCCAATCCCCGTTCTGAAGGCCGGGATGGAATGCCGATTTTAATAAATCATTCGCAAAATAGGATAATCGCTGTGTAATGTGATAAAGCTGTTCTTTTGTATCTTTTTTTACTTTCTCAATGATGGTGTCTGAGCTCCGCCGTTTCTCGATTTCGGCTGCTGTCCGCTCAAATGACAGCATAAGGCGCTGTTTTTGCGCTTCCTTTTCTTCCTTGGACTGATGCTGGGATTGATGAAGCTGAATAACAGTTTCACATAGTTTGTCTGCTTCCGAACTGAGCTGTGCAGCTGCCGTTTTTTTTACATCCGCTTCAATAAAACGGTCTACATGTTTTCTTACTTTCGGGAACTGATTATAAAATGATTCCGGTTTTCCCAGCAGTTCTTCCTTACTTGATACGGTAAAGAGCTGCGGATCATGAATTCCTTCTTTTACAAGCTCTGCGCTGACATAATCGGTCACTGTTTCCAGCTCTGTTTTATCTTTCGCAAGATCTGCTGCATTAATGACGAAAAACATTTTATCCATGCTGAACGATTCTTTTACAAGCCCGAGTTTTCGCAAAAAGGAACGATCTCCTTTCGAGAAGGAGTGCTGATAATAGGTCATATAAAAAAACGCATCGGCATCCTTAATATATTGGAACGCCAGCTCTGTATGCCGTTTATTCAGGCTGCTGGCGCCGGGCGTATCAACGATCGTAATCCCTTTTTCAGTGAGCGGGCATGTATAATAGACCGTTACTTCTTTCACAGCGCAGGCCGTTGCCTCCTCTGCCACATACGGCTTTAATTCAGACAGCGGTATCGTTAATGTCTTTTGTTCCCGTATATATTCCTTATACTTTTCGTAGGCAAGCAGAAAGCTGCTGATCAATTTGATGTGTTCTTCCTGCAGCCGGTTTTTCTTGACTGCTTTTTCCCACTTCTCTGTGAAAGAGCGGCCTGCCGGTTCTTTTTGCATTCCAGTGAGCTGCAAAATATCAGCCGTTAGGTCATCATCGGTCTTAAACACCACATCCGCTGTTTTGTTGATGCTGCCATTGGTTGGTTTTGTGATTTTATTAATTGTGGCTGTGGTTGGCGTTGGCGAGGAAGGCAGCACCCTTTCGCCGACAAGCGCATTGGCAAATGATGATTTCCCCGAACTGAAGCCTCCAAAAAGAGCAAGTATAAATTTCCGTTCCTCAAGTCTTTTAATTCTTTCTCGAAAAGCTGAGGTTTGCTTTGACAGCATGCTGTATTTACCTAAAAGGCCAGACAATGTGTAAAAGCGTTCGATTTGGTCTTGAAGCGGCCGTTCTTGCTCCATTTTGATTTCTTGTTTCTGCATGGGCTGCTGCGTCTGCTTGCCTAGGCTTCGTTTTTGTTCTGGAGCTGCCACTGTTTTTTTCTTCGTTTTAAACCAGTCGGTGTCTATGTGCATAGGACATGCGGATTCCTCTTCCCAAATGGCCCGCATACGATCGGCTTTCTCGCGGGCATTATTCTCTAAACGGGCCCGTTCTTGAAGAAGGCCGAGTTTTTCTGATTCCTGGCTGAGCCGGTCGTTGATTTTTTGCAAGTCATTGGAAACACGATCTTTCACCATCGCGGAAAGCGCCTTAATGATGTCTGCCGCTTCTCTTTTCGCCTTTTTCCGGATGAGTTCTGCCAAGTCTTTTGTATATTGCAATACATATTCAGAAGAAAAGGCTGCACCATGCTTGACAGCATGCTCAAGGTTGTCAATTTCAAGCGGAGTTCGATAGGCCTGAATCAGCTTTTCACTTTCAGCTGTATGAACATCAAATGCCTTGGCGAGTTTATCGAATGTGTCTATCATGTGCCAATCTGCTTCGGCCTCTGTTCGTTTTGTCACATCAGAGAAAAAAGCAGTCCTTCTTCTATCCCTTTCCTGTGCAGTTTTTGCTTTCGAAAAGAAAAAACCGGTTTTAAAAGAAGGCTCCCGCGATTCTAGGTATGCAGCTGCCAGCTCACGCATTTCAAAAGGCGTCAGGTTGGCGTTTTTTAAAATGCCATTGACTTCTTCCTGCATTCTGTTTTCTGCCTTATTCGCTTGTTTTGCCGCCTCATCCAATTGATTTCTCAGCGATTGAACAAGTTTAGTTTGTTTGTCTAGCTGTTCAGCAAAGCTCGGACCGTCTGTTTCGTCTTTCAACAGCATGTCCGTATGTTCCTTCAGCAGATTGCGGACTTTTTGTTCTGTTAAAGCCTGCAAATTGATTTTGGATTGCTGTTCTATTCGTTTTAATTCTTCTCTCAGAACCCCAATCTGATTGAACGGGTGGTCTGCTTCTGTTACTGACGTAAAATAGAGCGCTTCCTTTGAAATGCCTTCGTTGCACAGCATCTCCTCTACTTGCGCTTTATAGTCTTCAAAACGAGTCTCCGCTTCATCATGCCGATCAATTTGATTGACGATAAAATACACCTTTGGAATGCTTTTGTTTATCGATCTGAGAAACTTTACATTTTCCTCAGCGTGCACGTGATTATAGTGAACGACATAAAACAGCGCATCAGCCTGATGGAGAATAGATGCTGCCGACAGAAAATGGGCATCGTCAGTTGAATCAATCCCAGGAGTATCAATATAAGCAACCCCGGAATCGATCTCAGTATACCGATCAAAAATTTCAACGCTTTCAATCTGTTCGCCGTCTTTGCAATATTGCTGCACCTTTTCTTTCTGATAAGCCCCATCCAGCTCAGCGCATGCTCCGTCTGTTGTATGAAGCCGTACACGCTTTTCCCCGTTTCTGATCACAACAAGGTTAGCACTTGTCGGGATGGGGCTTGTCGGTAAAATATTCTCCATTAACAGGCAGTTCAGCAAGGACGATTTCCCTGCTGAATAATGCCCGGTAAACGCGATATAAATCTCCTCATCAGCCGCTTTTTGCACCACTGCAGCCAGTTTAGCAGCCCTTTGTTCATCTTGATTCTCTATGAGTTGCTTATAAAGTTCCCCAGTTTTGTGCAAAAGCTCTTTTCTGTTATGTTCTGTCATCAGTCTGAACCCCTTTGTGCCATTTCAATTGTGAATCTTTTTCGAAAGATCTGAATACATTCCCCTTTCATTTTACACAAGAATGAGCCAAATTTCTTTAAGAGAATAGAAAAAAGCCGCCATTACGGCAGCTTCTAAAAAAGAAAATCTGCAACTTTATCAAGTTCCAGATTCATGAAACAGATTTATTTGAGATTCCTTTTAATACAAAACCAATTAACACACTATATGTACAGACCGCCCCAAGCAAAAACAGCATTGTCATTTGCTTCACCATCCTGATTGAGAATCTTTTTCATATTCATTTTAACATGAGTGAGAATGATTTTCAATCTCTATTTTATGCTGTATTCTTCTAATGCTTTCTCTTCTGTACGAATTCTGACTGTTAACAATACGGCATTTAAAATAGAAAACAGACACATGGTCATGTACGCATGATACAGAAGCGGAATCAATAAGAATTCTAATATCACAACGGTATAGTTTGGATGCTTCATCCATCTATAAGGGCCTTTTTTCACAAGCTCCGCACCTGGAACGACAAGGATTTTCGTATTCCAATATGATCCTAAGGAACAAAGCGCCCAATACCGTACTGCCTGCACGGTTACAATAGCTGCAGCGATACCGATCCACCAGCTTGACGGCTGTTTATTCATCAGCAGCACTTCTGCAATTAAAGACAGAAAAAAAAGAATATGCGTGATGATGATATATGGATAATGGCTCTCGCCGAATTCGATCGCCCCTTGTTGCTTTACCTTTTGTTCATTTTGTCTGGCTACTGCCATTTCAGCTGTTCTTTGCGCAATGAGAATGACGATTAACAACCAAAACATGAGTCAAGCCCCCTCCTCCCAGCTGAATAACAGCAGCTCTGATGAAAATCCCGGCCCTAATGCGCCGATAAGCCCCCGTTCAGCTTCCTTTTTATATCCGTTCAGCAGATGGTCTTTGATCACAAACAATATTGTGGCTGAAGACATATTTCCATGCTTTTGTAAAATGCTTTGTGCAGATGAAAGCTTTTCTGGTGACAGCTCAAGACTTTTGCTGTATGCATCGATCACTTTTTTTCCGCCTGGATGTGCCAAAAACACACTGATATCCCTAAAGGACAGCTGATGTTTGTCCAAAAAAACCTGTACATTTGTTTTAAGCCATTTTTCCACCAAAGTCGGAATATCTCTTGAGAAAATCACTTTGAATCCTTGATCAGTAAAGTCCCAGCCCATGACATCTTCAGATTGTTTCATCAAAACAGATTGGGAATCTGTTAACTTCGGCATAAGTTTTAATTTTGACATCCTGCGGTCTGCCTTCTCACCGCATACTAAGGCTGCTGCAATGCCATCTCCAAATAGCGACGTGCCAATCAGATTGCTTTTCGTCTTATCCTCCGGCTGGAATGTCAGACTGCATAGCTCAGCAGCGATGACAAGCACGAAAGCCTCCGGATACGCTTTGCAATATTCTGCTGCACGCGCGAGTCCGCTGGCTCCCCCTGCACAGCCCAGCCCCCAAATCGGAATCCGCTTCGTATATGGAGAAAACGGAAGTTCATTCATGAGCCGCGCCTCGATGCTCGGTGTGGAGAGGCCCGTGCTGGAGACGAAAAAAACAGCGTCTACTTTCTCATAAGCGATGGTTTCATGGAAAAATGCAGGATGAGAGAGGCAGTCGCGAACAGCTTCTTTGCTGTGCTTAGTCGTTTCTTCTATGAAAATTTGATTTTTTTCTTCAAAGCTGTGACGCTCTTTATACCAGTCAATCGGTTTGACAAATTGCCTCGATTGAATCTGCCCGTTTTTAAAGGAGGTTAACAGCCGATCAATGTCTTTAAAGGAATGCTCAAACATACAGCGGGCAAACTCAGCCGCTTTCTCTTGGTTTACATCGTACGCAGGAAGACTTGTTCCGATGGATAAAATATACGCCATGCGATCACCTCTTTGCATACATTGTGCCGCAACACTCTTTTTTATATGCAAAAAAACTCCGCCGCGGCGGAGCTTAGACTGCTGTTTTTTGCTTTGTGATTTCAGCTTTTTCTGTTTTTTCGGCTTTAGAAAATACGTTATATACAATATTCAAGACGACTGCAGTAACGCTGCCGGCAACAATGCCGTTTGTTGTAAGGAGTGCTAAGGCGCTCGGAAGCTGTTTAAAGATATCCGGCACAACGGTCACACCGAGACCCAAACCGACGGAGCAGGCAACAATCAGCAGATTTTCCTGTTTTGCAAAATCGATGCGGCTGAGCATTTTGATTCCGTAAGCAATCACCATTCCAAACATCGCCACCATTGCGCCGCCCAAAACGGCAGATGGAATAATGGTCGTGAAGGCAGCGATCTTCGGAAATAGCCCAAATGCCATTAAGATCACGCCCGTGACAACAATGACGTTATTTTTTTTGATTCCCGTAAGCTGTAAAAGCCCGACATTTTGAGAAAACGCCGTGTAAGGAAAAGCGTTAAAAATACCGCCCAAAAGCACGGCCAGCCCTTCAGCACGATAGCCTTTAGATAAATCTTTCTCTGTCAGACGGCGGTTCGTCAGATCACCTAAGGCAAAGTAAACACCGGTTGATTCTACAAGGCTGACAATTGCAACGATAGCCATCGTAATAATAGGTGCTGCGTGAAAAGACGGCGCTCCGAAGTAAAACGGCTGGATCATTTGAACAACTGCCGCGTCCGAAACGTTATCAAACTGGACTTTCCCCATAACATACGCAATGAAAGTTCCAATCAAAATACCGATCAAAATGGAGATGGATTTGAGAAACCCTTCCGTAAAACGGTATAGAAGCACAATGACACTCAATACGATAAAGGCGAGAGCAAGATTGGAAAGATCTCCGAAGTCTGCACTTCCTTCACCGCCAGCCATGTTATTCATGGCTACCGGCATAAGAGTAATGCCGATGATTGTAACAACTGAGCCTGTCACGACGGGCGGAAAAAACGCTACAAGCTTTCCAAAGAAAAATGAAATAAGAATGACAAGAATACCTGACGCAATAATGCTTCCGTAAACCGCTGAAACCCCGTACTCAGATCCAATCGCAATCATCGGCGATACAGCTGTAAATGTACAGCCAAGCACTACCGGAAGCCCAATACCGAAAAATCGGTTGCTCCACACTTGCAGAAGTGTGGCCGCACCGCACATAAAAATATCAATCGACACTAAGTAGGTCAGCTGTTCGACAGTCAGGCCCATCGCTTTTCCCACAATTAGAGGAACGACAATGGCACCGGCATACATGGCGAGCACATGCTGGATTCCTAGAGACAGCGTTTTGCCGAATCCGTTTTTCATGAATGTACCTCCTGTACGAAGGACACCTTTCCTTCTTCTAAAGATTGAATTCTTGCCAAAGATTCGACCCGGTAACCAAGGTTCACCAGTTCTTCTCTTCCCGGCTGAAATGACTTTTCAATGACAATGCCAAGTCCCGCAATAGAAGCTCCCGCCTGCTTCACAATCGAGATGAGCCCATGCGCGGCTTGCCCATTTGCCAAAAAATCATCGATAATCAGCACATGATCCTGATCCGACAGATGGGTTCCTGAAACTGCGATTTGGCTTTCCGTCTTCTTCGTAAAGGAATAAACAGATGCTGTCAGCAAGTTGTCAGTAAGTGTTAATGACTTATGCTTTCTCGCGAAGACGACCGGAACACCCAACTTCAAGCCCGCCATCACTGCAGGAGCAATTCCGGATGATTCGATTGTCACGATTTTGGTAATACCGTCTTTTGCAAATCTGGCTGCAAATTCGTCACCGATTTTCTGCATAAGCATCGGGTCAATTTGGTGATTCAAAAACGAATCCACTTTCAATACCTGATCAGATAATACGACGCCTTCTTGCTCTATTTTCCGTTTCAGTGCTTCCATCCTGTCTTACCTCCGTTATGAGAATGAAAAAAAGCATTGCCCGCTCAAATAAAGAGCAAGCAATGCTGATATAACAAAAAACCGTACATGTGCGGTCTCATTGCTCACCCATAGTCGAACATTTACGGTGCTCGGTAGAAACTTGCGTGCCATATCCACGCGATTATATGAGTGTTCCTATGATATTGTAATAAATTATAGCAAGATTCTAATCTCTTGCATAGAAGAAAACGAAAGTTTCCGAACTTTATTTTTATTTTTTTGATTATTATTCGTATTTTGTGTTTCCTGCACCTAAAAAAGCCTGACGGCCACGCCGCCAGGCTTTTGATTATGATAGATAGAGATTGGAGTATTTGTTTGACAAATAGTCAATCAAATAGCGCACATTCAGCTCTTCTCCTGTCGCATCTTTGATAATATCTAACGGCTTTTTCCGTTTTCCGTGAATATGCACCTTTTCCGTCAGCCATTGTTTGATCGGGTGAAATTCTCCTCTTTCCAAGAGAGTGTCAAACTCAGGCAGATCCTCGAGCATTTTTTGTTTCAGCTGAGCCGCATACATGTAACCGAGCGCATAGGATGGGAAGTAGCCGAAATCTCCTCCGGCCCAATGGACGTCTTGTAAAATCCCCTCTGCATCCGTCTGCGGTGTAATCCCTAAATAATCCTGATATTTTTGATTCCAGAGAGATGGCAGTTCTTCCACTGACACTTCATTGCTGAAAATCGCTTTTTCTATTTCATAGCGGATCATGATATGAAGAGGATACGTTAATTCATCCGCTTCAACCCGGATAAAGGAAGGTTTTGATTCATTGATTGCCCGGACAAAATCTTCCAGAGAGATGTCCTTGAACTGGTCAGGTGATGCTTCTTGAATCTTCTTATAGTATGATGTCCAAAAATGCTTGTTGCGGCCGATAAAATTCTCGTAAAATAATGATTGAGATTCATGGATTCCCATTGATGCACCGTCTGACAAGTTCGTGCCGCTCAGTACTTCATCAATATTTTGCTCGTATACCGCGTGACCGCACTCATGAATGGTGCCAAATATCGCCGTACGGAAATCTTTTTCATCGAATCGCGTCGTGACCCGAACGTCTCCTCGGTTCATCGTGGTCGCAAACGGATGAACTGTTTCATCAAGCCGTCCGCCGTCAAAATCGTAGCCAAGCTCCTGTAAAAAATACAGGCTGAGCTCTTTTTGCTTTTCCTTAGGGAACTCTTTCGTAATAAAGCTTGTATCAGGTTGATTTCCTGAAGCTGTCACTTGTTTAACGAGTGGAACAATCGCTTCTTTGAGCTCCGCGAACAGCTGATCAAGCACCTTCACCGTGACACCTGGCTCAAACAAATCAAGCAGTGCATCATAAGGATGCTCTTGATAACCCCAATACGTAATAAAGCGTTTATTGAATTCAATCAGCTGCTCTAAATAAGGGGAAAATAAGCTGAAATCAGATTTTCCTTTCGCCTCTTCCCACGCTGTTTCCGCCTTTGAACACAGAATCACGTATTCCTTGTATTCAGCCTCAGGGATTTTCTTATTCTCTTCATACTCTTTTTTCGCCAGCTCCACAGCTTTTTTTGTATCTTCAGATAAGTCATCAAATCGTTCATGCAGGACATCGATCAGCTCCTTCATTCGATCTGATGTCTGGATGTTGAATATATCTGTTGAAAGCTGACCAATGCTTTCGGCACGATCCTCTGAGCCGTTTTTCGGCGCTCCGGTTCTGGAGTCCCAGTGCATTAATGCAACTGCTTCGCTGTAATGTGAGATTTTTTTTAAAAGATCAAAAAATTCCTTTTCATATGTATGTATCTCCATGTCCATTCCCTCCCTATTCTAGCCGTTCCATTACAGGCTAATGGAAGGGGGTATGAAAGTCAAATTGTTTGTATAAGAGGCTGCCTGTTTTGACAGCAGCCTTCTTTATTCAGTTAATCGGCATTTTATTGTTTGGCGGCGATGTTAACAGCGAGGCGACAATCACGCTCGTCGCTATGATCGCAGCTGCTGATTCAGCAATTGGCGCAAATGAGGTATTCGCTTCCGCTAACGCGTATGGCATAGCAACAGCCGCTTCCGCAACGCCGTCTCCACATGCGACAAAGTGATCAAGTAAAAACAAGGAATCGCCCGATAAAATGACGGCAAAAACACCGATAAATATACCGAGTAGCACTGATTTGATCAGCATTCCGAAATTCAAGGTGTTGCCCAGCGAAAAGGCAAAGAATGAGATGATCGCCGGCACAACCTTGCTGAATAAGTTTCTAAGATCCTAATCAAGATTCCGAGTATACAGCCGAGTAAAAACGGGATGACTGTCGTTGCCAGCGTTTCCGAAGGGAATGCGGCAAGTCCTGTTACCCCAACGTCACTATAGTCATAAAAGGCCCTGATTCCGTACTGATGCTCGCTTCCTCTTTTCTTCCGATATGATTCATGAACGCGACAATTGCTAAACAAATAAAAAAAGCTGACGAAATGGATCGTCAGCTTTTTTCCATTACATCATTTGAGGTTCAACAGGCAAAACCTTTTTGACTTCTGCAATGATGCGTTCATTTTCTCCGCCAGCATAAATGTGAATCGAGCCGCTGTCTTGGTTCGAACGAATCAGACGCCCGATGCCCTGCCGTACGCGTAATAACATATACGGCAGATCCACTTCTTCAAACGGATCTTTTTTCGCCCCGTTGCGTTTCGCTGTAAATACAGGATCATGAGGCGGGAACGGCAATGACCAAATGGTAACATTCTTTAATGCGTCACCAGGAATATCGAGTCCTTCCCATAAATGAACCGAACAAAGTACTGTTTCCTCTTCCACTTGGAATTTCTCCACTAAGCTGCTGATTTCTTCATCACCTTCAAAGAAAATCGGATACGGCAGCTCCCAAGCCGCCGACAGCTGTTTAAACCTGTTTAGTTCCTCAAAAGAAGGGAAAAGCACCAGCGTTCTGCCCTTATAACGCTTGATCGCTTCAATCGTTTCAGCCGTTTTTTGTTCAGCGGCCATCTCTGTTTTCGCATACAGATTAACAGCCATTTGCTCGTCATAATCATAAGGTGAATCAACGGTTAATGACAAATAGTCCCGAATCCCGAGACTGTCGGCAATATAATCAAACGAACCGCCTTCTGACAGCGTAGCAGAAGAGAAGATATAAGGAATTTTCTTAGAAAACACTTTCTCGCCAAGCACTTCCGCTACCGTTCTCGGCATCACAACGAAGGTTGATTCTGTTTCCTTTTGCTCCAGCCAGCTGATGGCATCCTTTTGATATAGAGATAATGAATACGCCATTTGTTCAACATATTCTTCCACAACTGACAGCTCATATTGATCAATCGTGTACATCTCAGACTCAAATACAAGTGCTTCACCGATTTTATCAAGCAAACGGCATAGCTCGTCCGCCGCCTTTTTCACACGCTGGTCATTTTTTATTTCTAAACGGTGTGAACCGGCTACTTCTTTTGATTCATCAGAAAGAACATAGAAAAATTCATCGTTCGCAGCAAGCGCATCTTCAATCAGTTCTGCAAACTCTTCTCTGATGTCATTTTGCAGCAAACGTTCTAAAAATAATTCAAGAGTGGACTGCTTCACTCTGTAGGTCAGCGCTTTTTGTGCGGCAAACTCTAACAGATGCCCTTCATCAAATACAACTGCGCTATGATCAGGCAAAAGCGGCAGCTGGCCCTCTCGTTTACGTGATTCTTCCGTCCATACATGCTCCATATAAAAATCATGGGAACATATGATTAAGTCCGTTGACTTGCGGTAGTAATCTCTGGACAGCGTCAGACCGCATCTGTGTCTCATATCACAAGTCAGACAATCCTGAAACGAGTCGTAACTCACGTCAGACCATTCTTCATTCGATAGATTTGCGTACTGCTTTCGATCTCCATACGGATAAAAGCGTTGCATCGCCTGTGATTCATGGACAAATGACGGTAAGGATTCATAAAGATCCAGCCATTTATCATCATCAGATCGCTGCATTGTTTTTTCAAGCTTCTTCAAGCATAAATATTGTTCATGCGACTTTGACAGCCTTGTATCTATTTTTAGATCCAAATGCTCAGCGAGCTTTGAGATATCGCCCTCTTTTTTCACCAGCTGTTCGATTAATGTTTCATCAGCGCAAGCGATAATGGCGGGTTTACCGACATATCTTGCATAGCTGATCGCGAAAAGAAGATACACGAGCGTTTTCCCTGTTCCCACTCCAGCTTCGGCAAACATGACTTTTTTCTCTTTAAACGCCCGCTCCAGCTGAAAAGCCATAAATATCTGCTCATCCCGAAGATCAAAGCCTTTTTCGGGAAGGATATCGTAAAACACGTCACCAATCCAATTGTTCAATTCTTCATAAAAATTCTTTGTTTTTGTTAAAGAAAAAGGCAAACGTGATGTTGTCACCTAGTTTCAACCCCCAACTATTCGACATTCAGACCACCAATAATATCATTTCCCGCTGATGAATACAATAAAAAAACTTGGCAATGCCAAGTTTTTTTGCAGCTTACTTTCGATTGATCACATGCGATGATAAGAAAGGATGGTCTGTTGAATAAATATGTTCCACCGCTTTTTCTAAATCATTTTTCGCATGCGACATCACATACGGAGACGAATCAACCCCGAGCTCCTTCAGCTCGTTTGCTGTTGCGTCAAGCGCCCTTTGAATTAGATTAAAATGTTCACTGTTCAGCATGAGATCACCTCTGATGGAAATAATCATCATTGTATGCGAACTTTTTATTATATATACATGCTTTCCGCATGTTATCACTGAAACATGCACAAACTACACTCGATATTCCATATCCGGATTATCCGTCTTATCAACAATATTCTATCAGGGAGTGATGTTGACATGAGTTATAGAAATCGATTAGATCAGCATTCTGAACTGTTTCATCACAATTGGACGCGGCCTAAACGTTCTAAGTCTCAAGTAAACGGTCACACTGAAATGTCCCAAACCAACATTATATTGAGAAGCAACGCGAAAGCACACCGTTGGTAACGATAGAATATGGTGAAAGATGAAAGAAGACGCATGCAGAGCGTCTTCTTTTTATTCGTTTTCTGTTTTCTTGCGCTGCGGCCTAACTTTAGCCCAGTATTGATAATAATCTGTTTTAATAAAGCCATTAAAAAGCTTTCGTTTCTTTGTCGCTTTTCTGCCGTATGTTTCCTCAAAATTCTCGTTTGATGTCAGCATATACACAGACCAGGTATCAAGCGGTTCGAACGCCTGTCCCATTTCTTTGTACATCTGCTCAACAGCTTTTTTCTCGCCGAGACGCTCTCCGTATGGGGGATTGCCGACAATCACGCCAAACTCCAGATTGGTCGTGAAGTCTTTGACCTGCATCTGCTTAAATTCAATTAAATCTCCCAAGCCAGCTTCCTCTGCATTTTCTTTTGCGATTTGAACCATGCGGTGGTCTATATCGCTTGCGAAAATCGTAAGCGGCTGGTCATAGTTCGCCTTTTCTTCGACTTCAAGCCGCGCTTTGTCCCACAGCTCTTTGCCGATCCATTCCCAATCCTCTGAGACAAAATCACGGTTAAATCCCGGAGCGATGTTTTGGCCGATTAACGCGGCTTCAATCGCGATCGTTCCGGAACCGCAGAAAGGATCGACAAATGGACGATCCGGCGTCCAATTGGTTAATTGCACTAAAGCAGCAGCAAGTGTTTCTTTTATCGGCGCGCCGCCCTGATCGATACGGTATCCTCGTTTATGAAGACCTGTTCCTGACGAATCCAGCGTAATAACGGCCTGATCTTTCAATAAAGAAATTTCCACCTTATACTCGGCACCTGTTTCTTCAATCCAGTCATTGGCTTTGCCGGACTGCAGCTTGAGCTTTTCGACAATTGCTTTTTTGACGATCCGCTGACAGTCAGGGACGCTTGCAAGTGTTGATTTCACTGATTTCCCGATGACAGGGAACTTCCCGTTTTCAGGTATAAATGAGCGCCAGTTAATCGCTTTCGTTTTTTCAAACAGTTCATCGAACGTTTTCGCTTTAAAAGAGGCAACCTGAACCTTTATCCGGTCGGCTGTTCTAAGCCAAAGGTTTGCACGGCAGATGGCAAGCGCATCACCTTCAAAAATCACTTTTCCGTTATCAACCTGGCATTCGTATCCTAAATCTCGTACTTCCTTTGCGACAACAGCTTCAATGCCCATCGGCGCCGTTGCAATTAGTGTATACTTCTTCATCGTATCACCCTGTCTGTTAAAACTTTTCTCTTTTCAAGATAAAAGCTCTCCTTATACGGGAGAGCTTGTTTTCATCATTTTAAATGTAAGTGGTCTAACGTTCTGTAAGCCATGTTTTGTTCCGTCGTACTGCAAACGGCTCATCACCTCGTACTCGGGCGGCAATCATCTATCTACAGAAAGCATTCTGTCCTTCTCTCCGTTGAATTCCGTTAAGAAGGTTCCCCTACCAAAATTTGGGTTTCTCGCTCGAGGGGTTTACCGCGTTCCACTCTCACCATTTCTAGTGAGACTTCGTCACTGTGGCACTTTCAAGGATACTCAGCCATATCCAAAGGACGTAGGCTTTTTTCCTGCCGTCAGCCTCTAAAAGGCTGCCCTAGCTTATGACTTCGCTAGGCACGAACACTACGGGCATCTCAGCACCGTGCGAGCATGGACTTTCCTCTACAGATTCAAGATCTGCAGCGATTACCCGAACGTTAAGAACATCAATTATTATATAACAACTGATTGCAATTTACAAGCGCCATTTTTTTCAAGCGCGATCAATCATAAAGCTTGCTGCCAAAAACGTGTTTTTCTAAGTTGGACAGCCGTTTTAAAATATCAAAGTTCGTTGTGTTAGATTGCACAGGCTGTTTCTTGCTGGCTTCTTCAAGCTGTTTTTTCAGCTGCAGATTTTCCTGCTGCAGTTCTTCGATTTCTTGATGGAAGGTTTCATAATCCTTAATAATCATATCTAAAAATTTGTCAACGTCTTCTTGCTTGTAGCCTCTAACGCCTGTTTTAAATTCTTTTTCCAAAATTTCTTTCGCAGAAAGCTTTACTTTATCAGCAAGCATCATTTTCACCTCGTATCGTGAATCATCACATCTATTTTTTCAGAAATCTGAACGGTTGTCAAATTTCTCTTGTTGTTATTTAGTAGCTGTCTTCCTCTACTGTCACTCTCAAGTCATCCATTGTAATAAAGTAAATGGGATAACCATCGTGTTCGCGTCTCTTTTCAGCCGTTTCAAGCATGTACCTTGGAGATCCTTCCTTCTCAGGATCATATAACAGCAGCAAGGCGTCTGATTTTTCTATAAAGAACTGATTTTTTTGTTTAAACTGAAGCGGGCTTTCATAGGGCCTGTGAGTCAAGCTCTCTTCATAGTCGGCCTGTGCCAGAACCGCTTCATAAAGCTCTTTATTAGGCTCTTTCCAGTTCTTTTCCTGCTCGTAAAAAGGGGTAATCACAGCTACCTTTAAATCCGGGTATTCCTCCTGCAGGTCATAAGCAGTTTCAGCTGCCCACAGTTCGGCTCCAAGCTGGCCCGATATTAAAATCCATTCTAAGCCCTCATCAAGAAATCCGATCAGCCGGTTTTTGATCGCTTTTTTTATGTAATACAGCGCTTTATCATCCTGCTTAAAAATCCCCAATTCAAACGGTTTATATCCCGTAATAGCCAATACTTTCAAATTTTCACCTGCTTTTAAAAAATGGGGTCCCCTTTAGGGCCCCATTTTTATTGTTGCGTGTTTCAGCAATCAGTCTGCCGATTCAATACTAGCAGCAAGGTTTTCCTGCCTGAAAATGCTGATGTGTTGTCGGATCATAGCTAGAGTAAGTGTGTGGATAGTAGTGAACATGATCAAAATGATGATGATTTACATTTGTCGTATGCTGTGGATGAATATGCGGCACGACAGTATTGGAAAACGTATGGTGCTCACAGCAATGCGTAGGATGGACAATCGGCGCCATCACGTGCGGTCTGCAGTGGTACATGATAAGATCCCCTTTCCATAACTTTATTACAATACTATGCTATGAAAAATAAGGGGTACATGTTCTAATACAAAGACCTATTTTAAAAGTGTACAATTAAACTGTCTTTAAAGTTTGTAAACACAAAAGCAATCAAAAATACCACAACAAAGAACAAGTAAAAAACACCCTTATACATACCAACTCTCCCTTTAAAAATAACTAACGTTATTTTACAGGATTCGCCGCTATTCTACAACAAAATCAATGTGAATTCAGCAAAAAAAATTCATGGCGAAACAAGTCGTCTTTTGCGCTTTCCCGGGGAATATTTAAGAAGAATATTTCCTCTTCAGCCTGGCGATTCTCACATACAGTTTTTCGGTTTCTTTTTCTGATAAAAATGCCGAATCGCTAAGTAATTTCTCTGTTAAATTCAATGCTTTCCCGAACGCTTTTTTCTTGTGCTCTAAATATTTCGCAAGCTCTATCACAGCAGCGTATCTGCATTTCTGATTTTGCGAGCGGGACAGCATTTCCCAAAGCGGCACTGCTTTCTCCAGCCGGTTTTGTTTTTTATACAGGAGCGATAAATCCAGCCGTGCACTATCCTGATCCGCAAACGGTTTTTCTATAAGCTTTTCGAGCTGTTTGACCGCTTGATCCGTTTCTTTATGGGCCAAAAACCATTTGGCCATGGCATAAGCCTCATTGTGTTCTTTTGGGGCTGATTCTGAAAGAATTTTTTTAGACATATGAATGTACAATGAAATAAGCGATAGCACATCCATTTCGTTATGATGCAGGACACCTTTTAGAAGGTCCGGCTCTTGCGCTTTAATAAAATGAAAGTAAAGCATTGGCGCCAAGTAGCCCGGTGTGTCTTCTTGTCTGCGGATGCCGAGCTCCTCTTTTTCAACCGTGCCGAGAGATACGCGGTCCATTTTATGTTTCCACAGGCGTCTCGCTCCATGCAAAAGGTCAAAGTGGCCGTACTCCGGAAGCTTCGGAAGTCTGTCACGGATCAAGGTGTGCCTTGTTTTCACCTGCGGCCAATCAAAGGCTTTTCCGTTGTAGGTCACAAGTGATGTAATGTCAACCTCGCTTAAAAAGCTTTGATACAAGGCGACTTCATTCCCCGGTTTAGGCAAAAGATGCTGTTTGACTGTCACTCGGTCCTCATATACTCTCGCATGGCCAAGCAAAAAGATGGTGTTTCCAGCGCCGCCTCCAAGACCGGTTGTTTCTGTATCAAAGAAAAAGAGGCTGTTTTTGTTATACCCTTTTGCTGACAACGTATGCGACAGGCTGCTTTGATTCCACAATGTGATCACTTCATCAAGCTCAGAAAAACTGTATAATCCGTGGTGGTGAGAAAGCGGATATTCTACTTCTCTGATGAGGCAGTATTCATCTTCAAAGAAAAAAGGTTTCATGCCAAAAGCCTCCCACTCTTCTAAAAACGGGATATCAGCATGATTTTGAGCGAATTGGTTTTCTTGTTTGCCCGCTTCTATTGTATGTTCTCCTTCGTCGAGCACCATATGCTTTTTCATTCGCTGGAGCTTCCCTTTTAATGACATCTCTGACCTCCCTCCTTACGACATTTGATCCAGCAGCTGCAAAATTCCTTCCTTTGCTTTTATTCCGTCTATTTCGGTACCTATACAAGACGGGCAGCCGTCATGACAAGGACATTGTTTGATGAGCTGTTTCGCCGCTTCATTAATGTCTGAAAAACGTTTGAAAACTTCCTCTGCCAAACCGATACCGCCCGGATAATGATCGTATAAAAAGATCGTCGGCAATCCGGTATGCGCTGCTTTAATTTGAGAAACAACATGAACATCGTTTCGGTCACACATGATATACACAGGGACAATATGCTGCAGTACATTTGAAATGCCGAGAAGCAGCTGTTCCAGCGTCTTTTCCCCGATGTCTTCGTTTGCGGTTTTGATTTCGAGCCAAGCCGCACTTGTATGCAGTTCTTCTTCCGGCAAATGAATAGGACCAGACCCAATGTTTTCAAAAGTGGTCATTTTAATTTTTTTAAAAATGGTCGGCAGGGCATTGACAGTAACATCACCGTAGTGCAATGACGTACGGCTTTTTTCCTTCATTTTATCAATTTCTAAAACCTTCAGCTGTACTGCCAGGTTGGCATCCGTATAATATTCGACATCGACTTTTCTAACATAAGCTTTTTTATGGTCCCAATCGAGTTTTTCTACCTGATATTGAACCCCTTCATGCAAATAAATCGCTTCATCATGCAAAAGCGTCATCGCGCTAAAACGATCCATTTCACCGATAATTCTTACACTCGCAATGTCTGATTGATCAACAATGACGACATTTTCTTGTGATGCGGAACGCAAACTGATATTGGATGCAGGAAATGATTCACTTGCCCAATGATACCGTTCGCCGTTCCGGTGTAGAACGGCCTCTTCTTGAAGGTACTCAAGAATATCACTTACATCCATCGGCCCGAACTCTTCATCAGCTCTAAAAGGAAGCTCATAAGCCGCACACTTTAAGTGGTCTACCAAAATAATCAAATTCTCCGGATTGATTCTTGCAGATTCCGGCGACCGGTTAAAGAAATATTCAGGATGGCGCACAATATATTGATCAATCGGCGTTGAATTGGCGACCATAATAATCAAAGACTCTCCATGCCTTCTGCCAGCTCGTCCCGCCTGCTGCCAAGCACTTGCCACACTTCCGGGATAACCCGTCATCACACACACTTGCAGCTGGCCGATATCAACACCGAGCTCTAAGGCATTCGTACTGACTACCCCTACAATCTCGCCTTCTCTCAGACCTCTTTCGATTTCTCTTCGCTCTTTCGGAAGATAGCCTCCCCGATAGCCTCTGATTGACTTTGTTCCAATCTCTTTTTTCACAAGCTCCTGAATATGGCTTAAAATAATTTCCACCCGTACTCTGCTTCTGGCAAAAACAATCGTCTGCACTTTGTTTTTCAGAAACTCTTTCGCCAGTTCATTCACTTCTGCGGTTGCGCTCTTTCTAATATTCAGCGGTTTGTTTACAATCGGCGGATTATAAAATACGAAGTGCTTGCGTCCGCTCGGGGCACCATTGTCATCAACCAGCCGCATCGGCTGACCCGTCAGCTGCTCCCCCAATTCCTTCGGGTTGGCAATCGTTGCGGAAGTACAGATAAAAACCGGATCACTGCCATAAAACCGGCAGATCCGCTTCAGCCGCCGGATCACATTCGCCACATGGCTCCCGAACACACCTCGATACGTATGAAGCTCATCGATGACGATATACTTAAGATTCTCAAACAAACTGACCCATTTCGTATGATGCGGAAGAATGGCAGAATGCAGCATATCGGGATTTGTAATGACAATATGACCTGCTTTTCTCACCTTTTGCCTGATTGCAGGAGACGTATCCCCGTCATATGTAAAGCTTTTAATATCAATGCCCATTTCATCAATCATTTCATTTAGCTCGCTCTTTTGGTCTTGTGCCAGCGCTTTTGTCGGAAATAAATATAGCGCCCGGTTTGTTTCGTCTTGAGCGATAGACTGCAGGACAGGGAGATTGTAGCATAACGTTTTTCCCGATGCGGTTGGCGTTACGGTAACGATGCTTTCTCCTTTTTGCACATATTGGAAAGCGGAGTATTGGTGGGTATATAGTGCATCAATGCCCCTTTTCGAAAGGGCTGCTTTTATTCTCTCGTCGATATTTTCAGGCATTGGCCTTGTTTTTGCTTCACGAGGCTCTATTTCATGCCAATTCACCACATTTTCATTTCCTTTTAACTCAGAAATGAGCTCAGTCAGTGATTTCTTTTTCATTCTTTACACCTCTTTGTCAAGTACAGTTTACCGAATATTTGTTTGCATGGCTAGGTGCAAATTTTATACAATCGCACAAAAAAAGCAAGGCATACGCCCTGCTTATTTCACTTTTATTGCGAAGAGCTTTGTCTCGCCTTTACGGGCAGCCTTTTCGCCTGCCGGCACGATAGATTCGACAGCTTCACCATTCATGATAACAATCGGGATGACTGTGCTGCTCGCTTTTTCTTTTATCAGCTCCAAATCACACGTAATCAGCGGGTCACCGATCTTCACTTTGTCTCCCTCTTTAATGTGAGCAGTAAAACCTTCTCCGTTCATATTAACCGTTTCCAGCCCCACATGAATTAACAGTTCAATTCCTGAACGAGTCCGAATGCCAACTGCGTGTTTGGTGTGGAAAATCTGAATCACTTCCCCTTCAGCAGGTGAAACGATTTCGCCGTTTGAGGGTTCAACCGCTATTCCTTCCCCCATCATTTTCTGTGAAAAAACAGGGTCAGGTACATCTGTCAGGTCCATTACCGTACCGTCAGCCGGAGAATAAATAACCTCTTCTGTCACTTTTTCCTGAGTTTTGCCCATTCCGAATAATTTTTTCAGCACTGTGTTTTCTCCCTTCTCATTCACTACAACCGTTATCCCTTCATTCACCACTATTTAACCACACTTTCAATTTTGCTTCAATTTATAACAACATCTGGCACAGGCGCATAATCTGAATAAAAAAGGCGGTGGCAAATTTGGAATTCTATGATGACGAAAAGAACGAACTGCAAAAGAAGGAAGATATTATCACGGAGGCAATAGACCAACTTTTCCAATCCTCAGCTTTTGGCAACCTTTTAAGCGGATTTCAAAACCTGATCAATTCGAGTTTAAAGGATGTACAGACGACCATAGATGTCAGAGAAAGAGATGCCGGGCTGTATGTCGATATCACCATTCCGGCGACATTTCGAGATGGCGAGATCGTCGTTGATGTTAAATCCATGTATCTGCATGTAACACTCCAAGAAAAACAAAAACAGCATCATGAAGCCACTTTTACAAGCATGACAAGAACGGTTCAGCTGCCTTATGAAGTACGCCAAGAAGATATGGAAACATCTTGGAATGAGCAGACAATGACCCTTTTCTTTCCAAAAAATAAGCATGAATGATCAATTCATTCATGCTCCTATCATTTAAAAAAGCTGGTCAATCCTTTTATTAAAGATCCGACCTGATTCATTGCACTCATCACTTGACCAGTAGTATCCATCATTTTATTAAAATCAAACTGCCCGTTGGCTTTTTTGAACTGCGACATAATACTCTGAAATTGTGAGGGCTGCTGCTGATTAGGCTGCGGGATTGGATAAGGGTTGGAAAATACAGGCGGCTGCATAGGTTGCATAGATTGGATCGGGACATACGGCTGATAATAATCCTGCTGCCCATAATGCTGCTGCGGGAAGTATTGCACTGGTGAGGCCTGCTGATAATATCCTTGCATCTGCTGAGGATCATAATAGCCCATTTGCTGAGGATAGCTTTGAAAACTCCTGTTCATTGCGATTCCCCCTAAACTCAACATGTTTCTCTTCTATATATGTATGAATGGAGTCTATCGTTTGTGTCACAGGTCCTGAATCACGTTTGTCAAATTGTGTCGAAAGTTTAAATTTTTTAAAAACAGAAAAAAGTCGAATCATTATGGTACCATATTTTCAATACAGATGAGAGGGGATGCACCATAATGAACGTATCATACTTAAGCAAACGTTTTGCAGAAATGAAGAAATATGAAACAGACTGTATGAATAAACTGATGGACTTTGCCAAGTTCCTCTATATTCAAGGACATCTTAGCACAATTGAGTTTCGTAACAGTATGAAGGTTCTCGAAGCAAATGGAGCAGAAAGCCCGGCATATGAGCTGAATTAACGTCCGGCCCCCTATAACCAACATAAAAGAAGACAGCCTTCACCGGCTGTCTTCTCTTGTAAGCTCATCCTTTACTGCGTGCAATGTATAAAGAACTGACTCCGTGATATCCTTGAATCGTTTTTTATGAATATGATGAACATATGATTGAAGGATCAATTCCAGAAAATGATCTTTCGCAGTTTCGATTTGCTCTTTATGCACATATTTTGGCCGGCGGGCTTCTATCAATTCAAGCGCCCCTTTCGCCCATCGAACCGCCAGATCATCATTCTCTTCAACGGCTGGCTTTATCGTCTCAAAAAAATCATAGGAATGATCACTTTTTTTCCCTTCCTGATACCGATCAGCGCCTTTTTCAGCAGCTTCAATCATTTGCTCTGTCATTTCCAGCAATGTTTGTGATTGCAATACCTTTCACCTCAATGCATATCGTACCAAATTCAGCCGATGCGGTATACCTTTTCAAATGCATACCTGTGTTCAGGTGAGTGATACAGCTCATTTATACAAAAATGAAGATCTCTCATTTCTTCTTCCAGCACACTCAGACGCTCACTTTCCGTTTCCCGCATCTCAGCCTCAAATGCGTTTATAGAATGATTCAAGCTCTGCTCAGCTCGGGTTAATTCGTCTTCTATATCAGAAAGCATATGGAGAATATCTGTCTTGCTTACGAAACCGGACATTCGTGTACCTCCCTTTCCTCGTCTCTCCAGGTAAAATTCTGTATTCTTCAGGCTCAATCCTTCCTCATGACAAAACTAGAAGCTAATCGCCAAACAAACAGATATTCCACGAAAAGCTGAAGTTTTCGACAAAAATACCCGCAAACATTGTATGATCCTCGCTCTTAATGCAAACGATACTTATGAGGAGGTGCCGTATGAAAACAAGACCAAAAAAAGCCGGCCAGCAAAAAAAGTCTGAATCAAAAGCAATCGATTCTTTAGATAAAAAACTAGGCGGCCCGAACCGTCCTTCTACGTAAGAAGCAGGGAAATTCCTTGCTTCTTTATTTTTTCAGCCAATGCTCGACTGCAAAAAGGGCATGGAGCTGGCGTTTTTTATGTAAGTACCAGTCTGTCAATTCAATCTGCTTCGGCAATTCCTCACGCCTAAACAACGTTTTCTTTATCTTTCCATGAAACCAATCTGTTTTCCTGCCGTCTAATGAGTGGATTAACTCAGGGTAGCATGTCCTTAGCATTGGAGATGTTCTTTTTGTAATCCCCATCATTTTTTCCATATCAAAACGGGAGCCTGTGTGCGGCACATTGTGCAAAAAGTGATAAAAAGAAGCGAATAGCTCTGGACTGAACAGCAATTGAGACAGCTGCTTTCCCAGCCTTATCCTTTCCTCAGTCCTTGAAAAGCGTTTCACTGAAATGCCGTAAAGAAAACCATCTGCAACAGGAAATAGAACGGTATTAAAATGAAACCAGTCACTTAAATAAAAAGGAATCGTGTCAAAAACGTTCTTTTTAAACGAAGGATTTTGTATAATAGGTGTTTGGATAGTGTTTTGTTCATTTATAATGAGAGCATACATCAGCCGCTCCGTGTCGTGCTCATGCCAAAAACGGGCCCATTCTTCCATCATAAATCGTGAGACGCCAAACATATGCAGATGATGGAACAGCGGTTTCCCGATTTTTTTTGACCAGTGGTACAAAAGAAGTTGCGGATAGGCATCCGAAAAAATAAGCCAGTTCGCTCTTTCATAGGCTAAAAAGAACCACTTTTGCTGTCTCTCACGGAGTCCAAGCTGAAACAGACTGCCTTTTAAGTCAGTCATTGACCAGCCGGCATTGCGAGAAACGAAAGATGCCAAGAGCGACCATTTGATCTCCGGATGACGATCATAAAATGCTTTATATGCATTCGTTCTTGAAATGTTATCTGCGTTTTTTGCTTTTGTCTGCCGCTCAATCCGGCTCAAAAGCTTTCTGATGGTCTGTTGTTCTTTCACGTTCATTCACTTCCGTCATGAATAGTTTAATAAGGAGGATGAGAAAGTGATTCGGTATCCTAACGGAAAAACGTTTCAGCCGAAACATTCGGTTTCATCCCAAAACAGTCAGAAAAGGGCTCCGTCGTACAGTAATCGCGGAATGACCCTCGAAGATGACTTAAACGAAACGAATAAGTATTATCTGACAAACCAAATTGCCGTCATACACAAAAAGCCGACACCTGTTCAAATTGTAAATGTCCATTATCCAAAAAGAAGCGCCGCAGTGATTAAAGAAGCTTACTTTAAACAGTCATCGACAACAGATTATAACGGGATTTACAAAGGGCGGTATATTGATTTTGAGGCGAAAGAAACGAAAAACAAGACCTCTTTCCCCCTGCAGAATTTCCATGACCATCAAATCGAGCATATGAAACAGGTAAAGGCTCAAGACGGTATTTGTTTTGTTATTATATCCGCTTTCGACCAAGTTTATTTTTTGGAAGCCGATAAGCTGTTTTATTTCTGGGACAGAAAAGAAAAAAACGGCAGAAAATCAATTCGCAAAGATGAGTTAGAGGAAGCAGCGTATCCGATTTCTCTTGGATACGCACCTAGAATTGATTATATTAGTATTATTGAACAGCTTTATTTTTCGCCGTCATCAAGTGCGAAAGGTTGATTAACGAAAGGTTGAGATGTTATGTCAGATCAATTTAACAGCCGTGAAGCTCGACGAAAAGCCAACAGCAAATCGAGTCCTTCACCGAAAAAAGGCAAGAAACGAAAAAAAGGTGGATTGTTTAAAAAGACCCTTTTCACTTTACTCATTCTGTTTGTTTTAGGCGTAGTCGGCGGTGCCGTTACATTTGCCGTCATGATTTCAGATGCGCCAAAACTGGACGAAAGCAAATTGAAAACACCTTATTCATCAACAATTTACGATAAAAATGGAAAAGAAATCGCTGAATACGGCTCCGAAAAGCGGTCCTACGTCTCGATAGATGAAATTCCCGATGTTGTAAAAGAAGCTTTTATCGCGACAGAAGATGCGCGTTTTTATGAGCACCACGGGATTGACCCTGTCCGTATCGGAGGCGCCTTAGTCGCCAACTTTACAGACGGCTTCGGGGCTGAAGGCGGAAGTACAATCACCCAGCAGGTCGTCAAAAACTCCCTTCTTTCCCATCAGAAGACGCTGAAACGGAAAGTACAGGAAGTATGGCTTTCACTCCAGCTGGAGCGCAATTACTCTAAAGATGAAATTTTAGAAATGTATTTAAACCGAATTTATTTTTCTCCTAGAGCATACGGAATCGGAAAAGCGGCGGAAGAATTTTTCGGCGTCACAGATTTAAGCAAACTGACTGTGGAACAAGCTGCGACACTTGCCGGTATGCCGCAAAGCCCAACAGCGTACAATCCCGTTAAAAACCCGGATAAAGCAGAAAAAAGACGGAACATTGTACTCAGTCTGATGAAAAAACAAGGATTTATTTCTGATTCTCAATATAACAAAGCGAAAAAAGTGGCAGTGAAAGATGAAGGCGTTGTGTCACAGAAGGAATATGAAAAAACAAATTCAAATAAATACAGTGCATTTGTTGAAGAAGTCATGAAAGAAATTGAAGAAAAATCTGATGTCAATCCAGGTACTGACGGATTAAAGATTTATACGACATTAGATACAAAAGCACAAGACAAACTTGATGAATTAATGGACGGAGACACTGTCGGATTTACTGAAGCCATGCAGGGCGGTGTATCGCTTCTCGATACAAAAACCGGAGAAGTCCGCGCGATTGGCGCAGGAAGAAATTCTAAGGTTGGGGGCTACAATTACGCGACTCAAGCTAAGCGACAGCCCGGGTCTACCATTAAACCTATTCTCGACTATGGACCAGTCATCGAAAACAAAAAATGGTCTACTTACGAGCAAATAGACGACTCTGCTTACACGTATTCAGATGGAACACCGATCCGTGACTTTGACCGCGAATATCTAGGACCTATCACTATGCGTTACGCCCTTGCACAATCAAGAAATATCCCAGCTCTAAAAGCATTTCAGGCAGCCGGTAAGGATACTGCTGTAGACTTTGCAAATGGGCTTGGACTTGGATTAACAAAAGATAATGTATCAGAGGCCTATTCGATTGGCGGTTTTGGTGGAGACGATGGTGTTTCTCCTTTGAAAATGGCAGGCGCCTACAGCGCGTTCGGAAATAACGGAACATATAATGAACCGCATTTTGTAAAGTCTATCGAGTTTAACGATGGCACGAAGCTAGACTTAACACCAAAATCTAAATCAGCCATGAGCGATTATACTGCGTTTATGATTACAGATATGCTGAAAACAGCTGTTAAGTCAGGTACTGGAAAACTCGCACAGGTACCTGGTGTGGAAGTCGCAGGTAAAACAGGAACGACTAACTTTGATGAAAACGAAATCCAAAGGTACAATATTGCAAAGGACGGCGCCCGAGATTCTTGGTTCGTCGGCTACACACCGCAATATACAGCTGCCGTCTGGACGGGTATGGAAGAAAACGAAGCTGGAAAGAAATCACTTTCAACTGAAGAGCAAAAAGTTGCAAAGCGTATCTTCGCCCAACTCATCGCCGATGTCGATGACGGAAGCGGATCATTCGAGAAGCCTGACAGCGTAGTGGAAGCTACTGTGGAAAAAGGCTCTAATCCTGCAAAACTGGCAGGACCGAATACGCCAAGTGATAAAAAGCTCACAGAGTACTTTGTAAAAGGTACGGCTCCTTCTGCTGTTTCTAAGACATATGAGAAAGAAGAAAAAGAAGATACCCAAAAGCTGTCTGGCTTAAGCGTGAAATATGATAAAGACAAGCAATCATTGACATTAAGCTGGAATTACGACGGAGATGCGTCCTTTGCTGTTAAGCAATCTGTTGATGGCGGCAGCTACTCAGAAATTCAAAACAGCTCTGCAAAAGAGGCAGTGATTTCGGGCGTGCAGCCAGGATCGGTTTACAAATTCGAAGTAACAGCCGTCAGCGATGATGGCAAAAGTACAGCTTCCACATCCTATGAAGTTCCGAAAGCTGAAGACGACAAAGATCAAAAAGACCAGCAACAAACGGATGATAAAAATAAAGATGATGAGAAGCCTCAGGATGACACACAAACTGATGATTCAAATAACAATCAGACGGATCAAGATCAGACAGACGATTCAACAAACGATCAAGACAAAAACCAAGGCAATACCAACCCATCAGACAACAACCAAGACCAGTCAAACGATACCAATAACAACAACGGCAACAATCAGGATACGTCGGATGGTGATTCAAACTCAGGTAAGAATGATTCATCAGGTACTGATACAAACAAAAACAAAACAAATCCTACCGACAAAACACAAACAAACTCATCACCAAAAGCTGAAAAAACAAATTAGACAAAAAGCCGTCACCCAAAAGGTGATGGCTTTTTGCTCATATTAAAAAACCTCCCCTATTAGAGGGAGGTTTTTTAACGATTCATCGCATGATATTTATAAAAATGCTTTTTCATTTCAGTAAACAGTTCATCAAGCTGAATAAAGCAATGGTATTGGGTCGGCTTTAGAAGAATAAACTCCACTCGTTCAGCCCAATTGATCGGCTTTGCGGGAAACGACTTCTCCGTCAGTTCAGCCCAATCGAGTGATTCCACCCGCTCACCTGCCGTCCAGTGAAACGAAGCAAGCAAACATACAATGCCCTTCAGCATGTCGTTTTGGTCGCATCTTGATTTTCGTGTTTGAAAGACAGGCAGAAGTGATTCTTTGATGTCATCCCACACATTGAATAAAAGCGGAACGTACTTGCCGTTGTCCTTCCATGGTAAAACGCCTTGAGAGTCTGTACAGAAGTCAAAATACACCGGGTTAATCCGCAAGACTTCTTTCATATCCGAGGCGCTCATTGGTCCAAGACTGCACAAAAATTGCTCATAGGAAGCCAACACTTCTCTTGCTTGCGTCATCGTTTCACCAGTCCTTTTTTCTCTCTCTTCTGCCCTTCTCTGCACAGAGAAAGCAGCGGACATTCCGCACAGCGCGGTGACTGAGCCTTACAATGATATCTGCCGAAGAAAATAAGCCGGTGATGCGTAACAGACCAGTCTTCTTTCGGTACCTTGCGCATCAGTGTTTTTTCAACTTCCAGCACCGAGTCCTTCCACCGGCAGATGCCCAAACGTTTGCTGACTCGCTCCACATGAGTATCTACAGCAATGGCCGGCACGCCAAAGGCAACGGATACTACGACATTGGCAGTCTTTCTTCCCACACCTGGCAGTTTAACAAGCTCATCGCGGTCTTTCGGCACTTCTCCGCCGTAATCTTCAATAATCATTTTGCTTAGTTTTTGGATATTTTTTGCTTTATTACGGTATAAACCAATTGATTTAATATCCTGCTGAAGCTCTTCAAGCGAAACAGCCAAATAGTCTTCAGGTCTTTTATATTTTTGAAATAATGTTTTGGTCACTCTGTTTACAAGTGCATCTGTACATTGCGCCGATAAAGCGACAGCCACCACTAATTCAAAAGGATTGGAATGAACCAATTCACACTCCGCATGGGGAAACATGTCGCCTATCTTCTCTAAACAGAATTCAATTTGTTTAAGATTTAACACGTTTGTCACCTTTTCACTTTATTGTTCAAGCCAATTGTAAAAAGGAACCTGCCTTTTATACTCTTTTTGAGGTTCATTCTGCTTCGATTGTCCTCGCCTGAATTTTTGACTGTGGATTTTTGCCTGCTCCACAGTTTTCAGCCCGTTTTTTTTCCATTCGAACAAAATCCGGTCAATGTAGCGGAAACTGAGTTTACCTGATAGCACAGCCTCTTTTAACGCGTGTTTGATCAGCTGTGCGTCATGCTGATCTTGATCCTGCCAGATAGCCAGTGTTTCACACTCCAAAGGTGATAATGGCCTTGCGAACTCTTCCTCAAAGATGGTATAAAGGCTTTTTTGTTCCCCTTCTGCTTTTTTTTCCTGTGTCTGAGTCTGTGCAAGCTGTATATACTCGTACAGCTTGCCCCATAAGGGCTGAAGAGAATACTTTTCAAATTTGATGCCGTTTTGGTCTTCGCATTCTTCAATAAACAGAAAACCTTTTTGAATAAACATCCGCAATCTGTTTGTACATTCCTCAACAGAAATAGACATACCCTCCTGCAGCTGATTCGGTGTTGGGAAATAAGAGCCTTTTTCTAAATGCATTTTAATTTTCAACAGCAGAATAAGCTCTGTCTCATTAAGTCCAAGCTGTTTATAATGCGTAAGCAAAAGATTGGGGATTGTTGACGTTCCCTGCTCCTGCATGTCAATAAATTGCTGTTTTTTCATCGTTACACCTCTTACTGTAAAGGATCGTGGTTTCCCCTTTACTGTAAAAAGTCTCCCTTGCAGGAGACTCTTTTTTGTTTCATTTGAATGTATTGGTATTACGGATAAAGACGGTTTAACAGTCTTGGGAACGGAATGGTTTCACGCACGTGAGGCGCTCCGCTGATCCAAGCTACTGTCCGCTCTAATCCAAGGCCGAAGCCGGAATGAGGAACTGATCCGTATTTTCTAAGTTCAGCATACCATTTATATGCGTCAGAATCCAGTCCATGTTCTTTAAGACGCGCTTCCAAAAGTTCCATATCGTGAATCCGTTCAGATCCGCCGATAATTTCTCCATAGCCTTCCGGCGCAATCAGGTCAGCGCAAAGCACGACATCCTCGCGGTCAGCAGCCGGCTGCATATAAAACGGTTTTAGAGATGTTGGGTAGCGAGTGATGAAAACCGGTTTGTCATAGTGTTCAGCAATCGCTGTTTCATGAGGCGCTCCGAAGTCGTCTCCCCACTCGATATCGTCAAAGCCTTTTTCTTTTAGAAAATCAATCGCTTCGTCATACGTGATTCTTGGGAACGGCGCTTTGATTTGCTCAAGTTTTGACGTGTCTCTTCCTAATATGTTTAATTCAATTTTGCAATTCTTAAGAACTGACTGCACAATGAAAGAAACGTAATTTTCCTGTACTTGAAGGTTTTCTTCGAATTCAACAAACGCCATTTCCGGTTCGATCATCCAGAATTCGATCAAGTGACGCTTTGTTTTAGACTTTTCCGCTCTGAATGTAGGTCCGAAGGAGAATACTTTTCCTAACGCCATAGCCGCAGCTTCCATGTAAAGCTGACCGCTTTGAGACAGGTAAGCATCTTCATCAAAGTACTTTGTCGCAAAGAGCTCTGTTGTTCCTTCAGGTGCGCTTCCAGTCAGAATCGGCGGATCCACTTTTACGAAGCCTTCGTTATTAAAGAACTCGTAAGTCGCACGAATGATTTCATTACGGATTTTCATGATCGCATGCTGGCGTTTTGAACGCAGCCATAAATGTCTGTGATCCATCAAGAATTCCGTTCCGTGCTCTTTTGGTGTAATTGGATAGTCAGTCGCTTCGTGAATGACTTCAATACCTGTCACAGCTAGTTCATAACCAAGCGGAGAACGCTCGTCCTCTTTAACAATTCCTTTTATATAGAGTGACGTTTCCTGCGTCACTGATTTAGCTGTTTGGAAAATGCTTTCTTCCACTTCTGCTTTTACTACGACACCTTGAATAAACCCAGTACCGTCCCGCAGCTGTAAAAACGCGATTTTCCCGCTTGAACGCTTATTAGCGACCCAAGCTCCGATTGTTACTTCCTCACCTACGTGCTTATACACTTGGTTGATTGTTGTTTTCAACATATTTCCCTCCAAAACAAGAAAGACATTCGGAAGCTGATTGCCCCGCGAACTCTTTTATCATCACTTTATTATACCCGCTCTTAACTAACCGGGTCAATGCAGATAAAAAGCGGCTTTTCTGTCAGCCGCTTTTTGATCTGTTAGCTATGTTTTTCTACAAAATGTTTGATTCTTTCAACCGCTTTTTCAAGAAGATCTAACGATGTTGCGTAAGACAGACGAACATTATCAGGAGAGCCGAATCCAGATCCAGGAACAATCGCTACTTTTTCCTCCTCAAGAAGCGCTTTAACAAATTCATCTACATCTTTAAAACCGCATGATTGCGCAGCTTCTTTTGCATTCGGGAATAAGTAAAAAGCACCTTCCGGCTTCACACAGCTGAACCCCGGAATTTCAACGAGCTTAGCATAGATCGTGTTTAATCGATGTTCAAATGCTTTTCTCATTTCTTCCAGCGGCTCAGAAGGCCCGTTATAAGCAGCAATTGCTCCGTACTGGGCAATTGATGTCGGGTTTGACGTACTGTGGCTGGCGAGATTCGTCATCGCTTTAATGATGTCTTCAGCCCCAGCAGCATAACCGATTCTCCAGCCCGTCATGCTGTGCGACTTCGACACGCCGTTAATAATAACCGTCTGCTCTTTCAGTCTGTCAGAAAGCTGTGCGATGGAAACGTGTTTCTTTCCGCCGTATGTAAGTTTTTCATAAATTTCATCAGACACAATCAGGATGTCATGTTCAAGACACACTTCACCAAGCGCAGCCAGCTCTTCTTCCGTATACATGACACCAGTCGGGTTGCTCGGAGAGTTGATGACGATCGATTTTGTTTTTTCCGTGATCGCCTTTTTCAGCTGTGCAGGAGAAATTTTGAAATGATTTTCCTCAAGCCCTTCTACATAAACAGGTTTTCCGCCAGCGAGTTTCACCTGCTCTGGATAGCTGACCCAGTAAGGCGTTGGAATGATGACTTCATCTCCTTCATCCAAAACCACTTGGAAAAGGGTGTATAAAGCATGCTTGGCACCAGTGCAGACAATAATTTGAGACGGTTTGTATTCAATGTTCTGGTCACGTTTAAATTTCTCTGCAATGCTGTTTTTCAGTTCAGCCAGACCACCTGAAGGCGTGTACTTCGTATGGCCTTCGTTCATTGAACGCACAGCGGCATCAATAATGTGCTGCGGTGTATTGAAGTCAGGTTCGCCTGCTCCTAAGCCAATGACATCATGGCCTGCGGCTTTCAGTTCTTTCGCTTTCGCTGTGATTGCCAGTGTGGTAGATGGTGTTAATGCGGATACTCTTTTTGCCAGTTTCAACTTGAACTCCCCCTAATTCGTCTTAAGGCGTGATATTTTTGAGAATCTTTCCAGTTGTAAAGTCCACATAACTTAAACTGTATTGCCCTTCTTTGTCTAAGTACGTCACTTCCCAAAGCAGAACATTTCCTTCTCTTCCCAGGTGAACCTCTTTTTGCTTTGAAACCAGCCCTTCATCCTGTATGATCTTCGCCGCTTTGCCTTCTGAAATTCCCTCTTTAGCTTCTTTTGAGAGAATTTTTGCTTTTTTATCATCAGGAACCCATACATATAATGCAGTGCCTTTTTTATCCGTTCCTTTTACGACATAATATTTTTCTTTTCCGACAAATGTTTCGACTTGATCAACGTTGGCGAGGTCCGTTTCTTTTTTAGCTTCAGCAGCTGCTGCATCGTGCCCCTCTTCCTTTTGTGCCAGGGCTGATTTATAAATGTTTGCCGAGACAAGAAGTACTGCTAAAAAAATAATACCAAAAATGACGGTAAATATTAATGCTTTTTTTCTCATCTTCTCACCTACGTACGATAAATGGTAAAAATGGCTTGGTTTTTGTTTTCTTCATCCAGCGCAAGACCGAACATCAAATTGTCTCGTTTTAACGTTCGATTCAGTGTGTCTACAATTTTATACAGGTCATCAGAATGCTCTACAGTAATTGTCGAAAGTATTTCGATTTTGCTTTCCATTTTTTCATCCTCCAGTTTGAACAAATATTGTTAGTCATACTCCATTTCAGGACACGCCATACTAGTATCACAGAGCGGCAAAACCGCTTTTTAAATAAAACACCATCCTACTCCCACACCGCAAAAGCCGCTTTATGCGGCTTTTATTCATTTTTCTCTGAAACGTAGGCAAAAAGCTCGCTGTCAGTCATTTCAGATACGGAGGCTGTCGGCAGGGCATCCAGAAACAATCGGCCGTATCCAGCCGTTTTAACCCTTCTGTCCAATATGACAATCGTCCCTTTGTCCCCGGCTGTCCGCAGCAAGCGGCCGATTCCTTGTCTGAAGGTCAGTACAGCTTCTGGAAGTGATACGGTTTGAAACGGATTCCGCCCCTTTTTGCGGGCTAGCTCACATTTTGCAGCATGAAGCGGGTGATCAGGAGACCGGAATGGAAGCCTCACGATCATGACTGTTGTCAGCTCGTCACCAGGGAAATCAACGCCTTCCCAAAAGTGATTTGTACCAAGCAAGATGGCCTGATTCGATGCTTTAAAAGTTTTCATCAGTTTGCCGGGACTTCCGCCTGTAATTCCTTGCGCCAAGAGCTGAATGCCGGAAGCGCTCATCCCGTGCTTTAGCTCCTGATGAACTTTTTTCAGCATATCATGGGATGTTAACAGCACAAGGATTTTGGGCTGTTTTTCCTTTGCCATCAGTTCGATATAACGGGCCGTATCCTGTATAAATTCAATTTCCCCCGTATCTTGAATGGATTTCATTTCTTTCGGAATGATCACACGCATGCGCTCATCGTAGGAAAAAGGCGACTTAATTCTCATGGTGCGCGGGAAAAAGTCACCAAGTCCCAGTCGCTCAATCATAAATTGGAATGAATCTTCAACTGTAAGAGTTGCAGATGTTAGCACCACACTGTTTTTGCGCGCGAAAAACTGATCAGCCAGAAGTTCACCGGGTTCAAGCGGCTGAGCGTAAATGGCCACCGCATTTTTTGCTCCCTTTGCGTCTATTTCAATCCAAACAGCTTCGTCATCATCAGACTCAAAGAACAGCTTCTGCAACGTCTGACAGTACTGCTGCAAGCCTTTCATGCTTCTTTGATATTCATCGGCCAAAAAGACACTTTTGCTCTTCATACCGGTCAGATGTTTTTCCATCAGGGCAGACTGTGCCTCAAAAAGCTGATGTACATGTGTCAGCATGGAACAAAGCCTCTCCGCTCCATCCATTAAAATCGGCCAGCTTTTATCCTGACTGTCTTTGTTCACCTTAAAAACTAGACGGTTTAAGTCTTCTTTAGGTTTTCTTCGTTTGACAAAAGAATGCACTGAGCTGAAGAAAGCATCACTTTCTGCTAGAATGTGCTGAATCCATTCTTCTGCTTCGAAAAAGGAATCAACCGGCAGGCTGTTTCGCTGGAATAGCTGCCTCATCTTTTTTAGAAGACCTTGTTCTTTCAGAGTGCCAATTCTGCTCAAAGTAGCATGCAATTCTATGTATGTGGCTCGTTTTCCTAAATGCTCGCTTGCAGCCCGGTCAAAATGATGTGCTTCATCGATAATAAATGTGCCGCTATCAGGGAGCCTTTTTTTCTGGCTGCCTTCATCAGTCAGTAAAAGAGAATGGTTGGTGACCACCAAATCGGAACGCATGGCAATCTGCTTTGCCCGCTCATAAAAGCCTGTCACATTTTCATTGCGGCTTCTTTTATTGGAGTTATCGTCATAAGCCAACCTGTCCCACAGCAACTTTCCGCCTGAAGGCAAATTCAGTTCAGCTACATCCCCTGTGTTTGTCTCTGTCAGCCAAACGAGAAGCTGTGCTTTTGTCAGTACGGCATCATAATTATCATCATCTTCATGAAGCACCTGCTCGAATTTATACAGGCATAAATAATGCGATTGCCCTTTTAAAATCGCCGCTGTTACCGGGAATGGAAACAGATCTTGGACAATCGGCAAATCCTTTGTCAGAATCTGCTGCTGTAAAAGCGTTGAATACGTACTGATAATGACCGGCTTTCTTGTTTTCTTAGCAAAAAGCGCAGCCGGAATAAGGTAGCCAATCGTTTTTCCGATTCCCGGAGGAGCTTCAATCAAGGCATGCTCACGATTGTCAAACGCTTCAGCGACCTCTTTCATCATCATCATTTGGCCGTCTCTCTTTTCATACCCAGGCATTAGCTCTGACAGCGCTTTTTCATTTCCAGCTTCCCAACTTTCGATCTCAAATGAGAAGTTCACGTCTTCACTAATGTGTTCATCGATTGCTTCAGGTTCTCTGACAGAAAAGGAAGAGAAGCGCGCATAGCCCGGTATCTCGGTATGTCTGTTTTCATAAATGAACATATCCAACATATGTGTCAGATCACTGATAAAATGCTGGGAAAGCCTCCTTAACTGCTTTAATGTCGGATAAGGAAGCTGTCTCAGCTTTTCAAGGATTTTCAAAAAAATAAGCCCGGTCACTTCAGCATCGCTGTCAGCCCGATGCGGCTGGTCATGCCGCAGCTGAAGCTCCTCGCTTAATTCGGTCAGTTTATACCCTTCAAATCCCGGAAACACAATCCGGGAGAGCTCAACAGTATCCAGCACTTCACAATCCGGGAGCTGAAAGCCCGCCTTATGTAGCTCATACTTGACAAATCCGAGGTCAAAATGGATATTATGGGCGACAAAATAGGCGCCATCAAGCAGATGGAACACTTCTTCAGCGACTGCTTCAAACGGCTGCTCATGCGCTACCATTTGATTAGAAATTCCAGTAAGCTGCTCAATAAAAGCAGGAATGGGTTTATTTGGATTGATGTATTTTGAAAACCGCTCAGTAATTTGTCCATTTTCAATTACAACCGCTGCGATTTGTATGATTTTATCGCCTTTCTTCGGCGAATTCCCTGTTGTTTCTACATCTATAACAACGAACCGTTGCTTATTCATTAAAATGGACACCTCAATTCTTGCATACGACAAAAGTGTAACACGTTTTGAACGGAAATGGAGCGGCAAAACCGTTTTACTCTCAAAATCTTAAAAGAAAACCCCCGATAAAGGGGGGGCTTTTTCTTTTACAAAATTGTGCGGGCTGGTTCGTTGCCCAGCATTTGTTCAATTTTGTTTCGATCATCCAGAACAGCCACTTTTGGCTCGTGGCTTGCCGCTTCTTGATCAGACATCATTTTGTAGGAAATAATAATGACCTTATCTCCTTCCTGTACAAGGCGTGCGGCTGCACCGTTTAAGCAGATGACGCCGCTTCCGCGTTTACCAGGAATAATATACGTTTCAAGACGTGCTCCATTATTATTATTCACAATTTGCACTTTTTCATTAGGGAGCATTCCAACCGCATCAATGAGATCTTCATCAATTGTAATGCTTCCTACGTAATTCAGGTTCGCTTCCGTAACGGTTGCCCTGTGAAGCTTGCCGCTCATCATCGTGCGATACATATTATATTCTCTCCATTTCTCGAATATCAATAATGATATTATCTATTAAACGCGATTTTGAAAAAGCAACTGCAACAGCCAGAATTAACTTTCCTTCCATTTTGTTCACAGGCTCGAGTTCCGGATAGGAATAAAGCTCCACATAGTCAATCATGCCGCTTGTCGACTGAATCATTTCTTTCACAGCCTTTATCACCGCTTCAGGGTCTCTTTCCCCGGCTCTGATCAGCTCCGCACCGGCTTGAAGGGCCCGGTACAGCTGAGGAGCTTCTTTCCTCTCCTCAGCTGTTAAATATACATTGCGGGAGCTTTTGGCTAAGCCGTCTTCCTCCCTGACTGTATCGACTGCAACCAATTCAATATCCATGAAGAAATCGCTGATTAAGCCATCGACAACCGCAACCTGCTGTGCATCCTTTAAACCGAAGTAGGCACGGGTCGGCTTCACAAGGTTGAACAGCTTCGTCAATACGATTGCAACCCCGTCAAAGTGTCCTTCTCTTGAGCGTCCGCATAAAACATCTGTGCGTCTTTCGACATGAATCGTGACATTCTTTTTGCCAGAATACATATCATGAGCATCAGGCGTAAAAAGAATATCGACTCCGGCATTTTCTGCGAGGACCGCGTCCCGCTCTATATCCCGAGGGTATGCTTCAAAATCTTCATTAGGACCGAATTGCGCGGGATTGACAAAAACACTCATAACAACGGCGTCATTTTCTTGTCTTGCTTTGTCTGCCAGTGTTAGATGCCCCTCATGCAAAAATCCCATTGTCGGAACAAATCCAATTGACTTCCCCTCTGACTGATACTGTCTTATGGCTTCTTTCAGCTGTGAAATATCTGTAATCTGTCTCATCTTATTTTCCTCCGTACAAGCCGTCAAGCACTGCCTGATTCATTTGAAAGGAATGCTTCTGTTCAGGGAAAGCACGATGTCTTACATCATGGACATATCCGCTGATTGCTGTTTCGATTGTTTCGTCAATTTGCGTATATTGCTTTACAAATTTAGGTGTTCTCTCTACACCGTGTCCGATAATATCATGATAAACGAGAACTTGTCCGTCCGCATTCACACCAGCCCCGATTCCGATGACCGGTATGCTTAGCAGCTCGGTAATTTTTTTTGTGAGTTCCGCAGGCACACATTCCAGCACAAGCATCATTGCTCCTGCTTCTTCGCATTTTTTACTGTCTTCTATTAATTTTTTGGCGCTTTGTTCGTCTTTGCCCTGTACTTTATAACCGCCCAACACACCGACTGACTGCGGTGTCAGGCCTAAGTGACTGACTACCGGAATGCCTCCGAGCGTCAATGAGCGAATGGATTCAAATACGCCTTCTCCTCCTTCAAGCTTCAGTGCGTCAGCTCCGCTTTCCTGAACGATAGCGGCTGCATTTTTCAGTGTATCTTCCTTGGACAGGTGATAGGACATAAACGGCATGTCCGTTACAATAAATGTATTCGGCGCGCCCCTTTTCACCGCTTTTGTATGATGAATCATATCTGCAACTGTCACACCGACAGTTGAATCAAGGCCGAGAACGACCATCCCGAGTGAATCACCGACTAAAATCATGTCGACTCCCGCTTGTTCAGCAAGCTTAGCTGCCGGGTAATCATAAGCGGTCAGCATGACGATCGGTTCTTCAGTCTCCTTCATGTTTAGAAAATCGAGTTTTGTTTTCATGTTTTCTCCTCCTCATATTTAGAGGAGATGAGCTGCCGTTTTCTTCTGCAAGCCAAAAAACCTTCCGTTACAACGAGAAGGATTCTTCACTTTCTAAAGTTCGGCGAGTTTCATCCCTCTGTCCCAGTCCTTTTTTGGATCAAGGCAGACTGCTGCAATGTCTATCTATTTTAATAATAGGTGCAGTTCGCAGGCGATACTGCCCAATGGAAGTATACCAAAATCAACGGGCATGTACCAACACATTAACCCAATTCGATATCGGCAGAATAGATTTTTTTCATGCCCTCCTTCGTTTCTAAAAGAAGAACACCTTCATCATCTATACCTAACGCCTTCCCGTAAAACGTTCCGTTTAACGTTCTGGCCCTCATATTCGTGCCGATGCCCAGCGCATAGCTTTCCCACAAAAGCTTAATCGGCGTAAAACCGTGCGTCATATAATCCCGGTACCGTTTTTCAAAGCAAAGTAAAATATGCTGAATAACGCCGGCCCTGTCAATTTTTTCTCCGGCAGCTTGGCTGAGGCTTGTCGCGATGTTCTTTAGTTCATCTGGAAAATCATCCGGCTGCTGATTAACATTAATGCCAATTCCGATGATAATCGAACGTACGCGGTCTTCCTCGGCCTGCATTTCTGTTAAGATGCCGACTGTTTTTTTTCCGTTTATCAAAATATCATTAGGCCATTTAATATCCGTTTGGATGCCTGCTGACTCTTCAATTCCCTGCACAACAGCTACTGCAGCAAGCAGTGTCAGCTGCGGTGTTTTTTGGAGCGGAATGTCAGGGCGTAAGATCAGGCTCATCCAAATGCCGTTCCCCTCTTGAGAATGCCATACTCTTGACATTCTCCCCCTGCCTGCTGTTTGTTTGTCAGCCACTACGAGAGTGCCTTCCGGTGCGTTATCATTCGCAAGCTCATGCGCTGTTTTTTGTGTGCTTGAAATAACGTCATGGTAAATTAGATTCTGGCCCATCATTTCCGTTTTCAGTCCGAAGCGAATTTCGCTTTCACTGAGCTTTCCGGGTTTTTTGACAAGCCGATATCCTTTTCTTCTGACGGCTTCTACTTCATAGCCCTCTTTCCGAAGCTCTTCAATATGTTTCCATACTGCAGTTCTGGAACAGCCGAGGGCATCACTGATCTTTTGGCCGGAAATAAATTCACGTCCGGCCTGAGAAAATAATTCAATTAGGTCTTTTCTTAATGTTGACCGCATCTCTTCAGCCACTCCTCTATGTATTTCTTTTGATTGGAGAGCTTTCCCGTCACAACAGCGTGCTCGATCCGCTGTAATTCTTCCGACACCCATTTTCCGGCGGGCCGGTTTCGCAGCGCAAGCAAATCCTTGCCCGTGATATCAAGATCCTTAAGGCTTTTGATCGGGAGGCTTTGATAAGCGTTTTGAATGTCCTTCAGCTTTTCTTCATCCAGTTTACCGTTTTGCCGAAGCTGCGATATTTTGACCGCCGAGAGCAGTGACTTTTCTCCAGCTTTATACATCGTCATCACGTTAAGGTTCTGCTTAAACGTATGGACAATATGAATCGCTTCCTTCATCACTTTTCCCGGGAGCTTCCATGTTTTCAGGAAAAGCGGCGCATCTTTTGTATTTATGTCAAGATCTATTAGAAGCGCAGCCCACAACTCCTCTCGGGAGGGTAAAGCGGAAAACGGAAACTTGCTCGCCGCCATCAGGTTCTCTCGTTTATGATAAAAACCGGGCAGCTCCTCATACAGCCCTGTTTGAATGAGGGTTTGAAGCGCCTGGCGTGATGCTCTTCCCTGCAGCAGCTTCTCGAACTCTATTGTTTTTCGTTCAACTGAAACATGGGATAGGAGTGATTTTTCTTGCGTGATGGCTTCTTCTGTTTGTGGTGATAGCGTGAAGCCGAGCTGGCTCATAAAGCGTATAGCTCTCAGCATGCGAAGCGCATCTTCTTGAAATCTGTCCTCGGGTTTTCCGACGGTTCGAATCAGCTTCTGATCAATATCTTTCTTGCCGCCGAAATAATCAAGCACCTTCCCATCCGCTGTCATAGCCATCGCATTAATCGTCAAATCCCTGCGTTTTAAATCCTCTTCTAAAGATGTGATAAATTGCACGTCTGACGGCCTTCTATAATCTTCATACTCTGATTCAGTACGGAACGTCGTGACTTCATAGGTTTCATCTTCCCAGAGCACAATAATCGTCCCATGCTCTTTGCCTACATCAACCGTCCGCTGAAACAGCCGTTCTACTTGATCGGGTGCCGCATCAGTCGCGATATCGACATCCCCGATCGCTCGTTTCATATAGCTGTCACGAACTGCGCCTCCAACAAAATAAGCCTGATGTCCCGCTTCGATTAAGGTATGGAGCACGGGAAGCGCTTTGATAAAAACTTGTTCCATGTGATCACTCCGGTTCTGCTAAATCGGCATAAATCTGTTCATACTGGCTGACAATTTTTCGGGAAGAAAATGCATTTTTGAGCATCTCCATTGCCGCCTCTGTAAACCTCTTACTCAGCTGTTCATCTTCTAAAATACTCATCGCTCGGGCTGTTGCAGTTGCAACATCGCCGACATCCACCAAAAATCCGCTCACATTGTTCTTAATAACCTCCGGGATACCGCCAATGTTTGTTCCGATACAAGGCACCCCGCAAGCCATCGCTTCTAGCAGAACAAGACCGAAGCTCTCCTTTTCAGACAGCAGCAGCTTTAGATCGCTAATAGAATAAAGCTCCTCAACACGATCTTGATTTCCAAGCATTAAGACTTGGTTTTCCAATCCATATTTTCTGACAAGCTCACAAGCTGTCGATTTTTCCGGACCGTCTCCGACTAAAAGCAGCTTCGCTTTTGTTTTCCCGGCGATATTGCGGAACACACGGATGACATCCTGCACACGTTTGACCTTTCTGAAGTTGGACACATGGATGACAACTTTTTCGTCTGGTAAAACCCCATGTTTCTCTTTAATCGCCGCTGTGTTTTTCTTCAGATACACGCGCTCATCTATAAAGTTATAAATCGTTTCGATTTTTTTCTTAGGTTTAATTAAATCGTATGTTTCAGCTGCAAGCGCTGAAGAAACAGCTGTCACCCTATCTGATGACTCGATGGCAAAACGGATAAGATCTTTTAGAGATGGGTCATAGCCTAACACCGTGATATCTGTGCCGTGTAATGTGGTGACAATGCCGATATTGCGCTTTAGCATCTGTTTGGCAAGATAGGCGCAAACCGCATGCGGGAGAGCATAATGCGCATGGATAATGTCTAAATTCTCCCGTTCAGCCACCTCCGCGATTTTGCTAGCCAATGTCAAATCATATGGCGGATATTTAAAAACAGCATATTGATTAACCTCAACTTCATGAAAATGAATATTGGGATGATATGTATTCAGTCTAAACGGAATGCTTGACGTGATGAAATGGATTTCATGTCCCTTTTCAGCAAGCTGCTTCCCCAGTTCTGTCGCAATGATACCTGAGCCTCCGACGCTCGGATAGCATGTGATCCCTATTTTTAGTTTTTTCATTGTTCGCCCCCAAGCACATCATGTTCAAGCATCAGCATTCTTCTGGAGAAGAAACCCTCGGCATACTCCACTCCCGCTTCTTTGCCATAAAGCTTTTCTCTCGCTTCAACGATCTCGATATAGCCATTCGTCAGAGGAGTTGAAACTGAATCCTCAGACGGTACAAACTGACTTTTATAGGCGTTGAGGCTTTGTTTTTTGGCTTCTATTGTTTCCGAAATATCAATCACAAAATCAGGCTGATGAAAACCATTTATCATATAATAATAAACTTTGCTTACTTTATGCGCGGGAAGGTTTTTTTCGTCTTTATATTTATGAATACCCGCGGAAAAAATCGCTTCTTCCACCAATGCGGCCGCATTTCCGTGATCCGGATGGCGGTCCTTTTTATACGGCATAAAGACTGCTTTTGGCCGGCAGGTTCTGATGACACTGACAATCGTCCGAATGGCCTGATCACTCATCATCAGTCCGCGGTCTGGAAGCGTCAGCTGGATTCTTTTTTCTGCACCTAATATACTGGCTGCTTCAGCTGCTTCTTCTTTACGTAAGCTGACCGTTCCGTTTGAAGAAAGTTCCGCTTCGGTTAAATCGCATATCATTACTTTTTTTCCCTGTTTGACAAACTTCGCGATTGTGCCGCCCATTCCGATCTCGACATCATCACTGTGGGCGCCAAAAGCAAGAACGTCAGTATTATACATTCGGCTCTTTCCCCCGTAGCAGGTTGCGAAATTCGAAAACACCTTCATCAAGTGTACGGACAAGAATCTCCGCAGTACCCATATTTGTGGCGAGCGGAATGGAATACACATCACATAACCGGATTAATGCCGAGACATCCGGTTCATGCGGCTGCGCGGTCAGCGGGTCACGCAAAAAGATGACAAGATCGAGTGCATTGGCCGCGACCAATGCTCCGATTTGCTGGTCTCCCCCTAAAGGGCCTGATTGAAAACGTTCAATTTGAAGACCTGTCGCCTCTTGAATTTTCAATCCTGTTGTACCGGTTGCGTATAGATCATGATGACTCAAAATATCCCGATAGGCAGTCGTAAATTGAACCATATCTTGTTTTTTCTTGTCATGTGCGATCAAAGCAATTTTCATCATTCATCCCCCTGTCTAATCAATGATATTTTCTAACCCGTACACAAGCTGATCAATCTTCATGACTTGTTCGACTGACAGTTTAACACCTGACATGAAAGAAGCCCTGTTATAGGAATCATGGCGGATCTGAAGCGTTTGGCCATCCATGCCGAACATGACTTCCTGATGTGCGATCAGTCCCGGAAGACGGACGCTGTGCAAGCGGATACCGTTTTGCTCTGCTCCTCTCGCTCCTGGGAGGATTTCTTTTTCATCCGGATGTCCTTGCTTCTTTTCTTTGCGGACTTCTGAAATCATTTCCGCTGTTTTAAGCGCCGTTCCGCTTGGTGCATCAAGCTTCTTGTCATGGTGAAGCTCAATAATCTCAACATCCTCAAAGTAGTTGGCGGCCATTTTCGAAAATTTCATCATCAGCACCGCACCAAGCGCAAAGTTTGGAGCAATGATGGCTCCGATACCCTTCTCTTCTGTTAAAGACGTGAGCTCATTTAAGTCAGCTTCTGAAAATCCGGTTGTTCCGACAACTGGACGAACTCCGTGCTCTAATGCCATTTTTGTATGTACTTTTCCGATTTCAGGCGTCGTTAAATCAATTAAGACATCCGGCTGTGTTTCTGTAAAACAGGCACGGATATCTGTGTAAATAAGAGCATCTGACTCAACAGACATCACATCGGATAATTTTTGCTGGTCGTATGTATGGTCGATGGCCCCGACAAGGTGAAAATGAGGTGTTCTTTCCGCCAATTTAACAGCTTCCTGCCCCATTCTTCCACGCGGTCCTGCAATGACTACTTTAATTGTTTCGTTTGACATCTAGATCTCCTCTACTTTCCTTCTTCTTTTCTGGTCCAGCGGTCTTTATCTCTCGTATTAAATTTATGCATGACTCGATCGTGGGCTTCCTCTAAAGAGATATCTAGAGAGTTGGCTAAACAAACTAATACAAACAGCACATCGCCCATTTCCTCTTCCATGCTTTTATCATCTTCAGTCGCTTTTTTTGGTTTTTCTCCATAGCGGTGATTTACTTCTCTGGCAAGCTCGCCCAGTTCTTCGGTCAGTCTCGCCATCATGGCTAGCGGGCTGAAATATCCTTCTTTAAATTGGCCGATGTAACGGTCTACTTCAGCCTGTATATCTTTCATTGTTTTATCACTCACTGAACGAAACCTCCTATCATCCTCTTACATGTTAGCTAATTCAGATACGTTTGACAAATGTTTAAGCACGTTTGCTGTTTTCTTTTTCATCCACTATAATATAAACGCTATCTAATGGAAGGAAAAGGGGTTTTGTGTGATGCTTGGAGAAATTAGATTAAAAAACATATGTTTTATTTTAATCGGAGCGGCGATTTTTTCATTTGGCTTGGTTCATTTCAATATGCAGAACAATTTGGCTGAGGGCGGTTTTACAGGTATTACACTTTTGCTTTATGCCCTTTTCCATATCAGCCCCTCTATCTCGAACCTGGTGCTGAATATTCCGATCTTTTTTATCGGCTGGCGTTTGCTTGGCAGGACAATGTTTGTTTACACCCTTGTGGGCACTGTAGCCTTGTCTCTGTTCCTCAGCATTTTCCAGCGATATGAAATACATATGCCTCTTCAGCACGACCTAGCGCTCGCTGCTTTATTTGCCGGCGTATTTATCGGAGCCGGATTAGGCATTATTTTTAAATTTGGCGGTACGACAGGCGGAGTAGACATCATCGCCCGTTTAGTTAATAAATATTTCGGGATTCCGATGGGCAGAACGATGTTTGCTTTCGATGCCTGTGTCATCGTTTTGTCCTTGCTGACTTATCTCTCATATAAGGAAGCGATGTATACCTTGGTGGCTGTATTTGTGGCTGCAAGATTAATTGATTTTATCCAGGAAGGCGGATACGCAGCTAAAGGCGCTACAATCATCTCTTCGAAAAACGACCTGATTCAGAAAAAAATTCTTGAAGAAATGGAACGGGGCGTCACCATTTTGAAAGGACAAGGTTCCTATACAAAAGAGGACATAGATGTGCTTTATTGTGTTGTGCCGAAAAACGAACTGGTGATGCTGAAAAGTGTGATTAACTCCGTTGATCCTCATGCCTTTGTAGCGGTAAGCGATGTCCATGATGTGCTCGGAGAAGGATTTACGCTTGACGAAAATAAAAATCCGCTTCCGCGTTGAATTCAATAGAAAAAAGGCGGCTGCCGCCGCCCCTCATACTTATTTAGGGTAGTCCCGTTTTTTCAGCTTGTTTTTCTCCGCTTTGTACTTTCTGTATCCGACATAGGTGAGAGCTGTAATGATGATACCGCCGGTTGTGATGATCACCCAGAGCAAAGACGGATCGGCATCATCCTCCTCCGCTCTGTCAAATACATTTTTCAGATCATGCTGAAGAAGAGAAAGCCGTTCAAGCTTCGTGCTTTCGGTCATTTGCTGAAATTCCTCTTGCTCAATAACCCCTATATGTTTCCCGACCGTTTCAAGCTGATCTTCTGCTACATCGATTGTAAGACTGGGGTAAATCAAATCATATAAACTGATAAATTCGTTCCATTTTTCATGAAAGCTCGTGCTTTCATTCTTTTGTACATCCTGCTTCAGTTCAGCAAAGGCCTCCATAATCGGTTTTTCCAGTGAGCTCCAAAGCGGATCAGACCGATTGTCAACGGCATCCATCAGCATTCTGAATTGTGCGGCCGCTCTGAGTTTTTGTGTATCTGAAGTATCAGCCTGCTTTAAACTCCGTACCATATCGTTATAGCCCAGCGTGATTTGACGAATTTGGGCTCCCGTTAGCATAGGGGCTTGCTGTTTTTTCTCAGTCGATTTTAATGTTTTTTCAAAATAAGCAAGGACTTGCAGCGCCTCTTCGTATTTCGACTGACGGGTCATTTGAAAGACTGTATCGGATAAGTCGTTCAATTCTTCGAGGCTTCCCCGCTCTGCAGCCTTGGCATTTCCATTATAAAAAATAAGAGCAATCAACAGACAGATCGTCAGCTTTCGTTTCATGCAGGTCCCTCCCACTCTCTCTCCTTACAGAATATGAAGAAAGGGACAAGGATAGACCAACATTGTCTTTACATCAGCTCTAGCTTTGTTTGCTTTTTCGAGACCACAAGGAAGTAAGCAAGCCCGATTGAAAAGATGCTCAGCCAAAATGTTCCGTACCCTATATCAGTCATATAATCAGAAAGCATAGAGTACTGCGGCATCATCTTAAACAAATAATCAATGGCATCGTTATGCAGCGTCCAAACCGCAGCAATGGCAAGATGCCAAAATGAAAAACGAAAATACGGACTGTACAATACGCCTTGGACTGCCATTGCAAAATGCGAGGCAATCAGCATGTATCCTTCCCACGGCAAGTCACCTGTTACAGCCAGCACAAGAAAATTCATGGCAACCGCCCATAGGCCGTACTTTACGAGGGTGACCAGCGCAAGCGCCTCAAAAAGCGGAGCGTTCCGTTTCAGGATAAAGGCGAGCAGCACAAACAGAAAGAAAAATGTTGCTGTCGGACTGTCCGGAACAAAAATCAGGAATCGGGCCGGTGTCTCCAGAAGCTGCGGCAAGTACCAATAGTAACCGTAAACCGTCCCCAGAAAATTGACAGCTAAGACAAGAATAAGTATCGGCCGCTGTCCTAATACATATTGAAACCATTTCACATCAAATCAACTCTCAGTCTGTAAAAGAATGTGTCCATATAAAAAAGCTGACGCCGGGTCAGCTTTTGATAATAAAAGTATATCCTTCCATTTCACAATTCACAATACGCTATTTTGCGGTTGTTTCAGAAATGAATTTCGCCAGTTCTTCAAGCTGCTTATCATTCCCTTTAAACACACCCGCCGGCATTTTGCCTTTCCCTTCAACAGCGATTTTTTTGATTTCATCGGGTTTCAGGCCGCTGTCAACCAATGAAGGCCCGGCTGCTCCTCCTTGGAGGTTATCCCCATGGCAAGAAATACAGCCCTGCTCCTTAAAAACCTTATAGCCTTCTGCGCTGGTGTCAATGTCGGCTTCTTTTGTGATTTTCCCTTGCTCCTCTGCTTTAGCCCAGTCGTGAGTAGCAACTGACTGCCACGTTAAAAATACAGCAGCAGAAAGGGCCAGAAGCATCATTCCAACAGCAACAGGGCGTTTCCAAGGCCTTCTTTCTGTTCCTCTGTCAAGGAATGGCGCCAAAAGCAGCGCGCCAAAAGCGAGTCCCGGCATAATCATGGCGCCGACCACTGTAAAGCTTCCAGCGGCATATTCATACTTCAACAGCTGGTATAAGAAAAGAAAATACCAATCCGGCAGCGGAATATAACCAGTATCCGTCGGGTCCGCCATCCGCTCCAAAGGCGGCTGATGCACAATCGTCAAAACAAGAAAACCGATTAGAAAGACAGCGCCGACCATCCATTCCTTCAATAAGAAATTTGGCCAGAAAGCTTCTGTTTTACCCGGATACTCCGAATAATCCTTCGGTATATTCGGCTTTTTTTCAGCCGGTATCCTTGAATCGCCTACAAATTTCATCCCTTTGCCCCGGTGCATGTCATCCCCTCCTTTTTTTCGCAGATCAAGAGTTTAAAGCGGTCCTGAAATCCCCTGCTTCCGGATCATGATAAAATGTGCAGCCATCAGCCCGAACAATGCAGCCGGAAGAAAGAATACATGGATCGCAAAAAACCTGGTCAGCGTTTGGGCGCCTACTATATCCGGATGCCCCGCAAGGAGTGTTTTGACTTGCGTCCCGATCAAAGGCGTGGCTTCAGCGATCTGCAGCCCGACTTTTGTTGCAAACAGAGCCTTCATGTCCCAAGGAAGCAGATAGCCTGTAAAGCCAAGCCCGAGCATGACAAAAAAGATCAAGACACCCACAATCCAGTTCAGCTCACGCGGCTTTTTATACGCTCCTTGGAAAAAGACCCTCAGCGTATGTAAAAACATCATCACAATGACCAGGCTCGCACCCCAGTGGTGCATTCCTCTCACAATCTGGCCAAACGCCACTTCATTTTGCAAATAATATACTGATTCCCAAGCATTTTTGATATCAGGCACATAATACATCGTTAAAAACATTCCAGATAACACTTGGATAACGGTTACAAAAAACGTCAGTCCCCCAAAGCAATACACAAATGCAGAGAAATGATGGGCGGGATTTACATGTTCCGGTACTTCGTGATCGGCAATATCCCTCCACATCGGTGTAATATCAAGCCGCTCATCTACCCAGTCATAAATTTTGTTCAGCATGTCACCCTTCCCCCTTAGGCTTTGCTTTTCCGAGATACAGGAATCCGTCTTTTACTTCTTGCTCATAATGATCAAGAGGCGAAAGCGGCGGCGTGCCCGGGACATTGGTGCCGTCTTTTTCATAGAGTCCGTAATGGCATGGACAAAAGAATTTATTCGGATTTTTAGGATCGCTGTTCCAGTTCACCGTACACCCTAAATGCTTACAAATTGGAGAAAGCGCTACAATTTCATCCCCGTTTTTGAAGACCCAGGCTGATCTTGACTCTTCTGACTCATACCAGGCATCGACTTGATTTATTTTGAAATCAAAGCGCTGCGGCTCTTTTGTCAGCTCATCTACGCTGACAACCTGAACCATGTCCTGTTTCCCTGTCGATTTTAATACCGGGTCGAGTGCAAAGCGAACCATAGGCATGAGCATACTAGCCGCCATAAACCCCCCTACGCCTGTGAGCGTATAATTCAAAAATTGACGTCTGGATATATCATGTTTACCGCCCATCTCTTCTCCCCCCTCTAGGTCACCCCTGCAAACTGACTAAAATAGAAAATATTGCAATACCTTTAGACACCCTCATAATATATGAATCTCTCAGCAAGGTCAATATAGCCAAAATATTGTTCATAAGGAAATGTAAGTGTTTTTATGAAACGTTCCACAACTGTAACAAAACGTTCAAAATTTCCGCAGTGCGTTCATCCAATATTTTTCTTTTCAAGGAGTCATTTAAATGCTCCAACGGAACAGACGGGGCAACAATGATTTTGCCCAATGCCTCCTCTCCATTCCAACTTTCGTCAGATGTGAGCAGCACCACATGCGAAAATTCTGATAGAAGTTCTTCCCGCAAATCCTTTAGTCCTTGAACGGTTTTTTCATTTCTATCAACATATGTATAAGGGGGCAGTAAATATACCCGTCCCTTTAACTGCCTTTCCAGTTCTTCTGACAGAAGCTGTGTGAATTCGCCTTTCTCCGCAGCCATTTGGAAATGGACACCTACTTTTACACCAATTAATGGAATGACAGCGGTATCAATGTAATCTTTAGCTTGTAAATAGTCCTTGGCATCAGTGATTCTCCACTTCATCGTTCTCCCCCTTATGACAACAAGCCTTGCAATACGCTGCAAGGCTGGTCAAATTATGTGAGCTGATTCAATTGGCGTGATAATTGTTCAAATGCTTCTTTATCATGACGATCTAACGCGTCGTCAATGTCTTTTAATAATTTTTCTCTTTGGAATGTGGAGATAGCGTGCTCCAAAATTTGTTCAGCCAACCCCTGATCTTTTTTGTTCTCAAAGAGATTCTTCGGAATATGAGGGTTGGATTCCAGCACTGCCGCATATTCAGGTGAACTGTAAGCTGAACGGAAATTAAGCTGGATAAACAAATCCTGCTGTTTATTTAATCTAATATCATGAAAAGATTTTTCCGCGTCGGTTGTCATGATATTCTCTTTATAGAACCGAAACGGAACTTCTTCAACACAGTGTGTTGACATGATAATGCCTCTCGGGCAAAACTCAGCTTGTTCCACAAAATGAACCTTCTCCATGAGAGAATCATGGCTCATTAAGTAGTTCAAGATCCAAACGCACTCTCGGCGCTTTAACTGATAATGGTTTAAAAACCAGCGGATAAAATCCTTTTTCTCATTGACAGAAACAGGGGTCTGCATGTAATTCCCTCCTCTATCGTTCGTATAATCTATATACTTATATGTTCCACATGAATGGTGAATATTCCTGCTTATCTAGAAAATTCATCCTCGATTCGCAAAATCGTTTCTTCCAGCTCTTCATTGGCGCCGTCCATTTCCACAACCTTTTTCAAAAGTGGCAGCGCTTCTTTTTGGAGGCCTTCTTCTAATAGGAAGCTTGAGTATTCATATAAGAAATCTCTATCCTCCCGGTAATGAAGATAGGCAGCTTCAAAGGATTGTTTCGCTTCCTCGTATTGCTCTAATTCAGTATACGCGCTCGCAAGATACCAATTGTATTTCGGATCCTCTTCTCCGTAGCCGCGCACCTCTTGAATAAGATCAATAATCTGTTCATAATCCTCTTCTTTATGGTACACAGCAAGAAGTGTATGAAGCGCCTCGACGAAGCCCGGATCAAGCGCAAGCGCCTCTTGAAGCAGCTTTTTCCCCTCTTCTGACTTCCCGATTTTCAAGGCCATTTTTGCGGCATAGAGGAAAAGCTCTTTGTTATATTCATCATATCTGATACCCTCTTTTGCCGTTTTTAATGCCTCTTCATACATTCCTTCAGCTTCATAGCTTTTCGAGAGCGGCATGTAAAGTGAGGAATAAGATGGATCAAGCTCTTTTAAATCAGACAGCTGCTTAATAGCTGTTTTCATAAGCCCTGCCTGTAAAGCTGTAAATCCATAGCCAAAAATCGTATTAGGCTCAGGATTCTCTTCAACAGCTTTCTCGTACCACGAAATGGCATCCTCAAATTCACCTGAGGCACTTAACGATTCGGCCAGTCTCTGATAGACATTAACGCCTCCAATCTCACTCTGCTCCTCAGCCGTTGTTTTGAAATATTGAACCGCTTTTGCATAGGCTCCCTGTGTAAAGTAAAGTTCTCCCAATGCAAAATCAATAACTGGTTCATTGTTCAGAATGGACTTTGCTTGCAAAAGCTTTTGTTCACTGACTTCAAATAATCCTTGCATCTGATAAAGATCCGCCATAAGCAGCAAACTTTCCGGATACGATGGATCTGTTTCCGGGATGGTTTCCAGCACAGCTAGGGCCTTTTCTTCTTCGTCAATATCTATTAAAAGTTCAGCGTAAAAATTCGTCAGTTCTGTTTCATCTGGATATAAATCATGTAAATCACTGATGAGTGAAATCGCTTTTTCTACATTACCCCACTCGTAATAAAGCTGGGCTGCAATGGCTTTATCTTCATCATGGAGCTGATGTTCAGCCTTCGAGAGCGTGTTGAGACCTTTTTCTGTTTCGCCTGCTTCAACTAATTTTATGGCTTCTTGAATCAATGTATTCAAATCGGACCGGTCCTTTCTTTTCCTATACAACACAACCATACAAAAAGCTTTATTTGTTCGGTTTAATCCTATCATAATTCAGACGAATGCCCCCGGCAAATAAGATGCTTGCTGTACGGCGGGGAATTATTGAGTGATATAAGTTTACCAAAAGAAAACGAAAAAAAGAAGATCGCCCTCTGTACAGTAAAGCAGCTTTGATCTGCCATCTTGTAAGTAAAGCGCATCCCCCCTTTTCGTTTTTCTTTTTCCTCTATAAGACAAGCTATGTTTTTTGACCACGGCTTATGACTCTCACAATCACTCCGCAAAAAAAACCTGAAGCAAAACTTCAGGATTTTTTTGAAAGCTTATTTAAATGCTCAAAGAAAGTTGGATAAGAAACGTGAATGGCATCTGCCTGTTCAATTTCAATTGGCTCCACTGTTATACTGGAAGCAATGCCAAGCATCATGCCGATCCGATGATCTCCATGGCTGGACACTGTTCCGCCGCCTTTCAATGTCTGTTTGCCGTATATCTTCATTCCATCTTCTGTCGGTTCAATCTCAGCACCCAGCTTACGAAGCTCGGAAACCACGGTATCAATGCGGTTTGTTTCTTTGACTTTAAGCTCTGCTGCATCCTTGATCACAGTGGTTCCTTCCGCCTGAGTCGCAAGAAGCGCGATGATAGGAATTTCATCAATTAAACGCGGAATGATGTCTCCTCCGATTTCAACAGCTTTTAGAGATGACGTTTCTATGACCAAATCTCCGTAAGGCTCTGCACTGCTGTCAGCAGACGGTTTGATTTCAAGTTTCGCCCTCATGTTTTGAAGGACGTCAATGATACCTGTCCGAGTCGGATTTAACCCTACGTTTTTCAATACAATGCTGCTGTTCGGTACCATTGCACCCGCAGCAAGGAAAAACGCTGCTGAAGAAATATCTCCCGGAACAAAAATATCTGCAGCTGTCAGGTTCTGGCCGCCTGTAATGGACACGCTCGTTTGATCTTCACAAAGTTCAACACCAAAAGCAGAAAGCATCCGTTCAGTATGGTCCCGAGATTTATGAGGCTCTGTGACAGTTGTTGTGCCCTCAGCCTGTAAACCGGCCAGCAAAACAGCAGATTTAATTTGTGCGCTCGCGACAGGTGATACATAATCAATCCCTTTAAGAGAAGATCCACTTACGGACAGCGGCGTAAATTCTCCCCCTGCTCTGCCGTCGATTTTAGCACCCATTTGCTTCAAAGGCTCAGTCACACGTTTCATTGGACGCTTGGCAATGCTCTCATCTCCGGCTACCGCACTGTAAAAAGGACGTCCCGCCAAAATGCCGAGCATCAGGCGAATCGTTGTCCCTGAATTCCCGACATCTAAAAGGCTTGCTGGCTCGCTCAGGGAATTGATTCCTTTTCCGTAAATCACCACATCGCTTCCGTTTTGCTCAATTTGAACACCCATTTTTCTAAAGCAATCGATCGTGCTCAAACAATCCGCTCCCGGCAGAAAGTTTTTCACAGTTGTTGTACCTTTCGCCAGCGCGCCAAACATGACGGAGCGGTGTGAAATGGATTTATCACCGGGAATGTGTATTTCTCCGTTTAAGGCATGCACCTTTTCTCTTTTCATTATTTTCCACCTCAATCAGCATAAAAAGTTTCATATTCCGCGCGAGCTTCAATGCATTGTTCAGCCCGTTTGCGGTCGTCATCAGACTGAAAACTGATCCGTAAAATTCCGTTAATATCTTCTCGTGTTTCAATAATGCGGATATTCGTGATACTGATGCGCTCCGCAGCTAATATAGCCGTTATCTCGGAAATCACACCCGGATGATCGGGAACATCCACGTATAAATCGTAAAATGCAGGTATTGCGCCTTTCTGCCGCAGCGGCAGCCCATCGCGATAATCCTTGGCCGTTTTAAAATAACGAAACAGGTTTTCCGCATCTTCTTGTTCTACATATGTCCGGATCCTCTCAATTTCGCGAATCCACTCATCAAAACGGTCCAAGATTTTATCTTTATTATGTAATAAAATATCCCGCCACATTGCCGGACTGCTTGATGCAATCCTTGTAATATCCCTGAACCCGCCGGCAGCAAAACGCTTAACAAGCGGATAAAGCTCTTCCGACTGATGGGTTTGGTGAACAAGGCTCGCTGCGACAATATGCGGAAAATGACTGATTACGCTTGTCACGCCGTCATGCTCTTCAGGTGTCATTTCCACAAAGTGGGCATTCGTTCCCTTCAGCAGGTGTTTTAACTGTTCAACCGCTTGTCTGTCCGTTTTCTGACCTGACGTTAATATATAAAATGCATTTTCAAACAGGAAATCCTTGGCAGCGGCAACTCCTGACTTGTGTGAACCCGCCATCGGATGCCCTCCGACAAATTGATAGCGGCTAGGCAGCACTTGATCAGCGTAATGAACCACTTTTTGCTTTGTGCTGCCTACATCGGTAATCAAAAGCTGTTGTTCAATTCCTGAGTGGGCCAGTTCATCAAGCATAAGCAGCGTTTGCGCGACAGGCGTCGCAATGATCACCGTAGCTGCCTCTTTCGCACCGCTGATAAATGAATCAGCACGCTCGTCTATCACACCTAATTTTAATGCGGCTATTGCTTGTTCATCAGAGATGTCGATTCCGATAATCCGTTTGCCGGGATGCATTTTTTTGATCGCTAACGCAATCGAACCGCCTATCAATCCGAGACCAGCGAGCAATATTGTATCTTTCATTCGATTCATACGTCATCACCTGGTTTATAGACTAAAGAGGTGATATTTGATCACCTCTTATAAAATTTCAGCTAAAATAGCAAGAATTTCTTCATTTTGCTCTTTTGTTCCGATCGTAATCCGGAGTGATGTCGGGAAGCCTAATGCATTTCCTGACCGGACGATATAGCCTTTTTCCAGCAGAGCCTGAAACAGTTCATCGGCCGGACGGTTAAAGTCGATTAACACAAAGTTTGTCTGTGAAGGGTAGCACTTTAAACCATGAGTCTTCGCAAAATCATAATATTGCTGAAGGCCTGCTTTATTTTGCTCGACACAGGAAGCAATAAATGCTTGATCATCAAGCGCCGCAATCGCCGCAGCCTGACCCAGACGGCTCGTGTTAAACGGCTCTCTTGCCGGCTCAATCTGGCGAATCAGGCTCTCCTCAGCAATTCCGTATCCGACTCTGAGTGCAGCCAGACCGTAAGCCTTTGAAAATGTCCGCAATATCATCAGATTGGGATACTTGTTTAAGAGCGGCACGGTTTCCGGATAATCCTCTGCTGTTACATATTCATAATATGCTTCGTCAAGAACAACGAGGACACGAGAAGGAACGCGCTCCAGAAAAGCGAGTAATTCCCCTTCTGATGTATATGTGCCAGTCGGGTTATTCGGGCTGCATATCCAAACGATTTGTGTCTGTTCGTCAATCGCTTCAAGCATGGCGTCTAAATCATGTGAGGCGTCAGGACGAAGTGCAATTTCACGAACTTCGGCGCCTTCAATGACCGCATTATGTTTATATTGCGGAAAAGTCGGAGCAGCAGTTATCGTGTTGGTTTTATCGTTTAAAAATGCCCGGCAGATGATCTGGATGATTTCATCTGAACCGTTTCCGAAAATAAGTGATGTTTCACTGACATTGAGGTGTTCACTGAGCCTAGTCCGCAAAGCTGCGCTGTACCCGTCTGGATAAAGGGCAAGCTGCTGAATCTCATGATGAAGCGCCTCTTTTGCAGCTTCCGAACAGCCGTAAGGATTTTCGTTTGAAGCAAGCTTCACAACTTTATTCAAGCCATATTCTGCTTTCACTGCTTCAATCGGCTTTCCTGGCTGATAAGGCTTCAGCTGTTTTAAATGTTCTTTGATACGCAAATCAGTCACCTCATTTTAAACTGTACAAGCCGCCAAACGCCGTTGCGTAATCTTCAAACTCCTGCAGCGCTTGATCTCTCGTTTCAGCGCTGATGAGCCGGTCCTTTAATTCTTCTATTTTTCTGACGAGCGCACTTCCCACTACGACACCGTCACAAATGTCATTCATCTTCATAACCTGTTCGCGGTTTGATATCCCAAACCCTACAGCAACCGGAACAGTGCTGAGATCCTTCACTGCTCGGATGAATGGGTACACGGATGAATTGAATTCATTGCGGACACCGGTTACACCTAGAGAAGATACACAGTAGACGAAGCCCTCGGCTTGTTCAATAATGGTTTTCAAACGGCTTTCGCTTGTCGGCGCAACCAAAGAAATATACGTCACTTCATGGCTTTTGCATGCAGCTTGAAGGCTGGCGCTTTCTTCTAATGGCAGATCCGGAACAAGCAGACCGTCAATATGATTTTCCCGCAGTAAAGCGAAAAAGTATTCTTTGTTCAATTGTAACACAGGATTATAATACGTAAAGAGGATAATCGGAATATTCACGCCGTTTTTTTTCATTTCTCCGCCTAATTTGATGGCCTTGACGATATTCATTCCATGATCAAGCGCCCGCTTCGAAGCCCGCTGGATCACCGGACCATCTGCAAGCGGATCTGAGTATGCAACGCCAAGCTCCAGTGCCGTGGCGCCCGCTTTTTGAAGAGATATCGCCAGTTTAACCGAAACCTCAGGCGATGGATCGCCCGCCGTAATAAACGGGATAAACAATTTTTCTGACGCTTGAAGGTCTAATTTAAACATGGGCTTTCCCCTCCTCTTCCAACACATTCATTAATGTGTTGACATCCTTATCTCCCCGTCCTGATAAACAGACGAGAATGGTTTGATCGCGGTCCATCTCTTTGGCGAGTTTAAATGCTTTCGCTAACGCATGAGCAGATTCGATCGCCGGCAAAATTCCCTCTTTTTCTGACAACAGTTTTAAGGCATCCACCGCTTCTTCATCTGTGATACTGTCATAAGTCACACGGCCGCTCTTATGCAAGTAAGCGTGCTCAGGACCGATCCCAGGATAGTCGAGACCTGCTGAAATAGAGTAAGGCTCAATAATTTGCCCGAACTCATCCTGAATGAGATAAGTCAATGAACCGTGAATAACGCCTACCGCTCCTTTCGAAATAGTAGCGGCATGAAGAGGAGTATCAATTCCTTTTCCTGCTGCTTCAGCGCCGATCAGTTCAACCTCTTCATCTAGAAATGCCTGAAACATACCCATTGCATTGCTTCCTCCGCCTACGCATGCCACTACTTTATCAGGCAGAGTGCCTTCCATGCGGCTCAATTGATCCTTCGCTTCCTCTCCGATCATTCTTTGAAATTCACGGACGACCTGCGGATAAGGATGCGGTCCGACAACAGATCCAATCATGTAAAAATGATCCTCACAATGCTGAACCCAGTACCTTATCGCCTCATTTGTGGCATCCTTCAATGTACCGTTTCCGCTTGTTACAGGCACAACCTCCGCTCCAAGAAGCTTCATTCGGAAAACGTTCAGAGATTGACGGGCAACATCCTCCTCGCCCATAAACACAGTGCAGGCAAAGCCGAATTTGGCTGCGACTGTTGCAGCGGCAACGCCATGCTGACCGGCACCGGTTTCAGCAATGATTTTCGTTTTGCCCATTTTCTTGGCAAGCAGTGCTTGACCTAGCGCATTATTGATTTTATGAGAACCTGTATGATTTAAATCTTCTCGTTTCAAATAAATTTTCGCGCCACCTAAATATTCAGTAACTCGATCAGCGAATGTTAATGCAGTCGGCCTCCCGGAATAGTCATGTAACAGCTTGTAATATTCGTCACGAAATGCGGGATCATCCTTGATCTCTTTAAATGCGGTTTCAATCTCTTCTAACGGCTGCATCAGTGTTTCCGGAACAAACTTTCCGCCAAAATCGCCGTACCTGCCTATTTCATTCGGATATGGATACATATCGCTTCATCCTCTCTTCTAAAAGCCTCATCAGATTTTGATTTTTTTGTCCGTTTTTTTCGATCCCGCTGGCAAGGTCAATTCCCAATGGGTGATATTTCAATAGGCCTGTGATGGTGTCCGGATTCACACCGCCTGCTATAAAGCAGCGTTTGCCAATAGCCGCCTGCTGGTAGTCCGGCACACAGTCCCAAGAAAAAGCAACACCAGTGCCCCCTCTTGCCCCTTTTACTGACGAATCAATCACAAAGCCATCCACATGGTCTTTAAAGCGGGCTATGTCTTGAGTTGTGTTCTCATGATGATGAAGCGCCTTCCATATTTCACAATCTGTCAATACGCGAAGCGCATCGGCATCCGCCGGTTCCTCATCACCGTGAAGCTGAATAACATCAAGATTCAAATCTTCTGCAATACGCGCCGCCGTCTCTATCGATTCATTAACAAAAACGCCTGCAACCTGTTTTTCGACACGAACTTGACTCAGCCACTTTTTCACATTTTGCGGAGATACTTTTCGTTTGCTTTCTGCAAAAATAAAGCCCAGATAATCAGCATGTGAGTTCGCTGCAAGCTGCAAATCCTGCAGTGACCGGATACCGCAATATTTTAATGCCGGCTTCTTCACACCCTCACTCTCCAAACAAAGCATGGATGGCTTTTTGCTGTGATGTTTGCCTCATCAATGATTCACCAACAAGCACAGCTCTCGCCCCATGTTCTTTGACAAATATTAAGTGTTCTAAAGAACCGATTCCGCTTTCGCTGACAAGAAGTGATTCTTTCGGGACAAGGGATGAGATTCGTTCTGTCTGTTTTATAGATGTTTCGAAAGTTTTTAGGTTTCGGTTGTTTATGCCGAGAATACCAGGCGTGAACACCTTCAGTATTCGTTCCAGCGTTGTTGCATCATGAACCTCTACTAAAACGTCCATCCCCTTTTCACCAGCTTCAAGATATAATTCATGAAGGTGCAAGGAATCAAGCACCTCGCCGATTAACAATATGGCATCCGCTCCGATTCTTCTTGATTCCTCCACTTGAAGAGAATCAATAATAAAATCTTTTCTGAGTACAGGAATCGAAACAGCACGCTTTACGTCTGACAAATAACGGTTTACCCCTTGAAAAAACGGGGTGTCTGTTAAAACGGAAAGCGCATCTGCCTTCGCAGCTTCATAATCTTTTGCAATCCGTTCAGGGACAAAATCCTCTTTAATGAGCCCTTTTGACGGCGATGCTTTCTTCACTTCGGCAATCAACCCAATCAGCCGATTCGGGCTTGACAGTGCCTCTTTAAATGAACGTTTTTCGAAAGGCTGCTCTTCCGGCAGGACTAATGTTCTTACTTCTTCTTTCTTTTGTCTGATAATGTTTTCAAGCATAGATCTCTTCCTCTTTCTGCTTTAGTCGTTCAAGCTGCGCAGCAGCGCCTCCGTTTGTAATCGTCTCTAACGCCAGCTCTGTTCCTTCCTTCAGTGAGGAGGTGATCCCCGCTGTGTATATCGCAGCTCCTGCATTAAAAGCTGTAATTGATAAAGCGGAGCGGCTGCTTCTATTTTCAAAAATATTCTGAATGAGACAGGCACTCTCTTTCGGTGACTGCACCTGCAAATCTTCAAGTCTGCCATTTGTAAAACCGAAATCTTCGGGTGAAACGGTATATTCCCGGCGCTCCCCGTCCTTTAATTCAATCACGTCGGTCAGTGCCGTAATTGAAAGCTCATCTAAACCGTCACGACTTGACACGAACATGACGTGCTTCGGCTGAAATATCTCCAGTGCGCTTGCCATCAGTCCAGCTTTTGCAGCGGAATAGACCCCGATCACCTGCCGCTGCGCCTGTAAGGGGTTGCTGAGCGGACCAAGCAGATTAAATACCGTTCTGAAACCTAGGTCTTTTCTAGTACTTGCTACATGTTTCATAGACGCGTGATAAAGCGGTGCAAAAAGAAATCCCATGTTGTTGGCTGCAATGCTTTTTTTGACCTTTTCGGGAGTGGTTTGAATCGGAACCTCTAACTCCTCTAACACATCAGCGCTTCCGCTTTTAGAAGAGACAGACCGATTGCCGTGCTTAGCAATTTTCGCACCTGCTGCTGAGGCAACAATTGCCGATGCCGTTGAGATATTAAAAGTGGAAATACCGTCTCCTCCGGTTCCGCATGTGTCCACAATATCAGAAAGCCCATCGACTGTAAGGGCGCGCGCCCGCATCGCCTTCACAAAGCCCGCAAGCTCTTCTGGCGTCTCTCCCCGATGAGCAAGAACAGACAATATACCGCCCATTTCAGAAGGCGTCATTTCCGCTGTCATCATCATATTCATCAGCGCTTCAGCCTCACCGGCAGTAAGTGTTTTTCCATCAACGCACAATTGTAGATATTTGTTCATCAGCTTCAGCCTCCCTGCTATGAAACATGTCTTCTGCAATATGAATCGTTTTCAGCAGCGCACCTGCTTTATTGCAGCTTTCTTCATATTCAGCTTCCGGAACTGAATCGGCAACAATTCCAGCTCCCGCCTGTATCGATGCGACACCATTCTTTACGCTCATCGTGCGAATTGTGATACAAGAGTCGATATTTCCGTCAAATCCGATGTAGGCGATGCAGCCTCCGTATGTCTCTCTCGGTGTCGGCTCGAGCTCTTGCAAAAGCTGCATGGCGCGGATTTTCGGAGCGCCTGTTAAAGTTCCCGCCGGGAAAGCGGACATCAATGCATCGACAGGATGAACCTCTTTTTTCAATCGGCCTGTAACCACCGAGATAATATGCATGACATGTGAAAAGGAAACAATTTTTGTGAACTCAGGCACAGAAACAGATCCATACTCCGCTACTCTGCCGATATCGTTCCGGGCAAGATCAACGAGCATGTAGTGCTCCGCTTTTTCTTTTTCATCCTTCATCAGCTCAACTTTGAGTTTTTCATCTTCCTCTTTGTCCGCGCCGCGTTTTCTCGTACCGGCAATCGGATGGATTTCCAGGTGTCTGTCCTGAACACGGATTAATCGTTCCGGAGAGCTGCCGACTATTTCTCTGTCTTGGAGTTTCATATAATACATATACGGAGAAGGATTGACGATCCTAAGCACTCTGTATAACTCAAAGGCATTTACTGTTATCGGAACCTCAAATTTTTGTGACAGCACGCCCTGGAAGATATCTCCCGCTTTTATATATTCTTTGATTTTTCCTACATCAGCCATAAAAGCAGATTTTTCATAATTGGAAGATACGTTCTCAAAGCTGGGCGTTTTATATGAATCAGCAGAGAGAAACAGCTCTTTTATGTTTTTTTGATTCATCATTTTTTCTATGAGATCTTGAAGCTCTTGATGATTTTGATGAAACACATCGATTTTTTCTTTTTCTGTTTCCCGTCCATTGAGGCTTGCGTATTGGATAAAGTGGACGTTTTTGGTTTCATGATCATACGCGATTAATGTCCGGCAAACAAACAGCATACACTTTTCCATTTCTGTTTCTTTTGTATGCGAAGGAACAGAAGGTTCAATCAGCGGGATCATATCATAGCTTAAGTACCCGACAGCTCCGCCGACAAAAGGAATGCCCAGCTCTGGTGTTTTGATGTTGTACGTTGTATTCATCCAATTCAGTACTTCTTTTAGGTCATTTCCTGTGTAAAGAGATCTGCCGTTCTGATCAACAGCTGTAAAGCGGCTCTGTTCTTCCTTAATTGTCAGAAATGGATTCAGACCGATAAACGAATATCTTGACCAATTGGATGTATCGTCCTTGCTTTCAAGCAGATACGTAATCTCCCTGTCGAGCTTCTCTATCATTTGAATGGGTGTCAGTGTATCGACTGTGAAGGTCTCCACAATCGGTATCGTGTGGCAGGACAAGCTGTCCTGTAAAAATGCAGAAATGTTTGATTGGAAATTCATTGTTCTCACTCCTTATGGCAAGGAGAATGAGAAGATGGCATGAGAGGATAAACGATAATATAACAAATAAACCCAAAAGAAAGGCTTCTTTTGGGTAGAATAAACATACATGTCTCAGCTCAACTACACTCATTCTCTGCTACCCTATTCTCTAACTCAACTCATTCAATCGCTTTATACACACTCTTGTGTATTTCTAAGCTGTTCCTATCGTATTACAATTCAGTATTTTTTGTCAATGATAAATCGGGTCTTAATACGACCGCTTTTTCTAAATATACATGTCTGATCTGATCCTGAGGAACATCAGTCTGGACGGTCATCATCACTCTTATGCACTTTTTCAGACCGCCTATTACGTCCATTTCCTGCATACATGTTACCGGTACATACTGCCATCCTGAAAGCTCGCGAACAGCTTTTGCCGGGAAAACAGAGTGCAAGTCAGGTGTAGCCGAAAGAAGCATTTGAACAACATCTTCCGGTTTTGTATGATTTTCTTCTATGATTTTCTCTAACAGCTGTTTTGTTTTTTGTAAAATTTCTTCTTCAGTATCCCGTTCAACAGTAGTTGCTCCGCGAATTCCGCGAATCATCATGATGTCTCCTCCAATCGCCATTTGTTCAGCCAGCTCTCAAGTTCATTTCTGGAAAATGTGTGATCAGCAACTTTTCCTAATTCGTTGAGCACGATAAACTGAATCTTCCCGCCGCGGGTTTTCTTATCATTCATCATACGGTCCAATAAAACCGATGTTTCCGTCTCTTTTTTAAGTGAACTCGGATAGCCCAGGCTTTTCAGCCAGCTGACCAAACGCTTTCTGTCCATTTTACAGCCCGCGGTCTTTTCACTTATATATAAAGCAAACTGCATTCCGAGGGCTACAGCATCACCATGGGTGATCTGTCCGTATCCATATTCAGCCTCAACGGCATGGCCGAGCGTATGTCCAAAGTTCAAGTAAGCTCTGATTCCCTCTTCTTTTTCATCCTGCTGAACGACAGAGGCTTTAATTGAAATACCTTTAAATATCATGTCATTCAACCGATCACTGGTGATATCGTGCAGCGAGCGGATATTCAGCAGCTCTTCCAGAAACGCTCTGTCATAGATAAAAGCGTGCTTAATCACTTCTGCCATTCCGGACCGAAGCTCTTTTTCAGGCAGAGAACGCAGGAAGTCTGTATCATATAACACTGCCTTCGGCTGATAAAACGCACCGATTAAATTTTTTCCGAGCGAATGATTCACAGCTACTTTTCCTCCAACTGCGCTGTCATGCGCCAAGAGAGTTGTCGGCATTTGGATGAAATCGATGCCGCGCATAAAAGTGGCCGCCACAAAACCGGCAAGATCTCCAACAACACCGCCACCAAAAGCGATGATGCATGAGGAGCGATCCATATGAAAACGAATCGCTTCACTCTGCAGGTCTGTGTACATGTCCATGGATTTCGCCTGCTCTCCGCTCGGCACGGTCACTTTTTTCACGGGCCATTTTTCTTGCAGCAAATGAAGCATTTCATCACCATACAAGCGGTCTACCTCTTCATCCGTGACAAGCATGATCCGTGTTAAAGGCCTGTTTAAAGAGGTTAATAGTTCGCAAGCCTCTTTTCTGATGCCTTTTCCGATAAAAACAGGATACGACGAGGAAGCAGTTTGAACATGCAGTGTTTTCATTAAAATTCCCTCGACAGTTTTCTCATATTCTCCACATTTTCTCTAATGCGGTCGATTTGATCTAAGCCGAATTGTTCAACGACTGCGTTCGCAATTTCCCATGCTACAGCCGCTTCAGCTACAACACTTGCCGCAGGCACTGCACAGCTGTCTGAGCGTTCAATGCTGGCAGAAAACGGTTCTTTCGTTTCAATATCCACACTTTTCAGCGGTTTATACAAAGTCGGAATCGGCTTCATGACTCCGCGGACGACTATCGGCATTCCTGTCGTCATGCCGCCTTCCAATCCTCCAAGTCTGTTGGTAGCGCGTGTATACCCTTTTTCCTCGTCCCAAATGATCTCGTCATGGACTTCGCTTCCATTTCGGCCCGCCGCTTCAAATCCGATGCCGAATTCCACACCTTTAAACGCATTAATTGACAGCACAGCAGCAGCAAGCTTACTGTCCAGCTTGCGGTCATAATGGACATAGCTGCCAACGCCTACCGGCATTCCTTCGACAATGACTTCTACAATTCCGCCGATGGAATCTCCGTTTGCCTTCGCTTCATCAATGGCATCCATCATTTTTTTGCCTGCCTCTTCATCGTAGCATCTGACTGGAGACTCTTCCGTTACACGCTGCAGATCTTCAATTGACGTATATTCTGTTTTTTCAGCTTTAACTGCACCAATTTGCAACACATGACCCGCCACCTTAATGCCGAGTTCGGAAAGAATCTTTTTAGCAACAGCGCCTGCCGCCACTCTGACAGTTGTTTCCCTTGCTGAAGAGCGCTCAAGTACATTTCTCATGTCACGATGATTATATTTAATCGCACCGTTTAAGTCAGCATGCCCAGGTCTCGGTCTGGAAATTTGGCGCTTCATTTCCTTTTCTTCATCCTCTGTAATCGGAGCAGCACCCATAATTTTCGTCCAATGTTTCCAGTCGTTATTTTCTACCACAAGAGCAATGGGTGAGCCGAGCGTACGGGCATGGCGCACCCCGCTCATAATTTTGGCCTGGTCTTTTTCGATCTGCATACGGCGGCCGCGCCCATGGCCTTTTTGGCGTCTGGCAAGCTCAAAATTGATATCTTCCTCCGTTATGTAAAGCCCGGCAGGCACTCCTTCAATAATGGCTGTCAGTTGCGGGCCGTGTGATTCTCCGGCTGTTAAATATCTCATGACTCCTTCTCCCTTCATCGCATTAACGCTTTTAAGTAAAACTACTATAACATATTTTTCAGCAAAAAGTCAGTCTATCTTTTTTGATAAAAGAATGTATCGGCTGGCACAAGTCCAAACTTCTCAGGATTAAAAATTTGCTCGGTGCTGCCGACAAAAAGAACGCCATTCTTTTTCAAGCTATGTGCCATTTTAAAATAAAGCTCTTCCTTCGCGCTTTCAGTGAAATAGATAAATACATTGCGGCACACAATTAAGTCAAAATCTTGTTCATAACGATCCGCCAGCAGATTGTGTTTTTTGAATGTAATATTCTTTTTGATTTCCGGTCTTACTTCATAGCTTCTATTTGCGTTTTGAATAAAATAACGATCCTTCACAGATGACGGGACTTCCTGTAAAGACCGCTCCTGATAGACGCCTTTTTGCGCTTTTTCCAATGCCTTTTCATCAATATCAGTCGCCATAATATGATAGCCTGACAGACCTTTTTGCTGATCCAAAAGCATGGCAAGCGTGTATGGCTCCTCACCCGTTGAGCAGGCGGCACTCCAAATCTTTAAAGGCTTAGACGTCTTGATTAACGGCAGAATAGCAGTCTCAAGAACTTCCCATCTTTTATAATTACGATAAAATTCTGAAACATTGATTGTCATTCTGTCCAATGTTTCATTTAAAAGAGCTTGATCCTTTTCCAACGCCGCCGCAAAGTCCTTAAAGTTTTGAAATCCCTTTTTCTCATAAAGTGACGTTAACCTTCTCTTCATTTGTGCTTCTTTATATAGTGTCAAATCGACCCCGGTTAATTGTTTCCATTTCGCTGTAAATACGCTGTATGTATCCATCTCTACTCTCCCAATCTCGCTGTCTTTTTGTCCTAGTATAGCTTGTTTTATCAGGAAATTGTATTATTTCAATAAAAAAATCAGCTTTTCAGCTGATTTTAGATGATTGGGGACAGCAGCGGTCTGATGCACACTGCGATTGAACCCTTTATTCACTTCAATGTAAACCTTTACAAGAAAAATCAAAAACCGGCGGTGTTACATGATGCCGGCTCTGTAGCTTATTTTCACAATGATTAATAGATCCAGCCTGCCATGAGCTGCTGATATGATACTAATTCTTCATTCTTAAAGAAAATGTTAATCTCACGTTCTGCACTTTCGAGAGAATCAGAGCCGTGGATGATGTTTTTTCCGACAAACATGCCATAATCTCCCCGAATCGTGCCAGGTAGAGCTTCTTTAGGATTTGTCTTTCCGATCAGCTGTCTCGTCACTTCAATGACATTTTCGCCTTCCCACACCATTGCGAATACAGGTCCTGAAGTAATAAACTCAACGAGCTCTCCGAAGAAAGGCTTCCCTTGATGTTCAGCGTAGTGTCTCTCAGCCATTTGTTCAGTCACTCTCATTAGCTTGGCGCCAGCTAATTGTAAGCCCTTACGTTCGAATCTGGATAAAATGTCACCAATGAGCTGACGTTGGACACCGTCTGGTTTCACCATGATAAAAGTCTTTTCCATCATATTCTCCACCCCATCATTATGTATGTATAGGCTTTACACTGCACACCGAAATCGTAACATCTTTCTGATTATTAATCAATCCGGGGCGGAGAAAATTCTTAATATCTACAAAAATTAAAATTTTCTTTTACCAATATATTTCGCGATGGCTGCAAGAGATGAACGTGCGCGCCCTCTAGGAAGCGTGTTTAATTTCTGGAAGGCTTTCTGCAAATACATTTCGCTTACTGCCATAGATGCTTCAATCGCATCTGTTTTTTTGATTTCTTCAATGATCGGTTCGAGCTGTTCCTGCGTTGTCTCACTGTTAATCAATTTAAGCTGGTTCTTTAGTGCTGGATTTTTCAAGGCGTACAGCACTGGCAATGTGACATTCCCTTGAAGCAAATCTCCTCCAACGGGTTTGCCCAGCTCTTCTTCAGTTGAGGTAAAATCCAGAATATCATCAATGATTTGATAAGACATACCGACATAATACCCAAACCAGTACAGCGCCTTATGAACCTTTTCATCTGCTCCGGACGCAATAGCACCAAGCTGGCAGCTGACCGCAATCAGGAGGGCCGTTTTACGTTTGATCCGGCGGAGATATGTTCTGAGATTTTGTTCCATGTTGTATTTGTCTTTGATTTGCTCAATTTCTCCAAGACACACTTCAACAATCGTTTGTGACAAAATCCGATGGGCTTTTGGCTCGTTAATTCTCGTCATCATTTCAAGAGATCCCGCCAGCATATAATCGCCTGTGTACATCGCAATGCGATTGTCCCATTTTGCTTTGATTGTCGGCTTTCCTCTGCGAAGCTCAGCATCATCAATGACATCATCATGTACCAAAGAGGCCATGTGAATCATTTCCAGAGTGACGGCGACATATTTAATCTTATTAATATCGTAATCGCCAAACATGCCGGAAAGCAGCACGAAAACAGGCCGAATGCGTTTTCCTCCTGCCTGCAGCAGATGAAGACCCGCCTCGCTTAAAAGCGGGTAGTCAGAACGTACGGTTTGTTCAAGCTCTCGTTCGATCACATCAATATCGTCATTTAAAAAAGAGTAGGCCATTTTAAATTTCATATCATTCACCCAAACATCTGTGTTTTCATTTCCATCCGATATGCGTGGCAGCGACTCCGCCAGTAAACGAATGATATTTGACATTTTTTAAGCCCGCCTCTTCAAACAGGCCTGCCAGTTCCTTCATTCCAGGAAATTCACTGGCTGATTCTTGAAGCCAAGAATATTCTTTATAGCTTTTGGCAAACAGTTTACCGAAAAACGGCATAATATACTTAAAGTACATAAAGTAAGCCTGTCTGAATCCGAACATTTCCGGCTGGGATGTTTCCAGACATACCACCTGGCCGCCCGGCTTTACCACACGTCTCATCTCTTTCAGTACAGTCAAGTAATCAGGGACATTGCGGAGACCGAAGCCAATCGTGACATAATCAAATGTATCATCATCAAAAGGAAGCTCCATCGCATTGCCGTGCAGCAGTTCAATTTGGCTGAATCCGCCAGCTTTCACTTTCTGCTGGCCGACACTCAGCATATTTTCACTGAAGTCTAAGCCCTTGACCTCGCCGGTTTTGCCGGCTGCTTTTGCAAGAGCGATCGTCCAGTCAGCTGTTCCGCAGCAGACATCAAGTGCCTTGGCGCCTTCTTTGACATCCATGATGCGCATCGTTTTGTCGCGCCATTTTTTATGCTGCTGAAAACTGATGACAGAGTTCATTTGGTCGTAGTTTTTGTATATCTTTTCAAATACTCCGTGTACGCGCTGTTCTTTTGAGTCCTGCATAATGGTTTACCCTTCTTCCACTTTCTGATGATAGGTTTGATCTTGGCTGATTGTCTTCAGACGGTTTAATAAAATATGCTGAATAGGTGAATTTAGAGGCAAAAGTGACTCAATGCTGTTTTTCGCTTTTTTAAAACAATCTTCCAGTATCTCTTCTTTTGTTTTTCCAAGCTGTATAAAACTGCCGATCACATCCAGAAATGTATCATTCCCGTTCATAAGCCGCTTCAATACAAAAAAATCACTTGACAGCTTTTTCCAGCGAGGGAGGTTGAAGTGTTCCGCCACCCGATGGAATAAAGCTGATTCAACGATGCCGACACTCTCAAAAAAATCGTGTTCGTCCTTGAAAGAACGGTCATACAGCCGAATTTTATGTTCATTGATTTCTTTGATGGCTGTAGCAAGCGTCCTAATCATGTAGATATCCTTCATTTCAGATAGTAAAGAGTAGTACAGCCCGCTGAAATAATCGCCTGCGAGAACAGTCAATTGGCGGTTTTTGTTTTCGTCTCGTTTTATGACTCTGGCTGTCGTCACTTCATCATGGGTATCAAGGGCGCTTTGCACAAGCATCGCTGTTACAATATAATTTTCTCTGTCGTTGTTTTTTATGTCAGCTTCTTCAAATAAAGCATGAAAAAGAAGAAGCTTATCCTCATCAATTTTCGGCGCGGAAATATGCTTCGCTAAATAAGGATGAGACAGCTTTTGTTTTAATTTCGTGTTCAAATTGGCTAAAGTTCCGTAGATGTCTTGCAAAAATATCACCCTTGTCCCCAAATTCACATTTATTTCTAATCTATGTATGAGTTTTATCTTTTCATTCACTTACGCAGATATCATTATAGCATAAAAAAAAGAAATTGGCTGTATCGTCCCGCTGTTTGCGAGCATTTTGCTTTTAACAGCGGGGACAGCCAGCTTATTTTTTTTCGCTTTTCATTTCTCCGTATGCGGTTTGAATGAGTGCTTCTCCTCTGACTTTAATGGCAGAAGTATGCTCTGTAAACTGAGCGATGATCACTTCTCCCTTGTCGAGTTTTTCGGAATGGTGAAACTTTGTGTCTGTTCCCCTTGTCAGGCCGATCACATTCACTCCGTCCTCAACCGCTTTAATGACGACAAAATCACTTGAATGCTTTTCGTTCATTTATAGCACCCTCTATCTTTATTAGTCCTGGCGTTTAATGTGTTCCAATACTTCCGCACGGGCAGCGGCATCATCTTTAAAAACGCCTCTGACTGCTGAAGTGACAGTTTTTGCACCCGGTTTTCTTACACCGCGCATCGTCATGCACATGTGTTCTGCTTCAACCACCACCATTACGCCATGGGGGTCAAGCGTTTCTACAATGCTTTCCGCAATTGTAGACGTGATACGTTCCTGAAGCTGCGGACGCTTTGCAACGGCTTCAACGGCACGTGCCAGTTTGCTGAGTCCTGTGACCTTCCCGCCTCGCGGTATATATGCAACGTGTGCTTTTCCATAAAAGGGAACAAGGTGATGCTCACACATAGAATGAAACGCGATATCTTTTACAAGAACAAGCTCCTCATGGTTTTCACCGAAGACAGTCTGGAAATGTTCTTTTGGATCTTCATTCAAGCCGGAGAATACCTCGGCATACATCTTTGCGACTCTTTTCGGAGTATCAAGAAGCCCTTCTCTATTTGGGTCTTCTCCGATCGCTTCTAAAATTTGACGAACAGCTTGTTCGATTTGCTCTTTATTAACTTCTTTCATGTTCTATGTCCTCCACCAATGAATACATTTAATTTCGATTCTAGCACACATGCCCCGCTAAAAGCAAAGTGAATGCCCTGTCAGAAAGCCCACGCCCTTGAAATATGAAAAGCCCCTTAGAAAGGGGCTTTTTTGTGAAGAAATAAAGTGTATGTAAGCTAGATGCATACACGATCTATATTCACAATTATTTTCCGGCAACTGCGTCTTTAAGCGCTTTACCTGGTTTGAAAGCAGGTACTTTGCTTGCTGGAATTTCGATTTCTTCACCTGTTTGAGGGTTGCGTCCTTTACGTGCAGAACGTTCACGCACCTCGAAGTTACCAAAACCGATCAGTTGGATTTTATCACCGTTTTTAAGTGCATCTAAGATCGTATCAAAAACAGAGTCAACTGCTTTTGTAGCGTCTTTTTTAGACAATTCGCTTGCTTCTGCAACCGCATTGATAAGTTCTGTTTTGTTCATGCCTTTCACCTCCTCCCAAAAGGAAAGTTAAGTTCGTTTATCATCATTTCTTCACAGTTCAGTCTGATTCTAAACCTGTCTCAGAAAAAATCAGAGCAGGCAAGAGAAAGACAATAAAACGGCTTTTTAAGAAAAACTGCACTCTAAGGAATGTTTGTCCAACAAAGTGAAGAATTTCTGTATGTAGAGTAACACATATAAAAAGCCATATCAAGCATTTTAAAGCGTCAATCCCTTGCTCGTCAAGGATTTAACGTGATTTACCGAACAAATATTCCTTTTTTTCCTTTTTTCATCCTATTCCTTGATCCTTTTCCATTATTAAGAGCAAAGAAAAAAGACCTCCCATTCTATAAAGAGGTCTTCCGGCATTACAGGATGATGGCGATTAAACCGCCTGATCCTTCATTTATGATTCTTTCTAACGTTTCTTTTAATTTGTACCGTGCGTTCTCAGGCATTAATGACAGCTTTGCCTGAATTCCTTCCCTCACAATTGAGCTCAGTGATCTTCCGAAGATATCGGAGTTCCAGATGGAGAGCGGATCATCTTCAAAGTCCTGCATTAAATAGCGTACAAGCTCTTCGCTTTGTTTTTCCGTTCCGATAATCGGCGCAAATTCGCTTTCGACGTCTACTTTGATCATATGGATCGACGGAGCGACAGCTTTCAGCCTCACACCGAATCGTGAGCCCTGCCGTATAATTTCCGGCTCATCGAGACTCATATCAGTTAAAGCAGGTGCTGCAATACCGTATCCAGTCTGTTTGACCATTTTTAAGGCATCTTGCACTTGATCATACTCTGTTTTCGCATGTGCGAAGTCCTGCATGAGCTCAAGCAGGTGATCTCTTCCCCTGATTTCAACCCCGACCACTTCTTTCAGGATTTGATCATATAAATGGTCCGGCGCGTATAAATCAATTTCAGCCACCCCTTGGCCCAGTTCAATTCCGGCTAATCCCGCACTTTCAATGAACTCAAACTCGCTGAATTGGCCGACAACCCTGTCAACGTCTCGGAGACGCTTAATATCCTTAACGGTCTCCTTCACGGATTCCTGGTAGCTTTCACGCAGCCAATGGTTTTCTTTCAGCACCATTACCCAGCTTGGAAGATTGACATTCACTTCAAGCACCGGAAACTCGTAGAGAGCCTCTCTGAGCACACTCAGCACATCTGTTTCCCGCATGCTTTCCACGCTCATTGCCAATACCGGGATATCATATTTTCCGCTTAAATCCTGGCGCATGGCTTCTGTTTCCGGGTGATATGGCCTGACCGAGTTGATGACCATAATAAAGGGTTTGCCAACCTCTTTCAGCTCTTCAATGACCCTTTCTTCAGCCTCTATATAGTCACTTCTGGCGATATCTCCAATGGTGCCGTCTGTCGTAATGACAACCCCGATAGTCGAGTGTTCCTGAATGACTTTTCGCGTGCCGATTTCAGCAGCCTCATGAAATGGGATCGGTTCTTCGTACCAAGGCGTGTTGATCATCCGCGGCCCGTTTTCATCTTCATATCCTTTTGCGCCGGGCACTGTGTAACCTACACAATCTACTAATCTTATATTGACATCGAGTCCGTCTGACACGTGAACAGACATCGCCTGATTCGGAACAAATTTAGGCTCTGTAGTCATAATCGTTTTGCCGGCCGCGCTCTGCGGCAGTTCATCCTGCGCACGGGCCCGGTCTGCTTCGTTACTGATATTCGGGAGCACCACAAGCTCCATAAATTTTTTAATGAACGTGGATTTCCCTGTACGGACAGCACCTACCACTCCTAAGTATATATCGCCTCCTGTTCGTTCAGCGATATCCTTGAAAATATCGACCTTTTCCAAGTGATCCCCTCCCGGACTTCCTATCCTTATCAATTTTATTAAGCTCTTTCAATCAAACACAGGACACTATATGTGTATGACGTTGTCCTATTTCAATATGACAGTTTTAGAAAATTTCCCATCCTCAATCTATCAAAGTATAAAAAAACCTTTCTCCCTATTTGTATGCACCGGAGAAAGGTTCATTCCTTTTTCATATCATTTTCTAAAAAAACAGGTTCCTGTTTGTCATTTACCGTATAATTCACAGAAAATGCGGGGACAAAGGGGGTTTCTTGCCAGATCATATCCTGAATTTCCGCCCCGGGTTTAAACGTTTTTTTGTTTTTTTTGAGGCAAGAAGCGAGCTCAGTCCGGTAATCGGCATATATTTCTCCGTTTCCGTCAATCATGAGCGGCAAGGAATTTCCTGAGATTGGGCTTGTCACTGTAAGAGAGCTTCCATCCCCGAGCTTCTTCCCATCAAGTGTAAACAAATCGCGTGACAGCACCTCTTTGTAAGGCGGATATTGATGTTTCTGGCGGTACATTTGGACACGTAATTTTACGTCGCGGATTTGTTCAGCCATCTTGAGATCAATCAATTTAACAGTCGGATCGTTCTCTACGTCAACAAGCACGTATTGATAGTCTCCCCCGCTTTCATATGCCGTGCTTGGGGGCTCGGCCATATATCTCGGTGCTAAACGTTTAAAGTCAATCGGATATTTTTGATAAATCGGTGTCGACATATCTTTTGTTTGAATGGGAAGCAGCCCCCCATTTGCCTTTTGAAATTCATCAACAGCAGACTGAACCTGCTTTAGCTGGTCCTGATAAGGAATAGCGTGCCCACTGCTTTTCCGCTCATTTGGATATAGACAGCCCGATAAAAACACGACGGCCGCAAAAATCATAGCGCACTTCAGTTTACCCATACAGCACTTCCTTTTACAGCTTTATTCATTGACAGGGCCGCTGAAGACCACGACAAACACAATAATTCCGGATATGAGCATACACATGTAAGCGAATGACGAAACCGCAATCTTCAGAAAACGGCTTCGGAACTTAAAGCGGCTCAAATAGATGGAAGCTACAGCCAAAAACATCAGACCCATAGACCCTAGTGCAAACCACATTTTCATCAATGCCAGACTCAATGACCTGCGCCTCCCCGATATGTATGATGTAAGCGTTATATTTTAATTTTAATATACAGCCCCAGAAAAGATCAACCAAATTTTCCAGCCTTTGATAGAACAAAAAAAACTGAAGCAAAGAGGGGGACCTTCGCTTCAGTCAACTTGACTATATTCACCTGCACGTTTAAGAAACACTCTCTTGGACTTCGATGCTATAGTATGCGATTTGGCATACAGATGCATCCTCTATTGCCTAAATCGGCAAAATGTTTCAGGAGATCCCAAGACTTGGGTGTTCCTCTGTTTTTTCGGGCTTTCGTTCAATTAAGATATGCGGTCTTCCATACGATTGATACATTTACTTCACTTGATTTCCAAACGTATTGACCAGATCCTCCATCTCGTGGGTTTTAACTCTCGCCATTAAAGATTCAACAGCAGTTTCTACTTTTTGTCCATTAAATAGAACTTGATGGAGCGCTTCTGTAATTGGCATTTTCACATCATATTTCTTCGAAAGCTGGTAAGCCGCTTTTGTCGTCCGGACGCCTTCGACTACCATTCCCATCTCTTCAAGAACATCTTCAAGCTTGTACCCTTTTCCGAGCAAATTGCCGGCACGCCAGTTTCTGGAATGGACGCTTGTGCACGTCACAATCAGATCGCCTACTCCAGTCAATCCAGAAAACGTTAAAGGATTCCCGCCCATTTTCGTTCCGAGTCTCGCAATTTCAGCAAGTCCGCGCGTAATCAAGGCAGCTTTGGCATTGTCGCCATACCCTAAACCGTCTGTGATTCCTGCGGCAAGGGCAATAATATTTTTTAAAGCCCCACCGATTTCAACTCCGATAATGTCAGGATTTGTGTACACACGGAAATTGTGATTAATAAATAAATCCTGCACCTCTTCTGCAGCCCGTATGCTTTTTGAAGATGAAGTAACGGTCGTCGGGTGCCGCAGCCCAACTTCTTCCGCATGGCTCGGACCAGAAAGGACAACAATATCTTTTCTGACATCGCTCGGGAGCTCAATTTCCATAATCTCAGAAATCCGCAGAAGCGAATCAGGCTCTATCCCCTTGCTGACATGAACAAAGACTGCCTTTTTCGTTAGAAAAGGCACGGCCTGTCTCAGCACTTCCCGAATTGCTTTTGTCGGAACCGCAACGATAATGAAATCTGCATCCGAAACAGCTTTATCGATATCCGTTGTTGCCTCTATTGATTCTGGAAGCTTGACGTTCGGCAAATAGTCCTTATTCTCATGCTGATCATTGATTTGATGAATCAGATCTGCACGGTGGCCCCACATGGTTACATGGTGATGATTATCGGCTAACACTAAAGCCAATGCCGTTCCCCAGCTTCCCGCTCCGAGCATAGTGACTCTTTTCATATTTGCTTCACACCTTTTTATTTTCTAGCTCTTGCAAATATTTTAATTGGTGTCCCCTCAAAACCGAACGCATCTCTGATTCGGTTTTCTAAAAAGCGTTCGTACGAAAAATGCATCAATTCCGGATCGTTTACAAACACAACGAAACTCGGGGGCTTCACAGCCACTTGAGTCGCATAATAAATTTTTAAGCGAGAACCGTTATGAGTCGGCGTCGGATTCATTGCCACCGCATCCATGATGACATCGTTTAAGACATTCGTCTGCACTCGAAGCGAATGGTTTTCGCTTGCTTTGATAATCGCAGGCATCAGCGTATGGATCCGTTTTGTCGTTAAGGCTGACATGAACAGGATTGGCGCATAATCAAGAAATTGAAAATGGTCACGAATATTTTCTTCAAATTCTTTCATCGTGCTTTCATCTTTGTCAACGGCATCCCATTTGTTTACGACGATCACGACAGCCTTGCCCGCTTCGTGCGCATAACCGGCGATGCGCTTGTCCTGTTCAATAATGCCTTCTTCGCCATCCAGAACAACCGCAACGACTTCTGAGCGGTCGATTGCTTTCAGCGCGCGCAGCACACTGTACTTTTCAGTCGTTTCATAGACTTTCCCTTTTTTTCGCATACCGGCAGTATCGACAATGACAAACTCCTGCTGATTGTACGTAAACGACGTATCAACAGCATCTCTTGTCGTTCCTGCCACATTGCTCACAATGACGCGCTCTTCGCCGAGCATCGCATTCACAAGTGACGACTTTCCGACATTCGGACGCCCGATGAGACAAAATTGAATCACTTCTTCATCGTATTTCGTTTCAGGAATGTTTTTAAAATGCTCTGCAGCGGCATCCAGTAAATCACCCAGTCCGAGTCCGTGTGTTCCCGAAATAGGATACGGCTCGCCAAAGCCAAGCGAATAAAAATCATAAATATTCGCTCTCATTTCTGTGTTATCCAGTTTATTAACCGCCAAAACAACTGGCTTTTTCGTGCGGTACAAAATTTTCGCTACTTCTTCATCAGCAGCTGTCACGCCTTCACGGCCGTTCACCATAAAAATAATGACGTCCGCTTCATCCATGGCGATTTCTGCCTGCTGGCGAATTTGCGCTAAGAACGGCTCATCACCGATATCAATACCGCCAGTATCAATCAAATTAAAATCATAATTCAGCCACTCAGCCGAGCTGTATATCCGATCCCTTGTCACTCCAGGGGTATCTTCTACTATTGAAATTCTTTCTCCCGCAATCCGGTTAAAGATTGTGGATTTTCCTACATTTGGTCTCCCGACAATGGCTACGACAGGTTTACCCATAGTACCCTTCCTTTCGATCCAGCCGCTTTCATTTTTACATAAATTTTCAACCGGTTATTAAAATCATTTCATTCACTTTTATGAAAAGAAACCCTTCAGAGGAAGGGCTTAACTCATTTATTATATCAGTTTTTACTGGGATCACAACTATTCTTAAAAATGTTTCACGATCAAATACACGTCATCTCCAATTCTATGCGCGATTCCATCAAGGATCGCTTCTAGATTTTTGGCGAAAAGCTCCATCTCCTTTTGGTCATTGCAAAAAAAGACAGGCGCTCCCCCTGCAGCCCGGTTCCTGTTCGTCGTGATCACAGACAAAATCACATTCGTGAGAGATTCACTCATCCTATCACCTTATCCTGGTCCTTGATAAATTCCGTCGGCATTCTGATTGCGTTTTCCAAGGTAGGAACATTGCTGATGATCTGAACTGCCGTGTCGGGGTGATGAATTTGCGGCAGAACAAAGACTGCCACTCTCCCATCATTTAAATCCCGTTTTGCAATCGGTGTCAAAGACGGCTCGCCTGAGTCACGATAAACCCCGAGCACATTGGAAACGTCAAATAGAATAGCTTGGCGCTGCCCTAAGTTGGCAATCGTGGCTGCTGAATTAAAATTTTTTGGCGTTAAAATAAAGCCCATGCCATACTTTAAAATCAGCTCCTGTTTCTCAGAAAGCCCGATATTCATCATATAAATATTATCAACGAACAAACCCGGACCGTCAAAGTGAGGCTGTATGTACTTGATGTCTACAATATCCTTCAATACACTGCCCGACATAAATTTCATCGCCAGCAAAAAACAAACAACAGCTGCTATGACCGCAGCCCAAATAGATAAAAACACATACGCAGAGGTTGTCAAAAGCGATGTGAAAATCACTATGTAATTTCTGCTTTCAAATGCAATGGCAATCCCCTCAATATATGTGCTTCCCCTTGAGACAAGTTCATTCGAATCCATTTGCGTCAGCGTGTTTCTCTCCATATTTCGGACATCTCTAAATTGCGTCGCTGCCAATGTTAAAAATGTGATAGCCGTAAATTCCTCTTGCAAAAGCGCCGGCATAATAATGGCCCCTAAACCAGCCGCTATCAATCCTAAAGCGACGTGAATGACTTTTCCATGAATATAGGTGGGATACTGCCGGTAATCCGTTTTCAGCATATAAAGCCTTGTCGCAACTCCGGCAATCACTCCGGCGATAATCGGATAGATGTAATCACTCATGACATTTTGGTAGCTCCTTTATTAGATCTCTTGCTTTTTTGACCGATTTGGCTTGCGAGCTGTTCGTATTTGGATATGCCGAATAACAATATCATTCCCGCGGAACACGTATTCAGCCATTGAAAACCGCCGACAGCCAAAGTCCCGGCCAACTTCTGAATCACAATTGAATACACCAGTTCGCCTTGACACATCCCTAGGACAAATAAGGCAAGCTGCTTCTCGAAATCCCTTTCCACCGAGGCGGTCAAAAGCACTAATAATATAACGGCAGCCCACTCAGGTTTTATGATGAACCAAACCGGATCATATAATGCAAACAGATAGACAAACGCATACCCGCCAACAAGCGTCAGAAAGACCATGAGATATCGAAAACGATACATCCCTAAATACCCGGCATAGACACACCCGAAGATGAAAAACATCAAAAAAGCAGCATTCAGGGAAAAATATAAAGGAATGTCATGTATGCTTAGAATGATATTAGTCAAAATAAAGACAGAGACGGCAAATCGTCTTTTCGTTTTTTCAAAAATAAAGGTTGTCAGAACCCATAGAAACCACATTGACCAATAGTAATAAAATTGTTCCATTTCGCTTCCTCCATACCCCCAGTATGGAGCCTAAGCTTATTTTTTAAACAATCCATCTCACATAAAGGAGCATGATCATGGGAAAAGACAGGCAGGAGAAAAAACTCAAAGCTTCACGCAGAGTCGAATCAGATCGCGATCAATCCATTCACTATGACGGTGCGACAAGCCTTGAACAAAACGGAAGGTTCAAAAAGCGGAAATCTTAATACACAAAAAGCCCAAAACTCATTTGGTTTTGGGCTTTTTTATTTATCGCACGCTATAGCTGGACGTAGCAATCCCTCTTTCTGTGAGCCAGTGATGGGTTTCACCTTTGATCACAAGAGGCGCCTTTTGCAAATCAGCAATCGTTCTAGCCCCCAGCACGGTCATAATCATTTTTAATTCCTCAAGGATCAGCTGAATTTCCTCAAGCAGTCCTTCCTCCCCGCTGCCAGTCAGCGCTTTTAAAAAATGTCCTGCCATTCCGGTACAGCATGCCCCAAGCGCAATTGCCTTTGCCACATCAAGAGCATCCTGCAGGCCGCCAGACGCGATCATTGCATTGCCGGGAAACACAGAGCGGATTTCCGCCAAACTCGCAGCTGTCGAAATGCCCCACGAGTTAAAAAAGCTGATGTGCCGCTGCCTTCGGAGATTTTCGATTTTCGAGAAATTTGTCCCTCCGTAACCGCCAATATCAACCGCTGCTGCACCAGCTTCATACAGCTTCCCTGCCGATTCTTTGCTCATACCAAAGCCGACTTCTTTCACAATGACTGGCACACTGACCTCGCTGCAAATCTGCTCAATGCGGTCCAGAGCGCCGCTAAAGCTTCTGTCCCCTTCAGGCATCACAATTTCCTGAATCACATTCAAGTGAATCTGCAGGGCATCTGCTTCAATCATATCAACTGCTTCCTTTGCCTGATCTGCTGTCGCCTCACTTCCAAGGTTGGCAAAAATCAGTCCAGTTGGATTTTCCTTTCGAACGATTTCATACGAAAAACGCTCTGAGGGATCTTTTAATGCTGACATTTGCGATCCGACAGCAAGAGGTATTCCGGCCTGACGAGCCGCTCGTGCAAGCGATTTATTAATTTCATATGTATGTTGTCCGCCGCCGCCAGTCATTGCATTGATAAAAATCGGCGAACTGCTTGAAAGTTCGCCGATTTTAGTGGAAATATCTACTTGTTCTAATGCAAGATCGGGCAGACTGACATGAACTAACGTAATATCATCAAGACCTGTTTCCCGTTTTTGGCCGGTTGACAGGGCATGATTAATGTGTTGTCTTTTCCGTTCTGCTCGAGTCACGTTTATCACCAATTATTTTAGTTTATTCAGCTTATCTCCGATCAGATCTCCAAGCTGGAAGCCAGTGCTAGTTTCTTCTTTCGCCTGATATTGACGGTAATCCTCCTGATCGGCTTTAGGTGCTTCTTCAAGTTCACGCATGCTTAATGAGATGCGTTCCTCATTTTCATTCACATCAAGAACCTTCACTTTTACGGTCTGCCCTTCTTCAAGGACTTCATGCGGCGTGCCGATGTGTTTATTGGAAATTTGAGAAATATGAACGAGACCTTCAACACCCGGAAGGATTTCTACAAAAGCACCGAAGCTAACGAGACGCTGCACTGTTCCTTCAAGCACATCACCCGATTTCACTTTCTCGCCGATTTGGCTCCACGGTCCAGGCAGTGTATCTTTGATCGATAAAGAGATACGTTCATTATCACGGTCAACCGATAACACTTTCACTTTTACTTCTTGTCCCTCTTCAACAACATCTGACGGCTTTTCCACATGAGAGTGGGAAAGCTGTGAAATGTGTACAAGTCCGTCGATACCGCCGATATCAACAAACGCACCAAAATCAGTCAGGCGCTGCACTTTGCCATCAAGCACACTTCCAGCTTCAAGAGACTGAAGAAGTTCTTGTTTTTTATTCGCTTGTTCACTTTCAACAACTGCACGATGTGAAAGGATTACGCGATTTTTGTCACGGTCAAGCTCTACAACGAGCAGAGACAGTGTTTTTCCTTTATAGTCAGTAAAATCTTCAACGAAATGCGCTTCGACAAGTGATGCCGGAATAAAACCGCGAACGCCGATATCAACGACAAGGCCGCCTTTCACGACATCTTTCACTTCAGCTTCAAACACTTCTTTTGTTTCAAATTTTTTCTCAAGGTCTTCCCAAGCGCGGTCTGCATCAACAGCACGTTTAGATAAAATCAAAGCATCGTCTTCCACTTTTGTTACTTTCAGGTCAAGCTCGTCGTCTACTTTTACAACATCCGATGCTTTCTCTACATGAAGACTTGATAATTCACTGATTGGAATAATGCCGGACTGTTTGACATTGATAATTTCAACATCCACATGCTTGTCTTCTACCTTTGTCACAATCCCTTTCACTACATCTCCAACCTCTGGTACTTGAACATCAATTTGATTCATTTCCTCTGTCATTTGAATAACCTCCTTGGTCCAAACCTACACAGCTTAATTAAAACGGTTTGAAAGCTGAACATTAAACTGTCCGCTTTTTAGCCGAATATGTATTAAAGAATCATCCAAAAGAGTTTTTTGAATGATCAATAAAAAGTTTTATTAGTATTAACTTCTAATAAAAGGACAGGTTTGTCAAGCAATAACATTCTTTCTTCGTTGAAAAATTCAAAAAAAGTGGCATTCGTCTAATCAGCGGGACTTTTGCTCCACTGCCTCGAGGATTTTATCAGCCACCTCTTGAATGGAAAGGGACGTCGTGTCGATTTCAAGAGCATCTTCTGCTTTACGAAGCGGTGATACTTCTCGTTCTGAATCAAGCTTGTCTCTTCTTGCAATTTCCTCGATCAATGTTTCATAGTTGACGTCGTAGCCTTTTTTGACGTTTTCTTCATAACGGCGTTTCGCTCTCTCTTCAACAGATGCCAAAAGAAAAATCTTCACTTCTGCATTCGGAAGCACGTGAGTTCCGATGTCACGCCCGTCCATGACGACACCGCCTTTTTCCCCGAGCTGCTGCTGGCGTTTCACCATTTCTTCTCTGACGCTTCTGTGCTTGGCCGCAATTGAAACTTGGTTGCTGACTTCATCTGTTCTGATCGCTTCAGTCACATCAGCACCGTTAACGAGCACTTTTTGTCCTTCTTTTGTTGTAATCAGTTCAATGTTTGTCCGCTTAAGCAGTTCAGCCAGTTTTTCTTCATTTGTCAGATCAACGGTTTCTTGTAAGGCTGCGTACGTGATTGCCCGATACATTGCTCCCGTATCAATATATATGTACGATTTTTTCTCAGCCACAATTTTAGCAACGGTGCTTTTCCCCGCAGCTGCCGGGCCGTCGATTGCAATCGATAATTTCTTTTCCATAATTCCTCTCCTTGCTCTTTTCTCCTCTATGGATTGTATCATGAACTTTATGAAAAAGGGTGAAAAATTGATGAATAATTAATGTTTGAAGGTTTCAATCCTGTTGCTCTCTTCCATTTTATCCACCCCTTCATATTGAATCACTTTTGATACATAAGGTTCAATATGCTGATAGTGAAAAAGAACCTGGACACCAAGTAAAATGATGGCCTGAATGAATAATATTTTAACAAGCAGCCGTTCAAATGTTTTCATCGGAGCACCTCCATCATAAATAGTATGGAAGTGTTTGCCGATGTTTATTCCATCCGGGCCTTTCTTCTCTTATTTAACTGGCGCCGGATGCAATATTGAAGCAAAAACTGCTGGTCACTTGCTGAGATCGCCGTATACTCTAGCGTCATTTTACGTTTTCCTGATTTGGGGTCGTCAAAGATTCGTCTGACAACCGCTTCTGTTTCTATTTCGCGTGTGCGTTCCTCTTCAGCAGAAAGATTGATGATGAGACGAAATGATTCACCGGATTGAAAAGACTGGCCTTCAGCTAAAATCACGGCGATGCCGCCTGCGCTGATATTATAGGAAAGCGTGCGAAACTCTTTTGTATTTGCCGGCTGAATAAGAACATCCAATACTGCATCAGTTCTTACATACTGGCGGCGCTGGATTCGTTTCATTTTTTCACGGGGAGGCACTTCTAGACAAATCATTTGAAGTTTGTCCTTCACTTTGCCTTTTATACGGCTTGTAAAGCGGTAAGGAACTTCGTCTTTGCCCACAAACTCCACTGTTACTTCCATATCGTTATGTAAAATCACCGTTCGTCCTGTAACAATATCGACAGGATACGCGATCAAAAGCTCATCGTTTTCGACGCTGACTGCCTTGCTCTTTGCTTTTTTCAATTCATTTTCTTCAATATATTCTAAAATTACATTTTCTCCAATTTCTATCATTGACTTCACTCTTTCGTATTCAAATACTCACTTTTTTATTAAAGCACGTAATGAAAAAAAGGAAAAGACATTTAGTCCTTTCCTCCTGTTTTTATAGGTCTTTATATACAGGTTCGGCGTTTTTTAGTTTTTCAACCTTTTCCTCCGAACCATCATTAGCATTTATATACATTCTAAATGTATCATTTTCAATTGTTCCGAGCATCTCATAGCACAGCACTTCTTGGCCAAGTTCATTTGTAATCAAAGCGAGCCTTGTTTCTCTCACTTGTACATTTTTATTTAATTTAGATTTCGCTTGCGCTTCTGTAATAGCCGGCTTAGATATATCTCTTTTTCTGTGGGATGTTAGGAAGTCTCTTGCTGAAAAGCCGACAACCTCACCGTCATCCAAGGCCACTTTCATGCGGATTGCCTCCGGGTACATCCGGATTTTGTTTTCAACAGGAACATATGAAAATACGCCGATTTTATCATATTGGGCACTTTCATCAATTTCCAAATCATCTGTTTCAAAGCCGTTTTTCTTTAAAAAGGCAAGTGCGCGGTTCGATCCGTCATTCAAACTGATTTTCTGATCTTTCACTTCTCTGTTTTGAATTAAATATACCGGATGCCCGCCCTTTTTCGTAATATCCATATAAATCGCTGCTTTATGGTCTGGGTCTTTCATGCTGATGCTGTATACGTCACGATTTGTTTTTTTTCCGCTCTTTACCACTTTAATTGAATAATTATCATCTGGGGCAAAGCGCTCAGCAATTTGTTTTGCTTCTTGTTCGGAAATTTGTTTTCCTTTCAGGTGGCTGAAGCCCTTTTCTTCTTTTTTCGTGCTGGTGAAGCTTGGGCCTAGATCAGTTCCGGTGGAGAATGCACCGACATTTTTTTCGACCGTTTTAAAGCTGTTGATAATTGTATTATCACTTTGTTTTTCGTCGGAAGCCAGCGCCATCTCTACGTCCATCCATCGAAGGTTTTTGCTCATGACAAGGTGCTGAACATGGCGCAATTCATTTTGGATATCTTCGGACTGCTGATATAGCTTATTCAGTGATGTATATTCTTTTTGATCAAGCGGCTTTTGGTCCAAGTCTCTGACAGATGTTTTATAGCTGAAATCGCCGATCTTTGATAATAGCTCTTCCGTTTTATTAAACGGCATTAATGTTAGCGGAAGCTGACTGACACTGTTATGTGCTTCAGATGTAAGCCTCCACACATCGATCAATGCAGGCGACAGTGATTTTTGGCTGTTCATTGCAAGTGTTGTTCCAATTTTGTCATGAAGCTGATCCATCTGAAAGGTAAGCTCATGAAACGCCCGCTGATAGTTATTTTCAGCATGAAGAAGAACTGCGTCTTTTTCCTGGTGTTCTTTGTATCCCCAGTAGCCTGTACCGACAATTGCAATACCAAGCACGGCGATTAAAATTCCTCTGATCATTTATCACACCTCTTTTTATGCTTTCTCATTATTTCTGCTACTCACAGAAAATGTGTTTACCAATTCTTTTAATCTGCGGGCGCCCCCAAATCCACGGACTTGTAGCCGTATCCGGGTTAAAGTAGTACAGCGCTTCCTCTGATGGATCCCAGCCATTGATCGCATCCAGCACTGCTTTTCTGGCCGTTGCATTCGGCTGCATGTAAATTTGCCCGTCTGCTACTGCTGTGAAGGCAAGCGGCTCAAAAATAACCCCCGCCACAGAATTCGGAAATAACGGGCTGTTCATTCGGTTCAAAATGACTGCTGCAATGGCGACCTGCCCTTCATACGGCTCGCCTCGCGCTTCGCCATAAACCGCTTGTGAAAGCAGCCTGATATCATTGTTGGAAAATCCGCCAGGCATGTTAGCAGCGACCGCATCCTGCTTTCTTGTTTTTGCAGGTGTATTGTTTTGCTGTTGATTGTTTTGTTTTTGATTGTTTTGTTTTTGATTGTTTTGCTGTTGATTGTTTTGCTGTTGATTGTTTTGCTGTTGATTCGCTTTAGGCTGCTGCGCTATTTTTTCCGCTGGCTGTTTCTGACGCGCTTCTGCTTGCTGCCTTGCTTTTTGTGTTGCTGCTTTTGATGGTTTCGTCTGATACTTGAGCGGAATTTTCCCGTAATGCGTGAATGTGTTTCCTTTATTGAGTTGTTCCATAACATATTCACGATAATATTTAGATTTACATATTAAGGTTTGCTTTGTTTTAGCCCCAACAAGGCCGTCGACCTCTTTTAGCCCAAATTGATCCTGAAAATTTCGAACTGCCCAGTACGTTCCCCATCCATAAACCCCGTCAATTTTTCCGTTATAATATCCATTGTATTGAAGACGCGCCTGGAGCTCGACCACATCGTCTCCCGTTGCCCCTCTTTGAATGACCTGATTCGAAAAGGCAGAGATGGTTTCAGTATTGATAAACGTCGTTATTATAAAGGAAAAAAGGATGAAACATGCCATAATCGATCCTTTGGACTTCATCTTTTCAAGCCTCCTACAGCAAATTTTTTAAGTGTAATCGTATTTTCTGTCACGAGGTTATTTTTATACACACTTTCCTTGTTATCCCTCAAAACACAAAATCACTATTGATAAAACAGCACAAAAAAAGCCGCACGGTTTCTGTGCGGCTTCTATACTTGCATCATATTGACGGAACGGGCTTTTTTCGCTTTGCGCAAACCGAACCACCACAAAAATAACATAAATGGAAACATATAATAAATCCAATTACTCAGTGCCATCAGGATAAAATCATACGATCCATGTAACAGAGACGGGACAGCTAAAGAAAGAATAAGCCACTTCACACGCGCCTTTTCAGCGGAAAAACGGGCTTTCCCAAGGTAAAATCCCATTATAACGCCTATTAAAGCATGGCATGAAACAGGCAGGAGCGCCCTGACAAACGCATGCTCCACACCGTGGCCAATTAAGTAAAGAATATTTTCGAGGGTTGCAAAACCGAGCGAAACACTTGCCCCGTATACAATCCCATCATAATGCTCATCAAAGTGGGCGTGCGGGTATACACTGACCATCAGAATAAACCATTTTAGTGATTCCTCCAAAAATCCTGAAGATAGAAAAGAAACGAAAAAGCTTCCGCCTCCCACATTCTCTTTTTCAAGCACGTATTGGATAAACATGATGGGAAATACAAGAACAGCCCCTAGAAAAAACGACCGAAGCACCATATGTACAGGTTCATTATCATACTGATCTTTTAAATAAAAGTAACTTAACAGCGCGATGCCGGGAGCAATTCCTGCAGAGATGATTGCAAACATCAGGCAACCTCTTTCCTTTATATTCCTAAGTCTATCCTACCATGTTGCTTACAATTTTACATCTGTCTGAAATAAAAAAACAAAAAGAGCATACGAATTCATCATATGCTCCCCCATCTCTACTGTTTTTCTCTTTTTGCGATTTCTGCAGCGATATGTCCCCCGTGAAATCTGCCGTTTTCAATAAATATTTCATTTGCATTGTTCCCTGCAGCAATGACCCCGGCAATAAAAATACCTTCAACGTTTGTTTCCATCGTTTCTTCATTGAAAAATGGACGTCCTGTTTCTTTATCAATTTCAACACCCATTTTTTCAAGAAATTGATGGTCGGGATGATAGCCAGTCATGGCAAATACAAAATCATTTTTAATCGTAATGAGTTCCTTCTCACCGGAGCGGAAGACAACTTCGTCTTCGGTGATTTTTTCGACACAGGCACCAAACTCCATACGGATTGTACCATTTCTGACGAGCGATTCAAATTCAGGCAAAATCCACGGCTTAATGCTTGACGAATACTCATTGCCCCTGTATAAAACTGTGACGCGCGCGCCAGATTTCACGAGTTCAAGTGCAGCGTCTACGCTTGAATTTTTCCCGCCGATGACCGCGACATCTTTATCAAAATACGGGTGGCCTTCTTTAAAATAATGAAATACTTTCGGCAAATTCTCACCGGGTACGTTCATATAGTTTGGATGATCATAGTAGCCTGTGGCAATAATGCAATAAGGCGCCGTATAAGTCCCTTTTGATGTCTCTATAACAAATGTATTGTTTTCCGTCTTTGTCACTTTTCGCACCATTTCAAACGCATTTACACGGATGTTTTTCCGTTTGACGACTTCCCGGTAATACGACAACGCCTGAATTCTGACAGGCTTTCTGTTTTCCGTAATAAATGCCACGTCTCCGATTTCAAGCTTTTCACTTGAGCTGAAAAAGGTTTGATGCGTCGGATAATTGTAAATGCTGTTAACGACATTTCCTTTTTCGATGACGAGGGCATCAATGCCAATTTGTTTTAAGTGAATGGCAGCAGATAGTCCGCAAGGCCCTCCGCCTATAATTATTGCTTTTTCTTGAATCATTTCCGTCAACTCCTGCGATTGGCATTTCAATTCATATTTTTCTATTTCCGAATAAAAAAATCTCCTATTTTATCATAGGAGATTTTTTATTTTTATGCAAATCATCAACTTATATCCAGCCTCTAAAACGCGAAGCTTCAGCCATTTTGCGAACGCCGACCATATAAGCAGCGAGTCTCATGTCAATTCTTCGGTTGTTAGCCATCTCATAAATGTTGTTAAATGATTTGACCATCATTTTTTCCAATTTTTCTTCTACTTCTTCTTCACTCCAGTAGAAGCCTTGGTTATTCTGAACCCATTCAAAATATGAAACTGTTACGCCGCCGGCACTTGCCAGAACGTCTGGAACAAGTAAAATGTCCCGATCTGAAAGAATTTTCGTTCCTTCAAGCGTTGTTGGGCCGTTTGCCGCTTCAACGACAATTTTAGCTCGTATATTATGGGCATTTTCTTCTGTAATTTGATTTTCAATCGCAGCTGGAACAAGGATATCACAATCCAGTTCCAATAGCTCTTGGTTCGTAATGGTATCGTTGAAAAGCTTTGTTACAGTACCGAAGCTGTCGCGGCGGTCAAGTAAGTAATCGATATCGAGGCCTTCCGGATCATAAAGTCCGCCATACGCATCCGAGATGCCGACAACCTTCGCTCCCGCATCATGCATAAATTTCGCCAAATAGCTTCCCGCGTTTCCAAAGCCTTGGACTACGACACGCGCACCATGAATATCGATGCCTTTTTTCTTAGCCGCTTCTTTAATACAGATAGTGACACCTTTTGCCGTCGCAGATTCTCTTCCGTGAGAACCGCCAAGCACGAGCGGTTTTCCTGTAATAAATCCAGGCGAATTAAATTCATCAATTCTTGAATACTCATCCATCATCCATGCCATGATTTGTGAGTTTGTAAATACATCCGGCGCCGGCACGTCTTTCGTCGGGCCGACAATTTGGCTGATTGCTCTGACATATCCTCTGCTCAGACGCTCCAGCTCTCTAAACGACATATCCCTTGGATCACAAACAATTCCGCCTTTACCACCGCCATATGGAAGATCAATTATGCCGCATTTTAAACTCATCCAAATTGAAAGCGCCTTCACCTCTTTTTCTGTTACGTTCGGGTGAAAACGGATCCCGCCTTTCGTCGGACCGACAGAGTCATTGTGCTGCGCACGATAACCTGTAAAAATCTTTACTGAACCGTCGTCCATACGAACAGGTATTTTTACCGTTAATAATCTCATTGGCTCCTTTAACAATTCGTACACTTCTTCTGGATATCCCAATTTTTCCAGAGCCTTATGTATCACGGTTTGGGTTGATTTTAATACATCAAGTTTGTCCTCTTCTGTATGACCGGTGTTTCGATCGGCTGCCATTTGAGTTAACCTCCTAGAATCTTCTGTTTCTCACATGCTCCCTTTCAGAGAATAGTATACACCTTCATATGATCTGTGCATAGAATAAACGTTATGTTTTTCCATGTTTTTAACGAAAAAAAACTGCTGTGAAATCAGCAGTTTTCCGTTGCATCCTTATGAAAAATGAGTCTGTATCGTCTCAACGGCATTACCGTCCATAATGAGCTTACCATACTCTTGCAAGCGATAAATCGTTAAAGTTGTCGGATTGCCGTATTCAGCCAGAACCGCCACAACCCCCTCAGCCGTATGTGACCCCAGGTCTTCAAGGCTTAAAAAGTACTGTCCGTTATAGTGGTAGACAGTTCCCCCAGTGATACCGATTCGCTGTAAGCTTTCTGAAAGCTGAATGATATCTTCAAAGGAATGGAATTGATAAATGATGTCCGCACTTTCATCAAGCTTGACTTGCATTTCGATGTAATCATCATCATACTCATCTTCTTCTGAATCGGCGTCTTGATTCTTTGTTACGATCACAACCATCCCTTGTGCTTGGAGAGAATACACTTCCACTGCAATCGGTCCATTCGCTTCAAAGCCGAGCTCTGTGTTCGCTTCATTCATCATATCTTTAAATAACTGGTGGACTTTAAAAGAGTCCTTCCAGAGGTCTTCTTTTGTCAATCCTCGGTCTGTCAAATCATCGAGGGTTAAAAAGATTTTGATCTTATTATAATTCAGACGCTCAAGCCGCATAACGTTCCCTCCTGCCTCTACTTGCACACAAATCATATAACACATTATATGAGATGATGAGTCATAGGTTCTTAATTGTTATCAGTTTACACTGACTTCACTAGTAAGACAAGCACAATGCAGTTTTTATTGCCTTATGGATTTTTGCTTTTGAAAAGTTATTCTGGCGCGCAAAGAGTCACAATATGTGTTTCCGGTTCAGCGCCTAAACGAAGAGGCACTTTTGTCGTGCCATATCCATTGCTGATGAGATACGCTGCATTTTTAACAATGCCTGTTTTCCCAAGTTCATACGGACCAATTTTCCCAAACCTGATCTGACCGCCGTGGGTATGTCCGCTGAATATCGCATCAATGCCGTCAGCTTCATCGATTTGTTCGTGAATCTCAGGGTTATGGCAAACCAGAATATTCAGCTGGCTTTTGTCGAGTTCTTTAATGGCTTCCTCATAATGATCCATCTCCATTCTGATATCATCAACCCCGGCGATTGAAACCGTATTTCCGTTGTACGAAAACGGAACTGACTCATTCCTTAAAGAGATGACGCCGTGCGCTTTAAATATGGAATAAAGCTTATGCTGCCTGACTTCATAGTCATTATTCCCCCACACAAATACAACAGGAACCCCGAAATCAGCGAGCCTTTTGATGTTTTCCTCAATTCTCGCACTGGGCACTCCGCCCTCAGCTAAATCACCGCCGATGATAACCAAATGAGGGGCTTGGCTTATCGCTTTTTCCAAAAGGTCTTGATCGATAAGACGTTTGTGAATGTCCGAAATAAAAAAAATGGTAAGAGGCGGCTTGCCCTTCATTTTTGATAGAGGAAACGTATGTGTTTTTAAATGGTTGCCTTTTGCAGTTGAATACATTTTTGCCGTCATTGCCGCTGCCGCAACAGTCAGCACACCGGCAATTTTCACTGATAGCTTCATAAAAACTCTCCATTCTTTTTTTAGAACTTATCAATAAGACGGACAATAAAAAAAGACGTTTCTATCGTTTGAGAAAACGTCCGAATTTATTTACTTTCAAAATATAAATTGATGTCATATTTGTGCTTCATCATGTGAAAAACAGACTCTCTCGCCTTCCATTTATCCGGCTGCGGCCAAAGATCAGTGCTTTTCTGAATAATTTCGCATCTCAGTTTATGGAAATCACCCTCAGCTTTTTCTTCCTTTTTCTTAAAATAATATGAAGTGCAGTATGCAAAAGCCGTTGCCATCATCCAAAATAAATAAAAGGTATGGCTCAGCATCTCTTGAAGAACGAGCCGAGGCGCCGGGCTTTTGATCATGATCATAAGACAAAATAAGCCCAGGCAAATGAGGGAAGTCCATCGCCACCTGCGGCATTGTGCCGCATAATTTTCAAATTTTTGTTTTCGTTTCACCAGCGCTTGCAGCATCTGTTTGGTCGGCGCATCTGTAAACCGATCCAGCTGATTCCATAGGGATTCCATACGCTTCACACCTTGTCCATTTCATTGCTACAATATATGAGCGTAAAATAAAAAAAATGCCCTACTCATCCATTAAGGGGATGTCCAAAACTTGTCCGGTGTAAACATCATTCCCATTCAAATGATTATACGCGCGGATTTTTTCCTCCCCCACTCGGCTTTTATAATATTTCATAGAAATGCGGTACAATGTTTCTTTCTTTTGCACAGTGTGTTTGACAACGCGCTTCGGCTCAGATTGAACCGGCTCAGCCGGCTGCTGTTCTTGGGAAGAGGAAGCAGCCTCGGCGGCTGCTTCCTCCTGATTTGCTGAGTCTTCTTTTTCCGCTACAGCAGGCTGTTTCTTATCAGTTGTTATGTTTGCAGGCCCTTTTGCCTTAGCATCTTCAGACTTTTTTTTTGACTCTTTTTGCAATGCGGTCTCTTTGGTGTTTTTGTCAGTGTCTGCTGTACCTTTTTCATCCTCTGATTTGGGCAAAATCTCATATTTGCTTTGGCTGCTGTCATAAAACACATCTTCATAATCATCATGGTTATCCGGGTGGCTTTTTAGATAAAACAAGGTGACTAAAACAATAACCGGCACAAATACAAATAATACAGCCAGTACAGTGAATAGTGGCGTTTTTGTTTTGCCTTGCTTTTTTTTCTGTTCTCTTTGATTTTTCACAGATTGTCTTGTCGGAAGGCTTTCTCCATCATCATCGAAATAATCTTCCGCCGATGCGGCGTTTTGATCTTCATAAAGATCCTGGGCTTTTCTTCTCTCTACTCTTGACATGTTCGTCATGTATATCCCTCCTCACATGTTCAAAACGAATCTGACAGGCAAACACGGCATCAATGATAAAATGCGCCGTCACCGGAACAAATAAATTACCGGTCCATTCATATATCAGACCGAGCAAAAAGCTGATTGCTGTCACCATGATAAATAACAGCCATTTTGACAAATACCGAAAATGAAGAACGGCAAATATTAGGCTGGCCGCCCATAAACCGATATGTGTCTGCAGCACTCCCCTGAATAACATTTCTTCCGCGAAAGCAATCAGAAGCGTTAAAAATATAATATGAGGGATTGACCTCTTACTGAATATTTTTTTATTAATTCCGCCGTCATTATATAAATGAGGCGGGCACCATTTCATCACTGCCAGATCAGCTAAAATAACAATAACCGAAAGAGAAACACCATACCATATGATTCGCATATCGCGAATATCCCAGAGCTTTAGTACGTCTCTTACATCCTCAAAAAAGAACAATCCCGCTCCAGCTGCTGCGATGATGACGATAAGCTGCGTCAAGTATAACTGCGTCAGCATATCACGGTCAGACATATGCTGAATGAAATCCTTTTGCTGTTTCAGTTCAGCTCACCTACAGTCTGCATGCTGAATATGCGGTGCAATTCCGAACTCCAGCTGTCTAGTGGCGCCATTTTACTCCGTTCTCCTTTTTGTTCATACAAGGACAGTTCAAAACCGCATTGTGAACAGCATGGCTGATTTCCGCCATCAGGCTCGTATGATTCATCAAAATAGCTTAGCAGTGATTCCCTTAAACAGCCGTCACGCTGAAGCAGAAAAGATACGCGGCGCATTTTTTCCATCTTCAGCTCCATTCGATATGAAATCTCCTGCTTCATCAGTTCAATGGAGGTTTTTCCCTGCATAAAGAGGTGAATCATCATACGGGCTTCTGTCTCTCCGACACCATACTGCATTACTACGTCACGCAGCCTTCTCTCATCCCGCTCATCTGTCTTTTCAAGCACACGGATCACATTGGCCATGTCTTCAGCTGTGACACTCTCCATTTGAATAATCTGCTCCTGCAATTCAAAATCTCCTGGCGCCCGAAGCAAAATACTAACGCTTGGTTTTCCGTCGCGGCCTGCTCTGCCAATTTCCTGCATAAATGCTTCAGCCGTCTGCGGGAGGTAAAAATGAATCACATATCTGATATCAGGTTTGTCGACACCCATTCCAAACGCATTCGTACAGCATATGACATCAAGCTGATTATGAATAAACTGCTGCTGAATTAAAATCCTGTCGCCAGACTCCATACCGCCATGATAAAAGTCAGCTCTGCTGCTCGTTTTGCTTTTAATTTCACCCGCTAGTTCCTCAGCCCATTTCCGTGTCGGACAATAAACAATTCCCGGCCCTTGCAGGTTTTCAACCAGCTGAATAACCCTATCTATTTTTTCGGTCGTATCCGCCGCATTTTCAACACGAAGTGCGATGTTTGGGCGGTTGACTGAGTTGAGATGCCGTTCGGCGTGCTGCAGTTCCAGCAGGTTCATGACATCTAGCAGCGTATCTTTTGTAGCTGTAGCGGTCAATGCAAGAATCGGCGGGTGCCCAAGTTTTTTTCTAAGCTGTCCGAGCTTTGAATAGTCAGGTCTGAAATCATGCCCCCATTCTGATATACAATGCGCTTCATCAATAACAAATAAGCTGATGGGGACACTTTTCAATTTTTCCAATACATATGGCGACTGCAAAGCCTCAGGGGACAAGTATAAAAATTTATAGCGATGAATATGCTCCAAAACAAATTGTCTTTCCTGCCTGCTAAGCATGCTGTTCAACGCCGCCGCACGCTTTTCTCCCCGTGCTTTCAGCTGCTGTACCTGATCTTCCATTAAAGAAAGCAATGGAGAAACGATTAATACCATGCCGTCAAGCATATAGCCAGGCAGCTGGTAGCAAAGCGATTTTCCTCCCCCAGTCGGGAGCATCGCAATGGTATCCTTCCCGCTGAGTATACTTCTAATAATGTCTTCCTGTCCCTTTTTAAAGGAAGTAAAACCAAAAAACTGGTGTAACGTTTGCTGTAATTTAGTCATATTGCTGCACCTGCTTTGTCAATGCCAGTCTGATTTGAAAGTAGCTGAACCGCTGCTCCAGCCCGTCGCGAATTTGTTTGATTTTGTTCGTTCTCATCTGTTTGGCAAACTCTGCAATTTGGAGCTGCTCTTCCGCTGATACATAGTCGTTAATCATAAACGCAGGCTCATGGAGAGAAATCTCAACAATATGGTCTTCGATCGTCGCTGTTTTCAGCTTTCTGATTTCAGCAATTCGATGTATCGGAATCCCTCGTTTGATCATCTGCCAAGTTTTCCTCGTTGACTCTGTCAGGGCATTATCTACATGCACATCAGAGAGGAGATCCTTTAACAAGGCATCTTCACACTCCGGGAGAGATTGAATAAAATAATGTACCGAAGCCCAAAACATGATGTACACATACCACTCATCATCTTTCAGCGTATCAGCAAGCTGCCTGCTCGTATAACCGATCCTGTCATGCGAGGTTAAGGAGTAGACAAAAATTTGCGCTGCTTTGTCATCAATCTTATACAAATGGGACTCCAGCATGGCAAAAAGGCTCCTTGCCATCTCTATATGATCCGAATGCCGGGACAGGTACTTCTTTACCCAGTGAAGTGTTTTATGATCCTTTGTAACAGGGAAATACTGCCGGCTCCCCCGCAGTTTATGAGATAAGACCTGCACAAGCAGTGAAAGCCTTTTCCAGAGCACGCCGGCAGCCTGCTGATAATAAGCGCCGTGACAATGGACGGGCCAAGGCCGCTCACTGAAAGCATGCTTCAAAGCGGCTCTGCCGCTGGCTGTTACTTTGTACGTATCTGTTTCAGACATCGGATTGAGATATGAATGCTGTTCGAGCTTTTTGAGCGACGCTGAAATATCGCTTCTTGAACATTGCGCTGCCATTCCAAAGTATTTTGCAAGCTGAAATAAGCCGGCATCTTGAATGGTTTGTGACGATCTTTTGCCTTTGAATAGGTGAAAAACAGCGCTTCCCGAACGTTCTCCATTTATTTTGCAAAGGCAATCGAGAGCCATAATATCGAAATAATTTAATGACAACCTATTCACCCACATTCTTCCTGACAAAAATCGTTGATTTGCTCTTTTTATTTTAACAGATTTTAAACAGAAATCGACGTTTAATGTCATCATTAAGGGGGATGTTATGTAGATAACCCCTTATGTGATAAGCATTCTCAATCATTTTTCTGTTGAAATGTGACAAGAACATCATTACAATAAGTAAGAGGAATAGGTGTTAAATTGATTAACTATAAAGATTGATCCATTTGTTCCACCAAGAACAATCTGGGAGGTTTTATTCATGGCAAAGTACACAATCGTAGACAAAGATACATGTATTGCATGCGGCGCTTGCGGAGCTGCTGCACCAGACATTTACGATTACGATGATGAAGGCATCGCGTTCGTAACGCTTGATGAAAACAAAGGTGTTGTCGAAGTTCCTGAGGTACTGGAAGAAGATATGATTGACGCATTTGAAGGATGCCCTACTGATTCCATCAAAGTGGCGGATGAGCCATTTGAAGGCGACCCGCTTAAATTTGAATAGAAGCAACAAAAAAAGCTCCCCTGCGGGAGCTTTTTTATTTAATGGATTTGCGCGCTTCGCTGCTGCTCAATCCACGGCTTAAGCTTAATAAAAATAAGTGAGAATACAACCGTAATGATGATGCCCTTTATCATGTTAAACGGCAGAATACCAGCGACAACCGCAGTTTTCAGCGCGCTGTCTGATAATGCCGGTGAATGCAAAAACCATGTGTAGGCGGGAAGAATCAGAACATAATTTAAAATACTCATCAAGACCGTCATCGCTGCAGTTCCCAGAAGCAGACTGACAGCTAATCCCTTTGCTGAGTTGAGCTTTTTAAATAAGAGAGCGGTCGGCAATATAAAGAGTGATCCTGCGATGAAATTCGCCAATTGCCCTACAGGAACCCCGGCCATGCTTCCCTGAATGATATATTGAAGAACATTTTTTATCGCTTCTACAGCAATACCAGCTAATGGCCCGTAAATCAAAATGGCAATAATAGCGGGCACGTCGCTAAAATCAATTTTTAAATAATCCGGAAGACCCGGAAACGGAAAATTTAACAGCATCAAAACAAATGCAATACTGCTCAGCATACTAATCACAACTAATTTTTTTACTTTCACTTCACTCTCTCCTTTTCGATCATATCTTACTCGAAAACGGAAAGGTCCTTTTCCAGCCAATAAAAAAACCGCTTCATGTATAAAAGCGGGGTTTTGAAAATTAGGCTAGGCAAAGAAACGTTTGAAAATCCAATTTCAAAACGCTTATGAACCTCCATCTTCTCCCATCCAGACTGTACTGTCGGCTCCGGAATCTCACCGAATCCTGCTGTAAAAACAGCTCGCGGGCTTAGAGCCATCGGCTCATCACCGCCGGTAGGGAATTTCACCCTGCCCCGAAGATTGATCTATGAATTTAGTTTCATTATAAACGATAACTGGTTGGCTGTATAGAGAATTGCTTCAAATTATATATAATCCCATAAAGTCGTAAGAATATTGATTTTCAGGCTTTTCTTTTATCCTTTACTGCGTCAATACACATTGACACTCTATTAGGAATATGTTAAATTATCAGATATTTAGTTTGCCAATTTAGGAGGAAATCAACGATGTTTCGAGTATTGGTCTCAGACAAAATGAGCAACGACGGCTTGCAGCCACTAATTGAATCAGACTTTATTGAAATCGTTCAAAAAAACGCAGCAGATGCAGAAGATGAATTACATACTTTTGATGCTCTTTTGGTGCGAAGCGCAACAAAAGTAACAGAAGATCTTTTCAAAAAAATGACTTCTTTAAAAATTGTCGGAAGAGCGGGTGTCGGTGTAGATAATATCGATATTGACGAGGCGACTAAACACGGGGTAATTGTGATTAACGCTCCAAACGGCAACACCATTTCGACAGCTGAGCATACATTTGCGATGATCTCTTCTTTAATGAGACACATCCCTCAGGCTAATATCTCAGTGAAATCCAGAGAGTGGAACCGCACAGCTTACGTCGGTTCAGAGCTTTACGGAAAAACGCTTGGGATTGTCGGATTAGGCCGAATCGGAAGCGAAATTGCACAGCGTGCGCGAGCGTTTGGTATGACTGTTCACGTTTTCGATCCGTTCTTAACTGAAGAAAGAGCGAAAAAAATCGGCGTAAACAGCCGTACATTTGAAGAAGTGCTTGAAAGCGCGGATATCATTACCGTTCACACGCCTTTAACAAAAGAAACAAAGGGCTTATTAAATAAAGAAACGATTGCAAAAACGAAAAAAGGCGTTCGCTTAATTAACTGTGCGCGAGGCGGTATTATCGATGAAGCAGCGCTTCTCGAAGCTTTGGACAGCGGGCATGTTGCCGGAGCGGCGCTTGACGTTTTTGAAGTTGAACCGCCAGTTGACAATAAACTCGTTGATCATCCATTAGTCATTGCCACTCCTCACCTCGGGGCATCGACTAAAGAAGCTCAGTTAAATGTCGCAGCTCAAGTGTCAGAAGAAGTTCTGCAGTTCGCAAAAGGTCTTCCTGTGATGTCAGCTATCAACCTTCCTGCCATGACAAAAGATGAATTCGCTAAAATTAAACCTTACCATCAAATCGCAGGGAAAATCGGTAGCCTGGTATCACAATGCATGAAAGAGCCGGTACAGGATGTTGCCATTCAATACGAAGGCACAATTGCCAAACTTGAAACATCGTTCATTACAAAAAGCCTTCTGTCAGGCTTTTTAAAACCGCGCGTTGACTCAACTGTTAACGAGGTCAATGCGGGAGGTGTCGCGAAAGAACGCGGCATCAGCTTCAGTGAAAAAATTTCCTCTTCTGAATCTGGATACGATAACTGCATCAGCGTAAAAGTGACAGGAGACCGCAGCACCTTTACTGTAACGGCTACGTATATTCCTCATTTCGGCGAGCGCATTGTCGAGATCAACGGATTTAATATCGATTTTTATCCGTCGGGTCACTTGGTATATATCCAGCATCAGGATACAACGGGTGTCATCGGCCGAGTTGGACGTATTCTCGGTGATAACGATATTAACATTGCAACCATGCAGGTTGGCCGTAAAGAAAAAGGCGGAGAAGCCATCATGATGCTTTCCTTTGACAGACATCTTGAAGATAAAATTGTGAAAGAGCTAACAGATATACCTGATATTGTGTCTGTAAAGCTCATTGATCTTCCCTAACCTCAAAAAAACTCAAGCTTTATAAGCTTGAGTTTTTTTATTGTTCTATTTTCGTGTGTTTTTGTGCAAAACCTCTAAGACATTTCTCAGCTCAGAAACAGGTATTTGACCAGGGGCGGATGCCTCTTCTCCCGCGCCGAACGTACAAGCTGATCCAAAAACCTCACCGCTCAGCCTGCTGACCAGCCCTGTTGCAGCCATTGACATCGTAATGATTGGACGGTCTGCATATTTTGTTTTCATTGTATACGTCGCATCAAGCAGTGTTAAGAGATCTCCTGTATCATTCGGCATGACAGCTATTTTGGGAATATGCGCCCCTAAATCCTGCATTTTCCGAAGTCTCAAAAGAATTTCATCTTTCGCTGGTGTTTTCTCAAAATCATGATTTGACATCACCACATAGACATTGTTTTTTTCCGCCAGCGACACTAACGCTTCCACATTTGCATCTCCTGTAAATAATTCAATGTCAATAAGATCGATGCCTTTTGTTTGGACTGCCGCTTCAAGCAAAGCAATATAAGAGCTTTCGTCCATTTCCATCCTGCCGCCTTCTTTATGCGTTCTGAATGTAAACAAAAACGGCTTGTCCGCTAAAGACTCCCGAAGCTCAAAAATCATCTTTGTGACGGCTTCTCTGTCATTTGCTTTTTCAAATACGTCGACTCGCCACTCGACAATGTCAGGGTTTAATGTTTTTACGGTTTCTGCTTCGTTCAAAATTTGTTTTTCTGTTTTTCCCATCAGCGGAACAATGATTTTCGGCATCCCTTCACCGATGGAAACTCCTTTGATTGTTAGTACGTTCACTCGTCTCAAATCCTTTCAATCGTTACCTTGTTTTATTATACACGCGTCACTTTTTTTTGAAAATTTTTATAATACGAAAAGCAACTAAAAAAGAGCCTCAGAGGGCCCTTTTTAGTTTAAAGTGATCGGATTTGGGGCATACGGTACCGGAATTGCATCTGATACGTCATATCTGCCGATTTTTTTTGTTCTGGTTTCCGTAAAGGTCACTTCTGTAAAGCCAAACTCTTTTGCTGTTAAAAGAAGGCCCTCCAGCATTAAGATACCGGCAATAGAATCCTCAACTTCTGAGTCTTTTGAGAATCGGATATATAAGTGTTTCTGTTTCTTCGTTACAGATTGGACAGCACCCGTTTTAATAAGAGGTGCTACACCTTTTTGATTGCTCGATTCCATATTCTTAATGGCTTCTTTTACTGTATGAAATGTTTTTTCTGACGGAACGAGAAGGTCTTGTCCTTCTTTATTTTGGTATAAATAGAAGGCTCTTTTTGACTGTTTGGGAATCGAAATTTCAGTAGAAGTGCCATATGAGCCAATACGAACGCCGCTCTCATTTTCATCCGATAAAAATGTTATTTTTTCAAAAGGACTCCATTCTAAAGATTCTTTCAGCAGTTTTTTTAACAGTGTATCATCTTTTACAGAAAAAGCCGTAATGAGCTGATGAACTCGTACACTTAATTCCTTCTGCTTTGGTTTTTCCTTTACCTCTACTTCATCTATGAAGGACGGAATCGTAATAGCATGATTAATGATCCCCAATTCACTGCTTTCTGACAGCATATCCTGTATCGTTTGGTCTGCGTTTGTTTTTTTGATGCTGATGGGTATAATGGCGGATGTTTCAGCATCAGCAATCGCAACAGTGACGTAATTGTTCCGTTCCTTTTCAGGAACAACAAACGAAGTCTGATCCAGAGATGATGCAGCTTTTGGGCTGTCTGCTGTCTCAGCGTTTGTTACAGCGTTCTCTTGGGACGCTTCTTTTTGTTGAGGCTGTGTCTGATCAAGGAAATGAGGAGAAATAATGAAGGCGATATAAACCGCAATTGCAGCGGCGCACGCGGGGCCAATCCACCTGACAGCGGGCTTTTTTTTGCTACTTGCCATCGTCAGCCGCTTGTAAATATCCTGAGGCGAACGATGGTCTTTAACTGCCGGAAGTTGATTTAACAACTCCTTTATCTGTTCTTCGTTCCATTCTGACTTCATCATCCATTAGCTCCTCCCTCAAAAGCTCCATATGTTTCCGAAGTACTTTGAGTCCCCTGTGTTGGGTCGTTTTCACCTTACTTTCCGAGAAGCGCAGAGCATTGGCTGTTTCCTGAATTGAATATCCCTGAATAAACCGCAAGATAATCACAGCTCTTTGATCAATCGTGCATTGGTCAAGCGCAGCATAAATTTCCCGGACATTTTCATGTTGAACCGCAAGTTCGTCCGGAAGCAATTCCTGATCTCTGACATCCTGTGTGTCCCAATCAAATGTGCCGAGTATACGCTGTCTGATCGTCTGCTGTTTACGGAACCAGTCAATCGCAACATGGCGCGCGATCGACAAAAGCCATGTTTTTTCACTGCTTCTTCCTTCAAACGTATGATAAGAATTTAATACACGGATATAAACCTCTTGAAGAAGATCTTCTGCCTGGCTTTTATCCTTTACCATATAAAATAAAAATTGGTACAAATCTTGATGATATGTATCATATAATAATTGAAAGGTTTCTTCCATTTGAAACCCCTCCGTTCACTTTTTTGTCGTATGAGTAGCTTGAAAAGTTACATTACAACTATATTACGATAAACTGGAATTTGGAAGGGAATTTATATTAACATATTCTTAAATTTTATTAATATTGGCTTTTTAAAAAAACACCCGCTCAATTGAGCGGGTGTTTCTTATGGAACAAGATTCTTCGGCAAATTCAGACTCCATTTTATCGTTTTGTCGGAATATAAAATGTAAATGTCGTTCCTTTATCGATTCGGCTGTGCACTGTAATTGTTCCGTTGTGCGCTTCCACAATATTTTTAACAATAGCCAGCCCAAGCCCGGTTCCTGCTCTGCCTCTTGTCCGCGCTTTATCTGCCTTATAAAAACGTTCAAAGATAAACGGCAGATCTTCTTCCGGTATACCTGATCCAGAGTCTTTGATATCAATTTTCAATCCATCCTTCACAGAATGGACTGCAATGGAAACACTCCCGCCGGATGAAGTATGCCGCAGCGCGTTATCGATCAAATTGGTAAATACCTGCTCCATCTTGTCTGCATCAAACATAAATTCCTCTTCTGTGAGAGAAATATCTTGATGTAAAGCAATATGTTTTTCTTTCGCAACACCGGAAAATTTCCGAATGATTTTCTCTAAAAATTCATTGACATTGATTTTTTCATAATGCAAGCCTGTATGACCTGATTCCATTCGGGCTAAATCAAGCAAGTCATTGACTAAGCGGCCCATTCGCAGGGATTCGTCATAAATGATTTGCGCAATTTCTTTCCGGTCTTCTTCAGAGCTTGCAATGTCATCAACAATTGCTTCACTATATCCCTGAAGCATGGAGATTGGTGTTCTCAGCTCATGGCTGACATTTGCAATAAAATCCTCCCGCAGCTTATCAAGGCGGCGTTCTTCAGTCATGTCGCGCAGCACGGCAACTGCTCCTCTGACATGAGATTCCGCATAAAGCGGCGACATCAAGAGCACCCATGATCTCCCTTGCAGCGTCATTTCAATCATTTGTTCTTTTTCAGTGCTGACAGCGTTTTGGAACAGCTCTTTTGCTTCAGGCGGCAGGTTATCGCCTTCTTTGATATTCATGTTCTGTTCATAATACCATGCCTGAAGAAAGCGTTCAGCCGGAGGGTTTGTCACAAGGATCGTACCGTCAATATTAATGGTGATGACCCCGTCGGCCATACTGCTTAAAATATTAGAGAGCTGCTCTTTTTCTTGATTGAGCGCATTAATATGAAAATTAAGCTGCCGCCCCATTTGATTAAAAGCGGTTGCCAGTTCACCAATTTCATCCTGGGTTAAAATCGGAATTTTTGTATCGAACTTGCCCTTCGCCAAATCCTGTGCGCCTTCTCTCATTTTTCGAAGCGGGTACGTGACCCTGCTTGATAAAAAGAAAGCGAAAAACGTGGTCAGCACAATCGCAATCCCCGCGGCCAGATAAATATAGCGGGTTGTATGTTTTGTTGTATCTTTAACGGCAAGCAAAGACTGAGATAAAAACACCATGCCTTTCTTTCCGTCTTTCTCATACGGGACACCTACAATCAGACGTTCATTATTCGTGTCCGCATCGCTCAGCACCGTACGTTTGCTTACTTTTTTATGTTCTTGAAGAGCTTTATTCAAGTCTTTGTCATGCTGTATTTGCTCAACTGTAATGGACGACAGGCGATTTTTATCATTCGGAGAATACCAGTATTTTTTCTCATTCTGAATGATGGCAATGCTTGTTAAGTTATCAGCAAGTTCCCATGTGATTGATCTTGCCAGTGCCTGGTCCTCGTGATTTTCTATGATGACAGCAACTTTATTCGCAAGCTGTGTTAAATCATTCTCAGCTTCTTCCACATGGTAATTTTCAATGAATTCCAGCAAAAGAACCGTTAAAATGAACAATACGATCAAGACGAGTGAAAGGATCGTAAACCACAGCTTGCCTACTACGCTTTTCCAAAATTTCATTCAGCGCCTACCTCAAATTTATAGCCTACACCCCATACGGTGACTATTTTCTTCGCAGCTTCCGGTGATACCTTGTTCAGCTTCTCTCTCAAACGTTTGACGTGAGTGTCCACTGTCCGCAGATCACCAAAAAACTCATACTGCCACACTTCTTTCAGAAGCTTTTCCCGATCATATACTTTGTCTGGTGTTTTCGCTAAGAAGTGAAGAAGCTCATACTCTTTCGGCGTCAGGCTTACTTCTGTTCCGTCAGCCGTTACGCGGTGGGCATCATGGTCAATGGACAGATGTGAAAACACGAGCACATTTTTCGTCGGTGTATTGGCATTGAAATAAGAGGTTTGAGATGCTCTTCTCAAAAGAGCCTTTACCCGCAGCACAACTTCTCTCGGGCTGAACGGCTTGACAATATAATCATCTGTTCCCGCTTCAAACCCCTGCACCCGGTTTGCTTCTTCTCCTTTTGCAGTCAGCATGATGATTGGCGTCGCTTTTTTTTCTCGAACTTGCCGGCACACTTCAATTCCATCTGTCCCCGGCATCATCAGATCAAGCAAAATCAAGTCATAATTGGCTTCAAGTCCTTTGGCAATGGCTTCATCACCATTTTCCGCTTCGTCTATGACATAATTTTCACGTTCAAGATACATTCTTAAAAGGCGGCGAATTCTGGCTTCGTCATCAACTACTAATATTTTTGTTTCGTTCGTTTGGTCCATGTTTTCCCCCTGCTTTCCTTCTGTTACTTTCATTTTATCAAATCATGAGAAAGTTTGAGAACTGTGTCGCTTTCAAAGGACTATGCATAAGAATGAAGTCCGGCAAGCACAAGATTTACGAATATTAAATTAAACATAATAATAGCAAAACCGATTACGGCCAGCCATGCTGACTTCTCACCGTGCCAGCCTCTTGACAGTCTTAAATGCAAGTAAGCGGCATAAAACAAAAACGTGATCAGCGCCCATACTTCCTTAGGGTCCCAGCCCCAAAACCTGGTCCACGCGAGCTGAGCCCAAATCATCGCAAAGATCAGCGCGCCGAGCGTAAAGATCGGAAACCCGATGGATACGGCCCTGTACCCAACCTCATCCACCAGATCAAGATTGACGTTTTTCACCAGCGGATGGAATAGAGCGCTGATTCTTTTTCTGATGATCAGACGAAGGGCCCCGTACAAAACAAGACCTGCTCCAAATGACCAAATGACAGTGTTCACCTTTCTGCCTGAGAAAAGAGCGGGAAGCTCAGCAAGCGGCTCCATTCTTCCTTCGGTCAAAAGCTCTCCCTCATGCGGGCCGACAAGCGCAGGCATTTCATACACCATCACGCTTTTTTCTTTATTTTTATCCACCCAGTTAAACTCTGCTTCATAGCCTGCGAGACGAAATGCAGATGTGATCGCAATAAAGGCGACGGTTGTGACCAGGATAAACATAATCCCTTCAAGCCAGAACGTTTTTTTGCTAGGTTTGGTCTGGTCTACATGCTTCAAAAGAAAGATAACACCGGCGACAAAGCTGATAGCAAGTATAGCTTGCCCAAGCGCGGCTGTTGTAACGTGAATATACAGCCAATTGCTTTGCAGCGATGGAATTAAGGGCGATATATCCGTCGGAAACATGCTGGCGTAAGCAATCAGCAATAAAGCGATTGACAGCGTAAACAGGCCTAATGAAGGCAATCTGTAGATAAAATAAAGAATAATAAACGCCAAAACAAGCATCATGCCAAAGGCGGTGGTGAATTCAAACATATTGCTGACAGGCGCATGGCCGCTGACAGCCCACCTCGTGATGAAATATCCCAGGTGGCAAAGAAAACCAACAATGGATAGGGTGATCCCGATATTGGCCCACCGGTTTGGCTTGCCCTTTTTATCTTTATTTCCGCGTATGGCCCCGCCAAAAATCGGGACAGCGATTAAATACACAAGAAAGGCCGCATAAAGAAAATTTCCGCTCAGCTCTGCCATGACATCACTCCCTCTTCGCCTATTTCTGTGTTTTCATTAATTCTTTTTGGTCCTCTGGTTCAGTCAGACCGGAATCAGCCAATACAAAGGTTAGATCCTTCTTTAGGCCATACCAGTTTTTATTTGTATGCCCTGCCACTAAGACAGCGCCGTCCTGTGAATGAAGCCAGATTCTTCGGTGCTGCCAGTACATACCCTGAATGACACCGATCATAAAAATGGCTCCGCCGACGGCAAGCACCCAGAGCGTCAGATCCTTTCTGACTGTGAGTCCGGTAATGTTTTTCGTTTCGACATGGTCAAATTTCAGCTTGTATTTATTGCTGCCGGAACCTTCGATTGTTTCTTGAATGGCGACAAAGCTTTTTTCACCCTTCGGTTTGTCGGGTGTTATGATATTAAAGACAAAAGCCGGATTGTTAGGAACCTTTGTTTTCGTGCTCGGCTCTCCGTCCTGATTAAAATAGAAGTCTGGCAGATAGCTGGCGATTTCAACTTTGTAACCGTTACCAAGATCATAAACCGAATCTGGATCCAGAAGGTTGATCTTTAAGCTCCCAAAGGATTTTTTTGTTTTTTTATCGATCAGCTGAAACACCATTTGATCAAGCTGATTCTCTTTATAATCCACCTGGTAAACGGAAAAAGAATCAAAACGCAGCGGCTGATTGACACGGATGTCCTCTTCTGTTACTTTTTTCAGCTTCGGCTTCTCGCCATAAACGATTTTTCCTTCTCTCTTGTAGAGTACGGCATCTATTTGAAAGTTCTTTGCCACTCTTCCGTCCCCGACTCTGTCAATGGCATCTGCAAATACCTTTTTTTCCGTTTTGCTGTTATAGGTCTCTACGCTGAATTGATTGTTTTTCAAATAATATGTTCCGTCTGTTCCCGGAATTGCGGCGGTTTCGCCTTCTCTGACCCAAAGCGTTTCATCGACGTACATGCCAGGCACAAATCTCAGCATCGCACCGATCAGAAAAATAATCAATCCAATGTGGTTGACATATGGGCCCCAGCGGGAAAATCGCCCTTTCTCCGCAAGAATGCTTCCCTCTTTTTCTCTGACTCTATAATGCTTTTTCTTTAAGAGAGCAACAACCTTTTCTTTTGCTTCCCCGTTCAGTATCGTACCGGTTTCACTGAACAAGCGCTGCCTTCTTAAAAAAGCAGGGCTCCTTCTGACACCTTGATTTTTTAATGCCCTATATAACGGAATGACCCGGTCGAGGCTGCAAATCACGAGTGAAATGCCAATCGAGGCTATGAGCAGCAAATACCACCAGGAACCATATAAATGATGAAACCCCAGCAAATAATAAAGCTGTCCGAACGTGCCGTACTGCTCTTTGTAATAAGTATCAGCCTGTGCGCCCGGCGGCAAATAAGCTTCTTGGGGGAAAATGGTGCCGAACGCAGATGCGGCAAGGGTGATGACGATAAGCCATATACCCACCTTGACCGAAGAAAAGAAATTCCAAACTTTATCAATGATTGTCTTATTATAGGTTTGTGAACGTCTCGCGCTTCCGTCATATCTCATATCAGCAAGCGGTGGCTGAGTTTCCTGAAGCGCTCTTCCGCATGATTCACATAGAACGGTTCCGACCGGGTTTACATGTCCGCATTCGCATTTGACTTGCTTCATCCCGAAGTCTCTCCGGGTTTTATCAGATTCATATAATCGTGTATCATGCTTTCAGTCATAGTGCCGGTCACCACCTTGACAACTTTTCCTTCCGGATTGATGAGAAAGGTTGTCGGAAGCGGAGATACGTCATAAGCATCAAGCACTTGACGATCGGTATCCAGAACAACCGGGAAATTGACTCCGTAGGATTTCATAAAATTATGTACTGCTATCTTTGACTCCCCAACATTTACCGCGACAACTTCAACGCCTTGGTCTTTAAAATGCTTATATTGGTTCGCCATATAAGGAAATTCTTTTTTGCACGGTTCACACCATGTTCCCCAGAAATTCAAAAAAACACCTTTTCCTTTTAAGTCACTGAGTTCGATACGTTTCCCATTCGTATCCTCCAGAACAAAATTCGGTGCGGCGGACCCTTCGGATATACTCTCTTTGCCGGCAAATACAGCATTGTAAACGGTATAGCCAAGTGCGCAGATTAAAACGAGAAGGATGCCGGTCCGAATGAATAAACGCCTTTTTTTCTTCATTGTCCACTGCCCCCTTCCCCCTATTGCAGATCCATTCAATTATATCATTGCACATTCATTTCACATTTCGTACTTTTTGAAGGTTATGTGAAATTTAGAAAGCGTTTTTACCGTGTTCCGCCAGTGCTCTGAGTCTTTTCACTTCATGCGGCGTAAGCTCTCTGGCATCTCCCGTGTGCAGGCCTCTCAGGTTTAAAAACGCGTATTCTTCACGCTTCAGCTTGATGACCTCGTGCCCGATCGCTTCGAACATGCGGCGCACCTGTCTGTTGCGTCCTTCATGAATCGTAAGCTGAATAATGCTTGTTTGCTTTCTCTTATCTAGAGACAGCAGCTTCGCTTTAGCAGGCGCCGTTTTGCCTTCCTCCAGCCTAATGCCGCGCTCCAGCTTTCTGAGCAGTTCTTTAGGCGGAATGCCTTTCACCTTTGCTACGTATGTTTTGTCTATTTCATACTTAGGGTGCATCAGCTTATTGGCAAACTCACCGTCATTGGTTAAAAGCAAAAGACCGCTCGTATCATAGTCCAGACGCCCAATCGGGTAAATACGCTGCGGGATATTTTGAAAAAAGTCCGTCACGACTTTACGTCCTTTATCATCTTGCGCTGCGGAAATAACGCCTCTTGGCTTATATAAGAGAAAGTAAACCGGCTCTTCGCGTTCCACCTTTAATCCGTTTACCTCAATCTGATCAGAACCGGTGACCTTTACACCAAGCTCTGTTACTACTTTGCCGTTCACCCTTACTTTTCCTTCTTTAATCAGCTCTTCTGCCTTTCTGCGCGATGCAACACCGGCATGAGCAATTACTTTTTGCAGTCTTTCCATGTCTTTCACCTCAAGTATTATCTTACTTTTTTCAACCTGAACAAACAAGCTTTTTCAAATTCCTATGCCAAATCCAAAAAAGCGCCTTTTTCAGGCGCTCCCAAATAATAACGTAACGATGATGATAGATGCAACTACGCCGATAAAATCAGCAAGAAGTCCCACCTTTAATGCATCACCCATTTTTTTAATGCCGACCGCTCCGAAATACACAGTCAGTACGTAAAGCGTTGTATCTGTTGATCCCTGCATGACAGAAGCCAGCCTGCCGATAAAGGAATCCGGCCCGTATACTGCAATTAAATCTGTCGTCATGCCGAGTGCGGCCGTCCCGGAGATCGGACGGATCAGCGCAAGCGGAACCACCTCAGCGGGGATGCCTACAGCGGCGAAAACCGGCTTTAAATGGTCCATGATAAAATCAAGCGCACCCGATGATCTAAAAACCGTTATGGCGACAAGCATTCCGACTAAGTAGGGGATAATGGAAAAGGCGATTTCTATCCCTTCTTTTCCGCCTTCGACAAACGATTCATATGTGGGAACCTTTTTGATTGTTCCATAAAGAAGAATTCCGGCAATAATGATCGGAATCATGGCTAAAGACAGCCAATTGATGATTTCCACCCGCTCACCTTCCCTTCTTTTTGCGGCGGTAATAAAAATACCGGTCAATGATAATAGCGCCGATTCCAGAAATGAGTGTCGCTAAAATGCTTGGTCCGACGATATCTGTAGGCGTTTTGGAGGAATAGGCCATTCGAACAGCGATCACCGTTGTTGGAATGAGCGTGATGCAGGACGTATTGACAGCTAAAAAAGTAATCATCGACCGGCTTGCTTCCGATCGGTTTCCATTCAGCTTTTTCATTTGCTCCATTGCTTTTATGCCAAGCGGAGTTGCCGCATTTCCGAGGCCGAAGAAGTTCGCCATAAGATTAGATAAAATGTAGCCCATCGCCGGATGATCCGGTGGTATATCAGGGAACAGCTTAGATATAAAGGGTCTGCACATCCGGCTGAAAATATCCAAAAGCCCTGACTGCTCGGCTATTTTCATTAAGCCAAGCCAGAAAACAAGCACGCTCATCAGTCCGAATGAAATCGTAACGGCTTCTTTTGCCCCTTTAAATACAGCTTCATTTACATCTTGCAGCGTTCCATTGCACATCGCAAAAACAAGTCCAATCACAGTTAAGCAGACCCAAATTATATTGACCATTTTGCCCCGCCAGCCGCATTCAGAAAGATTGATTTAAACGTTTCAAAAAATTGTTTTTTCGGTTTTGGGTGTCGTTCATTTTCATAATAGATCGGCACTTTTGCGATCGTTTCATTGTTGAACATGATGTTCATGTGCCCTACGATGTCGGGAATCTTCGAGACGTCTTTTTCCCATCCTTTTTTCGGTTTAAGCAGCGTGGTTTTAATTTTGACGTCTTCCTTTTCCTCTTCGGTTAGCAAATAGGTGACATCTCTTTTAATAAAAGCCTTCGATTCATAAAATGTGCCTTTCAGCTTTGGAATATCCCCTTTTTTTGCGATTAAATAAGTTTGATAATGATCAAATACATAGTTAAACATATTCATATGATCATCCCAATCGTCAGGGTCATTTATCGTGACGGCGACAAGATCAATGCCGTCTTTTGAAGCTGTTGAAACCAATGTCCGTTTTGCAAGTTTTGTATAGCCTGTTTTCCCTCCTGTGCTGTATGGATAAAGCATGGTCAGCAGTTTATTTTTGTTTTTCCAGACACTTTCCATCGTTTCTGCTTTGTATATTTTTGTGCCGGAAATTTTTTGATACTCTTTCAGCTTCATAGCGTATTTGGTTAAAATGGCCATGTCGTAAGCTGTAGAATAATGATTTTCATGGTCGTCCAAGCCGTGCGGGTTTTGAAAACGGGTATTCTCCATGCCAAGCTGCTCCGCTTTTTGATTCATCATATAAACAAAGCCATCGAGGCTGCCCCCGACATGCTCGGCAATTGCTACAGCGGAGTCGTTTCCTGATCTCAGCATCAGGCCATACACAAGATCTTTTAATTTCACTTTTTGCCCTTCTGTTAAATAAATGGCAGAGCCTTCTGTTTTGACAGCATTTACCGAAACCGTCACCGTTTCATCCATTTTGCCGGATTCAATGGCGAGTACGGCTGTCATGATTTTTGTGATGCTTGCAATCCGCCTTTTTGCATGCTCATCCTTGGCAAATAACACTCTGCCTGACGCTCCGTCAATCACGATCGCGCTTTTCGCACTAACATCTATAGCCGCATGTGCTGCGTTCACATTTACATTTGCAAATAGAAAAAAAATCATGACCATGAAGACTGCTTTTTTGAAATTGCGCATGTTTGCTCACGTCCTTGTGGTGGTTTGTACAAGTTTATGCGCATGTCCATCAGTTATGAATAACAATTATTGATCTGCACGCATCAAACATAAAAAAACTCCCCCTGAAAAGGGAGAGTAAAGGTTATCTGATTGACGCCATGTTTGATCCGGACGCTTCGTAATGAGCCAGCTCTTCCCTCATCTTCAGAAAGGCTGCGCTCAGCGGCAATAATAATTGCTCAAGCGACGCAGGAACAGTATGGTAAAACTCAATTGCGCTGACTCCCGTATAAGACGCCCGGCTATTTTCACACCACGTGTCTTTTTTCGGCATAAAGAACTCTTCAATGCATTGGTGATACACATTGTAAAGTGTTTTTTCCGCTCTGGCATCCTGAAAAGGCTCCTGCATGAGGAGACGGCGGCACGCTTCTGCGCCTCCTTCACAAACTACTGTTATTCTTCGCAGAGTGCTCAGTACATCACAGCAGTATCCTTTCTCAATAGGCAATTCAGCCTGTAAGGATTCCAGGGTCGTTTGATTTAAGTAATCGTTAACGGTATTGACAACCATTGATAAGAATTCGCCTGTTTTTTGAGTCTGCGCTCGCACAATCGAATGTCCCATTTCGCTTGGTATCTTCCTCTCATGTCTTTGTTTCTCACATTTTGCTTCTTTCATGATAGCTTATTCCTTATATCTTATGATGATGAAAAAGCGCGATTCATTAAACTTCTATTTTATATCTTCGAAGGTTTGGTTAAAGTTTTCAAAAAATAAATCTGCTTCTTCTTGAAGGACGTCTTCTTCCGCATTTTCAGGCAGCGGCGGAAGCTCGTCCAGCGTTTTCAGTCCGAATTGCTCAAGAAAAGTCGGTGTTGTGCCGTATAAAATAGCCCGGCCCGGACCGTCAGCCCGACCGATTTCACACAATAGCGCCTTCGCGACGAGGCTGTGTAAAATCCGCTCTGATTTCACGCCTCTGATTTCTTCAATTTCTGCTCTTGTAATCGGCTGTTTATATGAAACAATGGCCAGCACTTCTAAAGATGCTTGAGAAAGGCCCTTTGACGGCACTTCAATCAGTTTTTTCAAGTACGGCGCAAAGTCTTTTTTGGTAGAAAGCATATACGTATCTGCATATTCAATCAGTTCAATGCCTCTTGTATCCCCGCGGTATTCTTCCGCCACCTCGGCCATGATGGTGTTTAGTTCAGGTTCTTCGATCTCCAGCACTGTTAACAGCTGCTTTTTTGTGAGCCCTTCATCGCCTGCCGCATAAAGAAGGGCCTCCACTATAGCTTTCCAATTCACGATATCAAGCCCCATGAATGGATTCACTCCCCATAATGTAAATATCTGAGAAATTGTGCTCCTGTTCAATGAGAACCAGCTGATTTTTCATCAGCTCGAGAACGGCTAAAAACGTGACAACCAAATGGTCTTTTTGCTCATAGGGAAACAGATCCATAAAGTTGATTCTCGTTCCTCTTGATTTCAGGCTGTGCACAATTTCGTTCATTCTGTCTTCAATTGGTATTTCCTGTCTGGTAATTGTTGTTTCCATCGGTCTAGTTATTTTTTTGCGTTTCAGCACTTTTTGAAAAGCCCCGATCATATCATAAACAGTGACAGAGAGCTTTTGCTCAGACTGTTTTACTTCTTTTGCAAATTCGCTCAAATCACTCGGCGGTTTCGTGAACGATTTTTGTCTTTCTTCTTCCCGTTCTTTTAAATCCTTCGCCGCATCTTTATATTTTCTATACTCAATCAGCTTTTCAATCAGTTCTTCCCGCGGATCTTCTTCTTCAAGTAATTCATCTTCAAAAAGCTCCTCGTCTTGCTTCGGGAGCAGCATTCTGCTTTTTATGCTGAGCAGCGTGGCAGCCATGACCAAATACTCGCTGGCAATATCGAGCTCAAGCACACGCATCGTATGTACATATAATAAATATTGTTCAGTGATCTTCGCCACAGGTATATCATATATGTCAATTTCAAGACGATTGATTAAATGAAGCAGCAGGTCCAATGGGCCCTCAAACGTATCAATTTTCACTTGATATTCTTCCATCATCTCACCATTTTCAAGTATCACTCTCATTGCCGGATAAACTGGCTACCCTTTAGTATAAGCCACCAAAAAGCTCTCGTCCAATACTATTTCATTTCCCGTTTCAAGCAATTTGTACAGAATATTCAAAACAACAAAGGCATCCGTTCATAACAATAGAGATGAGAGGAAACAGTGTTATCGGTGATTTACCCTTGTTGTGCTGACACAAAGAAGCAACCGGCGCTCAGCGTTCTTTTTTCCTTTTAACTTTCCTGTGTTACACTAAAGGCAGATTAAAGGAGGAAGCACCTTGTATCCGAAAGCTTATATTGATTATCTCGTTGAATTTCACGCGACACGGGATTATTTTGAATGCCATGAAATATTAGAAGAATATTGGAAAGAAGATCCGCCAAAGAAACGAAAACGCCATTGGGTCGGCTTTATTCAGCTTGCGGTTGCATTGTATCATTACAGAAGGCAAAATATGGCCGGGGCAAACAGACTGATGGCGAACAGCATCCGGATTCTTCAAACAGAAAAACAAGCGGTCGAAGGCTTGGGGCTTGATCATGGCCGTTTGCTCGAGCTTATGCAGTCGGTTTATGAACAAATCGTAATGGGCTCTTCCTATCGAAGCGTTATGCTGCCGATCAAAGATGAGAAGCTGGAGGAAGCATGCCGCATCGAATGCAAGAAAAAAGAGTACACATGGGGACAGCCAAGCACACTCACCAACACATTTCTGATCGACAAACACCGTTTGCGGGATCGGACTGATGTCATTCTGGAACGTGAAAAAGAAATAGAACGGAGAAAAAAAAACAGAGGCTGATCACAGCCTCTGTTTAATTATTGTATGAAATGTCTTGATCCTGCTGACCTTGACAACGTTCGAAAAAGCTCTGCGTTAATTCATTCGGAACCAGTACCTGCGTTTTGAATAAATGCTTTAAAGCATCCATCATCTGTTTTCCGATTCCTTGATGGCGATGAGAAGGATTCACACTGATATGCCGGATTTCAACCTCGGAATCCTTTTTTTCGACTCCGATTGCTCCGACGATATCCTCGTCCTCTTTCCAAAGAAAGAGCTGGCGGTCTGTATCCGTTTCATAGTCCTTAATTGTCTGCTGAAGCTGCTTAAGGTCTTTTTCACTCGGCATAAACGAAAGAAGCCCCATCGCAATCTTTTCAAACGATTTTTTATAACGAATTAACATAAAAACCCCTCTATATCCAAAATGTCCAGCCTGCTAATAACGGATACGAATAGGTGATCCGTTTTCTCACATTATATCATTTTCGCCATATTTTTAAACTGTTTTCAGCAAATTATTCAAATGAACGGTTTAGATTTGCCATTTCTATGGCAGAAACAGCACAATCTACACCTTTGTTGCCCGCTTTTGTGCCGGCACGCTCGATTGCCTGTTCGATGTTTTCAGTTGTCACAATTCCAAAGATGACAGGCACGCCAGTAGTGTTTGCTGCTTGCGCGATGCCTTTTGCAGCTTCGTTGCAGACATAATCGTAGTGTGTCGTCGCGCCTCGGATGACAGTGCCTAATGTGATAATAGCGTCATATTTTTTTGTTTCCGCCATTTTTTTCGCAGCAAACGGAATTTCAAACGCGCCTGGAACCCAAGCCACATCGATATCATTTGTGTCTACGCCGTGTCTGAGCAGCGCATCTTCTGCACCGCTCAGCAGTTTGCTTGTAATAAAATCATTAAATCTTCCTACTACGATTCCGATTTTAAGACCTGTACCAACTAAATTTCCTTGTATGATATTCATATGATTCCCATCCTTTTTTGTGATATTTGTGTTTAGAAATGAAGCAAATGACCTAGCTTGTTCATTTTGGTTTGCAAATATTTTTTATTGTGCTCTTTCGCCTCCATTTGAAGCGGCACTCGTTCTGAAATACTGAGTCCATAGCCTTCAAGGCCGGCGATTTTGCGCGGATTATTCGTCAAAAGCTTCATATTCCGCACACCGAGGTCCCGTAACATTTGTGCGCCGATGCCATAGTTGCGAAGGTCAGGCAAAAATCCGAGCGCCTCGTTGGCTTCTACGGTATCATAGCCTTGTTCCTGAAGCTTATAAGCTTTTAATTTATTGATTAAACCGATTCCCCGGCCTTCTTGGCGCAGGTACAAGAGCACTCCGCGGCCTTCTGCTGCAATTTGTGTCAGCGCAGCATGCAGCTGCGGGCCGCAGTCACAGCGATGAGATGCAAACACGTCACCTGTGAGACATTCTGAATGCACCCGGACCAATACCGGTTCTTCTCCGAACGGCACATCCCCCATCACAAATGCGACATGTTCTTTACCATCTACCTCATTTGTGTATCCGTAAACCTTAAATGTGCCAAAATCAGTGGGCAGCGTAATGTCGACTTCACGCTCGACAAGTGTTGTTAGGTTGTAACGGTATTGAATTAAATCTTTAATGGTGATCATTTTTAATTGATGTTTTTTCGCAATTTCAATGAGCTCAGGCACTCTCGCCATCGTTCCGTCTTCATTCATAATTTCACAAATGACGCCGGCTCCTTGAGACCCGCAAGCTTCAGCAAGATCAACAGCGGCTTCTGTATGGCCCGCTCTTTTCAGGACACCTCCTTTTTTCGCAATCAGCGGAAAAATGTGTCCCGGACGCTGAAAATCAGATGGGACGGATTTGCTGTCCAGCAATGCCTGAACGGTAAAAGATCTTTCTTGGGCGCTGATGCCCGTTTTCGTTTTACGATGGTCAATACTTACCGTAAAGGCAGTATGGTGAGAATCTGTATTATGCTCAACCATAGGGTGAAGATCAAGCCTGTCTGCGATCTCCTCACTAAGCGGCGTGCAAATCAGTCCTCTTCCGTGTGTCGCCATAAAGTTAATGACTTCCGGCGATGCATGCTCGGCTAGAGCCACAAAGTCTCCTTCATTTTCTCTGTCTTCATCATCTACAACGATAATGACTTCGCCTTTTTTTAAAGCGTCTAGTGCTTCTTCTATCGGATGAAACATACAAATCTTCCTCTCTAAAAGCCGTTTTCGCTTAAGAAGGCTTCTGTAATGGTTTGTTGGGTCTTATTTTCATTGGCTTTATGCAAAAAGCGATACATATATTTTCCGATCATATCGCATTCGATATTCACTTTAGAGCCGATCGTTTTTTCAGAAAAAATTGTTTCGCTGATCGTATGCGGTATTAAAGAAATGGTCACTGTATCTTCTGTCAGGCCAAATATGGTTAAACTGACGCCGTCCACGGTGATGGATCCCTTTAAAACCAATGTTTTTGTTAAAGACGGCTCCATCTTTAAATCATAGTAAACAGCGTTGCTTTTCTCTTCTATTCGGGTGATTTCCGCAGTTCCGTCGACATGACCTGAGACGAAATGGCCTCCAAAACGGCCGTTTGCCGCCATCGCTCGTTCCAGGTTTACTTTGCTTCCTTTTGATAAATCATTCAGTGACGTCGCTTTGACTGTCTCAGGCATCACATCTACTGTAAATTGATTTTTTGTGAAATCAGTGACTGTCAGACAAATGCCGTTTACTGCAATGCTGTCGCCAAGATGAACATCTTCTAGAATCTTTGAACATGTAATCGTTAAGGCCATGGAATGCCCTGCTTTTTTCATGGATTCGATTGTGCCTGTTTCTTCAATTATTCCTGTAAACATGGTCACCATCCTACTCGTTTGTCGGTTTTGCCGTCAGTTTGATATCACGGCCGATTTGGGTTATATCTGTGAATTGTAATAAGGGGACATCTTTCATTGATTGAAAACCTTCACCGGAGATTAAGCTGGGAGCATGCGTTCCTCCGATTAGTTTAGGGGCAAAATAGAAGATGATTTCTTGAAAACAGCCTTCTTTGACAAAGCTTCCGTGAACAGCTGATCCGCCTTCCACATACACCGACATGATGCCTTCGCGCGCAAGGATTTTCAGAACATCGGGAACTTGAATACGCTCCGTTCCAAGCGTAAATATGTTCACTCCAAAACCTGAAAGACGTTTTTTCTTTTCCTCGTCTGCACGTGCCGTTGTAAAAATCCATGTCGGCGCTGCCTGATCGCAAATCACTTGGGCGTCCTCAGGAATCGAGAGTTCGGTATCAAGTATCACCCGAACGGGCTGTTTTGTCACATTCGGCAGCCTGCAGGTTAAGCTCGGATCGTCCGCTTTCACCGTGCCGACTCCGACTAGAATGCTTTGGTGATTTTTCCTGTATTGCTGAGCATCCTGTCTTGCGGCCTCTGACGTGATCCATTTGCTGTCGCCTGTGCTGGTAGCCGTTTTCCCGTCAAGGCTTGCGGCAGCTTTTAGTGTGACGTAAGGGAGGCCTGTCCTCATGAAGTGCAGAAATTTTTCATTCAGCTTCTCAGCCTGGTCTGCCAAGATGCCTTCCTTTACTTCTATACCGGCTTCTTCAATCATGCCGATCCCTTTTCCAGCTACAAGCGGGTTTGGATCTCTCATCGCCACGAACACTCTTTTGATTCCTGAGTTGATAATGAGTTCTGCGCATGGCGGCGTTTTTCCGTAATGGCTGCACGGTTCGAGTGTAACGTAAATATCAGCATCCTTTGCATGTGATCCGGCCATTCGGATGGCATGAACTTCCGCATGAGCTTCGCCATATTTTAAATGGGCGCCCATTCCTACGATTTGTCCATCCTTTACGACAACAGCGCCGACGAGCGGATTGGATTCGGTCTGTCCTTCGCCCTGCTTGGCAAGATCTAATGCCAGCTTCATATAATACTCTTCCATTTATTTCCCTCCCCTCTTATGTTATTTACCGTCAAAAAAGCCCCGAATTTAATAAAAAATCCGGGGCTTTAGGCATTTTATGCAATAGGAAATAACACTATGCATTTTTGAACATTTGCATAGCGGCTCATCATCCTTCTCCCATCCAGACTTTCACTGTCGGCTTCAGCTTAAAACTGAATCCACCGCGCGCTTATGCACACGGGTCACGGGCTCTAAAGCACATTCGCTTTACTACCGCCGGTCGGGATTTCCACCCTGCCCCGAAGGATACAATCTTTATTCATTTGTCCTTATTGGCTATTATAGCGATCCTTTTTGAAGTGTGCAATGAAATAAACTCACAATTTGAGAAAAGCAAAACATCACCCTTCGATCCGAAAGGTGATGTTCCGTTAATCATTTACTTTTGCAACCTTGATTAATCCATCGATCCGCTTTGATTTGCTGAAGTATGCCTTAATCTTGTCGCCTTCTTTTATATCAGACAAATCCTGATTTAAATTTTTTCCGTTGAAGATGATTTTTGTGCCGTTTTCCGCTTCTCCGTGATACTCTGAGCCGTCAATTTCCGTCACTTTATATTCTTGGATGGTGTATTCCTCTTCTTCCGAGGACAAGGTTTGTCCAATTGCTGTCGGAACATCCTTCAGTTCAAGATCATTTATGTACATATAACCGCCTGCAAGTAAAAGCAAAAGCACTAACAGAATGGTAATCTTGGTTTTTATTCTTCCCATATTTAAACCTCCAGCCAATATGAATGTATTCATTCATATGAGTTATTCCTTTTTTTCATGAATAAAAAACCGTTAATTCTCGTAAATTATTAATATAACGATGCATTACGGGAATATGTTTCACATTTCTGCAAAAATTTCTTTTCTATAGTTATACGAATTTATGTTCTGTTTTTGGGGGATGAACGAAAAAAACAAATAAAAAAAGCAGCCTCCTGTTCAGGAAGCTGCATGATCCTAATTTGTTTTGCGCATTTCGTTAAATGGGAAGAAGACAAACTTTGACGTGCCCGCAATTTGTTTTTTCGTGAAGAGACCAAGGCCGTTGCGGCTGTCCATTGATTTCTGCCGGTTATCGCCCATCACAAAATATTTGTCATCAGGCACTTTCACCGGCCCGAAATCATCGGTCAAATGTTCACCATTCTGATTCGCTATCTTTTTGTAAGCAGCCAAATAAGGCTCAGCTACCTTTTTCCCGTTGATATAAAGCTGGTCGCTTTTCACCTCAACTGTATCTCCGGGCAGGCCGATAATACGCTTGACATAGTGAACATCATCTCCGTTTAATACGATGATGTCTCCTCTATCAAACTCGCCGATGTATTTGACAGTCATATTGACAAAGACCCTCTCACGGTTATGCAGAGTAGGCTCCATGGACTCACCATCAACGATATACGGTGAAAAAATAAAATGACGGATGAGCAAAACGAGAACGCCAGCAATCACAATTGCTTTTGTCCATTCTACTATTGTTTTTTTCTTTGAATTATCTTCTGCTTTCAACTGATTTCCTCCAATAAACAACAATCTTCAATTTATGTTATCACGAATCGAAAAGAAATCCCATCAGGACCATTGAAGTGCTTTACAGTCTGTTAATCTTCATCTTCCACCCAAAACATGCCTATCTTTTTCGTGTCGATCACAACCAGCCCTGCATCAAATGTCGCTTGGGTAATAGGACTCCAGCTGCTTAATCTAACATCACCGGACTGAACATCAACATCAGCGTTTGTATAATACATAGGATCATCCGAAAAGCAATGAAAGAAATAATCGCATCATTCAAAAGCGATGGGCTCGGAAGAAAGAGAGCTCTCATATGCTAAATCTTTAGATAGTATATAGGTCATGAGGTTACGGGCGGTCTGTTCATTTACTGCATTCCATTGATCTTCAAGTCCATGATACCCATGGTGCTTAACGAAACGATTCACTTCATGAAGGTTACTGGAATGTTTGCGGCAGCCTATTTCACAGGTGACATAGCCAGTATCCCGTTTTGCTTTCATTATATGTTTAAAATCATCGAAGTTCGAAATCATGGATCAGCCTCCAAAAAAACAAATCCAATACATTGCCGGCAGTTGAGGACTCTTTATTATAAAACTCGGAATACCCACAATTTTTACAGTACACGACTAGAAAACGGTTATGCTGCACGTCAAACAACTTCGACAATCCCGTGCCGGTTGTAGCTATTTCTTTTTGGCCCGCTTTAGTGCTGCCGCATTTTATACAGCCTTTACTATTCGTCAAATCGCAGCTTCTTCTCAAAATGTTTCTTTTTTATCATTTTATTTTACTACAAAATTCCATCTCTGATCAATTGACCAATTTTAAAGTTTGCTTCGTTTTTCACCGGTACTTTATATAATTTGATTCATTTCTCAGCTTGCTAAATCTTCTGGAGAAACGGAAGAGTTCCATGACCAAAACGTTCAAACTCAGCCAAACACCGCCGAAGGCGTACCCGGAAGCAACATCACTCGGATACTGCTCATTAAAATACACACGGCTCAGCCCTATGAGAAATAAAACGATCATAAACAAGAAAAATGCAACAGCTTGCAGACGCGCCTTATGTGAATGCCGAACAAAAAGATAAGCACAGAAACCAAAAATGACAAATGCCGTTAACGTTTGTTCACTTGGAAATGAATATAATGCATGACTTGCCAAAGGCGCGTGAACAGGATGAAGGGAATGAAAGAGCCGTCTGATTCCCTCTTCATAGAGCTCTCCGCCAATGACTAAGAAAAATAAGAAAGAGAGTTCGATTTTACGGTCTTGCCCTTTGAATACTATCCATAGAAAAGTGACAACCATAACGGCTAATAGAACATCTCTCGACGCAAAAGCCCCGAATACTTCCATCCCATACTTCCACTGTGAGTTAAAAAGAACTGTCACCACGAGTGTAACGATCGTATCAAACGGCTTAAATTCATTATTGATGTAATTTTCAACCAAACTTCCCATTACCATCAAAAAAACCAAAAAAAATAACGCTGTGAACACGATCAGCAGCCTTAAACGGCGTAGGGTGTGAAATTGTCTTGCCCCCTTCACCAATCCCGCTATCATCAACTCTCTGATCTTGCTTTTTTGGGTCTTGATCAGATAAAACAGAAGAAACACAATGATAGCAAACAAGCTCCCGATTAATAAATACTTTTTGATTGAGGCATGAAACTGCTCCCACTCTGGTCCGAGTAGCTTTCCAAGGGAAATAAACGTGCCTGCCCACAGAAAAGCACCGCAATACGCATAGATGGCATACAGTCTATAAGGGATTCGCGTGATGCCTGCAGCATAGCCGGCAATATGGCGCACGCCTGGTAGAAAATAAGCAATGAGCAATAATTTATTACCGTAATGCTTAAACCAGCGTGATGTTTTTTCCAGCCTGTCCTTTCCAAAATGAATTCGTTCTCCATATTTTTGCACTGTAGCGGGGCCAAGTGTGTATCCGATCCAATACGAAATGCTCACTCCCGCACAGCTTCCCAATCCAGCCGCTAATATGCTTAACATCCAGTTTAACTTCCCTTGAAACACAAGAACACCGGCATAGCCCATCAGAAATTCCCCCGGCCCGGGTACAGCAATAAGCTCTAACATCAAGGCAATGAACAAGACGATATATCCATACTGTTCGAGCAAACTCGTTAAAACATGCATGAGACTCTCCTTGAATTTTTTATTTTCTTATTATTCCCTATCCGCTTTTTTTATAATCAGCACACCACGCTCTCAAACGGAGACTATACTCATCCCTTCAGACAGACATTCTTCTTTGACAACTTCCTATGAAAGAGAAGGCAAAACAGGATGAAATGCGAAGAAACAAAAGATACGTGCAGGGAGTTTGCTAAATTGTTGGGCGGTCCCAGAGTCAGATGTTTATTCGGTTCAACATTTCATATTAAGAGAGTGCCTGCCTCATCTCCTTTGTTCATGCTCCAATTTTTCTCGTTTGAGGTCGCCCACGACAGAGTATTTAACTTAGGAGAAGCAGTTCGCAATCGGAACATCACCGATACAGCATCGCATAACCATTGGTGATCGAAGAGCCGGGGACAATGGTTATGCACCACCTTGAGTCAACGAAGGATGATCCTATTATATTTGCCAGAAAAGCAGCTGCCGCATTCAGCGTATTTAAAGCACAGCTAGGAAAGTTTTTAAAGAAAGCTCTTCTTGAGCAATTTTTTATAAATCAATGAAAACAGCCGCCTTTAAAATATTTTTGCCAATAAGTTTATGCTGATTGACTCTAGCAGTAATACATATAAAAAATAGAATACGATGAAAGGAGACTTGATAGTATGATTGATTATCCTATTAATATAAACAACATTTCCGGGAACGGCGTAGTAAACGTAGGAGGCGCTTTTATGATCAGGCCATTAACTTTGTCCAAATCGGTGTATGGTTCCGGAGGTTTAAACACAGGAATTGTCTTTGAAAATAACTTTATAAGCAAGGCTAAAATGATTAATCATCAATTTACGGATCAGAACGTGACCAAAACATTTTAGTCTATTCATTACAGGAGAGACCACTTAAGATGTCACCCTACTTACCACTAACTAAACGACTGGTTTGCCAACCGCCATCCATACTCGGGCGGTTTTTTTATTGAACATTTTTGCTAAATAAAAAAGGCCCCCCGATACGAGGAAGCCTTCTGCCTGCCTATTAGCCTTCTACACGAACTTCTTTCATGACGTCACCGTTAGACATATTTTTTGCAAATTCTAATCCGCTTGTTACTTTACCGAACACAGTGTGAACACCGTTCAAATGCGGCTGCGGCTCATGGACGATGAAAAATTGGCTGCCGCCTGTGTCTTTTCCAGCATGTGCCATCGAAAGAGAACCCGCTTCATGTGTATGAGGGTTTCCTTCTGTTTCACATTTGATTGTGTATCCTGGACCGCCTGTGCCAGTTCCATGCGGGCATCCGCCTTGACTGACGAAGCCTGGAATCACTCGGTGGAATGTAAGGCCGTTATAAAAGCCTTCGTTCGCAAGCTTTTCAAAGTTTGCGACAGTACCCGGTGCAGCTTCAGGGTAAAGTTCAAATTCAATTTTGTTGCCGTCTTCTAATAAAAAGTAACCTGTTTTCAATTGTATGCCTACTTTCTTTATTTTAATTTTCAAAGGAGATTATGTATGATAGGTTATAGCCTGCCTCTCCTTGTCGCGGCTATTATACCACACCTTTCAGGGGAAAACGAATCTCCCTGCTTTACAAAAAATAAAAATGAAACCCGGATCACTTTATCTCCGTCTAACCTAACGGAGCTGTATTTCCATCACGATTCAGGTCCTCGCAAAGCAGCTCTATCCAGCTGCTTGTGAAATTGAAGGAGGTCAAACTGCTTTGAAAAAAATATGGATTGGAATGCTGGCAGCGGCCGTTTTGCTGCTGACGGTTCCGAAAGTCAGTCTCGCGGATGCCGCAGTTGGAGATGTCATTGTAACACTTGGTGCAGATTTATCAGAATCTGATAAACAAAAAGTGCTTGATGAAATGAATGTCCCTGACAATGCAACAACGGTAACTGTGACCAATAAGGAAGAACATGAATATTTAGGAAAATATATATCGAACGCTCAAATCGGATCAAGAGCGATTTCTTCATCGTCGATAACGATTGCCAAAAAAGGCTCCGGACTGAATGTTGAGACACATAATATCAGCGGCATTACAGATGAAATGTACCTGAATGCGCTGATGACAGCCGGTGTTAAAGATGCGAAGGTGTATGTTACAGCACCGTTTGAGGTCTCCGGGACTGCTGCTTTAACCGGATTGATTAAGGCGTATGAGGTTTCGTCTGACGAAGCAATCTCGGAAGATGTGAAGCAAGTAGCCAACCAAGAGCTTGTCACGACATCAGAGCTTGGGGACAAAATCGGTAACGAAAATGCGGCAGCTCTCATTGCAAAAATCAAAGAAAAATTTGCCAAAAACGGTGTACCTGACAATAAGGCTGACATTGAAAAACAAGTGGACGATGCAGCTTCTGATCTAAACGTTACACTTACAGACAGCCAAAAAGATCAGCTTGTCTCCCTATTCAATAAGATGAAAAACGCTCACATTGACTGGGGACAGGTCAGCGACCAGCTTGATAAAGCGAAAGATAAGATTACGAAATTCATAGAATCCGATGATGGCAAAAACTTCATCCAAAAAGTGATTGATTTCTTCGTATCCATCTGGAACGCGATCGTTTCTATATTTAAATAAGAAAAAGCGCCGAGAAATCGGCGCTTTCTTTATTGCTTTACACCCGTTTTAAAAGGCAGATCAAGTTTTACAATATCTTCGTATGTTTCTCGCTTTACGACTAAGTGATCCTCACCATTTTCTACAAATACAACGGCAGGTCTCGGGATTCGATTGTAATTGTTGGCCATGCTGTATCCGTATGCGCCTGTACAAAAAACGGCAAGAAGATCACCTTCTTTTACTTCCGGCAGGTCAATATCCCAAATCAGCATATCACCGCTTTCACAGCATTTTCCGGCAATCGATACCTTATTATCATGCGCTTCTCCGATACGATTGGCTGTTGCAGCTTCATATTTAGCCTGATAAAGCGCGGGACGAATATTATCATTCATGCCTCCGTCTACAGCCACATATTGGCGGACACCCGGCACCTCTTTTTGAGAGCCGACCGTATAAAGAGTTGTGCCTGCGTCTCCCACGAGAGAACGGCCCGGTTCGATCCAAATTTCCGGAATGGCAAAACCGTAACGGGCAGCATTTTCTTTCACAGCTTCAATAATTTTTTCAACGTATTCAGTAGCATGAAGCGGTTCATCATCTTCCGTATAACGGATGCCGAACCCCCCTCCAAGATTCAATACCTTGGATACAAACGAGTATGACACTCTCCACTCGTCCAGTTTTTTGAAGATTTTCTCCGCGGCTAACACGAATCCGGCCGTATCAAAAATTTGCGAGCCAATATGGCAATGGACACCGAGCAGCTGAATATGCTCTGATTGTAATACTTGCTCAATCGCCCGTTCAGTTTGTCCGTTATGAAGGTCGAAACCAAACTTTGAATCTTCCTGACCGGTTGTAATGTAGTCATGCGTATGCGCTTCTACCCCTGGTGTGATCCGAAGAAGAACATCAATAGAGTGTCCCGTTTCTTTGCATAAGTCTTCCAACAGGGAAATTTCATAGAAATTATCCACCACAATGCAGCCGATGCGGTGCTCAAGCGCCATGCGCAGTTCTTCCCTGCTCTTGTTATTCCCATGAAAGTGAATGCGTTCTGCCGGAAAGCCTGCCGCAACAGCTGTATAAAGCTCTCCCCCTGACACAACATCTAAAGAAAGCCCCTCTTCCTCAGCAAGCTGAATCATCGCGACTGATGAGAATGCTTTGCTCGCATATGCCACCTGTGCTCTCAGGCCTGCAGTCATAAATGCCTGCTTAAAGCTTTTAGCACGCTCACGTATTAAAGCTACATCATATACGTAAAGAGGTGTGCCATATTTTTCCGCTAAATAGAGAGCATCCACACCTCCGATTTCTAAATGCCCATGTTGATTTTTCCTGCTTGTGCCATGTAAGAACAATGTCATTCCCTCTTTCTCCGCTTATGGATGAAAGGACAGTTTTATGGACTGTCCTTTCATAATTAAGACATACATTATCATACTCTTCAGTCAGTTTCAATGCGATTATGAATTGGTAGGCTGTCTTAAGCGATTTCTAGGGTGAACGATACTAGGCCTTACTTTTGCGCCAGGCTTCGCTGTGCGGACCAGCACCTGCCACAGCGCCTTGCCGTTAAAGGGAATCATCGGCCATAAGTACGGTGTACGGAGGGATTTGATGCTTGCCATGGCGATAATCAGCAATGTTAATCCGATTACGAGCCCTTTTATATGAAATAAGGCAACAAGTACCATAATAGCAAGACGGCCCATCTTGTTAGCCAAGCTTAATTCATAACTAGGCGTCGTAAAGGTTCCAATTGCTGCAAGTGAGACGTACAAAATCACCTCTGGCGAAAACAGGCCGACTTGAATGGCGATCTGGCCGATCAGAACAGCGGCAATGAGTCCCATTGCTGTCGATAAGGCCGTCGGGGTGTGAATGGCCGCCATTCTGAGAAACTCAATCCCTAAGTCAGCTAAGAAAATCTGCAGAATGATCGGGATATGTGTATCTTTATTTAAACCGATAAATTTCATATTCTCGGGCAGCAGGTCCGGTTGAAGAACAAATAGAAACCAGATCGGGAGAAGTAAAGTGGAAGCAATGATGCCGAAAAATCTTACCCATCTTAAAAAAGTGCCGACTGAAGGCGCCTGTCTGTATTCCTCGGCATGCTGTACATGGTGAAACAAAGTCGTCGGGGTGATAATCACACTCGGCGATGTATCAACCATAATAATGACATGGCCTTCAAGCACATGATTAGCAGCCACATCCGGCCTTTCTGTATAGCGGACGAGAGGATATGGGTTGTAGCCTTGTTTAATGATAAATTCCTCGACTGTTTTGTCAGCCATTGTTAATCCATCGACATCAATGGCCGCGATTTCTTTTTCCACGATGTCAACCAGATCCGGATCTGCAATATCTTCTATATAACAAACACTCAGATCCGTTTTTGACCGCTCGCCTACCTTTGTCATCTTGACGCGAAGTCGTTCGTCTCTGATCCGCCTTCTGAGAAGAGCCGTATTGACGACGATATTTTCAACAAAACCGTCTCTGGCCCCTCTGACCACCTTTTCCGTATCGGGTTCTTCCGGATTTCTGCCCGGATAGCTTCTGACATCAATAATAAATGCGAAGCCTGCGCCTTCAACAATGACCGCGACCAGCCCAGACAGAACTTGGTCAGTCGTTTCATCCAAGGTTTTTACTTTTTCGACCTGGGCGTTTAACAGCCTGTTTTCGACGATATCGACCAGTTCATCAGGATCTTCTTTCCGATTGTTAATGGCCACAAGCTCTCTCATTAAATGAATGATATAGGCCGTATCGCATAATCCATTTAAGTAGTAAAGCTGAATTTCTTGGTCTAAAATGGTGAGCTTTCGAACCCCTACATCATAGCTTGTCCCCATCCCGACGCGATTTTTGAAGTACGCTTCATTTTTAGCTGGATTCCGATAAACCCGAATTTTTTCTTCCTTGTGATCCGGCATGATATCCGCTCCTTTCTAAAATAAACTCGACCGCTTTCATCGTGATCGGCGATCCTTTTGAAATATCGTCTTTTCTGCCCATTTTGCCGATATCCCCGATGCCGACAATAAGCGGGAGATCAAGTTTATCAAGGCAATAGACTGTATCTCCGCTCATTCTGTGTTCATCAAATTCTCTTTCACCGACTTTATCTACGCCGTATTCAGTTATGTCTCCATTGCGGTCAATGCTTACGTCAACTCTGGTCCATTCAGCCTGATGGGTTTTTGACGCAACTGCAATCACTCCGAGCACTTCAATTGACGGATGGGTGGCGACATAGATCAAAGCGGTTTCTCCCGGACCTTCTCCCTGCAGGCCGGAGTCGTCAAACATGACAAATACAGGATCATACGGAGTTGAGGTGATCAGCTTGACAAGCTCCGTGCCGCTGCGGATGGAAGGATTTCCTTTTGATTGTGAAATACATCGCCCGCCCACCTTGCTTGCGGCGTATTCAATTGTTTTAGCGGCGTACACATCCCCGTCTGTTACCAGTATGACCTTGCGTTTTGTCGTCATGTCGGCATTATCCTTTCGGTTTGAAAATAACAGCTACGATAAAAGCGAAGAGAATGGCTGCTGAAATACCTGCGGAGGTCAGCTCAAAAATCCCCATGCCGATTCCGATAAATCCGTGTATGTGAGCCTGGTGCATGGCACCGTGGAGAAGGCTATGGCCGAAGCTGACGATCGGAACGGTGGCTCCTCCTCCGGCAAATTCAATAAATTTATCGTAAATGCCGAATCCATCTAAGATCGCGCCAATCACTACAAAGGTTGTCATGACGTGGGCTGGCGTCAACTTAAAAATGTCCAAGAGCAGCTGGCCGACAATACAAATGGCCCCGCCGCATACAAAAGCCAAAAGGTAGTCCATGTTAAGATGCACCTCCTGCACGCTCAAATACAACCCCATGGGCGATGGTTGGAATGGTTTCTTTTTGCTGGATCATCGTCGGGCTTAACAGCGCCCCGGTTGCCACGACAAATACACGGTTTAAGTTCCCTTCTCTCAGCTGCTTAAAAATGTGAGAGTAGGTGACAACCGCTGAACAAGCGCAGCCGCTCCCTCCGGCAAAGACCTGCTGATCCGGAGTGTAAATCAGAAGACCGCAATCATCATGCTTTGTGCCGACCGGATAGCCATCTTCCTTTAAGATATCTTTTACGATGGGAGAGCCGACGCCTGACAGGTCACCTGTCAGGATAAGATCATAGTCATCCGCTGTCCGGTTGAGATCTTTAAAATGCTGTTTAATCGTATCAGCTGCAGCCGGAGCCATGGCCGATCCCATATCAAACGGATCTGTTATCCCCAAGTCAGAAACCTTTCCGACCGTCGCGCTTGTGATTTGGATATCACCCGGTGTCTGACTGATGACAACTGCACCGCTTCCGGTTACAGTAGAGGTGGCAGTGTCCGGTTTTTGACCTCCATATTCTGTCGGATAGCGAAACTGCCTTTCCGCTGTGGCATTATGACTGCTGGTAGCAGCGAGGGCCCTTTTGGCAAACCCGCCGTCAACCAAGGCCGATGCGACAGCCACTGTTTCCATTGATGTTGAACAGGCGCCAAACATACAAAGAAACGGAATTTTTAAGTGTCTTGCCACATAATTGGCGGTCACGTTTTGATTCAGCAAGTCACCTGCCAGCAATAGATCAATATCATCTTTTGTCAGATTATTTTTTTGAAGCGCTGACGTAATCGCATCTTCCATCAGCTGGCGTTCAGCCATTTCCCAGCTTTTTTGATTACAGTGCATATCGTCGTAGGTTTTATCATATAAAGACCCGAGCGGTCCGTCTTTTTCCTTTGGACCCGCTGCCGTTCCCGCTGAGTTGACAAATAAGGGATGTTCAAACACCCAGGTTTGCTTTCCTGTTAATTTCATTTTCTTCTCCTCCTATGACATCAGTTTCTCAAAAGCAAACCGTATCATTCCGACAATATACGCGGCCACAACACCGAAAACAATGACATTCCCCGCCAGTTTAAACATGTTTGTCGCTACTCCGAGCACTAACCCTTCGCTTTTATATTCAAGAGCAGCACTGGCCATACTGTTGGCAAAACCTGTGACCGGTACGGCTGAACCGGCTCCTGCAAACTGTCCAATTCTGTCATAGATGCCGAATCCGGTAAGCAAAGCTGAAATTAATATCAATGTTGCCGCAGTCGGATTTCCCGCTGTTTTTTCATTAAAATTAAAGAAATGGATATAAAAATTTTGCAGACCTTGCCCGATCGCGCAGATCAGACCGCCTACCAGAAAAGCTTTTACACAGTTCCAGACGTAAGGCGGCTTAGGCTGATATGTTTTCACTTTTGATTTGTAGTTTTCTTTTATGTTTGTCATCTTAAAAGCCTCCCTATGAATGATCAATAAAATACAGCCAGTGAAATAAAGATCCCGCGATTTTCCCAATCACGATGGCCATCAACAGAATAATAATTTTACTTCTGAGCCCGATTCGTTTTGCTAAAATCGGCAGCACATTCAAAACCTCTGTAAGAGCAGCCGCAAGCATCCCGACAAACAAACCTGCCAACAGCCCGACCGGCACGGCAATCCATTTTGTCAAAAAAAGATGGTGCATATGGAGCGTCTCCCATCCCCCGCAAACCGCGCCTAGTATAACAGCCGCTTCATAAGCCTGAACAAATCTCATCGTTTTGGTGAGCTGCATCAGCCGCGGAATGATTCCCATTACGGTTAAAAAAGCAACGAAGCCCGCCCCCACCGTGATGCCTCCGCCGAGCCCGACAAAAATAATGAACAATACACTAACGATCATGCAGGTCCTTTAATGTTTCTCGATTCTCATGCATGGCCACATATTGATCGAGATCGAGCTGATAGTTAAACATCTCAACCTCCAGCGGGCTGGGCTCTTCATTAAGACGTTTTTTAAATATGTGGTTAAAAAACACGATCATTCCCAGTCCCAAACCGATGCTGTATGGGATTTGGAGCAAATATGGATAGTCATTCTTCTCTCCGGTTATGATTTCATACAGTGCGATATGAACATCTCTCATGCTTACATCTTCATGAAAGTTCATGATAGCCAGACACGATCCGATAAACAAAAGCAGCCAAACACCGACAAACAGAACTGTTGATAATTGCCGTTTCCGGTACTGAATTTCAACAATGGTTTCTGCTCCGCCTACCGTTTGAACATCAAGTGTCGGATCCTGTAAATGAATGGCTTTGAGGACTTGTATGATATCCAAAATTACGATATTTTTATCTTTTTCGCTCACCTGGTAAAGCGGCATAGCTGAAAGTTTGTTTTTCAGCTGAAGCTGTCCTTCAATTTGTGCGGCATCTCCAACTGTGATGATATCCCCCGGATGAGCCAGCACCCGGTGGCGAAGTCGGATAAATATACGTCGTTCCATCATTGATCACCATCTTTCGGTGGTTATATATGTAGTATGTGGTTCGATGTTGTTCTCATTCATCCGCTTGAAAAGACCATAAATTACCACGCTTTCACGCACAAAAAAAGCCAGCCTGCATCGCAGACTAGCTATCCGTATGATCCATTTGAACCTTGATCTGTTTTAATATTTTCTTTTCAAGCCTCGAAACCTGAACTTGAGAGATCCCAAGCCGCTCAGCCACCTCGGACTGCGTCTGATCTTTATAATACCTGAGATAGACGATTAGTTTTTCTCTTTCCTCCAAATCGCTGATCGCTTCTTTCAGCGCAATCTTGTCAAACCATTTTTCTTCCGAGTTGTCAGCAATTTGATCAAGAAGGGTAATCGGATCTCCGTCATTCTCATAAACAGTTTCGTGAATCGATGACGGAGCCCTTACCGCCTCTTGGGCGAGTACGACATCTTCTGCCTCAATCTCCAAATGGTCGGCGATCTCCTGCACCGTCGGCACTCTGCCCAGTGTTTTTGAAAGTTCATCCTTCGCGCGACGGATTTTGTTTCCGAGCTCTTTTAATGACCTTGACACCTTTACGGTCCCGTCATCTCGGATAAAACGCTGGATTTCACCGATAATCATCGGCACTGCATACGTTGAAAAGCGCACATCATAGGATAAATCAAATTTGTCAACAGATTTTAACAGCCCGATGCAGCCGATCTGGAAGAGATCGTCAGGCTCGTATCCTCTGTTTAAAAACCGCTGTACGACAGACCAAACAAGACGCATGTTTTTTTCTATGAGGAGGTCTCTTGCCTGCTGGTCGCCATTTTGGCTTTGTTTGATTAATTCCTTTACTTCATGATCCTTCAGCTGAGCGTTCTTGCCGTTTTTCTTAACCTCCACATCCATAACAAATCTCCTTAATTACAAAGCGCTTTGCTTTTTGATAAGTGCTTTGTTAAGCGAATCGTCGTTCCCATCTCAGGCGATGAGTCGATGCTGACATCATCCATGAAATTCTCCATAATGGTAAAGCCCATGCCAGAGCGCTCAAGCTCAGGCTTCGTCGTGAATAAGGGCTGACGGGCTTCTTCGAGATCTGTAATGCCCCTGCCTTCATCACGAATGGTCATATATACGACATGATCTTCCAGCGTCACTGAAATGTAAACTTTTCCGTCGCAGTTCTCTTCATATCCGTGGATAATAGCATTCGTGACAGCCTCTGACACAACTGTCTTGATTTCGGTCAGTTCATCCATTGTCGGGTCAAGCTGAGCTATAAATGAAGCAACTGTCACACGGGCAAATGATTCATTTTGGCTGAGGGCAGAAAATTCAAGGTGCATTTCGTTTTTCATGATGCCACCCCCAGTGTCAGCAGCGCCTGCTGCTCAGATTGTTCAAATCGGATGATTTTAAACAGACCCGACATATCAAACAGCCGCTTCACCGCAGGAGAGATGGCGCAAACGACCATTTCCCCGCCAATTTGCTTAATTTGCTTGTATCTTCCTAAAATAACGCCAAGCCCCGAGCTGTCCATAAAGGAAAGGTCCTCCAAGTTCAGCACGATATGGCGGATATCATCCTTTTCTAATGATTGGGTCACGTTTTGCTTCAGGGTTTCTGCCGTATGGTGATCGAGTTCGCCTGTTAATCGAATACAAAGCACAGATTCTTTGACATGCATGTCAATTCCAAGGCTCATGCTCATTCCTCCTTGATATGATCGGATAATGAGTGTTTCGATTTCGACGGAATGAATTCCTTCACCGTGACAAAACTAGTGGGCATTCGGCATAATTACTTAAATTTTGTCCAGTCTCCCATCGTCCGCTTCAAGAATGTGATAAACCCGGCTTTCTTCATATCATCTTTCGCAGCAACAGGACTTTCAGCGAGTACTTCTCCGTCCTTTTTTAAAATGAGCGTGCCAAGCTCTTGGCCTTTTTGAATCGGAGCGCTTACATTGTCTTTCATTTTAATTTCTTTTTTCACATTGTTCATATCCTCGCCTTTTTTCGTCAAGATTGAAATCGGCTCAGATGTAGTGAGTTCAACAAATTTTTGTTTGCCTTTTTTGACCTTTATTTTTGCTACTATTTCATTTCGTTTATATAAAGGATGCGTTTCATATTGACTAAAGGCGAAATCAAGCATCTTTGTCACTTGTGCATTTCGTTCTTTAGGCGTGCTCGCTCCGAATACAACCGCAATGGCCCGCATGTTTCCTTTTTTAGCCGAAGCTGTCAGACAATATTTCGCTTCACCTGTATAGCCTGTTTTTACACCGTCTACGCCAGGATAAAACTTGATCAGCCGATTCGTATTCACCAGCCAAAACTTTTTATCTGTATTTTCACGAAGATAATCTTCATATGTGCCGGTAAACTTCGTGATTGATTCGTACTTCAATAATTCCTTAGCCATGATGGCCATGTCATATGCAGAACTGTAATGCCCTTCCTCAGTCAGTCCGGTCGGATTTTTGAAGGATGTGTTTTTCAAACCCAGCTCTTTCGCTTTTTTGTTCATTTTCTTCACAAATTCTTCTTCAGAGCCGGAAATGAATTCAGCCATCGCTACGGAAGCATCATTTCCCGATGCGATTGCGATGCCTTTCAGCATTTCTTTGACAGTCATTTCCTCTCCGGGCTCAAGGAAAATCTGTGAGCCGCCCATTGAAGCAGCATGCTCGCTTGTACGAACCTTATCACTCATTTTGATTTTGCCTTCATCTAAAGCTTCCATAATTAAAAGCATCGTCATGATTTTCGTCATGCTTGCAGGCGCCAGTCTCTCATTGCTGTTTTTGTTGTAAAGCACTTTTCCTGTGTCACGTTCTATCAGCACCGCAGACTTCGCTTCATGAGCAAGCTCCGATGTACGTTTTCCGTCTTGTTTTGCAAATGCAGACGGTGCAAATGTAAGCAGCATGATACCAATCAACAAAGTGGATAAAAGACGTTTCATCTCAAAAGCCCTCCATTTCATAATCTTTTTTATTTTTTCCAAGCGAGATGGTTTTATACGCCACTGATGGAAAATGTTTCGTATCTTTTTTGGGCATAAAAAAGACAGCTGCGTCATATCAGACACAGCTGTCTTTTGATCTTGCATTCATTCAATTTTTATTCGTACTGAGCGACGACCGCTTTAACAAGCTGCAAGAATCCTGCTTTTACCTTTTCAGTCACTTCCATTACTTCATCATGACTTAGAGGCTGATCCAGAATTCCGGCTGCCGCGTTAGAGATGCAGGAAATGCCAAGGACCCGCATTCCCGCATGATTCGCTACAATGACTTCCGGTACAGTAGACATGCCGACTGCGTCAGAGCCCATCGTTCTTAAGAAACGGACTTCAGCCGGTGTTTCGTAAGAAGGCCCTGTCACAGCGGTATACACGCCTTTTTGAATTGGGATGTTAAGGTCTTTCGCAACCTTTTCAGCCAGGCTGGAAAGGTCTTTGTCATAGGCTTGAGACATATCTGGAAATCTGGCGCCAAACTTGGCTTCGTTTGGCCCGATTAAAGGGTTAGTTCCCATAAAGTTGATATGATCGGTAATGATCATTAAGTCACCCGCACGGAATTCAGTATTGACACCGCCAGCGGCATTTGTGACGATCAACGCTTCCACGCCAAGCGCTTTCATCACGCGTACAGGGAAAGTAACTTTCTCCATTGAATAGCCTTCATAAAAATGAAAACGGCCCTGCATCGCAATAACGGAAACTCCTTCAAGTGTGCCAAGCACAAGCTGTCCCGCATGGCCTTCAACAGTAGATACCGGGAATTCAGGTATGTCTTCATATTTCAGCTTCACCGGATTCTCGATTTCGTCCGCCAAAATGCCAAGACCTGAGCCTAAAATAAGGCCGATCTTCGGAGATTCCGGCAGGTTTTGCTTAATAAAAGCGGCTGCGCGTTCGATTCTGTCTTTCAAGAAACAGTCCCCCTATTGTAATAAAGATAAAAAGCTTTTCCCGTATTTCGGTTGATTCGTCTGGAAATTATCAGCGATTGTTGCGCCGATATCGGCAAATGTATCTGCAAGCGGCAGCATTTGCGCTTTCTTATGTTTTTTGCTGTAAGCGAGGATCGGCACGTACTCGCGTGTATGGTCGGTTCCATGATGAATCGGATCATTGCCGTGGTCGGCTGTAATGAGTAACAGATCGTCTTCTTTCATTTTCTCAAATACTTCCGGAAGCCGCGCATCGAATTCTTCAAGCGCGCGTCCGTAGCCTTCCGGGTCACGGCGGTGTCCGAATAAAGCGTCAAAATCAACAAGATTCGCAAAGCTCAGACCCGTAAAGTCTTCACCCAGCGTATCAATCACCTTGTCCATTCCGTCCATATTGGAAACCGTTCTCCGTGAAGAAGTAATGCCTTCTCCGTCGTAAATATCAGAGATCTTACCGATTGAGATCACATCTAAGCCGCTGTCTTTCAATTCATTCATGACAGTTCGGTCAAACGGCTTCAGCGCATAATCATGGCGGTTTGGCGTCCGTTTGAATTGTCCCGGCTCTCCGACGAACGGTCGTGCGATAATGCGGCCAACCATATATTTCGGATCAAGCGTCAGCTCTCTCGCCGTTTCACAAATACGGTACAGCTCTTCAAGCGGCACAACCTCTTCGTGAGCGGCAATTTGCAGCACAGAGTCAGCAGATGTGTATACAATTAAAGCTCCCGTCTCCATGTGCTCTTGGCCAAGCTCATCCAAGATCGCTGTGCCGGAAGCCGGCTTGTTTCCGATAATTTTGCGTCCGGATCTCTTTTCCAGTTCCTGAAGCAATTCATCAGGAAAACCCTCTGGAAACACTTTAAACGGTTTATCAATGTATAAGCCCATGATTTCCCAATGGCCGGTCATTGTATCTTTGCCGTTTGACGCCTCTTGCATTTTCCCATAATACGCAAGCGGTTGTTCCGTTTTTTCCACACCTTTAATATCCTCGATGAGACCAAGGCCGAGTTTTGCCATATTCGGCATATGTAATCCATTCATATGCTCGGCTATATGTCCGAGCGTATTGGCGCCTTCGTCATTAAAATCAGCGGCATCCGGCGCTTCGCCGATTCCGACTGAGTCCATTACAATTAAAAACACACGATTATATTTGTATGCAGGCATCTTGAAAGCCTCCTTTTTTTCTATACGTCTATTGTATCGCTAAGAGGTCAGACAACTCAAGTATAAATCGTTTTCATTTCCGTTGACAATGCATTTGGAAATAATGAGAAACTTCATTATTTTCTGCCTTTCTAAACAAAAAAGCCGCACCCCCTGCGGCTAGGCCCGCGGATGAAACTGCTTGTACACATCCTTCAGCCTTGTTTTCGTCACATGCGTATAGATTTGCGTTGTGGATATATCCGCATGACCGAGCATTTCCTGCACCGCTCTTAAATCCGCCCCATTCTCAAGCAGATGCGTCGCAAAGGAATGCCTGAGCGTATGCGGGGTCAGCTCTTTTTTGATCCCGGCTTCCAGCGCAATTTTCTTCAGGTTCTTCCAAAAACCCTGACGGCTGATCTGTTTGCCGTGATGATTTAAAAAGAGAGCGTCAGACACATTATTCTTCAGCAATTTCCCCCTGGCTTTTGTGATATATTCTTCAATGGCGGAAGCGGCGGCTTCACCGATTGGCACAATCCGTTCTTTTCTTCCTTTCCCGAAGCAGCGGACAAAACCCATGGACAAATGAACATCAGCTGTTGTCAATTCAATCATTTCACTGACTCGTATACCTGTCGCATAAAGCAGCTCCAGCATCGCTTTATCCCGATAGCCAAAAGGGCTTGTCAGTTTAGGCGTGTCCAATAATCGCTCGACCTCATTGAGTGCGAGCACCTTCGGAAGCGCCCGTTCAGTCTTTTGTGTTTCGATATGAACAGAAGGGTCCTTGTCCGTTATTTTTTCCCTGAGGAGAAATTGGTGAAAAGAGCGAATGGATGCCAAATGCCGCGCTGATGTTTTGCCGGATTTCCCAGAGTCCTTCAAGTGCTTTAAATATTGGATTATATGTATGCGAGTTACGTGATTCCAATTCGTAACGTGAAGGGTTTCTGTTAAATAGAGAGAATAGCTTTTCAAGTCACGTTCATAGGATACCACCGTGTTTTGGGAAAGCCCTCTCTCTACAACAACGTAGTGGATGAAATCCTTTATTTGATCTTTCACTCTTGATCTACTCCCCGTTTTGGTAAAAAAAGATTAACCGGTCGAACCATCCGCCTTTTTCATTCTGGTCCATTTCAACAACTTTTACAGCGGAGCCTTCCGGTTTATCGTACCGATGATAGTTTTCATACTCTTGATTCACCCATATCATAGCATAATAGAACAAGGCGGTAAAACCGGTAAACAGGATGAAAACTTTCAATGCATCAAGAGCTGTTTTTAGGAATCTTCCCATGTCCTAATCGATCCTTTCCCTATGGTTCCAGTTATTTAAACCATATGCCAAATCAGAGAGGTTTTATACATAGAAACAGCAAAAAACCCTTTCCCCATGAGAAAAGGTTCGCGCTCGGCACCGTCTATTCAGTTTCTTTTCCGTTACAGCGGTGGCAAATGCCGTGAAATGTCAATCTATGATCTTTAATCTTAAATTTCCAATCACGTTCAATGATTTCTTCCACGTCTTCAAGCAAATCTTCTTCAATTTCATCAACGGCTCCGCACTCCATGCACACCAAGTGGTGATGAAAGTGAGCTGCGCCCTCTTTCCGAAGGTCGTAACGGGACACGCCGTCTCCAAAGTTAATTTTATCAACGACTTTTAATTCAGTTAATAATTCAAGCGTACGGTATACTGTAGCGAGACCGATCTCAGGAGATTTCTCTTTTACGAGGAGGTATACATCTTCTGCGCTTAAATGGTCTTCTTCGTTTTCAAGCAGCACTCTTACTGTCGCTTCACGCTGAGGCGTAAGTTTGTAGCTGGATGAGTGCAGCTGTTTCTTAATTCGATCGATACGGTTTTCCATGTCTTTCCCTCCTACGCCGCATTCCATGACTCATTATAACAAAATACGCGCATAGTTCCAACTATAATTATTATAAACTGATAAATAAAACGATTTCCTTTTAATAATGATTTTAAAAAAGTCTCGATGTAAGCTTTTCCATTAAAGCCGGAGATAAATATGCTTCAAAAAGAGAGGAGATCAGCGCTAAAAACAGGATGACCAGAAGCACGAAAGCATACCGCCCGAACCACTGAATCGGCGCGTCATGCAGGCTGCGTTTCACGAACAGCTGCCTGATTAGTTTTAAAGAAAATGCGATCGCACACGTACCCATAATGAGATATGCCGGGATCAGCAGCACATTTTGCGGCAAAACGGAGACAAAGGATAAGAAAAAACCGCTGATGCCCATCTGATTGACAAGGAACCCGACAGTAAAGCCGACGACGATGCCTTTCAGAAAGATCATGATAAAAATAATCGGCATCCCGATGACGGAAATGCCCAATATCCACATCAGCCCTAAATATTTTGCGTTATGGAAGATGCTTTGCCCAAACATATCAGATGCACTTGCTTGTTTTCCATCCGAAAGCTGTCCGAAAAATCGGCTTAAGTAGTAATATAAATCTTCTTTCTGGCTGATGGTCATGCTGTTGACAATAATCGCCCCAAAGATGACACCCATGAAAAACAGCACTGAGACAAATATATAAAGAGAGAGATGATCTTTGACATGTCCGAGAAACATGTCCTTATAAGAGATTTTTCGCATACCGTTTCCTCCCGCACGATCTAGTGATTTGATTTAATAGATTGTATGAAAGAAACGGAAAAACATGCCCTTTTTCAAAAAGAAACGATAGAGAAAGATACTAGGCGGCTTTTGCGGGCACAAAAAAATCCTTATCATCAAATGCCGTATGATCATAAGGATTCTTACCCTTTCTTTTATTCAAAATCTCTTTTTTGCTTTTTGTCTTTCTTTCATGTGTGCTGAAAGATGGTGAACTTCCTCTTGATAATAAAACGTCACGTCCGCCGTTTCTCAACAGATGTTCCCGCTTCTTTTTCGCTCGGCTCTTCGCCATGCTGATCACTCCCTTTAATGATTCACTGCCATTATAGCAAAAATCATCATACGATGAGAAAAAACAGCACCTGTTTATGTCAGGTGCTGTTTTACGTAGTTTTATTTCACTGGATTAAGAGCCGCGTGCTCGACCGCAGCCGCTACCTCATGATGAACTTTCGAATCAAGCGGCTGAGGAACTACATCGCCTTGTTTTGTACAGGCGGCGATAGCCTCAGCTGCTGCCACAAGCATATCGTGATTGATCTCCTTGCTTTTTGCGTTGAGCGCTCCTCTGAAAATTCCCGGGAAGCCAAGCACATTATTAACAGAACGGCCGTCAGCTGCATATGCTGCGCCGGCTTGCAGCGCAGCCTCCGGCTCGATTTCAGGCTTCGGATTCGATAAAGCTAAAATCACATGGCCGGAACGTACAAACGCCGGTTTAATTAAACCTGGAACGCCCGTTGTGGCAATGATAACGTCACAAGTTTCCATGAGCTCCTCGATGCTGGCTACTGCCTGTCCGCCGTATTGTTCAAGACGGTCCATGGCTGCCTCTGATTTGTCTGTTCCGTACACAGCTTTCACACCGTAGGCCATAAACATCCGGCAGATAGCAACACCTGCTGCGCCCAGTCCGATTTGCCCCACTTTCGCTTCCTTCAGAGCAACTCCCGCACTCTTACATGCCGAGATCGCAGCTGCCAGCGTCACAACAGCAGTACCATGCTGATCATCGTGCATAACAGGGATGTTCAGCTCCTCTTTTAGGCGGTCTTCGATTTCGAAGCAATGCGGCGAGCCGATATCTTCAAGCAGGATGCCGTTAAAACCCGGAGAAATATGCTTTACCGTTTTGATGATTTCTTCAGGATCACTCGTATCAAGCAATATCGGAATGCCGCTGATACCCGCCAGCTGATCAAACAGAGCAGCCTTTCCTTCCATGACAGGCATGCCTGCCACGGAGCCGATATTCCCAAGACCGAGAATTGCCGTTCCATCCGTTACAATCGCAACAGAATTGCTGATCGTTGTATAAATAGACGCTTTTTCTGGTTCTTTTTCGATCAGCCTGCATACGTCTGCAACACCTGGTGTATAGACACGCCCAAGCTCTGCAAGCGAGCGGATCGGCATTTTGCTTTTCATTTGGATTTTTCCGCCTTCATGTGCGGACAGGACTTCATCGGATACGGTGTGAAGCCTGATCCCTTCTCCAAGATCCTGTACGGCCGTGATCACTTCCTGAAGCTGTTCTTCATTCTCCACTTGAACGGTAATATTCCGCATTGTGTAATTGGGGCCGACTTTTACCGTCTCCACTTCACCAATATCCCCGCCCAGAAGACCGATTGCCGTAGCAACCCTTCCAAGATTTCCGGGAACCGACGGCGTTTCAATCATCAGTGTCCGAATCATGTGTTTCGCTATCATTCAGTGACCCTCCCCTATTAGCCTAGTTTTTCGGCTTTGACTGTATTGTTTTTCGTGTACCATATACACTTTCCTGTATAACCATAGATAATGGCAAGACCTATTGCAACAAAACTAAGCCACATAAACGGCAAATAAGAGAAGGTAGAAACCCCGAGGATTCCCGCCATGTAAATCCCGTTATCAGACCAAGGAACCATACCTGAAGTTAATGTTCCCCCGACCTCCGAGTTACGTGATAGCACTCTTCGGTCCAGATGCAGGCGATCATAGCTGTCTTCCATAATTTTCGGAGTCAAAATAAGAGATACATACATCGCGCAGCCGAAGATGTTTGCTAAAAACGCTACAATCAGCGTAGATAAAGTGACATTGCCGGCAGATGTTAATTTCTTTTCAAATAGTGAGACGATGACTTTCAGCACGCCGAGTTTCTCAAGCAAACCGCCAAAACCAAGACCAAAGATAATCACGACAAGGGAACTGAGCATTCCGACAATCCCGCCGCGGTTTAACAGGCCATTCAAAAATTCAACATCTGTTTTAATAGAAAATCCATTGTACGCTGTAGCAATCGCATCCGCAATATTCATGCCTTGGAAAGCAGCAGCCCAGATTGCGCCGAGTAAAGCACCGATCACGATAACCGGCATAGACGGCTTTCTCATCGCCAATAAGACAATGACCACTACAGCCGGGATCAGCATCCAAATATGGATGTCAAACGTATTTTGCAAAGAAGATTTTAAGAATTCAACTTTATCAAGATCAATATTTTTTCCGCCGTACATAAAGCCGGTAATAGTAAATAAAATAGCTGTAATCACATATGCAGGTATTGATAAATAAAGCATTGCTCTCACGTGGTCTAATACATCGACTTTGGATAGTGAAGAAGCCAGAACTGTACTGTCAGACAAAGGAGAAAGCTTGTCCCCAAAATAAGCGCCTGAAAGAATAGCTCCTGCTACGAGAGGAAGCGGAATACCTAAACCTTCTCCAATTGCGATCATGGCGATGCCGGCAGTTCCGACTGTTCCCCATGACGTTCCTGTTGCCACAGACATAATAGAACAAATAATCAATGTTGCCAGTAAAAAGATACTAGGGTGAATAAATTCTAATCCGTAATAAATCAGTGTCGGCACAACGCCTCCGGCGATCCATGTCCCAATGAGCGCCCCGACTGAAACGAGAATCAGAACGGCTTCAAGCCCATTTGATATTCCATACAGAATCGCATTTTGCATATCTTTATAAGAATAACCGAGTCTGATTCCGAGAATCATAGCAATAAACCAGGAAATGAAGAGCGCAAGCTGTATCGGCAAGTCTAAAAAGACTGTAAACGACATGACAAGTGCTAAAAATGATCCTAGTACAATAATAATTTCGAATAGTGTTGGCAATCTTACATCCTTCAAAAGAAGTCCCCCTTCATGTAAAAAGCTAAAACGCTTTCAATAAATAGTGCAACACGTATACTATACTTTCTCATCCCTATGTTGTAAACAGCTTATTCACCCGACTATTCGGAGATGAATAAGCTGTATTTTTGTTCAAATTTTATTTTTCTAATAGTTCTTTCCCAGAAATCCCAGGTTTTGTCATTTCAAATGGATTCAAAATAATATCCAACTCTTCTTCTGTCAGCACATCATGCTGCAGGCAAAGATCACGGACTGATTGGCCTGTCATAATCGCTTCCCGGGCGATTCGTGCAGCCGCTTCATATCCAAGATGCGGATTGACAGCGGTAATTACGCCTGCGCTTTTTTCCACGTATTGCTTCAAGCGTTTTTCGTTGGCTTCAATGCCTTTTAGGCAATTGTCAGTGAACGAACGGAAGCCATTGTTCATGATGCTGATGGATTGAAGCAAGTTGAAAACAAGCACTGGCTCCATAACGTTCAATTCAAGCTGGCCGGCTTCTGAAGCAAGACAGATTGTATTGTCGTTTCCAATAACCTGGAACGCAATTTGGTTGATCAGCTCCGCCATAACCGGATTGACTTTCCCCGGCATAATGGATGATCCCGGCTGGCGGGCAGGCAGAGATATTTCCGCAAGTCCGGCGCGCGGGCCTGATGCCATTAAACGGAGATCGTTGGCGATCTTCGACATGTTCATCATGCAGACTTTTAATGCTGCTGATACCTCTGTATAGGCATCTGTGTTTTGTGTGGCATCAACAAGATGATCTGCGCCGACAAGCGGAAGACCGCTAATATCTGCAAGGTGCTTTACAACCTGTTTGATATATTCAGGATCTGCGTTTAGGCCTGTACCGACAGCGGTTGCGCCCATATTGACTTCATACAGGTGCTGGCGTGATTGTTTGATCCGTTTGATATCACGCTCAAGAACACGGCTGTACGCTTCGAACTCCTGGCCGAGACGAATCGGAACAGCGTCTTGAAGGTGTGTCCGTCCCATTTTGATAACTGAATCAAATTCCTGTGCTTTTTGTTGGAACACACTATGCATGTCTTCCATTGTCTTCAGCAGTTTTTCCAAAAGATTCAATGTGGAAATATGAATCGCAGTCGGGAACACATCGTTTGTCGACTGTGACATATTCACATGTGTGTTTGGACTTAAATGGATGTAATCTCCCTTTTTATGACCCATGATTTCAAGCGCCCGGTTTCCGATAACCTCATTCGCATTCATGTTCATAGAAGTTCCGGCACCGCCCTGAATCGGATCGACGATAAACTGATCATGCCATTTGCCTTCCAAAATCTCGTCAGCGGCTTGTACGATAGCTTGGCCAATTCCTTCATACAGCCGTTTCACGTCCATGTTGGCAAGAGCCGCAGCTTTTTTTACAATCGCCAGCGCGTTAATCATTTCTTCATGGATCTTGTATCCCGTAATTGGAAAGTTTTCAGAAGCACGGAGCGTCTGAATTCCGTAATAAACATCTGCTTCAATTTGTTTTTCTCCGAGGAAGTCTTTTTCCACGCGGTATTCTTTTTGGCCGTTTAACATAATCATTAACCTACTTTCTCTTTGTTGGTCATCGTTTCTGATATTTTAAAGGACAACGTCATCAGCGATCGGTGTTTCCATAATTCTCTTGACGACAGGAAGATCCGAAGACTGGCCGAGTGCCCACATCAATTTTGGCACAATCGCTTCTGTGTTCATATTTCTGGATCGGATAATTAAATCTTGGTTGACTCTGCGGCCGACCTCGTAAATGCTCATGTCTTCCCCTTCTTCCAGACATTGAGTTGTGATCACGACGACAATGCCGCTTTCGATCAGCTCATTCACTTTTGTCAAAATGTCTCTGCCTTCAAATGGCACGCCTCCGCTGCCATAACTCTCGATGACAACTCCTTTGTACATGCTTTTGAGGGCATCAAGCATTTCGGGCTTTAAGCCCGGATGCAGCTTCAGCAGACATACATCTGTGCATAGTGAAGTGTCAACTGTGAAGGTGTCGTTCTCAGGTTCCGTTACTTGTTTGTTGTATTCGATCCCGTCTTCATTGATAAAAGCGATATATGGGTAATTGATGCTTTCAAATGCGTCATAGCTTTTCGTTCTTAATTTGATCGCACGCGTTCCTTGAATAACTCTGCCGTCAAACACGACGTATACTCCGCCTACCCCTTCACATGCAAAGCGAATTGCGTCTGTAATATTTTTTTTGGCATCCGTTTTTTGGAACGTGATCGGAATCTGCGAGCCGGTGATGACAATCGGTTTTTTAGCATGCTGCAGCATATACGATAGTGCGGCAGATGTATAGGCCATTGTATCCGTACCGTGTGTAATAACAAAACCGTCATAGGCATCATAATTTTCCTTAACGGCTTCCGCTATTTCCACCCAGTATTCAGGCTGCATATTGGTGCTGTCTATATTCATAAGCGACTGAGTTTCCATCGTGTAATCGTTATCAAGTTTTGATACGTAACTTAATAATTCATCAGCTTTAACTCCGGGAGCCAGCCCATTTTCCCCTTCAACTGAAGCAATCGTTCCCCCAGTTGTCAACATCAATAATTTTTTCATACCATGCACCTCTTCACTGTATCTAAAGATGGGTTGCGAGAAGGTATTCGCTTTTCGCATACTTTTAATGCAATTATAGACACGGAAAATAAAATACGCAAGAGATTATTATTCAATTCGCGTACACTTCCTAATACCTATATGATATAATCAGCTCAAGGTGAAAAAGGAGCGGAAGTTCATGAATCTAGATCGTTTAACTGAATTGAGAAAAAAGAAAAATTGGTCGCTTCAATATACAGCAGACCTTCTGGGTATCGCAAAAAGCACATATGCCGGCTACGAGTCTGGCTACCGCCGGCCTTCACTTGAAGCGCTGGCCATGCTGGCAGACCTCTTTGACACAACCTGCGATGAACTTTTGGGCCGCGAAAAACCAAAACAGACTGCCCCTCAGACCATTGAATTGACCACGTGGAGCAGCCTTGACTTTCACATTTCTGTTGATGACAAGCCGCTGAATGAAGATGAAATCATCCAGCTGATCACCTTTATCCGGACAAAAAGAAAAGTACAGGAGGAACTGAGTTAATCTTTAACTCACGGTTTCACTTTTCCGTAGGTTCCCCCTCCTCCGGCTTTCACTTTTAGCTTTCCGGATCTCGCTTTTACAATAAGCCCCGCTGTTTTCGTCGGAACAACGCGAGCCAAATCTTCTTCTGCAGCCTCATGAAGAACAGCCATTTCTGTTCCGAAGGCTTTTTTTAGTTTGTCCAGTGTTTTCGGACCGACACCCGGAACAAATTGCAGCGGGATCTGATGAACATACCGCGGACGCGAGACGCGAACTTCAGCCTGATCACTCAATTCACGCAATCTTTCGCTGACTCCCTTTGTAAATCTGGTGTTTCCGCAATTCGCGCACGTCGTTTCCCCGTTCACAGCAGGTTCTCCGCACGCTTCACAGGCCGTCTGATAATATTTCCCTAATAACGGATCCAAGCCGTAATTTGCGGCAATTGTCCTTTTACCCTGTCCCCTTAATGCAAGAGCAAATTCGGTAAAATCAGCTGACTGTACATATAGTTCATTATATTCTCTGCCGATTTTCCCTAACGAATGCGCATCAGAATTTGTTAAAAAAGGATACTGATTCAATTCAGATACGTGTGAAGCCATGTTTGTATCACAGCTTAATCCAAGTTCCACCGCATCTATCATAGAGGGATCAAAAACCTCGGTTAAGCTGTTTTTAACCCCTTTTCCGTATAAGCTTTTATGGGGTGTAAAGATATGGGCAGGAATAAACAGCCCGCCCATTTCCTTCACTCTTTTTTGCAGGTTCAAGCCCGTTTCATATATCCGCTGCGAGCTTAAATGGATATTTTTCAGCCGTGCTGACAGCCAGTTAGAAAACCGCTTCATATCTGCCAGCGTCCGCATAAATACGAGCACATGAATCGGCCCGCTGCAGGCTTCATCATAAATCTCCAGCTCGCTTCCCAATAAAAGCGTCGTGCTGCGGTAGCGAATTCCCCCGCCGTCAAGCTCGCGATATTTCCCAGATGAAATGCCTTCCTCAAGCTCTAAAATGACTTCCGGAGAATGACAGTCGATAATGCCAAGAAGTTCAATTCCTTTATGTTCACTGGCTTCAACCAAAATTCGGTCCAGCGTTAATGTTTTGGCGCCTGTGATTTTGACAGCCCTTCCTGTAAAGGTCCGGCCGATATGAATGTGCAAATCCGCGTAAATCTTTTTCATTTTTGTGCTTGGAGCGTTTCTTTCAGCTGAAGATACTGAATCGCATAGGCTGTTTTAGCATCATAGACTTCGCGCGATTCAACCAGCTTCAGCGCATCTTCAAGCGTCACCTCCATCACTTCAACAAACTCGTCCTCATCAAGCTCTCGTTTTTCTTCGAGTACAGCCAGCTCTTCAGCAAGAAATACGTGAACAATTTCATCTGCAAAGCCTGGCGATGTATAAAACGCCGTGATTTTTGTCAGTTTTTTCGCTGTATAACCGGTTTCCTCTTCAAGCTCCCGAAGTGCCGTGTACTCCGGCTCCTCACCTTTTTCCAGCTTTCCGGCCGGGATTTCAACGATCGTCCGCTCAAGCGGCTTACGGAATTGTTTCACCAAGATGATTTTCCCTTCATCTGTAACAGCTAATATAGCTACAGCTCCAGGGTGCTTCACAATTTCACGTTTACTCGTTTTTCCGTTTGGCAGTTCAACGTCCTCTACATATAGATCAATGACTTTTCCTGAAAAGATCTGTTCTTTGGCAATTGTTTTTTCTTCTAATGACTTCATTTCTTCATCTCCCGTTCTGTCTCTATATGATGCCCCATACATTTTATCATACTAGAGAAAAGGGGGGCTTTTTCGTGAAAGTACACCGCATGCCAAAAGGTGTTGTCTTAGTCGGAAAAGCATGGGAGATTCGGGCGAAACTAAGGGAATACGGCCGCACATTCCAATATGTGAAAGATTGGATCTCTGAGCCGTAAAAGTTGAAACTTTAGCTCCTTTATATTACGGTCAATACAAATCCTAAAAAAAGGAGTGTGCACATGAGAAAGCGCAAACTGGGTACATCTGATTTAGAAATAAGCGAAGTCGGACTCGGCTGTATGTCTCTTGGGACAGAAAAAAACAAAGCATTGTCCATTCTGGATGAAGCGATCGAGCTTGGCATCAACTATTTGGACACAGCGGATTTGTACGACCGCGGACGAAACGAAGAAATCGTCGGTGATGCGATTCAAAACCGACGCCAAGACATTATTTTAGCAACGAAAGCGGGAAACCGCTGGAATGAGGAAACCGAGGGCTGGTATTGGGACCCTTCAAAAGCGTACATAAAAGAAGCCGTAAAAAAGAGCCTTGCGCGTCTGAAAACAGATTATATCGATCTTTATCAGCTTCACGGCGGCACGATAGAGGACAACATTGAGGAAACGATCGAAGCGTTTGAAGAATTAAAACAAGAAGGTGTCATCCGTTACTATGGCATTTCTTCCATCCGCCCGAATGTGATCAAAGAGTATGTGAAAAAATCAAATATCGTGAGTATTATGATGCAATTCAGCTTGTTTGACCGACGCCCTGAGGAATGGCTTCCGCTCTTAGAAGAACATCAAATCAGCGTCGTCGCCAGAGGACCTGTTGCCAAAGGGCTATTAACTGAAAAACCGCTTGATCAAGCCGCAGACAGCATCAAACAAAACGGGTACTTGTCCTATTCGTTCGAGGAGTTGGCAAATGCCCGCACGTCGATAGAGAATGTTGCGCCCGATCTTTCCATGACTGAAAAATCGCTGCAATATCTGTTAGCCCAGCCCGCTGTCGCCTCTGTGATTACAGGCGCCAGTAAAATGGAGCAGTTACGGGAAAATGTTGAGGCTGCAAACGCGCGGCGTTTACAAGAAGAAGAAATCAAAGCGCTCCAATCTTATACGAAACAAGACATTTACGAGGCTCACCGCTCATAACAGAAAAACCAGCCCCTTTTTGGGTGCTGGTTTATTTATATTTGTGCCAATCCATTTGGCTTTCATTAAAGAGTTCTTCAAAGCTCTTGTTTTTTTCGATCTCTTTTTTCTTTCTGATCTGTTCCGCTTTTTCTCTTTCCTGCCTCTTTTCATCCTCTTCCTTCAACTGACTCTTCATCTCCAGAAGCTTTGCTTTGATGTCGGATTGAAGGTCATCTTTTAACTGATGTTTATCAGCTGATTTTTGTTTTTTCATTTAGGCTTCCCCCATGTTTGTTTTGAAGCCAGTTTATCACGGAGCATGCAGACTGAACAAGCGGACTCGCTTGTGTGAACTTTTTCGGCCAGCGAGCAGGGTTTGATATAATGATATCTATATTTAGTTGAAAGGTGCTGTGACTTTTGAAGAAAATCCTTTTGGCCATTGGCGCTTTCTTAGCTGCTGCAACCGCAATCGGAATGGTTTTTTCAAATATCATTATGTTCATCAAGAAAAAAACGGATGAAGATATTGTAAAAAGAGAGACGGACGACGGACATGATGTGTTTGAATCATTTGAACGAATGGAAAAAACCGCTTTTGTCGTTCCATCCGCTTACGGCTATGATATAAAAGGCTACTATGTCGCACCGCACGACACATCAAACACCATGATCATCTGCCATGGAGTGACGATGAATGTCCTGAATTCTCTTAAATATATGCATTTATTTCTCGATCTCGGCTGGAATGTGCTTGTTTACGACCACCGCCGGCACGGACAAAGCGGCGGAAAGACAACTAGCTACGGGTTTTATGAAAAAGATGATCTGAACGAGGTTGTCAGCTGGGTCAAGAACAAAACAGGCCATCGCGGGTTGATCGGCATTCACGGAGAATCAATGGGTGCTGCGACTGCCCTGCTTTACGCTGGCGAACACTGTGATGATGGCGCTGATTTTTATATTGCCGATTGCCCGTTCGCTCGTTTTGATGAACAGCTTGCCTATCGGCTGAAAGTGGAATACAGGCTCCCGTCTTGGCCGCTGCTTCCCATCACCGACTTCTTTTTGAAGCGGCGGGACGGCTACCGTGCGCGCGAAGTATCTCCGCTTGCTGTTATTGATAAAATCGAAAATCCGGTCCTCTTTATTCACAGCAAGGATGATGATTACATTCCGGTTTCTTCAACCGAGCGGCTTTATGAAAAGAAACCCGGACCGAAGGCGCTGTACATTGCTGAAAACGGAGAACATGCCATGTCGTATACAAAAAATCGCGACACATACCGAAGAACAGTGAAGGAGTTTTTAGATAAAATAAGGGATTCAACAGAATAAAAAAGCGAAAGGCCTCTTCGGCTCTTTCGCTTTTCCATTTCATAAAACGTCGGTAATGCCATCCATATTTTCTCTGATCCAATCAATCGCAAGATCTATCGTTGTAAACTCCTGCGTTTCGAATGTCATTTCATCCTGCAATAGCCAAACGTCTTTCTTGACGGATTCTGCTCCCCCAATTGACCAGTGGAGCAAGGTATAGGGATGGTTTTGATTCAAGAAGGATACCCACGTTTTATTCTGTGCTGTGTTCTTTATTGACTTCAGCTTTTGTTCCACGTTCGTGTCTCCCTACTTTACTAATATGCTCATTCTGGGACTGAGCATTTCAGCCGGGCTTTTCAGCGCCAGCGTTTTGGCTTTTTCATTGTAATCGATCGTCATTTGATCGTCAAAAAACACTTTTTGCGACGATTGGATATACAGCGGGACGCCGTTCGTTTCCAGCTGCTCACACTGTCCCGTTAACTCTTCTGCCAGCCAGATTGTCGGTACACCGCTTACCGCGCAGCCGCATCCTTCTGAATCGTAACGCAGCTGGGCTTTTTTTCCCGGGTTGGCGTCAAACGCCTGCTGCAGTGCCTGTTTTGCTGCATCTGTCACATGGATGTTCATAAGGTGAGACCCCCATTTTCATCATTTTCGCTATTGTAGCATACAACGCTTCCATTCGCATTGTTTCTGCCTTCTTCCCACCGCTTCGCATGTTCTTCTGCAGTCTTGATCCACTCATCTTTCCCTTGTATGTACTGATTGATGCTGTCCGGATACCGTGCCGCCAGCCGTTTTTTAAGAATGGCGTATTCCTCCGCTGTTTTTGGATGGGCTCTGAGATAATCTCTGAATAACAGGTGCCTTTCAATAGCAGGGTCCCCTTTTTCGTACATATGGACATGATGGGTGCGCTTATTTCCGCCCTTTTGGAAGTAACGCCTGCCCGCTATGCCGTTTTCTCCTTTCGGTGTATAGCCGATTGCCTTCATTTCTGCATCATACCGGTTCACAGCTTCTATGCTTCTGACTTCAACCAGAATATCAATGATTGGCTTTGCCGCCATGTTCGGTATCGATGTGCTTCCGATATGATGAACTGCGATGATCTCCGGTCCGAACACAAGCTTCAGCCGTTCTTTTTCTTTCTCGAAAAGGTTCGCCCATTTTTCGTTGTAGTGAACGACTTTCACGTTTCGTTTCGGATATAAATGAAAAACCGACAGGAATAGATCCTCCTCTGCTTTGACGGTTTTTATCTTTTGAAACCCCGCCTGTGTATAGAGCGATACGGCAGGTGTATTTTTCTCGGCTGTGACGGCTTCGAATTTCTCAGCGTCTTCGTTCTGCTCAATGACGAATTGCAGAAGTGCTCGTCCAATTCCTTTTCTGAAACCGTCGGGGTGCACAACAAGCCTGCAAATGGTGAGATGATGCATGTTTTTCTCATAGGAAATGACACCGATCAATTTGCCGTCTTTCCGATATCCCGCAAACTGTTCAAGAGATGCTTGAATGTCCCTCGCCTTTTCTTGTAAGGCGGGAATGCCGTCAAAACCGATAAGCTCTGCTTCTTTTGTGTAGGCAGGCTGCTGTACGGCAATAATCTCACGCGCTGTGATGTCCTCCTTATGCTGAAGACATTCAATCATTTCCTTCTCCTGAAAACAGCCGCTGCTTCTCGACGTTTGCGATGCGGATTGCATACGACTCATACCAAACGCTTTTTCCTTTTTCTTTTGCCGCTTGATGTTCCGTGTGATGCTTCCAGTTGTTAATGGCGTCCATACTGTTCCAATAGGAAACCGTTATGCTTCTTCCATCCGCTGCACGAACGCTTTCGACGCCTAAAAATCCCGGCTGATCCGCCGCAAGCGATACCATCCGCTTTGCTGTCTCTCCATAACCTGTGTCATTTTCGCTTTTGACAGATGAAAAAATAACTGCATAGTAAGGAGGCTCAGGTGTTTTTGAAAAAAAATCCATCATATTTCCCCCTCATATGTTTTTGACAAACAGTACCCTGTCTTGGGCCGGGCCATCGTAGTTTGCGAATACTGAGATGCCGTTTATCGTTTTGTTGCCCTTTTCAATGTTAAAACCCAATTTGGTGTGATACGCGATTGATACCTTATTCATCGGTGAAGTGACGCACTTGACCCGGGTGCAGCCTCTTTGCTTTACTTTTTCAATAAAGACATCATATAATTGTTTTCCAATTTGCATTTTTCTGAAATCCGGATGCACACCGGAAAAATGAATGTATGCCGTTTCAGGGTCTGATTGCGATTGAAATCCGATTAAAAATCCGGTCATGCTGTTATATTCAGATGTAATAAAGCTTGTGTCCTGAAAGTGCTCAAAAAATAGTCTCGGCAATTTTTCTTTCATCTGCCTGCCGCCCCACCATTCATTCAATACAGACGTTACCATTTCATAATCTGAAGACGTGATTGTTCGAATATCCATTACGATTTGATCTCCCTCCGTCTGGCAAAACGAATGTCAGCTCTTTTTTTCTCACAATATAAAAATTATATTTTGCCTGGCTGGAATTGTAAATGCCTTCTTTCCTTTATCATACATCTGCAGATTTGTTTAATATTTTTACACATATTCTCCCTCCTGTGCAGGAGGGAGAGACTTTACAGCACAATATCAAGCACCTGATCAAGCTTCAGTTTATAAAGCCGATCTTCGTCTCCTTTTATCCATACTGTTTTTTCAAACTCTTCATACCGGCAGATTTTCCCGGTGCAGCGGACAATTTCACCGTCCTGAAAGCAGCTGACAGTGATATTCTGAGCGAACTCCATCGCGGCACAAAGCGTTTGATTCATTTCCTCCAGCTTATCACGATCAAGAATCGGCTTTTGCAGCTTCTGTTTATGTCGCTTTCTCTCAAGCAGGCTTTGCTTATGTTCCGGCAGAAACATCCTGCTCCCTTCCCACAGCAGGTTGCCTCTTTTTAAATGGTCGTTCATTTATAGTGCCCTCCTATTTTAGCCGCACGTTCAAATGCCTGGCCTGCCGCTGTCAGTGATGCCGCTCTGACGATTGCTGTGTCGCCGAATCGGTTTTTAATGCCGTCCATCACATAGCCGAGGCTCATTTTTTTTGCATAATCCTGAAATAAATTAAGCTGCCATACGTCATCAGATGAGAGCTGAGACAGATTGACTCCGAGGCGGCGGACAGGCTTCCCGTCCCAAAATCTAAGAAACAGCCCGTATACAGCCTCATATACGTCCTGTGTTGAATTCGTCGGCTCCGCCAGCTTCACTTGCCGATTGAAGCCCGTCGGCCAGTCAAAATCAGCCCCCCGGCAGCTCACGGACACCGTCTGTCCCATTACTCCGGCGTTTCGGCTTCGCCTGCACACTTCTTCACTCAGCTCCAGCAGCACGACTTTGATTTCTTTGTCAAAGTGTTCATAGTCTCTCGGGAGAGTCATTCCATGGCCGATCGCTTTTTGTCCGTCCAGAGATGAAGTTGACACAGGGGAATAGTCGATCCCGTTCGCCGTCATCCACAGCACGTGGCCGTTAATGCCCCATTTCTTTTTTAAAAGATCAAGCGGAAAATCCGCAAGCCCGCCGATCGTGCTGATGCCCATTCGGGTTAAATGATGCTTCATGCGGCTCCCGACGCCAAACATGCTGCCCACCGGAAGCGGCCACATATCGGTTTTTATATTTTCTTTCGTTAAGGTAAAAATACCGTTCTTATTCTTTTTGGCAAAATTGTCGCACGCGATTTTGGCTAGCGCTTTATTAGGACCGATTCCGACCCGCGCATAAATGCCGATCTCCCGCATGATTCTGCCCTGAATGCTTTTTGCGATCTCTTCCGGCGTCCCAAACAGCTTCTGGCTGCCTGTAATGTCCATGAACTGTTCATCGATGGAATACGGTTCTACAAGGTCCGTATATTCCTCTAAAATGGCCGTGATTTGCAGTGATACATCAATATACCGCTGCATACGGGGCCGGAGCACAACAGCTTCAGGGCACTTTTCTTGCGCCTCCCACAGCCGAGAGGCATTCGTGACGCCCTTTTGTTTCGCCAGCGGGCAGGCAGCCAATACGACTCCGCCCCTTTTTTTAGGATCACCCGAAACAATGACGGGCCTATTTTTCAAATGTGGATTTTCCGCTTTCTCTACAGATGCATAAAACGATTGCATGTCAACGAGAAAAATCACTTTTTCTTTCATCATACACACCTCTAAAAAAGAACTTATGTTCGTTTTTCTATTATATGCGAAAGTATGTTCGTTTTATACTGGTAAATGATTCTTGTCTGACAGAAAATATGATCCCAGGGTTTGAGAGAAGAGAAACATTTAGTAGAATAAAAGTGAAGCATAAAGATAGGAGAGTCATGATGGAGAAATTTGTCGAAAAAATGCTGGGACAGGCCCTGCGCCAATATGGGAGAAATGTTGCCATAGATCCGTTAAGTCCGTATGAAAAACAAAGCCTGATAGCCGCCTTAAAAGAAAGACAGAATGAAGAACCCGATGAAGATCTGTATGCGCATATAGAAGATATCATTTATGACTATGTCACAAACCAAGGACTGTTCTCTTAAAAGCAGGCACACCGCATAGCGCCCCGAATCTGACTGTCAGTTTTTCAGCAGCTGATGCGGCTTGCCTTTGAAAAACACCGCCGGGATCACAAATAACAGTTTCAGGCGGCCTACGGCAGAAAATCTTGCCGAGAAAACAAAGCTGGATGTGTTCACGCTATAGATTCATACGGCTTGCCAATGTCCCTGCGGAGAATGCTCCCTCAAAACGTTTGGAAAGCCCCGGCCTCTCCTTCTGTCACGCGGCTCTAGTCGGTTCGCGCGCGTAAATCTTGATTTCAGGTCTGTCATCACTGAGCATTACCGAAACCCAATCCGTATCCTGACGTGTTACACCGACTGACTTTCATGCATCAAAAGACATTCGTATCCTTCCATACTCTGACTAGTTGCTTGAAAATGCGCGGCATTCAGCATCAATTCATATTGTGTTTCCACACATAGATAAGAGTCGAACGTATCGGCACTCTCCCTTCGAATGCTTTAAACGATGTCACCCCATCCTCCACACACGGTTTATTCCAATCCATACATCAGACATGTTTTATAGTAAATGTCAATGACAAAATATTTTGAATTCCCATTGGATAAGGAAATAATTTCATATATGATAGAAAATGATCTTACATATAGGAGAGAATCAGATTCATGAAGAAATGGAAAGATATCCACCCCATCAGCTGGACAATTATAATCGGTACTATTTTCGGCAGGATGGCCACATCGATGAGCATCCCATTTTTAGCGATTTATTTAACAGCCGTCCAAGGCGCATCAGCATCCTACGCCGGGCTGGTCATCGCCGCAAGCTCGTCAGTCGGCATCCTTGCAAGCTTTTACGGCGGATATATCTCGGACAAATTCGGCAGAAAAAACATGATGCTTGTGTCCATTTTCGGCTGGATGCTGGTATTTGCAGGATTTGCGGCGGCCTCTCATTTGTGGATGTTTTTTGTGGTCAACGCATTAAACGGCCTTTGCAAATCATTGTTTGAGCCCGCTTCAAAGGCGCTGCTGTCTGATATGACAGAAGAAAAAACGAGACTGCTCGTATTTAATTTGCGCTACGCAGCCATTAATATCGGCGTTGTCTTCGGACCGGTGCTCGGCCTGTATTTTGGCTCGTCGCAATCGACCGCACCCTTTTTGGTTCCTGCCATTATTTACGGGCTATACGGCCTAGTGCTCGCCGCGCAATTTAAAAAGCATCCATCTTCATCAGGCTCAGACCAATCCCGAAATATGAGCGTGCGGGAAGCGTTTATGGTGACGCAAAAGGATCATCTTTTTACAATTGCTCTGGTCGGCATCGCGCTATGCACCTTCGGCTACTCACAATTCAGTTCGACATTCCCGCAGTATATGGCGCAGAACCCCTTGATCAGCAATGGAACGAAGCTGTATGGGTTGATGCTGACATTAAACGCAATCGTTGTGCTGGCCACGCAATTTCCCATCGTCCATTTCGCAAAACGGTTTTCGCCGCTTTGCTCCCTAATGCTCGGCAATGTGATGGTGAGTATCAGCATGGCCATTTTCACCATATCACATGGTGTTTCATCGCTTGTGATGATTGTGGTCACATTCACAATCGGCGAAGTGCTTTTATTCTCAATGATGGATTTGTTTGTAGACCAGATTGCAAAACCGGGTTTAAAAGGCACTTATTTCGGGGCAATCGGGTTTTCACAGCTCGGAAACGTCATCGGCCCCTGGGTCGGTGGCATATGTATAGACCTGTTTGGCGCAGGCCGGCCGATTTTTATTTTTTCTGTCCTGAGCGGCATCACCCTGCTCGGCCTGCCATTTTTAGCGTTCGCCTATCGGCAGATGAAAACGGAAATGACAAAACACCGGTCCGCTCTGGAAAAATCGCTTTAACCAAAAAACGGGGGAGAACCAATCTCTCCCGTTAAAAATGAGGTGATGAATATGATGTATCGTGTTCGCCGCTGTTACCTTTGCAGCTGTGACAAGCTTCAAGTACGCGGAGAACCGAAAAGCGAAGCTGGCAAAAATCATGATCAATCGCTTGGGGCAACGAGCTCTACCTTTATCCGATCCGGATCCTCACAATAGACCGCATAATGCCCCTCTCCTCCGGCAAAAGGGTGCCTGTCTCGGTACAACACACAATAGCCTTTTGCCATCAATTTTTCGGTCATCAGGTCAACTTGAAGCTTGGATTCAGCGTGAAATGCGAGATGGTTCAGCCCGACACGGCCTCTGTGGTATTCCGGTTCTAGAAATCGCTCTTTCGCCTGTACAATCACAAGGTAAAAACGGTCTTTCTTCCAGCTGATGCCTGAGTCCCATTTTTGATATTCTTTATAGCCAAGTTCTTTTAAGAACCAGCCCCAAAATCGTCGAGACACTTCCAAATCAGAGACATACAGTTCGATATGATGCACGATATCACACTCTCCTTACCAGCACTTCTTCAACCTTATGCCCCTCTCCCTTACGCAAAATGAGATCCGACCTGAATTTAGTCGGCAGGATATTTTCATATAAGTTCGGCCGGTTGACACTCTCCCAAATCGAGGCTGCCATTTCATCAGCCTCCTGATCAGACAAGTCTTTAAATTTATGAAAATAAGAGTCGGGATTTTGAAAAGCTGTTTCCCGGAGCAGACGAAAACGCTCTAAATACCAAGTGAAAATCCGGCTTTCCTCCGCATCCACATAAATCGAAAAATCAAAGAAATCGGAAACAAAAATGCGCGGATTTTCCCGGTCATCCTCCAAAGTGGGCGACTGAAGAACATTAATGCCTTCAATAATCACAATATCCGCCTGTTCTACAACCTCGAACACACCTTCCTCACGGTCATAGGTAAGATGAGAATACACCGGGGCCTTTACGCTGGCTTTACCTGATTTTAAGTCATTCAAAAATTCGAGCAACGCCTTTACGTCATAGCTCTCGGGAAACCCTTTTCTAGACAACATATTTTTCTTTTTCAGCTCGGCTGTAGGAAATAAAAAACCATCTGTCGTGATAAGGCTCACTTTAGGGCGGTCCGGCAAACGCGAAAGCAGCTTCTGCAAGATCCGCGCCGTCGTGCTTTTTCCGACGGCCACACTTCCGGCGATCCCGATAATAAACGGAATTTTGGCTGAATGAGGATGCTTCAAAAACACATTCACATGCTTATTGCGTTCAGCGGCAGACTTGACATGCAAATGAAGTAAGCGAACAAGCGGGATATAAATCGTCTCCACTTCCTCGACAGAAAGATAATCATTCAGCCCTTCCACAGCTTTTGCTTCTTCTTCAGAAACTGCAATCGACAAATGTCCCCCAAAACCAGACCAAGACTCACGATTGTGCTGTGTATATAAAGTATGTAAATTAAGCTCTTTATTTTTCACTGTTTACACCTGACTCTCTGTAGGTTAAAACCCTTACAAAGATTGTAACGGAAAACCCTTTCACTGTCTGCTTATTTTTTTATTTCGTTTTCCAGCAAATCCGCGCCGATTCGGTGATACGCGGCCATTTCTTCTGGCGGAACCATGCTTCCTCCCGTTCCCCAGACGACATGTATGGCATGTTCCATGTGATGTTTCCGAACGCAGCGTCTTCCCTCTTCTGTCGAAAAAAGCTGAACGGGTCCGAACATGCCCGCAAGAGCAGAGGGCTCTAAATATTGATTTTCAGATACAGCCAGCATATGAAGCAAGGTATAAAGCGTATCGTCCTCTACCGTATAACAGCCGCTCAGAAGAGGTTCAATGAGCTTGCCGACAAATCCTGACGGCCTCCCGACTGCAAGCCCGTCAGCAGCCGTCCGATTATCAAGGCCGATATCCTGGACAGAAATCTGCTCGTGAAGGCCGGAATAAAGCCCCAGCAGCATACACGGTGAATGAGTCGGCTCTGCAAAAAACACATGAACATGGTCTCCATATAAAAGCTTCAGCCCAAATGCCACACCGCCCGGTCCTCCGCCGACACCGCACGGCAGATAGACAAACAGCGGCGTCTCAAGACTAGGTTGTATATTCATACAGTCAAGCTGCGTTTTTAATCGGCTGGCTGCCACAGCATATCCTAAAAACAGCTGGCGGGAATGTTCATCATCAATGAAATAACAGAATGGATTTTGTTCCGCCTGCCGTCTGCCTTCTTTCACCGCTTCACTGTAATCCGATTCATACTCCATGACAGTGACACCCTTTTGGCGAAGGAGATCCTTTTTCCACTGCTTAGCGTCAGCAGACATATGCACTGTCACGCGAAATCCGAGTGCGGCGCCGATCATGCCGATGCTTAACCCCAAGTTTCCAGTCGAACCGACAGCGATCGAATAGCGAGAGAAAAACGCGGCAAACCGCTCTTCCTGTAAAATGCGGTAATCATCAGTTTCCTGAAGCATTCCTTCCTGAAGCGCCAGCATTTCTGCATGCTTTAATACTTCATAAATCCCGCCCCGCGCTTTAATCGAGCCTGAAATCGGAAGCTCGTGGTCGCACTTTAAAAGCCATCTTCCCGGCAATCGCTGCTGATATGCCGCTTCCAGCTTTCCCTTCATATGCTGCATTTCTAAAAGCGGAGACTCAATCATTCCTTTGGCATCTTTCGTCTCAGGAAACACCTCGGCAATGTAAGGAGCAAACCGCCGCAGCCTTTTTTCCGCCTCAGCTATCTCCCGTTCCCACTCATTCGCATGGAATAACGGTCCCTCTTTCTTCCCAGGGTTTGCCCAGAAAACAGGCTCTGCGTCAATCAATTTCTGAATGAACGGATCTTTGAGCAGAGCATGAAGGGCTTCTTGATTGATCGACATCTTAATGATTTCTCCCTTTCTCTATCAAACTGCCTGTGAGCATGCCAACAAGCCATCACGCCGCAGGCAGTTCCAGCGTTATTTTTTCATAAATACGCGTCCTGCCAGCTTTTCAACGAGAGCAGGGAACAGCTGATACAGCTTGGTGCCGGCATTCATTAAGCGCGGAAGGTTGATTTCCCGTTTGTTGGTGAAAATTGCAGCTGTAATGTGAGCTGCCACGTCATCGGGATCAAGCATCCAGCGGCTGATATTATCGACGTAGTCCCCGCCTTTATCAGCAATAGAAAAAAAGTCCGTCTGAATCGGTCCCGGATTGACTGTTGTCACATAAATGCCTGTTCCCGAAAGCTCCATCCGCAAAGCGTTTGAGTAGCCGAGCACGGCATGTTTTGTCGCGGAATAAAGGCTCGACTTCGGTGTTGCAATTTTCCCTGCTTGAGAAGCGATATTGATGATATGGCCCCTTTTTTTCTCAAGCATTTGCGGAAGCACAGCTTTTGTACAGGCGATCAGGCCGAAGACATTCACATCAAACATCGCTTTCATGTCATCCAGTGTCGAGTCTAAAACCGTTTCAAATATACCGAAACCCGCATTGTTGATCAGCACATCAACCGGTCCGATCTGATCGCGGACAAAAGCAACCTCCTCTATACGTCCAACATCCAGCGGGAAAATCTCACACTGTCCGCTCCATTCCTCGGTTATTTTCCTTTTGATTTCTGCCAAACGGTCCTCACGTCTTGCTGACAGCAGGACATGGGCTCCTTCAGCCGCGCATAAGTATGCGATTCTTTCACCGAGCCCTCCGGAAGCACCGGTTATCCAAATTCGCTTTCCCGCTAATTGTTTCACCCACTTCACCTCTTCATTGTTTTAAAGTATGCGGTATTTCCTTCCTGATATGATGTGATGGCTCCTTCACTCTCCAGCACATCAAGATGCCCCGCCGTTTCTGACATCGTTAAAAATAATTCTTTTTCATACACAGCTGGAAAAAGCTGCTGACAGACCTGAAAAGCGGTCATCGGCTTTTCTTCCAGCATGCGCCGCACATCCTCCGTCCTGTTTCTCTGCTTGTCAAACCGCTTCTCAATCAGCTCCTGTACGCTGGTGATGATCTCACCGTGACCCGGAAACACAATTGCCGGATCAAGTTCAGACAGTCTTTTCAATGACCGCTGATAATCCACTAAAGGCCTTGATCTTAAGTCTCCTGTTTTCGGCGCTTCCAGAATCGGATTAGATGAGCTGTTGGCAAGCAGAAGATCGCCGCCAAGCATTCGCCCGCTTTTTTCATGGAAAAGCACGATATGCGATTCGGCATGTCCGGGCATCTCCAAAACAGACCAGCCCTGAAGCCCATCAATGCTCATGCCTTCTCTGACTGTTTTCGTCAGGGATCTTGTACACGAAAATGCGTACGCGGACCGAATGAGCTTTTCCTCCTTGCCCGCATCAAAAGGAACGCCTAATTCTGGCAGCAGTTTTTGAAAAAAACGTTTTTGCCAATCCATAAAAGCTTGGTTTCGGCTGATATAAGGTTCGTTGAACGGATGTCCAATCACCTCGATTTCATCAGAAAAGACATCAAGCAAGCCTGCATGATCAGCGTGATGGTGAGTCAGTACAACCTGCTCGATATCTGACAATTTCACATCTACAGCGGCAAGCTGCTCTTGAAGGGCTCTGACAGCCTCCTTTGTATTCGGCCCGGCATCGATCAATGTCAGCGCATCGCCTTTTACTAGATAAACGAGAACATCGCCGACCGCAAATGGTGTCGGGACGCGGATCGCAATTACATCTGCAGTTGTCATCCTTTCGCTCCTTGTCTTCATTCATTATTCATATTTTAGCTTTTTCTCGGTCTTGTGTCATTATTGCTGAACGAGAACGGCCCTTTTTAAAAAAGCTATTGACATTAGCTTGTCCGCCATTGCATAATGAACAACAAACTAAAACGAGAACAATTGGAACGCTATGACGAGGAATAGGATACGAGGCAATGGCCAAAGAGAGCGATATCCCCGGCTGAAAGGTATGGCCGCCCGCTTGTTTGTGAACCTGCCTTCAAGTCGCGGTTAGGAAAACCTAAACGTTTCCCGCGTTAAGGGATTTGACTGAGCACAATCTGTGTTAATAAGGGTGGTACCGCGAACCTTTTCGTCCTTTACGAGATGAAAGGGTTTTTTGTTGTTCTGATAAAGGAGGATATCAATGAAAAAAATAGGATTTGTCGGCGCCGGGTCCATGGCAGAAGCAATGATTAACGGTTTTTTGCAAAGCGGCATTACAAAGCCGGAACATATCTATATCACAAACCGCTCAAATGACGAGCGTCTGCTTGAATTAAAGGGAACGTACGGCGTGCGTCCATGCAGAGATAAACATGAGTTTTTCTCTCAAACCGACATTATTATTCTCGCTTTTAAGCCTAAGGACGCGGCGGAAAGCATTGACAGCATCCGTCCGTATATCAAGGACCAGCTTGTGATTTCAGTGCTTGCAGGTCTTACCATTGAAACAATTCAGCATTATTTTGGCAAAAAGCTCGCGGTTATTCGCGTCATGCCTAATACATCAGCAGCGATCAGAAAATCAGCAACCGGTTTTTCCGTAAGCACGGAAGCAAGCCAGGATGATATTCTCGACGCAACAGCTTTATTGGAAACAATCGGTGATGCCACACTGGTTGAGGAACGACAGCTTGATGCAGTCACGGCGATCGCCGGAAGCGGTCCGGCCTACGTGTACCGTTATATTGAGGCAATGGAAAAAGCGGCGCAAAAAGTAGGTTTGGATCAGGAAACGGCAAAAGCACTCATTTTGCAGACAATGGCTGGGGCAACAGATATGCTCCTTCAAAGCGGCAAACAGCCCGCACAGCTTCGCAAGGAAATCACGAGTCCGGGGGGCACCACAGAGGCAGGCCTTCGCGCTTTACAGGACTCCCGCTTTGAAGAAGCGATTATTCACTGTATTGAAGAAACCGCTAAACGGAGCGCGGAAATCAAAGAGCAGTTTGCCGGAGCGGCATTAGAGAGGCGTTAGACAGAAGGCACAGGGTCTTCTGTCTTTTCTTTTTCCTACAACAGCTGATCCGCTGTTTCTGATTGTTTGAATAGCGCAGAGATCGTAAATGAAAGCAGGTCGGGAAGCACTTCAAAGGAATAAGGCACATACAGTCTTTCCGTCCATTTGTGCGGGTCTTTTCCAGCCGGGCCTACATTTAAAACCGGGACATATAAAGTCTGGCCTTTGCCGCTTGGCAGTGAATATCCTCTGTTAAAGAGCGGCATATTGCTTGTGTACGCGTCGACCTCCTGCTTTTCCAGCTGAAGATAGCTTAAGTCTGAAAGTCCAGGGAAGTACTGAACCTCCCGCAGCGCAATGCCATATCTGTCAGCCGCATAATGCATAAGCTGCTCAGCTGTATTTCTAATCAATTGATCGTCCTTTGAAGAAACGGCCGGATAAAACGGCGGGCTGTAAAAAAGAACAATGAGCGGTGCATCCTCCTTACAAAGCGAAGCAAGCTCAGACACCATTTTGGTCGAAAAATCCCTGTCTCCAAGATCTCCCCTGTTGGCAAAGGCATCATTCATAACCCGCTCTGTTTCCGAGTTTCCAGTGCGCTTTTTCGCACGCGCGATCAGCTCAGCAAATGTCAAAACAGTGACGGAGCGCTCTATCGGCGTAAATGCCTCAAATTGCTGAAATTCCTGTGTTTTCTTCCGAATGTTCGCAATGATTTCCTCGGCCGCCTGTTCTGCGGTTTTCAGCAGCATCTGATGCAGCTCACTGGCCGAGCGTTTCATGGACAGCACATTAAATAACGTGACAGCTGTATGCGGTGTCTGAACCGAATACAACTCTTTCAAGTCCTTTTGCATCAAGTTTACCGGCGGCGGAGTGACTTCACCATCAACCTTTTCGCAATAAGCCGCATTCAGTTCAAGCAAGCGGTTAATCTCAGATACCATTAAATTTGCGTTGATGCCCGAAAACGGCTCTCCGACATGGGTTTCAATCCCCTTGCAGAAAAATCCGGCTAGCACCTTGCCAATGCTTCCCGAATAAAAATATTGCTGCTGGTCGCCGGGAAATTTTTCAAACATTGGTTCAGCGTTTAAGCAAGCTGTTAATGTGATATCATGCGTTTTCTCCATCTCCTTCAATACAGGGACAGCTTCAATCATGCCTCTGGAATTTACCTCCTCATCAGGAACCGTAACCAGCAGCAAATTGCCCTCAAATTCGCCGTTCATCGCCCGCTCAAGCATCGACAGCTGAACCGCAAGCCCCGCTTTCATATCCATCGTTCCTCTCCCGAACAGCCAGTCTCCGCTTTCAGCGTCTCTTTTCACCTGTTCCGGAAGCAGCTCTTTTTTCTCTAAAAAAGAGCTCAAAAGCTCAGCAGGCTTACAAGCCATATGTTTGAATTCTCCGTAATCTTCTATGTCCACGACATCAAAATGACTCAGCAAAAGCACTGTTTTTTTGACATTCTTCTTTTTAACAAGAGCCGTAAGAAAGAATCTGCCATCGTCCATCGGATGAAGTGTTACATCATCAGGATGTTTTTGAAAATAAGGCTTATCCTTCAAAATGAAATAAAGATATTCTGCAAGTGCAGCCTCTCCCTTCGAACCGGTGATGCTTTCGTATTGCACAAGAGAAGTTAAAAGGGTCAGCAATTCATCCTTCGTCTGCCAATTCATCGATCTCCGCCCCTCCTATGTATAAAAACGCTTCTAATCTGAAAAATAAGATGATTCCCTGTCTATTATACAGAAAAGTTTGACAAAAACAGATCGTTTGAGCAGTTTATATGACGGGAAAGAAATGACTTGATATAATCAATCTCTAAAAACCTTACGGGAGGCGAAAGAAATGGCCAGAAAATTATTCACACCAATTACAATCAAAGATATGACGTTAAAAAACCGCATTGTCATGTCGCCGATGTGCATGTACTCTTCTCATGAAAAGGACGGAAAATTGACACCGTTCCACATGGCGCATTACATATCGCGCGCAATCGGCCAGGTCGGACTGATTATTGTGGAGGCAACTGCAGTTCACCCTCAAGGACGAATCACTGACCAAGACTTAGGAATTTGGAGCGACGAGCATATTGAAGGCTTTGCGAAACTGACTGAGCAGGTCAAAGAACAAGGTTCAAAAATCGGCATTCAGCTTGCCCATGCCGGACGGAAAGCCGAGCTTGAAGGAGATATTTTCGCGCCATCGGCGATTGCGTTTGACGAACAATCAGCAACGCCTGTGGAAATGTCAGCAGAAAAAATAACAGAAACGATCCAGGAGTTCAAACAAGCGGCCCTGCGCGCAAAAGAAGCCGGCTTCGATGTAATTGAAATTCATGCGGCGCACGGATATTTAATTCACGAATTTTTATCTCCGCTTTCCAACCATCGCACAGATGAATACGGCGGCTCACCAGAAAACCGCTATCGTTTCTTAAGAGAGATTATTGATGAAGTTAAACAGGTATGGGACGGCCCTCTATTTGTTCGAGTATCTGCTTCTGACTACACAGACAAAGGCTTAGACATCGCCGACCACATCGGTTTTGCAAAATGGATGAAGGAGCAGGGTGTTGATTTAATTGACTGCAGTTCAGGCGCTCTTGTTCATGCGGACATTAACGTGTTTCCTGGCTATCAGGTCAGCTTTGCTGAAAAAATCCGAGAACAGGCTGAATTGGCAACTGGCGCTGTCGGCATGATTACAGACGGTTCAATGGCTGAAGAAATTCTGCAAAACGAACGTGCCGATCTGATCTTCATCGGCAGAGAGCTTTTACGGGATCCATTCTTTGCAAGAACTGCTGCGAAACAGCTGAATACAGAGATTCCGGCCCCTGTTCAATACGAAAGAGGCTGGTAAGCCAAAAAAGAGATATCCCCAACCGGATATCTCTTTTTTGAATTTTAGAGAAACGATCTGCGCAGGTTCTCCGTCTCCCTAGTAGAACCAATTAGAGGAGATGACTCCAATGAACTCAGCTTGGATGGAAAAGACATATACGATTGACGGGTGTGCGTTTCATACGCAACACCGGAAAGGATCAAATGGTGTAACGATTGTCTTTGAGGCCGGCTACGGTACTTCTTCTGAAACGTGGAGACCATTAATGGCGGACATTGATGATGAATTTGGCATCTTTACATATGATCGCGCAGGAATAGGGAAAAGCGGACAAAGCAGCGCTAAACGAACAGCTGAACAACAGGTGAAGGAACTGGAGTGTCTGCTTAAAGCAGCAGATGTAAAACCTCCTTATCTGGCTGTTTCACATTCATACGGAGCTGTGATCACCGGTTTATGGGCCTGCAAAAACAGGCGTGATATTATCGGCATGGTCCTCCTTGACCCAGCTTTGGGAGATTGCGCAAACTTCTCCTTTATTCCTGAAGAAATGCACAAAGCATACACAAGAAAGATGATGCTTGAGGGCACACATGCGGAGTTTTCAAAAAGCCTGCAGGTTCTCAAACAGCGGCAAATCCATTTAGGAAACATGCCTCTCCTTGTGTTGTCATCAGGTGAACGAACTGAAAAATTCGCTGCTGAACAGGAGTGGCAAAACCTGCACAGCAGCATATTGTCTCTCTCTAACCAAAGCGGCTGGATTCAAGCTAAAAACAGCTCGCACAACATCCATCATGATGAACCACACATCGTTCATTTGGCTATTTATGATGTATGGTGCGCAGCGTGCCAGCAGGCCGCTCCTCTTTATCAGGCAGTGAATTAACATAAAAAGACCGGGTGTACATCGCCCGGTCTCCTTTTATGTTATTTTGTTTCGCGATGAAGGGTATATTTCTTTAAGCGCGGTGAATATTTTTTCAGCTCTAAACGGTCTGGATTGGTGCGTTTGTTTTTTGTTGTGATGTAATTCCGGTCTCCCGTTTCAGTACAAGCTAAAGTAACATTAACTCTCATCATGAACATCCTCTCACAAAGCGTAATAATTACGTTTTATTATACAACGTCAACACAAATTGTCAAATAAGAGCTTTTCCTTCAGCTTCGCGGGACGTTTACCTCTAAGAAATCATACGCCGCCACGCTGTTTGGGAAAACCTCAGCCGCTTCTTTTTGAAGCTCCAAAGAGGCATCCCCCTGATATCTGGCGCTGATATGGGTTAAAATAAGCTGCTTCGCCCCGGCTTCTTTCGCTGTTACAGCCGCCTGTTCTGTCGTACTGTGAAAATAATCATAAGCAAGTTTCCGATCTTCCTTAGCAAAGGTCGCTTCATGAACAAGCACATCACAATCTCTCGCAAGCTCTTTTAGTTTGTCACTTACTCTCGTATCTCCGGAAAACACTACAGCCCTTCCCTTTTTAGGAGGCTCCAGAAAATCATTCCCACTGATGATGCGCCCGTCTTCAAGCGTTACCGTTCCGCCTTTTTTGATTCTTTGGTACACAGGTCCGGGCGGGATGTTCATTTCTTTCAATAACTCCGCCTTTAAGGAGCCTTGTACGTCTTTTTCCTGCACACGGTACCCGAACGCTTCTACTCCATGAATAACAGTTGCTGCTGTAACCATAAACTGATCATCTTCAAACACAATGCCTTCTTCGATTTCCTTGATCACAAGCGGATATGTCAAATGGGTTTTCGTGACAGCAAGGCTTGTTTCAATAAACGCCTTAATCCCTTTAGGGCCGTACACTGTCAGCTCGTCCTCTCCGCCTTGAAAAGAACGGCTCCCCAGAAGTCCCGGAAGCCCGTATACATGATCGCCGTGCATGTGGGTAATGAAGATTTTTTCAATTTTACGAGGTTTAATCGTTGTATGTAAAATTTGATGCTGTGTGGCTTCCCCGCAGTCAAACAGCCATACCGAACGCCTTTCTTCAAGCAATTTTAATGCCACCGCCGTTACATTTCTCGCCTTAGCGGGAATGCCGGCTCCCGTCCCTAAAAAAAGTAATTCCACGTTTCCTTCCTCCTACTAGAACTAGTTACCTACAAGAATACAGGATCATGCGCAAAATGTGAATCTTGCCCTTGAAAGGAACAATCCTTTTGTTCTAGAAACATTTTTACGTCGTTCAGCAAAAAATGGGCTGAAATGTTTGCTTTCGTTGAATTTTAGATTTAAAATGAAGGAAATATACGGGGTGTACTAAAATAAAGCTTCGAATAAAGTGAGGTACTTTTAGTGAAAACAAGCCAACAGCCAAAAGCAGTAATTGTCATATTCGGTGCAACTGGAGATTTAGCAAAACGAAAACTGTATCCGTCTATCCACCGTTTATACCAAAACGGACAAATCGGAGAAGAGTTTGCAGTTGTAGGAGTTGGAAGAAGACCTTGGTCTAATGAGGAACTTCGCCAAACTGTTAAAACATCCATCTCCTCATCTGCAGATAAACATATAGATGATTTCACGTCCCATTTTTACTATCACCCGTTTGACGTGACAAACCCAAGCTCTTATCAAGAGCTTAACGTATTGCTTAATCAGCTGGAAGATACATATCAAATTCCAAACAATAGAATGTTCTACCTGGCAATGGCTCCTGAATTCTTCGGGACAATTGCAAAAACACTAAAATCAGAAGGTGTTACAGCAACAACAGGCTGGTCGCGCCTTGTCATTGAAAAGCCGTTTGGCCATGACCTGCCAAGCGCACAGGCATTGAACAAGGAGATCCGCCAAGCGTTTACAGAAGACCAAATTTACAGAATCGACCATTATCTAGGCAAACAAATGGTTCAAAACATTGAAGTGATTCGATTTGCCAATGCGATTTTCGAACCGCTTTGGACAAACCGCTACATCTCAAACATTCAAATTACATCAAGCGAATCACTTGGCGTCGAGGACCGTGCGAGATATTATGAAAAATCAGGCGCCTTGCGCGACATGGTGCAAAACCACATGATGCAGATGGTTGCCCTGCTTGCAATGGAGCCGCCGATCAAATTAAGCACAGAAGAAATCCGCAGCGAAAAAGTGAAGGTTCTGAGAGCGCTGCGCCCTATTGAAAAACACGAAGTGGATGAGTATTTTGTTCGCGGGCAATATCAAGCCGGTGAAATTGACGGTTTGCCGGTTCCTGCTTATACGGACGAGGACAATGTAGATCCTGACTCCAATACAGAGACCTTTGTTTCAGGAAAGCTTTTGATCGATAACTTCAGATGGGCTGGTGTTCCATTCTATATCCGCACCGGAAAACGAATGAAAGAAAAGTCCACAAAAATCGTCGTCCAATTTAAGGACATTCCGATGAACCTGTACTACGGCAATGAAAATAACATGAATCCAAACTTGCTCGTCATCCATATTCAGCCTGACGAAGGCATTACACTTTACTTAAATGCCAAAAAGCTTGGCGGAGCAGCACACGCTCAGCCAATCAAACTGGATTACTGCAGCAATTGCAATGACGAGATGAATACACCTGAAGCATATGAAAAATTAATTCACGATTGTCTACTTGGCGATGCAACAAACTTTGCACACTGGGATGAGGTTGCCCTTTCTTGGAGCTTTGTCGACTCCATCTCTGAATCATGGGCAGCAAACAAAACCTTATCTCCTAACTATGAATCAGGCTCTATGGGACCGAAAGCATCTGATGATCTTTTGGCGAAAGACGGCTTGCACTGGTGGAATATATAAGACGGAAGCGGGAAATGCTCATGAGCATTTCCCGCTTTTTTCATAGGAACATTTAAAAACAAAATCCCCGACGCCATAAGGCTTCGGGGATTTCTATTCATTACTTCATCCATTCAGTATGGAAGATGCCTTCTTTATCAGTACGCTCATAAGTATGGGCGCCAAAATAGTCACGCTGCGCTTGAATTAAATTTGCTGGAAGCACGGCTGTGCGGTAGCTGTCATAGTAAGCCAATGCGCTTGAGAACGACGGCACCGGCACACCTTGTGCTACTGCAAGTGAAATCACTTGGCGAAGCGCTCCTTGATAGCTTTCTACAATATTTTTGAAGTAGCTGTCAAGAAGAAGATTATCAAGCTCAGGTTCGCGATCGTAAGCTTCTTTAATCTTTTGAAGGAACGCCGCACGGATGATACAGCCGCCGCGGAAAATCATAGCGATTTCGCCATATTTCAGATCCCAGTTATATTCTTCAGAAGCAGCTTTCATTTGGGCAAATCCTTGCGCGTAAGAACAGATTTTACTCATGAACAGCGCTTTTCTGACTGCCTCAATCAGCTCTTCTCTATTTTCTGTAACAGGCTTCACTTCCGGTCCTGAAAGAAGGCCGCTCGCTTTCACACGCTCTTCCTTCATAGCTGAGATGAAGCGCGCGAATACAGACTCCGTAATAATCGGAAGCGGAACACCTAAATCAAGCGCGCTTTGGCTTGTCCATTTTCCTGTTCCTTTTTGTCCTGCTTTGTCAAGAATCACATCAACAAGCGGTTTGCCTGTCTCTTCGTCTTTTTTCGTGAAGATATCTGCCGTAATCTCAATCAGATAGCTGTCAAGCTCGCCTTTATTCCATTCAGCGAAGACTTCATGAAGCTCATCAGCTGAAAGCCCTAACACTTGTTTCAGAATGAAGTAAGATTCAGAAATCAGCTGCATATCTCCGTATTCAATGCCGTTGTGGACCATTTTTACATAATGGCCTGCACCGTCTGGACCGATATATGTCGTACAAGGTTCTCCGTCAACTTTTGCAGAAATCGCTTCAAGAATCGGCTTCACAAGCTCATGTGCTTCTTTTTGTCCGCCAGGCATGATAGAAGGACCTTTAAGCGCTCCTTCTTCTCCGCCGGAAACGCCTGTTCCGATAAAATGAATGCCGCTTTCAGCGAGTTCTTTGTTACGGCGCTGTGTATCTTTATAGTATGTATTTCCGCCGTCAATTAAAATATCATCCTTCTCTAGATGAGGAAGAAGAGATTGAATTGTCGCATCTGTTGCAGTTCCCGCTTTAACCATTAATAAGATTTTGCGCGGTGTTTCCAAGGATTGGACAAACTCTTCAATGCTGTATGTGCCAACAACATTTTTTCCTTTTGCCTCCTGCAAAAACTCCTCAGTCTTACTGCTTGATCTGTTGTAAACAGAAACAGAAAATCCCCGGCTTTCGATATTTAAAGCCAGATTTTTACCCATGACCGCAAGCCCGATAACGCCGATTTGTTGTTTTGACATATTCTAACGTCCCTTCTGAAAACGTTTCATCATTTTAAAATTTAAATTAAAATAAAATGATATTTATAATAAAGAAATTACCATACTTTGACCCTTTTTTTCAAGCGATTCAGCTTTTCTTTTCATCCTGAAAGAAATCTTTGTTAAAGCTTGTTCCTTTCGTTTTGCTTTCCTCTTTTTTGATCTTTGCCCCTTTTCTGATCAGCTTGGAGCCGTATTTTTCATTCAGCTTTTCCATCATCTGCTGAATCGGCTCATCCTTCGCATCTTCATTAAAGCTGAACAAATCGAGCTGCTTATAGGCCTGCTCTTTTTCTACTAAATCCGTTCCGGTAATGCCAAGCAGCCTGACGGGATTTTTATTCCAATGCTTAAAAAAGAGATTCTCCGCTTCATTCATAATTTCATTTTTTTGATCGATCGGATTTTTCAGCGTTATGCTTCTTGTGATGGTTTTCCAATCTGCATATCTAATCATGATAAATAGCTTCGAAGCCATGACTTCCTTGCGCTGTAAGCGGTCGCTAACAGAAGCGGCAAGCTTTCTGAAAACGCCTAGCAGCTCTTCTTCATCACTGGAATCATGCGAAAGCGTCGATGAGTTGCCGACGCTTTTAAATTCGTAAATGCGCTCAGGATCAACCGGCGCATGGTGGATGCCGTTTGCTTTATTTTTAAGGCGCGGACCGTTGATGCCAAGCAGGCGTTTCAGCGAGTTCTCATCAGCGGCCGCTAACTCTCCAATCGTATGAATGCCGAGTCCCTTCAGCTTTTCCGCTGTCTTTTTGCCAACCCCGTGCATCTCTCCCACCGGAAGCGGCCAAAGGATATCAGGCACCTGTCTCTTTCTTAAAACCGTGATGCCAAGCGGCTTTTTCATGTCAGACGCCATCTTAGCGAGAAATTTATTCGGCGCGATCCCTATGCTTGACGGAAGCAGCAGCTCTTTTTGCAGCCTGCTTTGGATTTCTTTTGCCGTCTCCAACGCGCGGCTGCTGTATGGTGTATCAGTCATGTCCATATAGCCTTCGTCGATGGAGACAGGCTCAACCAGCTCAGTGTATTCACGGAGGATGTTAAACATCGCTCTTGAAGAGCTTCTATAGCGGTCAAAGTTCGGCGGAAGAACAATAAGCTCCGGACAATTGCGTTTCGCTTCCCAAACCGGCATCGTTGTTTTCACGCCGCGCGCTCTCGCTTCGTAGCTGCATGTCACCACGATTCCCTTGCGCTCCTTTACGTTTCCCGCTACTGCGACCGGCTTCCCCCGGAGAGCCGGATCATATGCCATTTCCACCGATGCGTAGAAGCTATTCATATCAATATGGAAAATAATTCGGCCCTTTCCCGGCATAAATAAATCTCCTTTTCGTTCATTAGACAACGGCTTGTACATATAGTAAAATGAAGGTATTGAATGGATGTGATTATAATGTTTGTGGAATCGATAAATGACGTTTTATTCTTAGTCGATTTTTTCACAATTATTCTTCCTGCTCTGACGGCAATCGGGATTGCATTCCTCTTACGCGAGTGCCGTGCCGGCGAGCAATGGAAATCTAAACGAACTGATGAACATCAGACAGTCTTTCACATTAACCGAACAGACTTTCTTATTATTATATATCATCGCATTACAACTTGGATACGTAAAGTCTTCCGCATGAATTCACCTGTGAACGATGATGAAGACGCCAGTCCCCTTCTTTTATAAACCGCATTTATAAAAAGGAGGAGAACAAATTGGTAAAAACATATCAAAAACTTTTGGCTATGGGTGTCTTTTTCATCGTATTATGCTCGGGTAATGCTGCGTTTGCGGCGACGAATCAGGTGGGAGGCCTCAGCAACGTCGGTTTTTTCCACGACTATTTAATCGAACCGTTTTCTGCTCTGCTTAAGGGGGTTGCCGGGTTCTTTCACGGAGAATACGGACTCTCTATTATTCTCGTCACCATTATTGTGCGTGTGGTTGTACTGCCTTTGTTTGTCAATCAGTTTAAAAAACAGCGCATGTTCCAAGAGAAAATGGCCGTTATTAAACCTCAGGTTGACAGCATTCAGGCCAAGTTGAAAAAGACGAAGGACCCTGAAAAGCAAAAAGAACTGCAAATGGAAATGATGAAGCTGTATCAGGAGCACAACATTAATCCGCTTGCCATGGGATGTCTCCCAATGCTGATTCAGTTTCCTATTGTGATTGGGTTTTATTATGCGATTCGCTCCACACCCGAAATTGCGTCACACTCGTTTCTATGGTTCAGTTTAGGACAATCTGACATTCTCGTGTCTCTTAGTGCGGGTGCAATGTACTTTATTCAAGCCTATGTCGCTCAAAAACTGAGCGCGAAATATTCCGCTGTCCCGCAAAACCCTGCGGCACAGCAATCTGCAAAACTAATGGTGTTCATCTTCCCTGTGATGATGACGATTTTCTCGCTTAATGTTCCCGCAGCGCTTCCGCTGTACTGGTTCACAAGCGGACTGTTTCTGACAGTGCAAAATGTTGTCCTGCAGCTGACCCACCATAAAAGTAAAAAAGACGCCGCTCTTACTGAGCCGGTGAAATAATGAAACACCCCCGATGAAAAGCCGGGGGTGTTTTTTTGTTTCATCGCACCCTTTTCTGTCGCGGCTAAAAGACGTATCGTTTTAAAAAGAAGAAAATAGGGAATACCTTTATTCACATCCAACTGAAAGGAAGATATACGTGACGGAAGGCTTTCAGCAAAAAAATATTTCTGTGCCTGAGGGAATCTGGATCATGAGACAAACATGGAACGATGTCTTATTTGCCCACTGGCCTGTTGATGTTTCGATCCTTCGGGCTATGATTCCGCCGGTTTTAGAATTAGATACATATAACGGACAAGCTTGGATAAGCATGCTTCCCTTTATGCTCACAAACCTGAGAGCGCGTTATCTTCCTGCCATTCCCGGTGCGCGTACGTTTCCCGAGCTTAACCTCCGCACCTATGTCACGTATAAAGGCAAGCCCGGCATTTATTTTTTCAGTTTAGATGCTGATCATCGGCTGGCGGTTCTGGGCGCTCGTACGTTCTTTCATTTACCTTATTTTTACGCGGATATGAAAGCTGACAAAAACGGTGATGGCATTGACTATGTCAGCAAGCGGAGAGACGGCGGAGAAGCAGCTTTCTGCGCCGCGTACCGGCCCGTTTCTGCTCCTTTTACAGCAGAACAGGATTCGCTCGATTATTGGCTGACGGAACGATACAGACTCTACACCACTTACCGCAGCAAGCTCTTTTACGAAGACATTCATCATCATCCTTGGCTGCTGCAGCATGCCGAAGCGGAAATTTCAGTTAATACGGTGGCTGATGCTCACGGTATTACATTGCCAGGGTCAGATCCCTTGCTTCATTTCGCTAAAAAACAGGACGTGTTATTTTGGCCGCTTAGACAATGGCACTGAATGCAAGAAAAAACCCGATGCGCGCGAGCGCACTCGGGTTTTCTTTTTTTATTTTGCTGCCTCTTCAATAATGGCGACAACCATTTCTGCTGTTTTAACGAGTTCCTCGACAGGCATTTTTTCATTCTTTGTATGAATTTGCTCGTAACCGACAGCAAGGTTAACCGTCGGAATGCCATGACCAGCAATCACGTTTGCGTCGCTACCTCCGCCGCTTGTTTGCAGTTCGCTCGGACGGCCGATTTTAGCTGCCGCTTTTTTCGCGATTTCAACAACTTGGTCGCCGTCCTGATATTTGAAGCCCGGGTACATGACTTCAATTTCGACTTCTGCGCGTCCGCCCATCTCGGCAGCGGCCTCTTCAAAAGCAGCTTTCATTTTTTGGGTCTGAGCTTCCATTTTCTCAGGAACTAAAGAACGAGCTTCAGCAAGAATATGGACTTCGTCACACACAATGTTTGTTTGTGTGCCGCCTTCGAACCGGCCGATATTTGCTGTTGTTTCTTCATCGATGCGGCCCAATGGCATTTTTGAAATTGCTTTGCTAGCGATTGTAATGGCTGAGATGCCTTTTTCAGGTTCAACCCCGGCGTGTGCGGTTTTCCCGAAAATTGCCGCTCTTACTTTCGCCTGTGTCGGTGCGGCTACAATAATATTTCCGACTTTTCCGTCTGAATCAAGGGCATAGCCGTAGGATGCAGTAATCAGAGAACGGTCAAGCGCCTTTGCTCCGATCAGACCTGATTCTTCCCCTACTGTGATGATGAATTCAATGGTGCCGTGTGCAATGTTTTCTTCTTTCAGCACTTTAATCGCTTCAAACATTGCAGCCAGTCCCGCTTTATCATCAGCGCCTAAAATCGTCGTGCCGTCTGTTTTGACATAGCCTTCCTCAACAACCGGTTTTACGCCGTTTCCGGGTACAACTGTGTCCATGTGAGATGTAAAATAGATCGTATCTGTTTGTGCTGTCCCTTTTAATGTACAGATCAGGTTACCGGCTCCGTGGCCAGTGATATCCATTGTATCGTCTTCTTTTACGTCCACACCTAAATCAGAAAATTTTTGTTTCAGCACTTTGCAGATTTCTGCTTCGTGTTTTGTTTCTGAGTCAATTTGGACAAGTTCTAAAAATTCTTCCAGCAGGCGTTTTTCATTCACCATTTGTAAGTCCCTCCATATTAAAGCGGTATGTTACCGTGCTTTTTTTTCGGTCTCTCTTCTGTCTTATGTGCAAGCATGTGGAAAGCTTGAATCAGTCTTTTCCTTGATTCTTCCGGCAAAATGATGTCATCGACCATTCCGCAGGCCGCCGCTTTGTATGGGCCGGCGTTTTGCTTTTTGTATTCAGCTGATTTTTCGCGCTTTGTCTTTTGCGGGTCTGCCGAAGCTTTTATTTCCTTTTCATACAAAATAGATGCCGCGCCTTCTGAACCCATCACTGCGATTTCAGCATTCGGCCACGCAAACACAAAATCCGCTCCGATTGCTTTGCTGTTCATAGCGACATAGGCGCCGCCGTACGCTTTTCTGATAATGAGCGTGACTTTTGGGACGGTCGCTTCTGCATAGGCAAACAATAATTTTGCTCCGTGCCTGATAATTCCGTTATGCTCCTGCTGTACACCGGGAAGAAATCCCGGAACATCCTCGACAGTCAGCAGCGGTATATCAAAGGCGTCGCAAAAACGGATGAATCTTGCCGCTTTATCAGCAGCGTCAATCGTCAGACTGCCCGCCAGATGCTTCGGCTGGCTCGCAATAATGCCGATCGTTTTTTCACCCAGCTTGGCAAATCCGATGACAATATTTTTCGCGAAAAACGGCTGAATCTCAAAAAAAGACTGCGGATCAGCCAGCTCCTTAATCACCGTCCGAACATCATACGGCTTTGTTGTGTCAGCGGGCACGAGACGGTTGAATAACGGTCTGGAGGCCTCTTTCTCTGGCTTTGGCGCTGTTGTCCGGCCATTCAGCGGCAAATAAGACAGCAGTTTTCTCACCCCTGTCAGAACCTCCTTCTCCGTATGTCCGGAAAAGTGGGCGTTTCCGCTGACGGCATTATGTATTCCCGCTCCGCCTAAGCTCTCCGCATCAACCTGTTCTCCTGTCACTTTTTCAATCACTTTCGGCCCTGTAATAAACATTCGGCCGGTCTGCTCAGCCATAAAAATAAAATCTGTGAGTGCCGGAGAATATACAGCGCCTCCAGCACACGGTCCTAAAATAACCGAGATCTGCGGAATGACTCCGGAATATAAGACGTTTCGGTAAAATATGTGACCGTATCCATCTAATGATACCACACCCTCTTGAATTCTCGCACCACCTGAGTCATTCAGTCCGATAATCGGCGCCTTATTTTTTGCCGCCAGATCCATCAGAGCGCAGATTTTCTTGGCATGGGTTTCACCAAGCGCTCCGCCGAACACTGTGAAGTCTTGCGCAAATACATAAACTGGGCGGCCGTCAATTGTACCGTATCCTGTCACGACTCCATCCCCTAATATGCACTGTTCTCTTGTTAACACTTGACTTTCCATGAAGGGATGCAACTCGATAAAGCTGTCCTGATCCAGAAGAAATGCAATCCTTTCCCGAGCAGTAAGCTTTCCTTTTTGCCGCTGCTGAGAAAGCTTTTCCTGTCCTCCGCCTTCTTCTGCCTGCCTGCGTTTCGTGTATAAATGATCAATATGCTCATTCATGTTCATTGTGCTGGTCTCCTTTCGGTTCACAAAGCTCTACAAGAACGCCGTTTGTTTCCCGCGGAGAAAGAAAAGCGATCTTTTTCCCGTTTGCTCCCTGCCTCGGATACCGGTCGACCAATTGAACTTTCCGGTCAGACAATGCTTGAAGCTGTTCAGATAGGCCGTTGCACAAAAACGCAATATGATGCAGCCCCTGCCCTTTCCTCTCTAAAAATAAACAGACGGGGCTGTCAGCTGTCAGCGGCTCTATCAGCTCCAGTTTGACGCTTCCTGCTTGAAAAAAAGCGACATTCACCTTTTGCTCTTCCACCGTTTCTTGATGAAGAAATGTTAGCCCCAGTATATTCTCATAAAAGTTTCTTGCTTCCTCTATCGAAAAAACAGCTATCCCAATATGGTCAAGCCTGTTCATTTTCATCCCTGCTTTCCAAATAGATATCGCTTGTCCGCCCATTCAAAACACGCTAAAATATAGACAGATTGTCTAAGGAGTGAAATCATGTCTCAAAAACTGATGAAAAGCGTTTTGATCGTGATTTTGGGAGTTTTTATTCTTTCAACTGTACTCTCAGGAATCGTTATGTTTTTCTAACGATAAAAAAGCAGGCGGGCCTTATTGAATAGGAACATCCTGCTTTTTTATCAAAGCTTTATGCTCGATAGCAACCTCTTCAAAAGAGCGGGAGTCGTCCGTAATCAGCACTCTCGTCCCCACCGGAATCATTTGAAACAGATGAACGACATCATCATTATGCATACGGACACAGCCGTTAGACACAAATTTCCCTATTGATTCTTCCCGGTTCGTCCCATGAATTCCGTAAATCCGGCCGTCTGTTCCTTTCGCGTCAAAGCCGATCCACCTTGCCCCAAGCGGGTTGTCAGGAGCTCCCCCTTCAATATTTTTCTTTCTGTAGTAAGGATTCGCCGCTTTTACCGTTACCGAAAATTCTCCTTCAGGGGTCAGATCGTCTGTTTTTCCGGTCGCCACGCTATACACGCCTTCTACTTTATTGTCGAGGATGACAGCCAGTTCGTTTGTTCTCTTGTTGACAATGACATACGGATCGCCCGGAAGCGGGTTTTCGCCAAGCGGCCAAATCGGTGAAATCATCATCATAAAAATCGAATATAAGAAAAAACGCATGAGCTCCTCCTTTTTCATTAGGTTGACCAATGAAGGAGGAGCTCATGCGAATCATGCGAGTGATTTTTGTGCTTTTATTCCTTTGAAATAACTTTTGATGACTAGATATTGTTCCATTTCCCCGAGAAGATGGAAGAGAGCGGCTCGTGCTTCAAATTCTTCTCTAGTCGCCGGAAGCGGCATCTCTTCAAATTCTTTTCTCATGTCAGCAAGTCTTTTCAAAAATTTGTACGCCGTGTTTCCCGGGTGTATCGCTTCCCGCAAATCGTGAATAAATTCAGCGATCATTTTCCCCTGCTCTACCGTAATCGAGATCGAAGTCACTTTAGGAAGAAGGCGTTCGATAATTTCAAATTGCTTTTCTCTCATTTTAAAATAATGATAATGCTGGTTTTCGTAGCGCAGAATGTGGTTTTGCACATCTCGGTATGCCAGGTTTTTCGCCTCCGAAATGAGCCGGTGCGTTTCCGGAATTTCTTTTCCGCTCCAATCTTGCTCACCAGTTAACAAATACCGCTCTATTTCTGCGAAAATGACAGCGAAGTTATCCTCTATCTTTTTTCGATAGGCAATCAGCTTCCGGTCCAGACTCGGCATATACAAGTTCATCAATAGAGCGACACCGATGCCAACCGTAATCAGCTGAACTTCATTCCAAATGAAAGCAGGCGTAATGCCGCCGGACATGTATAAATGAAGGATAATAACGGAACTGGTGACAATTCCCTCGTTAATTTTTAACAGGACCGTTATCGGAATGAATATCAAGAGAAGCGCTCCGATCACAAACGGATGATAGCCAATCAGCTCGAAAAAGAGATAAGAAAAAACAATTGCCAGACAGCATGCCGCAAAGCGGGCCCATGACGCCTGAAGCGACCGTTTTTGCGTAATTTGAATGCACAAAATGGTGATGATTCCTGCTGAAGCGAAGTTTTGCAAATGCAATAGCTGGCTTAGATAAATAGCCAAAGCCGTTCCAAGCGCTGTCTTTATTGTGCGGTAACCAATTTTAAACATGTCGGACTCCATTTCTATTTGTTTCTTCAATAAAAAAGAAGAAGCCATCAGCCTTCTTCTTTTTTCTATATTCTATAATATTTTCTCTAAAAAGTCCTGCGCTCTTTTGGATTTTGGCGCAAGAAAAAATTCTTTCGGATTGCCGTCCTCGACAATCGTTCCTTGATCCATAAACAGCACTCGGTCTGCCACTTCTTTTGCGAAGCCCATTTCATGCGTGACAATCACCATAGTCATGCCGGTTTCGACCAGCTCTTTCATCACCTGGAGCACTTCTTTGACCATCTCCGGATCAAGTGCAGAGGTCGGCTCGTCAAACAGCATGATGTCCGGATTCATCGCAAGAGCCCGGGCGATGGCGACACGCTGTTTTTGCCCGCCTGATAAACGGTTTGGATAGTCATTTCTCTTTTCGAACAAACCGACTTTGCGGAGCAGCTCTTCGGCTTTTTCCTGTGCAGTCTGTTTTGGCTCCTTTTTGACATTGACAGGCGCGTACATGATGTTTTCGAGAACCGTTTTGTGCGGAAAAAGATGAAAATGCTGAAAAACCATTCCGATGTTTTCCCGGACTTTTAATGTGTTGGTTTTCTGCTTCGTGATCTCCTTATCTTTGATTGTAATGGTTCCGCCGTTAGGCTTTTCCAACAGGTTTAAACAGCGAAGGAATGTTGATTTGCCTGAGCCAGAGGGACCGATTACGGCAACAACCTCACCTTCAGCGATCGTTGTTGATATATGTTTTAATACTTCGTGTTTCCCAAATGATTTTGACAGCTTTTCAACTTTAATCATTGGATTTCAGCTTCCTTTCTACAGCCTTGCCGATAAACGTTAAAATCAGGACAAGCACATAATAAATCAATCCGGCGATAATGAGCGGCTCAAGGTAATTATAAGTGGCTGCGCCAGCTTGATATGCGCGTCTCATGACATCACCAAGCCCGATGACAGTGACGATCGCAGATTCTTTTGTTAACGTAATTAATTCATTCACAATTGCAGGTGATATATTTTTGAAGGCCTGCGGCAAAAGCAAATCCTTCATCATTTTGCCGTATGGGACACCCAGTGCGACAGCCGCCTCTTTTTGCCCTTTATCAATGGCATTGATTCCGGCTCTGATAATTTCCGATACATAAGCGGCGGAATTCAATGACAGTGCAACAACCGCAGCCCAAAACTGGTCAATTTGAAAGCCGAGCAGCTGAGGAAGCCCGAAATAGACAATCATAAGCTGCAGCACTAAAGGCGTCCCGCGGAACACTGATGTATAAAAATCAGCGATCCAGATCAGCGGACGGAACGTGCTGATCTTGCATAAGCTTAGCACAATACCCAGTATAAGTCCGATAATGGCTGATACAATGACAATTTTCAACGTAATTGCCAGGCCTTCTAATATAAAAGGAATTTGGGGGATCGTTGCGGTAAAATCCAAATTCATAGTCTTTGTCTCCTTTTCTTACAGGAAAAAAGATTTTCCTATTCAATAAAAAGGCTCAACGAAAAAAGTTGAGCCGCTTTTTTTACTTCTCGCCAGTGAACCATTTCTTCTTCAATTTCTCAAGCTCTCCGTTCTCTTTCATTTCCTTGAGTGCTTTATTGAATTTGTCTGTCAGTTGACTATTTTTTCTGAAAGCAATTGCTGAGCCGGCTTCCTCCGCTTTCGCATCAGGAATTACAAACCCTTGCAGGTCGTCATTTGATTTGAAATACCCTTCTGCTACCATGTCTTCGATAATCGCGGCATCAAAGCGGTCTGATTTGATTTCCTGTACCAGATCGGAAATTCTGTTGCGGTCTTCTGTTTTAAAACCATATTCCGCAGAAAGCTGTTTCCCCTTCTCTTCCTGAATAGAACCCAGCTGAACGCCGACTGTTTTTCCTTTCAGGTCTTTCAGAGATGAAATGCCGCTGTCTTTTTTGCTGACAATCATATGGTTCGCTGTGTAATACACATCGGAAAAATCAACTTGTTTTTTACGATCAGGCGTCGGTGTCATTCCTGACAGAACCAGATCCACCTGTTTTGATTTCAGCGCTGTGATCAAGCTGTTGAAGTCCATATCCTGAACTTCAATTTCATAGCCAGTCTTCTTCGCAAGCGCTTTTGCCAAATCCACATCAAAGCCGACAATATTATCGCCTTCTTTATATTCAAACGGTTTGTAATCCGCCGAAGTGCCCATTATAATTTTTTTCTTGCCTTCACCTGAACCAGAGTTGCTTGACCCGCAAGCGGATAGTGCTAAAGTGATGCAGGCAGCCACAAGTAATAAGAGCCATTTTTTCATGATCCATTTCCCCCATATTCATTACGTTTAGTGTGTTTGAATATTTATTCGTTAATTTGTATTTTAAACAGTTTCTTATTTTTATGCAATACTATTTTTAAAAATTATCTTCAAGCTTATTTTTCTAGTACTCTCTTTTTTGATCATACGAGATAAAAATAGATTCATTGTACAATCAAATTGTATAATCTCTTAATATTTATTCATGTTCATCTGGAATTTTATACATAAAAAAAACCCGGGTGCCTAAAAGGCTCCGGGTTTTTCGTCTTATACTTCTTCACAATATTCTTCAAAGGCTTCTTGCAGCTTTGCCACAACCGCCATCGGTTCATGGCCTTCAATTTCATGACGCTCTACCATTTTCATGATTTTTCCGTCTTTCAAAATCGCAAAGGACGGAGAAGATGGCGGGTAACCTTCAAAATAGTCACGCGCTCGCGCTGTCGCTTCTTTATCCTGTCCGGCAAAAACGGTAACGAGCTGATCAGGTCTTTTATCATAGTGAACCGAATGGTATGCTGCAGGTCTCGCAATTCCTCCGGCGCATCCGCAAACAGAGTTTACCATGACTAACGTCGTGCCTTTTTTCGCAAGTGCCTCATCCACCTCTTCAGCTGTTTTCAGCTCAGTGTATCCGGCAGCTGTAATTTCTTGTCTCGCCTGGCGGACAATATCATTCATAAATAAATTAAAGTCCATATTCAATGAAGACCTCTCCTTTTTCATCATCTGTTCCTATGATAGCAAGGAAACGCCCATATCGGCAAATGACATTGCTTGGCCGTGCACTTTTTTCGCTTTCCGTTTACTGCTGAGAGAAAAAGGGGATGATATTACCAGATGTAAAAATAAAGGAGCAGTTTTTATGAGCCACCGGAAAGCATTACTGATTCATAACGGAAATGCCGGCAACAAAAATATAGAAAAAGCATTAGGGACTGTGGTGCCGGTATTATCACAATCTTTAGATGAGGTGATCATTAAACAGACAAAGCAAGAAGACGATGCCTATCATTTTTGCCAATCCATTGATGATACTGTCGGCACCATCTTTATTCTCGGCGGCGACGGCACGGTCCATCAATGCATAAACGGCATCAGTGCTTTAGAAAAAAGGCCAGTAGTCGGGATTTTGCCAGGCGGCACTTGCAATGACTTTTCGAGAGTGCTTGGCATCCCTCAAAACCTCGCAAAAGCAGCAGAAGCACTTGTGTCAGGAAAAAAAACACGCATAGACGTATGTCAGATGAACGACCGCTACTTTTTAAATTTCTGGGGGATCGGCTTGATTACAGAAACGTCAAATCAAATTAACGAAACGGAAAAAGCATTATTGGGAAAAATCAGCTATTTTACTAGTGCTTTACGAAGTGTCTCATCTGCTGCATCATTTCCGATGACATTAACAATTGACGGAGAAGAAATTAAAGAAGAAGCCGTTATGCTGCTTGTTATGAACGGCCAATACATTGGAACGAATCGAATTCCTCTGCCTGATGCCAGTATAGAAGACGGCTTACTTGATATCCTCATCTGCCGCAACACCAGCCTCACTGCATTGCGGGAGCTGATGAGCATGGAACAGGGCACAATTGACCGTTTTTCCGGAGAGCTGTCTTATATCCAGGCCTCTCGTATCGAAATTGAAACAGCCCCGGCCAAAAAGGCTGATATGGATGGAGAAGTTTATACACATACGCCCGCGGTGATTCAAGTCCTGCCGCAGCACATCGACATGCTTGTTCCTGCAAATGAATAACTGTCTTGCGCGCTTAGAAAGATTTTGCAAATCCGTTGACTCTCCCCTAAGAGGAGGCTTTACAGTATAAGGGATACACTTTAAAAAAGGGGAAGTCACATGGAGAAACAAAATATCACCTTAACCATATTATTGATCAATTTATTTATTGCTTTTTTGGGGATCGGACTTGTCATTCCGGTAACACCTACCATAATGAATGAATTGCATTTATCGGGTACCGCGGTGGGCTATATGGTCGCCTGCTTCGCTGTTACACAGCTCATTGTTTCACCAATAGCCGGCCGATGGGTTGACCGCTTTGGACGTAAAATCATGATCGTGATCGGCCTGTTTTTCTTTAGTGTTTCGGAGTTATTATTCGGCATCGGAAAAACAGTTGAGATGCTGTTTATATCCCGTATGCTCGGCGGTATCAGCGCGGCCTTCATTATGCCCGGGGTCACGGCTTTTATTGCAGATATCACGACCATTAAAACACGGCCGAAAGCGCTCGGATATATGTCAGCAGCCATTTCAACAGGCTTTATTATCGGCCCCGGGATCGGGGGATTTTTGGCGGAAATCCATTCCCGCCTCCCGTTTTTCTTTGCGGCGGCCTTTGCATTGCTGGCAGCCATTTTATCAATCTTCACGCTGCGCGAGCCGGAGCGAAATCCAGAGAATCAGGAACTAACGGGGCAGAAAACAGGCTTTAAACGGATTTTTGCCCCTATGTATTTCATTGCTTTTCTTATTATCCTGATTTCGTCTTTCGGTTTAGCGTCATTTGAATCGTTATTCGCGTTATTCGTTGACCATAAATTCGGATTTACGGCAAGCGACATCGCCATTATGATTACAGGCGGAGCGATTGTCGGCGCCATTACACAAGTCGTCTTATTCGATCGCTTCACAAGATGGTTTGGCGAAATTCATTTAATTCGGTACAGCTTACTTCTCTCGACGAGTCTGGTATTCTTGATGACAATCGTGAATTCTTATACTGCGATTCTGCTAGTTACAGTCACCGTGTTTGTCGGATTTGATCTCATGCGTCCTGCGGTAACGACTTATCTGTCAAAGATTGCGGGAAATGAACAGGGGTTTGCCGGCGGTATGAATTCAATGTTTACAAGCATCGGCAATGTATTCGGGCCTATTATCGGCGGAATGATGTTCGATATTGATGTAAACTATCCATTCTACTTTGCAACAGTTTCTTTAGCCATAGGCATTGCGCTGACCATTGCTTGGAAAGCGCCTGCACATGCAAAAGCCAGCACATGATAAAAGCGTATTCTTTGTATACTGCAAAGAATGCGCTTCTTTATTATACTGATATAGAAGGAGTGATGGCATGGAGGAATCTTATTATTCAATTGGAGAAGTTTCAAAACTGGCAAACGTGTCAATTAAGGCGCTCCGTTACTATGATAAAATTGATTTATTTAAACCGGCCTACGTCGATCCGGATACCAGCTATCGCTATTATACTGATTCTCAGCTCATTCATCTGGATTTGATCAAATCATTGAAATACATCGGCACACCTTTAGAAGAGATGAAAAAGGCACAGGACTTAGAAATGGAAGAACTGTTTGCTTTTTATTCGGAGCAGGAGAAGCAAATCAGGGAGAAATTAGACTTTTTATCAGCATTGGAGCAAACCATCGCAATGGTAAAAAAGCGAATGAAACGGCAGATGGAATTTCCCGCGCTCGGCGAGGTGTTTCTTTTAGATGAAGAAGAAACACGCATCATTCAAACAGAGGCAGATGGAATCGGGCCTGAAAATGTGCTCAACGCCTCCTATAGCAAATTGAAAAAATTTATCGAATCAGCAGATGGATTTACAAACAACAGCTATGGCGCCACTTTCTCGTTTCAGCCGTACACCAGCATTGATGAAATGAAGTACCGGCATATCTTCACGCCTGTATTAACGAATAAACAAATTTCTGCGATTACGCCGGATATGGAAATCACAACGATTCCTAAGGGCAGGTATGTTTGTATCGCATATAACTTTTCACCTGAGCATTATTTTCTCAACTTACAGAAGCTTATCAAGTATGTCACTGACCGCCAATTGACTGTTGTCAGTGATGTCTACGAGTTAATCATACCGATTCATTACTCACCGAAAAAACAAGAAGAATATCGGGTCGAAATGAAAATCCGAATTGCTGAATAACATCTATAGAAAAAGAGCATTTTTTGAATGTATGTTTCAAAAAATGCTCTTTCTGCTATTTAGTAAACTGACGTTTTCTCGTCAATCGATTCTAAAATTTGTTTTACCCGTCCCAAGAATCGACCGCACACAAGGCCGTCCAGCACTCTGTGATCCAAGGACAGGCACAAATTGACCATGTCTCTGACAGCAATCATGCCATGCTCCATGACTACCGGGCGTTTGACGATAGATTCCACCTGAAGGATGGCAGCCTGAGGGTAGTTGATAATGCCCATCGACTGAACAGATCCGAACGAACCTGTGTTGTTGACGGTAAACGTCCCTCCCTGCATGTCGTCTGCTGAAAGTTTTCCTTCTCTTACTTTTTTGGCGAGATCCGTAATTTCTCTCGCAATGCCTTTAATTGTTTTTTCATCAGCGTTTTTAATCACAGGAACAAATAAAGAATCCTCTGTGGCAACCGCGATTGAAATATTGATATCCTTTTTCTGAATGATTTTGTCGCCCGCCCACATGCTATTCATTTGCGGGAATTCTTTTAACGCCTGAGCGACTGCTTTTACAAAAAAGGCGAAGAACGTTAAATTAAATCCTTCTGTCTTTTTGAAGGAATCTTTTATACTGTTGCGATATGCCACCATGTTTGTGACATCAACTTCCATCATCGTCCAAGCATGCGGAATTTCTGTTTTGCTCCGTTTCATATTAGAAGCAATCGCTTTTCTTACAGCTGTAACTGGGATTTCTTGATCTCCGGCGGCAGACGCAGGATATGAAATTTCTTCCTTCGGCTCCGGTTTTGGTCCAGCTTCTGATGCGGTAGCTGCTGTCTTCGGCTCCTCAGCACGTTCTTGCACGCCGCCTGTTTCAATGACTTGCTGAATATCTTTTCGCGTAATGCGGCCGCCGGCACCTGTTCCTGTCACTTGATCAAGATCAATGCCATGCTCTCCGGCCAAACGAAGTACAGCCGGCGAGTAGCGCTTTTTATTGGGCTGATCGTTTGCTTCGGCGCTGCTTTCTGCGACAGGCGTCTCAGCTGCTGATGCCACTGGCTGCTCCTGTTTTTGTTCGGCCGGATCTGCGCCTTCTATTTCGATTTTACAAATCACTTCCCCGACTTCCAGAGTCTGGCCTTCTTCGCCAACAAGCTCTGTAATCGTCCCGCTAAAAGAAGACGGAACCTCTGCATTTACCTTATCCGTCATGACTTCCGCGATCGGATCGTATTTGTTCACTTTATCACCTGGGGCGACAAGCCATTTGCTGATCGTCCCCTCTGTCACGCTTTCTCCAAGCTGCGGCATCGTCATTTGTTCAATTGCCATGATTGTATCCTCCTTACGTCTTTAAAACTCCGCTAATTCTCTCATCGCCGCTTCCACTTTATCAGGGTTGACCATAAAGTATTTTTCCATTGTCGGCGCATAAGGCATAGCCGGAACATCAGGACCTGCAAGCCGTTTGATCGGCGCGTCTAAGTCGAACAGACAATGCTCGGATATAATCGCGGCCACCTCACTCATGATGCTGCCTTCTTTTGTATCTTCTGTGACCAAAAGGACTTTACCTGTTTTGGATGCGGCTTCGATGATAGCTTCTTTATCAAGCGGATAGACTGTTCTTAAATCAACTACATGCACTGAAATACCATCTTTTTCGAGACGTTCTGCAGCCTGTAGTGCGAAGTGGACACACAGGCCATAAGTGATCACCGTGATGTCGTCGCCTTCCCGTTTTACATCAGCCTTGCCGATCGGCAGGACATAGTCATCTGCCGGAACCTCTCCTTTTATGAGACGGTACGCGCGTTTATGCTCAAAAAACAGCACCGGATCTTCATCACGAACCGCGGCTTTTAAGAGTCCTTTCGCGTCATACGGCGTTGAAGGCATGACAATTTTCAGTCCGGGCTGATTGGCGAAAATCGCTTCGACTGATTGAGAATGATAAAGTGCCCCGTGCACGCCTCCGCCGTATGGCGCTCTGACGACAATCGGGCAGCTCCAGTCATTGTTGCTTCGGTAACGGACTTTAGCAGCCTCGGAGATAATTTGGTTGACCGCCGGCATAATAAAATCGGCAAACTGCATTTCGGCAATCGGCCTCATGCCGTACATAGCCGCTCCGATACCGACTCCGGCGATCGCTGATTCAGCAAGCGGCGTATCCATCACGCGCTCTTCTCCGAACTGTTCATAAAGTCCGGCTGTGGCTTTAAACACACCGCCTTTTCTTCCTACATCTTCCCCAAGGACGAAAACGCGAGGGTCTCGTTCCATTTCTTCTTTCATCGCCAAATTGATTGCATCAATATATGACATTACTGACATTTGTTCTTCCTCCCTACTTCGCATACACATAATCAAGCGCTGACTCAGGAGCTGCATAAGGAGCGTTCTCCGCTTCATCTGTCGCTTCATTGATGATTGCCATGATTTCATCCAGCATGGTTTGTTCTGTCTCATCAGACAGCAGGCCTATTTCTTTTATGTAAGCTTGATAAGTAAGCAGAGGGTCACTTTTTTTAGCTTCCTCTACTTCTTCACGGCCTCTGTAGCTGCTGTCATCGTCATCACTGGAATGCGGTGTAAGGCGGTAAGAAATGGTTTCAATTAATGTCGGGCCCTCTCCTCTGCGCGCCCGTTCACGCGCTTCTTTGACCGCTTGATAAACTTCCAGCGGGTCATTTCCATTCACGGTTACGCCAGGCATCCCATAGCCTACAGCACGGTCGGAAATGTTCTCACATGCGACTTGCTTATCGTATGGGACTGAGATTGCGTACTTATTGTTTTCACACATGAAAATAACCGGCAGCTTATGGACAGCGGCAAAGTTTGCCCCTTCATGGAAATCGCCTTGGTTCGAAGAGCCCTCACCAAACGTAACAAAGGCTGCGATATCCTTTTTCTCCATCCGTCCCGCCAGTGCAATGCCGACTGCGTGCGGCACTTGCGTTGTAACCGGAGATGATCCTGTCACGATGCGGTTTTCCTTTTGCCCGAAATGCCCCGGCATTTGACGGCCTCCTGAGTTCGGATCTGCCGCTTTAGCAAACCCGGACATCATTAGGTCCTTTGCCGACATGCCAAACGCCAGCACAACGCCCATGTCTCTATAATACGGCAGTACATAATCCATCTCGCGGTCAAGAGCGAAAGCAGCTCCTACCTGTGCAGCTTCCTGTCCTTGACAAGAGATCACGAACGGGATTTTGCCAGAGCGGTTTAACAGCCACATTCTTTCATCGATTTTTCTTGCTAACAGCATGGTTCTATACATATCAACGGCTTCCTGATCAGTCAGCCCTAGTGCTTGATGTCGGTTTGTACTCATTCAAGCCCCTCCTTTATGCTTTTAAAAATGAATGGCTTTGCCGTCTGCGGCAAGCGCAGCTTCTCCAATTGCTTCAGAAAGCGTTGGATGCGGATGAATCGTTTGTCCAATCTCCCACGGCGTCGCGTCCAGCACTTTGGCAAGCCCCGCTTCTGAAATCATGTCAGTGACATGCGGGCCGATCATATGCACGCCAAGGATATCATCGGTATCACGATCAGCCACGATTTTTACAAATCCGTCGCTTTCTCCGTATACAAGCGCTTTTCCAATGGCCATAAATGGGAATTTGCCGATCTTGACATTATGTCCGTTCGCCTTTGCCTCTTCTTCGGTTAAGCCGACACTGGCAGCTTCAGGGCTTGAGTAGATGCACTTCGGTACAAGTGCTGGCTCAAGCGGGTGCGGATTGAGGCCCGCAAAGTGCTCGACGGCAATGATTCCTTCATGTGATGCAACATGTGCTAACTGAAGGCCCCCGATCACGTCTCCGATTGCGTAAATATGAGATTCCTTCGTTTGGCAGCTTTCATTAACTGAAATGACACCATTTTCAGTGACAATATCGGTGTTTTCGATGCCGATGCCTTCGATATTTGCCTGTCTGCCGATGGAAACGAGCATTTTTTCTGCGGAGTAGGTAACCGTTTCTCCAGCTTTTTCAGCCTGTATGCTAATGTCATCCGGCGTTTTTGTCATTGTGTCAGGCAGCACTTTTGCCCCTGTGACGAACTGAATGCCTTTTTTCTTCAGAAGACTTTCCATTTCTTTTGAAATGTCTTGATCTTCAGTCGGCAATATGCGGTCCGCGTATTCAATAACCGTAACCTTCACGCCAAAATCATGAAGCATAGACGCCCACTCAATCCCAATAACGCCTCCTCCGACGATGATGATCGATTTAGGGAGCTTCTCCATTTGGAGAGCCTCATCCGAAGTCATGACATGCTCGCCGTCCGCTTCAAGGCCCGGAAGCATTTTCGGTCTTGATCCTGTTGCAATGATGACTTGTTTCGGGATCAGCATATCATTTTCTTCGCCATTTCCCCGTTCTACAGAAATCGTTCCCGGCAGCGGAGAGAAGATTGACGGACCGAGGATACGGCCATATCCGTTATACACGTCGATTTTTCCTTTTTTCATTAAATGACTCACGCCGGCCGCAAGCTTATCAACAACAGCTTGCTTACGCTGCTGGACTTTTTCAAAGTTGAGGGATACGCCAGCCGTTTCCACTCCGAATTGGTCGGCTTCACGGGCTGTCCGGTATACCTCTGCGCTTCTAAGCAGCGCTTTACTCGGGATACAGCCTTTATGCAGACATGTTCCTCCGAGATTTTCCTTTTCTACAACGGCTGTTTTTAAGCCGAGCTGAGCGGCTCTGATGGCCGCGACATAACCGCCGGTACCACCGCCCAATATGACTACATCATACTCAGTTGCCATGGTGACTCACTCCTCGTCTGTCTATTCAATACGATATTGTTTAGATTGCTCTTCGCCCAGCAATACCCTGAGTGCCCCTTGCGCCAGAGACTGCAATTCATTTTCTCCCGGATAGACGAAAACATCTGAAATCCAATCTATGTATGATCTGATACTGGAAACAAAGCTTTTGCCGTACGCAAGGCCTCCCGTCAGCACAATCGCTTCCACTTCACCTTTTAAAACAGCACTGGCTGCCCCAATTTCCTTTGCTACCTGATATGCCATGGCATCAAAAATGAAGCGTGCTTTTTCATCGCCTCTCTGAATCATTTGTGCCACTTTTTCTGCCTCATTCGTACCGAGATAGCCGAAAAGCCCGCCAGTCCCAACCAATTTTTTCATCATTTCTTCTTTTGCATACTGTCCTGAAAAACATAAATTGATAAGGTCGCCCGCAGGCACTGTTCCTGCACGTTCAGGACTGAATGGCCCCTCTCCGTGAAGGCCGTTGTTGACATCGACCACTCGCCCATGGTCATGGACGCCAATTGTAATACCGCCGCCCATATGGGTAACAATCAATTTTGTATTCTCATACCGTTTGCCAAGAGAGGCTGCCGCCTTACGGGCGACAGCTTTTTGGTTTAACGCATGGAAAATGCTTTTCCGTTCAATCTCAGGCATGCCTGAGATTTTTGCGAGCTCTGACATTTCATCTACGACAACAGGATCGACGATATATGAAGGGATGTTCAGGCCGTCAGCGATTTCCCGCGCGATAATGCCGCCGAGATTAGAAGCATGCTGGCCGGCATAGCCGCTTTTCAAGTCCTCAATCATGTCATCATTCACTTCGTAAGTTCCGCCTTCAATCGGCCGGATAAGGCCGCCTCTGGCACAGACTGCATCAAACTTTGAGATATTGATTCCTTGTTCATGAAGCGTTTCAAGAATTTGGTATTTTCGAAACTCATACTGATCAATAATATGGTCAAATCGCTGCAGCTCTTCAATGTCGTGTCTCAATGTTTTTTCAAAAATGCTACGTTCGTTATGAAAAACACCAATTTTCGTTGAAGTTGAGCCTGGATTAATTGTGAGAATGCGCTTTTCCTCATGTAGCACTTCCATAACCCCCAGTTCAATTTCTTAACGTCTGCTTAATACACTGTGGCCGTTTTGCAAAAACTGGCTTCTTGAGCGACGCATGCGTTCAATCCGTTCCTCTGCCAAGCGGTCAGCCGCTAAATACGTCGGAATGCCGTCACGCTGAGAAATATCAAGCACTCGCTCAATATTGCCGTAAATGCCTTCAACTTTCTTCAATGCGCGTTCTGCATTATAGCCGTTTAGCTCATCTGCCACGTTAATGACGCCGCCCGCGTTAATGACATAATCCGGTGCGTACACGATGCCCATTTCGTGAATTTGATCGCCATGGCGTGTTTCTTTTAATTGATTGTTTGCCGCACCCGCGATGACTTTCGCCTTCAGCTGTCTAATGGTGTCATCGTTGATTGTCGCACCAAGGGCGCACGGCGCATAAATATCGCAGTCTTGTGTATAAATCTCTTCCGGATCAACGGCACGGGCGCCAAAATCTTCAACTGCACGCTGTACGGATTGTTTGTTGATATCCGTAACGATTAAATTCGCCCCTTCTTCATGCAGGTGGCGGCATAGGTTGTAGGCCACGTTCCCCACACCTTGCACAGCGATGGTTTTTCCTTCAAGAGAATCGGTTCCGAAAGCGGCTTTAGCTGCTGCCTTCATTCCTCTGTACACTCCATACGCCGTAACCGGGGATGGATTTCCGGAAGACCCGAAGGCAGGCGAAATCCCTGTGACATAGTCTGTTTCATCATGAATGATGTCCATATCCTCAACCGTTGTGCCCACATCTTCAGCTGTAATGTACCTGCCGTTCAGACCTTGAATAAAACGGCCAAACGCGCGGAACATTTCTTCATTTTTATCTTTGCGCGGATCGCCGATAATGACTGTTTTTCCGCCGCCAAGGTTTAAGCCTGCCGCCGCGTTTTTATAGGTCATGCCTTTTGCCAGCCTGAGCGCATCTTCAATTGCCGCTTCTTCATTTTCATATGTCCACATTCTTGTTCCGCCAAGCGCAGGACCTAGTGTTGTATCATGAATCGCGATAATCGCTTTTAAGCCTGATTGTTCATCTTGGCAGAATACCAATTGTTCGTAATCGTATTTCTCCATATATTTAAAAAGTTCCATGTTTGTTCCTCCTAGTGTGTGTATTCTTCAGATGCGCATATCGCCAGCGCAATCGAATACAATTTATTTTCAGCGGAGTCCGCTCTGCTCGTTAAGGCAATCGGCGCTTTAGCTCCTGAAATCACTGCCGCCACACTGGCCTTCGCAAAATAAATCAGTGATTTATATAAAATATTGCCGGCTTCAATTGTTGGGACGAGAAGGATATCAGCGCTGCCCGCTACGTCTCCTGAAATGTTTTTCTGGGCTGCGGCAATTTGTGATACTGCGTTATCCAAAGCAAGCGGGCCATCAACAATACAGCCTTTGATCTGGCCTCTTTTGCACATTTGAACAAGAGCGGCTGCATTCATTGTCGCTTCCATTTTCGGGTTCACCATTTCGACCGCTGCCAGAGCAGCTGCTTTTGGCATATTGTTCCCTACCGCACGGGCCACATGAACGGCATTTTGCAAAATGTGCCGAAGCTCTTCCAGCGAAGGCGCAATATTCATTGCCGAATCTGTCACAAGCATCAATTTGTCAAAGTCCGGTATATCAAACACAGCCACGTGGGAAAGGACATTGGATGACCGAAGGCCCTCCTGTCTGTTCAATACCGCTTTAAGCAAAACAGAAGTCGGTACATTTCCTTTCATTAAAACGTCCGCTGTTTTGTGATGGACAGCATGAACGGCTAATTTTGCCGATTCCTCAGGTGTGTCGGCATGAACGATTTCCACTTGATGGCCTTGCATGGATGCTGTCAGCTCGTTCAGTTTTTTGCTGTCCCCCATTAACAAAAAACGGGCGGATAAGTGCTCGGCTGCCAGCTTTACAGCCCGAATCACTTCCTCATCCTCAGCATGGGCAACCGCAATGGTCTTGTTTTTGTACATCGACGCTTTGCCGATCAGATCTTTCAGCTTCATCTGTTACCACCTTTCTTATTTCGACTCCGCCTTTTATTATGCAAGTTCCATGCCAGCTCCCCGCTGCGCTGTCATACCTGATGTATTGAAGACTCATGCAGATGCTTGCGTTTATTCTGCAAATTATTGCATGCCTTCATTTGCAAGGCCGTATTTATCCATTTTGTAATATAAGTTCCGAATGCTGACACCGAGAGCTTTCGCTGTTTTTGTCCTGTTAAAATGATGCTTTTCGAGCGTTTGCTGGATCAAATGCGCTTCAAATTTTTCTACTGCAACAGACAGCTTTTCGCCTTCAATATCCGGAAAATCAAAGCCTGTCCCCTGTTCTGTGACGCTTTCTGTTTGCTTAAGTTCGAATACAGGCAAGTGATCTTTTTCAATCCATTCCATATGCGGATTCAGAAAAATCATGGCTCGTCCAAGGACATTTTCCAGTTCGCGGACATTGCCGGGCCAGTGGTAAGCGGATAAGGCACGCAGGGCTTGCTTTGTAAGCCCCTTTACATTCCTGCCATAATCCCTGTTAATCTTTTGAATAAGCCTGACGCTGAGTACCTCAATGTCCTCCAGCCGCTGCCGCAAAGGCGGGATCGAGATCGGATAGCGATTAATCCGGTAATACAGGTCCTCGCGAAACGTTCCATCCGCCATCGCTTTTTCAATATTTACATTTGTAGCAGCAATCACTCTGACGTTGACAGGGATTGCTTTCGCGCCGCCCACTCTGACGATTTCCTTCTCTTGGAGGACGCGGAGCAATTTCGCCTGCATATTTTGTGTCAGCTCGCCGATCTCATCTAAGAAAATACTGCCATTATTCGCTTCCTCGAATAAGCCTTTTTTGCCGCCGCGTTTCGCTCCCGAAAATGCTCCATCCTCGTAGCCGAACAATTCTGATTCGAGCAGGTTTTCAGAAAGGGCTGCACAATTCACGCGAATAAATTTATTGTATTTCCGGTCGCTTTCGTTATGGATGGCATGGGCGAACAGTTCTTTTCCCGTTCCTGATTCTCCGCGCAGCAAAATGGTTGCCGGCGTTTTCGCCCCGAGCTTCGCCTGCTCAAGCGCCACCAGCATTTGCTCGCTTTTGCCGATAATGTCGTCAAAAGTGTATTTTGCTTCTAACGTGCGAATGATTTGTCTGGCGCGGTCCAGCTCAGCTGTCAGCATTTTAATTTCGGACACATCGTGAATCACACCGACGCTGCCCTTCAAAATCCCGTCCACAATCACCGGCGCTACATTGACGATGACCTCTTTTTTATTCGGGCCGACCTTCATTCTGACACCGCGGACAGGGCGTCTTGTTTCCAGCACCTTTAAATGCATGCTTTCGCCTTCAGAAATATCGGTGCTTGCTGGCTTGCCGATGACTTCTTTTTCAGAAAGCCCCGTCATTTTCGTATACGCTTTATTGATCAAGAGGCCGATGCCGTTTTCATCAACGACAGAAATCGCTTCATCGGAGGATTGAATAATCGCCTCAAGCATCGTACGGACCTGCTTTAAGTTGGTCACTTCCTCTGCCAGTTCGACCGCGTCTGTGATATCTTTAAATACACAAAGCGCCCCGAGCAGGCGTCCGCCTTCATCAATAATCGGCAGTCTTGTCGTTACAATTTGCAAATGATCGTCTAAAAGCTGCTTCTGGTTATATTCAGGCACTCTTGTTTTTAAAATCCGCGGCATCTTCGTGCTCGGAATGACTTCTTTTATCGGTTTCCCGATCACTTCCTCACGCTTTTTCCCAACTATTTTTTCAGCCATATGGTTAAAAAGAATGATTTCTTCATTGATATCAATAAAAATCATCCCGTCATGGGTGGAGTTAAAAATTCTGTCGTGTTTGTATGTTTGCTCTTTCAGCATTTGAATCAGGTGCTGCTTTTCTTCCATCAACTGAAAAACGATGTACGCCATTTTTCCCGGCATGACAATGGTCTCTTCATGCTTTTCCTGCAAGAGTTCGTCAAACACCGCTTGATCGCCGGCCGTATGAATGACGATATCCGGTTTTTGCTGTATGTAAGGTCTCCAATCAGATGAAACGGCAATCCCATACTGTTTTGCTTCTTTCAATCCCTGCGCCTCGGGGTCTTTGTCAATAACGGCAATGATCTCTATGATGGCTGTTTTGATCAGCATATGTAATAACGCCGTTCCCCTTTTACCGGCACCTACAATCAGTACCTTTTGCATCCCGTTACCCCTTTATATGAAAAAATTTGCACACCTAATTATTCCGTTGCAATAATTTGCACAATCCTATGTTACCACGTTTTCTTCTCTTGACAAAATATTTTTTCCGCTGGACAATAAAGGAAATATAAAGATAAAGGGGTTTTCTGAGGATGAGCCGACTTCTTGCGCTTTTGATATTAGTCCTCCCCGGCGCCATTTCCGCTTTAGGCATTAAGCTGATGAGGGATTCGCTTTTCGGCCATACAATAAAGCCGTTTGCAGCTCTTTGGCTCCAAGCTTTGTCAGGATTCATCTTTTTTGCGTTCGGCCTTTATGTGCTGGCCGGGTTCATTTTATACAGAGACAGAAAACGCAATCAAGTCAGCCCGCGATTCAGAAAACGATAGCAGCAAAAAAGCCGGAGTGTTCTCCGGCTTTTTTGCTCGAAACTATTCATCAGGCAAAACGGTCTTGGCGATCGCTTTATCTAACGCTTCATAGTCATAATAGGAAATCGTATCGTACAGTTCTTTTCGTGTCTGCATATCGTGAAGGCCTTCTTTTTGTGAGCCGCTCTCCTTCATCAAACGAAACATCCGCTCATAAGCTTTTGCCGCCGCCCGAAGCGACGTGACAGGATAAATCACCATCTGAAACCCCATATCTTCGAATTCTTCGGCGCGATAATACGGTGTTTGCCCAAACTCGGTCATATTCGCAAGGAGCGGAACAGAGATGCGCTCGGCAAACTGGCGGAATTCGTTCTCCGCCTGAAGTGCTTCAGGGAAAATCGCGTCCGCTCCAGCCTCCATATAAGCCTCTGACCGTTTCATCGCGGCATCAAGCCCTTCCTGCGCCCTGGCATCTGTACGGGCAACAACGATAAGGGAGGGTGCCGCTTGCTTGATCGCTTTTATTTTTTGCGCCATTTCCTTTGTCGGAACGAGCTGTTTGCCATTTAAATGCCCGCATTTTTTCGGGAGCTGCTGGTCTTCTATTTGAACGGCGGCAGCCCTCGCTTCAAACATCTCACGGGCGGTTCGGGCGGCATTTAACACACCGCCAAATCCCGTATCGATATCGACAAGCAGAGGGAGATCAGCTGCACGCACAAGATCTTTGGCCCGCTCAGCCATCTCTGCCGACGTGATGATTCCTAAATCAGGAAGCCCCCTGCTGGCTGTATATGCCGCACCAGACAAATACATAGCAGAAAAACCGGCCTCCTTCGCAAGCAAGGCGGCCATCCCGTCATGGGCACCGGGGATTTGAAGAATGTCCGGCGCTGACATTAGCTTGCGGAAGCGCCCGGCAAGCTCCTCTTGTGACGATTGCTTATTGACGATCCACGACATGACGCAAGCCTCCTTTTTTATACGCAGAACATATCTACAAATTCATTGACGCGCATCGTTTGTAATGTCTCATAGCTGGTACAGCGCTCATAAATGTGTTTGTGCTGTTTATCAGCAAAATGGGCTTTGAGATTGACAGAAAACTTTTCCAACAGTTTCGGCACCGCCTCGTCTCTTCGAAAACGATGGCCTAGCGGAAATTCACATTCCACCATTTCCGTGCTTGTTCCATCTTTAAAATGAACCTGTACGGCATTTGAAATCGAACGCTTATCGGGTTTCAAATAATCCTCGGTATATGTTTTATTTTCAGTCACTTCCATTTTATTACGAAGTTGATCGATTCTCGGATCACTTGCCGTCTCAGCCTCATAATGCTGCGCGGTGATATCACCAAGCAGCAAACCGATCGCTGTGATGTATTGGAGGCAGTGATCACGGTCCGCCGGATTGTGAAGCGGTCCTTTTTTATCAATGATTCGGATAGCGGATTCGTGTGTTCTGATCACAATACGGTTAATCTCATCAACCCGGTCCTTTACCTGCGGATGAAGTATGACAGCGCACTCGGCTGCTGTCTGAGCATGAAATTCCGCAGGATATGACACTTTAAACAGCACATTTTCCATAACATAAGCATCGAGCGGACGGGCGAGTTTGATCTCTTGTTTATTGAATAAAACATCTTGGAAGCCCCACCCCGGTGCGCTCAAAGCAGTCGGATAACCCATTTCTCCTTTTAACGCCATCAGCGCCAAATGAACGCCTCTGCTCGTTGCGTCCCCTGCCGCCCACGATTTGCGCGAGCCTGTATTCGGTGAATGCCTGTATGTCCTCAAGGCTGCGTTATCAATCCATGCGTTCGAAAGTGCATTTTTGATTTCTTCTCTCCCGCCGCCTAATAGCTTTGCTGCAACAGCGGTTGTCGCAACTTTGACAAACAGCACATGATCAAGGCCAACTCGGTTTAAGCTGTTTTCTAACGCGAGCACACCTTGAATTTCGTGTGCTTTGATCATCATTTCAAGTACGTCGCGTACCGTTAAAGACTCTTTTCCTTCAGACAGCCTTACTCTCGATACATAATCAGCAACAGCAAGGATTCCTCCCAGATTATCAGACGGATGCCCCCACTCCGCCGCCAGCCACGTATCGTTGTAATCGAGCCAGCGAATCATGCAGCCGATATTAAATGCCGCCCTTACCGGATCGAGAACATATGACGTTCCCGGCACTTTGCTTCCATTCGGCACAATTGTTCCGGGAACAATCGGGCCGAGCAGCTTTGAGCATTCGGGATACCGGAGCGCCAAAATCCCGCAGCCCAGCGTATCCAGCAGCACATGCCCGGCTGTTGTAAACGCCTCAGAACTTGTAATCTCTTTCTCCAGCACATAGTCAGTGATTTCTTCAATGACGTGATCCGTTTTTAGCATTCTACCAGTTCCTTTCATCATTAAGATTTCGTCTGTTGACGCGGGCCCAAATAGCTGACACGAGGGCGAAAGAGACGGTTATTGGCATGCTGTTCAATGACATGGGCGCATAAACCGGCCGTTCTCGCGCTGAAAAAGACAGGCGTATACAAAGGAATCGGTATGCCGAGCATCCAATACACCGGTGCAGCGTAGTAATCTAAATTCGGATAAAGCCCTTTTTCTTTCTCTATCAGCCGCTCGCCTGCCTCACACATCTCGTATAAACGATGGTCACCGGCTTTGTCGCATAATTGCTGGAGTGCCTCTTTCATCATGAGTGCTCTCGGGTCCATTTTTTTCATATACACTCTGTGGCCGAATCCCATAATTTTTTCTTTTCTTTTCAGTTTTGTTTGCAGAAGCTGTTCAAAATCGGACGTTGTTTCCGCATCCAAAAGCATATACATCACGGCTTCGTTTGCTCCACCGTGAAGGTTTCCTTTCAGGGAGGCGACAGCCCCTGTCAAAGCGCCATAAAGATCCGAATGTGTAGAAGCGATGACCCTTGCCGCAAAGGTTGAATTCGGCATCTCATGCTCACTGTACAGGACGAGCGACCGGTCAAAGATTCGTTCTTCCAGTGAGGACGGCAATTTCCCTGTCATCATGTATAGAAAATTCGCACTGTAGGATAGGGGGTGCTGCGGAAGAATCGGCTCTTTTTTATTGATGATTCTGTAGCTGGCAGCAGTGAGGGCAGGCATTTTCCCAAGAAGCTGATAAGCGCGTTCTTTGTTTGCGGAAGGAGACCGATCATCAATTTGCCGATCATAGCCTGCAAGTGCCGACAGGCCGGTACGCAGGCTATCCATCGGATGCGTGTGCACAGGGAGCAGCTCAAGCAGTCGGAGAATATCAGCCGGCAGATTTGATGCGCTGTTTATGCTTCTTTCCAGCGTTGTCGTTTCACTTTCTGCCGGAAGCCGGCCCTCCAGCAATAAATGGACAAGCTCCAGGTAGCTTTTTGTTTTAGAAAGTTCCATCAAGTCATAGCCTCTTATCAAAATCTGGCTGGACTGCGTGTCAAGATAAGAAATGTGCGTTTCTGTCGCAATGACACCGTCCAATCCCGGAGAATATCGCTGTTTCTCCTCCATATCCTCAACCCCCGTTTTGCGTTTTTTGTCAATCAGGTTCCATCAAGCAGATGCTTGGAAATAATCAGTCTTTGAATCTCATTCGTCCCTTCATAGATTTGCGTTACCTTTGCGTCGCGAAGCAGCCGCTCAACCGGATAATCCTTCATATAGCCATATCCGCCGAAAATTTGGACGGCGTCTAACGCCGCTTTCACTGCTGTGTCTGAAGCAAATTGTTTAGCCATTGACGCTTCTTTTCCGCAGGCCAGCCCGCGGTTATGAAGGTCTGCGGCGTGGTAAACCAGATGCCTTGCCGCCTCAGCCCTAGTCGCCATATCAGCCAGCTTAAAAGATATGCCTTGATTGGCTGCGATTGGCCTTCCAAATTGCACTCGCTGCTTCGCATAATTTACGGCATGATCAAGAGCCGCTTCTGTAATTCCGAGCGCCTGTGCCGCAATGCCGATGCGGCCGACATTTAAATTCGCCATGGCAATGTGAAAGCCATCACCTTCTTTGCCAATCAAATTCTCTTCAGGCACTTCTGCGTTATCAAACATCAGTTCCGTCGTATTAGAGCCATAAAGCCCCAGCTTTCTTTCTTTTTTTCCAACGGTAAAGCCGGGTGTGTTTTTTTCAACAATAAAAGCCGAAATCCCGTGCCTGCCTTGATCTTGAGCCGTTAAAGCAAACGTGATATAGATATCGGCTGCTCCGCCGTTTGTAATGAATATTTTCGATCCGTTTAATAAGTATTTGCCGTTCTTTTTGATTGCCGTTGTGCGGAGGCTTCCAGCATCCGATCCTGAATGAGGCTCCGTCAGTGCAAATGCACCCACATGTTCTCCTGATGCGAGCTTTGGTATATATTTCATCTTTTGTTCTTCGTTGCCGAAATACAGAATCGGATTTGTGCCGACCGAGGTATGAACGGAAAGAATGACGCCGACAGCCGCGCTGATTTTGGAAATCTCATGAATCGCCAAAATATAAGAAACAACATCCGCCCCAGCGCCGCCATATCGTTCCGGCACCGGTATCCCCATCAGGCCGTGCTTACCCATTTTTTCGATCAGCTGAAACGGAAATTCATCCGTTGTCTCCATAATTTCCGCAGCGGGAGCAATTTCTTTTCGGGCAAAATCACGCACCATTTTTCGCATCATGACTTGCTCTTGGGTTACATACAACTCGGCCACCCCCGGATGGAATTGACTTTCAGGAAGTCCTCTCCTCATATTGATAAAAGCCGCGCCCGCTCTTTTTGCCAAGCCAGCCCGCTTTGACGTATTTGCGGAGCAGCGGGCAAGGACGGTACTTGGAATCACCTAGGCCGGAATGAAGAACTTCCATAATCGACAAACACGTATCCAGCCCGATAAAATCCGCTAAAGTAAGCGGGCCCATCGGATGATTCATGCCCAGCTTCATCACCTCGTCTATCGCCTCAGGCTTTGCCACCCCCTCATACACGCAATAGATGGCTTCATTAATCATCGGAAGAAGCACGCGGTTGGAAACAAACCCCGGAAAATCATTGACTTCTACCGCTGTTTTTTCCATCTTTTCCGCTAATCCCTTAACATCTGAAGCCGTTTCCTCTGACGTAGCCAGGCCGCGAATCAATTCAACCAGCTTCATCACGGGAACGGGATTCATAAAATGCATGCCGATGACTCGGTCAGGCCGGTTTGTCACCGCAGCAATTTCTGTAATAGGCAAGGAAGACGTATTGCTGGCCAAAATCGTATGTGGCGGGCAAATGCGATCCAGTGTTTTAAACATCTCGGTTTTAGCCGCCATATTTTCTGCGATAGCTTCTATCACAATGTCCGCATGCTTCGCCTCTTCAAGCGTTTGAGAAATCGAAATACGGCTGATTACACCCTTCACTTCCGCTTCAGTCTTTCTCCCTTTCTCGACATCACGGGTTAACTGTTTCTTCATCCGCTTTACCCCTGCCTCCGCAGCCTCAGAATTTACGTCATACAACTGCACATAAAAGCCCGCGCTGGCAGCTGTTTGCGCGATTCCGCTTCCCATCTGGCCTGCACCAGCTACCATCATTTGTTTGATTTCCATTTAAATCCCCTTTTTCATCATGTTTTAATGAACCTGCACCAAGACGGCGTCTCCCTGAGCCGCACCGCTGCAAATGGCGGCAGCACCCAGTCCCCCTCCCCGACGCTTTAATTCGTAAACGAGCGTCATGAGAATTCTCGCCCCGCTTGCGCCGATCGGGTGGCCAAGCGCGATCGCCCCGCCGTTTACATTTACTTTTTCCAGGTCGAAACCGACAATTTTTTCGCATGTCAAAACAACAGAAGCAAACGCTTCATTTACTTCAAACAAGTCAATATCATGGACGGTTAATCCATTGTTTTTCAAGAGTTGGTTCATTGCAAATCCCGGGGCTGCCGCCAGCTGGTGCGCGGGCATTCCCGTCGTTGAAAAATCAAGAATTGTAGCCAGAGGCCGTTTGTCAAGCTCAGCAGCTTTGTCCTCAGACATCAGCACGAACGCGCCAGCTCCGTCATTGACCCCGGGAGCATTGCCGGCTGTGATAGAACTGTCACTTGTATAAATCGGAGAAAGTGTTGCAAGCTGATCCAGACTTGTGTCACGGCGAATCGCTTCATCCATTTCTGCCGTGTTTGGTTTTCCTTTTCGGCCGATCCAGCTGACGGGAACAATTTCATCCTGAAACTTTCCTTCATCAGCTGCCTTAGCAGCCCGCACATGACTTCTTAGCGCCCATTCATCCTGCTCCCTGCGTGAAATTCCATATTCCCGGGCTGCTGTATTTCCGTGAACAGCCATATGCACCTCATCAAACGCGCACGTTAATCCGTCATATACCATTAAGTCCCTAAGCTCACCGTCCCCCATCCGCGCTCCCCAGCGCCCGGCGGGAACGGCATACGGAATATTGCTCATGCTTTCCATTCCTCCGGCGACAAGAATGTCCGCATCTTGCGCCCGGATCATTTGATCACATAATGTGACGGCGCGCAGTCCGGATGCGCAGACTTTATTCAGCGTTTCTGACGGCACACCCCACGGCATTCCAGCCAGACGGGCAGCCTGTCGGGAAGGGATCTGTCCTGAGCCTGCTTGAACAACCATGCCCATGACAGTTCCTTCCACCTCATTTCCAGATACTCCGGCCCGATGTAACGCCTCCTTCATCGCAATGCCCCCAAGCTCGACAGCTTTCACCTCTTTCAATGCTCCGCCGAATTTGCCAAATGGCGTTCTTGCGGCACTTACAATGACTGTTTTTCTCATGGTTTCACCTCATTCAGAAAATAGACAGCGCTTACAATTTCTAGTTGTCTTCTATGAATGTATGCTCTGAAGCGGGCATGAATGAATGAAAAAAGAAGGCTGAGCGAACAGCCTTCCTCTGAAACAACTATTCATTTTTCAGCATGGCCGCAGCCTTTGCAGGAAAATCGGTGAAAATGCCGTCTGCCCCCGCTTCGATGAGGCGTTTCATATCTTCCGGCCGATTGACCGTATATGGTCTGACCTTGATCGAACTGTTCCTCATTTTCTTCAGTACATCATCAGCTGCAGCCGGACTGTTCAGTCTCGGGTGATAGCCGGAAGCCGGAATTGATGTGATATACCGATCAGCCTGATAAAGCACATCTGAAGTTAATGCCGCCCTTTCGATATGAGGAGCAAGCCGGGCACATAGCGCCAAGCTTTCATGATTAAACGTAGATAGGATGACCCTTTCCTCTAAATTGAACCGCTTCACTTCCTCAAGTACTTTTTCCTCCATTCCCTCATAGCGGATCACACTGTTTTTTAATTCAATGTTGAGGAGAAAATGCTTTTTCTCTGCCCAAAAGAGCACGTCTTCAAGCAGCGGCACTTTGGTATCACTGTACGTATGGTGGTGGTTTGCGGCCGCATTCGCCGTTTTTATCACATCATACGCTGTATCCTTTACGAATCCTTTGAGTGATGTCGTCCGATCGAGCCTTTCATCATGGATCACAACAATTCGTCCGTCTTTTTCCAGCTGTACATCAAACTCTATTCCGTCCGCCCCTGCTTCAATTCCTTTTTCAAATGCAAGCATTGTATTTTCGGGATATTGACCTGATGCCCCTCGATGGGCAAAAATCTTTGTCATCGTTTCACCTCAAGCCCTACAGTTTTCTCTATTATACTGATTTTGGCGTTTCCACTCTAGGATTAAGGCTGTAGCAATCTTCTAATCGTAATAAGAATCAATGCCATTGACAATCGCATCCGCTGCCTTTTGCTGGTAACCTTCGTTTCCGAGCTTGTCCGCATCAGAGCTGTTTGTGATAAATCCAAGCTCCGCGAGAACACTCGGCATTTGAGAATATGTAATGACATAAAAGCCTGATTCTTTTACGCCTCTGTCTCTCGTCTGTAAGGATGAGACGAGCTGTGACTGAATATTGGCTGCCAGACGCCGGCTGCTTTCCGCTTCATAGTCAGACTGAAAATATGTTTCTGTTCCAGACGCTGAAGCAACCCCTGAATTCACATGAATGCTGACAAAAAGATCGGCCTGATTGGCACTTGCTTTTGCTACTCTGTCCTCCAAGGTCAGAAAATGATCGTCAGACCTGGACGCAACAGGATTAGCCCCCTCCGCTTTCAGCTTGTCCGTCACCTGCTCGGAAACAGCTAAATTTATATCCTTTTCAAAGAGCCCGTTCCCGACTGCTCCGCTGTCTTCCCCGCCGTGTCCGGCATCAATGTAAACTGTTTTCCCTTTTATCGGCTCCGCCGCTTGAGCACAAGGCGCGAGCGTCAAAGCCAATCCGCATATCGCCAAACTCCTCCATAACATTCTCAACTTTCTCCCCCCGGTCTTTTTATGATGCATTCCTCTGCAGCTGAATATCTTCCAGCTGTAAGGTTCCATTATCCTTTTTGATATATTTCACCTGGACATTTGTGTGACCTGGCAGTGATTCACATTCATCACGCTTATCTTTCGGAACTTGAATCATAGTTTCTTCTCCATTCAGAGAAACAGCGATCGTATGAGGATCAGCAGAGCCAATGTATTTTCCCTCTTCAGTAAACCTCGGGACCGAATCATCCGCACTTGCAACACTGCACCCTGAGAGAAGGAGCACAGTAAACAGCAAAAGAACCGTTTGTTTCACATGATCACCTCTTCCTGATGTTTGGCTTTTATCTTTGACCAGAATGGCAGATTTGTAAAGCAGGTGCGAAAGCCCGCACTGCGGTTCCACATTTTTCAAAGGGGCTATCCGACCTGATCATTTCCTGTTGTTAGAAAGAAAGCAATCGTATTTGTCTATGAGGATAGCTCTAATTGAGGCGCATATTAGAAAAAATTGACGGAAAGAAGCAACTTTTTATTCATTTTAAAAAATGTGAGGAATATGCGAGCAAATCGTTTGACGGCTGAATCAGCGAGGCGTAACCTTTTAAAGGATATTCACTTTACAGAAAGAAGTTACAGCCATGAAAAAATTCGTTCTGCTGCTCGCTGCAGCGGTCATCACTTGCACCATTGGCCACCAAATCAGCGGCGGCTACAAAGCTCCTGAAAAAGAGCGAAGAAAACATCACTCTGTACTCAAGATATTCAGCCGGTGAAGCAGATCATTTGCATTAATTTTTACATATAGGCTAGAATATGTGCGAATCTAACGAAAGAAGATGATGAAATGAACCCTAAGTATAAAGCGCTCTTTGAACCGTTTACGTTTAAAAGCGGCGTTACAATCGACAACCGGATCACAGTAGCACCCATGACTCATTATTCATCTAATGATGACGGCACGATATCTGATGCAGAGCTTGACTATATCATTCCCCGCTCAAAAGAGATGGGAATGGTGATTACAGCATGCGCAAATGTCACACCTGACGGAAAAGCTTTTCCCGGACAGCCGGCCATCCATGATGATTCCAACATTTCAGGTTTGAAAAAATTAGCACAAGCCATTCAGGCACAAGGCGCTAAAGCAGTTGTGCAAATTCATCACGGCGGCATTGAATGCCCGCCTGAGCTCGTCCCACAACAAGATGTTGTAGCACCAAGTGACGTGTTTGATAACGGCAAGAAAATCGCCCGCGCCTTAACAGAAGAGGAAACGGAAAACATTGTAAAGGCATTTGGAGAAGCAACAAGACGCGCTATTGAAGCCGGCTTTGACGGTGTTGAAATTCACGGTGCAAACGGCTATTTGATTCAGCAGTTTTATTCTCCGAAAACCAATCAGCGCACAGATCGCTGGGGAGGAAGCGACGAAAAACGATTAGCCTTCCCGCTTGCTATTGTCGATGAAGTCAAAAAAGCCATTGCAGAACATGCGAAGGGTGCATTCTTAGTCGGCTACCGTCTGTCTCCTGAAGAACCTGAGACACCAGGATTGACAATGACTGAAACCTTTACGCTTGTTGACGCTTTAGGGGATAAAGAATTGGATTACCTTCATATCTCACTGATGGATGTGAACTCAAAAGCGCGCCGCGGCGCAGATCCAACTCGCACACGCATGGATTTATTGAAAGAACGTGTCGGAAACAAAGTGCCGCTGATCGCTGTCGGTTCCATTCATTCTGCAGATGACGCACTGGCTGTGATCGAAAACGGCATTCCGCTAGTCGCTATGGGACGCGAAATTTTAGTTGACCCTGACTGGGCTGTGAAAGTAAAAGATGGCCGGGAAAAACAAATCGAAACAGTGATCAAAGGCACAGATAAAGAAAAATACCACTTGCCTGAACCGCTGTGGCAAGCGATTGTAAACACGTCTGGCTGGGTGCCTTATAAAGACTAATATATAAAGACTGCCGAAACGGATTCGGCAGTCTTTTTTCCCTTTATATAAATAATTTATGTACACATCTAAACAATAAAAGTATGAGTTCCCCACCCGCTTCGAAAAGAAAGTCTAGGAAAAGCCCATCACGCTTTCTTGTTTTTTTCTTTTTCATTCATACGTCTCCTTTAAATAAAATACACCTTACTTACGATTTTAGAGGAGGAAGGTTTCAATTTGATTCTGATTGTTTGGTTTTGATTCTCCAAGCAGCGAGGACACATGAAACCATGACCGTAAATGAGATAAAGTCGATAAACATGCCGAGTATTCGTGATTCTGTCATGATGTTCGAATTGACGCAAAGCGCAAGAATAAATAGTGCAATCACCAATCCATACTTTTCAAACACAAGCATCACTCCTTACGGAAAATAATTTTTTCATTTCCATCATCTATCATAGCAAATGTCTGCAAAAACAAAACGCCTCCTATTTATCAGTGCGAACCAATAAATAAAAGACGTTTGATTTAATTACCGCTTCATATGTTCATGCTTAAGAAGCCTTATGCTCTAATCTCAGCTTATCCGCAACCATCGCAATAAATTCACTGTTGGTAGGTTTAGCTTTTGTCATGCTGACGGTATACCCGAACAACGAGGAGATGGAGTCAATGTTTCCTCTGCTCCATGCCACTTCAATCGCATGGCGGATTGCTCTTTCAACACGGCTTGCAGTTGTGTTGAATTTTTTGGCAATGTCTGGATAGAGGACTTTTGTAATGCTGCCGAGCAATTCGATGTCATTGTATACCATTGAGATTGCTTCGCGTAAATAGAGATAACCTTTAATATGTGCTGGGACGCCGATTTCATGGATAATGCTTGTGATGCTCGCATCGAGATTTTTCTTCTTTGGTTCAGGCTGGCTGCTGCGTATAATGCTGCTTTGGGATGATGGCGCACGATGCGTCACACTGCTGGCATTTCCGCTGACCTGGCGGATATGTCCGACAAGGTTTTCCATATCAAACGGTTTGAGAATAAAGTAGGACGCACCTAAATCGACGGCCTTTTTCGTGACATCTTCCTGCCCAAAGGCTGTCAGCATAATGACATTCGGCTGTTTCTTAAGATCTGATTCCCTTAGCCTCTCTAAAACCGCAAGTCCGTCTAAATGCGGCATAATAATATCTAATACGAGCACATCGGGATCTTTTTCTTTAAACAACGACAGGCACTCCTGTCCGTTATAGGCAACACCGATCACTTCCATGTCTTCCTGTCCTTCTATATATTCACTCAACAGGCTTACCAGCTCTCGATTATCATCAGCAACACAAACTTTAATTTTCTCCACGTTTCTTCCTCCCCAAATGTAGTTAACAGGATTCACCCTTGCTACATGTTTACATTCGACAAAACCGCTATATACCCTCTAAAAAAAATCATTATCACCAATATTAGTGGCATATCTTTGTTATTCTATGTTTTTCTCTGTTTTTCGACTAAAAATGAAATTTGACAAACAAGGAAACGTGAATTTGTCGAAAAATCTTCTTTTGTATATTTTACCGTATGTATTCTGAGAAGTGAAGAGGGATCAAAACAAAAAAACTGCCGGAAATTCCGGCAGTCAGCTTGCTTTTTCTTTTCCGTAAATATCGATTCCCGCTTCTGACAGCATCCATTCAATATGAACGCCGTAGCCGCTTGTCGGATCATTTACAAATACATGGGTGACAGCGCCGATCACTTTTCCATTTTGAATGATCGGACTTCCGCTCATTCCCTGTACGATCCCGCCTGTCTCTTTCAACAGCCTTGGATCAGTTATTTTTAAAACCATTCCTTTTGTCGCAGGGAATTTTTGCGGCGTTGTGCTGACGATTTCTATATCAAATTTTTCTACCTTGTCGTCATCAATGACCGTTAAAATTTCAGCAGGCCCTTTTTTGACTTCAGTAGAAAACGCAACCGGCAATGCTCGATCTGAAATGTTGTTTTGAATCGGCTGATGCAGTGTGCCGAAAATGCCAAATGGGCTGTTTCTGTTTATATCGCCGATCGTTTTGCGTTCTGAGGAAAATCGCGCCAGTTTTTCTCCCGGATTTCCGCCTGTCCCTTTTTCAATGGATGTTACAGTGGATTTAACGATTTCTCCATTCTCCACTACGATTGGTTTCTTTGTGTCCATATCGGAAATCACGTGGCCAAGTGCTCCGTATTTTTTTGTTTTTGGTTCATAAAAGGTCATGGTGCCGATGCCAGCGGCAGAATCCCTGATGTATAAACCAATTCTGTACTTGCCTTCAGCTTCATCTTTTTCCGGAATGAGCTTTGTTTTGATTTTCTGTTCCTCACGTTTAATCAGCAAGTCTAACGATTCCCCAGTTTTACCGGCTTTCTGGATAAATGGGGCAACATCATTCATTTTTTCAATTTTCTGTCCATTCATCTCGATAATGATGTCGCCTGCTTGAATACCGGCCGTTTCGCCCGGAGATTTCTTACCTTCACTTGTATTGATTTGGTGAAACCCGACGACGAGAACACCGACGGAATGAAGTTTTACACCGATTGATTGTCCGCCGGGTATGACCTTTAAATCAGGAAGAACTTGCACTTTTGTTTTTTTAATGGGAAATCCGGCTAAATCATATACTAATTCAGACTTCCCTGATTTTTTGCCTGTCACCTTGATTTCATGCGGGTCTTTCTTAACTGTAAACGCTTCTGACGATTCTTGTGCATGAGCGTCTACTGATAAACCCGTTTCAATCGCTTGTGTTTGCGTTTCAAATACTCTCATTTGCGTTGGAATCAGTAAATACTCTTTTAGCGGTTTGCATAAACCTACACTTAATAACGAAACAAGGAGAATTAAACCTACTGCTTTTCTGATGTTATCGGGCATTCACTACTTCACTCTCCTCGCTCCTATCCCACACCTTCTTTGACTTGCTGCTACATCATTTAATTTTGCCTTCCGACGGCTTATTTATAACTGTCATATAAAGAAAAACATTGGATATACTGATGAACGAATGGATGTGTGCGAAAAAAATAAGCTGCGCTTCCCGCGCAGCTTACCCTGTTGTTTTGACTTGATCCGCTTGTTTTAAAAGTTCTTTCGCATGGCGTTTTGTTAAGTCTGTCACTTCGACTCCGGCAATCATGCGCCCGATTTCCGCCACCTTTTCCTGGTGAGAAAGCGGCTTGACACGGGTCGTCGTTCTGCCGTCTTTTAATTCCTTCGCGATATAAAGATGCGTATCTGCCATGGCCGCTACCTGAGGCAAATGTGTAATACACAGCACTTGTGATCCTATTGACACTTTGTGGATCTTCTCAGCGATTGCCTGTGCGACTCTGCCGCTTACACCGGTATCGACTTCATCAAAAATAATCGATGTCACGTCCTGCTGAGAAGAAAAAATGCTTTTTATGGCAAGCATGACCCGTGACAGCTCTCCTCCGGAAGCAACTTTCGAAAGAGATTTCAATGGTTCGCCTGTATTGGTTGAAATTAAAAACTTCACCAAATCAATCCCTTGTTCAGACAGCTGAACAGGCTGGCCGTTTACAACCGGCGCCTCCTCATTGTGAGACGCTGTTCTGACCTTAAACTCCGTATCAAACGTTGTTTTTTCCATATACAGGCTTTTTAATTCCCGATGAATTTCATCAGCCAGTTTTTTTGCCCATGCTTTCCGAATTTGCGAAACATTTGCCGCTTCCACTGCAACATCTTTGCCGACTGAGTCAAGCTCCTTCTTCAAAGTTTGAAGATGGCTGTCCCTGTTTTCTATTTGGTCAATCTCTTCTTCAATCTTAGAAGCATATTCTAAAATGTCCTCAACAGTAGCACCGTATTTTCGCTTCAGCTGTTTCATCTCATTGAGACGAGCTTCAATATAGTTCAGCCGATCCGGATCATATTCAAGCTCATCCAGCATATTTCTCATCTGAAATGTAGCGTCTTCCAGAAGATAGTAAGAATTCGAAACACTTTCGGACAGTTTTTTAAGCGGTTCATTAATATCAGATATATCTTCAAGCTGCGCTGATGCCATTCCGACCCAGTCCAGTCCGCCCTGCTCACTGCGCAGCGCGTTATATGCATTTTGCAGCGATTCATAGATCTTCTCAAAGTTTGAAATTTGCTGGCGTTCTTCTTGGAGCTGTTCATCTTCATTAAGCTCAAGCTTTGCCGATTCAATTTCTTCCAGCTGAAATTGAATCAGATCCAGACGATGGGCCATTTCCTGTTCGCTTTCAGAAAGCTGCTTTAGCTTTTTAAGGAGCTTCATATACCGCTGGTACCCTTCCTGATACGCTTGGAGTGCGCTTTCCACTTCGATTCCGGCAAACTTGTCCAAAAGCTGGAGATGATTTTCGTCCTCCATTAACAGCTGGTTATCGTGCTGCCCGTGAATATCTAATAAAAGCCTTCCGATCTCTCTTAGCGAGGCAATCGTGACAAGCTTGCCATTCACACGGCAAACACTTTTTCCGCTCGTGCTGATATCCCTTCTCATGACAATCATTTCGTCTGAAACGTCGATTCCCTGCTCAGCGCATACACCAAAAACAGGATGGCCGCTCTCCAATAGAAACAGCCCTTCAAGCTCGGCTTTCGCCTCTCCATATCTGACAAATTCAGACGATCCGCGGCCGCCGACTAAAAGAGAAATGGCGTCTATGATAATGGATTTGCCGGCTCCGGTTTCTCCTGTTAATACCGTAAGCCCTCGTTCAAAAGAAACCGTCAGTTCCTCAATAATGGCAAAGTTTTTAATCGATAGTTCAGCTAACAAACAGCATTACACCTCTTATCTTTGTTAGATTTCTCTTACAGCAGCTCAAGCAGCCTGTTTTTTACGCCGTCTGTATCTTCAGGAGTCCGGCAAATAATTAAAATCGTGTCATCTCCGCAAATGGTCCCCATTATTTCATCCCAGTCCAGGTTATCCATCAGCGCCCCGATTGCCTGAGCGTTGCCTGGCATCGTTTTCAGCACAATCATATGGCTTGCTGAGTCTATTTTCACAAATGCGTCCATCAATGCCCGCTTCAGCTTGGACAGCGGGTTGAAACGCTGGTCTGCCGGAAGACTGTATTTGTATGAGCCGTTATTCGTAGGCACTTTCACAAGGTGAAGTTCTTTAATATCACGTGAAACCGTGGCTTGTGTTACTTTGTATCCATCCTGCTTCAGCATGTCGACCAATTCATCCTGCGTTTCGATTTCATTGCTTGTAATGATCTCTCTGATTTTAATATGCCTCTGGCCTTTGTTCATGTAAGCACCTCTATTTCCAGCTTATCTGTTCTTTTATGTTATATGATTCTCTGCAAATTGTACATGAATGCAGAAAAAAGGAATAATAGCGCCCTATTATTCCGGTACATCTGCTTTTTTTTCTTTTAACGTCTTATGCGCCTCTTCAACAACGCGATTGATCTCTTCTTCCGACAGCTCCTGTCCTTCCTGTCCTTCTCCCGGCCAATGCAAATGAAGGAGGAATTCGATATTTCCGTCTCCTCCCGTAATCGGTGAAAATGACAGGCCTTGGCAGATATAGCCTTCAGCCGCAGAAAAACTGATCATTCGCTTCAGAACATCAGCATGCACTTTAGGGTCTCTGACAATCCCTTTTTTGCCGACTGATTCCCGTCCCGCTTCAAACTGCGGCTTAACAAGAGCCATGCAGTCGCTGTCCGGTACAAGCAATGTTTTGAGAACGGGCAGGATGAGCCGCAGTGAAATAAAGGACACATCAATTGTGGCAAACTCCGGCATGCCCTTAGTAAAGTCTGCCGGTGTTGCATAACGGAAGTTCGTCCGTTCCATCACGACGACCCGTTCATCCTGTCTGAGCTTCCATGCAAGCTGATTGTAGCCTACATCTACTGCATATGACTGTTTCGCTCCATTTTGCAGGGCGCAGTCCGTAAAACCGCCAGTGGAAGAGCCAATATCAATCATGATTTTGTCCTTCACAGAGACGGGAAACTCCTTCAGCGCTTTTTCAAGCTTCAAACCGCCTCTGCTTACATATTTCAGCGGGTTTCCTTTAACCGTTAAAGGAAGGTCGCGGTCAATCTTTTCCCCAGGCTTGTCCAAGCGGTTTTCGTTTGAATAGACGATCCCCGCCATAACGGCTCTCTTGGCTTTTTCCCGCGTCTCGGCCAGCCCTCTTTCTACTAGTAATACATCTAATCGTTCTTTCTTTGACGTCATGATCCAATTCCTTTGTGTGTCTTCGGCGGCATCATTAATCTAATGCGGTTTGCCGTCTGCTGTTTTGTCAGTCCAATTTCTTCAAGTAGCGCCGTTACACTTCCGTGTTCGATAAATCGATCGGGAATACCCATTCTATCGATTGGTGTATGATATTCACCTTGATCATGAGCAAATTCTAAAATCGAGCTTCCGAAACCGCCTTCTAAGACCGCTTCTTCAATCGTTAAAATCGGCAAGCCTTCTTTTAGGATACTCTTCATCATCTTTTCATCAATCGGCTTAATAAAACGCGCATTCACAACGCGCACGGAGAGGCCTTCTTTTTGCAGCTCTTCAGCAGCTTCAAGCGCCATTTCGATCGTTGTTCCAAATGTTAAGATGACAGCATCGTTTCCCGGGCGCAGCACTTCCCACGTCCCAAGCGGAATCGTTTTGAGCTGTTCATCCATTTTTACGCCGAGTCCGTTTCCCCGCGGAAAACGCATCGCAATCGGGCCTTCGTCATAGCTGAGTGCGGTATGAACCATATGCTGTCCTTCGTTTTCATCTTTCGGCATCATTAAGACCATGTTTGGAATGTGGCGCATAAACGCAATATCAAACACGCCTTGATGTGTCTCTCCGTCCGCGCCTACGAGTCCTGCACGGTCTATTCCAATAAACACATTGGCATTTTGGCGGCAGATGTCGTGAAGCACTTGGTCATACGCTCTTTGCAGGAAGGTTGAATAAATCGCCAAAAATGGTTTCATTCCCTGCATTGCCATAGCTGCTGCCATCGTTGCGGCATGCTGTTCTGCGATTCCTACGTCGAACATGCGATCAGGGAATTCCTTCGCGAAGCTTTCAAGCTTTGAGCCGACAGGCATAGCCGGCGTAATGGCTACAATCCGTCCGTCCTCGCGTGCCATTCGCTGCACAGTGCCGCTGACAAGGCCGCTCCATGATGGAGCTGCGGCTTTCGGCTTTACAAAGTCACCGGTATTAATTTTATAAGGGCCGGTCCCGTGCCATGTACCGATCGTATCGGTTTCAGCCGGTTTGTACCCCTTCCCTTTTTTCGTGATGACATGCAGGAGAACAGGGCCCTTCGTTTTTTTGGCGTATTGAAGATTTTCAATCAGCTCATGGTAAGAATGTCCGTCCACCGGGCCTAAATACGTAAAACCAAGCTCCTCAAAAAACATTCCGGATACGAGCATGTATTTCAGGCTGTCTTTGACACGTTCCGCCGTGGCGGCAAGTTTGCCTCCAACTGCCGGAATCTTTTTAAACAAATATTCGAGCTCATCTTTCACCCACTGGTATTTTCCGGCAGTGCGCAGCCGCCCAAGCATAGAATGAATGGCGCCCACATTCGGTGCAATACTCATTTCATTGTCATTTAGAATGACAATCATGTCTTTTTTCTCGTCGCCGATATGATTCAGGGCTTCAAGCGCCATTCCGCCGGTCAGCGCGCCGTCCCCAATGATCGGAATAATAAATTCATCCGTTCCCTTAATATCACGAGCTGCTGCCATTCCCATCGCGCCTGAAAGAGAAGTTGAGCTGTGTCCGGTTTCCCACACATCATGCTCGCTTTCACTCCGCTTTGGAAATCCGCAAAGCCCTTTGTACTGGCGAAGCGTCGCAAATTCTTTTCCGCGTCCTGTCAGCAGCTTATGGACATACGATTGATGGCCTACATCCCATAAAAATTTGTCTTTCGGGCTGTTAAATTCCTTATGCAATGCAACAGTAAGCTCAACGACACCTAAGTTTGGACCGATGTGGCCGCCGGAAGCAGATAAAGTTGTAATTAAAAATTGACGGATTTCATCACTTAATTTTTCTAATTCATCAATGGACATGTTTTTTAAAAACGACGGGTCCTGTATTGATAAAAGATCCAAAGCGGATCAACTCACTTTCAGCATGAATTTCTGCAATGATACATGTCTTCCGTATGCCGAGCTGCCAATGGCCAATCTCAGACATAAAAAAAGACAAACGCACTTTTCCTTTTCACTTTTCATATAAACTGCTTACATTTTACCATATCTCGTGCAGCCGCTTCAAATTAGGATCGTTTTAATGATCTCGTGCCGCAATTAAATCACAAAGCTCATATAAAAGGTCTTTTTGAAGAGAGAGCCCGCCGATCAAACGCTTCGCCTCTTTTATATGAACATCCAATTTATGTTTGGCCCCTTCCAGTGACAGAAGTGACGGGTAAGTCGATTTGTCGTTTGTTGTATCCGAGCCGACACGCTTGCCGATTTTCTCTTCACTGCCTTCTAGATCTAAAATGTCGTCTCTGATTTGAAAGCCAATTCCAATGTGGCTGCTGAAGGTACGCAGCGTTTCGATGTCTTCCTCAGGCGCATCCGCCAAAATAGCACCGGCGATTACGCAAAAACCAAGAAGTTTGGCCGTTTTCCGCTCATGAATGGATTCGAGTTCCTCAAGCGTAACTTGACGGTTTTCCGCTTCCATATCAGCTACTTGTCCCCCAACCATGCCTTCAGTGCCTGCCGCTGAAATCAGTTCATTCACAAGCCGAAGGCGCTTCTCTGCTGACACCTCGTCTGACACGTGGGAGGTGATCAGCTTAAAGCTTTCTGTAAGAAGCCCGTCACCCGCTAATACCGCTGTCGCTTCACCAAACACTTTATGGTTTGTCGGCTTCCCGCGGCGCAAATCGTCATCATCCATACAAGGAAGGTCATCATGAATTAACGAATACGTATGAATCATTTCAACGGCACATCCGACCGGTATACCGTCTTTTTCACCTTTCCCATATGCGTTTAAAACGGCCAGTACAATGAGAGGACGCAGCCGCTTTCCTCCAGCCTCAAGGGAATAGAGCATAGATTTTTTTAATGAGTCCGGCATATCAAGCTTTTCTGTATAGACATAAAGCTGTTTTTCAATCGTTTCTTTCCGCTCCGCCAGAAAGCTCGTTAAATTATTTGTCACCTTCGTCTTCCTCCTGAACACTAAAAGGTGCCAGTTCGCCGTCTTCTTTCAAAATGAAGTCCATTTGCTTTTCAACTTTTTGCAGCTTTTCGTGACACATTTTTGAAAGAGCCATTCCTTCCTGAAAATAGTTAATTGCTTGCTCTAAAGGCACATCGCCCTCTTCAAGCTTTGACACAATGCTCTCAAGCCCTTTCATCGCCTCTTCAAATGTCATGTTTTCATTTTTTTTCACGTCTGTCATTTTTCTTCCCCTCTCTTTTCTAATACTTCACAGGTCACAACGCCATCCTTCAGCTTGACCTCAAGCTGGTCCTTCTCTTCTATCTGACTGACACTTTTAATGAGTTCGTCTTCTTTATAAGCCAAGCTGTATCCTCTTTCCATCACTTGAAGAGGACTTAACGCATTCAGCTTGCCAAGAACGGATTGAAATTGGGAGTGCAGCTGCTTCATTTGGATGGACATATTTTTTCTCAGCTGGTTTGTTTGTTCTTCGTAGCGTGTTTTTGCTTGCTTCAGCTGTTCATGAGGATGAAGGGCCTCTAATCTGTATGTTTCACGCTCAAGCTGTCTGTTTTTTCGATCTAAAAGAGCGGTAAGCTGTGCCTGAAACTGCTGATAAGCAAGATCAAACTGCTGCTCTTTTTGTGCATACAACCGTTTTGGAAAACGAAAGGCATACGAGGATTGCAGCGATTGAATCCGTTCTTTTTTCTGGCCAAGGTGCTGCTGCATCGCTCTTGTCATTCTGACTTCCGCTGTTTTTGTCCGTTCGATTAAATCAGTGGTATGCGGTACAGCAATCTCAGCTGCTCCTGTCGGTGTTGCGGCTCTGATATCAGCGACAAAATCACTGATCGTAAAGTCCGTTTCGTGCCCGACCGCCGATATAATCGGAATGCCGGATGCAAAGATCGCGCGTGCTACAATTTCTTCATTAAACGCCCACAGTTCTTCTATCGAACCGCCGCCTCTCCCGACAATTAATACATCGCAAATCTGTTTTTCATTTGCCTCTTCTATGCGCTTTACGATAGATCTGCTCGCATTTTCGCCTTGTACGAGCGCTGGAAGAACAATGACTTTTACAAGGGGATATCTTCTTTTTAGAGTTGTAATGACGTCTCTGACAGCGGCACCCGTCGGAGATGTCACAACCCCGATTGTGGCTGGAAATGCGGGGATTTGTTTTTTGTAACGGTCGTCAAATAAACCTTCTCCGGCAAGCTTCTTTTTTAGCTCTTCATACGCTAAATAAAGCGCTCCGACCCCGTCAGGCTGCATTTCTTTGGCATATAGCTGATAGTTTCCGCTCGGTTCATATACAGAAATTCCGCCTCTGACCAGCACCTTCATGCCGTTTTCAGGCTTAAAAGGCAGACGCTCGCTTTGCCTCGCGAACATCACCGACTGCATTCTGGCGTTTTCGTCTTTCAATGTGAAATAAATGTGGCCTCTTGTGTGTATTTTGACATTCGATAATTCGCCTTTAATCCAAATATTTTCAAGGTGAGGATCTACATCGAATTTTCGTTTTATATACTTTGTCAGCGCTGAGACAGTAACATACGCTGTTTCGCCCATGTCTCAAACTCCTCTCATAAGCATTCCTGCACCATAACTAAAGAAAACCCGCTCTGGCATAGGAGCCTGAAGAAGCGGGTATCGTGCTCATATTCACAGCTGGTAAACATTTCGCCTGTGAATATCTCCAATGATCTATGATAACGTACGTTTCGCAGATTTAACAGTATTATGCGCAAGCATCGTGATGGTCATCGGACCTACTCCGCCCGGAACCGGCGTGATGAAGGATGCCTTTTCCTTCGCCCCTTCAAATTCAACGTCTCCGCAAAGCTTTCCGCTTTCCAGACGATTCACACCGACGTCAATGACAACAGCGCCCTCTTTGATCTGGTCTGCGCTGATGAAATTGGCTCTGCCGACTGCCACCACCAGGATGTCCGCTTTTTTCGTATGTTCTGTCATATTTTCTGTTCTTGAATGACAGTAAGTAACCGTCGCGTTTTCATTTAATAAAAGCTGGCCGACAGGTTTGCCGACAATATTGCTTCGGCCGACTACAACAACTTCTTTACCGGAAAGGTCAATATTGGTTTTCTTCAAAAGCTCAACAATTCCGTGAGGCGTACAAGGAAGAAACGTATCTTCGCCAAGCAGCATTTTCCCTACGTTTAATGGATGAAAACCGTCTACATCTTTATCAGGAGAGATACGTTCAATCACCGCTTTTTCAGAAATGTGGTCTGGAAGCGGAAGTTGAACGAGAATGCCGTGAAACTCAGGATCTTGATTGTACTGATCGATAATGGAAAGCAGTTCAGCTTCTGTGAGGCTGTTGTCAAATTGATCGAGCTTGAAATTCATTCCCATCGTTTCAGCCGCTTTTTTCTTTCCTCGCACGTAAGAGTGAGAAGCAGGATCATCTCCAATCAAAATAACCGCAAGCCCTGGAGTGACGCCTTGCTTTTTAAGCTCTTCTACCTCTTTTGCCAATTGTTCGCGTTTTTCTCTAGCCGTTTCTTTTCCGTCGATGATTGTTGCAGTCATTTTCTTTCCTCCTATGATTGTTCAATATCAGATTTAATGTTAGAAAGAACCCCGTTTACAAACTTTGTCGCTTTGTCATCACCAAACCGTTTTGCCAGCTCAATTGCTTCGTTCATAGAGACATTCACCGGAATGTCTTCAGCATATGCCATTTCGTATGCTGCCAAACGTAAAATCGCACGGTCAACATTGGCAATCCGATCAAGCTTCCAATTCACAAGATGCTTGGAGATCATTTCATCCAGCTGGACTTGGTGTTCCAATACCCCGTGTACAAGCTGTTCAAAGAAAGGATCTGTTTTTTCTTCATCCAGTGCGTGTTCGATGGCTTCATTCACTGCAATATCGCTGACATCAATTTGAAATAGTGCCTGCAAAGCTTTTTCTCTTGCTGTTCTTCTTTTCATTTTCTTTCTCCTTTGATCCTCTTTATCCGCTTGTCGTTAAGCCACAAAGAGATCATAACATATTTTTTTCGCATCCGCATATTGAAATCAAGGTTTTCCGCCCTATTACCGAATATTTTCAAACACCTTAATATGATCATTCGGATTTCACGATCATGAAGAAACTCGGCTGCCTTGAGCCGGCTTTCTTCATGCTTTGAAATAAAGGGTAACGTGTAAAAAAACCAAAGGGCCGCCCTCCCCTTGGTTTCGTGTTAAGCCATTTACATTTCTTCGTCGATTTGGACTTCCTGGGCTTTTGTGTCAAATTGAATGCCGACGATGTGAATATTGATTTCATTAATCGCAAGAGACGTCATATTTAATAAGGTTTGACGAATGTTTTCCTGAACGGACGCTGCAACTTTCGGAATGGAAACACCGAATGACACGACACAGTAAACATCGATCGTAATTCCGTCATCCGCCAGGTCGACTTTGACACCTTTGCCATGATTCACTTTTCCGAAGCGTTCGACGACGCCTGTCGCAAAGTTTCCTCGCATTTCGGCAACACCGTCAACTTCAGAGGCTGCAATGCCGGAAATAACTTCAATGACTTCCGGTGCAATCTCAACCTTACCCAAATGCGTATCTTCTTGATCCATTTTAAGCAAGCTATTGTCTTTCATTCAATTCACCTCCATAAAAATTATGAGCCCATTACATCATATGTTTCTAAAAATTTCGTATTAAACTCTCCGCTCACAAATGTTTCGTGTTCAAGCAGTTTTAAGTGGAACGGGATTGTCGTCTCAACGCCTTCGATGACGAATTCGCTTAACGCGCGCTTCATGCGGGAAATCGCTTCCTCCCGCGTTTTTCCGTATGTGATTACTTTTGCAATCATGCTGTCGTAATACGGTGGAATGGAATAGCCCGGGTACACAGCTGAATCAATACGGACGCCAAGACCGCCAGGAGGCAGGTACATTTTAATTTCACCAGGTGACGGCATAAAATTTTTACTTGGATTTTCTGCGTTAATTCGGCATTCGATAGCCCAGCCTTCAAATTCAACATCTTCTTGCTTGAGGCTCAGTTCCATTCCCGATGCCACTTTGATTTGTTCCTTAATCAAATCAGTTCCCGTTACCATTTCTGTGACTGGGTGCTCTACCTGGATTCTCGTGTTCATTTCCATGAAGTAATAGCGCTGTTCATTGTAGTCATAAATAAATTCAACTGTTCCAGCACCTGTATAGCCAACCGCTTTTGCAGCCTTTACCGCTGCATCTCCCATCTGCTCCCGGATTTCTGAATCAAGGGCAGGAGATGGCGATTCTTCCAAAAGCTTTTGCAGGCGTCTTTGAATCGAGCAGTCGCGTTCCCCTAAATGAATGGTATTTCCGTAGTTATCGGCAAGCACCTGGATCTCAACATGGCGAAAATCTTCTATGTATTTTTCGATGTATACACCTGGATTGCCGAATGCTGTTGCGGCTTCCTGCTGTGTAATCTTAATGCCGTTAATCAGTTCCTCTTCAGTGCGGGCAACCCTGATCCCTTTTCCGCCTCCGCCTGCAGTGGCTTTTATAATAACAGGATACCCAATTTCATTAGCAAGCGAAACCGCTTCTTCCACATTTTCTATAATTCCTTGTGATCCCGGCACGATTGGCACGCCAGCCTGCTTCATCGTTTCCCGCGCAACATCTTTTGTTCCCATTTTTGAAATGGCGTCAGCACTCGGACCGACAAATATGACGTTAACTTCTTCACATAATTCAGCGAAATCGGCATTTTCAGCTAAAAATCCATATCCCGGATGAATAGCGTCCGTGCCTGTCAGTTTCGCAACACTCACAATATTAGTAACGTTTAAATAGCTGTCTTTTGATGCTTTCGGTCCAATACAAAAAGCTTCATCGGCCATTTGAACATGAAGGGCATCTTTATCAGCTTCTGAATAAACAGCGACAGTCTCAATTCCGAGCTCTTTGCAGGCTCTGATGATTCTGACAGCAATTTCTCCTCGGTTGGCGATCAATAGCTTTTTAATCATGTTAAGTCTCCTTACTCTGCTTTCACAAGAAATAGAGGTTGTCCGTATTCAACCAGCTGGCCGTTTTCTGCTAATACTTCAACAATTTCACCTTTTACTTCGGCTTCGATTTCGTTGAAAAGCTTCATCGCTTCTACAATGCAGACAACTGTGTTTTCATTTACTTTTGAACCGGCTGTTACATACGGGCCTGCTTCCGGTGATGAAGATGCATAAAACGTCCCTACCATTGGTGAAGTGATTTTATGCAAATTCTCATCTTGCTTCGGTGCTTCTTGAGCAGGTGCAGGCGCTGCTTGCTGCTGAACCGCCTGCGGAGCCTGTGCCTGTACAGGTGCAGCAGGTGCCTGCTGCATGACTTGAACAGTTCCTGCTTCATGTTTTTTCAGTTTTAAGGATACACCTTCATTTTCATATACGAATTCGTCAATTGTAGACTCATCAATTGCTTTTATCAGCTCGTGGATTTCTTTCATATTTAACATTCAATCGCACTCCTATGTATGAAATTTCTTTTTTATAGGTTACTACTAAAAGTACATACTATGTTTATCTTACAGGAGCGGACTTTTGAATTCAACTCTAATATCATTGTCACGCCAAAAGCCCGCTGCTTAAGCGGGCGTGTTTTTCTCTTATTTACTTAGACGGCTCAAATGTAACAGCGACGTCTTTCATTGTTTTAATTTCTTTTGCCACAAGGTCTATAATAGCTGTCGCTTTCGATTTGGAGTGTTTGTCTGATTTGACTGTAATGTTGATTTTATCTCCTTCAGCATTAACAAGCGCGTCTTCGTAGCCTTGTGTTTTAATAAGGGTTTCCAGCTGTTTTTCTGTTCCTTCCACTTCACTGAGAGCCGTCATTTTATCATATGCTGCGCTCTTTTCTTTTGCTGTTGCGTCATCGCTTGACACAATGGCGTTCAGCTCTTCTCTTTCTTTGCTTCTGGCATCTTCTAAATCAAGGCGGTATGTCGTAAACAGATCATCGTCGGCTGTTTCTGTTACAACAGTTCCTTTTTCATTGGCTTCAGCGGAGGTTTCCTTATCTGCTGATGAATCTTTCGTGCCCTTTGTTCCATCTTCTTTTCCTTTTTCAGTTTCTGTACCGCTTTTTTCCTTCGTGTCTTGTTTAACAGGCGCTTTTTCAGTTGCGACCTCTCCTGAGTCAGATGCGCTTTTTTCACTTTGCATTTGCACGGTATTTTTGCTTTCCGGCGACATGATATAGTAGACGCTTAACACCACGACAAGACTGAGCATTGTTAATAGCCAAACGGTTTGTTTTTTGAGCATTTATGAATCCTCCTTTATTTTTTTAGGGGCAACCGCAACCCGGTGGCTTGGAACATCCAGGACCCGTGTCACCGCTTCAATAATGGTTTGTTTTATTTGAACGTTGTCCACTCCTTGAGCAACAACGAGTACACCGCGTATATCAGGCTTTTTCGTTTGGACGACGACGGGTGTTTCTTTATCGCCGTTTTTGATCATGACGATTTCCTCTTCTGATGTCTGGTCAGTAACACTTCTGGTTCCGCCTTCTTTGTCTGTTTCTTCAGTGGTTGTATTTTTGTTTGATTTGTTTTTTTCGTATACTTTCAGCGACGTTGCGTCAACATTCACGACAACCGAAACATCCTCTACACCTATGATGGTTTCAAGAATTTCTTTCAGCTGATTTTCGTATTCTTTTTCATAGTCATCGATCGAGTCTTTAGGTTTATCAGATTTAGAGGCTTTAAACACTTCGGCTGTTTTCTCTTTGCCGTCTGCGGCATCTTGTGATGATACGGCCGTTATCGTTTTGGCGCTTTCTGTTTTCTCAGGTGAAGAAAACAGCTGGCTGACAAGCATAAAGGAAACTCCGAGAACAAAAACGAACAGAAAGTAATGATATTTGGTCAGCTTCGGCTTTTCACCGTCCTTCGTTTGCCCCGGGAGAAACTGCTTTTTCAATACATTCCATAATCCGTTTTTATTCATTGCCGACACTCTCCCCGCCTTCCATATGAACCGTAATTTTCTCACTTCCGATTTCCCAAATGTCCGCAAGCTGCGACTGGATTTGTTTGGCTTCTTTTTGTTCTGCTGCTTCTTTCGTTACGTATGCGTGATCTGTATCAATGTTGACCGGCGCGACCGTTTGGACTGTTTCTTCAGAAGACGGGGCCATGTACACGCTGATTGTTTTAATATCCTCTTCTGAATCTACCTTTTCTCCCGCCATCAGTTTGATGCGGCCTACTTTGTATTCATCATGACTGAATCTCTCCTCCGCTTTCTGTTTTAATTGGACAGCCATTTCTTCTAAAATATATGCGCGCTGGGAAGCTTGTATTTCTATTTTTTTTGAATTGACTTGATTTTTTATATCGGCAGACTCTGACTGCCCGTTTTTTGTGAGGTATTCAAAGATGACTTCGGGGTCTGTATTGAAAAGCTTAAAAATCGGAGTGAGCATGACGACAATCAAGAGCAGGCTGACTACCATTTTTGCGTACTTTTGCATGCTGGAGCTCGGCAGCAGCATATCGATCACAATTGCAAATAGGATAAACAACACGATGGTGGTAAGCCATTCAGTTAAAAAACTCATCTGCCAGCCTCCTTTATTTCATCATCATCGTGAGGTTTCCGGCTGTGATTATGACGGTAAGGCTTAAAAAAAACATGAGAGACACAATGGCGAGAGCGGCAAAAATATAAATCACGCTTTTGCTGATAACGTCCAGGCAGGTAATGACGGGCCCGCCACCAAGCGGCTGAAGAATTGCGGCTGCCAGCTTATAAATAAAAGCGAGGGAGAGCACTTTGATTGCCGGAAAAGCCGCAATACAGATCAAAATCGCGACACCGAGAATTCCTACTGTATTTTTCAGCAATAAGGAAGCGCTGATCACTGTATCTGTCGCATCTGTAAACATTCGGCCAAGCACAGGAATAAAGTTTCCGGTTATGAATTTAGCTGTCCTGAGCGTAATGCCGTCTGTCACTGCAGCTGAAGCCCCTTGAACAGAAATGACGCCGAGAAAGATGGTGAGAAAGACGGCCAGTGCTCCGATGGCGATATTTCTGAGCAGGTTGGCCAGCTGCGTGACTTTATATTGCTCGGTCATTGTGCTGACGATGCTTAAAATCGCTGATAAGAAAATCAACGGCATGACAATATTCTGAATCAAGAGACCGCTCGTATTCATCAGAAAGAGGATAACAGGATGAAAGAAGGCAGCAGATACAGCTCCGCCTGAGGAAGCCAAAAGCGCCAAGAGGAGCGGAATGAGCGCCAGTATAAAGCTGGTCATCGTCTGAATGGCCTCTGTTGCATAATTGATTGCCACATGAAAACTGTTCAGCGCAAGGATAATCAGCACCATATACACAATTGAGTAGGCGACCTTACTGACGGTGCTTTGTTGAAACGCATTTTGCAGAAGCTGCAGGATGACGCAAAAAATCGTGAGCAAAATCAATGTGCCCAGCAGCTTACCATTGGCCAGCACTTCATGGAACAAATAAGAAAAGAGAGCTTTCAGCCATTCTTGCGGTGAAAATGATTTATCGCCATTGATAAACTCAATTAAGCTGCCTTTTTGGCTTTCCGGCAGCAGTCCGCCGTACTCTGTCATAATATCATTCCAAAATTCACCGATCTTATCTGTTTCAAGCGAGGCCGCTGTCCTTTCCGCTAGTTGCTCAGCCGTTTCAGCATGGTTTTCCGTTTGTTCAGCGTCTCCGGCTGCTTGTACAATGTCAGCACGTCCCGCTATGAGCAGCACAGCCAGAAGAAAAGCCCATTGAAAACGCTTCAATCTACCGCCTCCTTTCGGTTATGACATAGAAGGTATAAGTCCGAGAATTGTTTCGATAATGACTGTTAAAATCGGCACAGCCATCACGAGAATTAAAATTTTCCCCGCCAATTCTATTTTCGAAGCGATAGCCCCTTGTCCGGCGTCTTTGGTGAGCTGGGCCCCGAATTCAGCAATATAGGCGATTCCGATAATCTTTAAAATCGTCTCAACATAAACCATGTTGACATTTGCATTCATCGCGATTTTTTCTATCATTCGAATAATGTCATAGATTTGGTCTACCAAATAAAGAAAAATGGCACAGCCGGCAAACACGACGATTAAAAACGCAAAGGTCGGCTTTTGTTCTTTGACAATTAAAGAAAGGAAGGTGGCAATCAACCCTAAACCTACAATTTGAACAATGTCAATCTGCAAGCCCCCCTATCCTTGAAATAAAAACACAGCTTTGATCTTTTTAAAAAGGTCATCTACAATCGTGGCAACCATAAATAAAATATAGATAAAACCCAACAGCGTCACCCACTGGGCGTATTCTTTTTTGCCCATTTGATCCAAAATCGTGTGTAAAAATGCCACTACGATCCCCACTCCGGCGATTTGAAATATGACATTCACGTCTACTCCCATTTTATTTTTGCTCCCCTCACGTTTACATCAATAGAAGAATGAGTAACAAGCCTGCTAAAAAGCCTAAACTTTTTATCATCTTTTCATTTTTTGCTTGTGCCTGTTCAGCATCCGCTTCCGAGGCTTCCAAATGTGTCAGCGCCAGCTTGATATGCTTTTGCTGCGAGATTCGATCATGAATCCCGAGCGTCTCGCCAAACTGCTTCAGCACTTCGTATTCGTTTTTTTTCAGAGACATGGCATTCCACACCTGTTTTAAGCTTTGCTCCCACGCTGTTTTCGCGGAATCGCTTCCCTTGTCCAGCTGATCACTGAACGTAATAAAAAGAGCCGAAACAGGCTGTGCAAGCTGCTTGGCAATCTGCTGTGAAGCAATATGCAGCGGTGTATGGCCATACATGATTTCAGCCTCGAGGGATTGGAGCGCCGCACGCAGCTGACGGATTTGCCGCGGCCGTTCCGTATAAATCTTCGCCATCTCAAAACCCGTCCATGTTGTCGCTACTACAATGAATACAGCGCCCAGCAGCTTCAGCATGTCTTCACATCCATCGTCCCAGACAGCACATGTCCATCTTTGTCATACATGCGGCTTACTGTGCCCGGCCCCTTTGCTCTCGATAATTCCAAATAGCGGTCAAAGGCTCTTTCTTCCCACAAATGCTTCAATGAAGGCCGCTTCATCAGGTCGGATAAGCTCCAGCCATGCGCCGATACGATTACTGAAACACCTGCATGGAGCGCCTCAAGAAGGGCATCTGTATCTTCCATACGCCCGATTTCATCAACAATGATCACCTCGGGGCTCATCGAACGAATCATCATCATCAGCCCCTCAGCCTTCGGACAGGCGTCTAATACGTCAACCCTCCGTCCAAATTGATGCTGCGGAATGCCGCGCAGGCATCCGGCAATTTCTGACCTTTCGTCGACGATTCCTGTTTTCACGGGCAACATGCCGTCTTTACCGGTGCTCGAGAGTCTCGCAAGATCCCGGAGAAGTGTTGTTTTACCGGTTTGCGGCGGTCCGATAATCAGCGTATTTCGCCAGCTGTTTTGATATAAGTATGGAAGCAGCGGTTCCGCAATCCCCAGCTTTTGCCGGGCAATTCGTATATTAAAAGATGTGATGTCACGGAGGCCTTTCACACCTCCGTTTTCCGTAATGACTCTGCCTGCCAGTCCGACTCTGTGGCCGCCTCTGATCGTGACATATCCTTTCTTCAGCTCTTCCTCGAGCGTATACATACTATAATTGCTGAGCCGGCTGAGGATCAGATGGGCATCCTCGACCGTGCCCGCATAGGACAAAAAAACAGGTTGTCCTTTTCGAGTCAATTCAACAGGGCGGTTGACGCGAATTCTGACTTCTTCGATTTCCAGCCATTGATGTTCCGGTATTTCAGAAAGGGCGTTTTTCATGGATTCAGGGAGAACCTCAGCGATTTCATTCAACAGAGCCTCCTCCTTTCTACCGATCGGCTTCTTTAAAATGTATGATGTGAGGCAGACTTTATGACAAGCTCTCTTTATTTATGAACACCCGCTAAAATCAAAACAACACCCGTAAAAATCAGAATCAGCTTTGCATACGACAACTGCCCGGCAATTTGGTAGATTCCGACAGTCATGGTGATGATAAATATCAGCGGACCGACAATAGCAAGAATGCTGTTTACCACAACCGCCTTCCGAACATCGTTTGTCACAAGCATGATAATCGCTGCCGTCAGCTCAATCATAGAGGATAAAACGCGCAAGCCGGCCATCGTTAAAACCGTAGAATTGATGTTTCCAAGCAAAAATTTCATGACACTCTCCCAACCTCCCATTTTTTTATATGATATGCTCTAGCTTCCGGAAGTAGTCTTGTCATTTTCGTATAAAAGAAAGATTCTGTTTTTGGGCACAAAAAAAAGCCTGCTCCCATTTGGGAACAGACTTCTTTTTTCTTTCTACGCTCTTGAAACGTAAGAACCGTCTGATGTATTGACAACAAGTGTGTCGCCTTCGTTCACAAAGAACGGCACGTTGACAACAAGGCCGGTTTCCGTTTTCGCAGGTTTTGTACCGCCTGATGCCGTATCACCTTTAATACCGGGTTCGGTTTCAACAACTTTCAGCTCAACTGTGTTTGGAAGTTCGATACCGAGCGTTTCATCTTGGTACATCATGATATGCACAGACATGTTTTCAAGCAGGTATTTTAATTCCTCTTCGATTTGAGCCGCGCCCAGTTCAAGCTGCTCATAAGAAGAGGTATCCATAAATACGTGCTGATCTCCGTTTGCATAAAGGTATTGCATTGTTTTTGTTTCGATTTGCGCTTTCGCTACTTTTTCACCAGCGCGGAAGGTTTTTTCTTGAATTGCACCAGTGCGCAGGTTGCGAAGTTTAGAGCGGACAAACGCCGCGCCCTTACCAGGTTTTACGTGCTGGAAGTCAACGACGCGCCAAATGCCGCCGTCTACTTCGATAGTTAATCCTGTACGGAAATCGTTAACTGAAATCATGTTTAATGTCCTCCTATATTCCAATCACAAAATAATAAGTTCTTTTGGGGAATGGGTGATTGTCCGGTTGCCGTTTTCTGTAATGACGATGTCATCTTCTATGCGGACACCGCCTGTTTCTGGTATGTAAATGCCCGGCTCCACTGTGACCACCATGCCCGGTTCAAGGATAGCTGAAGATCTGACGGACAATCCCGGCGATTCATGAACTTCCATGCCGAGCCCGTGCCCTGTTGAATGGCCGAAATACTCACCGTAGCCTTTTGCAGCAATGTGATCCCTAGTGAGGGCGTCAGCCTCTTTTCCTGTCATTCCCGGCTTGATATGTGCGACGCCGAGTGCCTGAGCATCAAATACGACCTGATACATCTCCTTCAACTGATCACTAGGCTGACCTACAGCGACCGTACGGGTAATATCAGAACAATATCCTTTATAATAAGCGCCAAAATCAAGCGTAACGAGGTCTCCGCTTTCAATCAGTTTGTCGCTGGCCACACCGTGCGGAAGGCTTGACCGAAGGCCTGAGGCGACAATCATATCAAAAGAAGAGCTGTCTGCCCCCTGACTTCTCATATAAAACTCCAGCTCATTGGCAACAGCGATTTCAGAAATGCCGGGTTTCATAAACGTCAAGATATGTCTAAAGGCATCATCTGCAATCTTCGCAGCTTCCTCTAATATCTTAATCTCTTCACTAGACTTAATCAAGCGCAACTTTTCTACGGATTCAGCCACAGGCACTAATTCAGCCTCACTGATAACCGCGCTGTATGAGGCGTATGTGCCGTATGTCATACTGTTCTGCTCAAAGCCGAGGCGCTTGATCCCGAACACTTCAATTGTGTCGGCCGTAGTCTGGATCAAGCTGCCGCCATGCTCAATGATCTCAAAGCCCTTTACCTGAACCTTCGCCTGCTCTGTATACCGAAAATCCGTAATAAACGCTGCCCTGTCACCTGAAATAACAGCCAAGCCGGCCGAACCAGTGAATCCAGTCATATAGCGTACATTTGTGCTGCTTGTAATCAGCATACCGTCAATACCCAGCTGTCCAAACAGGTTTCTTAATTTCTCTAGCTTCATCTTTATTCTCCCCCTTGCTGGCTTAATAAGTAGCGAACAGCAAGCTTGTAGCCTTCAGCTCCAAGACCGACAATCTGCCCTTTCGCAACCGGAGCGATGACCGACTGATGCCTGAATTCCTCCCTGGCGTATAAGTTTGATAAATGCACCTCAACCACGGGAAGACTGATGCTTGAAACAGCATCTCTGATCGCGTAGCTGTAATGGCTCAGAGCGCCAGGGTTCAGAACAATCCCGTCGTATTGCTCCTCAGCCTCATGTATCGCATCTATCAAATCGCCTTCATGGTTTGACTGGAAGAAAGTAAGCTGGATATGTAAGGCTTCAGCAAAATGAAAAAGATCTGTTTCGATATCGGTCAGTGTCCCGCGGCCGAATACCTCCGGCTCACGCTTTCCCAGCCGATTGACATTCGGTCCGTTCAAAATCAAAAAATGAGGCACATGAATCTCTCCTTTTCGCGAGGGTTTCTCATGTAAAAAATGTTCACTTCTCGTGAACATTTTATCATACTGGAAAAGGATAATACACTATTCTCTATACGTTCCCAGCGCACGTGCCAGCTTTTCCGAATTCAGCTCGTTGTATTCAAAGGAAATGGAATAACCAACAAACAGCCCGTAAAGCAAATAGATGCAAATGGTCGTAATAATGGTATCTGATTTCAGTTCGGTCACCGCGCGCACATTAGGAAAAATCGGATTAAAAACAAAAAACACGAGCAGCCAAAGCAGCAAGCCGTATAAAATACCAGGCCACATTGTTTTTAACCGTTTCAATAGAAGAAAATAAAGAAATGCTGCACCAATCGAAATCACTCCGATCAAAATGATGCTGATTATGGTTCCCAGTCCATGTTTTTTCCACTCTCCGAGAACAAACGGCTGCAAAATCATATTCGGGCTGATTTCAGAAAAATGAAACAGATATGCGATATAAGCAATGAAACTCCATAATACACCTCCGCAAAAACCCGTTGCAGCCACCCTGCCGGCCATTGAAACAGGCGGCCCTTGCTTCTCATTCAATTCTTCATTTTGTTCTGTATCTTTTTCGCTTGTCATCTCGGCACCTCCAGTTAAAGTGTGCCCAAAAAATGAAATGTCAATAAAAAAGCTCACACTTTTTGACATCTGTGAGTAAAATTTGAAAATAACGGGTATAATGCATGTAGAAAAAGCAAGGCTATGGCAATTTTTCAGCCTGTCAATCTAGAGGTTTAGCACTGTTTCCTGTACAATAGAGTGAAAGGAAATGGTTAGCAATCCTAAAGAAATAGGCAGGTTGATAATATGTCAAAACATAAAATTCCGCCCGCTTACGGCGGGCAGGCAGTTGTGGAAGGCGTTATGTTTGGCGGAAAGCATCATTACGTTACGGCTATTAGAAGAACGGATGGAAGCATTGACTTCTTTAAGCTTCCCCGCAAACACAATCCGAAACTGAACATCGTGAAAAAGATACCGTTTTTACGGGGGATCGCGGCCATTATTGAAGCGAGCGCAAACGGCACAAAGCATTTGAATTTTTCAAGCGAACGCTACGGGCTCGATCCATCTGAGGACGGGACACTTGAGCAGAAAGAAAAAAAATCCACCGGGCTGTCTATGTATCTCAGCCTTGCGGTAATCGGCGTCTTATCATTTTTGTTCAGTAAATTCGTATTTACATTGGTTCCTGTTTTCTTAGCTGAACTGACAAGGCCAATTTTTTCCTCAGACACAGCACAAATTGCGGTTGAAAGCCTGTTTAAGTTGATTTTGCTGCTTGGCTACATTTACTTTCTGTCCATGACACCGCTCATTAAAAGAGTGTTTCAATATCATGGAGCCGAACATAAAGTCATAAACTGTTATGAACAGAATTTGCCAATTACAGTGGAGAATGTTCAAAATCAATCCCGGTTTCATTACCGCTGCGGATCAAGCTTTATCTTATTTACGATTATTGTCGGCATGTTTGTCTATTTGCTTGTTCCGACAGATCCGCTTTGGCTGCGTGTTATAGATCGTGTTGCACTGATACCGGTCGTACTCGGCATATCATTTGAAGTTCTGCAGCTGACAAACAAAGTTCGTGATATTCCCGGACTGAAATTTCTTGGCTACCCCGGTCTCTGGCTTCAGCTGTTAACAACAAAAGAACCTAAGGATGACCAGGTTGAAGTTGCCATCGAAAGCTTTAACGAGCTTCTCAGACTGGAAGACATATCTGAGCAAAATCAGAAGCCTTCTCACAACGTCATCTAGTATCCGTTGCCCTGCTATTACTTTCGGAGGTGGACAGTTATGAATCATCGTGTACAACCTATTATTGCTGTATTAATTGCGCTGGGAGCGTTCGGGTTCCTCTATGTGCTGGTAACCAATCCCGGAGAATTGGCAAAAATGGCGGTAACCGTCATCGTGGCAGGCATCATTATTTATTTTATTATGAAATATGTAATGAATCGAAATGCGGGCAGCGAAGGGGCAGCCTTCAAAAAAGCGGCGAAACAATCGCGGCGCCGAATGAAAGAACAAAAAGCAAAGCACCGCGCCGGACATAAGGGGCGTGTCAGCCACCTGCGAAGCGTTCCGAGCGCCAGCAAGCCTAAACCGATGATTCTCAAGAAGAAAAGCCAGACTCAGCTGACTGTTATAGAAGGGAAAAAGAATAAAAAGAAAAACAGAGCGCTTTTTTAATAGGTCCACTGTTTTAAAAATAGCTCTGTCCGTCTTTTACCTAGCTCAATCAGGGCTAGTTTTTTTTGTTGTGTTAAATGAAATTCCGTCGCCATTACGTCATCAACAGGGAGAAAAATGATGTTTTGTTCATAGCGTGACGCAATATGCCTTGCGTCATGTGCATCCTTCATCGTTTCAAACAGGGCGCCAAACAGCTCGAAAGCGTTGCGGATATTTTTTTTCGGGCGCTCCCTTTCCCGCGGCGCAAGCGTTACACCGATTACAGGCCGCTTTCTTTCCTTTGAAAACAGCCAGATTGGAAAATTGCTTAACACGCCTCCGTCAACAACCGTAGCGGTGCCTGTTGCCGTTTTTAACTTGATCGGTTCGAAGAAATACGGAATGCTGCAGCTCATTCTGACCGCTCTGGCAACCGGGAACATATCAGGATTTAACCCGTAACGGACTAAATCGTCCGGCAAAACAATCATGGTGCCGTTTGTCAGATCAGAAGCGATAAGGCGCAGGGACCCTTTTGGCAAATCACCAAAAACCCTTATGCCTTTCGCTCTTAACAGATCAGCAATCCACTTTTCCATCGTGTCGCCTTTGTATAAGCCGAGACGCCAGTAGATGGACACCCACTGGAGCATTTTTAAGGGGAGACATGAGTATCTCTGGTCCAGCAATTTCTCTCCTTCCACTTCTTCAATCAAAGCGCGGATTTCCTTACTGGTGTAACCTGACGCAATGAAAGCGGCGATAATGGCACCCGCGCTTGTACCCGCAATCCTTTTAAAGCGAAATCCTTTTTCCTCAAGCGCTTCATAAGCGCCTGCGAGCGCAATGCCTTTTACTCCGCCGCCGGAAAACACGCCGTCAATATACATCTCATTCCCTCCCCCTCCATCCGATCGTGTACTATCATTTTAAGAAAATACGCGAAGAAATAGACCAACGAATGACATGCGGCGCACGCATCAAAAAAGACGGCCTCCTTTGAGACCGTCTTTTTACTGATTATGATGTTCTGTTTTCTTTTGGATTGATTTCAGATCTTTTTTACGAGCATCATCTTCTTCAAAATATTGCACAAGATCTCCGATGCGATCAATGCTGTTCCAGCTTAAATGATGTTCGATTCCTTCGACATCGTTATATATTTTCTCTTCATCAACACCAATGATTCTTAAAAACTGCTCAAGCAATTCATGTCTGTATACCAGCCGTTTGCCTATTTTTTTCCCTTTAGACGTTAACACGAGACCGCGATATTTTTCATAAATTAAATATTCGTCTTTATCTAGTTTTTGAACCATTTTTGTTACAGAGGAGGGATGGACTGCCAATGCTTCTGCGATATCAGAAACCCGTGCATATCCTTTTTCTTCAATCAGTATATAAATCTGTTCAATATAATCTTCCATACTTGGTGTTGTCATCGAAACCCTCCCAAAAAGCACCTTAACTTTATAAACCATTACAAGTTTACACTAATGAACTTGAAAAAACAAGGATGCCCGGCAGGCCAAAAGCCCTGTTTACCGCTTATAATTCCATTCATCTGAGGCGTATTTTGTTTCTGCCAAATGATGAACAAAATCAAGTTCCTCCCCAGATAGCTCGTACGGCTCCAACAGAATGTTAAGTCCTGTTTCAAACCCTTCTTTAAATGCTTTACGGGCCTCATCCATCGTTACCCGCTTTTCAGTGAGTTCATTAATGGCAACCGCTTTATTTTTGAAATTGCGCTGCATGCGTTCTCTGACTCTTTCACTCGGATACAAGAACAGATCGAACAGCTTGTCCTCATCCAAATCAAGCAGAATGGAGCCGTGCTGGAGAATCACGCCTTTTTGTCTCGTTTGCGCGCTACCTGCTACCTTGCGTCCCTCGACCACCAGCTCATACCACGAAGGCGCGTCAAAACAAACAGATGACCGCGGATTTTTTAAGCTTTCTTTTTCTTTTTCAGTTCTCGGGATGGCAAAGTAAGCGTCCAAGCCGAGATTTCTAAAGCCTTGGAGTATGCCTTCTGAAATGACCCGGTATGCCTCAGTAACAGTCGCCGGCATTTCGGGATGCTCTTCTGAAACAATCACGCTGTATGTCAATTCCTGATCATGCAGCACACCTCTTCCGCCGGTCGGGCGTCTGACAAATCCGAGATTATACTTATGTACTGCTTCAAAATTGATTTCCTTTTTAATATTTTGAAAATACCCTACAGAAAGTGTCGCCGGATTCCAGCCGTAAAAACGGATAACCGGAGGAATTTTCTTTTCGCTATGCCAATATAAAAGCGCTTCATCAAGCGCCATATTGAATGCCGGACTTGCGTTGCCTGAGTCTATAAACCGCCAAGTTTCTTTTTCCATTTTGAGACCTTCCTTACCGTTTTAATAGAATCAGTTTATCAAACTGCCGGGAAAATGAAAAATATTTTCGTTCCATTATGGATGACAATCACGCCGTGCTTTACTATAATAGTATGTGTCGAAAACGGCTCTATGGCCTTGTTTTAAGAAGCAAGGCTTTGATTTTATATGCTAAAGGAGTAGAATCACATTGTCTAATATGATCGTTTTGATTATTTTTGCTGCGTTTCTCGTCTATATGATTGCTTCATATGTGTATCAGCAGCGAATTATGAAAACACTTACGGAAGAAGAATTCCGCGCGGGTTACCGAAAAGCGCAGCTCATTGATGTTCGTGAACCGAACGAGTTTGAGGGCGGACACATTTTAGGCGCACGCAACATTCCGCTTTCCCAGCTGAAACAGAGAAAAAACGAAATCCGTCCGGACAAGCCTGTCTACCTGTACTGCCAAAACAGTGTCCGCAGCGGACGCGCGGCACAAACCCTGCGCAAAAACGGCTGCACTGAGATTTACAACTTAAAAGGCGGCTTTAAAAAGTGGGGCGGAAAGATTAAAGCGAAGAACTAAATAAAAACAGCTGTCTAACAGACAGCTGTTTTTATTTAACTCTTTTCCGCTTCGTATCTAAGCACCGGCTGCCTCGCCGCTCTTGTTTCATCCATTCTTTTTACAATCGTCGTATGAGGCGCCTCCTGGACAAGCTCCGGATTTTCCTCCGCTTCCCTTGCGATTTGAATCATAGCCTCGATAAACGCATCCAGTGTTTCCTTTGATTCCGTCTCTGTCGGCTCAATCATGATACATTCTTCAACATTAAGAGGGAAGTAAATCGTCGGCGGATGATAGCCGAAGTCAAGCAGCCGTTTTGCTATATCAAGCGTACGCACCCCCAGCTTTTTCTGCCGCTTCCCTGACAAAACAAATTCATGCTTGCAATGGCGATCAAATGGAAGATCGTAATAAGGCGCAAGCTTTCTCAGCATATAGTTAGCGTTTAACACTGCGTTCTCAGTAACAGCCTTTAACCCGTCAGGCCCCATGGAGCGAATGTACGTATACGCTCTGACATTGATGCCGAAGTTGCCGTAATACGGCTTCACGCGGCCGATCGCATGAGGGCGGTCATGATCAAACGTGAAGCGGTCTTCTTTTTTGATTAAAACTGGTTTTGGCAAATAAGGAATCAGGTCTTTTTTTACACCGACAGGACCTGAACCCGGGCCTCCGCCTCCATGAGGTCCGGTGAATGTTTTATGCAAGTTGAGATGCACCACGTCAAACCCCATATCCCCCGGTCTCGCTTTACTTAAAACGGCATTTAAATTCGCACCGTCATAGTACAGTTTTCCGCCCGCTTGGTGAACAATGTCCGCCATCTCGGTGATCTGTTCCTCAAACAAGCCGAGCGTGTTCGGATTCGTCAGCATAAGAGCCGCAGTTTCTTCATTCACCGCTCTTTTTAAATCCTCCAGATCGACAAGCCCATTTTCATTTGATTTCACCGTTATGGTTTCAAAGCCTGCTACTGTCGCTGAAGCAGGATTCGTCCCGTGCGCAGAATCAGGAACGATGACCTTCGTCCGCTTAAAATCGCCGCGCCCTTCATGATAGGCCCGGATCATCATCAGCCCCGTCCATTCACCGTGCGCCCCGGCAGCGGGCTGAAGCGTGACTTCATCCATACCCGTAATTTCCTCAAGGTGCCTGCTTAAATCATATAAAAGCTCTAAAGCACCTTGCACCGTGTCCTCGTCCTGTAAAGGATGTATCGCAGCAAATCCAGGAATGCGCGCAATTTTTTCATTTATTTTCGGATTGTATTTCATCGTGCAGGAACCGAGCGGGTAAAATCCGGAATCCACCCCGTGATTACGTTTGGAAAGCGCTGTAAAATGGCGCATGATATCCAGCTCGGACACCTCCGGCAGTTCTGCGTCCTCGTCACGGATATAGGTGTCTGACAGGAGGTCCTCCAATTTGATTTCTGGTACATCGAGCTCCGGCAGACTGTAGCCGATACGGCCTTCTCTGGAAAGTTCAAATATAAGTGCCTGATCCTGATTACTCATGGCGATCCCCCAATTCCTGAATGAGTGCGTCAATTTCTTCTTTTGTTCTCAGCTCCGTGACAGCAATCAGCATATGACAGTCCAGCTCCGGATACGTCAGCCCAAGATTATATCCGCCGATGATGCCTTTTGCCAGCAAACGCTGGTTCACAGCTTTCACCGGTTCATTCAGTTTGATGACAAATTCATTAAACATCGCGCCGTCAAATATCACGGTAAGGCCTGCTTTTTTTGCTTCTTCCTTTGCGTAGCTGGCTTTTAGAAGGTTTTGGCGGGCGATGTCTTTTACCCCGTTTTTCCCGAGAGCCGTCATGGCCACAGAAGCTGCCAACGCATTTAAAGCTTGGTTCGAGCAGATGTTTGATGTTGCTTTATCCCGGCGGATATGCTGCTCCCTAGCTTGTAAAGTAAGCACAAAGCCTCTTTTCCCATTTTCGTCTACCGTTTGTCCAACGAGGCGGCCAGGCACCTTTCTCATTAATTTTTTGGTGACGGCAAAAAATCCGCAATGGGGGCCGCCGTATGCTGAAGGAATACCGAAAGGCTGCGCATCACCGACGACGATATCAGCCTGAAACTTGCCCGGCGGCGTGAGAAGGCCTAGCGCAAGCGGGTTGGATGACACAATAAACATGGATTTCCCTTGGTGAGCGATAGGTTCAATATCCTTTAACGGCTCGATCCGGCCAAAAAAATTCGGGTACTGAACGATCACTGCGGCTGTATCCTCGCAAACATTTTGGCGCAAAGCATCAAGATCAGTAACGCCATCTGGAGCGGGAATTTCAACGACTTCAATATACTGACCTTTTGCGTATGTTTTCAGCACTTCTCTCGATTCAGGATGCACGGTTTTTGACACAACAATTTTTTTCTTTTTCGTGTGTCCTGAAGCAAGCATTGCCGCTTCCGCCAAGGCTGTACCGCCATCATACATAGAGGAGTTGGCGATATCCATTCCTGTCAGTTCACAGATCATCGTTTGGAATTCAAAAATGGCCTGAAGCTCCCCTTGTGAAATTTCCGGCTGATAAGGCGTATACGCGGTATAAAACTCAGAGCGTGAAATGACATGATCCACAATGACAGGCTGATAATGGTCATATACACCCGCTCCTAAGAAAGATGCGTGTTGCACGGTATCACGATTTTTAGAGGCCAGCTTTGTCAGTTCTTTTGTTAATTCTGTTTCTGATTTCGCTTTTTTGATTTGATACTCTTTTTTATATCTGACGTTTTCCGGTATATCAGCAAATAATTCATCAATGCCGCTTACGCCGATAGCAGCGAGCATTTCCTGTTTATCCTTTTCTGTTGCGGGCAAATAACGGTGCTTCATGTGTTGACTCCTCTCCCCAAGAAAAAATATTAGCGTTTATAAAATGGTGTTTTGACAACCTTTGCTTTCACTAATTTTGTACGAATCTCCACCTCTACAACTGTCCCGATTTCACTCGCTTCCGCAGTAACTAGGGCAAGGCCGACGTTTTTCCCTAATGTCGGTGACTGCGTGCCGGTTGTCACCTTTCCGACGGAAGCACCATTATGGAACACTTCATACCCGTGCCGCGGTATTCCTTTTTCAATCATTTCAAGGCCGACAAGCTTCCGCTTCGCCCCGTTTTCTTTCTGTTCACTCAATACTGACTTACCGAAAAAGTCAGACTCTTTTTTGTGCTTTACGGCAAAGCCTATACCTGCTTCAATCGGTGTAATATCCCGTGTCAGCTCCTGGCCGTAGAGCGGGAGCTTCGCTTCAAACCGGAGCGTATCACGTGCGCCGAGTCCGCATGGAATCAGTCCGTAATCCTCACCCGCATCAATGATTTGCTTCCACAAAGGCATTGCATCATGAGCACGGCAGTAAATTTCAAACCCGTCCTCACCCGTATAGCCGGTGCGCGAAATGAGTGCTTTGCAGCCGCTGATATCAGCATCATCAATAAACGAAAACGGCTTTAAAGCAGACACCTCTGATGCTGTCAGTTTTTTAAAAATTGTTTCTGCTTTCGGCCCTTGAACAGCCAAGAGCGCAATTTGATCTGACTGATTATCAATCTGCACATCACCTGTTGCATGTTCTTTCATCCATGCCAGGTCTTTATCTATATTAGAAGCATTAATGACAAGCAGATAGCGGTTCTCTCCTTTTTGATAGACAAGTAAATCATCGACGGTTCCGCCATCCGGATAGCACATCGCCGTATATAACGCACGGCCCGGCGTTAATGCGGAAATGTCATTTGTCAGCAGCTTTTGCAAAAATGACAGACTGTCGTTTCCGGACACTTCGATTTCTCCCATATGAGAAACATCAAACAGTCCGGCCGCAGTCCGGACAGACTCGTGTTCCTTTTTTATAGAAGAAAATTGAACAGGAAGCTCCCAGCCTCCGAAATCAATTGTTTTCCCTCCATATTCTTTATACAGTTCAAATAACGGCGTTCTTTTCAGCATCAAATTCCTCCCCTTTTTCAACGGTGCAGCTAAAAAACGATACAAAAAAGGACAGAGAAACACCTCATATAAAATGAAGGCTCTCTGTCCTGGCACCTGAAAGTTTACTTTGCATACGCAAAGACGTCCCCTTTGGTGGCTTGCGCATTCACGCAAACACTCTCCAGAGTTGCGTCGAGCAAGAGTTCTTTTGCCTGAGAGATTCACTCCGCAGTTTGCTCCTTCGGCGCCTGTATCCCGAGTTTTTCGGTCAGGTCTCTCCCCTTGCTGTCATCCGCTCATATTTTCATGCTGTTATGGACATACTATAGCAATATCTTACATCAAATACATACTCATATCCTACCATCATCATGATATGCTGGGCAACAGCAATTTGGGCAGATTTTCTATATTGTTCATTTTAAGAATCGAAGAATAAGAAAGGCGGTTTCAAAGCAATGGACACAGAAATGATCTACGATGCAAAATGGCCTGACGAATTCGCCGAAAGACTGAAAAATGATGGACCGTGGGCGAACTGGGAACTGTACAAGCTTTCTGCGGAAATCCAGAAAACATTAGCCATTCCTGAATTTGAAGGCTTACGGGCCCCTTTATACCTGCCTTCCTTTACACCGCTCCCCCACCAGCTTGAGGTGGCGCAAAAAGTGGTTGAAAAAATGAACGGGAAAGCAATTTTAGCAGATGAGGTGGGTCTCGGGAAAACTGTTGAAGCCGGCCTGATTCTAAAAGAATACATGATTCGCGGTTTAGCAAAAAAAATATTGATCCTTGTGCCTGCTTCCCTTGTCTCACAGTGGGTCAAAGAGCTTCAGGAAAAATTTTTGATCCCGGCTGTTGAACAAAAGAAAAGCTATGTGTGGGAGCAATGCGATATTGTCGTCTCATCAATCGACACCGCAAAGCGTTCGCCCCACCGCGAAATCGTCCTGTCAATTCCATACGATCTCGTCATTATTGATGAGGCGCACAAACTGAAAAACAGCAAAACGAAGAACTATGAATTCGTCCAGAATCTCGTAAAAAAATATTGCCTGCTTCTTACCGCGACGCCGATCCAAAATCGTATCGAAGAAATTTTCAATTTAGTGTCCTTATTAAAGCCGGGCCATTTAGGCAGCCAGAATCACTTTCAGGAAGAGTTCGCCAAGAAGAAATCCAGTTTAGAAGCGCATGAGCATTTAAAAGATCTTGTGAATAAGGTGATGATCCGCAACAGGCGGCATGACACCGGACTGAATTGGAAACAGCGTCATGTTGAAACAGTGCCAATCGAATTTTCTCCAACGGAGCAGGCGCTTTACGATGAGATTTCCAGTCTGAAGGAAGCCATCAACAAGCCGGCCAGCATGTTCTCGATTATGACCTTGCAAAGGGAGTGCTGTTCGAGCAGAGAAGCAGTCTATATGACGCTGAAAAAAATGCTCGATCAAAAAGACAAACAAGCACCAGCCATTGATGAGCACACCATATCGATTTTAATAGATCGCATCAATCAAGTGACACAAAACTCTAAAGCGCTTCAAGTGGTTGACCTGATCAAAAAGATAGACGATAAGGTCATCATTTTCACAGAATACCGGGCAACCCAGATTTACCTGCAATGGTTTCTACAGCAAAACGGCATCAGTTCTGTGCCGTTCAGAGGCGGATTTAAACGCGGGAAAAAAGACTGGATGAAGGATCTTTTCCGCGGGAAAATCCAAGTTCTGATTGCAACTGAAGCCGGCGGTGAGGGAATCAACCTGCAATTTTGCAATCACATGATCAACTATGACCTGCCATGGAATCCGATGCGTTTGGAGCAGAGAATCGGAAGAATCCACAGGCTCGGGCAGGAGCGTGACGTGCACATTTATAACATGGCGACAAAACATACGGTGGAGGAGCATATTTTAAAGCTGTTATATGAGAAAATTCATTTGTTTGAAAAAGTGGTCGGTGAACTTGATGATATTTTAACGAAAATTCAAGTGAACAATTTTGAAGAGCACCTGCACGACATTTTGTACCATTCAGCAACTGAAGAAGAAATGAAAATAAAAATGGATAACTTAACCTCATTTTTATCTTATAAAGAACAGCAGCCTGCTGAAAAAAGAGGATCTTAGCCTGTGAGGAGGTTTTACGAGTGAGACAGCAAGAGGTTCACGATTTTCTGCTGCGTTTTTTCCAAGCAAACAGCTGCCAAATCATCGATCAAAGCTTAGGCTATATGACAGTGCAGCTTACAGTTGAAATGGACAAACAAATCATGAACCGCCCTTTCTACTGGCACTGGCGCGAGAAGACTGGCGGCGATCCGAATCCGATGAAAATCACTTTTATTACAGATAAAGAAAACACACCAAAAGACCTAGACGGAGAATTTATTTATTTTGGGGCGCCCCGTCTCTTTCAAATATTTAAAGCAGTTAAACAAAATGGGAGATTTACCAGAATGTATGAGAAAATTGAATCAGCCGGAGCTAAAGTCCCACTTCAGCCTTGGCTTGGTATAAACGTCACGATTTCATACCAGTCCGACATGAAAAAGGATAAGCTATTGTCACTAGGTCTTCACCTAGTCTCTGGAACCATCATTGAAGACTTTCAAAGCAAGCTGACACAGCTTTCACTCACGTCTCAAATATGTGATTATTGCTTCACCATATCACCTATGATCAAACCAGAAAGCGGCCTTAAACGGATGGAACATTATATTGCCAAATCCGCCATGCAGGAGCCGTCAGACTGGGCAGAGCAGGCGGTAACCAGGTGGAAAAACGATATGATATTGCTTGACAAGTTTTATGAGCATATAGAAGAAAAACCAGAAGAGTATCATCTGGAAAAACAGGCGCTGAAAGCCTTGTATCAACCAAAGATATCAGTTGGAATTGAAAATGGCGGATTATTTTATTTGCAAAATAATATGTCAGGCTAACTTTTTTTACCATTCGACATCATTCTCGTTTTTTTTGAAAAAATGCGTTTATAATAAAGATATATTGGAAAAAAATTCTGGCAATTTAATGGGAAATGACTTCCAGAGACCAATGAAGGCATACAATGAGGCATGGCCGGACTGGCTGAAATACATAAACAAGTATTTTAGGAGGAGAAACTGCATGAAAAATGCAAAACAAGAGCACTTCGAATTAGATCAAGAATGGGTTGAATTAATGCTGAAAGCCAAAGAGGCAAATATCAGCCCTGAAGAAATACGAAAATATTTACTTTTAAACAAAAAGTCTTCTCATCCTGGTCCGGCAGCTAGAAGTCATACCGTAAATCCTTTCTGAATGTGCTATAATATCACAAGGAAGGTGATGACATTGATTGGCCAGCGTATTAAACAATACCGTAAAGAAAAAGGCTACTCACTATCAGAACTAGCCGAAAAGGCTGGGGTAGCGAAGTCTTATTTAAGCTCAATAGAACGAAATCTACAAACGAACCCCTCCATTCAATTTCTCGAAAAAGTCTCCGCTGTTCTGGACGTCTCGGTTCATACTTTGCTCGATGAGAAACATGAAACCGAATACGATGGTCAATTAGATAGTGAATGGGAGAAATTGGTTCGGGATGCAATGACATCCGGGGTATCGAAAAAACAATTTCGTGAATTTTTAGATTATCAAAAATGGAAAAAATCCCAAAAAGAGGAGTAGTGCCTGAGCAGAGGCGCTAACTCCTCTTTTGTCAATAAACACAGAAACAGCCCGGTATATGATATACCGGGCCGTCTCTTTTTTAATGCTGCTATTAATTTTTATCCTCACTGTGCGCCTTTTCATTTTCCTTCACGTAACCGTCTTTATCCGTATGTTCCTTTTTAATTGTCAAACCATTCCATTGTGTCGCTTCAAACGAGAAGTGAAGCTGAATAGAGTTGCCTTGGTATTTATTTTGAACCATTAGCCCTTTTTCATCTTTTGTTTTGTCATCTTTAAATTTGATCTCCATTTTAACCTGATCGAAATCAGTCGGTGTTTTTGGAACACCATCGTATTCAGGAGCGGTTTTACCGTCAATTGTTGCTACATTGACTTTACCGCTTGCATGTAAGAACTTAGGATCAATTTGTTTTTTGATTTTTTCAGCGGCCGCTGTATCATTCTTGGCGGACATCAAATACAAGTCTTTTAGATTGGCATCATCTAAAATAATGTTTTTCGGGTATCCATTTCCGCCCTCTTTTCCAACTGTCAATAAGGTCACTTCAAACTGGCTGAGAAAATCTTCTGCAGATGTATTGCTGCCCCCGTTTGCTTTAAATTCACCATAATTCAGTGCCATTAACACCTCTTTGATCGCAAGAGAGCCGTTATTTTCAAATTGGAAGTCCTTTGTCAATTTGTCTCCCGGCTTAAGATTTGACAGGTTAACATTCGCTGAATTTTCTTTAGCAGATAAATCAAGCGTACCTGATGCAAAAGCAGCATCCGTTGATTTAATGTCGTTAAATGCTGCCCAAGTTCCTCCTCCAACTAAAGCCAATCCTAGCGCCGCAGAAGCTACTCCTAAACTTAATTTCTTTTTCATACTCATGGCAAACTCCCCTTTTATTAAAATGATATTATATCGAAACCTGTTGCCAGGTTTACAACTGATGTTAAGTAGACATCGTGCTGTCCTTTGTATCTGTTTCCAAGGCTTTTGTCTTTCTTTCAATTTCTCTAATCGTGCTTGTGATCGTCACAAAAGCGTACACCAGCAGCATCACGCCGGGGACTATCAATAAAATAGCAGTCCCGATCGGCTGACTGGCAAAATGAAGCATGTAGCCCGCATACGGAAGCTGAAAACCTGTATATTGCGCGTGGACATTTTCGTCTGATACAAGCTCTGAATCAGCTGCCGCGTTATTGTCCCCTTTTGTTTTAAATAACAAATGGTCTCCTTGCTTCGTCACGTCAACTATTCTGTGGGTGACCGCTGTATTTGCATCCTGCATAAATGTAATAACGTCACCCTTTTGGAGATCCTTCACATCAGTGATTTCTTTAACCAATATTAAGGCCCCTGTGTTGAACTCCGGCTCCATCGAACCTGACAGAACTGATTTCATCGTGTATCCAAACACTGCGGGCTCCCCCCCGGATGAACGTGTTGAAATCACGACAAGTGTCAGCACAATAATGAGAGTAAAGATAATCACGTAGAGAATATTACTGATCAGCTTCATTGCTTTTTTCATCTTCTTCACCACTTTCTTTCTGAACTGATTTGGCTTCTTTTTCATCTGTTACTGCTTCTTGAGAGGTATCTTCTTTATTTGGTTTTTCTTGTCTATCTTTTTGTGCTGTTTCCTTCTTCTTTTTGACGGCCGCCTTCGTATCTTTTTTCGGGACTGTCGGTTTTTCATCGCACTTTGCAATCGTCATAGGCTCCGACCACTCAAAAATACTGCCGTCTGCTGGATAGCCGGCCGGTTTATATACTTTAAATGCATAAATGCCGGGTTTCATTTTTTTCTTCGTCTCAATTTTATAAAGTGAATCGCCAATTTGATTGGAAACGAATCCTTTTTCGATTACGTTCCCATCCTTTAACGGTTTGCGGGCATTCTTCAGCTTATGAAGCTCCCACTTCCACTTTGATTTGCTAAGTTTCTCACCTGTATTTTCGAGCTCAGCAAATAAAGCGATAGGTGAGCATACAGTGCCTTTCGTATCCGTTTGATCTGATAGGTGCAAATCACTTTGATCCCAGCGTTTATCATAATGGCAGCTTTTATCTGTATGCTGAAAGTCTGTACACGTTTGAAACGAGACGTCAAATGTTTCAATATCATGAAAAGCGGCGCTTGTATCATCGGAAAATTGTAAGCATATGGCGGCAGTCAGACTGAAAATGACTGAAAGCTGAAACATAAGCAGAACTTTCTGTTTCGTCTTTGCCTGTTGCTGATTGCGAAACAATCGAAACATATCTTACCCCCTGTAAAACACTGTCACTGGATATGACAATTGTTCTTTTTAAAGAACCATGCAACTAGAGTATAATCAACGATTAATCGATTGGAAACTACCAAAATCGCTCATTTTGTTCGTTAAAAAGAATATTTCCGCCATATTACAAAGTCTTGCTCCATATTGCTCACCTTTTTGTTTTTTGAAATTTTTGGAACTACAAGTGGATAACGAAATGCATATCGATTTTTGATTTGGTAATCATAAACAAAGAAAGGGTGACAGCATGATGATCAAACAATGTGTGATTTGTCTTTCTCTTCTCGTTTTCGGCACCGCTGCCGCTCACGCAGAAGAAACACCGCTTGTAACCGCCCGCCACATGTCCAAATGGGAAGCTCTTGCAGTAAAAGAAGCAAAAAAAAGGTACCCGCTCGCACAGGTACTGTTCAAACAAAAGGTATGGGACCGCAAAAGAAAAGATGAAGCCGTGAAGCAATATCACTTAACGCTGAGGGAAGGATCAAAGGAATTCGGCGTTTTTGTGACAATTTCATTCGATCCCTATAGCCAAAAAGTTAATAAAATTGTCATATTAGAAGAATATCAATAAGGTCCTCCATTGTTGAAGGACCTTACTCGTTATATTCGCTATTATTTTTTCCGCTTCAGCCATAGCTTGAAACCATAGGGTAAAATACCGAACCAGTGCTGGGAAACAGGCGTTTTTATTTCTTTCCGAACCTCTTTTCTTTCTTTCCGCTCATCCCTCGGGGTATCTATATATTTGACAAATTGCTGAGTCATATATTTGACATAATCATTCGTTTTCACGTAATCACCTCATCATTCAATTATTATAAAGTGTCGGCTCACATGACTTTTTTTATACTCTTTTCTCTGCTTTATTCAGTCCAGTTCAGCAGTTTTTTCTGCTTTTGATCAAACACGATCTGTGCAGTTCTTTCTGTTCCAGACTCCGTCAACGCTCTTAGGCTGATTTCTTTTTGCTCTTTTTTGGTCGTATCGTGAATACGATAAGAAACCTGCCCATATGTAAACTGCTGTGAACCCTGTTGCCCTTTCCTCTGTTCAAGAACATGCCGAATTGATAGAAGAGCGCCATTTTGAAGCAAATTCTCTCCTGTGTAAAATTCTTTTGTTTCCTTTTCAAACAAGCAGCGTGAAACATATTGAGCAGCAGTAAAGTTCACAACGAGCAATACAAGTGCGGAGACAAACAGAACAGCTGGATAAATAAACCCTTTCGTGCGGTACATTTATCCTCCTCCTAAATACGGGTAAACCGGAAAAGCAGTTTGATACATTTTTTCGTTCTCACTCTTAATGTTGAGCAAAACAACCCCATTTTCAATATCAGCTCTCATGGCTGTAATATGATCTAGAATCGGAACATGCCCTTTACCATCTACCCTTTTTCTTATCATGGAATGATAGGTTTCAAAACGGATATCTTGGCCGGACAGATTGGTGCAGATCAGCACGCTCCCATGCTCGGCTGTCTTAACAGCGTGTGACTGCTTGCACTCATTCATCATCTGTTCCATCGATATCATCCATTCTTGCTGTGTGAAACCGTCATGTTCCTGCTGTCGTGACAAAAACAGCTGAAAGATAGCAGCTAACGAACCTGATATGAGCAAAAAGACGGAAAGTGAAAACAAGACGTTAAGAAGCGTATAGCCAGTCTGTCCGCAGAATGCTGCGGCAAAATGGTTTTTCTTTATAAACTGATGCTGAGATGCACACGTTTTGATACTCCCCCTCCTCCTCCCACTTCATTTCATAATTAATATTGTTGTTTGTAACCGTTTTTGGAGCAGTTCCTTTACCAGTCATCATATATTTGCTAATGCTTTCATTCAGCATCTGGTAGCCGATTTCACGAGATCCTGCCATATTTTCATCGGCTATCAGCTTGTTCCATAAAGGAACGACTGTCAGCAGCAGAAACAGCCACAGGCTTAGTGCAGATATTGTTTCAATTGTAGAAAAACCTTTATTTTCTCTCCACATTGACTCTCCCGCTCCCTAAATAAACTGTTATGTCATAGGCAGTATGTCCTTTTACTCTTACTTTTCCGCCTGAATTCGGGTGACCTTTCTCATTAAATTCCAAACGGTCTTTTAATGTCTGTGGTTCTATAGAAAGTCCCAATGCATACGGCCGTTCAATTACCGTATCACCCATGACTAATTGATAATTGTTTCTCTGAAAGAGAATGTTTGTTCTTTGATGAGTGGACATTGCGGTCTGCTGCGCAAGCATAATGTCGTTTTTTAGCTGCCATGCAGCCTGACGAACAGAAGTATTAGCATAAACAGGAGGAAGTGTGGTAAACACGGCAATCAAGAGGATAGAGGCGAGACTTAACACAAGCAAGCTTTCTAAAAGAGTAAATCCCTTCTCCTCGTTTAATTTAATGTTCAACCTTAACTTCTCCGCCACTGATGATAATGCGCTTCCCGTTTGGACAAACTGCATCCTTTTTCACATAACCCTCTGACTGCAAATCAGCCAGGCTCGGTGTTCGCCCTTCATGATCGAGCTCAAATGCGGTCATTTGGGCCTTAATCATGTTTTGCAGGCCTTCACAGCCCTTTTTCTGAATGGTTTGGTTATGTTTTGTGACGTTCGGTATCGTAATTAAAAGCAATATCGAAATAATAAAGAGCACAATCAGCATTTCAACAAGTGTAAATCCTTTTTCGTTCATCAGCCTCTTCCTTTCACATTTGATTCATCATCTGATACATGGGCAAAAGCATAGATAAATACACAATGACGATCATTGCTGCAACAAACCCATAAATGATCGGCTGCAGGATGCCTGTCCATTTTTGCGCCTTGTGCTCCATCCGCTGCAATATGAATTGGCTGTATGTGAACAGCTCCCGATCAAGACGGCCGTTCAGCTGTCCGTGAGATATGACTTTTGAAAAATCAGTTTCATAAAAAGGACTTTTACAAATAGCGGCTTCAATTGATTCACCAGCTTTCAGCCGTTCAATCACCTGTTCGGCCTCGCTGCGGTAGAAAGGGAGGAACGTTTGATGTTTAAATGCGTTAAGGCTGTCATAAATGGAGAGACCTGATTGTAAAAGGCTGCTTAGCTGCAAAGAAAAAAAGTAGCTGTTAAACAGCCTGATCAGTTGTCCAATCAAAGGTAACCTGATACAAATAAGCATTTGCCGGGCAGGTGATTTTTTCTTAAACACAAGCCAATAATAAAGCCCGATACCTGCTGCAAAAAGAACCAGCAAAATGATCACAAGATCAAAATGCTGAAAAAAAGCAAAAAGCATGTCAGTTGAATGTGAGGTTTCCATATTCATCGATTGATAAATACCGGAAAACTGAGGAATGATGATCGACTGTAATATATAAAACATGACAGCAACAGTGAAGATGAGAAAAAGCGGATACCGCAACACCCTTTTCATCTGATCCGCCTGTGCCATTTTTCGTTCCAGCAGCTCTCCGCTCTGGATCATGGAAGCAGGCAGTTCTCCATGTGTTTCAGCAAAATAACAAATACCTACGGCTTCCTTATGAAATGACAAGCTCTGTAATACTTGATAAAACGGAGCCCCTTCCCTCAAACGTGTGACCGCGTCAGCCAAGGCATCAGCCTGCCTCTTATTCATCTGGAGTTCCATCAGATGCAATCCATCCAGAAGTGTATATCCGCCCGCCGTCATTTCACCGAGCCGCTTTAATAACTGTGCTTGATCCTTTAACGTCCAAGTTTTTCTAATCTGTTTCATGATAAACCCACCGGTCATAGTTGTTGGTCGTCAAGTAGCCAAGCGCAATTCCTTTTCGGATAATTTGACGGAGTGTTTGATATTGGTAATTTGCATGATTTCCTTTTGCCTCCTGAATGCATTGCTGAAGATTTTTTCCGTAAAGGAGCTCATAAACACTTGCTCTCCTGGTGTTCCGTGACTGGCGGCAATACACCGATGAACAACCGTTTTCACAAAACGGACAAGCTAAATCAACTAAACGCTGAGCAGCTATTGCAATGAGAGTCTGCTCGATTTCATTCATATTGATGCCGAATTCAAGCAGCCTGTAAATCGCGCCCTTCGCATCTCTCGTATGAAGGCTCGTCAGCACCAGATGCCCCGTCATCGCTGCCCGCACAGCAATTTTAGCGGTTTCCGCGTCTCTGATCTCACCTAAAATAATCATATCCGGGTCATGGCGCAAAATCGCTTTCAGCCCTGCGGAATAGGTCACGCCTGCTTTTTCATTCACCTGTACTTGAAGAACATCCTCGTCCCTTGTTTCAACAGGGTCCTCCAGTGTGACAATATTTCGATTAAAGTGTTTTTTTGCATATTGAACGAGAGCATATAATGTGGTGGTCTTGCCCGAACCAGTCGGCCCGGTAAAAATGAGCATGCCGTGGGAATGTTTTAAGAAAGAGAGTAAGGTGGCTCCTGTCTTTGGAAATAGTGACAGTCTGTCTATTGAAGGGATATTGTATTGAGGCATCACTCTGATTACGAGACTTTCTTCATTAATTGTGGGGAGCGTTGACATTCTTAAATGAACATGTCCCTCTTCAAGCTTTAACGTAAGGGAGCCATTTTGCGGTTTTCGTCTTTCTCCTATGTCCATTGCTGAGAGAAATTTAAAATGGGAAATCAGTCTTGCACACTCTTCTTTTTTCATGTTCCTTTTTTTCAGCAAGGCATGATCCACTCGAAAATGAATGATAGCGTCACGCTCCCTCGGCACAATGTGAATATCAGAAGCCTTCGTTATATATGCCTCTTCAATCAAGGTTCTGCTTATCTTTTCTATTGAATCCAAATTGATTCCCCCTCCTTTCAATTCGTATTGTAGAAAAAGAAGGACCCATAATCAAACTGGGAAAAAGTGATTTCCTGAAGGTGTTATATGACGAAAATCATTTTCTGATGGAAGAAAAGATGGTTTTTAGCTACATGACCTGCTTGATTTCATTATTTTCTCCAAAAAGCAGGCATGATCATCATCACGCCTGCTTCACTTCATCTTTTATTATGCTGATTTGAAATTTCACTTAATGCTTCTCCGTTTTTTTGATCAGTATCTTTCTTAACGGAAAGATCGCCTAATGCAACAATGCCGGCGATTCGTTCGTTTTCAAGAATCGGTAAACCGGGAATTTGGGCGTTCTGCCATAAGCTGCTCCGCTTCTTCAGCAGACATATCAAGATGGCCGTATACGATGTCACCCCTCATGATGTCACTTGCTTTGCATTCATCTAAATTTCAGCTAAGCATCTCGTCACAGTATCCCGGTCAGAAACAATCCCTTGAAGTGTCCCATGAATAGAACCGATATTGCAGTTGAAGCGGTTGGTTTACAGCATTCTACCCACTCCTCCTTTACCGGGTTCGATTTATTTTTTATTCGCTGCACAAAAAATCAAATACTCTACAGTATCCGCCTTTTACGAGATTTCTTTTTCTCCTTCCGTTCCTGCAGCATATCTCCCGTCCAGCCTTTCTTCTTCAAATATAGGTAGATGAGAACCGTAGACGTGATAATCAATAAGAGAGAAAAGAGATATCCGTATTTCCAATTTAGCTCAGGCATCACTGAAAAGTTCATCCCCCAGAGAGCGCCCAGTGCTGTAATCGGCGTAAAAAGCGTTGTGAAAATGGTCAGTGCTTTTACAATTTCATTTCCCCTGTGAGAGGTAATGACTTCCTCTGAATGCAGCAGATTGTTAAGCTCTCCTTCAAATTCACTGATGTATGTAAATCCCCTGTCGATTTTCAGGCGGGTTCGCTGATAGTCCTTTTTTTCTTCATTTTCCGGCAAAAAGGTTTCTTTCAACGCCATTTCAATTTTTTTAGCGCTTAGGATTAAGTTTTTCCAGATCATCAGCTCATGGCGCAGAAGATGAACGCGGTTTAAAATGCTTTTGCTATTGTCGTCTTTGATTTGCCATCTTAGCTTTCTCAGCTTTACTTCAAATTCATCAACACCGATTAGGTACGCATTCATTAACTCCCCGAGAAGAATCAAAAATCCCTCTATCGCATTGTCGGCTCTTTCCATTTGCTGAACAACTTGTTTTCCCTTGATCCCCTTCAAAATCGAAAAATCAAAGTTAATGGTAAAGAAATATTGTCTGGTAATATAAAAGTGAAAAACGGTATGGTCTTTTTCCTCACCAAGCCCCTGATCATATACAATCGAGCCAAATACCGCTTCATTATCCGTTTCAGTCGTGTCTACTCGCAAAAAATTAATATGATGATTATTTTCAAACCACTTTTCACATTGAGGCCAGTGAGAAAAATGGATCAGATCTCTTGCCTTATTTCTTTCCTGCGGGCCCATTTGGTACCAAAACCAATCCTTTCCCGTATGTGCCTTCATAACAAGCTCCTCCAAACTTTTGTTCTTTATTCTTTAATTGCCCAAGAAAAGCATTACTAAACCAATCAGCCTCTTTAACACATGTTTTGTGAGCAGTTTGCGGTGGTATGGAATGTAGAAAGACATCGGAAAAGGGAGGTGCATGCCTTCCTTGGAGAAGGCAGTTATTTTGGAATTTATCAATTTACTAGCAGTCGCTATTCTCATTTTGTTAACAGGATTTTTTGTTGCCGTAGAATTTTCGATCGTAAAAGTCCGGCGATCGAGAATTGATCAGCTTGTTGCTAAAGGCAAGAAAGGCGCTAAAGCAGCAAAGCATGTCATCACTCACCTTGATGAATATTTATCAGCTTGCCAGCTGGGCATCACAGTCGCAGCTTTAGGACTGGGCTGGCTTGGGGAACCGACTGTGCAAACCATGCTTCGGCCGCTTTTTCATAAAGCAGGGTTAAATGAGTCGCTTACTCATCTTCTTTCACTTGTTATCGCCTTTTTAGCGGTGACGTATTTAAATGTTGTCATCGGAGAGCTGGCGCCAAAGAGCTTCGCCATTCAAAAAGCTGAAAGCATTACCTTGCTATTCGCCAAACCGCTTATTTGGTTTTATAAGATCATGTTTCCATTCATTTGGCTGCTGAACCACTCTGCCCGGTTGATTACAGGGGCGTTTGGACTGAAGCCTGCATCAGAGCATGAACTGGCGTATACGGAGGAAGAGCTGCGGGTTCTTTTGGCTGAAAGCTATAAAAGCGGTGAAATCAGAAAAAGTGAATTGAAATATATGAATAATATCTTCACGTTTGACAAACGGATGGCAAAGGAAATCATGGTGCCGCGAAATGAGATGGTCAGTTTGTCACTTGATGAAGATTCCATTCCTCATCTGAAGGAAACAGTGAAGCAAACAAAATATACACGGTACCCAGTCGTTAAAGAGGATAAAGATAACGTCATCGGTGTAATCAATATGAAAGAAGTGCTGTTTTCCATGCTGACGAAAGATTTTTCACTCAAAAAACAGCAAATCGAACCTTTCATTCAACCTGTTATCCACGTGATTGAGACGATTCCTGTTTATAAATTACTGGTGAAAATGCAAAAGGAACGCACTCATATGGCCATCCTCATTGATGAATATGGCGGGACTTCCGGTTTGGTCACTGTCGAGGATATTATCGAAGAAATTGTTGGAGAAATCCGCGATGAATTTGATGCGGATGAAGTGCCTCCTATTCGCGAGCTTGGAAAGGATCACTACTTATTAAACGCAAAATTATTAATCAGCGATGTAAACAACCTGCTTGGAACAGATTTATCAGATACAGAAGTGGATACCTTGGGCGGCTGGTTTCTGACACAAAACATAGACGCCGAGCCTGAAAGTATCATTGACTATGACGGCTACTCTTTTAAGGTAAAAGACATCGACAGCCACCACATTTCATTTATAGAAGTTAAAAAAGCTGAATAGCCTGAAGGTGGCTGTTCAGCTTCTTTATTATAAGATAAATGAACGCCATCAACGCTCTTCTATCTTAAATCCTTTATTGGCCAAGGCTTTAGCGAGACTTTGCTCGGTTTTCACATTCGAAAAATCCAGACCAAGCTTCACCACAGTTTGGGCAATTTCCGGCCTGATTCCTGAAATAATCGTCTCAATGCCAAGCAGCTTGGTGCTGTCAATCACTTTAAAAATTTGATAGGCCACCATTGTATCGACGATAGGTACGCCTGAAATATCTAAAAACAAATACGAGAGCTTTAACGCCGAACATTGTTGCAGCACCGATTCCAAAATCGTTCTCGCTCTGTACGTATCAATTTCACCGACAAGCGGAAGGATCCCTACCCCCTCAGTTATCGGAATAATCGGCGCACTCAATTCATTAATCATTTCTTTTTGCGCGTTTAATTGGATCATGGTGACCTGGTGATACTCTTCAGTAAACACTTCGATGATCTCATCAATGGTTTGGTTCAACATCCTGCTCCACTCATACATATTCCGAATGCTGTTCTCCTGAGAAGACGCTTCGCTGAATTTCAAAATCCATTCAAACATGATCTGCCTGAACGCGTTAAACTGACCGACACTTTCTGTTACAGTCACTTCATGAACGGCACGGTCTCTGGCGCATTGAAGAGACCATCGATTGAGCTCATCCTTTACGCCTTCTGCCTTTCTAAGGGATTTCGCCACGATGGTCACTAATGCTTCGTGCTGGTCTTTTAACTTTTTTTCTAATTTTTGCTGATCTTTAGCGGAATGCAGCCGGCTTCCTTTTGCCGTGCAAGCTTCCAGCCATTGTTTTATAATATCTTCTTTATGCTCTGTTATATGCTGATCAAGAGCCATCATCTTAATGAGCTCCCTCCTGTCTTTTGAAAATATATTTTCATATGTGTATAACGCGTCTGCCTCTGCACATACTATGTTTACATCACTGGGCTATAGCCAAGCGGTAAGGCAATGGACTTTGACTCCGTGATCGTTGGTTCGAATCCAGCTAGCCCAGTTTCTGAACAGGTGAAAAACCGAAGATAAGCTGATTCGTCTAAATCAGCGGATCTTCGGTTTTTCATCATGCAGATTGATGAACCGTTTTCTTTTTTGATAATTTCAACAGTTCTCCCGGATTATAACCAATCACCAGTTTTTTGTTGTCCACAAGAATCGGCCGTCTCAAAAGCTTCGGCTTATCAACTAAAAGTTCCAGCACCTCATTTACCGTCATCTCTTCAATGTTTAAGTTCAAATTTTTGAATGTCTGGCTTCTTGTTGCTAAAATTTCATCGATTCCCTCTGTCGTTAACGATAAAATGTACTTTAATTCTTCTACAGTGGGAGTTTCTCTGAATAAGTGCCGTTCATTAAATTCAATTTGATGCGCCTTTAGCCAATGTTTTGTTTTCCGGCATGACGTACAGCTTGGATATGAGTAAAAAATGATTTGTTCCATTCTTTTTTTTCCTCCTCAGTTAACCATCTCTTTGTAGAATAACTACCCGGATCATTTTTCATTTAAACCATTTAGGAAAAGTTTTTTTGAGTTATTTTAAAAAAATCATTCATATAATAGAAAGATAAATTCCATTTGTATATAAGTAATGAAAATGTTTACATTTTTAGATGCGATCTATTATAATAAACATCAGAGGGACTCTCGGGAGGGGATAAAAATGAATCGCATGTTCCGGGTGTTAGGATTTTGGACAGGAATTTTTGCAGTCATGTTTTATTTGGGTGATATGAAAGATGCTTCCCTTTTATTTTTTGGTCAGACAATCTTATTTGTATTCCTATCGTATTTGAACTTAACTGAACGCATGTATATTTATATTTTTGGCGCCTATTTAACGATCTTCTTCGCCGGCTTTACATATTACTCGATTTTTATTATGGTGCCCGGCGGCGGAGGGCATTAAATGCAAAAAGAGACAAACCTTATCGGTTTGTCTCTTTTTCACAGTGAAAACCCATTTAAAAACGGATTTTGATCCTGCTCTGTCCGCACGTCTGTTTCAGGGCCATGGCCGCTTAACACCAGCGTGTCCTCCGGCAGCGTAAGCAGTTTTTCATGAATGGACGTCAGCAGCGTCTCTTGATCACCGCCTATTAAATCTGTACGCCCGATGCCGCCTTGAAACAGGACATCTCCAGAGATCACCAAGTCTGCATCCTTCACATAGTAAGAAACACTGCCTGGCGAATGTCCCGGCGTAAATAATGTTTTCAAATGAAACGGCCCGATATTCAGTTCACCGTCTCCTTCAATCAGATGGTCTGCGGGCTTAGCTGTGACTTCTATCCCCCGCAGCATGCCGGACCCGTTTAAAGAGGCGTCCGTAAGCCAATTCTTTTCATTCTGATGCAGGTAAACAGGAATATCCCATTTTTCTCTCACTTCGTCTAACGCCCCAATATGGTCAAAATGGGCATGTGTAAGTAAAATGGCTAAAGGCGTCAGCCCTTTTTCTTTTATGTATTGATTGATTTTATTTCCTTCACCGCCCGGATCAAAAATCAGGCATTGATCCTCATTGATGAGAAAATATGCGTTCGCTTGAATCGGCCCTACCGGCATTCGTCTCCATTTCACTTTTATCACCTTTTTCTTTTTTATCCTCCTATTATGAAGGTTTTTGAAAAAAGATTCAATCAATCGCAATGAAAACGCTATCGACAAACCTATAAAAAACAGGTAGAATAAAACTGGAAAGAATTGCAGGTTTTTCAATGTAAAAGGGGGCTGCGTAATGTTACTTGTCGTGATTTTCGGCCTTGTCGCTCTTTTCGCTTTATGGGGAGTCTTGCGTTCTGTGAAGAATAGAAATATACTTGGATTTTTATTGGCCGGAGCCACTTTATTTGTCTTTGGCTGGTTTACCGTGATGACGGTGATAAACAGCGGCTATCCAACCGCACATTAAAACCTGTATCCGATCGGATACAGGTTTATTTTATTGCTGTAAATGTTTATTGACACTTTCTATTTTGCTTTCAAGCGTTGTTTTTTTGTCACGCCTGTCATCGATGCGGATGTTAGTTGCCACTCTGTGCAGCCCTTGTTGAAACGGCGCTTCGTGAATAGCCTGAATGACTGTGAAAAGGTCACTCAGTTCTCCCTCGATCAGCGTATTCATAGGTGTCAGCTGATATTTGATTTTCCCTTCAGCTTTATACTCTTCTAAAATCTTTTGCACATCGGCCACATAAGCACTGACACTAGGTGTTTCCGTACCGATTGGGATAATGGTTACATCTGCGATAGCCATCGTTATTCCATCTCCTTGTGATCAATGATGAGTTGCTTCGTTTCATGTGATTTCAATAACATAATCTGCTCAAAATGAAAGCCGTATAATGCATATTTCCCGTTCGGAGATATTTGAATCGGCTCCATTTCCGGCAAAGAAAAAAGATCTTTAGCCTTCCCCGTTGCTACATTGACAGCTGCGAGCTTATACGCATCGCCGCTTTCCCTAAACGTATAAAACAGGCCTTCTCCTTCATCATAGTCATACTCCATCGGAGCCAAACTAGTATATTTCGTTTGGAGCGGCCATTCCACTGTAACTGGATATTTTGTTTGCGGTGTTTTAAACTGATACATCCCTTTTTCTTTGGAATCTGCTTTGACAGTAAAACTCATTTGATGGAAAGAATCAAAGAAAAGAACGTCATCCTCAAGCTTCTGTTCCGTTTTCGTTTCTGTATCAAACGTATATAAAGAGCCTGACTTATCATCTCTTCCCTCTTTTACATAATCAAATGTGTTTTTCGATGTCCAATGAATAAACGGAACCTGTACCGGACTTAAGTTAGACTCGTCTTTTTTAGCATTCACCTGATATGTATGGAAGTCCCAGTTTTCAGAGAATACCGTAACCATCATTTGATAAGGGTCATATTGATTCCAAGCAGCCTCCAGCTCATACGTTTCATAATCTTTTTGGTAGAGCAGCTCTCCCTTTGCATTAAGCAAAACCACTGCAGTCTTATGGCTGTGTGTGATTTGCAGCAGAATCATCTGCTTCCTTGGATTGATTTGAACATCAACGATCTGGCCATTTGTTTGATAGAGCTTTTTCGCTTTCCCGGTAAAGATGCGGTACGTATAAAGCTCCGTTTTCGTCGGATCAGACGCGGTATATAATATTGTGCTGTCATTAAGCCATCCTTCCGCTCCGTCTGCTTTTTCTGCGGAAAGCGGTATGATATCTTTTCCCTCATCTTTTGCCGCTGATGCTTGTTGCTGCTGATGAGATGGTTCGCATGCCGACAAACTAAACAGCAACGCTGACAGCAGAATAAAACAAACTGATCTCATCAGCCTTCCCCCCGATCATCTTTTATTGTCTCATATTTACTTCGGCAGAAAAAAGAAAAAGTTTCAGTTACACATGAAAAAATAACGCCCTCCACAAAATGCCGTTTGTCGCGTTATAAATATGTGAAAACTGCTGAAACGGCAAAGGATTTTGACCCTTTCCAAGTTCCACCGTATACCCTTCTTTAAAATAATGGTGAATAAACCAATCGCGAAATCCAGCATAGCTGTCTATATCCCTTATTCCTTGATAAATGTTCCCGCTTACCTTCTCAAAATCCTTTATGACAGCAGCAGATTCTTCTGGCTCAAGTCCTTTATAGCCCCAATAAATTTCTTCTCCCTGGGTATGGAGAGCCAGCAGTCTGTCAGGCGGATTCTCCGTTATCAGCCGGTACATCGTAATGGATTCCGGTTCCGTAAGCGGAGAAATTCCCGGAAAATCACGGTAGCTGGGCACTTTCGGTTTGCGGTATTTTTCAATTTCCCATAGCGACGGAAATTGTTTATTTAAATCGACCCCGTTTATATTCGCCTTCCATTCATTAAAATTCGGACGATGGCCATTTAGCCTTTCGAGCTCATCCTTCCTGGCCCCCATACCTTCTGTTCCGCATAAGACAAGATCAACGCCATCCGGATTAACAAGAGGCACGAGAGACAAGGAAGTGCTGCTGAACAGCTTCATGGGAGAAAAGCCGAAAAAAGAAGAGCCGCAGCATAATGACATACAGTATTCCTTAAACCATTTCAGCAGGACTGACGTTGTAATCCACTCATTCGCATGAAATGAGGCGTTCATATGGACCTTTTTTGCGGCATGCTCCCCGCCAGTCTTCAGCTCCCAGATTGGCCTGCCGAGTACAGACCGGCCGATTTCCCGGCATGAAACAAACGGAAACACATCAATGATTTTCTTTATCTCCTTTTCAACAGCTGAATGATCATAGATTTTTTCTTGCTTCACCCAGCTATCAGAAAGGTCCAGCTGCCAAGGCTGCAAAAAGCTCTTTATGTCCTCAATGGTTTGCAGCTCCTTGTCGTTCTGCTCTTCTATAATGTAACCAGGACAATACAATTGATCTTTCTGTGCAAAGCGATTTGCAATGTTAAGCAATTCCTCGTCTATCTTCAGCTCTCTCGCCACTTTGGCTAAATTGTGCTTGATCTCAGGTTTCACCGTAATAAACGCCATCATTATCCCCCTTTTTTGTTACTATATGACAGCGTGTTAAAAAAAAGAAAGCCTCCCGCTCACTTTGATGCGGGAGACATTGTGGTTATGATGCCTGATCTAGCATTTGTTTTTCTTTTCGTTTTGGCGTATTGTCCAGCCGTTTCTGATCATAAAAGCGTAACAAATCCCCATAAATGATTTCATCGGAAAGTGATAGCTCCTGTTTCGCTTTATCGGCAAAAGCATCACATTGTGTTGCCTCTTTTAGCGGCTTTCCGGTCTCTTTGTCATAACAAGCACCATCTGTGTAAACGACCTGATCCGTAATAAAGCTCCCGTCCCGAAGCACCGTAAAGTCCAGTTTTTCATCTGAAAGCAGGTCATTGCCGAATTGAATGTGATCTTTCGTATCAATTCCTAAAAGATTCATCAGCGTCGGCCTGATATCAATCTGTCCGCCTACTGTTTCAATGGTTTGCGGCTTTTTATCGGTCATCCCGGGAATATGAATGACAAGCGGCACTTTTTGGAGCTGCACTTCTTCAAACGGTGTAATCTCTTTCCCTAAAAATTGCCCCATCGCTTCATTGTGGTTTTCCGATATTCCGTAATGATCACCGTACAATACGATGATAGAGTTGTCGTATAGCCCGTCTTCCTTCAGCTTTTCGATAAACCGTTTCAGCGCCTCATCCTGATAGCGCACTGTCGGGAAATATTTATTTAGCGTCTGGCTGCTTGAATCATATTCATCAATCAAATGATCCTCTTCATCAAGATCAAACGGGAAGTGGTTCGTCAGTGTGATCAGCCGCGAGTAAAACGGCCGAGGCAAGTTTTTCATCAGCTCTGAAGACTGCTCAAAAAATTCTTTATCCTTAAGTCCCCAGCCGACTGAATTTTTGTCGGTTACGTCATACGACTGAATATCAAAAAACGAATCATATCCAAACGAGTCGTACATTAAGTCACGATTCCAAAAGCTTTTATTATTAGCATGAAGCACCGCCGAGTAATAGCCGCTGCTTTTCAATATTTCAGGTGCGGCCATATATTGGTTGCCCGCATTTGTAAAAAATACAGCGCCTCGTCCAAGCGGATACAATGAATTGTCCACGATAAATTCAGAATCCGATGTTTTCCCCTGGCCGGTTTGGTGGTAAACATTAGTAAAGTTATAGCTCTGTTTAATAAAGTCATTCAGAAAAGGCGTGATCTCTTCTCCATTCACCTTTTCATTGATCACAAAGCTTTGCGTCGACTCTAAGGATACAAGAATGACGTTTCTTCCTTTTGCAGCGCCGAACAAGCTTTTGTTGGCATCTTTCGCATTAGCCGTTACGTAGTTTTCAATTTCCGTGAGGCTGTTGCTGTCAGCCAACGCCCTTTGTGCGGACTGCTTTGACTGAAGAACACCGTCGTAAATATGAAAATTAAACAGGCTGATGTTTTTAACAAGCATTTCCCTGTCAAATGAGCGTGTCAACAGCTGAGGTCTTTCCGCTTCAGACAGCCCCAGATTGAAGAAATAAACAGACGCAACGAATAGAAAATATGCGGCCCGGTCATTTTTCGTGGAGGGAATGTCCGATTGAAAAGCTTTCTGCCGGATGTGAAGCCATATTAAAACAGCGATATCTACAGCCAATAGGAGGTCTGTCGGCTCAAGAAGTGTTCCGATGCTGCTTCCGAGATCACCCATATTGCTCGTTTGAAAAAGGACAGGGATGGTTAAGAAATCATTGTAAAAACGGTAAAAAACCATATTAGCCAGCAATACAAACGTAACAAGACAGCTCACCGCGATCATGTAGCGATTTCTGTTTTTGCCTTTTAAAAAAAGGCCAAAGCCAAAGATGAGCAGCAAAAAGCTCAATGGGTTGATAAACAGAATAAATTCCTGCGTTAGATTGTCGATTTTAATATGAAAACTGGTTTTGTAAACAGCATACGTTTTCAGCCACATCAATAAAATGGCAATCAGCATAAATGAAATCTTCGAAAAAAACGTTTTTCGCATTTCAACCTCCTATGCAGCACGCTCAAAAAATCAGTCTATTCCCAACATTCTCATTAACACATCAAATTAAATCTTAACCTGAGCACAACAAAAAATCAATTTCATTTACACAATTTTAACAATTTTGGTGTTTCAGCCATTCATTTTTAGCGATCCAAGCGCCTCCGATAACACCGGCATCATTACCAAGTGCTGCGATTGAAATATCAGCTGCTTGGGCTGCCCGCGGAAATGCGCATTTGCGGAATGTTTTTTCGACTTTTGATCTCAGCAGTTCTCCGGCTCTCGAAACACCGCCGCCAAGAACGATTTTTGACGGATTAAGCGAGCTTGCCAAATTTCCTAGCACCAAACCAAGGTGCTTGGCTACATAATCAACCACCTCAAGGGCAATTTCATCATTTTCACCCGCCGCTTCAAACACATCCCGCGCTGACAATTGTTCAGTTGCTTTTAAACGTGTCGTCTTTTTAGCATTTGCTATTTTTTCTTTTGCAATTCTTACAATTCCCGTTGCTGACGCAATCGTTTCGATACAGCCTGTTTTACCGCAATTGCAAGACGCCCCGCCTTCAGGAATGCTGCAAATATGGCCGATTTCTCCGCCGGCGCCGTTGATGCCATGGACAATTTCACCATTTGCAATAATGCCGCCGCCAACTCCAGTGCCAAGTGTCACGAGAATGACGTCTTTTGCACCGTCACCTGCTCCCTTCCACATTTCTCCGAGCGCTGCTATATTCGCGTCGTTTTCGATAACAGTCGGAATGCCTGTTTCTGTCTCCAGATGATTTTTCAATGCATAGTTTTCCCAGCCCAGATTTACCGTTTCATAAACGACTCCTGCCGCCATATCTACAGGGCCTGGTGCGCCCATTCCGATGTATTTGAGGATATGCTTCGGTTTTTGCAGCTCATCCAGTTTGCTGTCGATTGTTTTTGCGATTGTAACTGTAATGGTGTCACCGGTTTTATCAGTCGGGACTTCCCACTTATGTTGAATTTCACCATATTGATTAATAAAAGCGAGTTTAATCGTCGTTCCTCCCAGGTCAATGCCTGCAAACCATATTTCGTCCATTTTTATCACCTTAACCTTTACATCTATCTCTTTCGTTTTTTTGTTTGTTCCAATTCTTTCCGAAGGACAGCCGCGGCTTTGGCCCACTGCTCCTTCTCAATCATGTGGTTCATGTATAATTCCTTTAATTCATCTAGCATAAACTCAATTTCAAGCTCTCTGTCTCCAAAGTAAACGATGTGGCCAAATGTTTTTAACAGCTGCTGCACATCATAAAATGTATTCATTTTCTTCACCATTCTTGATTTTAACTATCTTAAGCGTATTCATATGGAAGCGGCCAGTCAAGTAGAAACCCCTGACAAACAGCAAAGCCTCCCTCTTAGGCATTTCCGTTTATGATTCTTTACTGTGTTCAATTTGCTGCTGCAGCTCTTTGTAGTGCTGCTCCTTCGGCTTTAAGTTCAGAGCCGATTTGATCGCCTTTTCAGCTTGACCCAGCTCATTTTTTTCAGCATACAACGAGGCTAAATAATAATATGAGGCGTGGTCTTTAGGGTCTTTTTTCACTGCTCTTTCCAAAAGAGAAATCGCTTGGTCATATTCGCCGATATGAATATCTGAAACAGCCAGAATTTTCAACAGATCGGCTGAAGCATCTTTTTGCTCCGCTTCTCCATTCAGCAATTCCGTTACTTTTTCATATTTTCCTTCCTGATAAAGCTCGCTTGCCTGCTGAATCAGCGCTGACTCCTGATGAGAAGGCGAATGCAATCCGTAATATAAAAACCCGACCGTCAAAGCGATCAGCAAAACCGCTGACAGCACTCTTTTTCCAAAGGCTCCGGCTTTTGGCAATCCAAGTGCGGCTGCTGCGAAAAAGCCGCCAATCAAGCCGCCGATATGTCCCGAATTATCAATATTCGAAACTGCAAAACCAAAGCCCAGGTTAATGATAATAATGACAATAATATTGGTGCCAATTGTTCTTAAAAACATTTTCCGATTTGACAAAGCAACATACAGCAATGCGCCTAAGCATCCAAATATGGCTCCCGAAGCTCCTGCTGAAGGATACGGGCTGAACACAAAGCTTGCGATCGAACCCGTAATGCCAGCCGCCAGATAAATCAGCAGAAACCTGCCCGATCCGTACATCCGCTCAACGGCTGTACCGACCGACCATAAAGCCAGTGTGTTAAACGCTAAATGCGCAATGCCGATATGAAGCACGATCGGAGTCAGAAGCCGCCACCATTCTCCTGATGCAATGAGGCTGTTTTCCTTCGCTCCAAAGGCGACCAGCGTCTCCGTATTTGTGCTGCCTCCGTTTCGTTCAAGCAAGAAAAACATCAAGATCTGAAGCGCGATGAATACATATGTAAAGATCGGTTTTCCATTTTGAAAAAACGCCGCTTCCTTTTTTCTCTGTTCCTCTTGTCTCAGCACGAGCGACAGGAAGCGTTCTCTCGCCATTTGCGCGTCTTCAAACGAATCGCGGGCATCTGCACGAAATGATGGAAAAACAGCTTGAAGGTCATCACGAAGCATTGTCCCCCTCACAATCGCCGGTTCAACTGACACAGTGCCCTTCTCAAAAGGCTTTTCGGCAATCTCTTCCCAGTCATCGACAGGGGCTTCTTGTGAAAAACATACATTCAGCAGCTTCATCTTCCGTCTGCCAAGTTGCTTTCTGACTTGCTCTACCCGTTCAGCCTGCTCTTCGATATCTCTTGCCATTTCTTGACGGAAATCAAGGTCATGCTTAAAAAGGCGAACCAGATCATGAGAGGACTTGTCCGGTGCTTCCATCCATATTTCATCAGACTCACCGGCTTGTATGACGCCATACCCGCTATTCACTAGGTGAGCCGCGATGTTCCAGTATGTATACTCCAGCAAATACATGTTTACCGCTCCAATGGTTTTTTCTCATTATAACAGCTGGCGCTAAAAAACGCCTACTAAAAGCAAAAAATCCCGTTTGACGGGATTTTAGAAAGCTTGCTGTATAAACTTATTGCGGATAAACGGAATTCTTAAAAAGAGATGAATAAAAGACCGTCTGATTCCCGGCTGGCTGAGTACAGTATTCATAAGCCGGTAGCGGTTTTGATAAAACATGACGGCAGAAACGGCGAAAATGGCATAAATCATAAATTTTTTCATCATATCCCTCCTGTCAATAGGATTTGTTATTCTTTCTTATTTATTCTTGAATAAGGAGCAGGAAAGTTATGAAAAACAAGAAATCATTTGATTCTCTGTTATCAGCTTATGTACCGGGATGTCATGGGACTGACGGGGAAGATGTGCAAACAGCTGACACTCCAAAAGCAATGAGACTGTCTTCCCTTTATACCCGCATAAATAACGGTCATAATATCCGCCGCCAAAGCCGATCCTAAACCCGGCAGTATCAAAACAAACGCCCGGAACAATGACCAGGTCAATTTGTGAGGGCTTTACTTCTTTTGTTTTTTCAATCACCGGCTCAAGAAGTCCGGCGTAAACGATTTCAAGCTGATCATCGGTCTGATATGTGCGAAATTGCATATTCTTCGTTTCCGGGTCGCATTTTGGAATGCAAACTTGTTTCCCTTCTTCCCAAGCCTGCTCAATTATGGGACGAGTCGGTATTTCCAGACCTCTGGAAATGGTGACGGCAATGGTGCTGGCATTTTGCCACTCAGGAATGGAAAATAAATCCTTGTATATTCGTGCGGTTTTTTGAAGAAGCTCTTCATTTGATACAGCAGATAGTGCCTCTATCGTTTTTTTTCTTACTTGTGATTTCATCTCTCATCCCCCCTTGGAATAGAAAAAAGCCAGAACCTTTTTCAAAGCTCTGGCTTCTTTCTCACACCTCAAACAGCTGGGCTGTTATTTTGTTTCACGGTGTAACGTAGATTTTTTATCACGTGGGCAATATTTTTTAAATTCAACGCGGTCTGGATTGTTGCGTTTGTTCTTTTTAGAAATATAGTTACGCTCACCACATTCAGTGCAAGCCAAAGTAATATTAACGCGCATTATTTTCCCTCCAAACTAAAATCATTTACTTATTCAGACTTATATATAATACCACTATAATCGACGGAATGCTAGGCTGTTTTTCAATGAATTGCTGAATTATTGAGGATTCTCCTATAAAGCTGCAAATATGATCCTGTAATGACCCGGGGATTGTGGAGTTTGATTACTTGTTGTCTGCCGGCTTCTTTTATGCGGCGGGCCTTTTCCCGGTCTTTCAATACCCTGTCCAGCAGATCAGCCGCTTCCTGTTCGCGAGTAAAATCAACGGTAATTGCCGTTTTGTCATGAACGGCGTAGTCACAAAAACCGCCCGACTGAGAAACGGCAGTCAGCACACCTTGTTCCATGCTTTCCTGCGCAGCAAGCCCAAACGGCTCATAAAAACTAGGGAAAACCGACATTTCACACTGAGACAGCAACGCTCTAATATCCCTTCTATGCAGAAACGGCAGGAAGATAACGCGTTCCTTCAAGTTCAATGCCGCAGATAATTTCTCATAGGAGGAGAGAGACGGCCCTTCCCCAGCCAGCACCAAATGCAGGTCAGGCTGACGCCGCCTCAAAACGGCAAACACCTTTAACAGCTGGGAAAACCCTTTTTCCGGAACAAACCTTCCAAACGAAAATAAGAACCTTCTATTCATGCTCCGTGGCAGTTCCCCCTTTTCTTCCTCCATAGATGCAGGACTCGGGATAACGGTTATTTTTTTATGTGCTGCCTGATCAAAAGCCTGTTCCATAAATGTGCTTAATACGATCAGTTCATCAGCAGATTCTATAAGGAGCCGTTCTGTCTGCTGTCTGTATGGATGTGGTGCTTCTCGGCACGCCTTCTTCCTTTCACTTTCAAGACCGTGGATTGTCGCAGCAAGCGGAAGGCCAAGCCGTTCTTTCAAATAATGAGCAGCAGGGGCTGTCATGTCGTCATGGGCATGAATCAAATCGAAACGTTCCTTGCAGGATAAGACGTGCTGAACCAATGTAAAGTTGGCATCAGCTATGAAATCCTCAAACTGCGCATATGAAATCAGCCGCCTGCTTGGCGTAAAAACGGTAACATTGATATAAGGCTTTACATAAGAAATGAGACGGTTTAAATGGACACCAAGCCCGCTTTTCGGCTCATGAGGATGTTCGAGGGAAAGCATGAGAATGTTCACCGTTCTTTTTCCCCTCTCCCATAACAGGTGTAGGCTGAAAATTGCTTCTCCCACTTGGTGTTTGCGTCCTCATTCTGAAAGCTGTGTATATCCCTAATCCCGTTTTCAGCAAGATAAATGTCCTTTGTATCGGTGAGCTTGAGAGAGACATTCATTGCATTTACCATTCTGTATTCAGCCCGGTATACTGCATCACCAGCCGCCTGGCTCATCGTCCATTCCCCTTTATCATACGTTGTGCGTTTTGTCCTGACGGCTTCGATGCCTTGTCTTTTGATGACAACGCGCAATTCTTTTATCATGTCCTGCGATTTTTCGAACAGCATAGCTTCAGCAAGCCGCATTGTTTCTTCTGAAATTTCCCAGCGTACGGTCAAGGTGTGAGCGTTTTGAATGATCATGTCGAATGTGTCCCTAAAAAAAGAAAGCCTATGCCGTATATTATAGAGAAATGGGTATTTATCCATGGACTTCTAACACTCTCCTTTCCTATCGTTCACTCAGTGTTCCTATTAAACCATTACATAGAGAGGAAGCAAAGAAAGATTTCTCGACAAAATCTCGTTTTTTTCGCGAATTCCTTTAGAATCCATTGGTTTTATGGTATAAAAAAGAAGGATAAAAAAAGAATAGAAGGTGATGAAACGTGGAAATTGCTATTATTGCGTTGTTTATCGTCAGTATAGCGCTAATTGCATTCTCATATTCTCAAAGAGATCCGATGAAAGATGTAGAACAGGAACTCGAAACCCTGCAGCTTTCTGCGATGCAGGAAATTTACAAGCTCAAAAAGAAAATGACAGTGCTTGAGGAAGAATTATTGGAAACCAACCTTGTCATCCGCAAATCAAAGCATAGCGATATCAATCAAAAGGTCGCTAAACAAATACTTTCTAAATATAACAACGGCATGTCCGCTGAAGCGATTGCTAAAGCTGAACATGTATCAGTGGAAGACGTAAATACGATTATCAAAGATAACGAGAAGGTGCTCGTATGACAAAACGGGGCATTCAAGCATTTGCCGGCGGCATCATTTTAGCGACTGCCGTTCTTGCAGCTGTGTTTTATCTGACAGATGAAGATCAGGCCGCTGCTGTAAAAGAAAATAAAACCGTAACCGAACAAGACGTGAACAATTACCTTGATTCTAAAAAAATGGTTTCTGTGAACCGTGATGAATATCAAAAACTTCTCGATTCAAAAGAGAAATCACTGACCAATGACAGCAGCTCAGACGCGAAAACAGACAAAGTAAAAACGTACAAGCTCAAAATTAAAGACGGCATGAGCACTGCAGATGTATCAGCTATTCTTGAAAAAGAAGGCATCATCTCCTCTGCCCAAGACTTTAATGACTATGTCATTGATGCCGGCTATCACAAAGAAATCCGCGCCGGCGAGTTTAAAGTGAAATCAGATATGAGTTTCAAAAAGATCGTAAAAACGTTAACACGATAAAAAACAGGCTGATTGTCAGCCTGTTTTTTTTACCCAAACTTTCCGGTAATGTAATCGAGAGTTCTTTGATCCTGCGGGGTAGAGAACATTTTATTGGTATTTCCGGATTCTACAAGCTCGCCCATGTAGAAAAAGGCGGTTTGATCAGAGACCCTTGCTGCCTGCTGCATGTTGTGCGTGACGATGACAATGGTATATTTATTTTTCAGCTCAAGAATGAGCTCTTCAATTTTCCTCGTTGAGATTGGGTCCAGTGCAGATGTCGGTTCATCCATCAGCAAAATATCAGGATTTGTCGCAAGTGCTCTTGCAATACAAAGACGCTGCTGCTGGCCCCCTGATAACGAGAGTGCAGATGAATGCAGACGATCCTTCACCTCATCCCATAACGCCACGTCTTTTAATGACTTTTCCACAATATCTTGAAGCTTCTTTTTATTTTTGGTGCCGTGGACTCTCGGACCGTAAGCGACATTATCAAAGATAGATTGCGGAAATGGATTCCCTTTTTGGAATACCATACCGATATTTTTTCGCAAATCGACGATATCCACTTTATCCTTTAAAATATTGCAGCCATTATAGTTCAGCTCACCTGCAAGCTTTACATTCGGCGTCATTTGGATCATTAAATTTAAGGTTTTGATGAATGTCGATTTCCCGCATCCTGATGGCCCGATGATCGCCGTGACCTCATGTTCATGAATGCTCAAGTTGATATTTTTCAACGCATGGTGCTGTCCATACCATAAGTTCATTCCATTGACTTGATAGACTTCGTGTTTCATTACAGCCTCAGTAGCAATACTCATTGCCGCCCTCCTATCCGAATTTCCCGTTAATATAATCCTCTGTCTTTTGCTGTTTCGGACTGGTGAAAATCTGTTCAGTCGGTCCGTATTCTACAAGTTGGCCATTTAAAAAGAATGCCGTCCGGTCAGAAACCCGCAGTGCCTGCTGCATATTGTGCGTGACAATAATAATCGAGTATTCCCTTTTCAGTTCTGTCATTAATTCTTCTATTTTTGCATTTGAAATCGGATCTAGAGCTGAAGCTGGTTCATCCAGCAAAAGAACGGCGGGCTTCATCGCAAGCGTTCTCGCGATGCATAGACGCTGCTGCTGGCCCCCTGATAACGAGAGTGCAGATGAATGTAAACGATCCTTCACCTCATCCCAGAGCGCCGCTTTTCTTAAGCTTTCTTCCACAATCTCATCTAAAACAGCTTTATTCCGCTCTCCCGCATATTTTAATGCATGTGTGATATTCGCATAGATTGATTTCGGAAAAGGATTCGGTTTTTGAAAAACCATTCCGATTTCTCTTCTCAGGCTGACCACGTTAATATTTCCGCCCAGTATATTTAATCCTTCATAAAGGATTTTACCTTCCGCTCTTGCAGAAGGAATTAAGTCATTCATTCGGTTAATATTTCTCAAAAAAGTAGACTTTCCGCAGCCTGAGGGCCCAATCAAAGCGGTCACCGCATTCTTTTCAATCTCCATATTCACGTGGTGAACCGCTTGTTTATTCCCATAAAAAATAGACAAATCTTCCACTTGGAGCACGTGGTGCTGCTTCGGTATGAAAACAGCATGCTCAGGCTTTTCTTTTACCATTTGTTCAGACATGTTTTTCGCCTCTTTCCGTTCTAATTTGCCGTAAGCTTTTTGTAGATCATCGTGCCGAGCCATCTCGCTGCGAGATTAAACACAAGAACAGAAATCACCAGCACTGCAGAACCTCCGTTGGCGATCGCCTCAGCATCCGGAATCATTCCTTGCGTATTTACGTTCCAAATATGGACCGCCAGTGTTTCAGCGGGTCTGAAAATATTAAGCGGCGATGTTTCAGAAAACGGGTTCCACTCTGTAAAATGAAGACGCGGCGTTGTCAGACCGGCAGTAAATAATAAAGCCGCCGCTTCCCCGAACACCCTTCCTGACGCTAAAATGGCTCCTGTGATGATAGAAGGGATCGCACTTGGAATTAAAACCGTTTTGACGGTATGCCATCGTGATACACCTAAAGCGAGAGAAGCCTCTTTCAGATCTTTAGGGACTGAACGGATCGCGTCTTCTGTGACACGCACCATGACAGGAAGGTTAAACACAGTCAAAGCAAGCGCTCCGCCTATGATCGTATACCCCCAGCCTGTTAAGTTAACAAACATCAATAATCCGAACATCCCAATGACAATAGACGGAAGAGATGAAAGCACCTCTATACATGTTCTGATAAAATCAGTCACTTTGTTATCAGGCGCGTACTCGGCCATGAACACTCCGCCGCCCACACCGAGCGGGATTGTAATCAGCATCGTAATAAACAAAATGTAAAAGGAGTTAAACAGCTGGTCGCGTATTCCTCCTCCAGCTGCAATGGCGCTCGATTTTGTCGTAATAAAATCAAAGCTGAGCTGAGAAACACCGTTTATCATAATATAAGAAAACAAGCCTACGAGAATTGCAGCGATGATGCCTGCGCACAAACCAAACATTCCAGTCGCCAATTTATCTGTTAGTTTGCGGTTCATTACACTTTCCTCCTAGATGACAAGTAGCGAATAAGCAGGATGAACAAGAATGACATAAGCAGAAGCACAAGCCCCATTGACCACAGCGTATTGTTTTCAACGCTGCCGTATGTCGTGTGGCCCATATTCAGCGTGATGATCGTTGTCAGTGTTCCAGCAGTGTCAAACAGGCTTTCCGGCAATACTCTTGTATTTCCAATGACCATCTGAACAGCCAAAGCTTCACCAAATGCCCGTGCCATGCCAAGCACAACAGCCGTCATTAATGTTGGAAAAGCGGCAGGCACAAGTACTTTTCTGATCGTCTGCCATCTTGTCGCACCTAACGCGTAAGAACCTTCTCTTAAGCTCTTTGGGAGAGAAGCCATTGCATCGGCAGAGATCGATGTGATGGTCGGCAGAATCATGACGGAAAGGACAATCGTTCCCGCCAATAAACTGTGCCCTGTTCCGCTCGATTTGAACTGGGCAATAAACGGCACCAATACTGTAAGACCTATGAATCCATAAACAACAGATGGAATGCCGACTAAAAGCTCAATTACCGGCTGCAGCACTTTCTTTCCCCAATTCGGCGCAATTTCTGTCATAAAAATCGCACCTGCAATGCCAAGCGGCGCAGCAATGAGAGCAGAAAGAATCGTTACTGCAAATGATCCAAAAATAAATGGCAGCACGCCATATTTCGGATCAGCATCTGTAGGATTCCAATGTAGACTCGTTAAGAATTCAATTGGGCTTACACCATTTACAAGAAAAGATTGCAGCCCCTTAACGCCGAGGAAAATGGTAATCGCAACAGATGCCGCAATCATAATAAACGCACAAGCTGTCACTATCATTCTTCCCCGGACTTCATCCAATTGCCGATTTTGCCTTGAGCTGATTAAACGCTCGCTCACAGACATGTTTTCTCTATTGTTTATCATTGATTTTACACTCCTATGAATGTGTTAAGAGGAGAAACGGCTGTCCCCGCACTCCTCTTTTTATTTAGATCAGCTTTGCTTCCCTTTAGCATCGCGTGTCACTTTCATATCAGTAACCGGAATATAGCCTTGGTCTGTTACAATGCTTTTTTGAATGTCTTTACTCTTTAGGTAATCAAGAAATTTTTTAGCTAGGTCTGTCGCTTCACCTTTTGTGTAAGAATGCTGATAAGCCCAGATCGGATACTCGCCAGTTGCAACATTTTTCGCTTCAGGTTTTACGCCGTCAATAGATAGAGCAGTAACTTTGTTATCTGTTAAATATGAGAATGCAAGATATCCAATCGCTCCTGGAGTATCAGCAATGATTTTTTTCACAGTGTTAGAAGAATCTTCAGTAATGCCTTCAGCAGGTTCTTCTCCGTCAAGCGCATATTTCACAAATGTGGCACGTGTGCCAGAAGAATCAGGACGGTTTACAAGCGTAATCTTTTGGTCTTTGCCGCCAAGCTCTTTCCAGTTTTTGATTTTGCCAGTGAAGATTTTTTTCAATTCATCTTTTGAAATATCCTTTACACCGGCATCAGGGTTTACAGCTGCCGCCATACCAACCACTGCGACTTGATGATCGACAAGCGCTTTTGCATCAATACCTTCTTTTTCTTCAGCAAAAACGTCTGAATTCCCGATCTGAACAGCTCCTTCAGACACTTGAGAAAGCCCTGTTCCAGAGCCGCCGGCCTGTACCTGTATATCAGCATCAGGGTTTTCTTCCATAAATTTTTCTGCGGCCGCGAGTACTAATGGCTGCATAGCCGATGAACCAGAAATGGTTAAAGAACCTGATGCCTTTTCTTCTCCTTTTGCAGAATCGCTATTCGATTTTTCTTTTTCTCCTGCATTTCCGCATGCAGCTGCAATCATCATAAAAGCAGCCGTCAGAAACATAAGCATCCATTTGTTTTTTTTCATTTCCTGAATTCCCCCTGCGTATAATGTGTAATTTGTCCTACACGTATAGCGTAAAGGTTCTATGTAAAAAGGGTTTGAACCGAATGTTAAGGTTTTGTAAATCAGTGCGTTTTTTTGTATAAAAAAAACGCCCACATCATGTGAGCGTTTCTTTTTAGTGATCAGAAGACGTTGTGTTTTCTGCTTTTTCTTCAATTTTGTTTTTATTTTTTTGCTGGGTATCTTCTTTGTCCTGCTTCGATTTCAGCTCAAAATATTTATCCAATACTTCTCTGCCGATTTCGTTAGTAATGGAGTATCTATCATTATAATCAATGTAAGTCCATGGAACTACGACAGAAATAGCGACCTCAGGATTATCAGCAGGTGCATAGGCGACAAGTGTCGTATTATAAGTGCTTGTGCCTGCTTTTGATTTATCCGGTCCGTCATAGAATGATTGGGCTGTGCCTGTTTTTGCAGCTGGTTTATAGGATGCTGAAGCCAATTGGGTTGCAGCAGTCCCTTTAGTGGCAACCCGTCTAAATCCAGCTTGGACTTCTTCAATATAGCTACTCTTCATATCAACTTTATTCAACACTTCAGGCTGAACAGATTCAACGACAGCTCCGATTCCTTTTTTCGCATCTGACTGTCTGACTTCTTTTACAAGCTGAGGCTTCAAGCGATAGCCTCCGTTTGCAATCGTTGAGACGTATTGCGCCAGTTCCAGCGGTGTATACGTATCGTACTGGCCGATCGCATAGTCCAGCAAGAATCCCGTCAATCTGTTTGTTCCTTTATAGCCTGTCATTTCATTCGGAAGATCAATTCCGGTTTTAACTCCCAATCCAAATTGGCTGAAGTAATTACGGAATGTATCAAAAGCCGCCGTATCAATAGGTAAAGCTTGATGCGGTTTATATTCACCTTTTCCGAGCGCGATTGCAGTTTTAAACATAAAGACGTTAGAAGACTGCTCTAAGGCTCTTTGAATATTTACCGCTCCTAAGTTCTTCCATGACTTTTTACCGTTTTTATCCTGGCTACCAATATACAATGGTTCATCCTGAAACACTGTATTTAGGTTAATGGCTCCTGTTTGAAGACCTGTCAAGACAGTTGCACCTTTTACAGCTGATCCCATCGCGTAGGAAGAAGTCATGGCTCCTAATGCATAATCATCAAACTTATAGGCTCCATTTTCTCGTTTAATCTGTTTACCCGCCATTGTCAGTACTTCACCGTTTCTTGGATCCATCATGACAACGAATGCACGGTCTAACAATTCAGTGCTCGGTTTTGCTTTAGCAGCTTTAAGTTTCTTTTCAATAATTTTTTCCACTGATTTTTGTAAATCAATATCAATCGTAAGGACGAGATCTTTACCGGGTTTGCCTTCAGATACGGTTTTCGTTCCTGTCACATTGCCTTTTGAATCTGTGATATTTTCCACTTTTGCTTTCTGGCCCTGCAGCAGGCTTTCGTATTGGTATTCCAGATAACTTTTTCCGACCCTGTCATTTCGGCTGTAGCCAAGCGACAGATAATGGTCGAGCAAGTTGGACGGCAAGCCTTCATCAGAGCTGGAAACACTTCCGAGCACTGAGCGGAGAAGATTCTTATACGGGTATTGACGTTCCCAATCTGACGTGACATCAACACCCGGCAGATCGTCTAAATGTTCACTCACCACTGCCATTTCCTTCGCTGATACATCTTCATTTTTGATATATTGAGGGGTCAACGCATACCCTGAGTCCATCTGTCTTTTGATGGCGAGGATCTGCATGTCTTTATCCGTCAGCTCATTCAGCTGCTTATTTGTTATCCGCTTCAGCTGGAGCTGATATAAATCGTCATCAGATAGTTTTTTGTCTTTTACCTTCTGTCTTTCTTCAGAGGTAATCAAATTTTTGGCTTCTTTCGGCCGGGTCAACATCCAATAATCCTTTTTATCCCGTTCTGTTACTTTTTTTGTATCGACTTTAATCATATCAGACAGCTTTTTTGCGATCTTTAAGCGCTGGTCTTGCGTGGTCGATTTAGATCTGGTGTATGTGATGGCATTTAAAGCCTTATTTGTCACAATAGCATTAAAGTTTCGATCATAAATTTTCCCGCGCGGTACCGCCGAGCTGACTTCACTTTGTTCCTGCTTATTGGCTTGATTTTTGTAATCATCGCCTTGCACGATCTGCTTGATGCCCAGTTCCACAATGATCCAAGTAAATATAACAAAGGCCGCCAAAAATAAAATATTCAGCCGGATCGGAAGCGACTTCTTTTTCTCTTTATGATTTTGTTTTTTTGGTTTATTTCTCCTCATAACATCACCTTTTCTATTTACAGAAAGAAAAGACACTCAAGTAAGAGTGCCATTTTTCATTTTAAAGGTTTTTTCGACTTTTTTCTACAGATAACCCCTTTTTGACAAAAAATTATCTTTCTCCTTTTAAAAGATTCGGTTCAGTTACCCGTTTCTGGCCGTCTTCTTCCATGGTCTCATTTTCCTCTTCTTTCTCCTTAAAACGGATATCCTTGACAAAGTAATAAATCAGCGGATGTCCTATGCCCAATATCGCAAGTGACAAAGGGATTCCCACATCCTCTTTAAGAAGAACCACGATTAGGAGAAAGAATAATATGGAGACAATTCTGCCGGCGTTTAAAAACAGTTCCCTCAGCACGATATATTCAATTCTTGCTTTTCTGGCGTGCCTCGCCCGGCCGATCACATCATAAGTCAGGGACACATATGGCACGAGCAGCAGAGGATAACCGATGGCAATAAAAACGCCGTACGTCAATAATGTTGTAAAGCTCATATGAAACAAAATTAAAAACAGCGCGCCATACAGAATAAGTCCGCCCAGCAGAATTGATTTTTTTCTCGCCTTTTTCTTAATCAGCCTGGATGCAAAGTAGTAGGCAAAGAAGGAAACAGCTGAGTTGACAAGACCGAATGTTCCGAGGGCCAGTTCGCTGTTTGTCTCAATAAATACAAATACACTGATTAAAAAGACAAAAATCCCTTCTCTCAAACCCTGAAAAAAATGCGCATTCGTAATTCTCCGCCAATTCATATTGCTATGGCGCTCTCCAAATACTTTGCTCAGCATAAAACGCCCCTTCGATTCTCTCCGTTTTAAGAAAAAGCTCATCACGACAGCCAGGGCAAATAAACTGAGGGAGAGACTGAAAATCACTGTATAACCCGTATTATTTTCAAGCCTTGAGATCACAAATCCCGCTACAATCGGGCCGATCATTCCTGCAGAGGAAGACAGAATGCCCATAAATCCATTGAAAAAGTCTCGCGTATCCGGCTCTGTTATTTCAAAGGTCAGCACGTTAAACGCAAGCCAATAAAAACCATAGCCCACTCCGAGCACCGCGCCGATCAGCACGAGCCGGCTGGCCGCCGTTTCTCCGGCTAAAAGCACACTTAAATAAAAGGCAGCTAAAAAAATGACACCGAATCTTAAAATGAACACCCTGTCTATTTTTTTGGCTAACCGTCCAGCCAAATAAAAGGTTATCGGCTGCATTGTCACAATGGATAAATTATATATCGCCAAATCAATAAATTTCCCTGACTGCTTCCAAAGATACACATTAACAAATGTATTGGACAGTGCAATTCCCAGCGAGTAAAGCCCGCCAATGGTCAGCAGAAAGAGTAATCCTTTGTTCACTTCTACATCGCCAATCACTTTTTTTAGTTTGCTCATTATTGACTCCCCTTTACTATCCCTTAGTCTGTCTCACTCAAACCGAGATATGTAAAAAGAAGACATAAAAAAACAAGGTCCTGATTGAGGACCTTGCTTGAGTCATTATTTTGCTTCGCTGTATAGGCGAGCCACTTCATCCCAGTTCACAACATTCCAGAAAGCTGAAATGTAATCAGGACGGCGGTTTTGATAGTTAAGGTAGTAAGCATGCTCCCAAACGTCAAGACCTAAGATAGGCGTTTTGCCTTCAGAAAGTGGAGAATCTTGGTTTGGCGTGCTCGTGATTTCAAGTTTGCCGTTGTTTACAACAAGCCATGCCCAGCCAGAACCGAAGCGTCCAGCTGCTGCAGCTGCGAACTGCTCTTTGAATTTGTCAAAGCTACCAAATACACTGTTGATCTCATCAGCAAGCGCGCCAGTTGGCTCACCGCCGCCGTTTGGAGATAAAAGCGTCCAGAATAATGAGTGGTTTGCGTGTCCGCCGCCGTTGTTGCGAACTGCAGTACGGATGTTTTCAGGAACAGAATCAAGATCTGCAACAAGCTCTTCAACTGATTTGTTTGCAAGGGCAGTGTTTCCTTCAACCGCTTTGTTTAAATTTGTCACGTATGTGTTATGGTGTTTCGTATGGTGAATAGTCATAGTTTCCTTATCAATATGCGGTTCTAAAGCATCGTACGCATAAGGTAGTTCTGGAAGTTTGTAAGACATGATAAATTCCTCCTTAGTATATATATGTACTGAAATGCCGCTTCACAGCGAGCCTTTCTTCATTCAATGTAACAAAAGAACGCTTTGTAATCAATGAAAAAGCTCACATGTTGGCCATTTCAGCAAACATATTTCACTTTAACCGATAATCCGTGCCCTTAAACCTGCCTCCCTCAATTCTTATAGGACCGTCCATAAAAAATATCCGATCATCAAGAGCTGTATGATGCCCTTTGCGATAACCCCTGTCAAAAAACCAATGAGTGAGCCGAGACCGATTTTAAACGCTGACTTTACGTCCTTTTGATGGACGATCAGTTCTGCACAAACAGCCCCGATAAACGGACCTAATATGATCCCTGCGATCGGAATGACGAAAGGCCCGATTAATAAACCGATCGTGCTTCCCCATATGGCGGCTTTGCTTCCGCCGAATCTTTTTACTCCAAGCAAATTAGACACGTAATCAGCAGCGAATAATACTGCGGCAAAAACGGCTTCAACGAGCCAGAACATATAAGAATACGGACTGAACGAAAACAAAAATCCGTACAAGATAAAGCCGGCAACAATAAATACGACACTCGGAATAATTGGGTACACCAGCCCGACAAAAGCGATGATAAATACCGCCGCAATCAACAGCCAATACAACAAATCCATAGCATCCATCCTCCCTTTCTTCATCTATCTTCTTCATGTCTTCCTTGTATTCACACGCAGGCAACGATACAATAAGCAACATATATTAAGTATAGCTAGGAAGTGAAGATAGTGAATGTATTTCAGCTTTTCATCAAAAGTACATACTCTCCCCGTGATATTGCAAAAACAAGATTTCAAGGAATCGGGAAAGCGATTCTTTATGTATTTTTGCTCTCTGTCCTTTTTGCAATCCCTACCGCTTATTATGTAAGCGCAGGGACCGTAAATTCTATCAACGGTTTTAAAACCGTTGTAAACAAAGATTTCCCTGATTTCACAATTTCAAACGGCAAACTTCAAACGGATGAAAAAAAAGCCACAGAATCACAGGCAAATGGTTTCGTGATCGTGTTTGATCCGACAGACGCCTACGGCACCGAACAAATTGAAGCGAAGCAAAACGCGATCGGCATCCTTCAGGATAAATTTGTGTTGGCCATTGACGGACAAGCCCAAGAAATGCCTTACTCCATGATGCCGTCAGATTTGGCAAAAAAAGACGTTGTTGCGGGTTTAAACCAAAATCAAACGATGATCGTAACGGTTCTTTCCATTCTCATTTTTCTCGTAACAGCCGCGGGAAAATTTATTGAAGTATCATTCTTGGCGCTAATCGGAGTAATCATTAAGAATTCACAGAAAAAGCATCTGTCCTATCACCAGCTCTGGAGGCTTTCTGCCTATTCCGTCACCTTATCGACTGTATTCTTTACGATCATGCGTGCGTTAGAAGTGACAGTTCCAAGTGAATTTTTGCTGAACTGGTTTGTCAACTTTGTCATTCTATTCCTTGTTTTAAAAGAGATTCCGTCAAAAAAAGCTGCTGTATAATCCGAGACTGCATTCGCAGTCTCTTTTCTTTTGTCATGAATCCAAATGGACAAGCATACGATAGTATAAAATTTCGTATGCGGGAGGAAAAGCGATGAAGCGCCTCACTTTAGTATGCAGCATTGTTTTTATTCTTTTTATTCTTTTTTATGACCTTAAAATTGGAACGATACCCATTCAGGACCTCCCTGTCTATGAAGCATCAGCAAAAACAGCTGCACAGGAACCTGCGTTTAAAACGGTGAAGGTAAAGCCGGGTGATACGGTTATGTCGATTGTCGGATCAGCAGGTTCACCGGACGACATTGTAAAGGATTTTGAAACGCTGAATCCGAATGTGAAAGCCAACGCCATTCAAGCTGGAACAGCGTACAAATTCCCAGTCTACCCTTAATTAGCGTTAATTTCTTGTCAGTTCGGCGAAGACACTGTTACAATGTAATTTGTAAAATAAATTCACTTAAACCATACTAGAATTGTTATATCTAGAAGCGGCAACTACAATTAAGGAGCGATTGCAAGTGAGTGAAATCACACATCGTACAAAAACGCGTCCCGTCAAAGTGGGACCTTTAACAATAGGCGGCAACAATGAAGTTGTCATCCAAAGCATGACAACAACAAAAACACATGATGTAGAAGCTACGGTTGCGGAAATTAACCGTTTGGCTGAAGCCGGATGCCAAATCGTCCGGGTGGCATGTCCGGATGAACGGGCGGCAAACGCCATTGCCGATATTAAAAAACGGATTTCCATTCCGCTCGTTGTTGACATACATTTCGATTATAAGCTTGCGTTAAAAGCCATTGAAGGCGGCGCAGATAAAATCCGAATCAACCCAGGCAACATCGGCCGCCGCGAAAAAGTCGAAGCGGTCGTTCAAGCGGCAAAAGAAAAAGGGATTCCGATCAGAATCGGTGTCAACGCCGGCTCACTCGAAAAACGGATTTTAGAAAAATACGGTTATCCGACTGCCGACGGAATGGTAGAAAGCGCACTTCATCACATTAAAATTCTTGAGGATCTCGATTTTCACGATATTATTGTCAGCATGAAGGCATCTGACGTTAACCTTGCGATCGAGGCTTATGAAAAAGCGGCGAAAGCATTTGACTACCCGCTTCACCTCGGGATCACCGAATCAGGAACGCTGTTTGCCGGCACAGTAAAGAGCGCGGCTGGACTCGGCGCGATTTTAAGCAAAGGCATCGGTAACACCATGCGTATTTCATTAAGTGCAGATCCTGTGGAAGAGGTAAAAGTAGCGAGGGAGCTTCTAAAATCTTTCGGCTTAGCCTCCAATGCTGCCACGCTCATCTCATGTCCGACTTGCGGCCGTATTGAGATTGATTTGATCAGCATTGCCAATGAAGTGGAAGAATATATTTCTAAAATAAAAGCGCCGATTAAAGTCGCTGTTCTCGGCTGTGCAGTAAACGGACCCGGAGAAGCGAGAGAAGCTGATATCGGAATTGCCGGAGCGCGCGGTGAAGGATTGTTATTCCGGAAAGGGAAGATTGTCCGTAAGGTTCCAGAGGAAACAATGGTAGAGGAACTTAAGAAAGAAATTGACATTCTTGCTGAGGAACACTATGCAAAGCTTGAAGCTGAAAAAGCAAAATTAAAAGAAGAGACACAAAAAGCTTGACGGGAACCCGTCAAGCTTTTTGCGTTAGAAAAATGGAATAATAAATATTCCAAGCACTAATGAGACGACACCGATGCCCATCGCCCAAGCGCCAAGGCCTTGGGCGCCTCTTCTTCTTGCGATATAGCCGACAATAATACCGGCAGCTCCCAATAAAACAGGCAGTACAAACAATGAAATAATGGACAAGGCTAAACCGATATATCCTATTCCCCGTCCTTCATTGACATTGCCGCCGCTGCGATCTTTATCTCGGTCATTGCTGCGGTCAGCAGCTCGGTAAGGCTCAGCGATTTCAGCAGCTGTTTCCTCAAAAAAATCATCATTGTCGCGGGTAATATTCGTTCCCTCAGAACCATGGTCAACATAGTAGCTGTTGTTATCCCGATTTTCGTAATCGTTTGCCACCTTCAATTCCCCCTTCTGTTTTTATTAAAGGAGCTTTTATAGTTTGATCTATTTTGCCTGATTCATGTTTGCTAAACTTTTCTGTTAATGTTAATTGTTTATGTTACACTTGAAGGGATGAAACTGAAGGAGTGTGGGCATGTTACGCTTAGGAATAGATATTGACGGCACAATTACGGCTCAGGATACATTCGTCCCTTATTTGAACCGCTCGTTTAATCTTTCCATTTCATTAAATGATATGACGGATTATGATTTAACAAAGCTGTTACATATTACACAGGAAGAATTTTGGGATTGGATGAATCAACATGAAGCAATCATATATAAGGAAGCATTGCTTGCGCAGCATGCAAAACAGTCACTTGACCTCCTCAAAGAGGAGCACAAGCTTATTTATATTACAGCGAGACGGACTCATTTAACAGACATTACTTATGAATGGTTTGACAGACAAAACATTCATTACGACCACATCGAACTCGTTGGCGGTCATCATAAAGTTGAAGCAGTCAGAAATCACAACATCGACTTGTTTTTTGAAGATCATCACGGAAACGCCATGATGATTGCGAAAGAAGCCGGCATACCGGTGATTTTGTTCAATTCTCCTTATAATCAGCTCCCGATTGATTCAAACATCACCAGAGTAAACAACTGGCTGGAAGCCGTTCAATGGATAAACAAAAACAAACATCATTTTATACGTGTCAATAACTGAAAAAGGAGCCCACTTTAAAACTGGGCCCCTTTTTTCTTTTATATACGCAATTCATTATGCAGTAGTGTTTTCAAGGGTTTCCGCTGTACAGTCAGGACATGTGCCGTAAATCTCAAATTTGTGCCCGCTGACCTCATAGCCATCTAAATCATCACAAAGCTTGTCCATCGGGCATGATTCAATTTCCTTTGTTTTGCCGCAGGCAAGACAAATAAAGTGATGGTGATGATGGGTAAATGAACACTTAAATCGGAAGAGCTTTTCACCGGACAGCTCGGTTGTTTCCAAAATACCAAGTTCTTCATATAAAGAAAGGTTTCTGTAGATTGTATCAAAGCTTAAGCCGGGATAATCATCATTTAATGCAGACAGTACATTTTTAGCAGTAAGATATTTGTCTGAATCAGCAAAAAGCTGCAGCATATCCTCCCGTTTGTTTGTATATTTATATCCGTTTTCTTTCAGCAGGTTCAGCGCTTCTTGTACGTTCATGAAGGGTCCCCCTTTTCGCTTTGCTTAAGAACGTATGACATGTATGAAAAAGAAAATGGCAGCTGTCTGACCAGCAAGCCATTTTCTTTACTGCAGATAAAATTATACCCATAAAGTGAATAAAAGTAAATGAAAGCCTAGTGGATTGCGTTTTTGAATTTCCCGCCCCGTGTCTCATGGGTATTCATAATCGTAATGAATGCATTAATATCAACTTCAAACACGATTGATTTAAGCTTGGTCACTTCGAGCCTTGTGACAACGGCGTAAATCACGTCCTTCTCCTCGTCCGTATATCCGCCTTTCCCTTTCAGCTTTGTTGTTCCCCGTCCAAGACGGTGCAAAATCGCGTCGGATATCTCGTCGTACTGATCCGACACAATAATGACAGCTTTTGTTTCATCGAGCCCCTGAATCACGGCATCAATGGTTTTCATTGCAATATAATAAGTCATGAAAGAGTACATCGCTTGCTCGGGTCCAAACACAAAACCGGCCCAAATGAAAATGAATACATTGATGAGCATCACGAACTCACCTACTGAAAATGGCAGCTTTTTTGTCAGTAAAATACCTAGAATTTCTGTGCCATCCATTGAACCTCCGTTTCGGATCACGAGCCCGACTCCAAAGCCAAGTAAAAGACCTCCGAACACAGTGGCCAAAATGGGCTGGGTTGTAATGGCATCTACATGGTGCAGCGAGGATTCAATAACAGCAAGCCCGACAATCCCAATCATTGTAGAGACAAGGAAAGTCTTACCGATATATTTATATCCGAAGATCATAAAAGGAATATTTAAAACGACAACGAAAAAAGCGAAATTCAGAAAGGGGTTTGATATAAAGAGGTGGTCTAAAATAAGCGATACACCGATAATCCCGCCGTCAATAAAATCGTTGGGGATTAAAAACAATTCGATACTTACAGCCGCAGATGCAGCTCCTGCCAAAATCATGAATACCCTGAAAATAAAGTGGAAAAATGTTTCTCTCTTATGTTGTTTTGTTGGGGTCATAAAATCTCCTTTCCTGCAATAACTATTTTTAATATATTATAAATCTATTTTACCATTAAACACTGACACATTTTACTGAGTTGCCATACATTAAGTCTGGAGGTGGAACGAGCGATGATTTTATTTCAAAGAATTATTTTACAGCGGCTAAATCAGGCTACTGCTGATGACTTGCTGAAGTACTCAAAACAATACGGGATCAGTTTGACAAGAACGCAAGCCACAGAAGTAGCAAAACTGTTATACGGGAAAAACGTGAATATCTTTAATGATAGTGAACGAATGCGGCTGCTGAAACAAGTAGAGGCGATCACATCAAAACAAACAGCCCAAACCGTTAATGAACTATTCAAACAATTTACAAGCTAAAAAAACGGGGGATCTATCCCCCATTTTTTATTGCTGTAAAATTTTTTCGAGCAATGTGCCATCAAATTGTTTTTCTTTCAGCATGTCAATTTCAAAACGGTATGGCGGCTTTTTGTTCTTTTTATCTTCACCTACATACGGCGTTTCAAGGATTTTCGGGATGTCTTTTAACTGCTCATGGTGAACGACATATTGCAGTGCGTCAAAGCCGATTTCGCCAAAGCCGATGTTTTCATGGCGGTCTTTTCTTGCGCCTTTGACATTTTTGCTGTCATTAATATGAAGCACTTTAATACGGTCAATGCCGACGGTTTTATCGAACTCATTCAGCACTCCGTCAAAGTCTTCGACAATGTTATATCCGGCATCATGTGTATGGCATGTGTCAAAACACACTGAGAGATGCTCATTGTGTGTAACGCCTTCGATAATCTGGGCCAGCTCCTCAAAGCTTCTGCCGCATTCTGATCCTTTTCCTGCCATTGTCTCTAATGCAATCTGGACATTTTGGTTTGGATCAATTACTTCATTTAAGCCTTCAATAATTTTCTTGATGCCTGCTTCAGCTCCCGCTCCTACATGAGCGCCCGGGTGAAGAACAATTTGCTTCGCTCCGATGGCCGCTGTCCGCTCAATTTCAGAACGAAGAAAATCGACACCAAGCTCAAAAGTGGACGGATTTGTCGTATTGCCAATATTAATAATATAAGGCGCGTGTACAATAATCTCGTCAATGCCGTTTTCTTGCATGTGTGCCCGGCCAGCTTCTATATTCAAATCTTCAATTTTCTTTCGGCGCGTATTTTGCGGTGCGCCTGTATAGATCATAAACGTGTTCGCTCCATAAGAGACTGCTTCCTGGCTTGCAGCCAGAAGCATATGTTTTCCGCTCATAGAGACGTGTGAGCCTATTCTCAGCAACAGGTTCCCCTACTTTCTTTTCTTAGATTGGTTTCTTCTCTGTTTTTTCTTGATTTTCTCCATCTCGTAGCTCATTTTCTTTTTATAGCCAGGCTTTACCTTCTTCGGCTTTTTCACGAGACGATGTGCAATTTCATCCGCTTCGTTTGGCGTTTTTTTACGCTTTTTGCGGCGCTGGCGGTCATCGCCTTTTTTCCACTCGCCCTTTTCAAGCTCCAAGTAATCAAATTCGATGCCCATTTTCTCAAGTCTGGCTAATGCATCCTCATCAGAAAGCTCGTAAATGGTCATCGCTTGCCCTGATGAGCCGGCGCGAGCCGTTCTGCCCACACGGTGAACATAAAAATCGAGATCATCCGGCAGCTCATAGTTGATCACATGGCTGATACCTTTAATGTCAATCCCTCTTGCGGCAAGGTCAGTTGCAATGATATAAGTAAATTCCAAATCATTGATCTGCTTCATGACTTTTTTCCGTTCACGAGGCGTTAAACCGCCGTGCAGCAGCCCGATTTTCATACCTTTTTCAGTCAGATATTGAGCGATATGATCAGCAGTGTTTTTCGTATTGGCAAACACAATGCCCAGGTATGGATTCAGGTGAGACATAATGTCAAAAAGGAGCTTGTCCTTATCACGATGTTTTGAAGGAATGAGGATATGCTCAATCTTCGCAGCAGTCACCTGTTTTGGCTCAACGTGAGCGTATTTCGGATTTTCCATATATTTCTTCAAAAATGGTTTCAGCTTTTCCGGAATGGTCGCAGAGAATACCAGCATCTGCAAATCCTCAGGCATACGGGAACCAATGTAATCTACATCTGCAATAAATCCCATGTCCAGCATTAAATCAGCTTCATCAATGACTAGAGCTTCCGCTTTATGAACACTTAACGCCTGTTCTTTGATTAAATCGGCAATCCGTCCGGGCGTACCGACAACAAGATGAGGCTGTGTTTTCAGTTTATCAATCGATTTTTGTTTATCTGTGCCTCCGATAAAACATTTCGAGCGAATCTGACTGCCTTCTTCACCCTGGGTGATTTTAAGCGCTTCCTGATGAATCTGGTTAGCAAGCTCTCTTGTCGGAGCCGTAATGACAACCTGAACGACATCCTTAGCAGGATCGATTTTGTTTAATAAAGGCAGTAAATAAGCGTGCGTCTTTCCTGTACCCGTCTGAGACTGGCCGATGACGCTTTCTTTTTTTAGCACTGCAGGAATCAGCCTTTTCTGAATATCAGTCGGTTCGTAAAAACCAAGGCGGTTTACTGCATCTATAATAAATGGTTTCAATTCATAAAGTTCAAATTTTGTTTCTTTCATTTTTCCCAGCTCCTTAAAGCGGCACATTCTGTGTCCATCATCACATTATACCCGATTTTGCTTAAAAACACCACGTTTGGAAGGCGTTTGTTTATTCAGTTTTGTAAAGCAAATACCACAGCCCATGCATATTCTAATAGCAGAGAGAGCTGAAAGGAGGTACAAGTATGTTTTCACCGCAGCAGCCAATGAGAAATTTCCCACGGCCCGGACCGCCCCGCCCCATGCCAAATCAGCGAATGATGGGTAGAGGACTTCCTACTATGCGAGGACCTTCATTTGGAGCACAGCAGCAAGGTTTTCAGCAAGCCAGACAATTTCTTCCTCAGGCAAATGCCGCAGCAAGAAATGGCGCAGGCGGAGGCTTAAAAGGAATGCTGTCAAAGTTCTTGCCCGGCGGAGGAGGCGCTGGGGGCGCCGGCTTTCCTGGAGCAGGTGCCTCAGCGAGCGGAGGTGCAGGCCTGCAAGGGATTCAAAATATCGCCAATCCTGCATCTTTATCAAGTATGCTCGGGAATGTGCAAAAAGTGCTCGGCATGGCGCAGCAAGTCACCCCTATGATCCAGCAGTACGGCCCATTAGTCCGCAATCTGCCGTCATTAATGAAGCTGTACAGCCAATTAAGTAAAAGTGATGATACAGAGACAGAGAGCAATGAGGAAAGTGAAAAAGAAACAGATTCAGAAGAATCAACAGAAAAAGAGAAAGAGGGTGAGGATGAAACAAAAACCTCAGATGGAAACAAAAAATCAAAAGCAAAAAGTTCTTCTCTGCCAAAGAAATCAAAAACACCTGACAATAAAGAACAAGAACCAAAAACATCTGCCCCGAAGAAAAATGAAGCTGCTTCTCCTGCTCCGAAAAGAACATCAGGCAGTTCAAAACCAAGATTATATATTTAACATTCTTTGATATCTGAAGTGAGATTGGCTATAATGAAATCAGAAGAATGCAAGAATAAAGCCGTTTGATTACGGCTTTTTATATTGCCTTTACTCACTTCAGTATTGGAGGACAACCGAAAATGGACGTAATTAAAATTTCGCCGCGCGGCTATTGCTATGGCGTTGTTGATGCTATGGTCATTGCCAAAAACGCAGCACTAGATAAAAGCTTGCCAAGGCCCATCTATATACTCGGGATGATTGTTCATAATAAACACGTTACTGATGCCTTTGAAGAGGAAGGGATTTTCACATTGGACGGTGCTAACCGTCTGGACATCCTAAAGCAGGTTGACAAAGGAACCGTCATTTACACTGCGCACGGTGTTTCTCCCGAAGTCAGAAGAATCGCCGAAGAAAAAGGATTAGTCGCAATTGATGCGACATGTCCGGATGTGACGAAAACTCACAATTTAATTCTAGAGATGAAAGAAAAAGGATATCATGTAATCTATATCGGCAAAAAAGGGCATCCAGAGCCTGAAGGAGCCGTTGGCGTAGCACCAGAGATCGTTCACTTAGTTGAAAAAGAAGAAGATGTGAAAAACCTGAATATCCAAGCAGAGAAGTTAATCGTGACGAATCAAACAACAATGTCTCAATGGGATGTTCACGACATCATGGAGCTTGTTAAAGAAAAATATCCCCATGTCGAATATCACCAAGAGATTTGCCTCGCTACTCAAGTGCGGCAGGAAGCTGTATCAGAGCAGGCGAAAAAAGCGGACTTAACAATCGTTGTCGGCGACCCGAAAAGCAACAATTCTAATAGGCTTGCTCAAGTATCAGAGGAAATAGCCGGCACAAAAGCATACCGGATCGGCGACTTAAGCGAATTAAAGCTCGAATGGCTAAAAGGCGTGAATACCGTTGCGGTTACAGCGGGGGCTTCAACACCAACGCCCATCACAAAAGAAGTCATTCGCTTTTTGGAGCAGTACGAACATGAAGATCCGTCAACTTGGACAACTGAACACAATGTACCGCTCAAAAAAATACTTCCGAAAGTAAAAGCAAAAAACTGAGGCTGCAAAAGCCTCAGTTTTTTTATAGAAACATAAATGGATTAGTATCTGTTTCAGAAACAAAGATATTTACATCAAGCTTTTTATCGTTGCACATTGATGTCAGTTTTCTCGTGACGCCTTCTTTCATGATTTTTTCCGCGTAATGGCCCGGGTCAACCACATTCAGGCCAAGCATCATCGCATCATGGGCCACATGGAAGTATAAATCTCCTGTGACGTAAACATCAGCGCCCTTTCGTTTCGCCTGATGAATATACTTGTTTCCGTCTCCGCCAAGAACAGCTACCTTTTTCACCATACTGTCAGCATCGCCCACTACTCTGACACCATTGACGTCAAGCTTGTCTTTCACAAATAAAGCAAATTCCTTGAGTGTCATCTCATTTTTAAGGGTTCCCACACGGCCAAGTCCTTTTTCGGCGGGAGACTGCTCGACAGGATAGATATCATAAGCGACTTCTTCATAAGGATGGCTTTTTATCATTGCTTTTATTACAGCTTTTTCGATGCTTTTAGGAAACACAGTCTCAAGTCTTACTTCATGAACAAGCTCAAGCTCCCCTACTTCACCGATAAACGGCTTGGCGCCGTCCAATGGCTTAAAGCTACCGATTCCCTCAGACGAAAACGCACAATGGCTGTATTCGCCGATATGACCGGCTCCGGCATTTCCGAGCGCTCCCCTGACCTGCTCTTCATATTCCTTCGGTACGTATACGGCCAGCTTTTTTAGAGGATCAGTATAAGTAGGCGCCAGCACATCCGTCTCACTCAGCTCTAATGCTTCAGCAAGCAAATCATTCACGCCGCCGTCCGCAACGTCTAAATTAGTATGAGCTGCATAAACAGCGATATCATGCTTCAAACACTTTTCAATGAGCCTTCCGGCAGGCTGGTCTGTTGCAATATGCTTTAGCGGCCTGAAAATCGGAGGGTGGTGTGCAATGATCAAATCAACCTCTTTTTCAATCGCTTCATCAATAACACTCTCCAACACATCAAGTGTAACCATCACATTTTTAATCGGTTTGTTTAAGGTGCCGATTTGCAGGCCGATTTTATCACCTTCAACCGCATAGGCTTTCGGGGAAAATTGTTCAAACAGCTGGATAATCTGCTGCCCATTTACGCTTTTAGCCATGATCAATAACCTCCTTTAGCAGCTCCATTCGATCGGCGAGCTCCGTTAATTTCTGTTTATTTTGCTCTGTACTCGCAGCTTGGCTGATCTGTTCATAAATGTTTTGTGTATGCTGAAGCTCTTGTGTCCATTTTTTCAAGAAGACAGCATTCTTTTCTCTTGCTAAGAAAGGGCCGACGAGCATTCCGGCTGCTACCGAAATACCCGCATAAGCCGCGTCTCTGTCTCCCGCTTCGGCGACAAGCACCTCATAGCACTTTCCGTCTTCCTCAAGGATTACCTCATCAATCAGTGCATACCCTTCTTTATAAAGCCACTCCCTGATATGGACAGCATGAATATTCGGCTGCAAAATAAGCCGTTCCTTCCCTGTTAATTTGTCTTTACCCGCTTCTAAAATGTGAGCAATCAAAGACCCGCCCATTCCTGCAATCGTAACGGCATCTGCTTCACCTTTTTTAATCACTTCGAGGCCGTCCCCCTGCCTTACGGAAATATGTGTGCTCAAGCCAGATTTTTCAACCTGCCGCTTAGCAGACAACAACGGCCCGTCTGTTATTTCTCCGGCAATTGCCCCGCTTGCTTTATGATTCAGCACCGCATAACAAGGAAGGTAAGCGTGGTCAGACCCGATATCGGCCATCACCGCCCCCTTCGGTATGTACTCCGCTACTGTTTGCAACCGTTTAGATAATTTTAATTCGTTCACTTGTCATCACAACTTTTCTCAATCATTTTTTCCTTTTCTATCATATAAAAAATCAGCCAGGAATCCAAGCTGAGCGAATGATTTTCAGATACTTTATTTTGATAAATGCTCTCATACGGCAAACAAAAATAAAAGGCTGTCGAGATCATCTCGGCGGCCTGAGAACGTACAATATAAGGAGAAAGATAATCTTTTATTTTATTTTTGATACCCACTCTGCCATATCATCCAGCTTATCGGCTGGAACAAGACCGGAAGGCATTCCATTACCGCCTTTTTCAATTTTTGTTTTAATTTCAGCGACATCTTTCTTATCCCCTACACCCTTTAAGCTCGGACCCGAAACACCTTCATAATTTTCACCGTGGCACGTGATGCAGTTTGCCTTGTATATATCCTCTGGTGAAGCGTTCGCATCTTTCTTTTCAGCAGATTTGCTTTCTCCGCCGCTTGCAATCTCTCGAGAGTCATCAAGCCCCTTTACTGAAAAAAAGAAAGTCAGACCAATTCCTAAAACAGCGATCAGTAAAAATGGAATAAGCGGATTCCATTTCATTTCCCTTCCCCCTTTTTGATCCTTCCCCTATGTAAACACTTCTAATTCTAACTTATTTTAACATAAAGTAAATGGATTGCTGTACAAAAGTTTTTTATTCACACTTTATACAAAATGGAATAGAAACATGCCTATTTCTCTAATATCCTTTTTATACTATTGTATAATGTATTGTATACGCTTACAATAGAAAATATGGAAACATATTTTGAAATTTTTTACCACAATGTTCATTTGCAAATGACATCATTTTTCAGTAAAATAAAGGCATATTATCCATATCTCTTTTTTTAAAAAAAGAAGAACGGATCTGCACGACCCGTTCCATCTTATTCGAGGAAATCTTTCAAACGTTTACTTCTGCTAGGATGTCTTAGTTTCCGCAACGCTTTGGCTTCGATTTGTCGAATACGCTCTCTCGTTACTCCAAATACCTTGCCGACCTCTTCTAAAGTTCTTGTACGGCCGTCATCAAGACCGAATCGAAGACGCAATACATTTTCTTCACGATCAGTTAACGTATCAAGTACATCTTCCAGCTGCTCTTTCAATAGCTCATATGCGGCGTGGTCTGAAGGTGAAGTAGCTTCTTGGTCTTCAATGAAATCACCAAGATGCGAGTCATCCTCTTCACCGATCGGCGTTTCCAGAGATACCGGCTCTTGGGCAATCTTCAAGATTTCACGCACTTTTTCAGGTGTTAAATCCATATCTTCCGCAATTTCCTCAGGTGTTGGTTCTCTGCCTAAATCTTGAAGTAGCTGACGTTGTACACGGATTAATTTATTAATGGTTTCAACCATATGAACGGGAATCCGGATCGTTCTCGCCTGATCGGCAATAGCACGAGTAATCGCCTGTCTAATCCACCACGTAGCATACGTACTGAATTTATAACCTTTACGGTAATCAAATTTTTCAACGGCTTTCATCAGACCCATGTTTCCTTCCTGGATCAGGTCAAGGAACAGCATTCCGCGTCCGACATACCGTTTTGCGATACTGACAACAAGCCGCAGGTTCGCTTCAGCCAATCTGCGTTTAGATTCTTCGTCACCTTCCTCAATCTTTTGAGCGTAGGCGATTTCTTCTTTTGCAGAAAGAAGGTTAACCCGGCCGATTTCCTTTAGATACATACGAACTGGGTCATTGATTTTGACGCCAGGCGGTACACTTAGGTCATTAAGGTCAAATTCTTCTTCGGCTTTGGCAAGCTGCTGAATATTAGGATCTTCTGTTTCTTCATTCTCACTAATTAATTCAACACCTTGTTCACCTAAAAATTCATAATACTCATCCATTTGGTCTGATTCAATTTCAAAGCTGGACATACGCTCGGCAATTTCTTCATATGTCAGAACACCACGTTTTTTACCAGACTCTGTTAATTGTTCTTTTACTTGGTCAAATGTTAATTCTGTCTCGTGGGTTTGTTTATCAGCCATTATGGATCCCTCCTTCCAAAGCTTGCAACGAATTCTATAAGCGGTATGATTCTTATTCGGTCCATTCAGGCGTTTTCTTTGTGAGCTGCCTTTAACAATGTGCGAATAATGATATGACAATTCATGATGAGGTCAAGCGATCTATTTGCTCCTCCGCAAGGAATCATTGCCAATACATGCTCCTCATCAATTTTGCGGTTATTTTAAAGATCGGTTCAATGTAACGATTTCTTGAGCCAAAGATGCAGCTCTCAAAAAATCTTTTTGCCTTTCGGCTTCGGCTCTCTCCGCCTCTTTTTCTTTTATCATTGACCAATTTCTTTGATTCAACACTTTTTTTACATAATCTGATAATTCGGCTTCGCTGAGCTCTTGATTAACCTGAAGCATTAAAATATCAGACAAGAGCTGACTTATATGATCATCCGTCACCCTAGCCATCAGATGCTGAGGCGTAAGCTCGGCTCCCTCCTCATAAAAAGCGTAAAGATAGGCGGCTAATGCTCGGTGCTCATCAATATTAAATTGAAAGCCTACCCGGTCAATCACTTTTTTGATGACGCTTCGATCTCGAAGCATGTGGGCGAGTAACAGCCTTTCTGCATTTTCATACGCCGGACGCAGACGCTTTTGCCTTGCTTTTGTCGTCAGATGCGCTCGCCGCGTTTTCGTTTCACCGCTATTGTCAGCAGGCTTGTTTTGCTTGCTGAAAACAGACAGCTGCTCGGTTAAAGACTCCTGTGAAAGCGAAAACTCCGAAGCAAGCTGTTTCACATAAACTTCCTGCTCAAGAGACCCTGAAAGCGCGCTGATTTCTCTCAGTACGTCTTTAATATATGCTAAGCGATCTCCTTCGTCGGACAGGTTCTTTCCTTTTCGGAAATATTGCATTTTGAAGGCCATCACGGTGACACTGGCGTCGATAATGTCGTTTTTAAATTTTTCCCCGCCGAACCTTTTGATGTAATCGTCAGGATCTAATCCGTCAGGAATCATTGCAACTCTGACTTTGCAGCCTTTATTTTGCAGAAGCTCAGAAGCTTTTAAAGTGGCTTCATAACCGGCTTTATCAGAATCATAGCAAAGAATGATTTCTTCGACATTTCTTCTCAGTATCTTGACATGGTCATCTGTCAAAGAGGTTCCCATCGTGGCTATGCTTTCTTTTACACCCGAGCTGACAGCCGATATGACATCGGCAAACCCTTCAAACAAGACTGCTCTTTCCTGCTTTCTGATATGAAGGCGGGCCTTGTAAAAGTTGTAAAGCAGTTTGCTTTTATGAAAAAGCGGCGTTTCAGGACTGTTCATATATTTAGGCTGCTGGCTGCCAAGAGCCCTGCCTGAGAAAGCGACAACCGCTCCGTGATGATCATGGATCGGAAACATGACGCGGTTTCTGAAACGGTCAAAATATCCGCTCCCGTCTTCGCGCCTGATCAGGAGACCCGCTTTCTCCATTTGCGCCTCACTAAAGCCCCGCTTCCCGAGAAATTTCGTGATGAAGTCCCAAGAATCAAGAGCATAGCCGATCTGAAATTCATCAATCAGCTCTTTCGTAAAGCCCCTGGAAAGCAGATAGTCCAGCGCTTCTTGACCTTCTTTTGTATTTATTAACAAATGATGGTAAAATTTCTTCAAGAGCTCATGGGCCTCAGCCATTTTTTGGTCTGCAGAAGATTCTGGCCGGGCTCCGGAATGGACTGTTATATCATCCGGAAAATCAATTTGGTATTTGTCTGCAAGGTGAGAAACCGACTCGGCAAATGAATAGCCTTCCATCTGCCTTAAAAAAGAGAAAACATTGCCGCCCGCTCCGCAGCCAAAGCAATGAAATATCTGTTTGTCGGGCGATACGGAAAACGAAGGTGTGCTTTCTCCATGAAAAGGGCAGAGTCCAAAGTAGTTTCGGCCTTGCTTCTTTAATTGAACATAATCACCTATGACTTCAACGATATCTGCCGACTTTTGCACCTGATCCACAATTTCATCTGGTATGCGATTTCCCATCTTATAACACTCCGTCGTACATTATTCGATGTATTAGTGCAAAATCCCTTCATCGTTCGACAGGATTTTTTGCAGCAGTGTAATAAATCGTTCTCGATCTTCTTTATTTAATTTTTTAGGCCCTTTGGCGTATATGCCTTTTCTCCTTTGTTTGCCGGAAAAATGACGGCTCTCAAGCGCAAAATCAATAGTGTCTTCTTTGTAAAGACGCCCTCTTTCCGACATGACGGAGATATTTCTGTTCAACAGCAGGGATGCTAATCCGATGTCCTGCGTCACAACAATATCTCCCGTTTTCACATGATTTGCGATATATAAATCAGCAGCTTCTTTATGAGGATCAACATACTTCCATTTTTCTTCCTTACTTCTGGAAAGCTGAAAATGTTCAAATGAAGCGACAAAAAGAACTTGAACTTCATATTCGGATGCCGTTTGTAAAATTTCATCTTTTACCGGACAAGCATCAGCATCGACAAAAATCGTCTTTTTTTGTTCGTTAAGAAGAGTAATTCTCCATCCCTCCATTAAACTCCTGCATAAAAGCAAGCAAAATCGCACATCCATTATCATTACGGGTCTATATGGATTTGTCGAAAAATTTCCGGGAGAAATTCTTGACATCTTACCCATAATAGTTTATTCGTATCACACGAACCTTAAACCTAAAATTAATCATTTTATCACAATTTTTTATTATAATACAAACTTCATAAAGATGCTATTGTTTTTCATTATTCCCTTTTGGCATAGCCAAAAACCCAGGATAGAGCGTCCTGAGTTACATGTTCTTTGTTTTAAGATGATGGATAATATTCGCTGTTTCTTCAACCGCTTTATTTGAAACATCAACAACCTGGCACCCGATCCGATCCACAATTTTTTCGAAATATTCCAGTTCCTCTTTAATTCTGTTGATATTTGCATAGATCGCTTTGTCATTAAGCCCAAGTGACTTTAACCGTTCTTTTCTGATATGATTCAGTTTATCGGGACTGATCTTCAAGCCTATGCATTTTTTCGGGTCAACGTTGAAGAGTTCTTCCGGCGGGTCAACCTCAGGTACAATCGGAACATTGGCAACCTTTAGGCGCTTGTGGGCGAGATATTGAGACAGCGGTGTTTTAGACGTTCTCGATACGCCGATCAAAACGATATCTGCTTTTAAAATTCCTCTCGGGTCACGTCCATCATCGTATTTTACCGCAAACTCGATGGCCTCCACTTTTTTGAAATAGTCTTCATCAAGCTGGCGCACCCGCCCCGGTTCGTATTTCGCTGTTAAGCCGTAGGCTGTTTCCATTTTGTCAATTAACGGGCCGATAATATCATAATATAAAACATTCGCTTTATCCGCTTCGGCAATCAAATATTCCCTGATTTCCGGCACCACGAGTGTAAAACAAATAATGCCGCCGTCTGCCTTCGCAAGTGAAATCACTTCATTGATCGTGCCTATGTCTTCAACATAAGGTATTCTTCTTACATGCGTATCGTCCGCTGATCCGTTAAATTGGCTGAGCGCTGCTTTTACGACCAATTCAGCCGTTTCCCCGACGGAATCCGATACAACATAGATGATGCGGTTATTCATATTATCCCCCCGTTAGTTTGCGATCTTATAGGATTTCATTTTCAGATAAACTGACAAGTATTTTTGTCATATTTGTTTTTGTCACTCTGCCGATTACTTCAAAGCCTTTATCGGTATCTTTGATGACAGGCAGTGCATCAATTTGTTTTTCTATCAAGTGCTTTGCAATGTCCATCACATAATCCTCGCGTCTGCACACCGTAATGTTCGGCATCCTTGTCATGATGATATGAACAGGGACTGATGTAAGCTCCTGCTGGCCAATGCTCGCTCTGAGCAAGTCTTTTCGTGAAAGCACCCCGACCAAAACTGCATCGCGGTCCACCACAAACAGAGTACCCACATCTTCTAAAAACATGGTGCAAATCGCATCATACACAGAAACGTTTTCGTGAATGACTACGGGGATAGATTGAAAGTCTTTCACCTGAAGCTTTTTAAGTTTATCTGCTAAAAGCTGGGTTCCGGTTTTCCCGGTGTAGAAATAACCGACTCTCGGGCGCGCCTCCAGGAATCCAGACATGGTGAGTATGGCTAAATCCGGACGCAACGTTGCTCTGGTTAGGTTCAGCTTTTCTGCAATATGCTCCCCTGTAATCGGCCCGTTTTCTTTTACAATCTGCAAAATATGTTCTTGCCGTTTATTTAGTTCGATCGTACTCACCACCTTTTCACTTCATATCTATGTAAAGAAATAATAATCCATATTATATCGTAAATATCTTGTCATCAAACAAAAAAACTTATAAATAGGGAAAAGACGATTACCGATCACACAGCAACCGCCTTTTCTCTCTTTATTTTACAATAAGGGCATTCATATTCGCAAAGGACTTGATCTCATCCGCCAAGCTTACCATTTGCGCCAAACGGTTTGCCTTTAATGTCTCATTATCTGCTATAACCATTGTATGATCGAAGTAAGCATCAATTGGTTCTTTCAAGGCTGCAAGTGAAGCAAGCGCCGCCTCGTAATCTTTTTTGCTGAAGTTGTCCTGCAGATTTTGCTTCGCTGTTTTGTAGGCATCAAACAGTTTTGCTTCATATTCATTTTCAAACAAATCAGGCTGAATATCTCCGCGGACTCCCTTTTTGCTGATAGAGATCACTCGGCCCAAAGCCTCCGCTGTTTCCTTAAAGCCTGGCGCACCAAGCTTGTGTTCCAGCACTTGTGCTTTGTGCAGTGCTGAATATGGCTCAAGCTCAGAGCTTTCCAGCACGGCGTCAATGACATCATGTCTAAGCTGCTCAGCATTCAAGACATATTTCAGGCGCTGAGTGAAGAAATCAAGCAGTTCATTTTCTTTTTCTGTTTGTACAAAAGTAAGCAGCTCATCAAACGAAATTCCCCAGTTTCGGTCAAGAAGAATCGCAACAATACCGCTCGCTTGGCGGCGCAGCCCGTAAGGATCCTGAGAACCTGTCGGAATAACGCCGATAGAGAAGAATGACGCGATGGTGTCAAGCTTATCCGCCATTGCTACAACAGCTCCGGTGAAAGTAGAAGGTGTTTCTCCGCCCGCTGATCTAGGCATATAGTGTTCGTTGACTGCCGCAGCCACAGCTTCATCTTCGCCAAGCATTCTCGCATACTTTTCGCCCATAATTCCTTGAAGCTCAGGGAATTCGTATATCATATGCGTGACGAGGTCGAATTTAGAAATTTCAGCAGCCCGTTTCACATGTTTTATTGTATCTTCATCAGCCTGGAGACGGACGGCAAGCTTCTCTGCAATTGAAGTGACTCTTCTCACCTTATCAGCAAGAGAACCAAGCTCCTCATGGAAAACAATGTTTTCAAGCTTCTTCACGTTTGCATCAATGTTTAGTTTCTGATCTTCCTTGTAGAAGAATGATGCATCAGATAAACGCGCGCGCAGCACTTTTTCATTGCCTCGGGCCACATTTTCGATCGCGTGGCTGTTGCCGTTTCGGACTGTGATAAAGTGAGGCAGTAATTCACCGTTCTTGTCTTTGACAGGGAAGTAGCGCTGATGCTCTTTCATTGTCGTGACAAGCACTTCCTCAGGAATTGACAGAAACTCAGATTCAAATGAACCGTAAAGAGCTGTTGGGTATTCGACTAAATGATTTACTTCATCAAGAAGGTCTTTATCAACCGGAATGCTCCAATTGTTCTCTGCAGCCATCGCTTCCAGCTGAGATTGAATCATTTGTTTCCGGGCGTCTGGATCAGCAATAACACGCTGTTCCTTCAGCTGCTCTTCATAAGCTGAAGGTGATTCAATTGACACTTCATGTCCAAGGAAACGGTGTCCCTGTGTTGTCCGTCCAGACTCAACGTTTGTGATCGAAAATGGGATGACATCCTGTCCAAATAAAGCAACAATCCATTTGATCGGCCGGATATAACGCAAATCTTCATTTCCCCAGCGCATGTTTTTCGGGAAATGCAAGCTCGTAACTAAACTGCCCAGTTCCGGCAGAAGAGACTTTGTTTCTTGACCGGCTTGGAATTTTTGCACGAATACATACTCTATGCCTTTTACTTCTTTGATGTACAGGTCTTTTACGTCTGCGCCTTGGCCTTTTGAAAAGCCGATTGCCGCTTTTGTCCAGTTACCGTCTGCATCAAGGGCAATTTTTTTCGCTGGCCCTTTTGCTTCTTCTTTTATATCATCCTGCTTTTCTGCTACATCTTTCACGAAAACAGCAAGACGTCTAGGTGTATTGAAGAGCTTCACTTCACCGTGGGTGATATTTTTTTCTTTAAGCCAGCCTGTCAGCTTCTCGCCAAGCTGAATCATGCTTTCATTCAAAAAGCGCGCCGGCATTTCCTCTAATCCGATCTCTAAAAGTAAATCCTGTTTACTCATGAGAAGAACCCTCCCCTTTAAGCATTGGGAACCCTAGTTTTTCTCGTTCCTCGTAGTAGGTTTTTGCTACTTTTCTCGCTAAATTCCGCACTCTCGCAATATATCCTGTCCGCTCAGTAACAGAGATCGCACCTTTGGCATCAAGCAAGTTGAAGGTATGCGAGCATTTCAGCACATAATCATATGCTGGATGAACAAGTCCGTTGTCCATTTGATTGATCGCTTCTTTTTCATACGTGCTGAACAATTGGAACAGCATATCGACATTTGATGTTTCAAACGTATAAACGGAATGCTCATATTCCGCCATCATGAATAAATCTTTCACTGTAAATCCTGACGTCCATTCCAAATCAAAAACATTCTCTTTATCCTGGATATAAGACGCAAGACGTTCAATTCCGTACGTAATTTCTACTGAAACCGGTTTACACTCAAGTCCTCCGACCTGCTGAAAATACGTAAATTGTGTAATCTCCATTCCGTCAAGCCATACTTCCCAGCCGAGACCCGCACAGCCTAAAGACGGATTCTCCCAGTTGTCTTCAACAAAGCGGATATCATGCTCAAGCGGATCAATTCCCAGTGCGCGCAAGGAATCTAAATACAGCTCTTGAATGTTATCCGGAGACGGTTTGATAATCACCTGAAACTGATGATGCTGATACAGTCTGTTTGGATTCTCCCCGTATCGTCCGTCGGCAGGACGTCTGGAAGGCTCCACGTAAGCCACTTTCCACGGTTCAGGCCCAATACTGCGCAAAAATGTATACGGGCTCATCGTGCCGGCTCCTTTTTCTACATCGTAAGCCTGCATCAGCACACAGCCCTGACTGGACCAATGCTTTTGCAAGGTTAGAATCATGTCTTGAATATTCATTTCAAGCACCTCCACTTTTCTTTCATAAGATGACTGCGGCGGCAACCAAAAAACTCCCGTCTCTATGCTTGCCTGCCGCAAACATAGGGACGAGAGTTCTCCCGCGGTTCCACCCTAGTTGCTGAGAACAAAATCCCAGCCTCTTTTTTTAAAATTGCTCAAGAATGCCTTTCGTTGCGTGCTCATCCTTAGCTTACACCGCCCTAAGGTCGCTTTCATGAGGTAACCGCAAGTACTTCTTTCTCTCACTGCAACATATTTTATAATAAATGATCATATAAAAAGATGGACCAGATGTCAACTTTTGTTTTCACCTAAAAGATGCTTCATGCTTTCCATTTGATCTAAAAAGCGCTTTGATTTTAAATATAACCCTGAATATTCATCATAATATAAATCAATCACTTGCTTTAATTCAGCTTTTGTTTCCTGTTTTAAGGACACATTGCCCAGCCTCGAAAGATCGAAGTAATAAAACAGCCTCAACAGCCTTGCCGTTTGCGGCTTAATCGGGACCCTGTAAGGATCTTTTTCAAAACAGCGATGGCAAATAAAACCGTTATCGCGGACAGAGAAATGAAAGGTCCCGTCCTGGCTTTTACAATGCACGCAGTGATTCAGCTCAGGATACAGCCCCATGACACCCAGCATTTTCATTTGAGCAATGAATAAGATGACATCCGGATCTGTTCCTTCATTCAGCTGTTTAAACGACTCTAAAATAAATTCAAATAAAAAAGGGTTTGGCTTCTTTTCTTCTGTGCCTTTATCGACTAGCTCAGCAATATAGGCAGCATATGCTGTTAAAAACAAATCTTCCCTAATGCCTCTCATGCTGAGGATCATTTCACCCTGCTGAAGCGTTCCGAGACCCGTTGTTTTTTGCATTAAGAATGAACCATACAAAAAGGGCTGGCTGACTGCTGATAAACGGCTGTTCGGTTTTTTGGCGCCTCGTGCCATCACACCTATTTTTCCGTGTTCTCTTGTCAGTAAAGTAACGATTTTATTCGTCTCTCCGTAATCATTTGTGCGAAGAACGATTCCTTCACATTTTGTCAGCATTTCCGCACCTTCCTAAAGCAGGAGCGGCCAAGAGGTCTATAAAATTGGATAATCAAATCGGGCTAGCTCATCTTCTAGTTCTTCGGGTCTTTCCATGTTCTCTTTTTCCAGTTCTTTAAAAAGAAGATACGTATCAACATTTCCTGTTTGAGAAAATACGTTCCAGGTAAAATTCAACACAAGAAACCCACCTTTCTGTAGTTAAACTAGCTTACCTAAACTCCAAATTCTTACCTTTATCTTGACCAGATGTCCTCCATTTCATGTTAAACAAAATTTGCTAATGTATCCCGGTTCCTGTGAGATCATGACACAGCAAGAAATTAATATTCATCCTCTTTAAAGCCAAAATCGCGAAGCTGGGACATTTTATTACGCCAGTCTTTCTGCACTTTGACCCACAATTCAAGGTAGACACGGGAGCCTAACAGCGCTTCAATATCCGCTCTCGCCCTTTTTCCGACCTCTTTCAGCAGGCTTCCTTTTTTCCCGATCACAATGCCTTTCTGGGAATCCCGTTCGACCACAATCGTTGCCGCTACGTGCACGGAACCGTTGTCCTGCCCTTTGATGGACTCTATGGCCACCGCAATACTGTGCGGAATTTCTTCTCTCGTCAGATGCAGCACCTTTTCCCTGATTAGTTCAGAAATGATAAACCGTTCCGGGTGGTCTGTCACCTGGTCACTTGGATAGAATTGCGGTCCTTCAGGCAAATACGCTTCTATCTGCGTAAGCAATGTTTCGATATTATTTCCTTCTAGAGCAGAAATCGGAACAATTTCCTTAAAAGGATAACGTTTGCGATATTCGTCAATTAACAGAAGCAATTGATCAGGATGAATTTTGTCAATTTTGTTTACGATTAAAAATACAGGCGTAGACATGTTCTGCAATTTTTCAATGATGAATTCGTCGCCTTTCCCGTACCCTTCCTCGGCATTGATCATAAACAAAACCAAATCAACTTCTTTTAATGTATTTTGCGCCACTTTCATCATAAAGTCCCCAAGCTTATGCTTAGGTTTGTGAATCCCTGGTGTGTCAATAAAAATCGTTTGTGATGTGCCTGTCGTCAAAACTCCTTGCACCTTGTTTCTCGTCGTTTGGGGCTTATCGCTCATAATCGCGATTTTTTGTCCAACGACTCTGTTCAAAAATGTAGATTTTCCTACGTTTGGTCTTCCAATAATAGATACAAATCCCGATTTAAAACTTTCGTTCGTCATGTAAATCCTCCGATGAAAATGCGCCTGGCAATAATTCTTCCACAGTCATTTCTTTTATTTGTCCTTGTAAATTGGTCAGTATGACAATAACTTCCTTTGTGCAAAGTTCAGAAATCACCTGACGGCAGGCTCCGCATGGAGATACCGGTCCAGGGGTGTCAGCCGCAACGGCCAGCATCTGAAACTCTGTATCCCCCTCAGAAACAGCTTTAAATAAAGCGGTACGCTCAGCGCAATTGCACATGCTGTATGCCGCGTTCTCAATATTGCAGCCTCTGTACACTTTTCCATCCTTGGTAAGAAGAGCGGCTCCTACTTGGAACTTGGAATAGGGCGCATATGCCATATCTCGCGCTTTTAAAGCTTCTGTTATTAACTCTTGTCTGTTCATGTGTACATTCCTCTCTTACCTCTAATGGTACCGCTATCACTTTATATTTTACATAATCGCGCGCTTTTTTTCACGCCCATTTCTAAAAATGTAAAATAAATGTAAGAATTTTCAGCTATTACAGCTTTGGCAAAAAAATTAGTAAACCAATGATACACGAAATCACGGCAAAAACGCAAACAGCCCCGGCGGCAGCGTCCTTAGCCGCTTTAGCGAGAGGGTGATGTTTGTCTGTTATTAAATCAACCGTATGTTCCACGGCTGTATTTAAAAGCTCTAGCGAAAACATTCCTCCGATTAAAAGAAAAATAATCGCCCACTCAATCGGACTGAGCCCCACGAGGAAGCCGCAAATGAGAACTGCGCAGGCGGCAGCGGCATGAAATTGGAAATTCCGCTCCGTCCGCGCTGTTTCCCAGATGCCCCGGCCTGCATGGACGAAGCTTTTGAAGAATCGTCTCAGCTCATTTCTATGATCTCTTGAGTCCATAGGCGTCCAGCAAATCCTTTTGCTTAGTAAACATCTCCTCTTCTTCCTCTTTCGTCATATGGTCATATCCTAAAAGGTGCAGGAATCCGTGCACGGCAAGAAATCCGAGTTCTCTTTTAAAAGAATGATTATATTCCTCTGCCTGCTCTCTCGTGCGATCTGCACTGATGATAATATCACCTAAAACAGGCGGTATTTCAGCGCCCACGATCTCGACCTCGCCTTCTCCCTCTTCTTCAAGAGCAAATGAGATGACATCTGTCGGCGTATCCTTTCCGCGATATTCTTTATTAATCTGTTGTATATCTTCATTGGTAACGATCGTGACAGAAACTTCAGCCTGATCCTGAACGCCTTCACGCTCAGCGGCAAATTGAAGCAGATTTTCTACTTCTTTAAGCATCTCTTCTGAGACACTCCCCGTTTCATCAACGATATCAATCAGTAAACTCATCTATTTCACCTTCTTAGTAGCCTCCGGATATTCGATCCGGGAGTGGAAAATTCCTTTTAATGTGGCACAAAGCGTTTTTGCGATGGTATCCAACTCTTTAAATGTCAAATCGCATTCACTGAATTGTCCGTCCTGCAGCTTATCGGAAATAATCCCCCGGACAAGCTTTTCAATTCGTTCAGGGTTTGGATTGTGCATTGATCTGACAGCCGCTTCAACACTGTCTGCCACAGATATAATCGCTGCTTCCTTTGACTGCGGCTTCGGTCCCGGATAACGGAACTCTTCTTCTGTAATCTGGTCGCCTTTTTCCTTCGCTTTATAATAAAAGAACTTCAAAAGCGAGGTTCCGTGATGCTGCTCAGCAATGTCGATAAGCTCTTTCGGAAATTTATAGCTTCTCAGCATGTTCGCACCATCAGTCGTATGCGAGATAATAATATTTTTACTCAGCTGAGGAGACAGCTTGTCATGCGGATTGTCAATATTCATTTGGTTTTCAATAAAATATTGCGGACGCTTTGTTTTTCCAAGATCGTGATAATACGCGCCGACTCTCGCAAGCAAACCATTAGCCCCAACTGCCTCACAGGCTGCCTCTGACAAATTGGCGACCATTACACTGTGATGATATGTACCTGGTGTTTCTGTCAGTATTTTGCGCAGCAGCGGATGGTTAGGATTAGACAGCTCGATCAGCCTCATAGTGGATAAAATGCCAAAGCCAGTTTCAAAAAACGGCATCAAGCCGATGATCAGTACAGATGAAGCAAACCCTGACACTACGCCCATCAGCATTAGCGTTCCAATTTCAAGACCCGACAGCGCGGTGTTTTGGATCAATAATAAGGAAAGAACGACAACCATATTAATAAATGCCACGAAAAGCCCGGTCTGCAAAATCTTTGATCTGGCATTGTGTTTTCCTAAAAATAAAACACCCGAAATCCCGCTGATCAAATAATAAATCCCAATGACATAATTGAATGTACCTGTCACACCCTGATTAAACATCATACTTCCGCAAATCGCAAGAATGATACTTCCCAAAATGGCGATGCGTTCATTCATCAGCAGCTTGATTAAAATCGCACCGGCCGCAATAGGAACGAGATAACCAATATTATTATATTCCATCTTTTGAAATAAACTGACGACCTCCATGATCACAAGCAAAAGCGTTGTGATAATAGAGAACAGCAGGATGGATCGGTTTTTAAATTTCAGATTTTGTTTCTGTTTTTCAAAATAATACACAAGGGTTGCAATGAAAAGTCCGATCATGATCAAAAGGCCGCTGATCGGCTTAAAGAGATTAGAGTTATTTAATAACCCAGTCAGTTCAAGTTTTCTGTACACTTCCCGATCAATGAGGTCATTTTCTTCCACAAGCACCTGCCCCTGCTTGATCTGAACCTGCTGGACATTGTCTGACGCTTCCTGCCGCTTTGCCTCTGTCGCTTTTGGATCAAAAACGTAATTCGGAATAATAGCAAAACGCCCGATTTCTATTGCAGCTCCTAAGTATTTAGACGGGATAGAGTTGCTCTTTAGCTCTTTTTCTACTTTATCCTTCGCGTCCGATAGTTTATCCGACGGGATTTCACTGCTCATCACCGTATTCACTGCCGTTATGACTGTATCTCTGACGAAAGAAAAGTCTTCACGGTCCGCTTTCAGCAATGTCTTGATGGAATCCTCTGAAATCGAATCATTCACATCTGAAGTCAATTTGTCCTTTACAGACTTAACCATTGATTTTTCGGATGGTGATTTGCCGCCTTCTTCCGCTGATTTTTTCACTTCGCTGATACTGTCGAATATAGATGACACAAGGTCAATCCGATTGTCTGTATATTCTTTTTTCAATGTATATTGATCTTCAACCGCGTCCTCAGCGGCTTGCTTTTTTTCCTCTGTCGCTTTTTGGTCTTCCACGGTTGCCGGAGCATAAATGGTCTTGTCGCTGACTGAAAACAGGTCTAAATCAAGTGTTTCCGGCTTAACATGTACAAAGAGCAAAGCAAACATAATGGCAGCCAGCAGAAGATACAGCAGGACATTCATGGAGCGGGCGTTTTTAAAGCTGCTCCTTTTGTTTGGTCTGCTTTCGGTCTTCCCCTTTTTTTTCAACACAAGAACCTCCTCTTGAAACATCAAGCCCATAAGCAATCATAAAAATGACCCGATAACGCGCGATCGGGTCATTAAGCATTAATTTTGCTTATCGTATGCTTCAATAATTTTCGCAACAAGCGGATGTCTGACCACGTCTGTCTGGTCTAACTCAATCATAGAAATGCCGTCTATTCCTTTCAGCATCTCCTTCGCTACTGCAAGTCCCGATTTGACGCCTTTCGGCAGATCAATTTGGCTAACGTCACCTGTAATGATCATTTTAGAGCCAAAACCCAGTCTCGTCAAAAACATTTTCATTTGAGCCGGCGTGGTATTCTGTGCTTCATCCAGTATAACATAAGCATCATCAAGCGTCCGTCCCCTCATATACGCAAGGGGAGCAATTTCAATGATGCCTCTTTCCATCAGACGTTCTGTATGATCTGCTCCAAGCACATCATGAAGGGCGTCATACAGCGGGCGCAAATAAGGATCTACTTTTTCTTTGAGATCACCTGGCAGAAAACCAAGGCTTTCACCGGCTTCCACGGCAGGTCTTGTTAAAATGATTTTTTTGATATGTCCGTTTTTTAACGCATGGACTGCTTTTACGACAGCCAGGTACGTTTTCCCGGTTCCCGCCGGGCCGATTCCGAATACAAGGTCATTCCGCTTCATAGCGGCCACGTATTCTCGCTGTCCCATCGTTTTTACACGGATTGATTTGCCTTTTGCGTTCTTTGTGATTTCTTCTTCATACATGCTTTCAAAGTATTCAAGTTCATTCTTCTTTGCCATTTTGACGGCGTAAATCACATCACGTTCAGAGATCTCTATCCCCTTGCGAATTAAAGCGAGGAGCGATCCCAGCAGCTTGTCTGCCATCTGAAACGATTCTTCATCGCCTGAAACATAAATCGTTTCGCCGCGCGTAATGATATTTACATTCAGATCTTTCTCCATCAATTTCAAAAAAGAATCTTGGTTCCCGAACAATGAAAGCGCCTCGTCCGGACTTTTCAGTTTTTGATTCATCGCAAGTAAATGTTCTGTCATTCTTCAGTCTCCCTGACAATAGGTGTGGTTTGAACGATATCTTCTATAACTTGGTAGAGAATAATCAACTTTACTTTACCATTCCTAACAGTCTGGTGCAAAACTTTTTCACTTTTCACCTCGCCGTTTTCGCCTATTTTATCCTCTACATCCTGTTTACCCATTTTAATGCCTTCTTGAACGGCTTCTTCTTTCGTATATTTTCGCAAAGCCTCTTCACTTTCTCTCGTTTGCTCTTTGATATAGGATACAGGGAGCTTAAATCCGAGAAAATTCAGCGAATGCTTTTCTTGTTCTGTTTTTGGGTGCTTTAATTCCTCTTTTTTAAACGTCATCCCCCAGATCGGGATTGCCCAAGAGCCAAAAGAAAGCTTGTGCTTTGTCCTTACTTTGCCCGTATAAACGTTAAATAATGTTTCAAGCGGGACGGTCACTTCGGATCTGTACCAGGTTTCTCCGTAAATGTCTGCTTTTGAGGCGACTTCCTGCTGATGCTCTTCGCTGCCGATCAGCCCCGAAACAAGCAGCTGCCCCTTTTCCACATGATCGTGGATTTGTGCCATCGGCTGCCCTTTTTGGACAAACATTCTTGTAATGGTCGCTTTCTTTTTGGCGACAATATTGCGCGGACTGGCATACTTTTCTTTTTCGGGCTCATTTTTTTCCACGACTTTCATGTGAATGGTCGTCCCCTTCAGATCAACTCCGACCCAAGTGATATTGTCTATTCCATTGGTTAACGATTTTTGTATTTTTTCTGGTGACAGCATTAAAAACTGCAGACGCCCCTTTTTAACGCCGATTTCTTTAAGATGCTGCATCATTTGATGTTCCGTTTCAGGCTTAGCGCCTGTCACATCAATTTTCCACACCATATTGGAAAGCAAAAACAAAAGGATAAAAAACATCGCAAAACCGATCGAAAACCCTATATTCAGCTTTGATTTGAGCAATAGGAAAGGGAATCCCTTCCGGTTAATAAATCGGGCTTTACATTTAAATTTTCTTCTCACCCGCCGAAAGGCATGTACATCCTGAAGCTGTATATATAACAATACGGCTTCTTTCTTTTTTTCGACATGAAAGACCGGAATTCCCTGTCTGATGCATTCATTTAGAAGCCGTTCAATTCCTCTTCCCGTCAATTCAAGCTGGACCTTACCCGAAAAAAAAGACAGCCATTTATTTTTCACAACATTTCCCCCTCGGCTTTATGACTCAACATATCGAACGACATCAATCGTACCCTCCAAAAGAATTTCTTCGGGTAGAATCGCCTTGATGACAAAGTTTTTTCCTGATATGATGCACTGGCCCTGCTTCAGCATCAGCCTCACTTCATTCTCACTAAAAAGCAAAAGGCCTCTGTGGTTTTCTATGTAGATATGAAGTCTGCCAACCATTGTAATCCGCGGCAGATCCATCATAACGTCCGGGGGAATTTCCAATGCTCTTGTCAGCCAAGCTTTCACTCGATTCTTTCTTTGCCCCATACAAAAAGAACCCCCTTTCATCTCATATGTATGATTTGAAAGGAGGTTCTAACACTTTAATTTTTGCGGGCCGAGCGCAATGTATGGTGAGGTTTTTTCGCCCTTGGAGGTCCAAATACCTCTCCTAAGACGATCCCCTGTACCACGGTGTCTTTATTCACCTGGAGCATTTTTTGTTTTGTGTATACTGCTTTTTGTTTAGCGGCAGTAAGGTCACGTTCCAGCCCTTTCAGGTTTCTTTCTGTTTCTCTGCGTCTTTCTTCGGCTTCTCGGCTTACCTGTTCCATGCGGTTAGGAATAGGAGCTTCTTCTGTTGACTGCTTCTTTTGAGGAGAAGCCGTTTTCACCTGCTGAGGCTTATTTCTGTTTTGGCTGTGCTTCTTTTCTTCTTTGCTTTTTTTGCCAAAAATCGCAGAAATAATTCCGATAATCGCTGCAATGATAAGCGGATTGGTCAGTATATCTTCCATCAGCGTTCTCCCTTCTTAGAGAGATTATGATTTGCGGTCTTCATCAGACGAATCTTTCGTCAGCTTGCCGAATGAATCACGCATTTCTGTGTCAGCATCGATGTTTTTGATATTCATGTAATCCATGACGCCAATATTTCCTTCACGCAAAGCTTCCGCCATCGCAAGCGGCACTTCCGCTTCGGCCTCTACCACTTTCGCGCGCATTTCTTCTACGCGGGCGCGCATTTCCTGTTCTTGGGCAACAGCCATCGCACGGCGTTCTTCCGCTTTTGCCTGCGCGATGTTTTTATCAGCCTCGGCCTGATCAGTTTGTAAAATCGCACCGATATTTTTACCGATGTCAACATCAGCAATATCAATCGAGAGAATTTCAAATGCCGTTCCTGAGTCCAATCCTTTTCCAAGTACCGTCTGAGAAATCATGTCGGGGTTTTCAAGCACTTTTTTGTGATTTTCGGATGAACCGATTGTAGAGACGATCCCTTCACCGACACGGGCAACAATAGTTTCTTCCCCCGCTCCCCCGACGAGACGTTCGATATTCGCTCTTACTGTGATTCTCGCTTTCGCTTTCACCTCAATCCCGTCCATCGCCACACCGGCAATGAACGGCGTTTCAATGACCTTAGGATTAACGCTCATTTGAACAGCTTCCAATACATCCCGGCCGGCAAGATCAATGGCAGCACAGCGTTCAAATGTGAGTTCAATGTTCGCACGCTGGGCGGCAATAAGCGCATTGACAACTCTGTCAACATTACCTCCAGCCAGATAGTGACTTTCAAGCTGGTTTGTTCCAACATTAAGTCCCGCTTTATGCGCTTTAATCAGCGGGTTAACAACCCGATTCGGTATGACGCGGCGAAGCCTCATCCCTACTAGAGTGAAAATGCTGATTTTTACTCCTGCTGCTAAAGCTGAAATCCAAAGCATCACAGGCACAAATGTAAAAAATACAGCCAAGACAATGATCGCGACTGCGACAATCGCAAAAATCATAAGTGTTGACGGATCCATATAACTTCTCCTCGTTTCTATTTAAATTTCTCTCACAACAATGCGTGAGCCTTCTACTTTAATCACTTTTACTTTCTTATCTTTTTCAGTAAATGATCCCTCTGAAACAACGTCAAGACGTTCATCATCAATAATGACGGTGCCAGCAGGACGCAGCGGTGTAAAGGTGACACCTACTTTGCCCATTAGGTCCGTGCGTGTTTGATTTGATACGTAACCGCTTTCCGTATTTGTAGAATCATTTAATATCAATTTCTTAAAGAATTTCATACGCTTTCCCAACACCCTTGTCAGTAAAATAAAAGCTGTAATCGAAACAGCTGAGGCGATCAAGAGAGAAACCGCCATGACAGTGAAGCTCCCCGCGGCTAAAAACAGGCTCGCAATAATCGCTCCCAAACCAAGCAATCCAATGATTCCTCCGGGAAGGAAAATCTCAAGCAGGATGAGGATCACCCCTGCTATAAAGAGGAGAACCGTCTCGTATCCGGCAAGACCTGCTGCGAGATGCCCGTAAAAAAACAGCAGCAAAGCGATGAATCCAACCGTTCCAGGAATGCCGACGCCCGGGGAAAAGAGCTCTACCGTCAGACCTAAAAAAGCGATGGTCAGCAAAATAGGAACAATAATCGGGTTCGTCAGCCATCTCGCTGTCTTTTCTGCAAAGCTTTCCTTTGCATAACTGATATGCGCTTTTTCAAACCCAAGCTTCTTTACGAGCGCAGATAAATTGTCAGCAGTGCCTTCTGAATAGCCTACATCAATCGCCTTATCAGCGTTAAGTGTCAGCAGATCTCCCTTCGGTGCGCCGACTTCCTTGGCATCTATATTCGGGTCAGCCATTGCGAGCGCATATTTTGGATCGCGGTTATTTTTCACTGCTGCATCTTCCATTTCTGCCAGCCAAAGTGATTCAGTTTTTTGGTCAGCGGCGTTGCCTTTGCCGTCAATAATCGCGGCCGCTCCCATTTTTCCGCCGGGCGCCATATAAATGTGATCAGCTTGCAGGGCGATATATGCACCAGCTGACAACGCGCGTTTGTTTACATACGCAGTTACTGGGATCTCGCTTTCAGTTATCGAATCCGCGATATCAATAGCTGATTTGACCAAGCCTCCCGGCGTATTGATATCAAGAATAATATGATCTGCATGCTCTTCCTTTGCATCTTGTAACGAACGGGACAAAAATGAGACAAGGCCCTGTTCGACATTTTTTTCAACCGGGATCACATAAACCGTTTGTTTTTCTGCTTTTGCATTCAGCTGTACGCCTAATAAAGATAATAAAAATATGCTCAACAGAGCAGCACGGAATCCTTTGATGTGAAGCAAGGGCGGTGTATCCCTCCTTCCTTTTAAAATCATTGCCTTCTCTTCATACGTAACAAATGTATCAAAGGTTTCATTTTTTTATGTATAAAAAAAGACATCTCTCTTAGAAAGATGTCCTTTTCTTTGCCATTTAAGACAGTTGACTGCTCACAAGCTTATTAATTAAACTTCCGTCAGCTTTACCTTTTACTTTAGGCATAATTGCCCCCATCACTTTGCCCATGTCCGCTTTTGAGCTCGCACCGACCTCCGCGATGGTTTCATTTACGATTGTACGCAGCTCTTCTTCTGACAGCTGCTCAGGTAAATAAACTTCTAAAATGTCCAGCTCTTTTTGAACTTTATCTACTAAATCTAAACGATTAGCGTTTGAAAATTCCTGGAGGGAGTCTTTACGTTGCTTAAGTTCACGAGAAAGGACAGTGAGTTCCTCATCCTCGGTCAAACTGTCTTTCTTAAGCTTAATTGCTTCATTTTGAAGTGAAGCCTTAACCATTCGAACGACAGTCAGTTTGTCTTTCTCACGGTTTTTCATATACAGCTTCATATCCTGGTTGAGACGCTCAAGAAGACTCATAAATCCACCCTCTTTTAGAATTTGCGTTTTCTAGCAGCTTCAGACTTTTTCTTGCGCTTTACGCTAGGTTTTTCATAAAATTCACGCTTTCTTGCTTCTTGCAAAGTACCTGTCTTTGATACACTGCGTTTGAAGCGACGAAGAGCATCTTCAAGCGATTCGTTTTTTCTAACGACCGTTTTTGACATTCTCTTTCCCTCCCTCCGAATACACCAATCGACTACCTTTAAGTTACACATATAAACATGTACTTTGACATTATAATATAAGCCATGAGTCAGGTCAACTAAGTGAGTTCACTTTTCCGTCATGAGTGTGACTGCCTGTCTATATAATGATGGAAAGGGGTTGGTGAATTAAATGTTAATTCTGATCAGTTTTACTGCTCTTATATTATTCTTTCTCGCTGGCATGAACATGCTTCGAAAAGGCTTAATTTCCATGGCTTACTCAAAAATTGAAGACCGTTTGCTTTTGTTTACGGACCATCCGTTAAAAGCGTTTCTTGTCAGCATTGTATTTACGGGAATTCTTCAAAGCAGTTCAGCCTTTATGGTCATTGTCATCGGCTTTGTAAGTGCGGGCGTCCTTTCTTTTAAACGGACGATACCGATGATTTTGGGAACTAACGTCGGGTCTACTTTTACTACTGAATTTATTGCCATCAAAATGGATGTTCTGATTTGGATTCTTTTGATAGGCGGGGCATTGTTTTTTTTGACGGGCAGATATCCTTTCAAACAGCTGGGAACAAGCTTTCTCGGTCTCGGCATCATCTTTTTTTGCATCAGCGGATTCAGCCATCTTGCAGGGCCGCTGACAAAGCTGAAAACGGGAGCAGAGGTTCTATACCACGTGAACGATTCAAACTGGTCCGCTTTGCTCATCGGTATGGTGTTAACGGCCATCATTCACTCAAGCTCTGTTTGTATCGGCATTTTGATGAGCTTTATGAATGAAGGCATGATCGGATTGACACAGGCGATGAGCGTTGTTCTCGGATCAAATATCGGGACATGCGTGACAGCTGTCATGGCTGCTGTATCCGGCGGATATGCGGCGAAGCAGACAGCGTATGCCCATGTGGTATTCAACGTACTGGGGGTAGCTATTGTATTACCTTTTCTGACGGCAGCCACAGGTTATGTAGAACAGCTATCAGCTGATCCCGCACAAAGGATCGCGCATTTCAGCCTTTTATTTAATGTGGTGACAGCCCTTTTATTTCTTCCGCTTACAAACTTGTTTTACCGCTTCATTCACTTCCTTATCCCAGCTAAATAAAAAAACCGGTACATGTCATGTAAATGCACCGGTTTTTAGGTTAAGAAGACAAACGCATATGTTCCGTTATTTCGTCCTCAACAACACGGACAAATTGGCCTTCATTGTAAGGATAGCCTGCTTTTAGAATTTTGACTTTCACGATTTTGCCGATCATATCTTCCGTTCCTTTGAAAACAACCTTCATATAGTTGTCTGTGTAACCGACAAACATGTTCTCTTCTTCTGTTTCCTTAAACGCTTCTTCAGGAATGATTTCAAGCACTTCATTTTCATACTGAGATGCGTATTCCTTCGCAAGCTGGTCAGAAAGAGCAATCAGGCGATGCACACGTTCATTTTTGACGTTTTCATCCACTTGATCTTCCATTCGCGCAGCCGGCGTTCCTGTACGTTTGCTGTAAGGGAAAACATGCAGTTCAGAGAATTGATGTTCTTTAATAAAGTTATAGGTTTCCATAAATTCCTCTTCTGTTTCGCCAGGGAACCCTACAATGACATCAGAAGTAACAGCTAAGCCCGGCAGTGCTTTTTTCAGTTTGTTTAAACGGTCAGCAAAAAACTCCATCGTATATTTACGTCTCATCCGTTTAAGCACTGTGTTAGATCCCGATTGGATAGGAATATGCAAATGGTTCACAATCTTATCTGAGCGGTCTAAAACCTCGATCACTTCGTCTGTGATTTGGCTGGCTTCGATTGAAGAAATTCTGATCCGTTTCACACCTTCAACACGTGTGTCTAATTCGCTCAAAAGCTTAGCGAAGTTGTAATCTTTCATATCTTCGCCGTAGCCGCCTGTATGAATACCAGTCAAAACAATTTCTTTATATCCGGCATCGACAAGCTGCTGCGCTTGTTTAATGACTTCTTCAGGGTCGCGTGAGCGGAGTAGGCCGCGCGCCCACGGAATGATACAGAATGTGCAGAAATTATTGCAGCCTTCCTGTATTTTCAATGACGCTCTTGTCCGGTCCGTGAATGCAGGTACATCGAGCTCCTCATACACTCTTGCTTTCATGATGTTGCCGACGCCGTTAATCGGCTGGCGCTCTTCACGGTATTGATCGATATAGCCGAGCATTTTTTCCCGGTCCTGCGTTCCGACTACAATATCGACACCAGGGATCGCCATAATCTCAGCAGGCGAGGTTTGCGCATAGCAGCCTGTGACACAGATGACACCGTCAGGATTTTGACGAATGGCGCGTCTGATCACTTGGCGGCTTTTTTTATCTCCCGTGTTTGTTACCGTACATGTATTAATGACATATACATCAGCGGTTTGTTCAAAATCTCTTCTTTCATAGCCCGCTTCTTTGAAAAGCTGCCAGATTGCTTCTGTTTCATAGTGGTTGACTTTACAGCCAAGCGTATGGAAAGCAACAGTTGCCATTATTGATCACCTCTTAATAACTCTGTTTGATAAGAAATCGCACTCAACGCGTATAGCGGAGCGGTTTCTGTCCTTAAAATTCTCGGTCCGAGGCCGCTCAGCACACCGTTTTTCTCTGTGAGCCGTTCAGCCTCCGCTTCTGTTAAACCGCCTTCGGGACCAAATACGATCAAAAGAGATGATCCTTTCGGAAGGCTGCTTATAGCCGCACTGAATGCGCTTATTTCCCCTTGCTTTGATGACTCCTCGTATGCAACGACACATTTATCGAAGTCCTGCATCCTTTGAAGAAGCTGCTGAAAAGAAAGGACATCCATTACTTCCGGCACTTCGTTACGGTAAGATTGTTCAGCCGCTTCCTTCGCAATCTTCGTCCATCTTTCCCGCTTTTTCTTTGCCTTTTTGTCATCCAGCTTGACAACAGAACGGGTGGCTTGAAAAGGAATAAAGGCATAAGCTCCGAGCTCAGTCCCCTTTTGGATAATCCATTCAAGCTTATCTCCTTTCGGGAGGCCGCTCGCAATATAAACCTTTATCGGAAGCTCTCTGTTTTCATTCGTCCATTCTACAACAAGGCAGGACACATTATCTTTGGAAACAGATTGAAGTTCACATTTTGCCTCGAAGCCGTCCTGAGAGCAGCAGATAATCTGATCTCCCTCATTCATTCTCATCACGTTCACGATATGATGAACATCTTCACCGGTAATCGAAAAAGCCGGCGCTTCCTCCATTTGCAGCTTCGTGAGCTCGATAAAATATCGTTGCATACGCTGTGACACCTACTAACTGTTATTTTTTCGCAATAATGCTGACCCAATCTTCCATTGAAAGGATTTCTACAATGGTGAAGCCAGCTTGTTCAAGTGCTTCTTTTACTTCTTGTTTTTTATGACCGATGATTCCTGACGTAATAAAGTGGCCGCCTTCTTTTAACAGACTGAACGCTTGTGAAGTAAAGCGAAGAATGACTTCAGCCAAAATGTTGGCAACGATCACATCGTGTTCCCCTTCAATTCCGTCTAACAAATTGTTTTGCTTTACTTGAGCAATATCGCTCACTTTGTTCAGCTTGAGATTGAGGCGTGCACTTTCTACAGCCACGGGATCAAGATCGTAGGCGTGAACCGATTCAGCCTCAAGCATTGCAGCCGCAATACTTAAAATTCCGGAACCTGTACCGACATCAATCACCTTATCACCTTTTTGCACAAAGCGTTCAAGCGCCTGAATGCAGAGTACGGTTGTCGGGTGTGTGCCTGTGCCGAATGCCATTCCCGGATCCATTTCAATAATCAGTTCATCAGTATTGACCGGCGTATATTCCTCCCACGTCGGCACAATTGTAAACTTTTCAGAAATTTTCACAGGATGATAATACTTTTTCCAGGCAGTCGCCCACTCTTCTTCGTTCACTTCAGAAATCGTGATGTGATTTCTGCCCAAATCAATATTGTAAAGAAGCAGATTATTAATCGTTTCTTTAATGCCATCCACCGTTTCGCCAAGAAAACTGTTAACCGGCAGATATGCTTTGACAATGACACCCTCATCTGGATAATCATTGGGGTCGAGCTGGTAGATTTCCCCGTACACATTCTCACGTTCTTTAATTAAATCAAGCGGGTCCTCTATCACAACCCCACTTGCACCAGCTTCATGCAATATATTTGAGATAGGCTCCACCGCTTCATGTGTTGTGTGAATGCTTAATTCGGACCATTTCAAAACTACCAACTCCTCATCCAATAATTAATCGCCTTTAAACGCGCGTTTTACCTTGTCAAAGAAACTCATTTCCTGTTCGTCAGGCAGGTTTCCGCTGACCTCAGCGAATTCGCGTATAATGTCTTTTTGTTTATCTGTCAGGTTTGTCGGCGTGACGACACGGACCACAATATGCTGGTCACCCTGTCCATAGCCTCTGACATTTTGAACACCTTTGCCTCTTAATCTAAATTTTGTTCCTGTTTGTGTGCCTGCTGGAATTTTCAATTTCACTTTTCCATGCAGCGTCGGAACTTCCACTTCATCTCCAAGAGCTGCCTGAACAAACGTTAACGGCATTTCACAGTAAATATCATCGCCGTCACGCTCGAAGAACTCATGGGCACGCACATGGAACACGACAAATAAATCCCCGGCAGGGCCGCCGTTTACTCCTGGTTCACCCTGACCCGCGAGACGAAGCTGCTGCCCGTCATCTACACCGGCTGGAATTGTCACGTTGATTTTTTTGCGTTTTTTGATTTTTCCTTTGCCGCCGCAATCCGCACACTTGTCTTTAATGATTTTGCCTGTACCTTCACAGTGGTGGCAGACCCGTCTGTTCACAACTTTTCCAAACGGCGTATTTTGCTCCACGTTTAGCTGGCCGGAACCTCCGCAGTGGGAGCACGTTTCAGGGGTTGTGCCAGGTTTCGCACCTGAACCTTTACATGTATCGCACGTTTCCTCGCGCGGAATTTCGATGGTTGTTTCCTTACCAAAAGCGGCATCCTCAAACGACAAAGTCATCGTATACTGCAAATCGGCGCCTTGGCGCGGGGCGTTTGGATCTCTTCGTCTTGTGCCTCCGCCGAAAATACTTGAGAAAATATCATCGAAACCAAAACCGCCGAAATCGCCGCCGCCAAAACCTCCGCCGCCGAATCCCTGATTAGGATCAGTGTGCCCAAATTGGTCGTAATGCGCACGTTTTTGGTCGTCTGACAGCGTTTCGTACGCTTCTTTTACCTCTTTAAATTTTTCATCTGATCCCGCTTCTTTGTTAATATCAGGATGATACTTTTTTGACAGCTTCCGATAAGCTTTTTTAATTTCATCCTTTGAAGCGCTCTTACTTACTCCCAGCACTTCATAGTAATCACGCTTACTCATCTCGCTTCACTCTCCCGAATTTCTCACATAAATTAGATTGTATCATTTTGAATTATGATTTTTCAATTCCTTTTATCCCGGGCAAGAAAAAAAGTCAAAGCCAAGAGATGCCTGACTTTGACTTTCTAATCATTGAATCAGATTATGAAATGTGTTCTTTTCGGTCAGCCCCGGAAGCGGGACTGACTCTGAGAAGAACTTATTTTTTGTTTTGGTCGTCGTTAACTTCTTCGTATTCAGCGTCGACAACGTTGTCATCAGCTTTGCCTTCAGCGTCCGCTCCGCCTTGTGCTTGCTGTGCTTTAGCAGCTTCTTCATAAAGCTTCATAGAAAGCTCTTGAACGATTGTTTGAAGCTCATCTTTTTTCGCTTTGATTTCTTCAAATTCGTTTTTCTCAATCGCTGCTTTTAAAGCGTCTTTGGCATCGTTGGCTTTTTTCACTTGTTCTTCGTCCACTTTGCCTTCAAGATCTTTTAATGTTTTCTCAGTTTGGAAAACAAGCTGATCTGCTTCGTTGCGGACTTCGATTTCTTCTTTTTTCTTCGCATCAGCGTCAGCATTTTCTTCCGCTTCTTTTACCATGCGTTCGATCTCATCATCTGAAAGACCTGAAGAAGATTTAATTGTAATGTTTTGTTCTTTTCCTGTGCCTAAATCTTTTGCTCTTACGTTTACGATACCGTTTTTGTCAATATCGAAAGAAACTTCGATTTGAGGCACGCCGCGCGGTGCTGGCGGGATATCAGTAAGCTGGAAGCGGCCAAGTGTTTTGTTGTCGGCAGACATTGGGCGCTCACCTTGAAGAACATGGATATCAACAGCTGTTTGGTTATCAGCAGCAGTTGAGAACACTTGTGATTTGCTTGTCGGGATCGTCGTGTTGCGGTCGATCAGTTTTGTGAACACGCCGCCCATCGTTTCGATACCAAGAGAAAGCGGTGTAACGTCAAGGAGAACTACGTCTTTTACGTCACCAGTGATAACGCCGCCCTGAATCGCAGCACCAAGCGCTACAACTTCATCTGGGTTTACGCCTTTATGCGCTTCTTTTCCAGTTTCTTTTTTGATTGCTTCTTGTACAGCAGGGATACGAGTTGATCCGCCGACAAGGATGACTTTGTCGATTTCGCTTGCAGAAAGTCCTGCATCTTGAAGCGCTTGACGGACAGGACCCATTGTGCGTTCTACTAAATGAGAAGAAAGCTCTTCGAATTTAGCACGAGTTAATGTAAGTTCAAGGTGAAGCGGTCCTGCTTCTCCAGCTGTGATGAACGGTAAAGAAATTTGCGTAGAAGATACGCCGGAAAGATCTTTTTTCGCTTTTTCAGCCGCGTCTTTCAAACGCTGCAGCGCCATTTTGTCTTTTGACAGATCAATGCCGTTTTCTTTTTTGAATTCAGACACAAGGTGATCGATGATCACTTGGTCAAAGTCGTCCCCGCCCAAACGGTTATCACCGGCAGTTGAACGAACTTCGAATACACCGTCGCCAAGCTCTAGGATTGAAACGTCGAATGTACCGCCGCCAAGGTCGTATACGAGGATCGTTTGATCTTCATCTGTTTTATCAAGCCCGTATGCAAGCGCTGCTGCAGTCGGTTCGTTGATGATACGTTCTACTTCAAGACCTGCAATTTTACCAGCGTCTTTTGTCGCTTGACGCTCAGCATCGTTAAAGTATGCAGGAACTGTGATAACTGCTTTTGATACTGTTTCGCCAAGATAGCTTTCAGCGTATGATTTAAGGTGTTGAAGGATGATAGCAGACACTTCTTGAGGAGTGTAATCTTTTCCTTCAATTTCAACTTTATAATCAGTACCCATATGGCGTTTAACTGACATGATTGTGTTTGGGTTTGTGATAGATTGGCGTTTAGCCACTTCCCCTACTTGGCGTTCGCCGTTTTTAAATGCAACAACTGATGGTGTTGTGCGGTTTCCTTCAGCATTGGCAATAACTTTAGGCTCTCCGCCTTCAAGCACTGCCACACATGAGTTTGTTGTTCCTAAGTCGATTCCGATAACTTTACTCACTTGAATAACCTCCTGCTATGTAATTATTGATTCACTTTGACCATGGAAGGGCGAATGACACGATCCTTCAGCTTGTAGCCTTTTTGCATTTCTTCAACAACAATGTTGGAGCCGTAGTTTTCATCTTCAGCCTGCATAACGGCTTGGTGAAGATTAGGATCAAATTCCTGCCCTACAGCTTCGATGGCTTCCACGCCTTCTTTTTTCAAGGCTTCTACGAGCTGACGGTGGACCATTTCCATTCCCTGGAGCAAACTTTTCGTCTGTTCATTGTCGGCTTCAACTTGAAGCGCTCTTTCAAAGCTGTCCAAAGCCGGCAGCAAATCAGCCACGATATTTTGAGAACGGTATTTTTGGGACGCTTCCATCTCTAAGCGGCTGCGTCGTTTATAGTTTTCAAAGTCTGCTTGAACACGCAAAAGTTTGTTTTCTTTTTCCTCAAGCAAACCTTGCAATTCGTTAATTTGGTTTTGAAGAAGTTCGCTTTCATTTGTTTCTTCCTGCTGATCTTCAGCAACAGCTTGTTCTTCAATGACTTCTTGCTCTTCTGTTTCATTTTGTTCAACGGTTTGTTTTTCTTCTGACATTGTGTTCACCTCCCTCAAAGTGTAGAGAGAAGGGCGGTGGCGCCCTTCGATAAAATTTGCCAAAATTCCCTTACTCATCATACAAATTTGTTAATGCTTTTGACAAGTCTGAAGTCACATGCTGAAGCAGGCTGACAACCCTGGAATAATTCATGCGGGTCGGGCCGATGATTGCAATTGAGCCGATCTGTTTCTGATCAACAGTATATGAAGCCGTAATCAGACTGCAGTTTTCCATCTCTTCATAGTCGTTTTCTTTTCCGATTTTAATCGAAATTCCCGCGTGCGGGGATTGAACGAGCTTTAGTACATCCTGTTCTTTTTCGATTAATGAGAGCAGCGACCGAACTCTGGTGATATCATGAAACTCCGGCTGGTTCAGCATGTTGATTTTTCCGCCGAAAAACAACTTTTCGACGTGACTTGTGGAATGAAAGGTTGAACGCAGCGCGTCAAGAATATTGTCATAATTTTTAATGTGCTGTCTTAGGTACAAGACGACTTCTTTAAATATGCGCTCATTCAGTTCATCCATTGGAACACCGGTTAAACGGTCGTTCAATATATTGACCAGTTTTTCAATATCAGACAGATCCATTTTGGCTGGGAAATTAATCGTTTTGTTTTCCACATGCCCCGTATTGGTAACGAGAATCGCTACCGCCATATCGGGCTGAATCGGTATGATTTGAATCTGTTTAAGGTAATTCTCACTCAGCTTCGGTCCAAGGACGATGGATGTATAATTCGTCAGATCGGACAATATTTGCGCTGATTTTTGAACTGTCTTCTCCAGCTCGAAAATTTTCTCTTTGAAGATCGAGTGGATTTGGTCCAGATCGCTTTTTGTCAGTTTGACGGGTGACAGCAAATGGTCAACATAGTACCGGTACCCTTTTTCTGACGGAACGCGCCCTGAGGATGAATGGGTTTTTTCAATGAAGCCCAGTTCCTCCAAGTCAGCCATCTCGTTTCTTATTGTTGCAGAGCTAAATGTGATTTCATCTTTTTTCGAAAGAGTTCTTGATCCTACAGGCTGCGCCGATTTAATAAAATCGTTGATTATAACCTGAAGGATCAGCAGCTGACGATTTGTTAACATCATCATCACCTCTGTTAGCACTCTCGATAAGCGAGTGCTAATTCTATAACAAAAGTATCAAACCACAAGAAAAATGTCAATTATAACTCACCCAAAAAAGCGCCAAAAACTTCATTACCTAATAATTTCCCCTGATGAGTCAAACAAACGGCAGACTCGGAGTTGTGAATCAGCCCTTTTTCAGCGAGGTCTTTTAATATGCTTGGAAAAAGTTCATTCAGTGAACGACCGTATTTTAGTGCAAATCGTTTTTTGCTGACACCGGCTGTTTTTCTCAAACCTAAAAACATTTCTTCTTCGATTTGTTCTTCTGTTGTCACTTCATGTGTATCTCTGTACGGAAAGCCTTTTTCAGCTATCAGATCAATGTAATGTTTGACAGGTCCGACGTTTACTGTCCGTGTGCCGCTGATATATCCGTGAGCCCCTGCTCCGAAGCCGAAATATTCCTCGTTGCTCCAATACGTCAAATTGTGCTTTGATTCCATACCTGCCTTGGCAAAGTTGCTGATTTCATATTGATGAATGTTGTGAGCTTCCATGCGGCTCATCACCATTTCATACATTTCGGCTTCCTGCTCTTGCGGCGGCAGATGGAGCCTGCCTTTTTGCATCAGATTATAAAATACTGTTTTCGGTTCGACAATGAGGGAGTATATGGAATAATGCTCGGCATCCAGCGATAAAGCAGTGTTTAAGGAATGATCCAAATGCTTGAGGGTTTGTCCCGGAAGACCGAACATTAAATCAAGACTGATATTGTCAAACCCGATTTCCCGCGCTCTTTCAAATGAGGCAAATACATCCTTTTGTTTGTGCACTCGGCCGATTTTTTCTAACAGATCGTCTTCGAACGTTTGGACACCGAAGCTAAGGCGATTGACGCCTGCTTCTTTTAAAATGTTTAATTTCCCAGCGGATAAGTCGTCCGGATTCGCTTCAACCGCAAATTCCGATAAAGCGCTTGAAGGCTTCAGCACTCGGATGATCATGTCCATCAGCTTTTTGAGCTGTTCCTCAGACAGAGAGGTTGGCGTGCCTCCTCCGATAAAGATCGTTTTGAGGTCAGGCTGCCCTGTTTTCGATACGGTATTTATCATTTCCTGTTCGAGCGCATTTAAATACTCGTCAACAGGCTGGCTTTGAATAAAATATTTATTGAAATCGCAGTAGTGGCAAATATGCTCACAGAATGGGATATGGATATAAGCTGATTTCAACGAATTCACCTTCTTTACAGAAAGAAGCCGCAGTACAAGACTGCGGCGGCTTCTATTATTTTTTCGGACTGTCGTCCATTTTCAGGACTGCCATAAATGCTTCTTGCGGCACTTCAACTGAGCCGACCTGCTTCATTCGGCGCTTTCCTTCTTTTTGTTTTTCAAGAAGTTTCCGTTTACGCGAGATGTCCCCTCCGTAACATTTAGCCAATACGTTTTTACGCATTGCTTTTATGGTAGAGCGGGCCACAATTTTCTGACCGATCGCCGCTTGAATCGGTACTTCAAAGTGCTGACGCGGAATAAGCTCTTTCAGCTTCTCAACGATCACTTTTCCTCGTTCATACGCGTAATCCCGGTGCACGATAAAGGATAGAGCATCGATTTTTTCTCCGTTCAGCATAATGTCCATTTTGACAAGCTGAGACGGTTTGTAGCCGATCAGTTCATAGTCAAAGGACGCGTAGCCTTTTGTGCTTGATTTAAGCTGGTCAAAAAACTCATACACGATCTCCGCCAACGGCATATCATAGACAATGCTGACACGGTTTGCGTCTAAATATTGCATATCAATGAAGTTGCCGCGTTTGCCCTGGCAAAGCTCCATTACAGCGCCGACGTAATCATTCGGCACCATCATCGTCGCTTTTACGTACGGTTCCTCAATCCGTTCGATCTTTTGAGGGTCAGGCATGTTGGACGGGTTGTCGACAACGGCCTTTTCGCCGTCTGTCATATACACGTCATAAATAACGCTTGGCGCTGTCGTAATCAGGTCGATGTTGAACTCACGCTCAATCCGCTCCTGAATAATCTCCATGTGGAGCATACCTAAAAATCCGCAACGGAAGCCGAACCCAAGCGCTTGTGACGTTTCCGCTTCATATTGAAGAGCAGAATCATTCAGCTCAAGTTTCTCAAGGGCTTCCCTTAAATCATTATATTTTGCTGTATCAATTGGATACAAGCCGCAGTACACCATCGGGTTGAGCTTGCGGTATCCCGGCAGCGCTTCGTCTGCAGGATTGGCAGCGCCCGTGATCGTATCACCGACTCGCGTGTCACCGACATTTTTGATTGAGGCAGTCAGGAAGCCTACATCACCGACCGTCAGTTCATTTGTCGGAGTCGCTTTCGGCGTGAATACCCCGACCTCTGTTACTTCGAATTCTTTGCCGGTTGCCATCATTTTGATTTTTTGCCCCGGCTTTACCGTTCCTTCAACGACTCTGATATACGCCACGACACCGCGATAGGCATCATAAAGCGAGTCGAAAATCAGCGCTTTGAGCGGCGCCTCCGGATCTCCGGTCGGAGCGGGCACCTTTTCTACGATTTGTTCTAAAATCTCCTCGATCCCAATACCGGCTTTTGCTGAAGCAAGCACGGCTTCTGATGCGTCAAGGCCGATAACGTCTTCTACCTCCTGGCGCACGCGTTCCGGTTCGGCACTCGGGAGATCGATTTTGTTAATGACCGGCAGAATTTCAAGGTCATTGTCAAGCGCTAAGTAAACGTTGGCAAGCGTCTGCGCTTCAATTCCCTGTGCCGCGTCCACGACAAGAATCGCTCCTTCGCAGGCAGCAAGGCTTCGGGATACTTCGTACGTAAAGTCGACATGTCCCGGCGTGTCGATCAGGTGAAAAATATATTCCTCTCCGTCTTTTGCTTTATATGTAAGCTGAACAGAGTTTAATTTAATGGTTATGCCCCGCTCACGTTCAAGATCCATAGAATCGAGCAATTGTTCTTTCATTTCTCGTTGAGTGATTGCCGACGTTTTTTCTAAAATACGATCCGCTAAGGTCGATTTTCCGTGGTCAATATGGGCAATGATAGAGAAATTTCGTATTCTCGACTGCCTCTCTAAACGCTTTTCTTTATCTGTCACAATCTATCACTCCTACTATTAAACGCAAAATACACTAGCTTAGATTATATCAATAGGATTGTAAAGATTCAATGTAAAACAAGAAAGAGAAAAGTTCCCCGTCAATCTTGGGCTGCTTTTCTCTTTTACGCACCTATTGATTCAAATCCCGTATCCATTCATACATCGACTGGGCTGTGCTGGTTACAGAGTCAGAAAGCGCTTTTCCGGCTTTAGAGAACACATTGAACGTTTCCACCTGTTCCAGCTCTTTTTGTTTTTCTTCTACATTTTTTGCCGTGACTGTTTCTCCTAAAATCGAGGCTTCTTTTTCATTATTTTTTCCGTCTGTAAGCGTAAACGCTCCCTTAAGTGAAGGGTCATGATAGCCTTTCATACTGAGCATCCCGTTATTTGCCTGCTGCATGCCGAGCAGGACGCCGAAAAACATAATCGTGACAATCAGCAGGCATTTGCCAAAGTAAGCAATCAAATCAACCACCTATTTCTTATTGTTTTTTCGTCTCGCCGTTGTCCGCGTTGACCTTTTCAGCATCCCAGTACATTTCGCTGAACACGTCTGCAGCCGCGTCAGCCGCACGCTGAAGTTCTTCGAGATTATTATCTACTCCGCCAAATTCGAGCAAAAGCGCTCTGTCGGTTAAATCCTGATTGTAAACACCATTATCGCCTGATGAGCCTTTTGAAAAGACACCTGTGCTGAGACCGGGGTATTTTTTCTCCATCAGCTTATGAAGCTCGCTCGCAATTTTATAGTTTTCCTCGAAATTTTGGCTTTTTTTGCCGACGACAAAGGCTACCCGGGCATAGCTTTTTCCCTTAATCGTTGTTGTCGTATCTTTCTTTCGCCGTGAATCTCTGTGGATATCAATGATATATTGCAGATTTTTGTTTGAGGCGAGCGCATCTTTGACGACCGGCCTTGATTCATCGTAGGATCTCGCATAGTTTAAGCCTTTTTTGTTCAATTTTCCCTGTATATCGGATTTGTTCACTGTGGCTCCGATGCCTTGGGATTCAAGCGCTTTTCCGAACATATCTCCTACGAGCGTGACGTTGGCTTTAGAGTGGCGCGCCATATCAGGGTCGGTCTCGCCTTTTAATAAAGGGAGATATGATTCCGTATTGTGTGTGTGATAGACAAAAACAACCTTTTTATCACCGGTTGTTTGTTTCGGCGGATCTTTTTTCGCATTGTCTGATTGTGTTTGCTGCTTTTTAATCTCTGCCACATTCGCTTCCCTTTCTTCTTCCATCACTTTAGACGGCGGCGGAGATTCTGCAGGCATATTCGTATAGTCCGTGCCACGTCCAGCTAACAGAATCTCGGTATCAAACTGCGCAAATCCCGGCAGCTCCCGGCCGAGAAAGCTCCGCGGATCTTCGAGGTTAATGCTTGTCGCGAGCTTCAGCGAAAGGCGCGAAAGATGAAATGAGCTGTCAGTTTGAGAAAGATCAGAAGCGAAATAATGGTTTTCCATCCGCAGCAAGTGCGCAAACACGTCACCCGGCAATTCTTCAGCAATCCCGTAAAAAGAGTCGGACGACGGCCTGAGTTCCGGCCGGAGAGACGTCAGCACACCGGATAGAACAAAAATCACGATAAGGCTTGCGACAAACAGAAAGATGGCTTTTACAGCTTTCCCGCCATTTATCGTAACAACAATTTGTCTGTTTCTGCGTTTGTTTCTCATTGAATCCCTCCAGCGCTTGTCTAGTAATTACTCTATGAACAAGCTAGAGGAAGTAGAACTGTTTAGTGATTGTAGGAGCCTTTGTTTTCTTGTGACACTTTTTCATGGAGCGCTGTGTTTAATCCATTCGCCAGCACATTTGCCATATCATCGATAAAAGAGTCCACTTCCTTTGGCGTCACCATTAAGTTATGACCCAAAGGTGAAAGCACCTCGTGAATGAGCTGCCGTTTCTCATCTTCTTGAAGGGTTCCGACAATACCGAGGAACGATTGGCGCTCCTTTTGATCTGGAAGATCTTCTTCAGTGAGCACTTTCTTTTTCCCAAACGTCATACCAGCCGGAACAAGTGATCTTGACGGCCTGTTATCTTTCATTTCTCTGCCAAAATGTTTTAATATGTAGTCTACCGTATCGCTGGCAATTGTCACAGCATCAACAACTGTCGGAACTCCGATTGCGATTACAGGGACGCCGAGTGTGTCTTTGCTTAAATCTTTTCGTTTGTTTCCCACTCCTGATCCCGGGTGAATGCCTGTATCAGATATTTGAATGGTTGTGTTGACCCTTTCCACCGCCCGCGCCGCCAATGCATCAATGGCAATGACAAAATCAGGCTTCGATTGCTCAATCACGCCTTTAATAATGTCGCTTGTTTCGATTCCTGTAATCCCCATCACACCAGGTGCAAACGCACTGACAGGCCTGTACCCCTCCTGCACGTTTTCCGGCTGCAGCTTAAATAAGTGCCTTGTGACCAACAGATTTTCTACAGCCATCGGTCCCAGCGCATCAGGTGTCACGTTCCAGTTGCCAAGTCCGACGATCAGACAGCTCGCATCTTTTGAGATCTTAAGGCTTTCAAGAAAAGCCGAGAATTCCTCCGCAAACACAGCAGATACCTTTTCCTGCATTTCCGAATCATTTTCTCTGATCCCTTGCGCCTCAAGAGTTAAATAGCGTCCTTCTTTTTTTCCCGAGAGTTCCGCGCCTTCCTTTGTAATATCAACGGTGCGGATTTTAATGCCGCCGCGATCACGCTCTTTTTCAATAAATCCTTTAATATCTTTTGTCGGCACAGCCTGCTGATTGGCCATTGCTTCCTTTGTTTCCACTGCCAAATCGGTACGTATCAAATACTGATTCACATCCAGCTCACTCTTTTTCATACAGGGGCCTCCTTCACATTAAGTACCTATATTGTTGCCATTTGCTGAATGAATCATGCTAAAAAGTAATCCTTCAACGAAAAATACTTTACATTTATATTGCAATCTAAAGATGTGTTTGATAGAATACAATTTGTTCTATTGTGAAGAAGATTTAACCTTAAGACACTGTGCTACAGGTTGTATCTTAGGAGGTGAAACACATGCCAAACATCAAATCAGCGATTAAACGTACAAAAACAAACAACGAACGCCGCGTTCATAACGCGACAATCAAATCTGCTATGCGTACTGCAATCAAACAAGTTGAAGCTTCTGTTGCTAACAACGAAGCTGACAAAGCGAAAACTGCTCTTACTGAAGCAGCTAAACGTATTGATAAAGCAGTGAAAACAGGTCTTGTACACAAAAATACCGCAGCTCGATACAAATCAAGACTAGCGAAAAAAGTGAACGGACTTTCTGCATAATATAAAAACGATCCTCAATAATGGGGATCGTTTTTTTCATTTCTTTTTAACAGCTGCAAAAGAAACAGTTCGAGCAGGAGCTGCTTGTCTTTTTTTCCGGTCTTCATCTCATAATCCATAACGGCAAGCTGTTCAATAATTGACCGGAGCTCGGCCTCTGAAAAAAGCCTTGCTTGATCCATCGCCAGCTTTACCCGAAATGGGTGTACTTTTAAATTAGAAGCAATTTGCTTTTGCCCGTATCCTTGTTCTGCGAAGTACTTTGTCTGCAGAATCAGCCGGAACTGGTTCGAAATAAGCGCCATAATTTTGATCGGTTCTTCATTTTGTTTGAGCAAATCATAAAAAATTTGCAGACTCTCCGTCCGTTTCCGGTTGACGATTTTATTGATCAGCTCAAAAATATTTTGTTCAAGACTTCTCGCAACAAGCATTTTTACATCATCCAGCGTAATTTCTTCACGATCTCCAATAAACGTGCAGAGCTTTTGAATCTCCTGAAAAATTGATGACAGATGGCCGTTCACAAGCAGAACCAAATGTTCCGCCGCTTCAGTCCCGATTGTTTTCTGCTCGGATTTTGCCAGATTGACTGTGAAATCTGTCGTCTCCTTTGCGTTTAACTCCTTCGCCTCCATCATAAACGCGTGCTTCTTTAACGCTTTCGTCAGCTTTTTCCGCTCATCCAGTTTTTCATACGGGGCAAGCAGGACAAAGACTGTGTAAGGCGCAGGCGATTGTATGTATGACTCAAGCGCACTGACGTTGTGCTCAACTTTTTCTTTTTTCTTTTCACCCGTTAAAAAATATGGATTTTTCACGATGACAAGACGGCGCTCCCCCATAAACGGAAACGTTTCCGCATCTTCAATCGCTTGATCCAGCGGGTCCTCTTCAAGATCAAAAACAGATAGGTTGAAATCCTTTGTCTCCTGATCAATGACCGTCTGCCTAATCCTGCTGACGGTTTCTTGGAGCAGATACGTCTCTTTTCCGTATAGACAATAAACCGGATGGACATCTCCTTTTTTCAGGCTTTTCCACACATCAAATACCATTATTGTACGACTTCCTCTCTTTCATCATCCCCTTCTATCCTAAATTGAGTTTGCAAAATAGTAAAGAGGAAGCCTGACTGCTGCTCCCCCATTTATATTAAACGCCAATTCGCAAGCCCCCGGGACAGCTTGTAAAAAGGCGATAATCACCAGAACAGAAAACGTTACCTTAGCTTCTAGATTTTTCAAAACGATTCGATTATACTTAAATCAGTCAGGAGGGATAAGGTTGAATGATTTTGAAAAAAACGTTCAAAGCAAACGAAATGATGCTGTAGATTCAGCTGTTGGTTTTGTTGTGTCCTTCGGATTTTTCGCCTTCTTGTTTGTCATGGCAACAGTTATTCACCTAGTTGGTTCCTAACAGCGACTGCCCGGGCTGCTGATTTCTCGGCAGTCTTTTTTTAGTTCGTCTCTGTTATATCTGATGTATCATATGGGGGATAGACAGAAAAGGTTCCAACTCTGTTTTTATATCTATATTGGAGCGTTCCGCTTTGATCCGTGCGCAGCACGCGGATGGAATGTCTCTGTAATATTTGCAGAACTTCTTGATGGGGGTGATGGTACCGATTGTTTTCTCCCGCTGAGATAACGGCCGTTTTTGGCCGGAGCTGTTTGATGAACTCTTCACCGGTAGAGCCTTTGCTTCCATGGTGACCCACCTTTAACACGTCTGCTGTTATATTCGGAAACACGTTCATTACCTCCTGTTCCCCTTCCTTCTCAAGATCACCCGTCAATATCCAGCTCATATCGCCCGTTTTCATCCACAAAACGAGAGAAGAATTATTTTTGTTTTCCGGATCAGGTGTGCCCGGTGAAAGTACTTGAAACTGCAAATTCTTTATTTGCAATACATCGCCTCTTATCACCTCTTCAATTGGCACGCCCTCTTCTCTGGCTGCCCGCAGCACTTTCTCGTCTTTTGGTTCAGAAACGAACCCTTTCGGAATCACGAGGCGCTTCACTTTATGATGCCTCAGCAGAGTCTCTGCCTCTCCGATGTGGTCTTGGTCAGCATGCGTCAAAATCAAAGCATCAAGCTGTTTGATTCCCTTAGCAGTTAAAAACGGAATCAGCACCTTTTCCCCCAGTGAAAACGGATGTTGTTTTTCGCGCCAAGGCTCTGACGAGTAAGACAAAGTGCCGCCAGTATCAATTAAGACGTGCCCTTGCTGATGCGGAGCACCTACATACATGCTGTCCCCCTGCCCAATATCAATCATATCGACTTCCCCTTCGGAACTAAGCCGCGGATAAACAAAGAGAAGACAAAGCGCCGCGAAGCACATACCGCCAGTTACCATCAGGTGCGTGAAGGAACGTTTTTCAATCGCCATAAGCAATAGGATCATTGTGACTGTGAATAAAAAGAGCAGAGCGGGTTCGGGACGTGCAATAATAACTGTAAATACATCAATCTCCGCAATTTTTGTAATCAGTCTGTTGGTCAAGCTCATCAAAAAATCAAACCAGCTGAAGAACAATCGGCCAGCCGAAGCGGATAGGAGTAACAGAAAAACACCTGCTACAGCCCCCGGCAAAATAACGCATGTATAAAATGGAACCATCAACATGTTCATCGGTATGCTGATTATAGAAAACTGCTGGAAATGATATAGAAGAATAGGAAGTGAACCCAATTGAGCGATCAGAGATACCATTGACAGCTGACCCAGAGAGGTTTTGAGCTGGAGAAAAAGAGAAGAAGAAAGAATTAAAGAAAAACTGACGGCGAATGACAGCTGAAAACCGGCCTCAAAGAGATGATAAGGATTGAAGAGCAATAGAACAAGGTATGAAAGACAGATTGCACCAGCTGAATGCACCCGCCATTTAACGAGACTTCCCGCTAAATAAACACCCGACATCAGAGCGGCGCGAAGCACTGAAGGAGCTGCGCCTGTCAGCATCACATAAAGCGGCAGAAATAACAGCAGCAGGATTGACGCCTTTTCTCTTGTGATGCCTAGACGGATCATGATATAAAACATCCCGGCTGTCAAAATGCCGACATGAAGCCCCGAAATCGCCAAGAGATGGACGACACCAAGCTTTTGATAAGCATTAAGCACATCGTCCTCAACATAAAATCTGTCGCCCACTGTAAGAGCCTGTACGATCCCTGCCGAGTCGGGGGGCAGCGATTCATTTGTGAATGATACGATGTATTTTCTCAAGCTGAGCAGCCTATATTTGAAATTAACAGGTCCGCTGCAGTTATGGACAGATGTGACAGAATAGTTCCAGTGAATATGCTGCCTGTACAGATAGTTGTGATAATCAAATATGCCAGGCACAGTTGCGTGTTTAGGCTCTTCCAATGCACCAGTTAATTCACATGTCATTCCTGGTTCTATGTATGACAGCCGATCTTTTTCATTAGCAGACTGAATGCGATACGAAGCAGCCCATTTTTCGCCATCAGGCGTCTTAACAACCATAGACATACGGTCGCCATCGATTTTAGGAATACTATCAATCACTGCCTTGAAATGATAGGTGCCCTGCTGATATGAAGAGGCATTCCGAGAATCTGTGAGCGTATACAGTGCAAAAAACAATAGAAAAGAGAAGAAACAAACAAAAATGAGAAAAGCGTGTCTCGTTTTGATGAAAATGATGAGGAGAAAGAGGAAGAAAAGAATAACAGCGGAGAAATAAACGGCGGCAGAAATTCCAGCCGTTGCTGAAGCTGCCGCCAGAGGCAATAACAAACGCGAATTACGCATTCTCACACGTAGCTCGTGAATAGTGTATTCGCTTGTTCATGTATTTTCTTCAAATCTTCCTCTGCCAGACCGGCATCCGCCAGTTTTTCTAAAAGGCCTGCTACAAATGAAAGCTTTTCCCTGTTTTTCAGATCAACGATCATTTCATCGAGTTCAACCTGTTCAACGGTAACACCCGCCTGTTCAAATAATTCCTGTGCATACGGATTTGTTTTATAGTCCTCAGCATAATAAACTGTTTTGATACCCGCTTGAATAATAGATTTGCAGCATTGAATGCAAGGATAATGCGTCACATAAATCTCCGCTCCATCAGTCGGCACCCCGAACTTAGAGCATTGAAGAATCGCATTCATTTCAGCGTGAATCGTTCTTGCGCAATGATCATCTATTAGTAAGCATCCTTCGTCTGCACAATGTACGCCGCCCGCGATTGACCCGTTATAGCCTCCTGCAATCATGCGTTTATCTCTGACTATAGTAGCGCCGACAGATAGTCTAGGACAGGTGCTGCGCAGCGCCAGTAAATGGCTTTGAGCCATAAAATATTGATTCCATGAAATTCGTTCCACGTGTGTTCCCTCCAAATGTTGTGTTGCCTGACCTTTAGTTTACCTATCATGATGCATGACCGTCAAATCACTTTACTGTAATGGAAGACTTTATTTTCTCAAACGACTTTTCGCCTATTCCTGAAACCTTCATAATATCTTCTATTGTCTGGAAACGCCCGTTTTCTTCCCGATAGGCAACAATAGCTTCAGCTTTGGATGGCCCGACCCCTGAGATATCTTGTAATTCCTCTATAGTTGCTGTATTGATATTGACCAGCGCTCCCTCCCCTCCACCGCTTTTGACAGCAACCCCGGCTCCTTGCTGTGCCGCTTTCTCCTCTCCCTTTTTCGGAATATACACAACTGTCCCGTCCTGCAGCAGCTCTGCCAAATTCACTTGCAGTTCGTCTGCTTGTTCACTTGTCCCTCCTGCTTTCTCAATTGCCTGAGATACTCTGTCCCCTGTTCGCATTTCATAAACGCCGGGACGCTGAACAGCACCTTTGATGTCAATCACAATTGTTTCCTTTGACTCGTCTTTGGCCGCCTCCTGCTTTACGTCTGGATTTGCTGTTTCAGTTGATACAGCGTGTTCCACCGGCTCTTTGTTTTTTCCGATGGCATAGAAGAAAATAATCGTTATGACAACAGCCGCAGAAGCAGTTAAAATAATTACTGTCTTATGCTGATTCAACCAATTCATCGCGCAGATTCCCCGCTTTCGTCATATTTTATTTCTATCTCACATATGGTTTAGAGGATAATAGCTCAAAGGAGGGAAAACCATTGAAGATAGGCTTTATCGGCACAGGAAATATGGGTACGATCCTTATAGAATCATTTATCGAATCACAAGCAGCCGCTCCCTCAAATATGACAATCACAAACCGCTCAATTGAAAAAGCGTTACAGATAAAAAACCGCTATAACAGCATAAACGTAACAGAAAGTCTGGAAAAGCTTGTTTCTGAAAACGAGATGATTTTCATTTGTGTTAAGCCGCTCGATATATATCCTTTACTGGCAAGAGCGTTGCCTCATTTACGAAAGGATCATATTCTCATTTCTATTACAAGCCCGGTTCAAACCGAACAGCTCGAAGAGTATGTGCCGTGTCAAGTGGCGCGAGTGATCCCCAGTATTACGAACAGGGCGCTGGCAGGCGTTTCTCTCGTCACGTTCGGTGCAAGCTGCGGAGAAGCGGCAAAAGTGAAAATCAATGAGCTGATGGGGCATATCTCTCACCCGCTGCAAATTGAAAGTAACATCACGAGAGTCGCATCAGATATCGTGAGCTGCGGCCCCGCGTTTATGAGCTATTTGATTCAGCGGTTCATAGATGCAGCCGTTTCGGAAACATCAGTGTCTAAACATGATGCTATCGTGATGTGCAAGGAGATGCTTGTCGGAATGGGGAAACTGCTAGAAACCGAATTGTATACCCTGCCTGCGTTACAGGAAAAGGTTTGCGTTAAAGGCGGTGTGACAGGAGAAGGCATTAAAGCACTCGAAAGCGGTGTACAGGATATGTTCCACCGGGTTTTTCAAAATACTCATATGAAGTATGAAGAGGATATTTCCGCAGTGAAGAAGCAGTTTCATGTGTAGATGAGTATGCCATACTTTTGTCTGTCCTGCAAAAGCATAAAAAAGCATTTTAAAAAACCATCGTTTCAGGAAACGATGGTTTTTGACTTCTGCGCCTTGAAAAATAGGCGTTCTGATTGACCTGATGGCTCTGAATCCGTAAAATCAGCTGTCACATGGTGCAGCTGAAAGCCGCAGCTCTTCAGCATTGCTTCGTATTCATCCACAGGGAACGTTCTTTGCTCGTGGGTTTCATCAAAGCGGTCATACGCTTCTCCGTTCCACACAAAAAAGGACATGTCATGAATGACAGAAAGCTCTTCACTTCCGGCGAAGCTCTGCCAAATATAGCTGATATCTTCGTCTTGATCAGCAAATGTGCTATTCGGAAAGACTTCGGCCATTTTATAAGATGAATGAACATCAAACAGCAAAATGCCTTCAGGCTTCAGCACCTGAAATACACTTTTAAAGGTTTCGATCACATCATTTTTCGTTTTTAAATAATTTAATGAGTCACAGCATATTGCAACTGCGTCAAACTGGCCGTCAAAGCCGCTAAGTTCCCGCATATCCTGCTGAAGAAAAAGAATCGGCTGGTTACTTGAGACCTTTTGCTGTGCGTAAGAAAGCATTTCCTCACTGAGATCGATGCCCGTAACCTCGAAGCCTTTTTCGGCAAGCCGAATTGAGATTTCCCCCGTGCCGCATGCCAGATCGAGGATACGGCCTTTTTCCGGGAGAGATTCTTCAATCCACTTTGTCCATTGATCATAAGGCGCGTGTGACATTAACTCGTCATACACGCTTGCAAAGCCTTGGTAAATCATTGGTTCATTCCAAGCTCAAGATCTGCGAGCGGAGCGTCTCCCCACAGCTTTTCAAGGTTGTAGTAGCTTCTTTCGTCCTTGTGGAAGACATGCGCAATCACATCACCAAGGTCAACGAGCACCCATCTCGCTTCATCGAAGCCTTCCATCTTTTTCACTTCAATGCCGCTTTCTTCAGCCTGATCCTTGATTTCCCGTGCAATCGCCTGCACCTGTTTATCTGAATTCCCGTGGCAGATCAGAAAATAATCAGCAACTAGAGAAATGCCTTCCATATCCAGTGCTAAAATATCTTCTGCCCGTTTATCATCGCAAGCCGCAGCCGCAATTTTTAAAATGGACTTTTGGTTCATTCACAAATTCCTCCTGTTCAGTTGCCAGACACAAGCCAGTTATACGTTAAAAATGTGTCTGGGAAAACCGGTTGATTTTTTTTCATAAGAAAAACCATTGTATTTTTAATGGATTGAATCAGCGCTTGATTCAAATCTGTCTCAGCAAGCTCACGCACCTCATCGACACCAGGGAACACCCGGTTGGGCTCAATGTAATCGGCAACGTAAATCACTTTTTCTAAAAGTGTCATGCCAGGCCGTCCAGAGGTATGGTACCTGATAGCGTCAAGAATGTCTTCATCTTGGACCCCCGCTTCCCTTTGGACCAAATAAGCGCCGACTGGAGCGTGCCACAGCTCCGGATTATGATCCAATAAATGCGAAGGCATTTTTTCGCGTGCGATAATTTGTTTCATTTCTTCTTTTGGGCGGAATTTGGCGTAATCATGAAAGATTGCCGCTGTTTCCGCTTTTTTAGAGTCGGCTCCAAAACGCTCCGCAAGTTCGATCGCCGTGTTCATCACGCCAATCGTGTGGATATACCGGTGTTCGGTCAATTGCTGCTTAACGCAGGCAAGTGCCTCCTCACGATTCATATAAACCATTCTCCTCTACATACTTCTTCACTTTATCAGGGATTAAGTAGTCAGTGGGCTTCTTGCTTTTAAATCGTTCCCTTATCATAGTTGATGATACCTCAAATTCCGGAACGTCTGCAAAGAGAAGCGGATAAGGGGTTTCAACATGAAAACCGGGGCGCTTTACACCAATAAATTGAATGAGATTCATCAGCTCGTCCAGCTTATACCATTTCGGCAAATATTCAATCATATCAGCACCGATAATAAAGAACAGCTGATCATTCGGATAACGCTGCTTCAGTAAAGAAACAGTATCAAAGGTATATGAAGGCCCTTCTCTTTCCATCTCAGCCAGCTCTAGCTTAAAGGAGGGATTAGACTGAATGGCAAGCTTCAGCATTTCTATACGATGAAAGCTGTCCGTATAGTCTTCGTCCTGTTTATGCGGCGGAATTTGATTGGGCATAAACCAAATTTCATCAAGCCCCGCCTGATACAGCACCTCATTCGCCATTAAGAGGTGACCGTTATGAGGAGGATCAAACGTTCCTCCAAAAATTCCGATTTTCTTCATTTCAACCACCTTTAAGGAAGCTCGATTTGTTTATTTTCCTTTGATTCCTTATATAACACAATCGTATTGCCGATAGTCTGCACCAATTGAGCGCGGCTTCCTTTTACTAAAGCTTCCGCAACATCGTTTTTATCCTCTTCGCAATTCTGAAGCACGCTGACTTTAATCAGCTCTCTCGCTTCAAGCGCCTCAGCAATTTGCTTAATCATGTTGTCGTTTACTCCGCCTTTTCCTACTTGAAAAATCGGTGTTAAATGATGCGCTTTTGAACGCAAAAAACGTTTTTGTTTACCAGTTAACATTCTGTTCCTCCTAATTTTCCTATTACAATTGATCTCATTTTTTCAATATCGGGCTCTTGTCCAGTCCACAATTGGAAGGACAATGCTGCCTGTTCAACAAACATGCCCACTCCATCGAGTGTTTTCAGGCCTTTTTGGTTTGCTTCTTTTAACAGAGCCGTCTGAATTGGATTATACACGATATCGCATACGACGGCACTGCGGGCTGCGCGCTGTAATGAAAGCGGTGCGTCGTCCACGTTCGGATGCATGCCTACAGACGTTGTATGGATAATAACATCATACCTCTCAAGCCGCTCTTCCGCTTCTTTTATGCTTAACACTTCTTTATTGTGAAATGAGGGAGTGAATTCTGTGAGCTGTTTGGCTTTTTCCAGCGTCCGGTTGCAAATGTCAAACTTTTTCGGAGTGTGACGGGCAATTGTTGTGAAAATGGCTCTTGCTGCTCCGCCTGCACCGATCATTAAGAAAGACAGTTCAGGGATGGGCTTGTCCAATACCTTCATTAATGACTTCACAAAGCCTTCCCCGTCGGTATTGTATCCGACAAGCTTGTCCCCCTCTCTTCTGACCGTGTTTACGGCACCGATCACTTTTGCGCTCTCATCAATATGATCCAGGTAATCCATAATGGAAACCTTATGCGGCACCGTCACATTGATTCCTTGTATGCCAAGTGTTTTTATTCCTTTTACCGCATCTTCCAGATCATCCTCTTCTACTTTGAAGGCGTGGTAATGTCCGTCCAAACCGAGGTCTTTCAATGATGCGTTATGAATATCAGGTGACATAGAATGGCCAATCGGATTGCCGATAACCCCGTACAGCTTTTTCATACTCCTCTCCCCTTTTCATTAAATTAGTGAGCGCCGAACAAATACGTGAACGCCTTTTGGCGCGTAAGCCGTTACTTTTTTATCGGTGTCATGCACTGTTACCCAGCCTAACCCAGAGAAAACGATATCTGTCTTTTTATCTTTGATCGTAAACGTATGGGCGACCAATTCCGGGAACTCATCCATTTCGTCTTTTCCCGGAGGTGTGAGCAATTCCCCTGCATGCTTTTCATAAAGCGCGGCTGCATTTTCCAGCTTTGTTCTATGAATCATCAGCTCATTCGGCATATAGCAAATAAAAGGAGCTCTATCCCCTGATACATAATCAAACCTTGCAAGTCCGCCGAAATATAGTGTTTGCTGATCGTTAAGCTGGAATGTGCGCGGCTTCAGCTCCTTTTTAGGCGAAAGTATTTTTAAGTCCTTTTTATTAACATAATGCGCCATTTGATGATGATTGATAATACCCGGTGTGTCATAAAGCGCTGAGCCATCGTCAAGCGGAATTTCAATCGCGTCAAGGGTTGTGCCTGGAAATTGGGATGTCGTAATAATATCTTCTTCACCTGACACTTCTTTAATAATCCGGTTAATAAAGGTTGACTTCCCTACATTGGTACAACCGACAACATAGACGTCTTTGCCGTTGCGATAATGCTCAATCGCATCAATCACTTCTTTGATCCCCTGACCGCGGCCGGCACTGACCAAAAATACGTCAACCGGTTTTAAGCCAAGCTCTTTCGCTTCCCGCTTCATCCATTGGATCAGACGCTCTCTTTTCAATGACTTAGGCAATATATCTGCTTTATTTCCAACCAACAGAATAGGGTTTCCTCCTACCAAACGCTGCAGCCCATTGATCCAGCTGCCGTTAAAATCAAAAATATCAACAATTTTCACAACGAGAGAATCCGTCTCCCCAATGCCGTGCAGGATGTTTAAAAAATCATCATCCGTTAAGGAAACGTCTTGTATTTCATTATAATTTTTCAGTCTGAAGCAGCGCTGGCAAATCACATTTTCTTTCGTAAGCGATGCAGGCGGCGCGTATCCCAGACCTGTTTTGTCTTCGGTTTGGATGGCAACTCCGCATCCGATACAAACAACCTTTTCCATTTCTTACTCCTCCCACTGAATGTGCCCTTTTCGTTTAAGAGCACTCAGTATTCTGCGTTCGACCTGGCGGTTAAAACGCGTAATGAATCCGTCAGAGGAAGCGACAGGCACCACCAAAATTGTATGGTAGCCGTTTCGGTTTCCTCCGAGCACGTCGGTCAGCAGCTGGTCTCCAATGACAACGCAGTCCTCTTTTTTCAGCTCCATATTGCGCACCGCTCTGTTAAAGGCTTTGCCCATCGGTTTTCTCGCTTTATAGATGAATGGGATTCCGAGCGGTTCTGAGAAAAGTTTTACTCTTCTTTCATTATTATTAGAGACAATCGTCACTTTAATGCCGTGCTCCTTCATTTCTTCAAACCACTCGATCAAACGCGGCGTCGCGTTCGGTCTGTCCCACTCAACAAGCGTATTATCCAGGTCAGTAATAATTCCTTTTACATTTCGTTCTTTTAATTTCTCAGGTGTAATATGAAAAATATTTTTTACAAATTCGTCAGGTAAAAAAAACTTTTTTAACAAAACCCGCACCCTTCCCTTTTCTTTCTCTTTCAAATGATTGTCGAAAAAAATCGAACTTGCGATTAAAGAAAAACTGAGCAAAAAAATTTCGACAAAAATTGGGTTTCTTCACCAGGTGTGGATAAAATTACACACACTATCCACTCTTATTACATCACTCTTTAGACAAATTATAAACATGATACTCACAAGTTATCCACTTTTTGGTGTGGATAACAGAACGATTGTTCTTATATGGAATTCATGGTAGATTAAAGATAACTTCAGCCTCAGATAAACGCAACTTACCAATGTATGCATAAAAGTCATGAATGATTCCAACTTTTAAGGAGGTGCCTCTCCCATTAATTGGGTTCCTAGCATGAGAAAACTGTCTGATGAATTACTCATAGAATCTTATTTCAAAGCCACCGAAATGAATTTAAACCGCGACTTTATCGAATTAATTGAAAACGAAATAAAAAGAAGATCGCTCGGACATATTATTTCCGTATCTTCTTAATAGGAATTTGTCTATTTTTTCCGGGCGTATTTTCCTTTTTTTACTCAGATGACTGATATTATATCACTTCGGTTACGGGCTTTACTACTGTTTTCAGTAAAAAACACCCCTAAAAAGAGGTGTTTTAAAGGGCTGGTTACTATGCTAACCAATATATGCCGCCCACAACCAGGAGAACAACAACTAAAACAACGATAAAAGCGTATCCATATGCTCTGCCAACTCCATATGGCCAGCTGCCGAAAGGGTACGAATAGGAATAACCGCTGCACATGGTGAAGCGCCTCCTTATATTAGGTTTTATACAGCCTATGTAGAAGAAATAAAACGGTTTAGGCCTTTGTCCGCCTCAGCGCTTCAGAACCTGCCCATCTTGTATCGCTTCATATACGATCCTTGCTCCTTTAGGTGTCATATGATTGCCTGAAGGATCTATCAGACCGGATTGAATTAGCGCTTCATCAGTTGCTTTTCCGCCGTCTGCTTCTATAAAATGCTTCCAGTTGTCTACAAGAGGGACATCAAGCCGCTTCGACACATCTCTTGTAATATCGTTGTATGAGTTGTGCCATTTCCTCGCCCCGCCTTTCGGTTCAAAGGCAGCTGCTTTATATCTGGAATAGTAAAACAAATGGTGCTTCCTGTTTCCTTCAATAATTGGAATACACGTCATTAAAATTGGCTTGATCCCGTATTTTCTGCTTTCTTTAATAAAATAAACCAGATTTTCTCTAAAACGCTGCTTCGACACTCTCGGTTTCCCCTCAGTCAGGATTGCGGCGTCATTGGTGCCAAACATAATAAACAAATGCTTCGGTTTTTGATCCAGCACATCTGTCTGAAACCGCAGACGTGCATCCTCTGTCGTCTGTCCGCCGATCCCCGCATTGAGTATTTCAAGCTTTCCGCGTTCAGCTGTTTTTAATATATTAACCCACTGCTGTGCTTTTGGATAATCGCGATAATCCCAATTAGAGCCTCGCGTATTGCTGTCACCAAATGCTACAACATCTTCGTATCCCCTTCCCTCGCATCCTGCTGTAACGAACAGCAGAAGGAAGAGAATGAAAACATGCTTCATCTTTACACCCCCAAAAGCCTCACCTTAATGTTATACCTCTGGTTTCCTTCATTCAACGAAGAGTTTTTTCATTTGCCGCTGTTTTTCCCTAAAGTTAACGTGTCCCTCTCAGTCAAAATCATTCTGCTATTCTTTCGGCATATCAGGTGATTTTTTTAAAATTCCCTTCTTCTCAATTGAAAAAACCCGCAAACCAATGTGAAAGAGTATAACCTGAATCCGACTGGAAACAGGTTATCCCTCCCCCCAATATTCACCTTCAACTTTGATTTAAGCTTGGCCTTTATTTTGGGTCCACAGATACCGTCTCGAGTTAATCCACGAATGAGCTGAAAACGCTTGACGGCATTCGCCGTTTTCGATCCGTAAACTTCGTCTATTCCATGATTTCCAGCTCCCCTATCAGGGTGAAAATAGCGCAGCTGCAGGACTTTTGTGCCCTTTCGATAAGGCGAAGTAAGTTTGATAATCCTTGACTATTAAGGGCTATTTTACAAGATATAAAAGAATTGTGTCTCCAGCCCAAATACGATTTTCAGTTGAACCGCTGTAATAACACCAGTTATACTAACTCTAGATGACGGAGGTTTTGGCTCCTGGCATCACCTAAGTTGGGAGTGACCATAGAAAAGTGTTAAAAAAGATAATAGGTATCGCCGTGATCATTACGATCATTGCAGTTGGTTTTTTTCAGAAAGAAGCTTGGCTTGATGCGATCAAAGCAGGAGGGATGCTTTCTGTTTTATTCAGTATGCTGCTGATTGCCGCGGATGTCTTTTTCCCCATTGTGCCGTTTGCTTTGGTTGCCGCTTTAAATGGCGCTGTGTTCGGAATGGCAAATGGAATTTGGATTACACTGACCGGCTCAATGCTTGGTACCATGATGCTTTTTTTTCTCGCAAGGTACAGTTTTAGAGATTGGGCCAGAAAAAAAGTTGAGGCCTATCCTGCCATTCAAAGCTACGAGGCTTCCTTCCATAAAAATGCTTTTGCCGCAGTTTTATTAGGACGGCTCATTCCGGTCATTCCTTCTCTTGTAATGAATGTGATATGCGGACTGAGTCAGGTTCGCTGGCATGTTTTTTTCCTCGCGTCTTTCATAGGAAAAATCCCTAATATTGTCGTTGTCACGATTGCGGGTGCCAATTTTGCCAGCAATAAATTACTGTCTTTCAGCATTTACGGAGCCTATATTCTGATCATTATGCTGATCATTTACAAAAAGTTCCCACATCTGCTGAAAGTGCAAAAAAAGTAAGGAGGCGATTCGCCCCTTACTTTTTTTCTGTCGCATGGCCTCCACATTCATTTTGAAGCACAGCGACAGCCTTTCCTGTAAACGTACCGTCTATTAAAGAGCGGTATGGCGATCACGGGAGTTGCCGTCTGCAGATCGAGCGCTGTTTCCTACGTCCATTTCCCTTCATCTGAGGAATGCCTTTGCTCTGATCCAGTTTCACACCTTTAGAGAAAGCGCCCCATAAGCCAAGAGCGAATGGCAGAGCCATGATTCCACAGTCTCGCAACCTTTTCGTCGTCAAAATCAAATTGGCTGTTTTCAGCATTCTCCCATCATCGATTCTGAGAATCCTTTTATAAAACCATTAACTTATCCTTGATTTTCCAACTTATTAAGCTAAAATATGGGAAGAGAAATAGAATATTTCAGTAAAAGAAGGTGACATGTTGCACGATCAACCTCACACTACCATTGGAGTTACGAAAACCGCTGTATATTTTTTTTACGCCATACTTGCAATCATTGGACTTACAATCGGATATTTTATCCCTCAGTTTGCGAAATGGGCGTTATTTCTTCCATGGATACCTTTTGAAGGACTGCTCCGGCTGGTCACCTCTTTTCACGGATCACCAGCTGCATTTATCACTGCGCTGCTCGGCATGTCTGCGGGGTTATGGTTCGCCCATACTGTTATGGCAATGCTGCTGTCTGTAAAAATTACAGATGACACAGTCGAATTAATTAAAGGAAAGAACGTGCAAACGATTCGTTCCGCCGACATTGCTCTTGTGTTTATCGATCACAAACGGCTTGTCCTCTTGGGAACAGCCGGATATGAATTGGTACGGGAAGAAATTGATGAAAAACCTGGAAAAGTCGAGAAAGCCTTTAGACAGCATCATTACGAATGGGCAGCAGATGGTGATCCGTTTAAAGATCAATTTCGCAGGTGGATACCTGATGCACCAGACCTCTCGCCGGGCGCCCATGCGTTGTTGAAAGCTCGTCACAAAGCGTTGAAAGGCGAGGAAACAGACGATGTGGAAGAATTCCGTCTCGAACTTGCACAGCTGGGCATCGTTGTCCGAGACGAAGGAACACGCCAGTATTGGCGAAAAGCAGCAACCTATCAGCCGAACATTCAGCACCGCGAAGGATCATAGCAACAGAGGCTCAAGAAAGAGCCTCTTCTTATTACTGCACAATAAACAGCACTCTGGTGCCATCAGGATAACCGCTCATTTGATTCCCTACCCACGATCCGGCCCCGCGATTGTCTGAAGGCGTCACATATCGGACGTCAGCCCCTGCCCCGCCTTCCTCACAAACCGCCATCGGCCACTCATCCCGATCAAAACCCGGCTTCGTCGGAATTCCTTTTAATGATTCCTCCCGCCTTTTGTCCGCCCCATCCCTGTCAATGGTGCAAATATCAGAATGCCCATCTGCAATCGCATATCTAATATGATCTCCCGTTTCCGGATAACGAGCCAGCGGAAAATACAGCACTTTGTCATACAAAGAAGCCGCTTTGATCGGCTGCGGTGTCACTAAACAAAGCAACACTGCCGCAGCAAGAAACAGGCCTGCCAGCCATTTTTTCATTCCCATCCCCCCATACATTTGTTCATTTCAATGTATGGGGGGATGGCAAAGATTATTTTTAAAATTTGAAGCTGGCCTGCTGCAACAAAAGCCAAACTCCCCTGCGAGAAATTTCCCGGTACAGACACAGACAGCCTCCCGCTCACATACATTTACATATAGGCTTTTGCCTACATACTTTTGTGGAGGTGACGATGGTGACAGGTGTTTTCGCAGCGCTCGGCTTTGTTGTTAAAGAGCTTGTCTTTTTAGTATCTTACGTGAAAAACAATGCCTTTCCACAACCGCTTTCAAGCAGCGAGGAAAAAAAATACTTAGAGCTAATGGCTAAAGGGGATGAACATGCCAGAAACATGCTGATTGAGCATAATCTTCGCTTGGTCGCCCATATTGTGAAAAAGTTCGAAAATACAGGTGAAGATGCAGAGGACTTAATCTCCATCGGAACAATCGGGCTGATCAAAGGAATTGAAAGCTATTCCGCCGGAAAAGGGACAAAGCTGGCGACGTATGCCGCGCGGTGTATTGAAAATGAGATTGTAATGACAAAAGGGGGGTGCATACTCCTCTTTAATACGTTTACATATATTCGGTGATCTCTTCTCCTCTCGTGGTTTATTATTGAAACGGAAACAAAAATCGATTACACTATTGCTGATGCACCAACAGGTGGGAGGACTCGCCATGAACAAAAAAGAACTGCTCCTAATGAATTTCAGGGATTTGTTCAACAAGATGGCTTGGCTTAATAAGCCAAAGATGGAAGCCTGTCTTAAAGGGTATAAGCCTTCTGAAGTACATTGTGTAGAATCCATTGAACACGGAAATACTAATGTGACAAAACTAGCTGAGGCCCTTTATATGACGAGGGGCGCCATAAGTAAAATGACTAAAAAGCTCATAGAAAAAGGCTTAATTGAAAGCTATCAAAAGCCAGATAACAAGAAAGAAATTCACTTTAGACTTACCGAGCAAGGGAAAGAAATTTATAAAATCCATGATGAACTTCACAAAGAGTTTCTAGAGCGTGATAAGGCAGTATTTGAACAGGTAACCGAGGAACAATTTGACTTTATGATTAGCTTTGCGGAAAAGTATAATAAACATTTGGATGTAGAAATCAAAAAACATGGTGTTGATATTAAGTCGGAATAAAATTCAAATAATGAAAATGCAACCACTGGCAGCCAACTCTATGGAGTTTCGGCTGCCTTTTTATTACCGTTATTTTGTTGACCAGGAAACAAAATTGTGTTATTTTTTGTTGAAAAGGAAACAAAAACACACCCTTTGAGAGGAGAATAATATGTTAAAAGACAAAGTAAAGGAGCCAGGAATACCAAAAGAAATCCTCATGGCTGCCTGGGCTATTGCACTTGGAGCAATTGCCCCAATGCTTGACTCAACTATGGTGAACATTGCCATCGACAAATTAAATCAGGATTTCAGTACGACGTTGGATACTATTCAATGGTCCATTACAGGTTATGTTTTAGCTCTTGCTATTGCAGTTCCGGTATCCGGATGGCTTATGAACAAATTTAACGGAAAGAAAATCTTAATCGGGGCAGTCATCGCCTTTGGTGTAATTTCCGTTTTCACTGGAATTAGTTGGGATATTTCCAGCTTTATCTTATTCCGTTTGCTTCAAGGATTTAGCGCTGGGATTATTACTCCGCTTATGTCAACACTCTTGGTTAAAACAGCAGGTCCAGAGAATATAGGGAAAGTTATGGCTATCGTAAGCACACCTATGATTTTGGGACCAATCTTAGGACCTGTAATCGGAGGCTTCATCGTTCAAGCTGCATCATGGCATTGGATTTTCTTCATCAACGTGTTCATTGTTATGATTGCTGCACCACTGATGATGAAAACTCTCCCAAACTTTGAGCCATTCAACAAAGATAGCAAACTTGATATTTTTGGAATTATCGATTTATCCTTAATGAGTGCAGCATTGATATACGGAATTACGAAAGCAGCGGACCATGCATCATTTAACAATAGCGAAACAATCCTATGGGCGGGCGTCGGCCTCGCTTTAGCTGTAATTTACATCGTATATAATCGAATCAGAAAAAATCAAACCGTACTCCCTTTAAATTTGTTTGCACACAAGAACTTCTTAGCATCCAGCATCGGGTTATTATTAGCGAATATTGCCGTCATGGGACCCATGTTAATACTTCCATTGTTCTTTCAAAACTTCGGGGGTCATTTCACGGCAATCGAAGCTGCGCTTGCATTAATCCCTCAAGGAGTTGGGATGCTCGTTACTCGGCCAATGATCGGAAAAATGATTGATAAGATTGGTGCAAAATACGTGGTTATGGTCAGTCTTGTTCTGTCGCTTATCGGATCTATTCCGCTTATCTTTATCACCGATAAAACAAGTATGATTTGGATTTCTATCATATTATTCATCCGCGGGACCAGCTTTGGAGGGATTATGCTTCCGTTGACAAGTGATGCTTATACAGGACTTGACAGCAAACAACTTCCAGAAGCAGGTGTCGGTATTAATATTATTGAAAACCTTGGTTCAAGCTTTGGTACAGCTGTTATCGCAACTGTAGTCGCAACTGTCATGCAGGGATTGCAACCAACGATTGCCAATGGTTTAAAAGGTTACCATGCCGGATTCTTAGTATCAACCATTGTCCTTGCGGTACTCTTCATCCCAAGTCTATTTCTCACACATAAAAAGCATGCACAGTAAAGAATCTGCACTTGAATACTCGACTGCCGAATAATTTGTTTGGATAACTTGTGATACATGTGGTGTGCACCGTTTTCATAAGCCCATTTAGAAAGGCAATTATAATTTGATGGGCTATCTGTTTTCTTCGATGTCTAGGATCTACTACAAAGGTTGTAATTACAAAAAGAGGGCAATACCCTCTTTAATACGTTTCAATATGTGCGGTGTCAGTATCCACAACGGTAACTTCTTTCACGATAAAATTAACAATTGTTTTTTTATCTTCAAGAGTTAAGTTATCTGCACCGATTGATTGAAAATAGTCGATCGCTATCTTTAGAGCATTTTCACTTGAGCTTGTATCATCCAGGACTTTCATTTTTGATTGAATTTCGTTACACTTTTCAATAAGCTGGTTTTGCTTTTTTTGCAGCTCAATAATTTGCGCTTTTATTTCATCTATGTCTAAATCATCGTCATCGCTTAGGCTGATTAGCGTTAAAAGACGCTTGCGGCCTTTTTTTGTTTTCTCTATCTCTTTTTGAATAAGTTCTAATTCTTCAGACAGGTGATTTGATTGCTCAATCTCTTTAAAAGAAGCATACTTTTGAGGATTTGTGATGAATTTAAAAATTTCACCCCATACATGACGGTTTAGCTTATTCTCAGACATTTCTTTTCCGCAGCCGCGGTCCTTTGCGCCAGAATAATTTTTCCGGCAAGTATACACATAGTAGCCTTTACCATGTGATTTTCTTTTCTTACCTGTCATGGTATTTCCGCATTTCCCGCATCTAACCAAACCCGATAACAAATAATTGTGGGGACTGATACTCAAGTGCTTTCTTTTACTTTGACCTAAGAGTTCTTGAGCATAATCCCATTGTTCAGCTGGAACAATTGCTGGAATTGCCACAGTGATTTGCTCCTCTTCAGGCCTTATTTTAATAATAGATTTGTTCCCTGCCTGTTTTGACACATAGGAACCCTCAGTGTCATATTTATACTGTCTATGTTCACCTTTATAAGAAGAGTTCATTAATATCTGTCGAACAACCTGCCTGTGCCATACTTTGGCGCCTTTTTTTGTTTTAACCCCCATCTGAGTTAAATGCAGAGCAATACCATTTACTCTGCCGAAAAAAGGGCTTTTATGATCGGTGAAATAGTTGAAAATCATCCGAATGATTTTTGCTTCCTCTTCAAATATTTCAAGAGTTCTTTTCTCTTTAACAAATTTATAGCCATATAGTTTAGAATCTTTAATGATCATGCCTTTTTTCATTTTTTGAAGTCGGCCGCTTGATGTCCGTTCTTTGATTTTGGCTTTTTCGAATTCTGAGATTGCCCCGCGCATAGCGAAAAACAATTGTCCTTCTGGAGAATTGGCGTACTCTCCATTAACAAAAATTAAGGGTATATTTCGCTTTCGGAGTTCATCATCAATGATAAGCTGATTCATTAATTTCCGAGAAAGACGGTCCGGATCGTAACAAATGACTTGACTTATAAGTCCCTTGCTTGCATCCTCCCTCAAGCGATTCAAAGCCGGACGTTCTAAAAGCTCTCCAGAAATTCCTTCATCGGCATACTTCAGCACATCCTTAGTCCCTGCTTTCTTAATACAGGCCTCGATCTGGCTGTCGATGCTCGATCCCTTGATCGCTTGTTCCTCGGTCGATACCCTTACATATATTGCTATCACCCTGGATCTCCTTCCTATAAAGTTTTATTAAATAATGATAGCAATCGTTCATGCATTTGTCGGCTTGCGGTCCCTCGATGATTATCACCTTCATTAAATGCATCACCCCTTGGGTAATGCTATGTAATAACTGTTTGTCCTAATGAGATGATTTTCAATGAGTGCGAAAAAAGCACTGAAGAAAACCGATAGTTAAAACCATCGGTTTTTCGACATCGACTAGGCCCTCAAAAAGTAAAAGCATATCATTGGTTATGAAAGCTTATTTTCACTATACTCCTTATATTTATTTGCCATCATTTCTATACGTTTATATGAAATATGGTTAAAAAATGGTGAGCTAAAACGATAAAGATACCAACCTGTTCATTTAGTATCCTCATTCTTCAAGTACCTCAATAAATGTAAACCACTGAATATTTTTATGACATTGCATGTGTCAATGATGCCAATTCATGAACTCATAAAGGAGATTTAATAAAACTCCCAAAACAAAAGGGATATCAATACAGTTTGGTATCTTCTTTATTAGTTTGAGTCCCTCAATAAAGTGGATGCTTATCATAATTACAAAAAACTTTTATTTGAAGCACTGAAGTCATTCATTATATGGTTGTAAAGATAACACTATAGCCCCCTTCTTACTTCATCAACGCTTGTTATATTTAACTTCTTAATTAAGGGACATAGATTCGTTATGTCTTTTTCTATTACGTAAGAATGGAGATAAACCAATAGAATTAAGTGATCTTTAAATGCTTCAAAAAGCTCTGATAACAAATCTCTTTATAATATTCATGTGAATTTATATCTTCACTCATTAGCCATTGAATGAGCAATCCATCTACAATAGATCGCATTGTTTTTGAAGCTTTTTCAACATCTATACTTTGGTCAAATACGCCTGTTTCCTGTCCAAAAATAATAATGTTAGATGTGATGCCCCAGCACTGTTGATAAAAGCTATGGTTAATTTTCCTGTACGTTTCATTTCGGGTTGCCTGAGACAAGAAATCTAAATAAACCTTGTAAAACTTTTCATTTTCCTCGGGAGAGACAAATATTGAATTTACATAAGCTTTCAACTTATCCAGTGGCGTAGATTCCGAATCCACTGCTTTCAATTCATGTTTATAAATTTTATTTGTAATCCACTCAAGTAGTTGAGAAAGGGTATCTTCCTTATTATCAAAGTAATAATGCACGACGCCCTTACTAACTCCTGCGTGATCAGCAATACTTTGTAGTGTAACTGAATTATAACCTTGTGTTGACACAGCTTGGAAAGCTGCCCTTAATATTTGATTCTTTCTTTCTTCTGCTTTTTTCTTCATAATAAACCTCCAGAAAGCTAACCTTCAATTAGTATACAACAGTTCATGAAATCCACACAAAATTATTCTGACCAGACAAAATAATTTGACCGGTCAGAATAATTGTGTATACTTAAAGTGGTTTCACATCAAGATAGCATATTGGAGGATTTATAAAATGAAAGACGAATTCAAGGCTCTAGTTGTAAACAAAGTTGATGATGAATTTTCAATTAAAGTAAAGAATGTTTCTCCAGCGTTTTTACCAGAAAGTGATGTCCACATCCAAGTACACTACTCTGGAATTAACTACAAAGATGGACTTGCAGGGAACCCCAATGGGAAAATCGTAAGAAAATACCCATTTATACCGGGTATAGATTTAGCAGGTTTAGTCATTTCTTCTAATGATCCTCGCTTTAAAGAGGGGGATAAGGTGATTGCCACAAGTTATGATATAGGTGTTTCTCATTTTGGCGGTTTTAGCGAATATGCAAGTCTCCCTGGAGACTGGATTGTACCTTTACCTGATAATTTGACCCTCAAAGAAGCAATGATAGTAGGAACAGCTGGCTTCACAGCGGCACTATCTATTCAACGTCTAGAAGAAAATAACCTATCTCCTGAAAAAGGAAAAGTTCTGGTAACAGGAGCAACAGGTGGCGTTGGTAGTTTTGCTGTTTCATTCCTTAACTCTCTCGGGTATCAAGTAGAAGCTAGTACAGGTAAAGAATCAGAATATGATTACTTACGAAAACTTGGAGCTAGTACAATTATTTCACGGGATATGACCTATGGAGGGAAGGTTAAAGCCTTAGGGTCACAAAAATGGGCGGCAGCTGTTGATCCTGTAGGTGGGGAACCTCTTGCCTCTATCTTAAGCCAAATTCAATATGGAGGTTCCGTTGCTGTTAGTGGATTAACAGCTGGAACAAAACTGCCAACTACTATTTTTCCATTCATCTTAAGAGGTGTTAATTTACTTGGGATTGATTCTGTATATTGTCCAATGGAAACACGGTTAAAAACATGGCATCGTGTAGCAACAGATTTTAAACCATCTAATTTAGAGGAATTTATTTCACAAGAAATTACTTTAGATCAACTTCCTAACGTTCTTCCTGAAATATTGGAAGGACAAGTAAGAGGGAGAACGATTGTAAAAATCGTATGATTATTCATCAGAACTCATCCAGTGGCTAAAGATGAAACAATGTCTTAAAAGGATAGTAAAGGGATTTTCCACAGGAATTCCTTTACTTCTTATAACTTACTTTATGTTAATGCCAAAATATAAGGAAGGTACATAGTATCTATTCCATTTTATTCGGATCTTTAATGTTATTCCAGCTCTGAAGACTTGCCACACTCACCCCGTGCTCTTTTGCAATTACAGAAAGAGTATCGCCTTTTTTCACTGTATACGTTATTCCGGATCCTGAAGAGCTGCCTGAAGACGACTGAGCTTTTGCCTCCGATTTTTCCCATCTTATTTATTAAGAATTTTAACCCTCTTCCTTGTAAAATAAAGAAGCTATTTTTCATTTCCAGACAGGTAATGCTATGGCATCGGGACATGTCTGTTAAAGTAGCAAAAAAATACATTCAGATATCCACTTTGATCCACTACAGATTTCTGAACTGATATTAAACAGCTAGACTTATAAATACCGATTATCAATTTTTTTATTCTGTTCCAGTTCCCATTCACAATTAGGACATTTCGGCGGCGTATCGGCATAAAGTGAACTAATTTATTCATTTTCAACAACAGAATTCCGTCTATTGGCAATAAAGAATCCACAAATCATTGCAAGAATGGCCATCGCCCACCAGAACGTTGAGATCGCTTGATCATGATCGATGATAATCAAACGAATGACAGCTGTGATGCCAATATAAATGAAGTAGCGAAGCGGAAAATGAAAGTCTGATTTGAAGTATTTGATAATCAAAGCAATGAACTCAAAGTACATGAAAAATATAAGCAGTTCTCCAAGCATCTCATAATAGCTGTCCACTTTGTTGAACAGTGACTTGTATACGAATTGCACAATGTACCATGTCTCGCTGATCAGAAGTGCGCTTAAGGCTATCGCCAGGAAGAACAGACAGACATTGAGAAGCGCTTGTAACAGGTAAGGCACCTTTTTGAATTTGTTCGAAAATCTCATCATGTTGTCTCCTATTTCAATATATTCGTGGTTTTTATTTCCAGCCTACATCTTGGTGTTCCAAAATCGTAGCACAATGTAGTACTTAGAATTCTTTTGTATACTGTGAAACTGTCCCTGCATGCGGGACATCATTCGCGCAATGCTTCTTTCACCGAGTCCGTTGCTTTCCGGTGTTATATCCGCAAGTTTAATCGTATTGCTAACATGGATCTCAAATATCTCTTGATCCGATACAAACGTGATGCTGATTTCTTCTTCCGGATCTGCGTATTTGCATAAGTTTGACATCACATTATCAAATACACGACCAAGCTCCTCCAAATTCACGTTAATATAGGTTTCCGGCAGCTCGCCTGAAATACGGACCCGGAAATGCTTCTGATGAAGGATAGCAATCTGATCTGATATTAGATCGTAGATCACTTCTTTCACTGCAACGGTCTCCAGATCAGCCTCATACTCCCTGTCCAGCAGGAAATACGCAAACAGATTGTCAGACAAGCTTTTTAATTGCAGTGCTTTACTATAAGCATTGGCTACATACCGATCTTTGCTGGTACCCGCTTCGCCTCCTTCTTTTTTGGCAAACTCCAGATTCATGATCAGCGACGTCAGCGGTGTGCGCATATCGTGCGACATTTCGGCAACCAGGCTGCGGCTCTCTGCTTGCAATTCTTCGATAGCTTTAAGTTTGTCCAAGAAAGCTTTCCGCAGATCCTCAATGCTCTTTGCAATCATCGCTAATTCATCATGCCCTTTTATCGTCATCTCGTAGTCCAGTTGGCCCCCTTCAAGAATATGAATCTCTTGGTGAAGCGTTTTAAGGTAGCGAAGACTTTGGCGAATGCCCAAGAGAACAATGATTAAAAAGATGAGGGTTGCACCGAGCAATTCCAATGTAAAGGCCAGATCATAATATCGGGAAGAGTAGAAACCGTCGATAATGACTCGTCCTTCACCATCTCTAAACTTGACAGGATGTGAATGATTTTGAGCGTACTGAGTCAGCTTTTCCTTTCCATAATCCGATTCGGAATAAATGGAATCATATTTCAGCTCCTGATCCTTGAATATGGTGAGGTTAATGTAATTTTCTTTTTTGACCCACTCGCCAAACGCTTTTCTATCTGATGAAGACAACTCATTTTCTGAAACGTACTTGCTGAATTTTTGAATGTATCTTGCTGACTCCTCGTGATAATACTCATCCGAACTCAGATATCCCTCGATCAGATCATCTGTGATCTTTTGCAACGTCAGAAAGATCACACCACTCACAATCGCAGCAACCATGATCAGCAAAGCCAGTTTTTTGGTTAGCGTAAATTTACGATGCGCCAAATCGATATCCTCTTCCCCATTCAGTTTTTATATAAACCGGACGTGCCGGATCATCCTCAATTTTGGAGCGCAGCTTCCGAATATGCACCATCACCGTATTGTTGGAACAGTAAAAGTAAGGCTGTCCCCACACACTCTCATATATATTTTGGGCAGAAAATATTTTGTTGCGTTTGCTCATCAGAAGTTTCAGGATACGATATTCCAGATCTGACAACTTGATTTGCTGCTCCTCTTTCCAGACCTCATTAAATTCTTCGCTCACTCTTAGTTTGCCTCCGATAAGAAATGTTTCTTCCTGCTCCTTCTTTTCCTGATAGATCGTATATCTGCGTAATTGAGCAATCACTCTAGCATGAAGTTCCTCTTCCGAGAATGGTTTAGTCATATAATCATCGCCGCCGGCGAGTAACCCCTCAGTTTTATCGAGTGTACTCGATCTGGCCGTCAGAAACAGAATCGGGACGTTAGAGGATTTCCTGATGTGCTGACATGTTTCAATTCCCGAAATGCCTGGCATCATAATATCCAAAATAACCAAATCAAGCGAGTCATTCACAAGTTGCAATGCTCGCTTTCCATCCTTGGCTCTTAGCACCTCGTAGCCTGCACGCATAAGGGATTCCTCCAAAAGATCACCAATATCCTGATCATCCTCTACGACTAATATTCGATGGGTCATGTCTCTCTCACCTCATGATTCTTGATGTTATTTCTCGTATGTCCTTACTATATATCGTTCATAGTTAAGTACGTTATAAGATACTACGTAAATCTTAACAATTTATGAAAGCTGATGTCCGCCACAAACTTGTCACATTTTCTAAAAAAATGATGACTCTTCATAAATTGTTAAGATTCGGTCTTTATAGTGATCCATTGTAAGGCTCAGGTTTTTCAGATCCGAACCATACATTGCGATGATAAATGGAAAAGGAGCGTTGATATGACTGTACAAAAAGAAGGATACGGACAACCGGTGAGTCTGCAGGAACGGGTTCATTTTCTGGACATCGTACGTGGATTTGCCTTGCTGGGCATTATGATTGTCAATTATTTTCTGATCGTAGATTCAGTAAAGGGATTCGAAATGACCTCCGATGACGTACTGCACAATCTGGTTTCCTGGTTTGCCGAAGGGAAATTCGTTACGTTATTCTCCTTCCTTTTCGGGGTTGGGTTTATGATCTTTATGGATCGAGCCGCGCAGAAGGTAGATAGTCCCAACAAGCTGTTTGCCCGTAGGTTATCTATCCTGTTGATATTTGGCATTTTGCACATCACATTTGTTTGGGTCGGTGACATATTGACCTTTTACGCCGTAAGCGGCTTCCTGCTACTCGCCTTCTATAAACGCACAGCCAAAACGGTGCTTAGATGGATTATTGCACTTATCGTGTTTCAATTCCTGACTCCAGTTTTCACAATGTTGTACAATGTCATCAATCCTGCAGGGCAAAAAAACCCGAATTTTTCAGAGTTTACTTTGTTTAGCCACAGCAGCCTTACCTACATAGAATCCATCAGCGCTCGGTGGACCGATATGGTCACAATGGCTGCTAGCTCCTTCCATATGATCTATTCCATGTTTCTCATGTTTCTGCTGGGCGTGTACTTTGTTAAGATGGAATTTTTCAAAGATATGGAAGCGAAAAAACCTATATGGAAGCGTATCTGGATCATTAGCACAATCGCTTTTCTCATAACACAAAGCAGTATATTGCTAGACATGTTTAATTTTGCGGACATTTCCTCTGTCTTGGGTCAAAATGGCGGCTTAACCGGAAGTATGTTTTATATGAGCACTTTTGCAATGCTGTTTCTGTATGTTCCTCAGCTGCGAGGCCCTATGATGATATTCACTAAAGTCGGACGGATGTCATTGACCTGTTATCTGCTTCACTCTATCATTGGAACAGTTCTGTTCCTCAGGTACGGATTCGGACTTGCGGGTCATATTCAATCTGCCGGCACGTTCATGTTCAGCCTGGCCGTGTATTTCGTGCTAATGATCTTTAGTACATTGTGGTTGAGACGGTTTAAGTATGGTCCGATGGAATTGATATGGCGCAAGCTGACGTACGGCAAAGTAAACGAGCGCTCTAAAGCAAATCCACATGCGGCAAAATCAATTCAGAAATAACCCCTTTTCCCAGATTGCACGGACTTCAAATTAGTTGTTGACGGAAGTGGGTATTAAACTTTTATATTATTTAGTGCTTCTTTGGGCTAACTCTGACAGAAAATTCACCAGAGTTTACTCAATGTGCATAGCTCGTGATCGAATCTAAAATGAATCTTTTGCGCATGCCTATAGTCAAGGGCAACACATTCGACTATTTTATGTGATTTGTGATAGGAAAAATTTGAGAAGAATGACTAATCCCTTGCAGCAAGTCTTTTAACGCCAAATTTACTGCGGAAGAAAAAGCGATGGAATCACTTTTTGTGAAAAGGGCTCGTAGAACAGCTGGAATGTTTTACTGAACGACTGGACTCGATATGTCAGCAAATGAAGGAGTGAGCAATCATGAAAACAAAAAAGGAACCAAAAGTTATTCTGGAACTAGCAAAGGAGCCTGATCTGCCAGAATTCCAAAAAAAATTACAAGAAGCATTTGCGATCGCCGTGATTGAAACGTTCGGTGATTGCGAAGATGGACCGATTCCATCGGACAATGAGGTTCAGGAGTCTTTCAATGCTCCCGGAGCAGTGGTATATCAAATTCTTCAGGATGGTAAGAAGGTCGGCGGTGCAGTAGTACGTATCAACAGCCAAACCCATCATAATTCGCTAGACTTATTCTATATATCTCCAGAATATCACAGCCAAGGGATTGGTCTTTCTGCTTGGAAAGCTATTGAAGCACAGTATCCGGATACTGTGCTTTGGGAAACCGTGACACCTTATTTCGAAAAGCGAAATATCAACTTCTATGTGAATAAGTGTGGATTCCATATCGTAGAGTTCTACAATGAACATCACTCTGATCCGCATATGCATCGCAATGGACGCGAAGATGACAAGCCCCTGCCGGATGATGATGACTTTTTCAGATTTGTAAAGATGATGAAAAAAAGGGACTAAACAATTGAAATTGGCTATTCACGCATTTTATCTGTTGCACCTTACTGTGATAATCCTCATGATAGAATTACTTACAGTATGATACTATTCATAAACATTCTGAAAATGTTTTCATCATAAAAGGTGCAACATGATATGCGTAGCGCGAACAGCAGTAGGTCTATCCTTACCAAAAATAGTGTATATACTAAAAAGCAAATATCGAAATCTAAATTGTTTATCAGTTTGTCCGCCGTTTTCATTGGACTTGCCTTTTTCGGATCTATGTCTAATGGCAAAATGAAGGAAGCATCCCGGAATGTAACTCTCGCACCTACTCATGAATTCCTTGTTTGATTCGATAAACAACATTAGTTCTCATTCCCTTTAGCCGTTTCATAACGGCTTTTTCTTATTTCTTAGAAAGATAAGCGAATCTTGTTCACTTACATACAATGGTAATTATCTCCTCTGCCCTAGCAAATAATAAAGGACAGAGCGCCCTCTGTCCTTTATTCATAAATATAAGGATACATGAGTGATGACTTTACGATACAAACAAAGGTTACAGATCGAATTTCATAGCACTTATTGTTTTTACAATTTGAGGATCTCGGTGCGATCCGAAAAGACTTTCTCCTTTATCAAGAGTGGAAATTTGTTCGATATCCTCTAAGCTCAACTCAAAATCGAAAATGTCAAAGTTTTCGACAATCCGTTCTTTGCGCACCGATTTTGGAATCGTAACGACTTCACGCTGAACAAGCCAACGCAGCACGACCTGGGCGACAGATTTATTGTGTTTTTCCGCAATGGAAGTCAATACTTCGTTGCTGAACATGTTATTGCGTCCTTCAGCGAACGGTGCCCACGACTCGTGTTGTACTCCCTGCTCTTTCATAAAAGCAGCACTTTCTTTTTGCTGGTAGAATGGATGTGTTTCGACTTGATTGACTGCTGGCACGATTTCATTATGCAGGATGAGATCCATTAGACGGTCGGGGTGGAAGTTGCTGACTCCGATTGCCCTGATTTTTCCTTCGCGGTACAGGTCCTCCATCGCACGCCAAGCGCCATAGTAATCGCCGTATGGTTGGTGAATAAGGTATAAATCAAGATAATCCAGCTGTAGCTTACTCAATGATTTGGAAAATGCTATTTTGGCGCTTTCATAGCCGGCATCCTGAATCCAGAGCTTGGTCGTAATGAATAGCTCCTCACGCGGCACGCCGCTCCGCTTGATTGCACGTCCCACCGCTTCCTCGTTTAGGTAACCGGAAGCGGTGTCAATCAGGCGATAACCGGCCATCAGTGCTTCATATACAGCGTTTTCACATTCTTGAGCATCGAGGACTTGGTATACACCGAAGCCGATAATTGGCATTTTCACTCCATTGTTTAATGTTACGGTTTGCATTGTAATTCCTCCTATTGTTCAAATGTAGAACGACAAACGGCACGCGTCCCGAAAATCGGGCACTGCAGAATGAATTCCGCTACGGTTGGTTTGCGTTATAATAAGCTTATTACCTTCGTGTAACACGAAGGCAAGCACTTTTTAACAATTTTTTAAAGGAGGATTACATATGCATACAGTCAAAGAAGCAGCGATGATAACCGGACTCACCGAGCATGCGGTGCGCTTTTACACGGATAAAGGCCTGGTGCCGAGCGTACAGCGCAATAAAAACAATATTCGTTTGTTCGACGAAGAATCAATCAACTGGCTGTTTGGCGTCAAATGCCTCAGGCAATCCGGGATGCCGATTGAAGTCATTAAAACGTACGTGAATCTCTGTCTTGAAGGAGATTCGACCATTCCACAACGGTACACACTCATGATGGAGCATAAAGAAGATGCGCTCGCCCAGCTCGAAGAAGCCAAACAGCACATTGCCCATTTGGAACAAAAAACCGCCCTATATCAGGCCATTATGGAGCACCGCTCTCCTGATACAACTAACCCCGCCAACTGGGAAAAAATACAGCATATGCATAGTGACGTATTTTACTCACCCACTGTCCGGTAGAGGTGAGAGATATTCATGAGCACATCAATCGCTTTTAAACTTCTAAATTGGAATCCATGTTGAATATGCTAAGTTTGATGACATATTATGAGGGATTAAATTTGTTTATATACGGCTATAGGGCTGCAAGTCCTTAAGGTTACTTTCTATTAATATAAATTGATAGAAGTCGCATCTGTATGCGGCTTCTTGTTCGATGTTGTTTTCAAGTGTGTCAGAGGTATTGTAACTTCAGCAATTACTTCTTTTGTGCTTAAGTTAACTGTGCTAGTTGATGGAACTGACTTTTGTTCTTTTGTTAGCGCAACTCCTTCTTGGGCTGCTCTTAAAATATGCTGAATAAACCATACGCAACATACTATTCGAAATCGTTTCTCCCTGATTGATTTCATTTATCCTTGTTAGAAGTATGTAAAATCCACTTCTATTAGGTCAGACAATTACAAACCCGAACATTTTGAACATCCATGTATTCAATTGTCGGCTGGCTTATTTTACCGTTTTGAATCACTTCGATAAAGCCATTCCCTGTCTTTTCTCGGTCTTCAATAACAAAGCCGAGTAAAGTCTCAGCTGACTCATCAAAGTGAAGATATTTAACGAACTCTTCAAGTGTTGTCCATTCACTTTCAGCTTCATTTTTTTCTTTGTTTGTCACATCTGGCGAATTCACATCAAACGAGTACTCAAAATCAAACCCAAAGCCCACCATATTTGTCCTGTAGCATCAACGCATTGCTGTAGAATGGTTGAATACTCAGCAATCATCTTTAATTCTTTAAGGGTATACGGAGGCGGCAAAATATTGCTGTCATAACTGTCCGCAAATTCATCTTCATAAATTTGTTTCGTTGATTCAGTAGGTGGAGAAGCTTTGACCACCCGTGCTTTAACAGATTGTTTTGACATGCTCTACCTCCTTCCTGGTCTTGATCTTTGCGGTCTTCCTTTAGATTCTTCTTTCAAATGAGTTACCTCATAATCATCGAGAGCGTACCAGATAGCTGATAGTGTATGCGGGTCTATAGTAAATTCGTCTTCTATGATGTTCCCCAGTTTATCGGTAGCATAAGTGAGCGGTTTAAGTTCATAAATCGTGTTCTCGCAACTGTCAGAGCAAATGATCTTCTTGAACCGTTTGATCTTCTTTGTGTATTGGAGGCGTGATCCTTGGTACTTACGGGCACCCACCATATTGAAACCGTGTTGCTGAAAATAACGGAATGTCTTTGGCTCTGCAGAATCCGCTTTGATTAATTCTTTAGTCTCTGCAAATTCCTTGAGTTCTTCGGCAGTCTTATCATCCGTCAGCCCATTTTTGTAATACTCCCAGTAGATATTCTTTTCATGATCTACAGCAACCCTAACAACGGCGTTATACGATTCCACAAAACCAAAGTCCATGCCAACTCTTTTAAGTGGACGGTTAATATTAGAGATTGCAGTCATAACCTCTTCATGCGGTCGCTCTTCGAATTGTGGCAGTACCCGAATTCCATTCACGCCAAAATGACCTTTCCGCGCAATTCGGTAAAGGTCTGGATCATATTCCTTCAATTCTTCAAGTTGTTGCACATAGCTTTCTGGCAGAAAAAGATTATCGTCTGCCGTTGAGTGATGATAATAGGTGTCATTGCTAACGATTATCCGCTTTTCATAAAGCTCCTTATCATCCAGTACAAATCGTTTCTCTCGATCATCTTTAAAGAAATGTTTAAAAGTCCAATTGTCCTCTCCGACTAGATTTGTCGAAAGTATCATGTGAAGCGGCAATGACGGATGACGAAGACGTCCTAACAGCTCCTTGAATCCCTCATACTTCACTTCAGAACACTCCTCAATCCAAATGAGAGAAATATTATTGATTGATTTCAATTTAGCTGGCTTATCCATCCCTTTAAAGATGATGCGGCTGCTATTTGAAAATCGAATCTGCATAGGAGAAGATACACACCTAACGATATGATCTAATTTCAGATCACTTACAAGTTCATCAAAAAGAGAAAATGTGGAGTCCCTATGTGTGTCGTACACTTCTCTAATAACAAGTGCAGTACGCTTTTCTATTAGCAATTTCAGAACAATCTTGAGTGCCACATGATAACTTTTGGATGATCCATAATCGCCTACTAAGAATTGAAACTTTTGATTCCAGTCAAAAAGAAATTCTTTAAAATGAGGATTTACTTGTTTAATCACTGTCATCACCTTTGTTCACAATGGTGATCTCAAAAGATTTATCTTCTTCTGTAAGTTCTTCAATCTCTAATTTTTTCTTGTTGATATTTAAACGAATATGCTCCAATTTAAGGCGTCGTTCGTCTTCCGAATGGGCTAATTCATCAAACTGTTTAATTAAGTTCCTGAGCTCTGCCATTGCACGAGATTGAGCGTTCAAAAACGTTGCATGACGATCCCAAGAAAATTGGAATTCGTATTCTTCCTCTTCGACTTCGTTTGTCTCAGATAGAACAGACTTTTTCTTTTTCAGTTCTTTAATCATTTCCTGCTTATCAGAAACGAACATGATTTTTTGTGCCCTTATAATTGCAGCATATTGAATCTGTATCTGATCCCATATCATATCAACAGGTGAGCATTCCTGAATCTCGTCCATGATGGAGAGAGTTTCTTCTGGCAAGAACTTTGAGAAGAATCCATGAGTCACAGCGTTTTGGTTTCTCTGTGGTGCGCCTCCCTTATTACCTAATGCATTCTTGTTACCGAATGGTGCACCAACTTTTTTTGTGTGCACACCTTTTTTAAGGGTGCACCCTTTTTTCTTTGCCAACCATGCCGCTGTTTCCATGATTTAATGGTGTTCACAGATACTCCATATTTCTCGGCAAGTTCCTTGTATTTCATACCTTTGAGGTAATCCTTATACGCCTGTATGTGCTTTTCAACCATCTACATTCATGCCGCCTCCTTTTTGATTGAGTTGTTTTGGAAAAGACTTTACATTTAGCGGAACCATTTACAGAAATATAAGAAAGACACCCTTTACGGTGTCTTTTTAATAACGATGGTTAACGATTTTACTGCCTACCTCATGTGCATTGTATTCAACTGTAATTAAAATTAATACCTATATGGAATAGATGACTTTAATATATTCTTATCTTGAATACTGTTAAATTGATTTAACTTCAAAAATTGTTTTAGACCGTCTATAGAGATATCCATATTATTTTTAGGTCCAACTGTAATACCTTCGACACAATCTTTTTCAAAATCTGCTTCTATGTAAGGTATAAAGACACCATTAGAAACTCTACAAAGATAATTTTCAAAATCATTAGGTAAGCTGATGGCTATTCTAAATTCTTCTTCCTGTGAAAAACATTCATCCTTAAAGAAGATGGAGTATTGCCTCAGGAGAAAAACAATATGCCTAATAGCTTCTGATGGTTCAAAAGGTGGATTTAAAATGGTTTTAATGACAACAAACAATTTTTCAAATATTTCTTCGAGCAACTTTTTTTGTACTTGCTTATCATAAATGACACGTCCAGCATTCACCAAATCTTTAAATTCTGATTTTTTATTTAAGTATCCTATAAGTTTTTGATAGTTGACCTGTATACAATAACCATCATTATTAGAATAATTTGACCATAAAAGATTAGAATCACCATTTGTACAAAAAGATAAAGTATAGATAGAGTAATTTTGTTGATGAAAAATAGAATCTATAATAGCCTCATAGTATTCCTTTAAGTAGTCAGTTAAATCTTTTTTTGAGAAATCTATTCCAGAAATATTCTTTTTTTTCGGGAGTTTTTCACAAAATTCCTCAAAGACTTTATTGCTTAAATCTAATGTATAATTAATTTCTGTTTTATCATTTAAAAAGTGAGCGTGAGAAACCCAAAACTTCTTATGCTCTAATATCCCTTTTAATCCATTAATATTTGTATAATGATATAAAACGTTTATTTCGTGGTCATCCATATGTGGTAAAATCTCATAAAATCTGCGTAGTTCTTCTTCTTTCAGCATAGAAATATCAATATTGTTCATTATAGCCCCCTGTCCTTATTCTAATGAAATTTGAAGAAAACAAGCAACTTTTATTTTAATAGTGATTTATATAGATTTGAAGCAAAAAAAGTACCCTACAGGATGCTTTATTTTCTGCTCTTTATGTAATCTTCCTTACTGATACCTAAAAGCTCTGCAGAATGCTCATCAGCTGAATGTTCTAAATGATGCATTTGATATTTAACGAATTCTTCTTCTTCAGTAAACACCTTTTTATCGATGAGAATATCAATTAGAGCTTCTATTGTGCATTGACAGTTTACCGATCCGCCTGCTAGTTGTTCAAGCAAATGTTGCTGATTAACATTAATGGTCTTTTCCATTTTCCCCACCTCAATCAATCCTTATATTGTAAATAAAAAATGTCACTTTCTATGATTTAGTTTTAATTCTTGACCATATACTCCTTTTCTTTTCTCATCTTAATTAACTCAAAAAATTTTAGGACTGATGCTGCTTTTACTCTTTTTTTACGTTCAATGCTTACTATCCAAACTATACTGATTAACGTTATCCCTGCATAAAACAGAGCAAAGTAGCTTCGTTGAATACTGTTGTAAATCTGTAGATATCCAGCAAACAGTGTAATTAAAGCAGATAAAAACTTCGAATGGTCATACTTACTTTCTATAGTAGTTAAACGACCTATTGCATACTCGAGACATTCAATATCTAACTCATAAATCAGTGATTGACTGTCTTTATAATCACTTAAAGGATTACCTAAACCAAAATTTTTCTTAAAAAAAATTAAGTGAATCTTTTTCAGTACTTGTGTAGATTAAAATTTCTAAATCTTCTTTTGTCATTTTATTTTTTCAACTCCTTCCTTTTTTATATCGGGACAAAACCAGTTTTTTGATATAATCCAAATTAAATCAAAAAAGCATCCCCTAAGGAATGCTATCTTAAACGGTTTACAACTCTTCCTTTTATTTTTTTTCTAACCCCTTTTTCGTCATTAAAATAAAGTATATAAGAGACTTTATCCGTTGACGAAATTTGGTTAGAATCACTCAATATCCATGAATCTTCTTTTCCTTTATGTATATCCCTATTTTCTACTGAGAGTTCGATGTTCTCTTCATCGAAAAATAATGGTTTTGATAAGTTTAATGTTAAATTCAAAAGATCAATATTGGAGTTATTTTTTATAGAAAAACCAACTCCATAACTTGTTGAATAAAGTGAAATTATAACTTTGACTTCTTTTTCTCTAGCTGCTCTTTGAGCTTGTAACACAGAGTACCACAAACTAAATTTTGCGGTTAAAGATGTGAGGTACTTTGCAAATATTAGATCTTTCCCAGTATAAGCTATATAAGATAATGATCCAACTGTTAAGATAGTAAATATCCCAAGAATACTATAATTAATTATCTTAGCCATTATATTCCCTCCCACCTTAATTTCGGCAAGAGATTATGACAAAGAACATTTTGCAAAATTTGTCGAACGATTAAACATAAAAAAGACACCTAATAAGGTGCCCAATGAAAAAATTATTGATTTATGCTATCTCCAACCATACTTTCCAATTCTTTTTCAATCTCTTCTTGAGTCATGTCTTCAACTGGTTTATATTCTCCGTTGGCATTATAATCAGCTGGGTTATCTGAAACCCCATTCTTTGGTACATACTCTCCATCATCATTGTAATCATTTGGATTTGAAGAAGGTGCTTTTGGATCACTCTCTAATTCTTCTTCAGTATAAATTGAGCTATCAGATTCACCATTATCTGTATCTAATTCATCAGATGTATCGTCCGTTAAATCATCTGTTGATGAATCGACAGAGTTTACCGATGTATCGTCAGTCGGATCTTCTGAAGAACATGCACCAATTACCGCTACAATGCCAATTAACATAAATAAAAAACAAATTTTTTTCATTTGTCTCCTCCCCTACCTTTATTATCGGTGAACAAAGAGAACAAAGGAATGATTTGCAGAATTTGTCGAACCTTTTGTGCAGCTCCGGTTAAAACAATAATTTAGTAGCTGAGAACTTTTATAAAGAACTATTTGCTTTGTTGTTTAATAATCTATCTAGCTGTTGTATATCAAGTGAATCATTACTTAGACCAAGTTCTTTTCTCATTAGTAACATAACTTCATAAAATAATCTCAACTTTTTAGTATCTCTTAGATCCAATTCACCAATGTCTAGAAACAAATCAATAATTTCTTTGTTACAAATCAAAGTTACTTTCATTTTTATTGCAAGTAAATCACTGGCCAGGGCCATCTTATCAGGGGCTTGCGCTCTTACAGCTGAAGATATTATCTGAACGAACTCCAAATACAAATCATATTTTTTGTCAAAAATTCTTCTTTTCGTCTCAGCCTTAGTTGTTAGGATATGACTTAAGGCTGCAGTTAATATGACCACAATTATTGGAATAATAATAAACCTCAAAAAATCCCAATTCACTATTACGACACCCTTTCTATTCCGACAAAGCCTTTATGCATTTTACTCTTATTATCTATTACCATATTACATCATGGAAAACAAAATGGTGTGCCTTTAAGGTGTCATTTTTCTGCCAAAAGTGTATACCATATAACGTCATCTCCTATTTTTTCTTTAAGAACCTTATGATCAATTAAGTTTTTAATTACTTTATTATTAAAGATTAATTCTGGGAACTTCTCTTCTATTTCACAACCAAGTCCTTCATCCGTCCACGATTCACCAGGTTCATAGTGTTCCCTTAAATAAATTTCAATTAATCTACTTGCATTTCGGATTCTATGGAATTCATCTCTCACTTTAGGACGCCCTGTTACATTAAAAATCCTATTAATATAGAGTTCATTCTTTTTGCTCATTTCATCTGCCAATTTAGAAACATCGCTGCTTTGACCATTTTTAACTGCATCCACAAAAGCCATATTTGATTCGATAGCTTTTCCCATAACATTTTTTGTATTTTCTAATTCTTCTATTCTTTGAATAGCTTCTTTTATTAAATCGTTTGCTGACTGGTTCGAATCTTTTAATAATTCTGCAGTAGTTGTTAAGTTATCTGCAGTTTCTTTAAGATCCATAACAGAATGACGTTGTCCAGCTACATCTATTAATGTAAGTACAATTGCAATTACAGCCAAAATTATTGATGTTACAGTAGCAGCTAAATTCATTTTGTTCCCAGCCTCTGCGTCCCCTCCGAATGAGTAAACTATAAATCCTGACATTAACAAAACAAGTATGACTATGTTATATACGAGATGAGACACTCCTATAGTGTTGATTTCTACTTCTTTTTTTTCATGTTTTTCATTCCTTTTAAACAAATTTAAATTAGCAATACTATTATAAGGACAAAAAACAAATTAATCCACATTACCCACAAATTACCTGTATTTTTTATACAGTGCAACTCGTCGAACTGAGCCAACCCCTTGGCCTCTCTGTTTTTAACCAATATCCCTAAATGATTACACGCTTGTTATTTTTGAGGAATTGACGAAAAATGCAAAGAAAAAGGCCCATCCTTGTTGTTTAGGATGAGCCTGGTTATATTTTAAATTTCTTCATAGTGTTCATAGCGTCTTGATTGATTCCCATATACCGCAGGGTTGTGCGTTGGTCCGAGTGATTAAATACCTCCTGAAGCATAGCGACGTCCTTTGTTGTTTGTAAAAGTGATAGCCAAATGTTTTCCTCAATGTATGCGTGCCATTGTCATCTAAACCCACGTAAGCCGCCCTGAGATCTTGTATGCCATCCGGGATATTGGCTTGTGAATCCCTTCACGGCTTTTAAAGAGAAACTCTTGATCCTCTTTCTCTTCGACATAGGCCTTAAATCTCTTTGAAGAGCTGGCGTCATGTCGATTCTCTTTATCGTTTTCTTCTCTATAAGATTGAAATAAGGACGATTGGGTCTCTTACTCTCAGCTGCAGAATATCCGATATGCGGAGCCCTGTGTTGATACCGATCACGAATAGCATGTCATTCCTCATGTTTTGCTCTTTTAAAAATCTTTTGATGTAGAAGATACATTCCGGATCACGTATAGGCTGAACAAAATTCATTAAGAAGCCCCCCCTTTCTTGTAGACTTCTTCTCTCAGAGCAAACGCCAGCCGATAGAAAGCTTTTGCTTTTATACGATAATAGCTGCGCTGACTCAAGCCCATTTCTGCATATACCTCATAATCATACATTTCTTCCGATTGCATATAGAGCATGACAATGATCTGCCGTTCTCTTTGAGAAAGCCGGTTAACAGCCCTTTGAATCCTTTTTAAGAATTTGTCACGCTGAATCTCCCAATCAAAACGCTTTAATGCTGCCTCTTCTGTTGAAGAATGAAACTCATTTGTGATGCTTGGCGGAACAATGCTGTAAGTAGATGTAACCCTTGGTAAAAAATCATCTGGCACCTGTAAGAGATATAACCGGTATTGATCCAGCAATTGCTCTACTTTTGCTTTAGTGGCTTCTTCGTCAATTTTAGGCAGGTTTAATGTTAATTGATTCATATTTACCTCCTGATTATTAAAATAAAAAGGACACCAAACAAACTGCGTAAATGCTGTGAGTTCAGTGTCCGCAGGCTTTCCGTCTTGGACTTAACTATTTTTTCTTCTTAGATTTCTTTTTTGATTTGTTTGAGGGATTCCCTCCCTGTTCTAAAAGATAATTATAAAAAAGAGTTTCCAGCAACCTGTAATTTTTATTGTAACTCGATCCATTTTGGAATTGATGTATCGCTGAGTATATAAAAGCTCCTAATATAATTACTTCAATTCCTAGTGATAACCATAAAATCATGACTTGATTAAACTCTTCTTGTTTTAGATTTGGTTCTTCAACAGCAGTATTAATAATTAGTGTAAACCAACTGGTAATCATGGAAACTAAAATAGATGGGATGATAATTTTTAAATATGTTGTTATAGAAGCTGCTTTTCTATCTTCATTAATCGATTTCAGATAAGGCAAGAGATAATTTTCGATTTGGTTTATAGAATATTTACGAGTTTCCAAATTTTTTTTAAAAGCTTTATAAATAATTTCTCTTCTTAACTTATGAAACCCACTATATCCTGATAACTTCGCAAATTTTGTTAGAGCCTTACTCACACTTAAAATAGCAAAAATAAAAACAAGCAAGAAAATAGCCCCAAATACAATTAAAAACATTTTTCCATGAAGGCATTTATATAAGAAAAAACCACAAGATAATACTACAAGTAAATAAAAAATTATTTTATATAAAAGCTTTAAAAAAATTTTGTTTTTTTCTTGCACTTTCTCTTCATCTTCCTCTAAAAAAGGGGAATCTATAAAGAAGTATTTTATTTTCTTTACCTTGCTCACTTCCTTATAAAGCTCGAATAGTTCATTATCTATATCCACCATAGTATTACACCACCTCTATTCTTCCTACGAAGAAAAACATAAAAAGTTTCACTTAATTTAGGTAATAATATTTATCTAATAGTTTTATATGGATCAGCAATTCCTTCTTAAACACAACTAAGCACACCATAACTACCTCTTTCGATCTAAATACTTTTCAATATTTTTAATTTAAGCAATAGCAGGAATAAAATGTTTGCCCCTACCATTGCAAGTTTCGCTTTCATGTCCGTTCCTCCCTCGCAGATAAAAACCCTGTTACTTAACTTTGTAACCTATCTCATGATCAACCCACGCAAAGTTGCCCTTTACCGTCTGGATCACCGTTTTACCGTGCTCAGGAGCATCTAAGATATGTGCTGTGCCTTGATTCCCATCTAAAACAATGATCTTAACTTTTCCTGGGTCAATCTTCTGCTGAATAGTGAAGTCTTTTTTGATGTTTATTTCTCTTGGATTGTACACTCAAAGCGCCCCCTGTGTTATGATAGAAGTACCAGTTCATATCAAGAACACTGAGGCCAAGCGCTTCAGTGTTTTTTATTTTCAGGCAGAAATCTCTTTTATCATGACTTCCACTCTCGGCTCTTCGCTATAAAACTTGCTAACTTTCAGATCCACAACCTGACTATCATCTTTATAAATAAGATGGTTCACCCTTTACATAGTTATCAACATCAGGCTTTGTAGTAGGCCGCAGAAGACCATTTTCAGCTTTCTCTTTCTTCTTTAATGTGTTTGAAACTGATTTTGGCATTGGTCTGTACACTTTGACATCCATTGAGACAGGACCAGTAATAATTGTTTCTGGTCGATGCTGAGACGCAACCAAAGCTACATACTGTTTGAAATACTTTGATTTTGCTGGATCACGATATGCACCTTCCCATTTCGTATTGATCCACGCGGCCGCCCCTGTGCGACTGGCTCACCATAAACAGTGAACTTAATGCAATCCAACTGTCCTTACCTCCCGTCAAGCTGTTCCCATAGCTGAATTTCTTTTTCTATTCTCGGTTCGGAGAGTAAAATTGTCAGCAGAGACACGACTGCTTTAAGCACTCAGCATCCGCTCCATTTGCTTTATTTTTTCCTCAAGTAAACGGATAATTGGCGTAAGATCTTTACCTTCTGTAGTACTGAGAGGTCCGAATATATAAAGTCCATCAGCTGCTTTTACATTCGTTTTCTCCTTTATTCCCAATCACCTAACCTATGATTTAATTGCATTCGATCGCCTTTAATAATCACTATGTAATCACGGCACATCTGGTGAATCCGTGAACCAAGAGCCTCGTCTATATCCAAAATCTCATCGATTGTTAACTCCGAAGAAATCAGCAAAGGCTTATGATTTAAATACCGGTAGTTTAAGACTGACTGGATTTGTTCAACCTGCCAATCGATTGCCCTTGGCTGACCGTTTATTGGTTTGAATAAGTCATCAATGAATAGAACTTCGACCTTTCTCATGGCATCGAGTTTCGCTTCTAAGTTATCAAAGTCAGCTTTCAAATCACCCATGCCCTCTACGTAAGGGAAATACATACAGTGTACTGATTTTTTCTTGATCAAATTATTCATAATCGCCGTGAGCAAATGAGTTTTGCCGCTGCCTGGCTGTCCAAGTAATGAATACTGTTTTGCCTTTCTCCTTTGATCTTTTGAAATTCTTTATAGTATTCCACTGCACACTCATAAACGTCTTTGATCATGTCAGGTTTACCATCTGTAATGGAGTTGCTTTTCAAATTCTTCTGTAATGCCACTAGCTGCCATAAGTCTGGCTATTTTCTTTCGCCTCACACATTCGCACTGCTTTGAATAAGTATCTTTCCATTCACTAGCTTTGTCCGGCGGGCAAAGCTTTCCCAAAAGAAAATCATCCTCCGATACCATATCTTCTGGAACCATAAGATCTAACTGGTCACCTTTACAAGACAAACTGAATCGACTATAGTCTAATTAGACTAAATATTTATGTGAAGAAGTGAAAAATTAGATGATAAAGGCTTTTTTAATGTTGGGGCAGTCGAATATGGCGGGCCGTGGATTTTTGAATGAAGTAGACCCTATCTATAATGAAAAAATAAAAATGCTTCGCAATGGACAGTGGCAGATGATGACAGAGCCGATTAATTACGATCGTCCGGTTTCCGGCGTTGGTCTGGCGGCATCTTTTGCAGATGCATGGTCGAAAGCTCATCCCGATGAAGAAATTGGCTTGATCCCTTGTGCCGAAGGTGGCAGTTCATTGAATGACTGGCATCCGGAAGGCATCCTTTTTCAGCATGCTTTGTCCGAAGCCCGCTTCGCCCTCCGATCCAGTCAAATTTGTGGAATCCTTTGGCACCAAGGGGAGAGTGACAGTTATCATTCGCTATATGAAACTTATTACGAGAAATTAACTCTTATCATCGAGACGCTAAGAAACGAGCTGGAACTTGATGAGGTACCGTTGATTATTGGAGGGCTTGGTGACTTTCTTGGGAAGACCGGTTTTGGACAGCACGCGACTGAATTTCGACAGGTTAATGAACAATTGCTGCGTTTCGCCAATGAACAACAGAATTGTTATTTTGTTACTGCAGCAGGTTTGACTGCGAATCCTGATGGCATTCATTTAGACGCAGCTTCACAACGCAAATTCGGTTACCGCTATTTCGAGGCTTTTTCGAAAAAGCACCATATCCTGAAATCCATTTCGGGAGAGGAGCAATCACTGGAAGTGAATGGTGACTATTCTAAAACAGAACAGATTTACCTTCATAGTATGGATTTGGCTTCGGGTAAAATTACGTACGCGGAATTTGAGGCGCGGATGGCGAAGGTGATGAAACCATGATTCCCTTACTTATCCTTGGCCTGCTAATTCAAAACCCCGGAGCTCACGGCTATGAACTTCTGGCCTTAATGGAAAAACGGCATTACAAATACATTGTTAACTTCACGAAAGGTTCATTTTATTACAATCTGCAGCAACTTGAAGAAAAGCGTTTTATTGAACAGATTCAGCAGAAACCCTCAGCCAGCGGGCGTGAAATTCGCAACTTTAATGTCACTGAATCGGGAAGGGCAGAATTCGAAAAATTAATGATCAAATACGGCACCAAATCGGAATATGTGAACCTGCAATTTTATGGGGCGTTACTCTTTGCAGATGAATTCGACAAAAATAAATTACTGGATCTGATCCAATCACAAATCGATCAGACTAAAACTCGAATCCAGCTCCTTGATGAATACCTGTCCATCACTCAAGAAATTCCCGGCACAATCGATTACTTTCGCCTTATGAACGAAAATTCCCGTTCACATCACTTGGTTAATTTAGAGTGGTTTGAAAAATTGAAAACAGAAATAGAGTGACTATTGCATAATAAAAACATGCAATGTTAAATGCATAAGAATATTAGTGTTACCTACATATAAAACCTGTGTCGTAGATATCTAGTAACATCTTTGATACAGGTTTTATACTCCTTCTTTAATTAAACCAGTAATAGGGTGCCCCCAACAAGAGCAAGTGAATCTGCTGCGTGTTCTTCTTTTTCAATCGCTATCCGTTAGTTTAATTAGAATTCAGATAATCCAAGACACGGTCAACTCTTTCGCTGACTGAGCAATCGCCTTCAATTTTTAACACTGGACAAGATAAATCTGCCATCCAATGTTCGTGTAATGCTTTACTTCTAACTTCCATTCCAGCAGTGTCATATAAAGAAGCCCACTCTAAAAATGCTTTTGATTGTTCATATTTACTGCCGCCGGCTAACACTTCATTTCCATAACGCTTAAATTCCCTATGCCTTAATCTCTCAAGCCGTATATCTTGTGGAATCCATAAGAAGACGACAAGGTCAAAATAACTTTTTAGATCATCACCCCAGCGGCACACTGCGCCAGAAAGAATCCATTTCTCATTTATTGTTAAGTCTTTTTCAAGCAGCTTTCTTCTTTCAGGAATTTCTCTTTTTTTAGTGAATTTATCTTTCCAATAGTAATCATCAGTATCAAGATGCGTATGAGGCAAACGCTTTGATAATGCAACACCCAAGGTGGAAGTTCCGACACCAGAGGCTCCCAATATGTGAATATTTCTTTTCATAGTTCCCCCTCCTTATTAAGCAAACAAACTCCCTATTTGTTGCATAAGGTATTTCCTATTATTTTGACATAAATCCCTAAAGACCTTTACTTTTCTAGAGAAATCCAGATGTGTGTTAAAATCATAATACTTAGATATTTAAACCTGTTAAAGCTTCGCACTTAAGCACAGCGGAATTTATAACATATGCTTTGAACGTGGTATGCACTTTTGCATTCCCACTTTCATGTTGCGTAATATTAATCTTTCGTACATACAATCACCTGCAATTGAAAATACAGCCATTTGCTAAGAAACGTTTGAGCATTTATTACAGGAAGCTGACTCAACATTTATCAGTGACGTGAAATCTGCGCACCCCCCTTTTGTAATGAATAATGAAATTCTCATGCATTTGCGTGCATTGAAAAAAACAAAAAAAGACGTCTCCCTTCATGATCCGATCGGGCAGGATAAGGAAGGGAATGAAATAAGCCTGATTGACGTTTTAAAATCAGAAAATGAAGACGTGATTGATACGATCCAGCTCAATATGGAGCTTGAAAAAGTGAAGCAATACATTGACATTTTGGATGATCGTGAGAAGGAAGTCATTGTCGGGCGGTTTGGGCTTGATTTGAAGAAGGAAAAAACGCAGCGTGAAATTGCCAAAGAACTCGGTATTTCGCGCAGCTATGTATCACGGATTGAAAAGCGGGCGCTGATGAAAATGTTTCATGAGTTTTATCGGGCGGAGAAGGAGAAGCGCAAGAAGGCGAAGGGGAAATAACTTGGCAAAGGCCGGATCGGACATTCCGGCTTTTCTCTATTTTCACTAAAGTTTCTTTTAAAAGAAATAGAGAACGAATAGATGAAAGAGTTATGAAAATCAGTTTTTGCATACTAATAAGCTCTATTGAATTTTATTATACCCACAGCTGGAAGCATAACGAGTGTGGCCGCTGACACACGCGCAGGAAATGCAACAAGACAGTTTTACAGATTGAATGATTGTTCCAGCATATGGAATGTTTAACATTCTATCATCCGAAAAATTGGGCACATCGTTATAATGGCGAATATCTAATATTATCATGTTAATCATCTCTATTTCTTCTTTGTGAATCCCCTGTTACAGGATAATAACGTCTGTACATGGTAATGACAATAAGAAAAATAAGCAGGAATGTAATAATAACAAAATAACTATATACCCTTAGGGGTATATAGTTAAACAAAAATGAATGTCTTTGAGCTGTTAGATTAATTACCATTTCTGACGATTGTACATACCAAAATAACTCAGAAGCCGATTGTACCGGGCTGCTCATTCACTCAGAAACTTGCTCTGCTAGTGGTTCACGCACCACTCTCGATCCTCTACTGGCAGAAACATGGTGATCCTGCTTCTTCCCATGCGTCACTCCAGATTGCTCAAAATTCTGCAGAATCTTCACGCTCACCTTCCGCAGCCGCTGCATCTGCTTTGGTCACATGCACCGTACCAAATGGATGGTTGGGAGGAGCATAAATGGAGTATAGTTTTAATGGCGTATTACCTGTATTTATCACATTGTGCCAAGTGCCAGCAGGTACAACAATGGCATAATCATCGTAGACATTTCTTTGAAAATTTAAATTATCTTTGCTCTTTCCCATTTTAACGATCCCTCGACCCTGCTCAATCCGTAAGAACTGATCGACGTTAGGATGGATTTCCAAGCCAATATCTTCTCCAATACCGATACTCATTAACGTAATTTGAAAATGTTTTCCTGTCCATAAAGCAGTACGGAATGTATTGTTTTGTTTTGTGGCTTTATTGATATTAACAACAAATGGTTTTGGTCCATAATCCTTTAAGAGAGGGTTTCTATCTTCGTATGAAGAGCGCAACTCATCACATCTGTTTGCAGGCTCCATCTCATTTGGAGCAGTCCAATAAACAGATCTTCCATCATTATACATCGGTACAGTCACATAATAATAACATTGAGGCGAAAAAGGTATATAGTACATGTTTTTGATCCCCACAATTATAAATTTTTGTGATAGTATCCTATGCACTTATTAAAAGAGTGTGCGAAATCAGGGAAATTTATATTGAACATAAAAATGGACGTACTTAAAAGGATGTAAAACAATCATTTAAAAAGATCTGCTTTGTAAGTTCCTTTATGAATTCTCATAAAACCTATATTCATAAACCCTGCTTTATTTACATTAGATGCTTCTATAATATCTACTTCTAAGTAACGTTTTGTTCGATCACCGTTTGACTCACGAATGAATAATTTATCGCCGACCCTATAATTGTTTTTTGCAAGTTGAATTTCACGGACCTTTGTTAACAGATCATCCAATACATCGGATGACACTTTTATATGATGAATGATCAAAATTCTTCGCTCCTAAATGGCTCTTAAACATTTACATAACATCACAAACGAGGTTAGTCATTCTTTATTTTCACCTATATGTCCTAATACAAACAACGATATAGCCCACATAACATTTTTCTGTTTGTCTGAATTTCAGCTTTGCAAAAGTCCTAAGATAATTTTCTTAGCTTTTTTGATTGAACGAGTACTAAAAGGTTATTCGGCCACACCGAAAATGCAAATTGCAGTGCAGTATTATCTGTTTCTCTGCTTAAAAATAAACATCTCTTTTGACTTAATTGTCAAATGTGTACCAATTCAATAAAAACTCCTCCATTTTAGAGGGGTTAATCAACTTTCATGTTTGATTCCGGTCAGATAGTTGATGATATGCTTCCCTGTGTTCTTCAGTAAATGGAGTAACCAAACCTAAACTTAAGAGGAACTGCAGTAAGAATTATGATTACGCCTTTTTTAAAATTCATTCAAGCATTCCCCCTGAATTTGTTTTTTCGTTTCAAGCATTTTTTGATGAACACAGGAGAGCAATACACCTTTAGCTGTCATAGTATAGTCATCACAATCAAACACCGTTTATCAAGGCCTAAGTTTAAAAAATATAAAAGAGCACATTTTCGCATGAATAATGGCTTTTCATTTCTTCAATTGAAGTGCCAGGTTGTTTCCCCATATAATACAGTTCTCCCGTAACAGGCGTGCACGGGCTAATGAGTCCCTTTCGCTGCATGTAAAACAGATTTAACCGCTTCTTCAATCTCCCTATAACCGGTACATCTGCAAATATTGGACTCCAGCCAATCTTTTATCGTTTCATCACTAGCATTCGGTTCAGTATTGACTAAAGCATGGCAATTCATGAGAAAACCTGATGTACAATAACCGCATTGAAACGCAAATTTTTCAATAAAAGCCTTTTGAATCGGCGTATTGATAAGGCCTTCAATTGTCGTAATGTCCTTTCCTTCACCTTCTGCCGCAAGCATTAAGCAAGATTTCATCGGTATCCCGTCCGTTAATACCGTACAGGCGCCGCAATCCCCATTTAAGCAGCCCGGCTTTGAACCAGTTAATCCAAGCCGAAGACGAAGAGCATATAACAAAGTATCGGCTGGTCTGACAGTAATCTGTCTTTCCTCGCCATTTACTTTCAACGTAATAGAATCAGACATTGGAACCTCCTTCTAGTTCTTGTAAGGCATCTAAGATTGTATGCTGCAAGACAAATATCCGATATTCACTTGAGCCTTCTGAATCATCAAGAACGGGTTTGGGTACATACTGTAAAGACCTGCGCACTCTATCTTCTAATGAATAGCTTTTATCGTTAAGCACAGCCTCCATTTCAGCAGAACGAAAAGGAAATGGACAGACACCGCTGAAGGCCGTTCTGATCTCATCATCTTTTTTTAGTGCACAAACTGTCACCAATGGATACCCGACATTCCACTGTTGTCTTCTTTTTATACTGACAAATGGCAGGTCCGCATATGTTCGGTCTATAAGGATATGGAATAAAAAATCCCCTTTTTGTAATTGTAGTTCCTTGTTAAATACTTTATTAATAGGATGGTAACGAAGCCCTGCTCTCCCTGCAACCCCTACTAAACCATCGGAAATTAACAACGGCAAAACGGCCTCACGGTAATAGATGTTCCCGCAAATATTTCCCCCCAGGCTGATTTTGTTTCGAGCCGTCCGATCCGCAATTTCACTTACTGTTTGACTTAATAACGGAAACGGATTTTCTTCCTCCACTTTCGTTAATGACACACCTGCTCCGATCACTAGGTAGTTTTCATCAAAACGGATGGCATGAAATTCTGGAAGAGCGTTCATATCTATAACTGCATCCGTATAGATGAGGTTCAACCTTCCTAACGTTATAATTTCTGTACCGCCGGAATAATACAATGGTGTTTTCTTTCCAGCCGCAAGAGAGTGAAATAGATTGATTGTTTCTTGAATTGTTTTCGGTTTAAAATAGTCAAAATCAAATGGTATCATCTTTCCACCCCTCTTGCGCCCTCCATAATTGTTCAGGAATAAGAGGAAGATGATTCAATTGGACACCTAACGCGGCAGAAAGGCAATTTCCTAGAGCTGCAGGCATCCCCAACAAGCCATGTTCCCCGCCGCCGCGTGCCCCATAAGGCGCAATCATATGCGGGGTTTCAACAAATTCAATGATATATTCAGGCTGCTCTCCATAGCGAAGGGGTCTGTATGTTCTAAGCTGAGGATTTAATACTCTTCCATATGGATCGAATACAAAGGTTTCTCTTCCTCCAAATGCAATTCCCATACTCATCGCCCCCATCACTTGACCCCTTGCAGCTTTTTCATTCAAGACGGTTCCTATATCCACAACAGAATAGGCTTTTGTAATTCGATACGTATAATCCCGTTTATCTAACTCCACTTCAATTCCCTGAGCACCTACAGCCCACTCGGGTCCCGGCTTTCCTTTTCCTGTTTCCCGGTCTAAATGAGTCATCCGGGTTAATGTGTAATTGCCGCTTGCAATGATTTGGCCGCCAATGGTATTTCCATTTGGAAACGTATATCCGTAAGCAATGTCTTTTATTTCAACATGTACATTTGGATGATCTAAAAAATACACCTTTCCATCAGCCACTTCTAATTCCTCGACAGGGACTCTTAACACACATGATGCTACGTCCTTAAGCTTTCGAATGGCTTCATCCGCTGCATGTAATACAGCTCTTCCTCCCATTAGCGTTCCTCTGCTGCCTACCGTTTTCCAATGCTCAGGTGTTGTTTGTGTATCTACAAGCATTTTCACGTGAATTTTATTGATATCCATTTTCATTCGTTCCGCTAAGATTTGGGCTAATACTGTTTTTGTCCCTGTTCCAATTTCCACTACCCCTGACATCAAATTAATGCTTCCATCAGGATTAAAGGTTAAAATCACCCCGGATGTTGCATTTGTATCAAATGTCGACGTTTTCCAAATACAGCTGATCCCCTTCGCCCGTATCTTCCGGCCATCGATTTCAATTCTCTGTCCCTCGTCCCAATTCATTAATTCCTTCAATCGTTCAATGCATTTTGGTACATTTCCGACCGTGCTTGAATTGAGAAGAACTTGAGTGGGTGTCGTATCACCAGGACGAATGGCATTTTTATATCTGAGTTCTAACGGGTCCATGTCTAGCTTTTCTGCCAATACATCCATCGTTCGCTCAAAGGCAAATAACACTTCAGCATGACTGTAGCCTCTAAATGCGCTGGGATATGGATGATTCGTATACATACAATATGAATCACACCATATATGGTCGATTGCGTATGGACCCGTACAATCAACCGCTCCAGCACGGCTGATGTCAACGCCTTTATCAGAATATGCTCCGCCATCAAATAAAAACTGAATGTCTGCCGCCTTTAAGATTCCATCCTTTGTTGCCCCTAATTTGACAATCGCGTCCAATCCTATATGAACAGGAGATGTGATCATATCCTCTTCTCTCGAATTAAATAATTTGACGGGCCGGCCACCAACTGCTTTTGATGCCAAATATGCAATAATCTCTAACTGAACGGCTGCTTTTCCCCCGTATGCTCCACCTACTAAAGGCGTTTTGACGATAACCTTTCCGGGTTCAATTCCAAAATACCACTCCATTAAACTTTTAATGGCAAAAGGAGCTTGAGAGGATGTGGTCATGATAATCTCCCCATCCGCTCGAATTTCAGCAGTCGAACATCTTGTTTCCATGGCGGCGTGATCAGAAGGATGAAAAGAAATTTGAAACTCTGCTGTCACATCACTTTCCCTAAACCCGTCTTCAATATTTCCTTTTCTGATTCTATCCAGGTTTGCGATATTTGTCTTCGGAACAGGATACACACCTTCCCTCTTCTCATAGCGGTCCACATGTTCATGGACGAGGGGGGCATTCTTTTGGAAGGCCTCACGGGGGGAATTGACGACAGGAAGAGGTTCATAGGACACTTTGATGGCATCCACTGCCTTTTTGGCTATGATTGGATTTTCCGCAACTACAACAGCAACTGGCTCACCATGGTATCTGACTCTTTTATAAGCAATCGGCGACCTGTCTTTAATTTCTTCACCTACAAGCGGAAAAGGTTCATCACCTAATATCGCTTTCACTCCGGGAATTTTCCAAGCCTCTGAAAAATCAATAAAAGCAATATTGGCATGAGCATACGGGCTAATCAGCATTTTTGCGTGTAATGTACCTGTTTCTTCAAAATCATTTGTATATTTCGCCTTACCTGTCACTTTTTCAAGGGCGTCTTTTCGAATCACACTTTTCCCGATATACTCCAACTCATTCACTCCCCGAATTTATTCTGCAGGAAAGTATAATCTTCAACCGTGTCTACGTCATAAAAAAGCGAAGGGTCTTGAAAGTCGATTAATTTTCCCCTATTTATCATCCTTTCACGGATGACATGCCGAGCGCCTTGATCTCCCTTTAATTGATACAATGCTGGAAAATATTGATTCGAGAATAATATAGGGGGCATAGGAAGATGTTGATTTTCGGCAGCTATAAATGAATAGCGGCGCTCTCTTTGATAGGAATCAATTAACGTATTAATGATATCTGCGGTGACAAACGGCTGATCTGCAAGGAGAATGATAACGGCATCAGCCTCATACTCTACAACTCTTTTTACCCCGCATTGTATAGAGTGGCCCAGGCCCTTACCCGCTTGCTCACATTCTGCCTGGCTCCACTTATTTGAGATGGGATTTAAAAAGAAAAAATCTGAAAGCCAATGCAGTGAATCTCCCTTTCTCGTTACAACGAAGATATGATCTACTTCAGATAACAGGGCATGTTTAAGCGCCATACTTCCGAGGGAGACGCCATTGAGAAATAAACTCCGCTTATCCGTCCCCATACGTCTGCTTGTACCCGCTGCCAGGTATATGGCCGCTGTTTTCATGAAGCAGACCTTTGTTTTCGCATTTTTTTAATCATCTCGCCAACAATACTTACAGCAATTTCCTCAGGCCCTTGTGCCCCGATGGGAAGCCCAATGGGGGAATGAATATCCGCAGGGATCTCAGCTCCGCCTAATAGCCGCTCGGTGCGCCTTCTGGGGCCTAATACACCTTTATAAAACACATTCTCGTTTTTAAATGTATGTAAAATGATCTGATCTTTTTGAAAGCTGTGCGTCATAATGACTACAAAATCCCTTTTGGTCATGCTCAGGCCTTCCATGACTTCTTCCGGTGCTCCTGTTATCAAATGGCCGGCTTCAGGAAAATGGCCATGATGACATAAAGCCGGACGCCAGTCAATCACCGTCACATGAAAGCCCGCACGAGCTGCCAACGAAACGAGCGGCTTCGCATCTTCTCCTGCTCCGAAGACATATAGACAAGGTTTTGGGACCATCTGATGGATAAAAAATAAATCAGATGTATGTTCATCCCTTTTGATCCCCTTTTCTGTCTCGTAAAGGGGCGTCTTATGTCTCAGTTTTTGAATACAGCCTTGTTCCATAACATCCATGCTTCCAAACACTCTGCCGTCTTCTGCTATATACAGATCTTCCTTTGGCTCTAACATTTCAGTGAATCGTTTCACTCGGGTCACAGACTTTTTTTCATCTAAGCATGTCTTGGCTGTCATCAGATTTCGTTCCAATTCTCCTTTTACAGGCTCAAGCAACACCGTCAAAACACCATTACAGCCATCGCCCTGCCCCCAGGATAAATCGTCCTCCGCGCTCATATCAAAGCGGACAATCAACGGCTCTCCCGCAGCCCACACCTGATCTGCCCTTTCAGCAAGATCTTCTTCCAGACAACCGGCGGATAACATTCCGACTCTTGTTTTGTCCCCTAAAATTAACATGGAGGCCCCTTCTTTCTTATAAGCGGACCCCTCTACTTTAATTATGGTCGCCAGAACCTTAACATCCTTGCAATTAGAGATTGCATCCAAAATTCTGTGCATATCATCCATTTGATTTCCCCACTTTTACCAAGTTATATCTACATCTGTATATCCATATTCTTTTTTCAAAGAAATATTATAAATTTCTCAGCAATTTCATTGTTTCTAAAAAAAAAGAGTCTTTATAGACCTTATGACTAGGCGGTGGATATAACAGCATTTTTGAACGGAGAGATGCCAATAACATGTTCTGTTCCTTCTGTTTCCTATTGTTTATTTCACCTTGTTCTATCCCTTTAAAATCTTCAAAACATTCACTTAAAACTTTTAAATTACTGCTCAACTCCAGTTTGTCACTTGAAGATAGAGCCCCTTCTTTTTCCCAATCTTTTAACGTTTTCACTATATTGGATACATACTCATATCCTGCATTCATCTTTTGCATCTCTATTTGATATCTTGAAAGGATGATTTTATGCTTTTTACTGACTGGGTTGAATTTTAAGCTCTTTGAGGCCGTTTGTAATATTTCTTTTGCCGTATGCAACTCCTGCAGGAGATTGTTCGTTTTATACTCCATTATGCTCCCTTTTCCTTGCCCCCACTCTAATTGAATCCATTTGGAAAGTTCTAAAAGCATGTCAGAAAGCTGTTGGGCTAATGTTTGAAAAGATTCCGCTGCCTTTTTTGTAAAGTCTGGCGGAAAAAGCAGCATATGAACCAGAATAGCGATGATTACTCCAATAAACGTATCGACTATCCGATCAAGTGCATAATCTTTAGAGTTTCTTTCAAACGTAAATACTAATAAAATGGTGAGGGCTACCTGATGTAAAACAGTTTCATCTAATCTTAACCACTTTGCAATGTAGGTCCCGCCTAATATTAATAGACCCAACATCCAACCGTTGATATGTAAATGACTAACGAGATAGGCTGTTAAAAGGATTCCAACTGCAGTTCCCGCAATACGATGAAGAGAAAATCGAATCGACTGATCTATAGTGGTTTGCAAACATAAAATAACGGATAGAGGCGCTAAATACGGGTGGTTAGAACCCACTAGTTTTGCCGCTTCCCAAGAAACAGCAGATGCAATCGCCATTTTCCAAATCAAGGACGTTTTGTTTTCAATTTTTTTCTTTTTCTTCATCATATTACGCCTCCTTTCAGAAAACCTTTTTCATTAGGTTTCTGTTACTCAAAGGATTTTATACATATGAAAAACTATACATTTAACATGAGAAGTACGGCAGAAGGCTGCAGCTTCTTATGAATACGAAAGAGATACAGTCGCGATACTTTTGCAGCTTTATACCATAGCCAAACTTATCCGCACAAAAAATAGAGCAGTAAACATGTGAGTTACTGCTCTATTTTGCTTAGTTTTTTTATTCATTTGTTTTACAATTTTCCTACACCTTATGACTTTTATTCAAAATGATAAACTTTTGATCGGATTGCTTAAGATCTACCCTATTGAAATTTCTGCTTGACCACTCCAATTCCTATAGTGTCATACATATTAAGTCCCGATATTTTGAGACTTGCTAAAACTGAACCTCTTCAGATAAAAAATTTAATGATGATGGTGGTCATGCGGCTTCTTCATTTTGGCCTGGCAAAGGATCGTATTGTCGTGATGATGCGCTACTGTTTCCATTTGAATGGTTACATGCGTAATGCCTTTATGCTCAAGCTTATGTTCAATTTTGCGTAAAATATTTTCACTTTCTGAAATTTCCAGTTGATCGTCAACAACAGCGTGGCAAGAAAGAGCATTTAATCCGCTTGTGATAGACCATATGTGTAAATCATGAATGCTTTGAATTCCTTCTGTCTTTTCAATTGTATGAATAATGTCAGTGACATCGATATGTTCTGGAGTTCCTTCCATTAAAACGTGAATGGCATCTTTCGTTACATTGTAACCGCTTCTTAGAACAAGAATAGCCACAATGACACTAGCTAATGGATCTGCCCAGCCCCATCCAAAGAAGATGATAAGTATGGCAGCTAAAATGGCGCCTACAGAGCCAAGCATATCGCTTAGCACATGTAAATAAGCTCCTCTTATGTTCAGATTATTCTCTGTGTCTCCGCCTCTCAACATAATCCAAGCGACCAATATATTCACAACTAACCCGATAATACTAATCGTAAGCATGCCGGTTGTAGCAACTTCCGGCGGATGAGAGAAACGTTCGATTGCTTCATAAATGATATAAAGAGAAATAAGAATTAATGCAACCCCGTTTATCACAGCTGCAAGAATCTCAAATCGTTTATAGCCGAATGTATGATTGTGACTTGCCTTTTTTTCAGCAACTCTAAAAGCAAGCAAGGCAACGATTAATGAGATTGAATCGCTTAGCATATGGCCTGCATCCGATAAAAGCGCCAGACTATTTGTTAAAAATCCGCCTACAGCTTCTATTATCATATAACCTGTAATGATGATAAAAGAGAATAATAAAACCTTTTTATTGGATCCTTCAGTATGATTGTGACCCATAAACATCTCCTCCTTAACTAAAGCTTCTTGATTTTATCTGTTTATTATTTTTTATCTTTTATTGGGCTTTCTAAACTCACATAAACAACACGATATATGATTACATGTTCATATATGAATATATATCCTTTCCTGAAATGTCAAAATATTTTTTTATGAAAGTTCTCCCTGCAAGGTTCTTTTGCATTCAAATAATTCAATACATTTGCGACTTGATTACAACCTCGCGACGACTACCTGATAACAGAAAAAGAGGAGCAAGCACATGGTTTACTCCTCTAACTTCGTTTCGTTACCCTTTGCAGTTAATCAAGCTTCCTAATACGAAGCCAAAAAGTTATTGCGGTCTCACCGAAAATTTTAATTGCGGTGCCGTATTGCCTTTTTCTGCAAACGAAAACTTGTTAATATTTACATTATTAGTAGAGTTAAGGGGAGGGTGAATATCTTGATATCAATTACATCTGCTGAAGTGGGGATGAAGATTAACGAATGGCACAGGCATATTCAAAAGTTCAACGTAACTGATGCTGAAATGCTAAAGGCAGAAATAGAACGTGACATAGAGGTGATGGAAGAAGATCAAGATCTGCTTATTTATTATCAATTGATGGCCTTTCGCCATAAAATCATGCTGGAATACACGTTGCCATCTGATGAAAACCGAATGGAACTTTCAGAATATTTAAAGAAAATCGAAGGCTATAAAAAGAAGCTAGACAATATGCGCGCGTATTATTATAACTTCTTCCGCGGGATGTATGAGTTCAGAAATGGCAAATATACAAAGGCCATTACATATTACAAAAAAGCTGAACGCAAAATTCCTGCGATCTCCGACAAGATTGAAAAGGCTGAGTTTTATTTTAAACTGTCTGAAGTCTATTATCATATGAAGATGACACATATCTCAATGCATTACGCCGAACTTTCATACAATATCTATAAGAAACATGAACTTTACCTTATCCGGCGTATACAGTGCCATTTTGTCATCGCCGGCAACTACGATGACCTTGAAAATCATGAAAAAGCTCTTCCCCACCTTCAAGAAGCTTTACAGGGTGCCGAGCTGCTTAAGAGTAAAAATACTCACATCTATGCCACTGCATTTTTCAATCTCGGCAACTGCTATCACAAAATGGACAGCTTAAATAAGGCTGCACGTTATATTGAGCAAGCCTTGATTCAATACAGAAAGATAAACTCTGACGTACTTCCGCAGGCCTATCATGATTTAGCGTTGATTTATTTTAAACAAGGCAAAAAAGAATTGGCATTGGATTGCTTCCACAAGGGAATCAGAAGTGCTGCAGCCTTTAAAGACGAACTTTTTATGAACTTATTTGAAGCATTAGACGTTCTTTATTTAAGAAATGGCGATACACCTAAACTCCTCAATATTTTTTCTCGATTAGAGAATGGCAAAGGATACCCTTATCTGGAAGAGATGGCATTGTTAGGAGGCAATCTTTTCGATTATAATGGAAAAATAGAGGATAGTATCATCTGTTTCAAGAAGATGGTATATGCTCAAAAGCAAATATCGAAAGGGGAATGCATGTATGAAATCTAAATTGTTTATCAGTTTATCCGCCGTTTTAATCGGACTTGCCTTTTTCGGATCTATGTCAAATGGCGAAATGAAAGAAGCATCCCGAAATGTAACTCTAGCACCTGCTCATAAATTCCTTGTTTGATTCGATAAACGACGTTAGCTTTAATTCCCTTTAGCCGTTCCTTAACTTCTTTTTCTAATTTTAGACCTCAAGAATCGCTCTATACCCTAAACGAGTCATTTCCGCCATTTAACCCACATAACAGTTCGTTTCCGTCATATTTTGTTATGACGGAAACGCAGCAGCAAAGCGAAGGAATACAAAGATGTAAAAAGTAACCTGGTCAAAATAAAGGGAGTCACAGCATGTTGAATTCTGACTGGAGCTGCACCGCCTTTATTTCCTATTGCATTTTTGTTCCCTTTTGGAGCGCCTGGATGAAAGGAGCGCTCCTTTTCATTTTTCTTCCCGCTTACCGTTTGCTTTCCATTTACGGATAGTGCTGCTTGTTACGTTTAATAGCGGCTTTACATTTATCCCCCTCTAGATCTCATCATTGAGTTTCTGTTTGTTTTACTAGTTTTTGTTGATGTGCCCAGTCGCGCTATTAGACAAAATATTCATTTCTTTTTTTATAGACTTAAATCTATGTCGAAAATTATGGTTTGGCATACCTTATACTATCTCCACTAAAGGAGGTGACGTTATGGGATTCTATGGTGGCTATTCTGGTGGATACTCTGGCGGCGGATATTCAGGCGGCAGCAGCTTCGTATTGATCGTAGTGTTATTCATCCTGTTGATTATTGTTGGTGCTACATTCCTTTACTAATCTCAGAGTTAATCTAAAGCCTTTTGAATCACCTTCCTGTAATGCTACAAACGCCATAAGAAGTTTTTATGGCGTTTTGCTATGTTTCATTAATCAGGACAAAGTTTCTAAATCAGAGTTAAAAAATAAAAGAGAGGATCACTTTAGATCCTCTCTTTTATTTTTTACTGATCTATCATTTCTATTAAGGATGTCCTTTCTCTATTTCATTCATTGTATAGAAACTTTTTTGTTCACCCTCTTTGGAATTTCAGGGAGTGGAGAACTTATCTGTATTGATTACCAGCTACACTTATGATCATCCCAGGAATCATGGTATTTGTCAGGAAAGGAAGAACTGCGACTGGCGGTTCTTTAAGTGTATATTCCTCTTTTAAATCAAACTGCTACATTCTTATTGAACAGTACCATAATCAAAATCAATATCTTTTTTGTTTAAATCCCCCTTGAAATTTTCAGCATAAGTCATGGTTAAATGTACGCTTTTATCTATCCACCAAGTTCCATCATCCGTATTCGTATCCCAAATAACATCTATATCTCTGCTGAAATTCTCAAAAAACACCAAATTTCCGACAGCTACTGTTTTTCCGTTGATCTTGTAATATATTAAAACAATTTTCTTATCGAATATCCCTGTCCCGTGCTTTACGATTGTGAAACTATAAGGCTTATTAGGACATTGCTCTTCAAGTATAACTTCAGGATGTAAAAATAAAACATAACAGATGAATAATATTGGCACAATCATTACCCTTTTTAATAAGTTTTTATTGATATTAAACCCCTCCAACAAGAAACTCCGTTCAACAATCCATTTCATTTGGATATCCCTGCATCTTTTGGACGTTTTCCTATAAAAAAAGTTGTGTCTTCTCTATCCATTTTTTAGATTGTCGTCTTTAAGGAGGTTTTTCATCTGTATAGGATTGGATTGAAAACTTATATTAGGCTTTCGTTTAAACCTGCTACAAGCTTCGCGGCCAAGACAATGGGATGATTTCGCTCATAAATTTTACCATATAGACATGAAGGCGATTGCAATTTGAGTGGCAGTCGAATTATGTGACATAACACTTTTGCATCTCGACTTTCATGTTGCTTCATATTAAGCTTCCGTACATACAATCATATGCCATCAAAATGCGGCATGGCTATTTTTTGAATTCCCTTCGTTCATTAGGAAACGTGTGGCCATAGATGCCTCTTCATAGAAACTCTGAAAAGAAAAAACAAAGAGAATACAAACTATCGTTTTGTATCTTCTTTGTTAGTTCGAATTCCTTTTAAAGTAAATCAAAGAAGTCGTAATCGCTTGCGTTTGATTACGGGGCTTCCAACCCAAACTTTCCCCATTCCTCTTTTGCCGGACCATAAATGCCCGGAACAGTTAAACCTGCTTGTCTCATAAGAACAGTCATTTGTCCCCGATGATGAGCTTGATGCTGAATTAAAAACATCAAAAGTGAACCATTTGGCAATTGCTGACCAATAAAGTTGATACGTTCTTGAAGGGTATGGTCAGTCCATTGTTTTTTTAATGCCTGTACAAATGCCTTACTGGCTTCATGATAGCTGTCAGCTATAAACTGAGCTGAAGAAGGAACAGGATAATCCTCAGCAGGAGCTTGAAACGTTAAGTCTGTGTTTGAGGTAATGATGTGAATAGCCGCAACAGTATGCCAAGCAATACGGCCTAAAGTCCAATGCTGTGAAGTGATTTCTTGTGTAAGCGATTCATCAGTTAGACTATTTAGCAGTTTCTGTGTGGCATCAGCTTCGAACTCCCAAGATTGGAAAAAGTGGTCTAAGGTTTGAAACACAAAAATCCTCCTTATAAAATTTTTGTAGATTTATGAATCTATCATTCAATTATAGTTCCCCATTCTGTTAAAAAGAACAAAATATTAGGCAAAAAATAGAACAAAGGAACAGGACTCTCGACATGTTTATAAAGGGCACGAATTTGTGACATAGTGTCATTACCGCCCTCCAACATGCTTTTAAACCCGCGGGTGTATATGATCAAATAAGGAGAGTGCAGAATGAGTATTGAAATAGAAGCAGTTACTGAGAATAACGGTGCTGCACCTCTATATTGAAAAGGATGTTTAGAAGATACAGCAGAATGTGATCTTATCACGAACATGATCCTTTGCGTCTTATCATTGCAAATGCCCTTCCCTTTCGGATTTTAATGCGTTCTCTTTTACATCTTTAGACAAAATATTCATTTTTTCATAATTAAACATAAATCCATGTCGAAATTTATTGTTTGGCATATCTTATACTATCTCCAAGAAAAAGAGGTGATAACATGACAAATGGTTACAACAGCTCCTTCGTGTTAGTTGTAGTGTTATTCATCCTGTTAATCATTGTTGGTGCTTCATTCCTTTACTAGTCTTTAGGTATTTCCATCCAAAGCCGCCTTTTTTAAATTTCACCTCCTTGTCCGGTAAACGCCATAAGAAGTTTTTATGGCGTTTTTTTTATGTCATTCATGATATGCTGACATAGTTTCTAAACGAGGGAAATATCCGCCGGCCCTTTGAAGTGTTGTTATTTACGCATGAGCGAGTGCCCCTGCACCGAAAGTTTCGCTCCCTGTAAGGTCTTACATTCGATAGAATATGCCTCCCAAACTAGTGTGGTGGATTCATTGTATTTCGTTACATATGAAATTCCTGTAATGATAGTGTTTGTAAGGAAAAGGAGTCACTTTAATGTTTCATAAATTCTTTTCGTATACTTAGTAATGCCTTCATCGTAATCCGGATACTGATATCCAAGACTTTCTGATACAGCTTTTGAATATTTTCTAAATAATGCATAGCAATTGAATAAAGACTTCCACATTTCTTGATACCCATTCACAGAATATGTAGCCATTAGCTCTTCCCATTCTTTATTTGAAAGGTACCGATTCATAAATTTATAGTTCTTCCCCATACTACATGTATATCCTTGCTGCGACGCGATATGCCAAGCCATCATTCTCAATACATTAGGACGGACAATTTCATTTACATGGTCAATCGCAAAAAGGATTTCTTTTCTTGCTAATCCTTTTACTACGTAAGTCGAAACCATCCAGAACTCATTACAGCAATCATCAAATTCCCTTGCCGTCGGCTTTTTGATCCAATATTGACGATCATTTGGAATCACTTTATGTTTGATGAAAGTATCCTTATCAAGCAAGACCTCAACCAAACCATCACTCTCAGCAAAATAAGCTTCTGCTTCATGAATTGGAATAAGGGTGAGATCTAATTTGTTGCCATCCTCAAAAAGAATGATGTATGAAAACCAATTACCTAATTCGGGAGGAAAAAGCTCCATCTCTTCGGGTTTTTGCATCATAATGCGAGTGCCAAAGGATTCAAGCCACCGATCATTTTCTTTAAAAGATTCCATATCAGTGACAAAATATGAAATGTCATAATCTTGGAAGGGGTCAGGGGGAATATTTTTGTTTGTACGTGATCCTTCCAAAGTGACCAATCGGATTCTTCCGTCATTCAAGGCAAAGTCTAAAAATATATCCATCATTTCCTGTTCGCTTCGCATCATGTCTCCTCCGTTTTGATCTTTTCTTCTTGCGGTCTAAACGATTGTCTCTTTACAAAATAGTGATAGCCCCTGTAATGATTGCTAACAACGTAATAACTATTGATGTAATGACAGCCGACTTAACGGCAAACCTTTGAAAGGAGCCTAAGTCAATTTTCAGCATGCTTACTAACAGCAGTGTTGACGCAACCAATGGACTCATCAGATGAACGGGCTGCCCCATTATTGAAGCCCTTGCAATTTCCACTGGTTCTATCCCGTATGCTGAGGCAGCTTCTGCAAAGATAGGCACCATTCCAAAGTAATACGCATCATTTGATAATACAAAAGTAAACGGAATACTGGTGAGTGCCACAATAACGGGGAATAACTCACCCATTGATGAGGGGATGATAGATACTAATGATCCTGCTATGGCATCCACCATCTTTGTCCCGGATAATATGCCGGCAAATACTCCGGCTGAGAATACCAATAATACTACAGTAATTGCATTAGCAGAATGCTCGGCGATTCGCTCCTTCTGCATGTTTACATTAGGATAATTTATAGTAAGGGCAAGAACAAAACCAATTAAAAATAAAACGGATGGATGCTTAGTTCCAAGCACAATAAACACCATGATACTTATAACGAGGAATAAATTAAGATATATGAGGCGCGGCCTTTTCAATTGCTCGCTATCCAAGGCAGCAGCCATATAAGATTGAGAGCTGTCCTCTGTTATTTTTCCATGCTCTAATTTCACTATGCCTATTCGATTCCTTTCTTTCCTACCCATTAAAAAGGCCAGAAAGATTACACATGCCATTCCTCCAAGCATGGTCGGAAGTAATGGCACAAAGAAATCTGAAGGATCCAAACCCAGCACTGAAACAGCTCTTGTAGCTGGTCCGCCCCATGGAGTCATTCCGCTAATGATACTCAACGACAGCATAGCTAATGTCGCCATAACCATGGGATTCATACCAATTCTTTTATATAAAGGCAACATTGCTGAGACTGTTATCATATAGGTAGTTGTACCGTCTCCATCTAAAGCGATAAGCATTGCCAAGACGGCAGAACCTATCGCTATTTTTACAGGATCGCCCTTTACTATAGATAAGATTTTTTCTATTAGTGGATCAAATAAACCTGTATCTATTAAAATTCCGAAAAAAAGAATGGCAAACAATAGCAATGCCGCTGAACTTGCAACTGTTTGTATTCCATCTAAAATCATGTCACCAATATCCTTACCAAAACCTCCAATAAGAGCAAAAACAATAGGCGTGATGGTCAAGGCAACAATAGGCGAGACTTTCTTTGTCATTATTAATATTGTAAAAACTGTTACCATCGAAAAACCTAAAATAGTAAGCATATTACACCTCCGCGAATGCGCTTTCAAATGGATTTTGATTAGCATATCCTATACGGTGTAATAAGTTAAATAAATATTTTTTTACTGTGTTGCAAAAAAAATTCTATCATCATATTAAATGGTTACGATTTGTTCGTCCTTTAAGAACTCAATGAATGCTTTAACGATTTTGATTCCCAATGATTTTTGATCGTACATTAGCCAAGTATCTCTCATTAGCGGCTTACCCTTAGCATTATATAGGTCCATTGTGTACAAATGATCAGATTCCCGCAGACAAATTTCTGGTGCTATGGCGTAGCCAAGACCATGCTTTACCATCTCTTTGCAAGTCTCTTGTCGATCCACTTCCATTGCAATAATGGGGGCTTGTTTTAGATTCGTATGCATCCAATCATCAATAATCGTTTTTAAAGAAGCATCCGTTTTATATTTTATAAAAGGCAAAAAAGGAAGTTGATCTATCGTTATTGGCTGTTTTGAGATGATATGTATTTTTTCCCGTGTCAGCCGCTCCTTCTCTCCTTTCCAGCGATGGCTTCCTCTCAGTATACCGACTTGTACAATGCCAGTATCTAATAATTTCATGACATCTGTGCTCCAGCCTGTTTGCACACTATATTGGACTTTAGGATACATAATGGAAAATTCCCTTAGTAACTTAGGGAGCTTATATTGGGCGAAATTGCTTGAAACCCCCAGCCTTAGATGCCCTTGCACCTCTTTGCTTAGATTCGAGATATTATCCTTGGTATCTTGGAGTTCCTGTAACATTCTTTTTGCATAAGTAACTAAGTGTTCTCCTTCCGCAGTAAAGGTAATTCCTTTATGCCTTTTGGTGAATAATTTAATGTTGAAAATCTCTTCAATCTTATTCAATCGATACGTTATGGAAGGTTGTGACGTAAATAATCGTTCTGCTGTTTTTGTTACATTTTGTTCTTCGTGAAGAATTTTCAATAAAACCCAATCTTTTTCATCCATTTTTATCTTCCTTTCCATCCCTTCTTCACAATTATAAAAGTTTTTATATTGAATATTAAGAAAATTTATATTTTATTTTCACCTTTTTACCTTCTACACTAAAAAACATAAAATACTACCTTTAAGATGAGGATGATGACGATGGTTAAGACGAATGTAACAATCATGAGAGGCGGAACAAGCAAGGGCGTTTTTTTCCATGAATCAGCCATGCCTCACAATAAAAACGAGTGGGAGCCCTTTTTGCTTGATGTCATGGGAAGTCCTGATAAAAGACAAATAGATGGTTTGGGTGGCGGTAATTCCCTGACTAGTAAAGTGGCAATAATAAAGAAAGCAGATCCTTCGGATATTGATGTTTACTACACTTTCGGTCAGGTCAGCATTTCGGAAGAAAAAGTGGACTTTAAGGGGAACTGCGGAAATATCTCCGCCGCCGTCGGTCCATTTGCTATAGAAGAAGGACTTGTAAAAGCGACTGAACCAATGACTGCGGTAAGGATACTGAATACCAATACGAATAAAATGATAATTGCGGAAGTGGAGGTGGAAGACGGTCAGGTCAAGTATGACGGAGACGTTACGATATCCGGAGTGCCTGGATCTGGATCTCCAATCTATTTAAACTTTCATGATGCTGCTGGTTCGGTTACCGGTCAATTATTGCCTACTGGAAATCGTTCGGAGTTTTTAGATACAAGTCAAGGCCCAATAGAGGTGTCTATTATTGACTACGCAAATCCATTAGTTTTTGTGGAAGCAAGCAGTATCGGCCTGAATGGAACGGAACTTGCAGAAGAATTTACTGATCTGCAGCTGGCTCAATTTGAAGAATTAAGATCCATTGCTGCAGAGAAATGCGGCTTCGCCAGCCGATTTTCTGCTACGAAGTTATCACCAGCTGTCCCTAAACTAGCTATAGTATCAAAACCAGAGAAATATAAGGATAGTACAGGTGTATGGCATTCAAACGTTGAGATGGACTTACACATCAGGATGATGTCCATGCAAAAGCCTCATCAAGCACTGGCTGTCACTGGGGCGATATGTACGACGACAGCCCTTTCATTGGAAGGTGCAATCCCTGCAAGACTAGCAAAAATCCATTCTGCAAAGGTTCGGCTAGCTCATTCTTCTGGTATCATCGAAACAATGTTAGAGCCCTCTGGGATAAAGATCGTCCGTACCGCACGGCGTATTATGAACGGAGCAGTTTATACACATCGCAACTACCAAATGATGTGAAGGGGGAATCTGCAATAAGCCTCCCTTTACATCATCCAGCTTCTTTCCTATACTGTCTGCTTCAAACATGTTGAGGTTTGGAGCAGCGGTCTTCCCAAAAACCGAATCGGACATACACCTTAAGATCTTTTAAGGTATCTGCGCATGACCTAATCATGATAGAGAAAATGGAATACTTTTTTACTGCAAACAAAAAAAGATACCAGATCCTTGGTATCTTTTAGATTAGTTCATCTGCAGCGGTTTCTTTTCACTCCCCGCTTATTTGATTACGAAGTTACCGTATTCGTTTGAACGAACATGAATCGGTCCGTTTAGATGATAATTGTTCTCCTTGGCGATAGAGCGAAGCACGTCCACTCGCGCAACAGATTCTCTCCACTCATCACGAGTATCAGGATCTGCCGGATTCATCAGGTCGTCATATCGCACATCTAAGAATTTATTTAACCATTTCTTCTCATCAATTCCGTCTTTAGGTGAGCCGCCCGCTTTTTTGTTCGTGCGTTTAATCAAGGCATAAAAGGAGTCCGGGTCATCGCCATCGCCATGCTGGATCACTGTATCGTACATCACGGCTCTTGCCAGTGCCGTTTTCAGTCCCGCGTTATCTGATCGTTTCATGGCAGGCTGATAGTACAAGCTGTCATTTACTTTGTCTTGGGCAGCGCGGAAGTCCTTATCGTTCCCCAGCGACTTCCAGGCAGAAGCGAATCCCTTGAGATTGCTGATATCATCGCTTTCTTCCTTGGCCAGACGGCGCAATTCAGGCAAGTACTTTTTCAGTTTGTTATTCGGCACCGCCTTTGTGTATACTTCCACAACTTCCAACGCATCTCCGGTAGCCGTAGTAAAGCCTGCCCGTCCGCATGTATAGCCTCTTCCATCATCCAATGGCTCCACATACCCGTATTGAATCTCCGTCGTGCCGTTTTCAAAGATACTTGTCAGCTGTTCCGCCCGGCGCTTTTGATCCTTACTCAGTCCCGCCGCAAAGACTGTTTCGCTCATCATCAGGGTAAAAAACATGGTGAAAACAAGGGATAAAATCGCTGCCTTCTTCCAGAAATCCGCTTTTTTCTTCAAACTGATTTTCATTTTATAACCCCCTTCTACATATTGTAATAATAGACTCAGTATACATAAAGGGGCTGCGATATTGTTGAAAATACATTGTTTTGTCAAAATTTTTGAATCTAAAGTAATAATAAAAAGATTGCGGATTGAAACTGACCCTTGTTAAAAAACAGGCCGTCTAGTTTTAGTTTTTGAAAGACTACGATTGCAAATCATCCTCCCATAAGCGAGTTCCATCGCTTTCTTTCCATAGACGGTACACTTGAGTTTGTTTTAATACTTATACATTTCTCTGATTACACAATTAGACAAAATATTCATTTTTTCTTAATTAGACTTAACTCCATGTCGAAAATTATTGTTTTGCATATCTTATACTATCTCCAAAGGAAGAGGTGATAACATGTCAAATGGTTACAACAGCTCCTTCGTGTTAGTGGTGGTGCTATTCATCTTGTTAATCATTGTTGGTGCTTCATTCCTTTATTAGTCTTGAGATGTTTCTAATCTACTAAAGGAGGCAGCTATATGGGAAACTCAAATAATTATGGCAGCACCTTCGCTTTAATCGTAGTACTATTCATTCTGTTAATCATTGTTGGTGCTTCATTCCTTTATTAGTCTTGAAGCTTTTCAATCCAAAGCGAGCAAATACCTCCTGTACGGAAGACGCCATAAGAAGTTTTTATGGCGTTTTGCTATGTCATTAACTTATCATGAGGCACAGTTCTAATCAGCGGTAAATATAAAGAGAGGATCATTTTACATCCTCCTATTTTTTTATTTTCTTTTAAGCTGCTATCACATTTCAGGTTCATTGGTAAAATTTTAAAAGCAACCCGCAGAGCCCTTAGTTTTAGATCTTATTTTTAACAACAAGGTTTTTCACAATACTTATGGTGCTTGATGACAAGATCGTAACTTGAGTAACGATGCGGAAAATATTGAAGATATCCGAACGTCCTCCGAAATGATATTTCCACATTGTAACCTTTTAAAAATGGATTATTCCTTCCATAGGCTGAGCCGCTTTTCTGTTAAACGAATGAAAAACGAGCTCTTTAAGCAAATATTTTGAAGACCGTGCCATCTTCCTGCTATTCTATGGATAGATAGTGATTAGGAGGGTTTTTATGAGCAAAAAAATTGCAGTTCTCGTTACAGACCAATTCGAAGATATCGAATATACAAGTCCGGTAAAAGCATACGAAGAAGCTGGCTATAGTGTCACAACTATCGATTTGGAAGCTGGCAAAGAAGTAACCGGTAAGCATGGTGAGAAAGTAAAGATCGACAAAGCCATCTCTGATGTGGAGGCAAGTGAATTTGATGCCCTTTTAATTCCTGGGGGATTCTCCCCTGATTTGCTTCGCGCCGATGACCGTCCGGGTGAATTCGCGAAAGCATTTGTTGAAAACAATAAACCTGTTTTCGCAATTTGCCACGGCCCGCAAGTGCTGATTGATACGGATCTTCTCAAAGGCAAAGATATCACAGGCTACCGCAGCATCCGTAAAGATTTAATCAATGCCGGCGCTAACTACAAAGATGCAGAAGTAGTCGTCAGCCACAACATTGTCACAAGCCGAACACCTGATGATTTGGAAGCATTTAACCGCGAATCATTGAATTTATTGAAATAATGAGAAGGCACAGACTGTTTTGGTCTGTGCCTTTGTTCATGTTAAGACTCCTTGTTTACATTCTGAAAGACAGCGGTCGCGTCCCACACGTTCAAACCAAATTGCCCTTCTGAGAATGTGGAATCATTCGCATCGATCACAAGACGATCATCTAAATAGATTTTAAAGCGATTGCCCTTGGCCTCAGTTTTCAGATGATACTTTTTGTTCACGTCTATCGGCGTCTTGTATTCGGCAATGACAGAAGCAGCACCGTTCTCAAATTTAAAGAATTTCACTAAGTCATGCTTCGCATCGACGTTGGCAAGATAAGCATTTTTTGCGTCTTTGTCAGAGCGAAATATAAGCGCCCCCGCCCCCCTTCCGTTGCCATCCTTAATGGTCATATCAGATTCATAGGTGAAGTCTGATCCGGATGCTGATGACAAGATAAAGGAATCGCCGTCCGATCTCCCTTGTTTTCCTTCAATTGTGTCGGCCCACGTGCCATTAACAACCGTCCACTCACCTAAATTAGAAATGAAAGGTGATGTTCCCCACACCTTTTTTAAAGGGTATATAGCTAAAGATTTTACCTTTACACCGCCCTTCGCCGCATATAATTCAAGACCTTTGCTTGATCGATCCGGGAGAACGATATCGGTTATGACCTTCTGTCCGTCATTCCCAAATACTTCAACCGAAGAGCGGTCGACAAAAATGCGCATCTGTAACTTTCCATTTACCGGCTTCAGCGGAGCTGTCTGTTTTCCGGTGTTGAAGGTCGGATTAAAGGTGACGTTCCCCGACTCGCTCCGGTCAACGAACAGTTTGGCATTCTTTCGATCATAGCCGACTTTCGTAAATTGGCCTCCGCCTGTTTGAACCTTAAAACCAAATTCGGCAGCTGATCCTGGGGTCACTTGAAATTCTGCTTGTAATTCATATGCATCTCCAGATAAGCCCGTAAACACATTTTGACTTGCGTGCGATACGGTTTGATTCTTCCATTTTTTAGAGGTGCCGCGAATGGCTTGCAACTCTTTTACCGGAGTTTGGACGACCCTAACTCCTTCGGTAAGCGTTTTCAATTTTATCTCTCTTGGAATGGACGCTGCGCTTCTCCATGGGGATGTAGGGACATCATTTGCATATTGCCAATTGCTCATCCACCCTAACCACAGCCGCCGGCAGTCTGAGGATGGGATATCAGACCAGGATACAGCGGCATAAAAGTCTCTGCCGTAATCCGTCCAGAGAACTTTGTTTGACGGATTTTCATTTTTAAAATGTGTTCCATCAAAGTCCCCCACAAAATATTGCATGCCTGACCCTCCCGAAACCGCTCCGTTTCCGACACTGACCTGCATCACCCATTTTTTCTGATTCGGATTGCCGTCTACCGGGAGCTCAAACAAGTCCGGACACTCCCATACTCCCCCATGACTCCCTTGCCCCTGTCCAAACTCACTTGCATACGTCCACTGCTTCAGGTTTTTGGATGTATAAATAAGGATTCGGTCACCGGCCGCAAGCAGCATCACCCACTTATTTTCTTTTTCATACCAAAATACTTTTGGATCTCGAAAATCTTTTTCTCCCGGATTCGGAATGACAGGATTGCCAGCGTATTTCTTCCACGTTCTTCCTTTGTCATTGCTATAGGCAATACTCTGCACTTGATGACCTTCACGATCCTGTGTATAAATGGCCACAAGCGGCTTCTCTTCGCCTGTTTGAAAACCGCTTGTGTTATATTTGTCTACAACTGCGCTTCCAGAAAAGATTGTGCCTTTGTCATCCGGTTCCAGCGCAACAGGAAGGTGCTTCCACGTCACCAAATCTTTGCTCACGGCATGCCCCCAATGCATGGGGCCCCACTGAAGCCCATATGGATGGTATTGATAGAACAAGTGATATTCTCCAGCATAATACACCATCCCGTTTGGATCATTCATCCAGTTAGCCTCCGGCGTGAAATGATATTGAGGACGGTAATCCTCATCATAGTAGCCTGAATCTGCCGCCTTTACCGGAAATGCCATCGTGAACAGCAGGGTGAACATGATGCTGACTTGCGAAAGTCTTTTTTTCATTTGTTTCTTCGCTCCTCTCTTTAGGTTCGAACACTCCAAGAGAGACTGCTGCACAAGTTGGAACCGTTTCTGGCCATTCTCCTTTGTTTTGCTGTTACCGAATGATTGATATATGATAGAATGCTGCAGCTTCCCTCTTTTTTTCTTACATCACACAGCTTATGCTAAGAAACCAGCCCAATACCCAAGAATCCCGATGATAAAGATGCCGCAGATAATGAGAAGAGGATTCACCCCTTTGCGCAGCATCCAAGCCACCAATAACGTTAACCCTAGAGGCAGTGCCCCCGGCATGATGCTGTCTAACACATTTTGTACGGTTTGAACATCCACTTTTCCGCTCTCATCCTTAATTCTGGACACAACGATTGGAATGTTGATGGTGGTCCATTTGGAAACGAGGGCTCCCATTACAAATAACCCGAGAATCGAAGCGCCCTCTGTAAGCTTTTGAATGCGATTCCCCGCTAAATCCTGCAGAATTTCCATACCTTTCACATAGCCGTACTTTAATCCGTAATATTTTGTACTTAATCTTATGGCGTTCAGTAAGAAAAAGAATAACAAAGGGCCGGCAATGTTACCTCCTAAAGCGAGTGAGGCCCCTAGCGCAGCTAAGACCGGGCGAACCGTCCCCCAGAAAATCGGATCGCCTACACCCGCTATCGGGCCCATCAAACCGATTTTCATCCCGCTTATCGCTTTTCCATCAATTCCTTTATTGTTCGCCATTTCTTCTTCCATGGCAGCTGTCACGCCAAATATAGGCGCTGTCAGCCACGGGTGTGTATTAAACCATTCCAAATGCCGCTGCAATGCTTCATTTCTTTTCGCTCCGGGACCGTACAATTTTTTGATTGCCGGTATCATGACATAGCAATATCCCATGGCCTGCACACGTTCGAAGTTAAAGGAGCCGAGCAAAAAATTTGAACGAATAAACATGCTGAAAATTTCTTTTTTCGTTAATCGTTTTTCTTTTTCCATCTTTTCATCCCCCCTCATTGTTTAGGCATCAAGGTCATCATCATCGTCATCATAAACAGCGACACTGCCGCTGTCTGATGCGGCGGCGACTGCTCCGTGAGCGGTATGTTTTTGCATCACCTGCTGGTATAAAAGCGCCAGACAGAGACCAAGTGCTCCAAATCCGACTAAGTTGAAATCGGTAAACGCCGCTAATAAAAATCCAATATAGAAAAATGGCTTTAAATAAGGGATATTCATCATATTGATCACCATGGCATACCCGACAACAACGATAATGCCTCCGCCTATTTGCAGTCCTTTTGTAATGACATCAGGAATATTGCCCAAGAACGCCTGAACAGCGCTGACACTGATCAATGCGACAATCAATGTCGGGATCATGACGCGCAGGGCTTGAAACACCATCGCAGTAATATGCATAATTTCAATTCCTTTTATATTCCCTTCTTTTGCATATCGATCTGCCCGGTGAATGAAAAAGACAGTGATCGTCCGCACAAAAATCGTCAGCGCCTGGCCCGCAGCTGCCAAAGCAACAGCAACGGCAATGCCCTCGCCAATTCCCTGATCAGCGGTAATCACTAAAATGGTTGAGATGACAGAGGCAATCGCTGTATCAGGCGCCATCGCAAGGCCGACGTTCATCCAGCCCAGCGCCATCAGTTCCAGTGTGCCTCCGAGAATAATTCCCGTTTTTAAATCTCCCAGCACCAAGCCAACTAGCGTGCAGGCTACAAGCGGCCGGTGTGTCTGCCCTTCATCCAATACACTTGCAATGCCGGTGATTGCTGCAATGATTAACAACAAAATAATTTGTATTGAAGACATATTCTCATCCCCTTGATTATTTTGTTACATTCCGTAAAATCTGTGCAAAGTCTTCGCTGGCATCTGAAGGCAGCTGCCTCAATTCCAGTTTGACACCCAGGCCGCTTAATGTTTCAAACGCCTTTATATCTTCCTCTGTGACGCTGACTGACTTTGTGATTTGCCTGCGTTGATTTTCAAAACGCATACCTCCGACGTTTACTGTTTTGATCGGCACGCCTGCTTCTATAAGAGATACAATATCCGACGGATTTTCAAACAAGAGCATTGCCGTTACTCCTTCATAACGCGGACTATGAAACGCTTTTGCCATTTTTGAAACCGAGACGGCACTCGCCTTTACATTTGAAGGCGCAACAGAAAGGATCAGTGTTTTTCTCATTTCGTCCTGTGCAATATCGTCGGAGACAACGATGATTCGGTCTGCCGCATGGACTTTAATCCATCTTGTCAGGATCTGGCCGTGAATAAAGCGGTCATCAATTCTTGCTAACACAATGTTCATTACAATTCATCCTCTCTTGTTTCTTGATTGGCTGTTTTTACTTTTTCTAAATGTTCACTGCACACTTGAAAGCTTTGCTGGCTCATTGTTTTTAAGTTGTTCAATAAATCTTTCAGTGTCACATGTTCTCTCAGGCTTAATACCTCCAGCAGAATCGGCAGGTTGACGCCGGCTGCCATATCCATTCTTTCACTCTCGGCAATGAAGGAAGCGGCCGCGTTGTATGGGGTTCCTCCAAAAATATCAACTAAAAAAAGCACTTCATTTTCTTTCGGAATGTCTTTGAGCGCCTGATGATATTTTTCTTGCAGCGTTTGAATGCCTTCCCCTTTCAAAAACGGCACTGCAATCAAGCTATTTTCTTCACCGAATATCATCCCTGAAGATTCTTTTAATGCTACAGGAAAATCTCCATGACCGCTGATAATAACTGAAATCATATCCATTGCTCCTTTCTTTGTTTTGTACATCCATATATCATGCAAGAATCGTGCCAACATAGTTGTGTTAAGCGCTTTCATTTATATTTCAGCAAATGACAGTTTGTTGTTGAAACACTTGAAACAAAAAAAATAAACCTGTATTAAAATGGGTTTCTATTTAATACAGGTTCATATAAAAAAATCAGTTTTAAAACAGCTGGCCATGCATTTCTTCAGCGAATATGGCGGCTATAAATAATTTTTCATCATCACTTATGCGAAGTCCAAGCTTTTCTTCATACGGAGCTAATGTCCGATTTGCCACCTTCACCATTTCATACAGCTGATCATTGATTTCTTCTTCCTCTGTGAAAGCAATCGGATTCTGCTTAATCACCCTTTCAAAGGCGAACGCCGTATGTATAATCACTTTAATCAAAACGGCATTATTGAAAATGACTCCGAGCTCATCCTGAACGGCTTGCAGCCATTCTAATAACATGGCGATCATATGGTGGGGATTTAAGAAGACAAGGTACTTTTTCAAGCTGTCCTCACAAAGCTCCCTGACAATAATATTCGCTTCGTTTAACCCTTTGCTCAACGGAATGCTGCCCTTTGTAATCGCCTGTTGAATCAGCCTCTCCCCCTCCCCTTCAATTAATACTTCTAAAGAGACATGCGGAGCATTGATTTTAGGGTTTTTCGTTCCGACTGTCGCAAGGATCTCGTATTCTTTTTCGATTTCTTTTATGCTGTTTGCTAATTTAAGAGATGAAACGGTCAAGATGTGAATCGGGGTATCTGAAGCCTTGTTTACGATCGTTGTCAGGATGTCTTCCAGCTTTTTGGCCGTTCCGCCGCCTGTCGTGCAGATGGAGACCAATGCCTTCTTTTTACCGGATGCAGCTGGCTGCCGCTCCCATAACTCAATAAAATCCTTCGTGACCGATTGATAAATCGCATGCAAATTCAAATTCAAATAGTTCACCTTTCTGACAGCATCAAGCACCATTGATGTTGTAACATTGCTGATGGTTTTGATGGGAATGCCTGTCTTTTCCTCCAGTTTGCTTTCAAGCATCGCAAGTGACCCCATGTCTACCAGCATTAAAACACCTTCGCCTTCATGAACCTGCTTCATTTTTTCAGCTAAGCATTCTGTGATTTCTGAAGGTGAAACCGTAAGCGGCATATCGACTGCCGCAATCGGAGTGCTCCCCAGCAGCTCTGTTGCGACTTCAACCATTGAACTCGCTGTGCTGTTTCCATGCGCAGCCACAATAATACCGACTCTTTTGTTCTCCCTTAACGATTTGATGGAATGAATCAGCATCGTTAAGTAGATGACCTCTATTTCCGGGATGGCTGCTTTAAAATGTTCTTGAATTTTATCTTTAAAAATCATCGCCACCCGATATTCATTTACATGAGTCTCACGGATTTCATCAGTTTCCTGTGTATTTAAAACATCAATTTGCTTTCCGCGCTTTAAAAACGCGTCAATATGCATGCTTAAGAAATAAATAAATTTACGGTCAAACGTGCAATCAAGCTCATGTTCAGCTATTTCTTTTAACTGTTTTGTCAATTGAATCACGTCGTCTTCAACGAATGTCAGCAGGCTGTCCTTTTGAAACGCCCGGTGATGAAAAAAACTTCTGACATGCAAATGGACATCAGTCAGGATGTATTGATTAATATCCTTTTTGGATAATCCTTCTTTCTTGAGGGTTTTCACTTTTTCCTCGATCAAGTGATATAAGTTAAACGAGAGGTCTTCGTCAATTTTTGTCGTTTCATCTTCTACAATCGGAGATATGATCGTTGTAATATTGACATATTCAGAAATGACTTTGCTTCTTTGCATGTTTTTACTGCTGGACATCCATTCTTGCTTGATTTCATCTGGAAGATCCCGAACAGTCAGTTCAATCATCTCACTTCGATCGAGATTATGTAAAAACCCGTGTGCGCAGACTAACTGGACATTTGATTTCAGCTGTCCGACATTCCCTAATTTGGCGGAATGAATAAGTGCATTATAGACATCGATGTGCACACTCAGGTTTTTCTTAATTCGCTCTGCTTCTTTCCCTAATAAAAACGTCGTCAGATCCACTCTTTCTTTTAGCGATCGTTCTTCAAGCGAAGGGATATGAATGGTCATTGGAATCCTTCGCAGAAATGTTTTTAATAGTGCAGAGCTTGGATTTTCCGTAGTGGCGCAAATAAACAATACGTTCGATGTGCGTCTATGTTCAGATTCGCCAAGCCTGTTATAAGAGCCGCTGTCAATAAAATAAAACAGCATTTCCTGTCCCTCTGGAGGGAGACGGTGGATTTCATCCATAAAAAGAATGCCCCCATCGGCCTGTTCGACTAACCCCGCCTTATCTTCGCCGGCACCTGTAAACGAACCTTTTTTGTGTCCGAATAATTGAGAAAGCAATAATTGAGGATTGTTGTAGTAATCTGCACAGTTAAATGTAATAAACGGTGCGCCGGCCTTCAAAATGTCAGAGTATATGGCAAACTGGTAAATCCGGTTCGCGAAAAGGGATTTACCAGAACCCGTCGGCCCTAAAAGGAGCATATGCAGGCCATTCGGCGGATAAAAGACAGCTGCTTTCGCCTGGGAGATTGCTTTCTTCAAACTGCCTTTTGCCCCAATCATAAGCTCTAAAGGATTCGTGGAAATCGATTGATGATTCTGTTTTTCATCCCCGGAAAACGGCTTCAGGTCTTTCACTTCCATCATCTCTGTATCCCATTTCCTGTTGCATAATCTTTCCGCTATTTCGACCGGGATATATCGCACTGGAAACGTTTTGATTTTTATGACCCTCTTGGACCGAACAAGATTATTTAATTCAAAACTGACATTGGACCGCTCCATTTTCAGCTGCTCAGCAATTTCCTTTGCTGAGTTTCCCTGTACTTTTAACAGATGATCTAAGCTGGAGTCACGAAAATTATGTATGAGCTGATGGTATATTTTGTCTATCCTTTTCACATCTATCATCCTTTGTCCTTATTAGATAAGCCCTTAACAAGAATATTCCGAAACTTTATGGCGGACAGCATGGTTTTATCTATTGATACTGCCAAAAAGGTCTCTATAGCAGATTGACAACGTTGCCTCTTATGCTTAATTGTATATTATTCCGAATCATTTACGTCTTATATTAGTATTTTAGATTCGAAGTCTTCAAGGCCGGTCCCCTTCCAAAGTAATAATCAGTAAACAGTTTATCATTCTTAAGGAATCGAATGATGGCAAAATCATGAATGCCAAAAAATGAATCATAAAGATCAGGACTATTTACCCAAAAGCATTCCCGCAGTATCTGAAAATAAAGAAATGGCGGACATCTATGTGTCCGCCATTTCATGATAAAAAATCAGGATGCAGCATCTGCTTGATTTTTTTCTTTTCTTGATGCAGAACTTCTTCATCTTTACAATACATCTGCAAAGTCAATGAATCTGTAAACATAAAAACTTTATCTTCATCAGCAAAGAATAAATAACGATGATTTCTTGCGGCCATCCTGCCCAGAATTGAAAAATCTCCGATATGATCGATTTGATACCCCCTGCTGGTCTCAATCAAAGCGGGCCCATGAACATACAAATCGTTGTTTATTAGAAAAGCCTTATACGCTTTATAAGCGTGAGCAAACTCATCATCCATTATATCGTCCAGGTCACATTCTCCTTCCCAGTCATTACTTAAAAATGGCGTAACTACCGTTTGGCCGAAAGTCGATAGATAAGGAGATACCCATGGAAAAAATAAATCCTCCATTTGGACCCACTGTTTTTTCGAGATTTTTATGTTCGAAAACGGATTTTCGACTGAATCAAAACCGAATGATTGATAAAAACCTTTTATCTCAAGCGTATTCTCCGGAAGCCCTATCATCATGAGATGCTTATTATTCTCATGGTCCTCCCAATCAAAAAACTGATATTCTGATAAGATGGTGAATAGCTGTGCTGTTTGTAATTTCATTCTATGCCCTGCCTCGTGTCATACATTTCACCTGTATCCTATAATTAGCATACGGTCATCATATATCCTAGCAAACCAAAAAAGACATCGTCAAAACAACCTTTCAGATCATTGTCATCTTTTCATCAAAATCGGAACCCCTTGAAGTTTAGTAATAAACTTAAAAATATTTTTAAAATTTAAAATGTAAACAATCTATTCTTTTAAATGTTATAATATCCGATAAAAACTTTAATTCTTGGGGGAAAAGAAAATTGACAGGCAATTCTAACAAAGACAATTTGGAACAACAGCAAAAATTGTCTAGAGGCCTTAAAAACAGGCATATACAACTAATGGCGATTGGGGGGGCAATCGGAACAGGCTTATTCTTGGGTTCAGGAAAATCCATCCACTTTGCGGGGCCATCCATTTTATTTGCTTACTTGATCACTGGAGTCTTTTGCTTTTTCATTATGCGTTCACTCGGAGAATTGCTCCTATCAAATTCAGGCTATCACTCTTTCGTTGATTTTGTGAGGGACTATTTAGGCAATATGGCAGCGTTTATTACTGGCTGGACCTACTGGTTCTGCTGGATTTCTCTCGCAATGGCTGATTTAACGGCCGTCGGGATTTATACGCAATATTGGCTTCCCGATGTGCCTCAATGGCTGCCGGGTCTTCTTGCGCTTATCATCCTGCTGATCATGAATCTTGCCACGGTTAAACTGTTCGGGGAATTAGAATTCTGGTTTGCATTAATCAAAATCATTGCCATACTGGCTCTTATCGTAACTGGTATTGTCTTGATTGCGAAAGGATTTTCCGCGGCTTCCGGCTCAGCCAGCCTCACAAATCTTTGGAGCCACGGCGGCATGTTTCCAAATGGATGGCATGGGTTTATCCTTTCCTTTCAAATGGTTGTCTTCGCTTTTGTGGGAATTGAACTTGTTGGGCTGACAGCAGGTGAAACAGATAATCCCCAGAAAGTGATCCCTAAAGCTATCAATCAAATTCCTGTCCGGATTTTACTTTTTTATGTCGGCGCACTTTTTGTGATCATGTGTATCTATCCTTGGAATGTTTTGAATCCAAATGAAAGCCCATTTGTTCAAGTCTTTTCTGCAGTAGGCATCGTTGCCGCTGCCAGTATGATCAATTTTGTTGTACTAACCTCAGCGGCATCAGCGGCTAACAGCGCTTTATTCAGCACAAGCCGAATGGTCTATTCTCTCGCAAAGGATCATCACGCACCTGGATTATTGAAGAAGCTGACTTCCTCTAAAGTGCCAAGTAATGCGCTGTTTTTTTCAACCATCGCCATTCTGATTGGCGTTAGTCTGAATTATGTGATGCCGGAGCAAGTCTTTACACTGATTACAAGTGTTTCTACAATATGCTTCATTTTTATTTGGGGCATTACGTTAATTTGCCATTTGAAATATCGAAAAACAAGGCCGCAAGCAGCGAAGAAAAGCAAATTTAAAATGCCTTTTTACCCATTATCCAACTACTTCACTCTCGCCTTTCTCGCGTTTATTCTTGTCATATTGGCATTGGCGAATGATACGCGTGTTGCTTTGTTTGTCACTCCAGTCTGGTTTATTTTATTGATGATGATGTATAAGCTACTGACCATGAGAGGACAAAAATAATAAAAAGACAAGGGCTCACGGGACTGACCCCATAAGATGAGACAAATAAAAAACACCTTCAAGTTTGAATACGGATGATTGTTATCCGAAATTAGACTTGGAGGTGTTTTTTCTATGGGGACAAGAGTGAGTTATCCGGTTGAAGTGAAACAGAAGGCTGTAGAAATGAGATTGGCAGGCGTACCTATGAAAGAGATCATGCAGGAGTTGAATATTAAGAATAAGACACAGGTTCAGACATGGGTTAGATGGCATAAGGCTGGGGATACACATCGATTCGAACAGCCTGTTGGAAAGCAATACACTTACGGAAAAGGTCCGGAGTATTCTTCCGAATTAGAGAAAATGCAGGCAGAGATTCGTTACCTGAGACAACAGAATGAAGTTTTAAAAAAGTACAACGAATTGGAAAGGAAGTTGATAGCGAAACGTCAGTCGAACTTGTAGAAATATTGAACAGCACAATGACCATACAGGATATCTGTATTCATTTAGGTATCTCTCGAGCGTCTTATTATCGCTGGAAGAAGAATCCGATGAAGGATCATCCCAAGCGCCATTTGGAAAAACAAATCGGCACGTTGTGCCGAGAGCACAAGTATCGATATGGATATCGAAAAATCACAGCTATACTAAAAAAGAGTATGCATATTAACCATAAAACGGTTCAACGTATTATGCAGAAAAATCAATGGCAGTGCCGGGTTAAGGTGAAAAAGCGCAAGAAGGATGGGCAGCCATATGCCGTGGTCGATAATATATTGGATCGGAACTTTCAGTCTGATCGCCCTCTTGAAAAACTAGTAACGGACATTACGTATTTGCCTTATGGACAGAAACAATTGTACCTTTCCAGTATATTGGATTTATACAATGGAGAAGTGATTGCTTTTACGATTGGGGATAAGCAGGATACAGCCTTTGTCTTAGACACACTTGATCAGCTGCCAATGTTGCCTGAGAACTGCGTGTTACATAGTGACCAAGGTTCTGTGTATACATCTTACGAGTATCAAAAAGCTGTTAAAACAAAAGGCATTACCATGAGCATGTCCCGCAAAGGGACGCCCGCTGATAATGCCTCCATCGAATCGTTTCATTCCTCACTAAAGTCTGAAACGTTCTATCTTAACAGCATTGATCGAACTACGACCGCCATCGTAGAACGCACTGTCATAGAATACATTCATTATTATAACAATATTCGTATCCAAACTAAACTAAACAACCAATCACCGATAAACTATCGGCAATTGGCTGTTTAAAAGGTGTTTTGATCCCTGTCTCAAAAACGGGGGTCAGTCCCTCACTCCCTTGTCTTTTTTTGTCACCACACACTGATAAAATGACACTGCCGAAACGAAAAGAAGACGGGGATTAATTCAAGCCCGTTTTAATGCCAAAACCAACTAATATCATTCCGGTTACTTTTTGAAAAGCTTTTTGGAACTTCGAGTTTTTCATCCATTTTTTTGCAAAATCAATGATATAAACGAGAAAAAGGAACCACAGCACCGCTAATAAAGTTAAGATCGAAGCCAAAATGATGAGCTGCTGGTTTATATTTTCGTTCAGATTGATAAATTGGGGCATGATTGTCACATAAACCAAAACAGTTTTAGGATTGAGAATGTTACTAAGTGACCCTTGCATAAAGGACGTTTTATAATAACGTTTCGGAGACTTTTCCGCGGTTGCTGCTTGGGATTGCATGTCATCGATAGAGAACATATTTTTGGCAAAAAAACTTTTGATTCCTAAATAAATCAAATATGCCGCTCCCAAATATTTGATTGTAGTGAAAAGAAACACCGACTTTGCAATAACAACTGATAAACCTAAAATGGCAATAACCGTCCAAAAGGAAAGCCCTGTTGCCAATCCGAGAATGTTATAACGGCCAGCCTTCGCGCCATATCTAAGGGTATTTTTCATAACAAGCATCGTATCTGCACCCGGTATAATGACCATCATGGCAGCGATTGGTATGTATGCGAGTAAGCTGTGCATTTCTTCTCCTCCTTCATATAGTGACTACAATAGTAACTACTTATAAAATTGTATCAATGCGTTTGGAATAAATCAATATGGTTTGTTAAAATAGCGATTACAAAGACAGCGACTGTTTTTATATTGGAGGATGTATGAAGGAAAACATGTTAGACATTTTAAAAAACCTTAATTTTACAGAATATGAATCAAAAGCTTATTTGGCCTTATTGCAAGAATCACCTTTAACTGGCTATGCCGTCGCCAAAAAATCCGGAGTGCCCCGCTCTAAAATTTATGAAGTATTGGAAAGTCTTGTTCTAAGAGGAGATGTTTTTGTAAGTCACGGAAATACGCCTCAGTATGTCCCTGTCCCCGCTAAGGAACTGATTAAAAACCGCCGGCTCAAAGCGGAAGAGCATTTTGATCAGGCTGAGAAATACTTTGAAAAATTCGAGCATACTGCAAATGACCGGGAAAATATCTGGAATATCACCGGACGCAGTGACATTCTAGAAAAGGTGAAAGCTTGTATCTTATCCGCCAAAAAAAGAATTCTTTTAGAAATATGGAAAGAAGATTATGAAGAGATAGAATCAGAGCTGAGGCAGGCGGCAAATCAAGGTGTAATCGTCACCATTATTGCATACGGCGACATCATATCTGATTTTGCGGCTGTTTACCTTCATGATATGAGCAGTGAAATTACAGAGGAGTATGACGGGCGGTGGCTTGTCTATAGCGGAGATGATTCAGAAGTAGTAGCGGGTATTGTCTCTCTTGGCAGCGACAGCCGTGCTGCATGGACAATGCATGTAGGTTTGGTCATGCCTATTACTGAAGTCATTATTCATGATCTGTACCTTATGGAAATTCTGAAAAAGCATAGAGGGCTTTTAGAAGAAAGCTTTGGAGAAAATCTCATCAAGTTGCGCCGCAAATTTTCTATCCACTCTGATTTCAAAAAACATTATTTGGAATAGAGCGATGGTGTTTCAAGCCATCATTTAACCAAAGTCATAGGGCTTGCCTGAGAAAACTATGTTTTTTCGGCAAGCTTTTTTTGCCCCTTTTTTACAGATTGATCAGTCTATTACACAGCTGTGGGACATTTGTTTATCCTGCATTCTGTCTGCATTGAACCGACAAACGATTTCAATTATATAAAGGGTAGCCATCGCGGTCAGTTGGTGAGTACGCAGGGTTTCTGCTCAAGTTTTAATGCCTGCTAGAAAAGAAATAAAGGTGATTTCCTTTCATCTGTTATGTTTACCTAGAATTTATAGCAGGGGTAAGGAATGATTGAATGGAGGAATAATAATTGCACCTCACGCAAAAAACGAGATCAAAAACAAACTCGATCGATACGAGCTAAAAAAACGATATAAGGTTCTTTATACAGTAAACATGTTATCATTGGAGCTTTGTTTCTCGTCGGGGTTTTATAACCGATTAATATCGGCAGGGATATGGCTGTTTGTGATCGAAAGCATCATGCTGTTAATCAGCCCACGATTTGGCTGATTCATGACTTCCATTATCGAAAACATGTAGAAAGTCAATTGAAACATCAATCACCAAGAGGTGGGCGGTTTTAAGGAATAGTGGAAAACAAAATATCCGAATTGAAAATAAGTCTTTAGAACTATAAAATTTCTAAAAAACAAGGAAAAAACCTAAACTTTTGTCCCTATATGTCGATATTAACAGTAAGGCCGGCGCGATACTCCCTATAACATCCTTTTCAGTAGATTTCATTATCGTGCCGGTTTTCACACATACAAAAACATCCCGCCAATCTGATGGCGGGATTTTGTTTTTTACATACCTGTCCAAACGTCTTTTACATAACGTTTCTGGGATTGCAGCCTCTGCAGCCATTCGGCTGATTCTTCCTGGCTTGCTCCTTTTTCAGCTTCATATGCCAGTCGCAGCGTATTCTCTACATCAGGAGCCATTTGCGATCCATCACCGCAGACATAAATGTGAGCCCCTTTTTCAATGAGCGATATCAATTTCTGCGTATCTTGTTTGAGCAGGTGCTGTACATATTCTTTTGGTTTGTTTTCAACGCGTGAGTAGCATCGGCGGATTGTAACCAAGCCATCTCGTTCCGCTTGATCCAGCTCTTCTCTGTAAAGGTCGTCATGGTCTGGGCAGCGGCAGCCAAAGTATAAAAGTGCTTCACCAAGCGTGCTTCCTTCCTTCTTCAAAACAGATCTTGCCTGAATAAAACCTCTGAATGGCGCAATTCCTGTACCTGGCCCGACCATAATCATAGGCGTTTGAGGGTCATCTGGCATCTTGAATCCGGATTGCGGCGTTCTGATAAAGCAGGCTGCTGCATCACCTGTACCCAGCTCTGCTAAATAATTAGAGGCGACGCCCCGGTATTCGCCTCGCCCGCTCCATGCTGAGGCTTTCACAACGCCTACCGTCATGCTCACGATATTGGCATGGATCTTCGGGGAGCTTGAAATGGAATAATATCTTGGTTTAAGTGATGGCAAGAGCTCTAAAAACCGCTCAAACGGCATTTCGCAGGCAGGGTAATCCTCTAAAAGATCAAGCATGGTGAGACGTTTTGCCAATACCTGCTCTTTATAAATCCCATCATTTGACACAAGCTGTTCCAGCTCTTTTTTATGCGGCGGGCAGACTGTATAAGAAGCCAGTTCCCGAAGCTGAAGCCTTGAAGCCGGTTCCTGCAGCTCCACATAAGACGACAACAAATCTGCCACTTTAATGGGCCGATCCATCGGAAGATGAGCCATATGAAGGCTTCCGCTTATTTTTATCACATGACTAGACTGCAGACCGAATCGGCTGAGGACCCGCTGAACAAGCTTTTGGCTGTTTTTTGGCAATATCCCGATATGATCGCCTTCTTTATATGTTTTGCCATCAGGAAGCTGCAATTCAATATGGCGGGTGGAACGCGGACTGTCAGCCGCTTGAAGCTCCCGGTTCTCTAAAACATTCCCTTCAAACGCGCCATAGGCTTTGGCAAGCGGTGTTTCCGTCGCTTCATTAAGAAAAGTAATTGATAATGAAGGCCTGTCTTCTTTCTGAGATACTTCGTTTATATCAAATGCCTCCATTGTTTCCTTCCAGAAGCGCTTTTCCCACGATTCGCGATGGCTTTCAAAATCATCAGCCGCATCGCCTTCCCCAATCGCTGTTAAACGTGATGCGCCCTTTGCTTTCATCATGTCATCTATGAGGCGGGGAATCCGCTGATACGTGCCGGCCCAGCTCCGGTTTCCGCAGCCGAATACCGCATATGAGACGCCTTTCAATCGTCCTTCCTCAAGCTCATCCAGCCACTCTACAAAGCCGGCCGCATTATCAGGCGGCGCCCCATTATAAGAAGCGGTAACGATAACGACTGCGCCTTGTTCAGGAAGCTTGCCGACATAATCATCAAGCGGGGCTGTTTCGGCTGTAAAGCCCATCTGGCGGCCGTAGGCAGCCAGTTCACCGGCGATTCCTTCTGCTGTTCCTAGGTTTGAACCGTAAAGAACGAGTAAAGGTGTGTCGTGCTTAGGTTTTGTTTCTGGCTTTATTTCTGTTTTGATGTCAGCCTGTTCTTTTCTCTGTATATTGATTGCCGCTGTTTTCCGCGGTTTCACCGTAATTTTAAATTCATCAGGCTTGATTGTTAATGCCTCTTTGATTTTCAGTTCGTATCCAGTATGGTTCATCAAATCAAAATGCTTCAATACAAGACCGAGGACCATCGTCGCTTCTTGGAGAGCAAACTGCATGCCGATACAAGCGCGCTGCCCGTTTCCAAACGGCTTATACGCATGGTGAGGAATACGCGAAGGGTCTTCAAACCGTTCCGGGCGAAAATCTTCCGCATCCGCCCCCCATGCGTTTTGATCTCGGTGCAGCTTTGGAATCAAAACGGTGACAGGCTGCCCTTTGCTGATCGGATATTCCCCGCCTAAAACAGTATCTTCCTTAGCATAGAGAGAAAAGGCCGGAGCTGTTGGATACAGCCTGATCGTTTCATTTAAAACCATTCGAATGTATTTCAACTGCTGGATTTGTTTATATTCCGGCGTGTCATCCGTTAGCACACGATCGGCTTCCTCCTGAGCTTTTTTCAGTTTTTCGGGATGTGTAAGCAGACAGTAGATCGCAAATGAAAGCAAACCGCTTGTTGTTTCATGCCCTGCAATTAAAAACGTAATGATTTGGTATCTGATGTTTTCATCATCCAGCGTTTCACCCGTTACTGGATCTTTTGCATAAAGCATCAGTGATAAAAGATCCTTAATGTTTTCATCCGGATTCGCTTTTCGCTCCGCAATCATTCTATCGACAAGGGCGTTCATGACCTCTATATCCTTTTGGAATTGCAGCTTCGTTTTCACCATCATCTTATCTTGCAGGCCCAATCTTTTCGATTGATTCATTGCCTCTTTTAAAGCACGAAGCATGCTGGTGATAAACGGATGCTGAGAATCACGATAAAAGCTGTTGAAGCGATAATTAAACCCGCATAGCCCGATCGTATCAAGCGTCAGACGGGTCATGTCGTCCGCTACGTCTATTTCCTCATTGGGATTAAGCCGGCTCCATTTTTGAATCAGCTGGGTCGCGATATCCAGCATCATAGAATGATAGCCTTTCATCGCTTTTTGGCTGAAGCTCGGCAGCAAAATGCGGTGGGCTTTTTGCCAATTTGGTTCGTGGGTCCAGCTTGTAAATAAGCCGTCTCCTCCAAACTCGCGCACCTTTAACAAGCCCTTGCCAAGGTTTTTGTCAAAGCGGCTTTCATCACACACCTCCGCCACAAGATCGTGGCTGGATACAAAAACACTGGATACGCCTGGAAAATCAAACCGGAAAATCGGCCCCAATTCATCAGCGATCCGCCATAAGGATTGCGAAAGCTGCTCTTTTTCCAGATGCGGAAGATTTTTTAAAGGTCCGTATGTTTTGGGCTGTGGTAATGCGCTTGCCTGTTTCATTAACATCTTCCTTTCCTATTTTTGTGAAGTAAATGAATGAAGCTTAATGGCGTCCCAGCAGCATTGTTCCAATTCGGTCATTAAATCCATGTCCATCTGTATATCGCCCGTTTGAACAAGCTGATATATTTTGAGAAACGCCCCTAACACAATCGCTATTAACACATTAGAGGGCAGGCTGCGAATCACGCCTTCCGCTTTTCCCTTGTTAAAATAGTCATCAAGCATGTGCATCAGATTTTCAATCATTTTTCTGCTTGTGTCATTTAAATAATGAGCGTCTTTCTTCATTTCAAGAAAAAAAAGCGCATAGTCGCTCTCATTTGTAAATTGAACGAGGCAGCAAAATACGTGGTGAAAGCCTGATCTGACAGGCAATTCCGAAAAATCTTGCTTTAGCTTTTCCGTAAAGCGCTGGATGCTTTCTTGAAACAATACGTTGACAAGTGTTTCTTTGCTGTCAAAATAGCGGTAGATCGTTCCAGTCCCCACACGGGCTCGTTCAGCTATCATTGGGATAGTGGTAGCGTCAAATCCCCTTTCCGTAAATAGTGAAACCGACGCTTTCATAATCATGTCGTATTTACTGCTGGATGCGGATAACATGTAATGTTACAACCTCCGATTTCTTGCGGAATGAATATTCATTCCGCTTGTTCATCATGTCTGTCTAATCGTCCGCTATCACCTCTTTGCCCGTTCTTATGTTATCAGTTTATATGAAAAAAACTTTTTTTAATATAAAGAATATGCAAAAAATAAAAAAATAAGAAAATATACCCAAATCCCAAAAAGAGGCGATCTGGATATATTTCCCGAGAAATGATTTTATTTAACGGCCACAATACAAAGACAAGTATCACGTCTGACGACAGAAAGATCCCTGAAATGCTGGTCTTTCAGCAGTTGAATATACATTTTCTCTTTCTCACCGGTGTTTTCATCAATATTGATATAAAACCGGCCGTCAATTTGAAGCACCCGGTAAATTTCTCTTAATGCAAGCTTAATATCAGTGCAGCTCTGAACCGTATGTAAAGAAAACACTTTATTAAAGGTACGGTCAGCAAAGGGAATATTCTCTGGATAGCCATGATAAACTTCCCCTTTCCCCATGTTTTTTCGAGTCGCACGTGATATCTGTCTTACCTTTCGCTTTGAAGGATCAATGCTTTTTAGGCTTCCCTTATCCAGTTTGTCGGTTATGTTCTTAAAGACAGTGCCATTTCCGATTCCAATTTCTAAAATTCTGTCATTTCCTTGTATGTCTATAGAGTCAATCATCATATGCTCAATTGTTTTAGCTTGCTTATATTTCCGAGAAAATAATTTCCAAAAAACCGATCGTTTATAGAGTCTATTTTCTAGCATTTTAAACACCTGCTTTTGGTTTCCTATGTTTATTTATTATATTCAAAAAATAAATGTTCCCTTCTTTTCTAAAAGTGAATGAAGGTATCAACTAGACGGCAATGTGTTTAAAAATGTTTCAATAGAACTGAACTTTTTCATTTTTTCGCAAAAAAAAAGCAGAAAACAACATGTTTTCTGCCCTCGTTCTAATACCAATGATAAGGGGATACATACAGCCTTTGCTGCTGCATGGCCATCAGCCTCTGCTGTCGGAATGGGTTTCCATAACCATGTTTGAAGGAATGCGGGATGGACGCATAACCATGGCCTATCGACGGCAGCCTTTTTTGATCATCGTTCATCATGCCATCACCTGCCTTACCGTAACGTTGATTTATCATATGCAGGCCGGCATTTTCTTGACAGCTGTTTCGCTAAACTTGGTCCTTCTCCATCGTATAATGCATCAATAATTCCATTCTAAACATATGCCATCTCCTCCTTCAGTTTTTTTCATTGTTTTTAGCGCCAGTTTGTTAAATAAAGATGCTTTAGCTGAGACTCTTTCAATTCATCATAAATCTGCTCAATCTGCTGTTCTCGTTCGATTTCATCCAGGCTTTTAACCCGTTTGTTAATCGTTAATGTTAAAAAGAATAGGTTTATCGTCATATCGCTCACCCCCTTTCAAAGTCCGCTTCAAGCGAAATAGCCCGCGGCATCATTCTTTCTGCCGCGGGCAAATAAAAACCGCAGACAAAAGAAGACACAAATGTCTCTGCTGCCTGCGGGGAGTTGCGTATGTCCGACTATTCCGAATTTAATGCGTGCGATAAGCATCGGTTAAGGAAGGACACAAACTCTTCCACAGGCTGAATGAATCATGAACTGTTACTTGTGTATCACGTACAGGTTGACGTTGTTGTCTCATTGTCATTTTGTTCAGCCTCCTTTGCTTTTTCTTACTTTGTAAGTATATCCACGAAATTCCATTTTGTAAACATCTTTTTCTAAAAATGGACAGAAATTGTGCGAATCATCGAATGGATTTGCACGTTGGTCATGACACCTGCTTCATTTCTTTTCTGGAGCTGTTTTTCTTATGATATGCGATAAAATAAATAAAACCGACAAACACCGCTCCGCCGATGACATTCCCGATAAAAGCCGGAATGATGTTTCCGATAAACTGCCCCCACGTGAATGAGCCTGCAAAAATCGCAGCGGGAATCACAAACATGTTGGCGACAACGTGCTGAAATCCGATTGCCACAAAAGCCATAATCGGGAACCAAATACCAAGGATTTTTCCCGCTCCGTCTTGAGCGCCGAAAGAAAGCCACACACCAAGACATACAAGCCAGTTACAGCCGATGCCGGAAATGAGAACCTTGCCGAAGCTCATATCAAGCTTTCCTTGCGCAATGGCAATTGTTTTCTCTAAATAAGGGCCTGTTTCAGTCAATCCAACCAAATGCCCGAAAAAGTAAGCAACAAACAATGCGCCGATTAAGTTCATAATCGTGATGATTCCCCAGTTAACCGCTAATTCTTTGACTGATATTTTTCTCGAAAATAAAGCCATCGCAACTGACATCATATTTCCTGTGATCAGTTCAGCGCCAGCAAGAACCACAAGGATCAGACCGACGGGAAATACTGCAGCTCCAATCAAGCTGGACAGGCTTCCCCATTCTTTCGGAAGATCGCCAATGACTCTGATATCAAGCAAGTACCCAAGCGCGATAAATGCGCCTCCTAAAAATCCCAGCACAAGCAGGGACGGCAGCGGGAGCTTTATTTTATTCATCCCTGCTTCAATTGCTGCATCTGCTATTTCATCCGGTTTCCGAAAAGCCATACTAAAACGCCTCCATTATTTCTTCTATTCTCCAGTTACAGCAAAAAGGCAATAAAAAAGGCAGCACTCAAATAACCTGTGCGATCCAGGCGTTTGAATGCTGCCTAACTTGTATGCATACCCATACAACAATATCAAGCAGAATGTAAGATATTGAAAGAGAATATATACAGTTCGTGCATACATTCCATTGCTTTAAGCCTTCTATAACTGTAGAAACATCATATCAAATGTGACAAAATTGTGTCAATGACAAATATGCTAGCTTTGCAGAGCTTCTTTTTGATCATCTATTTTTTGATCAAAGACAAACACAGATACAGCGATATTTTCCTCAATTTTGATATCAGAAAACAAATGGACAAGCTTAGCCCCGATCAGTTCCTCCATTCCTTCAGGCGTTTGTTTGGAATAAAGATCTTGAATCAGGCTTGTCCGGGCCGCATGCACCATTTCTCTTCCTTCTGGTGTGCGGGCGATAAATTGCTCGCTTGCACTCAAATTTCCATATAATGTGGAGACAGCCATGTTTTCTACAAATACAGTATGAATCCTTTCAGGTCCTTTTCCGAACAGTTCTTTGCGAAGTTTTCGAATAATATCGTTAAACTCATGAATTTTTTTAGACATGCTGGTTACCCCTTCCGACATTGCCTCATAAGGTTTTTCCCGGTTCCCCTCAGGACATTTCACTTGGTTAAAATTTTCCTGCTATATTGTATTATAATAAATATCACTTTATAATAAAAGCAGTGTTGATGGATTTGTAATAGGTCTTGTTATGAGTCTATCGTTTTATAAAAATCAAGGATTGGTCTGTTAGTAAGACTTGCTAGTGAACTATTCCGCCATGTGTGTTTACACCTTCTCAGAATAAAAGACAGGTGTATCTATACATGGCTTTTTTGACTTCTTGGAAGAAAGATGGAGGGGAATATGAATATGATGGACGTTAAGTCGATCAGTGTCCGTGTAGACGGAACAGAAATCCAAGCACGGGCAGGGGCCACAATTTTAGATATTTTAAATGAAAATGGGATTGAGTACCCGCAGATTTGCCACGTCCCAGAGGTTGATCCAATTCAAACTTGTGATACTTGTATTGTAGAAGTGAACGGCAAACTGGTTCGTTCATGTTCTACTGTCGCAGAAAACGGAATGTCAATTGACCTTTCGGGCAACCGGGTAAAAGAAGCGCAAACGGAAGCAATGGACCGCCTTCTTGAAAATCATTTGCTATATTGCACGGTTTGCGATAATAACAACGGGAACTGTACGCTGCATAATACAGCGGAAATGATGGGAATCGAGCATCAAAAATACCCTTATACGCCAAAAGAAGATCCATCTTGCGCGGTTGATATGTCTCACCCGTTTTACCGCTATGATCCAAACCAATGTATTGCCTGCGGCCAGTGTGTTGAGGTATGTCAAAACCTTCAGGTAAATGAAACACTCTCAATTGACTGGGAGCGCGAACGTCCGCGCGTCATTTGGGATGAGGGAGTTTCGATTAATGAGTCTTCTTGTGTCAGCTGCGGCCAATGTGTCACTGTATGCCCATGTAATGCGCTGATGGAAAAATCAATGCTCGGACAGGCTGGCTTTATGACAGGCATCAAAGAAGATGTCATGGAGCCGATGATTGACCTCGTAAAAAACGTTGAACCGGGGTATAGCAGCATTTTTGCCATTTCTGAGGTCGAAGCGGCAATGCGCGAAACAAGAACGAAGAAAACAAAAACGGTATGTACGTTCTGCGGTGTCGGATGCTCTTTTGAAGTATGGACAAAAGGACGGGATATTTTAAAAATCCAGCCTGTTTCTGATGCTCCGGTGAACGCAATTTCCACATGTGTCAAAGGGAAATTCGGATGGGATTTTGTCAATTCTGAAGAGCGGATCACAAAACCTTTAATCCGTAAAAACGGAGCTTTTGTTGAATCTTCTTGGGAAGAAGCCCTTGACCTTGTCGCAAGCAGATTAGGAACGATTAAAGAGCAGCACGGCAATGGCTCTGTCGGATTTATTTCTTCTTCTAAAATTACGAATGAAGAAAACTATGTTATCCAAAAATTAGCGCGGCAGGTATTTGAGACGAACAACGTCGATAACTGCTCACGCTACTGCCAGTCTCCTGCTACAGACGGATTATTCCGCACTGTCGGCATGGGCGGTGACGCAGGCACGATTAAAGATATTGCCAAAGCCGGCCTCGTCATCATCGTCGGCGCCAATCCAGCGGAAGGACATCCAGTGCTTGCAACGCGTGTCAAACGGGCTCACAAGCTCCATGGGCAAAAACTGATTGTGGCCGATCTGCGTAAAAACGAGATGGCTGAGCGGTCTGATTTGTTCATCAGCCCTAAACAAGGCACAGATCAAGTTTGGCTCATGGCTGTGACGAAATATATGATTGACCAAGGCTGGCACGATCAGGCATTTATTGATGAGAACGTGAATTACTTTGAAGATTATAAAGAAACGCTTAAAACGTATACACTTGAATATGCAGAGCGCGTCACAGGCCTTTCAAAAGAAAACATGATTGAAATGGCTGAAATGATTCGTGACGCTGACGGCACTTGTATCCTTTGGGGAATGGGTGTCACACAAAATACAGGCGGTTCTGATACATCAGCAGCGATTTCAAACCTGCTTCTCGCTACAGGCAACTATCGCCGTCCTGGCGCAGGCGCTTATCCTTTGCGCGGTCATAATAACGTCCAAGGCGCTTGTGATATGGGTACACTGCCAGGCTGGCTGCCGGGATATCAGCATATTACGGATGACATGGCCCGTGCAAAATTTGAAGAGGCATATGGTGTCACAATTGACGGTAAGCCTGGTTTAGATAATATTCAAATGCTTCATTCCATTGAAGATGGCAATATGAAAGCAATGTACCTTGTCGGTGAAGATATGGCGCTTGTCGATTCAAACGCAAACCGTGTGCATGATATTTTATCAAGCCTTGATTTCTTTGTCGTTCAGGACATCTTCATGTCAAGAACAGCTCAATATGCCGATGTCATCTTGCCTGCCACTCCTTCTCTTGAGAAGGACGGGACATTTACCAATACAGAACGCCGCGTGCAGCGATTGTATCAGGCGCTTCCAACGCTTGGTGATGCGAAACCGGACTGGTGGATTATTCAAGAGGTGGCGAACCGCTTAGGAGCAAACTGGAATTACAGCCATCCGAGTGACATTTTCTCAGAAATGGTTAGCCTTTCTCCTCTGTTTGGCAAAGCAAGCTATGAGGTGCTTGAAGGCTGGAACAGCTTCCTATGGGGCAGTTTCACAGGTGAAAGCACACCGCTTCTGTATGAAGACGGGTTTAATTTCCCTGACAAAAAAGCCCGCTTTGCCCTTTCTGATTGGACTGAGCCGGCGGCATTTCCGGAAGAATATGACCTTCATATCAATAACGGCCGGATGCTGGAGCATTTCCACGAAGGAAACATGACAAATAAATCAAAAGGCATTCAAGCAAAAGTGCCGAATGTATTTGTTGAAATCTCGCCTGAGCTTGCACAGGAACGAGGTGTTTGTGACGGTTCGCTTGTCCGGCTCGTTTCTCCGTTCGGGGCAGTCAAATTAAACGCGCTGATCACAGACCGTGTACGAAAAAACGAACTCTATCTGCCAATGAACTCTACAGACAAAGAGTCAGCGATTAATTTCCTGACAGGGCCTGCGGCTGATAAACGGACGAACACGCCTGCGTATAAACAGACAAAGGTCCGCATGGAGGTGCTTGGAGGCTGTGAAACAACGCCGCTTCCGAAAACAAATCCGCGCAACAAAAAGCGGCACCCGCAAAACGGAGTCGAAGCCGAAAGAAAATGGAACCGTCCGGGCTATGTCCATCTGACTGATTAAACGAAAGGAGGAAAAACGAATGGCTGCTCCGATTACGACAATCAAAAAAGAAACAAAAACAGCCGAGCAAATGAAGCTTGAAAAAATAGAAGAGCTGAAAGAACTTCTGGCGGAAAATGAGGATGCCGTCTCTAAAACGATGACAATCATGAATGAACTTAATGAACTTGGAATTTTTGACGCGGCAACAAGCATGCTGAGAGCGAAGGAAGACATCGCTAAGATTGCGCTCGGCCAGGTTTCACGTGAGCCCGTCACCAACCTCATTAACACGATGATGGCCGCCGGAGGCGCATTAACAAAAGCAGATCCTGAGTTTACAGCAAAACTTTTAGAAAGTGTGATGGCTGGAACTGAACAGGCGCAAAGCTTTTTAAAAGAAGACAAGAAAGTCGGGATTTTCGACCTTTTAAAAGCAATGAACGATCCTGATATCAACAGAGCCGTCGGCTTTGGCCTTCAGTTTTTAAAAGGCATGGGAAAAGAATTGCAAGAGAAATAACAAAAAACAGCCATCACTTATGATTGTATATGGGTTCAAATAGTTAATTATATTGGCTTTTAAGGCATTTTTTGCTTTTAAATCTCTTGTTTTTTATATTTTTTCACCTGTTTTGGAGTACAATTGGTGAGTATTAAAAAATCCTTCTTTCGTTCAATGGGAACGTTTGAAGGATTTTTTATTTATGCTGCCACTCTATCCGAAGCAATCTTTATAGATTCCCTACATCAAAAACTGAAAAGGACAGAACACTAGTTAACACCGCTACTGCGTAAGTAAAAGGATTACGAAAGTGCAATATTATGATTTAAGTCAGGCAAATAATGAAATACGAAGCCTTTTATCTACTATTCACCACATTCCAATACACTCCCCCTCTTCCCAAGTCCTAAACAGTGTGAAACCCTGAGAGTTTTTAGCAGGGCTCTTGCTCTGAGATGTGGTATGAGTTCAGAATTCAGATGTCTTCCAGAAACCTAGAGGTTATGTGAACTTCATATTGTATACTCCATTGAGTCATCACGTGTATTCTGTCTTAGGTGCAGCTGAGCTTTTAACCTCCGGACAACGACGGACCCCTCATTTCCTTCTTTGGCAGGCTGTATGATTGGTTTCTATTTTATGGCCAAACCTCCTTGCGCTGTAGCAGGCCAGCAAAGAGCATCTGATCAACAATCGCGTCATCGGTAGACGTCAGTCATCCTGCAATTAATCCAGCTATTTAAGAGGCAACATTACGCGCTACGCATTTAGCACGGGAAAGTATGGCGGAAGGTTGCACAAGAACCAGGTTCTCCTCATTCATAAGACAAGAGATACATGAACGATACTTTTGCGGCTTTACACAGTAACATAGCCAGACTTATTCAACACAAAAAATAGAGCAGTAACATGTGAGTTACTGCTCAGTTTATTTACCGTTCATTCGTTTTACAATGTATTCAGCATCATTTCCTACACCTTGAAGGAGCGCTGAACCCCGCCTATGCTGCCAAGGCAAACCAATAAAGTACAATCCCTCTACAGCCGAAACACCTCTATGATGTATGATTCGGCCTTCTTTATCAAAAACACCTTCTATTTTCATCCAACAAGGATTCCTAAAACCGGTAGCCCAAATAATATTGTTTACCTCTAATGTAGATGAATCTTCAAAAATAATTTCATTTTGCTTTCCGGATATGACTCTTTTTTTTAAGATGATCTCCTTCTGTTTTATTGCATGTTTTAGTTCACACCCAAAAATAGGATCACCTTTCTTTTGCATGAATTTGCCTAATATTGATGTATTGCTTGCATTTAAGACTCCTAATTTATCAAACCACCAAAAGATGCTTCTTTTTCCAACCACTAAAGGGAAATAAATTAATTGATTACGACAAGCTAAATATGTAACTCTTTCTTTGGATAATTCAACAGCTATCTGAGCACCGCTATTCCCGCCACCAACAACTAGTACATTTCCGGGTATCAGTTGTTTTGGATGCTTATATTGTGAAGAGTGTATTTGATGAATATGAGCGGCTAAATTCTTTGATATAGATGGAATATTAGGGATATGAAAAGGGCCTGTAGCAATTACAAGATTCTTCGCTTGATATTCTTGCTGATTTGTTTTGATTAAGAAATGATTCTTTAATTTTAGGACACTTATCACTTCTGTCCGTAATTGGATTGGAATGTCAAATCTTTCAACATATTTCTTTAGATAAGCAACAATTTCTTCTTTTGAAGGAAATCCATGTTTTTCTCCTTCAAGATGCATTCCAGGCAAAGAGCTATACATTCGAGAAGTAAATAAAACTAATGAGTCATACCGATCTTTCCAGCTTTCCCCCACCTCATCACTTTTATCCAAAATGATAAATTTTTGTTTGGACTGCTTAAGATAATATCCTATTGAAACTCCTGCCTGGCCAGCTCCGATTACTATTGTGTCGTACATATTCTCACCCCGCCAATTTTGTTTACACGAGAGATAGTCTAACACTAGCTATAATGCCTTTTCATTTAGAAGGCATAAATCTGTCTAATGATGATGGTGATCATACCGCTTTTCAATTTTGGCCTGGCAAAGGATCGTATTGTCGTGATGATGCGCTGCTGTTTCCATTTGAATGGTTACATGCGTAATGCCTTTATGCTCAAGCTTATGTTCAATTTTGCGTAAAATATTTTCACTTTCTGAAATTGCCAGTTGATCGTCAACAACAGCGTGGCAAGAAAGAGCATTTAATCCGCTTGTGATAGACCATATGTGTAAATCATGAATGTTTTGAATTCCCTCTGTCTCTTCAATGGTATGAATGATGTCAGTGACATCGATATGTTCCGGAGTTCCTTCCATTAATACATGAATGGAGTCTTTTGTCACATGGTAACCGCTTCTTAAAACAAGAATAGCCACAATGATACTAGCCAATGGATCTGCCCAGCCCCAGCCAAAGAAGATGATAAGTACAGCAGCTAAAATGGCGCCTACAGAGCCAAGCATATCGCTTAGCACATGTAAATAAGCTCCTCTTATGTTCAGATTATTCTCTGTGTCTCCGCCTCTCAACATAATCCAAGCGACCAATATATTCACAACTAACCCGATAATACTAATCGTAAGCATGCCGGTTGTTGCTACTTCTGGTGGATGAGAGAAACGTTCGATTGCTTCATAAATGATATAAAGAGAAATAAGAATTAATGCAACCCCGTTTATCACAGCTGCAAGAATCTCAAATCGTTTATAGCCGAATGTATGATTGTGACTTGCCTTTTTTTCAGCTATTCTAAAAGCAAGCAGGGCAACGATTAATGAGATTGAATCGCTTAGCATATGGCCCGCATCCGATAAGAGCGCCAGACTATTTGTTAAAAATCCGCCTACAGCTTCTATTATCATATAACCTGTAATGATGATAAAAGAGATTAATAAAACCTTTTTGTTGGATCCTTCAGTATGATTGTGCCCCATAAAGATCTCCTCCTTAACTAAAGCTTCTTGATACATACGCATTTATTATTTCTTATCTGTTAATAAGCACTCTAACATGATACATACCTATATATGATCATATGCTCATATAATAATATAAAGCATTTTCATTAAAATGTCAAAATAGTTTTAATATAAAATGTCGAATACCCCTCTGATCATTCCGATATATGCTCATATTTAGCATCACTTGATGCTATCCATAACAATCCTTTTATTAACAGAAAAAAAGAGGAGCAAACATACGGTTTGCTCCTCTAACTTCATTTCTTTATCTTTTGTCTGGTATTTTTTGATAAGCCAAGCGATCAGATTCGCCTATTCTTGGCACACCGCCATCTATTGAAGATAGCTGTTTTTTATTCGTCAGCTTCCTCCAAACGCTTCTTGTAAATCAATGAACGATCAGCGCAAAAGAAGGCGCCGGCTAAAAATACGCAATCCGCTAAAAACATCGTCGATTTCTGGCCTAACGTTAAGCCTTGATCGGGGAGAACTGCGCCTATATATAAAAAAGTGCAGACTGCAAGCAATGTAAAAGCAAAATGTTTGTAGTCTTCTTTTAAAGACTTCATTCGATTTTTATTCAAAAGAATCACCTGCCAGATTCATAGGATACGACTATTATAATATAATCTGGCAGCTTACAGAGAAAGTAATTCTATCCATTTGTTATATGTTTTCAAGTGCTTGCCCGATATCTTCCAGCAAATCCTCCGCGTCTTCAATCCCTACAGAAATTCTGATCAGTCCGTCCGTAATACCGAGTTCAAGCCGGCGCTCTCTCGGAATAGAGGCATGTGTCATTCTTGCGGGAACAGAAATTAAGCTTTCCACCGCGCCCAGACTTTCAGCAATGGTAAACAGTTTCAGGCTTCCTAAAAACGCATCAACTCGCTCTTCACTGCCGATATCAAAGGAAATCATGCCGCCGAACCCAGACCCTTGCGTTTTTGCAAGCTCATGTCCGGGATGCTTTGAAGAACCGGGGTAATATAACGTTTGAACAGCAGGATGATTCTCAAGAAAGCTTGCGATTTTCCGCGCATTTTGATCGATCGCTTCCATTCTGAGTCCCAATGTTTTGATTCCTCTCATTAACAGCCAGGAATCTTGAGGACCGAGCACGCCGCCAGTAGAATTTTGCACAAAATGCAGTTCTTCCCCAAGCTCTTTCGAAGCTGTCACAACTAAACCGCCGACGACGTCACTGTGCCCGCCAAGATATTTTGTCGCACTGTGTAGCACGATATCAGCGCCTAAAGCAAGCGGCTGCTGAAAATAAGGCGTGTTAAAGGTATTGTCTACGATAAGCAGAACATCCGCTTTTTTTGCGATATCAGCCATGAGCGCCAAGTCGGTGATTTTGAGCAGCGGGTTTGTCGGTGTCTCAATATATATGGCTTTTGTGTTAGGACGAATCTCTTTTTCAACTTCTTCCCTGCTGCTTGTATCGACAAATGTTGATTCAATGCCAAGACGATTGAGTACCTTTGTCATGACGCGGTATGTTCCGCCGTACACATCATCAGTCAGCACGACATGATCTCCGCTGTTAAACAGCATCATCACCGCTGTAATGGCTGCCATTCCTGAGCTGAACGCATAGCCTGCTTCTCCGCCTTCAAGCTCTGTCACAAGTGTTTCGAGAGCGGTTCGGGTCGGATTGGCCGTTCTTGAATATTCATAACCCGTATGCTGTCCTGCTTTCGGCTGCTTGTACGTACTCACTTGATAAATAGGCACGGACACTGCGCCTGTTTTCTCATCACCCGTGATTCCGCCGTGAATCATCAAAGTTTTTTTCTTCATATCAAATGCCTCCTTCGTATATGTGTTTGCTGATATATCGATCACTGCTGTCAGGAAATACTGTGACAATATTTGTGCCTGCGGATGCTTTTTTCGCTTCCTCCAATGCTGCATAAAGCGCTGCACCTGAAGAGCTTCCGATCAGCAGGCCCTCTTTTTCTGCCGCTTCTTTCACAAGCCTGAATGCATTCTCATCTGTTACGGTGTAGATCTCATCAAAATGGCTCTTATTCATATAATCAGGGATAAACTCCATACCGATGCCTTCTGTTTGATGAGCGTGAGGCTCTCCTCCGTTTAAAATGGAGCCCTCCGGTTCGACAATCACCGTTTTAACGGCTGGGTTTTTTTCTTTTAAGAAGGAAGCAGTTCCTGCGAATGTGCCTCCTGACCCTGCCCCTGCGACAAATGTATGAATATTGCCGTCAAGCGCTTCCCAAATTTCGGGTCCAAGCGTCTTATAGTAAGTCGATGGATTTACTCGGTTTTTAAATTGCAAAACGCAATAAGAATTTTCAATTTCCGTCTCCATCTGAATGGCTTTTTGAATGGCTCCCTGCATTCCGTCTTGACGCGGTGTATGAATGATCGATGCGCCAAGCGCTTGCATAATTTGCTGTTTCTCCATGCTGAAATGTTCAGGGACACAGAAAATCGCTTGTAAGCCATATTTTCTGGCACTCAGCGCGAGACCAATTCCTGTATTGCCTGCCGTAGCTTCGATAATCACGCCGCCGGGCTTCACCTTGCCCGATTCCAATGCGTCACGGATCAGCATATCTCCCAGTCTGTCTTTGATGCTTCCGCCGGGATTCATCATTTCAAGCTTGGCATACACTGCAACTCCTTCCGGAACATCAAAGTTCTTCAGACGGAGAAGCGGCGTATTCCCGATCAGCTCGGTAATGTCCGTAATAACAGTCATATATGTCCTCCTCCTTGATAGAGGTTGTTTTTAGGGAAAACGGAGGAGAACTCTCCCCCGTTTAATGAATTCGTTTGATCACTTTTAACACAAGCTCTGTGGAATTGACAGCCGCCTGCTCTAAAAATTGGTCAAATGATACATGTGATTCTTTTCCCGCGATATCAGATAACGCTCTGATGACGACAAACGGCGTCTTAAATTGATGGCACACTTGAGCCACTGCCGCTGCCTCCATTTCAACCGCATACAGATCAGAAAATCTCGCACGCACTTCTTCAACCCGCTTCGGATCGTTCATAAAAGAATCACCTGTGGCGATCGTTCCTTTTGCAACCTGAATGCCGTCAAGTTCAGAAATCGCAGTTTCAGTGATGCTGATCAGCTTTTCGTCTGCGGCATAAGCAGCCGGAAGACCCGGAACCTGGCCGTATTCATAATCAAAGGCAGTTACATCTACATCATGATGGCGAACGTCAGTTGAAATGACGACATCTCCTACATTCAGTGTATGATGAAATCCGCCCGCTGAGCCTGTGTTAATCACATAATCAGGCTTATAGCGGTCAAGCAAAAGCGTTGTGCTGATAGCAGCATTTACTTTTCCAATTCCAGATTTTAAAAGAATTACTTCGGTTCCTTCATATTCACCTGTTGTAAATTCACAGTATGCGATTGTTTCTGTTTTTGCATTTTCAAGTTTGTTTCTTAGGATGGTGACTTCCTCTTCCATTGCTCCGATGACTGCTAGTTTCATCTATTCACATTCCCTTCACTTTACCGTTTGATCGCCTCCATTATCCACACGAAGTCGTTTTGCTGAGTGAATTGGACTGCAAAACCTTCAGCTGTAAACATCTCTTTCAGCGCATCCAATGTGGAATAATGCTCCGTCTCCAAATCATTTGCCAGCTGATAGAAGCCTTGAGAACGGGCTTTATCAATAGCCTGTTGATACGCTTCTGCATTTTCAAAGACGGTATCGGCAAACACTATTTTATCATGCAAGTGAAGGTATTTGCCATATTGCTTTATGGCAGTCCTTTTTTCATCGTCTGTCAAATGATGAAACGCATAAGAACTGACAATTGTGTCAGCATGAAATGGCGGCTCGGGAAATGTCAGGAAGTCTCCGTCAACGAATTCTGCCCTGCCTGAAAGCTTGTCAGAACCCAATTTGCGCATTGCGGGAGACGGTTCGATTCCAAATACAGCTTTGCCCGCCTCCAGCAGCTTCACTGTCAAATTCCCCGTCCCCGGGCCGAATTCTAACACATGCGTTCCAGACCTGCTGACGATGGCATCAAGGATATCATCATAGCCTCTGAACGCTTCTTTATACTGAATATCAAAACCTTGGACTGTTTGATCATAAGTTGCTGCCCAATCTTCAAAGAGAGGGATAAATTCACGTCCCATATTTGTCACACTCCATATTTTATAATTCCCATAAGTATACTATGAATTAATGATGGAACAGTTCCTATCATACCACATCTTCTAAAAAAGCAGGTACTAAAACACTTTGTGTATTTTATGCCATCTATATTGCGCGTTTACCGCAAAAAAGCTTATACTTCATATGACTTGTGAAAGCTGGAGGGCCGAGATATGAATTTTCAATTAGATCTGATAAAAGACAAAGTGGAATTTTTCGAAGCGGCTTCATTGCAGGAGCTTGAAAAGAAAATCAATACACAGATTGAAAACAATAAAGCCATCATGCTCCGGGTGAAATCTGTTTCACACCAAACCGCTGTGGCAGACGGAAGAATATTGTACAGCGCGGTCGTTCATTTCGCAGCTGAAGCCTAAAACAAAAGCAGCCGGGCTCTCATCCGGCTGCTTTTGTTTATTTTAGTTTTTCTACTTTTGTCGGCTTCCAGCCTTTTTTATCAACCCATGTAATGGTTACTTGATATTTATCTCCAGTCGTCTTGTCTAAAATCTTGCCTTTGGCATCCTGAGGGCTGCCGTTATTTCCGAGCCAGAGCACCGTCATGTTATCTTTTGAAACACCAGTCGCATATGACATGGCTTTCAGCATCTCAGCCCAGTCTTGTGAGCTTGAATCATAAGTGGCGGCATGCTCGCCTGTCTGCTCGGTTCCGACTGCTTTCCAGTCAGAATTTTCATACGTTTTTTCCACGTCGCTTGATGAGCCGCCTTCTGTTACTTTGGCGTCTTTAAGCGGGGCATCTGAATTTGAGCTTGAGTCTGAATCATCACTTTTAGAAGAATCATCTTTTTTGGAATCTGAAGACTTCTCAGAATCCTTTTCGCTGTCAGATGAGTCTTTCTTGCTGTCTTTTATATCCTCATCCGATTTCTTTTCCGTCTTTCCTGAAGCCGGAGATTCCTGTTTTTGCGCCGTTTCAGAATCCTTGCTGACATCTTTGCTGGAAGGACTGTTAATGAAGAGATTCGCCGCTACTACGACAATTAGTATGGATACGATTGCGATTAAAATGTTAAGCACTAAATTAGCTTTCCTGCGTTTATCACGGTTTTCATAACGAGATTGATTATTGCTCAATAATTCTGCACTCCTTTATAACTCTTGGCTCAGCATATATTTTACCATGTGCTGAGAAGTTGTTCTATTTCTGATTGCTTTCAATTTCGTGTACGTTTTTAACAATATCATAAAACACCGAATTTGTCAGAGCCTTATCCCCCGGCGTATCCATGTGTAAAACGACAAGAGCGTATTTCGGCTTATCAGCGGGGAAATATCCGGCAAACCATTTTTCATAGAGCGTTTCTTTCTTTTGTGAGAGCTTGCCTGTCTGGGCTGTGCCAGATTTCCCTGCTACAGTATACGGAAGATCTTGAAACCTTCTGCCCGTTCCGGCAGGAGATTCCACCACTCGCCGCAGCATTTTTTGAAGCTGCTGTGCCGTATATTTGTCTATCGTTTCTCCTTTAAGCTTCTGATCTTTAAACGTAACGAGGGTTGTGCCGTTTTTATATTCAATCTGATCAGCGATTCTCACCTGTCGCTTTTCTCCGCCGCGGGCGATTGTCGCCATCATGTTAGCCACCTCGAGCGGCGTTACCTTTACGTTTTTCTGCCCGATCGCTGTTTGTGCAATGGCTTTTTTGACTGATTTGTCTTTTTCATCCCCCCAAATCATGCCGCTTTTTTCGTTATACAACTGGCGGAAATCCGTTTCGTGATATAGTTTTCCTTCCCAGCCTGCCCGATCTGTAAGTCCCAGTTTTTTTGACATATCTTCAATGACTGATCTGTCTTTTTTCATTAATTGTTCTGCAAGACTCGTAAATGTGTAATTGCAGCTTTGGGCAAAACTCTCATCAAATGACAAGGTTCCTTTATCGTCCCCCGGCTCTCCGTACAGGTTTACGTTACAATTGAAGGTTTGGCTCGGCTTCACCGTATCATTTTCGATTGCAGCTGCGGCAATGACTGTTTTAAAAACAGAACCGGGGTAGATTGGCGTCAGCATATAGTTTTGAAGCGTGTTTTGTCGTGAGGCATCGGCATCCGGTTTGCTCACAATTCCCATAATACTGCTGTTTTCGATATCCAGCAGCACGGCTCCTCCTTTTTTCAGCCCCTGCTCATTCAATACCTCCTCCATCGCTTTTTGAATGCTTTGGTCGATCGTTGTTTTGATCTGGAGCGGATAAAATGTATTGGCTTCAGCTGTATATTTGACGTCCATGCCAAACAAAGGGTTTCCTTTTCCGTCCACATGATATAAAAGCTTTGTGTCCTGTTCCGGAAGCAAAAACTCATCAAATGTCCGTTCTAAACCGGTTGTACCGATTTCTGTTGTAATTGGAAGACTCTCTTTACCAGGATATTTTTTGCGGAGAAGCGCCGGATCTTGATTCGTGCTACCGATTGTATGTGAAGCAAGGCTGGGCTTGTCTTCATTCTCCATATATACGCCGTAAATGCCGGGATATTTCAAAGAATTGATTTTTGTGATGGATTGTTTCGAAAGTGTTTTGATTTTCTTTTGCTGCAAAATGACCGGTTTTTTTGCCTTTGCAAGTGCCTGATGCAGTTCATCTTCAGACATGCCAAGGATGTCCGCAACCTTTTTAATTGGCCAATCCTGCGTCAGCAAAAAAGGGAACAAAACAACGGCAGGCTCGCTTTTGCCTGTGAGCGCCTGCCCGTTTCGATCTAAAAAAGAGCCTCTTCCGTCCGAAATGAGCACTTCCTCCGTCCGCTGGTTTACACTTTCCTGGATCAAATTGATGTTCTTTTTTGAAAAGGATTCTGTGAAAAACAGCTGGATTTCCGCCAGCCGCAGCAGAAGGAGAAAAAACACGATCAAAAAAGTAATGACGGCCAGCTTCATTCGTTTTGATATCTTCATAAAAAAACACCTCACCCACATTGTGGACGAGGTGTTTCTTTACTAAACGGATATTATGAAATTTTCACAATTTTCACGAGCATTTCTCCGCCCGGTGTTTGAACTGTAACTTCATCATCCACTTTTTTGCCCAGCAGGCTTTTGGCGATTGGTGAATCATTTGAGATTTTTCCTTCAAACGGATCAGCTTCAGCGCTGCCAACGATTGTATATGACTCTTCATCACCGTCAGGCAGTTCGACGAAAGTGACGGTTTTACCTAAACCGACAACGTTAGAGCCGCCGTCATCTTCAATGATTTTCGCATTGCGGATCATATTTTCAAGAGTCGTCACACGGCCCTCTACAAATGCCTGCTCTTCTTTCGCTGAATCGTATTCAGAGTTCTCAGAAAGGTCTCCAAAACTTCTCGCAATTTTGATGCGCTCTACTACTTCTTTTCGTTTAACCGTTTTCAAATATTCTAATTCTTGTTCAAGTTTTTGTTTTCCTTCTGCAGTCATAGGAAAAACTTTCTCTTGTGCCATGTCCCTTCACTCCTTCTGGTTGTCCCTCAACATCTTCGATTATGTATGAGAGCATAAACTAAAAAATACAAGAATGAGAACACAGGGCAGTCCTCGTTCTTCTCTCCCATATAGGTACTGTTTATCTTAAACTGATTCTTGTCGTTCTGCAAATATTTCGCGTTTATAAACAGGGAAAGAAGGGAATTTACACATCCCCTTCCTGCCTATACATAATATGGTCAGAGTTATTTATGTCTATGCTATGGTATTACAAAATCGCGTTTTGTTCAAGAATGGTTTGGATTTTTGTGACCATTAGATCAATTGCAACGTGATTCTGTCCGCCTTCCGGGATAATAATATCAGCGTATCGTTTCGTCGGCTCGACAAATTGGTTATGCATCGGGCGGACAACGGACACATATTGTTCAATAACAGAATCAATAGAGCGGCCGCGCTCATTAATATCTCTCATAATCCGTCTGATGATACGCAAGTCAGCGTCTGTATCAACGTAAAGCTTGATATCCATCAGATCACGGAGCCTTTTGTCTTCAAGAACCAGAATGCCCTCAAGGATAATAACATCCTTTGGCTCGACGTGAACCGTTTCCTCTGAACGTGTGTGAAGCTTATAATCGTAAATCGGCTTTTCGATCGGGCGGTAATTCAACAGATCCTGAATATGCTCGATTAAATAGTCATTATCAAACGCAAGCGGATGATCATAGTTTGTGTTCAGCCTTTCTTCAAATGGAAGATGGCTTTGGTCTTTGTAATAAAGGTCTTGCTGGATCATTAAAATCGAGTGTCCTTTAAATTGTTCATAAATGGAGCGTGTCACACTCGTTTTTCCTGAACCGGAACCTCCTGCGATTCCAATGACTACTGGACTCTTACCCATGGGCTGTTACTTCCCCTTTCTCATCATGTTGCTCGGATAAATCTTTTTGTCTAGTTTGAATTTGACAATTTGCAGGGGATGGCGGGCAGCATCTAGCTCATTTCCGTCTTCGTCCCAAATGGTTTCAATCGTGTGTGTAAAGTTTTCGATTTCAGGGCCGAAAAATTCCACTTCGTCGCCTTTTTTGAAGAAATTTCGCTGCTGAAGCGTGACCATCTGTGTGTCTTCATCATAATTCAGCACTAAGCCGACAAAATCAAACGTCGTTTTTTTGGCGTGCTCGCCGAACATTTGCTCTTCATAGCCTGGCGTTCCTTCAAAGAAAGCTGTCGCAGTATCGCGGTTGGCGCACTTATCAAGCTCTTCAAGCCATTCTTTTTGAATCACAAAGTTATCGGGATCAGCGCAATACGCGTCAATGACTTTGCGGTATACACTGACAACTGTTGCGATATAGTGAATGGATTTCATGCGTCCTTCAATTTTTAAGCTGTCGATGCCCATTTCGATCATTTTCGGAATGGATTCAATCAGCTTCAAATCTTTCGGACTCATTGCAAATGGCGCATCATCTTCACCATACAAAGCAACGGCATTGGCACCATCTGTTTGATAGAGATCATAATCCCAGCGGCATGACTGGCAGCAGCCGCCGCGGTTTGAATCCCGCGCTGTCATGTGATTGCTCAGCACACAGCGGCCGGAATATGCGATACACATCGCGCCGTGAATAAAGGATTCGATTTCGATATCTACCTTTTCTTTCATCTCTCTGATTTCGAGAGCGCTCGTTTCACGTGCCAGCACGACGCGGTCAAGGCCTTCCTCTTTCCAGAACTGAACAGCCTTCCAGTTGGAAAGAGACTGCTGCGTGCTCAAGTGAACCTCAACGTTTGGCGCCACTCTGCGGCATGTTTCGATAATCAGCGGATCTGCGACAATAATGCCGGCAACATTGGCGTCTCCAAGCGCTTTTAAATACTCTTCAAGCCCGTCCATGTTTTCATTGTGGGCGAAAATATTCGTCGTTACGTAGATCTTCGCGCCATATTGTTTCGCGAATTCAACGCCTTCTGCAATTTCTTCGATCGTAAAGTTATCGGCATTCGAGCGGAGCCCGTATTCCTGTCCTCCGATAAAGACTGCGTCCGCTCCGTAATGCACAGCAATTTTCAGCTTTTCAAGATTACCCGCAGGTGCGAGAAGCTCAGGCTTTTTCGTAATCACACGCTTACCATTGACGATTTTGGATATCTTATCATTTACGGCAGTCATAGCTTAACCTCCTTTTGATTAATAAACCGTTTCTTTGAAGAAGAATCCGGTATCTATTTTTCTGTTAACTGGCTGGATGCTTTCAATACGTTCAATCCAGTCTTCTTTTTTCGCTTCGTATTCGTCACGGTTTTCCGCACACAGATCAATGGCTTCTCTGTACATTTTGGTGACTTCTATTAAGTATTCAGACGTTTTTAGAACACCGTCAATTTTGAAAGAATCAACGCCGGCATCTATTAATTCTTCGAGCTCGTCAATGATGCACACATCGTTCGGGCTCATGATATGCGTGCCGTTTTCGTCTTCGAAAATCGGATATTTATTATCACGTTCTTTATCATGCAGGAACATATCTGATTCTTTTTTCTTTCCTTCAATATCCATGACTTTGCCCTGGTATTCAAAATAGTTTCCGATCAAAGAACGCTTCGATTGGAACATGCACGTCATTCCATGGACTTGGATTTCAATTTCAACTTCAGCATTTTCTTTGATTTCCACAATGCTGTCCATGTTTAATTCTCTGGCGAGCACTGAACGCGCCGCGCCTTTTCGTCCCCAGTAGTTGCATGTATAGTAGTTGGTGCCTGTCGTTTCTGTGCTCCAATGAAGCTTCAGGTCAGGCGCAGATTCACGGGCAGCCATAAGCACAGCAGGATCGCCGAACACCGCCGCATCAGCACCGGCTTTCGCTAAGAAAGCCAGATATTCGCCAAGCTCACCCACTTTATCGTTATGGAAAATTGCGTTTACAGCAACGTATACTTTTGCTCCTTCTTTATGAGCAATCTCCACAGCTTTTGTTACATCTTCACGAGAAAATTCCCCGGCCAATCTCAAGCCGTATCTCTGTTCCCCAACTAAAAACGCAGTTGCCCCCGCCTGTATCAGCGGCAAAATGTCTGCCACACTCGTCGGCGTCACTAAGAGCTCTGGTTTTTTCATGACGTTCACCTCTTCTTTTTACTAATCGCAAGTCCGTCCCCGACAGGAATAATCGCAGTTTGATAATCCGGATGATTCATCAGCCAATGATTATATTCATCAATTTTTGTGATAAGCCTGCGTCTTCTTTTCGGTTCTATTTTGCTGTAATCCTCTGCCACCAGACCTTTAAACAGCACGTTGTCCGTTAAAATCACCCCGTCTGGTGAAAGCATCGGTTCATATAAATGAAAAAAGTTTTGATACTGGCCTTTTGCAGCGTCAATAAAAATGACATCGTAAGGCGCAGTTACATGAACGGCGTCGCCTAATTCAAGCGCGTCTCCGTAGAAAACATGAATCCGGTCATCAAGCTGAAATTCCTTGATATTGTTTACCGCTTCTTCATGCCGCTTCTCATTGCGTTCAATTGTATATATTTCAGCAGATGGCAGCTCCATCGCCATTCGAATGGCGGAATAACCAATGGCCGTTCCGATTTCAAGTATTTTTTTCGGCTGTTTTACAGACAAAATTTGAAGCAGCACCTCCATGCCCGCTTTTTCCATGATCGGGACATGATGTTCTTCTGCATATGCTTCAAGCTTCTTCACGTTTTCCGGCCGAGGCTTCAATAATGCTTCTATATAGTCATTTATTTGTTCATACCGGTCAGTCACAACAAACAGCCTCCCGTTCTAAAAAGGAGTGCCCCAGTCTTTTACACAGGACACTCTCTGAATGCATCATGATACATCGGTAAACAACCCGATATATTTTATCATAAATCCTTACGGAAAGCGAATAAAAGGAGAGCTTCTTGCTCTCCTTTTATTTCTCACTTTTTGAGGAAATGTATTTTTCTTTTGCTTTATTATGCTCTTTTAGCGTTTTTGTAAATACGACCTCACCATTTGACTTTGCTAAGAAGTACAGATAGTCCGTTTGATCTGGATACAGCGCCGCTTCCCATGATGACAAGCCGGCGTTGGCAATCGGCCCTGGCGTCAGTCCCGTGTTTTTATACGTATTATACGGCGAATCGAGTTCCAGATCCTTATAAAGAACCCGATCTTTATGCTTGCCTGCCGCATACAGGACGGTCGGATCTGTTTGGAGCGGCATTTTCTTCTTCAGACGGTTATAAAAGACGCTCGCAATTTTATGACGGTCGGCTTTTTCAGTCGCTTCTTCCTCTATCAAAGAAGCCATCGTCAGCAGCTTATGCACAGAAAGATTCTTTTTCTTCATTTCTGATTTGTAGGTTTCCACATAAGAATTTGTCTGTTCGATCATTGCCTTGATCATGTCGTCAAGTGACGTGTCCGGATCGTTAAAAGGGTATGTAGCCGGGAATAGGTACCCTTCCAGCGGATGCTTAATGTTCTTATTGAAAACATCGTTTGTCACAGTGTCCGGGAATTCTTTCTTCAGCTGATTGATAAATGTTTTATCGTCAAGCTTCGCTAACACTTGTTTTTTAGAGTATTTTGTTTCATCAGCAATAGCGGCCGCGATTTGGGTCAGCTGAGCTCCCTCAGTCACCGTAATTTGAAAGGCGTAGCTTGTAGCCCCGCTTGTCAGCTTATGAATAATCGCGTCTAAATCCATCCCTTTATTCAGATGGTAGTATCCCGCCTGAAACCCGGAGGCACCTTTATATTTCACATAATACTGAAATGCCTTTTCGCTTTTTATAACATCATTTTTCTTTAATATCGATGCGATGGCCGAAACAGACGAGCCGCTCGGAATGTTAATGTTCACTGTCGTTTTACTGTCTTTTTCTACAGGTTCAAGCAATGATTTCCCATATAAAAATGCCCCGCCAATGATGAGAAGCAGCACAATAATGGAAGACAGTACGATTCTTTTTTTATTAAAAAATGATTTTTTTTGCTGATTGATATACATTAGGTCTCCTCCCATCAGCTCTTATACTACATGATTCATTGTATTTCGGCAATTTATTACAAAAAAAGGGCGAAAGAGGCCTTCATACAGCAGAAAAAAAGCCGGAGCATTTTGGCTCCGGCTTTAGTCTTACGCGGTGTTTTATTCTTCGTCTTCGTTCGCTAAAAACGTGTTGAGTGTTTCTTCGATCATGTCCCATTCCTCGTCAGTTTCGATTGGGAACAGCTCACCGTTTTCACCGTCTTCGTTTGGCGTGAAGCTGGAAGCAAGAATTTCTACTTCTTCGTCATCTTTTGTTTCGATAGGGTAGTACAACACATAAGACTTGCCAAACTCTTCGTTTTCAAATGTAAACAGCACTTCACAAAGCTGTTCATTTCCTTGTTCATCAACAATTGTAATATTTTTTTCGCCGTGTTCCATTTTCTTCACCTCTGGCTTTAATTTAAGCTGTCAAGATATCCTTGCAAAATCATAACAGCCGCCATTTTATCAATGACTTTTTTTCGTTTTTGCCTGCTGACATCAGCTGCAATCAGCATTTTTTCAGCCGCCATTGTGGTAAGACGCTCGTCCCACAGCACAACAGGAACATTGTACGTTGTTTCAAGCACTTTAGCAAATATTTGGCTGGCTTCGCCTCTCGGGCCGACTGTTCCGTTCATATTCTTAGGAAAGCCGAGCACGATTTTATCTATAGTATAGTCCTTTATCAGTTCAGATAAACGAGATAAACCATAATCGCCTTCCGCTTCATTTATCTTTATGGTCTCAATGCCTTGAGCAGTCCAGCCCATTTCATCGCTCAGAGCAACACCGAGTGTTTTGGTTCCTAAATCGAGTCCTAATATTCTCATTCTTTACGCCTCTTTATGCTGTTCTAAATAAGACTTCACCAATTCCTCGATTAATTCGTCTCTTTCAAGTTTCCGAATTAAATTGCGAGCGTCACGATGCCTAGGAATATAAGCGGGATCACCTGACAGCAAGTATCCGACAATCTGATTGATTGGATTGTAGCCCTTTTCCTGAAGCGCGTCATATACTGTAATCAGCACCTCATTTACGTTAGTCTCAGCAGAATCATCGGAGAAATTAAATTTCATCGTTTTATCAAACGAGCTCACCGTTTTGCACCTCTTTCCCAAATTCGCAGGCAAAGTTCAGCCTGGGGTCCTAATCTTACCATCATTCTACACTACATGGGCAAATTATAAAACGGATTTCACCCAATCTTCTACAGAAGCCAAAGCTTCTTCCAATTGTTCCGGCTGTTTGCCGCCTGCCTGTGCCATATCCGGACGGCCGCCGCCGCCGCCGCCGCAAACTTCCGCAGCTTGTTTAACCAGCTTGCCGGCATGAAGGCCTTTCTCTATGAGATCCTTCGTTACCCCGGCAGAGATGTTGACTTTATCGTTTTGTACCGCACCTAGTACGATCACCGCAGAGCCAAGCTTTGCTTTGAGTTCATCCACCATCGTGCGGAGGTGGTTCATGTCTTTCGCATTTACTTTTTCCGCAAGCACACTCACGCCGTTAACTTCTTTTACTTTCGAGAGGATCGCTCCTGCTTCCACGTTGCCGAGTTTCGCTAGAAGAGATTCATTCTCTCTTTGCGCTTCCTTCAGTTCTGTCTGCAGAGCCGCAACCCGTTTCGGCACTTCTTTGATATTTGTTTTCAGCTCGTCAGCAGCCTGCTTCAATACAGAAATCTGGCTGTTCATTTCGACGTAAGCGCCTTGTCCTGTTACAGCTTCAATCCGTCTCGTGCCCGCTCCGATTCCAGATTCAGAAACGATTTTAAACAGGCCGATTTCCGCTGTATTTCTGACGTGGCAGCCGCCGCACAGCTCTAAGCTGTACTCTCCTACTTGAACGACCCGGACAATATCGCCGTATTTTTCGCCGAACAGAGCCATAGCGCCCATTTCTTTTGCTTCAGCAATCGGTTTTAGATCAATGCTGACCGGAATGCTCGCCCAGATCTTTTCGTTTACGATTCTTTCAATTTGTTCAAGCTCTTCTTTTGTCACTTGGCCAAAATGCGAGAAGTCAAAACGAAGACGGTTTTCAGTCACAAGAGATCCCGCCTGATTGACATGAGTTCCAAGAACGTCTTTCAATGCTTGATGCAATAAATGTGTTGCCGTATGGTTTTTAATGACGCCGCTTCTCATACGGTCTTCAACTTCAGCGGTCACTTGAAGGCCTTTTTGTACAGTTCCGCTTTCCACAACACCTTCATGAACATGCTGGCCGTTCGGCGCTTTTTGGACATCTTTAATTTTTACAACAGCCTGTTCGCTGCGGAGATAGCCTTTATCACCGATTTGGCCGCCGCTTTCCGCATAGAACGGTGTTTCATCAAGAATGATTTGAACGCTTTCTCCTTCATGAGCCTCTTCGATTAATTGGCCGTCCTGAAGAAGCACAATGACATTGGCATCAGACTTGGTTTGAGCGTAGCCGACAAATGTGCTTTCGTCGGTCACGTCGCGCAATGCACCGCCCTGCACCTGCATGCTGCCGACATCTTGGCGTGCGTTTCTTGCCCGTTCACGCTGCTGGTTCATTTCTTCTTCAAATCCTTGCTGGTCAACCGTCATGTTTTCGTCTTCCGCGTATTCTTCAGTCAGCTCAACCGGGAATCCGTACGTATCGTACAGCTTAAACACGTCGGCGCCTGAAATCACGCTGCTGCCCTTGTCTTTTTCTTTTTTGATCATTTCCGACAGGATGGCAAGCCCTTCATTAAGTGTTTCGTGGAAGCGCTCTTCCTCAGTTTTGATCACTTTTGCGATGAAGTCCCCTTTTTCTTTCACTTCAGGATAGAAATCAGCCATGACTTCAGCGACAACCGGCACTAAATCGAACATGAACGGACGGTGGATGTTGATCGTTTTGGCATAACGCACGGCCCGGCGCAACAAACGTCTTAACACATAGCCGCGGCCTTCGTTTGATGGAAGAGCCCCGTCACTGACGGCAAAAGCAACCGTTCTGATGTGGTCGGCAATCACTTTAAACGCCGTGTCTTTTACATTGTCTTTGCCATATGATTCACCAGAAATAGATTCTGTAGCTTTGATAATCGGAACAAACAAATCAGTATCAAAGTTTGTCGGAACATTCTGGATGACAGATACCATTCGTTCAAGTCCCATACCCGTATCAATGTTTTTCTTCGGAAGCGGCGTGTAGGTCCCGTCAGGATTATGGTTGAACTCAGAGAACACTAGGTTCCATACTTCCAGGTAACGGTCATTTTCTCCGCCTGGGTAAAGCTCCGGATCGTCCGGATCATTACCGTATGCTTCACCGCGGTCGTAGAAAATCTCCGTGTTCGGTCCGCTCGGCCCTTCACCGATATCCCAGAAGTTCCCTTCCAGACGGATAATTCTTTCTTCAGGAATACCGATTTTTTTCGACCAGAACTCATACGCCTCTTCATCTTCAGGGTGAACCGTAACAGAGAGAAGCTCCTCGTCGAAGCCGATCCACTTGTCACTCGTTAAAAACTCCCAAGCCCATGTAATGGCTTCTTCTTTAAAATAATCGCCGATAGAAAAGTTTCCAAGCATTTCAAAGAATGTATGATGGCGCGCGGTTTTACCTACATTTTCTATATCGTTTGTTCTGATCGCTTTTTGAGCGTTTACGATTCTTGGATTTTCCGGAACGACACGGCCGTCAAAATATTTTTTCAGCGTCGCAACACCGCTGTTGATCCAAAGCAGTGAAGGATCCTCATGCGGCACTAGTGACGCGCTTGGCTCAACCGCATGTCCTTTTTCTTTAAAGAAATCCAAAAACATTTGACGCACTTCCGCAGAAGTTAAGTGTTTCATTGTATGTCCTCCTCTATAAAAATCGAAATTCTCTTCAGTGACAGCAAAAAAGCCCTCCCCCTATGCAAACCACACGTTTACACAGGGACGAGAGCTGTCTCGCGGTACCACCCTGATTACGGGCCTTGCTCAGCATTCGCCCGTCACCTTTTACCCTGTAACGCAGGATGTGCGGCAGTGATTAACTGCACTCAGGATTAGCTTCCTCCGATCTTCTGATAAAGCTCCTTTCAGCTTACGGAGCTTCTCTCTTTAACAGGGCTTCGGCGTACTCAGATCCGTCACTAGAGATTCGTATGTATTCTACGAGAAATTATAGACAAGCTGCACGCCAATGTCAATGCTCCGTCCTCATCCGCAAAAAATGGATCATCATCACTTTTAAAACTGCCGTCGCCGGAACAGCCAAAATCATTCCGACGATTCCCGCAAGCTCTCCTCCGGCAAGGAGTGCAAGCATGATGACGACCGGATGCATTTTAAGGCTTCTGCCGACAATGAACGGACTGAGGATATTTCCTTCCATAAACTGCAGAATAAACACTGTGATCACCACAACAAGAACCGCCTTCACTGAGATGGTCATTGCGATTAATAGCGCAGGAACCGCTCCAATGAAAGGGCCAAAATACGGGATGACATTCGTTACTCCAGAAATCAGGCCTAAGATCAGCGGATACGGAAGCCCGAATATCCAGAAGGTAATGCCCGCGATCACCCCGAGAATCAAGCAGACAAGAAGCTGGCCGCGGATATAATCGCCAAGGGAGTCGTCCACATCCCGCAAAAAGGCGCTGCCCCGCTTTCTCCATGACTTCGGAGTCAAGTACCATACCGTCTTTTTCATTAAGTCAATGTCCTTTACCATATAAAACACGAGAAAAGGAATAGTTGCCGCAATCAAGAAATAATCGAGCACGTTGCGGATTCCGCTGATTGCACCTTCTATCGCCCCCGCAAAAAACGCCTCGGTCTGGCGGATCATGTTATCTATTCGGTGATGCATGCCGTCAGGCCAATCATCCGTATGGTTATGCACATGAAGAAGGAGCCCGTTATACGTTTCGGCAAACAGAGGTATATTTTCTGATAAATCCGTCAGCTGGACAATTAAAACAGGAACCCCTTTGTACAGCGCCCAGCCAATTCCGCCAAAGAAAATCACATAAATCACCAAGATGCTCAAAGTCCTCGGCAGTCCTTTGTCGTGCAGCCACTCTGTGACCGGAAGCAATAAATAAGAAATAAAAATAGAAATAACCAAGGGAATAAAAATTGTTTTGATGACAAGCCAAAATGGCGACCATAACATATCAAGCATAAAAAAGACGTAAACCGTCAACAGGACCAGCAAACAAATGGCAACCCACAATAAAAGCTGCACCGGTTTTTGAAGCATCTGATTTCACCTCTTCTATATCTTTTGAGGAATGGTGCGAATTATTCTCTTCCTTATAACAAAAAAGGATACTCCTCGAAGAGTATCCTTTTTCGCGTTAAAACATTTTCGTTATTCTTCTTCTCATCCGTTTCATGCTTCGATTATTCAGCATGTCGGATTGAGTCGCCATTCGATATACGAGAGCTCCTGCTCCCAATGCCAAAAGAGAAGTCATCGTCCGATTCATCCTGCGCATCTCCTTTCATCATTAAAAATTGATGCTGCGTTCATCCTCAGAAAACAAATCATCCAAGCTGCTTAACGTTCCGTCTTCTTCCACCTGATGAGTTGCAATTTTCCCTTTCGCCACTGTCAGTTCAATAAAACAGCCCCAGCAATAATATTGGTTCACGCCGATTTTCCCGATATCCTTACTTTTGCAGTTCGGGCATATAAGCATATCTCACACCTCTATCCGTTCAGAACGATCTCGTCCTTCCGCACCTCGACAAGCGAATCCGCTCTTTGGATCTGGCGCTTGCTTCCCGCCAGGTCAGAAAAGAAACCGTCCGAGAGTTCATATGCTACGATTATGCCCCTGTCCAAACAAAAGTATACATCTTCCAGCATCCCCAATATATCCCCTTCTTGTGATTTCACAAACTTCATTTTCATCTGCTCATATGTGAAACACGATTTCGGAAGAGGCAGAAGCTGGTCTGAACTGACCGAGGCCAATATGCGGTCATCCAGAATGCAAGAGATATCACACGCCTGTAATAGGGCATGATGATGATGCAAAAAGCGTTTTTGTGCAAGAATAAACCCAAGACAATTTCCCTTCAGAGAAAAACAAATATCAGAAATTGTCCCGAGATAACAAGAAGTTCGTTCTGAGTATACTGGGAATCCTTCTACCTCATGGCATGTTCTCAAAGTGTGATCAACCACCTTTTGTTGAACAGGCTTAGGTTTTGCTTTGCGCCTTTGACTCATACGATGAAAAAACTCCCGCTGACACGGGAGTTTTTTACAGCTGTTCTTCTTTCATAAAATCAAATGGCGTGATGCCTTCCATTCCTATATTGGCGTCGTGCACGCTGAACGGAAGCTCTTTTTGCAAAGCCTCGAGCTCGGCATCCATTTCCTCAATCTGTGCATAAAGCCTGTTTCTCAGGGAAGTCTGTCTGACAGTCGCGTCATTATTTTTCACGCCCCACTCCAACGCCTCCTCTTCTCCGCATAAAATGAGAAATTTCTTCGCTCTTGTAATGGCGGTATAAAGAAGGTTTCTTCTGAGCATTCTATAGTAGCCCTTCACAACAGGCAAAACCACAATCGGAAATTCACTTCCCTGCGATTTATGAATAGAGCAGCAATATGCGTGGGTGAACTGGTTAAAATCTTTTTTCGTAAACGTCATTTCATTGCCGTCAAAAGAAACGACGGCCATATCTTCTTTTTCTGTATTTTCCTTCGCATAAAATATCGAGGTGATTTCACCAATATCTCCGTTGAATACATTGTTTTCCGGCTGATTGACAAGCTGCAGAATTTTATCACCGGTTCTGTAGACTACATCCCCGAACTTGATTTCTCTCGGTTTTTCTTTAGGCGGATTTAATATGTCCTGCAGCATCACATTCAGTTCATTGATGCCGGCTTTCCCTCTGTACATGGGAGCGAGAACCTGAATGTCCTTTGCCGTATAGCCTTTTTTTAATGCATTGGCGACAACCTTCTCAACGACCTCTTTTATTTGCGAGCCTCCGCAGCGAATAAAGGAACGGTCTTTCGTCGGTGCAGTCAAATTGTTGGGCAGCAATCCTTCTTTCATCTGGTGGGCAAGCTCAACAATTGATGATCCCTCCGCCTGGCGGTAGATATCTGTCAGTCTCACAGTCGGGATCACCTGTGATGCCAAAAGGTCTCTCAGCACTTGGCCCGGACCGACAGAAGGCAGCTGGTCTTCGTCTCCGACTATGATAATTTGAATATGATCAGGGATCGCTTTAAACAAATGGTTCGCCAGCCATATATCAAGCATGCTGGCTTCATCGATAATTAACAGCTTCCCTTCGATCGGCTGGTCCTCTGTATGGGTGAAGCCCTCAGCGCCGTTCCAGCCAAGCAGCCTGTGAATCGTGACTGCCGGGAGACCGGTTGATTCACTCATCCGTTTCGCCGCTCTTCCTGTCGGTGCGGCCAATACAATCGGGAAAGCTTCATCCTTTTTATAAGCTGACGGGTCCAGAGACACACCGTGAAGTTCTCCGTACAGTTCAACAATCCCTCTGATGACCGTCGTTTTTCCTGTTCCTGGGCCTCCCGTTAAAAGAAGCATCGGTGAAGAAAGAGCTTTTTGAATCGCTTCCTTCTGGCTCGGGGCATACTGAACATTCATCCGTTCTTCCAGTTCTCCCAAAGCGAGCAGAAATTCCGATTCCGGAAACTGGTCGTCATATTCGGTTTGGCTTGCGATATGTTTCACACGCTTTGCAACGTTTTGTTCCGCGTAAAACAGCGATGGAAAATAACAGCGGCCATCCTCTATGACAATGTCTTTATTTTCTCCAAGGGCAATTATTGCGTTAGCGGCATCCATTTCTGTGATGCGCTCTCCTTCCCTTGCTGACTGGTTTAACAATGATTGGGTGTCGATAATCAGCTTTTCCGTTTCTATGTACGTATGTCCTTCAGACAAACAAGTCGTTTCAAGCGTGTACAAAATGGCGGCTTTTATCCGCTCTGGATGATTCCCGGAAAGTCCCATTCTGCCGCCAAGCTCATCCGCTTTCCCAAATCCAATGCCTTCTACATCCTTCACAAGCTGATATGGGTTTTCCTGAATCTTTTCAAGCGTTTCGGATTCATAGGCCTGATAGATTTTCATAGACAGCTGCGGGCCGAAGCCAAACTGATTCAAGGAAATCATGATTTGCTCAAGTCCCTGATGCCGCTGCAAGGCGCCGGCTAACGTATCTGCTTTCTTTTTTGAGAGCTTCGGAACATCATAAAGCACTGAAGCATCGGCTAAAATTTTATTAATCGCGCTGTCGCCCAGCTTTTTCACAATTTCTTCGGCTGTTTTTTTGCCGATTCCCTCGAACAAATCACTCGATAAATACTGAATAATGCCTTCCTTAGTCGTCGGTATTTCTTTTTTGAAATGCTCCGCTTGAAATTGGAGCCCGAACTTCGGATGGGTTACGATCTTTCCGTAAAACGTGTACGTCTCCTCTTCTTGAAGCGCAGGGAAGTAGCCCGTCACGGATACGGCTTTATCTTCAATGGCCTCGGAGGTTTCTATGACTTTCACTTTCAGAACCGTATATAAATTGGTGTCATTATGATAAATGACTGTGTTGACTGTCCCTTTTAAATAGGGCTCTTCCTCCATATGAAGCTGATCCGGATGCTGCTGCACGAGCTGTCCCTCCTCCTGTGCTTGTTATGATGGATCGATCAGTTTTTTTGCATGAAGCGCTAGCATATGATCTGGCTGAATATCGATCGCTTTGTCCAGCATTTCCAGCGCTTTTTCTCGATTTTCTTTATAAGCATAAGCAACACCGGCATTATAAAATGCATCAGCATGCCCGGGATCTTGATCTGTTACAGCTGTGAATTGGCTGAGCGCTTCGTCCAGCATGCCCTCGTTCGCTAAGCACATCCCGAATTGAAAGCGCGCTTCCGTATCATTTTCATTCAGTTCTACCGCTCTTTGTAAATAAGGCAGTGCAAGCTTAGGCTGTTCAAGTTTGACAAGCACCGTGCCGAGCATGTAAAACAGGTCGCCGTTTTCCATTCCGGCACGAAGCGCTTTTTCAAACATGTCTTTCGCTTCTTTGTACATTTCTTTTACAACATAGACATTTCCTGCTCCATAATAAGCAGTGGCTGCGCTATCGTCTAATTCAAGCGCTTTATCATAAAACGCAAGCGCACGTTCCAGCTCATTTACCGATGAAAGCAGGTTGGCAAAATTGATATACGGAATCGCGTCTTCTTTATTTTCATCAATCGCTTTTGTAAAGGCCTCTGCCGCTTTCTCGTAATCGCCTTCCTGCATCGCCTCAATACCGAGTTGGTTATAATCCACCGATCATCTTCCTTTCATTAAAAAACCCCAACTCATTGTTGAGGTTTTTCATCTTTTATACGTACCACAATTTTGTTCCGTCTTTGTACACATCATCAATTGTTCCGCCGCCAAGGCACTCTTCGCCGTCATAGAAGACAACGGCTTGTCCCGGCGTAACAGCGCGGACTTGTTCGTCAAAGATGACTTCCGCTTCGCCTTCACCCGTCATGCGCACCGTTACTTTATGATCTTCTTGGCGGTAACGGAATTTAGCCGTGCAGGAAATCTCTTCGCCCTTCATGATATCCGGACGAACCCAGCTGATATTCGTTGCTGTAATTTTGTCGGAATAAAGAAGCGGGTTATGGAACCCTTGATCCACGTAGAGAATGTTCTTTTCAAGATCTTTGCCAACCGCAAACCACGGCTCGCCGCTCCCGCCGATGCCAAGGCCGTGCCGCTGTCCGATCGTGTAGTACATCAATCCGTCGTGGCGTCCTTTTACTTCTCCGTCCATCGTCACCATATCGCCCGGCTGTGCAGGGAGATATTGACTGAGGAACGTTTTGAAGTTGCGTTCGCCGATAAAACAAATACCCGTACTGTCTTTTTTCGTCGCTGTGGCAAGTTCTGCTTCTTTGGCAATTTCACGCACACGGCTCTTTTCAAGCTCGCCAATTGGGAACATGACTTTGCTCAGCGTATCTTCTGTCAGCTGATTCAAGAAGTATGTTTGATCCTTGTTTTCATCAATACCGCGCAGCATTCTGACTTTGCCGCCGCTTCTGTCTACTCTCGCATAGTGGCCAGTCGCGATATAGTCGGCGCCAAGTGACAGGGCATGCTCTAAAAATGCCTTGAATTTAATTTCTTTATTGCACAGCACATCCGGGTTTGGTGTTCTGCCTGCTTTATATTCATCAAGGAAGTATTGAAATACCTTCTCATAGTATTGCTTTTCAAAATTAACGGCATAGTACGGAATTCCGATTTGATTGCAAACGCGGATTACATCTTCATAATCCTCTGTCGCTGTGCAAAAACCGTCTTCGTCCGTATCATCCCAGTTTTTCATAAAGATTCCGATTACATCATAGCCCTGTTCTTTTAACAGCAGGGCTGTCACAGAGGAGTCCACTCCGCCGGACATGCCGACGACGACTCTTGTATCCTCCGGCCGTTTTTCCATTTTATTCACTCCAATAGCTAAGCCGCCTTATTGTGTCAGTCGTTTTACAACATCAGCCACATGTTGGGCAGCGGTTTTCACTTGCTCAGCCGTATTGCCAAGGCCGAAGCTGATCCGAATTGAGGATGTCAGCCGGTCACTCTCGTCTCCAAACATCGCAGTCAGAACATGCGACGGCAGGACTGAGCCGGCCGTGCACGCTGATCCGCTCGAGACAGCGACTCCCGCCATATCAAGATTCACCAGCAGCGCTTCCACTGATACACCGGGGAAATAAAGATTGAGCACATGCGGCAGACTATGCTCTTTGTCACCGTTGAGCTCAAATGCCACACCGGCATGTTCAAGCGTGTCGGCAAAGATGGTTTTAAACGATTGATACTTCTCGTTTTTTTCGCCCCGTTCCTCACTGGACAGCTTGATCGCTTCTTTCAGCCCGACGATGCCCGGAACATTTTCTGTTCCGGCACGGCGTTTTCTTTCTTGCTCTCCTCCGAATAAGAGCGGAGAAAGTTTTACATCTTTACTTGCATATAAAAAGCCTGTTCCTTTTGGCCCGTTGAGCTTGTGCCCCGAAACAGACAGAAGGTCAATATGGCTGTTTTTCACATCAATCGGCAAAAGCCCGAATGCCTGAACAGCATCGGTATGGAAGTAAGCCTGATGTTCCTTCAGCAGCTCACCGATTTCATCGATCGGCTGCACGGTTCCGACTTCATTATTTCCATACATCACTGTCACAAGGATTGTATCATCACGCAGTGCATCTTTCACCTGTTTTGCACTGACTCTTCCATTTTGATCAACGTCGAGATACGTTACTTCAAATCCGTCTTCCTCAAGCTTTTCACATGTGTGAAGCACAGCGTGGTGTTCAATTTTTGTCGTGATGATATGTTTGCCCAGCTCTTTTCTTGCAAGTGCGGTCCCCATGATAGCCAAGTTGTCGGCTTCAGTGCCCCCGCTTGTAAAAATGATCTCCTGCTCTGCCGCTCCGATTTCAGCTGCAATCTGCGCTCTTGCTTCGTCCACCCATTTCCGAGATTCTCTTCCAAATGAATGAATGCTGGATGGATTGCCGAAATTGCCGGAGAAATGCGGTATCATTTTTTCCAGCACACGCTCATCCATCGGGGATGTTGCGGCATGATCTAAATAAATCCGTTCCATTATGTTTACACCTCTGATCTAAATATAGAACATATAAGCTTCTTGCTCTCCATCTGTGTAGCTGGCAAGATCCTCTAATGTTGTGCTGTCTAAAACCTCTTTCACAGCATCCCGGATGCGAATCCAGAGCTCACGCTTGGCGGGCTCCTCATCTTCCAGCACTTCAACAGGACTGATCGGTCCCTCAAGCACACGGATAATATCTCCCGCCGTAATGGCATCCGGCTCGCTTCCCAATACATATCCCCCGTATGCGCCTCTGATGCTTTTCACTAAACCGGCATTTCTGAGCGGCGATACCAGCTGCTCTAAATAATGCTCGGACAAATTATTCGTCTGTGCGATGCTTTTTAATGAAGTCGGGCCCTCACCATGCTTTTTTGCAAGCTCGATCATAATGGTAAGCCCGTATCTTCCCTTAGTTGATATTTTCAACATGAACACCTCTGTTATTTCATGATTTTCCACATCTATAATGGTAATTTTCTATATGTTTCGTCCGTTTATAATCTAATAGACCAACTGTTATTATAACATACCTTTAGCGAATTTTCATTGAGGCAGGCGGAAACGGGCCTTTCCTCTTTTCTAATGTCCGATTTTCCGTTACCCTGTAATTAAGTAAGGAGAGATGATGATGAAGCCATTGGCATATCGGATGCGTCCGACAAAAATAGAGGATATTATCGGCCAGCAGCATCTGGTGGCTGAAGATAAAATTATCGGCAGAATGGTTCAGGCAAAACATTTGTCATCCATGATTTTGTACGGGCCGCCCGGAATTGGAAAAACATCAATCGCAACAGCAATCGCCGGTTCGACAAGTATTGCTTTTCGAAAGCTGAATGCTGTCATTAACAATAAAAAAGATATGGAAATCGTAGCCCAGGAAGCGAAAATGTCGGGTCAGGTGATTTTGATTCTGGATGAAGTTCACAGGCTGGATAAAGGGAAACAAGATTTTCTTTTGCCCTATTTAGAAAACGGGATGATCATTTTGATCGGAGCAACCACGGCTAACCCGTATCATGCCATTAATCCGGCGATCAGAAGCCGGACACAGATCTTTGAGCTTGAGCCGTTAACACCCGAACTGATAAAACAGGCGCTGGAACGGGCGCTTCATGACGAGCACCGGGGCCTCGGCGCGTATTCTGTATCCATTGATGATCAGGCGATGGAGCATTTTGCCCGCGGCTGCGGCGGAGATGTCCGCTCCGCTTTAAACGCGCTTGAACTGGCCGTGCTGTCAACGAAGGAGTCAGCCGGCGGCGTCATTCACATTACATTAGAAAGCGCTGAAGAATGTTTGCAGAAAAAAAGCTTTTCTCACGATAAAGATGGTGATGCGCATTATGATGTATTGTCCGCTTTTCAAAAATCGATCCGCGGCTCTGATGCCAACGCCGCTCTTCATTATTTGGCGAGATTAATTGAAGCTGGCGATCTGGAAAGCATCGCAAGAAGACTGCTTGTCATCGCCTATGAAGATATCGGCTTAGCAAGCCCGCAAGCCGGTCCGAGAGTGCTGCACGCTATTCAGACTGCTGAGCGAGTCGGGTTTCCCGAAGCGCGAATCCCGCTGGCCAACGCGGTCATTGAACTCTGCCTCTCGCCGAAATCAAACTCAGCCATTCTGGCAATTGACGAGGCGCTGGCCGATATCAGAGCCGGAAAAATCGGAGATGTGCCGAAGCACTTAAAAGATGCGCATTATAAGGGAGCTCAGGAATTAGGAAGAGGGATCGACTATAAATACCCGCACAATTACGACAACGGCTGGGTCGAACAGCAATATCTCCCTGATCCTCTAAAGAATAAACAATATTACAAGCCGAAACAGACAGGGAAGTTCGAATCCGCCTTAAAACAGGTGTACGACAAATTAATGAAAAGAAAATAAAACAAAAACAGCCTTGATGATAGTCAAGGCTGTTTTTGCGCTACTTATCCTTCACGCGTTTGATTTCAATGTCTTTTAAAAGATCCATGACAACATGTCCGCCCATGATCAAACCTGCGACTGATGGCACAAACGCATTAGAGGATGGCGGCATTTTTGCTTTGCGGATTTTCGCCTCGTCATTTCCCACTTCTTTTCTGACATCTTCCCGAATGACAATCGGGCTTTCGTCAGAGAAAATCACTTGAACGCCTTTTTTGATGCCCTCTTTGCGTAATCTCGTACGGACGACCTTCGCAATTGGATCAGTGTGCGTTTTTGAAATATCTGCGATTTGGAAGCGTGTCGGATCCGTTTTGTTCGCGGCACCCATGCTGGAAATGAGCGGAATATCCCGTTTCAGACATTCTTTCATTAAATGAATTTTATAATGAATCGTGTCTGACGCGTCAATGACATAGTCGAGATTATAGTCAAAAAATTGCTCATACGTTTCTTCCGTATAGAACATTTTTAACGCGATCACTTCACACTCCGGGTTAATGTCTGCGATCCGCGCTTTCATTAAATCAACTTTCGGCTGTCCGACAGTTGAAAGAAGAGCATGAAGCTGACGGTTTACATTTGTAATGTCCACATCATCTTTGTCGACAAGCAAAATGCGGCCGACACCCGACCGTGCGAGTGCTTCTGCCGCGAATGATCCGACTCCGCCGACCCCAAGCACTGCCACCGTGCTGTTTTTCAGCGTTTCAAGGCCTTCTTTTCCGATAGCTAATTCATTGCGTGAAAACTGGTGTAACAAGAACCTCACTCCACATTCGTATTCTGGTTTTCATCTATAAAATGGCTGATTCATGAGCAGCCGTTTTTTCTGCGCACAAAAAATAAAGTCCCAATAGTGCCGTTGCAGCTTTCCTTTGTTTTGAACCCGCTCTCAGCAGGTGGGTGCCCTCTTTTAAATCTTGTAAGTCCTCTTTACCGAATGAAAAGAGGCATGTACGCCATTTAAAAATGCGGGCTCCCAAATCAAAAAAATGTTCGGTCAAAACTAGGTGTACAACTAACACATCAGGACTTTATTTAACTTGTCAAAATCATATCACAGACGATTTTAATTTTCAAGAATCCAACTGCCCAATTAGTTCTTCACTTTTTTCTTGATGGAAAGGTGAAGCTCATCAAGCTGGGCGTCGCTTACTTCGCCCGGCGCTTCTGTCATCAGGCAGCTTGCGCTTGCCGTTTTCGGAAACGCAATCGTATCTCTCAGGTTCGTACGTCCTGCGAGAAGCATAACGAGACGGTCTAAGCCGAGCGCGATTCCGCCGTGCGGAGGAGCCCCATATTCAAATGCTTCCAGCAGGAATCCGAACTGTTCAGCCGCCTCTTCTTTTGAGAAGCCAAGAAGCGCAAACATTTTTTCCTGAATATCCTTTTCGAAAATACGGATAGAACCGCCACCAAGCTCATAGCCGTTTAAGACAAGATCATAGGCTTGCGCTTTTATGTCCTCAGGCGCTGTTTCAATCAGTTCAAGGTCTTCTCGGACAGGCATTGTGAACGGATGGTGGGCCGCGTAAAAACGTCCTTCCACCGGATCATGCTCTAAAAGCGGCCAGTCGATGACCCATAAAAAATTGAACAGGTTTTCGTCAATCAGTCCTCGTTCTTTCCCAAGCTTTAAGCGCAGGGCGCCAAGTGATGCGGCTACGATCTCGAATTTATCCGCTCCGAACAGCAGCAAATCACCTTCAGCGGCATCAAGTGCTTCAATCAGCGCAGACTGTTTTTCTTCATCAAAGAATTTGGCGATCGGGCCCTTCACTCCGTCCGCCTCAACTTTCACCCAGGCAAGTCCTTTCGCCCCATAGTTTGCAGCAAAAGTGCCAAGAGCGTCGATGTCTTTTCTGGAGTAATCACCGGCTCCTCCTTTTACATTAATCGCTTTGACAACGCCGCCGTTTTCCACAGCTGATGAAAATACTTTAAAGTCGGTATCCTTCACAATGTCAGACACATCTGTCAAAAGCATGCCAAAACGCGTATCAGGTTTATCAGAACCGTATTTGTTCATCGCTTCGTCATATGTCATGCGAGGCAGAGGAAGCTTGAGCTCCACACCTTTTGTATCACGCATAATCTTTGCCATCATGTCCTCAGCCAATGACATAATATCTTCCTGGCTCATAAAGGACATTTCAATATCGATTTGTGTAAACTCTGGCTGGCGGTCCGCACGCAAGTCTTCATCACGGAAACAGCGGGCGATCTGATAGTAGCGTTCAATGCCGGATACCATCAGAAGCTGTTTAAAGAGCTGCGGAGACTGCGGCAGCGCGTAAAATTCACCTTCGTGCACACGGCTCGGCACCAAGTAGTCACGTGCGCCCTCAGGTGTGCTTCCTGTTAAAATCGGCGTTTCAATATCAAGAAATCCATTTTCATCTAAGAAGCCGCGAGCCGCTTTCGTCACGTTATGGCGCAGCTGCATCGTTTGAAACATAGCCGGTCTGCGCAAATCTAAGTAACGGTATTTTAAACGGACGTCCTCTGATACCTCTTCTGCTTGATCAGAAATCGCAAACGGAGGTGTCTTTGCAGCATTTAATACGGTCACTCCATCGGCGTGAATTTCAATCGCGCCTGTTTTCAAATTCGCATTGACTGTTCCCTCTTCACGCGCCACTACTTTACCTTGAATATCAAGCACGTACTCATTTCTGATGCCTTCAGCAATAGCAAGCGCTTCTTTTGACACATCAGGGTTAAAAACGACTTGAACAATTCCCGTACGGTCACGCAAGTCAATAAAAATCAGTCCGCCGAGGTCCCGTCTTTTTTGGACCCAGCCTTTCAGCGTTACGGATTCACCGATTGCTTTTTCAGTTATTTCGCCGCAATAATATGTTCTTCCAAACAATGCGTTCCACTCCTTATCCCTTTTGGTTTGCCTTCATCACATGTATAAATTCATCAAGTGTCACTTCAATCTGTTCGCCTGTCTTTGCATCCTTAACATTGATTTTATTTTGAGCAAGCTCATCTTCACCCAAAATCGCAATAAATCTCGCTTTCAGGCGGTCAGCCGTCTTAAACTGGCCTTTCATTTTCTTATTTTCATAATCGATTTCACTGGAAATGCCTGCTTCTCTCAGTTTGTACACCAATGAGACAGAATAATCCTTGGCTTTCTCGCCGAGTGTGACAATGTAGCAGTCGATCCCCTGATCAACTGGCAGCTCTCTTTTTTCAGCATCAATTGCGGCAAGCAGGCGTTCAATGCTCATCGCAAATCCGATGCCCGGTGCTTCAGGCCCGCCGATTTGTTCGACAAGTCCGTCGTAGCGTCCGCCTCCGGCAAGTGTCGTAATTGCGCCGAAGCCTTCCGCATTGCTCATGATTTCAAATGCAGTGTGGTTGTAATAATCCAGGCCTCTCACAAGGTTAGGATCAATTTCATACGAAATGCCAAGATCGTTTAAGTATTGCTTCACTTTCTCAAAATAAGCGGCTGATTCTTCATTTAAATATGTCAGAATCGATGGCGCCGATTTCATCAGCTCATGATCCCGGTCTTTTTTGCAGTCCAAGATTCTGAGCGGGTTCGTGTGCAGCCGTGACTGACAGTCTGAACAAAACTCTTCAATGCGAGGCTCAAAATGTTTCACGAGCGCTTCTCTGTAGCTTTTGCGGCTTTCTTGATCACCGAGACTGTTTATGACAAGCTTAACGTTTTCTAAGCCTGCTTTTTCATAAATACTCATCGCAAGCGCCATCACTTCTGCATCGATGGCAGGGTCTTTCGAGCCAATCGCTTCAATTCCAAATTGATAAAACTGGCGGAAGCGGCCCGTCTGCGGACGTTCGTAACGGAACATCGGCCCTACATAATAAAGCTTTGTCGGCTGAACAGGATTTGCGAACAGCTTGTTTTCATTAAAAGCGCGAACCGCCGCGGCTGTTCCCTCCGGACGAAGCGTCAGGCTTCTGCCTTTGCGGTCCTGGAAGGTATACATTTCTTTTTGTACGATATCCGTAGATTCTCCGACGCCTCTGGCAAACAGTTCCGTATGCTCAAAAATCGGCGTGCGGATTTCTTTATATTGATAAGTGCGGCAAGTGTCTCTCATGATTTGTTCAACAAACTGCCAGCGATCTGATTCTCCTGGCAGAATGTCCTGTGTTCCTCTTGGAATGTTATATCCCATATGAAGACCTCCTTATGTCAATTACAATTATCGTTCATGATGAAAATAAAAAAACTCCCGCCCCTACTATAAATTTATAGTAGGGACGAGAGTTATACCCGTGGTGCCACCCTAGTTGGAATATGTTCATATTCCCGCTCGATCCTTTAACGCAGGTTCACGTTCACTGCCTAATGACGGAATTAACGCGTTCAGCAGGAAACCTCCGGAGTGTTGTTTCGCGAAAGACACAATGGGATCCGCTTTCAGCCTGGGGCGGTTCCTCTCTAGTCATGCAATCTGACCTACTCTTCTCCATTATTGGTTCAAATCTTTCATCATTTGCTATGTACTCAATTTCTATTATAATAATGGGATTGGGGTTCTCTGTCAAGCTTTATTCCGGTTGTTTTTCCTCGTCGCTGCTTCTTTGGACATAAGACCAAATTCAGATGCTGTTTCAGTAAGGTAACCGGTCGTATCGGGATCTGCATGATCGCTGTAATGCAGATTGGCTTCACCGTCGTGAAATGCACGTCCCATTTTTGGATGATATTTCATGATTTGCACACCTTTTTGATTGTATTTACGCCTAGTATAAACAAATCATTTTATTTTTATTTAAAAATCAGAAAGGACTTTACGATATTAAGCAAGAATGCTTTTTTAATGATCATCAGAAAGGAGGACATAATGAGCAAGAAATACTTTGTTCTTATTGTATGTATTATTTTCACCGGGACCCTGTTCCCGACTTTTTCTGCCGTTACAGCCGCACAGGGAGAAGCGGTTATCGCAACAGATGACATGAACGTCAGAAGCGGCCCTGGACTTAGCTACGGCATTACAGCGAAAGTGAAAAAGGGCGAGCATTACCCCATTTTAAAGGAAAACGGAGACTGGGTGCAGATACAGCTTGGCTCCGGAAAAAAGGGTTGGGTGGTCTCCTGGCTTATTACAAAGAAAGACCAAGCCGGCACAAGCTCTTCAAAAGGCAGTGACACTGTTACATCAACAGACCCCGATCTGCGGATGAGAACCGGACCGGGCACTTCATACGAAGTCATCGGCAAATTCCCGCAAGGCAGCCAGGCGTCTGTCCTTGAGAAAAATTCCGGCTGGATCAAGATTTCCTACAAAAATGCCACCGGATGGGTATCGTCTGAATATGTCACGTCAGGCAGCAGCAGATCAGCGTCTGCTAAGAGTGGTCAAACTGAATCTTCCGCTGCTTCAGCAGGCACGGTCGGTGTTTCTTCACTAAATGTAAGAGCCTCCGCCTCACATGACGCCGCAATTATAACGAAACTAAATCGCGGAACGAAAGTGGCAGTTCTAAACGAGAAAAATGGCTGGGCTCACATCGAGGCGAACGGGCACAAAGGCTGGGTTGCAAGTCATTACCTTTTGACTAGTTCTGATCCAGCTGAAGATTCAGCAAATGCCGGCAGTTCATCCTCCGCCAAAAAAGCCTATATCGTATACGGAGGAACGAATATCAGAAGTGATGCGTCAACATCCGCTTCGACTGTTGAGCGTGCTGCAAAAGGCGACTCGTACACCATCACCGGTTCAAAGGGAAGCTGGTATAAAATAAAGCTTCATAACGGGCAAACTGGTTATGTGGCCAATTGGGTGGTCCAAACGTCTAAAAGCGCGGAAGAAGCAGGTGAGCCCCCTGTTTCTGGTTCACACTCCGGAAATGGTTCTCTGAACAACAAAACGATTATTGTTGACCCGGGACACGGAGGAAAAGACAGCGGAACGATCGGTTATTCAAGTCAATTCGAGAAAAACTTGACGATCAAAACAGCGAAATTGCTTGCCGGTAAACTCAGATCAGCAGGAGCAGATGTGTATGTGACACGCCAAGATGATACCTTTGTCAGCTTACAGGCACGGGTCTCTACGTCTCACTATCGCAACGCCGACGCTTTTATCAGCATTCACTATGACAGCTATGCCGATACTTCCACAAGAGGCAGCACTGCTTATTACTACAGTCCTGGCAAAGATCAGGAACTGGCATCTGATGTCCACTCTGAAGTGGTAAAGCGTTCTTCTATTCCTGACCGCGGCGTGTTATTCGGAGATTATTATGTGCTCCGTGAAAACAGGCAGCCCGCTATGCTCTATGAGCTGGGTTATGTCAGCCACCCGCAGGAAGAAGCCATTGTACATAGCAATTCATATCAGGAAAAAGTAACAGACGGGATCGAAAGCGGATTAGAGAAGTACTTCCAATAAAAAAAGCTGCCTCTTGGCAGCTTTTTTTATTTGGAATCCATCATAAGCGTGACCGGTCCGGAGTTTGTAAGCTGAACATCCATCATCGCTCCAAACGTTCCGGTCTCCACTTTGATTCCTTTTTCACGAAGCAGATCGTTCCATTTTTCATAAAGGCCTAAAGCTTTATCAGGTTTGGCGGCGTTCATGTAGTTTGGACGGCGCCCTTTTCTCGTATCTCCGTAAAGCGTAAACTGCGAGACAGATAAAATCTCTCCTCCTATATCTAAAAGAGACAGATTCATTTTTCCTTCACTGTCATCGAAAATACGAAGATTGACGATTTTATCAGCTAAATAAGCGGCATCCGCTTCTGTATCCTCGTGAGTGATGCCGACCAGCACCATCATACCTTGTCCAATTTGACCGACGACCTCTTCATCCACAGTAACGCTTGCTTCTGTTACTCGCTGAACAACTAATCTCATTTTTTAACCCCTTTAGTTCATGACGCGGCGCACAGAATAGATATCTCTTATCTGTTTAATGCGCTCGACGACTTTGTGCAAGTGATTGATGTTCTGAATAAAAATTGCCATATGAATGGTTGCCACTTTATTGCGATCCGATTTGCCTGAGACAGATGAAATATTTGTTTTCGTTTCATTCACTGCCTGAAGCACCTCATTCAGCAATCCGCGGCGGTCATAACCAAGAATCTCTATCTCAACGTTGTATTCCTTGCGCTTTTGAACCTGTGACTCGTGTTCCCATTCTACCGGAATCAGCCGCTCCTGAGCTTCATTCGTTTTGACATTCGGACAGTCTTCACGATGGACGGAAACCCCTCTGCCTTTTGTGATAAATCCGACAATATCGTCACCTGGTACAGGATTGCAGCATTTTGATAAACGGACAAGAAGATTGTCGATGCCTTTGACGCGAACGCCGGCTTCTCGTTTTCTGCCCTGTTGGTATGGCTTAGGCTCAGTGACTTCCTGAACGATCTTTTCCTGTTCTTCCTGATCGCGCTGCTTTCTCTCTTTTTCCGTCAGGCGGTTTGCCACTTGCAAGGCTGTAATGCCATTGTAGCCGACCGCTGCGTACATATCCTCTTCATTTGAGAAATTAAACTTATCCGCAACCTTCTGGATATTCTCCGGCGTTAAGACATCCTTCACTTCAAAATCTAGATTTTTAATTTCTTTTTCAACAAGCTCACGGCCTTTTTCGACGTTTTCTTCGCGCCGCTGTTTCTTAAAGAATTGACGGATCTTATGCTTTGCCTGAGAGGTTTGGGCAAGCTTCACCCAATCCTGGCTTGGACCGTAGGAATGCTTGGAAGTGAGAATTTCAACGATATCACCTGTCCGCAGCTTATGGTCCAGCGTCACCATTTTTCCGTTTACTTTGGCACCGATTGTTTTATTGCCGATTTCAGAGTGAATTCGGTAAGAAAAATCAATCGGCACTGAACCGGACGGAAGCTCGATTACATCTCCTTTTGGCGTAAAGACATACACCATGTCGGAAAACAAATCGATTTTGAGCGATTCCATAAATTCTTCTGCATCTGTTGATTCATTCTGGAATTCTAAAATCTCACGGAACCAAGAAAGCTTTTTCTCAAAGGTTGCGGCTTCATTAGCCGCTTTCCCTTCTTTATAAGCCCAATGAGCCGCAACCCCGTATTCCGCAATTTCATGCATTTCAAAGGTGCGGATCTGCACCTCCAGCGGATCGCCTTTAGGCCCGATCACAGTTGTATGCAGCGATTGATACATATTTGGCTTCGGCATTGCGATATAATCTTTAAATCTGCCGGGCATCGGCTTCCAGCATGTGTGAATGATGCCGAGCACCGCGTAGCAGTCCTTTATGCTATTCACAAGAATACGGACAGCCAGTAAATCGTAAATTTCATTGAATTGCTTATTTTGCAGCACCATTTTTCGATAAATGCTGTAAATATGTTTCGGACGTCCCGAGAAGTCAGCTTTGATATTCACTTCTTCGACACGTTTCTTCACTTCATTGACAACCTCATCGACATAAAGCTCACGTTCTGCGCGCTTCTTCTTCATAAGGTTGACAATTCTGTAATATTGCTGAGGATTCAAATAACGGAGCGCCGTATCTTCCAATTCCCACTTAATTTTTGAAATCCCGAGACGATGCGCCAATGGAGCAAAAATCTCCAGCGTTTCATTGGAAATTCTCCGCTGTTTTTCCTGAGGCAGGTGCTTCAGCGTCCGCATATTGTGAAGACGATCCGCCAGCTTGATCAGTATGACCCGGATATCTTGAGCCATAGCGACAAACATTTTGCGATGATTTTCCGCCTGCTGTTCCTCTTGTGATTTATATTTAATTTTACCGAGCTTTGTTACGCCGTCCACAAGCATTGCCACTTCTTCGGAAAATGCTTCTTTCAGGTCATCGAGCGTCACATTTGTATCTTCCACGACATCGTGCAGAAATCCGCCCGCGATGGTGGAAGGGTCCATTTCAAGATCAACGAGAATCCCCGCAACTTGAATCGGATGAATAATATATGGCTCGCCCGATTTGCGGTATTGCTCGCGATGAGCATCTTCAGCGTACAGATATGCTTTTTCAACAAATGCGATATGCTCATCAGATAGATAACTGCGCGCTTTATCAATAACCTGCTCGGCAGTCAATACTTGTTCGTTCGCCATGGAATCACCTTTTTTAGAATGTAAACTGTATTGTAGTTAATTATCAAGAAAAAAACGAAAGATGTAAAGGGCAGAAGTACAAATAGCCAAATATTATATAAAATAAATGCAAAACAATAGGAAAAAAGCACCCTGACACGGAGTGCTTTTTTCGTTATGCGATTATCCTCAGTATTTCATCAATGTTAGTATGTCATAATCTTCAAGCTTTTCTCTGCCATCAAGGTAAGAAAGCTCGATCAAGAAAGCGATGCCAGCAACAACGCCGCCAAGCTCTTCAACAAGTTTGATTGTGGCTTCAATGGTGCCGCCTGTCGCAAGCAGGTCATCTGTAATAAGCACACGCTGACCCGGTCTAATCGCATCTTTGTGGATCGTTAATACGTCTTTTCCGTATTCCAAGCCGTAGTCCACTTTGATCACTTCACGAGGCAGCTTGCCTTCTTTGCGGACCGGCGCAAAACCTACGCCAAGCGCGTAAGCAACGGGACAGCCGATAATAAAGCCGCGCGCTTCCGGGCCGACGACCAAATCAATTTGCTTTTCTTTCGCATATTCAACGATTTGATCTGTGGCATAACGGTATACCTCGCCTTTATCCATCAGTGTCGTAATATCTTTAAATTGCACGCCCTCTTTCGGGTAATCCGGTACAATTGTTACGTATTGTTTTAAATCCATCTGTTTTATGTCCTCCTCGTACTTTCACAAGCCTCTGAATCTTGTTTCATCAGCTTATTCAGCCATTCCTTCAGCTCCTCAGCAGAAGAATAATTCAGCTTTTGATCCAGTTCCATCAGCTGCTGTTTCGCTTGATATGTTTGTGAGTCTGTTAAGTCGCGTTTCTTTACTCCGCTAACTACAGACAGCACACCATTCTCTATTTTAACAAAACCTAGATCAAAAAACACCTTTGTCATGAAATTGATTGTGTCAACGGACCAGCCTTTATGTCTTGCGAGCTCTGAACCGTGTTTTTTTACGTCAAAAGCGCCTCTTTTCAGCAAGAACGCATAATACCATTTGAAGTGGTCTCTTGCGGGAAATGTTGATAAAAAGTGGTCCTCTTGATTGAGAAAAATGAAATATAACCGCTCAGGCGCTTTTCCTTCCAGCAAACGTGCAAGCATGTCCAACGAAGGCGGCGGATCCAGCAATACAATATAGGCGCCATTAAGGTCTAACGCCTTCGCTTGTTCTTCAGAGCTGATGACGTGCACTTCACGGCGAAGTTCTTCAGCCTGAAGAAGTGCTGTTGAGTCTTCTTTGAAAGAGACTATGGCCCGTTTAGCTGATGGAAGGACGGAAACCGTATCTTCCCACATCCGTTTTCCTCTTAAATCAAACAGCTGCCATTCAGAAACAGCGGCATCCTTAATCATAAGCTGCGGCTTTTTTCGATTGTTCCATTCGTTGATTGACATCTCACCGACTATGGAAATTCTAGAGCCCGGTACGATGCCTTCTTCAAGCTCACCTTTATTAAAACCGACGCAATCAAGCTGAGACGACTCATTTCTGACCGTCATTTTGACATGATTTTTATTAGCGCCGATCTTGCGGACATCTTCCAGCACAGCATTTTCTACGAGAACGTGCGGTTTCGGGTTCAGCATGCCGAATGGAGACAGCATGTTCATCTCTGTGATGCTTTCAACTGTAATATCCTCGACACCGCAGACGAGATCGACTTCCTGTACAGGAATAAAATCCTCTTCCGTAAGCGTATTGTCCGCTATTTCATTCAGCCTGTTTCGCAAATCCGGCACATCTGCTGCATTCAGCGTCATCCCTGCCGCCATTGGATGGCCGCCGAAATGAGGAAGAATATCTCTGCATTCAGAAAGGCTCTCGAATAAATTAAAGCCCCTGATGCTTCTGGCCGAGCCTTTAGCAATTCCTCTTTCTTCGTCAATGCCAAGCACAATGGCCGGGCGGTAGAAACGGTCGACAAGCTTTGAAGCCACAATTCCAACGACTCCCGGATTCCATCCGGCTTTGGCCACGACGATTGCAGTTTGCTCGAGACCTTGCTGTTCAACCATTTCAATCGCTTCATCCGTCATTTTGCTGACCATCTTTTGGCGCTCTTTGTTCAGCCGGTCAATTTCTGCGGCAAGCTCTTCCGCTTCAAACGAATCCTCCGACATGAGCAAATGAACGGCGGGATCTGCCTGTTCGATTCTTCCGACAGCATTCAGCCTTGGTGCCAGCTGGAACCCAACTGTTTCTTCGTTCGCTTCTCCGATGTCTCCGCCTGACAGCTTCATCAGCTCTTTTAAGCCCAGCCGATTCGTGCGCCGAAGCCTTTCAAGTCCCAGTGTTGCAATTAATCTGTTTTCATCATGCAGCGGGACAAGATCAGCAATCGTGCCGATTGCCGCCAGGTCAAGCAGTTCATCCGGGAGTTCGCCCAATAAAGCGTGAGCAAGCTTAAACGCCACTCCGACCCCGGCCAGCTCCTTAAACGGGTAGGTGCAGCCCGGCTGCTTCGGGTGGACGATTGCGTGGACATCCGGAAGCTCCGGCCCCGGCTCATGGTGATCGGTAATAATGACATCCAGCCCGAGTTCCTTTGCCACCTTTGCTTCATGCACAGCGGCAATTCCTGTATCAACCGTAATAATCAGAGAGAAGCCTCGTTCTTTTATCGAACGAAACGCCTGTTCATTAGGGCCATATCCTTCCTTAAAGCGGTCAGGTATATAAAAATCAACTTGTGCCGACAGCTTTTGCAGCGTGTGCAGCATCACTGACGTACTGGTAACTCCATCGGCATCATAATCGCCATATATCATAATCTGTTCTTGTTGTGCAATCGCCTGTTTTATTCGCTCTGCCGCTTCTCTCATGCCCTTCATTTCAAAAGGGTCATAAAAATCGGCATCCTTTGTATGCAAAAACAGCTTCGCGCTTTCTGCCGTATCAAAGCCTCTTTTTACAAGCAGGGACGCAACAAGAGGTGTTATATGCAATTGTTCTGTGAGTGATTTGACCTTATCCTGATCTGGTCGCTGGATTTCCCATCGCATTTTTGACGCTAACATAAATTCACCCCTCAACCACCCTATTATACTAGAGCAGACTGAGGGGTTTCAAATATTATTCGAAAACTAGTCTTTTTTCTCAAGTCTGGCTGATGCATCTTGTGTGTCGTTCAGATCAGCAAGCTGAGTATCTTCTTGTTTATGTATTGCCGTTTCGTTTTCTTTCCGCAGCGATTTGATTTCCCGCTTTAATTTCATCACCTGAAAAATGCCGACAGAAAACACGATCAGCGCTCCCATTAAAACTGAGCCTAAAATGACGAGAATAAGCGGCCATTCCGATCTGCCAAACAGGTAATCAACTTCAACCGATCTTACATTAATGACTGCAAAAATAGCGACAATTAAGGTAAAAATAAGTGCGAAAATAATCGTCCATTGTTTATTCATTTTCTATCCCCCAATATTTACTTACCTGAGGTAACTTTCCCTATCAAGACTGGTTTTAAACATGTCCTGACGCTAGGTCAAGCCTCATTTGCGGTTAATTTTTCCCGGATCAGCCTCTTCAGTCTGTTTCTCTCACCGGACATCACAAGGGTGTCGCCCTCATCAATGACTGTATCAGATCCCGGAGGTAATTGTTTTTCTTGATTCTTTTTAATGATCGCAATAACAGTCACATGGTATTCCTGCCCTGCATCCAAATCACCTAGTGTATGACGAATGGCCGGCGCTCCAATTTCCACTTTGAACCATTCTATCATCAAATCATCAAGGGCTGCCTCGACGCTTTCAAGTGCTTTCGGTTTATATACCATTCCTCCGAGAATTGCAGAAATCTGTCTAGCTTCAGCGTCATCAAACTGCACGGAAGCAACACACTCTTCATGATCGTTTCCGTCAAAAATGTATAGCTCTCTCCGTCCGTCATGATGAATGATAATTGAAATTTTATTGCGGTTTCTAGTCACCATTTCAACTTTTCGCCCTATGCCCGGCAGCTCTGATTCGCGAACCCTCATATATAACCCTCCTACATCTCTGAAAACAGTCACAAACACTTTTACAGCATCTATATGTTTAAATGTAAGCGTATGTCATTATAGCAAATGCCCATTTTAAGTTCAATGAAACTTCAAAAAACAGGCTGCCCCGAAAAGGACAGCCTGATATTTTTTACTGCGCCGAATCTTTTTTCAGTTCTTTTCCTTTCCATGCAAGCCAAATTTGCGCTGCAATGTAGAGAGAGGAATAAACGCCTGTTAACAGCCCAATCAATAAAGCAATTGAGAAGTTGGTAATAGATGATGCTCCAAAGATCAGCAATGTCACAACAACAATTACAACAGTTAATACAGTGTTAATAGATCGTGTAAAGGTTTGCTGCAGGCTCAGGTTTACAATGTGGTTCAGCTCGGCAAATGTTTTCGGCTTGCGCTTTTTCATATGCTCCCGAACCCTGTCAAATGTAACGATAGTATCGTTAATGGAATACCCGATAATTGTCAGAATGGCGGCGATGAAGGTAACATCTACCTCAAGCCTTGTAATGCTGAAAAACGTGACGATGAAGAATGCGTCATAAAGCAGTGAAGCGATTGCGGCAATGGCCATTTTGTATTCGAATCGGATCGAAACGTAAATGATAATGCCAATAGAAGCGATAGCAACTGCATAAAGCGCATTTCTCGCCAGCTCTTTACCGACTGTCGGTGAAACTGTGCTGACATTCGGCTCTGATCCGTATTTGTCTTTGAAATACGTTTTGACTTTTGCAATGGTTTCTTTATCCGGCACCCCGACAAAACGGGCAACGCCGACATTGCTCTTTTCGCCTGACAGAACAACGGTATCAGGATCCATGCCCAGAGATTGAAAGTCCTTCTCCACCTGCACTGTCGTCAGCTTATGGTCGCTTTGCACTTCAATCCGCGCGCCGCTCGCAAAGTCAATGCCAAGATTCAGCTTGAACACAAGCAGGATAATAATCCCGGCAATCGTAACAGCGCTGGAGAAAATAAAGAAATATTTGCGCTTGCTCGTGAAATCCCATTTTCGGAACGGTGTATGCGGCTCTGTATTTTCGTCCGTATCTTGAATATTCATAATATGTTTCTTATTGACGCCAAACCAGCCTTTTTTCCGATCAAGCCATCTGCTTTCCACTAGGAGAGCGAGAAGAAATCTTGATAAGAAAACGGCCGTGATAAAGCTTGTCAAAATCGACAGAATCAGCATCGTCGCAAATCCTTTAACAGAGCTTGTCCCAAAGAAAAAGAGCACAGCCGCTGCAATAATCGTTGTAATGTTCGCGTCAAAAATCGTTGCAAATGACCGTCTGTTTCCTGAGCGGAAGGCAGAACGGACAGACTTGCCTAGCTTAAGCTCTTCTTTAATCCGCTCATAGGTGATGATGTTGGCATCAACAGCCATCCCGACCCCTAAAATGAGTGCGGCAATTCCCGGAAGCGTAAGTACAGCATTCATCCAGTCAAAAATCTGAAGTGTAATGTAGATATAAACTGATAGCGTAATCACCGCTATAAATCCCGGCAAACGGTAATAGAAAAGCATAAATAAGAAAATAATTGCGATACCGACAATACCGGCAAACACCGTATCATGAAGCGCCTGCTGGCCAAATTGTGCGCCTACTGATGTTGAATATTTTTCAGTCAGTTTTACAGGAAGCGCGCCGGCGTTTAAAATACTGGCTAAATCTTTTGCTTTTTGAGCTGTGAAATGTCCTTCAATTTTTACATCAGTTGTATTTAGTTCCTGACTTACATTTGGAGCGGATACAAATTTAGGATGCTCTTTTTTAACTTCTTTTCTAAAGGAGTCTCCCTTTTCGTAATCCATCCAAATGACAAGCTGGTTGTTTGGCGCCATCTTCATGACCTTTTTGGTCACTTCGCCGAATTTATCAGCGTCTTTCAGTTTGATGGTGACAATCGGTTCGTTTGTTGTGCTGTCGTATGTTTGTTTAGCTCCATTTTCAACAAGATCAGCACCGTTCAGCAGTTCCTTATCATTCGCATCTCTGAAAGAAAGCTGCGCTTCAGTCGCCAGAATTTCACGCGCTCTGTTTTGGTTTGTCACACCAGCAAGCTGAACGCGAATCCGGTTATTTCCTTCAATTTGGATGTTCGGTTCGCTGACACCGAGGACATTGGCCCTGCGGTTCAATGCCTCTACTGTGCTGACCAGAACGTCTTTTGTGATTTTGTCACCTTTTTTTACGGGCTGTACATCATACAGCACCTCAAATCCGCCTTGCAAATCCAATCCTAACGTAATATTGTTCGCAGCAGGCTTCGTCAAGTAGCCCAAGCCCGTGCCGATCAATAATACGAAAAGGAAAAACGCAATCAAGCGTCCTTTTTTCATTATGTATATCCTCCCTTAAACCTGTGCGAATCGATCTGCTATCTCAGCAGTTCTTCCAATGCTTCCTGTCCTTCTTCACTGCCCAGCCAATTAGACGTTTTGAATGACTCAACGGTTGCATAGTTCATAAATTCGCCAATTTTCACTGATAAGATATCGCTCGTCATTTCATAAATGTGCAGTTCCGTTTTCTTTTTCCACTTCTTATCTGTTAAGTATGACCACAAACTTTCGAGTTCAACATCATCATACCCGAGAATCTTAAACTCTTCCAGTTTGCTGTAAAGAAACGGCCTGACGTGGTCTTTATATAGATCCGCGGGATGCTTCTCCACGATTCCACGCTCCTTTTTTATTGTTTTTCAAGAAGACTTGTCATGCTTGGACGACATATACGCATATCTTTATTGTATATGATTACAGGTAGTTTGAGAAGGCAGGGGGTAAAAATGGCGAAACAGACGTTTTTAAAGGGCACTCTTATCCTTATCGCAGCAGGAATGGTGACAAGAATGCTCGGGTTTGTCAACCGGGTGGTTATCGCCCGTTTTATCGGTGAAGAAGGAGTCGGGCTTTTCATGATGGCTGCGCCCACCTTCTTCTTGGCCGCTACATTAACTCAATTCGGTCTGCCGGTCGCGATCAGCAAGCTTGTGGCTGAAGCCAGCGCGCGCGGAGATCATCAAAAAACGAAAAATATTTTAGTTATGTCTCTGACCATCACTGGAGTGCTCAGCCTGATCTTTACACCGCTGTTTCTGTTTTTCGCCCCGGTTATGGCTGAAACGATGCTGACTGATAAAAGAACACTGTATCCGCTTCTGGCCATTACACCAATTGTGCCGATTATCGCCATATCGAGTGTGCTGAGGGGGTACTTTCAAGGAAAACAGAATATGAACCCGCTTGCTGTCTCCCAAGTCCTTGAACAGGTGATCCGCATTTCACTCGTCGCTGTCTGCACAACGATTTTTCTCCCTTATGGAATTGAATATGCCGCAGCAGGAGCAATGCTATCCTCAGTAGCAGGAGAGCTGGCATCACTTCTTTATTTATTCGTTTGCTTTAAATATAAAAAGACCATTAAAATCAGAAAACATTTTTTCCAGTCTATTAAAAACGGAAAACACACCTTTACCCAATTAATGAGCGTTTCCCTTCCAACTACCGGGAGCCGCTTTATCGGCAACCTCTCTTGGTTTTTCGAGCCGATTGTCGTCGCCCAAAGCCTTGCCATCGCAGGAGTGGCGACAGTTGCCGCCACAAAGCAATATGGGGAGCTGACCGGCTTTGCCATGACCCTGCTGACTCTGCCCAGCTTTATTACATATTCTTTGTCGACCGCGCTGGTTCCTGCGATCAGTGAAGGAATGGAACAGAAAAAATTGCAGGTGGTGGAATACCGCTTGGAACAGGCCATGCGTCTTTGTCTGCTCAGCGGAGGCATTTCAGTTGTCATTTTATTTGTATTTGCGGATGAGCTGATGACGGTGATGTACGGCTCCTCAGGCGCAGCTGTATTTATAAAAGTGATGGCTCCGTTTTTTCTGCTTTATTATTTCCAAGGCCCTCTTCAAGCAGTACTGCAGGCGCTTAATTTAGCAGGAGCGGCGATGATGAACAGCTTAATAGGAGCACTTGTCAAAACAGGCCTTATTTTTGTCCTTGCCACCAGGCCGTCTCTCGGTATCATGGGCGCGGCATTAGCTATTGTGACAGGCATGGTGCTCGTGACGCTGTTGCACGCGGCGACCGTAAGCAAGGTGCTGCCGATCAGCATCAAAATCAAGGAGTACGCACTCAGCTTCGCCGTTATTGTGATTTCTGGATTTATCAGCTCTGCCATCAAACAATCTGTAAGCTTTGGGTCGTCCGAAGCTGTGAATGTCGCCGGGTGGATCGCAATGAGTGCATTAATCTATATTATCCTCCTGCTCGTTTTCCGTTTAATTAAAAAAGATGAGCTTCGCCGCATTCCTATTATCGGACGGCTGATCATCCGCTAAAGGTTACGTGCGGCGCCCATCTTTTTCGTCAATAAATAACTTTCCGTCAGTAAACGAGCAAAAGGAAATGTTTGAAGGATTGGAATATCCGTGTTTTCGTAGCTTTTCATACAGCCACTGTTTGTCTTTGCCGATTCTGGACAGGTTTTCGGTTTGAATGGATCCGTCTATAATGAGCGGCATTTCGAGCTGCCGATGCTCTCCGCTGTTTTCTTTCTTCACTACAGTCAGCTTGCCTGACGGCTCTAAAATGGCAAATGATACGTCAGCTACTCTATCGACATTATTTTCTCTGAGCTGAACGATTAAATCATCAAAATTATACCGCTGTGATTTCATGGCAGCTTCGTCTATTTTTCCATATTTAATAATAATCGTCGGCTTTCCGTCAAGGAGCTGGCGGACTTTTCGGTTCTTTAAGGATAAATAGGCAAACGTCACTTGAATCAGCATTAACACAAGCATTGGCAAAATGGTGTGAAACAGATGGTCCTCTACGTTTTCTATGGCTAAAACGGCAATTTCAGCCATCATGATAAAGACAACGAGGTCTAAAATGCTAAGCTCTCCGATTTCCCGTTTACCCATTAAACGAAAAATAACCAGGATGACAAAATACAATACGATTGTGCGAAACGTAATAGTGAGAAGCTCTTCCATGATGCACCTCCGACTCATCATAGGATGCTACAAAACGAACAATTTATGTAAAAACCAATCGTATTTCATAAAGCTTTTACGTCTAATTCATGAGAGGAGGGAATACATTTTTACAAAGACGAGCCATCAGCATATCTGGCGGCTTAGAACAGAAGCCTTTTAATACAGGCAGAGAGGAGACATTCATGGAGGAAACAAAACAAGTTGGAAAAGGCATTCTATACGGCTTAATTGCCATTTTCTCAGCCATGCTCTTAACGAGTTTAGCAGTTTCCCTGTTACTGACGGCAACCTCGCTTGAAGAGTCATCATTCAACTGGCTGATCAACGCTATCTCATTTCTTTCTTTATTTATCGGCGGGTTCATTTCGGGCGGGAAAGGGAAGGAAAGGGGCTGGATGATCGGGGCAATGACTGCCTTAAGCTTTTCTATGATTATTTTGTTGTTTCAGTATTTAGGATTCGGAAAGACTTTTACAGCGGAGCAGCTTCTTTTTCATCTTGGATTTTTAGGAGTCTGCATGCTGGGCGGGATTTTTGGCGTGAACATGAGGGGAAACAGGTCTTCCACATAAAAATAAGAGCGGGATCACCCGCTCTTTTTTGTTTGCTATGTACAGCTCCTGCTGTTATTCAGCAGCAGAAACTTCTCTGATCGCGCGTCGGTCGAATGTAAGACGTGTGTTATCTCCAGTCTTAATGACGACTTTGCTTTCGTCGATAGAGTCAACAGTGCCGTGCAATCCCCCGATTGTCACCACTGAATCGCCTTTTTTCAGTTCCTCCTGCATTTGGCGTACATTCTTTTGCTGCTTTTGCTGAGGACGAATCAGCAAGAAGTAAAGAACCGCAAACATTAAAATAATAGGAACCAATGTACCTAAAGTGCCAGTCATAATTTTCACCCCTTTCTGTAAGCCAGTTTTTCATTTTTATTTTAGAAGCTTTTCGCATTTGGCTTATTGTAGCCGTAACGCTCAAAGAACTCTTCTCGGAAATCACCCAGACGATCCTCGCGAATAGCCTGTCTCACCTGCTCCATTAAGTGTAACAGAAAATGAAGGTTATGGTAAGTTGTTAATCGAAGGCCAAATGTTTCATTGCAGCGGATCAAGTGTCTGATGTACGCGCGAGTGTAGTTTTTACATGTATAGCAATCACACTCTTCGTCAATTGGACGGAAGTCTCTTTCGAATTTCGCATTTTTCATATTGAGACGGCCTTCAGCAGTAAAGACTGTGCCGTTTCTTGCAATCCTGGTAGGCAGCACACAGTCAAACATGTCGACCCCGCGGATTGCTCCGTCAATCAGCGCGTCCGGAGAACCGACTCCCATCAGATATCTCGGTTTATCCTTCGGCAAAAGCGGTGTTGTAAACTCAAGCACACGGTTCATGACATCCTTCGGTTCGCCGACAGATAATCCGCCTATAGCATAGCCCGGAAAATCAAGGGAAATCAAGTCCTTCGCGCTTTGTGTGCGCAGATCTTCATATTCTCCGCCTTGTACAATGCCAAACAGCCCTTGCTCATCCTGACGGCTGTGGGCATTCAGGCAGCGTTCCGCCCAGCGGCTTGTCCGTTCAACTGACCGTTTCATATAATCGTACTCTGCCGGATACGGCGGACATTCGTCAAACGCCATCATAATGTCAGATCCGAGTGCGTTTTGGATCTCCATCGCTTTTTCCGGAGATAAAAACAGCTTGTCTCCATTTAAGTGATTGCGGAAATGGACACCCTCTTCCTCTATATTACGAAACTTGCTTAAAGAAAAGACCTGAAAGCCGCCGGAATCGGTTAAAATCGCGCGGTCCCAGTTCATAAATTTATGGAGCCCGCCCGCTTCCTTGACAATATCTTGTCCAGGGCGGAGCCATAGGTGATAAGTGTTGCTTAAAATGATGCCCGCATCCATTGCTTTCAGCTCTTCAGGTGACATCGTTTTGACTGTCGCCAGTGTGCCCACAGGCATAAACACCGGCGTTTCAAAGGAGCCATGAGGCGTATGGACTTTTCCCAGACGCGCTCCTGTTTGTTTGCATTCTTTTATAAATTCATAGCGTATTGGTTGTTCAGCCACTTTTGATGAGGCCTCCTGTTCTCAAATTATAAAATCAGCATCGCGTCTCCGAAGCTGAAGAAACGGTATTCCTCTTCCACCGCATGATGATAAGCGCGCAAAACGTTTTCTCTTCCCGCAAGCGCGCTGACCAGCATAATCAGGGATGATTTTGGCAAATGGAAGTTTGTAATCATTCCGTCAATGGCTTTAAATTCATAGCCCGGATAAATAAAAATAGATGTCCAGCCGCTTGATGCTTTAAATTGTCCGTCATGTTCCCCGGCAATTGTTTCAAGCGTGCGTGTTGATGTCGTGCCGACAGATATAATCCGTCCGCCATTTTCCCTTATTTTGTTTAAGGCTGCGGCCGTTTCTTCTGACATTTGATAAAACTCCGCATGCATATTGTGCTCTTCCACGTCATCGGCACTCACAGGGCGAAACGTTCCAAGACCTACGTGCAAAGTGATGAACTCAATTTGCACACCTTTGTCTTTCAGTTGCTGCAAGATTTCTTCTGTGAAGTGAAGGCCCGCAGTAGGCGCGGCCGCAGAGCCGATTTCTTTAGAATATACAGTCTGATAGCGCTCTCTGTCATCAAGCTGTTCTTTAATATATGGCGGGAGCGGCATTTCTCCAAGGGATTCCAGCACCTCGTAAAAAATACCGTCATACTGAAATTCCATTTTTCTGCCGCCGTGCTCAAGCTCTTCCGTGCAAATTGCCTTCAATCTTCCGTCTCCAAATGTGACAACGGTGCCTTTTTTCACCCGTTTCGCCGGTTTCGCAAGTGTTTCCCAATTGTCACCGGTTTCCTGTTTCAACAAAAGCAGTTCCACTTTCGCGCCGGTATCCTCTTTTGTCCCGAATAACCGCGCAGGCAGCACACGGGTATTGTTTAATACAAGACAATCTCCTTCTTTAAAGAAGCTGATAATGTGTTTAAACGAGCTGTCAGTCAGCTCTCCTGTATGTTTATCAAGCACCATCAGCCTTGAAGCATCACGCTGCTCCAATGGCACTTGTGCAATTAAACGTTCCGGTAGTTCAAAATCAAATAAATCGACTTTCATGATGATTTCACCTTTATCCTAGTCTTTTGTTATTTCATTCTGCCGAAAAGATTAAGCAAAATTGATAATACCACACTTATGATAATACAAGTGACAACCGGGAAGAAAAATGTGACATTTCCTTTTTTCACAAGAATATCTCCCGGCATCTTGCCGACAAAATGCAAAACTGCTCCAATGATAAGCAAAACAGCACCAAGAATCATAATGATCTTAGGGAATTCAGTCATATCGGGGAGCCTCCATTTGGAAATGATGGTAAACGGCCGGTGTCACGATCCTTCCCCGCGGCGTTCTTTGGATAAAACCGATTTGCAGAAGATATGGTTCGTATACGTCCTCAATCGTATGCGGTTCCTCGCCGATCGTGGCTGAAATGGTATCAAGACCAACCGGGCCGCCGTTAAATTTTTCGATCATGCCCATCAGCAGCTTGTGATCAATATGATCCAAACCGAGACGGTCAACTTGAAGCCGCTCCAGCGCATCCTGCGAAATCTCTTCCGTAATCCGGCTGTCACCCAGCACCTGAGCGAAATCACGAACCCTTCTCAGCAGGCGGTTCGCTACGCGGGGCGTCCCTCTCGATCTCCTCGCGATTTCGAGAGCAGACGGCTGATCAATCTCAACCTCGAATACGTCAGCCGTTCTTGTAACAATATCCGCCAGCTCTTCTTGCGTATAGTACTCAAGGCGAGACATTACGCCGAATCTGTCTCTTAGCGGTGCCGTCAAAAGCCCTATCCTCGTTGTGGCGCCGACCAGCGTAAAAGGCGGAAGATCGAGCCTGACAGAGCGGGCGGAGGGGCCTTTGCCAATGACAATATCGAGACAAAAGTCTTCCATCGCCGGGTAAAGCACCTCTTCAATCGATCTGTGAAGCCTATGTATTTCATCAATAAATAATACATCTCCCGGCTCCAGCGCCGTTAATATGGCAGCCAAGTCACCAGGTCGTTCAATCGCAGGTCCTGATGTCGTCCGCAATTCCACTCCCATTTCATTGGCAACGATGGAAGCGAGAGTCGTTTTTCCGAGTCCGGGCGGCCCGTACAGAAGAACATGATCCAGCGTCTCCTGCCTCATTTTTGCTGCATCGATAAACACGCGCAAATTTTCTTTCACCTTATGCTGCCCGATATACTGGGCCAGATTTTGCGGTCTCAGGCTTTGCTCTATCACTGATTCATGGTTGTCTGCTTCACTAGAGACGAGCCGTTCATCCATGAACATCACCTTACTTCAATAGTTTTTGTAATGCTTTTTTTACATATTGGTCTGTTGTCAGCCCAATGTCCTCTTTTAAGTGAGGAAGCACCTTTTTGATTTCTTTTTCAGCATATCCGAGAACCCTGAGGGCCTCCAGCGCTTCTTCGAGAGCCGTTTCCGCTGTTTGCTTTTCAAGCCTTTCTTCATGATTAAACAGATTTTCAATCATTTCAGGCACAACATCGGCAAGCTTTCCTTTTAAATCAAGGATAATCTGGCGAGCGGTTTTCTTTCCTACACCAGGAAACTTGACCAAAAAGGCTTCATCCTCATTTTCAATCGCTTGGATAACCGCTCCCGGATCCCCTGAGCCCAAAATGGCGAGTGCACCTTTTGGACCGATTCCTGTCACGTTTAACAGCTTTGTAAAGAGCGCTTTCTCCTCTCTTGTTGAAAAACCGTAGAGTGAAAAAGCATCCTCTCTGATATGATGGTACGTAAAAATCGTTTCTTGGCTTCTCTCCTTATATATAAACGGATTCGGCGTGAAAACCTGATAGCCGATGCCGCCGTTCTCTATCACAATATATTGGGGAGATACATAATCAATCGTCCCTTTAACAAATTCGATCACGCAAATTCACCTCTTTGACTGTTCTTCATTGTACCATAAAAACAGTCAAAGTCTTATAGAAAAGTTAACATACGTTCGCTTCTCTCATTCTTACACGAAAAAAAAGACATGAATACATGTCTTCAATCAGCAGACGTTACCCGCTGTATGTCTTCATATGTTCTATGACATCCTCAAACTCCGCTTTTGTCCGAAATGGAATGCCTTTCAGAAGATTTTTTTGCATATGGCTTTCCAGCCTTTCTAAATCAATTTGAAAAAAAGACTGAATCGGTTCGGAAGCTGACTCAGGCCGGCCATGAAAAGTGGAAATCACTCCATTATCCGATACACCGATATACCCGTTCACCTTGCTGAGCGGAGAAATATCATCCATTTGTTTCCGGAAGAGCACATAGCCCTTTTTTTGTTCAACAAGCGTCCAGCCGGCATAAGCTGCCCAAAAATCATCCATAGAAAGCACTTTTTCATCCTTATGCTCAATGCTGACATCGCCGTCCAAATACACTTTCTCAAGCTGCACATGCACCTGCAGCGGTTCATAGTGCTCCACTTCCGCCCCAAGTGCGCTGGGCGGAGCACCTATTAGACATGCTGCGGCTGAACAAAGAATGCCCAGGAAAAGATACGCCGTGCTAAATCGTTTCACCCTCTACACCTCTTTGCACACGTTTATGACTAGTTTGACCAAAGAGGCTACTGCTTAACCGTTTTCTCGAAATTTGTTTGTATATTTTCCCTGACAAGCCGTTCCTCCTTATATACATCGGCGCTTTGCTCTGAAACCGTCAAAAATTGCGTCAGAAAAGCACTGAAAAAATACAATGCTGCAAAAATCCAAATCACACCGCCTGCACCGAGCGGCCCAATGAAAAGACTTACGATGCCCGGCGCAATAAACGCACATAAACCAGATCCAAGGTTCAACACTGACATGGCAGCGCCCTTATTATCAGGGGCAAGCGTTGGCAAAAGCGCGCTTAATGGCACGTAACCGGCCAATGCCGCGCCGTAGCAGCAGGCGATAATCATCAGGACCCAATACTGATGCCCGATCAACTGAGGCGTGTAATAAAGCGCCAGCGTGAAAATGCCGCACCCGACACCGCCAAACCACATCACGGTATTGCGCCAGCCAAGTTTATCTCCGACTGCACCGAAAATGATATTAAACACGATATTCACAAAAAACAGCGTCCCCCATATTTGCAGCCATTCTGACACAGAATATCCGTAATGCGCTAAATAAGTCGGGAGAAAGATGGCAAACCCAAATTGTCCTATGGCATTAATCGTCTTGACCACTCCGCCGACACCGACTTTAGGGTTTTCAAACATAATTGTAAATGCCTTGGACAGTTCTTTCCATTTTGGCTGATCTTGTTTTTTTACAGGTGTAAATTTATCTTTGTTAATAAATAGAGCGAGGAATCCGCCTGCCGCTACAAACAGCAAAGCGCTCCAAAGTGTATTGATTTCTCCAAATGCCGGGACCGCATAGCTGGAATAGAACGGCCCGAGCACATTAAGGCCGCACGTAAACATAAACCAGAACCAGCCGACGGCTTTTCCGAGAATTTTTTGAGAGGTGCTGTATGACACCCATACGAGAAACGAGTATGCAAACAGCGGATATCCCAAGCCTCTAAGCGCATAGCTGCCTAAAAGAGCCGGATAAGACATATGAGGAATCGCCCAGCCGATAAATGCGGCCGAACCGAGGATGAAGGCAAGTAAGCCGACGGTCATCGTTTTTCTCGGGCCCCATGTTTGAACAAACGTGCCCGAAAGCCAAGCCGAGATGGTGACAGCAATGCCGTACATGGTAAACAATGATGCGGATTGCTGCATGCTGAGACCATGATCTACGAGAAAAGGAGACAGCCAGCCTTGTTCAAGTCCGTCTCCAACCATAAAGATGACAACGCCAATGTAGCCCCAAACCATGTGAGAAGGAATTCCGATTTTGTTCAACACATTTCCCTTAGCATGAGCTGTATTCATGTTCTCCACCGCCTACTTTTTTTCTAAAGTATCAACGGAGATTCTATACCCAAGCCTAGCGAATTATAATCCTGTTTGGTCAAAAAGCGATTTTTTCAGTATGCTCAATACTGACAGGCATGCCAAAAGCAAGCGACTGCTGCGCCGCTCTGGCGATCCGTTCCGCCTGAATACCGTCATTGCCCGTGCAGGCAGTTTCCTGGTTTGTTGCGATCGCTTCTGCAAAACGAAGAATTTCCTCTTCATACGCATCCTTATAACGTTCAAGGAAGAAGAAATGCGGTTTATCTTTCAGAACAAAATCAGCGGTTGATACTTCGACTGTCGTCGGCCTGCTGTTGTCCGCCGCTGCCGAACCTTTCGTCCCGAAAACCTCGACCCGCTGGTCATATCCGTACACAGCTTGGCGGCTGTTGTCAATGACAGCCATGGCACCGTTTTCAAAAGTCAGTGTAATGACAGCTGTATCAATATCACCCAGTTCCGCAAAAGTAGGATTCACCAGAGCCGCCCCTTTTGCAAACACTTCCTTTACTTCGCTTCCCATAATATACCTGGCCATATCAAAATCATGGATTGACATATCCATAAACAAGCCGCCTGAAGTACGGACATAGTCTATATTTGGGGGTTCTGGGTCCCGTGACGTGATTTTTAATAAATGAGGCGTACCGATTTCACCATTTTCAACCATCGTTTTGATTTTCTTAAAATGCGGATCAAAACGGCGGTTAAATCCGACTTGAAGTGCAACCCCGTGTTTCCGGACGGCCGCAAGCGCTTCTTTTGTTTCGTCCAGAGAGAAACTGACAGGCTTCTCACAAAAGATATGCTTTTTCGCCTCGGCAGCTTCTCTGATCATTTGCGCATGTACGACTGTCGGTGAGCAAATCAAAACAGCGTCAATATCAGGGTCTTGTAATACATCACGATAATCAGAGGTTATGTATTCAACCTGATGACTGTCGACCCAGCCTTTTATCCGGCCTTCCTGAATATCAGATACCGCTTTTATTTTCATATGAGGAATCCGGCGTATATTTTGAACATGAAGTTTGCCGATGCGCCCTGCACCGATAATCCCTGTCACAATCTGCTTTGTCATGGCTTGTTCCTCCTTGAATATTTACGAAAGCGCTTTATTTAAAATTAATATTATCCCATTTGTAAGCGCTTTTCAAGAATGGAAATGACCGCCCAATGTCTCTTTTATCACAATTAATACTTATAGGTAGCCTTCTTCTTCAAGACTAGATACACTAGAATTAGGCTCTTTTTCCTGAACAGTTTATGATTTTCCTATAAACAGCTGCATAAAATTGAGCAAAGAAGGTGAATGAAATGCTGACAAAAGCAGAGGCACTGGCCCATTCAGTCATATACCGCAAGAACAGCAGATTTGATAAAGTCAAAGAAAAATCCGAGGAATTAACACTCATCGGCAAGGGAAGAAGCGCCTATGTGTTTGCCTTAACAGAAGGCGATCGAAAAATGGCGCTGAAAGTATTTTTTCCGGAGTATCAAGCGACAGCTGTCAAAGAAGCCGCGATCTATGAAAAATTAGCCGGGTCCGCATTCTATCCTGACATTTATGAAACTGGTGATTCATATATTCTCATGGAATATATTAAAGGTGAAACCTTTTATAATTGTCTGAAGAAAGGCATTGCGATCAGCGATGACATGATTCAGCAGGTTGAAGGAGCGCTTTCTGATGCCCGTGCGGCCGGCCTGAACCCGTCAGACATTCATTTGCGCAATCTGATTCTGACAGAAACCGGAGCGGTGCGGGTGATTGATGTTGCGAGGTTTGATCAGACAAAAACGTGCACGCAGTGGGAGGATTTAAAAGCTGCATATCATGCACTCTACAAAAAACCGATATTCCCCAAAAAGATTCCGGGTTTTTGGCTGGAGATGATCGCATTTTTATATAAAAAAGATTGGTTCCAAAAGCATTTCGCTCAGCGGAAAAGAAAATATTCTTAATTCGAAAAGGCAGCCGCTTGAAGCGGCTGCCTTCGTCCATGTTTTTTTACTTTCTGACGGCAGAAATCAGTTTCATTTGTTCAGGCGACAGCTTAATTCGATAACCTCTCACAGTTAAGCAGACCGTTTCAGAGTCCTTTTCGCTGGAATGACAATATATTTTCTCCATTTCTGTCTCCCCTCACCCTTTTTTTATTTCATCATACCAGCATTTTATTGAGGAAATTTTAAGGAAATGTAAAGATAGCATGAACCCGATATATAAGAAAAAAGGGAGCGAGTCAGATCAATACACGCACTAAAATCCCGCTTATCATGTTAGCGTTTTTGATATTCTTCTGAGGCGCCGCCTATTGGATGTTATTTTCACTGAAAAACGTCCCGAAAGGAAATATCGTCCAATCGGTTGAATCGCCGGACGGCAGCTATACGTTAAACATTTTTGTATCCCAAAATACCTTGAGCTCAGATGCGGCCAGAGGTGAACTTGTGAATGAAAAAACACTCGTCAAGAAAACCATCTACTGGAATTATCCGGACAGCAGCCCGGCAGTTAAATGGATCAACCGCAATACAGTGAAAATCGGCAATCAAACTTTACATCTTGATACTGATGATACGTATGATTGGCGGAAGGATGACCATTGGATCCGCGAAGAACCGCCGCAGGCATGAATGAGATGAATGCAACTCATTAAATCCGTTTCCAATTGATCCTGAGCGCTTTTCGTTATTGCTAAAGATTTTATTACAATTGCCATCTGTTTGGCCTCTGCAGAAAACCGCGGCGTAATCAATACGCTGCGGTTTTCTTTTTCTCTCCCTTTTCTTATTGGTCATTACCAGTCATATAATGTGACAAATCGATTGTGGAAATAGTTCAATTAGCCCAAAATTCTTTTTATACATGTATTCGAAATGAAGTGAGGAGGAAGATAAATGGAGGATTTTGTTACCAATTTAAACGCGGTCTTATGGAGTACCCCCGTCATTTATATTTTGTTAGGTATAGGATTAACCTTTTCTATTATGACACGCTTTTTACAAGTCAGGCATTTGAAAGAAATGATTGTTCTGATGTTCCAAGGAAAGAGCTCTGAAGCCGGCGTTTCTTCTTTTCAGGCATTATCAATTGCGCTGTCCGGGCGAGTGGGGACAGGAAACATCGCAGGTGTGGCGACAGCAATCGCATTCGGCGGACCCGGTGCGGTGTTCTGGATGTGGGCGATTGCCTTTATCGGTGCGGCGAGCGCATTTGTTGAATCTACTCTTGCCCAAATTTACAAAGTGAAACAAGACGGCCAATATCGGGGCGGTCCCGCTTACTATATAGAAAAAGGCATAGGCATTAAGTGGTTTGCCGTCTTATTTGCCGCTGCCGCTCTTATTGCAATGGCCCTTCTGATGCCGGGCGTACAGTCCAATTCCATAGCAGCCGGCGTCCAAAATGCATTCGGTATTTCTCCTGCCATCACAGGCTGTATTCTCGTTTTATTATTAGGGTTTATCATTTTTGGCGGTGTCAAGCGAATTGCCAATGCCGCACAAATGATTGTTCCGTTTATGGCCATTGGCTATATCCTTCTTTCTTTAGTCATTATTGTCATGAATATTTCTGAATTGCCTGCTGTCATCTCATTGATTTTCAAAAGCGCTTTTGCATTAGATTCCGCTTTTGGCGGTCTGATCGGCATGGCGATTTCGTGGGGTGTAAAACGGGGCGTTTACTCAAACGAAGCCGGCCAAGGAACAGGCCCGCATCCGGCAGCGGCTGCAGAAGTTTCCCATCCGGTCAAACAGGGGCTTGTTCAGGCATTTTCTGTTTATATTGACACCTTATTTGTATGTTCAGCTACGGCTTTCATGATCTTATTTACCGGCATGTACAATACCCAGGCTGCAGATGGTTCCTTTATCGTTCATCACCTCAAAGGCGTAGAGGCAGGCCCTGGTTTCACTCAAGCGGCCATTGACAATGTTCTTCCCGGATTAGGTGCAGGCTTTGTTGCCATCGCTTTATTCTTCTTCGCCTTTACAACAATTATGGCATATTACTACATCGCAGAAACAAATATTGTCTATTTAGCCCGAGGAAAAGAAAGCAAATGGGCAATGCTTGGCTTAAAGCTGATTATTTTAGCCGCGACGTTCTATGGAACGGTGAAAACCGCTTCACTTGCTTGGGCATTAGGCGATGCGGGGCTTGGCATTATGGTATGGCTGAATGTCATCGCCATTGTGATGCTTTCAAAACCGGCGTTGCTTGCCTTAAAGGATTACGAGCGCCAAAAGAAGCAGGGCTTAGATCCGGTCTTTGATCCGAAATCGCTGGGCATCAAAAACGCTGATTTCTGGGAGAAAGAATATATCCCGAAAAATGAACGTGTTTCTTAACCATAAAAAACCGGCCCGATATGACATCGCGCCGTTTTTTTATGAGCGGTAATTGGTATACACTTCTTGAACATCATCGTCTTCTTCAAGGATGCCGATCAGTTTTTCCAGCTTCTCAATAGCCTGATCATCGGCATCTGCAAAGGTTTTCGGAAGCATGGCCACCTCCGCCGAAGAAATTAAATGCTTCGATTCGAGAGCTGTTTTGACCTCTTCAAAACGCTCGGGTTCTGTTAATACCACATATTGGTCTTCTTCCGTCTGCAGCTCTTCTCCCCCTGCTTCCAGCACATCCAGCATGAGCTCATCCTCTTCTATCGGCCGTTCTGTACGGTCAATTGCAATGACGCCCCACCGTTCAAATAAAAAGGCTACACATCCGCTTTCTCCCAGACTTCCGCCATTTTTATTAAAAGCTGCCCGTACATTTGACGCCGTTCGGTTTTTGTTATCTGTTACACATTCAACCATCACGGCAATCCCTGATGGACCATAGCCTTCATATGTGATTTCCTCATAGCTGTTTCCATCTTGGCTCCCAGAGGCTTTTTGAATAGCTCGGTCAATATTTTCATTCGGCATATTGGCGCTTTTGGCTTTCTCGACGACAAGGCGTAATGCTGAATTTGCTTCTGGATCAGCTCCGCCTTCTTTTGCTGCCACATAGATTTCTTTCGCAAGTTTCATAAAGATTTTTCCGCGCTTGGCATCCTGTGCATTTTTTCTTTTTTGTATGTTTTTCCACTTGGAATGGCCTGCCATGTTTTCACCTTCTTTTATTTTTTCTATGTACACTGTAATGGGTACTGCTCGCTGGTGTAAAGAGAAAGGCCGCCGAATATCACTTCCGGCAGCCTTTCATCGTTAGCGGTTGTTCATTTTATGAAGCTTTGTGAACAGCCCTTTATCTGTAGACACTTGGACGTCACGGCCATTCGCATAGTTGCGTGCCGCTTTTGTGACATTGTCCCTATCGGACTTTGTGAAATCTGCGTGGCTTCTGACTGCGATAACCACTCGGTCGTCCGTTACCATAACTTGTGCATCATTGACGTTTTTCACTTGTTTCACACGGTTGGCAATTTTTGCAGCCAGTCTTCTGTTTTCCTGATTGTCATATCCGTTGTCCGTCACGTTCCGATTCATGTTTCTGTTATTCGTGTTGTTATATGTTCCGTCAGTTGCCAAAGGAACACGATCGTCTGCAGTCACACGATCGCGGTTATTCACATTCGTGGTGTTGTTTCGGTTATTGCCGTTTCGGTTATCGTCGTTTTGGTCCTCCATTAATTCAGAAACAGGACCATCATGGTCGACTCCGTCTCCGCGTCTGTCAGCGTCATTTTCATTTGTATAATATCCGATTGGACGGGTATTGCCGTTATTGCGAGTATCATTAAGAGCGTTATCGTTTGCTCCGCATGCCGTTAAGCCTGCTGTCATTAAAATTAAGCTTGCAATCGTCATTTTTTTACCCAATGGAAAAACCCCCCGTGGACGAATTGAGCATGTTTGCTCGTTTTTATCATGTGCGTCCAAGGGGCATGTTAAGCGTGTCAGTTCTCTCCATTTAACAGTGAACTGCTCCGAAATAAAAAAAGGAACGATTTACATCGTTCCGGACAATCACTCATTTTCTTCTTCCGGCCGGCCAAACATTTGATTTACAGAGGGCTGATTCGCCATTGGCATAGAAACGCCGGCCGCATATGGATTTGCCCCGCCGTAAGGCATGTTAGGAGTTCCATAAGCTCCGGGTGCCGAATAATATGGCTGATGACCATCGTCACAGCCGCAGTCATCATGATCTTTGTACGGCATAAATCCCGGGGACACAGCAGGCTGATTTGCTCCCATCACCTGAGGAGTGCCGTAATAAGAGCCATATGGCATATGACCATACGGAGATCCATAAGCCGGAGATGCGTATTGAGGCGCTCCGTAAGAACCGTAATGCCCGTGATGCTGGTTTTCAAATTCACCAGGACCATACTCAGGCGATACAAAACTCGGCTGGTAGCCAAAAGGCTGGTGCATTGGATAAGCGTGTACCGGATAGTACGGGCAGCATAGCCCTGACCCCGGAAGAATCGGTGAAACAGGAATCGGGCACGGCATGAAATGAGCAGGATAATGAAAATAAGGCTGAACAACCGGCATATTCGGAACTGTGTGATGAACATTTTCTTCTTCTATACCGCCTACCTCTGGCGCCTTTGGCATATTAGGCATATTCGGATAATTTGCATTTTCCATATTACTCATAGCCTCCTGTTGTGGAAATTGGTCTTGCATGTGATACATATGATCCATATTTCCGTCATGATGTTTTTTCGGCTCCTCCGGTTTAGGGGGCGACCAAGGCTGGAAAAGCTGTTTCATATCATAATAATCGTTCACATCAGCTTCAGGATACACATTTTCCTGCAAGTTAGGCATCGGCGGGACATACGGCACAGACATCTTTTCTTTCGGCTTTATGTCCTCTACGTCGACAACGGATTTAGGCTTCTCTTTCGCAAATGGATGTTCGTGCTTCACATTTCCGGCCGCCGGACTTTTGCCCGCTTTTGGCTCTTTTCTGACCGGGACACCTTCAGACGGCACTTTTATTTTCATTCCAGGCATGATTAAGTCTGGATTGCTGAGCTGTGTATTAAGCTTCTTTACTTCCTCAATATCAACTCCGTACTTTTCAGCTATTTTCAAGAGCGAATCGCCTTTTTGAACGATATGGATTTTCAACGTTTTCCCCTCCTATGCAAAACGTGAACAGTTCAGCTGTGATTACAATATGTTTCTTCACAACATATGCCTGAACAAAAGAAGTTATGAGTACAGGAGGGGAAATATTTCTGATTTAGGTGATCGCAAGCATCCGATTCAGAGCAAGGAGGGCATCTTGCTGAATGGCTTTTGGCACCTTGATTACGCCTGAAGGTTCTTCTTTTTCTATTTGTTCCAAAGACCACAGCAAATGCGGCAAATCGATTCGATTCATTGTCAGACACGGGCACATGTCAGGATTGAGTGATTCGATTTGTTTATCAGGGTGTTCGTGAATAATCCGCTGAACAAGATTCATTTCGGTTCCGATTGCCCACTTGCTTCCCGCCGGAGCTTGGTTAATGGTATCGATAATATACTTTGTTGATCCGCTGTCGTCACTTAGGGTCACGACTTCATGGGAACACTCCGGATGCACAATGATTCGAATGTCAGGGTCACGCTCTCTCACATCATGAATATTGTCAGCGGTGAATTTTTCGTGGACAGAACAATGCCCTTTCCACAAAATCACTTTCACATTCTTATGCTCAGATTCAGTCATTAATTCCTCTTTTACCGGATCCCACACAGCCATATCCTCAAGCGCGATGCCCAGATCACTAGCCGTATTTCTTCCTAAATGCTGGTCAGGCAAAAATAAAATTCGTTTTTTCTGTGTAAATGCCCAATTAAGCACTTTTTTCGCATTCGAAGAAGTTACAGTCGCTCCGCCATGCTTACCGACGAAAGCCTTGATCTCCGCAGTGGAGTTCACATAAGTTAAAGGTATGATCGTATCACCGAATATATGCTGTAGCTTCTCCCACGCCCTATTAGTCTGCTGCATATCCGCCATGTCAGCCATAGAACAACCCGCTCTCATATCAGGAAGGATGACTGTTTGTTGCTCCCCTGTCAGCATATCAGCGGTCTCTGCCATAAAATGCACACCGCAAAATACGATATACTCCGCTTCTTTATTTCTTTCCGCAATTTGAGCCAGCTGCAGGGAATCGCCTGTTTGGTCAGCAAATTGTATTACTTCGTCCTTTTGATAATGATGCCCTGGTATAAAAAGCCGGCTGCCAAACTTTTTCTTAATGGCAGCAACACGCGTTTCCATATCCTTTCTTGATAGTCCTTTATAATCTTCGGGCATGATATCAATGGATTGTTTTATCATATCAAGAATTGACATAATCACATTCCTCCACAGATTTATTTGATAATGCAACATCCATGCTGATATCTAAACTTTTGACGGAATGAGTCAGAAATCCTAATGAAATATAATTTACGCCCGTCCCTTTAAAAGCAGGCAAAGATTCTAACGTAATTCCGCCCGAAGCTTCAGTTTTTATATGATCCGGTGTGAGATTTGCAAAATGGCGGACCGTATCAGGCGGACAGTTGTCAAACATAATAACATCTGCGCCTGCTTCAATGGCTTCCCGCAGCTGTTCCTCCGTTTCAATTTCCACCTCGATATTTATCATATGCCCGGCGGCTTGACGCGCTTTTTCGCACGCCTTTAAAATTGATCCGCATGCTGCAATATGGTTATCTTTAATCATAATGCCGTCATACAAGCCGAATCGATGATTATACCCGCCCCCCGCTCTGACAGCGTATTTTTCCAGCATTCTCAGCCCAGGTGTTGTTTTTCTCGTATCACAGATTTTAATCTTTTCATCATCCAGCCTGCGAACAGCTTCCCTTGTCATCGTTGCAATTCCTGACAGCCTTTGAATAAGATTCAATACGACCCGTTCTCCTGAAAGAAGTGCTGCCGCAGGACCGCGCAACACGGCAATCACTTCACCTTTTCGCAACATCTCTCCATCTGTTTTGTGTAAAACAGCTTGCACATTTCCGTCTAATAAAGCAAAGCCTTCTTTTATCACCGCAGCTCCGGCAAAGATGCCGTCAGACTTTGCAACAATTTCCGCTTCACAGCTCTGTCCCCTAAAGATAGCCTGCGATGTTAAATCCCCCGTCCCTATATCCTCAAGAAAAAAGTGATTCAGCCATTTTTTCAGCTGTAAATGATTCATTTTTCCCAATCCCCTCGTTTTTTCTTATCTTCGTTCCTTTTTTTGTATGGACAATTTGTCTTCCTTGCCAGTGCACATCAGCTTGAGGAAAATCGGTGCGGAAGTGAGCCCCTCTGCTTTCCTCCCGCAAAAGCGCAGAAAAAGTCATCAGCTTTGCAGTTTGCCATAAATGAGAAAGTTCCAGCTGCCGGATTGTGATATCCTTCACGTTCACTTTTTGAAAAGGCAGTGTATGAAGCCAGATGCTCAGTTCAATCAGACTGCCTTTTTCTCGCAAGATAGACATGTGGCTTGTCATTCTGCTTTTCAATTCATACACCTCTGTATTCGGCACCTTATAGGGTAAGCTGGTTTCAGATGATGGATATCGCCGGTTATAAACGGGCTTTCGCATAATATGCTCTGCTGCTCTTTTTCCAAACACAAGCGCCTCCAATAAGGAATTGCTCGCAAGCCGGTTGGCTCCGTGTAAACCGGTGCATGCGGTCTCGCCAATTGCATAAAGTCCCGGCACTGACGTTTCCCCCCAGCGATTAACTGAAACACCACCCATCAAAAAATGCATTCCAGGTGCCACAGGGATTTTTCCGCTTTGAATATCAATCCCTGCTTTTTCACAAATAGCGGTGATCGTTGGGAAACGCTTTTCGAAATCAGAAATCGTGCTGCAATCGATATAAACGCGGTTTCCTTTTGACATTTCTTCATGAATAACCCGTGAAACGATGTCTCTTGGAGCCAAGTCACCTAAAGGATGCCGTCCAGCCATAACCCGGCGGCCCTTTTCGTCTGCTAAATATCCGCCTTCTCCTCTGACAGCTTCTGAAACAAGCCCATAGGAAACACCATTTTTCACAAGCAATGTCGGGTGAAACTGAGTAAACTCTAAATCCGTCACTTCCGCTCCGGCACGGAAAGCCAGAGAAAGGCCGTCACCTGTGACAGATGGATCATTCGTATGGTGAAGAAACAGGCTCCCGCATCCGCCGGTCGCCAGCACAACTTCATCCGCATATCTAACTTTGATCTGCCCCCTGCTGTCTTTTGTCATAACGCCGATACAGCGTCCATTCTCTATAAGCAAATCTGCTGCTGTTTCATGCTCAATTAACTTGATTTTGCTCTGGATCTGCTTCAGCAAATAATCAACAAGCACTCTGCCTGTTGCGTCTCCGCCTGCATGAAAAATACGATTGTATGAATGGGCTCCTTCTCTGCCAAGACATACATCGCCTTGTTCATTGCGGTCAAATGGAAATCCACGCTGCAACAGGTTTTGAATCATGTATTTCCCATCATGTAAAACGGCTTCTGTCATAGCTTGATCATTATGTCCGCAGCCTGCATATAGCGTATCCTCCAGATGGGCTTCAATCGAGTCACCTTTTGCATAAGCCGCAGCGATCCCGCCTTGCGCATAAACAGAATTGCTGTTTTTGGCACTTTTCTTTGTGATGACAGTCACTTCGTATGAGGGCGGGAAAGCTGATGCTAAGGAAAGTGCCGCCGCCCCTGAACCGATGACTGCAATCGTCTTTTTAGACATATGTCACCCTCCTGTTGTTTACACCTGTCTTGACACATATATTTACACAAGGATAAAATAAACTCAAGAGTTTTTTATGGAGAACGGATGGAGGAAACCGGATGATTTATTTAGATTATGCAGCCACAACGCCTATTTGTGAGGAGGCTCTTAACGTATATCAAAAGCTCAGTATAGATATATACGGAAATGCCAGCAGCCTGCATGATGCGGGCGGAAAAGCAAAGCATATACTAGAGTACTGCCGTGGAGAAATCGCCGACATGATAGGCGGAAAAGCAAACGGCATTTATTTTACAAGCGGCGGCACTGAATCCAATTTACTGGCTATTCAATCGTTGCTAAACGGCCTGCCGAAAACAAAAAGACATTTCATAACAACAGCTATGGAGCATCAATCCATTCATAACTGTGCTGCTTATCTGGAACTGCAAGGATTTGATGTCACCATCATTCAACCGAATGAATACGGGCTTATTACCGAGGAAATATTAGCAGCTCATATCCGTCCGGAGACAGGCTTGATATCTATTCAGCATGCCAATTCTGAAACCGGGATCATTCAGCCCATTCAACGTCTGTCTTCATACCTGCATAACAGGGATATTCTTCTTCATTGCGACGCTGTTCAAACGTTTGGGAAAATTCCTATCAATACAGAAGATTTGGGAGTAGATGCACTCTCAATATCGAGCCATAAAATCCATGGACCTAAAGGAGTGGGCGCGGTCTATATCCGGCCGGATGTCCCTTGGAAACCCGTTTACCCTCACACCGCTCACGAACAAGGATTCAGAGCCGGCACTGTGAATGTCCCCGGGATCGGCGCCTTCACCGCCGCTGCAGAGCTGATCATGAGCGAGATGGATCAACAGATATCCCGCAATAAGACATTAAGAGCACACTTATTAGACCAAATCGGTATTCGGTCTCTCCCTGTAACTCTTGCGGCAGATACCTCACAAACAGAATGTCTTCCGCATATTGTCGGGTGTTTTTTTCACTCATTTGAAGGACAATATGTTATGTTAGAATGTAATCGGAATAATATTTGCATTTCAACGGGCAGCGCATGTTCTGCCGGTTATCACGGTCCGTCTGCAACGATGAAAGCATTAAGAAAAACAGAGCAAGAAGCCCTGCAATTTATCCGTATCTCTTTTGGAAGGCATACAACAGCTGAACAGCTGGATAAGTTATTACATACGTTTACAGCACTTTGGGAACAAAAGAAAGGAGAATTCGATATTGACCGAAGAATTAAAGCTTTTGGGCGCCAACAGGCGTGACCAGCTTCTTCTGTGGCTGAAGGAATCAACATCACCGCTGACAGGAGGAGAACTCGCAAAAAAAGCGAACGTTTCAAGACAGGTTATTGTACAGGACATATCGCTCTTGAAAGCGAAAAATGAACCGATTATCGCCACAAGCCAGGGATATGTATACATGGATGCAGCCGCTCAGCAGCACCAGCAGGCAGAAAGAATTATAGCTTGTCTGCACGGACCGGAGCGTACAGAAGAGGAACTGCAGCTCATCGTGGATGAAGGTGTTACAGTAAAAGACGTAAAAATCGAGCATCCCGTCTACGGAGATTTAACTGCAGCGATTCAAGTAGGCACCCGGAAGGAAGTGAGCCATTTCATTCAAAGGATCACTTCTACGAATGCCGCTTATTTATCACAGCTGACGGACGGCGTGCACCTTCACACACTTACAGCACCCGATGACCACCGGATCGACCAAGCCTGCCAAGCACTCGAGGAAGCCGGTATTTTAATTAAAGACTAAAAAAAGCCCTTTGATGGGCTTTTTTTATAATTGATAAGACTGATATGCACCAAGAAGCTTCACTTTGCAGCCAAGTGCTTCGAGCTCCTGCATGGCACCTGGAATCAATACCTCATCAAACGCTTTTTCAATATCAATAATAAAGAAATAATGGCCCAATCCAGTTTTAGTCGGACGGGACTCTATTTTTGACAAGTTTAAGTTTCTCCAAGAAAAAGCAGACAGCACTCTGTGCAGCGCCCCGGATTGATCATCCTGCGGAAGCATGACCATCAGGGTCGTTTTGGACCTTGAGCTCAATTTTGAATTCACTTCAAATGATATGTTTTCATCAGGAGACAGAATAACAAATCTCGTATGATTGTCTCTATAATCCTGTATATCTCGTTTGACGATTTTTAATTCGTATGTAGAAGCTGCCATGTCATTGGCAATGACCCCGATATTCAGCTCGGGATGTTCACTGACAAACTTTGCGGCCGCCCCGGTTGAATTGGCATATTCATAGGGAACGTTAGGAAAATGACGATGGAGAAATTTATGGCATTGCGCAATCGCATGTGAGTGCGAGTAAATTTTGTCAAGTTCTTTCCATGCATTCTCTCTGGATGGATGGACGAGCAAATGCTGATGAATCGGCAATGTCATTTCACCCACGATTGGTAAGGGCTGTTCATGTATTAAATAGTCTATCGTTAAATTCACTGATCCTTCTAACGCATTCTCTAAAGGAACAAAAGCGAAATCAACTTCGCCTGCAACTGCCGCATCTATACACTCCGGTATGGTGCGGTAAGCAACATGCTCGGCGCCGTTTTGAAAACAAGAACTGACTGCTAGGTGTGTGAATGTAGCTGCTGGACCTAAATAACCGACTTTCATGACGATATTCTCTCCCTTATGCACCTGAACCTAATATTTCAACCTTTTCCACAAAATCAAACTTCCTGAGCTTATTCATTAACGTATGAATGTCCTCTTCCATTGCAGACGTACTGATAGACAGTGTGACATTGGCTCTGCCTTGAAGCGGAATTGTCTGGTGAATGGAAAGAACGTTGCTTCCAGAATCAGCTACCGCCTGCAGGAGCTGAGATAACGCACCTGACCTATCCTCCAAATGAAAGAAAAGTGTGATAATTTGTTCTTTAACCATAGTGTAGAACGGAAACACAGCATCTCTGTATTTATAAAACGCACTTCTGCTTAAATCCACCTTTTGAACGGCATCTGCCACTGAATCTGCTTTTTTGCGATCAAGCAGCTTTTTGACTTCCAATGTTTTTCTCATCGCATCGGGCAATACATCTTCACGGACAAGGTAAAATGTCTCCTCTTTCATTTGCATCCCCCCTTTAAAATAGAGAGCCTGTCATCCAGGCTCTCCTCAGCCATCATTAATCAATAAATTCAAATTCGAATTCAAGGAGCCTGATAATATCTCCATCCTTGGCTCCGCGTTCTCTGAGTGCTTCATCAACACCCATACCGCGCAGCTGTCTTGCAAACCGTTTAACTGATTCATCACGTGAGAAATCAGTCATCTTGAATAACCGCTCAAGACTGTCTCCTGAAAGCACAAATACACCGTCAGGTTCGCGTGTAATGTTAAATGGCACTTCTTCATTTTCGATCGTGTACATGACACGGTTTTGTGTAAGCTCTTCTTCTTCATACAGCGGGAATTCCGGCGTATTCTCCAGTTGATTTGCAACTTCAAACAGAAGCTCACGAAGACCTTCTCTTGTCACCGCACTGATCGGGAATACTGGATAATCATCTGTCAGCTTTTCTTTAAAGGCTTCCAGATTTTCCGCGGCCTGCGGCATGTCCATTTTATTTGCAACAATAATTTGAGGACGCTCAGTGAGACGCAGGTTGTACTCGCTCAGCTCCTGGTTAATCGTCACATAATCTTCATACGGATCGCGGCCTTCTAAGCCGGACATGTCAATAACGTGAACAATAACACGCGTCCGCTCAATATGGCGCAAAAACTGGTGGCCAAGTCCGACGCCTTGGTGTGCGCCTTCAATCAGCCCCGGTAAATCGGCCATAACAAAGCTGCGTCCGTCATCCGTTTCAACCATGCCGAGATTCGGGACAAGCGTTGTAAAGTGATAATCCGCAATTTTCGGTTTTGCAGATGAGACAACAGACAGCAAAGTAGATTTTCCCACACTCGGGAACCCGACAAGTCCGACATCCGCAAGCACCTTTAATTCAAGAACAATGTAGCGTTCTTTTCCCGGCTCGCCGTTTTCTGAAAGCTGAGGCGCAGGATTAGCCGGTGTAGCAAAACGGCTATTCCCTCTTCCCCCTCTTCCGCCTCTTGCAATGACAGCCTGCTGTCCGTGCTCTGTTAAATCAGCGATGACCTGCTTTGTATCATCGTCTGTCACAACGGTGCCTGGCGGAACTTTAATAATCATATCATCTGCATTTCGCCCGTGCTGGTTTTTGGACATCCCATGCTCGCCGCGAATCGCTTTAAAGTGTTTTTTGTATCTAAAATCCATCAGGGTGCGGAGACCTTCATCCACCTCAAATACGACGTCTCCTCCCTTTCCTCCGTCACCGCCGGCAGGGCCGCCTTTCGGCACATATTTTTCACGGCGAAACGCAACCATCCCGTTGCCTCCGTCGCCGCCTTTTACATATACTTTGACCTGATCTACAAACATAATGTCCTCCGTTCTAAACCGTTAAAAACTCCGCTAGTCCAACCCTATTTCAATCAGACATTCGTGGCTTGTGATCTCAAAACGCATGATATCCACATCCTCGTATCCATTCTGCCGAATATCATCAAAAGCAGAAGGATCGGCAAAGGCGCCGTGAAAATCAAGGTACAGAATCAGCTGTCTGTCAGGATGATCTGTTTGAAGCGAAACCGTTAAATGATTTTCACTCTCTCTGCTGACTGCTTGATCAAACAGATGAAACAGCTTTCTCATCAGTTTTGCCAGCTTTTGATCATAAGCCGACAAATCCTTAATTTCTCCAAGAACTTCATATTCAAGCGTCATATAATGGGTTTTCCAATTAAATGTAAGAAAATCAAACGCCAAATGCGGTGTTTTTAGGTTTGAGAGCTTTGATTCGTGCTTCGCGTCTATAACCATTTCTTCAATCATTTCAAAGACGCGGTCATACTTCTGCAAGCTTAAGTTTCCTTTAATCAGCTGCAGCTTATTCATCCAATCATGCCGGGAATGGCCCAGCAGATGAACCAGTTCGTTTGTTAATGCCGTGTCGCTTATATTTTCTTCTTGATTTTTTGAAACATCCTTCATTTTCGCACTCCCAATCATTTAATTTCTTATTTAGGAGTCTGTATAAGTGTGTATTATGAATTATAACAGAGAAGGCTTTGTTAGAAAAACAATTGTTTTTCCCAGAAATATCATGTTCCTTTTTTCTGGCATGGTTGATTTGCAGCCAGGCAGAACATTTTATGTATTACTGCTTGGGGAACATATCCAGTGGGTTTGAGATGTTTATTCTCATTCTTGGCGGGGTCTGCTCGCACATACTCTGTCTGCATTTCATTCTAGGTGTTTACTCCGCATATTGCAAAAAAAACTCCAGTCATCATCGACCGGAGTTTTTTGAATCATTATTGAGCTACAGGATATACGCTCACTTTTTTGCGGTCACGGCCGAAACGTTCGAATTTAACAGTTCCGTCGATTTTCGCAAATAGAGTGTCATCTCCGCCGCGGCCCACGTTTTCACCTGGGTAAATTTTTGTTCCGCGTTGACGGTAAAGGATAGAACCGCCTGTTACGAATTGACCGTCAGCACGTTTAGCACCTAAACGTTTAGCCTCAGAGTCACGTCCGTTCTTTGTAGAACCTACTCCTTTTTTAGAAGCGAAAAACTGAAGATCTAATCTAAGCATGTAGCTCACCTCCTATATTATGTTTGTGGTCACACGCAAGTTATCTTTGTAATCCCGTTCGATTGTCTCCAGCGAAACAATCATGCCTTCAATCAGCAGCTGAGCTTTTCGTCGCGCATCGGGATCAAGAGATTCAGGGAATTCAAAGTAAAAATAGCCCCCATCCTCTCCTATATCAAGAAGCGGCTCGAAGCCCGCAAGCACAATAACCGCGTTTACGGCTCCAAACACAACCGCTGTCACTCCAGCACAAACAAGATCTTGTCCATGTTCAGCAAAATTCGCATGGCCCGTCATTTCAAAAGACAATATGCCTTTATCCTGAGACCTTCTGATTGTTGCCTGAATCATGCTTACGCGTTGATTTTTTCGATCGTCACTTTAGTGTAAGGCTGACGATGACCTTGTTTTTTATGAACGTTTTTCTTTGCTTTGTATCTGAAAACAGTGATTTTTTTCGCGCGGCCTTGTTTTTCAACTTTAGCCGTTACTGTTGCGCCTTCAACTGTAGGGTTGCCGACTTTCACATTGTCTCCGCCAACAAACAAAACGTCTTCAAAAGTAACTGTTTCTCCTGCTTCAGCAGCAAGTTTTTCGATGTAAACAGTTTGGCCTTCTTCAACTTTGATTTGTTTACCGCCTGTTTTAATGATTGCGTACATTCTCTGCACCTCCTATTAGACTAAGACTCGCCAGACACCAGGGGGCTGTAAAAGCTCTTAACACCTGTACTGAGCGGTTGTAGCAATGGTGCTACATCCATAACATTAAAAAATATACCAAAATACAAGACGTTTGTCAATCGATTTTAGTAAGGCAGCAGCAGTTCCTCCATCGAGGAATTCGTCCGCTTATCGGCAAAGTAAGCGTGCAGTACTTCATTCTCGTCAAGCTGGCTGAGCTTCTGGCCTGATTTCTCTATAATAATTGGATGTTTGCAGCCGCGCTTGAACTCGGCCATCACATGATAGACTTTGTCCTCTGCGTTCACTGTCAGCGGGAGCAGTTTTTCAAGCTCACGGTTTTTCCCGTAATACCTTTCGAGGAGAAATCTCACATGGATGTAGTGCCTTTGCCTGTATTCCTCAAATAACGAAACAGCCAGAAAGACAAACAAAACCCATGCGCTGATTTGCAGAGGAATCACAAATAACACCCAGCACCCGAGCAGCAGGCAGCAGCAGAGCGACGTTTTTAAATTGAGGCGGTGAGCCCTTTGAAAAGGCAGCTGCTTAGAAAACAGCAAAAACAACAGTTTTCCGCCATCAAGCGGCCAAATTGGCAGCAGGTTCACAAATAAAATAGAAAGATTATAAAAGGTGAAGAGTTCAAAGGTATGCTGATGAATCACTGAAAAATCCGTCAGCATCCAGGCAGCGAACTGAAGCCAGATGTGCTGAAGAGGGCCGGCAATAATGACCGCAAACTCTTCTTTTAGCGGCCGATTCCCGTGCTCTTCCACTTCAACCGTTCCGCCAAACGGCAGCAAAAAAACACGCTTGATTCTCCAAGAAAAAAACACAGCCAGAGCAGCATGCCCCAGCTCATGGATCAGTACAATCAGGAGCAGACAAAATAATGCTTTCATATGGCCTGTGAGCAGTCCCAGCGCCGCGATAATCCAAAGAAAAGGATGCACATGAATCTTCAAAATAAGGTCGAGCCATTTATTCAAATGTAATCACCTGAATCGGATCAATAAATTTATCGCCGTCTTTCATGGCAAAATAATAGACCCCTTTATTATGATCATCAAGTTTAATCGAACCGATCTTTTTTCCTTTATCTACAAAATCATATAGAGCAACATCCACATCTTTAAGCTCGCCATAAATACTATAGGTATTATCGGCATGCTGCACCTTAACTGTCAGTCCCGTCTGGCTGTCTTTGCTGACCTCAACCACATAGCCTTCCTTTATGCTGTCAATTGTATCGCTGCTTGTTTCGACTTTAATCCCTTCCCCGTTGTCCTGAAAATCCTGCTGCACTTTCCCGGATGCAGGCGCGACCAGGTCTTGGCCCACTTCAACCTGCTGTTCCTTATTTTTATGTTCAGGAGCCAGAAAAGCAAGCGGATTGCCAAATTTCGTTTCAAACCAATGGCTTGCTGAGGCAAATTGAAATTCAGTTTCGAAGGTTTTGGCAACGGCGGGTTTCATCTGGCCGACAGGCCCAATGTTTGTTTTATAGGCTATGGCCGAAACGAGAACAAGGCAGGCTGACAGCAGACATTTCAGGATAATAGAATCTGTTTTCACCAATGGGTGTTTTCCATTAAATGTTGACATGCTATCTTCATAGACCGGAAGAGCCCCATGCTTTTCCTGATCCGTGACCATTACCCAAGACGGGGGTTTCTGCTTTTCAGAAACGGTCTGAGTAGAGAAACGTTTTGAGCCGGAAAGCTGTTTTCTTCTTTTCTCTAATCGTTTTCTGATTTCATCTGCTCTGTGACTCATTGCCATCATCCTTTGCATTCGTTGGGTTTGTACATCATATGTCTTGTCCATGGCAAATATTCGTTTAAATCAAGCGCAAAGCAGACAAAAACAAAAAAACTGACACAGCATTTGCTATGTCAGATTCTTCTCTTTGATTCTATCATCTTAAGATCGTACTCCGAAAAATGATTTAATCTTAGCCATCATCCCTTTGTTTTGCTCTTCAAGCACCTGCAAAGGAACTGATTCGCCTAAGATGCGGCGGGCAATATTGCGATAGGCAATGGAAGCGCGGTTTTTCGAGTCCATTGCAATCGGTTCGCCGTGGTTGGAAGCTTTAATGACTTCATCATCATCAGCCACGATTCCGAGCAAATCGATCGACAAATGCTGTACGATTTCGTCGATATCCATCGTGTCACCGTTTTTCATCAGGTGATTTCTGATTCTGTTTACAACGAGCCGCGGCGGTTCAATATTTTCCTCTTGCTCCAGCAGTCCTATAATACGGTCGGCATCACGAACGGCTGAGATTTCAGGTGTTGTGACCACAATCGCTTTATCAGCTCCGGAAACGGCATTTTTGTACCCTTGCTCAATTCCGGCAGGACAGTCTATGATGACATAGTCAAATTCCTGCTTAAGCTCTTGGACCATATCTTTAATTTGTTCAGGAACCACAGCTGTCTTATCGCTCGTTTGAGCGGCGGGCATTAAATAGAGCAGATCATCGAAGCGTTTGTCTTTTACGAGCGCCTGATGCATTTTGCATCTTCCCTCTACTACGTCTACAAGATCGTAAATAATTCTATTTTCAAGACCCATTACAACATCAAGGTTGCGCAGTCCTATATCAGTATCTAATAAGCATACTCGCTTCCCTAAAATGGCTAAGGCGGTACCGAGGTTCGCAGATGTTGTCGTTTTACCTACTCCGCCTTTTCCCGAAGTTATTACGATAGCCTCACCCAATTCACATTCCTCCCTCAAGCCTTGTTAGATCAGGTCTTAAATGAGCCAAATGTTGAAGGCGTTCAATGACCATATTTCCATCTGTATCTAAATAAGCACATTCCATTTCGTTCCCTTTTTGAATGTGGTCTGGGGAGCGATTTAACACATGATTGATTCTTAATTGCGTCGGCAGCATTTCAGAGGCGGCGATGACCGCTTGATTATTTCCGTTATATCCGGCGTGCGCGATCCCTTTCAGTGAACCAAGAACAAAAATGTTCCCCCCGGCTCTGACTGTTCCGCCGGGATTCACGTCACCGATCAGGAGCAAATCGCCGATCACTTCCAGCACTTGGCCTGAACGGACAATCTTTGAAACAGAAATAATTTCAGCTTCCTCTTTCATACGCTGTGCTTCTTTTTTAGAAATGACTTCACTGTCAATAGAATGGACAAATAAATCTTTCTTTGACGCAATCAATTCGGTCAGCTGTTCCTCTTGCTCCTTATATAAAAAGCGATTACCCAGTTTAACATGGACGCTGATTTTCTGGCCTTTTCCATCCGTATATTGTTCAATTGACAGCATATTCTGAAGACCATCGAGAAGCTCATCAAAAGAACACGCATCATCCAGATGCAATGTTAATCCAGTCTTTGTTCCTTTTATTGTTACATATTGCTGCTTTTTGGTCTTCACAATATTCACCTCAACAACATACTCATTTCGTCAAAAAAAGATAAAACCCTTTTTACTCATCTCTCAATTCTTTCTTTAGACTCATAAAAAATAATCGAAATGGCAGAACCAGAATAAGAGCGGCTGCAATATTTAATAAAATTGTCGGTATAAACCGGTCAAGCACAAATCCGTTAAACGTCATGATGTCTTTATGAATCAACGACTGAATGCCGAATACGTAAAATTCGAGCAGGCTGACAGCCAGAATAGCTATCAGTATCACTACAAAAGCGTTGGTATGCAGCACTTTAAACGCTTTTGAAGCCAAATAGCACAACCCGGCAAACCCAAACATATAAACGCCTAATAGACTTGTATAGTTCATGTCATATAGAAAGCCAAAAATAAATCCATAAATCATCGCGTGTTTTTGATTGATGAAAGCGGACATAAATATCAGCACAAGCATCAGAAAACGCGGGGCGAGCACCTGATCATCTGTAACGAACGGAAAATGCACCAGATCTGTAAAAATGCTTTCCGAAGAAAAAACAAGCATCATAACGAAAGGGAGAAGGAAACGTTTCACGATCCTTCCTCCTCTTTATCGACAGTCGGCACATCACGGTTAACAACGATCACATTATTTAAATCGGTAAGGTCAGCCGCAGGTTTTACATAAGCAACTTTCGTTAGTCCATAGGAATCTGACTCGATTTCAGTCACTTCACCGATTGTCAGCCCCTCTGGGAAAACACCGCCCGTGCCCGATGTTTCAATAAGATCACCTTTTTTCACGTCTTGTTTATCTTTGCGCTCAATAATGGTCATCTTAAGGCGTTTTTTCTCTTTGTCATATCCTTCGATCAGGCCGTAGCCTTTGCTGCCTTTTTTTCCGGAAATTTTCGTCGCGACTCTGTTATTGCGGTCAGTATCGCTTAAAAGCTGAACCGTAGACGTAAAATTGTTAAGTCCGGAGCTTTTGATCTTGCCGATTAATGCGCCTTTTTCGTTTGTTACAGCCATATCTTTCGCTACGTTTTGCTGAGACCCTTTATTAATCGTGATCTGCTTCGCCCAATTATCAGGGCTTCTGGCGATGACCGTCGCTAAAATCGGCTTGTAATCTTTAATCGATTTGACATGGCCAAGCTCGTCACGCAAGGATTTGTTTTCCTCTTCCAGCTCTTGAAGTTTGGCTTCATATTGTGTCTGTCCGTCAAGCTTCTCTCTCAGACGCTCGTTTTCTTTGTATGTGTTTTTTAAATCATTAACGTTCTCAAAAATCCCTGCAAAAAATTCGGCAGGTGTATGAAAAATATTTTGAAATACTCCCGTCGTATCGCCGATCACTTTCTCAGGCCAGGTGGTATTACGGCCGCCCTTCAGCGAAAATCCAATCATAGCCACCAATATGATAATACACAGAAGTAATAGCATTAACCGTTTATTCGGCATCGTGTTACACCTCTTCTATTGAACTCCCGATTATCTCGTTTTCCCTTTGAAAAGATGGATGTGCTCCAGTGCTTTCCCTGTTCCGATCGCTACACAATCCAGCGGGTCTTCGGCGATGAGGACCGGCATTTTCGTTTCTTCACTGATGACTTTGTCCAAATTGCGAAGAAGCGCTCCGCCGCCGGTTAACACAATACCTCTGTCCATGATATCTGCTGCAAGCTCAGGCGGTGTTTTTTCAAGCGTGCTCTTGACTGCTTCGACAATTGTAGATACAGTGTCGCGCAGAGCATTAGCAATTTCTTTTCCTGTAATTTCAATTGTTTTCGGCAGACCTGTCAGTAAATCGCGTCCGCGGATTTCCATTTTATCGGATTCTTCAGGAGCTTCTGCGGACCCGATCTCCATTTTAATCGCTTCAGCCGTACGGTCACCGATCATCAGGTTATACGTTTTTCTGATGTAGTTGATAATCGCATCATCCATCTCATCACCTGCTACGCGGATCGATTGAGACGTTACAATGCCTCCTAGGGAAATGATCGCCACTTCCGTCGTACCGCCCCCGATATCGACAACCATGCTTCCAGTCGGTTCCCAAACTGGCAGATTGGCTCCGATTGCAGCGGCAAACGGCTCTTCAATCGGGTACGCGTCACGCGCGCCCGCCTGTCTTGTCGCATCGATAACAGCGCGTTCCTCAACAGCCGTAATGCCTGATGGGACACAAACCATCACATACGGTTTTCTGGCAAACATGCCTTTATTTTTAATGGCCTGATTGATGTAATATTTCATCATCGTAGCTGTTGTTTCATAATCAGCGATAACGCCGTCTTTCATTGGGCGAAGAGCTACCACATTACCCGGTGTCCGTCCGATCATATTTTTCGCATCATTTCCGACAGCAACAATCGACTTCGTATCCGTTTGCAAAGCGACAACTGACGGCTCTCTCACAACAATTCCTTTTCCTTTTACAAAAACAAGCGTATTCGCAGTTCCAAGATCTATACCAAGGTCTCTTGTACCAATTCCAAACATATGTATGTATCTTCCTTTCTTAAAGCAAAAATACCCTAAAGGGAAAAACTCATAAACTCTATTATAGCTTAATTCGGCGAAAAAAAAAGTGTTACAAATATCCTTTTTCCTTTAAACTCACAAATTTTTTGTCCCCGATCACCAAATGGTCAAGCAGCTCAATGCCAATCAGGTTTCCGCATTCAAACAGGCGCCTTGTCACTTCAATATCTTCCCTGCTCGGCGTCGGATCTCCAGAAGGGTGATTATGAACACAGATAAAGGAAGCGGCAGATCGTTTAAAGGCTTCTTTAAACACCTCCCGCGGGTGGACAATAGATGAATTCAGGCTTCCGATAAATATGGTGCGTTTATGGATGACTTGGTTTTTTGTATTTAAGTATAAACAGACAAAATGCTCCTGAGTTAAAAATCGCATATCCTCCATAACAAGATTTGCGCCGTCTTCCGGGGATTGAATGACGAAATGTTCTTCGTTGGCTAATTTATGAATACGGCTTCCAAGCTCAACTGCCGCCAGTATTTGGACCGCTTTTACCATACCGATTCCCGGGATGCTCGACAATTCTTCAACCGATGCTTCTTTCAGCAGCCGCAGTCCGTCAAAAGAGTGCAGAAGCCTGTTTGACAGATCGATCACAGATTCGTATTTCGTGCCGGTCCGCAATAATATAGCCAAAAGTTCATGATTCGCTAAGTTCTCAGCCCCGACTTTCAAGAGCCGTTCTCTAGGCTTTTCTTTCGTTGGGAAATCTCTGAGTTTTAATGGCAGATCGTGTATGATCCAACACTCCTTTTCTTTCCCTTCCCGTTTATAAAACCATCATGCCTTTATATCAAAATGGCGAAGAGCTCTCATCGTTTTTGATATAGGAAGACCCATGACTGAATAATAGTCTCCGTCTATTTTCTTTACAAAAAGCGCGCCTCTTCCTTGGATGCCGTATGCACCTGCTTTATCCATCGGCTCTTTTGTTTTAATATAAGCCCAAATCTCTTCTTCACTGAGTGGCCAAAACACAACTTCTGTCTTATCATAAAAAGTCTCGCTTTGATGTTCAGCTTGTATGCTGACCGCGGTAATCACTGAATGACTACGGCCTGAAAGCCTCCGCAGCATAGAAGCGGCTTCTTCCTGATCCTTCGGTTTGCCGAGGCATTCGCCGTTCAGACACACCATTGTATCAGCGCCGATAACGATTGCATGCGGATGGAGATCAGCCACAGCCCTAGCTTTTTGTTTTGCCAACCATTGGACGTTTTCTTCAGGTGAAAAGTTTCGATTTAATTTTTCCTCTACTTCACTGACAATAATGGAGTAGGGCAGCTGGAGAAGATCGAGGAGTTCTTTCCTGCGCGGAGATTGTGATGCAAGTATTAGCGGCTTTATCATGTTCGTCATCCTTTCAGGGTCTGCTTAAGAAAAAAAGATACTCGTTTATCCTATCAAATCACGAGGCTTGTCACAATTTCAGAAAAATAACTTTTTCATGACAAAATAAAAAAAGCCTGTCACTAAAGGACAAAGGCTCAGGGCACTTTCTCTTATTTAATGACGGCTAACAGCTGCTGCTGAGCCTTCCACCCGGCTTCAGCGCTTGGATCCTCCAATTCCTTTAATGCCTGCAAAATCGCTTTTTTCTCACCTGTTTCTGACGCTTTTGTTTCACCAAGCGACTTTTCTATTTTCTCTACACTCGATTTTGTAATGTCTTTGCCGAGAATCGCCTTTGCTGCGAGCTCCGATGTTTCTTTGAAAGAATCTGTCATATCTGACTCTATTGATAAAGAAAGCTCCTTGCCTCCCCAGGCTTCAAAGTCGCTGTCGATTAAAAGCTGCCCTAATTGCTGGGACACGTTCTTGTCACCCGCTAAGCCTGCAATGACATACGTATACCCGTCGTCCTTTGACAGTGACACGGCGGAATAACCTTTTTCAGTTAATTGTTCTGTTAACGTTTCAGCACCTTTTTCATTTGAAAATTTCCCGGCTTGTACAGCGTATGTTTTATATGTACCTTCAGTTTGTGCCGCCTGTTTTTCTGCGCCTGAGCTTTGCTTATCAGCAGAAGCATCTCCGGCTTTTGCCGTTTGGCTTCCTAGAGAATCCTCTAAAGAGGCCGGTGCTGCCGCTTCTTTATTGCCTGAAATGTTCAACGCGAATAATCCTAATCCGGTGCCAATGACAGCCGCAAAGGCAATCGTCACCGCCACTCTTTTTACCGGCTTGGCCGCTCCCGGCTTCCCTTTTGCATAAAGCTTTGTTTTTTTCTTTTGATAAGGAGGAACGACTTTTGGGTCCTCTTTAAACACCTTGTCCTCTTCAGAATCCCAATTAAATTCTTCTTCATCGAGATGTTCGCGGGATGCTGCGACCTCCTGTTCAGCCTTTCTCTTTTCCTCCCAATTCGAAAATGTCATGCTTTTATCCGTCTCAGTCTCAGGCGTTTCCTGTTCGTAAACCGTCTCTTCTTTTCCATTAATCGTCACCTTGAGGGCTTTTTCTGCGGCTTTACTGTTTTTTTTATTCTTCCTTTTTTTCAATTCCGCTTCCTCCCTTTATTTGCTTGACCGTTCTTGTCGGCTTTTCATGCTACACACTTTAGCATAGGCGAAAAAAAAAAGAACAAGACTTTTGTCGTCTTGTCCAAAAAACGTTCGTCAAATTTTTCAGCAGTCAGCCCAATGCCATTTTGATATAAAAAGAAATAATAGATTCACCGTATAAATAGGCCAAAATGCTCCCTGCCGCAATTGCGGGGGCGAAGGGAATCGGCTGCCTTTTCGCGTGTCTTCCAGTCAGGGCGGCTGCCGCTCCGTATAATGCACCTATCAAAACAGAAAAGAAAAAGGCAGCTGCAAGCATTTTCACACCAAGCACAAAACCGATCACCGTAAATAATTTAATATCACCTCCGCCTATTCCACCACGGGTGATCGCTGCAATTAAGGCTAGTAAAAGAAATCCAGCGGATGCGCCTAACAGGCCGTCATACCAGGAATCAAGCGGAGAAATCAATCTCCCAGCCGCCAACAAGGGAAGAAAGAAAATCAATATTCGATTTGGAATCAGCATAAAATGAAGATCTGTTACTGCAACAATAATAAGAAGAGAAATCAACACGACGGCGGGAAACAGTTCCGGCGACGTGCCAAAGCGTATTTCTGCGGCGGCAAATAAACACGCTGTGACAAGCTCTGCCGCTGGATACATAAAAGAAATCCTATGCCCGCAGCTTTTACATTTACCTTTTTGAAATAGGAATGACAGGATGGGAATTAATTCTGCAGAAGTTAATGTCCGGCGGCAAAACGAGCACGATGAACGGGGCGCAATAATTGATAGATGTAAGGGGATACGGCATCCGACCGTATAGTAAAAGGAACCAAGGATCAGCCCGAAGATAAAAAGAACGGGAAACATAGACAACACACCTTTACTCACTGTAGATTCTGGTATGAATTGTAGCAGAGTGAGTGGCTTGAACTCCAATCGGGAATATTCAATTTCACACATTAAAACCCCGGCAGAATCTTATTTTGGATACTGCCGGGGCTGGGCGCCTCTATTTCAATCTTTTGCGAATGTCAGAAATAAAATAAAGTGATCCGGTAATCAGCACAATTCCATTTGAGCCCTTTTTGCTTTCTATGAATTCGAGCACATCGGCTGGATCTTCACTCCAGCTTTTATTGCTGATTTCACTTGCATCATAGAGATCTTTTGCAAGGGAAGCACGCGGAAAATCAAAAGATGCAAAATGAATCGAGTGTGCTATTGTTTCCAGTCTTTTAATCATGTTTTGATACGGTTTGTCCTTTAACGCGGTAAACACCACATAAATGCGGGAATCAGGGAAACGCTGTTTCATCGTTTCCGCCAGCTTTTCAACGCCTTCTTCGTTATGCGCGCCGTCTAAATATACCGGCGGATGTTCCTGAACAAGCTCTAACCGTCCCGGCCAAGCAGCCTTTACCAGTCCGCTTCTTAGCGCTTCATCACTGATATGAGCAATATTCTCCCTATTGAGCCATTCCGCAGCCAAAATGGACAAAGCCGCATTTTGCCTTTGATGTGTGCCGATCAGAGATGTCCGAATATTTTCATAGCACTTCTCTCCGGTTTTGAATGAAAACTGTTCTCCGGCAGGGAGAGCCTCTTCATTGAAAACAATACATGTATCATGTAAGGATTGGAACGGTGCAGCATGCTGTTCCGCTTCATGACGAATAACCTGTAGGGCTTCCGGCTGGGTAACAGCAGTAACGATTGGAATGCCTTCTTTAATGATTCCGGCCTTTTCCCCTGCAATTTCTTCAATGGTGTTTCCCAAAATGTTCATGTGATCATGTCCGATGCTGGTGATCACAGTTAAAAGCGGTTCAACCACATTGGTAGAGTCGAATCTGCCGCCCAAACCTGTTTCAAAAATAACAAAATCGACCTTATGAAACACTGCAAAATATAAAAATGCACAAGCCGTCATAATTTCAAATTCTGTCGGCTGACCGTATTCTGTATGATCAAGTGCTTCAACGTGCGGTTTCAGCTGATTGACGAGTGCCGTCCATTCCGCGTCTGAGATCGGTGTCCCGTTTACACTGATCCGTTCATTAAACGTTATGATATAAGGTGACGTAAACGTCCCAACCGAATATCCGGCTTCTTGTAGCATAGAACGGATAAAAGCGACTGTTGACCCTTTACCGTTTGTTCCTGCGATGTGGATCGCGCGGATTTTCTTTTCAGGATGCCCTAACCGCGCCATCAGCTGTTCCATTCGGCCGAGTCCGGGCTTGACTCCGAATTTCAGCCGTCCGTGAATCCAGCTGCGCGCTTCTTCATATGCAGTAAACAATGATAATCCCCTCTTTTATAAGACAAGGCGGTTTCTAAAGAAACCGCCCCGGCTTTTCATTAGCCCTTCAGCTCAGCCATTCGTTTTTGAACAGCGTCACGCTTCGCCACATAATCTTTTTCTTTTTCACGTTCTTCATCGATTACGTGCGCAGGCGCTTTTTTCATAAATCCTTCGTTTCCAAGTTTCTTTTGGACGCGCTCGACTTCTTTCGTCAGCTTATCGAATTCTTTTTGCAGACGGGCAATTTCTTCCTCGATATTAATTAAGCCTTCAAGCGGAAGGATAACCTCTGCTCCAGAGACAACGGCCGTCATCGCCTTATCAACAGCTTCGATATCGGTGCCGATTTTAAGCACGCTCGGATTCGTAAAGCGTTCAACATATGAACGGTTCGCTTCGAGACGGGCTGCGATTTCGTCTGTGCTTGTTTTAATATACAATTCAACCTGCTTGCTCATTGGCGTATTGACTTCACTGCGGATATTGCGCACAGAACGGATCAGCTCAACAAGAAGCTTCATGTCAGCAGCCGCTTCTGCATCCGTATGCTCTGGCACGACAACAGGCCATTCACTTACTGTAATCGATTCCCCATGGTGAGGAAGATGCTGCCAAATTTCCTCCGTTAAGAATGGCATAAACGGATGGAGCAGGCGCATCGTTTGATCCAGTACGTAAGCAAGAATCGAACGGGTTGTTTTCTTAGCCGCTTCGTCTTCTCCGTAAAGCGGAAGCTTCGCCATTTCAATATACCAATCACAGAAATCGTCCCAAATAAAGTTATATAAATGGCGTCCGACTTCACCAAATTCATATCGATCAGCAAGCTGGGTCACGTGCTCGATCGTTTCATTTAATCGCGTTAAAATCCACTTGTCAGCTACTGATTTTTCACCTGACAGATCAAGCTCATCATATGTCATGCCGTCCATGTTCATTAATGCAAAACGGGAAGCATTCCAAATTTTATTGGCGAAATTCCAAGTCGATTCCACCTTTTCATAGCTAAAGCGCAGATCCTGACCTGGAGAGCTTCCTGTCGCTAGGAAATAACGCAAAGAATCGGCTCCGTACTTGTCAATGACGTCCATTGGGTCAACACCGTTGCCAAGAGATTTACTCATTTTCCGGCCTTGCTCGTCACGGATTAAGCCATGGATTAACACATCTTTGAACGGGCGCTCGCCTGTAAATTCGATGCCTTGGAAAATCATGCGTGACACCCAGAAGAAAATGATGTCGTACCCTGTTACGAGAACGTCTGTCGGGTAGTAGCGTTTAAAGTCTTCAGCCGTTACATCAGGCCAGCCCATAGTGGAGAAAGGCCAGAGCGCGGAACTGAACCATGTATCCAGTACATCTGTATCCTGTTCCCAATTTTCAATGTCCTCAGGCGCTTCAAGCCCGACATGCAACTCGCCTGTTTCTTTATGATACCAGGCTGGAATGCGGTGGCCCCACCATAACTGACGGGAAATACACCAGTCGCGGATGTTTTCCATCCAGTGTAAATACGTTTTTTCAAAACGATCAGGCACAAAGTTGACTTTTTCTTCTTTCTTTTGCAGTTCAATCGCTGCATCAGCAAGCGGCTGCATGCGCACAAACCATTGTGTAGAAAGGTAAGGCTCTACAACAGCCCCGCTTCGTTCACTGTGGCCGACAGAGTGCATATGATCCTCGATTTTGAAGAGTACTCCCGTCTCCTGTAAATCCTTCACGAGCTTTTTCCGGCATTCAAAACGATCCATACCTTGATATTGCAGGGCATTTTCATTCATCGTACCATCTTCATTCATGACAAGAATGCGTTCTAAATTGTGGCGGTTGCCAAGCTCGAAGTCGTTCGGATCATGAGCAGGCGTAATTTTCACCGCACCAGAACCAAATTCCATATCAACGTAGTCATCACCGACAATCGGAATTTCACGATTTGTAATCGGCAGGATGACCGTTTTTCCGATAAGGTGCTTATAGCGCTCATCTTCAGGATGGACAGCAACAGCTGTATCACCGAGCATCGTTTCAGGACGTGTCGTCGCAATTTCAATCGAACCTGAACCGTCAGCAAGCGGATAGCTCATATGATAGAATGCGCCCTGAACATCCTTGTAAATCACCTCAATGTCGGATAACGCTGTTTTTGTCGCAGGATCCCAGTTAATAATATATTCGCCTCTGTAGATTAAGCCTTTTTCATAAAGCTTAACGAACACTTCGCGAACCGCTTTGCTTAGGCCTTCATCCAGCGTAAATCGTTCACGGGAATAATCAAGGCCAAGTCCTAATTTCGCCCATTGGCTGCGAATAAAGTCGGCATACTCTTCTTTCCAGCTCCACGTTTCTTCGAGGAATTTCTCGCGGCCCAAATCGTAGCGGGATTTGCCTTCTTCACGAAGTTTCGCTTCCACTTTAGCCTGCGTCGCGATGCCGGCGTGGTCCATACCCGGAAGCCACAGCACATCATAGCCCTGCATGCGTTTCATTCTTGTTACAATGTCTTGCAGCGTTGTGTCCCACGCGTGGCCAAGGTGAAGTCTTCCTGTTACGTTTGGCGGCGGAATCACGACAGAGTACGGCTCTTTTGTCTGGTCACTGCCAGCTTCAAAAAATTTGCCTTCTAGCCAAAAATGATATCGGTCTTTTTCAACCGCTGCCGGATCGTATTTCGTCGGCATTGTTTGTTCATTCGTTTCCATCATAACCCTCCAGCATGTTTAAAAATGGCTGAGAACGAAAAAAAAGCTCTTCATCCCTGTAAAAGGACGAAAAGCTCTTTCGCGGTACCACCTTTTTTCATGAACTCTATCAGTTCATGCACTTACAACGGATAACGGGTGTTTCCCGAATTTCTCTACTCATTTTTCAAGAAATTATGCTCCCGGGCGACCTTCCAATCAGACAACATAAGAAGCCTTTCAGCAAGCGGCTTCTCTCTCTGCATGCGCCTTTTTTGTACTCTTCCCGTTCTAAGCAGGTGTATTTATCAGCTCATTGTATACATTATTTATGTTCTTTATTATAGTAAAAGTGTTTTTGATTCGTCAATCATCTTTTCCAAAAACGCGCCTTTCTATGCAAATGGGCAGGCACCTATTGCCCAAGTTTACATATGATGCTTGTAAATGCGCAGAGGAGGATGCACCGTGAAGAAGCGTTTCAGCTCTTATTCGCTGCCGCCGTGGGTCAGGCAAATTCGGCTTGTATCCACACAAGTCATTATCCCCATTACGATTTTCCAAGGCATCAGAACCATTTTCTTTCCGACTACCTTTGATGTTTTGCTGCTCGCCATCCTAATTTTTTTTGCTTGCGCCCTTCATTTAGATTGGATATAAACAAACAAGTCCGCGCCATTAAGACGTGGACTCGTTTTCAGCCTGTGATTTTTTCTCTTGTTCAACCTGATGAATTTTCATCACAAACGGCTCTATATTTTTCATTTGCCAATAAGCCATTAATAGCTGTGTACATTCATCTTTTTCACGCTGTCTTTTCTCGGTTTGATAACGGTTCAACACCTTGTATATGGCTTGCGGATATGCCATATAGCTGAGAAAAAGACTGACTTCCGCTTCACGCAAGGGGAATGATTTCGTGTACGCGTAAAACCATTCGACGCATTCCGGACAAGCTTTCGGAAAGCCTCTGAACATTTTCGTATAAAAGCCGAGTAAGTCGTTTTGCGGCGGGCCGACAGACGCTCTTTCGAAGTTTGTGAAATACCCGGTCCCGGCATCATTATACAGAAAATGATGTATAGACAAACTGCCGTGGTTCATCACAACCCTTGAGACATTCTTTTCCTTTGCCGACTCATACCAGTCCTCCAGCCGCTCCAGCGCAAAGTTCACCGCCGAAATGGTTTCTGAAAAATAAGTTGCAGCTTGAAGTTCAAAAGGGGAAAGATACCACTCCTTCTCCGCTCTGTCCACAAACTGTTCATAGAATATTTTATCATGTTCCCACTGTTTTTTCGTTTGTCCGTAATAACGTTCAATATCATCTCGGCTTACTTTTATTTCCTGTGAGGTTCTTTCGTGAAGACGGGCTGTTTCTCTAAATAAATAAGCATGTTTCTGATCCCGTTCTTCCTCTTGGTCAAATTGGAGCCAAGGCATTAAATAATAAGAATCTCCGGTTTGCAAGCCTCCTGAGAAAAACTCACCGCTATTTGTTCTGTAAACGGGAACAAATGAACGAAAACCCTTTTCCTCAATCGCCACCATATGATCTGTAAACTGTTTGCCGCGAACCGATTTCAATTTTTTCAAGGCAAATACGCCGTAGTCTGTATATACTTTCCACACAAGCGGACTGACAGGCTCAATAAATTGAGCAGTCAGTCCGTATTCCTGAAGAACCGATTGGGTCTCTTCCATTCCATTCACCACATTTTCCGATCGCTTACGGCTTACGCATGGCTGTGTTTATTTTGAGGAATATAAAGGATTTGGCCAGCTTTCAATTCATCGTCCAAGGCTAAAGAATTCATTCTGATCAGCTGCTGGGATGTGATTTCATACCGCTCGCATAAACGCTCGATCGTATCTTCCTGCTGAACAATGCATATTTTCATTCTCGAAAACTCATCCTCTTCTCTCGTAAAGAGTTTTGTTAAATAAAGAGAATTATCATTTTCTTTTGTCTGAGGTTCCTTCTTTTCAGCCTTGGAAACAGCATCCGCTTCCTTCCTTTCAGTCTCAGAGGTATCAGGAAGCTGGAAGGGTTGAAAAGGGGTTTCTTCCTCAGGTTCTTCAGCCGGCGGGATTTTTCTCACTTCAATTTCAAAGCCTTCTTCCTCTCGTTCTTCCTCTTCCAGCAGCTTAGGCGCTGAATAAAAAGAATCCTCCTCTTCCTCTTCTTGTTCGGGCAGAAAAGTACGGTATGCCAGCACAGGCGATTCTTCTTGTTGTCGTTCCTCCTCCAAGCTCGCTTTTTGACCGAAATGAAGATGGAAAGCGGCTTCTTCATTGTCCTCAGCTGACACTGTTTTTTTCTCTCTGCTTTCTTCTATGGAGAGAACAGCCTCAGATACAGGCTCCGGAGCTTCAATCGCTTCTTCTGCTTCTTGACGAAGCGCGGGATCGGCCTGTTCCGATTGAGCTGCCCCTGCTTCTTCTTGCCGGAGTACGGGCTCAGGTTCCGCTTCTTTCTCTTCTTGACGGAGCGCAGGCTCAGCGTGCTCCAATTGACCCTCTTGACGCGACGCGTAATCAAGAATAGGAGACGCTGCTGATTCTGCTTTTTCTTCAGAACTCATCGTCTCTGCATCAAGCTCCGCTTCCAAAGAAGGTGATTCTTCTGCTCTAGAATGTTCACAAGGCTCTGTCTCCGCTGGAGTGTCCGCCTCTCCACGAACATCTGCGATTGCAGCTGCCGGCTCTGGCGTTTGTTTTTCTGCCTTAACAATCTCTTGAATCTCTATTTCTGAAGCTTCTTCCGTTTCTGTTTCTTCACGGCTCTCTTCTTCCTGAACCACAAGCTCTGGCGTCTCGGCACCATATTTCGCCTCTGGTTCTGAAGAAGCTGATTCCGACGATGCCGCTTCTGCTTTTTCTGTTTCCAGCTCTTCACGAAGCACGGCTTTTGAGACAAAAAGTTCTGGCGTTTCATCCTGCTGAAGTGTTTCCTCTGCCGGAGGTCCATCCGTTTCTGCTGCACTTTGTATCGGCGGCTCTGTAAGCTCTTCCTCTCTAAATGCCGCAGGAGCTTCATATAGAGGGATCTCCGGCTCTTTAACTGCCGTATCATCCAAAAGCCCTTCGATCGCTAAATCAGCCTGAATCGTTAAAATTCGCGAATCGGTTAATTGATAGTCAAATGCGTCAATAAAGACGAAGACATCCTGTAAATGGCTCACCTTATTTTTCGGGATGGTAATATCCACAGGAAAACAGTGAATCAGCTCCGCGCTTCCATCCTCTCTCTGTCTGACTTCTTCAACAAACCGCTTATCGGTATAAAACTCTTCGGTATGTTTGTTTTGATCTATGTTGTACTCACCTGTAAGTTCAAGCGATCCTCTGATTGATACATAATCATTTACTTCCTGAACCCTAATATCAGGATCTAATGAAATAGAAAGCAGTTCAGAAACTTCCTGTCCTTTTTGGAAACAGATCGTTTCTTCCACAGAAAATTGCAATCGATGATTTTGCGGCAAGTTCATATCCTCCTTTCATCTAATCCTTAAAATTAGATGTCAGTAAAGGTGTATGTATGAACTGAGGGAAATATGAGTGGGAGAGCACAGAAAAAAACCGGTACAAGGATTTCCTCGATACCGGTTTTTTCTGTTATCCGCGGCTGATCTCAGCGAATACTTTCTCAGCTGCCTGGATTGTGTTTTCAATATCTTCATCTGTATGGGCCGTCGAAAGGAAAAGGCCTTCGAATTGTGATGGCGGAAGGAATACACCTTCATTTGCCATCCCTTTATAGTAGCTAGCAAACAGCTTCAAATCAGATGATTTCGCTGTTTCATAATTGATGACAGGTTCGTTTGTAAAGAAGAAACCGATCATTGAACCTGCACGGTTAAAGGTATGCGGAATGCCGTGAGCCTCGGCCGCTTTAGAAATGCCTTCTTCCAGTCTGTCGCCTTTTTTGATGAAATTCTTGTAGGATTCAGGTGTCAGCTGCTTCAATGTTTCTAAGCCAGCTGTCATCGCAAGCGGATTGCCCGACAATGTACCCGCCTGATAGATCGGACCGCTCGGAGCAATCCGCTCCATGATTTCGGCCTTGCCGCCATAAGCGCCGACAGGAAGTCCGCCCCCGATCACTTTTCCTAAACAAGTAAGATCAGGCGTCACGCCAAAATAGCCTTGAGCACAATTATAATCGACCCGGAAGCCTGTCATTACTTCATCAAAAATCAGGAGGGAGCCGTATTGCTCAGTAATATCACGCAGACCTTGCAGGAAGCCTTCTTGCGGCGGAACAACACCCATATTTCCGGCAACCGGCTCGACAATGACTCCCGCAATATCTTTACCAAATTGCTGGAAAGCAAGTTTTACACTTTCTAAGTCATTGTACGGAACAGTGATCGTGTTTTTCGCAATGCCTTCAGGCACACCAGGGCTGTCAGGCAGACCGAGAGTGGCCACACCTGAACCTGCTTTAATCAAGAGTGAATCGCCGTGTCCGTGGTAGCAGCCCTCAAATTTTAAAATCTTGTTGCGGCCCGTATAGCCTCTCGCCAAACGGAGAGCGCTCATTGTAGCCTCTGTACCGGAGCTGACCATTCGTACAATTTCTACAGATGGCACACGATCAATGACGAGCTTTGCCAGCTCATTTTCCACTTCAGTCGGAGCACCGAAGCTTGTGCCGTATTCAGCCACTTTTTTGAGGCTCTCTACGACGCGGTCATTTGTATGCCCTAAAATTAAAGGCCCCCATGACAGGACGTAGTCAATATATTCATTTCCGTCAATATCAAAGATTTTGGAGCCTTTTCCGCGCTCCATAAAAATCGGGTCCATGTCTACCGACTTAAAGGCGCGAACGGGACTGTTCACACCGCCCGGCATGAGTTTTTGCGCTTCTTTAAAAGCCGCTTTTGATTTTTCATAGCTTCTCATCTGCCTCAACTCCTGTCAACTGAATTAAATTACTCCGCAAGCCATTTCGCTGCGTCTTTGGCATGATACGTAATAATCAGGTCGGCACCTGCTCGCTTCATGCTTGTCAAAATTTCTAGCACAATTTCTTTTTCTTTGATCCAGCCGTTCTGCGCTGCAGCTTTCACCATAGAATACTCTCCGCTTACATTATAAGCGACGAGCGGCAAAGTAAATTCATTTTTCACATCACGCATGATATCCATATATGAAAGTGAAGGTTTGACAATCAAAAAGTCCGCGCCTTCCTCGACATCTGATTGTGCTTCGCGGAGTGCCTCCATACGGTTAGCAGGGTCCATCTGATATGTTTTGCGGTCTCCGAATTGCGGCGTGCTGTTTGCTGCATCACGGAACGGACCGTAAAACTCACTTGAATATTTCACAGCGTAAGACATGATCGGAATATTGATAAATCCTTCTTTATCAAGGGCTTCTCTGATGGCTGTAACAAATCCGTCCATCATGTTAGAAGGCGCAATGATATCCGCACCTGCTTTTGCTTGGCTGACAGCTGTCTGCGCCAAAAGCTCCAGTGATTCATCATTGAGAATGATCCCGTCTTTAACTAGTCCGCAATGGCCGTGGTCTGTATATTCGCATAAGCATGTATCAGCGACAACAACCATCTCAGGGAAGTGTTTTTTAATTTCTGTGATCGCTTTTTGAACGATGCCGTGATCATGATATGCCTGGGTTCCGCAATCATCTTTTTCTTCCGGGATTCCGAACACGATGACTGATTGAATGCCCAGTCTGACCAGCTCTTCCACTTCATCCTTTAATAGATCTAATGATACATGGTAAACATCAGGCATTGACGGAACAGATTTTTTGCCTTCCAGCCCTTCAACAACAAAAATCGGATAAATAAAATCGGATGGGTGCAAACGCGTTTCCTTCACCATCTCTCTCATTGCTTTTGATGACCGCAGGCGGCGGTGTCTATTAAATGATTGACTCATATTCTCTCTTCCTCTCTAGACATGCTGGACATTAACTCAAGCATGCCATCTATTGTAAATGTATCAGGCGTATACGAAGTGATGCCATATGACAGCAGGGCGTCTCTTGTTAAAGGTCCGATGCTGATACAGGCCGTTCTGTTCGCCTGCCACTTTTTCAATTCTTCTCCCAAGACATGCATAAACGTATGTACGGTTGATGAACTCGTAAAGGTCACATAGTCAAATGAGTATCGGCCCGCAGCCTCTTTCAGTGCCTCGATGCCTTCTTCATCCGGAATCGTTTCATAGACAACCCATTCCTTCACATCAAAACCGAGCGGGACAAGCTCTTGTTTCATCACATCACGTGACAAATTGCCTTTCATTACAGTAATCCGCTCCGCCGGTTCAGCATGCTGTTTAAGGGCCTCCGCCAATTGTTCAGCGATATATTCCTTAGGCATCACATCAACCGACACGCTATGCATTTTCAAGCGGTGTGCGGTTTTTTCACCGACAGCCGCAATTTTTTTATGCGCAGGAAAAATAAGCTGATTTTCCTTTAGATAAGAAAAAAAGAAGTCTGCTCCGTTTACACTTGTAAAAACAAGCCAGCCAGGCGCGGCAAGATCCTCTTTCACCTGTTTTGCAGCATCATTCGGCAAAGCGGGGCGAAACGTAATTAAAGAGGTCAAAACGGCTTTGCCGCCAAGCGCCTCCACTTTTCGCTGAAACGATGCGGCCTGCGCCTTATTCCGGGTGACAAGCACTGTTTTTCCTTTCAGCGGAAAATCATTTTCCATCCTCATCAAGCTCCTGTTTTACACGATCAATTAATGCTTTGGCTCCTTTGTCAGCCATAAGAGCGGCACAGCGCTTTCCGACTTCCTCCGGATCAGTTCCCGTGACAGTTTCTTTAAAAATGATTTTGCCGTCAGGAGAAGCGACAAGCCCAGTCAATTCAATTTCATCCTGCCCGTTTAACACGGAGTAGCCTGCGATCGGAACCTGGCAGCCGCCCTCCATCGCGTTTAAATACGCACGTTCGGCCAACACGGTCCGTTTTGTATATTCATCTGTAAACTGAGAAAATAACGCCAACAGCTCTTCATCCGATTCTCGGCACTCAATCGCCAGTGCGCCCTGGCCCACAGCAGGCAAACAGCGCTCAGGCTCGAGGAATTCGGTTACGACGTCCTGCTTCCAGCCCATTCTGGAAAGTCCGGCAGCCGCTAAAATAATCGCGTCATAATCCTCAGTCTCCAGCTTTTGAAGTCTCGTATCTATATTACCCCTGATCCATTTAATTGTAATGTCAGGACGCTCGATCAAAAGCTGGGCACTTCTTCTTAAACTGCTTGTGCCGATGACAGCGCCTTCCTTCATTTCTGAAAGTTTTACGCGATCCTTTGAAATAAGGGCATCACGCGGATCTTCCCGTTCGGGAATACAGCCGATCACAAGACCTTCAGGCAAAACAGCAGGCATGTCCTTCATGCTGTGCACCGCCATATCAATGTCTTCGTTTAAAAGCGCTTGTTCAATCTCTTTGACAAACAGCCCTTTTCCGCCCACTTTTGAGAGCGTAACATCGACGATCCGATCACCCTTTGTCACGATTTCTTTAATTTCAAAGGCAAGCGAAGGGTTGATTTCCTTCAGTTTTTGAATGACCCATTTTGTTTGAGTCATAGCGAGTTTGCTCCGTCTGGAACCTACTTTTATTGTTCTCATCGTTTTCTTTCCTCCCGAATCTGCTTGGGACATCATTTAACTGAACCAATGGAATTGCGACAGGCTTCCAAGCAGGAAATAATTGATCATCAGCACCAGAAAACAAGCCGCATTCCACAGTGCAGCGATCTTTCCTTGCAGCTCTTTAATCAGCCTGATATAAAGATAATAGCTGTACAGCAGCAGGACGACAAACGAACCAAGCACTTTGGCGTCGAACCAATACAGCGTTTCTAGTGAGACATACGCCCAAATGACACCGAGAATCAAACTCAGCAACAGCATCGGAACCCCGATGACATTCAGAACATAGGCCATATGATCAAGCTTAGACAAATCTTCTATTCTCAACAGCCATTTTCCCCATTTTTTCTTTTTCAGCAGACGATATTGAAACATATATAGCACAGAAAAAACGAAAGAAAGGGAAAAAGCGCCGTATGAAAGAATCGCCATTGTGATATGAATCACCAAAAGCTCAGATACAAGCTGCCCGGAAAAAGCAGCTGACTGCTGCTCTGTCGGTGAAAATGTGTGAATGGCAATCATAGAAAATCCTATTACATTTGTAAAAAACACGATAAAGTCCACGCGTAACAGCTTTGTCAGTACAAGTGACAGCGTGACAAGCACCCAAGCATAAAAATAAAGCGCCTCCGTCACATTTAATACCGGAAACCGTCCCGTCACCCACATAAAATAGGCCAAATACACGGTTTGCAGAGTCCAGACAATAGAAAGCAACCAGAAGGCCATTTTTCCAGCCTTCCGGTTGTGTTGAAGAAAATCTATAAAATAAAAGAGTACACTTAATGCGTAAATGACGATTGTCCCCTCATTAAGTCTTGCCATTGCAGTATCAATCATTCAGCTTTCACTCACTTACAAGTGGGGCAAAGCCCGCTTTTGATTCAGCCTTCTTAAAAGAATGGACCTTTTGGCTGCTTTCAACAGTTCTCATCATTTGACGGCCGGCAGCTTCTTCAATATCAAAAATCTGCATAAACAAAGCCAGCTTTTCTTCAGAATCAGTATCTGCCGCAAGCTCTTTCACCTTTAATATCGGGTCGCGCAGCATTTGGTTAATGATGCTTTTAGTGTGTTTATTCAGTAGCTTTTTCTCTCTTGTGCTCAAGTGAGGCAGCTTCCGCTCGATGCTTTCCATCGTTTCTGACTGGATGGCAAGCGCCTTTTCTCGCAATGCGGAAATCACCGGCACAACACCAAGTGTATTCAGCCATTGTTTAAACTCCACAATGGTTTCTTCAATTAACAGTTCAACTTTTTCAGCGGTTTCTCTGCGCTCTTTCATGTTCGCTTCTACAATGCCTTCCAGATCATCGATGTCATAAAGAAAAACACCTTCAAGGTCATTTAGCGCCGGATCAAGATCTCGAGGCACGGCAATGTCCACCATAAACAACGGACGTCCCTTGCGAAGCTTATTCGCGTTTTCCATCATCTCTTTGGACACAACAAAATCACTTGCACCGGTTGAACTGATTAAAATATCAGCCTCCGCAAGCGCACTTTCAAGCTGATTCAAGCTTCTCGCTTCACCGGAGAAACGGTCTGCAAGCTCTTTCGCTTTCAAGTATGTTCGGTTAATGACAGTGACCTTGCCAATTCCCTGTCCGTGCAGGTTTTCCGCTGCAAGCTCGCCCATTTTTCCCGCACCGAGAATCAATATGTGCTTGCTTGAAAGGTTTCCGAAGATTTTTTTAGCAAGTTCAACTGCAGCATAGCTTACTGATACTGCATTTGAGCCAATGTCTGTTTCGGCATGAGTTCGTTTGCCCACTGTAACGGCCTGCTTAAACAGCTCATTAAAAATAGTCCCGATCGTTTTTTCTTGCTGAGCTGTTTTAAAGCTGTCTCGTACCTGACCGAGAATCTGCGTTTCGCCAATCACCATAGAATCAAGTCCGCAGGCGACACGGAATAAATGCTCAAAAGCCGCGTCGCTTTCGTAAAATGTTAAGAAAGGCGACAGCTCTTCTTTGCTTAATTGAAACCAATCAGCTAAAAATCTCTTTATATAATAACGGCCGGTATGAAGCTGGTCGACTACCGCATAAATTTCAGTACGGTTGCAGGTTGAGACGATGATGTTTTCAAGAATGCTTTTCTCTTCTTTCAATTTCACCATCGCTTCTGCCAGCTCATTCGGCTGAAAGCTTACCTTTTCACGTATCTCAATAGGGGCGGATTTATAATCTACTCCCACAACAAGTATATGCATAGCCTTAATTACACCCCCAACACCCAATCTTTATTTATAATCATTCTAACATAGAACTCATTATTTATAATCATTATAACATACATTCTTTCACAAAATGTGAACAGATTTTAAAATTCTTATGCTATATTAGAAAAAGCTTCATGGAAAAGAAGCATACCTATTGACAATACCAAAAACAGCAGAAATTTACTACACATCAGCTCTAAAAAAACAAGAAGGTGATATGCATGAAACAAAAATCCATTTTATTCCCTTGTCTGCTGCTTGCCGCTTCTGTATATGCTTGGCTTGAAAACGGCCAAGCCGAACTGTTTTCAGGACAGGACCAATGGCCTGTTCTCCTCATGCTGTTAGGCGCAGCCTTTATCTATCAAGGAAAAAAAGAAGCCGTCACACCCCACTTTTTTATCGGCCTGCTTCTTTTTGGAATCGGTTTGCACTTTTTCGCAAAGCCGAGATGGACATGGTGGCCGGATGATTTTGAAATGCTCCTTTTTATGATCGGTTTCTCGCTCTTGGTTTCAACCGTTCAGAAAAAAGAATATGTATATGAAGCTGTGTCGATGATTTGTTTTTCCCTGTTTTTGTACTTTTTTAAACAAATTATGGCGTGGCTTGAATCCGCGCATATTCCGACAGCGCTTCTAAAAGAGTATTGGCCGTTTGTCTTTATCGGGATCAGTTTATTGTTATTATTGATAAAACGGAAAAAATCTATACGATAAATAAAACCGGCAGAGAGTACTCTCTACCGGTTTATCATTTTTTTGATCGCTCCCCAAGCTTCATCTTTCCCCTTTTTCGTTTCAGAGGAGAAGAGAATCAGCTCGTCTTCCGGATCAATATTTAATGTCTGTCGGACAACCTTTGCGTGTTTGTCCCATTTTCCTTTTGGGATCTTATCCGCTTTTGTAGCGATAATAATAACAGGGATGCCGTAATGCTTTAAGAATTCATACATCTGCACATCATCATTAGATGGCGCATGCCGCAAGTCAACGATCTGCACCACCGCTTTCAATTCCTCGCGTGTCGTGATGTAGGTTTCAATCATTCTGCCCCATGCTTCACGCTCTGACTTTGATACTTTGGCAAAACCATAACCCGGCACATCTACAAAATGCAGCTCATCATTGATAATGTAGAAATTGAGCGTTTGTGTTTTTCCCGGTTTTGATGATGTTCTCGCAAGATTTTTGCGATTGATTAATGAATTGATAAAAGACGACTTTCCTACATTCGATCTTCCGGCCAATGCAATTTCCGGAAGCCCGCCCTCAGGGTACTGTTCCGGCTTAACTGCACTGATCACGATTTCTGACTTTGTTACTTTCATTTTTTCTCTCCTACTAAGGCATGTTCCAAAACTTCGTCTAAGTGGGACGCCAATATAAATGTCAGCCCATCTCTGACGCTTTCTGGAATATCCTCTATATCTTTTTCATTCTCTTTAGGCGCAATAATGGTCGTTAATCCCGCTCTATGCGCGCCAAGCGCTTTTTCCTTCAATCCGCCGATCGGCAGCACGCGTCCGCGAAGCGTGATTTCCCCAGTCATGCCGACCTCACGCGAAACCGCACGTCCCGTTAAAGCAGAAACGAGCGCTGTCGCCATCGTGATACCGGCTGATGGACCATCTTTAGGCACCGCACCCTCAGGTACATGTATATGAATATCATACTTCTCATGAAAGTCAGGTTCAATGCCTAGTTCTTCTGTTTTTGAACGCACATAGCTGAATGCAGCTTGTGCCGACTCTCTCATGACATCTCCAAGCTTCCCTGTCAGGATCAATTTCCCTTTCCCCGGTGAAAGCGATACTTCAATCGACAGCGTATCTCCGCCGACGGTTGTATAGGCAAGCCCTGTCACTACGCCAACCTGATCTTCTGTTTCGGCTTGTCCGTATCTGAATATGCGCTTTCCGATAAAGTCTTGAAGGTTCTTCTCAGTAACCGTAATCCGTTTTCGCTCTTCAGCGACAATGGCTTTTGCCGCCTTACGGCAAATCGCGGCAAGGTGGCGTTCAAGGCTTCTCACACCCGCTTCTCTCGTGTAGTAGCGGATTATGTCCAGAATCGCCTGATCACGCAGCTGCAGGCTGCTTTTCTTCAGCCCGTGTTCCTTAATTTGCTTCGGAAGCAGGTGGTCTTTTACAATTTCGAGTTTTTCTATTTCTGTGTAACCCGCAATATTAATAATTTCCATTCTGTCTCTGAGCGGACCCGGAATCGTTGCCAAATTGTTTGCCGTTGCGATAAACAGCACTTTTGATAAATCAAAGGTTTCTTCAATATAGTGATCACTGAAGGTGCTGTTTTGCTCAGGATCAAGCACTTCAAGCATAGCAGATGACGGGTCACCCCTAAAGTCTGATGACATTTTATCGATTTCGTCCAATAAGAAGACCGGATTCAGCTTGCCGGCTTTTTTCATGCCTTGAATAATGCGTCCGGGCATGGCTCCGACATAGGTCCGTCTGTGTCCGCGGATCTCTGATTCGTCACGCACTCCGCCGAGTGAGATTCTGACAAATTTCCGCCCTAAGCTCTTTGCGATTGATTTGGCTAAAGACGTTTTCCCGACACCTGGAGGTCCTGCCAAGCAGAGAATAGGGCCTTTCAAAGATTTTGTCAGCTTTTGGACGGCCAAATATTCTAAAATACGCTCTTTTACTTTTTCCAGTCCGTGATGCTCTTCGTTCAAAAGACGTCCTGCTTCCTTCAAATCAAGCTTATCATCTGTCTCATCCGTCCATGGAAGAGCAGTCAGCCAGTCGATATAGTTGCGAATCACGGAGCTTTCCGCGGAACTTGACGGAATTTTTTCATATCTGTTCAATTCCTTAAGCGCGGTTTCCTTCACATGGTCAGGCATGCCCGCTTCTTCGATTTTTTCCGTCAGCGTCTGTACTTCGCCTGTTTTGCCTTCTTTATCGCCAAGCTCTTTTTGGATCGCCTTCATCTGTTCACGCAAGTAGTATTCCTTCTGCGTACGCTCCATCGAACGTTTGACGCGCTGGCCGATTTTTTTCTCAATCTCCAGCACTTCTTTTTCATTATTAATAAAATCAATAACCTTGTTCAGCCTGTCTTTGACGTCAGCCGTTTCTAAAATATCCTGCTTATCCTTTAGTTTTAGAGGCAGATGGGAAGCAACGATGTCTGCCATTCTCCCTGGCTCTTCGATATCAGTAACCGCGGCGTACGTTTCAGCCGAGATTTTTTTAGAAATTTTTATGTACTGATCAAAGTGGTCTAACAAAGTCCGCATCAAGGCTTCGTCTTCTGTATCTTTCGATTCATCTTCATGAATCAGCTGAATGTCGACCGACGTGTAATCCTCATGCTCATTATATTTGACGATTTGGGCGCGTTTGAGACCCTCAACCAACACACGAATCGTACCGTTTGGAAGCTTCAGCATTTGCTTAATTTTTGTATAAGTGCCGACAGTGAAAATCTCATCTTCACCTGGTTCGTCTATCGAAATATCCTGCTGAGTGGCTAAAAATATCATATGATCATGCATCATGGCCTGTTCAAGTGCCTGAACCGACTTGTCACGTCCTACATCTAAGTGCAAAACCATCGTCGGGTACACTAATAAACCTCTTAAAGGGAGGAGCGGGATGCTGCGTTTTAATTCTTCTGCCATGTAACTGACACCTCCGTGACTTTAGTATGAACCATTATAATACAACTTTTTCATCCTTGTACAATAAACGGCATGGTTCCATTTTCTATAAAACAGTCTCCTCGTAGTATACCCTTTCTTTCTGATATGAAAAAGGAAAAGATGTCCTGCATGAAAAAAACCCTATTATTAAAATAGGGCTTAAACGGATTCTTTATTGATCTCAATCTGAAATGGCTTTTGTTCCGTTGGCGGATTCACTAAAATTTCATCAAGCACTTCCTGGAACGTTTTCACTGCGACAATCGTGATTCCGTCAATCTGCTTTAAGATCGACTGCTGATTTTCATATGGAATAATCACTTTTTTCGCACCGGATTGTTTGGCTGCTTTTATTTTCGGTATGACGCCTCCAATGGGTTTGACAAGTCCGTTCAGGCTGATTTCGCCTGTCATGGCAACGGTATTGTCAATCGGGATTTTGTGTATCGCCGAGAAAATCCCAGCAGCCATCGCGATGCCTGCTGACGGCCCGTCAATCGGAATCCCCCCTGGGAAATTGATGTGAATATCATAATCAGACGGCTTCATTCCCATTGTACGGAGCACCGTTAATACGTTTTCAACCGAACCCTTCGCCATGCTTTTTCGCCGGATTGATTTTGATTGGCTGCCGATGCTTTCTTCTTCAGCAATTCCTGTAATATTAATGGATCCTTTATCCTGAGCCGGGGTCACACTCACTTCGATTTCCAGAAGCGACCCGCTGTTAGGCCCATATACTGCAAGCCCATTTACAATGCCGACTTGTGGTTCTGCACCGATTTTCTGCTCGTGCTTCGGAGTAAGCTGGCTGGAATGAATGACCCATTCAATATCCTCAATCGTAATGTCTTTCCGATTCTCCGTTACCGCCATCCCCGCGGCGATTTGAATCATATTAACAGACTCGCGCCCGTTCCGCGTATAACTGGTTAATAGATCCAGACCTTCCTCAGAGATGTTTTTTTCAATTTTATCCGCTGCTGTTTTGGCAACGATTTTGAGCTCATCCTTTTCAAGCTCACGGAAAAATACCTCTAAGCAGCGGGATCGGATAGCTGGGGGAATTTCATTCGGCATTCTTGTTGTTGCGCCAATCAGGCGAAAATCTGCCGGCAGCCCATTTTGAAAAATATCGTGAATATGATTTGGGATTTGTGTGTTTTCCTCACTGTAATACGCACTGTCTAAAAAGACTTTCCTATCCTCAAGCACCTTCAGCATTTTATTCATTTGAATCGGATGCAGCTCCCCTATTTCATCAATAAACAGCACACCCCCATGGGCGTGGGTAACAGCTCCCTGCTTCGGCTGCGGAATCCCGGCCTGTCCCATCGCTCCGGCCCCTTGGTATATGGGATCATGAACAGAGCCGATGAGCGGATCGGCAATTCCTCTTTCATCAAAACGAGCTGTCGTCGCATCGAGCTCTACAAAAACAGCCTGCTCTTTAAAAGGCGATTGTTTATGTTTTTTCGCTTCCTCTAACACAAGCCTCGCTGCAGCTGTTTTCCCGACACCCGGCGGTCCATAAACAATAACATGCTGTGGATTCGGCCCGCACAAAGCCGCCTTTAATGCTTTAATGCCATCTTCCTGTCCGACGATATCTTGAAAACTTTTAGGGCGGACCTTTTCAGATAATGGCTCGGACAAGCTGATAGCGCGCATTTTCCGAAGCTGCTCCATTTCCTTCTTTGATTCCTTATCTATCGTGACCTTTTGTGTCCTTTGATTTTTAAGCAAATTCCAAAAATACAAACCGATGATGATCCCAAAAAACAGCTGAATAAATAACGCAATTCCTGTCCAACTCATGATGGTCCCTCCTGAAAAACAATTTATGTATCCAATTCATTCCTCTGATTGCTAGTATCTCCCACAGAAGACGGGAATAAACGTTTTTCAGGAAGAGTTTGCACGACAAAAAACCTCCCGAATGTCATCACTCAGGAGGTTTATGATTATCTTTATGCAGATGTTTTGTCTTGGTTTACCTCAGTGCCGTCTTTTAATAAGAGGCGAGGCGGCTCTCCGTGTGTCACAGTTGCCCCTGTAATCACACATTTTTCAATGTCATCACGGGAAGGCAGCTCAAACATCACATCAAGCATGATACCTTCAATGATAGAACGGAGTCCGCGGGCTCCAGTCTTGCGTTCAATCGCTTTTTTAGCAATTTCAGAAAGCGCTTCTTCTTCGAACTCAAGCTCAACATTGTCAAGCTCAAGCATTTTCTTGAATTGCTTCACAAGAGCGTTTTTCGGTTTTGTTAAGATCGCAACCAACGCTTCCTCATCAAGCTTTTCAAGGCTTGCAATAACCGGAAGACGTCCGATAAATTCAGGAATTAACCCGAAGCGGAGCAAGTCTTCAGGAAGCACTTTTGAAAGAAGATCTTCTTTCTCCAAGTCAGCGGCTTTATTGTCAGCACCGAATCCAATTACTTTTTGGCCTAAACGGCGTTTGATGATTTGTTCGATGCCATCGAAAGCACCGCCGCAAATGAACAAAATATTTGTTGTGTCAATTTGAATGAACTCTTGATGAGGATGCTTGCGTCCTCCTTGAGGCGGCACGCTTGCCACTGTTCCCTCAAGAATTTTAAGCAATGCCTGCTGTACACCTTCACCTGACACGTCACGTGTAATGGATGGGTTTTCTGATTTTCTAGCCACTTTATCGATCTCATCAATATAGATAATGCCTTTTTCGGCTTTTTCCACATCATAATCAGCAGCTTGGATGAGCTTCAAGAGAATATTCTCTACATCTTCACCCACGTAACCAGCTTCTGTCAAAGACGTAGCGTCTGCAATCGCAAACGGCACATTTAAAATGCGCGCCAATGTTTGCGCCAGAAGGGTTTTACCGCTTCCTGTAGGACCGATTAATGAAATATTACTTTTTGAAAGCTCAACATCATCAACTTTGCTGTTGGAGTTAATGCGCTTATAGTGATTATACACAGCAACAGCGAGTGATTTCTTCGCTTGATCCTGGCCGATGACATATTCATTCAGAATTTCGCGGATTTCCTGAGGCTTCGGTACGTCTTTAAATTCTACTTCCTCTTCTGTTCCGAGTTCTTCCTCTACAATTTCAGTGCAGAGTTCGATACATTCGTCACATATATATACACCAGGTCCAGCTACAAGCTTACGAACCTGATCTTGTGTTTTTCCGCAGAACGAGCATTTTAATTGTCCTTTTTCCTCGTTAAATTTAAACATTCTTTCACCCCTTAATCTTGTCTCACTTTTTCTTTTACCGGCAGAGCAAAAGAAAATGATTCTTGAATCGAACGAGTATGTATTGCATTTTACCATACTTTCCAAAAAGACGGTAACGATGTGTTTCTGACTTGCACATTCTATATGTATGACACAAAAAAGCCCTGCATTAACTATCTTACCCCAAGAAAAAGAGATAAATCATAATTGTACAAAACAAGGCACGAATGATTCGCGCCCTGTTTTTTATTACTATTATTATGCACCATATTAACGGTTTTCTACAAGAAAATCAATTGCTTTGCGAACTTTTAAATCTTCCTTCATCGCGTCAGTAGAACCGATGGCTTGTTTAATATTTTCAACAGGCATGTTGTATGCTTCAGCCATTTTAGTCAGCTCAGCATCAACTTCCTCGTCTGATACTTCAAGGTTTTCAGCTTTCGCAATCGCCTCAAGAGTCAGGTTAGATTTTACGCGTTTTTCAGCATCTTCTTTCATTTGCTCTTTTAACGCAGCTTCATCTTGGCCAGAGAATTGAGTGTAAAGCTCAAGGTTCATGCCTTGCATTTGCAGACGCTGTTCGAATTCTTTCAGCATGCGGTCAAGCTCAGTGTCAACCATTGCTTGAGGAACATCGATTTCAGCGTTTTCAGAAGCTTTCAGAACAAGCTCTTCACGCAATTTAGCGTCAGCTTCGTTTTCTTTCGCTTCTTCTAAACGTTTCTTTGTTTTCTCAGTTAATTCAGCGAGTGTTTCCACTTCTTCATCGATATCTTTAGCGAATTCATCGTTAAGCTCCGGAAGCTCTTTCGCTTTGATTTCGTGAATTTTCACTTTGAAGACAGCTGGTTTGCCTGCAAGATCTTCAGCGTGGTACTCTTCAGGGAATGTCACTTCAACATCCTTCTCAGCACCTGCTTCAAGGCCGACTAATTGCTCTTCGAAGCCAGGGATGAATGAACCAGAACCTACTTCTAGAGAGTAGTTCTCAGCTTTTCCGCCTTCGAATGCTTCGCCGTCAACGAATCCTTCGAAATCAAGAACAACTGTGTTCCCTTCTTCAACAGCGCCTTCTTCTTTTACAACAAGCTCAGCTTGACGCTCTTGAAGCGCTTTTAGTTCGTTTTGAACATCTTCGTCAGTTACAGCTGTGTCGTCTTTTTCAATGCCTAAGCCTTTGTAGTCGCCAAGCTTCACTTCAGGTTTTACTGTTACTTTCGCAGTGAAGATTAAGCTTTCGCCTTTTTCGATTTTTTCAACGTCGATTTCAGGACGGTCTACCGGCTCGATTCCAGCTTCTTCAACCGCTTTAGGGTATTCTACAGGAAGAAGAATATCCAAAGCATCTTGGTAAAGAGCTTCTACGCCAAAGCGCTGTTCGAATAATCCGCGAGGAATTTTACCTTTACGGAATCCAGGAATTGAAACTTGTTTAACTACTTTTTTAAATGCATCATCAAGTGCTGTTTTAAACGTTTCAGCATCAACTTCAACCGTTAAAACGCCTTCGTTGCCTTCTTGTTTTTCCCATTTTACAGACATGTGTTTCCCTCCAAAAATCTATTCAGGTTGTGTCGGTCTTCCATTCTAAAGCAATCATTCGGCTTCGTCCAACAAAAACAAAGCTGCCAAAGATCAGAATCATTATGTATAGATGTTAATAATGAACTGCAAAGCCTGTCCAACCGTATTTCTTATAACCCGTTATACACAAATACAACCATTATATTATAACATAACACATAGCGCTTTCAACTATATGGCGCGATTTACAAATAAGAAATTTCTTCAATATCTTTTATCATTGTGCACGCTTCATCAAGTTCTCTGTCAGAAAACTCATACATCATATGAAGTTCTTCTCTTTCAATTTCAATCCCATGCATCTCGTAGCCGACTTTATGCAGGGCAGCCGCCCATAGATCTGCTGACAGCAATTTCGGCTGGAACGGATATAAAACGTACAAATGCCTTCTCCATAATTCTTCTACTGCCGCATATAAGGTCGGATTTTCATTTCCGAGCGTCTCATCGAGCACCCGGAGAACACGGTGCAGAATCGGAGCGGCATCAGGCGGAACAATCTCAGACGGTTCTATTGTCAAAGACTCGCCAAATTTAGTAATGTGCACGGGCTTATTGTACTCGTGCTCCGCCAAAAGCATCACAATCATCGTTTTGATAATTGGGTGAGCCGAAGGATCTTGAAGGATTGTTTTAAGCAGACCTGTATACTTTGCTACGTTGCGGTCTTTTAAGGAATGGATTAAATTCATTTGCTCCTCGGGGCTTGCCAGCACTTTCTCAGTATCAATTGTATCCTCATATTCCTCGGCCCACGCCTCGTCTTCACGTTCCGGATCGGTCATTTTCCGGCTGAAATCAAGCAGCTTATAAAACTGCTCGGCGCTTTCTGCCGGCAGTTGATTTTCTTCCAAAACGGCTTCAATAGTGCTTTTCACTTCTTCGTATTTTTTGAGCTGAATTAAGATGGTCATGTACACCTGCAAAACGGTAAAGTAATGGCCATAGCCTTCTTTGAGCATCTTCTCGCACACGCTTTTTGCCTCTTCCAATTCGCCCAGCTCTAAAAAGCAGATAGCCATCCCTAAGTGAAGATCAGATTCAGTATCATCATATTTCATAGCTTCTGAAAACATTTCCAGCGCTTCTTGATACTTTTTTTCCTTTAGTGATGACATCCCTTTTTCCACAAGGCGGTCTTTCAAATGAGGAAAAGGAATAATTTTTGCGTTCTTCTTGTCATGCGTCATACCTATATTCCTTTCAGGCATTTATTTTGTTCAAGTGTATCAACACCTGTGAACAAACACAAGAAATGAAGGTTTCACAAGGCAAAAAAGCCGCCGGACAAATGCCGGCCGCTTTTTTAGGCTTGAAGCCATGAGCTTCTTTGTGATTCAAATTGCTTGATTTCATCTTCAAGTAAAAGGGTTAATGAAATTTCATCATAGCCGTTGGTCAGCATCTCTTTCCAATGCGGATCAACTTCAAATGAAATGTGATTGCCTTCACTGTCATGGATCAGCTGGTTTTCAAGATCTACAGTCATTTGCAATGCCTGGTTTTCATACTGGCTGACAAGCTTTTTCCAATTGTCATATGGCATGCGGATCGGCAGCATACCGTTTTTAAAGCAGTTCTGGTGGAAAATATCAGCAAAGGACGGCGCAATGATAATTTTAAACCCATAATCATCTAGCGCCCACGGAGCGTGCTCACGTGATGACCCGCAGCCGAAGTTTTCTCCTGCTATTAAAATGGAAGCGCCTTGATAAGCAGGCTGGTTCAATTCAAATTCAGGGTTCGGTTCACCGTTCGCATCATATCTCCAGTCAAAGAATGCAAAACGCCCGTAGCCTGTTCTTTCAATCCTTTTCAAAAATTGCTTGGGAATAATCTGGTCTGTGTCAACATTGATTCGATTTAATACGGCCGCTTTCCCCGTATGTGTTTTCAAAGGTTCCATCTCGCGCACTCCTTACACAACTGTTTTTTCCTGATAAAACTTTCGGACATCAATAAAGTGTCCGTGAATGGCGGCCATTGCAGCCATTGCCGGGCTGACGAGATGTGTTCTTGCCCCTTTTCCTTGTCTGCCCTCAAAGTTGCGGTTAGAGGTTGACGCACAGCGCTCTCCCTCAGGAACAACATCATTATTCATGCTTAAACACATGCTGCAGCCTGACTCTCTCCATTCAAATCCAGCTTCCAGAAAAATCTGGTCAAGTCCTTCTTTTTCCGCCTGAAGCTTCACGCTTTGAGATCCGGGAACGACAATGGCTCTTACACCGTCAGCCACCTTCTTCCCTTTGATCATATCGGCAGCCTGGCGAAGGTCAGTCATGCGAGAATTTGTGCAGGAACCGATAAATACGTGCTCCACTTTAATGTCTTCAATTTTCTGATGAGGGGTCAGCCCCATATATTCATAAGCGCGAATGGCTTCTTTTTTGTCACCTTCTGCGGAAAAGCTTTCCGGCGCAGGAACTTCAGAATCAACAGGAAGAACCATTCCCGGATTGATGCCCCATGTCACCATCGGAGAAATGTCGCTGCCGTCAAGGACGATAGATTTATCGTAAACAGCGCCCGGATCTGTGCGCAGCGCCCTCCATTCCTCTACAGCCTTATCAAACTCTTCGCCTTTTGGCGTGTACTTACGGTTTTTGCAATATTCAAATGTCACCTCATCAGGTGCAATCAAACCAGCTCTTGCCCCTGCTTCGATTGACATGTTGCATACGGTCATTCGTTCGTCCATCGTCATATTTCTGAATACTTCCCCAGTGTATTCAATGACGTAGCCAGTGCCGAATTTCACTCCGTATTTGCCGATGACAGCAAGAATGACATCCTTTGCCGTTACCCCTTTTTGAAGCGTTCCGTCTACACGCACTTCAAGTGTTTTCGGCCGCTGCTGCCAAAGTGTCTGTGTGGAAAGGACGTGTTCAACTTCACTCGTCCCGATTCCGAATGCAAGAGCGCCGAAAGCGCCATGTGTTGATGTATGACTGTCGCCGCATACAATCGTTTTCCCCGGAAGTGTTAAGCCCAGTTCAGGGCCGACGACATGGACAATCCCTTGATCCACACTGTGAAGATCGGCAAGGCGCACGCCAAATTCTTCACAGTTTCGTTCAAGCGCCGTTACTTGGCGTTTCGCCACTTCATCCTTTATCTCAAAACGATTGACGGTTGGGATGTTGTGGTCCATTGTCGCAAATGTGTTTTGAGGCCTTCTGACCTTTCTTCCCTTTTGTCTCAACCCTTCAAATGCCTGAGGAGACGTGACCTCATGAATAAGATGCAAATCAATATAGAGAAGATCCGGTTTTCCCTCACCATGTTTTACAATATGCTGATCCCAAATCTTTTCGATGATCGTTCGAGGCATCATCTTTTACTTCCTCCCTCTACCTATGAACTAAGACCGCTTTAACGTAGCCGTCACACATTAGAAATAGTATTTTCACTCATGATCGCTGCCTTAACTTCCTCTGTAATGGCCTGAGTGCTGCTGAACTCTTCGCCTCGTGCCAAGTCTCTTGTTCTTTTCCCGGAAATCAAGACTTTGTTAACCGCATCTTCTACAGCTTTTGCTTCCTCTTCAAGCCCGAAAGATGTTCTCAAAAGCATTGCCGCTGACAATATGGCCGCGAACGGATTTGCCATCCCTTTACCGGCTATGTCAGGCGCGGAGCCATGAACAGGCTCAAACAGATGAAGGCCTGAGCTTGATAGGCTGGCTGACGGGAGCATTCCGAGTGAGCCTGTCAGCATGGATGCTTCATCGCTTAAAATATCACCAAACATGTTTTCAGTCACAACGACATCGAATTGATTTGGTGCATAAATCAGCTGCATGGCCGCATTATCCACAAGCATGTGCTCCAGCTTCACATCAGGAAACTCTTTTGCAACGTCCTCAGCCACTTCACGCCACAGCCGGCTTGATTCAAGAACGTTCGCTTTATCAACAGAGGTTACTTTGCCTTTTCTGGCTGACGCCATTTTAAAGCCCTCTCTGATCACGCGTTCTATTTCCGTCCGCTTATAAAACAGTGTGTCTACAGCTTCCTGCTCACCTTCAGTGTTTACATAGCGTTTGCTCGGCTGGCCGAAATACAGGCCTCCTGTCAGCTCACGGACAATAACGAAATCAACATGATCTATATATTCTTTTTTCAAAGGTGACGCGTCAGAAAGGCTTTCAAACACCTTCACAGGCCGCAAATTCGCAAACAAATCAAGCTGTTTTCTGATGCTGAGCAGCCCTTTTTCCGGCCTCAGCTCGGAAGGATTTTGATCCCATTTCGGCCCGCCGACAGCGCCAAGCAATATAGCGTCCGCATTTTTACAAGCTGCAATCGTTTCCTCCGGAAGGGGGTTGTTATGTTCATCAATCGCCGCCCCTCCAATCAGGCCATATTCAAAATCAAATTCATGGTTAAAGCGTTCGGCAACACTTTTCAGCACGTCTGTCGCTGATTCTAATACTTCAGGGCCGATCCCGTCTCCGGGCAATAGAGCAATACGTTTCTTCAAGGTAACCGTTCTCCTTTCTGTTATGATCCGACAGCTGTATGGTTTTTAAGTCCGCTCATATTCGACTGGAAAACCAATTGACGGTTGACTGCGTTCAAATAGGCTTTCGCTGAAGCTTCTAATACGTCTTGCGCTATGCCCCGCCCTGCTGATTCGCTTCCGTTCACCAAAACTCTGACATACACCTGGGCAAATGCGTCCTCGCCTTTTCTGTTGGACTGAATGCGGTAGTCTAAGAGCTCCACGTCTTTATCAATACAGCGCACAAGCGTGTTGTAGATCGCTTCCACGCTTCCGGCTCCTGTTGCCGCTTCCTGAATAAGCTGTGCATTTTCTTGATTTTTCAAAGAAAGTGTAGCTGTAGGAACCTGACTTGTTCCATAATGCACTTGAAGGGAAAGAAATTCATACCCAATCTTGCGGTCTGTTACTTTTTCTTCTAAAATAAGAGAAACAAGATCCTCATCAGTGATTTCTTTTTTCTTCTCAGTCAACTCTTTGAACATCGTAAAAAATTTATTAATCTCTTCACTGTCAAACTGGAATCCTAAAGCAGTCAGCCTGTCTTTAAATGCATGGCGTCCGGAATGTTTACCAAGGACAAGCGCATCTACCGTTACACCGACAAGCTCCGGTGAAATAATTTCATAAGTCGATTTTTCTTTTAAGAAGCCGTCCTGATGGATGCCTGATTCATGAGCAAATGCATTATCACCCACAACTGCTTTATTGCGCGGAACAGCCATGCCTGTCAGTTTGCTTACTAAATCGCTTGTTCGCTTAATCTCGTTCAATGTAATTCCTGTCTCAACTCGATAGAAATCTTTTCTGATATGAAGGGCAACAGCAATTTCCTCTAATGCTGCGTTTCCGGCTCTTTCACCGATACCGTTCACTGCGCATTCGATTTGATCAGCACCATTTTCAATCGCAGCAAGAGAGTTCGCGACTGCCATTCCCAAGTCATCATGACAGTGGGCCGAAAGCTTCGCTTGATGAATGTTCGACACGTTTTCCTTCATATACTTAAAGATTTTTCCGTATTCCGCCGGGGCCAGGTAGCCGACCGTGTCTGGAAGATTAATAACACTGGCGCCTGCATCGATGACTTTCTCGACGATTTCCGCTAAAAACGGCAGTTCAGTGCGACAGGCATCTTCAGCTGACCATTGCACAACCGGAAAACGCTCTTTTGCGTATTTCACCATTTCAACCGCTCTTTCAATGACTTGCTCACGAGTCATTTTCAGCTTGTGCTTCAAATGAATGTCCGATGTGGCGATAAATACGTGAATTCTCGGCTGGGCACCGTCCTTTAACGCTTCCCAGGCAGCATCTATATCACCTTTTACACAGCGGGCAAGACCGGTCACTGAACAATTTTTAATGGTTCTCGCGATTTCCTGAACAGCTAAAAAGTCACCTCGGGACGAAGCGGGAAACCCCGCTTCAATGATATCTGCCCCAAGTTTTTCGAGCTGCTTTGCTATGGCAAGTTTCTCCTGTGTATTCAAGTTTACGCCAGGAGACTGTTCACCATCACGAAGCGTCGTATCGAAAAAATTAATTTTGCGCAACGGAGACCACCGCTTCCTTCTTCTTGCCTTGTTTCACAAACGGCATCATTTCACGAAGCTTTCTTCCGACAACCTCGATTTGATGTTCGTTTTCACTCGCATTGATGGCGTTGAATCGAGGACGGTTTACTTGGTTTTCGACGATCCACTCTTTTGCGAATGTACCGTTTTGAATATCTTTTAATACTTCTTTCATCGATTCTTTCACTTGAGCGTCAACAACGCGAGGTCCTGATACGAAATCTCCCCACTGCGCTGTGTCAGAGATTGAATATCTCATGCCCGCGAGTCCTTCTTCGTACATAAGGTCTACGATTAATTTCAGCTCGTGAAGACACTCGAAGTATGCAAGTTCAGGCTGATAACCCGCTTCAGTTAATGTCTCAAATCCAGCTTTGACAAGCGCGCTTAATCCTCCGCAAAGAACCGCCTGCTCACCGAACAAATCTGTTTCTGTTTCTTCTTTAAATGTCGTTTCCAAAACGCCCGCTCTTGCCCCGCCGATTCCTTTTGCGTAAGCAAGGGCTTTGTCTCTCGCTTCACCAGTCACATCTTGATAGATCGCGAACAATGCCGGTACACCAGCTCCTTGCTCATATGTTCTTCTGACCAAGTGTCCCGGGCCTTTAGGCGCTACCAAGAATACATCTACATCCGCCGGAGGAACAATTTGGTGGAAATGAACGTTAAATCCGTGAGCAAATACTAAAGATTTTCCAGCTGTCAATTCATCTTTGATTTCAGCTTCATAAACTTTCTGCTGCTGTTCATCCGGAAGCAGAACCATGATGATTTCAGCTTGCGCTGCCGCTTCTTTTACTGAAAATACTTTATGCCCGTCTTCTTGCGCCTGGGTGAAAGATTTTCCTTGTCTAACACCGACGATCACATTAACTCCGCTTTCTTTAAGGTTCAGAGCATGAGCGTGGCCTTGCGAACCGTACCCGATAACCGCTACTGTTTTTCCAGCCAATACGTTCTCTTTGATATCACCGTTATAATATACTTTTACCATTTCAATCTCTCCCTTGTTATGTTTTATACAATAGATATTGTTTTATTGGATGACGTCTTTTGTTGGGTTCCCCTTGCAAAAGCCGTTGTACCTGTTCTCGCGATTTCTTTAATGCCATAAGGTTTTAACAATTCAATAAGCGCTTCAATTTTGTTAGATTCCCCTGTTACCTGAACAACAATGCTGTCTCTGCTGACATCAACGACAGAGGCTCTGAACGGTTCTATGATTCCATTCATCTCTGATCTCGTTGACGGTGCGGAAACGACCTTGATTAAGGCCAGCTCCCTCTGGACAATCGATTGATTCGTGATGTCTGTGACTTTCAGCACATCAATCTGTTTGTTGAGCTGTTTTGTCAGCTGTTCAACATCGTTTTCACCTTCAACGTGAACGACAAAGGTGATTCTGGAAACACCGTTTGTCTCCGTGTGTCCAACTGTGATGCTTTCAATGTTGTAATGTCTTTTTGTGAATAGACCGGTGATCCTGTTCAGCACGCCTGAACGGTTCACTACAGTCAATGTGATAATTCTTTTCAAGGTTTCACCCCCACCATTTCATGCAGCCCTTTTCCCGGAGCCACCATCGGGAATACTTTTTCTTCGCTGGCAACCCGCACGTCGATGACTACCGGTTCTTTTGATGTTAATGCCTCTTCCAGCTTTTCTTTCGCTTCAGCTTCTGATGAAATTCTCATGCCTTTAATGCCGTATGCTTCCGATAACTTGACAAAGTCAGGCTGAGAAGCGAATTTAGATTCTGAATAACGTTCTTCATAGAAAATTTCCTGCCACTGTCTGACCATTCCGAGACAAGCGTTATTTAAAATGACGACTTTGACCGGAAGCTTCAATTCGCGAATGACATCGAGTTCTTGAAGCGTCATTTGAAAACCGCCGTCTCCGACAATCGCGACGACAGTCGCATCTTTATCTGCCAGCTGTGCGCCAATCGCTGCCGGAAGGCCGAATCCCATCGTTCCAAGTCCGCCTGATGTGACCCATTTATCTGCTTTTTGGAACGGATAGAATTGAGCGGACCACATTTGATGCTGGCCGACATCCGTTGCGACAATTGCCTCACCTTTTGTAAATTGATGAATATATTCAATCAATTTCTGAGGTTTAAAGCCTTCTTCTTCATTATCTACATACCAGAGCGGGTACTCTTCTTTCCAAGCGGCGAGCTGTTTTTTCCATTCGCTTGAATCGCTTTGTTTTCCGTCTTGTTTGATCAGCTCCTGCAGAATGATTTTGCTGTCTCCGACTACAGGAATCTGCGTTTTCATGATTTTTCCGATTTCAGCCGGATCAATATCGATGTGAGCAACCTTTGCGTTTCTTGCAAAGTGTTTGAGATTTCCTGTGACGCGGTCATCGAAACGGGCGCCGATACTGATTAAGAGATCACAATCATGAAGGGCCATATTGGCTGTATAAGTGCCGTGCATTCCCGCCATCCCCAAGAAAAGCGGATGATCAGCCGGGAAACCTCCCAGCCCCAAAAGGGTGTGTGCCACAGGGATTTGCTGCTGTTCGGCATAATTTTTTAATTCTTCTGACGCTTTTCCGTGCAGTACGCCCGCGCCCGCCAGAATCACCGGTTTCTTCGCGCTGCTTACAGCTTCCACAAGCTTGCGGATCTGCAAATAATTCGGCTCTGTTGTCGGCTGGTATCCTGGGAGATTCATCTCATGATCGTAGCTGAATTCCCCTTCAATTGTTGCTACATCTTTCGGAATATCAATCAATACAGGTCCGGGTCTTCCAGTTGTTGCAATGTGGAATGCTTCTTTAATGATGCGCGGCAGATCTTCCGGCTGGCGAACCTGATAACTGTGTTTTGTCACCGGCATGGTAATTCCTAAAATGTCCGCTTCCTGAAATGCATCGCTTCCGATAACGGAGGTTGCTACCTGCCCTGTAAAGACAACTAACGGCAATGAGTCAATCATGGCATCAGCAAGGCCTGTTACAAGGTTTGTCGCTCCCGGTCCTGATGTGGCAATGACGACACCCGGTTTGCCAGACACTCTTGCGTATCCTTCCGCTGCGTGAATCGCACCTTGTTCGTGACGGGGAAGGATATGTACCATCCCTGAATTGTAAAGCTTATCGTAAATCGGAAGCACAGCCCCGCCCGGATAACCGAAAATCATTTCTACTTTCTCTTTCTTTAATGATTCAATCAGCATTAATGCTCCGCTCATCGTCTGTGTACATTTGGCAGATGGTGAATCCACCTGTACATTAGTCCCCATTTTAGTTCCTCCTTTTGGATTTTCATCCTCTAAAGATCATCTTTTTTATTAGCTTGATAGCTTATTATTCAATAAAAAGAGCCCTTCCGCCCACAATCAGCCGCGCAGTGAATGCGATAGCTAAAAGGGGCGAAAAGGCTCTTCTTTCCGCGGTACCACCCTTGTTTACGGCCTGGTAATCGGCCGTCTCATGGATATTCCTATCCGCTTTAATAACGAGTGAACCAAGTTCACCCGGCCAAGTCCTACTATGATTTCAGACTGGCACTCTGAGGCGAGTTCACCTTGTAAAGCTTCACCGGTTCTCAGCTTAACCCGGTTCTCTGTGGGAAACTTTATCAAGGCTACTTATCCTCATCTGCGCTTTTCATATTCAGGATTCCAAAACAGTTTTTAAGCTGTTCGAGAATATTTTTCATTCACATTTTTTAAGGATCAGATTGCGATCATTTCGATTGTGAAGCTTGCGTTTATCTTTTGTTGAACTCATATTACGCCGCTTTGGACGCAGTGTCAACAGCATTTTTAAAATTATTAGACAATTTAGATTAATCAAACTACACTGTATACGCTTTCATTATTGGTACAAAAGGAATTGCAAATGAGAAAAGTTTTTATAATTTTTTTATTAATCTATCAAGAATACACCAGAAATAATCAATCTGATAGAAACATGTCATATTTTATAACACGATATAATTTGCATATAGTGTGCAGTTTGACAGATCATCTTGCAAACCATTTCAACTTGGAGAGGCACTTCTATTATTCCCCCGGCATATATTGATCGTATCTTGCAAAGAAAAGGTGATACGATGAATAAATCATTAGCTGATATGCAAGGGTTCCCCGCAGGCTTCCCCAGCTTACCGCAGCCGTATTCTCCAACAGCTCCTGCCTTTTACCAGCAAAGCTATCAGCCGTTTGGAGGCTATGGCGGATACGGACAGCCGTACAGCCAAGCATACAGCCCGTTAAGCGCTCCCGCTGCTATGTACTCCTCCTATCCATATGCTTCAGGATTTTACGGACAGCAATTTTCAGGTGCGGGGTTTAGCGGTCATGGTGCAAGTTTAAGTGCACCAGCGATACACGCTGGCGGATTCGGCGGAGTATCAGGCGTACACGGAGGCTTTAGATATTAGAAGATTTCAAGGGCCGTACATCTATTTCGGCCCCTTTTTTTAAAAAACGCCTTCACAAATCCAGTCAGATTTTCTGTCTTTATATTTAGATATAGAAAGGATTAAGACAAAATAAAACTATGTTCTGCAAATCTGTACGTTTTTGAAGAGAAATCGAATTGTATATAAAAATAGATAATTGAACTGGACACCAGATGATCTCACTTGTGAATGAGCTTTACATAGCATGACGCTTATGTCGCCGCCGGAAAGCATTAGAAAAGCTGACAAGCCTGAGATTGCATGTTGGAGCGCATAAGGGGAATCAGCGGACGCTTACAGAACCGGACGGAAAACACGGAGGAATCAAATCGACGCGTACGTCTACATCCCCCCATTTTAAAAAAAGCGTTGCCAAACAAGTTCTTCAGCACATCATAGAGGAGGCAAAAAAGCGCTGTTATGAGTGATTAGCGTTCAGTTGCTTCATTTGAGCCGCAAGCAAATTGTATAAAGGCTGCGGCTTTCAATGCTGTGAGCCGTTTGCAGACTATGCTGAGAATCCGAACAGTGTGTTTATGACGAAGAGCTGTAAGACATTTTTATGAGGGTAGATAAGCGCAGAGGGATTTCTGTCTTGTCTATCCTTTTTTCTCTTTACACACTTAACTCGCCTATTTGAAACACACCCGATATTTTCATTTTTGTTTATTTTAAAGAGCAGCGGGAATTAAAGACGACATGAACGATAAAATGCAAAATGAATAAAGGAGGAGATTGATATGAAAAATATAGTTGGTGTATACGAAACTCCGCAGGAAACCATTGCAGCGATTGAAGGCTTACTGACAAAGGGCTATGATTCTGACGACATTTCTGTTGTGACAAGCCGTCGTGATACAGATTATCTTGAATCACGCACAGGAACAGAAGTCAATCAGGCCGTCGATGCGCATGATAGCGAGTCTGAATCTTTTTTCGATAAACTGAAAGATTATTTTACAATGGATGATACTGCTGCACACAGCAAGGCGTTATCTGATTTGGATATCACTACTGGCGAAATAGACAAGTATCAAGAGGATCTGGATGACGGAAAACTCCTTGTGGCCGTTGACGCAGATGCAGATGTCAAAGCTCCTATCGACAACAGCAGTACCCTTTCAGGCGGCTTTTCCAGCACAAATGAAACGGCAGATTATACAACGAAAGAAGAAAAAACAATGCCGCTGCGGGAAGAACAGCTGAAAGTCGATAAGGAAGACGTCCAAACCGGTGAAGTGGAGATAGGAAAAGAAGTGAAAACAGAACAAAGAGATATGGATATTCCGGTGAGACACGATGAAATTTATGTCGAACGCCGCCCAGTCGATGAAAACAGAGCGGACGCTTCTCCTGTCAACGATTCGGAAGAAATCAGAGTGCCAATCGTTGAGGAAAAACTGGAAGTGACGAAAAAACCGGTTGTCACTGATGAAGTGGTTGTCGGAAAACGAACTGTAGAAGAAAATGAGCATATTTCTGAAACTGTGAAAAAAGAAGAACCCCGCCTGCATAAAGAAGGAAAAGCTGATGGCTTGGATGATGATCCGTTAAATAATAAATAAATGTTATTATGTAGAAGGCTGACTTGAATATATATTTTCAAAGTCAGCCTTCTTATTTTTAAGGTGTTAACATAAACTTCGATCAAAAAGTAATGACGAGATAGGAAACCAATAGAAATTTATTTGAAACTGATGTATTTAAACAGTGTGATTACGATAGAATCAACTACCTTAATAGGGATTTCACAGACTTCCTCCGAAAACCTTCAAAAAAACCATCCAGACTGTACTGAATGGTTTTTTAACCCGTTTAATTTTTGTATTTATTCACTTCATACATCAAAATATTTTTAAACACTACATAGTCCTTTTTACTTTCGAAAGGTCCTTTATTGTTGTCATGCTCATCTATTACATAAAATCCTGGTCCCTCTCCCGCATCATGCTCCTTATACCATTTGAGGAATCCATTAACTTCAATCATGGATAACTGATACTCTTTTTGCAAGCCGTTGACCATTGTGATGACGAGGAGAGCTTCTCCATCATCAGATACAGTTTCATCATCCGGTTTTGTTCCGTTACCGTCGTCTGTTTCTGGATCTGAAGTATTCCCAGTTTCTTTAATCGTATATTTTTCTACAGAGCTAAAGGCATTGCTGTGCGTCAAGCTTTTTGGCGCCCCACCAACAGTATACAGCTCATTATTGATCGATACCGTCCCTGCCCCTGCGCGAGCATACTGGATTTTTTCTTCCATAGTGCTTACTTTATTCGATGCAGGGTCATACACTTGGACGTTATTAGTAGTTGTAGTAGATGCTGAAAGAAATCCTCCAATTATGTAAATTTTTCCATTTGAAACAGCAGCAGAAGTATACCATAGAAAATTTACTAAATCCACTTTCCTCTCCCAAGAGTCTTTCGACGGATTATATTCATAAATATTTTTTTCACCTGAGGATGCGCCGCCACCGATGTAATAAATTTTCCCGTCCACAACAGCTGAAGCAGCGGCTCTTAAATTGCTAGGTTGGTTTGCTTTATTTGTCCATGTTTTTGATACAGTATCATAAGCAAAATGTCTAGATACAGATGTATACTGTTGTGTCATGAGGTATATTGTATTATCAATGGCTACTGCTGTGCCCAAAAAGCTTTTTTTCGGCACATCAACTCCTTCTTCCCATGAATCAGTTGTAGTATCATAAATAAATAATTTTGAAGAATCTTGAGTCGAGCTAGTATTATTTCCGCCCATGACATAAATTTTATCTTTTATAACAGCAACTGCTGATCCTGCTAAGTTTATAGGCATATCTGCTTTTTTTGACCATGTATTTTTCTGAGAATCATATACAAATGTAGTATTTGTAGCTACTCTATTTTGACCGAATCCACCAATAACATAAATCTTATTTCCAACAACAGCTGTTGCTGCATGGCTTCTTGGTTCAGGTAAATCAGCCTGACTCACCCACCCTTTTTCTTCTGCTTCTGCATTCGCTTGATAAAAAGGATTCATAATTGCACAAAGAGTAAACGCAAACAACAGTATCACTTTTTTCAAAAATATCACTCCTTATATAAAATTAGTCAATCTCTTGAATATATCGTCTTTTCATATAAAAGTTTAACAACCAATTTTTTACAAATGTATAAATCCCAAAATCTAAAATCGAAGAACTTTCTTCATGACTTAACCATTTAAACTGCTCTATTTTCTTCTAACCAAGATTCATGAAGGATTCATGAAAAATTGTCTCTTTTTTAAACACTTTTTTAGTAGCATTATAAATTCCTTCTCATTGATTTTCAGAATCCATACAAAAAAAAGTCTCAAACCCCAATTTATGGTTCGAGACTTTTTGGTACGTCCCAGGAGAGATTCGAACTCCCGACCGACGGCTTAGAAGGCCGTTGCTCTATCCAGCTGAGCTACTGGGACATGTTTTGTTTTTTCATTTTCGCATCAACTATCAGCGACAAGATTTATTATATATGGGATGCAACAATAAGTCAACGGTTTTTTAGAATTTTTTTCATGAGGAAGAAAATTTTCTTCCTCATGACATTTTCATAGTGTGACCCGGTTTTGCAGATCCTCAATTTCATTGCCTGCTTGGTCGTAAAAGCGCACTGTCGCAGCATCATTTTCTAGTGTCAGTATAGCATAGCTTTCTGTCCTGCGCACCCTCGGGAGCCGGATGCTGCCTGGATTAATCATCAGTTTTCCGCGCAGCACTTCGCTTCCCGCGATGTGCGAATGCCCGAAACAGATAATATCCGCTCCGAGCTCCTCTGCACGATAGTATACGTTTAACAAGGTCTGTTTTATACCGTGAAGGTGGCCGTGCGTGACCAGTATCTTTTTTGAACCGACAGTCAGAAGAAGCTCGTCCTTAAAATCGCCGGTAAAATCGCAGTTGCCTTTTACAACCGCATAAGGCTCCAATGCAGGATGCCCCGTTTCAAGCTCAGAGTCCCCGCAATGAATCATGAGATCAACTTCTGCTTCATGGCGTTTCGCGATGGTTTGGAGTTCTTCTTCAAGCCCATGGCTGTCACTGATAATCAGCACGTTCATCTACAAGCTCCCCCTTATGCCTCCAAAAGCTTAGACAGCTTTTTAAGCGCATCAGCCCTATGGCTGATTTTATTTTTTTCATCACTTGTCAGTTCGGCCATTGTTTTATCTTTATCTTTCACGATAAAGATTGGGTCATAGCCAAAGCCGCATTCTCCTCTCGGTTCTTCAGCAATATACCCTTCAACATGGCCTTCGACTGTTTTTGTTTCCTCTCCCGGGATACTTACAGCCAGCGCGCAGCGAAAACGGGCGGTGCGCTGTTCTTTTTCGATCCCTTTCAGCTCGCTGAGCACTTTCTCGATATTTGCCTGGTCATCTTTCTGTTCCCCTGCATAGCGGGCGGAATAAACGCCGGGTCTTCCGCCAAGATTATCGATGGACAGACCGGAGTCATCAGCAATCACCATTTTGTTCACTGCTTTTGCCACAGCCTCTGCTTTGAGAATCGCATTTTCTTCAAACGTATGGCCTGTCTCTTCAATTTCTTCTGTGAATCCAATTTCAGCTAACGATTTGACATCGTAGCCTTTTGGCTCAAGGATTTCTTTAAATTCCTTCACTTTTCCCCGATTATGTGTCGCAATGATTGCTTCTTTCATGATAATCAAGCCTTTCTGTCTTATTTCAGTTCTGGCAGAGAATCACCGAGCACTTCTTTTTGCTTGTCAATCAGCTCTTGAATTCCTTTTTCCGCAAGGCCGAGAAGGCCGTTCAGATCCTCCCTTGAAAAAGTCGCCTCTTCCCCGGTTCCCTGAAGTTCCACAAAACGGCCGCTGCCGGTCATGATGACATTCATATCAACTTCAGCGGAAGAATCTTCTTCATAATTTAAATCTAACAAAATTCCCTGTTCTTTATCAATTCCGACAGAGATCGCAGCAAGAAAATCAGTGATCGGATTTGTCTTGATTGTGCCCGCTTTCACAAGCTTGCCAACCGCAATCGCCATCGCAAGAAATGCTCCTGTAATAGAAGCGGTTCTTGTTCCGCCATCTGCCTGAATGACATCACAGTCAATCCAAATCGTCCGTTCCCCAAGCTTTTCTAAATCTACAACTGCCCGAAGCGCGCGGCCGATCAGACGCTGAATCTCCATTGTTCTTCCTGAAATTTTCCCCTTCGAAGATTCTCTGATTGTTCTTTGGTTTGTGGCCCGCGGCAGCATGCTGTATTCAGCTGTAATCCAGCCTTTTCCTCCGCCCCGCAAAAACGGCGGCACGCGGTCCTCAACAGACGCGTTGCAAATTACTTTTGTATTTCCCGCTGTTATTAGAACAGAACCTTCCGGATGGCTGATAAAATCCAAATCGAATGTGATTGGACGCAGCTCATCATGTTGTCTTCCGTCATGTCTCATGTTTTACCTCCGATTGTATGTACATAAACCAATTTTGTCCCGGAAATTGAATAAAGAAAGAGGCAGCCGGAACGCTAACCTCTTTCTTTCTAGTATATCAAAAATCCCAATTTAAAAACTACCTGTATTCACTTGAGAAGGTCTAGAGACTGGTTTTGTGAGCTTTTCGCCTTTTTCGTTTACGAGCTCTGACTTCCCGTTCACTTTAACAGAGACACTTTTTACATCCGGCTGCTCCGTTAATGTCAGCACAATGCTGTTCAGCACTTCTGAAGAAATCATTTTCGTCTTTTCATCGGCGCTCCCGAATATAGATTGATTGAAGTTTAACGTCACGCGCCCGTCTTTCATTTTCGGTTTGCTGACCAGCTTTACATCTCCACTGAAGTCTGTTAAGAGCCCGCTCACCTTGCTTGGGCCTTTAGCAAGTTCATTGATCGCTGCGGAAATATCATCTGTTTCCGAATTGTCAATTCGTTTTGTCACCGGCACGTAGTACTCACTATTCTCGTTTTCCGCCAAATAATAGACAGTGAGCGGATGTGTTGCAGTGAGGTCATTCACGCCGGATGTTTCCATGTTAATCCCGTCTTTACGGCTTAAATCATCTGAGATCGGCGTGCCGCCTACAGGCATCTCCTTCAGTTCATGGCCATTAATTCTCAGCTTTACTTTGTCTATCGAACTGAATTGCGTCAGCGTCCATGTCACAGATTGAACAATCTTCTGTTCGTCTTCCTTCTTATAATTTTTGAATTCATTAGAGAAATCAGCTATTGCCGTCCCATCTTTTTTGATGTCTACGTTAACGGTTGTATCAGCCGGCAATACGGCTCTGAAGCCATTCGGAAGAATTTCTGACACAGGCCCGCCTTGAACCAGATATTCAAGCGCCTGCTTGGCCGTGCTTTCACTTTTCGGAAGAGGCAGCGTTTGCGCGACGACATACCCGTTTTTATCAATGAGATAAAGCTCCCTCATGACTGCAGATGAGGCTTGATCTGCTTTGGCGGTATCGCTTTTTTCACTTTTTGTTTTATCCGCAGCTGTTGTATTTGAATCGGCCCCCGCTTCATCGTTCACGTATGTAACGTCTTGAGGCGGATCAATTTCCTCGGCTGCCTTATCAGATTGAAATAAACCGCATCCGGATAATAGCAAGGCAGAGGTGAGACAAGCGGCACCAATGACTGCAGGTCCTTTTTTCAGCATACTTTTCCCTCCTAAGGCTGTTTGTACTATTATGTATACGAGCCTATTTAGGAAATAGACCGAAGAATTCCGGCAAAACAGAAAAAACCCGCAACATGCCGTTGCGGGGAAAAACTATCTTCTAATCGGTTCTTGCAATGAGATGCCTTCCACATGGCCCACTTCATGGCCGAACCAGTCATCTGCGATTTTCGCAAACTGATCGCGTGCTCCTGTTGTCAGGAACTGATGATCCGGGGCAATCAGAGACTGGTTCAGCAGTCCTTTATATGAGAGAATCGTGCTGACTTCCCGGGCTGTTTCATCTCCGGACGAAATAATGTTTACGTGCTCTCCCATATACCGCTGAATCGGTTCTTTTAAAATAGGATAGTGGGTGCAGCCTAAAATCAGTGAATCAATCGATGTGTCTTTTAATGGATACAGCGATGTTTTGACAATCTCGTCTGCTGTTTTGTCGAGAAACTTCCCGCTTTCCACAAAAGGCACAAGCAGCGGACAGGCAAGATTCTCAACCTTCAGGTCAGGATTTAATGCCAAAAGCGCTTCTTCGTAGGCATTGCTCTTAATCGTATTCTCTGTGCCGATAACACCGATATGCTGATTCTCCGTCACTTTTATCGCTGCTCTCGCACCCGGCTGGATTACTCCGACCACAGGGATGCCGACGCTGCGGCGGATGTCTTCCAATGCAATCGCTGTTGCTGTGTTGCAGGCGATCACGAGCATTTTGATATGATGGTTTTCGAGTAAATAATTCGTCAGCTCCCACGTATATTGAAGAACTTCTTCCTCAGGGCGCGGCCCGTATGGACACCGTTTTGTATCCCCAACGTAGATAATATTTTCTTTTGGTAGCTGTCTCATGATTTCCTTTGCAACGGTTAAACCGCCAACCCCGGAATCAATGACTCCAATTGGTTGTTCCAACAAAATCGCCTCATTTTCTCTTCATTTCATGCTGCAGTTTCATCAATGATTTTTCGAAGATGGCTATTTCTTCATCTGTAAACGTTTCGAACATATCACGCAGATATTCCTGCCTTTTCGTAATGACCTCTTGGATAATCCGTTCTCCTTCAGGCAGCAGGTGTATCCGGACAACACGTCTGTCCGCCGGATCCTTGACCCGCTCGACAAGCTCATTTTTTTGCATGCGGTCGATTAAGTCCGTTGTCGTGCTGCACGCCAGATACATTTTGCCAGATAGTTCGCCAATTGTCATATCCCCTAGTTCAAAAAGCCATTGCAGGCCGACAAATTGCGGCGGCGTAATCGCATATTGGTTAAGGATCTCTCGTCCTTTTTGCTTGATGATCGCGGCAATGTGGCGGAGTGACTTTTCAATATCCGCAACATGCTCCAAAGGTTTTGATGTCATTTGTCCATCCCTCACTCAAGGATCTCTTACGCACAAAAGCGTTCCGTGTCTATTTTCCTTCTTTTTTGAAGAAAATGCAAGACTCGCGGGAGAGAAATAGAGGACTTTAGTCAAACAACATCAAATCGTTTATGCCTTGCCATCCAAATTTTGCACAGCATTCCAAATATGGTTTCGAACATGACAAACAGCAATAACCGGCTCCTTCCTGAAAAGAAGGAATACCGGCAAGGATTAAAGCTCTAGCTCACCCATTCTAAGAAGCTCAACAACGGCTTGCGAACGCCCTTTCACACCCAATTTCTGCATGGCATTTGAAATATGGTTTCGAACGGTTTTCTCACTGATAAATAGCTCGCTTGCAATCTCCTTTGTTGTCTTATCTTGAACGAGCAATTCGAACACTTCTCTTTCTCTTTTCGTTAGCAGCGGCTTCGATTGAAATTCTTTCTCCTTCAAGTATTGTAACCCTCCTTGCTAAGGTGAGAGCGAATCAGAAACGAATGGGTTTTGATATAGTCAAGATATCTTATGTAAGAAGGGCACAGGAGGTGACGTCTACAAAAGAATTAGTTCAATCGTGTATGAAGAAGGATTTCTTTCTCCTCACTCGTCCAGCTGACAGCCTTGCCGCTTTCCTTTGAGACTTGGACCATCACTACAGCTCCGGTAAAGCAGGGCTCGCCATTGCGGTTCTCTCCGAAATAATGCAGGGTAAGAGATGAACTGCCGACCGCGCTTGTTTTTACATAAATGCGCAGCTCTTCATATGGCATGACTTGGCGCAAATAATCGCATTGCTGGCTTGCCACGACTGTCATGGTCTGTTTGCTTTCATTCATCATGTTCAGCTTTTTAAAATAAGAAATCCGCGCCTCCTCAAAATATATGAAAGGGATTACATTATTCATATGACCGAACATGTCCGTCTCGGAAAATCGCACGGCTACTTCAATAAAAAAAGAAAAGGATGTTTTCCATTCTTGAAAAGTCAGATCAATATAAGCGGGAAGCTTCATCTTTATTCATCTCCTTATTGTTAAAAAAACCTCTCCCATGCGGAAGAGGTTTTTTCTTCTTATACTCTGTCGCTTCCGAAGAAATTGCGGAACGCTTGTAAGTTTGTATCTCTGTTTAAGGCTGCAATCGAAGTGGTGAGCGGGATGCCTTTCGGACATGATTGAACGCAGTTTTGCGAGTTGCCGCAATCTGCAAGGCCGCCTTCATCCATCAGTGCTTCTAATCGGTCAGATTTGTTCATGGCGCCAGTCGGATGTGCGTTAAACAAGCGAACTTGAGACATCGGTGCCGGCCCCATGAATTTCGATTTGCTGTTCACATTCGGGCAGGCTTCAAGGCAGACGCCGCACGTCATGCATTTTGATAATTCATATGCCCATTGGCGGCGTTTTTCCGGCATTCTCGGTCCCGGTCCTAAATCGTACGTGCCGTCAATCGGTATCCACGCTTTTACTTTTTTCAATGAATCAAACATTCTGCTTCGGTCAACCTGTAAATCACGCACGACCGGAAATGTTTTCATTGGTTTTAAACGGATCGGCTGTTCAAGCTGGTCGATAAGTGCCGTACAAGACTGGCGGGGCTTCCCGTTTATGACCATTGAACATGCGCCGCATACTTCTTCAAGACAGTTCATATCCCATGTGACTGGGGTTGTCTTTTCACCTTTCGCGTTAACCGGATTCCGGCGAATTTCCATCAGAGCGGAAATGACGTTCAGGTTCGGGCGGTATGGAACCTCAAATTCCTCATCGTAAGGCGTGCTGTCAGCTGTATCTTGACGTGTGATAATAAATCGTATGGTTTTTTGTTCACTCATGATTATTTCGCCACCTTCTTCTTCGAGTAATCCCGTTTCCGAGGCGTTATCAGTGATACATCGACATCCTGATACTCAAATTCCGGCGCTTCATACGGGCTTACATGTTTAGCCATTGTGGTTTTGAGCCATTCATCATCATTACGTTCAGGATAATCCGGTTTATAATGGGCGCCCCGGCTTTCATTGCGGTTGTAAGCGCCAAGGGTAATCACCCTAGCAAGCTGAAGCATATTCGAGAACTGGCGCGTGAACATCGCTCCCTGATTGCTCCATTTTGTCGTGTCATTGATGTTGATCTTTTTAAAGCGTTCCATTAATTCCTGGATTTTGTCATCCGTTTTCAAAAGCTTGTCATTATGGCGGACAACCGTGACGTTGGCCGTCATCCACTCACCGAGCTCTCTGTGAAGAACATAGGCATTTTCGGTCCCGTCCATCGCCATCATCTCAGCCCATTTTTCTTCTTCTTTTTTGACGTGAGCGTCGAATAAAGAGGAAGACATGTCTTCAGCTGAAGATTCTAAGCCGTTTACATATTTCACTGCATTCGGTCCGGCCACCATTCCTCCGTAAATCGCAGAAAGCAGGGAGTTTGCTCCCAAACGGTTGCCGCCGTGCATGGAGTAATCACATTCCCCAGCTGCAAACAGTCCCGGGATGTTTGTCATTTGATCATAATCCACCCATAAACCGCCCATAGAGTAATGGACCGCCGGGAAGATTTTCATCGGAAGCTTCCGCGGGTCGTCTCCCATGAATTTCTCATAAATCTCAATGATGCCGCCAAGCTTAATATCAAGCTCTTTCGGATCTTTATGAGACAGATCGAGATACACCATGTTTTCGCCATTGATGCCGAGCTTCTGGTTCACACACACATCAAATATTTCACGTGTCGCGATATCACGCGGCACCAGATTTCCATAAGCCGGGTATTTTTCCTCAAGGAAATACCACGGTTTACCGTCTTTATATGTCCACACGCGTCCGCCTTCACCGCGCGCTGATTCACTCATCAGCCTTAGTTTGTCATCGCCAGGTATGGCTGTCGGGTGAATTTGAATGAATTCTCCGTTTGCATAATACGCTCCCTGCTGATAAACGATTGACGCAGCAGATCCTGTATTAATCATGGAGTTAGTCGATTTCCCAAAAATGATTCCCGGTCCGCCCGTCGCCATAATGACAGCGTCAGAACGGAAGGATTCAATTTGCATGTTTGTCAGGTTTTGCGCCACAATTCCGCGGCAGGTTCTGTCATCATCCAATACGGCGCCAAGGAATTCCCAGCCTTCGTATTTTGTGACTAATCCCGCAACTTCGTATCTGCGCACTTGCTCGTCCAGTGCGTAAAGCAGCTGCTGTCCCGTCGTCGCACCCGCATAGGCTGTTCTGTGATGCTGTGTACCCCCGAATCGGCGGAAATCCAGCAGCCCTTCAGGCGTCCGGTTAAACATGACGCCCATCCGGTCTAGTAAGTGGATGATAGAAGGTGCCGCTTCACACATCGCTTTGACCGGCGGCTGGTTGGCCAGAAAGTCGCCTCCGTATACAGTGTCATCAAAATGTTCCCACGGAGAGTCACCTTCCCCTTTTGTATTGACCGCTCCGTTTATGCCGCCTTGGGCACAAACCGAATGAGAACGTTTGACAGGAACGATGGAAAACAGCTTAACCGCCATTCCTGATTCCGCTGCTTTAATTGTCGCCATAAGGCCCGCAAGACCCCCGCCGACTACGATAATGCTTGATTGACTCATGATAGCCCCTCTCCCTCTGTTAATCTAGTACTCTTATACAAATGCAAAAATCGCTTTTAAGCCTACGTAAGACAGTGCAACAAAAATAATCAGCGTAACGTACGTCGAAATTCTTTGAGAACGAGGCGTTACCGTGATGCCCCATGTAACAGCGAAAGACCATAAACCGTTCGAGAAGTGGAAAATTGTCGATAAAACACCGACAATGTAAAAGCCAAGCATAGCCGGAGAGCTCAAAATATTCGCCATCATGTCGAAATTAACCTCAGCGCCCATTTGTGCGGCAATACGGGTTTCCCACACGTGCCAGCTGACAAAAATGAGGGTGATAATACCGGTTACACGCTGCAGGACGAAGAGCCAGTTTCTCATATAGCTGTATTGGCCTGCGTTATTTTTTGCAGTAAACGCTATGTACACACCATAAACTGCATGATAAATTAATGGTAGAAAGATAATGAAAATTTCCAAGGCATACCTGAAAGGCAGACTATCCATAAAATGAGCAGCATTATTGAATGCTTCAGCGCCCCTTGCGGCAAACTGGTTGACGACTAAATGCTGAATAAGAAAGATGCCGACCGGTATGACACCAAGCAAGGAATGCAATCTTCGAAAATAAAACTCTCTGTTCCCAGACATTACTTTACCCCCTGTTTGATAAGTGCGAAATGTGCTAAATTTCTTCCCCCACTTCTTTCAATTGTAAGCACTTTATTAAGATTTATTGACAATTTCATTTTACTCCTCCCTCAAAAGGGCGTCAAGAAAACGCGTACATAAATTGCAATTTTCCGAATTGATTAGTTGATTGAAAAATTTTATTTTATTAATATATGTTTCTGCTTAATTTTTCATTAGAATTACAGGATCATTCTGTAATCCTCCCCCCTGTTTGAGCTATAATATACGAAGGAGAGGGGAGACAGATATGAAGTCTAAATATGAAGCATCTATTGACAGCCTTAAAGAAATTGAAATGAACGCTTATGCCTACGAACTAATACGAGAGATCGTTCTCCCAGATATGCTTGGCCAAGATTACTCTTCCATGATGTATTGGGCAGGAAAACATCTCGCCCGTAAGTTTCCTCTTGAATCATGGGAGGAATTTCCGGCCTTCTTTGAAGAAGCGGGCTGGGGAACCCTCACCAACGTAAGCACTAAAAAACAGGAGCTTGAATTTGAACTTGAAGGGCCGATCATTTCCAACCGGCTGAAATATCAGAAAGAGCCTTGCTTTCAGCTTGAGGCTGGTTTTATCGCTGAACAAATTCAATTGATGAATGAGCAGATTGCAGAATCATACGAACAAGTGAAAAAGAGAGCCGATAAAGTGGTTCTGACTGTGAAATGGGATATGAAAGACCCAGTGTAAACAAAAAGGCGGTGACTGCATAGTCCCGCCTTTTTGATGTCATTACACAGCTGAAGGGTGTTTTGAAAGCTCAAATGCATCGTGCAGCGCTTCGACCGCTTTCACCATGTCATTTTCGCTTACAACGGTTGACACTTTGATTTCAGATGTACTGACCATTTTAATTAAAATGTTCTTTTCCGCAAGTACAGCAAACATTTCAGCCGCTACACCAGGATTTGATACCATGCCAGACCCGACAATGGATACTTTAGCCAATTTGCTTTCCGTCTCGATTTTCTCGAATTCAAGCGCGCCTTTGTATTCTTCAAGCACTGCAACGGTTTGGTCTGCGTCTTCTGTTTTGACAGAGAAGGAAATTCCGGTATGGTTGTCTCCGGTTTGCGTTTGGATAATGATATCAACGTTAATGTTTCTTTTGGCCAGTGTTGTAAAAATGGTAGACAACGTTGTCAGGCCGCCCGTCAGCCCGTAAATGGTTACCCTTGTGATTTGATCTTCAAACGCAATGCCTCTGACAATTAAATTTTGCTCCATGGATGATTCCTCCTCAATTAATGTTCCCGCTTCTGGTTCTGTACTTGAACGCACTTCTAACGGCACTTGGTAATTCTTCGCGAATTCAACGGCTCTCGGATGGAGGACGCCGGCGCCTAAATTGGCAAGCTCAAGCATTTCATCGTATGAGATGCCGGCAAGCTTTCTCGCTGATTTCACATAGCGCGGATCAGTTGTAAACACTCCGGGCACGTCCGTGTATATGTCACATTTATCCGCTTTTAATGCGGCAGCCAAAGCGACTGCTGTTGTGTCTGAACCGCCCCGGCCCAGTGTCGTGATTTCAGAGTCCTCTGTCATGCCTTGGAATCCTGCGACAATGACAATCTTTCCTTCTTCAAGCTGGTCTGCTAAAGCCGAAGTGTCGATATCTGTAATTCTGGCGTTTCCGTGAACGGCTTCCGTGCGGATTCCCGCCTGCCAGCCAGTGTAAGACACAGCGTCATAGCCTTTTTCCTGCAGCGCCATTGAAAGCAGGGAAATGGTGACCTGCTCGCCTGTCGCCAGCAGCATGTCCATTTCGCGTTTGCTCGGCTCGCTAGAAATTGCTTTTGCAAGGCTGACCAATTCGTCAGTGGATTTTCCCATAGCCGAAACGACAACAACGACTTGATGGCCCTTCTGTTTTTCTGCAATCGCGCGGTTTGCTGCGTTTTGGATTTTTTCGACCGAGCCGACGGAAGTACCTCCGAATTTTTGTATGATAAGACCCATGTATTACCACCCTTTACATTTTGGTTCGTGCGGGTGAGAAGAAAGAGCGCTTTGTCCACAATAAAAAAAGCAATGAGAGGAAATGCTCTCATTGCTTATCAAGTAATCATCATGAATGATTATGAACAACGAGATAGCCCTCCAAGAAAATGATTTCTTGACAGCCTTACATTTATTCAATGCACGGCCAGCAAATAATTCCGATGGGGTTTTATTTGCTTCGGCGACGCTCCCCTTTCAGCCTTTTTCACAGAATCCATCTTTCTCCAAAGGCTTACTCTTGAAGTTCGCACCTCTATCTTCACCATATAACACGATCTAACTATGAAATTAGTTCACATTTTATCAGATCTTATTCAAAAGGACAATATTATTTTTGTAATTTGTCGTAAAGCAGCTGAGCCGCCGCTTGGGGAACACCTGCTTTTTGAATGTCCTCAATGCTTGCTTCCTTCATTTTTTTAACGGAACCGAAATGCTTTAACAGCATTTTCTTTCTTTTCTCGCCGATACCGGGGATGTCGTCCAACACGGATTGAAACGCGCTTTTTCCGCGGATTTGCCTGTGAAAGCTGATTGCAAACCGGTGCACTTCGTCCTGAATGCGCTGCAGCAGGTAAAACTCCTGGCTGTTTCGTTCCAAATACACTGTCTCCAACGGCTCCCCGATGAGTAAATTTGAGGTTTTGTGCTTTTCATCTTTCGCTAAACCGGCAATTGGGATATCCAAGCCGAGTTCGTTTTCAATGACATCTCTTGCGGCGTTGATCTGTCCTTTTCCTCCGTCAATGATAATCAGATCGGGCAGCGGCAGGTTTTCGCGAAGCACTCTCGTATAGCGTCTTCTGACCACCTCTCTCATTGATCCGTAATCATCCGGCCCTGTAACGGTTTTGATTTTATATTTGCGGTATTCCTTTTTGTACGGTTTGCCGTCCATAAACACGATCATCGCGGAAACCGGATTTGTCCCTTGTATGTTTGAGTTATCAAATGCTTCAATTCTGTGAGGCGTATAAATATTCAACGCTTCACCGAGTTTCTGCACAGCCCCAATGGAACGTTCCTCATCCCGCTCGATTAAGGAGAATTTTTCTTTCAGTGCGATTTTCGCGTTTTTATGGGCCAGCATGAGCAGTTCTTTTTTCGCGCCTTTCTTCGGCTGGTGAACGTTTGTTTCCAGCAGCTGTTCAATCATAGATTGATCTACGCTGTCAGGCACTAGTATTTCCTTAGGAAGGAAATGGTTGTTTTTTGAATAGAACTGCCCGATGAACGTAAGGAACTCCTCATCTGCTTCCTGATAGAGAGGAAACATGCTGACATCTCGTTCTATAAGCTTTCCTTGGCGGATGAAAAAGACCTGTACGCACATCCAGCCCTTATCATACGCATAGGCGAATACGTCACGGTCGACTAAATCGTTCATCGTCATTTTTTGTTTTTCCATCGTTGATTCAATATAGGCGATTTGATCACGAAGCTCCTTTGCCCGCTCAAACTCAAGATTCTCGGCAGCTTCATGCATTTTCTCTTCAAGCTCTTTTTTGACCTCATTATAGCCGCCCTTTAAGAAACGGGTTATGCCCTCAACCAGCTCTCTGTTCGTCTCTTCGGAAATGTCCTTAACACACGGAGCGAGACATTGGCCGAGATGATAGTAAAGGCACACTCTGTCCGGCAGCTTGGAGCATTTTCTGAGAGGATACAGACGGTCGAGCAGTTTTTTTGTTTCCCTTGCGGCCTGTACATTCGGGTACGGCCCGAAATAGCGCCCTTTGTCTTTTTTGACATTGCGGGTGACGATCAGCCTTGGGTGACGTTCATGGGTGAGTTTTATGAAAGGATAGGTTTTGTCGTCTTTGAGCATGACATTGTATTTTGGATCATGCTTTTTGATTAGGTTCATTTCTAAAATCAGCGCTTCAAGATTGGAGGACGTCACGATATATTCAAAATCCTCGATTTCCGTCACAAGCCTTTGTGTTTTCGCGTCGTGAGAACCGGTGAAATAGGAGCGCACTCTGTTTTTCAGCACTTTTGCTTTTCCTACGTAGATTACAGTCTGCTGCCGGTCCTTCATGAGATAACACCCCGGCTGATCGGGAAGGAGGGCTAGTTTTTCTTTTAGTTGTTTGTTCATATGGTACCCTTCCTTATGTTTTAATCCTATGTTTCCAGTTTAACACGAACGTTTGTTTTTCTCTATGTTCACGATTGGCGAATAAAAAAAAGCGATCCCTCAATCGGAATCGCTCTGGCTTAAGCAGCCGAAACTTAAAGATGTTTGTTTACAAGCTCTTGAAGCGCTTCTTTCGGTTTGAAGCCGACAGAAGTTTCAACAACTTCTCCGTCTTTTAACACAAGAAGTGTCGGGATGCTCATAACGCCGTATTTTCCGGCTGTTTCTTGGTTTTCGTCCACATCGATTTTTACGATTTTCAGTTTGTCTCCCATTTCTTGATCCATTTCTTCAAGAACAGGTGCAATCATTTTGCAAGGTCCGCACCAAGGAGCCCAGAAGTCTGCCAGTACGACGCCTTCGCTTGTTTCAGCTGAGAAAGATTGATCAGTTGCTTTTACGATAGCCATTATTGAATTCCTCCAATTGTGAAATGATGATTTTTAGTATAGCATCTCCCATTCGTTCACGCTATTTTAATGCTTACAAATTATTTTTTCCTGGTCACAATCGGTTTACTCATGTTTATTAGGATTGAATGGGATATGTAAGCGTTATTAAAACACAAATCTGATTATGGCCCCGATCACTACAATAGCCCCGATGATCATCAGAATGGTACGAAGCATAGGATAACATCTCCTCTTCACTGTCATTTACCTTTACCATGCCCTCCCGGAGCTGTTTTAAAACATGAAAAAGAGCACCGGCATGAAGCTCCGGCGCCCGCGCGATTAAGAATCCGCCCGCACTGTGAGTAAAACAACCGACATGGGCGGCAGCTTTACTTTCAGTTTGTTTTTTTGAAGCGTATATCGGCTGAAAGGTTCCGGTTTGACGTGATGAGGATCGTCAAACGTGTTATGCGCATTCATTTTTTCTGCCGTGAGTATGACGCCAGATTGGTCCGTTATCTTGTGAAGGCCTCTCAGCTCGATTTCAGCCTCCGCTTTGTTTTGATGATCGATGTTGCAGATCGTGATGTTGATATCGCCTTCTGGATGTTTCGATGCCGAAATGCTGATTTGCGGCAGCGTTTCCCCTTTCCATTCGTAGTCAGCAGACGTTGTTTCAGTCTCTAAAAGTGAAGCGTCCTGGTGTACCTTAAACATATCAAATACATGGTATGTCGGTGTCAAAAGCATCCGCTCTCCCTCAGTCAAAATCATCGCTTGAAGAACGTTGACCGTTTGGGCGATATTTGTCATTTGCACCCGGCGGCAATGCTTGTGGAAGATGTGGAAATGAGAAGCCGCCACCAGCGCATCACGAATGGTATTTTGCTGATATAGGAAACCGGGGTTCGTGCCTGGCTCAGGATCAAACCACGTGCCCCACTCATCAATAATCAGCCCGATCCGCTGCTCCGGATCGTATCGGTCCATAATGGTGCCGTGCTTTTGAATTAATTCATCGATATATTTGGCTTTTTTCATCGTAATGAACCACTCATCCTCCGTGAACTCTGTGGCTGATCCTTTGCCTTTCCAGAAATCACCCGGAATCGTGTAATAATGAAGGCTCAATCCGTCCATCAGGCCAGCGGCTTTTTTCATAAGCACATCTGTCCAATGAAAGTCATCCACATTTGCGCCGCCTGCAATTTTATATATGTCATTTTCGCTGTAATTGCGGACATAGGTTTGAAAACGCCGGTACAAATCTGCGTAGTATTCAGGGTGCATATTGCCGCCGCACCCCCAGTTTTCATTGCCCACGCCGAAATATTTCAGCTTCCAGGGCTCCTCTCTTCCATTTTGTTTTCTCCAGTCTGACATTGGCGTGCCTTCTTTAAAGGTCATATACTCGATCCATTCCGCCATTTCCTGAACGGTTCCGCTTCCGACATTGCCGCAAATGTACGGCTCGCATTCGAGCAGCTCGCAAAACATCATAAATTCATGCGTTCCGAATTCATTTGATTCAATGGTTCCGCCCCAGTGTGTGTTAAGCATCGTCTTACGGTCTCCGACACCGTTTGCCCAATGGTATTCGTCCGCAAAGCACCCGCCCGGCCACCTGAGGACGGGGACATGCAGCTGTTTGAGCGCTTCCAGCACGTCCTTTCGTATGCCGTTTATGTTGGGAATGTGTGAATCCGCGCCAACCCAGATGCCCTCATAAATCCCTCTTCCTAAATGCTCTGCAAAGTGACCGTATATATTTTTGTTAATGGTTCCTTTTACAATATCTGTCTGGATTACTGCTTGATGTTCAGACATGCCTGACCATTCCTTTCATACGGATATGAAAAGCACCACAGTCAAATTTACGATCTGTCTTTTGCCTGAGGAGTCAGCATGAATGTAAGCGCTTTTAAAGAAACTTTATTATATATGTTCGTACATGTCAACGACGTTTCCTGCATGAACTTTATACTTGTACGTATGTATCTCCACATACAAAAACCCCGAACTTCAGCAGTCCGGGGTTTTCTCTATGAGTGTATATTTAATTGCTTGAATTCCTCACTTAATAACGGAACGACTTCAAATAAATCGCCTACAATTCCGTAATCCGCTATTTTAAAGATATCTGCTTCGGGATCTTTATTGATAGCGACAATCACCTTACTGTTTGACATGCCGGCCAAATGCTGGATAGCGCCGGATATGCCGCAGGCAATGTACAAATCTGGGGTGACGACTTTTCCGGTCTGGCCGATTTGGAGAGCGTAATCGCAATAGTCGGCGTCGCACGCCCCGCGGGAAGCTCCGACTGCGGCTCCCAGCACCTCGGCAAGCTCCTGCAGCGGCTGAAATCCTTCCTTGCTTTTGACTCCGCGGCCGCCCGCAACGATAATTTTTGCTTCAGAGAGATCAACGCCGTCCGCTGTTTTTTTCACGACCTCCTGAACAACGGTGCGGAGGTCAGTAAGAGAAACATCAACGCTTTCGATACTTCCCGACCTGCCGGCATCTTTTTCTGAAGCCTGAATATTATTGGGGCGAATCGTTGCAAAAATCATCGGATCGGTTGAAATGACACGTTCAAACGCTTTTCCCGAGTAAATCGGTCTTGTAAATACGACATTTTCTCCAGTAACGCTTACATCGGTAACATCAGAAATTAAACCTGTTTGCAGCCGGGCGGCAAGCTTCGGTGAAAGATCCTTGCCCATTGCCGTGTGCCCGCATATGACCGAATCAGGTTTTTCTTGGTTAATAATGGCCCTCATAACCTGGCTGTATCCGTCTGCGGTGTATGCTTTCAGCTTCGGATCCTCGGCTGTGAGAACTTTATCGGCTCCGTAATGGATAAGCTCCTGTGCGGTGTTTTGTACGTTTTCTCCGATCAGAACGCCGACGACTTCTCCATCGTCTGAAATGGTTCTTCCCGCAGCTATTGCTTCAAAGGTGACATTCCGCAATTCTCCGTCGCGAACTTCTCCGAGTACGATCACTTTTTTTCCCATTCTAACATCCCCCTGTTTCTTTGAATGTCCAAGCTTTAAATAACTTTAGCTTCGCTGCGGAGCAATGAGACGAGCTCTTTTGCCTGTTCGGCAGGTTCGCCTTTGAGAAGCTTCCCTGCCTCTTTTTTCGGCGGCAGAAAACGTTCAATAGTTTTCAGCTTTGGCTCAGCATCCTCTTCGTCAAGGCCGAGATCATCAAGCTCAAGCTCTTCAAGCGGTTTTTTCTTGGCCTTCATAATTCCCGGAAGAGATGGATAGCGCGGTTCGTTCAAGCCCTGCTGAGCCGTGACAAGCAATGGGAGTGTCGTTTTGATTTTTTCAACATCCCCTTCGACGTCCCTTTCCGCTTCCGCATCAGTGCCGTTGATTTCGAGTTTTGTGATCGTTGTGATGCACGGAATGTCCAGAAGCTCGGCAAGCCGAGGGGCCACTTGTCCTGATCCTCCGTCGATGGCTACATTTCCGCCGAGAATCAAATCAAACTCCTGATCCTTCATGTAGTGGTATAACACTTGAGAAATGGAATATTGGTCGGGTTCTTCGAGATCATCTTCTATGTTGATTAAAACGGCTTGGTCACATCCCATGGCAAGCGCCGTACGCAATTCCTTCTCCGCTTCTTCGCCGCCGGCAGTGACGGCAGTGATCGTTCCGCCGTGCTTTTCCTTCAGCTGGATGGCTTCTTCTATCGCGTACTCGTCGTATGGATTAATGACCCATTCCGCTCCATCATCCTGAATCTTTCCTGCTTCAATGACGATTTTTTCTTCTGTGTCAAACGTCCGTTTCATCAGTACAAATAGATTCATGATCATATCCCCTTTTATTCGCCTTTGAACTGAGGCTTTCTTTTTTCGAGAAATGCCTGGATGCCTTCTTTGGCGTCCTCTGACTCAAATGCTTCTCCAAACCGTTTTGCTTCAAGCTTTAAGCTGCCTTCATAGGAATACACCTTGTTGGAATAAAGAAGCTCAAGCAGAGATGCCAGCGTTTGCGGGCTTTTTTCCGCAAACTTAGCGGCAAGTGCTTTTGCTTTTTCAAGCACTTCTGCTTCATCCTTTGCTCCAATGGACACAAGTCCGAGATCAAGCGCTTCTTTTCCGGATATCGGTTCTCCAGAGCCAATGAGCTCTAGCGCTTTGGCTGTACCGATATATCTTGGCAGACGCTGTGTCCCCGCAAAACCCGGTATAATACCGAGGTTAAGCTCCGGGAGCCCCAGCTTGGCGTCTTCTGCCGCGATTCTGATATGACAAGCCATCGCAAGCTCCAATCCGCCGCCAAGAGCAGCACCATGTATCGCCGCGATAATCGGTTTTGGGAAGCCTTCTATTCTTTCCATCAGCTGCTGGCCTCGCTCAGCCAGCAGTGAGGAATCCTCATTGCCTTTAAGGGAAGTAAATTCTTTAATATCAGCGCCGGCTGAGAAAAATCTTCCCTCACCGTGAATGATCATGCTTCGTACGCCTGCATCTGTCTCACATTGATCAAGACAGGCGGACAGCTCTTCTAATATCCGGCTGGAAAGCGCATTTGCCGGCGGATTGTGAATCGTCAAGACTGCCACAAATTGATCAACTGCCAGAGATATTGCATTCATAGGACAGAACCCCTTTACTTATTGTGAATTCCGGACACCAACAATTCTAAAACGCTGTCTGACAAGGCAGCGAGATCGTACTTTTGGTCATTCATCACCCAAGTTGTCACGGTTTCATCAATCGTGCCGAAAATCATCTGCCGGGCGAGGCGGACATCAAGGCCTTCTTTTAATTCGCCTGATTGTATGCCTTCTGTCAAAATATTATCCAAAATATTCATATAGCCTTTTAATACTTCATTGATTTTCTGGCGCAGCTCCAAATTTGACTGGCGGAGTTCAAGCTGAGTGACAATCGCAAGGTTATGATCATCTGCTAAAAGGGAAAAATGCTTTGAAATCACGAGTGCTAGTTTCTCTTTCGCTGTTGTCTTTTCTTTTATGTCCTCTTCCATCCGCTCAATAAATTGACCCATTTTTTCTTTAAAAAGAGAAATTAAGATGTCTTCTTTGTTCTTAAAATAAAGATAGATGGTGCCGTCCGCCACTCCGGCTTGTTTGGCGATTTTGGATACCTGTGACTGGTGGTAGCCGTTTTCCGCAATGACTTCTACTGCTGCATCAATAATCTGCATATACTTTGGCCGTTTTTGCTTCAATGTTCATCGTTCCTTCCCATAGAAATGAATGACTATTCATTCATATTTTCATAATAAAAAGGATTTTCGGCTTTGTCAAGTTTATTCACAAGTGTTCTCTTTTTCTTATGCCATTTGTTATTTGATAGGGTGATTTTCAGCTTTTTCTTCAAGTAAACGCCTTCTTAAAATTTTCCCGACCGCCGTTTTCGGCAGCTCTTTTCTGAACTCATAGGCTTTCGGCACTTTATAGGGAGCAAGGCGGGATCTCGCAAAAGCGTCCAGTTCCTCTGCATCGGCTTTTGCATCTTTCTTTAACACGATAAATGCTTTTACTGTTTCTCCTCTGTAGGGATCGGGCACACCTGCAACGACAATTTCCTGAACGGCTTCATGCTCATAAAGCACCTCTTCTACTTCACGCGGGTAAATATTATAGCCGCCGGCGATGATGATGTCCTTCTTTCTGTCGGCAATATAGAAAAATCCCTCTTTGTCCATATAGCCCATATCTCCAGTGAACAGCCAGCCTTCTCTCAGTACAGCGGCGGTTTCCTCCGGTTTGTTCCAATACCCTTTCATGACTTGCGGACCTTTTACAATGATTTCTCCATGCTCATACGGGGCGGCAAGCTCACCCGTCTCTTCAGAATAAATCGCTGCGTCAGTACCCGGCCAAGGACAGCCGATACTGCCCGGCTTGTTTTTCCCCCAGATAAAATTGGCGTGTGTCACTGGAGATGCCTCAGACAAGCCGTAGCCTTCCACAAGCTTTCCGCCGGTCACCTTTTCAAATTTCTGCTTTACCTCCACAGGCAGCGCGGCTGATCCGCTCAGACAGCTTTTAATGGATGACAGATCATAATGCTGCAGTTCGGGATGATGCAAAAGGCCGATATATATTGTTGGTGCGCCCGGAAAGAGCGTCGGTTTTTGTTTGTCGATGATTTTGAGCGTTTCGAGCGGATCAAACTTAGGAAGAAGAATCATTTCGAAGCCTAGTTTAATCGAATAATTCATCACTGCCGTCAGTCCGTAGACATGAAAAAACGGGACGATCCCCAGCACCTTTTCAGCGCCTTCCTTCACATCGTACATCCAAGCGGCGCACATTTCAGTATTCGCTAAAATATTTTGGTGCGTGAGCATCACTCCTTTTGGGTCCCCTGTCGTTCCTCCGGTATACTGGAGAACAGCAATATCATGTTCAGAATCGATCTTCGGGATTGTCAGCAGTTCTATTTTTTCCTGCTTGATGCTGGAGGCGAACGTATGGATATGATCTTTTTTTTCAAAATCAATGTGCACGTTTTGTTTTTGCGTCAGCGGGTAGAGAATATTCTTCGGAAAAGGCAAATAGTCTTTTACACTGGTTATCAAAACCTGATCAACAATTGATAACGTTTTCATTTTTATTGCTTTCGGGAAAAGCAAATCTAAAGTGATGATCACGCTAGCCTCGGCATCTCTCAGCTGGTATTCTAGCTCACGCTCGGTATAAAGCGGATTCGTCTGCACCACGATGCCGCCGGCAAACAAGACGCCATAATAAGAAATGACCGATTGCGGGCAATTGGGCAGCATAACAGCCACTCTGTCTCCTTTTTGCAGGCCATTAGATTGCAAAAAAGCTGCGAGTTTAAGAGCGTCCGTCAGAATGTCATGAAAGGTGAGTTTTTTTCCATAAAAAGATATTGCGGTTTTGTCAGGGAATCGTGCGGCGGAGTCTGTCAGGATGGAGTGCAGGGTTTTGTTCGGCAACGGAAGCTCATGCGGGATATCGTCGGGATACTCGGCAAGCCACGGTTTTTGAGACTGCATAAAACCTCCCCTTTCGATTTTAGAGTTTCACCCTATCATTATAGCAGATAGACGGCAAAAAAAAGAAAAAGAAAGGTAAATCTTTCTTTTTCTCATGATACGAACAGATATATAAGACCAATTAACAAAAAGATTCCCGCCGCGGCGAGCAGAACTTTTGCAAGCTTTTCCATCTATTCTCCGTCCCCTTATATTCCGGCTGCCACCACAAATGAAAGCCCGACAGAAATGACAAATGAAATAAAGCCGACAGCCCGGTTATCATTCTCGATTTCCTGATCAATTTTAAACCGCGGAGTCAAAAACTCAAAAATAAAGTAGCTGATCAGAAGCATGACAAACCCATAAACGCCCCAGCCAATCATTTGCAGCAGAGAATTGTGCTGGGAGATGGAATGCTGAAATACGTTTGCGATTCCTAAAATTTTTCCGCCGGTCGCCATTGCCACCGCAAGATTTCCTTTTTGAATCTCTTCCCAGTTTTTATATGCCGTCACCAGCTCAAACACTGTCAAAAAGAGGACGAGGCAGAGAACCGCGACACTGTAGTATGCCGCGATTTCCACAAGCTCGTTTTCCCAAAAATCACTCATGGTCATACTCCCTTTTATTTTAGTTCAACAACCGTAACGCCTGATCCTCCCTCGCCCGCTTCACCGAAACGGGAGCTTTTGACGCTGCGGTGGTTTTTCAGAAGATCCTGTACGCCTTTTCGTAAAGCGCCGGTTCCTTTTCCGTGGATGATTGACACTCTTGGATATCCGGCTAACACTGCATCATCCAAGTATTTTTCAACACGGCTTAGGGCATTTTCATAGCGTTCGCCGCGAAGGTCAAGTTCAAGCGATACATGGTAGTCCTTTCCCTTGACCGCCGTAATGATTTTTTCTTTTTTTGGTTCCGGAGCTGATTTCATAAACTCCAAATCTTTTTCTTTGACTTTCATTTTTAAAATGCCGATCTGAACATTCCATTCATTGCCGCCGGTTTTTTCGAGCAGCGTTCCTTTCTGCCCGAAGGTGAGAACTTTCACCTCATCACCTGGCTTCAGCTCGCGTTTTTGCGTTTTCGGTTTTTCCGGTTTCTTGGACTTTTCAAAAGCCGGCATTGCGCCTTCTAACCGTTTCTTCGCGTTGATCAGCTCGTGGTCCTTAAAGGATTTGTGCTCTTCTTTTATGGATCGCAATTCATGAATAATGTCCTCGGCTTCTTTCGTTGCCGCTTTTACTTTTTCAGCAGCCTGCTGTTCTGCCTCTTCAAGCATTTTGTCTTTTTTGCTGTTAAGCTCAATGATTTGCTGCTGGAGCTCTTTATGCAGCTTTTCTGCTTCTTTTCTGATTGATTCTGTCTCAGAAAGCTCTTCTTCCGCACGTTTTTTGCTTTGTTCCAGCGACGCGATCATCGTATCGACTTCGTTATGCTCTGCCGTCATTTCTGACTTCGCCTGCCCGATGATATGGTCAGGGAGCCCAAGGCGTTTTGAAATTTCGAAGGCGTTGCTTCGTCCCGGTACACCAATTAAAAGTTTATAGGTCGGCGACAGTGTTTCGATGTCAAATTCGACGCTGGCATTCATAACGCCTTCTCTGTTATAGCCGTATGCCTTTAATTCAGGATAATGCGTCGTAGCTAACACTCTTGCATTGGTGCGGTGCACGTCATCCAAAATGCTCATGGCGAGGGCCGCCCCCTCCTGCGGGTCTGTCCCTGCGCCCAGCTCATCGAAAAGCACAAGGCTGTTTTCATTGACCTGTTCTAAAATGCCGACAATGTTCACCATATGGGATGAAAACGTACTTAAGCTTTGCTCAATCGACTGTTCATCGCCGATATCAGCGAACACATGCTCAAATACCGCTGCTTCTGACCCTTCGTCTGCAGGAATATGGAGGCCTGCTTGTGCCATCAAGGTTAACAGTCCTAACGTTTTAAGGGTGACTGTTTTCCCCCCGGTGTTTGGCCCTGTAATGACTATGGTTGAAAAATCGCCGCCAAGCTCGATGTCATTGGCAACCACCTGATCAGGCGGAAGCAATGGGTGGCGGGCTTTTTTCAAACGGACAAAGCCGATGTCGTTCATGATCGGTTTTGTTGCTTTGACTGCTTTGGCGTATCTAGCTTTTGCAAAAATAAAGTCAAGCGTCTGCAGTACGTGCAAATCTTGAAATAGCTCCTCTGTGTGCTCTGCCGTTTTCTCTGTCAGCATGCGTAAAATCCGTTCAATTTCTTGTTTTTCTTTCACTTTCGCCTGCTGAAGCGAGTTGTTCATATCTACAATTGCCTGCGGTTCTATGAACAGTGTTGCACCTGAGGAAGAAGTGTCGTGCACAATTCCTCCGTAGCTTGATCTGTACTCTTGTTTGACCGGAATCACAAAGCGGTCATTCCGAATCGTAACGATCGTATCAGACAGCATTTTTGAAGCAGAGGAGGAGCGCAGCATTGACTCTAACCGGTCTCTGATTCTCGATTCGAGTGTTCTGAGCTGTGTGCGGATTCCTCTTAACGTTTCCGACGCATGATCAAGCACTTCTCCGTGATCATCAATGCAGGCATTAATGTCCCGCTCTAAATCGGTCAGCGTGATAAGCTGTTCCGAACGCTGATGAATCAGGGGAATGTCGACACCGTCTTCTGCCATTTGGCTGATAAAATGTTTCATTTGTTTGACTGCATAAAGCAGGCCTGAGATTTCAGTGAATTCTGAGGGACTGAGAACACTGCCGATTTCCGCCCGCCTTAACGCTCCTCTAATATCCGTAAGGCCGCCAAATGGCGCCTGGCCTCTCAGTCGGATAATAGCAGAAGCTTCGTCTACTTCATCCAGCTGTTTTTTAATTTCATCTATAGAAACAGAAGGCTTAAGCTCGAGAAGCATTTCTTTTCCGAGCGATGAAGCGGCGTGCTTAATAACCTGTTCTTTCACTTTATGAAATTCAAGAGCTGATAATACTTTTTGCTGCACGATTGTGTGAGCCTCCTTACTTAATCGTTGCGCTTGAGGAATGCCTCTACGTCTTCAAGCGACCGGGCATTCAGGACGTTTTTCATCTCCGTCCATCCTTTGCGCGCGGCAGTAACACCGGTTTTCATATCGTCTAACATTTCAATATTATGGGCATCGGTATTGATCACCAATGTAACCCCTTGTTCGTTTGCTTTCATTACATGTTCTGTGCGCAGATCGAGGCGCGCAGGGTTGGCGTTGAGTTCAAGCGCCGTATTTGTTTTCTTCGCAAGCTCAATCAGCTTATCAATATCGATTTCGTAACCGGCCCGTCTGCCGATCAGGCGACCGGTCGGATGTGCGATAATATCAACATGCTTGCTGGTCAGTGCCGTTTCAAGCCGTTTCATAATGACGTGTTCCGGCTGATTAAAGCTGGAATGAATCGATGCAATCACGATATCCATTTCAGCGAGCACGTCGTCATCATAATCGAGTGTGCCATCAGGCAGGATGTCCATCTCGACGCCTTTCAAGATCCGGAAATTCTCGAACTCGGCATTCAGCGCGTCAATTTCTTTTGCCTGCTGCTTGAGTCTTTCAGCAGTCAGCCCGTTGGCGACCTTTAAATATTGCGAGTGATCGGTGATGGCCATGTATTGATAGCCTTTTTCCATGCAGGCTTCAGCCATCTCTCTGATCGAAAACGCGCCATCGCTCCACGTTGAGTGCATGTGGAGATCGCCTTTGATTTGTCCCGGCTCTATCAGTTCAATGCTGTCGCTGTAGGTTTCCACTTCTTGCCCGCTTTCACGGAGCTCCGGCGGAATCAGCGGCAGTCCGAAGTGCGCATAAAATTCACGTTCGCTCGGGAATGTTTTGATGTCTCCGGTTTCAACTGTCTCGACCCCGTATTCACTGATCCGCTCGCCGCGTTCTTTCGCGATTTGGCGCATCTTAATATTGTGATCCTTTGATCCCGTAAAATGATGAAGCGTTGTCGGAAACTGCTCTTCCGTCACAAGACGGAAATCGACGCTTGTTTCATATTCAAAGGAAAGGATGACAGATACCTTCGTATCTCCGCTCGCGATTACGCTTTTGATATTTGGAAGCGCAAGAAGCTGTTCTCTTACTTCAGCCGGATGATCTGTGGCAATGATATAATCCAAGTCCTTCACTGTTTCCCGTGCTCTGCGAAGGCTTCCGGCACGGGAAAATTTGATGATATCCGTGAATTGAGAAAGGTGCTCTTCAATGTCCCGGGCGATCCGGAGGGCGTAGCCGATCGGGAACCGGTCAGGCTGTTTTCCCGCTTCTCCGAGCGCCTGTAATATTTTCTCTTCTGATTTTTTGCCAAAGCCCGCAAGACCTTGTACTTTTTGCTGCTCACAGGCTTCCTTCAGAGATTCTGCATCATGTACGCCCAGCTCTTTATACAGCTTTGCGATTTTTTTGCCGCCGAGCCCCGGCAGCTTCAATAAAGGCACGAGACCTTCAGGCACTTCTTTTTGCAGCGATTCGAGCGTGCTTGACTTTCCTTCATCTATATACTCTTTAATCACGCTGTACGTTCCTTTTCCAATGCCGGACAGCGACATCATATCGTCCATTTCTGATAAACTGCGGTCGTCCTGTTCCAGGGCTGCCGCTGCTTTTCGGAAGGCGGATACTTTAAAAGGGTTGTCCCCTTTGAGCTCCATGTAGACTGCAATGGTTTCAAGCAGCCGGATAATATCTTTTTTATGCATATCATAACCCCCAGACGTTCACATATGTTTCCATCATACTTGAAAAAAACTTCTCTGCACAAGAGAAGTTTTTTATGCCCCGTACTGTGTCCAAAGCTCTTCTATAAGCCCTGACAAATACGGTGTATAGTTAATGATTACATTTGCGAGAGACGATTGCCCCATCATTTGCTGCAACGCATCTACAGGAAGCACGGATGCGACATACAGCAGCACAAATGTAAATAAATAGACTTCCAGAAAACCGAGAACTGCGCCCAGCACCTGATTGATTTGTTTAATGACAGGAATGCCGGCTACAATACTCAGAAATGAACCGATGATTCTCAGTAAGATTTTAGCGATAATAAATAAAACGATAAACGCAATCGCATTATAATAGGCAACTTCTAAATTCCCCGTAAAAAAAGAAAGGGCCGGCTGCCCCGCTGAAAAGTCGGGCGCGGGAATCCACTTTACATGCGGTGCCACATTTTTATAGAATAAAGCCGCAAAGGCAATTGATAAAATAAAGCTCGTCAAGCGGATAAACTGCAGGATAAAACCGCGTTTTAACCCCAGTAAAGTCCCCATCAGGAGCAAGATGATGATGATGATATCCAGCATAGTTGTTCAATCCTTTTCTTTAAGCTGACGCTCCAGTTTCTCATATTTCTCTTGTAATTTGACATAATCGTGTACCACATTTACAGCTGTCAGCACTGCAAGTTTATTTATATCAAGGTATGGGTTTTTTTCATTAATTTCTCTCATTTTATCATCAACAATTCCGGCGACATACCTCATATGGGCTTTGCTTTCTTCACCGATAATCGTGAAGTGCTGGCCGTAAATGTCAACGGTTGTTTTTGTTTTTTTGCCGTCAGACAACGTTTCTCCTCCATTCCGCGAGAATCCTAGTTCTTATCATAACACGTTTATTAAATGAATGGAAAGACGAGCCTCCAGCTGTTATGATACACTGGTATATAAAGCGAAAAGTGTAAAAAAAGGAGATTATTACGTGTCCCATTCTGTGATAAAAGTATCGTTGTCTGCTATCGACCAAATGAAAACGGCTTACAGTGGTTCGCTTACCGCCTCTGCTCCGCAGGGAGCTGTTTTTCAAGCGAAACCGTCAGGCTGTACCATTACAGCATATCAATCCGGCAAGGTCTTGTTTCAAGGAAAAAACGCAGCGGCAGAATCCGCGCGCTGGGGAACAGCAGTGCCTCAAGAAAAGAAGAAAACAGCCAAAAAGCCGGCTGATCCCCGCTATGCCCCTCCGGCAGGTATCGCCGGAATGTCTGTTATCGGCTCTGACGAGGTTGGAACCGGAGATTACTTTGGACCGATGACAGTTGTATGCGCGTACGTTGACAAAACGATGCTTCCTTTAATGAAGGAACTCGGTGTGAAGGATTCTAAAGACTTAAAGGATCCGCAAATCATTGAGATCGCCCGAAATCTGATCAAAACCATTCCGTACAGCCTGCTGGTGTTAAAGAACGAAAAGTACAACAGCATGCAGGAAAAGGGCATGAGCCAAGGGAAAATGAAAGCTTTGCTGCACAATCAAGCCATCACCCATTTGTTAAGAAAAATGGATGGAGTAAAGCCTGAGGCCATTTTGATTGACCAATTCGCTGAGCCAGGCATTTACTTCAATCATTTAAAGGGCAGGGACATTGTGAAGGAGCGGACCTATTTCAGCACAAAGGCTGAAGGCATTCACCTGTCTGTCGCCGCTGCTTCCATCATAGCGAGATATTCGTTTTTAATGGAAATGGATAAACTGTCGCGCGAGGCAGGAATGACACTTCCGAAAGGAGCCGGTCCGCACGTGGACGAAGCGGCTGCCAAGCTGATCCTCAAAAAAGGGGCATCCGCTCTCAGAACCTTTACAAAATTCCATTTTGCCAATACGCAGAAAGCGCTGCGCCTTGCTGAAAAAAAACGTTCATAGAAAAAAGCTTGCAGAGAAATCTGCAAGCTTTTTTATCAGCCTCTCAAAACAGCCTGATATGTGTCTTCTAGCGCTTTCAGCACTTTGCTGTGCGCCTTTGTCACTTCTTCTTCAGTCAGTGTTTGTTCAGGGTTGACATACTGGAGTGAGAAAGCGACTGACTTTTTGCCTTCCTCCATATGCTCGCCTTCGTATACGTCAAAGACGGATACTTCTTTCAGGAGCTTGCCCCCAGCCTCTTTAATGACTCTCTCAAGCTGGCCGCTTGTGACGGATTTATCTGTGACAAGCGCGATATCACGTGTCACAGACGGATATTTTGGAATCGCCGTGTAAACAAGCGGCGCTGTATCCGCTGCGAGCAACGTATGAAGATCAAGTTCAAACACGTATGTCTCTTTTATATCGAGTTCTTTTTCCAATGAAGGATGGACTTGGCCGATGAAGCCGATAAGAGAACCATTCAATAGAATGTTCGCTGTTCTGCCCGGGTGCAGCTGTTTGCGTTCAGATTGAACAAATTCAATGCTGTCGAGTACGTTTAGTTTGTCTAACAGCCCTTCTACAATTCCTTTGGCGACAAAGAAATCAACCGTTTTTTTCTCACCCTGCCACAGCTGCTTGCGCCATAATCCTGTAACAGCTCCTGCCACGCGCTCTGTTTCAACAGGTTTTGTGTCCTCTTCCTTCGTCAGGAAAACGGAGCCGACTTCATACAGTGCGACTGAGTCAGTCTGTCTCGCGAGGTTGTAAGAAACAGAATCAAGCAGATTCGGAACAAGACTGTGTCTGAGAATGCTTCTTTCTTCACTCATCGGAAGCGCAAGCACGGTATTAAGTGATTTTTCAATCGCAAACGCGGCCGCTTTTTTCTCATTTGTCAGTGAGTAAGTGATGGCTTGTGACAAGCCCGCACCTTCTAGGAAGCGTCTGACTTTACGGCGTTTTGCCTGATATGGCGTTAACCCGCCTGTTGTTCCCGCTGTCTCAGGAAGCGTAGACGGAATGTTATCATAGCCGTACAGCCTTGCCGCTTCTTCTATTAAGTCCTCTTCGATTGTAATGTCACCGCGGCGTGATGGAACGGTCACTACGAGAAGATCTGCCGCTTCACCGACCGTAAAACCGAGACGCTTATAAATGCTGATCAGTTCTTCTTTGCTGATTGTCATGCCGAGAACGCTGCTCACTTTGTCAGCAGAAACGTGAATGTGATTCGCTTCGATTGTCAGGTGATCTTCTTCAACTGTTCCAGTGAGCACTTCACCGCCGGCATACAGATGGATCAGCTGTGCAGCCCGTTCTGCCGCAAGACGTACACGTGCCGGGTCAATGCCTTTTTCAAATCTTACACTTGATTCACTTCTCAAGCCAAGGTCTTTGGAAGCCTTACGAACTGTCTGTCCGTTGAAGTACGCAGCCTCAAGCAAAATCGTTTTCGTATCTTCCTGAACTTCTGACTCTGCTCCTCCCATGACACCGGCAACAGCTTGCGCTTTCGTTCCGTTTGTAATGACAAGGTGATCGGCAGACAGCTTACGTTCTTGATCATCAAGAGTTACGATCATTTCATTTTCAGCTGCTTTTCTTACGACGACTTCTTTGGAGCCGAATTTGTCATAATCAAACGCGTGAAGCGGCTGGCCGTATTCCAATAGGACAAAGTTTGTGATGTCGACGACGTTGTTGTGCGGGCGAATGCCTGCATTCATCAGCTTCGTCTGCATCCAAAGCGGTGACGGCGCAATCGTGACATTTTTAATGATTTTTGCCGCATACAGCGGGTTTGCTTCCTGATCTTCAATTTTAACAGTGATGTAGTCAGATGCTTGTTCAGACGCAGCCGGATAATCCGTTTGCGGAAGTTTTACCTCTGTGTCTAAAATCGCCGCAACCTCGTAAGCAACACCAAGCATGTTCATGGCATCCGCGCGGTTTGGCGTTAAACCAAGCTCAAGGATCGCATCGTCAAGCTGTAAAGCAGCTAAGGCATCGCTTCCTGTTTCAGCGTCATTCGGGAATACGAAAATGCCTTCCGCATACTCTTTTGCCACAAGCTTGCTTTCAATGCCAAGCTCCTGTAAAGAACAGATCATGCCGTTTGATTCTTCACCGCGAAGCTTTGCTTTTTTGATTTTGAAATTGCCCGGCAGCACCGCTCCGACTGTTGCCACCGCGACTTTTTGTCCTTTATCCACATTCGGCGCGCCGCAAATGATTTGCACAGGGGCTTCCGCTCCGATATCCACAAGGCACTTATTCAGCTTATCAGCATTCGGATGCTGCTCACGTTCCAGCACATGTCCGATAACAACGCCTTTCATGCCTTCTCCTTTGTATTCAATTCCTTCAACCTCAATGCCGGCTCTTGTAATTTTCTCAGCAAGAACAGCCGGGTCCATGCCTTTTAGATCAACATAATCCTCTAACCATTTATAAGAAACAAACATCCTAGCATCCTCCTCTTACGCCTGTTTAAACTGCGAAATAAATCTGACATCGTTTGTATAGAAGTGGCGGATATCATCAATGCCGTATTTCAGCATCGCGATGCGCTCAACACCCATTCCGAATGCGAAACCTTGATATTCCTTCGGATCAAAGCCAGCCATTGTAAGTACGTTCGGGTGAACCATGCCGGCGCCGAGAATTTCGATCCAGCCTGTTCCTTTACATACTGAGCAGCCGTTTCCTCCGCATTTAAAGCATGTCACGTCCACTTCTACTGAAGGCTCAGTAAACGGGAAGAAGCTTGGGCGGAGTCTGATTTCACGGTCTTGCCCGAACATTTTTTTCGCAACGAGTTCAAGCGTTCCTTTTAAATCACTCATGCTGATGTTTTTGTCTACGACAAGCCCTTCAATTTGCATAAATTGGTGAGAGTGCGTCGCATCATCGTTATCGCGGCGATACACTTTACCCGGACAAATGATTTTTACCGGCCCTTTTCCTTTGTGCTTTTCCATCGTCCGTGTCTGCACAGGAGAGGTTTGCGTTCTCATCAAAGTCTCCTCTGTGATGTAAAAGCTGTCCTGCATATCGCGCGCAGGGTGTTCTTTCGGCAGGTTGAGCGATTCGAAATTGTAGTAATCCGTTTCAACTTCAGGTCCTTCCTCAACTGTGTAGCCCATGCCGATAAATAAATCTTCAATTTCTTCAATGACAACAGTGAGCGGATGGCGGCTGCCGACTGCGACAGGGTTCCCGGGCAGCGTGACGTCGATTGTCTGTCCCGCAAGCTTCTGCTTCATTTCCTCTTCTTCAAGCTTTTCGTTTTTGACAGCAATCGCATTGGCGATACGCTCTCTTACCTCGTTCGCGAGCGCGCCCATTTTCGGACGTTCCTCAGCAGAAAGTTTGCCCATACCGCGAAGCACTTCTGTAATCGGCCCTTTTTTACCGAGATACTGCACCCGAATATCATTGACAACCTTTAGTGAGCTTGCCGCTTCTACTTGTTCTAAAGCTTCTTGTTCCAGCTGTTTTAGCTTTTCTTCCATTTTGCATCCTCCTTTTATGTAAACAAACCGTCATATGTCTTTTTGAAAACAAAAAAAACCCGCCCCTTATACAAGGGACGAGTTGTGGCCGCGGTACCACCCTTATTTCAGACAGACTGATGCTGTCGTCAGCTTCATTGACATAACGGAATCAGATTCCGGTTCACCTTTACGCGCAAGGTGCGCGGTCCCGGTGACAACTCAAGAGGTGAAACCAATTTCCGGCTGCATTAAAAATGCTCTCAGTCAGCGGCATTTTCTCCCTGGAAAGCAGTTGATCAGAAATTGAGGTCCTCTGTCACGGTTTTTGAAATATTATGTTCTATTATAGAGAAATCCACTGCTTGACGCAATACTATCCTCGCAAGTGGTATACGAGGATGGCGGCCGCAATCGCAACGTTCAGTGATTCAGCCTGTCCGTAAAGCGGCACATACAAGTTCAAATCCGTTTTTTCCAGCAATCCAGCATCCACCCCCGCGCCTTCATTTCCGACAATGAGCGCAAAGGATTCAGCCTGAGACATATCCCGGTAAGGTGCTCCGTTTTGCAGCGCAGTACCGTACACTTTTACGCCCTCCGCTTTTAATTCATCCACATAGGTATGCAGGTTTTTTCTCACCACGGGAATATGAAAGTGAGAACCTTGCGCGGATCGCAGCGTTTTTCCGTTATAAGCGTCCGCTGTGCCGTCACCGAGCACAACCGCATCTAAACCGGCCGCATCTGCCGTTCGAATCATTGTGCCGAGGTTTCCCGGGTCTTGAACAGCGTCAATCAGCAGCACCCGCCGTGGTGACGCCAGTTTTTCTTCAGGCATATGGCACACAGCGGCAATCTGCTGCGGCGTTTCAGTTTCTGTAACAGCTGAAAACGCATCTTCACTCAGCACGCAGCACTCGATGCTTACATCAAGATCTCCCGGGATTTTCGTTTCATCCTTTACAAGGATTTCCTTCACCATTCCCGGGCTCTTAAGCGCCTCTTCAACAAGATGTTCTCCCTCTATCAGGAATGTATTCGTTTTTATCCGTTCTTTTTTTGTGTGAAGCTTTTTCCAATCCTTCACTTTTTGGTTTTTTGCAGATTCTATTTGTTTCACTGTCTGTGTGGCTCTCCTTTTTTTAACATGCTGTTATTATATCGCAAGAACGGCACATAATAAACCAGGTGGAGGGCTAGAATATACGTATCACATTTTAGAAAAAGGAGCGTTTGACATGGATCTTAATTTACGTCATGCCGTCATTAGCAATGTAACCGGCAATAATCAGGAGCAGCTTGAGCATACCATTGTGGATGCAATTCAAAGCGGTGAAGAAAAAATGCTTCCGGGACTCGGCGTTTTATTCGAAGTCATTTGGCAGCACGCGTCTGATAGTGAGAAAAACGAAATGCTAAAAACGCTTGAAGGCGGATTAAAACCCGTCCAGTAAGACAGGAAACCGGGTGACAGCGCCCGGTTTTTTTCTTATATAATAAAAGCATGATGAGGGGGATCGCCATGTTTTTACAGCCGTTATTAGCGAAAAAAATCATTGCTGAAGTCAAAAAAATGTACCAACGCGAAGTCATTATTGTGAACACAGACGGTCTTATTATGGCAAGCACAGATGATGAGCGGGTCGGACAATTTCATGAAGGAGCGCTCATCTGCGCAAATGAAAAACGCAATGTCATTATCACAAAAGAAGATGAAAAGAGATTAAAAGGAGTGAAGGCAGGGCTGAATCTTCCTGTTTTTTCTGACCGTGATGTGATCGCCGTCTTCGGGCTGACAGGTGAGCCCGCTGAGATTCGGCCTTACGGGGAACTGCTTCGGAAAATGACAGAGCTGTTCATTAAGGAATCGTGGCATTTGGAGCAGTCTCAATGGCGTGAGAGAATGCTGGAGTCCTTTATGATCGATTGGCTGCAATTAAAAGAATGGTCTCCCGGTTTTCTTGAGAAAGCCCAGCTTCTTGGAATTGACCTTTCCTCCCGGCGACGAATGATTCTGATTCAAGGGTATGAATGGTCGCCTCATGATATCGAGCAAATGACACATATTTGGAAATCCGCGCACCCTTCAGATTTGTTCATCAGATGGGGAAATGAACGGATTCTGATTAATCATGAAGTGCCAAAGCATGAACATAGAGATCGGCTTTTGCAGCAGCTCTCTCACATTTGTTCGATCGCTCATACCACGAACAGCCGATTAGTAGCCGCTGGCGCCGGGAGGGCTGTCGCAGGCTCCAGCCTGGCAGACTCATACGAGCAAGCGGAAAAAGCGCTGGCTGTCAGCCTTAAGCGAAAAACGCCCATATTCGAGGAGGACCTGAAGCTTGATATGTGCCTGGAGGAGATCAGCCAGGGAACCAGAAATGAATTTCCGCAAAGAGTATTCCGTGAGGCGCTAGAGCATCAAGAGCTTATGAATACGATACGGACTTTTTTTCATCTCGATTTGTCTTTGAAACAAACCGCAGCAGACATGCATATTCACATCAATACATTGCGTTATCGCCTGTCTAAAGCTGAACAGCTGACAGGTTTGCGTTTTGGCCGTACAGAGGATATTGCCGCGATGTATGTCGCACTCTATTTTTTAGATCAAAACACAAAATAGAGAGATTTACAGTTTCATTTTTTGTGTATTCCTCCATGGAAGAGTTTGCTTTTTTTCTTTTACAATAGATTGAAAGCGTTTTTTGACAGGGGGATGGGTGTAATGATCACAAAAGATATAAAAGAACAGCTGATCCAAATCGTCGGACCGGAAAACTTTGATGACTCCAATGCCGGCCGCCTCGTCTATTCATATGATGCGACACCGCAGTTTCAATCAATGCCTGATGCCGTGATTGCACCGCGGAATACCGATGAAGTATCGCGAGTGTTAACGATTTGCAGCGAACATCAAGTTCCGATCGTTCCAAGAGGATCAGGGACAAACCTGTGCGGCGGCACGTGCCCGACTGAAGGCGGGCTTGTGCTTCTCTTTAAGCATATGAACCGGATTCTTGAGATTGATGAAGAAAATTTGACCGCGACAGTCCAGCCGGGCGTCATTACGCTGGATATGATCCGTGCGGTTGAAAGCAAAGGGTTATTTTATCCGCCTGATCCGAGTTCTATGAAAATATCAACCATAGGCGGAAACATCAATGAAAATTCCGGCGGGCTCCGCGGCTTAAAATATGGCGTCACCCGCGACTATGTCATGGGCCTGGAGGTTGTCCTCGCAAACGGAGACGTCATCCGCACCGGCGGAAAGCTCGCAAAAGATGTGGCCGGATACGATCTCACACGCCTTTTTGTCGGCTCAGAAGGAACACTCGGTATTGTGACAGAAGCCATCGTCAAACTTGTTCCAAAGCCGGAAACTAAGAAGACGCTGCTTGCTCTTTATGAAAATATCGACGCCGCTGCTCAAACGGTGTCAGACATCATTGCCGCTAAAATCATACCCGCCACGCTCGAATTTCTCGACCAGCCCACGCTTTTGGTGATTGAGGATTATGCCAAAATCGGCCTTCCGACAAACGCAAAGGCGGTTCTATTAATTGAGCAGGACGGACCGCTTGAAACCGTTGCACGGGATATGGAAAAGATTGAGGCGCTTTGCAAAAAAGGCGACGCCGTCTCCGTTCAGACCGCACAAACAGAAGCGGAAGCGTTTGCCCTGACTGAAGCCCGGCGTTCTGCACTTTCTGCTCTCGCCCGCCTCAAGCCGACAACCATTTTAGAGGATGCCACTGTTCCTCGCTCAGAAATCGCCAATATGGTAAAAGCCATTAATGATATTGCCGCTAAATACGATATTTCCATCTGCACCTTCGGCCACGCGGGAGACGGAAACCTTCACCCGACATGCACGACAGACATTAGAAATAAGGATGAAATGGAGCGTGTCGAACAGGCTTTTGCCGAGATTTTTGAGAAAGCGATTGAACTTGGCGGCACGATAACTGGAGAGCACGGAGTCGGGGCCATGAAAGCGCCTTACTTGGAAATGAAGCTGAAAAAAGAAGGCATTGATGCGATGAAAGCGTTGAAGGCTGCATTTGATCCCCGAAACATATTAAATCCGGGCAAAGTATTTGCGAAAGATGCGAGAAAACGTGTGGTGACGGAAAGATGACAAGAGAAAAAGAAATGAAACAGATCCAAGATGGGTTTAAAGAGCGCATGGATGAAGGCGAGCTGTTGAATTGTATGCGCTGCGGCTTCTGCCTTCCTTCCTGTCCGACCTATATTGAATCAGGTTTTCAGGAAACTCACTCTCCGCGCGGGCGCATCGCCTTAATGAAAGCCGTAACAGACGGTCAGATTGAACCGGATGAAGACGTCGAACGTTCGCTGTCACTTTGCCTCGGCTGCCGCGCCTGTGAGCCCGTATGCCCGTCAGGCGTGAAATACGGACAGCTCCTTGAGGAAGCGAGAGATATTATCCACCAAAATAAAAAACACTCGATCGGGGCGCGCGTCATGCGAAAGGCGGCTTTCCACGAGCTGTTTCCGCATCAAAACCGCATGCGCTCAGCTGTTAGCCTTATCGGTTTGTATCAGCGCTCAGGACTGCAATCCGCTATTCGTAAAACCGGTATGCTTCGCGTCCTGCCTGAGCATTTGCGGACGATGGAAGCTGTTCTTCCCGATGTTCCCAAAAGCAAAGACATGAAACATCGGCCGCGTTTGCTGCCGTCCATTGGCCCCAGAAAAAAACGGGTCGCCTTTTTTTCTGGCTGCTTAATGGATACCATGTTTTTACCGACCAACAATGCCACATTGAAGCTTTTGCAGCTGGCAGGCTGCGATATTGTCATCCCTTCTGAACAGGTTTGCTGCGGGGCGCTGCATGGACACAGCGGTGAAAAAAACGCGGGCAAAGAGCTCGCGAAACAAAATATCGCTGCTTTTGAAGCGTTAGACGTGGATGCTGTCATTACAAACGCGGGAGGATGCGGAGCCTTTCTCACTGAATATGATCATTTGCTAAAGGATGATCCCGAGTGGTCCGAGCGGGCCGCCGCTTTTGTTCAGAAGCTGAAGGATTTTTCGTCCGTATTGGTTGAACTCGATTTTCAGCAAATGGACTTAGCGCTCAAGGCGCCTCAGGTCATTACCTATCAAGATTCATGCCACCTAAGAAATGTGATGCATACGTCGCTTGAGCCCCGCCAGCTCCTTCAAAGCATCAAGGGAGCCGATTTCAGAGAAATGGATAAAGCGGACAGCTGCTGCGGATCAGCGGGAATTTATAACATCGTGGAAGCTGAGATGTCTATGAAAATACTGGACAGTAAAATGGCTGCCGTCAAAGCAACCGAAGCGATCCTCATAGTAACAGCAAATCCCGGCTGCCTGCTGCAGATGAAGCTCGGGATTGAACGCGAAGGACTAAACGGTAAAGTCAGAGCCGTTCACCTGGCAGATTTGCTATTGGAAGCAGCCGGGCATAAAACAACTTGAGAAAGCCCAAAACAGACATTGTTTTGGGCTTTTGTGCATTATTCCATCGGACTGCAAATTTCGATATAATGTCCATCCGGATCTGCGATATAGGCGACCGTCTGGCCCCATGGCTTCACTTTTGGCTCCCCGATAATCGAGACGCCTTGTTCTCTCATCCTTTTGATGACAGCTTCTACATTTTCAGTGACAAAGCCGATTTCAAATGTGTTTGAAGCAGATGTTTCCGGAATGTCCAGCGCTGTGATGTCTCTGGCGCTTTCCCGCGTATTAAGCGCCAATATCGTCGATCCTGTTTCAAATTCGACATATGTGCCATGTTCCGCACGAATCGGCAGTCCTAACATATCCCGATAAAAATGAATAGCCCGCTTGCTGTCCGATACGTAAAGAATCAGATATTTCATTGATAGATTCATCGCCACGCCCCCTCAGCATTTTCAATAGCCTTTCTATCCCGGTATAGATGCTTCCATCCTTAAATTCGGATCTTTCCACATCTGCGCCCATTTTTTCACGGCCGCCACGATAATGATGAAGCCTAATACCAGCATGATGATAGATAATACGCCATTCAATACACTATAACCTGCTGCTTCAGGATTGAGATACACATGGCGCACCATCCAATAGCCCGCATAGTTGACAGTGACATATAAATAGGCAAGCGGGATAAGGCAGGTCAGAATGTATCTGCGTTTATCGGCGATTTTCAGCACGATGGTCGCTCCGATAATCAGCCCAACTGAAGCCATCAGCTGGTTGGATACGCCAAACAGCGCCCAAATCGAACCGATATCCCCTGAATACAGCAAATAGCCCCACATCAAGCAGGCAAGCGCGCTGGCAAATACAGAGCCCGGAATCCAGTCCGTTTTCTTCAGCGGTTTATACACCTCTCCGAAGAAATCCTGGATCAAATAACGGGCAACGCGTGTGCCGGCGTCAATCGCTGTTAAAATAAATACGGCTTCAAACATAATGACAAATTGGAAAAAGTATGAGGCCAAATGGCTGAAAAACGGCATTCCGGTAAAAATATAAGTCATTCCCACCGCAAGCGTGACGGCTCCTCCTGTTCTTCCTTCTAAGTCCAAGCCGATTTCCCTGCTCAATTCAGGCAGATGGACGACATTCATGCCAAGTGTACGGAAAACCTCAGGCGTGCTGTTAATTGCAAAGTAATCAGCAGGCTGCAAGGCGGTTGCCGCAATCAGCGCCATGATGCCGACAAGACACTCGACAAGCATCGCACCAAACGCAACCGGCTTCATATCACTCCATTTATTCAGCATTTTCGGCGTCGTGCCTGAACCGACAAAGGCATGAAACCCCGAGATCGCACCGCAGGCGATGGTTATTGAAATGAACGGCCAGACAGGTCCTGCCAGCACCGGCCCGCCCCCTTTTACGAATTCTGTAAATGCAGGAAACGGGATGGACGGATTGACGACAAACACCCCGGCAATCAAAGCAATAAAAACACCGATTTTCATAAAGCTGCTTAAATAATCACGAGGTGCGAGAAGCAGCCAAACGGGTAGCGCCGCTGCAAAGAACGCATAAACAGGAAGCGCGATTGCAAGCGTTTTCGTATCCAGCGTCAAAAAATCACCAAGTGCGGTAGTTTGCACCCATGGGCCGCTAAAGACGCCTGCCATTAAAAAGAGAAAGCCGATCGTTGACGCGAGTTTTAAATTACCCGTTTTCTTATAAAATAAGCCCACACCCATCGCAATCGGAATCGTAATCCCTACTGCAAATGTTCCCCATGGATTGCGTTCAAGCGCATGCAGCACGACCATCGAGAGACCCGCCATCGTAATCGTGATAATAAACAGCATGGAAAGTCCCGTGCAAAAGCCGGCAACAGGGCCGAGCTCATCCTTCGCCACTTCCGACAGCGACTTGCCGTTTTTTCGCATCGATGCAAACAGCACAACAATATCATGGACGGCTCCCCCTATCACCGCCCCGATTAACAGCCATAACAACCCCGGCAAATAGCCGAACTGCGCAGCCAGAATGGGCCCGACCAGCGGCCCGGCCGCTGCGATGGCTGCAAAATGATGGCCGAACGAAACCCATTTATTTGTAGGCACATAGTCTTTTCCATCCTCAAGCACGTGAGCAGGCGTCGGCTTGTCATCAGTTACTTTAAGAACCTTCACCATCATAAATGTTCCGTATAAACGATAGGCGATAGCCAAAATACACATTGACGCTATCACAATTGTAACCGCATTCATTTTATCCCATCCCCCTTTGCTGTTTTCATAAATATATCACAATTTCATCTTGAAAAGCGGTCATTTTTCCCTATACAAAAAAGCCGGCTGGAATGGGCCGGCTTGAGGTAATTAAAAAACATGCCGAAGAAAGGAATCTCGGGCTTTGCTTCTTCTATGACTGTTTTTTCAGACGGATCACATTCCAGGAAAGCGGTGTGAAATGCGCGGTTAAGCCGTTTTCGCTGACAGACGATGTGCCGTTGGAATGCGGAACGACATTTTTTCTGTTATGCTGGTTTGTCGCTTTGATATCCCGATGCTCGAGTACGATGTGCTCTATGATTTGGTAGGATTCAAAGCCTCTGAGCGATATCTCTGTCTCCATCTGATCCTCAGCTTTGTTTACCGCAAAAATGGTGAGTGTTTCTTCCTCTTCCGCGTACACAACAGCGGCATCAACATATGGCACATCGGTAAAATCTAAGCAGTCGTACTTCGGAGAAGAAATAAGCGGTTTCAGTGACTCGCCTCGTCCGTAAACAGACGCATGCATGTACGGATAGAAAATCGGCTGTCTCCATGCTTCTCCCCCTTTTTCCGTCATAATCGGCGCGATGACATTTACAAGCTGCGCAAGACACGCGATTTTCACACGGTCTGCGTGCTGCAGCATCGTTATGAGCAGAGAGCCGACTAACAAAGCATCTTCAAAATTATAAATATCCTCTAAAATCGGACGCGCAGTAATCCACGGCTCGACTTTCTTATCAGCCTCATTTGAGTGATACCAGACGTTCCATTCATCCAGAGAGAGATTGATGGTTTTCTTGCTGCGTGTTTTTGCTTTTACATAGTCACAGGTTGCAGCGACAGATGTAATAAAATGATCCAGATCCATGGAACGGGCCAAGTAGTTTGGCAGATTGTTATCCCGGTTTCCGTAATACGTGTGGAGAGAGATATAGTCGACATGCTCGTACGTATGCTCCAGTACCTTCGCTTCCCAATCAATAAAGGTCGGCATGCCGCTGTTTGAGCTGCCGCAGGCAACGAGTTCAATTGATGGATCCACCCACTTCATGACCTTTGCCGTCTCGGCGGCAAGCCGTCCGTATTCGTCAGCTGTTTTGTGGCCGATCTGCCACGGGCCATCCATTTCGTTTCCTAAGCACCATGTCTTGATGCCGTACGGCTGTTCATAGCCATGCGATCTTCTCAAATCACTCCAGTAAGAGCCTTTCGGATGGTTGCAGTATTCAACGAGATTGCGGGCGTCATCTATGCCTCTAGTGCCGAGGTTGACAGCCATGTTGACCTCAGTGTTCACCTTTTTTGCCCAGGATAAAAATTCATTTGTTCCCACTTCATTGGTTTCTGTCGTTTGCCATGCCAAATCAAGCCTTCTCGGGCGATTTTCGACAGGCCCGACCCCGTCCTCCCAGTTATATCCGGATAAAAAATTTCCGCCCGGATAGCGGATGATCGGCACCTGCAATTCTTTGATCAGCGCCTGGACATCCTTTCTAAACCCGTCCTCGTCCGCTTCAGGATGATCAGGCTCATATATGCCCTCGTATACCGCGCGCCCCATATGTTCGATAAACGAGCCGTAAATCCGTTTGTCCACTTCACCGATTGTATATTCTTTGTCTACTATCATTCGCGCTTTTTTCATCACACGTTTCCTCCTTTATTAGCCTTTGACTCCCCCTACCGTCAGGCCGGAGATAAAGTATTTTTGGAAAAACAAGAAAATGATAATGACCGGCAAAATCGCAAATACCGAGCCGGATATGAGCATGTCATAGTTGTTTCCATAAGGGCTCAGCAAGCTGGAAAGCCCAATTGGAAGCGTAAACATTTCTTTCGAGCGAAGCACAATCAGCGGCCATAAGAAGTTGTTCCAGCTGTTTAAGGACTGGAGAATAATCATCGCGCCGAAAGCCGGTTTCATCAGCGGCGCCATAATTCTGAAAAAGATGCCGAATTCCGTACAGCCGTCCATCCTTGCAGCGTCCAGCAGATCTCTTGGCAGCCCAAGCGCGTATTGCCTGAAAAAGAATATTGCTACAGGCGAAACGATGAACGGCAATATAACCCCCGTATACGAATCAATCAAGTGCAGCCCGACGGTAAGCTTAAACAACGGAAGCATCATCACTTCCAGCGGAACCATCATAATAATCAGTACAAGCACAAAGATGATATTTCTGCCCTTAAAATCATAAACCGCAAGCCCGTACCCGATCATCGAAGAAAAAAACAGCGTGAGCACAGTAGTGAAAAACCCAAGCACAAGGCTGTTAAAGAACCATTTGAAATAAATGCTGCCGCCGTTAAACAGGAACGTATAATTATCAAGACTCATCACATTAGCATCAATGTCAAGATTCAGACCCGCACGCAAAAGTTCAGCTGACGGCTTTAATGATCCTAAAAGCAAACAAAAAATCGGAAAAATATACAACAGGCTCAGCATCATAAAAAACAGGGTCAGCGCGATTCTGTAAACGCTAATATGAGGACTGTGCCGCAGCATTTATCCTTCCCCCTTAAACGAGCCTGACAACTTTAATGAAATCAGGCTGACAACAAGGATCACAATCAAAAGCACGATCCCTATGGCTGCTCCGTATCCCATTTCATTGTAAGCAAGACCCTGCTGATACAAATATCCGACAAGTGTCAGACCGATATTACCCGGGGAATTATTTTGCCAAAGGACGTAGCTTTCCTCAAACATCCTAAAACCGCCGATAATGCTGATGGTCAGCACATATACGGTTACAGGCTTGAGAAACGGCAGCGTGATGTGCATAAATTTTTTCATCGTATTGGCGCCGTCAATATCAGCGGCTTCGTACAGCTCTTTCGGCACGTTTTGCAAACCGGCCAAAAAGTAAAGGATGTTGATTCCCATCCATCTCCATGAAGCAAGCAGCACCATCAAAAACATGCCTGTATGTTCATTGTTCATCCAATTCTGAGGGGAAAAACCGAGTTTGAGTAAGATGGAATTGGCCAGAGACGTTTCCATTTCTCCGAAGATCAGCCGAAAAATAATCCCCGCAACTATGGTGGAAGTCAATGCCGGGATAAATAACGCTGATTTGAATATATTTCTGAATGTGACCAGCTTTGAATTCAAGAATATGGCCAGAAGCAATGGAACCGGAATCAGTACGATCAGCGTCCAAAAGGTGTACTCCAGCGTATTCCAAAGGGCGGTATAGAACGTCGGATTGTTTAGCGCAGTATAATTGGACACTCCGACAAACGTCACCTCTCCAGGCAATATTCGTTGAAAGCTCATGATGAAGACGGTAATGATAGGGTATAGAAAAAATACGAGAAAGGATAAAACGAATGGCGCTGTAAACAAATAGGGCGCCGCTTTTTTTGAATAAAATAGATCTCGCCAGCCTGATTGTTTCCCAGCTGAAGGAACGGGATGAACCGTTCCCGTTTTCACAGGTTTCATGAGAACCTCCCCGCTTTCACTTTTTGAATGGGATTCTATTTCTGTTTCAGTTCACCTGCCGCTCTGTCCAAGGCTTGTTTAGGCGTTTTTTGCTGAGATTTAAGTGCGTCGAACAATACGCTTCTGTTGACAAGGTCTGACGCCTTGGCAAAATCCTCATGTAAATAAATCGGATTAATTTCATCCTTGATATCGAGCAGCACTGAGAAAATGCCTGTTCCGTTTTGGAAGTAGTCCGTGTATTTGTTTTTCTCTTTCAATTCCTTAGAGCTCCAGACATCCCAGCGAAGCGGGTCAAATCCGAGCACGCTCCAGAGCTTTTTGTTTCCTTCTGTAGAGCCCTTCGCAAAGGCCAAAAACTCTTTTGCTAATTCGACATGCTTAGATTGCTTCGGCACAACAGTTGCCGTACCGCCCAAACCTGCCGAACGGTCGCCTCCCTTTTGCCATGCCGGAAGCGGCCTGATGGCAATCTTCCCTTTGAGATCAGGCATATAATCTATGAATCTTCCCATATACCAAATCGGCATCAGAACTGATGCGGCTCCGCCTTGGTTCATAAAGCCATAGTATTCTTCACTGTGATGCCCGCCGCCCGGTGCTGGAATCATCGTTTTGTCATTGATCATGTCTTTTAAATATTGGAGTGTTTTTATGTTGGTGTCGTTATTGAGGATTAGCTTGCCGTTTTTATCAAAATAACCTGAGTTTTGCTGTGAAATCATGGATAGGAACGTTCCCGAATCATTTGTCTCCGCCGTTCCCATCGGCTTACCGGTCACTTTGCGCACTTTCTGCCCGGCTTTACGGTAATCATCCCATGTTTTAATCTCATCGGGATTGACTTCGGCCTTTTTCATCACCTCCATGTTATAAAACATGACTGTCGTCCCTACATGTGTATCGAGTCCGTAAATCTTGCCGTTTTTGCTGTACAGGGTGAGCCGCGCTTCAACGAATTTATCGCGGTCCTTTTCAATCAGCGGAGTCAGGTCGGCAAGCGGTATGTCGGAGCCCTTCAAAAAGTTTGAAAAACGGGCCAATTCGACATCGGCCATATCAGGGACGCCCTCTCCCGCGATTAAAGAGATTGACAAGTTATCGTGCATTTGCCCATACGGATAAACAACCGTATTCAGCTTCATTTTGCGGTCAGGATATGTTTTGTTCCATTCTTTCACCATTTCCGCATAAAACTGCTCATGAAGGCCGTTAAATGTCCAAAAGGTCAGCTCGGTTTCCGCCGGTTTCCCTGATGAACTATCAGCTGAACACCCGGCAATGACTAATGTCAACAGCATCAGAAGCACAAGAAAGCAGGCAGTCATTCTTTTCATTTACGTTACCCCTTCCCTTCGAGGTGCGGGCTATTCATATAGACCATGATTGACCAGCGTTTTGTTTTCATTAATGATTCTTAATCCGGTGCACCGGTCTCTTAAGGTGTGCGCGTGTCTGAAGGCATTCTTGACGGAATTCTGTCCGACACCGATTTCGTCAAAAGACGCAGGGCCTCCGGCTGATCTCAGCCAATCAGCGAGCACTTCTCCTTCCGGGAGAGTTTGATAAGCCGATTGGATGGCTTGCCGCCGGCTCGGTGAAAATTCGTTCAGTCCGTCATCCTTAGCGAGCTTTCTGTATGTGTCAGTTAATAAAACAGCGGCACAGCCGACCTTTGCCCCATGAAGAATCTGAGGCCGGTTTTTCTCCATTAATTCCATCTCAATCCAGTGTGAAATATGATGCTCTCCGCCTGATGCCGGGCGGGAATGATCTAAGGCCAGCATGACAAGCCCTGATACGATTAAAGACTGCATTAAAACCTGTATGCCTGTTTCCGTTTTCATCGCAATGTCTTCCGTATGTGCGATACAGGCGTCAAGCGCCTCCTGAACGATCTTAGCCCCTGTTGGCGAATAAGGCTCGCCGGCAAGATGGCGGGAAATTTCCCAATCAGCTAAAGACGTGATTTTACCGAGCATGTCGCCAAACCCTGCCGCCACCATTGACTGGGGTGCCGCTTTTAATAAATCCAGATCAGCGAACAGCGCGGATGGAGCCTTCGTTTGAATGGTTGTTTTCGTCCCGTATAAAATCAGCGGCGCCCCGGCTGATGTAAATCCGTCTACAGATGGAGCAGTCGGATAAGAAATAAACGGCAAATCCCTCTGAAAGGCCGCAAAGCGGACGATATCATGAATCGTACCTGAACCGACTGCAATCATGACATCCGCTGTTTGCTTCGTATGGATCAGCACATGAATGAGCGACCGTTCATCAGCCGTTACATCTCCGGCTTCATTTTCCGGAATGATCAGGCATTCGGCCTGAAACCCTTCTTGATTCAAGCGGTTTTCCAAATCAATGCCTGCAATGCGGTGTGTATTCGAGTCACAGACTAGGACAATATGTTTGTTATTTTTTCGTTTTACATAATCCAAAAGCGAATCAGCTGCTTGTTTACCGAGAACAATTTCTTCAACTTTTATAGGCAACGTCTTTTCTCCGGCGTGTTCAAAAGCACGCTGAACGTCAGCTGCGATACGATTCATAGCAGAATCCCCTCCTCAGCCAATTTGGTTACATCCTTAATAGACTCCAGCACATAATCCGGCATGTACAAACGCTTGTCATCCGGTTTCGCAGAACCCGTCAGCACTAAAGCGCTTTTCATGCCATAAAGCTTTCCCATCGCAATGTCTGATTCAATGCTGTCTCCGATAATCATGCATTCATGTGCGGACAGACCCATTGCCGTACAGGCAGCCTCCGCCATCAGCCATGACGGCTTTCCGACAACAAGCTCCGTCTTGGCTTGAGCGGAAGCCTCTATCGCCCCAATCATTCCGGCCACATCAATGGCATTGCCGTGTTCATTCGGAAAAGAACGGTCTTTATTGGTTGCAATGATACGAGCGCCGCCGGCGGCCGCTTGAAAGGCTTGATTTAAATCTTCGTACGTGAGCGTTTCATGAAGGGAGATCACGAGCCAATCCGCATGCTTCGGTTCGTTCGCATGCTGCACGCCAGCCAGTCTCAGCTCGTCAGCCAAGCCTTGTTCTCCAAGCACCCACACCTTTGAAAAACGATAATGGTTTTTCAGAAAAGCCGCTGTCACGCTTGACGACAGAACAATGTCATTAACGTCCGCTTCAATCCCCGCGCCGAGCAGTTTTTTTCGGCACATGGCACGGGAGATATTCCCCCGATTGCTCAAAAAGACGATTTTCTTCCCCATTCCCCGAAGTGTATGGATCGCTTTTCTTGCCCCTTCAATCAATTCATTTCCTCTGAATACAGTACCGTCCAAGTCAATCAGAATGCCGGCCGGTGACACAACGGAATCATGACTGGCCATAATACGCATTTGCCCCGTGTTTTCGATAAAAATGCTTTTCATGCAGGACGGTATTGATGGGGTTTACATTCTTGTTCAGCATAATGGAGTGATAAGCCATTTCGGCAACCGTTTCTAATACAACTGCGTTATGAATGGCATTTAAGGCGTTCTTGCCCCAGCAGAATGGGCCGTGATTGTTCACGAGCACACCCGGGACCTGTTCGTAGTTAGACTGCTGAAAGGTTTCCGCAATGACTTTACCTGTATTCAGCTCGTAGTCATGAATGATTTCTTCATCGTACATTTCTCTAGTACACGGAATCGCACTGTCAAAATAATCAGCATGGGTCGTTCCTAAAGGCGGAATGTCTCTCCCCGATTGCGCCCAGCTTGTCGCCCATTGAGAATGAGTATGGACAATCCCCCCGATATTCGGAAAGGCTTTGTATAAATAAACATGGGTAGGTGTATCTGAAGAAGGCTTGAGCGATCCTTCGACGACCTCTCCATCAAGGTTCAAAACAACCAGGTCATCAGCTGTCAAATCGCTGTATTCAACTCCGCTTGGTTTAATAACAATTCTTTCTTTTTCACGGTCAATGCCGCTGACGTTTCCCCACGTAAAGGTTACCAGCTGATGCTCTTGCAGCTTCAGGTTGGCGGCCAGCACTTCTTTTTTTAATGTTTCAAGCATGCATCATCATCCTTTATCAATTCTTTTTGGCAGATGAAAATTGAAGATTTTTAATTGTTTTCAGACGCTTCATGACATGGTTTTCTTTTCCGAAATAGTGAACAAGCTCTTTATACTCAGCGTACAGTTTTTCATACACTGCGGCGTTTTCGGCGTTTGGCGTATAAGATATATCTTTCAGTTTTCCCATGTTCGCCGCTGCCTCTTTGATGTCGTCATATCCGCCGTCTTCTTTACCTGCGGCAAGCGCGCCGAAAATCGCCGCTCCTAAGGCAGGGGCTTGCGGAGAGCCAGAGATCTTAATGTCCATGTTTGTCACATCCGCATAAATCTGCATGACAAACGGGTTTTTCTCAGCAATTCCGCCGGCTGCGTACAGCTCCTCAATCGGAACTCCGCTATCTTTGAACGTTTCGATAATCATCCGGGTTCCGTAAGCCGTCGCTTCAATTAACGCTCTATAAATCTCTTCAGGCTTCGTCAGCAGTGTCATGCCGAGCAGCATCCCTGTTAAATCCGCATCAACAAGGGTTGAACGGTTTCCATTCCACCAATCTAAAGCAAGCAGGCCGCTTTCACCCGGCACTTGAAGGTTTGCCTTCTCACTCAGCAGCTCATGAACGCCAATGTTTTTTTCCGCTGCTTCCTCTTGATAAGCTTGCGGGACACATGTTTTTACAAACCAGTCAAAATGATCGCCAACACAGGACTGCCCGGCTTCGTATCCCGCATAGCCCGGGAGAATTCCGTTGTTCACGACCCCGCACATACCAGGCACGATACGCACCTCTTCGCCCAGAAGAACATGGCACGTGGAGGTTCCCATAATCATCAGCATTTTCCCCGGCTCTGTAATGCCGACCGCCGGCATGGAGACATGAGCGTCCACATTGGCAACTGCAACAGCCGTGCCCGGAAGAAGGCCTGTCAGCCGTGCCATTTTTTCAGTCAGCCCACCGGCTTTTTCCCCTACTGAATGAATGGATCCTGATAACTTATCCTTTGTAATCGTTTTCATTAATGGATGTAATTTGTCAAAGAAATCAGCTGACGGATATCCCGATTTTTCACTCCAAATCGCTTTATACCCTGCGGTACAGTTGCTTCGCTTGAGTGAGCCGCACAGCTGGTACACGATCCAGTCTGCGGCCTCGATGATCCGGTCAGCCGCTTCATAAATATGAGGCGCTTCTTCGGCAATCTGCATGACCTTCGGAATCATCCACTCAGAAGAAATTTTTCCTCCGTACCGCTGTAAAAAAGCTTCTCCTTCTTCTTCCGCGATTTGATTGAGCCTGTCAGCATGTTTTTGGGCCGCATGATGCTTCCAGAGCTTCACGTAGCTATGCGGTTCCTCTTCATATTCCGGCAGCATGCATAACGGCTGTCCTGTACTGTCAACAGGCAGGATCGTACATGCCGTAAAATCAATTCCGATCCCGATAACATCTTTCGGTTCAACCCCCGTCTGTTCGAGTAAAGACGGAATGGTTGTTTCCAAGACTTCGAGGTAATCAGCAGGATGCTGCAGCGCCCAGTCGCGCGGCAGCTTTTGACCCGTTTTGGGGAGGACGGTATCGATGACAGCGTGCCTGTATTCTTTTACAGCAGACGCAAGTTCCTCCCCCGTTCGGACATGAACGAGCACCGCTCTTCCTGATAACGTTCCGAAATCAACTCCTATTGTGTAAGCCAAGTGACATCCCCCTCTCTACTTTTGAAGCCGGTAAAGCGCCTCGTTCCATTTTAATTCGTGTTTCAGCTTGTGAATTGTCGTATCACGGGAAATGAGAACACTTTCGATCCCCGCCATTTCCGCCCAATCGAGCATTTGCTCCGCTGTCAGTTCATAAGACAAGCAGGTATGGTGTGCGCCGCCGGCTAGAATCCATGCCTCCGCCGCTGTTTTCAATGACGGCTCCGGCTTCCAGAGAACACGGGCCACAGGCAGATTCGGCATGTCTTTATCAATTTCCTGTCCGTTGACCTCATTCAAAACAAGGCGAAAACGTCCCCCAATATCAACAAGGCTTGCCTGAATGGCTGAACCGCTGATGCCGTTAAATACGAAACGCGCAGGGTCCTCCTTGCCTCCGATCGAAAGCGGATGAACCTCGATTTTCGGCTGATCCAAAGCGACCGTCGGACACACTTCCAGCATGTGCGAGCCCAGAACCATTTCATTTCCCGGTTCAAAATGATACGTATAATCTTCCATGAAGGAAGTTCTTTTTCCTTCAGCCATGATTTTCATCATCCGTACAAGAGCCGCTGTCTTCCAATCTCCCTCACCGGCAAACCCGTAGCCCTTCTCCATCAGGCGCTGAACCGCAAGTCCCGGCAGCTGTTTCATTCCGTGCAGCACTTCAAACGATGTCGTAAAAGCTGTATAGCCTCCTTGTTCAAGAAAAGCGGTTAAGCCTAGTTCAATTTTCGCCTGTTCTTTAATGGACGCTGCTTTTGCTTCGTCACGTTTTGTTTCCTCGCTGATCACATATAGCCTGTCATACTCGGCATAAAGCGTGTCAACCTCGTCATCCGTAATGCGGTTCATTACGTCAACAAGGTCTCCGATGCCATATCCGTCAACCTGCCAGCCAAATTGAATATGCGCCCCTACCTTGTCTCCGTCCGTTACCGCGACGTGGCGCATGTTATCTCCGAATCTGGCAACCTTAATATGTCTGCTTTCATTTAATGCAGCTGCCGTATCCATCCATCGAGAAATCTCTTTCTTCACTTCTTCATCATCCCAATAACCGGCAATGACTTTCCGGTTCAGCCCCATTCGCGAGTTGATATAACCGTACTCACGGTCTCCGTGTGCGGATTGGTTGCTGTTCATAAAATCCATGTCAATCGTACCCCACGGGATATCGCGATTATATTGAGTATGCAGATGCATAAGCGGTTTTTGATAAGAAGAAAGGCCTTCTATCCACATTTTTGCGGGAGAAAATGTGTGCATCCATGTGATGATCCCGGCGCATGTCTCACTGTACTCCGCATCTCTTAACAGCTGTCTGATGGTTTCCGATGAGGTAACGACGGGCTTATGCGTGATTTTATATCTGGAAGAAATCCCGCTGAGCCCCTCACAAATGCTTTTCGCATGCTGGTCCACCAGTTCCAGCGTCTCTTCCCCGTATAGGTGCTGGCTTCCTGTTACAAACCAGAATTCATAATCCTTTGTCTGAAGCATGTAAACTGCCCCTTCCCTATAAAATAAAACGCTTACAAACACAATATAAAGATACGTACTAATAATGAGAAAATGACCTTTAAACATTAATTTGTACGAACAACTACATTATAGTAATTGACTATTATACTGTCAATCTTTTCTTTTTAAAAAAGCCGGGGCAGCGCCCGGCTTTTCGTTCAATAGGACGGCCAGCCCGAGCTCCAGTTCAAATCATTGATGAGAAGCTTCGGAATACCGTTGTCCTTGGCGTCATAGGCATGACGAACAAGAATATTTCCATTTACAATATCCTGGCCGCCAGGGCCCTTCCATTGATCATTGCCGGCATCCAAAATGGTGCCCCCGCCTTCCAGCATGCTTTTGCCGCTTTTATCAAGATAAGGGCCTGTAATGCTTTTAGATCTTCCGTAAGCAATTTTGTACGTGCTGTTTACCCCGTCACAGCATTTATCAAATGAAACCATTAAATAGTAGTAGCCATTCTGATACGTTAGGGTAGGAGCTTCCAGCGCCCCGCCATTATTAGGTCTTGCTGCAATTGAATAGAGCGAGCCTGCTGGCTTCATCGTATTCTTATCAAGCTTGGTCAGCTTAATGCCGCTCCAAAATGAGCCGAATGCAAGCCACGGGCTGCCATCCTTATCAAATGTCAGCTCCGGATCAATGGCGTTGTAATGATTAGAGCTTGTCGAACGGATCACTAAGCCCTCGTCCTTCCAGCTTCCCGAACTGATACTCGGTGAAGATGCCAGTCCGATGGCAGATGTATTGCTGCCAAAGGAAGAAACGGAATAATACAGCCAGTACTTCCCGTTATAGTATTGGATGTCCGGGGCCCACTGGTTTTGACCGTAATTCGGCACATAATTCGACCACCACGATAGCGGTGTACTGAAAATGGATTTTTGTACGGTCCAGTTTTTAGCGTCCGACGATTTCAGAACCCGGAGACCTCGTTCTTCAGTAAGCCCTGTTCCAAACGCATACCACGAGCTCCCCTCTTTAATCATAGTCGGGTCGTGAAGCAGCTCATTGGATGCCCCCCAAAATGCGGCTTCTGCGGGGGCTGCGGAAGTGAATAGCAAACCTGCAGCCAGAGCGGCACTAAATAGGTGAAAGAAACGGTTCCATGTTTTTTTCTTTTTCAATATGTCCACCTCCCCTCAGAATAGAAAGCGCTTACAATAATGGTGTTTATTCCTCCCTTCCTTACAAATGAGCCGCATATCATATATCATCATGTGCAGAAAATTTTCGGTATCTTCTTTATTGTAGTCACTCCGTCATAATTTGTACAGATAAAAAATAAGAATCCGCCTCAACAGGCGGATTCCTCCGTATCTTTACTGGTACGTAATTTCATCAACCGTTTTCCGATCTAATTTCTTAATGACTTCTGTAATTAATTTGACCGCGTTTTCATAATCGTCACGATGCAGCATAGCCGCGTGCGTATGAATATAGCGGGTTGCAATGGTGATGGACAGCGCAGGAACTCCGTTTGCCGTCAAATGGATAGATCCCGAGTCCGTTCCGCCCCCGGCGATGGCATCAAATTGGTATGGAATGCCCGCTTCCTCTGCGGTAGCGACAACTGCGTCGCGCAAACCTTTGTGAGAAACCATGGATGCATCGTAGACGATAATCTGCGGGCCTTTGCCCATTTTGCTTTGCGCTTCCTTCTCCGAAATGCCAGGTGTGTCTCCTGCTATTCCTACATCGACACCGAACGCGATATCAGGCTGAATGGTGTGTGCAGCCGTTTTCGCTCCCCTCAGACCGACTTCCTCCTGCACGGTTCCGACACCATACACAATATTTGGATGATCTGTGTTTTGTAAATTTCTTAACACATCGATCGCAATCGCACAGCCGATGCGGTTGTCCCATGCCTTCGCCAATAAGAATTTTTCATTGTTCATGACCGTAAATTCAAAATGCGGAACAATCATATCTCCCGGAAGCACACCCCATTCCAAGGCTTCTTCCCGACTTGACGCTCCGATATCAATAAACATATCTTTGATTTCCACTGATTTTTTTCTCGCTTCAGGAGATAAAATATGCGGCGGCTTAGAGCCGATAACTCCTGTGATTTCGCCTTTTTTTGTCACGATGGTGACACGCTGGGCCAGCATTACCTGAGCCCACCAGCCGCCAACAGTTTGAAAACGGATAAAGCCTTTATCGGTGATTTGTGTCACCATAAAGCCGACTTCGTCCAAATGTCCGGCGATCATAATTTTCGGGCCGTTTTCCGCACCTGTTTTTTTGGCGATTAAACTGCCCAGCCGATCTGTTGTGACCTCATCAGCAAATGGCTCTATGTATGATTTCATCACTTGCCTTACTTCTCTCTCATTTCCCGGAATGCCTTTTGCATCTGTTAAATCTTTCAGCATGGTCAATGTTTCATCTAATTTTGCCATGTTCCAAAAACCTCCTTCATCAGTCCTGCATTCTTATTATACAAAACCTGGCGCTAACCATACGACTAAATCACTTGAAAATCGGGTATATGTTTTTAGAACTTTCTTTTAGAAAAAGTGAAACCTTTTTCAATGCTCTTCGTATTACATCAGATCATCACAATAAGGGGGTGCCTTCACACAATGTTTGTCATGGTTTTAAGGATTTTATTGCTTGCACTTTTTGCTTATTGTATTTATGCCGTGGTCAAATATGTCGCGAATCCAAAGAGAAGGCTTAAGCTGGCCCAATCAAAAGAACATTTTTATATTGTCGATGAACAGAACAATGCTCGGAAGAACTTTCAGCTGACGTATAAAGGCGTGCTTTTTGAAGGAGAAAAGCATATTCCTTCCAAGGATCATCCGCTATTTATCCACACGATCTTTGTCTGGACAGAATCTCCTGAGAAGCTAAGGCATTTCTCTGCAAATGATTTTGAAAACATTGAAGAAAAAGTGCTGGAACGATATCCAAATTGTAAGATTGACTGGGACCAGCCCATTAAACTCGCAAAAAAAGCAGAAGAGCGTTAAAACGCTTTTCTGCTTTTTATAAATCAAACGGGCTGTAGTAAATGCTGACCAAGATCGCTTCAATTACAAGAAGAAGCGGTACTCCGTACTTAAAAGAAGCGTGTTTCGTTTTATGTCTGAAGGTTTGCATGCCAAGCCAGACACCAAGCGCTCCAAACACGATGGCTATCAGCCACAGCCGGTCTTCAGAAATTCTCCATTTGTGCTGCTGCGCTTTGCGTTTGTCAACACCCATCACCCAAAAACCGCACAGATTCATCAGCACCAAATAGACTGCAATCACCATGTTGCCTCATCCTTTATAGAAAAAAGCCGCTCTCCAGAAGAGCGGCTCTATCTAATTACTTGTTTAATTGAGCTTTAGCAGCATCAGCAAGCTGATTGAATGCAGTAAGATCATTTACAGCAAGATCAGCAAGCATTTTACGGTTTACTTCGATACCAGAAAGCTTAAGACCGTGCATTAAACGGCTGTAAGAAAGACCGTTCATGCGAGCAGCCGCGTTGATACGAGTGATCCAAAGCTTACGGAAATCACGTTTTTTCTGACGACGGTCACGGAAAGCATAGTTTCCAGATTTCATGACCTGCTGGTTTGCTACTTTGTATAATCTATGTTTTGAACCGAAATAACCTTTTGCTAATTTAAGAACCTTTTTACGACGCTGACGCGACACAGTTCCGCCTTTTACTCTTGGCATAAAATTTCCCTCCTAATTGTTCCTTGTCCGATTACTTGATGTTAGCAAGCTGCTGTTTGATGCGTTTGAAGTCTCCTGCGCTTACAACGGCACTCTTGCGAAGCTTACGCTTTTGCTTTTGAGATTTGTTGGCGAATAAGTGACTTGTATATGCGTGAGAACGTTTTAACTTCCCAGAACCTGTCTTTTTAAAACGTTTAGCAGATCCGCGGTGAGTTTTCATTTTTGGCATGGGATTTCCTCCTTATTGCTTTTCGTTTTTCGGCGCGAGCATTAAGAACATGCTGCGGCCGTCCATTTTTGGTTTTGTTTCGACAGTCGCAACTTCCGCACATGCTTCAGAAAAACGGTCCAATACGCGCTGGCCGATTTCTTTATGAGTGATTGCGCGTCCTTTAAAGCGGATAGAAGCTTTCACTTTATCGCCTTTTTCAAGGAATTTAATCGCATTTCGCAATTTCGTGTTAAAGTCATGCTCATCGATTGTCGGACTTAATCTAACTTCTTTTAAGTTAATGATTTTTTGATTTTTTCGTGCTTCTTTGTCCTTTTTCTGCTGCTCGAATCTGAACTTACCGTAGTCCATAATGCGGCATACAGGCGGTTTTGCATTCGCTGCAACTAACACAAGGTCAAGATTTGCGCGGCCGGCGATTTCAAGTGCCTCCTGACGGGACTTGATGCCGAGCTGATCGCCATTTTGTCCGATCAGACGAACTTCACGTGCACGGATACCCTCATTAACCAATTGATCTTTGCTAATAATGAGCCACCTCCATAGTTTCTTCGAATTGATTCACAACTCATTTTGACTGCATTTGCAGGCAAACAAAAAGTGCGGGCATTATAAAACACCCACACTACGAACATCTGTATCAATAAAAATGTACGGTCAACCTGCCAACTACATGCATGTGTCAATCAGGTGAGAAGCGGGTGCTTCTGCTTGTGATTTATATTCAATTCAATAACTATTCTACACAATGCCGGATCTTTAGTCAAGAACGACTTATCCGGAACAACTTTTTCATTGTAACATGGGTTTTCTGTAAGTGCAAGAGCGAAAAAGAAAATCTTTCATCTGCACCCAGAATGTAAAGTTTCTGCCCCGCTCAGCCACGCATCAAGTGTTCTGTCGAATAAGCTCGGTTCAGCCTGCGGTGCTTCATGACCGATCCCCGGAAATGCTGAAAATAGCTGATTTGCTGTTCCCACATCCAGCCGCTGACACCCCATTATGAAGCCGAGAATAGTAAACACCTGATTCTATTATATATAGAATCAATAGTCGCCTCCCATCCTTTTCCTTATTTCACAGCTTCTCATAAAACCACCGACAGGAAAAAATGTAAAGTAAAGTTAATTGATAACCGATATAAGGAGCAGAAGGGAGTCTGACACATGAACAAACTGATACAGCTTGCTTTATTTTTCATATTGATATTAACCGGTTGCTCGAATAGCAGCACATCTTCTGAACCAAAAGCTGAAACGGTTAAGACAGCCGCAGCATTTGATCAAAAGGAACCAGAGAAAGAGCTGAAAAAACTAAAACCCGTTTCACCGGACAGGAATTTCGAGAGTCCACTCGCTGCCAAGTTAGGAAAGCTGAAGGCAAAAGAAGAAGCCGAGAAGCAAAGACAGATCGCCGCCGAGAAAAAACGTGAAAAAGAGCGGGAGGCGAAACGAAAGAAACAGCAGGAGGAAGCGGCGGAGAGGCAGCGATTGGCAGAGCAGCAGGCTGCAGAGAGACAGCGATTAGCGGAAGCGGAAAGACAAGCTGAGCTTGAAAGACAGCGGCAGGCAGCAATCCAAAAAGAGCAGAAAGCGAACGCTGAAAAAAAGCGGCAATCGCAGGCAGAACGGCAGCAGACCAAGACACCCTCATCTAAAAGTCAGGATCCACCTTCTTCCTCGAGCCAGTCCGATAAAACCATTCAGCAGCCAGCTTCAGAGCTTCCTGATAACGATGGTTATGGCTATGAAGAACGAAAAAAGTGGCATGACGATCAAGTGGAATGGGGCATTAAGCAAGGGTATATCGATCCCGAAGACGCACCATAAAAGAAAAAAGAAGGCTGAATGCCTTGGCTTGGCTTATCCTCCGATCATCTGCACGAATACAGGGATGACCAGAACCGTGACCACTCCTACTACGACAACCGCAATACTCGCCATCGCAGCTTCGACTTCTCCCATCTCGATCCCGACCGCTACACCGAGTGCGTGTCCGGACGTACCGAGAGCCAATCCTTTAGAAATCGGATTCTTCACTTTAAACACCTTCAAGAACAGTGCTCCGAGTGCATAGACAATGACAGCGTTAAAGATGACTGCAAAGGCTGTGATGTCGCTGATGCCTCCGATGTCTTTTGATAAAGGAAGCGCAATCGCAGTTGTAGCCGCTTGCGGAAGCATGCTTTTCATCACGGCCGCATCGAGGTGAATGCCTTTTGCAAGCAAATAAACAATCGTGACAGAGCAGATAGAGCCGACAATAATGGAGGCCATGATTTGCCACCAGTATTTTTTCAGCTTGTCTCTTTGTTTGTACAAAGGAATGGCAAATGCGATCGTCGCAGGTTCAAGGAAAAACTTAATGATTTCTCCCCCGTTATTATAGTCCGCGTAGGAAAAACCGCCGATTTTTAAAAATGCGATCCCAAGCACCATGGCCACAAACAAAGGAGTGAAAAGGAAGAATCCTTTCGTTTTTTTAAATAAAAAGGTGCCGATGCCGAATGCAGCAAGTGATACGACAATTCCGAAATAAGGACTCATTGTGCTTTCCATGTGATGAACCTCCTGTTTCCTTAATGGTGAACGAGCTCTTTATTGTTCTGCTGGTTTTGCACTGTTTTTGTTTTCATGTCCGCTTCCGTTTTGTGCTTTCCGCTCAGCGAAAGAATCAGCTGAGAAAATAATCCCGTAGCTCCCAGCAAAATGATCGTTGCAAGCAGAATGACAAGAACGATTTGCAGACCGTATTGCTGCATCACACCAAGCGAATTCATAACAGATATACCTGACGGGACAAATAAAAATCCGATCAATGAGGTTAAAGATGTTCCAAGCGTTTCTACTTGTTCCAGTTTAATGACTTTCAAACATAATAGGAGAAATAATAAGACCAACCCTACAACCGATGCGGGGATAGGTATTGGGACAATAGCTGCAATCATGTTTGAGACCAGCATAATGACGGCAAAAATAAATGCTTGTGTTAAAAACCCGTACACTTTTTTAGCACTCATTTTCTTCACCTCTTTCTCTTTGGTACCCTCATTATAAATAAGAACCGCCTCTCATGAAGCGCTTACAAGATAACATGTCGATTAACGGAACTGAGTTGCAGAATCAAATGGCTGAAATGCAAAAAGCCGCCCGTCAAATATGGAGCAGCTTTTTCAATTCCTTCGCATATGTCCGGCTGACCGGTATTTTCGAGCCGTCTTTCATAATCAAGTTATACGTTGAATTAAACCATGGCTGGATTTCTTTAATATATTCAGTATTGACGACAAAGCTCCGGTGGACGCGGATGAAATCAGGATCAGGCAGCTTTTTCTCAATGACAACGAGTGTATCGCTGACCTTGTAAGATGTATCAAAGGTTTTTACATTCACATGACGATCTTCCGTTCCGGCATAGATAATGTCCTTCGTATCTACGATCACTATCGATTCTCCTACAGATAGCGCAAGTTTGTGCGGGCCGGCATGGCTGCTCAGATCTGTTTCCGCAATATCCCGATTACCTTTTTTATATTTTTTCAGCGTTTGCTGAATTCTTTCCTCATCAAAAGGCTTGGTTAAATAGTCAAGGGCGTCCACCTCAAACGCTTTGAGCGCATATTGATCATATGCTGTCGCAAACACAACAGCAGGAGGATGCTTCATTTTCTTCAACCGCTTTGCGATATCAAAACCATTTTCTCCAGATAAATCAACATCTAAAAACAGCAAATCGGGTTTTTGATCCATCATTTGGTCAAAAGCAGATTCAATATTTTCCGCTTCATTGATTTCCATATCCTCATTGGTCCGCTTGAGCAAGTAAGCCAGCTCATCCCTTGCCAGCATCTCATCATCAACTATTAACACCTTGAGCATATTCTTCTCCCTCTTTCATCTGTTGCATTGGCACTTGAAAGGAAAACTCTGTCCCTTTATGAACCTCACTCCTGATATTCAGTGCGGCCTGCTGTCCGAATAAACCGATCAGCCGCTGATTCAGGTTATAAAGCGCTGTACCGGTTCCCTCCTTAGATGGGAATGGTCTCTGTCCCAATTCCGACAGGACGTCTGGCGGAATTCCCCGTCCATTATCAGTCACTTTCATATAAACCGATGTATCATCAGATAAGACACAGACCGTAACCTTACACATGTCTTGTTTTTTCGAAAACGCATGCCGAAGCGCATTCTCCACAAGCACCTGTAAGACAAATGGAGGGATTTTAATTTGCTCCAGCCCGCTGTCGATATTGAGCTCAATCTTATATTTCCCGGGAAAACGCGCCTGTTCTAATGACAAATAGGCGTGCAGGTGGTTCAGCTCCTTTGAAAGCGGTATGAGGAGCTGTCTGGCTCCCTGAAGGTTTGAACGAAAATAAACACTGAGCTGCAATAAGAGCTTACGGGTTTTTTCAACATCCGTGCGGCATAATGCAGAAATTGTGTTGATCGCATTAAATAAAAAATGCGGATTCACCTGTGCCTGAAGCGCTTTGATTTCAGCATCCTTGAGAAGTTTGCTTTGGAGCTCTGCTTCCCCAAGCTCAAGCTGTGTCGAAAACAGCATGGCGAGCCCCTCAGCAAGCTCCTCCTCAACCTGGTTTAATCCCGCTGGATTTTTAAAATACATTTTTAAGGTTCCGATTGTATTGCCGTTTGATGTCAGCGGCAATACAATCGCCGCATGCAACGGACATTCAGAATGCGTACATTCAATCTCTTCCTGAGAAATGGCCTTCATGATTTCTCCTGTTTTAATTACTTTTTTGGACAAGCCGGTGATCAAGCTTTTTGATGGGATATGGTGATCCATTCCCGCGCCGACATGCGCAAGGATCTTCTCTTTGTCAGTGAGAGACACCGCATCTGTTCCCGTCAGCTTATGGATAATGGCCGCCACACTTTTACAGGAGTTTTCATTGAGTCCTTGGCGGAAAAATGGGAGCGTCTGGTCAGCGATCGTCAGCACTCTATGCGTTTCAAGCGCCCTCGCCTGCTCTTCCTTGCGAATGATCGCCTGAATGATCGACAGAAAAATAAAACTGCCTGTTCCGTTGATGAGTATCATCGGTATCCCGATCATGCTGACAAGCTCCCAAGCGTTACTGAATGGCTTTGCCATCAATAAAATGATCACCATCTGCAGGGACTCCATGCCGATTCCCACAAGAGCGGCGATACGCGGTGTCGGCATTCGGTAGCGCTTTGTAAAATACCTGCCGATCAAGCCTGCAAGAACACCCGCTAAAACGGACGATACCGCACAGCTTAAGGCCGTGCTGCCGCCGAGCGAAAAGCGATGCAGTCCCGCTAGTATGCCGATTCCAGCCCCTACAAACGGACCTCCGAGAAGGCCTCCGATTTCCACGCCCAAAATACGGGTATTCGCAATAGAGCCCGATGGATCTATTGCAAACACCCAGTCATTGTTTACTATCATATTTTTTTGAATTTCAATGCCTGTATAATTGCTGATGATGCTGAAAAGAGAAAAAATAGAAATTAAAACCGCTTTTCCTTTATAGCCGTCCTGATTTTGCAGCGCCTGTCTGAAAAGCTTCGTATGGGCGAGAATGAAGCCCAATATAACGATAATCCCTACCCTCTCAAGCATCATAATCATTAAATGGATCATGCACGTCACCTGTTCTTTCCATTTTCATTCTAGCATGTTTTCATCTATATGACTGTTTTTTTAAAATCATCTGAAAACATATTTCACAAGACTTTTATCTATTGTAAAATAAAACATGAGCCTTTTGGCAGAAAGATTTGAATCTGAAGCAGAGGAGAAGATCATGAAAGCCGTATTTTTTGATTTAGACGATACACTACTTTGGGACGAGAAAAGCGTCAGAACAACATTTGCAGAAACTTGTTTACAGGCAGAGAAAAAATATGGCCTTGACCCGCAGGCATTCGAGGCAGCTGTTCGTGAAGCGGCGAGAGAATTGTACATGTCATATGAGACGTATCCATATACAGTGATGATCGGCATAAACCCGTTTGAAGGACTGTGGTCTAATTTCTCAGAACCGATCAGTGAAGGATTTCAGAAGCTGAACAAAATTGTGCCGGAGTACAGAAGAGACGCATGGACCAACGGACTGAAAACGCTTGGCATCGATGATCCGGCATATGGCGAATACTTGGGAGAGTTTTTTGCGGCAGAACGCAGAAAACGCCCGTTTGTATATGATGAAACATTTGCTGTGCTCGATCAATTAAAAGGCAAGTATGAATTGCTGCTTTTGACAAACGGCGATCCGAGTCTGCAAAAGGAGAAGCTCGCCGGCGTGCCTGAGCTCGCCCCTTATTTCAATGAAATCGTCATCTCCGGCGCTTTCGGAAAAGGGAAACCCGATGTTTCCATTTTTGAACACTGCCTTAAGCTGATGAATATTGATAAAGACGATGCGATCATGGTCGGCGATAATTTGAATACAGATATTTTAGGCGCTTCAAGAGCCGGAATCAAAACCGTTTGGATCAACCGGACGGATAAGAAAAACGAAACCGATGTGACGCCTGATTACATCATCAGCAGCCTTCATGATTTGTTTCCTTTGTTAGAGAAATAAAAAAAGCATGATCTCTTTAATGAGATCATGCTTTTTATGTTATTTTTTCGCTTCGGCTACTGCCTTTTTCACAAACTCATCAAGTGAGATGGTTTCAGAATTCTGCTCTCCATACTTACGGACGTTTACCGCTCCGTTTTCTGCTTCTTGGTCACCGACCACAAGCATGTACGGGATTTTTTGCATTTGCGCTTCACGGATTTTGTAGCCGATTTTTTCATCGCGGCTGTCGACTTCAACACGCAATCCTTCACGCTGCAGGCGTTCCTGCACTTTTTTCGCATAGTCTAAATGCACAGCCGGAGAAACCGGGATGACTTGGAATTGAACCGGTGCAAGCCATGTTGGCAGCGCGCCTTTATGTTCTTCGATTAAGAAGGCAACAAAGCGTTCCATTGTTGATACGACACCTCTGTGAATGACAACCGGGCGGTGCTGTTTGCCGTCTTCGCCGATATAAGTCAGATCGAAACGTTCAGGCAATAAGAAGTCAAGCTGAACTGTAGACAAGGTTTCTTCCTTGCCGATGGCTGTTTTCACCTGAACATCAAGTTTAGGGCCGTAGAATGCCGCTTCACCTTCTGCTTCGTAGTAGTCATGGCCGATTTCGTCCATTGCTGCTTTCAGCATGGATTGCGCTTTGTTCCACATTTCATCGTCATCAAAATATTTCTCTGTGTCTTCAGGATCACGGTAAGACAGGCGGAATGTGTAATCACTTAAACCGAAGTCTTCATATACGTCCTGAATTAAACGGACCGTACGGATAAACTCATCCTTAATTTGATCCGGACGCACAAAGATGTGCGCATCGTTTAAGGTCATGCCGCGCACGCGCTGCAGGCCTGACAGCGCACCTGACATTTCATAGCGGTGCATCGTTCCCAGCTCCGCAATACGGATTGGAAGCTCGCGGTAGCTGTGAATGTCTTGTTTGTAAATCATCATATGGTGCGGGCAGTTCATCGGACGCAAAACAAGTGTTTCATTGTCCATTTCCATCGGAGGGAACATGCCTTCTTGATAATGCTCCCAGTGTCCAGATGTTTCATACAGCTCTTTGCTGCCAAGCACTGGTGTATACACGTGCTCATAGCCGAGGCTGATTTCTTTATCGACAATGTAGCGCTCGATGACACGGCGAATTGTCGCGCCTTTTGGCAGCCAAAGCGGCAGGCCTTGTCCGACTTTTTGAGAATTCGCAAACAGCTTTAATTCTTTACCGAGCTTTCTATGGTCACGCTCTTTCGCTTCTTCAAGCATGCGCAGATGCTCTTCAAGATCAGCTTTTTTGAAGAAAGCTGTGCCGTATACGCGCTGAAGCATTTGGTTTTTGCTGTCACCGCGCCAGTATGCACCTGCAAGGCTTAACAGCTTAAACTCTTTGATTTTTCCTGTTGAAGGAACATGCACACCGCGGCACAGGTCAAAGAATTCGCCTTGCTCATAAATCGAAACGGTTTCTCCTTCAGGTATCGCATCCAATAGCTCCAGCTTCAAGTCGTCGCCGATTTCGGCAAAACGGGCTTTCGCTTCTTCACGGCTGACTTCTTTCCGGACGATCGGAAGGTTCGCATTGACGATTTTTTTCATTTCTTTCTCGATCTTCGGCAGATCCTCAGGCGTAATCGCTTCTTCCATTTCTACATCGTAGTAAAAACCGTTTTCGATGACCGGACCGACACCGAATTTGACATCTTTGTAGATGCGTTTAATCGCTTGAGCCAGCAAGTGAGCCGTACTGTGGCGCATAATCTGAAGACCTTCTTCGGAGCCTTCTGTAATGATTTCCACTGTACCGTCTTCATTGATCGGCGTTTTCAGATCGATTTCTTTTCCGTTCAGTTTTCCGGCTAATGATTTCTTCTTTAATCCCGGACTGATGGATGCCGCGATATCTTCTGTTGTTGTTCCTTTCGCAAACTCCTTGACTGCTCCATCAGGGAATGTGATTTTCACCATATCTGACATCTATGTCACTCCTTTTTTCACATATAAAAACCCCGCCCCCTATGAAAGGGACGAGGTTGAATAAACGGAATCGTGGTTCCACCCTTTTTTCCGCAAAGCCAATACTCCGGCATCTGCGGCTCTAAGCTCTGTAACGGGAGTTCCCGTCAGCCATTACTGCTCCTTATCAAAGGGGTTCACAGCTGAAGTTCAAAGGCGGTAAAGCGAATGGTCCTTAGCTAGGAAGCTTGCAGCCGTGGCTTCCCTCTCTTTGAGCCGGTATCATTCCTTCGTGTCCTTATCAATACGTGTGTCTTTCTTAATCTCCTATGTATTATAAATTGTTCAATCTAAAAAATCAACACGCTCGCATTTCCTTTTTTCAAACCGACAGCCTTACATATGGAGGCTGCCGGCCTTTATCCTTCCGAGTGCTTTACCTGTATTTCCGCGTCTGAAAAAGCGTGCAGCGGAAGCAGTTCCATTCGCTCTTGAAATACGTTTTGAATGGTTCTTGCCATCATATGCTCCGGCTGGTCGGTATAAAGCACCACTTGATCAGGCGCGATGGAAATGAGCGGCGCCAGCAAATGAGAATCAATGTACATAGGATGATCCCGGAGAAACCGCCTGTCTATGTATTTCATCTTTTCCCGTTCCGGCACATAGCGCAGCTCCCATAACGTAAATGAACCATCATGGACAATATGAACCTTTTTGATTCGCGGCTGTTTGGCTGTTACATAGTCTCTGAGCGTTTGGATAAAGTTTTGATATTCCTGTTCCATCTTATATTCATCTACCGCCGCTTCCGTAATGTCTCTCAGCTGCTTGTAGTATTGTCCAAGCCGGAAGGTCTGAAAGGAGCGAATGGAAAAAACCCCTTCCTCTAAACAGATCGTTTTGAGTTCATCCAAAATAGATTGTTTCCGTGAAAGCTTCAGCGGCTCAAACGGAAGATCTTCCGCTTCTCCTTCAATAATACTATGTGCGAGCTGAAGGATTTGCTGCTGTTCATCATGATCGGTAAAGCAGTATGTTCTCTCAATCAACGACAGCATATACTCGTCTTCTTTGCATTCTAAAAAAAATTTGACCAGAATCGGCTCCATAAAACGCTGAATAGAGAGAGCCGGCTTCGCTTTTTTAATCCCGATTTTTCGTATGCCTTCACAGACAATGATATTGTCCCGATCGTCCGAATGCTGAATCAGATGTAAAAAAGCGGTTGCATCATGGTCGTCTTCAAAGATTATTTCAAGCATGTTTGTCCCCCCTTACGGCATCTGTTACAAGTATATGGGGGATGTTTTTAAAATAGACGTAAAGGTCATTGGCAAATCTAATTTGATTCCTGGAACAAGTTTCGCATTCTCTTTCTGAAGATAATCGGCAGCGAGATAAACACGATATACAAAGCGAGGACCAAAAAGAAAGCGGGCAGATTGCCAGCCAAAAAGCTCGCACCCAGAACATTAAGCGCAATGGTTCCAGGGATGATTCCCGCTGCCGTCGCCGCAAAATACGGCAGCGCTTTGACATTGGAAAGGCCTGCCGCATAGCTGACGAAATCAAAATTGATCGGCAGGATTCTTAAAAGAAAGATATAAAAAAATCCGTTATCCTCCATCTGCTTCTGAATGGCTTCCAGCTTTTCATAATGGCCGTTCTTTTTCGCCGCAAACAAACCTGCCGCAAAAAATGATACAGCAGAAGCGCACATCGAACCGAATAACGTGTAAAGTGTGCCGAAAAGCGGGCCAAACGCAAGTCCGCCCGCTATAGAAATAACAGACACCGGAAATAACACAAGAGGCCTGACAATGGATATCCCGATAAATATCAGCGGTGCAAAGACCCCAAATGACAAGACCCACACCCTGACCTCTTTCGGCGATACATTCAAATACCTTTTATTCCCCCAAAAGAGTAAACCTGCAACGGCCAGCACTGCCAGCCATTTAAGAGCGGTTTTTCGTTTCATACCCTCAGTTCCTTCCCCTTTGAACCGCAGCGATTACGAATGGCGGCGGTTTTCTCCGTCAAGGCGGATCGGAGCAGCCAAATATAATATCCGCTCCATTAATCTTGCCGCTTTTACTTCTTCCTTTTCTCCCCTTTGCGAATACGTAAAATGATGCTTCAGCTCGTCAGGTGAGAAATTAGAAGAAAAGAACGTCGGCAGCTGCTGGGACATTCTGTGCTGAAGCACCGTCCCGATGACTTCATCCCTTACCCAGCTCGTCATTGATTCCGCTCCGATGTCATCAAGCATCAATACAGGTGTTGTTTTGACCATATTGAGCTTCTCTTCCAATGAATGGTCTTGCAGGGAGTTCTTAAGCTCTCTCACAAATTCGGGCACATAGACGATCATGGAGGAATACTCTTTTTCCGCCAGCTCATTGGCAATCGCAGCGAGCATAAACGTTTTTCCTACCCCGAACTTCCCGTATAAATAAAGACCTTTCCCTTTTCCCGTCTCATTATAGCTTTTCAGAAAATCTGTAACATGCTGGAACATCGCGAGCCTGCTCGGGTCACTGATATCAACCTGCTGAAATGTCGCTCCGAGAAGGTCCTTTTGGATATACATGCTTTTCATAAGAGATTTTTGCTTTTTCTGCTGGTCGAGCTTCCGTTTGACCGGACATTCAAAATACTCAATATCAATAGCGCGGCCATTGACAACAAGCTTAGGATGATAGCCCTCGAGCAGATTGTTGCAATTTTCATCTTCCGAACAATAGGAGCAATTCTTGCTTTGCCCGATATATTCATAAAGCTTATTTAAGCTCTTTTCGATCATTTTTTGGTCAATGATTTCTTCGTTTTCCTTCAAAAACACCTGAACATCTTGATCGTTCATGACTTTTTCTTTCATTTGTTCAAGACGTTTTTGGAAATCCGGTCTGCCAGTTACGCCCTGCAGGGAACGGCCGATTGGTTCCATTTATTCCTTCACCCCGCATCTCTGTCTTTAATAGGCAGAGTATTTTTTCAGTTTTTGCATCTCTTCCATCATCTTTTTCTTCTGTTCTTCCAAATCCTGCGGCTGCAGCTTCTGCTGTCCGGATTCTGAATCGGACGCTTTCTCCTTTTCTTTCATCCAGTCAGGAAGCTTTTCTTCCCGAATCACTTTTTGATTTCGTTTCGAAGGCTGATTTGCTTTTCCTTCCGCCCATTCAAGGTATTGGCGGTTTTCTTCTATCGCGAGCTTCATCGCTTCTCTGACCGTTTTTACCTTTTTGCGCGCCCAATGTGAGGCAATTTTTTGGATATAGTTTTTCGACAGCTTCATGTCGGTTTTCAGCATGACGTAATAAATTAACACATTTGTCACGCCTGGCTCGAGCTTCTGTTCAAACATAATTTCTTCTATGATTTTCAAATCAGCTTTTGATGGCTCTGTTCCGTCGGCAATGTCCTGCAAAAGCTTCTTCGGAGAAATCGCCTCCAGCAATGCGATCAGCTTTCCGTCCAGAGAATCCTCTTCCGCCGGTTTTTCGCCTTCACGCAGGTGCACCGGCTGTGTTTTTTCCACTAAGTCAGGCAGCTGTCCGTTTCGTTCGATTTGGTACCAGTCGCTTGCCGCTTTTCTTAAAGCCTCCGTCGTAATGACGTCACGCTCATCAATTGCGCTCATCACGACACTTTGCATCTGCAAGGGGTCTATTCCATACAAATAAGAAAGCTTTTTGATCGTGTCGCGCACCTGCTGGGTCATCGCTTTTCTCGGAATCATCGTCTCAGAAAGTCCCGCTAAAAACAAATCAAAATCAAACACTTCCTCCGTTATGGTGTAAGAAGGAGCTTGTCCGACAGAAGTGTATTCTGTGCCTTGCGCAAGCCTCACCGTTTCTGCCATATCAGATGTGAGATTCCATTCACTCGGCTGCAGCGATTCAAACGCATGATTAAACGGCCGCGTAATGTCCTTCGCATCTTCGGAAATGGCCGGGTGCGTGAAAAATTGTTTTAATTGCTGATATTTTGTTTTTCCAACCCTATTGTACAGGAAAACATTCAGCATTCCGTCTTCAAAAAATTCATTTGGCCTGAGCGGCGGAAGGAGTTCATATATAAAGAGGCGCTCCTGCCGCTCGGATTCTTTCATATATACTTTCAGCAATCCGATGCCCTCGAGCTTTCCTTGTTCCTGATGGATCGTCTTTAAGTTGGACTGTGTCATCCCCATCAGCTGCCGATGTGTGGACTCTCCGCCCCACAGACGGTTTTGTTCAAGCTCTCCCCACAATGTCATATAAAGAGAGAATGCAACAGGGCCGATTAAGGGCTGATACAGTTGTGTGATAATTTGTCTGTCTATATCCTGCAGCATCGATCTGCTTTTGACCACATACGGATCTACAGGCAGTACATCTTTCCAATAGTCAGCCATACATTCTCAAACCTTCCGAATTTGTTTCTATCTTTCATTTTACACCGTTTCTTCTATCTATCAAATGCCAATTTTGCACATGAGAAAAGAGCTAGAAGAATCCTCTTAGCTCTTTTATCGTTCTTTCTTTATTAAGTCTTTTAACTCGTCGATAAAGACGTTTATATCTTTAAACTGCCGATAGACGGACGCGAACCGCACATATGCGACCTCATCAATCTTAGCCAGCCGGTCCATGACCATTTCTCCAACGAGCTCGCTTTTTACCTCGGAGCAGCCTTGATTGCGAAGTTCTTTTTCAATATCAAAACACATGTCTTCAAGCGTTTTGAGTGAAACAGGTCTTTTTTCGCATGCTTTTATGAGGCCGCGCAGCATTTTTTCTCTGCTGAATTCCTCACGTACTCCTTCCTTTTTCACGACGATGAGCGGGGTTTCCTCCACTTTTTCAAAGGTCGTAAACCGGTAGTGGCAGGATTCGCACTCGCGTCTTCGGCGAATCGATTTTCCGTCATCCACAGGCCGTGAATCAAGGACTCGCGTTCCGTTATGCTGGCATGAAGGACATTTCAATAAAATCAGCTCCCAACTATTTCGTTCCCTGCAATGTATGTTCGGCAGCCTCCGCCTTTTCAAAATAAATGTGACAGCCATCTGTCGGGAGAGCCGTTGTGTAAGGCTGTGGTTACAGCATCAGGTGGTTTATGAGAATCTCTTTCTTATTTTACAAAAAAAATGAAAAAAGAAAAAGCTGGCCGCCCTTGTTTCTTTATAAAAATAAAAGGAGCATAAGCTAAAAAGCGCATAACGGCTTTCTAGCTTCAGCTCCCTTTGTGTTCGTGTTTACTATAGTACTTTCGCTTGCGCCTGTTTAATTTGCACAGGCCCCATTCCTCTTGGTATTTCAATGTTTTCTCTTGTATCAGCATGTAATGCCTCTGCGATGTAGTCAGCAGCGACATTAGGATCTAAGTCTCCACAAGTATAAACATCAATGCTCGCATATCCGTGCTCAGGAAAACTGTGAATTGTTAAGTGTGATTCAGAAATAATCACAACTCCGCTTACGCCTTGCGGTGCAAATTTGTGAAATGCAACCTCGCGCACCTCAGCACCTGATTTTAGAGCAGCATTTACAAACGTTTTTTCAATAAAATCCATGTCATTCAGCTTATCAAAATCGCATCCCCATAGCTCGGAGATAACGTGACGCCCCATTGTTTCCATAGTCATGGACCCCCCTTAACAAGAATTAAAAAGTGAAATTCCAACAACTGGGTCGGCCATTTACCACGGGGGAAAGTTAGTCCGGAGAGGTCCTAACCCTTTAAGTAATTCCGAAACAGTCTCAAGCAAGAAGTTCACGAAAAATAGTATACTGTGTTTAAGTCTAATTTGCAAGGTGCGTTTTTTCAGAAATAGGCTGTTAAGGGATTTTTCTTCAAAGTGCGTCCATGACCTTATTTTATACAGCAGACGGATGTTTCATTCTTGCCGCTACATGGCGAATCAAATCAACAACTCTGCACGAGTAGCCCCATTCGTTGTCATACCATGCGAGCACCTTTACTTTTTTGTCTTCCATTACCATTGTCGTAAGCCCGTCAATGACCGCTGAATGCGGGTTCGTATTGTAGTCAGTTGAAACGAGGGGCTCATCTGAATAATCAAGAATGCCGTACATCGACGTTTTGGCAGCCCGTTTAAATGCCTCGTTGACTTCTTCAGCCGTTACATCTGTCTTCAAATCGACAACGAGATCAACCAATGAGACGTTCGGAACAGGGACACGCAAGGCGAGGCCGTGAAGCTTTCCTTTCAGATGCGGCAGCACGAGCGAGAGCGCCTTTGCCGCTCCTGTTGTCGTCGGAATAATCGATTCACCGCATGCCCGTGCCCGGCGCAAGTCTTTGTGAGGGTTATCAATATTTTTCTGGTCATTCGTATACGCATGGACTGTGGTCATTAGCCCGCTCTCAATGCCAAATTCTTCATCCAGCACTTTGACAACAGGCGCAAGGCAATTAGTCGTACACGACGCATTTGAAATAATGGCATGGCGTTCAGCGTCGAATTGATCCTCGTTTACTCCCATCACAATGGTAACGTCTTCATTTTTCCCCGGGGCAGTCAGAATGACTTTTTTCGCACCTGCTTCTATATGGCCCATCGCTTTATCTTTTGAATTAAATTTCCCTGTTGCTTCAACAACAATGTCAATATCAAATTCCCGCCATGGGAGCTGTTTTGGATCACGGCTGTTTAATAAAAGCACTTTCTTTCCGTTCACGATCAGGCTGTCTTCACCAGCCACAACCTCTTTGTCGTACCTGCCGTGAATTGTGTCATACTTTATTAAATGAGCCAGCGTTTCTGCGGAATAGCTGGCGTTAATAGCCACTACTTGAATTTGTTCGTCTAACATTGCTTTTCTAAAAACCATTCTTCCGATTCTTCCAAACCCGTTTATCGCTACTTTTACCTTCATGTTGGACACCCCTTATCAATTATGTCATTCTAATTTGTTGTAATCTGAAATTAGTATAACACATTAAAACAAATTCGCCAGTACATATTGATAAAAACAACGATTACAATGCTAATTTATGATGCATGATATGTTTTCTAGCACACAAAATCAGGCGTAAGAACCAAAAAGCAGCCAGCGCTCCGCACTGACTGCCCCCATGTTTATGACTCCTGTTTTAACTTATCATTGAGCACACTTTCTTCAAGAACAGAAAATGTATCCCCGTACACTCTGTTAATATGATTCGCTCCCCAATCACACAGCATATCTAAAATCCCTTCTAAGCTGCGGCCGTATTCGCTGAGCTCGTATTCCACTTTGGGAGGAACTTGATTGTACACGATCCGGTTAATGACACCGTCCGCTTCCAGCTCACGAAGCTGCTGCGTCAGCATTTTTTGCGTAATGTTGGGCATCAAGCGTTTTAATTCACTCGTGCGTTTTTTTCCGTGCGTCAGATGGCATAAAATGACGCATTTCCATTTTCCGCCGATCACTTCCAGAGTCGCTTCAACAGAAATGTTATATTTTTTCTTCTCCATTACAGTTCATTCTCCTTACAGGCACTAAAAAGTGACTATAGCACTTAAAAGTACGTACTTTTCTTTCTTGATGATATCTTTCATAATCACATTTGCCGGCTGATTTGAATCTGCTCTTTATTTATATAGCTTACTCGGCAGAATTTCAATCATACAACACATCAAAAAGGAGGACCATGATGACTTCAGCCAATAAAAAAAGCAGCATTCCTGCTCTCCTGGCTTTGGCCGTAAGTGCATTTGCCATCGGGACAACAGAGTTTATCAGCGTTGGCCTTTTGCCGCTGATATCTGATGACATGCATATTCCGGTCACAACAGCGGGATTGACCGTTTCCCTTTACGCGCTTGGCGTTACGGTCGGAGCGCCTATCTTAACTTCATTGACCTCAAGCATGTCACGCAAGACGTTATTGCTTTGGATCATGTTCATTTTTATTGCCGGGAATACAATGGCCGCTACCGCCTCAAGCATCGGGATTTTATTAGCAGCACGTGTGATATCCGCTCTTTCACACGGTGTGTTTATGTCGATCGGTTCGACGATCGCAGCGGATATTGTCCCTGAGGATAAAAGGGCCAGCGCGATTTCCATTATGTTTACGGGCCTCACTGTGGCAACTGTAACTGGAGTTCCTTTCGGCACGTTCATCGGCCAGCAATTCGGCTGGCGTTTTGCCTTTATGGTCATTGTCGCAGTCGGAGTCATTGCTTTCATTACAAATGGCATTCTTGTCCCGTCCAAATTACGAAAAGGGACGAAAACAACGATGCGGGATCAATTGAAGCTAGTGACAAACGGCCGGTTATTGCTTTTATTTGTCATTACAGCGCTTGGATACGGAGGAACATTCGTTGTATTCACGTACCTGTCTCCCCTGCTTCAGGAAGTAACAGGTTTCAAATCCGGAACTGTAGCAGTGATCCTGCTCGGATACGGAATCGCTATCGCAATCGGCAATATGATTGGCGGAAAGCTGTCAAACCGAAATCAGCTTGCAGCTTTATTCTATATGTTTATCATACAGGCAATTGTTCTGTTTGTACTCACATTTACCGCTCCATATCAAACAGCAGGACTCATCACCATTCTCTGTATGGGCTTGCTGGCCTTTATGAATGTGCCCGGCCTTCAAGTGTATGTCGTCATGCTGGCTGAGCGCTTTGTCCCGAGTGCAGTTGACGTCGCATCCGCAATAAATATCGCTGCCTTTAATGCAGGGATTGCGCTTGGCTCATATCTTGGAGGTGTGATCACCGATTCAATCGGGCTGATTCACACTGCTTGGATAGGCGGATTAATGGTAGCCGGCGCAGTTATCTTAACAGGCTGGAGCCGCATGATGGAAAAACGGGATCTGCAGGAAGCCTGATCATTTCAAAGGAGGAAATCAACATGACAACACATTTACAAGCAACATCAACACTTTATAACGGAGTAAAAATGCCTTGGTTCGGCCTTGGCGTCTTCCAGGTGGAAGAAGGATCAGAACTGGTAAACGCAGTGAAAACTGCAATTGTTCACGGATATCGCAGTATCGATACTGCCGCTATCTATGGAAATGAAGCTGGCGTCGGAGAAGGGCTTCAGCAAGGCATTGAAGAAGCAGGCATCTCAAGAGAGGATCTGTTTATTACATCAAAAGTGTGGAATGCGGATTTAGGCTACGAGGAAACACTCGCCGCATTTGAAACAAGCCTGTCAAAACTCGGTTTGGACTATTTAGACCTATATCTTATCCACTGGCCTGTAGAAGGAAAATATAAAGAAGCCTGGAGAGCGCTTGAAACGCTGTATAAAGAAGGCCGCGTCAAAGCGATCGGCGTGAGCAACTTCCAAATCCATCATCTTGAAGACCTGATGGCTGCGGCTGAAATGAAGCCTATGATCAACCAAGTGGAATTTCACCCTCGCCTTACACAAAAAGAGCTGAGAGCATACTGCAAAAAACAAGGCATCCAGATGGAAGCTTGGTCACCTTTAATGCAAGGTCAGCTGCTGGATCACCCTGTACTGGCTGAGATCGCTCAAACCTATAACAAATCCGCAGCACAGATTATTTTACGCTGGGATCTGCAGCATGGCGTGATTACGATTCCTAAATCAACGAAGGAACACCGCATTAAAGAAAATGCCAGCGTATTTGACTTTGAGTTGACACAGGATGAGATGAATCGAATCGATGCGCTAAATGAAAACCTGCGCGTCGGTCCTGATCCGGACAACTTTGATTTTTAATGACAAAACACCGTTCATATTGAACGGTGTTTTGTATTATGCCCAGCGGCTGATGATGTCATCAAGCTGCTGCTTGGTCTCTTCAAGCGTGCCGCTATTGTCGATGACCTGATCTGCTTTTTCTGTTTTTTCCTTCAAAGGCATTTGAGCGCGGATACGGCTGACTGCTTCTTCTTCCGTCAGCTGGTTGCGCTTCATCAGACGTTCCAGCTGAAGCTCCTTTGTCACACTGACCACAATAATTTTATCAACCAAAGATTCCAATTTACTTTCGAATAATAGCGGGATATCCAATACAACAAGCGTCTCCCGATTTGCAATGGCTTCGTCACGGCGCTTAAGCATTTCCTGCCTGACTGCGGGATGTACAATTGCATTTAAAGCAAGACGCTTTTGTTCATTTGTAAATACCAGTGCCCCAAGCTTTTTTCGATCTATATCACCGTTTGGAAGCAGAATGTCTTCACCGAATTCGTCAATGATTTGCCGGTAGGCCGGCATCCCTTTTTCCACCGCTTGTTTGGCTATTGTATCTGCATCTATAACTGTTATTCCTTTTTCAATCAGCATATTGGCGACAGTGCTTTTGCCGCTTGCTATTCCTCCCGTTAAACCAATGACAAAGGTCAAGAGATCCACTCCTTTTTACAATTTCCAGAGACCAATCGTGATCAGCAGAAGCCCTGGCAAAAACGCCATTTTATCAATCCATTTCCACTTAGACAGAAAATGGCCGGCATTGATTCCGATTGATACAAATAATGAACTCATGACGGCCACGGCAATGCTCATCACAATCGGTGAAAAACCGAGAATGGCTGCGCCTATCCCTGCTCCGAAGGCGTCAATTGATAAGGCAAATCCCAATAAGACCGCCTCAATCCCGTTGATCACACCCGATTTGTCGATATCCGCACTCATGGGTTTTCTCAAAATATGAATCACAATCCCTAATGACCGGACCTCCAAATTAAGCAGCGTTTTTTCATGTAATAAGTATTCTTTGTCTTTTGCCGGTTTAAAAAACTGATACAGAACCCACGCTCCGATTCCGACCAATATCAAACCGCCAAGCTTCTCTGTCACATATACAGGAAAAAATTTTGTGAGAAAGCTTCCGATCAGCATGGAGATAAACATGACAGCACCGGAACAGCAGGCGATAACCAAAATCGCTTTAAACGGTATTTTCATTTTTCTCAATCCGTACGTAAATCCGACTGAAAAACTGTCCAAGCTGACAGCCAACGCCAGCAGCAGTATAGAAACCATTTGCATATCCGTTTCTTCCTTTCTGTTGGTGCTCTTGTATCAGATGTAAAATGCCCGGGTTCTTCACCATCATATATATGGAAAAGTGAAAAATCCGTGTTTCGAAAATGGCATTCTCTATTACAGAGTTACTGATATATGCACCGACAGCTTGGACGATGAAGCTTTAGCTGCTTTTTTTCTGGCATTTGGCGCAAAAATGCGTGCCCCTGCCTCCGACGACAATTTTTGAAATCATCGTTCCGCAATTTTTGCACGGCTCGTCTTTTTTTCCGTATACAAAATGCTGCAGCTGGAACATCCCGATTTCCCCTTGGGAGTTGATGTATGAGCGGACAGTGCTGCCGCCCGCGTCAATTGCTTCCTGCAGGGTGTTTTTGATTTCAACGTGAAGTGTTTTGATGGTCTTGTCTGATAATTGATTTGCTTTTGTTTCAGGATGGACACCCGCTCTGAAAAGAGCCTCGTCCACATAAATATTCCCGAGTCCGACAACTGTTTTTTGATCCAGCAGGGCGGTTTTGACGGCACGGTTTGTTTTGGCAAGCCGTTCTTTTAAATACGCACTCGTAAATTCTTCTGCGTCCGGCTCAGGCCCTAATTGAGAAAGAGGGAGCTCGCCCGCTTCCTCTCCCGGTTTAAATAAGTGCATGGTGCCGAACTTCCGAACATCTCTGTAACGAAGCTGGGTTCCATCTGTCATCGTGAATATGACATGCACGTGTTTATCGTCTGGCTCCTCAGCTTGATGAAGCCCGTATTTCCCTTCCATTCGCAGGTGGGAAACCAAGACATAATGATCTAAATGAAACAGTAAAAACTTTCCCCGTCTTCCGACAGACTGTATCGTTTCTCCTGCTAGTTTTCGCGCAAATTCCTCCGGTTCGGCAGGCCGTTTGATGATATTCGGCCATCTGATCTCTACCGATTTGATTGTTTTTCCCTTTACAAGCCCGGTCAGCGTGCGCCGGACCGTTTCAACCTCTGGTAATTCCGGCACATCCATCACTTCCTATCTCTGTTTATTTCGCATCGTACCAAGACGGGCCAGATGCATAGTCCACCTTTAACGGCACATCTAATGCAAGCGCATGCTCCATCACTTCAGGAACAAGCTTTTCAAGAATTTCAATTTCTTCCTGCGGCGCTTCAAAAATCAATTCATCGTGAACTTGAAGCAGCAGCCTTGCCTTCAGCTGTTTTTCTTTCAGCTTGGCAGCCATATCAATCATGGCTTTTTTGATAATATCAGCGGCGCTTCCTTGAATCGGCGTATTCATTGCCGTCCGCTCCGCAAAACTGCGGATATTAAAGTTTCGGCTCGTCAGCTCGGGAATGTAGCGTCGCCGATGCATAAGCGTTGTCACGTATCCTTTTTGCTTCGCGTCCTGAACTGAATCTTCCATATATGCTTTTACGCCCTGGAAGCTTTCCAAGTAGCGGTCGATAAACGCTCCCGCTTCCTTTCGGGTTATGCCGAGGTTCTGTGACAGCCCGTAATCACTGATGCCGTATACGATGCCGAAGTTGACCGCTTTTGCCTGCCGTCTCATCGCAGATGTCACTTCATCCTCAGCGACATGGAACACATCCATCGCCGTTTTCGTATGAATATCCATATCATTCGTAAAAGCTTCGATAAGATTTTCATCCTTTGAAATATGGGCAAGCACCCGCAGCTCGATTTGTGAGTAATCGGCTGCAAAAATGAGCCAGTCTTTTTCAGACGGAACAAAAGCTTGGCGGATCTTGCGCCCTTCTTCAAGTCTGATCGGAATGTTTTGCAGATTCGGATCAGTGGAGCTGAGGCGGCCTGTTTGCGTTAAGGCCTGATTAAAGCGCGTGTGCACCTTGTGCGTATCTTTTCTCGTCACCTTTAAAAGCCCTTCGATGTAGGTTGATTGCAGCTTGCCGATTTGTCTGTACTGCAGAATATAGTCGACGATATCATGCTTGTCAGCCAGCTTTTCCAGCACATCGGCAGACGTTGAATAGCCTGTTTTCGTTTTCTTTACGACAGGAAGGCCGATCTTTTCAAACAGGATGACGCCGAGCTGCTTTGGAGAATTGATATTAAACGTCTCTCCCGCAATCTCATGAATTTTTTCTTCATATTCCTTCAGCTTCGCGCCCAGTTCTTCACCCATCCGTTTTAAACGGTCAACATCGACCTTGACACCAGTTGATTCCATTTCACCGAGAATAAGCGCCAGCGGCATTTCGAGCTCTTCAAACAGTTCAAGCTGATCGTTGTTATCCAGCTCTTGAACAAGCTTTTCCCGCAGGCTTTGAATCGCTAACGCTTTTCGGACAAGGTGCTCAGACAGTACATCTTCTGACGGAACCGCCCGTTTTGCTCCTTTGCCGTAGACTGATTCGTCGCTTGATACGATGTGCAGGCCGTAATCTTTGGCCACACTTGCAACGTCATCATATGAATTGCCCGGATTGATAATATATGCCGCAAGAAGCGTATCAAACTCGGCTCCTTTCAGCTCAATGCCCTGCCAGCGCAAAGCGACAACAGCCCGCTTGCTGTCGAAAACCCATTTCTTCTGGTCGTCATTTTCCACCCATTCTTTAAACACCTCAGACTCCACAGCAATGTCTTTCGGAATAAAATAAGATCCCGTTTCATTGACTATCGAAAATCCGAGAATCGGCTCTTCATGATAATTGTCGCCAACCTGTTCAACGACAAAGGCAGATGGAGAAGCCAATATGCCGCTTGTTACGTCTGTGACTGTTTCGATATTAATTTCTTCTAATGCCTGATCCTGCTCCGCTTCTTCACTGTCTTCTCCAAGACGTTCCAGAAGCGTGTTGAATCCTAGATCTTTAAAGATGGCAATGACCTGCTCACGATTAAAGCCTTGATATTCCAGAGCGGAAACAGACACATCAATCGGCGCGTCCGTCATTATTGTCGCAAGCTCCTTGCTCATCAATGCCTGATCCTTAAATTCCTCAAGCTTTTCCTTCAGTTTCTTTCCGCTCACCTCGTCAATGGACTCCAGCAGCTTTTCAACAGAATCGAACTGTTTTAAGAGCTTAATCGCTGTCTTCTCACCTACGCCGGGTACACCCGGAATATTATCTGAGGCATCGCCCATCAAGCCCTTCATGTCAATGATTTGCTCAGGGGTAAGCCCGTATTTCTCCTTGACGTGCTCCGGTGTGTAAAATTCAACATCGGTAATTCCCTTTCTCGTGATGGCAACTGTCGTTTTGTCCGTTGCCAGCTGAGTTAAATCCTTATCTCCTGAGAAAACCTTTACTTCAAATCCGTCTTTTTCAGCCGATTTGGCTAATGTGCCGATAATATCGTCCGCTTCGTATTGTTCCAGTTCGTAGCGGCTGACCTGGTAGGCATCCAGCAGCTCGCGGATAAATGGCATTTGCTCTGAGAGCTCAGGCGGGGTTTTCTGTCTGCCGCCTTTATATTCTTTAAATGTGCCGTGACGAAATGTTGTTTTCCCGGCATCAAAGGCAACCAGCATGTGCGTCGGTTTTTCATCCTCAAGCATCTTCATCAAAATCATCGCAAAGCCGTATACGGCATTCGTATGAACACCTTTATCATTGCTTAACAGCGGCAATGCAAAAAACGCCCGGTAAGCCAGACTGTTTCCGTCTACAAGCACTAATTTTTTTCGTTCAGTCATTCAATATCCTCCTAAGAAGCCTCAAGCCTCTATTCATCTCTTACATAGTCTTTAGCTCCTCTTATTTTAACAAAGTTCAATTTGAAAGGAAAATACGTGAACGAAAAGAGAAGACACAAAAAGGACGGGAACACAAAATGGTTCCCGCCGTCAAAATTGGCTCCTTGGATGAAGGGGTTCTACTACATCCTACCAGCTTAGGTTTAATCGTGCATGAAGATATTGTTAAACCTTTGTAAACATTAGGCGGACTTTTCAGCGGCCCGTTTCAGCGTCACGATAAAGACCGTTCCCCACCCCGGCTCGCTTGTGACATCGATTTTTCCTTCATGAGCCTCTATTAAATGTTTTACGATCGCAAGGCCCAATCCGGTTCCGCCCGAATTCCTGCTTCTGTCTTTATCTACACGGTAAAAACGTTCAAAGATGCGCGGTATTTCTTCTTTCTGAATGCCGATTCCGGAATCGGCAACTTCAATCTGAATGTCTTTTTCTCCGGGCTTTACATTGATGGCTACTGAGCCTCTCTCAGGCGTATAAGTTAACGCATTGTTTACGAGATTAAGAAATACCTGTTTCAGCCTGTGCGGGTCACCTGATACATAGAGCGGGTCTTTCGGGACATTCAGTTGTAAGGAGATGCCTTTCTCATCCGCCTTATGCTTAAGCAGTGTTTCAATCTCACCAAGCATTTTGGCCGGCTCGAAGGTTTCAATGCTGAGCGTGAAATTTTGCTGCTCGATTTTTGAGAGATCCAGAAGGTCCTGAACCAAAGACTGAAGCCTTTCGCTTTCCTTCAAAATAATAGAGAGAAACTCAGAAAGCGCCTCTTTATCCTCCATCGCCCCGTCCAATAATGTCTCCGTAAACCCTTTAATAGACGTAATCGGCGTTTTCAGCTCATGAGAAACATTAGCCACAAAATCCTTTCTCATCTGCTCTAGCTTCTTCGTCTCCGTCATGTCATGGAAAACGAGCACAATTCCTTTCCATTCATCGTCCGGTCCCATAATCGGCACGCCGTCCACTTCAAAATACCTCCGTTCAATTTTGATCGGAAGTCTTAACAGCTTGCATTTTTTCGTCTCTGTCATAAAAATGTCTTCGACAAGCTGGATCACCTCTTCATGTTCAAATGCATCATGATAAAGACGGCGGAGCATCTGATTCGGATTGATATGAAACTGCTTAGCGTAAGACCTGTTTACGAGATTGATAAAGCCTCTTCCGTCGATCATAATCAGCCCGGAGCCGATATTTTCAATGACTGTCAGCAGCCGATCGCGCTGCATTTCCTGCGTTCTCGTCATTTCCATCAGATCAACGGCCAAGCTGTTCATCGCACGGCCGAGCTTATCAGAGCGCCTGATATAGCCGCCGTACGTCCGGGCATCATAGTTGCCCTTGGACAGTTCTGTCGCTACGTTTGTTGCTGCTTCAATTGACCTTTTATAACGTGAGGTCATACTGGAATAAAAATATACAATGACAATAAAAGCGGTACAAAGACTGGCCGTCAGCATCCCCCACATTTCGCCTTTCATGCCGTCGCTTTTTTCAGAAGCCGATAGCAGCACATATCCTGTTTTTTCACCTTTGCTTCTAAGCGGGAGTCCGTAATAAAGCTTATCATTCCCTGTTGAAAGAACACCCTCATGGCCGGAAACAAGGGCCCGCACCTTGTGAGAATCTGGGGCTCTTCCGTTTGACCTGTACAGCACCTTGCCGTCTGAGTCGATAACGGATGCGCTCACATCAAGCGCACCGCCTGCATCTTTAATGATTTTCTCATTTGCTGGATCATTCAGATTGCCGGCATCAAGAAGCGAAGCCATGTATTTGGCCTCTTTTTTAATGTGTTCCTCTGCTTTCTTTTGCTCAGATGTTTCAAAGAGCTGCTGCAAAAACAGCCCGAGAACACTGAATACCAGAATCATACAGACAACGAGTACAGAAAAAAGGCGAACACGGTATTTACTCATTCATTTTTGGCTCCTCCAGTTTATACCCCAATCCCCTAATCGTTTTAATATAGATCGGTTTTTTCGTATTGTTTTCAATTTTGTCGCGGAGATGGCTGATATGCACATCAACGATTCTCGTATCTCCGGCAAAATCATAATTCCAGACAGCGCTCAGCAGCAGATCTCTCGTCAGCACTCTGCCTTTATGTCTGCCCAAATAGAGCAGCAGTTCGAATTCTTTCGGTGTCAGTTCAAGCTGATCTTCTTTAAAGTACGCTTCATAATGATCAGGCAGGATTTTCAGATCGCCAATCACGATCTGGCCTTCTATTTCATCGTTCTTCATTTCACTAGGGGGCGCAGCCATTTCCGAACGCCTTAAAATCGCTTTGACTCTTGCATTTACTTCCCTTGGACTAAACGGCTTGGTCATATAATCATCAGCACCGAGCTCAAGCCCTAATACTTTGTCGAATTCTTCATCCTTGGCTGTCAGCATTAAAATCGGAAACATCAGTTTTTGCTGCCTCAGCTGCTTGCATACTTCGATTCCGTCCAGTTTTGGAAGCATCACATCAAGCACAATCAAATCAGGCTTCTCTGTTTCCGCTTTTTTGAGTGCTTCTTCCCCATCCGAGGCGGTAATGACATGATAGCCTGACCGTTCCAAATTGTACTGTAAAAGAGTAACAATAGATTCTTCATCATCCACAACTAAAATTTTCTTGTTCATGCTGTGCCTCCAGTATCAAATTCCCCGACATCCTATTTGTCTATTTTATGTCATCTTAACATGTTTCATGATTTTATTTTAACGAAAGCAGGACATTCCGACAATTCGCCTTTTACACCATTTTTAAAAGAAATAAAGAAACTAATGATTACGCTTTCATTTATAGCAAAAAGAGAAAGGCTTTATCAAGCAAGCCTTTCTCTCTTTTTATTAAGATAATACTTTCATGACATTTTTGACAGATTCAACTGATTTATTCAGCTGTGCTCTTTCATAGTCTGTCAGTTCCAGTTCAATGATTTGCTCAAGACCGTTGCCGCCTACTATTGTAGGAACACCAAGGTAGATGCCTTCATAGCCGTATTCCCCTTCAAGATAAGCAATTGTAGGGAGGACGCGGCGCTGATCTTTCAAGATCGCTTCGACCATTTCTGTCAGTGAAGCCGCAGGCGCATAATACGCGCTTCCGTTCCCAAGAAGATTCACGATTTCGCCGCCGCCTTTTCTCGTGCGCACCACAATGGCGTCAATCCGCTCTTTCGGAATGAGGGTTTCAAGCGGGATACCGCCAGCATAAGAATAACGCACAAGCGGCACCATATCATCACCGTGTCCGCCAAGAACGAAACCAGTCACGTCTTTCACTGACAAGTTTAATTCCTCTGCGACGAATGTTCTGAATCTTGCCGTATCAAGCACACCGGACTGGCCGATTACGCGCTCTTTAGGAAAGCCTGATTCTTTGTACACCGCATAAGTCATCGCATCAACAGGATTTGTCAGCACCACAATGATAGAGTCAGGAGAATATTTCACGATTTCTCGTGTAACGCTTCTCATAATTTTTTCGTTAGTAGAGACCAGATCATCTCTGCTCATGCCAGGTTTTCTTGCGATACCGGCTGTGATCACAACAATGTCAGAACCCGCTGTATCCTCATAATTGGATGTTCCCGTAATTTTCGCGTCAAAGCCTTGAACAGGGCTTGCTTCAAACATATCGAGCGCTTTTCCCTTTGTCGGGTTCTCCAGCTGCGGAATATCAACGAGAACCACGTCTGCCAGCTCTTTTTGAGCGATTAAAAATGCAGTTGTCGCGCCAGTAAAACCTGCTCCGATAACAGAAACTTTTTTACGAGTATTTCCCATGTCTCTCTTCCCCTTTATGGCTAATTTTAGGCTGTTTCCTTGCTTAGTCCATGTTTTTAATCAGTTCTTCTCCGAACTCTGAACATTTCACTTCAGTCGCGCCATCCATTAATCTGGCAAAATCGTAAGTTACGACTTTGGAAGCGATTGTTTTTTCCATAGATTTGATAACCAAATCAGCCGCTTCGTTCCATCCTAAATGCTCGAGAAGCAGAACGCCTGAAAGAATAACTGAAGATGGGTTTACCTTATCAAGGCCTGCATATTTAGGAGCAGTTCCGTGTGTCGCCTCGAAAATCGCATGTCCTGTTTCGTAGTTGATGTTCGCTCCAGGAGCAATACCGATTCCGCCGACTTGCGCAGCAAGCGCATCAGAGATGTAATCTCCGTTCAGGTTCATTGTCGCAACGACATCAAACTCGTTCGGACGCGTCAAGATCTGCTGAAGGAAGATGTCAGCAATGCTGTCTTTAATAATAATCTTGCCTGCTGCTTCCGCTTCGCTTTGCGCTTTGTTGGCAGCGTCTTTTCCTTGTTCTTCAGCAATACGGTCATATTGGGCCCATGTGAAGACTTTATCGCCGTATTCTCTTTCAGCCAGTTCATAGCCCCAGTTTTTGAAGGCGCCTTCTGTGAACTTCATGATGTTTCCTTTATGAACAAGCGTTACAGATTTGCGGCCATGCTCGATCGCATAATCAATGGCAGCTCTGACCAAACGGCTTGTTCCTTCTTCAGAAACAGGCTTAATGCCGATACCTGATGTCTCAGGAAAACGGATTTTGTTGACGTTTAACTCATTTTGCAGGAAGCTGATAAGCTTTTGCACTTCTTCAGAGCCTTTTGCGTACTCGATACCTGCGTAAATATCTTCTGTATTTTCACGGAAGATGACCATATCAGTATCTTCAGGGCGTTTTACCGGTGACGGCACTCCAGTAAAGTATCTTACAGGTCTTAAGCAGACGAATAAGTCAAGCTCTTGTCTGAGCGCTACGTTCAAAGATCGGATACCGCCGCCGACAGGTGTCGTTAACGGCCCTTTAATCGCGATGAAATATTCGCGGATCACATCTAATGTTTCAGCAGGAAGCCACTCACCTGTTTTATTATAAGCCTTTTCTCCGGCATAAACTTCTTTCCACGTAATTTCCTTTTCGCCTTTGTATGCCTTTTCTACTGCTGCTTCCAAAACCTTCGAAGCCGCGTTCCAAATATCAGGACCGGTTCCGTCTCCTTCAATAAACGGGATAATCGGGTTGTTTGGTACGTTTAATACTCCGTTAGAAACTGTAATTTTTTCACCTTGTGCCACAATAAAAACCTCCCAGTATGTAATTCATATTTAGAAAACATTTTATTTTTCTGATATAGAAAACAAAATGATTTTTCTTAACATTCAATTTAAAGTGTAAACCATTTTTGATGTTCTGAACAAGAGGCTAACCTCATTGACGCAAGCCAGCCTCTAATGGTTCTTTAGGCTCTTTCTTCAATCGGAACAAATGCTTGTTTATCAGGACCTGTATAATCTGCGCGCGGGCGGATCAGACGATTGTTGTCATACTGCTCAAGGATATGAGCGAGCCAGCCGGACATTCTGCTTACAGCGAAAATCGGTGTAAACAAATCATGATCAATCCCAAGGCTGTGATAAACAGAAGCCGAATAGAAATCAACGTTAGGCGGAAGCTTTTTCTCTGATGTGACAATGTCTTCTATGCGAATCGACATCTCATACCATTTGCTTTCGCCTGTCAGATTGGTCAGGCGCTTGCTCATTTCTTTCAAATGCTTTGCGCGCGGGTCGCCATGCTTATACACGCGATGGCCGAATCCCATGATTTTTTCTTTCTTTTCCAGCTTCGCGCGGATGTACGGCTCAGCGTTTTCCACTTCACCTATTTCAGTCAGCATCTTCATGACGCCTTCATTCGCACCTCCGTGAAGAGGTCCTTTGAGCGCGCCGATTGCTGCAGTAATGCCCGAATAGATATCAGAAAGCGTTGCGACGCAGACCCTTGCTGTGAACGTTGATGCGTTCAGTTCATGGTCGGCATGTAAAATCAATGCTTTATTGAAGGCTTCAACCTCAATTGGCGAAGGCTCTTCACCGTTTAATGTGTAAAGGAAGTTCTCCGCAATACCGTAATCTTCTCTCGGTTCAACAGGCTCAAGACCTTTGCGAATTCTGGAAAACGCTGCAACCAGGCCAGGCACCTTTGCCTGAAGGCGGATCGCCTTTCTGTAGTTGGCTTCCGGGTTCATGGTATCAGCCTCGCTGTCAAGCAGGCCTAGTAATGAAATTGCTGTCCGAAGAGCAGCCATGGGATGAACATTTTCGAGGGAATAAGATTTGAAGTGCTCAATCATTTCTTGCGGAACGGCAGCTTCCTTTGCAAGCTGCTGCTTTAACTCTTCAAGCTCTTTTTTATTTGGCAGCCTTAAATGCCAAAGCAAATAGATGATTTCTTCGAAGCTTGCATTCTCTGTTAAATCATCGATATCATACCCCACATATGTAAGGGTATCATCAATAATCGAACTAACAGATGATGTTGTTGCTACAACCCCTTCAAGACCGCGTGTCGCTGTCATATATAACATCTCCTTTTCAATAAATTTCCCCTTTAAGAGTGTTGCAAAAACATGTGGCTTACTTAAAAAGCATGATGCAAGTATCTCCTCTCCCCCAAAAAGAAAATGCTTACATTTTACTGCCTGCTGGTACTGAAACCCTTTGCTTATGAAAGAACATAACAAATTCTTATAAGCTTATTTAAGTTTAAGCCTATTCTCATTATAAACAATAATCAGACATTTGTTAAATGTTTACCTATAATTTTTTTTTTCATTCTGTGATTTTCCCGAAAAAACGCCTTTATTTGCGGGTTTTTGCATACAAAAAAAAGCGGCTTTAAGGCCGCTTTTTTATGAAGTGAACAGTTTTACGAGCTGCATGGCAATATAAGCAATTCCCGCTCCGATCAGCGGACCCACCGCTACTCCGCCAAAAAGCGCCACTGCGAGAATGGTTCCGATCACAAGAGCAGTTGTGATATGCGGATCATTTTCCAGCAGAGTCAAGCCGTTTTTGGCAATCAGCGCCACTGCGATTCCCGCTCCCAAGGCGATCCATGCGTAGGAAGACCGCATCGCTTCTCCAAGCTGCTTAAATCCGATTTCTCCCGTGGCAATCGGAACTAGAACGGCGATGGTTATCACAGTCACACCCCAGTTAATGCCCTTTGACTGAATGGATGGAAATAATTTCTGGTCAAGTCCAACGATTTTGATAATCAAAAGGACGGATACAGCAAAGAGCAATGATTGGTTTTTTGCGATAAGTGCGATAGCCAAGAGTAAAATTAAAAATAAATTCGCTTGTGTAAACACATGCTACCCCTCCTTTAAATGAATGTATTCATATTCAGACGGAGCGTGAATACATATAAAAAATAGGACATGCTGACGAGAGGAGGACCGTTATCATGAATCAATCTTATCTCACGATTTTTTTCAGAACCCTCTTTGTCATATCAATTACCGCAGGATCGATTGCTGCGGCCTATTATTCGTTTCCGTTAACTTATCCGTTCCTGATCGCCCTTATTCTTTCATCAGCAATTCATCCTGTTGTCGACTATTTAGACAAAGTAACAGGATTTCCGCGAACGATAAACGTTCTGGGCGTGCTTGCTTTTTTTCTTCTCGCAGCCTTCGGCGTACTCACCATTCTCGTAGCTGAAATCGTAACGGGAACAGCCTATCTTGCAAAAACACTGCCTCCGCATATCAGCACGTTTATCTCATATTGTGAAAAATTGTTTTCAACTCATATCGAGCCGCTCTATAACGAACTGACCCTTTTGTTTCAAGAATTGGAGACCAATCAGCAGGCTTCCATTGTCACTCATATTCAGGCACTCGGTGATTCCGCCGCTAAAAATGCCGGTCTGCTGCTGTCGCACATTCTAGAAATGATCCCGAGGTTTTTCGCGCTTCTTCCAAACACGGCGGCGGTTCTGATTTTTTCACTTCTCGCAACATTTTTTATGACAAAGGATTGGCACAAGCTAAAAGCCATGCTCGTTTCGGTTCTGCCGGATCGGGTCACAGTTAACAGCAGTGCGATCAGCGGTGAATTAAAAAAAGCAATGACCGGGTTTATCAAAGCGCAGGCCGTTCTCGTATTCATTACGATGGTGATTGTATTTATCGGCCTTTCGCTCTTAAAAGTTGAACACGCGGCAACAATTGCTTTTTTAATCGGGCTTGTTGATCTTCTCCCTTATTTGGGTGCGGGCTCTGTGTTTGTGCCGTGGATTTTATATCTATCGGTTACGGGTCAGCTGCCTCAGGCAATCGGAATCGGCGTGCTGTACCTTATCGTTCTTATTCAGCGGCAGCTGACAGAACCTAAAATACTCAGTAAGTCTATTGGGATCGATCCGCTGGCTACGCTCATTGCCCTGTTTGCCGGTTTTAAAGCATTCGGGTTTTTAGGACTGATTGCCGGGCCTGCTGTTCTCGTCATCACCCAAGCCTTTATCACAACAGGCACATTAAAGGAGATATGGTCCTATATCACCGTTCAGCAAAAATAAAAAGCAGCCCATATTGCATGGCTGCCGTTTATTATTTGACGATAATCCGCTTGTTCTTCGACATTCCTCTCAGCCATTTGAACAGAATCGGCTTACACCATCTGCGGGTAATCGGAATCAGCAGACAGGCGCCGGCCAAATCTGATAAAAAGCCCGGAAGCATCAGCAATAGACCGCCAATAAAAATGCACAGGCCGTCAGCAATCGCTTCTCCAGGCATTTTACCATATTGAAGATCACGCTGAACCTTGTAATACACTTCGGTTCCTTGTTTTTTTGCAGCTGCCGCGCCGATAATGCCTGTCAGAATCATGAGAAGGACCGTCGGCAAAATGCCGATCAGCTTGCCCGAAAAGAGGAATATGCCGATTTCTATTGCTGGAAACACAATAAAAAGCAAAAATAAATATCTCATATCCAAGCCCCCTACCCGTGTAACACGCCTCTGTTCAGCATAAGGCAAGATAAAGAGAAAAGGAAGGGATTCCCCTTCCGTTTTCATCTGTGATTAAAGGACGCTCGCACGGCCTTGGTAGACAGCGCCTCTGGAAGCGTCAACTGTAATTTCCTGGCCTTCTGTCAAAATTGAAGTCGCATTTTCCAAACCAACGATTACTGGAATGCCAAGACTTAATCCGACGACCGCAGCATGACTTGTTAAGCCGCCTTCTTCAGTAATAAGAGCAGATGCTTTTTCAAGAGAAGCGATCATATCACGGTCAGTGCTCTTTGTTACAAGTACCGCACCGTCAATCATTTTTTGCTCAGCTTCTTTTGTATTTTGTGCGATCACCACCGGACCGAAAGCTGATTTGCGTCCGATTCCTTGACCTTTAGCGATGATATCGCCGACAGTGTGAACTTTCATTAAGTTCGTAGTGCCGGACTCACCGACAGTACCTGCCGTAATGACGATCAGGTCGCCGTGTTTTACCATTCCGCTGTTCAATGATTTTTGGACAGCGTCCTCAAGCATCTCATCTGTTGTGTTCGCGTTTTGGCCGCTTTCAGCGAATACGCCAGATACAAGCGCAAGTTTTCTGGAAACAGATTCATTTACAGTAACCGCAACAATTGGCGCCTTCGGACGGTATTTCGCGATCATGCGCGCTGTATGGCCGCTTTCAGTCGGTGTTACGATCGCAGCAGCACTCAAGTTAATCGCCGTATGTGCGACAGATTGTCCAATTGCATCTGTAATCGTCATGCCTACTTGATCTCTGCGTCTTGAAAGAATTTCTTTATAATTTAAAGCTTCTTCAGAACGAGACGCGATGTTATGCATTGTTTGAACCGCTTCAACCGGATAGTTTCCGGCAGCTGTTTCACCAGAAAGCATGATTGCATCTGTGCCGTCAAAGATCGCATTTGCAACGTCACTTGCTTCCGCACGAGTCGGACGCGGGTTGCGCTGCATGCTGTCAAGCATTTGAGTCGCTGTAATAACAGGTTTGCCAAGCGCATTGCATTTTTTGATCAGTTCTTTTTGCACGAGCGGCACTTCTTCAGCTGGAATTTCCACACCTAAGTCTCCGCGTGCAACCATTAAACCGTCAGACACTTCAAGAATCGCATCGATGTTGTCAACGCCCTCTTGGTTTTCGATTTTAGGAATGATTTGAATATCCTGAGCGTTGTGCTCTTCAAGAAGCTCACGGATTTCAAGCACGTCCGTAGAACGGCGTACGAAAGACGCTGCGATAAAGTCTACTCCCTGCTCAATACCAAAAACGATGTCTCGCGCATCTTTTTCAGTGATGCCTGGAAGGTTAACGCTGACGCCCGGTACGTTAACACCCTTTTTATTTTTAAGCGTTCCGTTGTTTAATACTTTTGTTTTGATCTCGCCTTTAGCGGCATCAACAGCAAGCACCTCAAGACCGATAAGTCCGTCATCCAACAGGATGGTTGAACCTGTTTCAACGTCATCAACTAAGCCTTCATATGTCACTGAAATTTTATCCGTTGTTCCTACTACCTCGTCCATTGAAATGATAAGCTCTTTGCCTGTTTCAAGCTCAATGCCGCCGTTTTCCATTGTATGTGTGCGGATTTCAGGACCTTTTGTATCAAGCAGGATACCAACGTTTTTGCCAAGCTTTTTGCTTGCTTCGCGAATATTTTTAATTCTTGCACCATGCTCCTCAAAATCTCCGTGAGAAAAGTTCAAACGAGCCACGTTCATTCCTGACTCCATTAATTTCGTAAGCATTTCAATGCTTTCACTTGCCGGACCAATAGTACAAACAATTTTTGTTTTTCTCATTTGGTTCACTTCCTTCTGAAATCTTCAGCCTTCAGCTGTGCGTTAAATAGACAATTCTTTTGAAAGCTGATACATGTTTTGCTCAACTGTGTGTTTTGTCTCCAGTATTTCTATAATATCATGGTCTACAAGCTTATTGTTTTGTATACCTACACAGCGTCCGCCTTTTCCTTCAAGCAGCAGTTCCACTGCATATGCGCCAAGACGGCTTGCCAGCACGCGGTCAGCAGCGCTCGGAGAACCTCCGCGCTGGATATGACCCAATACAGATACCCGAGTTTCAAGATTTGTTTCTTCTTCAATGCGTTTCCCGAACTCAACACCGCTGCCTACACCTTCGGCGACAATAATAATACTGTGTTTCTTGCCGCGTTCGTGGCCGCGTTTTAAGCGGGCAATGATTTCGTGCATGTCATAGTCTGCCTCAGGGATTAAGATCGATTCAGCGCCCCCTGCAAGACCGGCCCACAGTGCGATATCGCCGGCATGGCGGCCCATTACTTCGATCACATATGTACGTTCATGAGAAGTCGCTGTATCGCGGATCTTATCAATTGCGTCAATGACTGTATTTAAAGCTGTATCGAAACCGATTGTAAAATCAGTGCCCGGAATGTCATTATCAATTGTACCCGGTACACCTACACATGGAAACCCGTGTTCCGTTAATTTTTTCGCACCCATATAGGAACCGTCTCCGCCGATGACAACAAGGCCTTCAATACCAAGCTTTTTCAGGTTTTCTATCCCTTTTTCGCGGCCTTCAACCGTTTTGAATTCAGGACATCTTGCCGTATAAAGCTTTGTTCCTCCGCGATGTATAATATCGCCTACAGATCCGAGCTCAAGCTTTTCAATCTTTCCGCTGATCAATCCTGTGTATCCGTTATAAATGCCGTACACTTCAACATCATGATAAATCGCTTTTCTGACTACTGCGCGAACTGCAGCATTCATTCCCGGGGAATCCCCGCCGCTCGTTAATACCCCTATACGTTTCATTTTCATTCACCTCAGCAACATATATGATTAAACATAACATGATCATTGCCCTAAAAACAATGAAAAGGGATCTCCATCCTCCCTATGAAACCCTACCTATTATACAATTAAATAAATTGTTTTTAAATAAAATTTAAAGAATGTCACAAAAAATAAACGTGAGCCAAAGGCTTCACGTTTATTTAGTTTGCCCCGATATATTGATCTTCAGCCGAGACTTTGCCAATTGCTTTATATTTTTCATAGCGTTGCTGAACTAATTCTTCTTCGCTCAGCTTCAGCAAAGTTTTTAACGATTGTTTAAGGGTTTCGTCCATATAGCTTGCCTGCAGCTTCACATCGTGGTGCGCTCCGCCTTTTACTTCTTTTATCATATGATCTATAATACCTAATTCTTTTAAATCAGGCGCAGTGATTTTCATTGTTTCTGCTGCTTTTTTAGCAAGACTGGAGTCCTTCCATAAAAGTGCCGCGGCACCTTCCGGAGAAATAACAGAATAAGTGGAATTTTCCAGCATATGCAAGTGATTCCCTACACCCAGACCAAGTGCTCCGCCGCTGCCGCCTTCACCGATGACGATGCAGATCACAGGCACTCGCAGACCGGCCATCTCAAACAGGTTTTTGGCAATGGCTTCGCTTTGTCCTCTCTCCTCCGCTGCTCGTCCAGGGTATGCTCCCTTCGTATCAATAAAACAGATAATCGGCCTGTTGAATTTGTCAGCCTGTTTCATGAGACGAAGCGCTTTTCGGTAGCCTTCAGGATGCGGCATCCCAAAATTGCGGACAAGGTTTTCCTTCGTATCTTTGCCGCGCTGATGACCGATTACCGTTACAGGAAGGCCATGGAACTTCGCTATTCCGCCGACAATGGCTTCATCGTCCCCGTACGCTCTGTCTCCGTGGCATTCAAAAAAGTCGGTAAACAGGTGTTTGATATAGTCAAGCGTTGTCGGACGGTCTGCCAGACGCGCGATTTGAACACGGTCCCACGGCTTCAGATTTTTGTAAATATCATCCTGAAGTTTAGCGAGACGGTCTTCGAGCCGTTCGATTTCCGTGCTTAGGTCCATATCGGAATCTTGGGTGAATTTTTTTAGTTCGGCGATTTTTGTTTGCAGTTCAATTACCGGTTTTTCAAATTCTAATCTTGCAGCCACTCAATGTCACCTCCTGTTTGATGGATATCCAGCAGATTTACTAACGTTTTTTTCATGTCGTCTCGGTGAATAACCGCATCAAGCTGTCCATGTTTTAATAAAAATTCAGCCGTCTGGAAGTCCTCAGGCAGTTTTTCCCCTATTGTCTGTTCAATAATCCGTCTTCCGGCAAAACCGATCAGCGCGCCAGGTTCAGCGAAATTGTAATCGCCAAGAGATGCAAAGCTTGCAGATACGCCCCCTGTAGTCGGATGCGTCATGACGGAGATAATGAGGCCCTGTTCGTCACTGAACAGTTTTAAGGCAGAGCTTGTCTTAGCCATCTGCATCAAGCTTAGTATGCCTTCCTGCATTCTCGCGCCGCCTGAAGCCGTAAAAATAATAAATGGAACATTATCAGCTTTCGCTTTTTCAATCGCAAGCGTGATTTTTTCACCGACGACTGAACCCATGCTGCCCATTCTGAATGAAGAATCCATAACGGCGACAACAGCCGGGTGCCCGCCGATGGTGCCCTTGCCTGTCACAACAGCCTCGTTTAAGGATGTTTTCTCGCGATCTTTTTCAAGCTTTTCCAGATATCCCGGGAAACCGAGCGGGTTTTCCGATAACATTCCTTGGTTGAATTCCTCAAAGGATTGTTCATCCATCAAGCTTTCGAGACGCTGTTTTGCGTTCATCGGGAAATGATAATCGCAGTTCATGCATACCCGCATATTTTTATCCAACTCTTTAGTGAGCATGATTTTTTTACACTTAGGACATTTTGTCATAATGCCTTCCGGAACATCGTGCTTCGCTTGATCAGACGGTACGGAAGCATACTTTTTCTTTTTAGTGAATATATCCTTTAACAAATGATTACCTCCCTTTGTGAAGGGTCCTCTTCACCGCATGCCATCAAATAGATAGACTTGCTAATAACTTTACCGAAACTATTGTACTTTTTTTGTCAAACGCTGTCATCCTCAATTCGACAACTTTTTATTCGATGACGTGCTCGGAAAGGCTTGTAAGAAATCAGATAAGGTGTTGAAACAACAAGGTTGACAGCGTATTCAAAAATAATGTTAAACACGGCTGAAATTTTTTTAAGGTTGCCCCCCTAAAAAAATTTCAGCCGCCAGTTTAACTTGAGAACAGCGCGCGGTCTCCTCCAACGCGCTGCCATTTTTGGAACGAATTAAGATTATTCACCAATAATCGTAAGGTTTCTCGTTTTTTCAGCAACTTCCTCAGGGTCAACAGTGATTCGAGCAACGCCTGTTTCCATTGCCGCTTTTGCCACAGCCTTCGCAACAGCAGGCGCAACGCGTTTATCAAACGGTGCAGGGATAACGTAGTCTGCGCTAAGCTCATCTTCTGAAACCAATGAAGCAATGGCTTCAACCGCTGCAATTTTCATTTCTTCGTTAATGTGAGTGGCGCGAACATCAAGCGCTCCGCGGAAAATGCCAGGGAATGCAAGAACATTGTTTACTTGGTTCGGGAAGTCAGAACGGCCCGTTCCAATAACGCTTGCGCCAGCTTCATGCGCATCTTCCGGCATGATTTCCGGGTTTGGATTTGCCATCGCAAAGATAATCGGATCTTTTGCCATGGTTTGAACCATTTCTTTTGTTAACGCTCCCGCTACGGACACACCGATAAATACGTCAGCGTCAACGATAACATCTTTCAGAGAACCGTCTTTGCGGTCTTGGTTCGTGAATTTCGCCACTTCGTTTTTGACATCGTTCATGCCGTTCGGGCGCCCTTCATAAATCGCTCCTTTTGAATCGCACATCACGATGTCACGTACGCCGTAATGGTGAAGAAGCTTGATAATGGCAATACCAGCCGCACCGGCGCCATTTGCAACAACTTTAATGGATGACATGGTTTTTCCAGACAGTTTCAGCGCATTTACAAGACCCGCTACCGTTACAATAGCAGTACCGTGCTGATCATCATGGAAAACTGGAATGTTTGTTTCTTTTTTGAGCCGCTCTTCAATGATAAAGCAGTTTGGCGCTGCAATATCTTCGAGGTTGACGCCGCCAAATGTCGGTTCAAGCAATTTAACCGTTTCAACAATTTTATCAACATCGTTTGTGTTTAAAGCAATCGGGAACGCATCTACGCCCGCAAAGCTTTTGAAAAGAACTGCTTTCCCTTCCATAACAGGAAGCGCGGCTTCAGGGCCGATATTTCCAAGGCCAAGCACAGCTGTACCGTCAGTCACAACTGCTACCATGTTCCCCTTCATTGTATAATCATATACTTTGTTAATGTCTTCATGAATATCCTTACACGGTTCTGCAACACCAGGAGAATACGCAAGGCTTAAATCTTTCGCGTTTCTGACTTCTACTTTCGATTTAGACTCCAATTTCCCCTGATTGACTTTATGCAGGTGTAATGCTTCTTCTCTTAATGACATTTTCCTAAACACTCCTTATGGATATTTTTTGATTCGTATACTGCTGCGGTGATTGCTGCATTCTGCGGAGTTGTTCTATCTGAATATTTAAACAGGATCGCATAATTGCTCCAATTGTATAATAAAAATCCAATCGTTACCACTGTTTTAAAACGACGTTTTTTTGCCCCAACAGCTCTTTTAAGCGATATAACACCTGATGATCCGCATGGATATGAAACGACTCAGGAAGCTTAATCGTCTGTTTTTGTCTTTCATAATAGAGATAAACGCCGGTTTCCCCTTTATGCTCCAGCAAAATGCGCTTAATCTTTGCCAGGATCTCCTGACTGTGCTGACTGCTTTCTATTTTTATATAAACCGACGGCGCTTTCTCTGCATCCATATTTTCTAATAATTCTGCCCGGGACATGATGAACTGAACCTTATCTTGTCTAACTTCACATTTTCCCGCTGTGAACAAAAGAGCGCCTTCTCTTAAAACGGGAGAAAGCTGTCTGAATTGTTCAGGGAAGACTACGGCTTCCATTTCGCCGGTTTCGTCACTGAGCGTTAAAAACGCCATGTTTTGACCTGTTTTTGTTCGAATCGTTTTGATTTTCGACAGCAGGACTCCGAGTGAAAGCTGTCTTTTGACAGCCTGCCCGGCCTGCAGTATGGGCACTGCTCCGTGTGCTGCCAGCTGTTTTCTGTAGGCAGAGAGCGGATGATTTGAAAAATAAATGCCAAGCGTATCTTTTTCAAACGCAAGTAAATCCACAAGCGGAAGCTCCTCAGTCTCGACATACTTCGGCTTAATCGAAAACGATTCATCTAAAAACAATCCCATTTGGTCATCGTCCGCGGCGAATAGCTCAGCGTGTTCCAAAGCAACATCAATGGATGCGAGCAGCGTGGCCCGGTTTTGGTCGAATTCGTCCATCGCACCAGAAAAGATAAGTGCTTCAAGCGTTTTGCGATTTACGCTTTTTGACGGCACGCGAAAGCAGAAATCGAAAAGATCTTCAAATGGTTTTTCTTTTCTCGCTTTATATATATCTTTGACTGCTGAGACGCCTACACTTTTTACCGCGCGGAGGCTGTATCTGACAGATCCGTCTTCAACTGTAAACGGAAAACTGCTTTTGTTCACTGACGGAGGAAGGATACGAATCCCGCTCCCCTTTGCTTCGTAAAGATATTGAGCGATTTTATCCTCATTGCCAATGACGCTTGTCAGCAATCCGCACATAAAATATAACGGATAATGAGCTTTCAAATACGCAAGCTGGCAGCCGATCATGCTGTATGCCACTGCATGGCTTCGGTTAAAGCCATAGTTTGCGAATTTGACGATTAAATCGTAGACTTCATTTGCAGTGTCTACAGAATACTCCTTTTTTAAGCACCCTTCAACAAAATGGCTTCGCTCTTTGTCCAGGATTTCTTTTTTCTTTTTGCTGACCGCCCGTCTCAGCAGGTCCGCCTCGCCTAAAGAAAACCCTGCCATGCGGGAAGCAATCATCATAATTTGTTCCTGATACACAATGACGCCGTATGTATCTTCCAAGATGCTCCTTAAATCTTCATGGGGGTAGTGAACAGGCGCCCGGCCGTGTTTACGGTCGATAAATAACGGAATATGTTCCATCGGACCTGGCCGGTACAGCGCATTGACCGCCACAATATCCTCCAGACCCGAAGGTTTTAGCCGCTTCAGAACGCTTCTCATCCCTGAAGATTCAAGCTGGAAAATCCCTGTCGTATCCCCTTTTGACAGCAAGGAAAACGTTTTGTCATCATGGTAGGACATGTTTGAAAGATCTATTTTAATGTTTTCTTCTTTTTCGATCATTGAAGTGATGGATTCAATCAGTGTCAGGTTTCGCAAGCCTAAGAAATCCATTTTTAAAAGGCCCAGGTCTTCAAGATGGTCCATCGCGTATTGCGTCAAATAGATCCCTTCATGCCCTTCTTGAAGAGGGACAACATCCGTTAACGGTTCTTCACTCAGGACAACGCCCGCTGCGTGGGTTGATGCATGCCTTGGCAGTCCTTCTATTTTTCGGGCAATTGTATAGACTTGCTGTAGCAGGCTTGACTCCTGAAGCCGCTTATCCAGCTGCGGTGACTGCTGTCTCGCTTCATCAAGCGTCATGCCCGGCCTCGAAGGAATGAGTTTTGCAAGCTGATCTGCTTCCTTCGGACTGACGCCGAATACTCTGCCGACATCCCGAAGCGCAGCTTTTGCCGCAAGTGTTCCAAAGGTGATAATCTGCGCGACGTGCATCTCACCGTATTTCTGCTGAACGTACTGAATGACCTCATCCCTTCTTGTATCCGGAAAGTCAATATCAATATCCGGCATGCTGATTCGTTCGGGGTTTAGAAATCGTTCAAACAGCAGGTGATGTTTGATCGGGTCAACATCTGTGATATACAGCACATAAGCCACAAGAGATCCTGCCGCAGACCCCCTTCCCGGTCCTGTCACGATCCCTTTTTCATGGGCGTGCTTCATAAAATCCCATACGATCAGAAAATAATCGCTGAACTTCATGCGCTTGATGACATCGAGCTCATATTGAAGACGGCGAAGGTATCGTTCATCAGGGGTGCCAAAGCGGCTGCGGAGTCCTGCCATACAGATGTCCGTTAAATAATCATCAGCGGACGTTCCGTCTGGAGTCGGGAAAGACGGGAGACGGGTCTGCCCGAGGCTGACGTCAACCCGGCACTGTTCCGCGATCTCAACAGAAGCTTGCAGCGCTTCTGGATGCTCCCGATAAATGTTTTGCATTTCTTCGAGTGGTTTCAAATCAAGATCGGGAAGGTCTTCGGCGGGTGCATCCGTCAGTTTCTCACCTGCTTTAATCGCTTTCAGACAGCGGTAGGCAGCCTTATCTTCTTTCCTTATGTAATGCACATCCCCCGTTGCCGTTACAGGAATGCCCGTTTCTTCTGACAGCCGCAGAATCTGATCAGACAAAGCTTGATTCCCTTTAAAAGGCTGATAGGAAAAATAAAAGGCACCCTTTCCGAATATAGACTGAAAGTCACGCGCGGTTTGAGCGGCCTGTTCAAACAGCCCTCCTTCAAGAAGCGTTTCAATATATCCTTTTTCACCGGGCGTCAATGCGATAATGCCTTCTCGATAACTGTGAAGCCATTTCGGCTTTAGCCCGCCTTTTGATTTCGATTGCAGGACGCTGCTGATTTTCAGCAGGTTTTGATAACCTGTATTTGATTTGGCCAGCAGGACGAGCGGGTAAGCTTCAAGCTCGTTATCATCTGTGAAAACAGAGGCCGTCAAACCGATTATCGGATTGATCCCTCTCGCCTTGCAGGCTTTATAAAATTGGATAGCTCCGTACATGACATGATCATCTGTCAGCGCCAAAGACGCATATCCGAGCCTGTCAGCTTCACTGACGAGCTCTTCCACAGCCGCGGCGCTGTTTAGCAGGCTGTACCCGCTATGCACTTGCAGGTGAACAAAAGACATGCTATCACCTCTTTCTCATTACGATCCATTTCTTCCTTCATTATAAGGCGGGTTTTCGAAAGAAACAAATGTTCTTTTTTGACTCGTCATCATACTTGTCCTGAAAGCTCAATATGATATAGAAGGTGAGGTGATAAGGATGGATCAGGAAGCAGGATTTATGGTGAACTTTATCAATAGCTATTTCATTGCATTAGGGGTGCTGATCGGAGGGGCGCTCATCGGAGGGCTCGGAGCATATTTGGCAGGCGAAGCCCCGCTTACTGCAATTACAAAGCTTGCGAACCGGTTAAAAATATGGGCGCTTGTTGCGGCTATCGGAGGCACATTTGATGCGGTATACAGCTTTGAACGGGGCATTCTTGAAGGCAATACGAGAGATATCTTTAAGCAGCTTCTTTTGATTATCTCGGCCATGGGCGGCGCGCAAAGCGGCTGGCTCATTATTTCATGGCTGACCCAGGAGCACCTTTCTTCATGAGGGTCCCCCAGCATTACAAAAAACCGGGATGGCAGCGTTTTTTTGCAGGAATGATGTGCGGAGCCGTAATCAGCTGGTTCTTTTTCCTGTTTACTTACGGAACATTCCAAGAGGAGCAGGTCAGCCTCATCGAAAAACAAAAAGAGCACGTAAAAGACTTGAATAATCAAATTTCGATCTACCAAGAAGACCTCCATAAACTGAATGAAGACAATAAAAGAAAACTGCTGATTCAAAGCGTCAGCGTTAAATTGCTGAATGGGGACAAATATAAAATATCGCAGCCGGATAAAACAAAATTTGAGGAGCATGTAAAGGATGATATTTCAGAGGTCATTACAAAAGACATAGAGAGCGTCTATCAAACAAAGGATCTTTTAAAACGGACAATTGAAAATAAAGTCTATGTGATCAATGAAAAAAAATACGAAGCAACCGTCAAGGAATTAACGATTTATACAAGACTGACAGTAGAACTTGAAATATCTTTCGCCGCGTAATTATGGATTTTTTTCTAAATCCTCCAAACTTCTGTCGCTTTTTCCCATTCTTTTTTATAAACTATATGGGAGGCTTAATGGCGAAAGGAAGGAGGAAGGGAAATGGAGGTTTACAGTGACCGTCAGTTAGCAAAAGATCATGCAGCCCGTCTCAGACAAGGTTTTTCTGCCTATGCCGAAACAAACTCACTCGCTTCCCTCATCAAAAAAGAACTTCAATCTCACAATCTCCAAGTCTACGAAGACCTTACTGATTTCGGCTGCTGGTTCATCCCCGTCACAGATGAACACTAAGAGAGAGGGTCTCCCCTCTACTCGTGTTCTTTACATAATGTTTCCAGATCAGCCAAAATTCGATCAGCTTCATCCCAGCTGTAAATAGAGGCGCCTGAAGCAAGCGGATGCCCTCCGCCGTTATATTTCCGGGCAAGTCCGTTAATGACAGGCCCCTTCGAACGGAATCTGACTCTGATTTGATCGTCTTCTTCTACGAAAAACACCCAAGCGCGAATACCCGAGATATTGCCTAGCGTCCCGACAAGCTGTGACGCTTCTGAAGCTGTTGTGCCGAACTGTTCAAGCGTATCCTTTTTGATGAAAACAGAAGCGGCGCCGTTTTCGGACAATGACACATTTTGAAAGATAAAGCCGTTAAGCTTCACCACATTCAGCTTTGTTTCATACAATTGATTAAACAACTCTGAGGAAGAGAATGGATACTCAATGAGCTCGCCTGCATATTTTAATGTTTTTTCCGTTGTATTCGGAAACAAGAAGCGGCCGGTATCTCCGACAATGCCGGCATAAATCAGCTCTGCCGCTTTCGTATTCAGCTTCCAGCCGTGTTCTTTTCCTTCTAAATACAGCTCGTAAATCATTTCACTTACTGAGCTTGCGCTTGTATCGACCCAGAGAAGGTCCCCGTATGGATCTTCGTTCGGATGGTGGTCGATTTTCATCAGTTTGGCGCCTGAAGGATAACGCTGATCATCGATTCTTTCCTGATTCGCCGTATCACAGACAATGACAAGCGCGCCTTCATATGTTTCATTGTCCACCTCATCAAGGGTATATAAGAATGAGAGGGACGGTTCAGGCGTGCCGACCGCGAAAATATTTTTTTCAGGATACGTTTCACGCAGGATTTCCGTAAGTCCGCACTGTGATCCATAGGCATCCGGATCAGGACGCACATGTCTATGTAAGATAATCGTGTCATATAATGATATGGTTCTGATTAATTCTGTTTTCATTTGATACTCCTTTATTGTTTTTATTCATTAAATCACATTCTCTGCCGACGGAAAAGAAAAATAACGTCAAAACCAAGCCCGTTTTTGTATAGAATGGGTTTGTAAACTTTTACGATGGAGGATTTCATTTATGCTGGTTCTTGTTTTTTTGATTGGGCTTTCAGCCTGCTTTTATGTGTACTATAAAGTAAAAGACATACGGGCAAAACAAGCGTTAAAAAAAGAAATCTGTTCAGCAAAATCAAGCATGGCCTTAGGGTCTCTCGTCCTGTTCTACGGGATCAACCAAATGCTATTATTCCATTCAGTATTAACGTTAGTAATCGGCGGTATTTTTATCGTCATAGGAGCAGGAAGCGCTTGGGCAGGTTATAAAGCCTACAGGCATTACAATCCCCTTTACGCCAAAGAAGCTGAAAGAGATCACGCGTAAGGGGCGCCTGAACGTCCCTTAGCTTCTTTCCATCAGCTGAACCATCAGCATCGCTTTAGACACGATATGGCCTTGGCTGTGCACCTCAACTTCCATTTTTCCGAACTTTCTGCCGGCCTCCAAAATGCGCGGTTTGACTTCGATGACCGATTCTATTTGAACAGGCTTCAGAAAGAAAATGGTGATGCTTTCGATTACGAGTTCGCCGCGTTTTTTCGAACGCAAAAATCGGTTTGCCGCTTGCGTTAAAATGGTCGTAAACACACCATAAGATATGGTTCCGAGCTGATTTGTCATTTGCGGCGTGACTTCATACTCGTAAACCGTTTGATCCTCTTTATCATTATCCTCATCTTTAAATCCCCTTGAAACGATATCATCAAGCTTCTCCCCGATCTGGGGCTGTTTTTGAATCATTTGCAGAGCTTTTAACACGTCTTGGCGGCTGATCATGCCGATCAGTTTTTGGTGTCCATCAGTGACGGGAAGCACTTCGATCCCTTCCCATACCATCATTTGCGCCGCTGAGGCGACAGATGTTTTCCCAATAACCGTAACGGGATTTTTGGTCATGACCTTTTCGATGGGCGCGTTTCGATCATGGCCGGCAATATCTTTTGGTGTCAGGATGCCGTGGATTTTCATCTGCTCGTCAACAACCGGGTACCTGCCGTGCCCCGTTTCAAAATTTTTCTCATACCATTTTTCAAGTTTATCCTTCGGCGAAAGACATACTGTACGATCCGCGGGCGTTAGAATGTCCTCCACCAGAACAATTTCTTTTTTGATCAGCTGGTCATAAATCGCCCGGTTAATCATTGCGGCGACTGTAAACGTGTCATAGCTCGTGGATAAAATCGGCAGCTCAAGCTCATCTGCCAGCTGCACAATGCTGTCATCCGTGTTGAAGCCCCCGGTCACCAAGACAGCCGCGCCCGCTTCAAGCGCCTGTCTGTGTGCGTTGATTCTGTTTCCGACTATCAAAAGATTCCCCGCTGCCGTATAACGCATCATCGCGTCCAGCTCCATCGCGCCGATGACGAATTTATTCAATGTCTTATGGAGTCCGGCCCGGCCTCCGAGCACCTGTCCGTCTATGACATTTACGACTTCTGCGTATGTAAGCTTTTCAATATTCTCTTTTTTCTTTTGCTCAATTCTGATTGTGCCTACACGTTCAATCGTGCTGACAAATCCTTTATTCTCAGCTTCCTTGATCGCTCTGTATGCGGTCCCTTCGCTTACTTTCATTTCCTTTGCAATTCTTCGCACAGAAATTTTTTCACCGACAGGCAGTGAATCAATATATGTTAAAATTTGTTCATGCTTCGTTGCCAAGCCTTTCACCTCTAAGGACAGTCTTCTGTTTTCATTATAAGGGCTCGGAGGATTCGTACGCAATGAGGCTGGAAAATAAAAAAAGAAGCCTCCCCGGCTTCTTACAGCGCTGATTTCTTTCCAAACAAGCAGCAAGGACCTCGCGACTCCTTTTACCTCGTAAAGTCTTTATTTTTCTTTTAAATAGACATCAACCGCTGTCTTAGCAATATCTCGATTCCCTATTTTAGATAAAACGAATAAAACAGCGAACAGCCAAATTGCTCCTATCGCCGTATAGATCAATGGATAAACCGCTGTGTTTTCGATCCATTCATTTATCAATGTTCTGGCATTTACCAGAATGATAAATCCTCCGACAAGCACACCCATCAATTGCGGGTGAAATTTCTGAACCAGCCATGCTGCGATAGGAGCTGCGATGATTCCGCCGGCCATTAACGAACATACCCATAACCAATTGACATCCTCCCACCCTAATGAAATAAAAAAACCGGCAGTTGCAGATACTGCGATGGCAAATTCACTTGTATCTACTGTCCCCACTACTTTCCTCGGGCTCAAGCCTTTGCGTGATAATAAAATCGGCGTTGTGACAGGTCCCCAGCCGCCTCCGCCTGTGGCATCTGCAAAACCTGCGATCACCCCTAACGGAATGGATTGTTTTCGGCTTAATGGTACGTGTCTTTTCTCAAGAGCGGGCTTGTATTGAAATAAAAATCTAATCAATACATATCCGCCCAGCAGGAGCAAAAACAAAGAAATAAAGGGTTTCGCCACATCTCCCGGTAAGTGGCTGAGAAATGCCGCACCTAAAAAAGCGCCTATTGAACCAGGAATGACAAGCTGATAAACGGTTTGTTTGTCAACATTTCCAAATTTAATATGTGACACTCCCGATGCGGCAGTTGTTACGACTTCCGCTAAATGGACAGAAGCCGAAGCCACAGCAGGTGTGATGCTGAAAGCCAATAACAAAGAAGTTGAGGTCACCCCATAAGCCATTCCTAACGAACCGTCTATTAATTGCGATAACAAGCCTATAAATGCAAAAACGATTAATTTCTTCATCAAAACACCTCAATCAGATATTTTTGGCTCTTCATTCCTGCGTAGATAAATGTAATAGTCTCTTAGCGCTTTCATATAAGAAATAAGAGGCTTTTATAATGGCAGTTTCATCAATTGTAAAGGCCGGGTGATGCCAATCATGATCGCCGCCCGTTCCAAAAAATGCAAATGAGCCGGGTATATGTTCTAGATAGTAAGCGAAATCTTCTCCGGCAGTTGACGGATTGGGATCAATGACTTGAAGCCTTGCTTTATGTGCAGCGTCTCGCACCAGCTCAGTTATTGCCTCATCATTACAAAGCGGCGGCGGTCCGGAATGCCACTTCACATTTGCCTTTAACGAGAAAGCAGAAGAAATCTGCTCTGCGACAGCCAAAAAACGCTGCTGTACTTGATGACGAACCTCTTGATCAAAAGTACGGACAGTGCCCTCGAAAGAAACGGCATCCGGGATGACATTCCAAGTGCTTCCGCCGTTGATTTTCCCTACGGTGACAATCGCGCTTTTTAGCGGGTTTACATTTCTGCTTACAATCGTTTGCAGGGCAACGATAAGCGAAGAGGCGCCGACAATGGGATCAAAACCATTATGGGGCAATGCTGCATGAGCACCTTTCCCTTGTATCTCTACTTTAAATCGGTCAACCGCAGCCATAAGAGACCCTGTTTTTAACCCTACCGTGCCGACCGGTATATCTGGTTTATTGTGAAGACCAATCACTGCATCAATACCATCCAACTGGCCGTCCTCAATCACTTTGGCAGCGCCGGCACCTGATTCCTCTGCCGGCTGAAATAATAAACGAACCTTCCCTTTCAGGCTGTCTTGATTTTCCTTTAATAAAAAGGCCGCACCCAGAAGGGCTGTCGTATGAAAATCATGCCCGCACGCATGCATGATTCCTTTACGTTTAGATGCATAAGGCAAGCCTGTTTTTTCTTCAATTGGCAAGGCATCGATATCAGCCCTCAAAGCAATCGACGGACCCTCTGACTCTCCTGCTATGTCTGCGAATACTCCCGTTTTCAGTGAAGTAGGGCGAATCTGTATCCCCTTTTCTGTCAGGCATTTTTTTATAAAATCCGTTGTTTCAAATTCTTCCTTTGACAGTTCAGGATATTGGTGCAGGTGGCGGCGAATGCCGATGAGCTGTTTTTCCAGCGTTGTAGAATATTCTTCATTTTCGTTCTGAAATGGATATGCGCCTTCTATATTTCTCCAATAATCCAAAGACATGTTTCCCGCTCCTTTCCCTATCCCAATCTATTTTCTCCCGGCTCTTCAATATAAGCAGCAACAAACCGGCTCAACTTTTCAGTAAGGCCGCCCGCCCCAAATTTGATATACTTGCTGGAGGTTTTTTGATCGCCTTCTGTTAAAAAGCTTAAAAAAGATAAAATATAAATGCGCCTGTAGGCAATTTGCGTAATTCCATACTCGAAAAACCAATTGTCAATGACATTGTATACACCTCGGTTGATGCCATACAGATCGTTACATTTCTTGTAAAAATAGAGATCCGGAAGATTCAATTCCTGATGGGAAATCAGGTTTTCTTTTTTGTTTTGTGTCGTCATTCCAATCAGCTCAAAGCGTTTTGCCGCGCATGAAATATCTTTTTTAATTTGCTTTTTTAAAGACTCCAAAGAATCAAACCTTCTTTCTTCTCTCATTTTAAAGAGAATGCTGCATTCGATCTTTTCTCCATAGATGTCTCTATGAAAGTCAAACAAAAAAATCTCCAATGTTTTTTTAAGGTGAGAGCCGACGGTCGGTTTCACTCCGATATTCATCACCCCTAAATAAAATTGATGATCGACTAACACCAGACCGCCATAAACCCCATCTTGCAGCCCATTCAATTTCGCTGCTACATTTGCCGTGGGGAATCCAAGCTTTCTGCCTAATTGTTTTCCTTTCACAACCGTACCTGCAATGATCGTCAAAAAAGTCATCCTCCCTTCCGTTTTGATCAAACGGTACCTAATTTGATGAATGTAACACGGTCTGATGCAGCGGAATGCCAAGACCGAGGTTTTCCCGCAACGTCCCGCCGTGATAATCTTGATGATAAAGCTCTCGTTCTTGCAGAATCGGAATCACTTTTTCTACAAAAGCATCAAGTGTTCCCGGTATATCCGACCCGATGATAAACCCATCAGCCGCCTCAGCTTTGAACCAAGTCTCAATTAAAGATGCAACATGCTCTGGTGTGCCCATGAATAAAGACCGCGGAAAAGCCGTTTCCTGCGCTACCTCCCGCAATGTCAAATTTCTGGCTTTTGCTTCTCTCTTAATCCGGTCCGTTGTGCTTTGAAACGCATTCTTTCCGACATCGCCAATATCGGGAAACGGTTCATCCAGCGGGTATACACTCAGATCATAATCATCAAAAAAACGAGCCAAATAGGTAACAGCATTGTCAATCGGAATCAATTCTGCAAATTCACGGTACTTCTCTTCTGCCTCTTCTTCTGTATCTGCCACAATCGGACTGATTCCCGGAAATATCCGCACACTGGAAGGATCGCGTCCTTCGGCAGCAGCTCGCCTTTTCACATCCGCATAAAACGCTTTTGTCTCTTCTAGTGAATTGGAATGGGTAAAAATCGCATCCGCATTTTTGGCGGCAAACTGCCGGCCTGTTTCTGATGAACCCGCTTGAAACACTACAGGCTCTCCCTGTTTAGAACGCCCGATATTCAAGGGCCCCTCTACTTGAAAATACTTTCCTTTGTGATTCAGGCGATGAAGCTTCTCCGGTTCAAAAAATTGCCCTGTTTTCTTATTGTGTATAAATGCGTCATGCTCCCAGGAATTCCACAGCCCGCGCACAACATCCAAATGCTCCTGCGCGATTTCGTAACGCTCAGTGTGTTCAGGCAGATTGGACTTACTATGATTGCGCGCCGCCCCTTCCTGCGGCGAAGTAACCAGATTCCAGCCGGCCCTGCCCCCGCTGATATGGTCCAGCGACATTAATTGTCTGGAGATGGTGAATGGCTCAGTAAAAGATGTAGAGAACGTCCCTACTAAACCAATATTTTTGGTAACCGACGCAAGCGCCGATAATATCGTCACAGGCTCAAACCGGTTTAAAAAATGGGGAATTGATTTTTCAGAAATAAATAAACCGTCCGCAATGAAAATAAAACTGAACAACCCCTTTTCCGCTGTTTGCGCTTTTTGTTTGTAGAATTCAATATTCGTGCTTGCCCCGGGATCCACATCGGGATGGCGCCAGCCGTCAGTCGTTCCCCCGACACCGTGAATTATGGCACCAAACTGAATAAAATCAGAACGTGTCATCTTTTTGCCTCCTTTATCTGTGCATACTCGGCAAGTGCACGGCCAAGGTGTTCAATCCCGATTTCAGTAATCCCCTGATACTGATTGCCGCTCCCGATTTCGACCACAGGCACATGGCGTATCCCATATTTCGCCTGCAGAATATCACGCAGCTCTTCTTTCTCCGACACATCGATATTTTGGAACGCTATCCCTTTTTCATTTAAGTAGTTCTTGACTTCTTCACAATATGAACAGCCTTTTTTACTCCAAACCACAATGTTCATCACGTCACTCATGCTTCCATCCCCCTTTAACGTTTGGCGGCTAAAACCGCATCGCTCAGCAGCTGGTAAGACAGCTGTTTTTCGCCAGCATGTTTCATCGGTGTAAAAATAATAAAATCATTGATGCCGTATGTGTCGGATAAACGTTTTAACTCATCTGCAGCCTCTTCCTTCGTTCCAGCAATCACCCCGGTTTTTTGCACAATGATGTCATAGGGCTGGCTGACGTTTTCAAGATAGGCCTCAGCCTGTAGACGGGAGCCGACGTTGACTCTCCGCCCGTCTTGTAAAACCACCTTTATCGTTTCACGCGACACAATATGTTTTTCCGCTTCTTCTTTCGTATGTGCCGCAAAAACAGCGGGAGCAAGGTGGAATTCAGCATCAGATCCTGGAGGCAGATGCGCGTCAAAGGCTTGGCGTGCTTCTTTCAGCACTTCCTCTTCACCGTTAATAAAGTAAGCAAAGACAAAAGAGATTCCCAGTTTGGCAGCCGAAATGGCACTCTCCGCGCTTCCTCCCAGCAGAAAAATCCCCGGTTGCTGGTCAACTTGCGGAGCAGGACACAGTGCCGCGTAGCGATGGGTATCAGGAAAATCATCCCGAATGAAATGAGTAAGTTCCTCCAGTTTGTCATCAAACTGACGCGCCGGTTTTTCAAATTCGGCCTGCAGCGCGTCGGTTGACAGCTGAAACCCGCCGGGCGCTTTGCCCACTCCGAGGGCTATACGGCCGGGAGCTAATGCCGACAGAAGATGAAACTGCTCCGCCACTTTGTAGGGGCTGTAATGCTGCAGCATCACTCCGCCTGATGCTAAATGAATGTTCTTTGTACTTGCGGCAAGATAACCTAAAAGAACCTCTGGCGCAGATCCTGCGATTTCTTCATTATTGTGATGTTCAGCCACCCAAAACCGGTGATATCCATACTCTTCAGCCATCTGTGCCAATTTCACCGTTTGCTGCAGTGTATCAGCCGCTGTCTCTCCTTCACCAATCAAACTTTGATCTAAAATACTTAAGCGGATCATATCACCGGCTCCTTTATGAATTCTTTTGGTTCATATAAATATTCCGGCGAAACGCGGCGGAGAAACTGTCTCGTTCTTTCTTTTTTGGTATAGCGGAAGACTTCTTCCGGGGTGCCCTGTTCAACTATGACTCCTTCATCCATAAAAACAACTTGATCAGAGACCCTTTTTGCGAATTCCATTTCATGTGTAACAACAATCATGGTGGCACCGGTTTTTACAATCTCCAGCATCACTTCCAGAACTTCGCCGACCAGCTCCGGATCAAGCGCAGCCGTCGGCTCATCAAACAGCAGCACATCCGGATGGATGGCAAGCGCCCTCGCTATTCCGACTCTCTGTTTTTGCCCACCCGATAACTGACTGGGATAAACATTTAATTTGTCTTGAAGCCCGACCTTTATCAGTTCATTCTCTGCTACGGCATATGCGTCTTGCTTTCTCATTTTCCTGGCGATCGTCAAGCCTTCCATGACATTTTCAATCACCGTTTTGTGCGCAAACAGATGATATTGCTGGAACACCATTGCGGTCTGTTTTCTAAGCCAGTAAATATCTTTTTTGGACGGATAGCTGCAATTAATGACTTTGTCTTGTAAAGAAATAACCCCTTCGTCTGGCCGTTCTAATAAGTTCAAGCAGCGTAAAAAGGTGGTTTTCCCTGATCCGCTCGGCCCGATAATGGTCACAACCTCTCCCTTGCGTACTGTGAGATTTATCCCTTTTAATACATGGTGGATGCCAAACTGTTTATGGATATTTTTAATCTCAATCATCATGTGCCTCCTTGAAATTTAGCTGTTCTTTTCTCGAGGATTCCGCTAACGGTTTCGATCATAAGAGTCAGAATCCAATAAATCATTGCAGCTCCGATAAAAGCTTCCAGAAAAGCGTAATTATCCGAAGCAACGATGGTCGCCGTCCCTGTTATTTCAGGAACAGCCACAATAGCTGCGATAGAGGTTGTATGCAAAAAGCCGATGCCTAAGTTAGTGAAGTTTGGTATAGAAACCATCAGCGCCTGCGGCAATATCACCCGGCGAAAGGTTTGCCCCGGTGTCAGGCCGACTGAATAAGCCGCTTCTACCTGCCCGGTATCCATCGCCAGAATGCCCGATCGGATGATCTCTGTCAGATAAGCTCCGGCAGTTAAAGACAAAGCCATTATGACAAACATGGCAACCGGTATTTCATTGGCGGACCAGCCGATATGAAAAAAGCTGCTGATTTGATCTGCAATCGGCGGTATCCCTAAATAAATCAGCATGATATGAAGAATTGCAGGTGTACTTCGAAAGAATGACACATAAAACCTTGAGCAAGCCACCAACCACTTTATTCTAAAGATTCTGACCATTATATTTACAAGAGCCACGAGAAATCCAAACACGAACGGCAAAACAGCCATTATCAATGTCAGCGGAATGGTCTTTATCATTTCTTTCATGGCGGAAGCAATAAACGGAAAGTCAAATGGCAACCTTCTCCCCCCTCATCCCTAAAAATACGTCAATGTATGTTCATGTCAAAAACGGTAACAAGTCTTGTTTGATTCTTTTTGATACGTTTTTCGGCTACTCTAAAAAACCATTCGAATAAAACCGCTACGGCATAATAAACAACGGATAATGCAATGTACACTTCAAGAGAATGATTGCTCGAAGTGATCAGGGTTTGGCCTCTTCCGGACATATCCATGACACCTATTGAAAAAGCAAGAGACGTATCTTTTAAAGAACTGATCACCATGTTTCCCATATTCGGAAAAGCCTGCACAAGCGCCTGGGGCAGAACGATGCGCCTGAAGGCCTGGCTTCCGCTAAGGCCGATACTGTACGCCGCTTCCGTTTGGCCTTTATCTACACTGCCCACCCCACCTCGAATGATTTCAGCGGCTGCAGCAGCGTTGCTTAACGCGTAAGTTGCAACAGCAGCATAAAACGGGTCCATTTTTGATGTATCTATTCCGATAAGCCCAGTGAGCGCCGGAATTCCATAAAACACGATGAAAAGCTGCACCATAATGGGCGTTCCTCTGAAAAACGAGATATACACTTTTGCCAATTGACTCACAATTGGAATGTTGTAAATCCGGGGCAGGGCCAAAAGAAGCCCCAAAATATAACCGAAAAGCAACGACAGCGCCAGAATTTCTAATGTAATTGGCAAATAACTGATTAGCGTTGGCACAAAATCTGTAATCATGTTGATATCAAACGCTTTTTCCATCACTGCTCCCTCTCTTTTTCCTTAATACTGCTCCTTGGAATAGTCGTCACCAAGCCATTTTAAGCTGAGATTTTTCAGTGTTCCGTCATCAATGATTTCCTGTAAGGCTTTATCAATATCGTCACTTAACGTTTGTTCATTTTTGTTAAACATAAAATACACTTTGGCATTCGAAAGCACGTCACCAACCGTTTTTTCTTTAATGGCACTCGTCTTGTTTTGAAAGTCTACTGCAAAAGGCGTTGAAATCGTGGCGTCGGCACGCCCTGATTTCAGCTGATTCGCAGTCTCATTCGCGCCTTGTCCCTCATAGGCAATCTCAAATGGGCGTCCATTTTCCTCATTCCATTTTTTCAGTACAAGCGCCCCGTTGGAGGTTGCGCTCGTAATCACCCGTTTCCCTTTTAAATCTTCAATTCCGTTAATCGTATCGTTATCTTGAAGCACGGTTATTTTAAGAGGAAAATGATTGTAGGCTACCTTATTGAACAGAAATTTTTTCTCACGCTCTTGGCTTTTCTCCATTTGGTGTGCCACAATATCGACTTTATGCTGTCCAAGGCTGACAAGCAGGTTGGAAAATTCCATTGTTTTAAACGTGAATTTATAATTCGGCAAACGTTTATCAAGTTCTTTGATCAATTCGACATCATAACCCGTTAACTCGCCTTTATCATCGATAAAGCATATATTCGGAAATTGAGTTCCAGTCCCAACCGTGATTGTCTGTACCTTCTTTTGCTCAGCCCCTGTCGTTTGATTGTCCGCGCTGCAAGCCGACAGAACCGTCATAAGTGAACATAATATTGTCATGAATGCTGCCTTTGTTCTCATCTCATCGCCCCATTTATTGTTCAAAGCTTGATTTTGAATAATCTGCACCAAGCCATTTTCGGCTTAGTTTTTTTAATGTCCCGTTTTTCTCCAGCTTTTTAATCGCTTGATCCGTGTCGTCGGCCAAGGTTTGGCTCCCTTTATTGAACATAAAGTACACCTCGGTATCCAATAACACATCGCCGACTGTCTTTTGGCGGAAGGCGTGCGTTTTATTCTGAAAATCAACGGCAAACGGTGTTGCTATTGTTGCATCGGCACGACCGGTTTCAATTTGGTTTGCAGTGTCATTGCTTCCCTGTCCTGCGTATTTCAGATGAATCGGATTGCCGTGCGTTTTGTTGTAATTCGTTATATATTCGGCCGCATTTGATGTGGCGCCGACAATGACGGTTTTTCCATGCAAATCTTCTAATGTATGAATCTTGTTATGATCCTCTCTCACCGTGATGTACATTGGCGAATAGTTATAAGGCACTTTATGATATAAAAAACGCTTTTCTCGTTCTTTATTTTTGGCCATATTGTGCGCGATCACATCAATTTTTTTATTACTGAGGCTCGTCAGCAGATTTGCGAAATCCATCGTTTTAAATTCAAATGTATATTGCGGCAATTCTTTATCGATGGCTTTCATCACTTCAATGTCATAACCGGTCAAATCGCCTTTTTTATTTAAAAATGCAATATTCGGAAAATCCGTTCCAGTACCGACTATGACTGTTTGAACCTGACGATCTGTTTTACTTATTGATGAACTGCACCCGCCAAGCAACACAAACACTGACAGCAGCAAAACCAGTCCCATTCGCTTATTCATAGGCTGCCTCACATTACGCCCAGCTGGGCACACCTAAAAGTGCCGGGTCAAATCGTTCCGGAATCAAAACCTTATGCATCATCACACCTATGTCTCCGTCTTTTTCCTGCTCAAAATACACTTCATACCCTCTCCTTCTGTACATGTCGGCAAGCCAAGGATGTTTGCGTGCAGAAGTGCCGAGCGTCAGCGCAGGCGCCTTCAGCATATCGCGAAGCAGATTTTCTTCAACGTGCGTCAGAAGCTTACTTCCTGCGCCTTGCCCTTTATAGTCCGGCAGCGTGGCAAACCACCAAACAAACGGATATTTTGAAGGCGGCTTCTCACTCTCCCATGGAAATCTGATGGTAATCGTTGAAATCAGCTTTCCATCCCGCTCCAGCACGATTGCTGAATGATTTTCAATATTTTCTGACACCATCTGGATATCTGCTCTCGTGGAAGGCCAATCAATATCCATCTGCCGAACTGGCAAAAAAGCGCTGTTAACCAGATTCAACAACTCCGGTGCATCTTCAACAGTTGCCAATCGAAAAATATCCTCACTCATTTCCGGCACTCTCCTTCATAAAATACATAATTCCTATTTGTTTACTAAGCTTTTATTGTTTATACTATAAAGCATACTTTTATCTTTGACTAATCAAAAAAAGTAAACCTTCACTTCAGTAATTTTAATGATGAAAAACAGGGGGGAGCACAGTGGAGTTGCGCTCAATTAAAACGTTTCACACGATTGTCAAATTCGGAAGCTTCTATAAAGCTGCGGAAATACTGAACTATTCGCAGCCGACGATATCCATGCGTATGAAGCAATTAGAGCAGGATTTAGGCGTGCAGCTGTTTGAAAGGGGAAAAAACCTGCAGCTGACAAAAGCGGGGAAACTTTTTTATGAACGAACAGGAGATCTTTTGACTCAATACGAGGTGCTTAAACACAACCTCTCCGACTTAAAGGAAGAGGAGGCAGGCATTATTAACATAGGAATTTCAGAGCCGACTGCCAGTTTGATATTCCCTGATATTTTAAAGGAGTTCTTAAAGGCTTATCCGAAGATAACCGTTAATGTCAACGTTGATGACGCTAATACGTGCAGTCAAAAGCTCTTAGACGGAACGATTGATTTTGCAGTCTGCGGCGAGCCGGAATTGATTCTTGAAAACTTCTATCTTCCCATTTTTTATGACACATTAAATGTGATTGTATCTGATCGACATCCTCTCGCTCAGAAGAAAGCGGTTCACTTATCTGATTTAGAAGGAGAATGTTTTATATTTACGCCCGCCAATTGCCCCATTCGCATCCAAATGGAACAGCATTTACATAAAGCACTCGGCAATCGTTACAAAAAAATGGAGCTCACAAGCAGCATGGCACATGAATATTACGTACGGGAAAACATCGGGATTTCAATCTTTACCAGTACCGCACATTCTAAACCGCTTAGCGGCACTACTGTTATTCCCATTTTGAATCTGGATATTTCACCGCCTTTAGGGCTGTTAACAAATCGAAAAGCAGATCATTTCGACCCCGCAACGAAGGACTTAATCGATCGGCTGACCAAACATTTTCATCAGCGCAGCAAAGAATTAAGAGGAGATCCGGAAGAAAAACCTTACAAAGCAATCACGCGATAATAAGGTACTGTCACTGACTTATCCGTACGTTTTTTCAAAACAAAAAACATCTCCTGATGAATCAGGAGATGTTTTCACACATTTAAAGCTCGATCGTCTCACCGGCCGCCATGACTTTACCGACTCCGCCCGGCAGGCTGTCAGCGAATGCCTCAGGGTCTTGTTCGATCACCGGAAAAGTATTGTAATGCACCGGCACGACCTGTTTTGCTCGCAGCCATTCAGCAGCAAGCTTGGCGTCTTCAGGCCCCATTGTAAAGTTATCGCCAATCGGCAGGAAAGCAAGATCAATATGATTCAATTCGCCAATCAGCTTCATGTCAGAAAATAGAGCCGTATCGCCTGCGTGGAAAATCGTTTTATCTTCGACAGTCAGCAAAATACCGGCTGGCATACCTGTGTACGTAATCGTTTTGTTTTCTTCATCTGTGACGGCTGACCCGTGAAAGGCTTGTGTGAGCTTCACTTTTCCAAAATCGAACTGGCGGGAGCCGCCGATATGCATTGGATGAACATTCAAGCCTTTCCAGCCTAAGTACACGGCGAGCTCGTTCGGAGCTACAACCAGCGCGTTGTTTTGCTTGGCGATTTGCTCAGTGTCGCCGACATGATCATTGTGACCGTGCGTCAATAAGATGACGTCTGCTTTTACATCCTCCGGCTTTATATCCGCTAATGAATTCCCTGTTAAAAACGGATCAAAAATAATATGATGGTCCTTCGTTTCCACTGTGATTACAGAATGTCCGTGATATGTCACTTTCATTATTTTCACCTCGTCACGCGATTTTGATTTGTTATTTTCCCTTTTTAAAAAGCTGAAAAACTTATGTTGTTTGATTCTTATTAATGACATTGAGGCCTCCGGTTGCTTCAATGACAGTCCCTGTCACAAGGTCTGAGTTCTCCTCACACAAGAAAGCGATAATCCGGGCGATATCCTCACCTGTACCGGATCTTCCTATCGGCGTTTTTTCTTTGCCGATTCGCCTTCTGGCATCTTCTATCGACGCTTCCTTCATGTCGCCGACAATGTCCCCCGGGCAAACCATGTTCGCGGTTATGCCGAATTCGGCTTCTTCGATGGCAATGGTCTTCGTCAAAGAAGCCAAACCCACTTTCGCAGCGCCAAACGCCGACCGATGAAGCCAGCCTGGTGCGTGCGCCGCACCTTGGAATCCGTACGTGATGATTCGTCCGAATTGCTGTTTTCTCATCATTGGAATTACCGCTTTGAACAAATGAAAGACGGCGCTTAAATTTCCTTCAAGCATGCCGTACCATTCATCATCCGTATAATCGGCTAACTTTTTACGTTCAAATATGTACGGTCCCGCGTTGTTAATTAAAAAGTCGATCCTTCCAAAGCGGTTAAAGGCAGCCTCTGCCATACGCAGCAGATCTTCTTTTTTGGTGACATCACCTTTTACAAATTGCAGCCGGTCAAGACAATCAGGACAGGCCTCCTTCAGGCGGCTGACAGCCTCCTCGTCCTGCCTGTAATTGACTGTTACTGAATACCCTTTTCTAAGCAACGTCTCAGTCACTTTACGGCCTAAACCCTTCGAACCGGCAGTAATTAAAGCATGTCGCACATGAATACCTCCCAAGCAACGTCGCCGCTTTCAATAAAGTGTTTCTTCTTCTACTTTACTATAAAAGCCCTGCAATATCACTTTTTACACTTTGGCATACAAAAAAGCTGCCTGTATAGACAGCTTATTCTGCAGAAGATGAAGGCTCCTGTTCATGCATATCGACATAACCGCTTTGATATGCTTCTGAAATGAGCCTTGTCGTCTCCTGGCTTTCTTGTTCATCATAAATATAGCGTTCCGGTTCTTTTTTCATCATTCTGCCTCCCATCATTATAGAGATAGGTTGGCTATCATGACTGGATTTTATGAAGGAAATTTTAACAAACTCCGGCTGCTACGCAGGCTTTCGCTTTTTCAAGTGCCTGCCCCACCTGTTTGAATCCGGTGCCTCCGGCGCTCATTCTTTTTTCAACTGCATGGTAAGGATCTAAGACCGTGTAAATGTCTTCTTCGAAAAGCGTACTCGCCTGCTGAAAATCGCCAAATGGCATATCGCTTAAATAGATCCCTTTTTCAATGCATGTGTACACAAGTTTTCCAACCACTTCATGCGCTTCTCTGAACGGCATTCCTTTTTTCGCTAAATAATCGGCCAGTTCCGTCGCATTTGAAAAGTCTTGTTTTGTCGCTTGCTTCATGACGTCTTTGTTTACAGTCATCGTTTGGATCATGCCTGTGAAGATTTGAAGGCTTCCCTCAACCGTTTTCACCGTGTCAAACATGCCTTCTTTGTCTTCTTGAAGGTCTTTGTTGTAAGCGAGCGGAAGGCCTTTCATAATCGTAAACAGCCCCATCATATCGCCGTAAACGCGTCCCGTTTTTCCACGGATCAGCTCTGCCATATCAGGGTTTTTCTTTTGCGGCATCATGCTGCTTCCCGTTGCATACGTATCGTCAAGCTCGATGAATTTAAACTCCTGAGAGCACCAGAGAATTATTTCTTCAGAGAAGCGGGATAGGTGCATCATCAGCATACTGCTGTTGCTTAAAAACTCCAAAATGAAATCTCTGTCGCTGACGCCGTCCAGACTGTTTTCATAAATGGAATCAAAGCCAAGCAAATCCGCTGAATAATCACGGTCGATTGGGAAGGTTGTTCCCGCGAGCGCGCCGCACCCAAGCGGAGATTTATTAATCCGCTTCATTGCATCCTGAAAGCGCTCCTTGTCTCGCTCAAGCATCCAAAAATACGCGAGCAGATGGTGAGCAAATGAAATCGGCTGGGCCCGCTGCAGATGGGTGTAACCCGGCAGAATCGTTTCGACATTCGCTTCCGCCTTTTCAATCAGCGCGCTTTGGAATGCCTCAATCAGCTCGATGATGTGGCCGACATGATTTTTTAAGTATAAATGCATGTCAGTCGCCACCTGGTCATTCCGGCTTCTGCCGGTATGCAGCTTGCCGCCGAGAGGGCCGATTTCGTCAATGAGCATTTTTTCAATGTTCAAATGAATATCTTCATAATCGACTGAGAATTCCAAAGCGCCCTCCTCTGCCTTTTGCAGAAGAGCATTCAGCCCCTCACGGATTTTCAGCTCTTCTTCCGCTGTCAGGATACCGCATTTTTTCAGCATGGCAGCATGTGCGAGAGACCCTGTAATGTCTTCAGTGACTAAATGTTGGTCAAATGATATGGACGCGCCGAACTCGTCGACCCACTTTTCCGGTGTCTTTTGAAACCGGCCTCCCCAAAGCTTCTTCATGCTTTTATCTGCTCCTTCTTTTTCACGATGCTGTTCACTTTTGTCGGAAGTCCCCAAAGCTCAATAAATCCGATTGCTGCATGGTGATCAAACGCATCGTCTTTTGTATATGTTGCAAGTTTTTCATCATATAGAGAGTATTCTGATTTACGCCCTTCTACAATTGCATGGCCTTTAAACAGTTTCACGCGGACAATGCCTGTGACATGCTTTTGCGTTTCTTTCAAGAAAGCGTGCAGCGCGTCTTTTAACGGTGAAAACCATAAGCCGTTGTAAATGATTTCTGACATTTTTTGCTCGATGATCGGTTTAAAGTGTGCAACCTCTTTCACCAAAGTTAAATCTTCCAGTTCCTTATGTGCTTTGATGAGTGTTATTGCACCAGGACATTCGTATACTTCCCGGGATTTAATGCCGACAAGGCGGTTTTCCACGTGGTCGATTCGTCCGACACCGTGCGCGCCTGCCATTTCATTCAGCTTCAAAATCAGTTCAGAAAGCGAGTAAGATACGCCGTCAATGGAGACCGGCACACCTTGTTCAAATGCAATTTCAATCACTTCCGGCGTGTCCGGCGTTTTTTCCAGCGGAGCTGTTAAATCGTATGCACCTTCTGGCGGCGCCGCCCATGGATCTTCTAAAATGCCGCACTCATTGGCGCGTCCCCACAGGTTTTGATCGATAGAATACGGGCTGTCAAGATTGATCGGAATCGGAATGCCGCGGCTTGCCGCATATTCAATTTCTTCTTCACGTGACCACTGCCATTCGCGAACCGGCGCGATGACTTCTAGATCAGGATTTAATGATTTAATGGAGACTTCGAACCGAACCTGGTCATTACCTTTCCCTGTGCATCCATGCGCAATCGCCTGCGCTTCTTCTTTTTCCGCGATTTCAACGAGTTTTTTCGCAATCAGCGGCCGGGATAATGCTGAAACGAGCGGATATTTTCCTTCATACATCGTGTGGGCCTGCAAAGAGATTAGCGCGTAGTCCTGTGCAAATTCTTCTTTCGCATCAATCACGTAGGAGTTTGTCGCGCCGACTTCCAGCGCTTTCTGCTGAACAAATGCCAAGTCTTTTCCTTCACCGACATCCAGGCAGCAGGCGATTACATTATATCCTTGCTCCTGAAGCCATTTTATTGCGACGGAAGTATCAAGACCTCCTGAGTATGCTAATACGACTTTTTTCTGTTCTGTCATCATAAAAATCTCCTCTCAACCGTGTATCTTTTTGTATAAAAATAAATTATATTTAATAAAAATACATTTTGTATGTATACACTTTAACAAGTACGTTTCTTTTTTTCAAGCCTTTTATAAAAAAAACTCCACCTAAATTTCCAGGTGAAGTTTCGTAGTATTTATTCATTTACTTGTCTTCTGATTTCTCTGACCACATGTGCAAGTTCGGGTATTATCAGCTTATCCATTGCCAGCTTTACCGCGCCGCTTGAGCCCGGCGTTGAGAAAACAGCCGTATGCTGGATGACGCCGGCAATGGCTCTCGACATGATCGCGGCAGAGCCGATATCCTCTGTATAACTCAGCATCCTGAATATTTCACCAAAGCCGGGCAGTTCTTTCGAAAACAGCGGCGTAATGGCTTCGATTGTGACATCCCGATTTGCTATGCCTGTCCCCCCGTTTAAGAGTACCGCGTCTGTCTGTTCATCCATGCATCCCGCAAGCACAGCACGCTGCAGAGCATCCTTTTCATCTTTTATGATTTCATATGCCGCAATGTGATGACCTGCATCTTCTAAAAACGAGATCATCAGCCTGCCGCTTTTATCGGTTTCCTCCGTCCTCGTGTCACTGACTGTGATCACTTTGCACCGAACGGTATCGGGCGCTTCTTGTTTATGTTCTTGAACGCTCATCGGTCCACCTCTTTTATTTTTTCTGTCTGTCACTATCATGCATGAACAAAAAAGCACATTCAAGAGAATGTGCTTTCATGCGATTTATTTAGCTAAACGGACAACGTCGCGCGCAATCATGACTTCTTCATCAGTCGGAATGATGATGACTTTAACCGGAGAATGCGGATAGCTGATGAAAGCTTCTTCGCCGCGCACGTTGTTAAGCGCAGGGTCCCAGTATACGCCCATGAATTCTAAGCCGCGAAGGACGCGCTCTCTGACTTCCACACTGTTTTCACCGATACCGGCAGTAAAGATGATCGCGTCTACACCGCTCATTCTCGCAGCGTAAGAACCGATGTATTTGTGGATTCTGCTTGCAAAGACTTCAAGTGCAGTTTCCGCACGCTCATTTCCTTCTTTCGTTGCTTCAACGATGTCACGAAGATCGCTTGAGAAACCGGAGATGCCGAGCAGCCCGCTTTTTTTGTTTAAAGTATTCAATACTTCGTCAGCCGTTTGGCCTGTTTTCTCCATGATATATGGGATAAGGGCAGGGTCGATGTTTCCGGAGCGTGTACCCATTGCCACACCGGCAAGCGGTGTAAAGCCCATAGATGTATCAATCGATTTTCCGCCTTCAACAGCGGCAATACTCGCGCCGTTTCCAAGATGGCAGGAAATCAGGCGTAAGTCTTTTAACGGACGGCCGAGAAGCTCTGCCGCGCGCTCAGTCACATACTTATGTGAAGTGCCGTGGAAGCCGTATTTACGGATGCCGAATTTTTCATAGTATTCATACGGCAGGCTGTACAGGTAAGACTGTTCAGGCATTGTTTGGTGGAATGCCGTATCAAAAACAGCTACCGCAGGAACATTTGGAAGCACTTCTTTGAACGCTTTAATTCCAACTATATTGGCCGGGTTGTGAAGCGGTGCCAATTCAGCAATATCTTCAATTTCATTAATCGTTTCATCCGTTAATAAAACAGAATCGCTGAATTTTTCCCCGCCGTGCACGACACGGTGGCCGATTCCGTCAATTTCGTTCAAATCTTTAATAATGCCGAATTCCGTTAACTTGTTCAGCAGCATTTTAACAGCTACCGCATGATCCGGAATATCAGTTACTTCTGTATTTTTTTCGCCGTTTACAGAAATCGTGAAGACGCTGTCAGCGATACCAATTCGTTCAACTAAACCCTTCGTTAAAACGGTTTCTGAAGGCATTTCGAAAAGCTGAAATTTCAAAGACGAGCTTCCTGCGTTAATTGCAATAATTTTGGACATGATTGACGCTCCTTTATACTCTGTATCAACAACTTCGTTTTTCGTACTTTTTTCCCGGTAAATGTCTTCCTCTTCTCCGAAAAATATCTGACTTTTCCATTTAAACATTGTCATGTCGGCATTTCAAGTCGAACTTACGTATTGATAACGCTTACAATAAGAAGTCGTTATTTTCAGACATATTACCTATCGTTTTCGTATTGACGAACGCTTACATGTTGGGGTTATTCTTTCTGTATTTTGTGTTTCAGAGCCGTATTCAATTCGTCGGTCCGCTCTTTGCGCGCACAATAAAAAAACAGCTTAAGCATCCATCTTCTGACGGCTGCCTAAGCTGCTATTGGACCCTATTTTTCTTTTTTAAACCACTCATCCAATTGAGCCATCATATCGAGCATCGCCTTCTGATTGGAGAAAGACGGAAGATTCGCAAGCAGAATTTGGCTCGGCGCTTTCGTCTCCTCTCCTTTTTTCTGAAGCACAAGGATGCTTTTGGCATGAGCCTCGTCTTTAAAAATGGATTTTGGCAGCTGCAACAGGGCGTTGATATGAACCTTTTCTTTGAAAAACTGTTTCAGCTTGTCGCTTTGGGAGCTTTCAAACAAATGATTCGGGATCATAAAAAATAAGTAGCCGCCCGCTTTGGTATGCTTGACGCTCTGTTCAATAAACAGATGATGGGCGAAGGAATGGCCTTCGTCCGCTTTGAGCTCAAACGCTTCTGCTCCTTCATCATTCGGATAATAGCCGACCGGCAAATCGCATATGACCGTGTCCACTGGATCGATAAACAGCGGCTCAAGGCTGTCCTGATGGAAAAGCTCAAGTTCCTTTTTAAAAAGGTTCGCTTGGGCATACGCGATCTTCAAGAGCACGTCATCAATTTCAATCCCATAGCTGTTCGCCGTTTTTTCAGACAGCTGATTCAGCACGGTGAACAGAAGGTTCCCCGTTCCGACAGCCGGATCAAGAACCGTCAGTTCCTTTTTGTCCGCCATAAACTTATTCACCAAATAACTGATGAAGAGCCCGATCGTGTCCGGCGTCATTTGTCTGTTCGGATGAGATATATCTTTCAGTCCTTTTAGGACGGCAAGCTGAAAAGCTTTGCGCACCCACTCGCTCTCATACGTGCCGAATTCCGCTTTTTCAAGCAGCACCTGAAGCTGTTTGTTTTTCTCATCAGAAAGTTTCAGCTGATCCGTTTTTTCAAGAAAATACATTTCTCCCGCTTCAGCCAGTGCCTCTATATATGAAATTTGCCATTCATTCTTTATGATGATCGCGGCTTCGTTTAACAGCTCATAAACCGCGCCTATATGGTCTTTTTGCATCTTGTATTCCTCCTTGCCATGAAAAAAGCTCCGGCGGCAGCCTGGAGCTTTTTTCCCTGCTTACTTCACTAATGCTTTGGCAGCCTCAATTGGCTTTTCATAGTTCGGGTGGTTTGTTGCTTCGCTTACATATTCAGCGTAAACGACTTTTCCGTTCTCATCAAGGACAAATACGGAACGCGCAAGCAGACGAAGTTCTTTAATATACACACCGAACGCTTCGCCAAATGACATATCTTTGTGGTCAGACAGTGTTTCCACTTTGTCAATTCCATTAGCACCGCACCAGCGAGCTTGTGCAAATGGAAGGTCCGCACTGATTGTGTAGACGTTGACGTCTCCAAGCTTTGCAGCTTCTTCGTTAAAACGGCGTGTTTGCGCATCACAAACACCTGTATCAATTGAAGGGATAACAGAAATAATCGTTACCTTTCCTTTCATATCAGCTAACGATTTTTCTTCAAGGCTGTTAGTCAGCACTGTGAAATCAGGAGCTTGATCTCCTACTTTCACTTCTTGTCCGACGAGTGTAACCGGACCGCCTTTAAATGTAATTTCAGCCATTATAATTCCTCCCTTTTGTATGTATGTCTCTATCATAGTAAAGTTTCTTGCAAACTGCAAAGTTTATGCCAAAAAAAAGTTAACTGCGGCCCCGGCGCAGTTAACCTTCTTTAATAATTCATATTGTTCATTTGGTTTTGATTTTGGCCCTGGCCTTGGTTCTTGTTATTTTTCTTAAACATTTGCTGAATGCGTTCTAGTGTTTGAGGGGCTGCGTCTAAAATTTTCTCAATTAAGTGGGTATTTTCATCTAAGTGAAGCATTCTGATACCGGTCGATCCGACAATTAAAAACGCGATCGGCGTAATGGACACACCGCCCCCGCTTCCGCCTCCGAAAGGAAGTTTCTGTTCTCTTGTCTCATCGTCTTCCGATTTCTTTTCGGCCGGCTTTCCGCCAAACTCGCTCCCGCCTGCGGCGAATCCGAAGCCAACTTTAGAAACAGTTAAAATCACGCTTCCATCCGGCGTTTCAACCGGATCTCCGATGATGGTGTTAACATCAATCATTTCTTTCAAGTTTTCCATAGCGGTTTTCATTAACCCTTGGATGGGATGGTCTGCCATATACGCTTCCTCCTTAAACTGATGAATCATTCTTTGAAGTCATTCGAGCCGACGGATGTTTCTTTAATATGGATAGCTCCCGTCCGTATTTGACGAATTTGAAAGCTGCAAGCATAGCATGTCCAAAGCGAAAAAAGAATATACACTGAAAATGGGTCTTGGAAACAGGGACTTGAAACGACGGGATCACTTCATAGACGGGTTTATTCACAAAGTCCAGATGGTCGTACAGCATGGCAGCGATACCGCCTTTCACCCCCCATACAGCACCGGCTAACACACCTGTCACCGCCGCGTCCTGAATTCCGATAACTGTAACCCATTCGAGTTTTGTGATTTGTAAATGCGCGAGAAAAGACGCACTGATTTTCCGTAGTCTGGTGACCTGATGCAAAAGCATTTCGATTTTATGAATGCTTTGCTGCACATCGTTTTGTGTAATTTTTTTCTTTCCGCTGCTTTTTTTCATTTTAGATTCTGTTTTTTGTTTGATATCCACTGTTCCGTCTTCTTTGTTCAGCTTAATCGCCGGGATTGTTTTTTTGATCCGTATGAGGCCAAACAGCGTCGTGATTTTCAAGGTCAGTTTGTCATTATCATCTGCATGAAGATACTCCATCGCGACATGGATCTTCATTCTGAGAAGCAGTACGATCCCTATGAGTATAAGAATGGCTGTCAGCACATATACCATATTCTTCACTTCCTCTAGGAGCATTATCGCCAATACAGAAAAAAATAAACCCGGACAAGGTCCGGGTTTATCGGTTATTTACGGTATAATTTTTCATGCACCACAGTCGTATCCGCGATGTAATCATGAATCCCCTGTTTTGTAGGCGAAAAAGCAACGACAATATATAAAATCCAAATCTTATCGATATACCGCCCGACGACTTCGCGAAAAATCACTGTGCCCCATGTCAGTTTGCGATCCGGCTTCACAGAGACCACTTTCAGGCCGAACACCATTTTTCCAAGCGTCTGCCTGAAGAATTTTGTCATTAGCGCAAAATAGGCAAGATACACAACAAGCGTTGTCACACTGTAGGCCGAGAAGGTAAACATGCCGGATGTTTTCGGCAGATCCAATACGGTAAAGAGGGGAGAAACAAGTAAATGGTTTAATCCCCATACAACGAGCCAATCAAGCAGGAATGCCCAGAAACGAACCCAAAAGCCGGCATAGGCATGTGTCAGCTGCTCCGCTTCTTGCGGGCCTTTGATGTCCTTGCGCTCTAACTCTTCATATGTCACGTCCATTATTGATCCCTCCTACTTCGCATAGAGATACATCATTCTCGGCGAACCGGATTGTGAAAGAATTTCCCTCATATTCAGAAAATCAATTTCACTTTTAAACATTTTGTTCGCGCCCATGGAAAACAGTGAGCCTAATCCGAAGCTTTCCTCATAGGAAATGACAGAGGCATTTTTCAAATCCTTATGATCCTTTTTCATCGCTGAAATGGTATCGTCATAAAAACCAAGCTCATCAACGAGATTCAGTTTTTTCGCCTGACGTCCGTCATACACGCGTCCGTCCGCAATTTTCTTTACCTCTGCTTTCGACATGCCGCGTCCTTCAGAAATGACATCAATAAAGCCTTCATACGAATTATCAACCATGGTTTGCATGATGTTCTTTTCTTCTTTCGTCATCTCACGGGAAGGAGACATAATATCCTTATGGGCCCCGCTCTTAATCGTTTCAAAAGAAATGCCGAGCTTATCAGCAAGCTTTGAATAATTGACGCTTTCCATAATGACGCCTAGTGACCCGGTCAGGGTTTCCGGCGTTGCAAAAATTTTGTCAGCCGCTGTTGAAATGTAATAGCCGCCGGATGCTGCCATCGATCCCATCGATACGTAAATCGGTTTTTTTGTTTCTTTTTTGATTTCTTCCAGCTTCTTATGTATTTCTGCACTTTCATATACTCCGCCGCCCGGAGAATTCACCTTCAGAACGATGCCTTTGACCGTTTTATCCTCTTTTGCACGCTCAAGGTTTTTTAAGAACGTTCTGTGGTTATATCCGTCTGAACCTAGCAGACTGCTCGAATCCCCATTATCCTGAATGGTGCCGCTGACCTCCAATACGGCGATTTTACTTGAGAGACTGCCGTTTTCCAGCGTCTTTTCCTGCGATTCATCCGTCAGTGATGTGAGATCCGTTTGAGCGCCATTGACGCTTTCAAAGAAACTCATTGAAATGCTGACGATGATGGACACGCCGAAAATCCCCAAGGCAATCACTAATGCAATCCATCTTTTTGCATTCATTTTTTTCTCCTCCTTTTTCCAAAACCCTCTCATTATACGATTCAATATGAAAAATGTTTCATTTGATGAGAAAGCTCCGGCTTAACGGGCTGCCGGCAAACATGGTACACTTATGGCCAAAGGTATTTTACCACAAATACTGGATGGCAGAAAAACTTAAATATGACAGCAAAGGGGAAATGGGATATGACCGATCAACGCCGTAATGTTTATTTTTTTCACAAACAGGACCAGAAGACAAACGAACAAGCCAGCTCTTTAATCCAATTGGCTGAAGAGCATGGATTTACAGTTGTCAACCAGTACTCAGACGCCAATATTATTGCAAGCATTGGCGGGGACGGCACATTTTTGCAGGCGGTCAGAAAAACGAATTTCCGTGACGACTGCTTGTACGTCGGCATTACCAAAAAGGGGAAAGCTCATTTATATTGCGACTTTCATAGTGATGAGCGAAAAAAAATGGTCGATGCGATGACGTTTGAACAAATTGAAGTCAGAAAGTATCCGCTGATCGAAGTGACAGTAGATAACACCAGTCCTTTCCACTGCTTAAACGAGGTTTCCATCCGTTCAAGCATTATTAAAACCTTTGTGATGGACGTGCTGATTGACGATCTGCACTTTGAAACGTTCAGAGGAGACGGCTTGATTATCTCAACACCTACAGGCAGCACCGCATATAACAAGTCTGTTGCGGGAGCGGTTGTTGATCCGCTGCTTCCATGCATGCAGGTATCCGAACTTGCATCCCTTAACAATAACACCTACCGGACACTTGGCTCGCCATTTGTCCTCAGTTCTGACCGGAAGCTGACCCTTCGTGTGGTGCAAGACGGAAATGAACATCCAATCATCGGCTTGGACAATGAAGCGCTCAGCACGAGAAACGTCAAAACAATCGAAATCAAACTGTCTGACAGGAAAATCAAAACAGTCAAACTAAAGGACAATTCATTTTGGGAGAAAGTGAAGCGTACTTTTTTATAGAAAATGAAAAGGACAGGCGGGAGCCTGTCCTTTTCTTATGTTTCATATACAATCCGGCCGTTGACCACGGTTTTTTTAATATCCAAAAGATGGAGCTGTTCCGGGTCAATTGTAAACGGATCCTCACTGAGAACCGTAAAATCCGCGTCATAACCTTCCGCAATTTTCCCCCGTGACTTCTCTTTATAAATGATCCCGGCGCTTCCCTCTGTATAGAGCTTAATCGCTTCATACACAGTTAAACATTCGTTTTCATTATAACTCGGTCCGTTCTGCTCATGGCTGCTTTTTCTCAGCACTGCGGACTGGATGCCAAGAAGCGGGTCAACAGGCTCAATCGGAGCGTCTGAGCCGCCTGCACATAAAATACCTTTAGACATGAGCGTTTTCCACGCAAAGGCTGTGTTCATCCGATCTTTTCCGAGACGGTCGATGACCCACGGAAAATCGCTGGCGACAAAATGCGGCTGAAGATCAAGTGCGATCGGCATGCGTGCTGCTTTTTCAATTAATTCGTCATTCAGCACTTGAGCATGAATCAGACGATCATGCCGGCCGTTTTTAGGCGGATGCTTTTCAATTGCATGCAGCACTTTTTCAAAAGCAAGATCGCCGATGACATGAACCGCAACCTCCATGCCTTTTTCTCTCGCTTTTTGAATGAGCCGGCCAAGGGTTTCATCATCATGGACTTGAACGCCGTTAGTAGACGGATCGTCCTGATATGGCGCTTTCAGTAAAGCTGTTCTCCCGCCAAGCGCTCCGTCAGCGAAGATTTTCATCGCGCCGAACTCCACATACGGGCCAGACGGCTTCTCCAGCTGCTCCCATCGCTCGAGGGCTTCATGATGAACGAGCAAATGACAGCGGAACGGATACTTTCCGCTGGCGGCGGCTTTCTCATAAGCTTTCATCGGCACCGAAGCGTCCCCATAATAGGACAAGTCTTCCGAATGTCCGCCTGTCAGGCCTTTTGTCCAGCAGTCCTTTATCGCAGCCGTAAGCGCCTCATCAACATAGTGCTGGGAGACTGGCGGGAGAGCCTTCAAGATCAAATCCTGCGCCTTATCAAACAAAAGCCCGGCTGGCTCGCCATTTGCATCTCTTACGATGACGCCGCCGTCAGGGTCAGGAGTATTTCTTGAAATCCCCGCCGCTTGAAGAGCTGCAGAATTGACGGCTATCGCATGCCGGCATACTCGCTTGAGCAAGACCGGCCTGTTCGGAAATAAGCGATCAAGATCATGCTTATTCAAATAGTCCGGTGTTTCAAACTGATTTTCATTCCAGCCCTCTCCAATGAGCCAATCGCCTTTTGGAAGCTGTCTTTCTCTTTCCATCGCAGCCTGCAAAATCGCTTCTTTAGAAGTTAATGCTGACAGATCGAGCTGAAGCTGTTTTTCGCCGTGGCCGATCAAATGTAAATGGCTGTCGACAAACCCGGGAAACATCACTGCTCCGTTCAAACTGATTTCTTCTGTTTCCGCGGACCCGTACTTTTTCTTCAGGTGTTCATAGCTGCCGGTACCTTTTATGACACCATCCTCAACATAAACTGCCTCTGTCCGATCGCCATCTTCGAGCATCGTATAAATGAAACCGCCGTGCCATATCGCCTTCATTCACGTTCACTCTCTTTCGTTACGCCTTTTTTTTGGCTTTGAGCTGTTCTTCGCGTTTTCTTAATTCCACTCGTCTGATTTTTGCAGAAGCCGTTTTTGGCAGGCTTTCTACAAATTCAATCTCTCTCGGGTATTTGTATGGAGCAGTGATCGTCTTCACATGATTTTGCAGCATTTTGACAAGCTCATCACTGCGTTTTCCATGGTCTTGCAGCACAACGTATGCCTTAACGATTGAGCCTCTGATTTCATCAGGGCTTGCGACAACTGCACATTCTTTTACTTCAGGGTGCTTAACAAGCGCATCCTCCACTTCGAATGGTCCGATTGTATAGCCGGAGCTGATGATGATATCGTCATTTCGGCTTTCAAACCAGAAATATCCGTCTTCATCTTTTTTCGCTCTGTCTCCTGTCAGGAAATAATCGCCGCGAATTTGCTTTTTCATTCTTTCCGGATCTTTGTAATATTCCTTAAAGAGTGCCGGTGTACTCAGGTGAACAGCGATATCGCCAACCTCACCCGTTTTACAGATGTCGCCGTCTTCATTAATGATTTCTACTTGATTTCCCGGCGTCGGTTTTCCCATGCTTCCCGGTCTGATATCCGTATCTTTTAAGACACCTACTAAAAGTGTGCTTTCTGTTTGGCCGTATCCGTCCCGCACCTTAATGCCAAAGTGCTTTTGGAACACATCAATGACTTCACGGTTGAGCGGTTCGCCTGCGGAAACGGCGCTGTGCAGGGCAGAAAGATCATAGCGGTCCAAGCCCTCGACCTTCGCCATTAAGCGGTATTCCGTCGGCGTACAGCAGAAAACATTAATTTTGTATCGGTTTAAAAGCTCTAAATATTTTTCCGCTTTGAATCTGCCGTGGTACACAAAACCTGTTGCTCCGCTGCCGAGTGTCGCTAAAAACGGGCTCCACACCCACTTTTGCCAGCCGGGGGCAGCAGTTGCCCAGACGATATCCTTTTCAGAAATATCAAGCCAAGCACCAGCAGATGTTTGTAAATGAGCATATGCCCAACCGTGTGTATGTACAACACCTTTAGGCTGACCAGTTGTTCCTGATGTATAAGATAAGAAAGCCATATCTTCTCTTGTTGTGTCAGCTGTTTGGAATTGGCTTCCGTCCGCTTCAATCGATAAGAGATTTTTCCAGCCGGCATCGTTTTCGCCAATAGACAGCTTAATCAGTTTGTCAGCCGTACTGACATCACGGAAGGCGCCAATAAATGCAGAATAGGCGATGGCTCCTTTCACTTCCGCATGTTCAATCCGGTATTCAAGATCTTTCGCACGAAGCATTTCGGAACACGGGATGACAACCATTCCTGATTTCAGGATAGCCAAATAAACAGCATAGGCTTCAAGCACCCGCGGAACCATTACAATCAGCTTGTCTCCCTTTTTAAATCCAAGGTCAGCCAAAGCAGCTCCGATTTTATTTGTTTCTTCCATCAGCTTTTCATATGACCAAGATTTTTGGTTACCCGACTCATCCTCCCACAAAAGGGCGGTTTTTTGTCCGACGGCACTGAACTTTTCCATTTCATTTACTAAGTTGTATTGCATAGGTGCAATTAAATCTTCTCGTTTTAACACGAACAACTCCTCACTTTCTCCATCCATTATACATAAATACAGGCTCTTTCCGTAAGGATATGCCTAAAAAAGACCTTCGTAAACATAGATTTTATAGGCCGCTGGTCCTTTTTTATATATGTAAAAAACGAAAAAGAGTGGGGATACCCCCACTCCTAAGCCAATATGTGAAATTGTAAATTAGAATTGTCCTCCGCCCATGTTTTGTTGAGCAAAAGATACAAGACGTTTTGTGATCTCTCCTCCAACAGAACCGTTAGCGCGAGAAGTTGTCTCTGCTCCAAGGTTTACACCGAATTCAGAAGCGATTTCTAATTTCATTTGGTCGATAGCTTGAGCAGCTCCTGGTACTAAAAGGTTGTTGCTGTTACCTGAGTTATTGTTAGCCATGTGTCTCACCTCCTTGTGAGTATAGAATGTGTTAAAACACATGGCTTCATTCAGAAAAACTTTGGTAATTGTATACAAGAGCTGTAGCTGGTTTAAAAGAGTTCCGCGAATTTATCGTTTGCTTCTTGTTCGCTATAAAGCGTCATGGTTTCAATGCTATCAACCGCTTCTTGAATATATGGCTCAAAATCAACAAAGCTTTCAAAGTGTTCGATTTTTTCTTTTTTAGGGCGTGTTTTCGGGCTTGGCGGCGTAAAGATCGTGCAGCAGTCTTCAAACGGCTGAATGCTCGTCTCATACGTGCCGATTTCCCGTGATTTTTCGATGATTTCTGTTTTATCCATGGCGATTAACGGACGCAAAATCGGTGTTGATGTTACCGCATTAATCGCATACATGCTTTCAAGCGTTTGGCTCGCTACCTGGCCGAGGCTTTCTCCTGTAATGATGGCAAGCCCGTTTCTCTTCTCTCTGATTCTGTCGGCAATTTGCAGCATGAGGCGGCGGGTTGCCGTCATTGTGTAGTTCTCAGGAATTTGTTTTTGAATGAGCTCTTGCGTTTTTGTAAACGGAACGATATGAAGCGTCATGCTTCCCCCAAAGCGGGATAGGCATTTGGCCAGATCCATTACCTTTTGCTTTGCGCGTTCGCTTGTGTATGGCGGGCTGAAGAAGTGAACAGCTTCTACCGATAGTCCCCGTTTCATCGCATAAAAACCGGCCACTGGGCTGTCAAAACCGCCGGAAAGCATCAGCATCGCTTTTCCCGCTGAACCAACCGGCAGCCCGCCTGCGCCTTTTTCATCTCGAATCGTCAAAAAAGTCGCTTCTTCCCTGATTTCAATTCTAAGCGGGATGTCAGGGTTGCGGACATCGACCGTCAATCCTTCTGTATGCCGCAAAATATGGCCGCCGATTTCAGCGTTCATTTGATTAGTATCTAATTCAAATTGTTTATACGCTCTCTTCGTCGCAACTTTAAACGTATCACCAGGCTGATACTGATCCTCCATCGCCTGCAGAGCAGTAGCTTTAATCTCATCAAGGCGGCTGTCACACTTAATCGCCAGACTGAAGCTTTGAATGCCAAAAACCTGCTTTAAATGAGGAAAAAGAGCCTCAGGATCATGTCCATTTAATGTAATCGTCATCCGATCCCGATTGGAAAAGTATTTTAAGTTCGGATAGTCTTTCAAAACGAGTCTGACGTTTTGCTTTAAGCGCTCAATAAAGCTTTTTCTGTTTTTGCCTTTAGTCGAAATTTCCCCAAAACGAATTAATATATGATCGTAATTCATGTTCTACCTCATCATTTTCTTTAATTTTTTGATGCCGGGGACAAGCGCGTTCATAAACGGTTCTGCCACTTCGCTTGTCTGGCTGTAATTTAAGCTGATTCTGATACTGCTTCCGGCAATTTGCTCCCCTTTGCCCATCTGTAAGAGAACTTTGCTCGGTTTATGCTCTTTTGCCGAGCAGGCTGATGTCGTTGAGACAAATATATTCTGTTCCTCAAGCATGTGTAACAGCACTTCTGCTTTAATTCCCGGAACAGAGAAATTAATAATGTGCGGCGCAGCATTCGTCTGAGGCGTGTTGACAACGACGCCTTCGGTTTCACTCAGCCTTTTCATAAACAATTCCTTTGCGGCAGCCATTGGGGCAAGCCGCGTTTCAAAATCAGCTGCGGCAAGATTAATGGCTTTGGCAAGCGAAACCGCACCGGCGGTATGCTCTGTTCCTGCCCGGATGCCTTTTTGCTGAGAGCCCCCCGTTATCAGCGGGATAAGGCGAGTTCCTTCTTTTATGATAAGTGCGCCCGTCCCCTTCAGGCCGTGAAATTTATGACCGGAAATCGAACAAAGATCAATGCCGGACTTTTCAATCGCCAAGGGCACTTTATAGATGCCCTGCACATAATCAACGTGAAATAAAATGTTCGGGTGCTCTTTCAGCACTTCCCCTGCCTCTTCAATCGGCTGTACGGAACCGACTTCATTGTTCACGTGCATCATAGTGACAAGCACGGTATCGGGACGGATGGCTTGTTTCAGATCTTCTATTGAAACAAATCCGTCTTCGTTTACTGAAAGATAAGTAACGTCAAACCCGAATAACGCTGTCAGCTGCTCTAAAGATTCCGTAACGGACGGATGTTCAATAGAAGTGGCAATGATGTGTTTGCCTGCTTTTATTTTTGACAAAGCGGCTCCTTTTAAAGCCAAATTATTAGCTTCTGTAGCGCCTGACGTAAATACGATATCATATGTTTTTAGGCCCAAGGACCTTTTGATTTGATTTTTGGCTGCCTGAAGCAGCTGCTCCGTTTCAGCTCCATATCGGTGCAAAGATGAGGGGTTGCCGAAATATCGGCTGCTTGTCTGTTCATACACGTTCAAGACTTCATCATAAGGCTTCGTCGTTGAACTATTATCTAAATATATCATCTTTTTTACTCCTTTATGAAAGCGGTACAAGGTATGATATTTATCATACCATAACAAAATTTAATAGAAAATTACAAAAAGCTAGTATTGACTTCTATTTTTTTTACCATATAATAAGATTTGTTCGTTTCGTCATATTATCTGACAATTAATTGACAGAATATTTTAACATAATATTAGGAGGATTTTTTCATGAAACACTCACTGCCTGTCAAAGATACCATTATTATTGGTTTCATGCTATTTGCGTTATTCTTTGGAGCAGGAAATATGATTTATCCGCCGGAACTTGGACAAGCAGCCGGACACAACGTCTGGAAGGCCATCGGCGGATTTTTACTGACTGGGGTAGGCCTGCCGCTTCTCGGTATTATTGCCATCGCGTTAACCGGAAAGGACGCTAAAGGACTTGCTGATAAAGCACACCCGGTTTTCGGCACCATCTTTACTGTCGTGCTTTATTTATCAATTGGGCCATTATTCGCCATCCCGAGAACAGGAACTGTTTCATATGAAATCGGAGCTGTTCCGTTTTTAACCGGCGTACCAGAAAAACTTTCTTTATTGGTATTCACACTTATCTTTTTTGGCATTACGTACTACTTGGCGTTAAACCCATCCAAAGTGGTGGATCGGGTCGGGAAAATTCTCACTCCAATCAAATTTACTATTATCTTAGTGATTGTGCTTAAAGCTATTTTTACACCGATGGGCGGATTGGGCGCAGTTACAGAAGCATATAAAGGAACACCGGTATTTAAAGGATTTTTAGAAGGCTACAAAACAATGGATGCACTTGCTTCAATCGTATTTGGTGTTGTTGTTGTCAATGCTGTAAAAGGCAAAGGTGTTACACAGTCTAAAGCTCTTGCCGCAGCATGTATTAAAGCGGGCCTGATTGCCGCTTTAGGACTGACATTCATTTATGTGTCCCTTGCATACTTGGGTGCGACAAGCATGAACGCAATCGGCCCTGTTGGCGAAGGAGCTAAAATTTTATCTGCGTCTTCCCATTATTTATTCGGTTCATTAGGCAACATCGTACTCGGTTCAGCCATTACAGTCGCATGTTTAACAACAAGCATCGGCCTTGTCACTTCTTGCGGCCAGTATTTTTCAAAGCTTATCCCGGCATTATCATATAAAACTGTCGTTACCATTGTCACGTTATTCAGCTTGATCATTGCGAATTTCGGACTCACGCAAATTATCGCGTTTTCTGTACCTATTTTATCAGCTATCTATCCGCTTGCCATTGTCATTATTGTTCTTTCATTTATTGATAAGCTCTTTAAAGAAAGACGCGAAGTGTACATCGCATGCTTGATCGGTACAGGATTATTCAGTATTTTAGACGGTTTCAAAGCAGCCGGCTTTTCACTTGGATCTTTAGGTGAGTTTCTAAGTGCGAACCTCCCACTTTACAGCCTCGGCATCGGCTGGGTGCTTCCGGGAGTCGTCGGAGCTGTTATCGGATATGTGCTTACTTTATTCATCGGCCCATCCAAACAGCTTAACGAAATAAATTAATGCCACAGAACGCCTGCGTTATTGCGCAGGCGTTTTATAATGGAAAAAGAGCCCGCTCATTACATGCGGGCTCTTTTCATAGTCGTGATTCATTAAGCGGATAAATCAGCTTTGATTTTTTCAACTGCGCCTGGCGCAGCCTTCTCTACAGCGGACGCTGCAATTTCATAAGAGTCTTCATAATCAAAAGCATAAAAACGTCTTTCCGCTTCTTTCAGCTGTTCAGATAAAATATGATTCTGGCTTCTGAACCGGTTTCCGAACTGAATGATTTTTTCAATGAGAATCACCTGCTCGACAAGTTCCTCTGATTCCCGGCTCGCCCTGTTGACAATATCTTCCGCTTGCTTCAAATGGGCTCCGGCTTCCTCCATATTTAATGGAAGTTCGTTTAGCTGGCTGACTGTTTCTTGAATGTAATGATGCGCGTTTTCCAGCATCTCTTGAATATGGCTCGGAATGCCTGGAATATTGCTTGTCTTCAGCAGTCTTGCTGTCTCAGCAATTGTTTTTTTCAAATTGCTGAGCGTCTCTCTCGCCTGAAGCTCTTCTTTTCGCAGCGCTTGCAGTTTTTCGCGAAATTCGTCATGCTCTTTTTTCACTTCTTCAATGTGCTTCTCTACTGATGCAACTTCTTCTACTAAAAGTGAGTAGGCGACGTGCTCTGCTTCAAGCTTGTCTTTAACGGATGAAAGCAGCTTGCCAATTTCATCAAGGCGTTTTTCAAAAGCCTGCTGTTTGCCGAGCTCGCCAGCTGTCAGCCTGTAGCTTTCCTTTACCAGCTCAGTTTCCGCCTTAGTGTGTTCTTTCTCTTCTTTCAGCTTGTCATAAGCAATGATCAATTCAGGCATTTTGCTCAGCACAGATTGGCCGGCTTCAACTTCGCCCTCCAGCTGCTGATAAACAGCTTGAATATTTTCGTCAATAAGCTGCAGGATTGCGGACGCTTCATCAATATCCAGCTCAGTCATCAAGACATGCTCCGCCCGTTTCAACTGATTTGACAGATTTTCTAATTCCTTATCTAACTGGATATGCTCAAGCTTATACCCCTTCTCCTTCATTTCTCGATAGCCGTCCTTGAGCTTTGCGATCTGGCCGGGCACCGTCTGCTTGCAGTCAGCTAACAGCTTCGGCACATCATTTATGTAGGACTGAAGCCGTTCAAGATTACGATCCTGCTCAAGCAGCACTTGTCGTGCGGTAATATAGTTCCCGCCTTCTGTTTCTTCTTCGTATTGTTTGATTCCGCTCCAAATTTCGTCAAGATCCTTTTCAAGACTGTCATAAAGCTCTCCGTAAAGGTGGCTGTATGCCAGCAGGTTTTTTCGCGATTTTGAATAGCGCTCTCTTACCTGTTCAATTTCCTCACGGCTCTTTTCCTCACTTGTGACGAGGTCGCTGATTTCCCGAAGAATCTTTTCGATGCTCGATTCCGCGGCTGTCAGCAGATCATCAATATGAACGAGCACTTGATTGGCTTTCTTAAACCGGTATTTGTCTGCATTTTCCTCGGCATCATAAAGGAGCTCTTCAACTTTCGGCATGTGAGCTGTGACAATCTCATCCCATTCTTCACGCCATTTCTCAAAGAACTCTTCTGTCTGCCCCGTCATTTTCAAGTGTTTAATTTTGGACATTTCTTCCACAATCGACCGGTTTAGAATTTCAATCTTCCACGATTCCAGCCGGTCGATTTCGGCGTAGATTTTTTTCCTGAAAAAGTAGCCTGCTGCAAACAGCGCAAGCAGTACAATTAATAATCCAATGACAAACTCCATAATGAGCCCCCTTGCTGTTAACCTTAATCTGTCAGGGTGTTTTATTTATTCAGAAAGATTTCAGGATATGTATTGAGAAAAACTGTCGTTTTCATTGTTATTATGATACCATGTAACCAACATTTTTTGACCAGAAATCAAAAACTTTTTGTGCAAAATCGGCAGGATTTGACTATTTTTTCACGGGGTGACGCTAATGCAAAAGCGAGACGGACATATTCACACACCATTTTGCCCTCACGGCTCTAATGACACACTCAGGCAATATGCAGAAGAAGCCTTAAAAAAAGGCTTTGAATCAATCACTTTTACCGAACACGCCCCATTGCCGCCCTCTTTTACTGATCCCACGCCGCTGAAAGACAGCGCAATGGCGCAAGCCTCTTTGGAGAGTTATCTTAATGAAATATCCGGATTAAAAAAAGAATATCACGGTCAGCTTGCCATACGCACGGGGCTTGAGGTCGATTATATTGCTGAATTTGAAGATGAAATCAAATTATTCCTGGACGCATACGGGCCATATTTAGACGACAGCATCCTATCCGTTCATTTTTTGCGCACAGGTTCTTCCTATCTGTGCCTTGATTATGACGAGAATACCTTTAAAGAGCTGATTTCAGCCTGCGGAAGCATTGAAGCTGTGTACGAACAATATTACCGGACTATTTATTCTTCCATTGTAGCATCTCTCGGCAGCTATAAGCCAAAAAGAGTCGGTCACATCACACTCGTCCAAAAATTCATCAAGCTGTTTCCATACAGCATGTCTGAACACATTCGCGGTCTCGTTTCTCAGTGCCTGAATGCCATTGACGAAAACGGAATGGAACTCGATTTCAATACTTCCGGCTTAAGAAAAACGTACGCAGGCGGCATTTATATCGAGAATTGGATGCTGAATGAAGCGAAGCAAAAAAAGATCCCGCTTGTGTTCGGGTCTGATGCCCATCAAGCGGGAGACGTAGGATATGCGTATGATGCGTTTTTGGAGCGGTGCTAATTGATAAGCGCTACGTCCCCTGTCCGGAAGACGCTTCTGATCCAAATTTTGATTTCTTCAAAATACATTTTATAAAAGTACGGCTCGTGCGGCTGCATGTAGAGCACTTCTGAAATATATTGAGGCTGGAGATAGGGCATCATCAAAAGAGATTTTAATTGGAGAATAAAATGAGGCAGCGGCAGCGTCAAATGCTCACGCTGTTTTTCTCCTTCCTCAATGATCAGCTGGAAGATGTACTTTTCCTTCATTAGATATGTCGACATAATTTCCCTGTTTAACGTGGAGTCAATCGTGACTTCCCGGTAGACAAACCGAGTTAATTGACGATGATTATGCTGATAGGATAAAATATCGAAAACCAATTGGAGAAGCTGTTCCTGCGTGCTTTGAGAAGAGATATTGCCTGCCGCTGTTTCTAGCGTATTGCTGTAGCCTTCGTAAAACTCTGAAACTAAGTATTCCATCAAACCTCCTTTGCCTTTAAAATAGTAGGAGATGTGCGCAACATTTACATCAGCTGACTTTGCGATTTCACGGACAGATGTGCCGGAAAATCCTTTTTGGTTAAAGAGCATGACAGCAGATTCAATAATTTTGTCTTTGGCGCTTACTTTCATACGGCTCACTCCTTCCTCTTGATACTATTCAAGCAGAAGGCCGCTGTTCCTGTAAGAACTTATCGACAAATGCCGGCAGAAAAGCCGGACCTTTGTTTTATACTATAGAAAAAAGTGAGGGTTTCCCATGATCCATGTCGAAAAACAATCTGGAGATAAAGAAAAAGACTATCAGCTTCTGCTAAAACAGCTCGAAGCCATGACCGAAGACGAAACAGATCAAATTGCAAACTATGCAAACGCCTCAGCGCTCCTCTATCATTCCTTGCCTGAGGTCAACTGGGCAGGTTTTTATTTTGCCAAAGAAGAGGACGGACAGCTTGTGCTGGGGCCGTTTCAAGGTCTGCCGGCATGTGTGCGGATTCCTTTCGGAAGAGGGGTTTGCGGCACAGCGTATGCAAACGGAAAAGTGGAGCGTGTTGAGGATGTAAACGCGTTTCCGGGACATATCGCCTGCGATGCGGCGTCTCAATCAGAAATTGTGATCCCGATTCATGTTGGCGGAAAAGTTGTCGGGGTTTTGGACATCGACAGCCCGGTGAAAAACCGATTCGACGAAATCGACGAAAAGTATTTATCACAATTTGCCCAAAAGCTTGAAATAGCATTGGCGCAGTAATATAAAAGCCCAAAACCGAAATATCGTTTTGGGCTTTTTTTATTTTATTGAGTCGTGAATCATCAAGCGGTTTTTTCCGCTTCGTTTCGCGCTGTAGAGCGCTTCATCAGCCTCATACACAAGCTCTTTCAGGGACTTTCTTGTTTTTGCCGTCCAGCAGGAAATGCCGCATGAAATGGTTACCTTGGGTTTCGTGTTTTTTCTGACCGCATAAACCAGTCTTTCAGTAATCCGTTTTCCCACCGCAACCGTCACGTTCGGCAAATAAACCGCCAGCTCCTCGCCTCCCCAGCGGGCGCCGACATCATGCTTTCGGATGTTGCTTTTAATCACAGAAGCAACTTGAATTAAAATCTCGTCCCCAGTCTGGTGGCCGTACGTATCATTAACATTCTTAAAATTATCAATATCAACAAGAATAAAGACACCTTTTTGGTGAATTTTCATGCTGTATTGAATTTTCTCATCTAAATATACTCTTGAATACAGTTCTGTCAGCTGATCTGTTTTCACGAGATGTTCAAGGCGGTCGCGGAGCATTGAGTTCGTTACAGCCAGTGTGGCGTGATGAATCAGCGCCTGAAACAGCTTGTACATTTCAAATGTAAAAGCGTACATCTCCTGTTTCAATAAAACCGCAAAGCCCAAAAGCCTGTCATTTTCGATCATGGGAGCAGCCATCAGCGAGCCGTAGCCGGACTCTCCGAAAACAGACTGGCCATTTCCGACGAATACCCCTTTTTCCCCTTCATACAGCTTTTCCTTCAACTCATTATAAAAATCAGCTGGCTTTGTTTCTTTAAAAAACGCTGTGCTGCCGGGGAGCAGTGTTTGGTTTTCAAAATGGTCTATATGAAAAAAGCCCACTTCTTCTGCTTGAAACGATTCTGCCATTCTCACAGCCAGATCATGCATTGTATCAGTCAGTGTCAGCCGCTGATTCAGGCGGCGTGACGTTTCATTGATCAATTCTAAATTTGCGATGCTCGCTTTTGATTGTTCATAGAGCTGAGCGTTTTCAAATGCTTTTCCCGCCGCGTTTGCTAACAGCGACATTTCATTAATGTAGGCGTCAGTAAGAAAGCTGTCACCCGTTCCCTCAGCCTTCAACACCCCGTATGTCCCCTGCTGACCTTTGATCGGAATATAAGCGGCAGATTCATTTTTCCGTACAATATCTCCGGACAAATATACTTTGAGCGCAAAGGAATCGGATTTTTCCCCTTCCATATACAGCTCTTTTGCAGGAACCCCTAAACATTGGTCTTGATCGTGCGATATAAATAAAGAAAACTCAAAAAGAGAAAATGTATTTGTCAGACTTTCTAAAAGCTGCTTCAGCACCTCTGTCTGATCAAGAAGTGAATGAAACAGCTCTGTCATTTTGTATATCTTTTTTTGATAAATCATTTTGTTAACGAGTCTTTCCTGTTTCATCGACCGGTTTAAAAATGAAGCAACCACGTCCGGAAGCTCCCCGGGAATCGCTCCCTCCTGCCTGCATGTAAGATGAAAGCATCTGCCGGAACCGTCCTCAATCATATAAAATGAAGCGTTGATTTTCGAAGCGAAAAAACGCACTTCATCATTTGCCGGTTTTGCCGCAGAGTCAGATGGTGCCGGTGTAAGCGAAACACAAAGGGTTGAAAAATAGGTGTGAATAGCTGAAGCCAGCCATCTGAAAGAGTCGGTAAATGTGACTTTTTCAGATTTGGTCAATAAAAAATCGAGCATATGATAATGAAAGGCGGATAATTGATCTTTAGTTTGTTCTACCATGTTTTTATCACCTAAAAGTTTACCACTAATTTTTGTTTATTATATCATAAACGGCAAAGCAATAATGCAGGAATGGTTGACTTCAAAACAAATAAATTATATAATGACCTTTGTGTGAAATATTGCAGCCTTTTTGTTCAGCTTCTATGTTTTCATTTTGTTCCTTATCCATAAGGTGTATCGTGTAACTCTCTGCTGCTGGAGCGAGGATACATGAAAACAAAATGTACATGGTCGAATAGAGCAGACGGTTTTTATTTTCCACAAAAATAAAACCAAAGGAGGAGTCACATTATGGCTCGCTATACAGGTCCATCTTGGAAACTGTCCCGCCGTCTAGGAATCTCTCTTAGCGGTACAGGAAAAGAATTAGAAAAACGCCCTTACGCTCCAGGTCCACACGGCCCAGGACAACGTAAAAAATTATCAGAATACGGTTTGCAATTGCAAGAAAAGCAAAAGCTTCGTCACATGTACGGTGTAAATGAACGCCAATTCCGCACATTGTTTGACAAAGCTGCAAAAATGACTGGTAAACACGGTGAAAACTTCATGATTCTTTTAGATTCTCGTCTTGATAACGTTGTGTACAAGCTAGGTTTAGCACGTACTCGCCGTCAAGCTCGCCAATTGGTTAACCACGGTCACATTCTTGTAGACGGAAGCCGCGTTGACATCCCGTCTTACCAAGTAAAACCTGGTCAAACAATCGGTGTTCGCGAAAAATCAAGAAACCTTTCTATCATCAAGGAATCTGTTGAAGTAAACAACTTCGTTCCTGAATACCTTACTTTCGACGCTGAAAAGCTTGAAGGTACTTTCACTCGTCTTCCTGAGCGTTCTGAACTTGCTCCGGAAATTAACGAAGCGCTTATCGTTGAGTTCTACTCTCGTTAATCGGTCTAAAAACCCCTGCCGCTATGCGGTCGGGGTTTTTTTATCGTCTGATTCGTCTTCTTCCTCTAACCGGCCAACATTTGTTAGCGCCTGCTGCTCCCAATAATCCCGCTGAAGTCTTTCTTTTGCAATCGTACACATGAGATTCACGGTGAGCGCTCCTTTCTTTTAAAGGGTGGTGATTGCCGTCGTGTTTGCCCTATCTAATATACTCTTTTCCTGTTATTCCTATGCGATAAACCAAAAAAGATCCTTTGCCGCTAAGGGCAAAGGATCTTTTTTCTTATTTATACGTTACAAGGAAGTATTTTTTCTTTCCGCGACGCAGGACAGTAAATTGGCCCTCAATGCGGTCTTCATCCGATAAAATATAATTCACTTCTGTCTGACGTTCGCCGTTAATGTAAACAGCGCCGTTTTGAATATCTTCACGAGCTTGGCGTTTAGATGGAGATAATGTAGATTGTACCAACACATCGACTAGTGATAGCTCTTGGCTGCTGTCAGCTTCCATAGACGGAACATCTTTAAAGCCGACTTTTACGTCTTGGGCGGAAAGTTCTTTAATATTGCCGCTGAACAATGCTTGGGAGATGTTGATAGCTTGCTTCAGTGCGTCATCTCCATGAACGAGCGCTGTCACTTCTTCTGCCAGGCGTTTTTGTGCTTCACGTTTTTCAGGCGCCGTTTCTGTTTTTTCAGCGTACGCTTCAATTTCCTCTTTTGATAGGAATGTGAAGTATTTCAAGTATTTGATAACGTCACGGTCATCTGTGTTGATCCAGAATTGATAGAATTCATATGGCGATGTTTTTTCCTTATCAAGCCAGATCGCGCCGCCTTCCGTTTTTCCGAATTTCGTGCCATCTGCTTTTGTGACAAGCGGAATCGTAAGGCCAAACGCTTTTGCTCCTTCTTCTTCTGATTTTCTGATCAGTTCAAGGCCCGCCGTGATGTTGCCCCACTGATCGCTTCCTCCGATTTGCAGTTTGCAGTTTTGGTCTCTGTAAAGATTTAAGAAATCATACGATTGAAGAATCATGTAGCTGAATTCCGTGTATGAGATGCCGGATTCAATTCTTGAGCTGACCGTGTCTTTTGCCAGCATGTAATTGATGCCGAAATTTTTACCGACGTCACGAAGGAAGTCAATCACATTCATTTTGCCGATCCAGTCAAAGTTGTTCGCGATGACAGCAGGGTTTTCTGCTGCGTCAAAATCTAGAAATCTGGACAGCTGGTTTTTGATTTTTTGGGACCATTCGGATACGATGTCAGCTGTGTTTAATGTACGCTCCGCTTTTTTTCCGCTCGGATCGCCAATGAGGCCCGTCGCACCGCCCACAAGCGCAATGGGATGATGCCCCGCAAGCTGAAAACGGCGGAGTGTTAAAATGGGCAGCAGATGTCCGATATGCAAGCTGTCTGCGGTCGGATCAAAGCCGGAGTACAGGCGGATTTTTTCTTCATTCAGCTGTTTATTCAATCCTTCTTCATCTGTCATTTGCTGAATCAATCCACGGAAGGATAAGTCTTCAAGTAAGTTTGTCATAAGATAAAACTCCTTTTTTATTAAAATAAAAAACGCCCCTTCGTTTACACGAAGGGACGATTGATTATCGCGGTACCACCCTACTAATAAGAGAACACAAAACATTCGTCTTATCACTTTGCCTGATAACGGATCAGGTCCGTTCTTTCACTACTGAAAGCCTCGCCGGCTTTGTTTGCAAAAGCGGTTCATGAGTGTATTCGATATATCCGTCTGTACTGATTTTCACCGGCCATCAGCTCTCTGGGACGTAAGGATATCCTACTTGTCTCAATCTTTACCTTTTCATATGAAGCTATATCATTTTTAACATAAATAAAATCCCATGTCAACGCCGCCTTTTAATCCTCCATCGTTGACAGATCACCAGCCGGCAGATTGAGCTCCCACGCCTTCAGCACGCGTCTCATAATTTTTCCGCTTCGGGTTTTCGGAAGCTTATCTTTAAATTCAATCTCACGCGGAGCGGCATGGGCTGCGAGACCCTGCTTCACAAAGAGGCGGATTTCTTCTTTCAGTTTATCAGACGGCTCAAATCCTTCTCTGAGCGCAATAAAGGCTTTAATGATTTCTCCCCGCACCGGATCAGGCTTTCCGATCACGCCTGCTTCCGCAATGGCTGGATGTTCGACAAGCTTGCTTTCCACTTCAAATGGGCCGACGCGCTCACCGGAGGTCATGATGACGTCATCAACTCTGCCTTGGAACCAGAAATATCCCTCATCATCCATGTAAGCAGAATCGCCAGACACATACCAGCCGCCCGGCATAAAATACGATTCGTACTTTTCAGGATTGTTCCAAATGGTATGCATCATGGAAGGCCAGCCTTTTTTTATGGCAAGGTTGCCCATTCGGTACGGCGGAAGCTCGTTGCCCTGATTGTCAACGATCGCTGCCTTCACACCGGGAATCGGCTTACCCATTGAGCCCGGTTTAATATCCATGCAAGGATAGTTGCAGATAAGCTGACTGCCCGTTTCTGTCATCCACCATGTATCATGGATTCGTTTGTTAAAAACTTTATGCCCCCATCTGATGACTTCCGGATTTAGCGGCTCACCGACACTGAGCACATGCCGTAGCGAGGTGAGATCATATTTCGCAGCCATCTCATCTCCCGCTCCCATCAGCATCCGAAACGCGGTCGGCGCGCTGTACCAGACGGTGACGCCAAGCTTCTCAATCGTTCCATACCAGCTTTCCGGACTGAAACGGCCGCCAACGATGACATTTGTCGCTCCATTCAGCCACGGTGCAAAAATGCCGTATACCGTACCTGTCACCCAGCCCGGATCAGCGGTGCACCAGTAAATGTCTTCTTCCTTTAAATCAAGAACCCACTTTCCTGTTTGATATTGCTGAATCATCGCTTCATGGACATGAAGCACACCCTTTGGCGTTCCAGTGGAACCTGATGTATAGTGAAGCAGATAACCGTCTTTTTTGTCCATCCATTCGATATCCAGCCTTGCGCTCTCCTGTCTTGCTGCTTCCTCATAATTGATAATGTTTGTGCCGCTCTCAGCCTCTCCGCCGACTACAAATATATGCTGTAAGTGAGGCAGCTTGTCAGCCGGGATTCTATCCAGCAGCTCAGGCGTTGTGACAACAACCTTTGCCTCGCTGTTTTCAAGCCGATCCTTCACCGCGCCCTCCATAAACGCTTCGAAAAGCGGGCCGGCGATGGCGCCAATTTTGATGGCGCCAAGCATAATAAAATAAAGCTCGGGGGATCTCGGCATAAAAATAAAAACGCGGTCCCCTTTTTCCACATTTCCATACCGTTTCAGCACATTCCCGGCTCTGTTTGATTCTTCCTTCATTTCTTTAAATGTGTATTTTTCATTCCGGTTTGCGTCTTTATAATAAAGCGCTACTTTGTTTTTTCGAAACGATTCGGCATGGCGGTCAATTGCTTCATACGCCGCATTCAGTTTCCCAGTCTCATGCCAGGAGAAATGTTTCTCTGCCTCGGCCCAATCAAAATGCCGGTACGTTTCTTCGTAATTTTTTAAATGATGATCCCCTTCCACTGCTGGCAACGCTTTCAAATTCATGACCAAACATCCCCCTTTGCTGAAGTTGTCATTTTATTATAGTATATATTCATATTCTTCTCAATTTTTAAAATATAAACCATGTTGAAAACGCTTCATAATTTGTTATTCTTAAAGGGGACATGTATTTTTATAAGAATTGATGGGACGGTGGATCAGTGGAACATCATAAAACATACCATTCAGCAAACATCAAAACAGCAACCGGCTCCTTACTGATAGAAGGGCCTGTCTCTCCAGAAGATTTGGCAGTTTACGAGTTTCATAACGATTTAACCGCATTTCGCCCGCCCCGAGAGCAGCATGAAGCATTGGTTGAGATTGCCGGCCTTCCCGAAGGGCGTATTATCATCGCCAGAGACGGCCGAACCATTATCGGCTATGTGACGTATTTATATCCTGACCCGCTCGAAAGATGGTCTGAAGGAAATATGGAGAATTTGCTTGAGCTCGGGGCCATCGAGGTGGCGCCCGCCTATCGGGGATGTTCTGTCGGAAAGACGCTTCTGACCGTCAGCATGATGGATGAGCAAATGGAAAACTACATCGTAATGACAACGGAATATTACTGGCATTGGGATTTAAAAGGGCTGAAAAAAGATGTGTGGGAATACAGAAAGCTCCTGGAAAAGATGATGAATGCAGGCGGATTGGTTTGGTTTGCGACGGATGAGCCGGAGATCAGCTCCCATCCTGCAAACTGCCTGATGGCACGCATCGGGAAAAACGTCAGCCAAGAATCAATTGAACAATTTGACAGGCTCCGTTTTTATCATCGTTTTATGTATTAACTGACACTGACAAAGGGGAAAAAATAATGATTGTTGAGCAAATCATGAAAAAGGATGTCATGACATTAACGAAGACGGATACGCTTGAAACAGCCATATGCAAACTGAAGGAATTCCATATCAGGCATCTGCCTGTCGTAGATGAAGACCACCATGTGATCGGCATGATTACAGACAGAGACATGAAGCAGGCCAGCCCGAGTATTTTCGAAGAAAGCAAACGAAACCGATTTCTCACAAGAAGTGTGGATTCAATTATGAAAAAAGAGGTCGTCTGCGCCCACCCGCTTGACTTTGTCGAAGAAATATCTGCCGTGTTCTATGAGCACGGTATCGGCTGTCTCCCAGTGGTGCAGCATCAAAAATTAATAGGCATTTTGACGAAAACGGATTTGCTGCGGACATTTGTCAAATTGACAGGCGCTGATCAGCCAGGATCGCAAATCGAAATAAAAGTACACGACATCACAAAAAGCCTTGCGGAGATCAGCAGCCTTTGCCAAGATCTTCAAGTGAAAATATTAAGCGTGCTTGTTTATCCGCATGACGATCCCGGCGTAAAAGTGCTTGTCTTCCGTGTGAAAACGATGAACCCGCTGCCGTTTTTGCAGGCATTACAAAGAAATGGGCACCATGTCGTATGGCCGTCAGAGCAAAGGGATCTGCTATGAGAGACAGTGTGTTCATCTATTCTCCATCGTATCAAACCTATATGTTTCATCAGGAACATCCATTTAATCAGCAGCGGGTTCTGTTAACATATGATTTGCTCAAAACAATCAACGCTCTTGATGATAGAGACATTGTCAGTCCCAGACTCGCGGCAGAGGAGGAGCTCGCCCTTGTCCACACGGATGATTACATTCAGGCGGTCAAGCTTGGGGGCGCCGGAAAGCTTCCCGCTGAGGAAGGTGAAAGCTATGGGCTAGGCACAGAAGATACACCCGTCTTTGCCGGCATGCATGAAGCGGCATCACTCTTAGTCGGCGGCACTTTAACGGCCGCAGACTGGGTAATGTCAGGACAAGCCCTGCATGCGGCCAACCTTGGGGGCGGCCTTCATCACGGCTTTCGGGGGAGAGCTTCAGGGTTTTGCATATATAACGACAGCGCTGTGGCGATCCAATATATCCAGAAAAAATACAGCGCCAGGGTGCTTTATATTGATACAGACGCCCACCACGGGGACGGTGTGCAATTTACGTTTTACGATAACCCCGACGTCTGCACGCTGTCCATACATGAAACAGGAAGGTATTTATTCCCCGGAACCGGTCAAATTCAGGAAAAAGGCAGCGGAAAAGGGTATGGCTATTCCTTTAATATCCCGCTTGACGCTTTTACAGAGGATGATTCTTTTCTTGAGGCCTACCAGGCGGCAGCTTCCGAAGTCGCCGCTTATTTTCAGCCGGATGTCATTATCAGCCAAAACGGCGCCGATGCCCATTACTATGACCCGCTGACGCATTTATCTGCAACAATCAAGATATATGAAGAAATCCCCCGGCTCGCCCACACTTTAGCGCATCAATATTGCGGAGGGAAATGGATCGCAGTCGGAGGCGGCGGATATGATATTTGGCGTGTCGTGCCCCGCGCCTGGGCCAGAATCTGGCTTGAAATGAAGGGAATTGATCCGGGAGACGATATTCCGCCGAAATGGATCGCGAAATGGCAAAAACAATGCCCCGTCACCCTTCCGTCAAGCTGGAGCGATCCAGCCGATTTATATCCTCCGATTCCCCGCAAGCCAGAAATTGCAGAAAAAAATGCCCAAACCGTCTGCAAAGCGTTATATGCGATACGATCGGAGCGGCAAAGAACAAAGTAAAAAACGACCTTCACGAAGAGGTCGTTTTTGATTTTTTGATAACGATTTCCACACGCCGGTTTTCCTTCATGTGTTCGCTTGTCTTGTTATCCTTTACAGGCTTTGTATCCGCATAACCGACAGCAATAAAGCGTTTCGAAGGAAGTTTCTCTTTTGATGTAAAGTATTGAATCACTCCGCTCGCCCGTGCTGCTGACAGCTCCCAGTTAGACGGGTATCGGTATGTCGCAATGTTTCGGCTGTCAGTATGGCCTTCCACTTGAATGTCATTTGGAATGGTTTGAAGAAGAATGGCGATTTGGTGAAGAAGTGTTTCGGCATTTTTCAGCACCTTCGCCTCACCTGAATCAAACAGAACAGCCTCCTGCAGAACGAGCACGACACCGCGTTCATCCCGTTTGGCTGTCATTAGGGCTTTCAAATGGTTGTCTTTTATATATGTATTTACTTTCTTGAGAAGCTGATCCTGCTGATCCTCTTGCTTCTTCGCATCGGCTGAAGATGGAGCCTTTTTTTCTGCGGACGTTTGGTCCGGTTGGAGTCCGCTGCCCTCCTTTTGGATCGATTCGACTGCCGCTTTAAATTTTTGCAGATCGATTTGGGACATAGAAAAAAGTAAAATAAAGAACACAAGAATCAAGGTGATCAAATCTGTAAAGGTGACCATCCAGTTTGATGAAGATTGGCTGTTTTTCCCGCTTCCATTCCTTCTTTCAAAGCGTTCTCTTCTAAGCCTCATGTACAGATCCCTTTTTTGTTTTTGCTTGATTTGGCTGCTTTCTCCATTCTTCCCGTGAGCTGAAAACGACGAGCTGGCTTTCAAGATTGCGCGGGTTTTTTCCGGATTGAATTCCGATAACCCCTTCCACCATTACCTGCTTGATGAAAATTTCACTTTCTGTTTTTTCTTCGAGCTTTGCGGCAATCGGGTTGAACACCATGTTTGCCAGCAATGAACCATATAAGGTCGTCAGAATCGCAACAGCCATATTCGGTCCTAACATATGCGGATCATTTAAGTTTTTAAGCATCAGCACGAGTCCGACGAGCGTTCCGATCATTCCCCACGCCGGAGCGAATTCCCCCGCTTTTTCAAAAACACGCCGCCCTTTGCGGTGCCGCTCTTCCATCGCTGCGATTTCAGAGTCCATGACAAGGCGGATCGTTTCCTCATCCCAGCCGTCAATTGCTAAAAGCAATCCTTTTTTCAAAAATGGATCTTTGATGTCCCGGGCCTGATCATCCAATGATAAAAGCCCGTGTTTTCGGGCGTGATCGGAAAGAGAGACAAAGGTTTTCACAAGATCTTTCACATTGTCTTCCTGGCGGATAAATGCCTGTTTTAACACAGCGGGCGCTTTTTTCAGCTCTCTCGGCGGAAAACTGATAAAAACAGCGGCGCATAGTCCCCCTGTGACGATGAAGAAAGAGGTCAGATCAAGAAATGAGCGGAAACCGCTTAATCCTGATCCCGAGATAATTCCGATAACAATAATAATCGTTCCTAACACAAAACCTGCAGGTGTAAGATAATCAAAACGTTTCATCATTTCTCCCCATGAAAAAAGCAAGAATTCACCTTAAAGGTGAAGCTTGCCCTCTTGTTTTTCTTATGACTTAGTTGACTTTCTTAGCTCGATACGGTGCGGCAGTTCGACGATATGCTCTTCAACCGGCTCTTTATTCATGAGCTTTGTCAGCAGTCTCATCGCAACGGCGCCAATATCATATGTCGGCTGGACAACCGTTGTAAGCTGCGGACGAACCATAAGGCTTAATCTCGTATTGTCAAAGCCGATAATCTCGAGGTCCTCAGGAATGGACAGACCTTGATCCTGAGCCGCATGGATAATGCCGAGCGCCATTTCATCAGTTGCAGAAAGAATGGCTGTCGGTTTCTTGTCAAGGCTCATCAAATGCTGCAGCGCTTCAAGGCCGGAATCATATGTGTAATCCCCTTCAGCGACAAATTGTTCATTAAACGGAAGGTTCGCTTCTTCAAGCGCACGTTTGTAGCCTTGCAGTTTTTTTGAGCGGTTGATCGGTTCTGCCATAGGACCGGATACGAATGCGATGTCTGTATGTCCTTTATCAATCAAAAGCTTCACCGCATCATAAATCGCCTGTTCGTAATCGATCGCGACTGACGGTGTTTCCTCCTGCTCTTCTACAGAAGCGGCAAGTACAATCGGCACTGGGGAACGCTTAAATTCCGCCACATGCTCGTCCGTAATGTTTCCGCCCATAAACACGATGCCGTCCACTTGTTTGCCGAGCATTGTGTTTAACAGATGCAGCTCTTTCTCCATGTTTTGGTCAGAGTTGCTCAAAATAATGTTGTATTTATACATGGTCGCGATATCCTCAATCCCGCGCGCAAGCTCTGAATAGAAAATGCTTGAGATATCGGGAATGATGACACCTACAGTTGTTGTTTTTTTGCTTGCCAGGCCTCTTGCCACCGCGTTTGGACGATAGCCGAGACGGTCAATGGCTTCCAAGACTTTTTTCCGCGTTGTCGGTTTTACATTCGGGTTGCCGTTCACGACACGGGAAACGGTTGCCATGCTTACATTAGCTTCTCTCGCTACGTCGTAGATCGTAATATTGCTCATCCTAAAAACCACTCCTTTTACTGGATACACTTATCCTTATCTATAGCATAAACACTTTATGTAGAGAAATGTCATAATGTCCGAATTTATGTCGTTTATGATTTGTAAGCGTAAGTCAGTAGTGTACATTATTTTTCATTATTCATCAAATTTAAATACTTCTCATGAAATTATACACGTTTTTATAGATGATGAAAACGTATACTTGGATTTTATAACTAAATAAACAAGAAAGCATAAAAAAAGGCCGCAGACGCGGCCTTTTGGATAATTCAATTAAGCGTTGACTTTCACCATTGGTTTCAGTTCATTCAGCCATTTTTCGAATTCAGGAATCGCCATTTGCTGAGCAGAGTCAGAAAGTGCGACTGACGGATCAGGATGAACCTCAGCCATGACGCCGTCTGCACCGATCGCTAAAGCGGCTTTAGCTGTCGGAAGCAAGAGGTCACGGCGTCCAGTTGAATGCGTCACATCCACAAACACAGGCAAATGCGTTTCTTGTTTCAAAATCGGCACAGCAGAAATATCAAGCGTGTTTCGTGTTGCTGTTTCGTATGTTCTGATACCGCGCTCACAAAGGATAATTTGGTCATTTCCTTGTGACATGATGTATTCGGCAGCATTGATGAATTCAGAGATCGTTGCAGCAAGTCCGCGCTTCAGAAGCACTGGCTTTTTCACTGCGCCGGCCGCTTTCAGCAATTCAAAGTTTTGCATGTTGCGCGCTCCGATTTGAATGACGTCAATGTAGTCCAGCGCTTCTTCGATGTGAGCCGGGGTTACGATTTCACTGATCACTGCCAGGTCAAATTCGTCTGCAACACGCTTTAAAATTTGAAGGCCTTCAACACCAAGCCCTTGGAAGTCGTATGGGCTCGTACGAGGCTTAAAGGCTCCCCCGCGCAAAATTTTAATTCCTTGTTTTTTCGCAGCCGCAGCGACTTCAGCCACTTGCTCGTAGCTCTCTACTGCACATGGGCCGACAATGAATCTTTGCTGGCCGTCTCCGATTTTTTCACCTTTGATCTCTACGATTGTATCCTCAGGCTTTTTCTTACGGGAGACAAGCAGGGCTTTGCTGTGATCCTCTTCCTGAAGCTCTAAACCGGCTTTGAATATCTCTTTAAAAATGTGCTGGATGGTAGAATTTTCGAACGGCCCGTCATTGTTCTCAATGATATTGTTTAACATTGTGCGTTCTCTGACAGGATCAAATCGGTTGACACCTTGTGCTTCCTTCGCTTTACCGATCTCTTTTACAACATTTCCGCGCTCGTTGATTAGCTTTAAAATTTGTAAGTTTAATTCGTCTGCCTTCTGCCTTAAAAGCTCTAACTCTGTGTTGCTCATTTTCTTCATCCTTCCCTGCACATTCATTTTTTAATTTGTAGTTATCATGCATCTTACTATAAGTAATTCAAAATGGAAATACTGAAATAAAAAAAATTTTATAAAAACTCTCCTTTATTACCCAAACGCTTTTAAGTGATAAAGTAATCTATGAAGTTATCCTACATGATGTGAAGGCAATGTTCAAGGTTTTTTTCAAAAAAAAAGCGCCAGAATATATCTGGACGCTTTTTTCTATGATAAATGCTGCTCTATGGCCGCTTCTGTAATTTGCGAATGGGAGGTATGCCATTTCACTTTACCGTTTTGGATGACGAAAACCTGAGGGCTTTCGTGCTTTACACCATAAGTTTCTGCGATGAAATTTGACAGCGGCCGTGCTTCTTGGACTTGCAGATAATAAACCGGCACATCCTCATGATGATTTGCGAAAGCATCAAACTCATGAAATGCTGCCTGGCTGATCGGGCATGTGGTGCTGTGTTTAAAGAAGACGAAAGTGCCTTCCTGTTCTGCAATCCGTTTAAATTCTTCCTCAGATCGAATTAGCTGTTTTGCCATGACTCAAGATCTTCCTTCCCGGCTCAGCGATTGATATGCTCAGCCTGTTTTTGTGCATCTTTCAGTTCGTCTTTTACATCTTCTTTCGTTTGAAGGACTTGATCTTTTGTTTCATCGGCCGCCTGCATCGCTTCTTCTCTCATATCTTGCATTGAGGCTGATGAATCCGTTTTGGCAGATTTGGAACGGTCTCTTAAATCTTTCACCTTGTTCATGATCTGCCCTGACTGATCCGCGACAAGCTGTGTGATGTTAGATGTCTTGTCTTTTGCGATGCTGACATATTGCGTGCCTTTTTCCTTCGCATCCGCCGTCATTTTGTCCGTCTTTTCCCGTAAAGCAACAGCTTGGCTGCCGAGATCGTCGCGAAGTTCTTTGCCTGATTTAGGCGCTAGAAAAAGAGCGGTAGTGGCACCGACGATTCCCCCGATTAAAGTTCCGATTAAAAAATCTTTACTATTAATTCCATCTTTGCTCATCATTATTCCTCCTCATAATGTTTTTCTTTTATAGAACTGATTTTTTCTTTTGCTTCCATTTTTCCCAAATTTCCATCGCCGCTTGGCTCCATGTGACGACTTGATTGATTTTATCTTGGTTTTCTCTTACTGATGCTGATACAGACCCTGCCGCCTGTTTCATGGATGTATTGAACTGCTGCACAGAAGTTCCTACCCCTTGAACAGCATGAACGACCGTGTTCAGTTTTTCTGATTTTTCCTGAATATCTTCAGCCAGGCGGTTGGTCTTATGTAAGAGCTCGGCTGTTTCAGTTGTGATGCCTTTCATTTGTCCCTCCAGCCCTTCGAGAGTGGATGCGACGTTTTTTAGTGTCAGCTGCAGTGACTTCAATGTTTTAGACAAATAGATCACTAATACGAGAAATGCGACTGCGATGAGTGCAACGCTTAAATAAAGAATAATAATCATCTCAAACCTCCTTGCTGCAGGATATACTGCTGTTTACCCGTTTCCTTAATTCCTAAACATGTGTACTGGGCTGTATACATATTATTCTCCGTTATGTCAGAAAATCCTTTAACAAGCTTTTCCTTCAGATAAATAAAAAGCAGTGAGATCACTGCTTTTTATTATGCCATGACGTTTTCGTAGGCTCTCATATATTTTTGGATATCTCCTGCTCCCATAAAGATGAGAACGGCTTTTTCATGAGCTTTTAAAACAGATGTGTCATCTTCTTCGATCAGCTTAGCATTATGAATTTTTCCCTGCAGGTCGCCGATTGTCAGCTTTCCTGCATTCTCTCGGGCTGAGCCGAAAATATCGCATAAATACACACAGTCAGCCCCGCTTAGACTTTCTGCGAATTCGGCAAGGAATTGCTGTGTCCGCGTAAATGTATGAGGCTGAAATACAGCGACAATTTCACGATCAGGGTATTTCTGTCTCGCCGCCTCAATCGTCACTTTTATTTCGGTCGGATGATGAGCGTAGTCATCAATCAGCACTTGATCCCCGAGCTGCTTCTCATTGAATCTGCGTTTGACGCCGCCGAATGATTTGAGGCCATGTTTAATTACGCTGGCATCAATTTCTTCATAATGGCATAACGCAATGACGGCCAATGAGTTTAATACATTGTGATGGCCGTACGCTGGAATATAAAACGTATCATAGAATGTATTGCGGACAAATACATCGAAAGTTGTCCCTTCCGTGCTTTTTACGATGTTTCGGGCTTGAAAATCATTTTCTTCCCCCGTGCCGTAATACACTACCGGAACGTTCGCATGGATTTTCGGCAGATGCTCATCGTCTCCGCAGGCAATAATGCCTTTGTTGACTTGAAGCGCCATCTCTTGGAAAGCGTCAAACACATCGTCAATGCTAGAGAAGTAATCTGGATGATCAAAATCAATATTCGTCATGATCGCGTAGTCAGGCTGATAGCTTAAGAAATGGCGGCGGTATTCGCACGCTTCGAACACAAAGTATTCGCTGTTTTCATTTCCCTGGCCTGTTCCGTCCCCGATTAAGAAAGACGTCGGTTTGGCGTTTTGGATTACGTGAGCCAGCAGACCCGTTGTCGACGTTTTGCCGTGCGCGCCCGTAACGGCAACACTTGTGAATTTTTTCATGTAGTTGCCTAAAAACTTATGATAACGTATCACCGGAATTCCGTCAGACATGGCTTTTTCAATTTCAGGATGCGTGTCTGGGAATGCGTTTCCAGCGATAACTGTCATGCCGGGTTTGATATTATCCGCGCTAAAAGGAAGAACTGTAATGTTTCTTTTTTCAAGCGCTGTTTGCGTAAAAATAAATTTTTCGATATCCGATCCTTGGACAGTATATCCATTATCATGAAGTATTTGGGCAAGCGGACTCATACCGGTCCCTTTTATTCCAACAAAATGATAAACAGTCATAATTGTACCTCCAACAAACGTCTATCTGTTCCCCAGTATATGACGCTCATTTCAATTTGCGACCGCGGCGGCTGAAAAGCCGTCTTAAGCGGCGTATTTTATATGTTTTGTTATGTTCAGTATCCGGTTAATTCTTTCTGATTAAACCTAGATATCAAGATTTCTCTATGCTTCATCTGCTGTAAAGCGGCATGCTGTGAAATGCTCTAAACACTATCATACCATGTTTGGTGTGAAAATGAACCTATATTATTCGTTTATTAAATCACTTGCTGTGATCAGCACCTCACGGGGCTTGCTTCCTTTCGCCTCTGAGATCATGCCTTCCGCTTCCATCATATCGATCAGCCTTGCCGCGCGATTGTACCCGATTCTGAACCTTCTTTGCAGGCTTGAAGTGCTCGCGCTGTTTTGCTCAACAACAAACTCACACGCTTCGTAAAACAGTTCATCCTCTTCTTTCAAGGCTGATCCTTGTCTTACAAGCTCTTCTTGTTCAAATAAATAGGTTGGCGGCATTTGGTTTCTGACATGGGAAACGACACGGTCGATTTCGCGATCCGACACAAAGTTACCTTGAAGGCGGACTGGTTTTCCCGAGCCGTTTTCCAAAAAGAGCATGTCCCCTTTGCCGAGAAGCTTTTCGGCACCGGCTATGTCAATGATCGTTCGGGAATCAACCTGGCTTGAAACAGAAAATGCGATTCTCGTCGGGATATTCGCCTTAATCAGGCCGGTAATGACATCGACTGAAGGCCGCTGAGTTGCGACGAGCAGATGGATACCGCACGCTCTGGCTTTTTGGGCGATCCGCGCAATGCTCTCTTCGACATCGTTTGGAGCAACCATCATCAAATCAGCCAGCTCATCAATCACCACCACTAAATACGGCAGCCTTTCGCCCATTTGGTGGTCAGCCGTTAATTGATTAAAGCGATCAATGTCGCGGACGCCTGAATGAGCAAACAGCTCATAGCGCCGCTCCATTTCCTCAACGACCCACTTTAACGCAGCGGTAGCCGCTTTGGCGTCAGTAATAACCGGGCTGACGAGATGAGGAATTTTATTGTATGGAGCCAGCTCTACCATTTTCGGGTCAATCAGCAGCACCTTCACTTCACTCGGGTCGGCTTTATAAAGCAGGCTGACCAATATTGTATTGATACAAACGCTTTTTCCCGAGCCCGTAGCGCCGGCAATCAAGCCATGCGGCATTTTCTTTAAGTCGATCACGACAGGATTCCCTGAGATATCCAGCCCCAGCGCAGCCGTGAGAGGCGACTTGCTCGTTCTGAAAGCTGAGCTGCGAATCATCTGGCGCAAGTCAACCATCTTGCTCGCGCGGTTCGGCACTTCTATTCCGATCGTGTTTTTCCCCGGAATCGGCGCTTCAATCCGAATATCTTTTGCAGACAGGCTGAGCTTAATATCATCAGACAAGTTGGTGATTTTATTCACCTTTACGCCTGGTTCAGGATGCACCTCGAATCTTGTGACAGAAGGACCCTGGGTCACGTGAACCACATTGGCGCGGACATTAAAATTTTTCAGAGTCAAATCAAGAAGCTGACGCTGTTCTTCTATCCACGCAGTATCGTCTTGAACTTGCGCTGGCGGGACATCAAGCAGTGCAACATTCGGAAACACATAGCTGCTGCGGCGCTCCTCTGCTTTTTGCTGTTTATGCGTATCTCTTTTCAGCATCATGACATTAAAAGGAACAGACGGCCCTTTTTGAGGAGATGTGCTTTGTTCAGTACGTTTCTCCTGCATGACAGAGCTTTTTTGCGGCTCCTCTATAGCAGCGTGTGCTGCGTTCGCATGAATGTCCTGCCGGTTTTCATGGACTGCAGAAAATTCCAAGTGATCATTTTGCTCCGGCTCAGCATGGCCGTCTGGGTAAACGTCTATCTTCGTGTCTTCTGCTTCTCCCAAGATGTCAGCCTGGTTGTTTATTATGCTGTCTGATGGCTCTTCTGCTTCTTCCTCTGTTACTGCTTGAGTCAGAGACACAGAATGCTCGTGACCTGTAAACGAGGCATTGTTTTCCTTTAGGGTGTCTATTCGTTCTTCTTGAACAGACAGGCTCTCAGCAGCTGCTGCGATTTCGTGATGATTGTCTACTTTGCTGTCTGACCGTTCTGCTGATTCTCCGCCCTCATATACTGCCTCTGTCGGGGATGTTTGTGCTGCTTGCTCTTCAACTTGTTCAGCGCGGCAGACAAACTCTTCGGCTTCCTCTGGCAGTTGTTCCCTTTGTTCTTCTTGAATCTCAGCTGCCGCAGGCATGGTGTCTTCATGGCTTTGTTTACTGCCTGTTCGGTCTTCCTGTGCCTCAGCTACCGTATCTGTCAGTCTCTCAGGGGCTGTTTGCTCTTCATTTTGTCCAGCAGGGAAGAAAGACGCTTCTTTTTCCGGATGCTGAATGTCGGCAGCTGGCTCTTCGGCTGGGCGCTGTCCCAGCGCTTCTTCACGCCCTGCAGCCATTCCGTTCAAGCCGCGAGAAGGCTGTTCTTCGAATGGGGTATCCGGCAAAAAAGGCGCTTCTTTCACGTGCTGCGGCGGCCTGTCCGGAGCAGAATAGCTGCGTTCCCGCTCGATCTCTTCTGATAGCAGTGTTACCTTCTCTTTTTCAGATTTGTCCGGTGCCTTCACTGTTTCTGAACGCTGTTTCGGCACATCCTTTTTGACGGATGGCTTTTGATTGAATCCATGTATTGGCGAAGGGATATTTGTCGGTTTAAATGGTTTCTTCGCCGGCTCTGATGTTTGATATGTATGCTGCTCTTTTTTATCTTTGGGATGTTCTCTGTATGGCGCGGCGCTTGGACGCGGCGCGGATTTCGGTTCGTCCGCTGGTGCTCGGCGCCTTCTCAAGTCTTGATTTTGGTATCCGTCAGGCACGACTGGAAAACGAAACTTGCCTTTTGGATATTCATAATATATTTTAGGATCTTCCAATCTTTTTAATTGTCCTTCAGGATGATGCTGATGTATTTCTTGCTGCTGCGGAATTTGAGCAGGTTTTTTCTCCCGTTCATTATCCTCTTCACTCTCGCCTAAAAACAAATCAAAAAATTTATGAAGCCAACTCATAATTTATCTCTAACTCCCTTATAGTTTTCTGGGACGTTTTTTAGTATACCACTGCACGTCGGCCCAGAAAAGATTAAGCTTTCGGCAAAACAAAGCCGCTAAACAAGGGCTTAGCGGCTTTTTAGATGATTCGTTTTTTTGAACGGGTTTATGGGAGTCTAAAATTGAAATGCGTCCCCTGCCTCATAGTCCCCTTCTAACACAAGGATTCCTTTTTCAGCAGGAGCATCCGGCAAAGCAAGCTCTTTCGCTGAGCAGATCATTCCGCTTGACGGAACGCCGCGAAGCTCTGCATCCTTAATGACAAGTCCGCTTGGCATCACGGCGCCGACTTTGGCAACGACAACTTTTTGCCCTTGGTCAACGTTAGGCGCGCCGCAGACGATCTGAAGCGTTTCTTCTCCTACATTGACTTGACATACACTTAATTTATCCGCATTCGGATGTTTTTCTTTTGACTCTACATATCCGACAACAAACTTCGGAGATAAATCAACGACTAATGTCTCTTCTACGCCGTTTCTGCTTAGAATCTCGTTCACATTCTTCACAAATGTTTCTGAGAGCGCAACAGGGCCGTTTTCATCAATGGTCAAGTAAGAAGACGCATTGAAAATGTTGAAACCCGTTGTTTCTTTTGTCTCGTTATTAAAAATTTTGACGACGTCGCCGTATGTTTCATAGCCAATTTGTTCGCGTGTCACATCTTGAAGAGAGATCAGCAGCGTGTCTCCCACACCTTCTTTATTATAAAAAGCGTTCATAAGTAAAAATCCTTTCTAATCCTTTTTCGGACGGCTTTTCGCCAGGATAAACACCGGTTCCAGCTTTCCTTCATTGTACAAAAATGAAAGGGCGGTAATCGGAACGGTGCCGCCTGCAAAGAAGCTCATCGACATTTGTCCTAGAATATCATAACCCGATTCATTCCGGATGTCAGCAAGAATCAGAACGTCCTGATGCGGAACAGAGATCGCCAGTTCACCTTCTGCACGCTGCTTGTACTCATTTAAAATCGCTTCGTTCAAAATCCGGCTGGCGTCGTAACCGTCATTTGCCCTGAAAAAGTAAAAGAAATTGCCGGCTACCGTATCCTCTTTGACAACCGCCGGCAAAGAGCGGAGATTAAATGCAGCCGTCTCTCTAATCCGCTCTTTTGTCCAGTTTTCTTTCTCAAGCATGCGCTGGTCAATTAAACGGTAGGTTTTCCCGAGATCAAGCGCGTAATAAATTCTTGTCTCTGCGGTATGATCGTCATAAATGAGCGGAATATCTTCGCTGGATTTGTCCGGGAAAGAAGTCGAGCGGATCACCGGGTAAATGCGGCTTTCTTTTCCGGTCATTTCCTGAGCCTTCCCTTCCATTGCCGTCATCGCTTCGGAGACATAGTACACAATCTCATCAATGGCTTCATCTTTTTTCAGTTCCCATTTGGCAATGATCGGCGGCAGGTCAAGCGTAATTCCTTTTTTGGTCGTTTGATCCTCAACACGGAGGGTATCTTTTTCTCTGTCAAAGAGAAAGGAGCGATTCTCGTGCTGAAGGCGCTGTTTCAGGATATCTGACAGCTTCCTTGAGGTCATTTTCAAACCAGATGTCCTCCTTTACGCTTTAGCGAGAGAGTCAGTTAAAAACTGTTCAATTTCTTCTTTCGTTTTACGGTCTTTGCTCACAAAACGATTTACTTCTTTTCCTTCATTAAAAACGACAAAGCTTGGGATTCCGTAAATTTCCCACTCTGCACACGTATCAATGAACTTGTCGCGGTCTACGTAGTAGTAAGTGAATTCAGGGAAGTCCGCTTCCACTTCAGGCAGAAAAGGCTCTATGAAACGGCAATCCGGGCACCAGTCGGCTGAAAACATAAAGACCGCCCAATCATCCTTTACCGCTTTTTCCAGCTCTTGAGTTGATTCAATTTTTTTCATTTATATCCCTCCAGTTGATAATGCTCTTACACGTTGGTAGTTTATTGATACTCGTCCACTTGGATCATACCAAACTGCTTACGGCAAAACCACTTATATGCAACGAATGAATATGTAAGATTCGCTTTCTCATTATCATTATCATATTTTATTTGCATTATCAAGCTCGTTTCGTTTAACATCAGGGACATAAGGGCAAAATTTACAAATGGACATACATAAGGAGGGATTTTAATATGGAGTTTGTCGTCTATTTAGCCGGGGAAATCCACAGTAATTGGCGCGAGGAAATCAAAGAGAAAACAAAATCACTGAAGCTGCCGATTACGTTTGTCGGCCCGATGGAGAATCATGACCGCTCAGACAATATCGGAGAAGAAATTATGGGCATTCAGCCAAATGCCGTTTTAAAGGATGACACAGCCTCTGACGTGAATAATTTCAGAACCGCCGTCCTGATGAATAAAGCAGATTTTGTAATTGCTCTTTTTGGCGAAAAATACAAACAGTGGAACACGGCAATGGATGCATCATATGCGATTGCTAAAGGAAAACCTCTGATTATGATCCGGCCGGAATCGCTCCACCATCCTTTAAAAGAGCTTTCCAACAAAGCGAATATAACAGTTGAAACCGTAAATCAAGCCATTAAGGCCCTTTCCTATGTTTTTGAAACAGAATAAGAAAAAAGCTTGTCGATCCGGGCTTGCAGCCCCGTTCAACAAGCTTTTATGATACCCTACATATTTTCTTTAATCGCATCCACCGTCTGCTTATCGCAGGCTGTCACAAGTTTGATGAGCATTTCTTTGGCGGCAGCATAATCATCAATATGAATGATAGAAGCGTTCGTATGAATGTAGCGGGAACAAATTCCGATAACCGCTGAGGGAACGCCGCTGTTTGAAATGTGAACTTTGCCCGCATCTGTTCCCCCTCCTGAAACGAAATATTGATATGGAATATCATGTGTTTCCGCCATATCAAGCACAAATTCTCTCATCCCGCGGTGCATGACTGTCGTTCTGTCAAGAATGCGGAGCAAAAAGCCTTTTCCAAGCTGCCCAAATTCATTTTTGTCATCGCCCATATCGTTTGCCGGGCTGGCGTCAAGCGCGAAAAACAAGTCCGGTTTAATCATATGGGAAGCCGTCTGCGCGCCTCTCAGCCCTACTTCTTCCTGTACCGTTGCACCCGCATAGAGCGTGTTCGGAAGTTCTTTTCCGTGCAATTCCTTCAAAAGCTCAATGCTTAAGCCGCATCCATATCGGTTATCCCATGCCTTTGATAAAATTTTCTTTTCATTCGCCATCGTTGTAAACGGGCAGACAGGCACAATCTGCTGTCCCGGTTTTATGCCGATTTTGATAGCGTCTTCCTTATCATCTGCTCCGATATCGATCATCATGTTTTTGATATCCATCGGGCGGTTTCGCTGTGCATCTGTCAGCAGATGCGGAGGTATGCTTGAAATCACACCCGGAACCGGCCCGTTATCTGTTTGAATTTCAACTCGCTGTGCAAGCAGCACCTGACTCCACCAGCCCCCGAGCGTCTGGAATCTGAGCAGCCCGTTGTCTGTAATGGATGTGACCATGAAGCCAACTTCATCCATATGTCCGGCAACCATGATTCTCGGTGCGCCCTCTTCGCCTTTTCTGACTCCGAAAACACTTCCCAGTCTGTCCTGAACGATGTCATCGGCATATTTGGCAAGCTCTTGCTTCATAAAAGCACGAACCTGATGCTCATTGCCCGGCGCGCCGGGCAGCTGCGTCAGTGTTTGGAAAAGCGCTTTCGTTTCTTGATTCATGTTTTTCCCTCATTTCTATGTAGTCCTTTTATTTTATTAGAAAAAATCAAGTTTTCCAAGCACCTCGGCCGAATCTGCTCGGACAGCATCGTATTGCTTAACAGGATTTGGCGGTTTCTGTATAATGAAAAGTACGATCAATCAGGAGGTGCTTTATTTTGAAATTGCGTCATCTTCTTTTAGGAGCAGGACTTGGCATTTGTACGGCAGTTATTGTGAAACAATATGTGATGAAGCCTTATATTTCTTCAGAAAAAGCGCTTCGCATCGTAAAATCCGCTTTTAAGCAGCGGGGGCCGATTGACGGGTCATGGATTTATACCCAGCCTGAGCCTTACAATGTGAACGGAGAAACAGTACAGGTGTACAAAACCGGCATTACACGATCAGCTTTCGGAGAATTAGAGCAGTACGAGGTCATGGTGGATGCGAAAACAGGGGAAATTGTCGATGTTATTGATACAATCGCCTCTTAACACCGGACAAGCGTAACATAAAAGCCGCTGCCCATGGGACTGACCCCCGTTTTTGAGACAGGGATCAAAACACCTTTTAAACAGCCAATTGCCGATAGTTTATCGGTGATTGGTTGTTTAGTTTAGTTTGGATACGAATATTGTTATAATAATGAATGTATTCTATGACAGTGCGTTCTACGATGGCGGTCGTAGTTCGATCAATGCTGTTAAGATAGAACGTTTCAGACTTTAGTGAGGAATGAAACGATTCGATGGAGGCATTATCAGCGGGCGTCCCTTTGCGGGACATGCTCATGGTAATGCCTTTTGTTTTAACAGCTTTTTGATACTCGTAAGATGTATACACAGAACCTTGGTCACTATGTAACACGCAGTTCTCAGGCAACATTGGCAGCTGATCAAGTGTGTCTAAGACAAAGGCTGTATCCTGCTTATCCCCAATCGTAAAAGCAATCACTTCTCCATTGTATAAATCCAATATACTGGAAAGGTACAATTGTTTCTGTCCATAAGGCAAATACGTAATGTCCGTTACTAGTTTTTCAAGAGGGCGATCAGACTGAAAGTTCCGATCCAATATATTATCGACCACGGCATATGGCTGCCCATCCTTCTTGCGCTTTTTCACCTTAACCCGGCACTGCCATTGATTTTTCTGCATAATACGTTGAACCGTTTTATGGTTAATATGCATACTCTTTTTTAGTATAGCTGTGATTTTTCGATATCCATATCGATACTTGTGCTCTCGGCACAACGTGCCGATTTGTTTTTCCAAATGGCGCTTGGGATGATCCTTCATCGGATTCTTCTTCCAGCGATAATAAGACGCTCGAGAGATACCTAAATGAATACAGATATCCTGTATGGTCATTGTGCTGTTCAATATTTCTACAAGTTCGACTGACGTTTCGCTATCAACTTCCTTTCCAATTCGTTGTACTTTTTTAAAACTTCATTCTGTTGTCTCAGGTAACGAATCTCTGCCTGCATTTTCTCTAATTCGGAAGAATACTCCGGACCTTTTCCGTAAGTGTATTGCTTTCCAACAGGCTGTTCGAATCGATGTGTATCCCCAGCCTTATGCCATCTAACCCATGTCTGAACCTGTGTCTTATTCTTAATATTCAACTCCTGCATGATCTCTTTCATAGGTACGCCTGCCAATCTCATTTCTACAGCCTTCTGTTTCACTTCAACCGGATAACTCACTCTTGTCCCCATAGAAAAAACACCTCCAAGTCTAATTTCGGATAACAATCATCCGTATTCAAACTTGAAGGTGTTTTTTATTTGTCTCATCTTATGGGGTCAGTCCCCCATGCAGCGGCTCTTTTTTATTATATCGCGCGAATCGGTTTGTATACCGGGTACCACATCGCATCCTGCACAGCCTGTATAAGGTCTTCAGGCTCTTCCGTCGCGACGCCTTCCTTCATTGCGGTTTTAGCAACTTCGACTGCAACAGTTGCCGATACAGTCCGCAAATCCTCTACTTTTGGGAGCATCGGCGCGCCGGGCACCCCGACATTGACCATGCTTGCAATTGCCCGGGCACATGCTTCAAACATGCCGTCGGTAATTAATTTTGATTTGGTAACAATCGTTCCAAGACCGAGACCCGGGAAGACAAGCGCGTTGTTAGCCTGGCCAATGTGATACGTCACACCATTATATTCCACCGGCGGGAACGGGCTTCCTGTCGTAATCAGTGCGCGGCCTTCCGTCCATTCGATTAGGTCCTGCGGTTTTGCTTCAGAAAGCGTGGTCGGATTTGACATTGGCAAAATCGCCGGCCGTTTCACATGTGACGCCATTTCTTTTACAATTTCTTCTGTAAATGCGCCGGAAACCGTTGATGTCCCGATCAGAATCGACGGTTTCGCCTGCCGGACCACTTCAAGGAGATCAATGCCTCCGCCGTCTCCGTTCCGCTGATACCCCTTCACTTCATCTGCCGAACGGGCATAAGGCTTCTGGAAATCAAGAAGCTGATCCATATCATCAGTTAGCAACCCGTTTCTGTCTATGCACCAGAAGCGCTGGTATGATTCTTCCTCACTCAGCCCCTCGCGCACCAACGCTTCCCGCAGCTGTTCAGCAATTCCTATTCCTGCCGTTCCTGCTCCGAATATGACGACTCTGTGATCCCTTAGCGGCACTTTAGACGCTTTTGCGCAGGATAAGACTGCCGCCAGTGAAACAGCGCCTGTCCCTTGAATATCATCATTGAAGGTACACACTTTATCTTTATAGCGATTCAAAATGCTGCGCGCGTTTTTCGCTCCGAAATCCTCCCAGTGCAGCAATGCGTTCGGGAACGTTTCTCTCGCAAGGGCAACATACTCGTCAATAAATTGGTCATAGCGTTCCCCGCGGACTCTGGAATGCTGGTTTCCGACATAAAGCGGGTCGTTCAAGAGGCTCTCCTGATTTGTTCCCGCATCTAAAACAACTGCCAGCACTCTGCTCGGATCAATACCCGCAGCCGCCGTATAAACCGCCAGCTTACCGATAGAAATCGCGATGCCTCCGACACCCCAGTCACCGATTCCTAAAATTCCTTCCGCATCAGTTGCAACAATTAAATCAATTGTATCGCTTTGATCTTTATACTGTTTAAATGCTTCTTTCATACCGTCCGGGTCATCAATTGACAGATAGAGACCTCGTGGCTTTCTGTATTCATGGCTGTATCTCTGGATTGCTGTTCCAACTGTCGGTGTATAAACAATCGGTAGCATTTCCCCTAAATGGTCGTTTAACAGGCGGTAAAACAGCGTTTCATTCCGATCGTGCAACGCTGTTAAATAAACATTTTTACTCAAATCGTCAGGCTGCGCGGAATATTGTTCGTACGCTCTTTTCACCTGATCTTCAATCGTTAATACCTTTGGCGGCAGAAAGCCTTTTAAACCAAGTTCTTTTCTTTCTTCCTCGGTAAAAGCAACACCTTTGTTCAAAAAAGGAACAGAGAGCACTTCAAGGCCTCTTAATGTTGTTTGAATGTCTCCTTCGTTTGTTACTTTGAATTGTTTCACCCTGCCTCTTCCTTTCTAACCATAATTAGTACTAGGTTTGCATTATTAGCCGGAAAACATGCAGGGTAAACATAAAAATATGCTATTAGTTGATTCGCTTGATTGAATCTTTGATGCTTCCCTCTTCATCCCATTTAAGCGCGCGATATTGGGCATCATGATAAAAAATAAACCATGCGTCTTTTTCCGCTGCGAATGACTGCCATTTCTGCTTTTGCGGTATAGAGGTCATCGGATAATCATCGTAAGCCAGCACCCATAGCGGGTTGCGGTGGGCGTGTGTCGGCATCAAATCTGCCATATGTACTGCGGTTTCACCCGCATCCTCACATATAAGAATACTGTGGCCTTCACTATGCCCTCCGGTGTGATGCAGCGTCATTCCCTCTGTGATTGTTAAGGTGTCTTCAAAGGTTTTGACTTGATCGGCAACCGCCTCCCAGTTTTCTTTCCAGTACGTGTTTTTTGACCTGATATTCGGATGGCGCATTTCATTCCATTCGACAGCAGATGCATAAATCACTGCATTCGAAAAGACTGAGGTGAGCTGTTCCCCTTCATATTCCGTTAAACCGCATGCATGGTCGAAATGAAGGTGTGTCATAGCAATCACATCTATATCAGCAGCTGTTAATCCGAGCGCCGCTAATGATGTTTTCACATTCGATTCTTGTGTCACGCCATAGTTTCGTTTTTGTTTATCAGTCAGTTTGCCAGACCCAATTCCGGCGTCGACAATGATATTGAGCCCGTCCTTTTGAATGAGGATAGGGTCTGTCCTAAGTTCAATCTGGTTTTTTTCATTGACTGGATACTTTTTAGACCATAGCGGCTTTGGAACGACGCCGAACATGGCGCCTCCGTCCATATGTGTCACGCCTCCGTCAAGCCAGGTTAACGTAATATTTCCGATTTTCATTGATTCCATTTTCATCCCCCTCCTGTCATCATGGTAGCAAACGGTCCATAAAAAAAACAGACTCCTGTCAGAGTCTGTTTTACGTTCTCCATTCAACCTCAGCCCGATAGATCGGCTGGCCAAGCGCAGAGAATTTTTCTTCGTATTCTGTCATGATATTGCCTTCCAGATTGCTGTTATGCAAATCGAGACTGACATATGTCAGCAGCAGGCCGTACTCGGAGAAGCTCTTTAAAGAGTACTCAAACAAGCCGCGGTTGTCCGTTTTAAAATGAATCGCTCCGTCTTTCCCCATCACTTCTTCATACTTTTTGAGGAAATGCGAATATGTCAGACGGCGTTTTTCGTGGCGGTTCTTCGGCCAAGGATCGGAAAAATTCAAGTAGACCCGTTTGACTTCACCCGTCTCAAACACATCTGTCAGCGTGTCCGCATCTATATTCAGAAGCTTTACATTCGGCACTTCGGTATCTTTTACTTTTTGGACGGCTGTCACAATGACGCTTTTAAATAACTCAATCCCAATATAATTGATGTCAGGATTTTGTTTGGCCATTCCAGAAATGAACTGCCCTTTTCCTGTACCAACCTCGATATGGATCGGATTGTCGTTGCCAAACACTGTGTTCCATTTCCCTTTATAATCAGCTGGATTGCTGATGGCAATATCTGCGTTTTCAGCCAAAAAGTCATCAGCCCAAGGCTTGTGGCGCATTCTCATATGATTGACACCTCTATCTATTATTTCGACTAACAACATACCATGAATTAAAAAGACCCGCAAGATTGTTTTTCCAGTGTACCCGCTAAGTCTGCGTATATAAAAAAAAGAGGTTCCCGTTTGCGGAACACTCCTTTCACATGCATAAAAACGCGCTGTTTTGAACAATTTAACCCGTATGATACTGAAGGGATGTGTACCGTTATGGGTTTACATTATGAGCATCAAGTTCATTTATTGAAGGATATATTATCTGACCATCAATTGGACTGCTGCGGAACCGTCGCAGAGTACGAGCAGCTTGAGCGTGTGATTAAATCGCTGATGGCTAATACAGAGCTTGATTCAAACTTCAAAAACGTGCTGGAAGATGTTTACCGCTACAGCCAATCAGGAATTTCGTCCAAATCCATCAACTCACACATACAAGAGCATCAAAACAGCCTGTCTCAATGGGTAGAGCAAATGGATTCGTATTCCTGATTATTCAACGATGCGTTTCATGAGCATATGCAGTTCTTCCATTGCATCATGAAATTCCTTATCATTGCCTTTTGCTTTGTGCCAGGCTATGAAAGTGATTGTTTCGGATAACACATACCAAGCCATTCGCAGCCGCAGGCTTTCAGTTAGCTCAATGCCGTACATGCTCAGCCAGCTCTCCCAAGCTGGCTTTTCGACGTAGTGGTACAGCAAAGGCCCGAGATCCATCGCCGGATCAGCGATCATGGCGCCGTCCCAGTCAATTAAATACAGCTGGTTGTCTTCAGACAATAGCCAGTTGTTATGATTGACATCACAATGGCAAACGACTTTTTCACCGAAATGCACTTCATGCAGATGTTCTTCTAAGTATTTGATCCCTTCTTGAATCAGCGGCGAAGATTGCTGCACAGCAAATACAGCCTGCTTCAGCTGAGACAGAAGAGCCCCCGGGTTCAGCGGTTCTTTTCCAAGTCTTTTCAGCATGTCCAGCAAGGCTTTTGATGTGTGTATTTTACGAAGCAATTCAGCAACGGGCTGTCCGCTCATATCTTTAGGCTTCAGCTCTCTGCCGGTCATCCAGTGCTGGGCCGTAATGACATCCCCATTTTCCATCCGTTTTGTCCAAACCAGCTTCGGAACAATGCCTTCGGCGGATAAAACAGCTAAAAAAGGTGAGCTATTACGTTTTAAAAAAAGCTGCTGCCCGTTATGTTTCGCATAATATGCATCTCCTGTAGCTCCTCCGGCGGGGAAGATCTCCCAATCGCTACCTAGTAATTGTCCCAACCAGTTCATATCAATGTTCAACCCATCATTTCTTAAAATATTTTAGAATAAAGGCGAATCGTCTCTAGTCTATCCAGCGAGTGCCTTTTTCGTACGAATCGTATGAAAATAAAAAAGACAGCTATTGAGAGTCTCATATGCTAATCAATAGCCGTCCTTTAAATTTTAGCGCTATAGCACAAACTTCGTCAAGCAAAACTCTTAAGATCTGATGCTAAATATAAGATAACCGTTCCGATGCCCATTACCGCAACCGCTTTCTTGATTTCTTTCGGGTCATGCTGAAAACCTGATGTATCACATAAAAGCCGATACGTTTTGTCATTTGGCAGCTTCCATTCAACGGCAGCCGGACTTGCGTGATGGATGACGATGACGTCTTCCCATTCATCAATCCCGTTAAGATTATGAAGCCTGTATGCGATAAGGTGTTCGTCTCGCGTCAAACATTCAAGATGGCGCCGGATATCTGCAGCAGACCTGAGACGGAATGCCGGATGCGCTTTTCTCAGCGAGATCAGCCTGCGGAAATAGTCAACATCCTCTTTGAACATTTCACGCCGATCCCAATCCAGTTGATTGATGCTGTCACTGGATTGATAGCTGTTTTCCACTCCCTGCTTCGTCCGGAAAAATTCCTGTCCGCTATGAATAAACGGCACTCCTTGGGCAAGCAAAATAATCGCGGATGCCAGCCGTTGCCTGCTTCTCTTTCGGCTGTCAGTTTCTTGAGGCAGAGCAAGGCTCATTTTATCCCAAAAGGTGTGGTTGTCGTGTGACTCGACATAATTGATAGACTGGCTCGGTTCAGGAACAACCGGAGCTAATGCCTTCCATCCGGAAGACCCGGTAATCCCGTGCATCACGTTTTCCGCTGCTCCCCCGCTGCCGAGCGCAAAGCCGGCAGACATAAGCTGAAAGGTGTTCCCTTTCACAGCGTCACGAAACATATCATTAAAAAAGCCGATGCCCGGCATTTTTGAAGCATTCGCTAAGATGGCTTTCTGTTCATGCGGGAGCGGTGTATCCAAATCCCATCCCTCTCCAAACAGCAGGATTCCGGGCTTTACCGCCATTGCTTTTTCTTTGATAAAAAGCACAGTGTCAATATCTAAAATGCCAAGCAGATCAAAGCGGAATCCGTCGGCATCGTATTCCTGCAGCCAGTAGATGACACAATCAGCAATGAACTTTCTCGCCATCTGTCTTTCTGATGCGATGTCATTTCCGACACCGGTGCCGTTTGACGGCATCCCAAATGCGTTATGGCGGAAAAAATAGCCTGGCACTGTCTTTTCAAAAGGTGAATTCTCCCTCTCGTACACGTGGTTAAAGACGACATCCAGAATGACGCGCAGTCCGTGCTGATGAAGGGTTTTGATCATTTGTTTCAACTCTGTTTTTCTTGTTTGAGGATCATGAGGGTTTGAGGCATAGCTTCCCTCCGGGGCAAAGAAATGAAGCGGGTTATATCCCCAATTGTAGGCATCAAGCGGCTTCTTTTCATCAACGCCGGCAAAATCATTCACTGGCAGAAGCTCGACATGTGTAACACCGAGCTCCTTGACATACGCCAGTCCGGAAGAACACCCATTTGTAGTTTGCGTGTCGGTTTCTGTCAGCGCTAAGTATTTTCCCTTGTTTTTCATGCCGCTGTATTGATGAATGGAGAAGTCGCGGATGTGCATCTCATAAATAACGGCATCCGCAGGGTGTGGGAATGGTTTGAGCGGGTCAGAACATTTCATTTGATCCGGGCGCAGAACGACACCCTTCTCTCCATTTACCGTCACGGCCTTTGCATACGGATCAACGGTTTCCGTCCACACTGAATTGTTGCAGATGCAGAACACATACTCATACCCGTGGAGATCCCCGCTGGCCGTAACGGCATAAACGCCTTTTTCCAACCGAGTCATTTGGAACATGCGCCCGCTTTTATTAGGGGGTGAGAGCTTGACAGCAGCTGAGACTGCGGCAGGCGCCCATACTTTAAATTCAGTATAATCCGCAGTATAAACGGCCCCCAGCTCTCCGTCATAATAAAATGCATCATCAAATGCATCCGTCCGAATAACCGCGCCAATTTGGAGATCCGTTTGATCGCCGCTGGACGCTCTGACGGCATGTGTTTTTCCAAATGTCACCGGATGATCAGATACGCAAACGTACTTGTACGTTGCTTCAAGCCGGTATTCCTCTCTGACAGCCAGAGGAAAAACTGCCGTCTCCGTCTCAAGCTGAAACGGCGGTGTCATGATTTCTTTTTGATCAGAAGGAATCAGAACGGTAATGATATTCATGTCATCGACATACGCTTCAAAGCTGCGGCGGATGCTGACCATCGGAAGCTCTCTCCTCCAAATACGTTTATGTTTTAATTCTCAGGGGCGAAGGACTCGATGCCAGACGAAACGGGGTGGTGCCCATGATTTCTCCGTCAGCATGAAACGGAATTTTGTCCTTCGTGTAAAACGTAATGTCTTTTGCTTTCAACATCGTAACGCCGTCCATCTTTGTATGTTTTCCAAATGCCATCAGACATAAAAGCCAATATTTTTTCAAAAACGGCTGATTCTCAACAATCACGACATCAAATGCCTTCTCGCGCGCATTTGCTAGCGGAGCCGCCTTCATGCCGCCTCCGTAAAACGGATGGTTGGATACAACCGCAAACCAGACATCATGAAATTCGTGCGTCTCGCCTTCCGTTGTAAAACCTAACGAAAACGGCTTAAATGTCGCCGAAGCGTGCAAATGGGAAAGCGGGTACACAAGAAATCGAAGGCGGAGAAAAAGAAAAGCCCGTCTCAACGGAAAATCCATCGCCTTTTTATTGACATATGCGTCAAACCCGATTCCGATATGATTCATAAAATAAAGAACCTGTGATTTATCCTGAAGGAAATTGACGCTTCCTAAATGAAAGGTTCGGGTTAACGGACGCTTCAGCTTTTTGATTTCCTGCATCAGATCGCTTTTTTTAATAGAGAACCCTCGCGAAAAATCATTATACGCGCCCGCCGGCACAAAGCTTAGTTCAATATCGTCAACCTCTTTCAGCCCGTTGACAACCTCATGCATGGTTCCGTCTCCGCCAATCACGATCAGGCGCTTCAGCTTATATTCCTGTATCGTTGAAATCTGCCTGGCGAGCACCTCGGCGTGCCCGGGATGTTCAGTTAAAAATGAGCGGTGCTCGACCTTTCGTTTGATCAATTCCTTTTGAATCGACTTCCAAACACGCAGGCCGTTGCGATGTCCTGCTGTCGGATTAATAATAAAAAACCAATGGCTCATCTTTCTCACCTGCTTATGTTATGAGAAAACCGCTCAAATCGTTCTCTTTTACTCCAGCCACTCTTGTCTGCGATCGGAGTCAGACATGCAGTAAGACAATAGAGCCTTCGCAGCTTTTACCTGATGATGCTTAATCGGAGCAGTGTTTTTCTTCTGCCGCTCAATCCATTCTTCCGCGACGCGCTTATCCGCTATTTCTAAGCCGTATGGCGGCTCTGGATAATCGATGTACGACGATCTGCTCAGAAGCAATTTTCGAACCGGGATTTCAGCCTGTTTTTCCTTTATGATCTTTGACACAACGGAATCCGTTCGAAACAGGCTCAGCCCCGGATTTAACACTGATTCAGTCTGAGAGGCTGTTTTCTTGTCCCAAAAACGATTTTTAGACCCTATATACACACTGTCTTCCTCCGCCTCTAAGAAAGAAACGCAAAAAATATCAAGAGGGGAAATAATCACAATACTTAATTCAACAGCCGCCTGCTGAATTTTCAGCACAGGCTTATACATAATGAAATAAGAATCAGGCAGCTGCTGGGTCAGATAACGCAAAATGCGGTCCTGCTTCACCTGGTTTGAGAGATGAGATATTTCTGAAAGAGTAGAGCTTGCCCATTTGAGCTGAAATTCATATAAATGTCTTTTATAAAAAGAAGCAAGCGCCATCCTGCTCTTCGGCAGCCTTACATGTAATTCGTCTTCTTCCTCAAACCATTGGTGTCTCTCTTCTTGTATATCGGCTTTTATCTCTTCTTTTCTTCTTTTCAATGAAAATTTTTTTCGTTTCTGCAGCGGTTCCGGCTCTTCGGCACTGGATTGCCTTTCTTCATGCTGGCGCTCCGCTGCTTCTAACAATGAAAGCCAGCGCTCTTTTTTCAGCCGCACAAACTGGTTGATATAATGGTACGGATCAAGCTCATATCTCGATATATAATCATGAATTTTAATGATTTGTGCCATGTTCGTTTCTCCACTCCGCAATGAATTAAGATAAATGAAATTTGAATATTTCCTCGTATTTTGGTGATTTGTTCAAGTGCATTTGAAAGAGCGAAAACCGTTCAGCCGTCATCGAAACCTCGCCACTTTCAAACGGAACATGTGCCGGAAACCCTTCTTCTCCTGTCCATTTTCTAGCCAGCGTCATATGAGGGTGATACGGTCTTTTTTCCACTTGAAAGCCGGCTTGAAGAACAGCCTGTTTCGTATGCTCCCGCAACACTTCAAGCGGTCTGTTTTGCTTTGGCTCCAAGTGTAAAACACGCGGCCGTCTGCGGTCGCCGAATACATCTATTTTGCCAAATTCAACTTGAAACGGATTGGTTTCTGAAGCAATCGCAGCAAGCGAACCCTCAAGCTGCTTGATTTGTGTCTCATCCGCCGCTCCGAGAAAAATTAACGTGATATGATAGTCAAGCGGGTGCACCCATTTTTGAAACGTCAAAACCGGCTCGTTTTTCGCAGCATGGTAAATCGGGTTCGCTATTCCCTCAGGAATGGGAACACCGATAAAATAATGTGGCCGTGTATCTGGCATCCGTCTGAACTCCCTTCTTTAACAGCTATTATTTTATCAATAAAGAGGCTGTGCGGATAGAGGACAAGTGAATGAAAACACTCTCGCACAAACGTTTATTATGTTAGGATATTATATGACACTTGTTTTATTCAGAAAGGAATGACAATGTTGAAAATCGTTGAAAATACAGCTGATCTGATCGGAGATACACCGCTTGTGAGATTGAATCGGCTTCAGCCGGAAAACGCGGCGCAGGTCTATTTAAAGCTTGAATTTTTTAATCCGAGCGGCAGTGTGAAAGACAGAGCCGCTTATCATATGATCATAGAAGCAGAACAAAACGGTTTGCTCAAACCGGGATCAGTTATTATAGAACCGACTAGCGGAAATACCGGAATCGGACTCGCCATGAATGCGGCGGCACGCGGCTATAAAGCGATCCTAGTCATGCCTGATACGATGACGAAGGAGCGGATCAACCTTCTGAAAGCTTACGGCGCAGAGGTTGTGTTAACACCAGGTGCGGAAAGAATGCCTGGCAGCATAAAAAAAGCGAAGGAGCTTGCCGAGCAAATTCCGAACAGCTATATTCCGATGCAGTTCGACAACAGTGCCAACCCTGACGCGCACCGAAAAACGACGGCGCCTGAAATTGCCCGGGCAATAGAGGAAATCGGAAAACCGCTCGGCGCTTTTGTCGCCTCTTCCGGAACGGGCGGAACCATTACTGGAACAGGTGAAGCGCTCAAAGAGCTTTTTCCTGACATTACGGTTCATGTTGTCGAGCCTGCGGGTTCACCTGTATTATCCGGAGGAAAACCCGGCGCGCATAAGCTTGTGGGCACGAGCCCGGGCTTCATACCTCCGATTTTAAATCAAGACGTATATGATGAGATTATCAAAATCTCTGATGAAGACGCCTATACGACCACAAGACGCCTTGCCGCTGAAGAAGGAATCCTCGTCGGGCCTTCGTCAGGCGCTGCCTGCTTCGCGGCAATCGAAACAGCAAAACGCCTCTCCCCTGACCAAGTTGTGGTTTGCATGACTGCCGATACAGGAGAACGGTATTTATCAACTGATTTATGGTCATTTGTTTAAAAAAAGGACTGGCTTCCGCAGAAGCCGGTCCTTTTATTTCGCAAGTTCGTAGATGGCCTGCGCGTATAAGGCTGTCGATCTCAGCAGATCATCAATTTCAATATATTCATCCTTTTGGTGTGCGCTGTCAGGACGTCCGGGGAACAGCGGGCCGAATGCGACACCGGCTTTTAACGATCTGGCATACGTCCCGCCGCCAATTGAGATTAAATCAGCTTTTTTGCCCAGCTGGCCTTCATACACCTTTTGCAGGGTTTTGACTAACGGATGGTCTGCTGACACATGATGCGGCTTGCTGTCTTTGAATTCTCCCAGTTCAAATTCAGGTGCGCTTTCGAATGCGTCGCGGATCGCTTTGCTTTCCGCGGTTACAGGATAGCGGATATTGATTCCAAGTTCGCCTCCCTGCCCTTCCCTATAGCGTAGCGTTCCGACATTTAGTGTCAGCTCGCCGCTAATGTCATCCTCACAGTCGATATTCAGTTTCTTTCCTCTCGTATCATTTGAAAACTTGTCTGTCACAACTTGCACAAACCGCTTGCCTGCTTCATCAAGCTCAGTCTGCTGCAAAAATTCGCACAATAAAAGGCCGGCATTGATTCCATTGTTCGGTTCCATCGCATGGCAGGAAAGCCCGTACATACGCAGAATAAGCTGCCCGTTCTCTATTACAGCTTCTCCTTTTCGATCCGTCGCACGAAGCATATCTTTAAATGAAGCAAGAATCGCTTCTTTTTTCTGCCCTTCAATAACAGCTTCCGCTGCGTCAGGCACCATGTTTAAGCGAAGGCCTGACTGAAATGAAACAAGCACTGCCTTTGAATCGGCTTGGTTTGAGCGATGCGGGATGAGCAATGATGCATCAACGATTCCTTTTTCAGCGTTAATAATCGGAAAATCAGCGTCAGGCGCAAAGCCCAGCGTTGGCATTTCTTCATGCTTGAAATAATGTTCCACGCATCTCCAATCGCTTTCTTCATCTGTTCCGATAATGATTCTGACACGCTTGGACAGCGGCAGATTCATGTCTTTTACGATTTTCAGCGCGTAGAATGCCGCCATTGTCGGCCCTTTGTCATCAATGGCGCCTCTCGCATAAATCCGTCCGTTACGGATATCAGCAGAAAACGGATCACTCGTCCACCCATCTCCCGGCGGCACGACGTCAACATGGCAAAGTACGCCGACAATGTCATCGCCCTCGCCCCATTCAATATGACCGGCATAGCCGTCAAGATTTTTTATCGCAAAGCCTTCTTTTTCTCCAAGCTCCAGCAATGAAGTCAAGCTTGCGTTTACTCCTTCTCCAAACGGTTTGCCGGGTCCTGCGGTTGTTTCATCCATTACACTGTTGATTCTCAAAAATTCCTGCGTATCACGTATTAAATCCTCTTTTTTTCTGATCACTTCGACTTCCCAGTTCATAATGATCCCCTTTCCGCAAGAAATGACTTGCAAAAACAAAATAAAACGAATAATATTAATGGTGTTTTGTTAAAACGTTCGTAATTGGAGGTTACTATGTTTCATCTAAAAGAGCAGCAAACATCCATAAAGCAAGAAATCATAGCAGGGCTGACGACCTTTTTCACAATGGTCTATATCGTCGTGGTTAATCCGGTTATTCTGGCTAACGCCGGGGTTCCTTTCGACCAGGTTTTCACCGCAACGATTATTGCTTCCATTGTCGGAACGCTGTGGATGGCCCTGGCAGCAAATTATCCGATTGCAATTGCGCCCGGCATGGGCTTGAACGCATATTTAGCCTTTCATGTCGTAAGCGCAAGCGATGGCGGAATCACGTACGCAACAGCTTTCAGCGCAGTATTTACAGCAGGGGTTCTCTTCATTATTCTATCGTTAACGCCTTTAAGAAAACAACTGATAGAAGCGATTCCAAACAATTTAAAATACGGGATCACAACGGGGATCGGGCTGTTTATTGCCTTTATCGGTTTGCGTCAGGCGGGAATTGTGGCACCTGATGAGTCAAACCTGGTTACTCTCGGCAATCTGCATTCACCAGGTGTTATTTTAACGCTGATCGGCCTTTTGATCAGCGTGGTCCTGATGGTGCGGAAAGTAAGCGGCGCTTTATTCATCGGAATGGCAGCTACCGCCTTGATCGCCTTTTTTACGGGCCAGCTGCATTTTTCAAAAGGTTTCATGTCGCTTCCTCATTTGCCGGAGGGCTTGATCATTGCAAATCCGTTTTCCGCTTTTGGCGATGTCGTTCATCACGGCCTGTACGCTGTTGTCTTTTCTTTTCTATTGGTCACGATTTTTGATACGACAGGCACGATGATTGGTGTTGCAGAGCAAGCCGGGCTGATGAAGAACAACAAGCTGCCGAACGTGCGAAAAGCACTGCTTGCCGATTCAACAGCGACGACAGTAGGAGCTGTTTTCGGCACAAGTCCGACAACCGCATTTATCGAATCTTCCGCTGGTGTCGCAGCCGGGGGAAGAACGGGACTTACAAGTTTGACAGTTGCTGTGCTGTTTGCCGCCTCTATGTTTTTCAGTCCGCTCGTCAGCGCCTTATCAGGCATAGCCGCCATTACCTCGCCTGCTTTGATTATCGTCGGCAGCCTGATGATGAGCTCTGTGTCGAACATGAACTGGAAAGAGATGGACGAAGCATTCCCAGCGTTTCTTGTTATTCTCGCCATGCCTTTGACATCAAGCATTTCTACTGGGATTGCGCTTGGCTTTATTTCATATCCGATTGTAAAAGCAGCACGGGGAAAATGGAGAGAGATTCACCCGCTCGTATTCGTTTTCGCCATTCTGTTTTTCATCCAGCTGTTTATTTTATAACACATACAGAAAAACCCAAACGCCGCCGTTTGGGTTTTTTTATGTAAACAATAAAGAAACAGCGGCCGCTAAAAAACAGCAGGCGGCAAACGCATAGTGCAGCGTATTGATACAGCTTTTTCGGGCCCGGTAATACTCATCACTTTCCTTATCAGCGCCAATTAAAAAAGGAGCATCCATGATCTTGTCAAAAATAAGCGTAAGGAGATAACGGCAAACACCTGTATACACGAACAGCACAATCAGCTTCATCCAGATCGGGGAGACAAATAGCAGAACAGTGAACGCTGACAATAACATGTACATGTGCCTCATATACTCGCCATTCCTCAGCATGACTTTGAAAAACAACTCCTTATAGCCAGTACAGATTGTCCGTTTTTTAAATATCCTTTTTGAATTCCGGTAAAATAACGGTTTTCTTCTCATTCTATCTTTTACCTTCGGGATTCCCGCCTCCTGGCTCATCATCATCACAAGGCCCGCAAGCGCCAATCTGCTTTTTTTCTCTTCCATCACCTCTGCTTCAAAACCCGAGATTGAAGCTGCCTTTTTCAAACCGCGGCAGAATGCGAAAATCAAAAACAAAATGCCAATGAGCGCAAGCAAACGCCAATCAGTAAAAGCGATCAGAGCAGCAGAACCGGAGAAAAGAACGGCTCTGAAAAGAATGTCAGCAAGCCATCGCGAAATGGAGCGCCGCTTTCTGATCGTGTCTTGTTTTAAGGATAAAAAGAATGCATGAAGGCCAAACAGGTAACACAATAGGGCTGCGCTTTCTGTCAATGTGATGTGAACAGAATGACGGATGAAAGGAAAAACAATGCAAAAGAGCAGCACCCATTTCGCCAGCGTGATCAAAAAAGAATACACAAGCGCGTACCGTTTTAGCTGATAGATCATCTCTTTCTTTTGCAGCAAAAACACTTTGTCCGCTTCCATTAAAAATGTATGGACCTTGCCTGTGCACACGATCAACACACACACAGCATACAGCCATCTCCATTCCATCACCTCAGACCACTCATAAAAAAGGCCTCTTCCGTTCAGCAAATCAATATACTGATAGATCAGAAAAGCAAGCGCCGGCAAAACAATGTAGAGAGCGACTGTCCAGTCAATGACAGCATGCAATACTTTAAACTGATACTTGTAATAGTCAAACAGCCTTCGAAAAAAGAGCGTACGCCCGTTCATGGCCGATCACCTTGAACCGCCTTATAAAAACAGTCGAGCAATGACTGCTCCTCTAATCCAGTCTTGTCCTGAATATCTTTTAACGTGCCTTGGAGAAATAAAGAACCTTTCTCAATCATATAAAATCGGTCACAGATTTTTTCCGCGGTATCGAGTACGTGCGTGCACATGAGAATGCCGGCTCCCCGCTCTTTTTCAGCTTTAAGCATGTCCACAAAGCGTTTCGTCGATATCGGGTCGAGACCGATGAAGGGTTCATCAATCACATACATATCCGGCTTAGCGAGAAAGGCCTGAATCAGCATCAGTTTTTGCTGCATGCCTTTCGAAAAGGTGACAGGCAGCTCATGCATGACATGATCTAGCGAAAACGTCTGCAGCAGACTTTGGGCCCGCCGCGTACATTCATCCTCCTCGATGCCGTGGAGCGTGCTGATCAGATCCAAATGCTCCCACAGCGTCAGTTCTTCGTAAAAGGACGGATGCTCAGGAATATATGCGAATGAACTGTCGTTCCAAGTAATATCCCCTTTAAAGTATTCCGAGAGGCCGAGTATCGCTTTAATTGCGGTGCTTTTCCCGGCACCGTTAGCTCCGATCAGCCCGACCAGCTCCCCTTTTCCGACTTCCAAAAACACATCGGTGAGCACTTTTTTTCGGCTTGTATACCCCGCCTGTTTTATAGAAGCTTCAAGCAATTTTGTCAAATGTCACCCACCTCCAATATTTACTACGAAACAGAATAAAAAAAGTTTCTTTAACCATAATAATATTAAGCCGAAATACATAGTAATCCAACAAGGATGGCTGCCCAGCTCGTATTGGAAAAAATTAATAGGAGTTATCCCTAGATTCATCACTGCGATTTCGTGTATAATGAGGGCGAATTATCTAAAAACTTTAGATGTCTGCCTTAGTTGCTATTTCGTACGCAGTTGATAGTCGTGAGTTGTGGTTAGTCAAGTCCATCCGATCTTATGATAGGGAGTGGTTTTTTGAAACCTTCAACAAACCGTATGCTAACTCGAATCAAATCTGTTTACATGTTTATCCAAGAAAAAGGTCTTGTGACAACACAGGAACTGGTTGACGAATTCGGCATTACACCTAGAACGATTCAAAGAGACTTAAATGTGTTGGCATACAATGATCTTGTTCATAGTCCAAGCCGTGGCAAGTGGGAGACAACGAGAAAGAAAGTAAAAATTACCTCTTAAATTGCAAAATTACATATGGCCGCCTGTGTGCGGCCTGATAGATGCAGGGCGCAGAATCTCCTAAGCCTTGTTTTTGTGTGCTTATATATAAAAAAAATCCCGCATCGAAATGCGGGATTTTTTCATGCCTGCGGGTCTTTCAGCAAATGAAGTTCTTCTTCTGTAAGCTCACGGTATTCTCCCGGCTCCAGAGCGGGATCCAAGGCAACCGGTCCCATCGAAAGCCGCTTCAGATAAATCACTTCATTGCCGACAGCCTTTGCCATCTGCTTGACCTGATGGTATTTACCTTCTGTAATCGTCAGGTATATCACGGTATTGCCGTTATCGTTTGCTTTGATTTCCGCTTTTGCCGGCTTTGTTTTATAGCCACCTTCTATGTAAACACCAGCTTCCAAATCGGAGATGTCTTCTCGTGAAATCTGTGATGTTAAGTGAACTTCATACGTTTTTGGAACATGCTTTTTAGGCGAAAGGAGCCTGTGTGCGAGCTGGCCGTCATTTGTGAGCAGCAAAAAGCCCTCTGTATCTTTATCAAGCCGGCCGGCTGGAAACGGCTCAAATCTCATCTCTTCCGGCGTCAGCAGATCGACCACTGTTTGCTGACGGCTGTCCTCAGTCGCCGACAGCACTCCCTGCGGTTTGTTCATCATCAAATAAATGAACTCGCGGTAATCAACCGGTTCACCGTATACGGTAACCTCCTGCGTATCAGGATCAACGTGCGCCTTTACATCTTTGGCCGGTTTGCCGTCGACCATGACGGCCCCCGCCTTCACAACAGCTTTGACTTCTTTTCTGGAACCATACCCGCTATTGGAAAGCAGCTTATCAAGTCTCATTCCCAATCTCTCCTTTATAAAAGAAAGCCCGCAGCATGCGAGCCTTCTATTGTATCATATTTTGTTCATCAGCCGGCATGTTTGCCTCTTTTTAAGAATCCCGGCAAACGGCGTCCTAATATTTTCTGCAAAAATCCTAACCGGTAGCTGCAATACAGGTAGACAGCTCCGCCAACAGCGGCCGCAATCACCACAACAATCGCAGCGTGAAGCTGGCCATCCTGATAGGAAATAAAGAAACTTAATAACCATTGCACGATTTTCACGGCTACAGCCATAACGGCGGACAAAACCAGCATCAATACAGTCCGTTTGACTAATACCTTATACGAATAGCCTGCATGACGTTTAATCATGATAAATCCATATAAAAGTGAAGCGATATAACCTAGCGCCGTCGCTAAAATCGCGCCGTCAGCCTGCATCAGCTTGATCAGCGGAACATTCAGCACAAGCTTGATCACAACACCGATGACAAGGCTGACAACCGCAAATTTTTGTTTATTGATGCCCTGCAAAATGGCTGCGTTGACCGTAAATAAAGAGAACAGAATCGCAATCGGGGAATACCAAAACAGAATGTTTGCCCCAAGTTCAGGTAGAAGGCTTTCAGATCCGTAAAAGAACGTATATGTCGGCCCAGCCAATACAGAGATCCCGACAACAGCAGGAATAATTAAAAACAGGATCGTCTGCATCGTTTGATTAATCTGCTGATTCAGCAGTTTATAATTTCCGCTTGTAAACGATTCAGTAATCGTTGGAATTAATGTCAGGCCGAAAGCAGTTGCAAGCGAAACCGGGATCATGACAAGCTTCTGCACATACAGGGTAAGAATCGCCAGCATGTCCTGGCTGATGGCTTGATGGCCGGCTTCAATCATCGCTTTGTTAAACGTATTTGTATCAATATAGTTGTACAAAGGGATGGCCAGTCCGACAAAAACGTACGGAGCGGCATAGCTGAACAGCTCGAGAAACATTTTCTTGTAGCTTAAATTTGCTGTCGGCCCCGTATTCGGCGCCATTGCCAGCAGGCTGCTCTTCCGTTTGTTCCAATAAATATACAGCACGATCAGTCCCCCGAAGGCGCCGATCAGCGCTGCGAAGGTCGCATAACCGACAGCGATGACAAGACCGCCGTTGAACACCTTCAATATTAAGAATGTCGCACTCAATAAAAAGATGATGCGGACAATCTGTTCAACAACTTGGGAAACAGCTGTCGGCCCCATCATTTGATGCCCTTGGAAGAATCCGCGGACAAGGCTCATAATTGGCACGACCAAAAGCGCTAAGCTGACCATGCGGATGACATAAACGACATGATCTATTGTCAGGCCGTTATTGTCCTTGCCGCCCAGCGATATTTCCGCAAACAACGGAGCGGATAAATACAGAATGAAAAAGGCAATCATTCCTGTGACGAGCATAACAGACATACCCGCCTTGAGCATTTTTCGGCTTGTTTCATAATCCCCTTTGGAATTATATTTGGAAACAAATTTTGAAACAGCAGCGGGAAAGCCCATCGTAGCGATATTCAAAAATAAAGTGTATTGGTTGTATCCGTATTGAAATAACGCACCGCCTGTCGCCCCGACCATAATGCTGAAGGGAATTAAATAGACCATTCCCAGAATTCGCGATATATACGTACCGAGCGTTAACACAAACGTGCCTCTTAACAGTTTGCTTGACATGTTTCTTCATCACCATTTTCTACGAAGATTCAACTTTTCTATTTTACCACAACTAGGCATTTAGACGGTAATAAATACAAAAGCAAACTTGTGAACATTCAGTTTCACTGCAAAAGACGTTTAAGGAGAGTCTGTCTTTCGCTATAATAGTACTGCGGACAGAGCGTTCGCACACGAAATGGAAAAAGAAAGTTGATGATAAAGATGAAACAATTTGACGTTATCGTAATCGGAGGAGGCCCTTCAGGCTTGATGGCTGCGATTGCAGCAGGAGAACAGGGAGCTCACGTGTTGCTGATAGATAAAGGAAATAAATTGGGACGGAAACTCGCGATTTCCGGGGGCGGCCGCTGCAATGTGACGAACCGCCTTCCTGTGGATGAAATTATTAAACACATCCCCGGCAACGGGCGTTTTTTATACAGCGCGTTTTCTGAATTTAGTAATGAAGACATTATCAAGTTTTTTGAAAATCTCGGGATTCAATTGAAGGAAGAGGATCATGGCAGGATGTTTCCTGTGACAGACAAAGCCCAAAGTGTCGTTGACGCATTGTTAAACAGGCTGAAACAGCTGCGCGTAACGATCAGAACGAATGAGAAGATTAAGTCTGTTATATATGAAGATGGGCGCGCAGCAGGGATTGTGACAAATAACGGCGAAATGATCCATAGTCAGGCAGTCATTATCGCTGTCGGCGGTAAAAGTGTGCCTCATACCGGAAGCACCGGAGACGGCTATGAATGGGCTGAAGCCGCAGGCCATACGATAACAGAGCTGTTTCCGACAGAGGTTCCCGTCACATCTGGCGAGCAGTTTATTAAGCAAAAAATACTTCAGGGCTTATCACTAAGAGATGCCGCTGTCAGTGTGTTAAATAAAAAAGGCAAACCGATCATCACACATAAAATGGACATGCTGTTTACGCATTTCGGCCTCTCAGGCCCCGCCATTCTCAGATGCAGCCAATTTGTGGTGAAAGAGCTGAAAAAACAGCCCCAAGTGCCAATCAAGATTGATTTGTATCCGGATATTAATGAAGAAACGCTATTCCAAAAGATGTATAAAGAGCTAAAGGACGCACCGAAAAAAACGATTAAAAACGTGCTGAAGCCTTGGATGCAGGAGCGCTATCTCCTCTTCTTGCTTGAAAAAAACGGCATCTCTCCGAACGTATCGTTTTCTGAGCTGCCGAAGGACCCTTTCAGACAATTTGTAAAGGACTGCAAGCAATTTACCGTTCTCGCAAACGGCACACTGTCTCTTGACAAGGCTTTTGTCACGGGTGGCGGGGTATCTGTAAAAGAAGTTGATCCGAAAAAGATGGCTTCTAAAAAAATGGAGGGCTTGTATTTTTGCGGCGAAATCTTGGATATCCACGGCTACACAGGCGGGTACAATATTACGTCAGCCCTTGTCACAGGCAGACTCGCAGGACTCAATGCCGGACAATTCGCCCGTTCTTAACCATTACTTTTCACACTATGAATCATTGAACTTCTCCGCATTCATGATAGGGCGGGACATGTTTTGTTTCACCTGATTGCGGGGTAATTTTAAGAGAAGGATGATCTGCCTGCGTACGGCCATACTAAGTTTCCGAGCAAAATATAAGCGCACACAAAAAATTAGAGGGTGAGAGTATTTGAAACATATATCCAGTGTATTTTGGATTGTGATTTCCATCACAGCCGCAGCTGTATTGTGGGGCGTTATTGCTCCCGACAGCCTGCAAAATGTGTCTCAATCTGCACAAGCGTTTATTACCAATTCATTTGGCTGGTATTATCTTTTAGTTGTCTCTTTGTTTGTCGGGTTCTGTCTCTTTTTTATTTTCAGCCCGATTGGAAAAATCAAACTCGGAAAACCCGATGAAAAACCGGAATTCGGGTTACTAACATGGTTTGCCATGCTGTTCAGCGCAGGCATGGGAATCGGCTTAGTATTCTACGGTGCGGCTGAACCGATCAGCCATTACGCAATTAGCTCTCCATCAGGTGAAACAGAAACGCCCCAAGCTTTCAGAGATGCGCTCCGCTATACGTTTTTCCACTGGGGTTTGCACGCTTGGGCCATTTATGCCATTGTGGCATTATGCATCGCCTATTTCCAATTCCGCAAAGGCGCTCCCGGATTAATCAGCAGCACGCTGTCACCGATTCTCGGCGATAGAGCAAACGGCCCGATCGGCAAATTAATTGACTGCATCGCTGTTTTCGCAACTGTTGTCGGGGTGTCGACAAGTCTTGGGCTCGGTGCGACCCAAATTAACGGCGGTTTGAATTACCTATTCGGCATTCCGAATAGCTTTGTGGTTCAACTTATTTTAATTGTCATTGTGACAGTGCTCTTTTTGCTTTCTGCGTGGAGCGGACTTGGAAAAGGCATTAAGTATTTGAGCAACACGAACATGGTTCTGGCAGGACTGTTAATGCTGTTTATGCTCGTTGTCGGTCCGACTGTGCTGATCATGAACTCATTTACAGATTCTATCGGACAATACATTCAAAATATCGTTCAAATGAGCTTCAGACTGACACCGAACGACCCCGAAAAACGCGAGTGGATTAATGACTGGACGATTTTCTATTGGGCATGGTGGATTTCCTGGTCCCCGTTTGTCGGCATTTTCATCGCCCGTGTATCCAGAGGCCGGACGATCCGCGAATTTTTAATCGGCGTCTTGGTGACACCTTGTATTTTGGCATTTCTATGGTTCTCTATTTTCGGCGTATCAGCCATGGATCTTCAGCAAAAAAGCACATTCGATATAGCAAAGCTTTCAACTGAAACGATGCTGTTCGGAACACTTGATCACTATCCGCTGACAATGGTGACATCGATCCTTGCGTTGGTTCTGATCGCTGTATTCTTTATCACATCTGCTGACTCAGCGACATTCGTGCTGGGCATGCAGACGTCCTACGGTTCTTTAAATCCGGCAAATTCTGTGAAACTCAGCTGGGGGATCATTCAGTCCGCCGTGGCGGCTGTGCTCCTATATTCCGGCGGGCTTGCCGCTTTGCAGAACACAGCGATTCTGGCAGCACTGCCATTTTCTATCGTCATTCTGCTGATGATTGCCTCTCTCTATAAATCACTCTCAAAAGAACGAAGAGAGATCAGAAAAGCGAAGAAAATCGATAAACCGAGAAGTCCAAGAGTAAAAAAGGCTTATTAACAAAAAAGATCTTTCCGCACCTGCGGGAAGATCTTTTTATTTGCGATATAAAATAAGGGCGGAAAAACAGTAAAGCTGCTCGCCGTCTGGGTCACACGCCGCCGACACCGTATATTTGATATCAATCAGCTGCTCCTCCGATATCCCTTTTAAAAATGAATTGATTTCTGTCTGCAAGTCTTTTTCATGCTCTTCATCAAATACCGCCACCTTCAGCATCTTATCCGCTCTCCTTTCTCTATCAATCTATTCCGTTTGGAACAGCGTTATGATAGAGAAATCATTTTCGCCCCGCTCTCCAGATAACTATGGCGTCTCCTGGCTCACCGTCTTGCCGCCCGACTTTCAGCAGTACGGCATAAACAACCCGCATATGAACAGCAGATCAGCTGACGCTGGAAAAAGAGAGAGCGAAAGCACGAGGAGCGTATACTGCAAATACGGCGACAGACATCACACCGATTGCTTATGGATTCTCTCAGCTTTTCGCCATTAAACCAGCCTTCATTTCTTCGACTGATTCAACTTCAAAGCCCAAATCACTCAGCATTTTATGATCCTCCGTCTCTTCCTGTCCGGCAGTTGTTAAGTAATCTCCGACAAAAATGGAATTTGCGGCGTAAAGGCCTAATGGCTGCAATGAGCGGAGATTGACCTCTCTTCCTCCGGAGATACGGATTTCTTTTGACGGATTGATAAAACGGAACAGCGCCAGCACTTTTAAACAGTACAGCGGAGTGAGTTCGTTGACACCTTCTAATGGCGTGCCGTCAATCGCATGCAAAAAATTCACCGGAATGGAATCCGCGTCAAGGGCCTTCAAGCTTTTTGCGATATCGATGACATCCTGTTTCGTCTCCTTCATTCCGATAATGGCGCCTGAACATGGAGACAGACCCGATTCTTTTGCCATTTCAACCGTATGAACCCTGTCATCGTATGTATGTGAAGTCGTGATGTTTGAATGATTTCGCTGTGACGTATTCAAATTATGATTATAGCGGTCTATTCCAGCTTCCTTCAGCCGTTTCGCCTGCTCAGGCTTTAACAGTCCTAGACACGCACAAACCTTCAGTCCATATGTCTCTTTCATTTCCCGCACCGCATCTGCGACCTGATCCACTTCTCTGTTAGACGGCCCCCTGCCGCTTGCCACGATACAATATGTGCCGATATTCAGATCGTGCGCCCGCTTTGCGCCTTCAAGAAGCGTTTCCTTATTCACCATCCGGTAAGACTGAATCGGCGCTTTCGAAATCGCGGACTGTGAACAATAGCCGCAGTTTTCCGGACAGAGCCCTGATTTGGCATTCATAATCATATTGAGCTTCACTTTTTTTCCGTAAAAGTGTTTTCTGATGTGAAAAGCCCCATGCATCAAAAGCAAAATATCTTCATCTGGACAGTTTAATATCGAAAGCGCCTCTTCGTCTGTCACTTCTGCTCCGGCCAGCACCCGGTCTGCGAGTTCCATCCATTTCATTCTCATACCCCCACTTGATTCATTCTGACACGATAAAATGTTTCTTCTTGCATCCCTTCCCGCCCTTTCACTGATCACTGAAGAACATGTGGTGCTTCCCAGTTAAAATGTTAACCGATTATAAAAAATGTTAACAATTAGAATATTATTGTTCTCACTTGTTTCTGTCAATAGAAGAAAGCATCAATTGATGTCAGCCAGGTAAAAGAAAACAAAAAGACCGTTTTAACATAAAACAGCCCCCAGTTTCGATTTTTTACTTTTGCAAAAACCGGACAGCTCCATGCCTTATGACTGTAATATGCAGACACCTTTTCATATCCGTTTACATCAAGCAGGGGCGTTTCAATGATGTTTCCTTCGCTTACTTCACATTTAAGAGGCAGATCTGGTTTCCCCCTTTATTTTTACAAATCGCATCGTTTACTAAATATTAAGTAAATATAACAAAATTTTCCGAAAACAGTTATTGTAACCGCTTACTTCGATATGATAGTATCAATTTATCAAAAACAGATGAGTTCATATTTTACTAAATAGATGAGAGGGATACCTATGGTTCGGATTAAAGATATCGCCTTGAAAGCTAAAGTTTCCAGCGCGACTGTTTCCAGAATTTTAAATGAAGATGAGTCGCTTTCTGTTGCGGGCGAAACGAGACAACGAGTCATCCATATCGCTGAAGAGCTCGGCTATCAAACAGTTGCCAAACGCCGGAAATCCCGCAGACAAAAACAGCGGACTCAGCCGCTGATCGGCGTACTGAGCTGCCTGTCCCCCGATCAGGAACGGCAGGACCCTTATTTTTCTTCCATTCGCAAAGGCATTGAAAAGGAATGCTTTGAACAGGAAATCTTCATTACAAATTCGATTCATCTCGGTTCCTTTCAAGAGCATATCTTGCGGGAACTGGATGGTGTCATTGTCATCGGCCGAGTTCATGATGAAGCCGTTACGCACATCAGCGGACGGCTGGAGCATGCCGTATTTATCAATCACTCTCCTGATCCTCAAGCGTACGATTCGATTGGCATCGATTTTGAAGCGGCTTCACGCCAAGCGATTGATCACCTTTTCAATCTAGGCTACAAACGGCTAGGCTACATTGGCGGGCAAGAAAAAGAGCATACGCTGAAGGATGGCCAAAGCATTCGCAGAACCATCGAAGACAAACGCCTGACTGTCTTTTTGAAGTCCGCCGCGCCCCAGCCTGAGCATGTGCTGGTCGGAGAATACAGCATGCGTGAGGGCTATCGCCTGATGAAGAAAGCAATCGCTCAAGGCCATCTGCCGGACGCATTCTTTATCGCAAGCGATTCCATGGCGATCGGCGCGTTAAAAGCGCTTCAGGAAGCCGGACTGCAGGTGCCGCGGGATACAGCGATTGTCAGCTTTAACGGGATTGAAGAATCTGAATTTGCCAGCACGCCTTTAACGACAGTGAAGGTATACACAGAGGAAATGGGCCGGACAGGCGTAAAATTGCTGCTGGACCGCCTCAATGGCCGAACCCTTCCCCACCGCGTCACCCTGCCCACCACTTTAATCGTAAGACAAAGCTGCGGATGTCCAGCTAAGGAGGTGACATAAGCAAGCATTAATCATGATGATAAGGAGGAAAAGATGAAACACACTTTTGTTTTATTTCTCTCTCTTATTCTGCTTATTCTGCCCGGCTGTTCAGCAGAGAAAAGCTCAGCGGACACCGCAAAAAAGACGTTAACCATTTATTCTACAATGTCAACGGACAGTGAAAGAGATACGTTCAGAAAACTTACGGCAGCGTTTGAAAAGGAACACAGTGACATTCGTGTCAGCCTTCATTTCCCAGGCAATGACTATGAAAATATGATGCGTGTCAGAATGGCTGCCAATGATTTGCCTGATCTTTTTGATACACATGGCTGGGGGAAAATCAGGTACGGAGAATATACAGCAGACCTCCGGGATATGAAATGGACTGAAAACCTCGATCCACATTTAAACAGCATTCTCAAAAATAAAAGCGGAAAGGTGTATGCCTATCCGATCAATCAGGCAAAAGACGGACTGGCGTATAACCGCAATATGTTAGACCGTTACGACATTGACCCGCCGGAAACGATGGATGACTTTATGAAAGCACTGAGAACGATTAAAGAAAAGAGCAAGGGAAAGATTGTTCCCTTCTGGTTTGCCGGATATGACAAAAGCTCATTCGCCCAATATTACGACCAATTCGCTACACCTCTTCTCATTACAGATCCCGCCCACAACGAAAAAAAACAGCTCATTAACGGCACCTTTCAGTGGAGCAAATTCACTTATTTATCAGACATCCTTAAACAAATGCAGAAAGAAAAACTGATCAATATCGACGCTGTAACCGCAAAAAAATCTCAGCTCATTGAATTAATGGCCCAAAACAAAATCGCCTTTACGATGCAAGGCGGCACACTCGGCCACGATGTTGCCCAAATCAATCCAAACGTCGAGGTCGGCATTATCCCCACACCTGCGATACATGCCGGAGATGCCCCGATATGGATCGGCGGTGAACGCTATACGCTCGCAGCATGGAAAGACTCACCTCATCTAAAAGAAGCAAAAGAATTTATTTCATTTATGGCACGTCCCGCTAATGCCAAACAAATGGCTGAAGCCACCTCGCTTCCCTCGGGTCTGACCAATGTGAAAGCTGATATTTACTATGCAAATGACTATGAGCATTATCAAAATGTCAAAGTCGAACCTTACTTCGATCGTTTATACTTGCCTAACGGAATGTGGGACGTCCTGGGGACAGCCGGGCAGGAACTTGCGGCTGATATTTTGACGCCTCAAGAGATTTCGCAAAAGCTGAAAAGAGAATATAAACGACTCCGGGAGCAATCGGAAACACAGGGAGCTGAAAACAATGAGTGAGATCGCAAGGGACGTTCATGTAAAACAGGTTAAGCCAAAAAAGCAGACCTCACTTTGGTGGATGTACACTCCTGCTTTACTCTCCGTTCTGATCTTTATGATTTATCCGTTTATGAAAGGCGCAATGATCACCTTTACAAACTGGAACGGCTTTTCGCAAGTCTACCAATGGGTGGGATTCGCGCAATATGAAAGGCTGTTTACTGACCCTGACACTTGGCACATTCTAAAAAACACGCTGCTTTACGGGCTCGGCAGCACCTTTTTCCAAAATGCGGTCGGACTCTTGTACGCCCTGCTTCTAAATCAAAGCATCAAAATGAAAGCGATAACAAGAACCGTTGTCTATTTGCCTGTGATGATCAGTCCGCTCATTATGGGATACATTTGGTACTTTTTCTTCTCCTATGACGGAGGCGCGCTCAACGATTTGCTCGGTGTCTTCGGCATCAGCCCGATCAATGCGCTCGCCAGTCCAACACTGAATCCCTGGATCATCGTTTTGATTAACACCTATCAATATGTCGGGATCGCTATGATTGTCTACTTAGCCGGCCTGCAAAGCATTCCGAAGGATTACTATGAAGCCGCGCAAATGGATGGTGCGAAACCAGTCCAGCAGTTTTTCACCATTACACTGCCGCTGTTAATGCCCTCAATAACGATTAATATGGTCATCAACATCATTGGAGGCTTAAAGCTGTTTGACGTCATTATCGCGCTCACCGCTGGCGGCCCTGGGAATGCGTCACAATCCATGTCCACGTTTATGTATGATTTGTATTTCAAACGGCAGGATGCCGGCTATGCCGCAACGCAAGGCATATTGATGGCATTTGTCATTTTGATCATCAGCTTTTGTGCGCTTGCGTATTTTAAAAGAAAGGAGACGGAAATGTCATGAAAACCGCCCGTTCAAAAAATCTGCGGATCGTTACACTTCTTGCCGCCATTGTGGCCTGTGCGCATTTTATTCCTTTTTACATTCTGCTGACCACCTCATTAAAAGCAAAGGGAGACTACAGTTCGAAATGGATGTTTCCAGGCGATATCTCCTTCCGCAATTTTTCAGAGGCATGGGAGCGCGCTTCACTTGGAAACTCTTTTATAAACACCATCATCATCACAGGCTTTTCCGCCTTGTTATTGATCATATTCGGCTCACTTGCCGCCTACCCACTTGCCCGGCGGGAAACAAAGCTGAATAAAGCGGTTTTCGCCTTGCTCATTTCCATTATGATCATCCCTCCGCTAACGTCCATGGTGCCTTTATACCAAATGGTCGTGGATGCCGGAATGGTGAATACACACGCCATCGCCATTTTCATCAATACAGCGGCTTACATGCCGTTAACCATATTCCTGTATTCAGGTTTTATCCGATCAACAGTTCCAAAAGAGCTTGAAGAAGCTGCAAAAATTGACGGCGCGGGCATGCTGAAAATCTTTTTTATGATCGTGTTTCCTCTGCTTAAGCCGATCACAGCGACCATCTGTATTATTTCCTGTGTCTTTATATGGAACGACTATCAATTTGCGATTTTCTTTTTACAAGATCAAAAGGTTCAGACATTAACAGTCGCCATGGCAGGGTTTTTCGGAGAAAACGCCAACAATCTGCATTTAGTTGCCGCAGCGGCTCTTATGGCAATGTTGCCGATGATTGTTCTGTTTTTGGCGCTGCAGAAATATTTCATTGCCGGCCTGTCATCCGGAGCGGTAAAGGGATAACATTAAAGGAGGAAGCAATATGAAAAAGATTACATTTATCGGTGCAGGGAGTACCATTTTCGCCAAAAATGTATTAGGAGACTGCCTGTTAACGGAAGCACTAAATGGCTTTGAATTCGCTCTTTTCGACATTGACCCCAAACGCCTGCAGGAATCCCAGCTCATGCTCGAAAATCTGCGAGACCGCTATAACCCGAGTGTGGCGATCAACAGCTACGATGACAGAAAACTTGCCTTGCAGAACGCAAGCTATGTCATCAATGCCATTCAGGTTGGAGGATATAAACCGAGCACTGTCATAGATTTTGAGATTCCGAAACGGTACGGGTTGCGCCAAACGATTGCCGACACAGTCGGCATCGGCGGGATCTTCAGATCACTCAGAACCATCCCCGTCTTATTTGATATCGCAAAGGATATGGAAGACATGTGCCCAGATGCGTGGTTTTTAAATTATACAAATCCAATGGCCTCCCTTACAGGCGCACTGCTCCGCTATACAAATATTAAAACAATCGGGCTCTGCCACAGTGTTCAAGTGTGCACGAAGGATTTATTCAAATCTCTCGGAATGGAGCATGACGGAATTGAGGAACGCATCGCGGGAATCAATCATATGGCCTGGCTTTTGGAAGTCAAAAAAGACGGTATAGATCTCTATCCTGAAATTAAAAGGAGAGCAAAAGAAAAACAAAAAACAAAGCATCATGATATGGTGCGGTTTGAATTGATGGATAAGTTCGGCTATTATGTCACGGAATCATCCGAACACAACGCAGAGTATCACCCGTTCTTTATTAAACGGAATTACCCTGAGCTGATCAGCGAGCTGCAAATTCCGCTAGATGAATATCCGAGAAGGTGCGTCAAGCAGATTCAAAATTGGGAGAAAATGCGGGATGATATCGTCAACAATAAACACCTTACGCACGTACGTTCAAAGGAATATGGTTCAAGAATAATCGAAGCGATGGAAACGAACGAGCCATTCACCTTCGGAGGAAACGTCTTGAACACAGGACTGATCACCAACCTTCCTTCAAAAGCCGTTGTGGAAGTGACATGCGTCGCCGCCAGAAAAAAAGTGACCCCGTGCTTCGCCGGAGAACTGCCTGAGCAGCTCGCAGCCCTAAACCGGACGAATATTAATACACAGCTGATGACAATTGAAGCCGCTGTCACACGAAAAAAAGAAGCGGTTTACCAGGCCGCAATGCTTGATCCGCATACAAGCGCGGAGCTTTCCTTGAATGACATCATCTCCATGTGCGACGATTTATTTGAAGCGCACGGCGATTGGCTTCCGTCGTACAAATAAAAAACTAGGGGACCGCTCTCCCCTAGTTTTTTGGTTTTGTTTCGCCTTCCCAAGCCATCATGCCGCCTTCGACATTGACTGTTTTAAAGCCCTGTTCATCCAAGTACCTGCAGACATTCATGCTGCGCATTCCTGAGCGGCAGATAAACACGTACTCTTTGTCTTTATCAAGGGTGTCCATTTTTTCAGGAATATCCCCCATGCGAATATGAACGGCTTGCGGGATCATGCCTTCCGCAACCTCTTCATCTTCTCTGACATCAATCAAATATAATTCTTCGTCCGCCTCAATTTTTTCTTTCAAAGCGGCTGTGCTGATTTCTTTTATTTCCAAAGAAAACACTCCCATTCACAATGATCATGTTTTAGTATATCAAAGTCAGCTGGACGATTGCTATTTCGAGACTGATTTAGAAAAATCCCCTTTTCGCAAAGGGGATTTTTCTAGGCTTAGTTTGCCACAATATTGACGAGTTTGCCAGGCACTGCGATGATTTTTCGAATCGTTTTGCCTTCAAGCTGCTCTTTGACCTTTTCATCGGCTTGAGCAAGCTGTTCGAGCTGTTCTTTCGTCGCATCGGCAGGAACCAGTAATTTCGCTTTTACTTTGCCGTTCAGCTGAACAACGATTTCAACTTCATCATCCACAAGTTTCGTTTCATCATAAACAGGCCAAGCTTCATATGCAATCGTGCCGACATGGCCGAGCTTCTCCCAAAGCTCTTCCGCTAAGTGAGGCGCAATAGGAGAAAGAAGCTTCACGAAGCCTTCCATATATTCCTTCGGCAGCTCTGTTGCTTTATATGCTTCATTGATAAAGACCATCAGCTGGGATATACCCGTGTTGAAACGAAGACCTTCGTAATGGTCTGTGACCTTCATGACTGTTTCATGATACACGCGCTCCAATGTTTCACCTGCGCCGTCAACGATTTTGCCGTTAAGCTCACCGTTGTCTTCTACAAACAGGCGCCATACGCGGTCAAGGAAGCGGCGCGCGCCGTCTAATCCTGATTCAGACCAAGCGATTGAAGCATCTAGCGGTCCCATGAACATTTCGTACAATCTGAGCGTATCAGCACCGTGAGAGGCAACGATTTCGTCAGGGTTGACAACGTTCCCTTTCGATTTACTCATTTTTTCGTTGTTTTCGCCGAGAATCATTCCTTGGTTATACAGCTTTTGGAACGGTTCTTTCGTCGGCACTACGCCGATATCATACAGGAACTTATGCCAGAAGCGGGCATACAGAAGATGGAGCACGGCATGTTCTGCGCCACCAATATACATATCAACCGGAAGCCATTTTTCCAACTTCTCTGGTGATGCCAGCTGATCCGGATTGCGCGGATCAATGTAGCGCAAGAAATACCAGCAGCTTCCCGCCCATTGCGGCATCGTATTCGTTTCTCTTCTTCCTTTTTTCCCTGTCTCAGGGTCTGTGACTTCCACCCAATCTTTAATGTTCGCAAGCGGTGATTCGCCTGTTCCGCTCGGTTTGATTTCATCCGTTTTCGGCAAAATCAGCGGCAGCTCCTCTTCAGGCACAGCCGTTGATGTTCCGTCTTCCCAATGAATGACCGGAATCGGCTCGCCCCAATAACGCTGGCGGCTGAAAAGCCAATCGCGCAGACGGTACGTCACTTTTTTCTCGCCGTTTGTCGTTTCTTCCAGCCAAGCAATCACTTTCTCAATCGCTTCCTGTTTGTTAAGGCCGTTCAGGAAATCAGAATTCACGTGCTCGCCGTCGCCAGTGTACGCCGCTTCCTCAACGTTTCCGCCTTTCACAACTTCCTTCACCGGAAGGCCGAATGTTTTGGCGAATTCAAAATCACGCTCATCGTGTCCTGGAACAGCCATGACAGCACCTGTTCCGTATGATGCAAGAACGTAATCCGCAATCCAGATCGGCAATTTCTCTCCGTTTACAGGATTGATCGCATAAGCTCCTGTAAATACGCCTGTCTTTGTTTTCGCAAGATCAGTACGCTCCAGGTCACTCTTTGATTGAATTTCTTTGATATATGCTTCAACAGCTTCTTTTTGCTCAGCCGTTGTGATGTTTTCCACCAATGCATGTTCCGGGGCAAGTACCGTGTATGTAGCGCCAAACAGCGTGTCTGGTCTTGTCGTAAACACCGTAAAGGATTCATCATGTCCATCTATAGCAAAATGAACGTGAGCGCCTTCAGAACGGCCGATCCAGTTGCGCTGCATATCTTTAATGCTTTCCGGCCAGTCAAGCTCTTCCAAGTCTTCAAGAAGCCTGTCCGCATAAGCGGTGATTTTCAGCATCCACTGCTTCATCGGACGTCTCTCTACCGGATGGCCGCCGCGTTCGCTCTTGCCGTCAATGACTTCTTCGTTGGCGAGAACCGTACCGAGAGCCGGGCACCAGTTTACAGGCACTTCGTCAACGTAAGCAAGGCCCTTTTCGTATAGCTTTAAGAAAATCCATTGCGTCCATTTATAGTATTCAGGGTCAGTCGTATTGATTTCACGGTCCCAGTCATATGAGAAACCAAGCGACTGAATTTGACGGCGGAAATTGTCGATATTCTGCTTCGTAAACACAGCTGGATCGTTCCCTGTGTCAAGCGCGTATTGCTCAGCCGGCAGGCCGAATGCGTCCCAGCCCATCGGATGAAGGACATCATAGCCCTGCATGCGCTTCATGCGGGACAGGATATCTGTAGCTGTGTATCCTTCAGGATGGCCGACGTGCAATCCCGCTCCTGACGGATAAGGGAACATGTCCAGCGCGTAAAATTTTTGTTTTTCATTATGATCAAGAGTGGCAAATGTTTTGTTTTCAAGCCAGTATGTTTGCCATTTCTTTTCTATCTCTTTGTGCTGAAAACTCAAAGTAAAAACCTCCTTCTAATTGAATACGGCGTTTATGGTTCAAGTATTGACGGGAAGGAGCGAACTATATTCAGAATATTCCCAAACTAAAAAAAACTCCCTCATCCCAAAAAGGGACGAGAGACTTTCGTTTTCCCGCGGTACCACCCTCGTTAGCGCGGCATACGCCGCACTCACTTGATACTTTTAACGCAGTTATGCGTCAGCGGCTTTTCACCGCTGCAACTCTGAGGTGAGTTCGGAAACAAACTTGATTGACTTTCACCAGCCGTCAACTCTCTGCAACAATATCTGCTTCTTACTGCTCCTCTTCATTGTTCTTATCGCAACCGTAATCTTAACTGTATTTTATAGAATTCTGTTCATAAGTGCAAGCAGGTTTGTATACAATGGGAATGTACCCTGAACGGGCGAAGATTGAGGACAATTATTCGGGTGGAGTTTTGGTTTGACGTTTGGACTCGGCTGGGTCGCCGCCGCTGTTCATTTCTCTCACAAAGTCAAAACTTCTGAGAACAGCTTCACCGCCGTAGCCTGAGATAATCGATAAGATGACAAGTTGAATTCCTGAATCGGGGTCAGCGGATAATACAAGTAAAATGGAAGCTGTCATTCCGATAAACCAATCTTCCAAAAATCCAAGGTAGATAAACCGCTTCGTCATTCTGGGTTTCTCCAGCCTGCCTCTCTTTTTCACATGACCGAGAATCCCCATGATTCCTCCAATTACACAAGCAATAAGTACCTGATGCAGCATCTTCATCATCACCTTCCTAAAGCCCTTATTTCGTAAAGCGACTTCAGGCCATCCAGCCCCCTTAAACGATTCCGATGATTTTCGATATCTACATACTGGCAAATCTGAAAAAAGCTTGTTTCTTCCATTATATGTGAACACATGATCGATAAGCTTGATGCATTGGATTCATTTTTCCCCCAGTGACATTTACCTAGTCACTCATTTAGCTGCTTCCGGTCATATGTTCAATCTCTGTTCTTATTTTAGTGTATACGAGGACAAGCCTTGATGACAAACAACAAACTGCGCTTGCTTGAATCAGAACATACGTTATGCTAGGGTTACTGTAGAATTCATTTAAAAAAGGGGAAAATCAGGCTTTCGTTCAGTAAGATGACAGCCTAAGGGGGATTTAAATGGCTAGTTTTCAATCATTTGGCATGCAAGGACAGCTGGAAGTCATCAAAAAAGCGCTTGATCATGCGCGAGTCGGTGTGGTCATTACAGATCCCGCGCTCGAAGATCATCCTATTGTCTACGTAAATCATGGCTTTGTTCAAATGACCGGTTATGAAGCCGGGGAGATTTTAGGAAAGAACTGCCGATTCTTACAGGGGAAACACACAGATCCCGCTGAAGTGGACACGATCAGAACCGCTTTACAATATAAAGAGCCTGTTACCGTGCAGATCAAAAACTACAAAAAAGACGGAACAATGTTCTGGAATGAATTGAATATTGATCCGCTTGAGACTGAAGGCAAGACCTATTTTGTCGGCATCCAAAAAGACATCACCCAGCAAAAAGAGTATGAAAAGCTTCTCGAGGATTCCCTCACAGAAATCACTGCACTTTCAACGCCTATTGTCCCGATACGCAACGGCATTTCAGCTCTTCCGCTAGTCGGAAACCTGACTGAGGAGCGATTCAATTCCATTATCTGCACATTGACGAAAATTCTAACAACATCCAAGGATGATTATTTAATTATCGATTTATCCGGATTAGCCCAAGTGAACGAACAAACCGCCGATCAGATTTTCAAGCTGAGCCATTTGCTGAAATTGACGGGGACCGAATTAATCATTACCGGCATTAAGCCCGAATTGGCTATGAAAATGAATGGTTTGGATGCTAATTTTTCATCGTTGAAAACATTTTTAAATGTAAAGGATGCCGTTAACGTTCTTCCGGTCATGTAAAAAGATCCCGCTCATCAGCGGGATCTTTTATTATGAAGAGATTGAGGCTTGCTTATTTGTTTCTTTTGCCGGTTTTATCCGTTTGTCGTATAAAAGCGTTGCGGCAATACTGATCAGCAGCAAAACCAATAGAGATAAAACAAGAGCCCGGATGCCAAAATGATCGACAAGCAAACCGCCGAACAACGGGCCAATCATTCTGCCGCCTGTCGCCGCGCTGTTGACAAAGCCTTGATAAAAGCCTTCTTTCCCCTTAGGCGCAAGCTGATTGGCAATCGTCGGCACCGCTGGCCAAACAAGCATTTCTCCGATAGTCAGAATCACCATGGCAGCCAGAAACATCGGGAAGTGCTTTGCCGTCAGCAGCATGCTGTAGGACAGTATAAAAATGATAAAACCGATGACCATTTGCGCTTTCAGCGACTCCGCCCATTTTTTTACGACAAAGCTGACAAGCGGCTGGCCAATCACAATTAAAATTCCGTTAATTGTCCACAGCACGCTGTATAAGGAAAGAGATATTCCCATGCTTTGCGTGTACGAAGCAATCGTGGTAGACCATTGAGAATAAGCAAGCCAGCCTAGTACATAGCCGCTGCTTAATATGATCAGCGCGGCAAATTTCGCTTTGCCGTTCACAGCATCATAATCAAGCACGGATGTTTGAGACGCATCCTTCGTCTGAATATTTCGAAATCCGAAATATACGATAAAGAAAAAGATCAGATACAATACGGCATTCGCCATAAATACGTAGGAAAACGAGAAAGACGCCACGACACCGCCAAGAGCTGAGCCGACGGCCACCCCCGCGTTTTGCGCGACATAGATCGCATTAAATGCCTTCCTTCCCCCTTCAGGCCACACTGCTCCAGCCATTGCATAGCTGGCCGGAAAAACAACACCGGATCCAAAGCCCACAACCGTCAGCAGCGCAATATAGGCAGGCCAATCATGGAAAAAGACAAGACCCATCAAACTTGCTAACGTAATAGCAATCCCAAGCATAATCGATTTAAAGCCGCCGATTTTATCAAACAAAAAACCACCGCATAAATTACCAGCCACACTGGCGCCGGAATTCAGCATCAGAACAAGCCCGGCTACTGTTAATGACTTTCCTAAATGATTATGAATATAAATCGTATTCAGCGGCCATAAAAAAGAAGCCCCCGTCACATTAATAAACATTCCAATGATTAAAATTTTAAGAGCACGCGGCATACTCATCCCCCTTTCTTACCTAAAAAAGCTCATGAAAAAAACGAAACCTAAAACGGCTCCGTACGAATCGAGTGATCATAGCACATTCATTCTATCTGTCTACCTCACATTTTTCAACTGATGAGCGTAAAAAAATCTAACACATATTGTTCGGAAAATGTAAAATAAATAGAAAAAGGGGTCATTTTATGGAAATGGCATTAGCATTCTTAGGTTTTCTTGCATGTCTCATTTCGCTTAGCTATGGATTGTATCACCTCGTCAGATATGTGCTGAAAAAAGAAAAACGTTTTTCTAAGAAACTTTTTTGGCCGCTTTTGATAGGAGGCCTGGTGCTGCTCTTCACCGGAGCAGGACTGTCAGAGCCTGATGCTGCTGCTGCAAATGCGGAGAAAAAATATTCAGCTTTAAACGCCGAATATCAAAGTCTCACAAAAGAGCATGAAGCACTTGAAAAAGAATACAAATCTGTCAGCACTGAAGCAAAGACATTAAAAGACAGCACAGAAGATCAAGACAAGCTGAAGCAGCTTGAAAAAGAAAATAGTGAACTAAAAAAGACGCAAAAATCATTAAAAGCGGAGATGAAAGAGCTTCAAGACAATCAAAAACAGCTCAAAGAAGATACAAAAACGGCAAAGGCTGAAAATGAAACACTCCGACAAGATAAAACAAAGCTTGAAAAGCAATTAAAAGAGGCGAAAAGCCAAACTGCAAGTTCTTACGAAGACACTGGAAATTCTTCAAGCCATACCAATCAAGCTGATGAAGCCAAAGCAGCTGACACAGCAGAAGGCTGTAATATTAAAGGAAGCAAAAACGGCATCTACCACACGCCAGGCAGTACATACTACGACAGGACAACTGATCCGGCTGAAATGTTTTGCTCAGTTGAAGAAGCTGAAGCCGCAGGTTACCGGGCGCCAAAACGATAAACAAAAAGCTCCAGAATCTCTGGAGCTTTTGCTGTTTCATAACGATGATTTAATCACCTTCTTATAATAAAGAACAGACAGAAAACCGAAGATGGAGTAGAGCCCAGTATATAACACCATTACCACAATCATCGGCGTCCACACCTCTGACCCGAATAGGAACCAGCCGGATTGAACGGCAAAGTAGCTGTGGAAGAGGCCGACAACCAGCGGAATACCAAAGTTGTACATTTGTTTGATGCGTATCCCTTTTATCAGGTCGTCCCGCGTAAAACCAAGTTTTCTCAAAATCGTATAATTTGGTTTTTCATCTTCACTTTCACCCATTTGTTTAAAATAAAGGATACAGCCTGATGTAATCAGGAACGTTAATCCTAAGAAGCCGACGATGAACATCACGAGACCAAACAGTGACTTTTGCACAATGCCTGTATCCAGTCGTGATAAATGCTGATCTTTCTTGTTCACCTTTTGAAAAAGCTCATTTGCTTTTTCAAGCTGGTCCTCCTGTTTCACATTAATGCCGATAAATTCAGACTGCGCGAGCTGAATGCGGGGGTCTTTATCTTTGTTGAGCCGTTTATACAAGCTGTCATCCACTATAACTGCGGGCATTCCCCCGTTTGTAAACGTGTAGGATACAAGAAACTCATCTCTTAATCCTTTATAGCGTAATGGCTGCGTTTCATGCTTGCTTTTCACCTTCACGCTGCCGGAGTCTTTTAAAATCATTACTTTTTGCAGCAAGTCGGTGTATCCTGAGAACACCGCCTCTCCAGCCGCCACATCGACTCCGTTTACATCTTTGTCGCTTACAACAGCAAGCTGTAATTTACTCGGATCCCCCTGCATTTCTTTCGGGTTTCCATCCATGATATTTGTGACATCAAAAGCCGCTTGCAGAACAGGAGTTTCTTTTTTCACATACGAAATGTTACTTTCACTCAAACTGCTTTCAAATTGTTTGGCATCCTTCTCATTCATGAATGAAAAATCAGCCGCTACACTTTGTTCAGCGGTTTTTTCTGCCGAGTAATACGAAATATAAGCGAGTGACAGCAGCCCGATGGCGAGCGCTGAAACGGTTGTAATAATCGTCAGCAGCAACGCGTTCGATTTCATTCTGAACATGATCGATGACAGTGACAGTACTTCTGTAATATTTAAGTAGCCGCCCTTGCTTTTTCGAATGATGTTTGAAATAAATGTGACCGATCCTTTATAAAAGAGAAACGTCCCAATAATAACAGTCCCCAAGATAAAGCTCATCGCGCCAAACAGTTCGTTAATGGTCTTAAATTTTCCGCCAAACAGCTCAGAAGACACATAGTATCCTGTCAAAATCAGCACGATGCCTAAAGCGCCGATCAGCATTTGGAAAAATGATATTCTCTTCACCTTATCTTCAGTGGAAGACGCCACTTTAAATAAAGATAAAATACTTTGTTTTTTGATAAACATATAATTCATCATCATGATCAAGAGGTAAATGCCGCAGAACACTATAATCGTTTGAACCAAGGCTTGCTCAGAAAAATGCAGCTTCGCCTCAGTTTCGACATCGACAATTTTAAACAGGATCATGAGCACAAGCTTTGATATTGAAAACCCGGCCACTACCCCGATGGCTAAAGAGCCGAAATACAGCATGATATTTTCTGCACTTAAGATGCGGAAGATTTTATGCTTCGTCATTCCGATTAATTGAAACAGCCCTATTTCTTTACTCCGTCTTTTAATAAATATCGTATTTGCATATAAAATAAAAATCGTCACTACAGCGACAAGCAAAATCGAAGCAGCTTTAATGGCCGCGGCTCCCTTGATTGAAGCCTTTACTTCGTCAATCGCAGGATCATATTGGAGCGTGACAAAGGCGAAATAAAGCGCCACGCTAAAAATTAACGCAAACACATACAGATAGTAATTCCGAAGATTCTTTTTCAGATTTCGCAGAATGAGCTGATTAATGTTCATGCTGCACCCCGCCCAGCACGCCTTGCGTTTTCATGATATCCTGGAAAAACGTCTGCCTGTCTTGGCCTCCTTTATTCAGCTGGGTATACATTTGCCCGTCCTTAATAAAAATGACTCTGCCGCAGTAGCTGGCCGCAACCGGATCGTGAGTGACCATAATAATCGTGGCGCTGCGTTTTTGATTGAGCTGGCTTAGCTTGTTTAACAAATCAGAGGCTGATTTCGAATCGAGCGCGCCGGTCGGTTCATCAGCGAAAATAATGCTCGGGTCATGAATAAACGCTCTCCCGGCCGATGTTCTCTGCTTCTGGCCGCCGGATATTTCATTCGGGTACTTATCTCGCAATTCATAAATCCCCAGCTCTTTTGCAACTTCCTCAAATTTGCGATTAGCGTCCTTTTTTGATATTTTCGTGATCGATAGCGGCAAAAGGATATTTTCTTTCACTGTCAATGTGTCTAATAAATTGTAATCTTGAAAGATAAAGCCTAAATGCTGCTTTCTAAATTCAGCCAGCTGCTTTTCCTTCATAGCAGTCATTTCGTTTCCGTTAATGTTGATCGTTCCATGACTCACCTGATCAATCGAAGACAGTACATTAAGCAAAGTGGTTTTGCCCGATCCGGAAGCACCCATGATACTGACAAATTCGCCCTTTTCAATGTGAATATCGATGCCTTTCAGCACCTCGTGTTTATTCAGCTTGTTTCCATAGCTTTTTCGAATTTTATTTGCTTCTAAAATCATCATTTTGCAGTCTCCTTTATATTGGATAATCTCATTATAAAAAGGAATGCCGGGCTTTTCCTTCGATTGGGCGAACAAAAAAGAAAAGCATGTGACATTTTCGTCACACGCTTATGACACGTTCAAATTGATTCCGTTTTGGAAAGGTTAATGTAAAAACTGTCCCTGCACCGAACTCCGAATACACATCAATATGGATTAATAACGGCGCCGCTGCTTTTTTCGCCAAGTACAGCCCCATGCCTGTGGACGCTTGATCATGGTGGTCTGTTGTGGAGGTGAATCCTTTCTCAAAAATACGCGGCACATCTTTTTGTTCAATGCCCCTGCCAAAGTCTTTCACTTCGAGCTGCGTCTGTTCCCCTTTTTGAAAGCTTTTGATCTCAATGTCAGAGGCTTCACTGTATTTCACCGCGTTTGTCAGCAGCTGCCTGATGATAAACGCCAGCCATTTTGCATCACTCAGCACTTCCTCTGCCTCCAGCTGAATATCAAAGCCGACCCCTTTCTGAATGCACCACGATTGTAAATCTTTGATTTCCTTGAAGATCAAAGACCGGAGCTGTATGCGCCCTACTGACAGGTCATTTTCAATAAATGATATGCGTTTTTGATGAAGCTGCTGATCAAGAAGCAGGTGAATACGCAGCCATTCATAGGACAACTGGGATTTTAAAGCTTGATCCTCCATTCTATCGATGAGTAAATGCATTGCTGTTAATGGGGTTTTAACCTCATGGATCCATGCCATCAGTTCATCTTTTTCATTTTCCAATGCTAAGCGATGCCGATCAGCAGTCTGCTTCAAGTGTTCCGTTTGCCCGGTAATGCTTCTTTCAACCATTGATTCAAACGGCGTTTCCGGTTCATTTATCGCTGTTACATCAAGGTTGTTCTCCCATGTTTTCAGGCTTTTATAAAACGCCGTTTCTTTCCGATAGCGGATCCAAAGGAATATGATAAAAAACAGCACACACAAATACACCATATAAAGCACATTTTCAAATGAGATGGAAGGAGCAACAAAAGCAATGGACAAAATCAAAGCCTGCTGAAACAAAAACGCGGCAATCCAGCTTCGCCTTTCAATGAGAAATGCCTTAATCATAGAAATGATCCTCTTCCTTCGCTATGTAGCCTTGGCCGACCTTCGTCTCGATATATGCGCCAAGCTGCAGGGCATCCAGTTTTTTTCGCAGGCGATTGACATTGACGGTCAGCGTATTATCACTCACAAAACGCTCATCGTTCCACAAGCTTCTGATCAGCTCTTCCCGGCTGACAATCTTGTTTTTTTGTTCTATTAGCTGTTTGAGAATGAACATTTCATTTTTAGTCAGTTCAACAGAACCGTTGTCATTGCTGACGAGGTTCTGCTCCGCGTCTATGGCCGCACCGCACCACGTTTTGATCGTGCTCGGCTCCGTATTATAATGATACACGCGCCGGAAAATCGCTTGGATTTTCGCTATCAGCACATCAAAGTGAAACGGTTTTTGAATAAAATCATCTGCCCCGAGCTGCATGGACATCACCATATCAGCAGGATGATCCCGGGAGGATAAAAAGAGAATCGGCACATTTGACCGGGAGCGGATCAGCCGGCACCAATGAAACCCGTCAAATTTAGGAAGCTGGACATCAATAATGACGCAATCAGGCTGAACCGCCGCAAATTCCTGCAGCACTTGACTGAAATCCTGAATGCCGTATACATCATAGGACCATCCTGTTAAACGATCCTTGATTTCGTGAAACAGCGATTCATCATCTTCAATCAGCAAAAGTTTAAACAATCGACTCACCGCACTTTTTCCTTTTTTATCAAGTGTATAGCAAAACGCCATCCTGCGCTATAGAGAAAGCCGGCTTGCTCAGCCGGCTTTTACATATTATAATTCTCTTCTCAACGCTGTCAGCACGTTGGTTTTCGTCGCTTTTCTCGCCGGGTTCATTCCGGAAAGCACCGCAACCCCTCCGCAAATCACAACGGCAATTACGACAAGGCTCAGAGGAATGTAGGAGAATGTGTAATTCAAATCACCCGCATCACTTCCGCTAGTCGCCGCGAGAATCATCGGAACAACCAGGTTGACAAGGTAGCTCACGCCGTAAGAAATGATAATTCCAATGACACAGCCTAAAATCCCGATATACGCGCTTTCCATCAAGAACATACGGCGAATGATCGACGGACTCGCCCCAATCGCCTTCATAATCCCGATTTCCTGCGTTCTTTCTGTTACCGCCATCGTCATCGTGTTAAAAATACCGATTGCAGAAATGATAACGGCGATACATCCGACAAAGATCAGTCCGATTTTGAAGACCAAGAAGAAGGTATTGGCTCCTTTTAGCTGTGTTGTCACGGACATGACCTGATAACCGTCATCCATCAAATCATTTGACAGCTGTTCAACATGATCAAACTTGTCTGCATACACTTTTGTGCTTTTTTCAACAGAGCTGCTGTCTTTTGATAAATCAAGAAACTTCGAAAAATCGCGCTTGAAGCTGTTGCTCACAAAAATGCTGTTATCTTCCTGCCAATCTGTATTCGGTTTCTTCGTAATACCGACAATTTTAAAATCGTACGACTTTTCTCCATCAACTTTGCCGGTTTCATCATTTGTTTTAGTGACATTGAGCTGAATCGTTTTATTCAGCACATCTTTTGTAAACCCTTTTGGCTGTTTGATTTCATCATAATTCACTTGGGATTTGCTGATTTCTTTTTCATAATCTTCGGAATCTTTTTTCGTCCATAAATACTTAGCAAAATTATACCCTACTACAATTTCGTTTTCTGACTTTGCAGTGCGTCCTTTTTCCAGCTCCATATTCGATTTTAATTCATCGTCCATGTTTGTGAAAACCAAAGTGGAATTCGTATTGGTTCGATCCCCGAGCTTCGCTTTAACCGGTTCGTTTACCGTCGTTCTTTCTACCACTGCTTTTACATTGTCATATTTCTCTAAATCAGCCTTTTTAACATCTTTCCCGTCTGATTTTCCGTACACCTGGATTTCTGTTACAACCTGCTGGCTCATCGTCATATCTGTAATCGTCTTTTGAATCCCAAATCCAACCGACGACAGCACCACCAAAAACGCACATGCCATTGTTGTCGCAAGAATCGTCATAAAGACGCGGAGCCTGTTTTTCTTCATATTTCTTCTGATAAAATGAACCTGATCTTTAAACCTCATCGGTAGTTCCCCCTTTTAACACACCGTCATGAAGCTGAAATTTTGAATGTCCGATAGAAGCGACCTCATCATCGTGAGTGATGATCACAAATGTAATGCCCCGCTCGCGATTCAGCTGCTGGATCAAATCCAGTACTTCCTGTTCCGTTTCTGAATCAAGGCTTCCCGTCGGCTCATCCGCTAAAATAATAGATGGGTTTAAAATCAACGCTCGCGCAATGCTGACACGCTGCTGCTGGCCGCCTGACAGTTCATTCGGATAATGAGCGGCGTGATTTTCCAGACCGACGCGTTTGAGCATGTCCTGCACCTTTTGCTTTCGTTCAGATGGTTTCATCCCTTTTAACGCCAGCGGCATTTCAACATTCTCATACGTCGTTAGCCCCGGGATGAGCTGAAAGCTTTGAAAAATAAACCCGAAATGGTCAAGCCGAAACTGGGCCCATTCCTTTTCATTAAAGCCTGTCACATCAGTGCCATTAATGACAATCCGCCCTTTTGTCGGCGAGATGTAGCCGGAAATTAAATTCAGAAGCGTTGATTTTCCTGAGCCGCTTCGCCCGACAATACAGGCGATTTCCCCTTTCGCCACGCTTAATGAAACATCCTTCAATACTGGAACTTCATTCTCACGGCCTTTTTTTCCGATCGTGAAAGAATGGTAGATATGCTGAACATCAATCATATTTTCTCTCTCCCTTACAATAGTTTCGTTTTTTTATAAATTGCAAAATAGCTGATCAAAAAACCAATGACAGCACCTGCGGCCATGCCAATTAGGTAGCCGGAAAAGCTCTCGCTGGCAGAAAATCCAAAGTACCCAAATCCCATGATTCCTATGATAATAACGATGATCTGCACCGGACGGTCAAGCGGCTTCCATAAGAAGAAAAAACCGTTTCTTTCATTAGACAGTTTGACAAAACTAATATAGCCGATGATGTAAAAGATGAAAGTCATGATAGCTGGACTCACTAAATACTGTGGTGAATTCTCAACCCATTTCGAATCTACAAAGGTTATTGGAATTAAGTACTGCGCCCATTTGGATACCGGACCATGAATAAGCTCTATTGATCCGCCAAAAAGGATCTCGAGGTTGAGCGCAGGCAGGCCGATAAGTAAAAACGGCGAAATGGCCACGGTAAATGAGACCAAAAGCTGTGCAAAAATATGGCCCGTCAGAGCTCCGCCAGCCATAATCAAAGAATAAGCCAGCAAACTGACAATGATCATTCCTAGACTGTAGTGGTGATAATAAACGGCCTGATCAGGCTTCAAAAGCATGATCAGCAACAAGGATAAAACATAACCTATGAGCTGCGGCACCACAATCACCATTCCGCCGAGCATAAACTTTGCATTAAATATCTGCCCGCGTGTATATGGAAGGCTTAAAGTAAAATCAAACAAGCCCTTGCTTCGTTCAATCCCAAGCTGGCTGACCGCCAAAACGACACCCAAAATCCAAAAGAATGAGATGAATGTGCCGTTTAAGTAATCAACACTGAATACGCAGGGACCGACCCAATTTTCTTTTCCGGTGACACAGCCTTGATAGGTAAGGTACATATTGAAAATCGATAAAGGATTGCCTAGAATTGAAACCAAAATGATGATGACTAACAGAGCTTTATTTTGCCTCCACTCTTTATAAAGCAGGCCGTAATCCGGCATTTGTATGTCCCTCCAAACGCTAAGCCGTTTCTTAATGTCTTACTTTTTTATAGATGGAAAAATAGCTGATCAAAAATCCTACAATTCCCCCGATAATCATTCCGATAATGTAACCCACTATCGATTTGCCCGTAGAATACCCCATTAAACCGAAACTAAGGATACCTAACACAATGACAAGGATATGTATAGGACGATCCAATGTTCTCCACAAAAAGAAGTGCCCATTTCGTTCATTGTGATGCTTTGTAAAACTGATGGATGCAATGAGATAAAAGAGAATACTCATCACTGCAGGAATAAGTAATAAATATTTACTTTCCTCCACCCAACTTGAATCCATATAAAAAATTGGTGTAAAGTCCATCAATTTATGGTCAAATTCATAAGAGAAAAAATTCCAAGCTTGAAGCCCTGAAAGGATGCCTATATGATAAATCGGCAACGTGATAATTAAGTATGGCAATATTGCCGTTGCAAAAGCTGTCAACAACTGAGCAAAAGCATTCCCAGCTAATGTCCCAGCGGCCATTACTAATGAGTAAAACATAAAGCTTGTGATGATCATACCGATGCTTCCATGTTCAAAATAGTTTACCTGTTCGGGTTTTAAAATTAAAATAAGCAGCCATGCCAATATAAACCCAATCAATTGTGAAAATACAATAACAACAGCGCCTAACCAAAATTTCGTTTGAAAAATTTTCCTTCTTGTATATGGAAGACTTAACAAAAAATCCATTGAACCTTTCGAACGTTCGAGCCCCATCAAGAAAACTGCCAATATAATCCCTACCACCCAATTTATTTGAATGTTGCTGCTGATATGGTAATTCAAAATAAAAGAACAATACTGCGGATCTGAATGTGCCAGACACGCCTGGCTGCTTGTATATCTGTGATAAACCATTAAAGGATTTGCAAACACTAAAAACACAATACTCAGCAAAATCACCACTTGATTCTGCTTCCACTCTCGATAGAGGAGACCTCGGTCTACCATCTCCGCTTCCCTCCAAACTTCGCAATAAACACTTCTTCCAAGTTGACAGGAAGCTCGTTCCACACTTTTGGCTTCAGCTCTTTTAAAAAGCTCTTCTTCTCTTCATCGCTTTTCGGTATCAGCACCGTGTAAAACACGCCGGCCTGATCAAGCATCGGAATATTTTGCTCTCTGATCGCCAAATTGACATCTGTGTCAAAAGCCATTTGAATTTTGATATATTCTTCTTTTAACTCATCCATATCCATGACATTGGTCAGCCTGTTGTCTTCGAGAAACCCAATTCGGTTGCACATCCGTTCTATATCCTCAAGCCGGTGAGAAGTGATGAGAATGCTTGTATCGCGCTCCGCCACTTCATCGACCATCAGCTGAAGCACATCATGCCTTGTCACCGCGTCAATCCCGTCCGTCGGCTCATCAAGAAGAATCAGCGCCGGTCTCGCCGCAAACGAGAGTACAAGCGACAGCTGTTTTTTCAAGCCTGTCGACAGCTCGCGGTATTTTTTCGTTTCCGGAATTTCGTATCTGTTCATCAATTCATTCGCATACGTGACATCAAACTTCGGATATATTCTTCTCAGGATATCGACCAGCTGCTTGTATGTATACTTATCGTAAAACGGATTCTGAACAGGCATGTAGATGATATTCTGTTTCACCTTCGGATGCTTTTTGATTTCTACACCGTCAAACAAAACGGTCCCGCTGTCCGCGAAAATGATTTGCTGGATTAAGCGAAGCATTGTCGTTTTGCCTGATCCATTACGGCCAAGCAATCCAAAGATTTCTCCTTTTTCGATTGTTAACGAAACGTCCTTTAATACTTGATTGCCGTCAATCGTTTTTGACAGCTGCCGTAATTCAATCATCTTGTTGACCTTCTTTCACATCAGCGCTGATTTCCTTTATCCATTCCTGCAGTTTTTCCAGCTCAACCCCTGCATAATGGGCATCGATGATGAGCTGTTTGAGTTGCTCTTTTATCATCGTCATCTTCCCTTCAACCAATGTCTTTTTTGCATTCTCCGATATATACGTTCCTCTTCCCCTCAGCGTTTCAATGACGCCATCGCGTTCAAGCTCCTTGTACGCTTTGCTGACTGTATTCGGATTGGCGATAATGATCGTTGCCAATTCTCTGACAGAAGGAAGTTTATCCCCCGGCTTCATGATCCCTTTCAAACAAAGCTCTTTCAATTGCTGTATGATTTGCTCATAAATCGGAGTTGAGCTTCTCGGGTCGATTTGAATCATTTACTTCCCTTCTTTCTGTTACGGGCTGCTCGATTTCTTTAAATGTTCTGCCACTGAAAACCGATGACGACAAGAATGACAAACAGACTGCTGGCCAAAACCGAAGCGGCGATAATAAGAGGCACATCTTGTTTTATGGATCTTTTGTTTTTCATGAAAGCTCTCCTTTCCTTTGCTCAGCATTTCTATGTCGTTTTTATTTTTTTGAGTGTTTGTAGTGTATTACATCAAGTAGTACACATAATACAATAAACACACTCCGCCTTATTGTCAATTCTTTTTTGAAAAGAAATACAAAAAAACCCGCCGGGATTCCGGCAGGTTTTTTTGCACCATCGGAGACAGCGCGGTCAGTAATCGAAATTACGCTGCAAAATCATATTGTTTTGCAAAGTCTGCAGCTGCAGCCTCATTCGGTAAAGCTGCTCTCTCTGCTGATCATTCGCAGATAATGACAGCTTGTTTAATTCATTCACCGCGTTTTCAAGCATCATTTGCGCTTCACTATACTCATTATCATTATAATGCTCTTGTTTTGAAGCGGTTTTAAATTGCTCACTCGCAAATTCATACGCCTGTTCGCTTCTTTGGAGATGTTCATCTACTGATTGTCTTGTTGCCATAAACAGGTCCTCCTATTGATAATGTCATATCAATAGTATTTCTAATTCCAAACAAATTCTCACATGAAATATCAGGTAATTCAGTTACACGACAGAGAAAGTATAACATACGATCAAATGTATAATTTAATCAAGACATAATGAATTCTTTTTAAATACCCGCCTTTTTAGGACATTGCACTTTAACGAGCATAACTCGATTGATATGGTGCCTTATTTTTTTACATTTATCGCAAGTTTCCCCTCGACATAATCGTCCTATTTTGTAAAACACCCAGAATTCATTTCGAATTTCAGCACCAACCATAAAATCAAGACGGTTTTTACACTTTGTTTTACTCTTCTTTACCTAAAATTGAAACACCTTTAAATTTTTTCAATAAACCATTCAAAAGGGAATGAAATTTAGAAGAATTAAGATAATAGTATGTTTTATTTTGATGTCTCGTACTCTCAACTAAACCTTGCAATGTCAAAATTCTCATATGGTGTGAAATCGTTGCGTTGGTTAAATTGAGCTGTTCAGCAATCTCATTAGCATACATTTTTTTATGACTAAGTAAGATTAATATCTTGAACTTACTTTTATCTGATAGAAGCTTCAAAAAATCAATGATGTGATTCATCTCTGCTTTCTCTAATGTATTTTCAAAAATTTGATCAACTTTATAACCAAGTCCAACATAAATGTTATCTTCACTTTTCGTAATAGTTGCAGTATAAGGTAAAAGTGTTGGATATATATTAATATAATCACAAGATAAGTATTCCTTACCTTTTAACGTACTGATTATCTTTTTCGGAAAATCCATATTGATGTTTTTTAATTGATTCATCCACTCATCTCTAAATTTAATTAAATTATAAATCGCCTCGTTAAGATAACCATTCACCAACAATAATTTGTTGCAAAATTGATCTACATAAGTTTTAGGAGATTTCATTACCTTAAATATGATCCATTTGTATTCGGGCTTTATATTCAAATTATTAAGCAGCTCAAATAAACTTTCCCTATCATTTAAATATTGTTGGGCAGATGTTTCGGTTTTAAGCTCTCCATGCAAATAAATTAAGGACTCTAAAATATTTTTTCTTATTTCTTCATCTGTAGCTGCAGACAAATATTCAATTATTTCAAAAAAATCCTTCGTATAGATCTTTGGGATTTTAAAAAAAGTTGTCGCTAAACAAAAAATGTTTGCATTCCTAACATCTTTGTAGTCGCAAAAGCTGCCAAAATAAAAATTTAAAAACTCACTATCAAGCTCTTTTATTTTTTTAAGATCATCTAGTAATAAAAAATACTCATTATCTAAATTTAAACCCATCTTTGAAGTATAATCTTTGAAGAATTCTTCGTGGTTTAGGAATAGAATAGAGGATATCTTATCAAAAAAATCTGAAACACTGTCATTAATTATTAACTGCACTTCTAAACACCCCATAAAGTCTTTTTTTCGCAGATCAAAACGTTTTACCATCTTCCCGTAAGACATATTACATTTTTATTAATCTTATCAATCAAAAGAGAAATTTCATAGAATATTCATTTCCTGTTTTTAAGGATTTTTGCATTGTACTTCGTGATATAAATGCTTCGGCTACCCGTGCTGAGCATGATCCTGATTTAAATTACTCTCCTGCGGTTTGGTCTCCCTGTTAGAACCCTTATTCATCTCCCAGTTAGTTTACAAGTATATTTCAATTTCAGTTTCTTAAAAATAAGTTTTTAAACAAGTGGATAAAAAAACAAACTATGAATAATATTGACACCCCTTTAAATTATATTTATCATGTTTTTAGATTAATATCAAATATTTTATTAGATAATTATCTAAAGGAGATGCAAGTATATTGAATTTCAAAAAATTAATTGTGTTATCTGCATTATTATTAGGTACATTCATTTCGGTAATGGACACCACTATAGTAAATATAGCTTTACCTAAGATGCTGGATTATTTTTCGAGTAACCTTTCTCAAGTAGCTTGGGTGGCTACAGGTTATACTTTAGCTTTTGCAGTATTATTAGTAGGTGCCTCAAAACTGGCAGACCATTTTGGAAGAAAAAAAGCTTTTATATTTGGATTAACACTTTTTATTTTGACATCGATTATTGCCTGTTTGAGCACTTCAATTGAAATGCTTATCACAATTAGAGTGATTCAGGGATTATCTGCTTCTTTCATTGTTCCAGTTACAATGCCTATTGCGTTGGCCATCGTTCCTCAAAATAAAAAAGGATTGATCATTGGAATTTGGGGGGCTTTCTCAGGATTAGCAGCTACTTTAGGACCTGTACTTGGAGGATTATTAACTGAAAATTTTAATTGGCAAGCTATCTTCTTCATAAATATTCCTTTAGGTCTGATTTCTCTTTTTTTAGCAGCATTTTTTATTACTGAGAGTTATGATGAGACAGTAAGTAAAAAAATTGATTACATGGGGATTCTTATTTTATCCGGAGCTCTTTTCTGTTTAACCTTTGGTTTTGCGAAAGTATCTGACTTAGGCTGGTCATCATCATTAATTATCACTCTATTTGTAATCTCTATATTATTATTCTGTTTGTTTTTCTTTATTGAATCTAAAATTAAAAACCCGATGATTCCCTTATCCATGCTGAAGATACGTACGTTTAGTTTCAGTTCATTCACACTCTTTATGCAAGGCCTTGGATTAACAAGCGGTACCCTTATTATTACTTTACTCCTCACGAATTTAATGGGGAAAACTGAATTAGAAGCGGGGTTAATTGTTTCTACATTGGCTCTATCATCTATGTTTACCTCTGTCCTTTCTGGAAAGCTCTCTGATAAACTTGGGGGCATTTGGCTTTCGGGCTTAGGAATGCTCGGTTTAACAATCACAACATATTTATATGGATACATACGGTACGACAGTTCTATAACAAAAGTAATTATTCTATTATGTTTGACCGGCTTAGACTTAGGGCTTGTAATAGGTCCGGCTATGAGTTCAGGGATACGACTTATTCCTCCTGAAAAAGTAGGAATTGCCTCTGGTATTCTTAATATGATGAGAACAGTTGGGCAGGCACTAGGCATTGCGATACTTACATCTGTGCTTACAATGAATATAAATGACCAAACAGTTTCCGCCAAAAAAGAAGCCATTAAAATTGTAGAAAACAATCAGGTTTTTGATAAAAATGCAAAAAAAGAGATAATAACCCACTTAAAGCATTCTGACGGTAAAAGTTTCGATCGAAAAAAAAGCATTGCTACATTAAACAAAAAAGAGGATGAAATTCTCTCAGTAACTCCTGATGCATATAAGGAAAAAGTCCAAAGAAGCTTCGATATTCAAAAGAAGGAAGTTATCGCTATCCAGAAAAAAATTTCAAATATATATAATGAAAAAATGAGTGACAGTTTTAATGTTACTTTCAAAACAGGCGGTTTAATGCTTATATTAGGAATTATTTTTGCACTGTTCAGTGATATATCTCCAAAAAGATTAAAACAACAACAGAAAAGCCAGGTAGATATCACGTCTTGACCGTTCCATAATTGTTTCATTGTTCCGCTCTGTCATTCATGCTACAATTTTAGGATGCATCTGATGTGAGGGAGGCTTTTTGAACATTGAACGAGACTAATCCTTTTCCTTATTCAAATACGGAAAAACGCTATCATACATTGAATTACCATCTTAGAGACCATTTCGGCCATAAGGTGTTTAAAGTGGCGCTTGACGGCGGCTTTGACTGCCCGAACCGGGACGGCACCGTTGCCCACGGCGGCTGTACATTTTGCAGCGCAGCAGGCTCTGGCGATTTCGCCGGAAACCGGGCCGATGATTTAATTACGCAATTCCATGACATCAAAAACCGCATGCACGAAAAATGGAAGGACGGCAAATACATCGCCTATTTTCAGGCCTTCACCAACACGCATGCGCCGGTTGAGGTGCTTCGTGAGAAATTCGAATCTGTCCTCGCGCTCGATGATGTCGTTGGCATTTCGATCGCCACGCGCCCAGACTGTCTGCCTGATGATGTCGTTGACTATTTGGCCGAGCTGAATGAACGCACGTATTTGTGGGTTGAGCTCGGGCTTCAAACGGTTCATGAACGGACTGCTCTTCTGATCAACCGCGCACATGATTTTGACTGCTATGTAAAGGGTGTCAATAAATTAAGAAAACACGGCATACGTGTCTGCTCGCATATTATCAACGGACTGCCGCTTGAAGACCGGGACATGATGATGGAAACCGCGAAAGCCGTCGCAAATTTGGATGTGCAGGGCATCAAAATCCATCTGCTGCACCTTTTGAAAGGCACGCCGATGGTCAAGCAATATGAAAAGGGAAAACTGGAATTCCTTTCTCAAGATGATTATGTGCAGCTTGTCTGCGATCAGCTTGAGGTCATCCCGCCGGAAATGATCGTCCACCGCATTACAGGTGACGGACCGATTGAATTGATGATTGGACCGATGTGGAGCGTCAACAAATGGGAAGTGCTTGGCGCCATTAATAAAGAGCTTGAAAATCGCGGCAGCCATCAAGGAAAGTGGTTTCAGCAGGTTGAGGAGAAGTCAGCGTTATGATTTTGAAAAAGATCCTCCCTTACAGTAAGGAACTGCTGAAAATGGCTGCGGGAGAAGGAGATATCGTCGTAGATGCAACGATGGGCAATGGACACGATACGCGGTTTTTAGCAGAACTTGTCGGAGAAAACGGCCATGTGTACGCTTTTGACATCCAAGAATCAGCCGTGGCCAATACACAGGAACGACTCAGTGAGTCTCATCAAGCGCGAACAACATTATTTCACAAAAGCCATGATAAAATCGTCGAATCTCTTCCGCCGGAAACACACGGCAAAGTGGCAGCTGCTGTGTTTAACCTCGGATATCTCCCGGGCGGGGACAAATCGATTACGACGAGCGGCCATTCAACCATCAAAGCTATAGAACAGCTGCTCAGCATCATGAAAGATGAAGGCCTGATTGTTTTGGTCGTCTATCATGGCCACCCGGAAGGCAAAGCTGAGAAAAACGACGTGCTCGACTTTTGCCGTAACTTGGATCAGCAAAAAGCCCGCGTGTTAACATACGGATTTATCAACCAGCAAAATGATCCTCCATTTATTGTCGCCATCGAAAAAAAAAGCTCAGATCAGCAAATGATTTGAGCTTTTTTCTTTGAATTTTTCACCCAGGCCATTTTTTGGAATTTCCGATAGGCCCTGCCGTTAATATAAAAGAAAAATGAGGTTTTTCCGCTTGCTTTGATCAGCTTCTTCGCAAGCCGGCCCATTTCCTTTTGGCCCGCCACTTTATCATCTGACAAATAAACGCCGAGCAAGCCGCGGTTAATTAAACGGTGGAAGTTTTCATGCGGAATGCCTTGTAAATGTTCGTCGGCTTTTTGGATAAAGTGTTCAAGCCGCTTCATCATTTCTTCATGCGACTCATAATACGAGCAGAAATTCAAGTCCCCTTCCAGCAAGTCCTCCTCTTGATCAATCAAATAATCAAGCAGAATGTGAAGCCCTTGTATGTAAGGAAAATAACTATTGCGGATTTTTTCAGCGGTGTTTTCAGTGAAATCAGGCTGGAACGAATACGCCACAAGGCAGAAAATGCCTAACGTCGAGCCTGCACAAGCGGAAAATTCATACCATTCCATCTCAGGCAGCTCTGATTCATATTGAGTAAACCACTTCTCAAGCCGAGGAACACGCTCATGCTCAACGACGTGCTTATGCACCTGCAAATCGCAATAATAGCCGCACAGTTCGAGCAGATAAGGTTTAATCATACCGTAGTGTTCAATTGAACCAAGTACACGCTGGCACGTTTTGACCAACTCATGCAAATATCCGCCATCATCCTGTTCTTCTCTGAATTGATAATAATTTTGCGGTTCCGCCCCTACTGTCAATGCGTCCTGCATCGAAGCATGGAGCATTCGAAAATCCTGCGGGTCAAGCGAGGTGCTGCGGTCGCATAGATTATCGAGATAATCGCTGATCGTTTGATACGCGATGATAAATTCGACGCATTTCTGTTTTTGATTGCCTGACAGCAAGGCCAGTATACCGCCGCCTTCACAGTGGAACGTTTTGTCTCGAATACTCGCGGTTGCCTGTGCTTTTAATTCGCTGTTATGAATTGATTCCGATTTTTGCTTCCACACGTTCAGCTCTTGATGAACAAGCGGAAAAATATCTCGATATACTTTTGCCATCAGTCCAAAAGGATGTTCCGGTACTGTCAACACATGCACCCCCAACTAGTTCAAATATATTGATCAGTAAACGCTCTTGCTGCTTTAAAAACAGCTTCTCTTTCCGGTTCATTAAATATTTCATGATAAAGCCCTTCCCACTCTCTGTACGCTTTATTGCGGGAAGCAACACCTGAGAACCACTTGATGACCATCGTTTTGTCAACAAGTTTGTCGTCACCGGCCTGCATCACCAGAAGCGGCACTCTTAAAAATGCATCTGTCGGCACCATCGCTGACTCAATTGTTTTTAACAGCTCTCTGTACCATCTGACAGATACTTTTCTGACGTATAACGAGTCATTTTGATCCGCCTCGATGACGTCCTCATTGCGCGTCGCCATATCAATTGATAATCCCGAGTCAACCCTCAGCGACGGGGCGATGACATTCAAACCTCTTGATGCAAGATCAAGCGCTTTATTCACTTTAATTTGCAGCCCGAGACACGGTGATGATAAAATAATTCCCGTAATATGGGGATTTCTTTGCTGTTTAAACCATTCAATCGCGACCAGACCTCCCATGCTGTGACCGAGCAGAAAAACCGGCAGCTCAAACGTTCGCGCTTTATCTATCCAAGTATCTACCTCATCAATGTATTCTTGAAATGAGCGAATATGACCTCTGGCTCTTGTCGTTGTCCCCTGGCCCGGCAAGTCGCCCATGACAACGTGATAACCCGAAGATCTCCACATTTCAATCAGCCATTTATATCTTCCGTGATATTCACTAGCCCCGTGGATGATCACAATCACGGCAACAGGTCTGTCTGCTTTCCAGGTCCACATACTCTTCACCTCGTACGAAATTTAAATAGAGAAAGAAGGATGAATATTATGATCTACCCCTATAAGGAACACATGCCAGATATCCACCCAACAGCTTTTGTGGCGGATAATGCAACCATTACCGGTGATGTCGTTATTGGAGAACAATCCAGCATTTGGTTTTCTGTTGTCATAAGGGGAGATGTCGCGCCGACAATGATCGGAAACAGAGTCAATATCCAAGATTTAAGCTGCCTCCATCAAAGCCCGAACCGGACGCTTCTCATTGAAGATGACGCCACGATAGGCCATCAGGTTACACTTCACAGCGCTGTTATCCGCAAAAACGCATTAATCGGCATGGGCTCAATCATCTTAGACGGAGCCGAAATTGGCGAAGGCGCTTTTATTGGTGCCGGCAGTCTTGTCCCGCCGGGAAAAATCATCCCGCCTGGCCATCTCGCTTTTGGCCGCCCTGCAAAAGTCATCCGCCCTTTGACGGAAGAAGACCGGCAAGATATGCAAAGAATACGGTCTGAATATGTAGTAAAGGGCCAATACTATAAATCAATTCAGCAAACATAAGACCTGTTTCGTCTTACTTTACCATTTTTTAAATTATGTTTGAAAGCAATAACCATTGTTTACCCGGACGGAATGACAGTTCGGGTTTTGATTTTTCCATAAAACGTTCACATGTAACGTTAAACGTATGACTTTTATCTTATCATAACGCAACTGAAGCAGCCTCTGCAAAAAACATATTCCTATTCTTACCTGCTCCCTGATTTATATGTGCTCACACAAAAAGAGCCCGCTGGGAGCTCTTTTTGTCAGCTTATATTTCGTTCGCTGGCAGCAGCCGCATTTTTCTTATGAAAACCTTTTCCATAATACATGGCAAGTAAGATGAGAAACCATACCGGCCCGATAATGACAGCCACTCTTGTATCTGGACTGTAAGCCATAAGAATAACGACAAATGCCAAAAATGCCAATGACAGATAAGACGCAAACGGAAAGAAAGGCATTTTGTATTTTAAGTGTTTCTTTTCTTCAGGCTGCAAGCTTTTTCGGTATTTAATTTGAGAAAGCAAAATGATCGCCCACGTCCAAATCGCTCCGAACGTCGCAATGCTTGTGACCCAAGTAAACACCTTCGCAGGCACAACATAGTTTAAGAGCACTCCGACTAATAAAACGCCCGCCGAAGCGAGAACAGCTTTACCCGGGATGCCGCCTTTTGTCAGCTGTCCGTATGCTTTTGGCGCTTCCTCTTGCTCAGCTAAGTTAAACAGCATCCGTCCCGTGCTGAAAATGCCGCTGTTGCATGAAGACAGCGCGGCGGTCAAGACGACAAAGTTAATAATGCCTGCAGCCGATGGAATGCCCACTTTTTCAAATGTGAGGACAAACGGACTTCCTTGTGAGCCGATTTCCTGCCAAGGGTAAATAGACATAATGACAAATAAAGCACCGACATAAAAAATCAAAATGCGCCAGAATACTGTATCGATTGCTTTTGCTAATGATTTTTGCGGGTTTTTCACCTCACCGGCCGTCACCCCGATCATTTCGATCCCTAAATAGGCGAACATCACCATTTGGAGTGACAATAAAACCCCTTTCATTCCATGAGGAAAAAATCCTCCGTGGCTCCATAAATTGCTGATTCCGGTTGCAATGCCTCCATTGCCGATCCCAACGATGATCATCAATAAACCGACAACAATCATTGATAAGATTGCGACAATTTTAATCAAAGCAAACCAAAACTCCAGCTCTCCGTAAGCTTTAACAGCCAAGAAATTAACACCCGTCATGATGACCAGCGCCGATAATGCCCAAATCCAGTTTGGCACGTCCGGAAACCAATACCCCATATAAATCCCGACAGCCGTAATCTCAGCCATACAGGTTACTACCCATAAAAACCAATAGTTCCAACCAGTTAAATAGCCTGCAAGCGGTCCCAAATAATCACGGGCATAACGGCTGAAAGAGCCAGCCACCGGTTTTTGAATAGCCATTTCTCCAAGTGCCCTCATAATAAAAAACATGATCAGGCCGCTTATGGCGTACGCTGCCAAAATACCCGGCCCTGCTAATTGAATAGCTGATGCGGAGCCGAGGAACAATCCAACTCCTATGGCAGCTCCTAAAGACATTAAAGAAATATGCCTTTCTTCGAGTCCGCGGTGCAGCTCTTGTTTTTGTTTTTGCATGCTTTCTTCTCCTCTTGAAAAAAATATCAATAAATCACTTTTCTGAATTTTCCGTGCAGATTGGGTATCAATGATGATGGAGGAATAAAAGGATAATAACAAGGCTTTCGACGAATCGAAAGCCTTGTTGTCTGTTACACAAAGATGACTTCTTTAGGCTGATGGCTCAGCTCTTCAGGCATATACCGTTTTTCGATATTGATGCTGTGCCAGATCATAAAGATCAGTACAGTCCAGATTTTACGGCTGTTATCAGCCTTGTCCGCACAATGGTCTTCAAGAAGCTGAAGAACATAATCCTTGTGGATATATGCATCCGTTTGGCTTTCCTGAATAATGTTCCGCACCCATTCGTTCATTTCGTTTTTCAGCCAATGACGGATCGGCACAGGGAACCCGAGCTTTTTGCGGTTTAATACGTGCTCAGGAACAATTCCTTCAGCGGCTTTGCGAAGAAGATACTTCGTCGTGCCGTTTTTCGTTTTCAGCTCATCAGGAATTTTTGAAGCAACATCGAATACGACTTTGTCCAGGAACGGCACACGCAGTTCCAAAGAATTCGCCATTGTCATTTTATCGGCTTTTAACAAAATGTCGCCGCGCATCCAAGTATGGATATCGACATACTGCATTTTGTTGATATCGCTGTATGAGCTGCTTTCTGTAAAGTAAGTCTTCGTCACATCGCGATATGAAAGGTTCGGATTATAATGCTTCAGCAGCTGTTTTTTGACAGACTCTTCAAAGATCTTCGCGTTACCGATATAACGATCTTGAAGCGGCGTGCAGCCGCGCTCAAGCAGGCTCTTTCCTCTCATCCCTTCAGGCATAACGGCCGCGACGTGCAGAAGCATTTTCTTCAGGCCGGACGGAATGCGTTCAAACGGCTTAAGCGAAAGCGGCTCACGGTAAATGTTATATCCGCCGAAGAGCTCATCCGCGCCTTCACCTGATAATGCAACCGTTACATGTTTTTTCGCTTCTTTCGCAACAAAGTACAACGGAATCGCTGCCGGATCAGCAAGCGGATCATCAAAATGCCAAACGATCTTCGGAAGCTCGTTCATATATTCCTCAGGCGAAATGACTTTGCTGATGTTTTCAATGCCAAGCGCCGCTGCAGTTTCTTTCGCTACATCGACTTCACTGAAGCCCTGCTGTTCAAATCCGACAGAGAATGTTTTTAAGCTTGGATGCAATTCTTTCGCAACGGATACAATAAAGGAAGAATCAATTCCGCCGGACAGGAATGAACCGACAGGAACGTCACTTCTCATATGAACGTTGACAGAGTCGTAGATTGCGTCTCTGACCTCTTTCACAAGCTTGTCTTCTTCAGTCTGAACCGGCTTGAAGTTCGCTTTGAAATACGTTTTAAATGTGATATCGCCGTCCGGGCGGATTGTAAACTGTGAACCCGGCTCTACTTTTTTCACATTGGCATCAAGCGTGCTTGGTTCAGGAACGAATTGGAAAGACATGTACTGCTGCAATGCCTCTTTATCTATTTCAATATCATTTTGAGCAACCATTAAACTTTTTCTCTCTGAGGCAAAATAAACCTGATCATCTATCGTTGTGTAATACAGCGGTTTAATGCCGAAAGGATCTCTTGCTCCATAAAGCACATGATCGTTTTTATTCCAAATCAGAAAAGCAAACATACCGCGCAGTTTGGACGCCGCTTCTTCTTTATAGTGACGGTAAGTCGCAAGAAGAACCTCTGTGTCCGAATCCGTGTTGAATGTATACCCCTTTGCTTCAAGTTCTTCTCTCAGTTCAATATAGTTATAGATTTCTCCGTTAAAGATAATCCAATATGTTTCATCTTCATATGATAAAGGCTGTCCGCCATTTTCTACGTCAATAATGCTGAGCCGTCTGAAACCGAATCCAACGTGCTCATCATGGAAATATCCATCACTGTCAGGACCGCGGTGAACGATCATTTGGTTCATTTGTTTGATTAATTCTTCTTGATCAGCGGTTTGAGCTAACGGATGCTTGTTAAAAACCCCGACAAATCCACACATAGTATTGCCTCCATAATTAAAATTATCATCATTGAACCCCTATTTATAGACGCTGTGAATAGTATTTGGTTTCACGGTTATGTAAAAAAATAAACATGAATACAACGTAAAAAAGGGAAAGCCGCTTAACCAGTAAGCGGCTATAAAATTATTCTCCTAACGCTTCTTTACGCAGCTGCTCTGCTTTGTCTGTACGCTCCCACGGAAGATCAACATCGTGGCGTCCAAAATGGCCGTACGCAGCAGTTTGTTTGTAGATCGGGCGGCGTAAATCAAGCATTTTGATAATGCCGGCAGGTCGTAAGTCAAAGTTATTTCGAACAACTTCAATCAGTTTTTCCTCAGAAGCTTTTCCGGATCCGAATGTGTTGATTGAAATTGACACTGGCTGTGCAACACCGATCGCGTAAGCAAGCTGTACTTCACAAGAATCAGCAAGCTCAGCCGCAACGATGTTTTTCGCAACGTATCTTGCTGCATAAGCCGCAGAACGGTCTACCTTCGTCGCATCCTTACCAGAGAACGCGCCGCCTCCGTGGCGTGCATAGCCGCCGTACGTATCAACGATGATTTTGCGTCCTGTAAGTCCTGCATCCCCTTGAGGGCCTCCGATAACGAAACGACCTGTAGGATTGATGAAATATTTTGTTTCTTCATCAATCAGCTCTTTAGGAACAACTGGATTGATCACATGTTCTTTAATGTTGCGCTGGATTTGCTCAAGCGTAATTTCAGGGTGATGCTGAGTTGAAATGACAATCGCGTCAATACGCACAGGCTTGTTATTTTCATCGTACTCGACCGTTACCTGTGTTTTGCCGTCAGGGCGAAGGTACGGAAGAATATCTTCTTTACGAACTTCACTCAGGCGGCGGGCTAATTTATGAGCTAGTGAAATTGGAAGAGGCATAAGCTCTTTCGTTTCGTTGCACGCGTAACCGAACATTAAACCTTGGTCACCCGCACCGATCGCTTCAATTTCTTCGTCGCTCATTGTGCCTTCACGGGCTTCAAGCGCTTGGTCTACACCCATCGCGATATCAGCAGACTGCTCGTCAATTGATGTTAAAACTGCACAAGTTTCCGCATCAAATCCGTATTTCGCACGTGTGTATCCGATTTCTTTAATGGTTTGGCGAACCGTTTTCGGAATGTCAACATACGTAGATGTTGTGATCTCTCCGCTGACAAGAACCAAACCAGTTGTCACAGATGTTTCACAAGCAACACGCGCGTTTGGGTCTTTCTTTAAAATTTCATCTAAGATGCTGTCAGAAATCTGGTCACAGATTTTATCCGGATGCCCCTCCGTAACAGATTCTGATGTAAATAAACGACGATTTTTACTCATGATTTGCTTCCTCCTGCACAAGGCCTCCCGAAAGACCTTGTATATATGATACGGAACTCGCTCCCTCTTATACAATGTAACGTTATATTAGAGAATGTTAATTGGCATATTTATGAAATAAAAAAACCTTTTCCATCGAGGAAAGGGTTTGGTCTTTGTGCCTTTCACTCTTATCGCTCAAGGAATCATACAACCTTGCAACAGGTTAGCACCTTGGTTGTCTCACACAGTTTAACATAATAAATAACAGAGAAACCGGTTGCTGGGCTTCATAGGGCCTGTCCCTCCGCCAGCTCGGGATAAGAGTATCCGCTCAATGAAATATCTTATCGTAAAAGGGTTTGCAATGTCAATATGATTCAGAAGAAATAGGCACCTATATCGCAAGGGAAAAGATTGGAAAACGCACACACAAAAAACGATAAATAGTATAGACTATTCGAAAATATATGTTATACTAATTCACAATTAGCAAAACATAAAAAACGATAAAGGAAGGTTTCATATGAACTCAGTTGATTTGACCGCTGATTTACAAGCGTTATTAACAAGTCCAAATGTGCGTCATAATTTATCAGCAGCACAGCTTACAGAAAAAGTACTATCGCGGAACGAGGGCATTTTAACATCCACGGGTGCCGTTCGGGCGACTACAGGGGCTTATACAGGACGTTCACCTAAAGACAAATTTATCGTGGAGGAAGAAAGCACGAAACATAAGATCGATTGGGGTATGGTGAACCAGCCGATTTCAGAAGAAGCGTTCGACCGGCTGTACACGAAAGTTGTCAGCTACCTGAAACAGCGGGATGAGCTGTTTGTTTTCGAAGGATTTGCCGGGGCAGACGAAAAATACAGGCTGCCGATCACTGTCGTAAATGAGTTCGCATGGCACAATTTATTCGCCAGACAGCTGTTTATCCGCCCGGAAGGCAATGATAAGAAAACAGTTGAACAGCCGTTTACCATTCTTTCTGCTCCGCATTTCAAAGCGGATCCAAAAACAGACGGCACACACTCCGAAACGTTTATTATTGTCTCTTTCGAAAAGCGGACGATTTTAATCGGCGGAACAGAGTATGCCGGAGAAATGAAGAAATCCATTTTCTCCATTATGAATTTCCTGCTCCCTGAAAGAGATATTTTATCCATGCACTGCTCAGCCAATGTCGGTGACAAAGGCGATGTCGCTCTTTTCTTCGGGTTGTCCGGAACAGGCAAAACCACACTGTCAGCCGACGCTGACCGCAAGCTGATCGGCGACGATGAACACGGCTGGTCTGACACAGGCGTCTTTAATATTGAAGGCGGATGCTACGCCAAGTGCATTCATTTAAGCGAAGAAAAGGAGCCTCAAATCTTTAACGCGATCCGCTTCGGATCTGTTCTCGAAAATGTTGTTATTGATGAGGATACACGTGAAGCCAATTACGATGATTCTTTCTATACCGAAAATACGCGGGCGGCTTACCCGATTCATATGATTGACAACATTGTGACCCCGAGCATGGCAGGCCACCCGTCAGCCATTGTATTTTTGACGGCTGATGCATTCGGAGTCCTGCCGCCGATCAGCAAATTGACGAAGGAGCAGGCGATGTACCATTTCTTGAGCGGGTATACGAGCAAGCTAGCCGGAACCGAACGCGGTGTAACGTCTCCTGAGACGACGTTCTCCACATGCTTCGGCTCACCGTTTTTGCCGCTTCCTGCTCACGTCTATGCTGAAATGCTCGGGAAAAAGATCGATGAACACGGCGCAGAGGTTTTCTTGGTCAATACCGGCTGGACCGGCGGCGGCTACGGCACAGGCGAACGCATGAAGCTTTCTTACACGAGAGCGATGGTCAAAGCTGCAATTGAAGGCAAATTAGAGGGTGCTGAAATGATGACTGACGATATTTTCGGCCTGCACATTCCGATTCACGTTCCTGGTGTTCCTGATCATATTCTTCAGCCGGAAAACACGTGGAACAATAAGGAAGAATACAGAGAAAAGGCTGTCTATCTCGCAAACGAATTCAAAGAGAATTTTAAAAAGTTCACACATACGGATGCCATTGCACAGGCAGGCGGCCCTCTCGTTTAAAAAGCAAAAGCCAAGAGCGATTACGCCCTTGGCTTGTTTTAATTAACAGAATGCAGAGAAGTCAGCTTGTACGTAATGATGGTCCGGCCGTTTTCCCATTGAAGTTTCTGCACTTCAGCTGTGCCTGACTTTTCTCCGAACTTTGTTTTTTGCACATCCATCGGAATCTCCATCGGATACACCCGGTATCCGTCTTTCTCTAACGTGAATATATTTTCATCTATGCGAACTTCGTTTCCTTTTGTCACAATCAGTGTATTAAATTCTACAGGCATTCCCAAAGTGAGATCCCCTTTCGTTCTCTTTTTTCTTTATCATACCATATTTCACCGTCAGCGGTTCTTCATCCATTGTGTGAGCTGCCGCACGATACACCGGTTTTCTTTTGGCGGGAAATAATGTGTGAAGGTACTGTAGTACCACGTCTCCACCGGCTTATGCAGCTGTTTTAGCTTCTCTTCGAATAAATAGGAATGCTGAATCGAAACGTTTTGGTCTTTTTCTCCATGGATTAACAGCACGGGTGCCTGAATTTTGTCTACATGGTCAAACGGTGTTCTCCATTTGTATTCCTCAGGCACCTTTTTCGGTGTTCCGCCAATGACCCTTTTCATCATACGCCGCAAATCCTGCCGCTCTTCATATGTAAGGATCATATCACTGACGCCTCCCCAGGAAACGAATGAAGCCGCATGCCGGCCCATTTCAATCGCAGTGAGCATTCCCATAATTCCGCCGCGGGAAAAGCCAAAGATATGAACCCTGTCCTTCTTGACATTCGGATGCCGCTGAAGCAGGCGAAAAGCGGAAAAAGCATCCTCCCTGTCCTCTCCGGCAAAATCCTCGTTGCCCTCTCCTCCTTGATTTCCTCTGTAAAAAGGAGCAAACACAACAAATCCTTGGGATGCAAACTGGATTATGCGGCCCGGCCGAACCATGCCCACACTTTTAATCCCCCCGCGCAAATATAAAAATCCGTCATATTGTCCCGGCGCCGCCGGCTCAGCCAAAAGCCCCTTTATCCGTAAGCCATTTGAAAGATAGCAGATCGTATACAGACGCACATGCTGGCTTGGCGACGGAAATCTTCTTTTCTCAACAATCAAAGCAGCCGCCTCCTTTTTCTATATGCTTTCCTTACTCCGCCAATACATCCGGAGAACCTGATTAGGCATTCACACATTTTTATACCCATCATACGATATGTAAAGCAAAAAAGGATATTAACTTGATGCTAAATAAGGAGGTTGTCTATGTGAACAAATGGTTAAGGCTGGGCTTCGCCTGTGTCGTCAGCACATTTCTGATGATCGCCCTGGCGGCTTGCAGGCAGGAAGAAACGCTCACCAAAGTCAAAGTAGCTGAAGTGACCCATTCGATTTTTTACGCGCCTTTATATGTGGCTGAGTCTAAAGGATTTTTCAAGGAAGAAGGTCTTGATGTCGATGTCAATACGACATGGGGCGGCGACAAAACGATGACATCGCTTCTTTCAAATGGCGCAGACATCGCACTTGTCGGGTCAGAAACCTCTATTTATGTCGAAGCACAAGGCGCTAAAGACCCCGTCATCAATTTCGCCCAGCTGACCCAGACAGACGGAACGTTCCTTGTTGCGAGAGAAGATGTTGAACACTTCGACTGGGATCAGCTGAAAGAGAAAACGTTTCTCGGCCAGAGAAAAGGCGGCATGCCGCAAATGGCTGGCGAGTATGTGCTGAACAAACATAAGATTGACCCGCATAAGGATATTGACCTCATCCAGAACATAGACTTCGCCAATATCGCCAATGCATTTGCTTCCGGAACCGGTGACTATGTACAGCTCTTTGAACCGCAAGCTTCCCTCTTTGAGCAAAAAGGCATCGGACATATCGTGGCATCGTTCGGGGAAGAATCAGGCCAGGTTCCGTATACGACTTTTATGGCAAAACAAAGCTATCTGAAGAAACACGAAGATACAGCCGTCAAGTTTACAAAAGCCATTTATAAGGCGCAGCAGTGGGTGGAAAGTCACACAGCGAAGGACATCACGGACGCCATCAAAGATGAATTTGATGATACCGCCCCAGAAGTCATCGAAACATCCATCGAACGCTATAAAAAACAGCATTCGTATTCGCCAGACCCTCTCCTCAACGAAAAAGAATGGGAGCTGCTCCAAACCATTATGGACCAATCGGGAGAACTGCCGAAGCACATTCCATATCATCAGCTTGTAAATAAACAAATTGCCGAAAAAGTCACCTCGGAAAAATAGGAGGCGCCATCTATGTCTTTCTTACATGTCGACCATGTAACCCATACTTATTTTTCTATTAAAGAAAAAACAACGGCTGTGCGGGATATTCATTTCGATGCCGAAAAAGGTGATTTCATCTCATTTCTCGGCCCAAGCGGCTGCGGTAAAACAACACTGCTTTCCATTATCGCCGGGCTGATTGAGCCATCGGAAGGCAGAGTTCTGATTGAAGGCCGTGAGCCGAATCAAAAAGAACATAACATCGGCTACATGCTCCAGCAGGATTACTTATTTCCCTGGAAATCCATCGAAGAAAATGTGCTTCTCGGTTTAAAAATCGCCGACACGCTGACGGAAGAAAGCAAGACCGCCGCACTCGGCCTATTGCCGGAGTTCGGCCTCATAGATGTGGAGAACAGATATCCGAAAGAGCTGTCGGGCGGTATGCGCCAGCGGGCCGCGCTTGCAAGAACTCTTGCGCCAAATCCAAGTCTGCTTTTGCTGGATGAGCCATTTTCCGCGCTTGATTTTCAGACAAAGCTTTCACTGGAAAATCTTGTATTCCGCACATTAAAGGAGTATCAAAAAACAGCAGTGCTTGTTACTCATGATATTGGGGAAGCGATAGCGATGAGCGACACGATCTTTTTATTTTCAAACCAGCCGGGCACCATCCATCAGATTTTTACCATTCCTAAGGAATTGGCCGCGATGAAGCCTTTTGACGCCCGCCAGGAGCCATCCTTCCAGACCCTGTTTCAAACAATATGGAAGGAGCTGAATTCCCTTGAGAAACAGCAAAGAAACCATTGATCTGCTTCACGAGCAATATCAATGCAAACAGAAAAAGGAAAAATGGAAAGTCCATTCTTTTCAATTCGCCATATTTATCCTTTTTTTCTCAGGTTGGGAAATCTCCAGCAGACTCGGCTGGATCGATCCGCTGATCTTCAGTTCTCCGTCAGCTGTATGGCGTTTACTGCTGGAGAAACTCGGTGACGGGTCTTTACTGTCACATATCGGCGTCACTTTATTTGAAACAGTGCTTGGCTTTTTGCTTGGGACGTTTATGGGCACGTGCCTTGCTGCTTTGTTATGGTGGTCCAACAGGCTTGCCAGGATTTTAGATCCGTACCTCGTTATTTTGAATGCGATGCCGAAAGTGGCCCTGGGCCCAATCCTGATTGTCGCGCTCGGTCCCAGTTTTATCAGCATTATTGCGATGGGAGCTATCATCAGCGTCATTATCACAACCATCGTCGTGTATACCGCCTTCCAGGAGGTTGACGAAAACTATATAAAAGTCATGAAAACATTCGGCGCAAAGAAATGGGTTATTTTTAAAGAAGTGATTTTGCCCGCATCTTCCCCCGCTATCATTTCAACATTGAAAGTAAACGTCGGGTTATCATGGGTTGGCGTCATTGTAGGAGAATTCCTTGTCTCTAAGGTCGGGTTAGGATATATGATTATTTACGGTTTCCAAGTCTTCAATTTTACGCTCGTCTTCTTAAGCCTGCTGATTATCGCCATATTCGCCACTCTGATGTATCAGGGCGTCGAGCTGCTGGAAAAGAAATGGACGAAGGGCAGGTCATAAAAAAACCCGGCACATATGCCGGGTTTTATTCGATCCATCCAGTTTCCTTCAGTTTTTTCAAACTGATCGGAAGAACGGAATCCTTCATAATAAAGCTGAATTTTTTATTGCGGGAAAGGTTTTCCGGAAGCTCATGAAACAAAACCGGGCCTTTCGTTTCAAAGTAATCAGCTTGCTTTTCAAGCTTTTCTATATCTGCAAAATATATATTTTTCACAATCACTTTTTCTTTACCGAGAACTTTATACTGTCCGAGATACTTGAGGCTTTTCACTCTCGCCCCCGTCTCTTCTTTTACTTCCCGGAGCGCTGCATCTTCTGCACACTCCATCGGCTCTACTTTCCCGCCTGGAAACTCATAGCCTCTGTCCTCATGTTCTGTTAAAAGCCATTTGCCCCCAAAACGGCAAATCACCCAGACATGCTTCGGGCTGTCCGAGAAAGGCTGATCGTCAAAGGAAAGCTGAACAGTATTCTGATAATAATCTTTAAACTCGTACATGTTTATCCCTCAAATCCGTTCCTAGCTATCTTCCATACATCATACCACAGTTATGTTTCTTCTGAAGCCTTTTATCAAAAAATAAGGGAAACCCAGCACGCCGTCAGGTTCTGCATGCAACTGGCTCGTACAGTTTTTTGCGATGCCTTTTGCCAAAAAATGCGACTGGCGCTCTGGGCTTTATTATGACCCGTGAACTGGGAAAAGTTACGGTTTGCGCTTGAATTTATTTTTCAACGTTTCTAAAAGATCGACAAGCATCTGAGGAACCGGTATGCCGAGTGAGCTTGCTGTCACTACGATTTGCACAGTTTCATAAAGAATATAAAACATAATTGCCAAGTCACGCATTGACCCCTGCGTATTCAGCAGCTGATCAAAAAAGTGGCATACAGAGATCAGAGCGAGCGTGACTATTTTTTTGACAAGCCGGGCAAATACCTTTTTAAACGCCAGTTTGTGAATAATCGTTTCCTTCAAGGTCGTACTGATAAATTCAATCGCCATAAGAGAAAGCAAAATCAGAAATGAATACTGTAATCCTCCAAAGAAAAAACCCGCGGCTGTAACGCTGACTGCTAAAAACGAAAAGATGCCAAAGTCTCTATCCATTTATCCCAACATCCTTTCACAGAAACGGCCTTACGATATTGTATGGAAAACAAGCCGAACGGATTGGATTTTTCAGAAAAATGGACTAGTTGTCGCCTATTTTTTCAGCTGCAAACAAGAAAAGCCGGACATCTTTTATAAAGACATCCGGCCTTTCTATTTAGATTTAACCAAGGTAAGCTTTCAGCATCCAGTTGTGTTTTTCAATATTTTGGTGGATCGCTAGAAGCATGTCCCCTGTTGTTTCGTCACCGACCTCATCAGCTAAATCCATGCCGCTTTTCAGTTCCTCCGCGATGACTGTGAAATCATCATATACGCTTTGAACCATTTGCTCTGCCGTTTCATTTCCTGCCGCTTCTTTTACAGAAGCCGTTTCCAAGGACTCTTTCATTGTCGCAATCGGTTTTCCATTCAGCGCCAAAAGACGTTCTGCTAAGTCATCGATATAAGTGGCTGTTTCGTTATACAGCTCCTCAAACTTTTCATGAAGAGTGAAGAAATCTTTCCCTTTCACATACCAATGATAATTATGTAATTTCACATACATGACTGTCCAGTTCGCTACTTGTTTGTTCACTGCTTGAATCAATTGTTCTGACATGATTATCTTCCTCCTTGTTATATGACTATGTATACCCTGTATATCGTACGTTAAAACCTCTTTTTTATCCTTACCTGTCATGATTTCTTCTTCTATGCTACAATTGTTAAAAAACGGGAGGTGGAATGTCATGACGCTTCTCATTACCGTAAGTATTCTGATTGTGCTGGCTGTTTTGCTTGTCACCATTTGGACGACTGTGAAAGCCTATGGCGTAAAGCACACCATTGATCCTCCGCAGGAAACCCGTTCTGATTCAAAAAATCAATGATGGTGTGATTTCCCGTCTTCAGACTGATTGCTGGCAGCATCCGCGTCTCCGACTTGGACTTTTAAGGTCGGCATGCTATGCTGTTTTTTTGCTGTGACATGGGATTGGACTGTGTATACACCATCTTCCTTAAACGTTGTATCCAATCGGTATACGCCTTTTTCCTGTTTCGCTTTATACATTTGGCCGGCGTCTTTTTCTCCCTCTTTCCACACCTCAAACTTCACTTCATCAGCATCCGTTACTGCTTCGTCACCATATGATACCGCAGCTTCATAGGCGGCGATTTCTCCGGGATTTACTTTTTCGGGCCCGGTCAGCTTGACATCCAATACCTCCGGCGTCTCAGCTGTATTTGCTTTGCTTTCGCCAGACCCGCATCCGTTCAGCAAAAAAGCAGAAAAGAGCAGAACAACCAACATCTTCTTCATGCCATCACCCTTTCATCATTTACCTAAATAGTAGCAAACGCTTACAGCAAATGGTACACAAAATATAAGACGTCACAAAAAAGACCTTTTTGCGTAAACGCAAAAAGGTCCCTTTCTGTTTAGCCAAATACTTTTAACAATTCTTCTTTATCCTGTGACAGCCAGAAACGCATTAAACGTTTAGCGCCTTCCAGATCATGAAGCTTCGCTTGGCCGCACTGCTTCTCATTCGCAGCCGGAATTTCGGTAATCTCTACCGCTTCCTTCATCGTATCTTCAAGCAGATCAACGATTTCCGCTGGTGTCGGCTCTCCGCTCACAACAAGATAATAGCCGGTTTGGCAGCCCATTGGAGAGATATCAATGATGTCAAAATGATCATATTTCTCCGCATGAGAGCGAATCGTAAACGCAAGCAAATGCTCAAGTGTGTGAATGGTGTCAGGCTTCATCGCCTGTTTATTTGGCTGGCAAAAACGAATATCAAATTTATTAACAACGCCGTCTGTTCCAACTTTATGCACGCCGCAATGTCTTACATATGGAGCAACAACTGCATTATGATCAAGCTCAAAACTTTCTACTGAAGGCATAATGGCACTCTCCCTTTTCTAAAAATGTATACTCATTATAACATACCTTTCCGATAAGAATTATCAAATAACTTTTCAATCCGCGTTTTTTTTCTTATACTTGCATCAGAAAGGTTGCTGAACGAAATATGAAAACCCTATTTATCGGTCTGATCAGAGGATATCAAAAATTCATCTCGCCGCTGACGCCGCCAACATGCCGCTTTTATCCGACCTGCTCCCAATATGGAATCGAAGCGATTAAAACACATGGGGCTTTAAAAGGCGGCTGGCTGACAATCAAACGGATTTTGAAATGCCACCCATTCCATCCGGGAGGAGTCGATCCCGTTCCTGAAAAGAAACGAAAACATTAAGCGTTATAGCCGTTTACGACAAGATCCAGTTTTCCTGTTTCAGGATCAATGACTAGCCCATGAACTGGAACGTTTTCCGGAAACAGGGGATGATGTTTAATCACATTTACGCTGTCTTTCACACTTGCTTCCACTGAATCAAAGCTTTTAAACCAGTGATCAAAGTCCACACCCGAGTACCTCAATGTTTCGATGCGTTCTTCTGGGATTCCTCTTTCTTTCATTCTTTTAAGCATGCTTTCGCTGCTGATTTTGCTCATGCCGCAATCGTGATGCCCGATCACACATACCTCATCGGCGTTAAGCTCGTACACTGCGACCAACAAACTTCTCATGATGCTTCCGAATGGGTGTGTCACAAGCGCACCGGCACTTTTAATGATTTTCACATCCCCGTTTCGCATATTCATCGAATGCGGCAGCAATTCGACCAAACGAGTATCCATGCAAGAAAGAATGGCCATTTTTTTATCAGGGAATTTTGATGTCTGATATTTTTCGTATTCCTTTTGCTCAGTAAACGACTTGTTAAATTGAAGAATATCATTTAGCAGGCTCATAGCTAGTTGTATTCCTTCCTTGTCTTTTTTCTCTTCAATATATCACAGCATTTGTCTTTTCGTCATCTTATACAAAATCAAACCGAATAAGAAAAAAAGACAAACCCTGAGGGTCTGTCTTATTTCCCCATATTATATCGTTTTTTGAACTGCTCAACCCTTCCGCCTTTTTCATTGAATTTCTGGCGGCCCGTATAAAACGGATGTGTGTCAGAGCTGACCTCTACTTTAATGACCGGATATGTGCTCCCGTCTTCCCACTCTGCTGTTTCATTAGATGTTTTAGTAGAGGTGCTGAGAAATCGGTAGCCGCTGTTGACATCCTGAAATATGACTTTGTGGTTTTTTGGATGAATTCCTTCTTTCATGTCTATCCCCTTTCATTCAAATCGTAATAATTACGTTTTATTTTATAACCTTACAAACATTTTGTCAATCTTCTTACATCCTTCCCTACGTTTTCTCATCATAAACCTCAAGTTATTTAAGAATAGGAAGAATAATCTAACCGAGGAAGCAAATAATAACCCAAAATACATATAGAAATGTTTTTTTCGAAAGGTGGTTTACGATTGTGGATGATTTAGTTCTGGCCAGAAGCCTGTTTGGCACGACAATGGGATTTCATATCATTTTCGCAACGCTTGGAGTCGGGCTGCCGCTCATGATTTTAGCAGCAGAATTGATCTATCAAAAAACGAAAGATGACCATTATGCAATCATGGCGAAAAGATGGACGAAAGCTCAAGCCGTTTTGCTGGGGGTCGCCATACCGACCGGAACGATCGCGGGCACGCAGCTCGCGCTTTTATGGCCTGGATTTATGGAAGTCATCGGCCGGGTCATGTCCCTGCCGTTTCAGATTGAGATCTATGCTTTTTTTCTTGAAGCCCTTTTCATGTCGATTTATGTATACGCCGCAGACCGTTTGTCACCGGCTATGAGGATTGTCGCCGTTTTCTTTGTGTTAGTCGGAGCTGCAGCGTCGGCCGTTCTGATCACGAATGTCCATGCCTTTGAAGGAACGCCGGCAGGTTTTAAAATTTCAAACGGAAAAATCACAGATGTTGATCCGTGGGCCGCGTTCTTTAATCCGAGCTTTTTTATCACTGCCGGCCATGTCGTTTTATCCGCATTTATGACGGGAGCGTTTATCGTGGCTTCTGTGGCGGCCTATAAAATGATCCGGACAAGAAAAAAGGAAGAAGTCTATCGCTTTCACCGGAAAGCCCTTTTGCTCGCACTGACGATCGGCGGTATTTTTTCATTGCTGACTGCTTTGAACGGACACGAATCTGCACAGATGCTGTACGAATACCAGCCCGAAAAATTAGCAGGTGCGGAAGGCCTGTTTGAAACAAGATCACACGCTCCGCTTGCGATCGGTGGCTTTACCGATGCGAATGAAGAAAAAGTAAAATGGGCCATTGAAATTCCATGGGCGTTAAGCTTTCTGGCAGCGAACCGATTTGACACTGTTGTAAAAGGATTAAATGCATTTCCTAGAGATGAGTGGCCGCCGCTTTTCATTCACACGCTGTTTAATGCGATGGTCGGAGTAGGCATGCTGCTTATACTTTATTCCATTATCGGAGTGGTTTGGAGAAAGGTGCTCAAGAAAGACCGTTTCCCAACGTGGCTTTTGGTCATTTTCCTGACAGCAGGCCCTTTTAGTCTCATCGGCATTGAATTCGGCTGGATTTTCGCCTGTACGGGGAGACAGCCTTGGGTCATCTATCATCTCCTGAAAACGTCGGATGTCGTGACAACGACTGGATCAATCGGGGTGCTGTTCTTATTTTTCACATTTGTTTATGCTGTGTTAGGCGCAGCTGTCGTGTACGTGCTGCTGTACTATTTCCGCAAACACCCGGTTGACGAAGATTTAAATACAGCGGAGTCGTAATGGCTCTCTCATCAGGAAACCAAATGGAAGGAAGATCGACAAATGGACATTTCAACTGACGCTCTGATCGCCATCTCAATTATCTGGGGCTTTGTGTTTATTTACGCCGTCATGGCGACAATGGATTTCGGAGCGGGATTTTGGTCTATGATCTATTTAAACAAGGAGCACATGAAGGCCACCGATATTGCAAACCGCTTTCTGTCTCCGACTTGGGAGGTCACAAACGTCTTTATTGTGGCTATTGTTGTGGCGCTTTTCAGCTTTTTTCCCGGCGCGACCTTTGTACTCGGAACCGTTTTATTAATTCCCGGCAGCATGATTTTACTGCTTTTAGCAATCCGAAGCGGATTTCTCGTTTTTTCAAACACAGCAAAAGAACGGAAAGTGCTAAGATATATTTCCGGCATATCCGGCTTTATCATCCCTGCTATTTTAATTTTAGTGCTTCCTGTCACGCACGGAGGGTTTATAGAAAAAACGGGCGGAATCTATAACTTGAATATGTCTAAAATCTTTTCAAGCCCGAACGCCTATGCATTTATCGGGTTTGCGATTTTAAGCACTTTATTTTTGTCCTCGCTGCTGCTTGCTGATTTTTCAAATGTGGCGGAGGAACAGGACGCATACCGCGCTTACAGAAAAAGCGCCATGATTACAGGCCCGATTTCACTCCTGTTTGCTGTATGCATTATGCTGACAATGCGGAATGAAGCAAACTGGCTGTATAGCGGTATGATGAAAAATTTCTCTTGGATTATCGCATCGTTCATTACATTTGTCATTGCTGGAATCGCTCTTTTTCTGCCTAACAAGAGCTTTGGCCAAAAAATCGGAAAGCCGCGGCTTGCACTTGTTGCGATTGCGATTCAGTATTTTCTCGCAAGCTACGCGTACGGGCGGGCGCACCTCCCGTATATGATTTATCCCGATGTGACAGTCATGTCGGGTTTCACAGAGCCAGCAACGTTCAGAGCGCTGTTTGCGACGTATATCGTAGCATTTATCATTCTGTTTCCAGGCTTTTATTTCTTCTGGAGAATGTTTATGCGGGATAAACGGTATATCCGCCAGGAGGAATAGAGGGCAGGCCCGCCGGCTATACTAAGCCAGAACCTTTATGAGGAGGGGATGGCATGGAGCAGAAAATTCTATGCGAAGTCAACAACTGTTCTTATTGGGGCAAAGGAAACAAATGCACCGCTGATGCCATTTATGTTGTCAGCCATACTGGTGAAACGGCTGAAAACAGCAAGGAAACAGACTGCAAAACGTTTAAGCCGCATGACCTGTAATCAAAAGAAAGAGCTGCGTCAGCAAGCTCTTTCTTTTTGCATATGTAGTGATCTCAGTTTTTCTGTCATGCCCCCGTTTGCACGAAAAAACAAAAAGGTCCCTATATAACATTCACCTGTCCCAGCCGAGAACTTGAAACAGTAAGGCACATTTGCAAAAAAATAGCCCATGACACCGAGCAATGCGCTGAGAATCAGCATAACCTTCATTAAGATTACCCCAACTGCCCGAAGATCTATTTCGGCAACACAGACGATCAGGCGAGACAAAAGCATGCTTTTTTATTCAGATGAGACAAAAAGTTTCCTGCTTGCAAACATATCGCATTTTATCAAGCGTCATTAGCATAAAAAAACCGGCTGCATCAGCAGCCGGTCCAAACGAGAAGGGATGTATTCAACGAACGCTTTTACTATAACAGCACACAGACATTCTATCAAAATGACAAAATGCTTTTTTCTTATCCATGCTGTGTGAAAACATCCATTTTGGTCACATATTTTCGCATAATGTCCTGGTTCACCTCTACCCCTAAACCAGGCTGTTTTGACACAGAAATAAATCCATTATCAATACGGATATCAGGGGTCACGATATCCTCATCCCAATAGCGTGAGGATGAAGAAATATCACCCGGTATTGTGAATTGCGGCAGTGAAGCCAGCGCCACGTTTTGCGCTCTGGAAATGCCAGTTTCCAGCATTCCGCCGCACCAAACCTGCATATGATGCTCTCTGCATAAATCGTGAATTTTTAAAGCCTCTGTTAAGCCGCCGACACGGGATGGCTTAATATTAATGATTTTGCAGCTCCCGAGCTCAATCGCACGTCTCGCATCATCGGCCGAACAAATGCTTTCATCAAGGCAAATGGCCGTTTTCAAATGTTTCTGCAAGTGGCGGTGGTCAACGATGTCGTCAGCTTGAAGCGGCTGCTCAATCATCATTAAATGGTACTCATCAAGCTCCTTTAAGCGGCTGATATCCTTCAGTCCATACGAGGAATTGGCATCGGCCATGAGCGGGATGTTTGGGAACCGGCTGCGGATGGCCTTGACCAATTCTACATCGTGACCAGGCTGAATTTTAATTTTTATTCTTTGATATCCTTCTTTTTGATACCTCTCAATTTCCTTCAGCATGTCATCAAGGGGCGCTAAGCCGACAACCACCCCGGCAGGTATTTTATCTCTTGTCCCGCCCAAGGCCTCGGCAAGCGATATGCCCTTCTTTTTCGCATAGAGATCCCAGACAGCCGATTCAAGGCCCGCTTTTGCCATACGGTTTCCTTTATAGCGCGCCAGACTGTCCGGCACATCGGAAGGATGATTGAATTCACGTCCGACAACATTGGGAATAAAAAAATCCTTTAGCATGTGCAAACAGGTTTCAATGGTTTCCTCGGTGTACCAAGGCGAAGAGAACGCAGATACCTCTCCCCAGCCTGTGACACCGGATGTATCAATGGCTTCCACAATCAGAAATTTACGCTCTTGAAGCGTTTCTATACTGTTTTTGAACGGTTTCTTTAAATTCATGCTCAAATGGTAAAGCGTAATTTTCTCGATTTCGATCATAGCAGTTCTCCTTTACGCGCATCCTTCAGCTGATTTCGCAAGAGCTTATTAGACGCATTGCGCGGCAGGCTGTCCAGCACAAAGAATTTTTTCGGAATTTTATACTTCGCCAAGCGTTCTTTGCAGTAGACGGTCAACTCTTCTGCGTTCACAGGCTTGTGAAGGACAAGATAGGCGTGGGGCACTTTCCCCCATTTTTTGTCCTCAGCCCCTGAAACACCGGCTTCGGCTATAGCGGGGTGTGAAAGCAGCACTGACTCTATTTCAGCCGGATAAATGTTTTCTCCGCCCGATATAATCAGATCTGAACGTCTGTCTAGTACATATAAAAAGCCTTCGCTGTCCAAATACCCAAGATCCCCTGTTTTCAGCCAGCCATTTTGAAAGGAGGCTTCGTTTGCGCTCTCCCGGTTAAAATAGCTTTTCATGACATTCGGGCCTTTGACCATGATTTCACCATGTTCAAGCGGTCCACACGCCTGTCCGTCCCGCTCTATTTTAATTTCACATGAAAACAGCGGTTTCCCCGCAGATCCGAGCTTCTCCATACTGAATTCCGGCGACAGGGTAACAATTTGTGAGCATGTCTCTGTCATTCCGTATGACTGAAAGACGGGGAATCCTTTCTCACGGCATTCTTCAAGCAATGGCAGCGGTGCAGGGCCTCCGCCCAGCAGAATACATCTGATGGTTTCAGGGCAGCGGCTTGTTTCTTCTAAAAGACTGGCGAGCATTGTCTGCACAACAGATATCATTGTCACTTGATGCCTGTTGATAGAATCCAGCACATCGCTTACGGAAAAGCGCTGGTGAAGCACGACAGTCATGCCATAGATCACAGATTTAAATAAAGCGGACAAGCCGCTGATGTGAAAGAGCGGCAATGCGATAAGCCAGCGGTCTTGTTCTGTTATACCCAAATTAAGCGCAGATGACACCGCACTGAAATAATGGTTACCGAACGTTTGCTGAACCCCCTTGGGCTTGCCTGTCGTACCTGACGTATACATCAAGGTTGCCGTTTGATCCAATTGCATATAAGCCTGGATCTCAATTTCCTCAGCGTCTTCTTTCGTCAGTTCATCCACATCAATAATGTGTACGGTGTGTTTATAATCTTGCTGTTCAAAGCTTGAATCTGTCAGTAAAAAGCGGGCGCCGGAATCCTCCAACTGAAACAGCCTTTCATGTGTTGACAGCTTTGTATTCAGGAGCACTGCTTTAACACCTAGCAAAAAACAAGCGTGAACGGCATAAACCATTTCTATACGGTTTTGGAGCAAAATAGCCGCAGTGTCTCCTTTTTGAACCGAATGAGCAGCAAGCTGAGCCGCCATTCGCTTAGACGCGGCAAACAACTCTGCAAATGTAACGGTTTGGTCTCCATAAATGAGAGCGATTCTCTCAGGGGTCAGCTGTGCCCGCTGCATGAGCCAGTTCGGCTGTTCTGTCAGCATGTCATCATCTCCGAAATAAAATGTCTGTATTGAAAAGAAAACAGCTTGGACCGCAAAGTCTCAAGCTGTTTGTTTACTAAGTATTGCTGATCACGGGAAACGAGGGAACTGTCCGAAATCAGGTTTGCGTTTTTCCTTAAAGGAATCACGGCCTTCTTTTGCTTCATCAGTCGTGTAGTAAAGAAGGGTAGCATCCCCTGCAAATTGCTGAATTCCAGCAAGTCCGTCTGTATCCGCGTTAAACGCAGCTTTAAGAAAACGAAGTGCGGTCGGGCTTTTTTCAAGCATTTCTTCACACCATTTAATCGTTTCTTCTTCAAGTTGTTCCAAAGGAACGACTGTGTTGACAAGACCCATGTCCAGCGCTTCCTGTGCATTGTACTGACGGCACAGATACCAAATTTCACGGGCTTTTTTATGTCCTACGATTCGAGCAAGGTAGCCAGAACCATAACCAGCGTCAAAGCTTCCGACTTTAGGGCCTGTTTGTCCGAAAATCGCGTTGTCAGCAGCGATTGTCAAATCACATACGATGTGAAGCACATGGCCTCCGCCGATCGCATATCCGGATACCATCGCGACAACCGGTTTCGGAATGACGCGGATTAAACGCTGAAGATCCAGTACGTTCAGACGCGGAATTTGGTCGTCTCCTACATATCCGCCGTGGCCGCGCACTTTTTGGTCTCCGCCGGAACAAAATGCTTTGTCCCCGGCACCGGCAAGCACGATCACTCCAACGTTTTGATCATCTCTCGCGTCAGCAAACGCATCAATCATTTCAGCAACCGTTTTAGGGGTGAACGCGTTATGTACCTCAGGGCGGTTGATTGTTATTTTTGCAATGCCATTATACGTTTCATACAATATTTCATCGTATGTCCGTTTTGTTTTCCATTCTGCAGCCATATGATGACCTCCTTTTATTCTCTATGTGAATGAGTCAGATGCTTGTCAAAAACTCACTCACTATTTTACCAAACAATTGCGGCTGTTCCACATGGACTGTATGTCCGGCTTCTGGAACAATCTCTATTCTACTAGATGGAAGCTTCTTGTGCACCTCTTGATTGATGGTGCAAAACTTTTTGTCCCACTCCCCGCAGATCAGAAGCACAGGCACCGCCAATTCATCCACACGGCTCCACAAGGAGGGCTGTGAACCGGTCCCCATACCCGTTAAACTGTTTGCAAGCCCAATCTTATTGTTTCGCAGACGGTCAGACCGTATGCTGTGCCGAATATCTTCAGCCAGCCGCTGCTGCGATGTAAACAAAGGAATGTTCTCCCAATACTCAACAAATGCTTTGATCCCGTCACGCAAAATAAAATCTGCAAGCTTCCGGTCCCGCATGATCCGGTCCCGCCGTTCCTCAAGCGTTTTGAGACCCGGCGTTGTGCTTTCAAGCACAAGGGCCGATACCCGTTCAGGATATGCTGCTGCAAAAGAATAAGCAAGTCTTCCTCCCATAGAATACCCAATCAATTTCACTTTGTGAAGTTTTAATTGATCAAAAATCTCGGCAAGGTCAGAAACTTGCCGGCTCGTGCTGTATCTTTTCCCATTCAGCGGGGCATCTGTTTCACCATGCCCTAAACAATCTATTTTGATCAAACGGGAATCAGGCAGCATCTCATCAAGAAAAGTCCATGATTGTTTGCTGCCGGTAAAACCGTGCAGGCAGACGACGGCCTCTGAAGCCTTTGGCCGCTCGTCTGCCACAGCATAACGGACACCGTCTGAAACAGTTATGCTTACAGTTCCCATTGGTTTTTCACTTCCCGCACAGCCTCATTCAGCATATGGCGATGAAGCTGGACTCTCGATTGGCGATCCGTTTTGATTTCGATCAAATGGAGTCCGGGCTCGTCCGCCTGCGGCGCGTAAGCTGCTTTGAATTCATCCCACGAAGCCGGACAGGAATACGTTCCGCCGTAAAGCGCCGCCGCATACTCGAAATCAAGCCCTGTCGGCGTGCCGAACAAATCTTCAAAATGTGTCTTCTCAGAAGCCTGCGGCAAAAAGGAGAAAATCCCTCCGCCATCATTATTCACGAGAATCACAGTAAGAGGAATGCCCAGCTTTTTAGCTGCCAGCAGTCCGTTTAAATCGTGATAAAAAGATAAATCTCCAATCACGAGGGTGACAGGCGCTTTTGTTCCTTCACATACCCCCATAGCAGAGGAGACGACACCGTCTATCCCGTTTGCACCCCGATTTGAATAAATCCGGAAATTGCGCTCCTGCTTTTCAAAAAACGTATCAACATCCCTGATCGGCATGCTGTTGCCGACAAAGAGCGAACTGTTTTCCGGCACAAGGTGCTGAAGGATTCGATAGAGATTGCCTTCAAACGAAACCTCTTCACTGCTGATTGTTTGCAGATGCGCACGAAAACGCTCATTGACAAGCTGCCACTTTTCCAGCCATTCTGACGGTCTGGTCATGTCAGTAAGTTCAGCCAAGATGACTTCGGCAAAAACCGACGCATTACTATGAATCATATGCGCGCTTGCCTGTGTCGGGTCTCTCCACCCTCCATCCTCGTCAATCACAATCTGCTGAATGTCAGGATCATCCTTGAGCCATAAGAAAACAGGCTTCGAAACAGGCATCGGCCCAAAACGGATAACAACATCAGGACGCAAATTCGATTTCAGTTCATCATCTTTTAAAAATGAATCGTACGCATCAATGACAGTGCTTTTATCATGAGCGCCGTTCCGCAGATTGGACAGCGGGTCCGCTAAAATCGGATACTGAAGCGCCTTTGACAGCGCGATAATGTTTTCCTTATCTATATCACTATGGAGCTCTCCGCAGACGATCATTCCTTTTTCAGCCTCTCCGAGCATTGCTGCCACATCAGACAGGGATTCGTGATCAACAGACTGCATACCCGTTTTTACAGACACATGACGGCCTGCTCTCATTCTTGCAAACGGCTCATCTGAAAGATCCGGCATCAGCGGTTCCCGCAGCGGCACATTCACATGCACAGGACCCATTGGGCGTTTTTGCGCTTCTCCGGCTGCGCGGCCTGCCAGCGTTCGGATATATCTCAGCATTTGCGGAGACTCTTCTGGAAGAGCAGAGTCTGTGAAAAACTTAACAAAGTTGCCGAATAAGAAGTGCTGATTAATAGCCTGCGGTGCGCCTACTTCGCGCAGCTCGTGGGGCCGATCAGCAGTTAACACAATAATTGGCACTCTTGAATAATGGGCTTCAATCACAGCCGGATAAAAGTTGGCTGCGGCTGTTCCTGATGTGCAGATCAAAAGCACGGGACGCTGCTTCGCTTTCGCCAGCCCTAAAGCAAAAAAACCGGCAGATCTTTCATCAATTTGGACATGGACGCTGATATCGGGATGTGCGGCCGCAAGAATAGCCAGCGGTGTGGATCTTGAGCCCGGACAAACAACAGCGTCCGTAATTCCGGAAAGGGCGAATTCATCAATAAAACTTCCGATATAATGGGTAATCGGGTTGGCTGTCAACGCCTCTCACCTCCTAATGCAGAGATCATCGGCTTCAATTTAATCTGTGTTTCTTCATATTCCGATTGCGGATCAGAGTCTTCTACAATGCCGCATCCGGCAAACAGCCTTGCTGTGCTGCCTTCAATCAGCCCTGAACGGATGGCTACTGCGAATTCTCCGTTATCCTGGCTGTCAATCCAGCCTATAGGAGCCGCATACCAGCCGCGGGACAGCGGTTCGATCTCTCTGATCACTTCAACCGCTTTTTTCTGTGGTGCTCCTCCGAGTGCCGGGGTCGGATGCAGTTTCTCAATTAAGTCAAAGAGCGACGCCGACTCGCGAAGCTGTCCGACAATCGGCGTAAATAAATGCTGGACGCTTTTCGTTTTGTACAATACTGGTCCGTCAGGCTTTTCAATCTCAGAGCAGCTTGATTCAAAAGCGTCTTGGATCATGCCCACCACAATATCATGCTCCAGCAGATTTTTCTCATCGTTTAATAATTCAAGACCTAGCCGGTAGTCATCTTCTTTATCCGCGCCTCGTTTAATGGAGCCTGCAAGACAAGAAGACATAACAGTGCTGCCGTCTCTTTTGATCAGTCTTTCCGGAGACGCGCCGACAAAGGTTTTCCCTTCCTGTTCGATCGCAAAAACATAGCTTGTCTGCTGATCGTTCAGAAGCGTTTTAAGCACAGGTTCTATTTGGACCGGGCCGTCAAACGTAAGCAAAAGCTCGCGTGCAAGAACCACTTTGTCATATTGTTTTTCTTTAATTTGGCTTGTAGCCGTTTCGATTGCTTTTAGCCAATCATCCTTATCCAGCTCTTGAGATGCTGCTATCGCAGCCTGATCTCCATGATTGAATCCAGGAACCTTCATTTCCGCCGCAAAAGCTTTTAACCCTTCTAAAACAGCCTCTGCTTTTTCCTCTCCGCTTACCCACCTGTTGACTGTTAAAAACGGGCCTTCAGCAGTCATCGTCAGCATAAGCGCAGGCACAAAGAAATCCCCTTCCGAGAAATGGTCCCATTGTGTACCTCTTTCTTCGCAAGGGTCAAAAGAAAATCCTCCGAATAACACAGGTCCCACTGCAGAATGCTGCAGCTTTTCTTCTTCATAAATATGAAAAGCCGTCTTTTTAAAGCGCTCCCATTGTTCAAAGACCTCGCGATACCGCTCGCTGTTTTTTTGATTCGTCTGGAAAACCGCTTCTTTGCCAAGACCGACTATTGTCAATTCACTTTCAGGATCTGACCAAAAAAATCGATTGCCTGTATATTTTTTTGCTCCGTAATTGAAAAATGATAGAGGGTCAAGAGACTCAATTTGTCTCGAATAGCTTATTAAGACAGCATGGTTGACTTCTTTGGCTGTATGTAATGCATGTAGAACTTCCTTTCGGAACGTACGCTGCATCGTTGTCACCATGAGACATTCCTCCATAATCCTTAAAATGCTTTTAATACCATACACCTGTGTCTTCTTTGTGTCAAACACACAGATCATGCAGTTCAAATGGCCTGCCTTACCTATTATAAACCTAATTTCAGAAATGAAAAAGAAACAAACCTTAAATTTCTTTCTCCACTGATAGCAAAGGTTGTATCCGCTTACCATATAAGGAAAATCTCCTATATTCCTCCACCCGATATTTATGAAAGTTCTCAGTCGATCTGTTCATACTAAAGGTATGCATCACAGAGAAACGAGGGGATTATGTTGCTTACAAAAGATCAGCTCCAGCATTTAAAACACGAACTGGAACAAACGAAAAAAGATATCTTAAACCGTTTCAAAGACAATGACCATTTTCAGCTTAACTCAGCCTTTCCTTATGATTCATGGGGTGAACTTTCCGCTTATGACAACCACCCCGGCGATCAGGCGACAGAGCTTTACGAGCGTGAAAAAGACATCGCTCTCGACTTGCATGAGCGAGAGCATCTCCGGGACATTGAACATTCATTGAAGGCGATCGAAAACGGTACGTACGGTATTTGTGAAGTCAGCGGAAAGGAAATCCCTTACGATCGTCTTGAAGCGCTCCCGACTGCTACAACGCTCGCAGAGTATTCGTCACAGGATGTCGTTTCCAAAGACCGACCGATCGAAGAGGAAACGCCTTTCGGGCAATTTGAATTTGACGATGATGAAGAAATCAGAGCGCCTTACGACAGTGAAGATTCCTACCAGGACGTCGAAAAATACGGGAACTCATCAACACCGCAGGATATGGAAAACCCTCCGCTCAGCTATGATGACATGACGATGAATGCCGAAGAAAATATCGGCAATACGGAGTCGTACGAAAATTTCATCGCTACAGATATTACAGGCAAAGAAATAACAGTTTATCAAAGCAGAGCTCATGAGCGTTATGAGGAAGAACTCGATGAAGAGGGAATCATGACAACATTCGGCGATCTCCACGCTGATTGAACCCCCGGTTATCGGGGGTTCTTTTCCGTTTTCAGTATATCGGTAATCAGCTTCAAATAATCCTTTTGCAGGCCGATGTCATACCGCTCGCCCTCCAGCAGTTTTCCGTAAACATTGCATGCCCCGAGTGAAGCTTTAATCGCATCCGTTACCTGCACTTCTCCTCCGCTATCAGCTTCTAATGCATCCAGCTCATTAAAAATATCCGGTGTAAAAATGTAACGCCCTGCTGCGGCAAAATGAGACGGCGGATTTTGTTTAGGCTTTTCCACAATATCCTGAATGCGATAAAGCCCTTTTTCAACAAACTCCCCTTTTATGACCCCGTAATGGTGCAAATCCTCCGTTTTTGTTTCTTTTAAGCCAATCATATTGCACCGATATTTCGTATACGCCTCAATCAGCTGCCCCAATGCCGGCTGATGAGCGGAAAAGATCAGATCATCAGGCAAAACGACGGCAAAAGGCTCTCCGCCTGCAAATTGCTTTCCTAAAGAAATCGCGTCGCCAAGCCCTTTTGCATAAGGCTGCCGCACATAATGAATCCGTATATCCGGAATCGGATGTTCACTGAGTAAATGCAGTTTATTCCGGGAAGCCAGAAAAGCTTCTAGCGCCAAAGAGGAATCAAAATAGTCGACAATCAGATTTTTGTGGCTCGATACAACCATCAAAATATCTTCAATGCCTGACTCCTTCAGCTCTTCGACAATATAATGAATCACAGGCTTAGACCCAACCGGAAACATTTCTTTCGGAATCACCTTCGTTACAGGCAGATTTCTCGTTCCATATCCGCCGGCAGGAATGATCGCTTTTTTTATCATGTTATTTTTTCCCCTCAGCTCTTGTTTATTACATGATATTCCATGAGCAGCCCCCGATGTTTGTCTATTTAAAATTAGGCGGAAGCAACTGGGCAGAAAGCGGAATCACGAACCAACCCTTTTTTAATAGGATATTGATATATGACCAGTAATCTTGTAAAGGAGCTCAGGTGATGAAAATTTGTGTGGTTGGCGCAGGGTATGTCGGTTTAACCTTATCAGCGGCACTGGCATCCATCGGACATGACATGATATGCACAGACAAAGACGTTAAAAAAATCGAGCAGCTGAAAAAAGGAGTCGTTCCCTTTTATGAGCCTGGGCTTTCAGATGCAATACTTCGTTGCCGCAATCTCTCGTTTTCTTCTGAAGTAAAAACGAGCATGGAGGAATGTCCCGTTGTTTTTATCGCAGTCGGAACTCCACCGCGTTCAGACGGATCAGCAAACACGAAAGCCCTGCAGTCTGTCATCAGCGATTTGAGCGAGGCAATCCAATCGTATAAAACCATCATTACGAAAAGCACTGTTCCGCCCGGGACAAACGAAAACATAGCCAAACAGCTGATGGCCTCCGGAGTGTCTGAAGATTTGTTTAACATCGTATCCAATCCGGAGTTTCTGCGGGAAGGCAATGCCTTGCATGACATGATGCATCCTGACAAAACAGTCATCGGGATTCAGGAAGGAGATCACATATCGGCAGCAATCGTCAAATCCATTTATAAACACATTGACACCCCTTATATCATTACAAGCTTAGCGGGAGCTGAGCTGATCAAGTATGCTAACAATTTCTTCTTGGCAGCCAAAATTTCGTTCATTAATGAGATGGCCCGCATATGTGAAGCCTATCAATCAGATATCTCAGATATTTCCCGCGCCATCGGACTTGACCCTAGAATCGGAAGACACTTTTTGCAGGCCGGTATCGGATATGGCGGCTCTTGTTTTCCAAAGGATCTGCAGGCGCTGCAATTCGCCGCTCAGGAAAAAAACACGGAGACCCGCCTGCTCCAAGCCGTACAGTACATCAATGACACCCAGCTCGGCCTGTATATGAAAAAAATACAGTCCTACTTCGATACACTTCACGGCAAAAAAGCAGCAGTGCTCGGCATTTCCTTCAAGCCGCATACCGATGACATCAGGAATTCTCAAGCCGTCAGACTGATGGAAAGGCTGACAGAGCTGGGATGTGATGTTCATGCTTATGATCCTGAAGCTGTTCTTCCAGAACATTTGCAGCAGCTTGTGGCTCAGCATTCTCAAGCTTTTGATGCGATAGAAGAGAGTGACTTTTTATTTTTGGCGACAGAATGGCCTGAATTTTTAGCATTAGATTGGAAAAAGGCAGCAAGCACCATGAAAGGGCGTCTTGTGATCGACGGGCGCAATGTATTGAAAAAAGACCTGCTCGAAGCTTGCGGGCTGATCTGCACAGGAGTTGGCCGCCCATGAAAATACTCGTCACAGGAGCAGCGGGTTTTATCGGCTCCCACCTTTGCGAAGAATTGCTAAAGGATGAGACACATCACGTGATCGGAATCGACGACTTTATCGGACCGACTCCATTTTCCTTCAAATTAAAAAACCTTGAAGACTTGCTGCCAGAAAAGCGATTTACGTTCATAAAGGATAATCTGCTGACAGCAGATCTTTCTCCCTTGCTGGAAGGAGTGGACGTCATCTTCCATTTGGCGGCCATACCCGGTGTCCGTTCAAGCTGGGGCAATCATTTCCACCCATATGCCGCACATAATATACAAGCGCTCCAAAGGCTCCTTGAGGCATGCCGGGAACATCCGATTCAAACGTTCGTCTTTGCTTCCACTTCCTCCGTCTATGGCGAAAAACAAGGGAAAGTCAGTGAAGATGCGGCACTTTCCCCTTTGTCTCCGTACGGCGTAACAAAGCTTACGGGCGAAAAGCTTTGCCATGTGTATCAACAAAGCTTTGGCCTTCCAATTGTGATTCTCCGTTTCTTTACCGTATACGGGCCGAGACAGCGGCCGGACATGGCTTTTCACCGGTTCATCAAGCAGCACCTTTTGCATAAACCGCTCACCATATTTGGCGACGGGCGGCAATCAAGAGACTTCACCTATATCGGCGACTGCATCAAAGGGATCACCGCTGTACTTGGTAAGCCCCGCCTTATTGGCGAAACGGTGAATATCGGCGGCGCAGAGCCTGCCTCAGTTTTAAAGATTATCTCCCTCATTGAAGACATTTCAGGTGAAAAAGCAGCACTGCACTTTTCGGACAAAATCGCTGGAGAACCAAGCAAAACGTGGGCCGATATTTCAAAAGCAAAACAACTCTTGCATTACGATCCCGCCACATCCTTAAAGGATGGTTTGGCCAACGAAGTCGCTTATTTATCGTCGCTGTATCAGGGGGAATGAAAATGAAGCTTGCCTTTATCTGTACAGAAAAGCTGCCGGCGCCCGCGGTGCGCGGCGGCGCTATTCAAATGATGATAGACGGTGTCACGCCTTATTTCAGCAGCCGGTACGACCTCACTATTTTTTCCATAGAAGATCCGGCGCTTCCAAAAAGAGAAACGAAAAACGGCGTACAATATATCCATCTGCCAAAAGAGCACTATCGCGAGGCGGTAGCCGAAGAACTTCGCGCCTCTTCCTTTGACCTCATTCATGTGTTCAACAGGCCTTTAAATGTCTCTTTATATCAAAAAGCCTCACCAAACAGCAAGATCGTTCTGAGCCTGCATAACGAAATGTTTTCTGAAAAAAAGATGACCTTCGCGCAAGGAAAAGAAGTACTCGACAATGTCTCCATGATCACAACCGTCAGCGAGTTTATTAAACAAACCGTCATTGAACGGTTCCCTGAAGCCAAGGACATTACAAAAGTCGTATACTCCGGCGTTGACATCCACTCTTATCCGCCTGTCTGGACGATAAAAGGTTCGGCTGTCAGGAAGGCATACCGTGAAAAATACGGTATTGAGGATAAAAAAGTCATTTTATTTGCCGGCCGTTTAAGCCCGGCAAAAGGGCCTCACCTTCTCATCCACAGCATGAAACGGATTTTGCAGGGGCATCCCGACGCTGTGCTGGTCATAGCAGGCGGGAAGTGGTTCAGCGATGACGGCGAAAACCAATATGTCACCTATCTGCGAAAGCTTGCGCTGCCATACAGAGAGCACGTCATCTTTACGAAATTCATCCCCGCAGACGATATTCCAAACCTCTTTTTGATGGCGGATGTATTTGTGTGCAGCTCACAATGGAATGAACCCCTCGCCCGTGTGAATTATGAAGCGATGGCGGCCGGAACGCCCTTAATTACTACAAATCGGGGCGGAAACGGCGAAGTCGTAAAACACGAAGTCAACGGCCTTGTGATCGACAGATACAACAAGCCCTCTTCCTTTGCGAATGCAATTGACAGAGCCTTTACAGACAAAGAGTTAATGAGCAAAATCACAAAAAACGGCCGGCGCCGTGTAGAATCTTCATTTACCTTTATCCATGCTGCCAAGCGCCTTAATGCCGTTTACCAATCCGTTCTGACACCGGAAAATATACAATTTCCGCCGCCTTTTTTGACGCAAAACCTAGATTTATCGTCGATCAAACAGCTTTTTGTGAAAGCAAAATCATAATACCTGCAGCTCGTGTTGCAATTCGGGCTGTTTTTTTGGTGTGTAGGCACATAAAAAAAGGCATAAAAGTGATTTTATGCCTTGCGTTTTACAGCATTAGAAACCCATGGAGCAGGTGCAGAATCACTTGGAAGAATGATGATTTCCACTCTGTCATCCTCCATTTGTTCCGGCTCTTCCTCCTCTTCTTCCTCTTCAACTGGCGGCGCTGAGCGTTTTGAAGCACGCTCCTCCTCAGGCTCTCGAACGGTTTCGAATTTCGTTGCTTCATCATCCGTGACTTCACGGTCTGTTTCCTTTTCCTTCTCTTCTTCCTCTTCAACTGGCGGCGCTGAACGCTTTGAAGCACGCTCCTCCTCAGGCTCTCGAACGGTTTCGAATTTCGTTGCTTCATCATCCGTGACTTCGCGGTCTGTTTCCTTTTCCTTCTTCTCTTCTTGATATTCGTTCGGTGCATTAATGTAAGGAAGCTCCCGGATGCTGCCCGCAGCTAAATGCATCTCCTCTTCTTCCTTCTCAGCTGAGATTGAGTCATGAGCCTGCCATCCCATCGATCCAGGCGGTGTGAATACGAATTGGTCGAGATCGAGTTTAGAAATGGAGGATTTTTGTCTCGATGACCTCATGTCAATTCGCCTCCCGATACGCTTTTATTTTTTTATACAGTTCCGGCAGTTTATCCAAAAACACATCTTTAGATTCTTCAACAGAAATCATGTTTTGCAGCGCCCAGTTGTATTTCTCATCTGACCACGTTTTCTTTTGCTTCAAATAATATTTATGGCCGATTGCACAGAATAAATGCGGAAACGCGAGATCAATCCATAGCACCTCATACTGTTTTTCTGTGAGCGGATACACTTTGTCATAGGCCGCAAGCAGTGCAACCATGAAATCAGTATCCCATACAGAAAGCTTCACCATCACTTTATTCAGCAGAATGCGAAGATCTCTTGACGGCAAATCATAGGTAATCGAGTGAAGCTCCTTTAAAAAAGGCTCCCCGTCAATCTCTGTCAATCGCGCCAATGTAAAGTCCTGAAAACAGAATCCGCCATGTTCAAGCGCTTCTTTTGTCCAGTTTTCATACTCTGACTCATCCAGCGCTTGCAGAGCTTTTTTCCCTCTTGCCAGCATTTTATCAGCGTGTTTTAAGAAAGTTTGCGAAAATACGTCATCAGGATAAGATGCCGCGATCTGCATATTCCCTTCTAATTCCTGCAGCTTCCAGCGGTACAATTTGTGCCATTTGCCAAGCCTGCTTCTTTTCTTGCTTTCATCTGTGCAAACATATCCTTTTGACGCATGGTGAAAATGACCGGCGAATGACAAGACTTTTTTCATTTGCTCTGCATCATAATAAATCATTTCTTTTCCTGTCACTTTGTCATATAAACTGTAAGACACTCGATCCGTGCCTAAGCAGCTCCCGCCATTTTTTGTTTGATGAATCGGCGCTATCGGCAGCCCTTTTTCTTGTAAATGGGCGTGTGCCTGAGTGATAAAAAGCATCCGCTCCGCTTTCATCTGCGCTTCTTTCAACAGCTTTGGACCTTGATCGGTTTGTATCTCCCAGATTTTGCGTCCGCTTTTGTTTGACTTCAGCGCCACATGTTCAATTTGGAACGGATAATAGCTGAGAATGTCGGACACAATCTGTTCTTCATGCTCTTTTTGGTACACTCTGTTCACCCCTTCTATCTGTTCTTTTCATACACGCTGAGCAGATTGTCCGCCACCCTCTGCCAGCCGAATTGGCTTTCTGCCACACGGCGGCTGTATTTCCCAAGCCGTTCCCGTTTTTCCGAGCTGCTGAGTAAATCATTGATATGTTCAGCATATTGTTTCGGATTTTCAAAGTCATGAATGATGTAACCGTTTTTCCCTTCCTCTATGACCTCTGGATTTCCTCCCCTGTTGCTTGTAATAATAGGCAGTCCCGCAGCCATCGCTTCATAATGCACCCTTGCTAAAGGCTCCTGCCACTGCGAAGAGCACACAAATACATCTGACATGGAATAAAGACGCGGAATGTCCTTTGGCTTCACAAATTGAATAAATGTGACATGTTCCTTTTGCATCGCACCAAGAGTATGAAGATGTTTGACATAGTTATTTAACTCGTTGTCTCCAAACCATTTTGACCCGATAAATACCATCATCACATCGGGATGCTCCTCGATAATGTCAGGCAGCGCCTGCAATAAAATGTGCGGGCCTTTTACTTTACTGAGCCGCCCGACAAACAGGACGATTTTTTTGCCGTGAAAATCCAACTCGCTTCTCATCTCTTCGCGAGCCCGCTGTCCTTCTTTCGTCCAGCGGGGATGGTATGCCTTTAAATCCACACCGGAATACACCGTTTTTGTTTTTGATTGTGCTGACGGAAAACGGCTTGTGATCGTCCGGCCGATATAATCGCTGACCGTAACAATCTGCGCTACTGAATTGATGCAAACCTCACCTTCTGCCTGGCTGATTTTATCGTAAGCGAACATTTCATTGTGAACGCTTAAAACAAAAACAGCGTCCGGCGCCTGTTTTTTCAGTTTCGGCACCCAGCTTGGGCGATTACAAACATGCACAAGATCAAATCGGCTCTTTTTCAGCTCTTCTCCAACAGCTTCTTCATAACGTTTTTCATCCAAATGCACATAATGGACACCGTCTGCCGTCTCTCTATCAGCGAGATTCGGATCTTTAATAGAAAACACAGTCACCTCATGTTTTTTGGCAATCAAAGGGGCAACCGCTTCGAGGTAGATTTGAATAGCGCCTCCTCGAACCGAGGGGACAGGAAGCTTCTCTGTGGCGATCAGTGCTATTTTCATACATAGCCTCCATTCCTGCGTGATTTGTAACTAGTTAGAATCATGATACGGCTGAACAACCAACTTGTGCGGATTGGGACTGGCTCAAAAACAAAACGGGTAAACAACCATATCCTTCTGTTAAATATAGTCAAATATCTCAATCATTTTTTGCTTTTGATTCATAAGGTAGGAGTAAAACAGGTAAGGATGTGTCCTTTAATGGCAGAAAACCAAGAAGTCATTGAGGAGGGAAATTCATCAGAGCTTCCTTTATCAGCAGAAGATGAAAGAAAATTAACCGAGCTGGCTGAAAATGTGCTTCAAGGATGGGATATACAGGTCGAAAAGATAGACGTCATTCAGGGTAACCAGATGGCGCTAGTATGGAAGATTCACACAGACTCCGGCGCGGTGTGTCTGAAACGAATACACAGGCCCGAGAAGAAAGCCTTGTTTTCTATTTTCGCGCAGGATTATTTAGCAAAAAAAGGCATGAATGTTCCAGGCATACGCCCAAACAAAAAAGGCAGCCTATATTCCAAGCATGGCTCCTTTCTATTTGTTGTCTATGACTGGATCGAAGGAAGGCCGTTTGAGCTGACTGTACAGTCGGATTTGGAGTTTATCATGAAAGGCCTTGCTGATTTTCATACAGCCTCCGTCGGATATCAGCCGCCAAATGGCGTTCCCGTATTCACCAAACTGGGGCGCTGGCCGAATCACTACACAAAACGGTGCAAACAGATGGACACATGGAAGCTGATGGCGCAGATGGAAAACGAAGATCCTTTCTCACAGCTATATCTGCAGGAGATAGACAGCTTTATTGAAGAGGGGCTGCGCATCAAAGACCGGCTTTTGCAATCGTCCTATGTTCCATGGACTGAACAGCTGAAAAAAAGCCCTAACCTTTGCCACCAGGATTATGGAACCGGAAATACTCTTTTAGGGGAAAACGAACAGATTTGGGTCATCGACTTAGATACCGTATCATTTGATTTGCCTATTCGCGATTTGCGCAAAATGATTATTCCTCTGTTGGATACAACAGGCGTTTGGGATGAAGAAACATTTCATGTCATGCTGAACGCATATGAATCCAGAGCGCCATTAACTGATGAACAAAAACAAGTCATGTTTATTGATATGCTGTTTCCTTATGAGCTTTACGATGTCATTCGTGAAAAATACGTTCGTAAATCTGCTTTATCGAAGGAAGAATTGGAATCAGCTTTTGAATATGAACGCATAAAAGCAAACGCATTGCAGCAGCTGATTTAAACCCATCATTTCCCCCGCATATCGGGGGTTTGATCTTTATATGATAAAGGGTAAATGTAAAATAAATACATGCGGAGGTGCAAACATGAAGAAGATTGCCGGCGCCATAGCGGTTTTTGTGATTACATATGCGCTGTTCTCAGCCGCAGGCTGCCTGTTTCCAATTGACCAAGAATGGTACAATTCATTGAAAAAGCCGGACTGGACGCCAAGCGGATCTGCAATCGGCATCATTTGGGCCATCCTGTTTGCCCTCATTTCCCTTTCAGCTGCCATTGTATATGCTGCATTTTCATTTAAAGATGCGAAAAGCTTTTGGTTTGTGCTTTTGATCAATTACGTGCTCAATCAAGCATTCAGCTATTTCCAGTTCACGCAAAAAAATCTGCTGGCCGCATCGATTGACTGCCTGCTTGTTGCCATTACAGCACTCGTACTAATGATTGTTTCAAAAAAATACAGCAAAGCCGCAAGCTATCTTCTTTTGCCTTATGTTTTATGGAGCGCATTTGCAACGTTCTTATCCTTTACAATCGAGTCAATGAACCTGTGAACCAAAAAAGCCGCTTATACTGCGGCTTTTTCACATCATCGGCTTGATGCCCCAAATGTCCTTCGCATATTCCCGGATCGTGCGGTCGCTGGAGAAGTATCCAGAATGGGCAATGTTTACAATCGAACGCTCAGACCATTTCCGCCGATCGCAATAATCAGCTTGAATTCGCTCCTGCGCTTCAGCATATGAGCTGAAATCCTTCAGCACAAAATACTCATCATTATGGGGAAGCAGCGAGTCATAAATCGCTTCAAATTCATCTGTTTCCCCTTCAAAAAAGCCGTTGATCAGCTGATCCGCTGCCTGTCTGATTCTGCGGTCATGCTGATAATATTCCCTCGATCTATAGCCGCCGTTTTCCTGATACGATAGAACGTCATCCGCCTTTAAACCGAATGTATAAATACAATCAGGCCCCACCCGCTCAAGAATCTCAATATTTGCGCCATCATGCGTGCCGATCGTCAAAGCGCCATTCATCATAAATTTCATATTTCCTGTACCAGACGCTTCCTTGCTTGCGGTTGAAATTTGCTCACTTACATCTGACGCCGGAAAAATTCGCTCAGCCATAGAAACTCTATAGTTTTCTAAAAAAACAACTTTGATCAGCTGTTTAACCGCCGGATCATAATTGACTTTTTTGGCGACAGAATGGATCAGCTTAATGATTTTCTTGGCATAATAATAGCTGGGTGAAGCCTTTGCCCCGAAAATAAAGGTTTGCGGGTAGATTGAAAATCCACCGTCCTCCTTGAGGCGATTATACAAATACATAATGTGAAGAACATTCAGCAGCTGCCGTTTGTAGGCATGAAGCCGCTTTACCTGTACGTCGAATATGCTGTCAGGGTTCACAACAACACCCGCCGTGCAAAAAATCAAATCGGCAAGCTCTTGTTTTTTCCTGCTTTTGTTATTTTGAAACTGCTCAATAAAAGCAGGATCTGAAGCGTACGGTTCTAAGCCGATTAGTGATTCCGGCTGTTTCACCCATTGATTGCCGATCGCCTCCGTGATGATGGCAGATAAGCCGGGATTCGCTTTTAACAGCCAGCGCCTGTGGGCAATTCCATTCGTCTTATTGTTAAAACGATTTGGGAACAGCAAATGAAAGTCGCGCATCTCCCTTTCCTTTAAAAGATCGGAATGAATTTTGGCAACGCCGTTTACACTGTAGCTGCCCACTATGGCAAGATGAGCCATTTTGATAACACCATGCGCCGTAATCGCCATGTTCTCTATCCTTTTCCAGTCCCCCGGATGCTTTTCCCAAACCATACGGCAAAACCTTTCATTGATTTCTTCAATAATCATATACATTCGCGGGAGCAGCGGCTTAAACAAATGAATCGGCCATTTCTCTAGCGCTTCTGACAATGTCGTATGATTTGTATAAGAAATTGTATGTACGGTGATATGCCAGGCCTCTTCCCAGGTCATATTCTCTTCATCAAGCAAAATCCTCATCAGCTCAGGCACGGCGAGCGCAGGATGGGTGTCATTAATATGGATGCTTACTTTTTTATGCAGCCCGGATAAAGATCTGTTTGTTTTGCGGTAATTGTTTACAATACTTTTCAAACTTGCGCATACTAGAAAATACTGCTGCTTCAGCCGTAATATTTTCCCCTCGTCATGAGTGTCATCAGGATATAAAAATTCAGAAACAGCTTCTGTTTCCCGCTTATAAGACAATATATTTCCGCCGTGATAATGCGTATAGGGCTCGGCGTTCCAAAGCCTTAGCGTATTGACCGTGCCCGTTTCAAAACCGATGATCGGAATATCATAAGGAACAGCGGTAACGATTGTCGCCTGCTCATGGCGAACATGCAGACGTCCGTTTTTTTCTGTCAAATGGACCTCGCCCCAAAACGGCACGTCAACAGACTGATCCGCATTTCTCACTTCCCACACATTCTCGTTTTTCAGCCATTGTTCAGGCAGCTCCACCTGATGCCCGTCTACAATTTTTTGCTCAAACAGGCCATGCTTATAACGGATACCCATCCCGTGTCCCGGCAGGTTCAATGAAGCGAGCGAATCTAAAAAGCATGCGGCTAAGCGTCCAAGCCCGCCGTTGCCGAGACCTGCATCACTCTCAATCTGAAGGATTTCCCCTAAATTGATGCCGACTTCCTTTAAACCTGCTTCTACAACATCACGAACGCCAAGATTCATTAAATTTTGTTCAAGGAGCTGACCGAGAAGAAATTCGATTGACAAGTAATATGTCTGCTTCCCGGCATTGGACCTGCTCTTCTCATTGGTCTGGATCCAATCAGCGCTGATATACTCTCTGACCATATTGCCCAACGTTTTATATTGATCCAGCTTGGCAGAGTCTTTAAAGCTTTTTCCGCACGTCATTTCCAGACGCTTTAAAAATAAGGCTGCAAAACGTTCTTTACTCGAGAACATCCCGTCCACTCCTTGTCACATGCTCGAAAATGCGCTGATACTCTTTCGCTGACTGCTCCCAGCTGTAATCTGCGTTCATTGCGGTCTTCATGATGCTCTTCCATACATCCTTTTGACGATAAAACAACAGCGCCCTCTCAATCGTAAATTTCAGATCATGCGCATTGAAGGCAGAGAACGTAAAGCCATTCCCCGTACCCTCTTCCTCCTGATAAGAACGGACAGTGTCATAAAGCCCGCCTGTCTCCCTGACAATCGGAATGGTGCCATATTGGAGAGCAATGAGCTGTCCCAAGCCGCACGGCTCAAATTTCGACGGCATCAAAAACATATCAGAGCCCGCATAAATTTGATGGGCAAGCGGCTCATCAAACCCAATATACGCTCGGCACTTCTCATAAAAGGCAAATTCTGCGTACCGGAAATAATCTTCAAATTCGCGTTCCCCTGTGCCCAGCACAACCAGCTGTATGTCCTGCTCCTCAAGAAGTTCATGCATCATTCTGCGGACAAGATCAAGCCCCTTTTGTTTAGTGAGCCTTGTCACCATACTGATCAGCGGAATATCGTTTCGTTCTGGAAGCCCCAGACGCCGCTGAAGCTTTCTTTTATTTTCTTCTTTGAAGGCAAGATGCTCTGAATCATAATGCACCTCTATATAGGGATCGCTTTTCGGCTGATAGAACGTATCATCAATGCCGTTTAATATGCCGGTCACATCATTTTCCCTATATTGCAAAACCCGCTCCAGCTGTTCGCCGTAATAAGGCGTCAATATTTCATTTCTGTAAGTAGGGCTTACAGTTGTCACATGATCAGCCGCAATAATGCCCGCCTTCATAAAATTAACAAATCCGTTGCATTCTAACCTTTCGTAATGAAAATGATCCATCCCAAGCCCCAGCAAGTCATGTGTGACATCAGGCGGGAATATACCCTGAAACTGCAGGTTGTGGATCGTGAGCACGCATTTCATCCGTTCATAAAAAGGAAGTGTTTTATATTCCTCTTTCAGCAAATAATTGACCATCGCTGTATGCCAGTCATGAGTATGAATAATATCGGCTTGAACATTCACAGCTTCGGCGGCCTCCAGCACAGCCCTTGAAAAAAAGGCAAACCGTTCACCGTCGTCATAATGCCCGTACAACGAATCCCTGTTGAAATAGTACTCATTGTCGATGAAGTAATAATTGACATCATCTTCTGCCATATGTTCAATTCCGCAATATTGCTGACGCCAGCCGACAGCTACCGTACACTCAGCCGTTTTTTTCATGCGTTTTTTCCAACGCTCAGGTATTTGACTGTACTTCGGCAGCATCACAGCTACTTCATTGCCTAATCGCACAAGTGCCTTTGGCAGAGCACCTGCTACATCGGCAAGACCTCCTGATTTCACAAACGGGGTACATTCAGATACAGCAAATAATACCTTCAAGAATTCATCAGCTCTCCTTGCACCAAACCTTTTCTTAATACAAGCGGCTGCTCAGCTGTTCCCGCAGCCTCCGTCGCATTGCCGATTTTAACGTCCTTATCAGAAATGACCTGCTCAAGCAGGCAATCCTCGCCAATCTGCGTTTTTTGCATAATGATGCAGTTTTTCAGCTTCGTTCCCTTGCCAACATGAACCGCCCTGAACAATATGCAGTTTTCAACCTCTCCTTCAAGCACACAGCCGTTTGCCACTAAGGAATTTTTGACAGTGCTGTGTTTTCCGTATTTCGTCGGCGGCTCATCCTTCACTTTTGTATAGATCGGCTGCTGCGGCAAAAACACCTGCTGCCAAAAACGAGGCTGAATGAGCTCCATGCTGTGGGTATAATACTTTTCCACCGAATCAATGACTGCGACATAGCCTGAATATTCATAAGGACAAACGGTCAAGGAGGAGGATTCTTTTTCGACAGCCTCCTGAATGGTTTTATAGCCTTTTTCACTATGTCCGTAGATCAGATCCTTTAAGAGCGCTGTTGACATGATATAAATTTGCAGCGGCTGGCCGTCCTGAAATACCTCGGTGACGTCGCAGCCAACTTCCTGATGGCGTTTCAGCACATATTGAAATTGTATGTTGCATACGGTATGGCTGTTGGAGATAACAGCATATTGCTGTGTGCTTCTGTGAAAGTAATCAAGGTGGTCGGAAAACTGTCGAAAGGAACCGAATTCATCGTATTCTTGGTGAAGGCGGGGCGACGGGAAAAAAAAGAGGCCATCCTTTTTCCGATGCAAATCCCATTCCTTACCCGCCCCAAGATGATCCATAAGAGAACGGTATCGATACTTCGGAAAAATCGCGACACTCTTAATATCCGCGTTTACCATGTTAGAGAGCATAAAATCGATCAGACGGTACCTGCCGGCAAAAGGGATCGCTCCCAGCGACCGCTGTGCGGCTAAATCCTGAAGAGAATGCTTATATGTGGTTTCATCTATAACGCCTAACATTTGATTATTGAACACTGACTCTGCCTCCTCTTCAGTCGTTAAATCAATTCTTTTTCTACAAATTCTTCTGAAACAAGCAGCACCTCCTGAATATCTTTTTCCGATCGGATCACTGCGCCATCCGGCAGCACCAGACCCTTAGGCACGATGGCATTTTCAATGACTACATGCTCACCGACCGTCACATCCGGCATAATCACCGATGATGTAACAGTCGCATGCTTACCGACAGTAACACCTTGAAAAAGAACGGAGTGAGACACATTCCCATACACTGCACAGCCTTCATTCACAAGCGATTCATGCACCTGTGCGTCAGATGAAATAAATTGCGGGGGCTGATTCGGATTGACGGAGTAAATTTTCCAATTGCGTTCAAAGAGCTTCAGCTCCGAGTCCTCTTTTAACAGATCCATATTGGCTTCCCACAAGCTCTGCACCGTTCCGACATCCTTCCAATATCCTTTAAACGGATAAGCAGAAAGCTTCTTTTTCTCCTCCAAAAGCAGAGGAATAATATCTTTGCCGAAGTCATGGCTTGAATATGGATTCCGACCGTCCATCTCAAGGGACTGTTTCAATAGCGGCCAATTGAATATATAAATGCCCATTGAGGCAAGATTGCTCTTAGGGCATTTGGGCTTTTCATCAAAATGTGTGATCGTTCCATCTGCATCGGTCTTCATGATGCCGAAGCGGCTTGCTTCCTCCCAGCCCACTTCGATGACAGAGATCGTTACATCCGCTTTCTTTTTAATGTGAAAATCAAGCATTTTCCCGTAGTCCATTTTGTATATGTGATCTCCTGATAATATCAGGACATATTCAGGATCATACTGATTTAAATAATTGAGATTTTCATAAATGGCGCTTGCCGTCCCTTTATACCATTTGACCCCTGATGACTCGGCATAAGGAGGTAAAACCGTCACACCGCCATTATATCTGTCAAGGTCCCATGCACTCCCGATTCCAATATAAGAATTCAGCTCAAGAGGCTGATATTGTGTTAAAATTCCGACTGTGTCTATGCCTGAATTGGAACAGTTGCTGAGGGTAAAATCTATAATCCTGTATTTCCCCCCGAAAGATACAGCCGGTTTGGCCATATTTTTCGTTAATCCGCTGAGACGGCTGCCCTTTCCGCCGGCAAGGAGCATGGCAACACATTGTTTTTTCATCTTTTTATCTCTCCTCTTTTTTTAACCGCCCGTAAAATCGAAATGCCGTAAGGAGGAATGGTCATCGTGATAAAACACGGTTTTTGATGAAGAGCTCCCTTTTTGGCCGTTAACGGCTTTTGGTTGATTTGTCCTGAGCCTCCATATGTTTCACTGTCGCTGTTCAGCACCTCAATGTATTGGGTAAGAAAAGGAACACCGACATCGTAGTGATGATAGACCTCGGGTGTAAAATTACAAATGATAACAAGCGCCTCACCGTGCCTTTTGCCATAACGAAGAAAAGAAAAGATTGATTGTTCATCATTATGGACATCAATCCATTCAAACGACTTTGCACGATGGTCATGTTCATAAAGGATTTTGCTTTTTTGGTAAAAGCGGAGAAGATCTTGCGTATAGACGCTGGCTTTCTGATGCATGGGGAAGGAGTTCAAAAACCAATCAAGCTGTTCCGTGTCTTTCCATTCATCAAATTGGGCAAATTCAGAACCCATAAAAATCAATTTCTTTCCGGGATGAGCCGTCATATAACCGAGCAAAAGCCGATACTGGGCAAATTTCTGCCAATAGTCGCCAGGCATTTTATTAAGAAGTGATTTCTTTCCGTATACGACCTCATCATGAGAAAACGGCAATACAAAATGCTCACTAAACGCATACAGTAAGGAAAAAGAAATAAACTGATGACAATACCGTCTTTCTTCTGGCGGCGTCTCCATGTATGTCAGTACGTCATTCATCCAGCCCATATTCCACTTAAAATGAAAACCGAGCCCCCCTTCCTCAACGGCACCTGTCACTTGAGGCCAATCCGTGGAATCTTCTGCAATCATCATGACATGCGGGTGTGCCTCTCTCATGGTTTGATTGAGTTTTTTTAAAAATTGAACAGCATATGGATTCGTATGGCGTTCGTCCTGATTTGTCCAATACAGGATATTAGCCACCGCATCAACCCTAAATCCATCTATATGATAGATTTCCGCCCAGTACAACGCATTCGAAATTAAAAAACTATGAACTTCCGGTTTTCCCAGATCAAAGTTTGCCGTACCCCATAGCCAGTTCTCCCGATCGCGTTCTTCTTGATATTCGTAAAGAGGTTCTCCATCAAACATATAAAGGCCATGGGCATCTTTACAAAAATGTCCGGGAACCCAATCCAAAATGACTCCAATGTTTTCTTGATGGCATTCATCCACAAACTTCATCAAATCATAGGGCGTGCCAAACCTGCTGGTCGGGCTGTAATAGCCCGTTCCTTGGTATCCCCAGGAACGGTCATAGGGGTGCTCATATATTGGAAGCAATTCGATATGGGTAAACCCATGCTCTTTGATATAGGGAATAAGTGACTGGCTTAATTCCTTATAGGAATAATGCCTGCCATCGGAATGTTTCTTCCAAGAACCGAGATGAAGTTCATAAATAAAAACAGGTTTCTCATACATCGTCCTGGTCTTCTGTTTCTTTTGCCATTTTTGGTCTTTCCAATTGTATTCTCCCAAGTCGTAAGTAAGTGATGCTGTATCGGGCCTGACTTCAGAATAAATGGCATATGGATCTGCCTTCAGTTTGATCTCACCGCTATGAGTCACGATTTCATACTTATACCGCTCCTCTTCTCTCAAACCTGGAATAAATAGCGCCCAAATCCCATTATCGCTCACTCTGTGCATCACATGACGTTCTCCCGACCAGCTGTTAAAATCCCCCACCACCCGTACTTCTGACGCATGAGGCGCCCACACACAGAATTCATATCCGCTTTGGCCATTCAGCTCGCGGTAATGCGAGCCAAATAGCTGATAGCTTTTAAACAAACTGCCTTCGTGAAAAAGATAAACATCATGTGCTGTTGGGCTGGCAGCGGCCATGTAATCATCCTTTCTGACATCATAGTTTTCATTTATAATATTTATTCGAAGAAATAAAAAAAAGCCCTTTCTTGAAAGCGCTTATACTTATTGACATTTAACTTCATTTTCCGAAAAATAACGAAATATATGGAGATTTTTGTTATCTGTTTATAGAAGAAAGAATGAAATGTAATGTATATCATATAATTTATAGAAAATAAAAAAACCTTGCATGATATGCAAGGTTTTGGATGACCCGTACGGGATTCGAACCCGTGTTACCGCCGTGAAAGGGCGGTGTCTTAACCGCTTGACCAACGGGCCGATGTTGAGAGCTTATATCTGTAATCATATGGCGGAGAAGGAGGGATTTGAACCCTCGCGCCGCTTACACGACCTACACCCTTAGCAGGGGCGCCTCTTCAGCCACTTGAGTACTTCTCCATATGGCTCCACAGGCAGGATTCGAACCTGCGACCGATCGGTTAACAGCCGATAGCTCTACCACTGAGCTACTGTGGAATACAGAAATCATGGTGGGCCTGAATGGACTCGAACCATCGACCTCACGCTTATCAGGCGTGCGCTCTAACCAGCTGAGCTACAGGCCCATGACAATATAAAAATGGAGCGGGTGATGGGAATCGAACCCACGACATCAGCTTGGAAGGCTGAGGTTTTACCACTAAACTACACCCGCAATTATTATTTGGGGCGATTGATGGGAATCGAACCCACGAATGCCAGAGCCACAATCTGGTGCGTTAACCACTTCGCCACAACCGCCAAAATATATATTGATAAATGGTGGCTCGGGACGGAATCGAACCGCCGACACACGGATTTTCAGTCCGTTGCTCTACCAACTGAGCTACCGAGCCTTATTATTTAAATGGCGGTCCGGACGGGACTCGAACCCGCGACCTCCTGCGTGACAGGCAGGCATTCTAACCAACTGAACTACCGGACCATTAAATATGATGATTTGGTTGCACCCTTCGGGCACTCCTTATTTCATTCATATAATTTGGTTGCGGGGGCAGGATTTGAACCTGCGACCTTCGGGTTATGAGCCCGACGAGCTACCGAACTGCTCCACCCCGCGATGATTAAGAAGAATATATATGGCGGAGGAAGAGGGATTCGAACCCCCGCGGGCTTTGACACCCCTGTCGGTTTTCAAGACCGATCCCTTCAGCCAGACTTGGGTATTCCTCCGTATAGTGGTGGACCTTGTAGGACTCGAACCTACGACCGGACGGTTATGAGCCGTCTGCTCTAACCAACTGAGCTAAAGGTCCATTGGTAGCGGCGGAGGGGATCGAACCCCCGACCTCACGGGTATGAACCGTACGCTCTAGCCAGCTGAGCTACACCGCCAAATATTTATTGAAATCAAGTGGAGCCTAGCGGGATCGAACCGCTGACCTCCTGCGTGCAAAGCAGGCGCTCTCCCAGCTGAGCTAAGGCCCCAAGAATGGTCGGGAAGACAGGATTCGAACCTGCGACCCCATGGTCCCAAACCATGTGCTCTACCAAGCTGAGCTACTTCCCGATTTCATATAGAACATGGCGCGCCCGAGAGGAGTCGAACCCCTAACCTTTTGATCCGTAGTCAAACGCTCTATCCAATTGAGCTACGGGCGCAAAACTTAATGCCGAGGGCCGGACTTGAACCGGCACGGTAGTCACCTACCGCAGGATTTTAAGTCCTGTGTGTCTGCCAATTCCACCACCCCGGCGTGGATGGTATAGTTGGAGCGGAAGACGGGATTCGAACCCGCGACCCCCACCTTGGCAAGGTGGTGTTCTACCACTGAACTACTTCCGCAAAAATGGTGCGGATGAAGGGACTTGAACCCCCACGTCTGTAAAGACACTAGAGCCTGATTCTAGCGCGTCTGCCAATTCCGCCACATCCGCAACATATAAATGGTGAGCCATGAAGGACTCGAACCTTCGACCCTCTGATTAAAAGTCAGATGCTCTACCAACTGAGCTAATGGCTCTTTTTACAAGAGACTTGAGTATTATACCATATAAAAGTGGTGCCGGCAAGAGGACTTGAACCCCCAACCTACTGATTACAAGTCAGTTGCTCTACCAATTGAGCTACACCGGCATATATGTAAAACCGATATGTATAATAAAAATGGTGGAGGATGACGGGCTCGAACCGCCGACCCTCTGCTTGTAAGGCAGATGCTCTCCCAGCTGAGCTAATCCTCCATAATTGCACTAACGTGCAATTGCTTGGCGGCGTCCTACTCTCACAGGGGGAAACCCCCGACTACCATCGGCGCTGAAGAGCTTAACTTCCGTGTTCGGTATGGGAACGGGTGTGACCTCTTCGCTATCGCCACCAAACAAATGCCTTCAGGATGAAGGTACTGGGCGTTTCTCACAGGATGTGAGAGCCCTTAGCGGAGTTTCCTTGCTTTTCCGCTGTTAGAGAGGTGTTCTCTCAAAACTAGATAACAGGTATAACATCATTCAACATGTGGTTAAGTCCTCGATCGATTAGTATCTGTCAGCTCCATGTGTCGCCACACTTCCACCTCAGACCTATCAACCTGATCATCTTTCAGGGATCTTACTTCCTTGCGGAATGGGAAATCTCATCTTGAGGGGGGCTTCATGCTTAGATGCTTTCAGCACTTATCCCGTCCGCACATAGCTACCCAGCGATGCCCTTGGCAGAACAACTGGTACACCAGCGGTGCGTCCATCCCGGTCCTCTCGTACTAAGGACAGCTCCTCTCAAATTTCCTGCGCCCGCGACGGATAGGGACCGAACTGTCTCACGACGTTCTGAACCCAGCTCGCGTACCGCTTTAATGGGCGAACAGCCCAACCCTTGGGACCGACTACAGCCCCAGGATGCGATGAGCCGACATCGAGGTGCCAAACCTCCCCGTCGATGTGGACTCTTGGGGGAGATAAGCCTGTTATCCCCGGGGTAGCTTTTATCCGTTGAGCGATGGCCCTTCCATGCGGAACCACCGGATCACTAAGCCCGACTTTCGTCCCTGCTCGACTTGTAGGTCTCGCAGTCAAGCTCCCTTGTGCCTTTACACTCTGCGAATGATTTCCAACCATTCTGAGGGAACCTTTGGGCGCCTCCGTTACCTTTTAGGAGGCGACCGCCCCAGTCAAACTGCCCACCTGACACTGTCTCCCCGCCCGATAAGGGCGGCGGGTTAGAAGGTCAATACAGCCAGGGTAGTATCCCACCGATGCCTCCACCGAAGCTGGCGCTCCGGTTTCCAAGGCTCCTACCTATCCTGTACAAGCTGTACCAACATTCAATATCAGGCTGCAGTAAAGCTCCACGGGGTCTTTCCGTCCTGTCGCGGGTAACCTGCATCTTCACAGGTACTATAATTTCACCGAGTCTCTCGTTGAGACAGTGCCCAGATCGTTGCGCCTTTCGTGCGGGTCGGAACTTACCCGACAAGGAATTTCGCTACCTTAGGACCGTTATAGTTACGGCCGCCGTTTACTGGGGCTTCAATTCGCACCTTCGCTTACGCTAAGCGCTCCTCTTAACCTTCCAGCACCGGGCAGGCGTCAGCCCCTATACTTCGCCTTGCGGCTTCGCAGAGACCTGTGTTTTTGCTAAACAGTCGCCTGGGCCTATTCACTGCGGCTCTCTCGGGCTTGCACCCTAACAGAGCACCCCTTCTCCCGAAGTTACGGGGTCATTTTGCCGAGTTCCTTAACGAGAGTTCTCTCGATCACCTTAGGATTCTCTCCTCGCCTACCTGTGTCGGTTTGCGGTACGGGCACCTCTCACCTCGCTAGAGGCTTTTCTTGGCAGTGTGGAATCAGGAACTTCGCTACTATATTTCGCTCGCCATCACAGCTCAGCCTTATGGGAAACGGATTTGCCTATTTCCCAGCCTAACTGCTTGGACGCGGATATCCAATACCGCGCTTACCCTATCCTCCTGCGTCCCCCCATTGCTCAAATGGTGAGGAGGTGGTACAGGAATATCAACCTGTTGTCCATCGCCTACGCCTTTCGGCCTCGGCTTAGGTCCCGACTAACCCTGAGCGGACGAGCCTTCCTCAGGAAACCTTAGGCATTCGGTGGAGGGGATTCTCACCCCTCTTTCGCTACTCATACCGGCATTCTCACTTCTAAGCGCTCCACCAGTCCTTCCGGTCTGGCTTCACAGCCCTTAGAACGCTCTCCTACCACTGTTCGAAGAACAGTCCGCAGCTTCGGTGATACGTTTAGCCCCGGTACATTTTCGGCGCAGAGTCACTCGACCAGTGAGCTATTACGCACTCTTTAAATGGTGGCTGCTTCTAAGCCAACATCCTGGTTGTCTAAGCAACTCCACATCCTTTTCCACTTAACGTATACTTTGGGACCTTAGCTGGCGGTCTGGGCTGTTTCCCTTTCGACTACGGATCTTATCACTCGCAGTCTGACTCCCAAGGATAAGTCATTGGCATTCGGAGTTTGACTGAATTCGGTAACCCGGTAGGGGCCCCTAGTCCAATCAGTGCTCTACCTCCAAGACTCTTACCTTGAGGCTAGCCCTAAAGCTATTTCGGAGAGAACCAGCTATCTCCAGGTTCGATTGGCATTTCACCCCTACCCACACCTCATCCCCGCACTTTTCAACGTGCGTGGGTTCGGGCCTCCATTCAGTGTTACCTGAACTTCACCCTGGACATGGGTAGATCACCTGGTTTCGGGTCTACGACCACGTACTCATGCGCCCTATTCAGACTCGCTTTCGCTGCGGCTCCGCATCTTCTGCTTAACCTTGCACGGGATCGTAACTCGCCGGTTCATTCTACAAAAGGCACGCCATCACCCGTTAACGGGCTCTGACTACTTGTAGGCACACGGTTTCAGGATCTCTTTCACTCCCCTTCCGGGGTGCTTTTCACCTTTCCCTCACGGTACTGGTTCACTATCGGTCACTAGGGAGTATTTAGCCTTGGGAGATGGTCCTCCCGGATTCCGACGGAATTTCACGTGTTCCGCCGTACTCAGGATCCACTCAGGAGAGAACGAAGTTTTGACTACAGGGCTGTTACCTTCTATGGCGGGCCTTTCCAGACCTCTTCATCTACCTCGTTCTTTTGTAACTCCGTACAGAGTGTCCTACAACCCCAAGAGGCAAGCCTCTTGGTTTGGGCTGATCCCGTTTCGCTCGCCGCTACTCAGGGAATCGCATTTGCTTTCTCTTCCTCCGGGTACTTAGATGTTTCAGTTCCCCGGGTCTGCCTTCTCATATCCTATGTATTCAGATATGGATACCACTCCATTACGAGTGGTGGGTTTCCCCATTCGGAAATCTCCGGATCAAAGCTTGCTTACAGCTCCCCGAAGCATATCGGTGTTCGTCCCGTCCTTCATCGGCTCCTAGTGCCAAGGCATCCACCGTGCGCCCTTTCTAACTTAACCGTTAAAAAGAATCACTATGTGATATCTTGTCTTACTAATTGAATGTGATGTCTACTGTTATCTAGTTTTCAAAGAACACGTTTCGAAGGAATGATCCTTCAAAACTAAACAAGACAGGGAACGTTCTGTTTATAAGACCCGAGGTCTTATATTCCGTATATATCCTTAGAAAGGAGGTGATCCAGCCGCACCTTCCGATACGGCTACCTTGTTACGACTTCACCCCAATCATCTGTCCCACCTTCGGCGGCTGGCTCCTAAAAGGTTACCTCACCGACTTCGGGTGTTACAAACTCTCGTGGTGTGACGGGCGGTGTGTACAAGGCCCGGGAACGTATTCACCGCGGCATGCTGATCCGCGATTACTAGCGATTCCAGCTTCACGCAGTCGAGTTGCAGACTGCGATCCGAACTGAGAACAGATTTGTGGGATTGGCTTAACCTCGCGGTTTCGCTGCCCTTTGTTCTGTCCATTGTAGCACGTGTGTAGCCCAGGTCATAAGGGGCATGATGATTTGACGTCATCCCCACCTTCCTCCGGTTTGTCACCGGCAGTCACCTTAGAGTGCCCAACTGAATGCTGGCAACTAAGATCAAGGGTTGCGCTCGTTGCGGGACTTAACCCAACATCTCACGACACGAGCTGACGACAACCATGCACCACCTGTCACTCTGCCCCCGAAGGGGACGTCCTATCTCTAGGATTGTCAGAGGATGTCAAGACCTGGTAAGGTTCTTCGCGTTGCTTCGAATTAAACCACATGCTCCACCGCTTGTGCGGGCCCCCGTCAATTCCTTTGAGTTTCAGTCTTGCGACCGTACTCCCCAGGCGGAGTGCTTAATGCGTTAGCTGCAGCACTAAGGGGCGGAAACCCCCTAACACTTAGCACTCATCGTTTACGGCGTGGACTACCAGGGTATCTAATCCTGTTCGCTCCCCACGCTTTCGCTCCTCAGCGTCAGTTACAGACCAGAGAGTCGCCTTCGCCACTGGTGTTCCTCCACATCTCTACGCATTTCACCGCTACACGTGGAATTCCACTCTCCTCTTCTGCACTCAAGTTCCCCAGTTTCCAATGACCCTCCCCGGTTGAGCCGGGGGCTTTCACATCAGACTTAAGAAACCGCCTGCGAGCCCTTTACGCCCAATAATTCCGGACAACGCTTGCCACCTACGTATTACCGCGGCTGCTGGCACGTAGTTAGCCGTGGCTTTCTGGTTAGGTACCGTCAAGGTACCGCCCTATTCGAACGGTACTTGTTCTTCCCTAACAACAGAGCTTTACGATCCGAAAACCTTCATCACTCACGCGGCGTTGCTCCGTCAGACTTTCGTCCATTGCGGAAGATTCCCTACTGCTGCCTCCCGTAGGAGTCTGGGCCGTGTCTCAGTCCCAGTGTGGCCGATCACCCTCTCAGGTCGGCTACGCATCGTCGCCTTGGTGAGCCATTACCTCACCAACTAGCTAATGCGCCGCGGGTCCATCTGTAAGTGGTAGCCGAAGCCACCTTTTATGTTTGAACCATGCGGTTCAAACAACCATCCGGTATTAGCCCCGGTTTCCCGGAGTTATCCCAGTCTTACAGGCAGGTTACCCACGTGTTACTCACCCGTCCGCCGCTAACATCAGGGAGCAAGCTCCCATCTGTCCGCTCGACTTGCATGTATTAGGCACGCCGCCAGCGTTCGTCCTGAGCCAGGATCAAACTCTCCGATAAAAGTTTGACTGACTACGCACATCGCTGTGCGATTTGTTTAAAAAATGAATTAACAGGTACGTTTTGTCTTGTTTAGTTTTCAAAGATCATGACTGCCGCCTAGCGAAGCAGCTTTACTAATATAACATTCAGCCTCTTTTTTGTCAACAACTTTTTAAATTGTTTTGAAGCTTCTTATTTTGTCTGCTGTTCATCAGCGACGTTTAATACTATAACATCCGTATTTATTTATTGCAATAGTTTTGGCAAAAAAATTATAAAACAAATAAACTATAATCCTTGTCATGAGATATAACTATTTTAAAAGAACATATACACCAATAATGTAATCTTGTTGTTTTTTTCTTTTTCTTGTATAGTAGAAACGAACTGAATACTGATGACCACAAGGGGAGCATTAAAGCTGAGAGTGAGCGATTTCGTTCTGACCCTTTGAACCTGTTAGTTAACGCTGGCGTAGGGATGTGGCAAAGTCAAATGAATTGCAGCTCGTAAAGCAGTGCGTGGAACTTTTCTCATCCTTCCGCGTGCTGCTTTTTTGTTGTCCTTTTGGATTGTCTATCAATGGAAGGGGATTTTTATGAATCAATCTAAGCAACTGGTTCGCCTTATTGAAATTGCCATTATGACTGCGGCTGCTGTTATTTTAGACATCGTTTCAGGAATGTTTCTCAGTATGCCTCAAGGAGGCTCGGTCTCCATCATGATGATACCCATCTTTTTGATTTCGTTTCGCTGGGGTGTCAAAGCAGGCCTTACTACCGGTTTATTGACAGGTCTGGTACAAATAGCGATCGGAAACTTATTCCCACAACATCCTATACAGCTGCTGTTAGATTATATTATCGCGTTCTCAGCTATCGGCGTAAGCGGCTGTTTCGCTTCTTCTGTCCGTAAAGCTGCTGAATCCAAAACAAAAGGTAAATTAATTGCTTCAGTGATCGGTGCAGTTTTTATCGGCAGTTTCCTGCGTTATACCGCGCATGTCATTTCAGGGGCTGTGTTTTTCGGCAGCTACGCTCCAGAAGGAACGCCGGTATGGATTTATTCTTTAACTTATAATGCTACTTATATGGTCCCTTCTTTCATCATTTGTGCAATTGTCCTTTGTTTATTGTTTTTAACCGCACCGCGTTTGCTCAAAACTGACAAAACTTAAAAGCGAATCCCCCCAGCGCAGTCCGCTGGGGGGTTTTTGTTATCTTTTGAGAACTGTTTTCAAAGCAGAAAGATCCGGCCAGCCAAGGCCCACTTCTTTGATTCTTACTCCCCCGATATCAATGCTGTCCTCCGCTACTCTTTCAGGTGAATAGGACTGATAAAATATAATCGAGGGGTTCTGCTCAATGACCCATACAAACATGCTCGAAAAACCATGATGAAGCAAAAATTCTGCTCCTTTTATTAAGAGCGCCCTGCCTGCACCTTGACGCTGGCACTCTTCCAGAAGATAAATTGCGTATAGCTCGCCGTCGTAACCTTCTTGTTCAGAGCGGATAGGTCCAAATGAAGCAAAGCCGAATATCGAACCCTTTTCATCCTGAGCGACAAATACACCCTTTAACGAGCGCCTTTTCCATTTGTCTTCAAAATCCTTGTAGTTCAGACTGTTTAAATAATCAGCCGGGATCATTTCGCGGTATGTTGTCCTCCAGCTGTCTACATGCACTTTTGCAATGTCCTTTATATCCTCTACCTTCGCTTCACGTACAGCTACCACCCGCTTCTCTCCTTCCCTTACTCATTACTCTGATTTTGGGGCTGCTTTAGCTTCTTTGATTTCATTTGTTAATTCATTAATGCTTTGTTTTACGTTTCCTTTTCCTGAAAAGTTCTCCATCATTTCTTTTACGTCAATTCCCGACGAGGCTTTTAAGCTTTCTTGCAGGCTTGACATTAAGTTCGTCGCATAGCTTGTTACTTTGTTGGCACCGCTTGATTCACCGCTTCCTCCTGTATCAACCACGGTGATTTTATCAATATTTGAAAGAGGAGCCGCTGCTTGTTTCGCGTATTCCGGAAGCATTTTTACGATCATATCGAAAATCGCCGCCTGCCCGTACTGTTCAAAGGCATTGGCAATTTTCTCTTTGGCTTCCGCTTCTGCAAGACCTTTTAGGCGGATTACCTCAGCTTCTGTTTCCCCTTTCGCTTTTTCAGCTTCTGCATTTGCCAGTCCGTCAATTCTGACTTTTTCGGCCTCAGCTTGCGCCATTGCTTCTATACTGTACTTCTTGGCGTCGGCTTCCGCGAGCTGTTTGGCTTTCTCAGCTGCTGCTGACTGCTCAACAGAATAACGGTCTGCGTCGGCTTTTTTCTTCACTTCTGAGTCGTATTGACGTTCACGGCGGAGAATTTCTTTTTCTTCTAGTTCAATTTGTTTTTGGCGTTCGATAATTTTAACCTGCATTTCCTGCTCTGTGACCTGCTGGCGAGCTCTGGCAGTCTCTAAATCATAAGCCTGGTCAGCATTCGCTTTTGCCGTATCTTGTTCTCTGCGGTATTCAGCCATTTTGAGCTGATTGATTTTTTCAGCTTCGGCAATTTCCGTCGCCCGTTCAAGTTCTGATTTTTTTGCATCTTTAGCGGCTTCCGCCCGCTTTATTCGGGTCTCTTTATCAGCCTCAGCTGTTGCGATATCAGCATCACGTTTTACTTGGGCAATTCTCGGTTTTCCTAATGATTCAAGGTAACCGTTTTTATCACGGACATCTTTAATGGTAAAGGAGACAATCACAAGTCCCATTTTTGCGAGATCCTGTGAAGCGACACGCTGCACCTCTTGAGAGAACTTTTCTCTGTTTTTATAGATTTCTTCTACTGTCATGGAGCCGAGAATGGAACGAAGGTGGCCTTCTAAAACCTCCCGCGCTTCCTGCTCACGGTCGTCTTTTGATTTTCCTAAAAATTGCTCGGCCGCTGTAGCGATTTCTCCTATAGAACCGCCGATTTTAATAATCGCAGTTCCATCGGCCATTACAGGCACTCCTTGTTCTGTATAGACTTCAGGTGTCGAAACATCAAGTTTGCTTGATAAAAGGCTTAGCGGCTCTGCCTGCTGAAAGACGGGAAGGACAAAGGTTCCTCCGCCGCGGACGATTTTAAGACGGTTGCCGCCTTCATCGACGTGAACATTTTTATTGCCCAAATAGCTCCCGGTTACGATTAAGGCTTCATCAGGCCCTGCCGTACGGTACTTTGTAATAAACACAGCTATTAGTGCAATTAATAAAAAGAATACAACTCCGATGACAATTATAATCGGCATTGTCATATTACATTCCTCCTTGATTTAGATGGGTTCATGCGGAATAACCGAAAGAACTCCGTTTTTGACATCTACGACTAGCACTCTTGTGCCATAACCGATCTGTTGATTTTCAAAGCTGATCGCTGACTTCGAGATGGTGCCGCCTATCCCTTCAATGACCACTTCACCAAACCCATCAACAGGAACAGCTGTAATCACTTTACCGACCCTGCCTCTTAGATCATCTTCTTTATAAGCCAATGATTCTTCAGCGGATGATAATGGCACCAGGACAAAGAGGTGAAGCAATACCACCAGCATGATCGAAAGGATGCAAGAGAAAAGCGCTATTAACAGGCTGGACAGCGGCAATACGAGCTCGCCAATGTATCCGCCTGCCGAACAACATGTAAAAAATGCAAGCACTAATGTAGGATTAAGAAACGGAATGCCTTCTGACAGCCCTGCAAATACATCTCCGAAAAACAAAAATAACAGCGTAAGACTGCCAGCAATAATCAGCACATAAAGATAAATCGTTTGTATAGGAACTCCAAGTAACTCCAATTTCCTCATCCTTTCTTCATCAATGCATTGATGAACGGCTGCCGTTACCATTTATACGAGACACTGCCGAAAAGGTTTCGAAATTTTAAGACAAATAACCCATTTTGAAGTGCTTGATGAATGATAATTGCCTATATATATGGTAATGTCATTTTAGGAGGAGATATGATGAGTATCTTTAATGAAGCCAGATTAGAAACGTGGAACGAAATCAAAGGACTTTCTGATGAAAAGCTGAATCAAAAGCCTTCTGCTGAGGAATGGAGTATTCGGGAAGTTCTTGACCATTTGAAAAAAATCGATATGACCGCACAACAAATGCTGAAGGAACGTGTAAAGGAAGCTCCGATTAAAGAAATTGAAGAAAAATCGCTTGAGGCAGCGCAAAACAGAAATAATAAACGGAAAGCCCCGAGTCATCTTGAGCCTGCGCATGATTTTATCTCAAGCAGCCAAATGAAACGCGAGCTCGATGTAGTAAGAGAGCAGCTGACAGCTGTAATTGCCTCTCTGAAAGAAGAGGATTTTGAAAGAGTGCTTCCGCATCCTGTGTTTCAAGAGCTGACTGTCAAACAGTGGATCGATTTTATCGGCCATCATGAAAAACGGCATCTCAGCCAGATTAAAGAAATTAAAGAAAAGGTAGAAAGGGCCTGATTTGATCAGACCCTTTCTGCTTTTCGTTTGACTTTCCGCTGATAGGAATAAACTTCGACTTCATCACCTGCGTAAACAGCACCAGGTCTCTCAACAATACAGACAATCCCTCTCATGCCCAATGCATGGCGGACGAAAGCAGGTGCCAGCTTCGGCTTGTCCGGATAATAGGACTGAATGACTTCTCCCGGCTGGATACACGGATCATTTTCTCCCTCACACAGCAATGCGGCTCCGCTAGGAAAAATGAGCCGGCTTCCTTCTTTTAATGAAGTGAAATCAGGTATGCCGCTGACTGCCACATTCGCGCCGAGCCACTCCGGGAAAATGCTCGGCACTCCCATTTTTAAAGCCATTTCGTCGCATTCCTCTGCTGATACAATTGAAATTTGTCTTCGGTTGAAAATTTCTGTCCCTCTAGAAAACATCGGTTCTCTGGCTCCCGCTTTTTTTGTCAGGCCAAAATGCAAGTCGCCAGGGATGCCGCCATAATCAAAATCAAGCTTGTCCATTTGCTTTGTTACGAAACTTTCTGTATCTGCGATATATAGTCCTTCCGTTTTTGCACTCATGCGCTTCCACATCAGCCGGCACCTTCTTTCTCTGAAATTTCCATCTGTGCTTCATTATCTAAAAAAAAGCCCGCTCTGTAAAGGAGCGGGACATGTAGTTATACTGTTTTCGGTATCAGGTTAAAGCAGCGCTTGTAGATCCAATGATATGCTTTTTCATTTAAATCTCTAGGGTTTCCAAAGGTTTGCGGATCTTTCATCGCTTCTTTTGACAAGCGTTCGATCATATCAGGTGAGACTCCCTGCTCTTCTAAAGTCGGTACTTCTAAGTCTTCGACAAGGTCATACATCCAATTGACAGATGCTTTCGCAGCTTCTTCTGTTGTCATCTTGCTTGTATCAATTCCGAATGCTTTTGCAATGCGTGCAAATTTCTCAGGATAGCCCTTCCAGTTATACTCCATGACAGGGCCCATCATCGCGGCCACACATTGACCGTGAGCAACTGGAATGATACCGCCAAGCGTTTGGCTCATCGCATGAGCGGCGCCCGCTGATTCACTGCCGTAAGAAAGACCGGCAAGCATCGCAGCCTGCGCCATTCCGTATCTTGCTTCCAGATCCTCTCCGTCAGCAAATGCTCTTTTAATGTAATGAGCGGCATATTCAATCGCCATCAAGGCAACTGCATCCGTGATTGGCTGTGCAAATTTCATTGTATAGCACTCAATGGCATGAGCAAGCGCATCGATTCCTGTCATGGCCGTTACATGCGGAGGCATTGAAATATGAAGCTCAGGATCAATGATGGTCAGGTGCGCCGCGATCAGCGGGCCGCCCGTGTTGAATTTGAATTCCCTTGCTTCATCTGTGATAACCGCCCATTGAGTGACTTCTGATCCTGTTCCGGCCGTTGTCGGAATTGTCGTCAGCGGAGGAATACGATTTTCCAGCGGTTTTTTCCCATCTGCAGCTTCATAATCAAGCACGCTTCCTTCGTGAGTCGCTTCTACTCCGATTGCTTTTGCTGTATCCATGGAGCTTCCGCCTCCGACTGCCACTAAACCATTACAGTTCTCTTTTTTGTATAGCTCAGACCCTTCATTCACCAGACGGACGGGCGGGTTTGGCTCTACTTTATGAAAGAGCACTACTTCAATGCCCGCTTCTTTTAGCGACTCAATAACAGGATCAGCGACACCGGCTTTATAAATCCCAGGGTCTGTGACAAGGAGCGCCTTTGACACGCCCAGCGCAGCTACTTCTTCACCCATATGCTTGACAGCCCCGATTCCGTGCTTAATCACAGTTGGAATTTCAAATGTGTGGAATTTGTGCATGCTTTCTACTTTCATATTTAATGTCATCATCAATCTCCCCCTCTTATGAATTGAACCAATTAACCGCTGCCGGTTTTGTATTGCGATACACGTGTTTGACTTCTGTGTATTCTTCAAGGCCTATTTTTCCAAGCTCGCGACCGAATCCGGATTGCTTATAGCCGCCCCACGGCGCCTGTGCAAAGTAAGGATGGAAATCGTTAATCCAGACTGTGCCCATTCTCAAACGGGCTGCTACACGTTCACACTTCTCAATATCTTTTGACCATACCGCTCCAGCCAAGCCATAGATGGTATCGTTCGCAAGCGCGATGACCTCTTCTTCAGAGCTGAAGGTTTCGACTGTCAATACAGGGCCGAAAATCTCTTCCTGAACGATTCTCATATCAGATTTGCAGTTTGAGAAAATAGTAGGTTCATAGAAAAAGCCGTTTTGCAGCTCAGGGTCCTCCGGACGTTTGCCTCCTGTCTCCAGCTTGGCCCCTTCTTCTATTCCAATCTCTACATATTTTTCGATCTTTGCCCTGTGCTCCGCTGAAATAAGCGGGCCGCTTTCTGTCTCGGCGTGAAAACCATTTCCGAGTTTAATGCGTTTCGTCCGTTTGACAAGCTCTGCTAGAAACTGATCGTGAACGGCTTCTTCAACAAGCAAGCGGGAACCGGCAGAGCACACTTGGCCGGCGTGGAAGAATACAGCGTTTAATGCCTGATCGACCGCGACTTCTAAATCCGCGTCCCTAAAAACGATATTTGGATTTTTGCCTCCCAATTCAAGCGCGATTTTTTTGACGTTTCCGCTTGCCGCACGCATGATGCTTTTGCCTGTTTCAATTCCGCCCGTAAACGAAATCAAATCGACGTCTTTATTTACGGCAAGCTCATCGCCTACTGTGGCTCCCGGTCCAAGGACAAGATTCGCGACACCTTTTGGAACACCGGCTTCTTCCATCAGCTTAAAGACCTTAATTGTCGTCAGCGGCGTGATCTCACTCGGTTTCATAACAATCGTATTACCTGCAGCAAGTGCGGGTGCGATTTTCCAGCTTGCTTGCAGGAGCGGATAATTCCACGGAGTGATCTGGCCGCAAACCCCGATTGGCTCTCTGATGATTTTGCTTTCTGAATCAGGGATCGGAGATGAAATGATCTCTCCGCCATCTTTATCTGCCAATCCGGCGTAATATTGAAAAACATTGGCGATATCATTCATATCGGCCTTGCTTTCTTCGAGTGTTTTTCCCGTATCAAGGGATTCAAGCTCAGCCAGCTCATCAAGATCACGCCTGATTAATTCCGCAATTTTCAGAACAATGTTTCCGCGTTCAAGCCCGGATAGCGATGACCACTCCCCTTTATCAAATGCTCTGCGCGCGGCTGCGATTGCCTTGATGGCGTCCTCTCGCCCTCCTTCGCTTACTGCTGCAATTTCTTCTTGATTAAATGGATTGATAATGGTGCGGATCTGTCCTTTTTCGGCACTGATCCATTCTCCGTCAATGTATAATGTTTGACTCATATAAGCCTCCTTGACGTAAATAAAGTTTGTTAAATAAAAATTTAACGTTTTTAACAACATTAATCTAACATACGAATTTTAAACTGTCAAAGCCCCTTTTTGTTTTTTCTTTTTGACTTTTCCTTATGTTTCGTTAAGATAAAGAACATAAAGAAATAACTTAACGAATTTAACTTTCTAAAGGAAAAGAGGGTCAGTATGGATGAAAGTCCAGAATTTGCAGCTATAGAACAGGCACGCGATCTTGTTATCGACTCCATTGCTGAAACGATGGATCTTTACGGAATTACCCGCAGTGTCGGGATTTTATATGGAACGATGTATATGAGGGATGAGATGACGCTTGACGAAATGCGTGAGGAATTGCAAATGAGCAAACCAAGCATGAGCACAGGCGTCAAAAAGCTTCAAGACTTAAATGTAGTGAAAAAAACATTTCATCGGGGCATCCGCAAGCATACATTTGTCGCTGAAAAAGATTTCTTCAAATTTTTCACGAATTTCTTTCCGCCTAAATGGGAGCGGGAAGTTCAAGTGAATGTAGCAGCAATTGAGGAAGCTCAGGCTGATTTACAAGACGTTTTAAACAAGGAAGGTCTTAATGAGGACATTAAAAATGAAGCGTTGCAGCTATTCGAACAGCTGGAAAGCTCTAAAGCTTACTATGACTGGCTGAAGCGGCTCGCTGATGCGGTGCAAAGCGGAGAAATTTTTAAGTTTATACCGATCGAAACAAAGTAAACAGAAAACGCCTGGGAAACCGGGCGTTTTTTGTTCTTTTATATGAAATTATTAAAAATTTGAAAAATACGGGAAAAACATACCATTTACTCCCAAAAAAAATGATGATAGTTTTTATGTAGGTAAAATTTGTATTTGGCCGGTAAGGGGAGGTGAAAAACGGCAGGCCTGTGTATTTTTATCAACTTAATTAGGGGGAATTTATTATGAAACGCAAATTATTATCTTCTTTGGCAATCAGCGCATTAAGTCTTGGTTTACTCGTTTCTGCGCCTACAGCTTCTTTTGCGGCTGAATCCACAGCAACTAAAGCTCATACTGAATCAACGATGAAAACACAGGCAACAGCTTCGTTGTTTGCAACTATCACAGGGGCGAGCAAAACGGAATGGTCTTTCTCAGATATCGAATTGACGTATCGTCCAAACACGCTTCTGAGCCTTGGTGTGATGGAATTTACATTACCAAGCGGATTTACTGCAAATACAAAAGACACAATGAACGGACATGCTTTGCGTACAACACAGATCCTCAATAACGGCAAAACAGTAAGAATTCCTTTGGCACTTGATTTGTTAGGAGCTGGCGAGTTCAAATTAAGACTGAATAACAAAACACTTCCTGCCGCTGGTACATATACTTTCCGTGCGGAGAATAGATCATTGAGCGTCGGAGATAGATTTTACGCAGAAGCCAGCATTGACGTCGCTAAACGCAGCACTCCTCCGACTCAGCCATGCGACTCCAAATAATCTGAAAGACCGGTTAACGCCGGTCTTTTTTGCGTTTTCCCCCTTTTTCCTCTATTCCCAATGTCTTTTTTCCGGTTTAAAATTTAAATTGACAAACACTAGAAACAGGAGTAAATTCTTGAGTGTTCAATTTCATACAGTCTCTTTTATCGCTTAATCAAACACGAACGGGGGAACCAACGATTGGCTGTTTTTTTACCAGCCTTGGGGTGAATCTTACTTAGTAAGAAGGGGTACTCTGAATCCCTAATCCGACAGCTAACCTCGTAGGCGTATGCAGAGAGGAGGTCTATTAGCGGCCATTCTTCGAAATGGTCTTTTTTGGTTCAAAAACGTTACTTTACTAAGGGAGTTATGAACATTGGGAAGAATAAAAAATAAGCAATTTGCCGTGATCGGTCTGGGCCGGTTTGGCGGAAGCATTTGCAAAGAGCTGCACAGAATGGGCCATGAGGTCCTTGCGATTGATATCAACGAGGAAAAGGTAAATGCATACGCTTCTTATGCGACACATGCGGTGATTGCCAACGCCACCGAAGAAAACGAATTGCTTTCGTTAGGAATACGCAATTTTGAATATGTGATTGTTGCCATCGGAGCGAATATTCAAGCGAGCACCTTGACTACGCTATTATTGAAGGAATTGGACATTCCGAATATTTGGGTAAAAGCTCAAAACTATTATCATCACAAGGTGCTTGAAAAGATCGGCGCTGACCGCATCATTCATCCTGAAAAGGATATGGGCGTCAAAATCGCACACAGTCTTTCTGACGAGAATGTTTTGAATTACATTGATTTATCAGATGATTACAGTATTGTTGAACTGCTGGCAACACGCAAGCTTGATTCAAAATCGATTAATGATTTGGATGTAAAAGCGAAGTACGGCTGCACGATCCTGGCTATTAAACATCATGGAGATATCCGTCTTTCTCCCGCACCTGAAGACACCATTCACGAACAGGACTGCCTTGTGATCATGGGGCACAAAAAGGATATTAAGCGTTTTGAAAACGAAGGGATGTAGACAAAGGTGACACTTCAAAAGGATAAAGTCATCAAATGGGTTCGGTTGACACCGCCTCAAGTGCTTGCAATCGGTTTTTTCCTTACGATTATGATCGGGTCTGCGCTCTTGATGCTTCCGATTTCCACAACAAAGCCATTGTCATGGATAGATGCCCTTTTTACGGCGGCTTCTGCTACCACCGTTACAGGACTTGCTGTTGTCGATACAGGCACTCAATTTACGGTATTCGGGCAAACGGTTATCATGGGGCTGATTCAGGTCGGCGGGCTTGGCTTTATGACTTTCGCTGTTTTGATCGTGATGATATTAGGGAAAAAAATCGGATTAAAAGAACGAATGCTGGTTCAGGAAGCCTTAAACCAGCCGACAATCGGCGGCGTCATACGACTTGTCAAAGTCCTGTTTCTGTTTTCCATCAGCATTGAATTGATGGCAGCACTCATTTTATCCATCAGGCTTATACCCCAGTATGGCTGGGCGGCCGGCTTGTTTGCCAGTCTGTTTCACGCCATATCTGCTTTTAACAATGCCGGGTTTTCGTTGTGGCCGGATAATTTGATGAGCTACGTTGGGGACCCTACCGTAAATCTTGTGATTACGTTCTTATTTATCACAGGAGGCATCGGATTTACGGTTCTGTATGACATTTTGAAAAATCGGCGATTTAAAACCTTTTCTTTACATACAAAGCTCATGCTGACAGGAACGTTGATTCTGAATGCGATTGCGATGCTTGTGATTTTTATATTAGAGTACAGCAACCCCGGCACCCTCGGCCACCTGCATCTAGCAGATAAACTGTGGGCTTCCTATTTTCAGGCAGTGACCCCGAGAACCGCGGGCTTCAATTCCCTCGATTTCGGAAGTATGCGAGAAGGAACCATTGTATTTATTTTATTATTGATGTTTATCGGAGCTGGCAGCGCCTCAACGGCGAGCGGCATTAAGCTGACTACGTTCATCGTGATTTTAACGTCTGTTATCGCTTATTTGCGAGGTAAAAAAGAAACGGTTATTTTCCGTCGCTCCATCAAATATCCAATTATTATTAAAGCTTTAGCCGTGAGCGTCACCAGTTTGTTCATCGTGTTTTTAGGGATATTCGCCCTGACGATCACAGAAAAAGCGCCATTTATTCAAGTTGTTTTTGAAACCTTTTCCGCTTTTGGAACTGTTGGACTTACGATGGGCCTTACTCCTGAACTGACAACAGCGGGAAAATGCATCATTATCATCATCATGTTCATTGGAAGAATTGGTCCTTTGACGTTCGTGTTTTCATTCGCGAGAACAGAGAAATCAAATATCCGTTACCCTGACGGCGAGGTGTTTACAGGGTGAAATGAAAAAATCCGGCGTGCAGGCGCCGGATTTTTTATGATTCGATATGAGATTGATTCTGTCTTTTTTCTTGTTCCGCGATAATTTCGTTATCTTCTGCGTTATCACGGGTCACTTTTTGTGTAAGAATCGCACCGACTGCTACAAGTATCATAACTGCAATATAATAGCCTTTTTCATTGAGTGCCAGGTTATCAGCATTATAGAGTCCGATACTAAACAAAAATACTCCCGCAAAAAAAGTGAAATAAGCCAATACTGTAAAGGCAACCGTGTTTCTCCGTCTATATTTCTGCATCTTTATCCCCTCCTAAACATAGTCAATAAGTGATAACTTCCGTGGAATATTATACCTCAAATTCCCCTGAATGGAACAAAGAATTAAAAATACCAGTAAGAAGGGTTTAGGTTGCCTCCTTTATTTCAACAGCAGAATCGTCAATCCAGCCGATGAGTTTATCATTGATTTGAAATTGGTACCATACCGATTGGCCTTGCTGCTTTTTAGATACGACCTTTATGTCTTTTCCGACGTAAGATTGGACAGAAGTGAGCTTTATGGACCGATCATCAGTAGAAGGCTTGGACCATACGTCTTGAACGGCACTGTCTTTAATGGAGGCGTTTAAATCCACTGATTTGAGGGATGGATTTACCTTATCGTACTCAGCTAAATCGTATTTTTCCACAATATCGCTAATTTTGTCAGCGTAGTCAGGGTCTGTAGCATATCCTGCTGTTTGCAAGGCAGTTGCCGCTTCCTTATAATCTCCAGCCTCAAGCACCGGTTTATACTTCTTTTTATTCCATGTTGTGCCGCGGACAAACAATTGGGCGTGGTCATCCATCGATTCAAAAAACGTGCTGTATTTTCGAAACTTTGCGCGAATGGTTTTTCTCTTCCCTTTTTCCACTTCGTCTGTTTCCATCGTGACGTGATGTCCTTTATAGTTTCCTTTTACACCAAAGAGGTTGTTGGCTTTAGCAGCAAGCTCGCTGTTCCCCCAGTCAGATTCGAGAATAGCCTGAGCGATCGTGATGCTGGGAAGAACATGATATTTCTCATACAAAATTTGTGCATGTCCTGACAGGCTGTCAATGAATACTTGCTGTTCATCAACTTCTTCAGGTTCTTTGGATGTTTCAATCGGTTTTGATAAAGTTGTCGCCAATACAAACAGGGCTAGCGGAATAGATACGATGAAAAATAGTGTAATGAAGAGTCTGCGTTTTTTTAGTTTTTTACGAGCCATGAAAACCTTCCTTCAAGTTAAAAGATTACGAATGTAAAAGAATCTACCTTTTAGAATTTTACTTGCACTTCTAATATTTTTCAATTCTTTAAGGATAAAGTTAGGAAAAGATTGCAAACAAAAAACCTTTCCCCTCAAGGAAAAGGCTTTGATCACATATCATATTTCTGTTTAAGCTTTCTGAGTGCATCACGATATTCTCTATCATGTATCACTTTATGTGACAATCTATGTGCTGAAACAGCTGGTTTTTCCGGAGTCGGTTTCGCTTTATCATGGGGTTTATGCGCCAGCTTGTGCCCCATGCCTGTAGCGTTCATACAGAATGACAGGCAAACGAGCAGCACGCTCAGGATAAATGAAATGAAAAAGAGATCATGATAAGCAGTCATCATAGAATCCTGCATCGAACCGTTCTGTCTAGCAGCATCTTTTTTCGTGAAAAAGCCGATGAGGATTGGAACTCCCATATAGACAAATAACCTTAAAAACTGAACGGCTGTCATTCTCTTGACCAAATCGGGCAGCGGGCCGCCCATAGCAGCTCCCATCAGTCCTGCGGCGACTGTCAGCCCCGTTCCAGCCGCAAGCATGATAAACAGCACTGCGAACATATAAAGAGACGAATGATCCTGCATATGCAGCCATTGAAAATTCACAAATACGAGAATGAGGGCGCCTATAATACCGAGCATCCCGGGCCCGACTTTATCATAAAACAAAGCGCTCACAACAGCGGCGATCGCCACTCCGATTAAAAGCGTCAAGTTTAAAAGAATGAGATGCTCCTGAGAAATGCCATACATTTGACGGAGCAAGCCCTGAAAAGCAGAAAGGCTGACAGCTACCGTTATCGTCCCCGCAGCTATGATGAATAGGCCGAGCACCGGTTTTGGCAGCAGCATCTGTTTAATAGAAATAAAGGGGTTTTTCGCTTTATATTCCACAATCAATAGAATGAGAAGCAAGCATAACGTAACGCCAAAACCAGTCCATACATAACCTGATGAAAGCCCCCATTTTTGCAGAAAAATAAATGCAACCGCTGAGGCTGCAGCGAGGCAAACAGATAAAATGATCCCTGCACTATCGAGCGGCTGTTCTTGATCTGCCGCCCCATGATGCTCATCATGAAGAAAGAAATAGCTCACTAACACACCGAGCAGTGACAGTGCACCAAAGGTGTAAAACAGCCATCTCCAGTGGCCGCATCCTGATGCAATTGTTCCAAGGATCGTGCCGATGATCACAGAGCCATAAAATCCGCCGATCAGCACCAGCAGCGCATAGTTTCTGCGTTCAATCGGAAATGACAAAACAAGCATTGGAATCATAACCATCAGCATAACGCCTGTAGCCGCACCCTGTAAAAAGCGTCCTGCCGCCATCCATGCAATATCGCTGGAACATGCGAAAAGCAGTGAGCCAAGTATAAAAACAGGTAATGAAGCCAGATAGATCGGACGGGCTCCGAATTTTTTCCTCAACAGCGGTCCTGCCGGCACCAATAAAGCAAAGGCCATATTGCCGATCAATATCGGATTCACTGATGTGAAGTCACTTGTTCCAACCGTCTTCTGAACAAGGCCTTGAACTGACGACAATGCCGTGTTGGACATCAATCCCGGCCCGACCGCTAAAACAGCGAGCAAAGAAATCACCCAATAGTGTTTTGTCTTCATGTTGTCATTCCTTCCTATATCATTCATAAGAAACACATTATTTTTTGAAAACAAAAGAAGCTAATAGTTTTTAGATGCCATTAGCTTTACTTCTAATCCTATCCCTAACATGGGAAATGATATAATCTTTTATCTATATGTGAACAAATGAGCATATAATCAAATATTATTTCAAATCGGTTTTGTTTTGTCAATGGCGTAAATTTCTAATACAGAACCTGAACAACTTTCATCTGATATCATGATTTGAGCTAAGGTGTCTGGCACTTTACAATGATGGGCCCCTGCTTGCTTCCTCAATCGATTTTAAGTAAACTGTTTTGAATATAACTAACCAACTCGAATAAATCGGAATAAAAACAACATTTTGACCGCACAAATTTTTTATGTACACTGGGCGTTTGCCGCCTCTAAATTGTATATGGGTAAATACCATGAATTAATCTGCAAAATATCAATGCTGCTTCATTTTAAATACCCAGGGAGGCAAAACGAATGGAACTGTATGAGTATATTCACGACATATTTAACGGCTTGAAAAACCCATCGGTTAAGGATTTGGCAACTGCTTTAAAACAAATTCCAAACGCAGCAAAATTGAGTCAGCCGTATATTCAGGAACCAGACCAGTATGCTTACGGCCGGAATGCCATCTATCGAAACAATGAATTGGAAGTCATCGTGATTCACATTCCGCCAAACAAGGAGACAGCAGTCCACGATCATGGCCAATCCATTGGTTGTGCAATGGTATTGGAAGGAAAACTTCTCAATTCTATTTATCGCTCAACCGGCAAACACGCGGAACTCTCCAAATCATACTTTGTCCACGAAGGAGAATGCCTTATTTCAACCAAAGGCTTAATTCACAAAATGTCTAATCCCACGTCCGAACGAATGGTGTCTCTTCATGTCTACTCCCCACCTTTAGAAGACATGGCGGTCTTTGAAGAACAAAGAGGCGTAATGGAAAATTCATGATTTACAGATGAACTGCTCACTTTGACTGCGCTCAACTAGAGGATTCAGCAAATGAACCTATTCTTCAAAACAAAAAACCCTTATAGAATAAGGGTTTACAGGTATGGAGCCAAGGGGGCTCGAACCCCCTGATCTCTACGCCGCTAGTCTGGAGATGGGTTCCTGATAGGAACAGAAGGTTTATATTCAAACCCTAATTTTATAGGGTTTTCTTACATAAGCTTCTGATTAAAAATCCCCACTGTCCCCAAATGGGATTATATCATACTCCGTTAACGTCCCTGTCCGGAGTTAAATTAATTAACTATTTTAAACAAAACCCGAATTATTCCAATACAGTTACTAAAAGAACATTTGCTCGAATATAATATTGTTTAAGGAGTGGTCGGAATGAATGGCGGAAAGCGTTTCTCAATATGTTTAAAATCAACATAATTTACAGATATAACGAAATGACACTGGATTTTTCGCACTATATAAAGATCATACTGATTATAAATGTCCATCTCTTGTTTAACATGGTGCATCGAGATAAGATTTTGCTTCATAATATAATAGGCTTCAGCCAACTTAAAATGAAACTCCGCCTTCTCAATATCATCATTTACATGAGTAAGATGTTTTTCTGCTTCTCGATAAAAGCCGATTGCTTTGACATATTCCCTTTTATCAAACTCATACATTCCACGAAAAAATAACCGCAGTTTGTCTGCGATCTAATTATTACGTTTATGTTGTTTGCGCATCCCCATCGTTTTGTGGCTTTAATAGTATGGTAAGAGTTATCCCTGATGCCCAAGTCAGTATATACCCGCTCAAGACAGTGTAGGGCGCAATTTCGTTTATGAGAGATTTAGAGAAGATGAAATATAGAGCAAAAAAGATAACTGCCGTTCCGCTTAAAACGTAAAATGCTTTTTTGTTTTTAAAAGTTAACCGTTTCGATCGTGTTATCTTTTTAAAAAGCAATGGGCTTCCAGTGTAAATGCCGACGAAAAACGTAAAAATAATAGACCACAAAAAGCCAAAAATCGAAAAATAATTTTCATGAAAAAAACCATCAAAAGACCATCTACTCAAAAAGATAAAGCCAAGTAAATAAACAAATGATAATATAACCTTGACCAAAAACATCCCTCCCCTTCATTCAATATACACCTGCCAAAAGGTTGTTTAAATGGGAAAATACCATCATTTACTTTTATACCATGATTGCCAGAACAGAACCTAATTCCCTGCATATTTCACACTTTTGTTACTTTAGTCTTGTTTACCAAAATTAAACATTGCGTTACCATGGGAAACGAATACTTAAAGGAGGAGATAGAATGAAAAAATTTGCCGTTGGTATTTTATTCACTCTGGCTTTGAGTTTTTCACTCCTGTTCAGTCTTCATGCTAATGCTGCCGAAAAAGTGGACAAGGAATCAGATTTGATTATTGATAAGGGAACCCTTCACGAGGTAACAAAACAAAAAAACGTGAGAACTCTTTCATCTGAGAAAATCCCAACTGTAAAAGAAGTAAATAAGGCTTTAAACAGTATGCATGTCAGCAAAAATCACCCATATCAAAAAATCGATCTCGGCAATGGTTTCACTGTGGAAATGGGCGTCAGTACAGATATGGGAATGGAGAAGATAAAAACACAAGCCACTCAAAATAAAACAGCAAGTGGCTATTACGCTGTAAAATTTGCAGGGCTAAAATTATACGATATTCGAGTAAGCGACAACTATTCATACGAATATGGAAAGAAAATAACGAAGTGGGAAAACCCGCCGAGCGCCTCAGCTTCAGGTTTCGCTGGTTGGAATGGTAAAATCACTTCCAAAAAAATTGCAAACATTGACAAAACGGCCAAGGATGCAATCGCCAATTCTGATTACACGTTTGTAAAGTATGGCGGTAACCGCCACGGCCATATGGAATTACGATTCACAGCAACGGGAAACTGGTACACACATCACGTTTCTATCAAATAAAAAAGCCCTCTCACTAGGGACTAACCTCCCGTTTTTGAAACAGGTGAGACAGGGATCAAAACACCTTTATCAAAAACCAATCACCGATAAAACCAATTGCCGATGGTTTTATCGGTGATTGGTTTTTTTGTTTGGCTACAAATATTGTTATCATAATAAATGTATTCTTTGACAGTTCGTTCTACGATGGCGGTCGTAGTTTGACCAATTTAACCCTACTTTGAAGGCAAAAAGCAACTAAACGACCCCAAAATGAAATTTCCGTCCCCAAATTGTCCCCAATTGCTTTTTTGGGTAATTGGCTCTGTTCCTGACAAACAAAAAAACCCTTATAGAATAAGGGTTTACAAGTATGGAGCCAAGGGGGCTCGAACCCCTGACCTCTACGCTGCCAGCGTAGCGCTCTCCCAGCTGAGCTATGGCCCCGTATGTAACGTCATGTTTATTATAGATGATTTTTTTTTGAAAAACAAGCTGTTTCCTCTTGAACGGACAGAAAAAATAAGGCTCTGGAAGGAGCCTTATTTTTCAGTTTTACATCATGATCAAAAGTAAAATCACACCGAGAATGATTCGATAGATTGCAAATGGGACGAGTTTGATTTTGTTAATGAGTTTTAGGAAGAAACGGACAACAAATAGCGCAACAACAAAGGCAAAGACGAAGCCGACGATGAAAAACGGCATTATATCCGAGCTTAAGCTGTCCCAATGCTTCACAAGGCTTAAAAAGCTGGCGCCCATCATGATCGGCATCGCCATAATAAAGGTAAAGTCGGCCGCCGCTCTATGGTTTAATCCGAGAATAACACCTCCGGAAATGGTTGAACCGGAACGTGAGAAGCCAGGCCAAAGCGCAAGACATTGGAATAAGCCGACGCCTATCGCCTGCTTATAGGAAATGCGGTCGAGTGTGTCTGTCGCTGCTTTCCGTTTATTGACCCAATCAGCAAAAAGCATCAGGATTGCCCCGGCGATTAAACCGAAGGCAACAGTTTTAACGGAAAATAAATATTCATCAATGTAATCCTCAAACAAAAAGCCGAGAACAGCTGCAGGCACAAGCCCGACGGCAATTTGAGCGATGCTTAATTTATGTCCCTGTTTCTGGTCGTTTGTAATATTCTTTTTTAAGCCGAGCAAATTCAAAATCCGGTCTTTAAACACGATGGCTACTGCTAAAATGGAGCCTAGCTGAATAACAACTTTGAATGAGTTGGCAGCTTCTTCTGACATCAGACCGCTTGATTTCAGCCAGAGATCGTCTACTATGATCATATGTCCTGTCGAAGAAACCGGAGCGTATTCTGTTAAGCCTTCTACGATTCCTAAAATGGCAGCTACAAACAATTCCCATAGAGTCATGATTTTGATTCTCCCCATTAGACATTTATTTTTTACATAATGGGAGCTTTCCATAAATGGAAAGCCCGTCTTATATAACTATAAACGAAAATCACACTTTATGACCCGGCGTATTTTCTTTTTTCTCTTCATCGTACAGGTGTGATTGCATTTTAAACCAGTCAAATAAATGTGTTGTAATGACTTTGGCAACCGCATAGCCCGGAATGGCCAGAATGATTCCAACAACGCCAAACAGCTTGCCGGCTGTTAATAGCAGAAAAATAATCGTAATCGGGTGGATGTGAAGGTTTTTCCCCATAATTTGCGGAGAGATCAATTTCCCTTCAATCAGCTGAACAATAGTCCATACGATAACCAGCTTGAGCAGCATGAGCGGCGATGTCACTATTGCGATGATAATCGCCGGCGTAATGGCAATCGTTGGTCCTAAATACGGAACGATGCTTGTACAAGCCGCAATGACGGCAAGCAATGAAGCATAATCCAGCCCGATAATCAAATAACCGATAAACAGCAAAAAGCCGATACAGAAGCTGACAATGATCTGGCCTCTGATATAAGAGCTTAGCCGATGATTCATTTCGCTTAAGACTGTATATGTCTGTTCTTTCAATCGAGTCGGCACAAACTTCAGTATGTAGACCGGCAATTTTCTTCCATCTTTTAATAAATAGAAAAGAATAAACGGAACCGTGACGATCGAAATAATAATCTCAGTCAGCGCGCCGATAAAATTCCCAACGCCGGTAAAGGTGCTGTTCACAATCGTCGCTGCCTGGTCTGAAACCTTTGTCGCGAGATCGGATATATTGATGTTCATCGTTTGCTGGGCCTGATTGACGAAGTTGCTGCCAATCAGCTGTTTCGTCTGGTCTTCTACGACATCCACATATCTCGGGATGTTGTCAATCAAACTCATAATTTGTTCTTTTAAAAAGGGGATGATGGACACGATCGTGATCGTGATCAGCCCGATAATCAACAGATATAACAGCAAAATAGAATAGATTCTTCTGATTCTTCTTCTCTCAAGGAAATCGACCACTGGATTTAACAGATAGAACACAATGCCTGTTAAAATGATCGGCAGTGATATCGTTTTGAGCAGAACAATAATCGGGGTGAAAATGAATGATGTTTTTGTAAAAACAAGAATATTTAAACCAATCAACAGCAGCACAAGCAAAAATAAAACAAACTTATTGTCCAAGAAGAATCGCTTGAATCTGCCGCTCCACGTTTGCAACGTCTCCACTATCGTTCCTCCGTCATACTTAGTTTAATTAAATTGTACACTATCGTCCCTATAATGAAAAACAATAACCGTTAATTGCTGGAAAAGCTTTCAAGCCTATTTGCATTCGTAGTCATATCTATCATGTGATTTTGTTCTTTTTAAGCTATAATTTAGCTATATCATGTAAAAGGAGCGATAACAGTGATACGTTTTGCAATAATAGGAACCAACTGGATTACAGACCGCTTTCTTGAATCAGCAGCAGAGATAGAAGATTTTCAGCTGACAGCTGTTTATTCAAGATCGGCTGAACGCGCTGCCGAGTTTGCCGCTAAACACAGTGCTGATCACATCTTCTCAGACCTTCAGGAAATGGCGGCAAGCAATTGCTTTGATGCCGTATATATAGCCAGCCCGAACGCTCTTCACAAAGAACAAGCCGTTCTCTTTATGAACCATGGCAAGCATGTACTTTGCGAGAAGCCGTTTGCTTCGAATACAAAAGAAACAGAAGAGATGATTTCAGCGGCTAAGGAAAACGGCGTTGTGCTTATGGAAGCGATGAAGACCACTTTCCTGCCGAATTTCAAAGAGCTGAAAAAACACTTACATAAAATCGGAACTGTCCGCAGATTTACCGCAAGCTACTGCCAGTACTCCTCACGCTATGACGCGTTTAGAAACGGAACCGTCTTGAATGCGTTTCAGCCTGAGCTTTCCAATGGATCATTAATGGATATCGGCGTCTATTGTATTTATCCTGCTGTCGTGCTGTTTGGTGAGCCGCAGGATGTGAAAGCGAACGGATATGCTTTATCTTCCGGAGTGGATGGAGAAGGCACCGTCATTCTGTCTTACGACGGTTTTGAAGCCGTTCTGATGCATTCTAAAATCTCTACTTCCTACGCCCCTGCGGAAATCCAAGGTGAAGACGGGACAATTGTCATCGATGCGATTCACCGTCCTGAACGAGTGGAAATCCGCTATCGTGACGGCCGTTTGGAAAACATCTCAATTCATGATCCTAAACCGGCGATGTTCTACGAAGCAGAGGAATTTGTCTCACTCATAAAAGAGAAAAAGCAGGAATCTGAAGAAAATACATTTGAACGGTCTTTGATCACCGCGAAAATCATGGAAGAAGCAAGAAAGCAAATGGGGATTATCTACCCTGCTGATCAAGCCTGAAAACATCCGCCCGCGTGCAAAAGCCGCGGCGGATGTTTTATTAGACAATCGGAGAAAATGCCTTCCTCATGAAAAGCAAGTGAGTCCGTCAGCCGCTTCATTATAAACGATCTTTGTTTCTTTTTTCCCACAAAAAAAAGAAAGCAGCAAAATGCCGCTTTCTTTTCCATTATCATTCAATGATAAATTTCTTCGTGATGTCCTGAAGTTCTTCCGCCATGTTTGCCAGCGTTTCAGCTGAAGAACTGATTTCTTCCATTGACGCAAGCTGTTCTTCCGCTGAAGCTGCGATGTCTTGAATGCCTGCTGAGCTTTCTTTCGACACTTCAGAAATATCCTCAACCGCACTTGACACTTCCTGTGACCCGGCTGACAGCTGTTCAACTGTCGCGTTCAGGTTTTGCAGTTCGCCGGAAATTTGGCTTGTCATTTCATAGATCTGTTTAAAGCTTTCCGCTGTTTTGTCCGTAATCTGCAAGCCTTCCTTCACTTCATGATTCACAGATTGGAACATCGAAAGGGAGGTGCTGATTTCTCTGACAATCTCTTGAATTAACCCTTCAATTTCCTTGGCAGAGTCTGCTGATTGTACGGCTAGTTTTCTGACCTCTTCCGCTACTACCGAGAAGCCTCTTCCGTATTCTCCCGCTCTTGCCGCTTCAATCGCAGCATTTAATGCCAGCAGGTTGGTTTGGTCAGCAATGCCGTTAATCACATTTAAGATGCTTGTGATGTCTTGCGATTTTGTTTCAAGGCCCTTCACAACAGCCTCTGCTTTTTGAACAGATTGATCGATTGTTTTCATTTGGCCGACTGTGTGTTCCACCAGTTTTTCACCGCTGCCTGCTGCCTCAGAGGACTTGATCGATGACTTTGTAATGGTTGAAGACGTCTGTGCCACTTTGGAAATTCCCTCGTTCATTTGAGAAAGGTGGTTTGAGCTTGTTTCCAGCTTCTCGCTTTGCGCCTCATTGCCATCTGAAAATTGTTCAATGGCAAGTGTAATGTGTTCTGTCGCCTTGCTCGTTTGGGCTGCGCTTGCTGTCAGCTCTTCAGAAGATGACGCCACGTTTTCTACAGACGTTTGGATAACGCCGATCACAGAACGTAAGGATGCAGACATTTCGTTAAAGCTTTCTCCGAGCTGGCCAAGCTCGTTTTTCGAGTGGATGTCAATAACTTCTGTAAGATCCCCGCTGCTGATTTTCGCAGACGTTGTGACCAGTTTTCTTAACGGCTTGGTAATGGCACTGATAATAAAGAGAATAAGTATGCCGCCGATCACAATTGACACGCATAGAATGATAAGTGCCGTGTTCAGTACCGGGCTTGAAGCATCTTGCAATTCACTGACAAAGTATGTGCCCCCAATTTTCCAGCCAGTCAGTTTATTTGTTGTGAAGGCCATTTTCTTTTCTTTGCCTTCAAACGTATATTCAAATGTGCCGCCTTCTTTGGAATATACTTCGTTTGTCCAATCGCCGGATCCGATTGTCCCTGGCTTAATCGTCGGATGGGCGATGTATTTTTTGCTGCCTGTTGTAATGAATGCGAAGCCTTCTTTACCGATTTTGATTCTTTGCGAAGCCGCAAGCACTTCATCCAGGTTTAAATCAATTGCCACAACCCCTGAGCCGTCTTTTAGTTGTTCGGAAATTGTGATAACTGTTTTATTTGTTGAAACATCAGTGTAAGGCTCTGAAAAAACAGCTGTTCCGCTTTTACTTGCTGCATCCTTAAACCAATCACGTTCTGTCGGATCATAGTTTTTTGGATTAGTCGTTTTTGGATACTGGACCATTTTCTTATCATTTGAAGCAATGTAAACAGACGCTACATCAGCATTCAGCTCGGTATACTGCTTAAATTTTTCATTCAACAACGTTTTGTTTTTTCCTTGTAAAACACCTTTATCTAGTGACTCGCTGTAATAATTAAGTGCTTTTACTTTATTATTCAATTTGTTTTGCAGGGTGCTGTTAAGTTCTTCAACATTTCCCATTGCACTATTCGTAAGTTCTCTGTCCAGTGCATTCCAAGCTGATTGATAACTGAAATATGCTAAAACCCCAACCGGCAAAATAAGCACCGCCAGAAAAGCTGCAATAAGCGGTTTGCTGATTGATGGCTGTTTAATCCATTTTATAAATTTCCCCATTCTTATTGATTCCTCCTTTAAGCTAAATCTAATATCGTCAAACTAGGATAAAAGCTTTAATAAAAAAACTAAAAAAAACACCCAAACGCATAGGCTTGGGTGTTTTGGCTTATTATTCGATTTTGAAACGCTTAGTCATATCGCGAAGCTCTTCCGCCATAGACGAAAGGGTTTCCGCTGACGAGCTGATTTCTTCCATAGAAGCAAGCTGCTCTTCGGCTGACGCCGCGATATCTTGTATATGATCTGAGCTTTCTTTTGAAATTGATGCAATGTGATCTGAGGCCCCAGAAACTTCCTCAGAGCTGGCAGAAAGCTGCTGAACCGTCGCACTCATATTTTGCAGTTCGCCGGCGATTTGATTCGTCATTTCAGAAATGCGTCTAAAGCTTATTTCTGTTTTATCTGTAATGTCAAGGCCTGTCTGAACCTCTTGATTGACAGATTGGAACATGCCCAGAGATGTATTGATTTCCTTCACAATTTCGATGATTAATCCTTCGATCTCTTTTGCTGAATCCGCTGACTGAACTGCCAGTTTTCTCACTTCTTCCGCTACAACGGAGAAGCCGCGGCCGTATTCGCCTGCGCGTGCCGCTTCAATTGCAGCATTTAACGCCAGCAGGTTCGTCTGATCTGCGATACCGTTAATCACACGTAAAATATTGGTGATGTCTTTCGATTTCGTTTCCAATCCGCGTACGACTTGTTCAGCTTCTTTAACGGACTTGTCAATAACGTTCATTTGGCCGACGGTTTGGTGAACAAGCTTTCCGCCTTCACTTGCGATTTCTGTTGATTGAACGGATGAATCTGTGATGACTTCAGAAGCTTGTGCCATATTCGTCAATCCGTCATTCATTTGAGAAATATGCTCTGCTGCGGTTTCAATGTTTTCATTCTGTTTTTCATTGCCGTTTGAGAATTGTTCAATCGCCAATGTAATGTGCTCTGTTGCCTTGCTTGTTTGCGCGGCTGATGCGGTCAGCTCCTCAGAGGAAGCCGCAACGTTGTCCACGGAGTCCTGAATCGCTTGTATGAGAGACCGAAGTGACGACGCCATATTGTTGAAGCTTTTGCCGAGCTCGCCCAATTCATCTTTTGAACGGATATCAATGGTTTCCGTCAAATCTCCCTCGCTGATCCGCTTAGAGGAACCGACAAGCTGTTTCAATGGCAATGTGATAGATCGAATGATCAGTGTCATGACGATGATCCCGATAATAATGGCAGCTGCCAGCACAATTAAAGCGAGATGCAGGACAGGCTGCGCAGCATCGTGTATTTCATCCAATGACATCGTGCCGGCAATTTTCCACCCTGTTAACTTGTTTGTGTCAAAGGCCAGCTTTTTACTTTCTCCATCTTTTTCGTATTGATAATCACCTTTATCCGCATTTAACATCTTATCGACTGCGCCTTTTAATTCAGTTCCTGAAGTTTCCTTAGGATGGGCGACCACTTTTTTGTCCTTTGTCATGATAAAAGCATAGCCTTGTTTGCCGATGCTGACTTTTTTGGTTGTTTTCAGCAGGTTTTCAATCGTCATGTTGATTGCGATAACGCCTGAACCATCTTTTGTCTGCTGGGCGATTGTCACAACCATCGTATTTGTAGAAGCCGTTTTATAAGGATCTGTGATTACGACTTTCCCTTTGTTCGCAACCGCTTTTTGGTACCAGTCGCGCTCTACCGGCTTGTAATCGCTCGGCATTGGAATATCCGGGTAACGGGTGAAGCGTCCGTTTTCATCACTTGTATAAATGGATTCTACATCTTTATTAATGCTGATATACTGTGAAAATTTCTCTTTAATGCTTGCATTGCTTTTCGCATTATATCTTTCTTTTGTCAGCCATTCACTGAAGTAATCGGCGCTGTCTTCTTTTTCACCGATGCTCGTGTTAATAATCTCGTTTAATTGCTGTACATTTTGTAATGCGCTCCCCATCATCTGTTTGTCGAGAGAACTGCTTGCCGATTGATACGCAATGGCTGCCAATATGACAACCGGTATGATGAGGATCGACAGAAAGGAAACGAGAAGCTTCCGTGTGATTGATCTTTGTTTTATCAGTTGGAGTATTTTTTTCATCATTCATTTCTCCTTTTTTATGCTACCCTTCATATCGGCTGGAAATGGGTAAATATATACAGTAAAAAAGAAGAATTTTAGAAAAAGAAACTATTTTCCTATAAAAAGATGGTTTCTTGGACCTATTACTCATCCACCTTAAATCGTTTTGTCAGATCACGGAGTTCTTCAGACATTTTTTCAAGCGTCTGTGCGGAAGAACTGATCTCCTCCATGGATGCCAGCTGTTCCTCGGCTGAAGCGGCGATATCCTGGATGCCGTCCGAGCTTTCTTTAGAAATAGCTGTGATGTCATTTGAAGCAGCGGAAATTTCCTGAGCTCCCGCTGACAGCTCCTCAACCGTCGCATTCATGTTTTGCAGAGTTGCAGCAATTTCTTTGGTCATGTTTGAAATATGTTTGAAGCTCTGTTTGGTTTCATCCGTCATGACAAGCCCTGTTTCAACTTCATTATTCACAGACTGGAGCACGTTCAATGATGTATGAATTTCTTTTACAATTTCGCTGATCAGCGATTCAATCTCTTTGGCCGAGTCAGCGGACTGTACCGCGAGTTTTCTCACTTCCTCAGCGACGACGGAGAAGCCCCGCCCATATTCTCCCGCTCTGGCAGCTTCAATGGCGGCATTTAACGCTAAAAGATTGGTTTGATCTGCAATGCCGTTGATGACACGCAAAATATTCGTGATATCCTTTGATTTGATCTCAAGTCCCTTCACGACTTGTTCTGCTTTCTTTACGGAATGATCAATCGTATTCATCTGGTCGGCTGTTTTCTGTACGAGTGTCTCACCCTTGCTTGATAACTCTGTTGAATCTGCGGATGTTTCTGTAATGACTACAGCAGCCCGCGCCAGTTCAGCCAATCCGTCGTTCATTTCATTAATTTGTTCGGTAGTCGTCTCAATTTTGTCGTTTTGGCTTTCGCTTCCGTTTGAAAATTGCTCAATGGCCATCGTAATATGCTCAGTGGCTCTGCTTGTCTGATCGGCCGATGCAGTCAGTTCTTCGGACGATGAAGCGACATGTTCTACTGAATCTTTGATGCCGTGAATGAGCGATCGGAGTGAGTGGGCCATATGATTGAAGCTCTGGCTCAGAACGCCGAGTTCATCTTTTGATTTGATTTCAATTGTTTCCGTTAGATCGCCTTCACTGATTTTTTCAGCCGATGCGACAATGCGTCTTAATGGCTTTGTAATAGATCGAATCACAAAATAAATCGCCGTTATTCCAGCTGCAATGGCAATTGCCAGTACGATTGATGCCACGGTCAGCACTTTGCTTGCAGCATCGCGGATCTCATCCGCATACATCGTGCCGCTGATTTTCCAGCCTGTTGTTTCACTTGTGGCAAAGATCATTTTCTTCTCTTTGCCTTCGTACGTGTATTCAAAATCGCCGTTTTTATCTTTGTAGAGCTTATCAACCCAGTCCCCTTTTAATTCAGCTCCCGCTTTTTCTCCGGCAAAGGCAATAACTTTTTTGTTTTGGCTTAAGATAAAAGCATAGCCTTCTTTTCCGATATTGATTCCTTCCGCGGTCGAGACCAGGTCATCAATCTTCATATCAATGGCGACGACACCTGATCCATCCTCCGTCTGACGGGCGAGGGTGACGACCATTTTTCCTGAAGAAACAGATTCATAGGGTTCAGTAACAATTGTTTTGCCTTTATGGGCCATTGCTTCTTTGTACCAATCTCGTTCCAAAGGATTAAAGTCACTCGGCATTTCTGTGTATGGAAAATATGTGAATTCCCCGCCTTTGCTGCTGGAAAATACTGCAGCGACATTGTCATTCATTTGGATAAATTGTTTAAATCTCTGTTTCAGCTCTGTTTTCTTTTTATCGTTTAACTTATCTGCTGTAACCCAATCGCTGAAAAACGCGAGGCTTTTTTCAGTTGTGCTGATTTTACCATCAATAATGTTGTCTAATATTTGAACGTTTTCCTTTGCGCTTTGCGTCATCTGGATATCTAGAGAAGCAACTGCTGATTGATAAGCGCTTGCCGAAAGGGCGGTTATCGGAACAATTAAGATCAGCAGGAAAGAAATGATAAGTCTCCTGGCAATTGATGACCTGCGAATAGTGGTAAGTGTTTTTTTCATTTCCTTTTGAACCTTCTTTCAATAATTTACAAATTATATCGGATGATATTCCTTTATATTACATTGAAAATGAAGGAAAAAATGAAAAATAGTTCTAAAATCACCGAACGTACTAGGACTTTGTTATTATTTCCGGTATGAAAAAACAGCGCCTTGATAAGCGCTGTTTTTCTGTTTTTATTCAATTTTAAATTGCTTTGTCAGATCACGGAGCTCTTCTGCCATTTGTGCAAGAGTGGTCGCTGATGAACTGATTTCTTCCATTGAGGCAAGCTGCTCCTCAGCTGATGCGGCAATGTCCTGGATACTTGCCGAACTTTCTTTCGAGACATCGGCAATGCCGCTGACTGCTGTGGAAACATGCTGTGAACGGTCTGACAGCTGTTCGACGGTCGAATTCATCGTCTGCAATTTGCCCGCGATTTCGTTTGTCATGCCGAAAATGCTCTGGAAGCTCTCTTTTGTATGATCTGTCACAACAAGTCCGGACTGCACTTCCTGATTGACCTCTTTAAACATGTGAAGAGAGGTATCGATTTCTGCTACGATTTCTTGAATCAGCTTTTCGATCTCTTTTGCTGAACCAGCTGATTGAACTGCCAGTTTGCGCACTTCCTCCGCTACGACAGAGAAGCCGCGTCCTGATTCTCCGGCACGCGCCGCTTCAATAGCTGCGTTTAATGCCAGCAGGTTTGTTTGATCAGCGATGCCATTGATGACTCTCAGAATGCTTGTGATGTCTTTTGATTTTCCTTCTAAGCCTTTAACTACAGCCTCAGCCTGCTGAACCGACTGGTTAATCGAGTTCATTTGTCCGACTGTCTCCTGTACAAACTTTTCACCCGTTCCGGCGATTTCCGTTGATTGGATAGACGCCTTTGTAATATCTGATGATGTTTGTGAGACTTTTTGGAGCCCTTCATTCATTAAGTTCAGCTGATGAGAGCTGGAATCAACCTTTTCGCTTTGTTCTTCGTTTCCGTTGGAGAACTGCTCAATCGCCATCGTGATATGCTCGGTGGCTTTACTTGTCTGTCCGGCAGATGCAGTCAGCTGTTCTGATGATGCGGCCACATTGTTCACCGAGTCCTGAATAGCGCTGATCAGTGAGCGGAGAGATTGTCCCATTTCATTGAAGCTTTCCCCAAGCTCTCCAAGCTCATCCTTCGAACGGATTTCGATCGTTTCTGTCAGATCCCCGCTGCTGATTGTTTTCGATGACTGAACGAGTCGTTTTAACGGTTTTGTAATTGAACGGACGATAAACAGAATTAAAACCCCGCCTATAACAATGGAAGCGATCAGCACGATCATACCTGTTATCAACACAGATTTTGAGGCATCCTTGATTTCACTCATGTACATTGCGCCGGCTATTTTCCAGCCCGTCAGTTCATTTGTTGTATATGTCATCTTTTTATCTGCATGCTCCGAAGTATACTGGAGTTCACCGCTGTCGTTGGCATACATGTTGGCTACCCAGTCTCCTGACAGCTTTTCTCCAGCCTTATGGTCCTGGTGGGCGACATAGGTTTTGTTTTTCGTCGCAATGAAAACATAGCCTTCTTTACCGACCTTGATTTGTTTCATCTGTTCTAACAATTTATCTATGGTAATATCCATGGCGACAACACCGGATTTGTCCTTCAGCTCCTGGGCAATAGTAATGACCATGCTTCCGTCACTCGCTGCCACGTAAGGATCTGTCACTACAATTTCACCGCCGGCCTTCATCGCATCTTGATACCAAGGGCGCTGTCTCGGATCGTATCCATCCGGCAATTGTTCCTTTGGTGCTTGTACATAAGTACCGTTTTCTGAGCCTCCATAAATTCTGGCTACCCCTTGATTGATCGAAACATATTGTGAAAACTTGGCCTTAAGCTCTTCTTGATTAGATTTTCCTTTGAACGCGGAGCTTTTAAGAGATTCACTGAAAAAGGTGACTGCTTTCGCTTTTGCTCCCAGATCATTTGTAACGGTTGTATTAAATGTATTGACACTGTTTTTCGCATTCCCCATAATTTCCTGATCCAGCTTTCCGCTGGCGCTTCGGTAAGAACTAAATTCCAAAATAAGAATAGGGATCATGAGAATCGCAATAAATGAGACGATTAATTTCCTTGAGATAGACGGTTTCTTCAGCCAGTTGATAAAAGTCTTCATGCACAGTTGCTCCTTCAGGTTTAATACAGTATATATCGGCTGCTTAAAAAAGTTTTAAAATAAAAAAAGAAGAAGTTCTTTTTTGGCTGCCTTCTGCCTTTTAACTTTCATTGCCCAAGCTCTTTGCATATCTTATAAAAAACAAGGGGGGATTAAGATGATTATTGTATCCGGACAATGGCTCCGTCCCCAAGATATTGAGAACTGGCAGATTGAACAGCATTTGAAACCGCTGTTAAAAGAGATGATCGAGACGCCTGTTCAGTTTGATTATCATTCAATCGCTGAACTGATATTTGAGCTTAAACTGCGGATGAATATTGTTGCATCGGCAAAAGCGCTGTACAAAAGCGGAGCAAAGTTTGCCACTTTTTTAAAAACGTACGGGAATACAGCGTATTGGAGGGTTTCACCGGAAGGCGCCTTGGAGCTGAAGTATCGAATGTCGCCTTCAAAAGCGATTCGGGACATTGCAAAAAACGGCCCGTTTTACGCGTTTGAATGCGCGACCGCAATTGTTGTCATTTATTACTTGGCTTTGATTGATACAATCGGGGAAGAAAAATTTGATGCCAGCTTTGACAACATTATTTTATATGATTGGCATTATGAGAAATTGCCGATATATACGGAAACAGGACATCATTATTTCCTCGGAGATTGCTTGTATTTTAAAAATCCAGAGTTTGATCCGCAAAAAGCGCAGTGGAGAGGCGAAAATGTGATTGTATTGGGAGAGGATAAATATTTTGCCCACGGCCTTGGAATCTTAAGCGGAAAGCAAATTATCGATAAGCTGAATTCTTTTAGAAGAATGGGCGCCGTCCAGCAGGCCTACCTTATGCCTCAGGCGACCAGACTGGATGTTCCGTCTCTTTACCGCATCGTCCGCTAAAAACCCCATCGTCTACTTCTGCGACGACGGGGTTTCAAACACTCTTCGTTTTCGATAAAAAGGGGCTGTGCCAAAATACTGGTTCGCAGTCCATTCCATTTTTTCAAGGTCATTTCTTGTCACGATAGGATCTTGGCTGCTCCATTTAATAAAGCGGACAAAATAGTAGCCTTTTATAGGAGCCATTGTAACTTTTGAATGAGGCCAGCCTTCAAATACAAACTCAATTTTCCCTCTTTTTTTATACGAATATTGAAGAATGTTCATCATCTGTCACCTCTGTTGATCAAGTTACGTTCAGCAAAGTTCGGCTAACAGTGTCTTCACGTCAATGGGACCGTTCAGCATTCCGACGGATTGCCCCGCCCACAGAGACATGTACCCGGAATCTTTTTCTTTGGCTGCGTGTTTTCTCATCGGCTTTGTTAATGTGTTTTGCAATGGATACGGAAGTGCGTTTGCTTCCTCAGCCTGCTGCTCTTTCATCCATTGATTGACTATACCCCTTGCAGGCTTACCTGAAAACAATGAGGTGAGGCGTGTGTCTGTTCCCTGTGCCTTTTTTAATTCTCGTCTGTACGTTTCCGAAACTTCGCATTCCTCACACATGAGAAACGGCGTCCCGACCTGTACGCCGTGCGCGCCTAGACAATGAGCGGCCTGGACGCCGCGCCGGTCGGCAATCCCGCCTGCCGCGATGACTGGAACGGAAACAGAATCTGCCGCTTGGGGGATCAGTGACATGAGGCCAAGTGCGGATTCCCCGCTGACCGGCAGAAAAGACCCGCGGTGCCCGCCCGCTTCGCTTCCTTGCAGTACGATGATGTCCATTCCGCGTTTTTCAAGCAGGACGGCTTCCTCCGGAGTTGTAGCTGTCCCGATGAGAGAGCAGCCATTTTTCTTTAACGCTTGAATGCTTTCGCCCGGCGGAATGCCGAACGTAAACGAGCAGGCTTTTACATTGTGTTTGAGAATGATATTTATTTTTTCATGGAAATCCTCCCATTCTTCTTCCTCTGAAGAGAATGGAGGAGCCTGTTCGGCAAACGGGATTTTGTTTTTCCAAATTCGAACGGTGTCCTCAGCCGGTTCATTTCTGCTTTCCGGAACAAACACATTCACTTGAAATACCCGATCAGTCAGCTGCTGCATTTCAATGATTTGCTTTTCAAGCATGTCGGGACTGAGATATCCTGACGCCAGGCTGCCAAGCGCGCCTTCGTTCGACACAGCGGATGCCAGGCTGGGCGTGACAAGCCCGCCGGCCATTGGCGCCTGGATGACAGGTTTTGTCAGTGATAATGCTTTCATCCATTCCGTCATAAAAAACCTCCTGTTACTCCATGATTTTGATATAGCATGTCCGAGTGCGAGGGCCGTCAAATTCGCAGAAATAAATGCCCTGCCATGTCCCAAGAATGAGGCGGCCGTTTTCGATCATGACATGCTGTGAAGCTCCGACCGTACTCGACTTCATGTGCGCAGCTGTATTGCCCTCCATATGGCGGTCCAGCTCGTGTTCCCACGGATACACCTCATCAAATCTTCTGAGCATATCTGTTTTGACGTCTGGGTCGGCATTTTCATTAATTGTAATGCCCGCTGTCGTATGCGGACAATAAATCAGCACCGCGCCGCTCGTCACACCTGTTTCTTGAAGAAAGGCTTCCACCTCACGCGTAATCTCAATCATTTCATCTCGTTTGGCCGTTTTGATTTGCAGTGTTTTCAGCATTTGTTTCTCCTTTCATTTGTCCGCTCTATTTGCTATTTCGTTCTGTGTTCTTTTTTTCCTGTTACAGCGCTCATATAAACCTGATAAAAACAAAAAACTCCAGTCTCTGGCTGGAGTTTAGCGCCATACATAAATTCTTGCTTCATACGGCTTTAACAGCAATGATGTCATGTGCTTATGAGGCTTTGTTTCCACATTTGCCAATGCGAGTCTGTCCGATGACAAGGGCAGCCCGGAGTGCTTAAATAAAGCCGGTGTTCTTGTCAGATTAGCCATCACCAATGCAGTATGGTTCTCGTTTTTCCGAAGATACGCAAAGATTTGCTGATCCTCCGGTAAGATGAGCTCGTATGTCCCGTGGATAAAAACATCGGATGTTTGACGCAGTTTGATCAAGCTTTTGTAAAAGTGGTATACGGATGTTTGATCGTTTTCTTGCGCTTCGGCATTCAGCCATTTGTAATTTTCATTGATTCCCATCCACGGTTTGGCTTCAGAGAATCCGGCGTATCGATCAGCAGTCCATTGCATCGGCGTTCGTGAATTGTCCCTTCCCTTTTTCCAGACAATCTTCATCACATCCTCGTGTGATGCGCCTTTCGCCATTTCTGTTTCATACATGCGTTTCATGGCGACGTCATCATAATCCTGAATAGACGGAAATGCTACGTTTGTCATGCCGAGTTCCTGTCCCTGATAAATAAACGGTGTGCCTTTCATGAGAAAATAGACAGCGGCAAGCGCTTTTGCACTTTCTTTCAGGTACACTTCGTCGTCTCCCCACACAGAAACCGAACGGGGCTGGTCGTGATTTTCCATAAACAAAGCATTCCAGCCGATCCCTTCAAGACTGGCCTGCCAGTCAGTTAACATTCGTTTGAAGGAGACGATGTCGATGCTTTCATTGATCTCTACATCCCACAGGCCGAGATGCTCAAATTGAAAAATCATATTGAAGATGCCGTTTTTTTCTCCAGCCCATTCAGCCGCTTCCTTCGCAGCGACACCGTTCGCCTCTCCGACTGTCATGATCGGATAGCGGGAAAATGTGTGTTCCTTCAGCTCTGTTAACAAATCCATTATACCGTCAGCGTTCATATGATACGGAAAGGAAGGTACGTAATCCAGCCCCTTTGGATTCGGCAGATCAGGAAGCCCTTCTTTTTTCTTAATATGCGTAATGGCATCTACCCGAAAGCCATCAATTCCTTTATCAAGCCACCAATTTATCATGTCATAAACGGCAGTTCTCACTTTTTCATTTTCCCAATTCAAATCCGGCTGTTTTTGATCAAAAAGGTGCAGGTAATACTGGCTTGTCTTTTGGTCATACTGCCATGCCGGCCCGCCAAAAATGCTTTCCCAATTGTTCGGCGCTTTTCCGTTTTTGCCGTCCTTCCAAATATACCAGTCTCGTTTTTCGGAGTGTATGGATGAACGTGATTCAATAAACCATGGATGCTCGTCGCTTGTATGGTTCACGACAAGATCCATAATCAGCTTCATCCCCAGCTCGTGAATGTCATCAAGCAGCTGATCAAAATCCCCCATTGTGCCAAAATCGCTTAATATGTTTTGATAATCCCTGATATCATAGCCGTTATCGGCATTGGGCGAATCATACAGCGGGCAAATCCAGATGACGTCAGCACCCAGCTCTTTTATGTAGTGAAGCTTGGATCTAATCCCTTGAATGTCGCCGATTCCATCGCCATTTGAATCTTTAAAACTGCGGGGGTAAATTTGATAGACAACCGCTTCCTTCCACCAAGCCTTTTTCATACGAGCACTCCTTCCTAAGTGTGCGGTCTATATATCTTATGTAGAAAAAAGGCTTTACAGCATTGTTTTTTAGAAAACCGTCAGCCATCAAAAAAACAGCCGCTCAATCTTCGGCTGTTTTTGATCAAAAGTCAGTTTTTTTAATTTCCACAAAACGGATATGATGATCTTCGGCATCGAGAATTTTAAATTCACAGCCCTCAGCGTGTATCACCTCTCCTGCTTTCAGCTCCATTTTTTGCGCCAGCAGCCATCCTGCAATCGTATCGATTTCTTCATTTTCAATGGCAATATCGAGCAGATCGTTCACTTCATCTATTAGCGCTTTTCCATCCATGACATAATGGTGCTCGCCTTTTTTCAAAATGTGCGGCGTTTCATCCTGATCATATTCATCACGGATTTCCCCGACGATCTCCTCGATAATATCCTCGACAGTGACGAGACCCGCTGTTCCTCCGTATTCATCAACGAGAATCGCCATGTGAATCCGCTCCTTCTGCATGCGGATTAAAAGCTGCTGCACAGGGATGCTTTCAATAACCCTGATGACGGGTCTCATGATCTGCTCCAGCTCGATCGGCTGGCCGAGAAAATAAGCTTTAAACATATCTTTGCTGTTGATGATCCCTAAAATATGATCCTTGTCTTCTTTAATGACGGGATAGCGTGTATACCGTTCATTAATGATGTGATGAATCGCTTCTTCAAGCGACTGCTCCAGAGAGATGACCGCAATTTCTGTCCGCGGAATCATAATTTCTCTCGCTACCCGGTTGTCGAATTCAAAAATCTTATTCACATAGCGAAATTCAGACTGATTGATTTCTCCCTTTTCATAGCTTTCAGAAAGGATCAGCCTCAGCTCCTCTTCACTGATGACGACCTCATGCTCCTTCACCGAATGAAAGCCAAACAATTTGACAAGAAAGCTTGCAGAGCCGTTCAATGCTTTAATAAACGGATATGTGATTTTATAAAACCAGATCAGCGGCTTTGCAATCCATAAACTGACAGCCTCAGCCTTTTGAATAGAAACCGTTTTCGGGGCAAGCTCCCCCATCACCACATGCAAAAAAGTGACGATGATAAATGCAACTACAAATGTGACGATGTGGTTAAACGGTTCCGGCATGCCTGTCATTGTAAATAAGGGATGAAGAATGCGTTCAAATGTCGGTTCACCAAGCCATCCAAGGCCGAGTGCTGTAATCGTAATCCCGAGCTGGCAGGCTGATAAATACTCGTCAAGGTTGGAGATAATTTTATGTGCGGCAAGCGCCCGGCTGTCACCGCTTTCGATGAGCTGATTGATTTTTGAGCCTCTGAGTTTGACGATCGCAAATTCAGCTGCGACAAACACAGCCGTAATGCCAATCAAAACAAATAGGGCGATCAATTGTAAAATAAGCAAAAAAAGCCCTTACCATAAATGGTAAGGGGCCACCTCCTTAACGTTAATTCTCATTACGACCGTTTAAGAAGATCATCACAAAGCGAAGAAGCTCAAACAGGGAAACCAGGGCGGCAGCCACATACGTTAAGGCGGCGGCGCTCAGCACTTTATTTACCCCATTCTCTTCATTGTTTCGGATGAATCCTTCTGACACTATAATCTGCTTTGCGCGTGAACTTGCATTGAATTCAACCGGCAATGTGATCAGCTGGAAAAAGACAGCGGCTGAAAACAAAATGATGCCGAGGCCGATCAAATTCAGGCTGCCGAGAAGCATGCCCCCTAAGAAAAGCAAAGGCGCTACACCGGATGCGAAATTCACGACTGGGAAGATTTTATGTCTCAGCACAAGCGCACCATATGACTCCTGATGCTGCAAGGCATGTCCGACTTCATGGGAAGCTACGGATATGGCGGAAATCGAGCGGCCGTAATAGACCGGCTCAGATAAACGCACCACCCGTCTTGTCGGGTCGTAATGGTCTGTTAAAGTGCCACTTACCGGTTCGACCGGCACGTCGTAAAGACCGTTTATATCTAAAATCCGTCTTGCCGTTTCTGCCCCTGTACGTCCGCTTGAGGCTTCCACTTTTGAATATTTTTCAAAGTTGCTCTTCACTTTAAATTGTGCCCAAAACGACAATCCCAATGCGGCTATTGTTAAAAATATAAACAGCATTTTTCATCATCCTTTTTTCATGATCATTTCTTATTACGATTATTTTAATGAGTTTTCTTTCCCGTGTACAGAAATGCGCTTCTTCTTCCGGCTCGGAGCACACATTCCGATCAGCAGAAAGAACAGTCCTGATATAAACAAATAAAAGGAAAAACTGCCGGCCAGCTGTTTCAGAAAGTGAAGCCATGAGAAGCTGCCTGAAAAGTGATTATATGAATTCAAATCGAAAATAAACAATATGACTGCGGATGCAGCCAGCTGTGTACCGATCAAAACCACGATCGTTCTTTGAATGATCGTCATCTTTTTTCATCCTTTTTGTTTTAGTTTATGGAGAAATCCGTTTTTATATGTTTTGTTCATTTTTTGAAAAACATCACCGGAAGTGGGACATACTGTTAGTAAAAAGTACGGGTGGTATAAGCCATGAAAGTGACGAGCGAGGAAAAGGAACGGCTGAGCACGGCAATTGACCGAATGAATGAAGGGCTGGACGCGTTTATCCAGCTTTATAATGAATCGGAAATCGATGAGCCGCTGATCCAGTTTGATGATGATACTGCCGATTTAATGAAGCAGGCTCGGGATATGTACGGCCAGGAAAAGCTAAATAAGAAATTAAATACAATCATAAAACAGATTTTATCCATTTCAGTATCTGAAGAAGGAGAAAACGAATGAAATCAAACCGGATATTTATTTCATGGCTCCGGTGGCCGTTATTTATCCGAATTGGGGTTATTATTTTATGTCTGATTCTTTTATTCGGCCAAATCATTTATATACTTGAGCCAAAGCAGTTCACTTCGGTATTTGAAGGCATTTGGTGGGCTGTCGTTACTGTTTCGACAGTCGGTTATGGAGATTATGTGCCGCACACGCCGCTGGGACAGGCTGCCGGGATTCTGCTGATTTTGAGCGGAGCAAGCTTTGTCACCGCGTATTTCGCCACATTATCAGCGGCTGCATTCAACAGACAGCACCGCTACATCGAAGGAAAAGTCGCTTACAAAGGCCGCGGCCACATTATTATCATCGGGTGGAATGAAAAAACAAACCGCCTGCTGAAGGAGCTGCAGCTTGCGGCTCCTTCTAAGACGGTTGTGCTGATCGATGAATCTTTAAAAGAAGGCCCGCTTATCGAAAATGTCCATTTCATACGAGGGTACGCTGCTGATGATGAGACATTGAAACGAGCCAATATTACTGAAGCGGAATCAGTGATCATTACGGCCGATCAGTATAAAAGTGAAACGGAAGCAGATATGCTGTCGGTGCTGATTCTTTTATCAGTTAAAGGCCTTAATCCTCTTGCTTACTGCATTGCTGAGATTTTGACTGACCGGTTTGTCACAAACGCTGAGCGGGCAGGCGCTAATCAAATTATCGGAACTTCAGAATTTATCAGCCGGGCGATCCTGCATCATTACCAAGTCAAGCTACGGCCTTCTAAACAGCAGAACGGAATCAAGCTGACACTTGATCAGCATGTGGAGCTTCTTGCTGTTCCTGATGAACTAAAGGGAGCGGCTTACAAAACGTGCATCCTCTATTTCCTTGATCACAACACGACAATTATAGGCGTACAAAAAGAGGAGGGGCCGATGATTTCCCCTCCTCTTACATACAAAGTGCTCGAAACAGACCAATTTCTTGCCATCTAATGCAGCAAAACATCCTCCAGTTCCTTCACAAGGGAGGCGCCGATATCTAAATACGCTGGATCAATTTCCGCGTCCCGCCTTTCCGGTTCGGAAAATTGATTAAACAATGATTGGAACGGCCCTCCCTCGGCGTGGTCGTCAAGATCCGTCTGAAACACCTGCCTTAGCATAAACGGCGTTCCGATCCGGACAGCCGCGCCGCGTTCATCGAGACTGCCCTGTACCGCATTGATGGGAATCCTTAAAAACAAATAGCCGTCTCTATCATCAATTTTATAATCAAAATAGCCGTGATGGTATTCCCAGCCGCCGTTTATCACATAACCGAGCGGCTTCATCACTTGTTCCAGTTCTTGAAGCAGAAAAGACTGCCCATCTATCACAGAAGGTATTGGTATCATCAAAATGCCCCTTTTTTACTTATCCTGTCCTTCCGGGCAAGACTTCATTCAGAGGCAAACTACATGGAAATCGTTGTTTCTTTCGATCGTCCGACAGAAAAGAAAGCGCATTCAAATAAAAAGTAAACAGCCATCGCCGGTGCAAGCCCTGCGGCCGATTCCCATGAAAGATAAACAACCGCGGCATAGAGCCCTAATTTAGTGAAAAGAGTATGAGATCGTTTTACATGCAACATCCGGTGTACCGCATCGGTAAAAAGCGCAAGCGGCAAACCAATAGGAAGAAAGACGAGGATGAAAAAGTATAACATCGTACCGCCGAAGCTTGAGGAAAACTCTGTGTGCACGGCGTCGAAGGAAAAAAGAATGCATAGAACAGCAGCAGAAAAAATGGCAATGATGAGATGCTTAACCAATTGTTTCATGAACCATCAGCACCCTTCTGATTTTATAAAAAGCTGACCGGCACATGCCAGTCAGCTTCCTTACATTAATCTTCCAGACGTTTTTCAAGCTCTGCTTTTTTCTCTTCAAAGCCAGGTTTGCCAAGCAATGCAAACATATTGACTTTATACGCCTCTACTCCAGGCTGGTCAAATGGATTGACGCCAAGGAGATAGCCGCTCATCGCGCAGGCTTTTTCGAAGAAATACACAAGGTATCCAAAAGTATATGCATTCAGCTCAGGAATGTTAACAATTAAGTTCGGGACATTTCCGTCTGTATGCGCAAGCATCGTACCCTGGAACGCTTTTTTGTTAACGAAATCAACCGTTTTTCCGGCTAAATAGTTTAAGCCGTCAAGATCGCTATCCGCTTCTTCGATTGTCAGCTCATGTTTAGGTTTCTCTACATTCAGTACTGTTTCGAATAAATCTCTGCGGCCTTCTTGTACGTACTGGCCTAATGAATGAAGGTCTGTTGAATAGTTAGCTGAAGAAGGATAAATGCCCTTCTCATCTTTCCCTTCACTTTCTCCGAACAGCTGTTTCCACCATTCTGCAAAGTATTGCAGCGCCGGTTCGTAGTTGATGAGCATTTCAATTGTTTTGCCCTTATTGTAAAGCGCATTGCGAACAACCGCATATTGGTATGCAGGGTTTTCTTCCAATTCAGATGTTGCAAAATCTTTGCTCGCATCAAATGCGCCTTTCATCATGTCGTCAATGTTGACGCCGCTCACAGCAATCGGCAAAAGGCCTACAGCTGTTAATACAGAATAACGGCCGCCGACGTCATCAGGAATGACAAATGATTCGAAGCCTTCTTCGTTTGAGAGCGTTTTTAATGCGCCGCGCTCTTTATCAGTTGTTGCGTAAATCCGCGCTTTTGCTTCTTCTTTGCCGTATTTCTCTTCAAGAAGCTTGCGGAAAATACGGAAAGCGATTGCAGGTTCAGTTGTTGTACCTGATTTAGAAATCACATTAATAGAGAAGTCAGCATCTTCAAGAAGATCCATGACATCTCTCATATAAGATGAACTGATGTTGTTTCCGATGAAAATAACTTGCGGATTGCCGCGTTTTGCTTTTGGCAATGTGTTATAAAACGCGTGATTAAGCGCTTCAATTGCAGCCCGCGCGCCGAGGTAAGAGCCGCCGATTCCGACAACAAGCAATATATCAGAGTCAGATTTGATTTTTTCCGCGCTTTTTTTGATGCGCGCGAATTCTTCTTTATCATAATGTTCAGGGAGGTCAACCCAGCCTAGAAAATCGCTGCCAGCGCCTGTTTTTTCATGAATATTATGGTGTGCTGTTTTTACGAAGTCTCGCAGATATGTAAGTTCATGTTCGTTGAAGAAAGTCAACGCTTTTGAGTAGTCAAAGCGTACATGCGTCATTGCTTGTCCCTCCATAACGGTAGAATGTTTTCATCTTTCACTTTATATGAACTTATCTGTGAAATCAAGTGAAGAAAAAAGGGCGGAATGACTGGATTCCGCCCTAAGGGATTATAGAGACGCGCGAAGGATGGCAAGCACGTCATCTTTGTTTAGTTTTTGGAAATTGCCGAAACCGCCGTGCTCCATTTCTTTGGCTGCGATATCAGCAATCAGCTCAAGCTTTTCTTCCCCGATATCGTAATCGGCAAGACGGGAAGGCGCGCCGAGGCTTGTCCAGAAGGCAGACAGCTTGTCGATGCCCTCAAGCGCAATTTCTTTATCTGTTTTGCCTTCGGTATCAATGTCAAACATGTTGAGCATGAGGTTTTTAAAACGGCCGACATTTGTATCTAGCGTGTATCTCATCCAGTTCGGGAACAGAATTGCCAGTCCGCCCGCATGAGGAATATCATATACAGCTGAAACAGCATGCTCCATTGTATGTGAAGCCCAGTCACCGAAGTAGCCCATTTGCAGCGTGCCGTTCAGAGCGATTGTGCCCGCATACAAAATCGTTTCACGAAGCTCGTAGTTTTCCAAATCTTCTAGAAGCTTAGGCGCTGTTTCGATGACGGTCTGCAGAACCGCAAAGCACATTCTGTCTTGAAGCGGTGTGTTTTCGACATTATGGAAGTATTGCTCGAATACATGGCTCATCATATCAACCATGCCGTACACTGTTTGATTTTCCGGAACAGTGAATGTATTTTCAGGATCTAAAATAGAGAAACGCGGATGAGTCACATTGCTGCCCCACACATATTTCTCATTTGTTTCCCAGTTTGTAATCACGGAATCTGGATTCATCTCAGAGCCTGTCGCAGCAAGAGTTAAAACAGTTCCGAACGGCAGCGCATCCTTTGCTGTTGTTTTTTTGCTGAAAATATCCCAAGCGTCGCCGTCATATTTGACACCGGCAGCAATCGCTTTTGTGCAGTCAATAACGCTTCCTCCGCCCACAGCAAGCAGAAAATCAATGTCATGCTCTCTGCATAGAGCAATGCCTTTTTCAACAGTCGCAAGACGCGGATTCGGCTCTACACCTGACAGCTCACGAACAACAGCGCCTTCTTCTTTTAGAAGACCTGTGACTTGATCGTAGAGGCCGTTGCGTTTAATGCTTCCTCCTCCGTAAACAAGCAAGACATTCTTGCCGTATTGTTTTAATTCTTTTCTTAATTGTTCAATCTGGCCTTTTCCAAAGATTAACTTTGTCGGATTATAATAAGTGAAATTTTCCATGTAACAACCTCCAAATGATACTGATGAAAAACAGGTTTTCAATTGTAACATAAGCTGACAAAAAGAAAAAGGGAAGCAGCCGAACGGCTATTTCCCCCTTTGTTTATAGAGATGCTTTTAAAATGGCAAGCACATCTTCCTTATTGAGTGATTTAAACTGGCCGAATGTCCCGTTCGCCATTGCCTTGTCAGCAATTGTGTCAAGTTGCTCGTCATTAATATCGTAATCAGCAAGACGGTTTGGAGCGCCAAGACTTGTCCAGAATGCAGACAGCTTATCGATGCCTTCTTGGGCGATTTCTTCATCTGTCTTACCTGCTTCTTCAACATCAAACACGCGAACTGCAAGCTGTTTCATGCGGGCAGGATTTTCAGACAGTGTGTGTCTCATCCAGTTCGGGAACAAAATCGCCAGTCCGCCGGCATGAGGAATATCATAAACGGCTGATACTGCATGTTCAATATTATGAGTAGCCCAATCCCCTCTTGCACCCATAGAGAGCATGCCGTTTAATGCGATTGTTCCTGTATACAGGATCGTCTCACGCAATTCGTAATTTTCGAGATCGTTGATCAGCTTAGGCGCTGTTTCAATGACTGTACGCAGAAGAGATTCACACATACGGTCCTGATACGGCGTGTTTGATACGTGATGGAAGTATTGTTCGAATACGTGGCTCATCATGTCAACCATTCCGTAAATCGTGTGATTTTTAGGAACGGTGAACGTATTCACCGGATCTAGAATTGAGAATTTAGGGAATACGAGCGGACTGCCCCAGCCGTATTTTTCTTTTGTTTCCCAGTTTGTAATCACCGAGCCTGAGTTCATTTCAGATCCAGTCGCAGCGAGAGTCAATACCGTTCCGAAAGGCAGGGCATCCTTTGGCTGATGTTTTTTCGTGACGATGTCCCACGCATCACCATCATACTTCGCTCCTGCGGCAATCGCTTTTGTACAGTCGATGACACTTCCGCCTCCGACAGCAAGCAAGAAATCAATGTTTTGTTCTTTGCAGATCGCAACACCTTTATTAACAGTCGCCACACGCGGGTTCGGTTCTACACCTGCTAATTCATGCACGTTCACTCCGGCTTTATTCAGCTGTTCAATCACTTGATCATACAAGCCGCTCCGTTTAATGCTTCCGCCTCCGTAGACGAGCAATACGTTTTTTCCGTAAGGTTTGAGTTCCTCCGGCAGTCTTTCCACTTCTCCGCGCCCGAAAATTAATTTGGTCGGATTCCAGTATGTAAAGTTTTGCATGACATCTCCTCCTTGTTTTTTTATTATGCAGAATGCCTTCACTACATGTAAAGCAATCAGCTCTCACCATATCGAATGGTTTCGTATGGAAGGATGCTGGGAAAAAGCTGATATAAGTGAGGGCAAGCCAGTTTCCTTCAATATGGGGAATGCATGTATAGATTCTCCAAAATGTCACAATCTATAACTGTTTTAATAATTCATGGAGGAGGTTGCAAAACATGAGCACCATTCAAAGAATTTGTCTTGTTTTAACGATCATTGGCGCTATTAACTGGGGGCTGATCGGATTTTTCCAATTTGACTTAGTAGCGGCCATCTTTGGAGGCCAAGGCTCAGCCCTTTCTCGCATCATTTACGGTCTGGTCGGAATTGCCGGCTTAATCAACCTCGGTCTGCTGTTTAAGCCAAACGAGGAAAGATCACGCGAAGAGGCAGCAAATCCTGAAATGCGATAGGATCACAAAAGCACCGAACATTCCTGTCCGGTGCTTCAGCGAGTTGACAAACCTTCGCATTCGTTGTCGGGTCTGCGCGTCGGTGCTCACGAATTGTACATTCGCTGTGCTTCAATGCTCGCCCTTCCTAGACTTCAAAGGTTTGCAATCACGCTGACAAAAGGAGACAAAATCCTAAAACATAGTGTTTTGGGATTTTGCATTAAATCAAAAGCACCGAACATTCCTGTCCGGTGCTTTTTTGATGCTTATTTTTTGATAAGGTCTTTGCGGTTGGACATTTCAATCCACTCTTCAAGCTTATCTTTTAATGTGTTGAAACCTTGTGGTGTAGAAGCTTCTTCGCTTACTTGCGCAGCTTTAGGTTTTCTTGGTTTGCTTTCTTTTTTCTCAGGCGCAGCTTGTGTCGCACGAATTGAAAGGCTGATTTTTCCTTTTTCTTCATCAACAGCAAGTACTTTTACTTGTACTTCGTCGCCAACTGAAAGGTGCTCGTTGATATCTTTTACGAAACCGTGAGTCACTTCAGAAATGTGTACTAAACCTTGAGTTTCTTCATCTAATGCAACAAACGCACCATACGCTTGTAATCCTGTAACTTTACCAGTGTAAACACTGCCCACTTCAAATTTTGCTGCCATTCGTAACAACTCCTAAGTTAAATTAAATATCTGTTTATACGCAATTAAAAATTATATCACACATGTCTAATTTCCGCAAAGAAAACTTTTTTATCAAAAATCAGGTTTATGCACAGCAAAAAGGGGGTAAACTGAAAATACCAAAGGCTTTCTAGTATTCCCCCCCTTTTTATTGGATGCGGACAAAAGGTCCGTATCTTTTTTTATGTTGTTTTATGCAGGAATCGTTTCATTCTGACTAACGCTTCTTGAAGCTGCTCAATCGAGGTTGCGTATGAACAGCGGATATATCCTTCACCGCTCGGACCGAATACACTTCCCGGAACAACAGCGACTTTTTCCTGTGTCAGAAGCTCCTCGGCAAACTGCTCCGAGCTCATTCCCGTGCTTTTGATGGAAGGAAACGCATAGAAAGCACCGCCCGGATGATGACAGCTGAGGCCGATTTCATTGAGCGTTTCCACAAACAAATTCCGTCTTCTTCGATAGCTTTTTTTCATTTTTTCTACGTCTTCCATGCCGTTCTTCAGGCCTTCAAGGGCGGCAAACTGAGCCATTGAAGGTGCGCACATCATCGCATACTGATGAATTTTAAGCATGGCATCCCGAAGCACGGATGGTGCCGCGGCAAAACCGAGCCTCCAGCCCGTCATCGCAAATGCTTTTGAAAAGCCTGAAATGACTACCGTCCGTTCCTTCATGTCCGGTAATGCCGCTATACTTGTAAATTCCTCATCATATGTCAGCTCCGCGTAGATCTCGTCGGCTAAAACGATGACATCATGTTTTTTGGCAAACTCAGCAATTTCATTCAGCTCTTCCTTCGAATATACAGAACCTGTCGGATTCGATGGCGAGCAGATGAGAATGGCTTTTGTTTTTTCAGTGACTTTTGCTTCAAAATCCGCAGCCGTTGCTTTAAATCCTTTCTCCGCTGTTGTGTGGACGTGAACAGGGATGCCGCCTGCCAAAGAAACAAGCGCATCGTATGCCACAAAACAAGGCTCAGGAATGATGACTTCCTCCCCTGGATTCACGATCGCGCGGATGGCAATATCCAAAGCCTGGCTTGCACCTACTGTCACAATCAGCTCATTATCCGGCGAGTAGCGAAGGTCAAACCTGCTGCTTAAATAACGGCTGATCTCCTCACGCAGTGAGTATAAACCGGCATTGGCAGTATAGGACGTATATCCTTGTTCAAGGGAAAGAATGCTTGCTTCGCGGACATTCCATGCAGTAACAAAATCAGGTTCGCCGACGCCTAAAGAAATGACGCCTTCCATCGTTGCCGCCAAATCAAAGAATTTGCGGATGCCTGACGGTTTTATTTGTTGTACATAGTCAGATAAATACGAAGTCATTTACGGTGACACCACGATTCTTTTGTCGTCGTCTCCTGTTTCAAACACTTTGCCGTCATGCTTGTATTTTTTCAGGATAAAATGGGTTGTCGTAGATACAACTGAATCAAGTGTGGACAGCTTATCTGAAACAAAACGCGCTACGTCAGACATCGAATTGCCGCGAATCACGACAGACAAATCGTATACGCCTGACATCAGGTAAACTGATTCAACCTCTTGAAATCGGTAAATTCGTTCCGCCACTTCATCAAAACCGACTCCCCGTTTCGGCGTTACTTTGACGTCAATCATGGCTGTGACGCCTTCATGTCCGTCGACTTTTCGCCAGTCAATCATAGCGGAATAATCGATGATAACCTTTTCTTTTTCCAGTTTATCAATAATTGTTTGTACTTCATTTACAGGGATGCCCGCCATCTTTGCAATGGTTTCTAAATCGGCGCGGCTGTTTTCGTCTAAAATTTCTAATATTTCTGTTTCTTTTTCTGTCAATTTCATTCGATTCACACCTTTGCAATGTCAAGAAATCTCATGACATTATATCACGTTTTTTGACGAATGCTAAGAAAAAACAAGGAGAAACTTCCGCTAGAATTGACAATTTCAGGGCACAATACAGACATCACATGAAAGGAAGTGACACAGAATGGAGGCGATTTCACCAATAAGGCGGCTTACGGTCGATGGCGTAAATGTATACTACGAACATTATCAAAACCCCGGCAGGCAAACGCTTGTCTGCGTGCACGGTTTTTTATCGTCTGCTTTCAGTTTCAGAAAAGTTATCCCTCTTCTTCGGGACAAGTACGACATCATCGCGCTAGATTTGCCTCCTTTCGGCCAATCTGAAAAATCAAGAACGTTTATCTATACCTATCAAAACCTCGCAAAGCTTGTCATTGGAATGCTGGATCACCTGCAAGTGAAACAGGCTGCGCTTGTCGGCCATTCTATGGGCGGGCAAATAGCACTGTCTGCTGCTCTCCAAAAGCCGGAGCTTGTCTCAAAGGTTGTGCTGCTTTGCAGCTCAGGGTATTTAAAACGCTCGCACCCGACGATCATACTCGGGACCCACCTCCCGTATTTTCACCTTTATATCAAGCGCTGGCTCTCGAAAGACGGCGTGATGAAAAATTTATTAAATGTGGTGCATGACAAAGCGCTGATTGATGAGGAGATGATTGACGGCTATGGCAGGCCGTTTCAAGACAAGCAGATTTTCAAAGCCATGGCAAGATTTATCCGCCATAGAGAAGGAGACTTAGAACCTGAGCAATTAAAGAAAATGACCAAACCTGCTTTATTGATTTGGGGCGAGGAGGACCGAATCGTCCCTGTTGAGATCGGTAAACGCCTGCACGGTGATTTGCCCGATTCCGTGCTGTACTCACTTGGCCAGACAGGGCATCTTGTGCCTGAGGAACGGCCTGAATTCGTTTCCGAACAAATTGCGGAGTTTATCAAATAAAAAAACCGGTGCGAACCGGTTTTTTTAAGGCGTACAGGAGCTGCTGTCTTTCATGACTAATAGCCGGCCAGCCACTTCCCGGCAGCTGTCAATCGGCAGCGTTTGTTCAAAAGAGGTTTCAAATATCTGCTGAATGCGTTTCGCCAGGACGTTGGGGTCGTCTTCATCGTAAACGGCTTGTACGACATCAACAGCCTCCGTTTCGTAAAACTCTTCTCCATATTGAAACGGGTCCCATTTGGAAATAATCTTGATCATTTCCCTGACCGCTTGACTTTCTTCCATATTCATCACCGCTTATAATAAAATTTGCAGTTCTATTTTATCATAGTCGCGTTCAGAAGAAGAAACAGACATGAGGGGGTAACAAAATGAACTTTGATAAACGAGAAGAACGCCTTGGCACCCAATCAGTCAAATGGGACAAAACAGGCGAATTGTTCGGCGTGACAGACGCACTCCCGATGTGGGTGGCGGATATGGATTTCCGCGCACCGGAAGCGATAACTGAAGCATTAAAAGAGCGCCTCGATCACGGAATTTTCGGTTATACGGCTCCAGATCAAAAAACGAAGGATGCCGTGTGCGGATGGATGCAAAACAGGCACGGCTGGAAGGTGAATCCGGAGAGCATTACATTCAGCCCGGGAATTGTCACTGCATTGAGCATGGCGGTACAGGCTTTCACGGAGCCCGGTGATCAAGTGGTTGTCCAGCCTCCTGTTTATACGCCTTTTTATCATATGGTTGAGAAAAACGGCCGCCGGATTTTACATAATCCGCTGCAGGAAAAAGACGGCGCATATGAAATGGATTTTGAAGATTTGGAGTCGAAGCTCAGTGACCCAAGCGTCAAATTATTTATTTTATGCAATCCCCATAACCCTTCTGGACGTTCATGGAGCCGGGAGGATTTATTGAAGCTCGGCGAATTGTGTCTTGAGCACGGTGTCACAGTTGTATCGGATGAAATCCATTCCGACTTAATGCTGTACGGAAACAAACACACGCCATTCGCAGCTCTCTCAGATGAATTGGCTGATATTTCCATAACATGTGCTGCACCAAGCAAAACATTTAATATCGCAGGGCTGCAGGCTTCTGCAATCATGATTCCGGATCGGCTGAAGCGTGCCAAGTTTAACGCAAGCCTGCAGCGCAACGGTTTAGGCGGACTGAACTCGTTTGCCGTCACTGCGATCGAAGCCGCTTATTCAAAAGGCGGACCGTGGCTTGACGAATTAATCTCATACCTTGAGAGAAACATGAACGAAGCTGAAGCCTTTTTGAGCGCCGAGCTGCCGAAAGTCAACATGATGAAGCCGGATGCATCGTACCTGATCTGGCTCGATTTCAGCGCCTACGGCTTGTCTGACAAAGAGCTTCAGCAAAGGATGCTGAAGAAAGGGAAAATTATTTTAGAGCCCGGAACGAAATATGGCCCCGGCGGAGAAGGATTTATGCGCCTGAACGCGGGCTGCTCTCTCGCAACCTTACAGGACGGACTGCGCCGCATTAAAGCCGCTTTAATGTAAATATAGCTGTTAAACGCCTTTACATATCATTTGTAAAGGCGTTCTTAATAAAGGAATTTTATATTTCCCTTGTCATATTTAGTGTTATAATGGATTCATATTTTATACGAAAGGATTTCACGCGAATGGAAATTCTAAAAGACTATCTCCTGCATATCTGCTTTATTTTGTTTCCTATTCTTCTTTACCAAGTGTTTTGGCTTGGAAAGCCGACGATCCTTGTGCCCAAAATAAACAGCGGGCTGGTCACGTTATTCGCCTGCGGCGCCTCCGTTTTATGCATTATATTTCCTATCCATGAAATGGAATACATACAATACGGCCTTCAGATGATTCCCGTTATCATTTGTTTATTTTACATCGGGACTGCTTCAGGGCTTACAGTCGCCGCAGGTGTCTTATGTTTTGAACTGCTGTTTTACGAACCTTCCGCCATCTTTGTTTTCACTTTGCTTCCTTTTCTTACTATCATCCCCATCCTATTTCAAAAAAAATGGCCATTCATGTCCAAAGCGAAAAAACTGCTGCTGTCATTATTGATCAGCTGCTTGGAGATCTTCTTATTTTTCGCCTCCAGCTGGATTTTTTTCGCTCTCAATATTTTAAATTTTCAAAAATCATCGATTTTATTTTATGAGGCAACAGTCTCAGGGCTGTTCCGCTCCATCGTTCTTCTATTAAGCATCTATATAATCGAAAGCATCGCCGAAAATATCGCCCTGCGTTCACAGCTTATCCATTCAGAAAAAATGACGATTGTCAGTGAGCTGGCAGCGAGCGTCGCTCACGAAGTCAGGAATCCGCTGACAGTTGTCCGCGGGTTTGTCCAGCTTCTGTTTAATGACGAAACCCTTCAGACCAAATCAAGTGCAGACTACAAAAAGCTTGTACTGTCAGAGCTTGACCGGGCGCAAGGCATCATTACAAACTATCTTGATATGGCTAAACAGCAATTGTACGAAAAAGAAGTTTTTGATTTATCAACTCTTATCAAAGAGACAAGCTCCCTTATGGTGTCGTATGCCAATTACAAGTCTGTCACCATCGAGGCCGAAGCGGAGCCGGGCCTTCTTGTATATGGTGACGCAACAAAGCTGAAGCAGGCTGTCATCAACCTGATAAAAAACAGCATTGAAGCTGTTCCCCACGGAAAGGGGATCATCCACATATCGGCGAAAAGAAGCGGCCATACGATCATAACCAACATCTCAGATAATGGAGTCGGCATGACAGACAATCAAATGCAAAAACTCGGCGAACCTTATTATTCATTAAAAACAAACGGAACGGGGCTCGGTCTTACCGTAACCTTTTCAATTATTGAGCATCATCATGGGACCATTTCATTTAACAGCAGCTTCCAAAGAGGCACCACTGTAACAATTAAGCTTCCCGCTGATCTTCCTCACTAGCAAATCGAACGGAACTTTTATAGAATAAATGCGAGGTGATGACAGATGAGTACGTTTGAAACAGGCTCTATCGTTAAAGGATTTTACAAAACAGGTGTATACATAGGAGAAATCACGGCTTGCAGGCCGCAGCATTATTTAGTGAAAATTAAAGCGGTTCTCACCCATCCCGCTCAAGGAGACCTTCATCATCCAAAACAGGCGGATGTGCCTTTTTTTCATGAGAGAAAAGCGCTTGCATACGGCGAACAGACCAATATCCCCCATCATATGGTGAAGCCTTATGACGGTGAAGTGCCGGATTATACCGCGTCTCTGCGGGAAGCGGCAGCACAGCTGAGAGCTAAATTAAATGAGGATGGTTCGGAGTGGGCAAAGCGCTCCCTTCACAATCTGGACGTGTTAGAAAAGGAATATTTCAACCGGACATAACCCAGTCTGACAAAAGATTGGGTTTTTTACGTCGCGCGCTTGAGCAGTTCGGATAAATCGATTCTTTCACCGATTGTCGGCGGTTTTGGTTTTTCGAGATACTGCTTATCCTGTTCAACAAGCTTAAAAAGCTTATGTGCTGTTAGAGCATCATCAAGCGCTTTATGATGAGTGCCGGTTCCGGAATCGCCATACTCTTCGGCAGCTTTCCATAAACCCGTCAGTGTCCGGTCTCCAAAAAAGTTTTTGTATTCAAGCGACAAATCTCTCATTTCTCCCTTAAAAGGAAAAGGAATATGGTTAAACATACAGTTTTGCTTCAGCACTTTCATGTCCATGTTTCCCCACGTAATAATCGTGCTGTTTTTCTCAGGGTCCAGCTCGTTTAGTTTACGGATGAAATCTTCGAATCTCATTCCCTCGTCTACCTGCTTTTGGGTTATTTTCAAAAATGATTTGCAGCGCTTTGTCAGCTTCGGAAATTTTTTCGGTCTGACATAGCTAGAAAACGTCTCAACTACTTCATCATCAACCGACTTTACAATTCCGGCTTCAATGATTTCAGGGAAAAAGTTTTGCGGCCTGTACTTTCCTTCCGGCATCGTAAATTCGAAATCAATAATGAGTATGCTGTTTGTCGTCACCTCTTTACACCTGCCTTTCCTCCGATCAGAAAATGCTATCTTTATAGTATATCAATTCACCCTCTCGACCTTTCTTCATTTTCTAAAAATAATGAATTTCCCCAGCCGCTTTGTTTCTTTTAAATGATGCATCGTTTCTTTATAATTAGTAAGGAACTCGAAATAATAAGAAGGTGATGTTATTTCTATCCGTAAAAAAAACTTTGTCATTGTGTGGCTGGCGAACTTTTTTGTCTCTGCCAGCACAACGATGATCGTTCCTTTTCTCTCCCTATACATTGAGACGCTCAGCACTTTTTCAAACGGCTTTGTGCAAAGGTGGAGCGGCTATGTGTTCGGCATTACATTTCTCATGGCGTTTTTGGTATCCCCGTTTTGGGGACGGTTCGGAGACAAACGAGGATACAAGAAAATCCTTATGGCAACCGGAACAGGCATTGCCCTCAGCATTTTATTCATGGGCTTTGTTACATCGGTATACCAATTGTTTTTTCTGCGTATGGCAATGGGCCTTGTAACCGGATTCATCCCGACATCTCTAGCGATGATCTCGGCGCAGACTCCAAAAAGTTCAGCCGGCAAAACACTCGGCACGCTGCAAATGGGGCAGGTGTCCGGAAGCTTGTTCGGTCCGCTATTGGGCGGCATGCTCGCTGATCGTTTCGGCTTTACGTATACCTTTTTTATCACATCCTTTGTGATTTTCTCATCTGTTCTTCTCGTGTTATTCGGCGTTAAGGAAAAGCCTCTTGCAGAGAAGTCAGCCAAACGTGCGTCTTACACGAGAAAAGAAGTGCTCTCCTATATTTTTCACCAGCCGGCGCTTTGGGTCATGATGCTGTTAACCATGCTGATTCAAACAGGCAATTTCAGTATCCAGCCGCTGCTCGCTTTATATGTAAATGAGCTGCACGGACCTGTCAATCTGGCCTTTTTCTCTGGTATGGCATTTTCAGCAACGGGACTCGGAAGTTTGCTGCTGGCTAGAAAATGGGGTGATCTGGGCGACCGCTACGGCCACCGCCGCATTTTAATCGGACTTTTGCTCGCCGCGTCTTTCTTTTTTATTCCGCAGGCGCTCGCGTCCTCACTCAGCGTGCTCCTTGTTTTCAGATTTTTATTCGGAATGGCGATGGGCGGGTTGCTGCCATGCATCACGGCAGCGATCCGCGTTCAGGCTCCCGGCAGCATTCAAGGAGAAGTACTCGGCTATAATGTCAGCTTTCGCTTTTTAGGAAACGTGCTCGGGCCTCTTCTCGGCGGAATCATATCGAGCCATTTTACCATTTCGGCCGCCTTTTATGTCACAGCGTTTCTCTTTTTCGCCGGCGCCTGCATGCTTTGGGTCATGCAGAAATTCCGGAAGGATTCTTATGCCAAAGCAAGCTGATTCTCAGAAAAACTAAGGAATCTTCTAAATTTAACCTTCTCGTAAACTCAAAAGAGTGGTACGATATGGCTAGAATTTAGGAGAAAAGAGAGTGACCATGTTACGAAAAATAATCGGATGGATTTTGCTCCTTTGCATAATCCCATTGTTTGCATTTACAGTTATCGCTTCCGGAAAAGAAGTTAAACAAATGAAGTCTCTGGATCAGGTGCTTGATAAAAATATTAATCTGGAAGATATCAGCCTTGTTCAAAACAGCTACATGTATGACAGGGACGGCTCCCTTGTCTCGGAAATCGTCAGCAATCACGAAAACCGTGTGATCGTTCCATTTGACAAGATTCCCGAGGAAGTCAAACAGATATTCTTAACATCTGAGGACCGCCATTTTTACGAGCATAAAGGCTTTGACTTTATGGGAATGGTGCGGGCAGCCGCTTCCAACGTAAAAGACAAGAAAATTGATCAGGGTGCCAGCACCATCACACAGCAGCTTTCAAGAAACTTGTATTTAAGCCACGAACGCTCCTTCAGCCGAAAGCTGACTGAGCTCGCGTATTCTTATCAGCTAGAGAAAAAGTATACGAAAAATGAAATTCTTGGAGCTTACTTAAATACGATTTATTTCAACAATGGCGTTTACGGCGTCGGTTCAGCGGCTGAATTCTATTTCAGCAAACCGCTGAAATCTCTCACAGCGGGAGAAATGGCTTTTATTTGCGCTATACCTAATAACCCTACATTATATGATCCTCTCAAGCATTTTGACTACACGAAAAGCCGTCAAGAACGTTTGCTTAAAGGGTTAAAAGATGCTGGGGTCATTACGGATAAAGAGCTGAAAAAAGCCGTCAAACAAAAAATCAAACTGGATGTTGAAAAGAAAGAAGACAAATATCCGGACTACGTTTCATATGTCAATGATGAATTCACTCAGCTGGTGTCTGAATCAGAAGGCTATGATAAACGTCTTCAAAAAGCATCAGGAAAACAAAAAGAAAAGATCGAAAACGAGCTGTCCGCAAGAGTCAGCGCGCTAACGAAAGACGGCGTGAAAATTTATACCGCACTTGATCCGTACATGCAAAATCAAGTTGTGGCACAAATGAATTCCAAGCTCCCGTACGCGGACGTACAGGGCGGTGCGGCTGTGATCAATCACCAGACGCATCAAATCATCGCTCTATCCGGCGGGAAAAACTATCAAAAATATGACTTTAACCGCGCCTACCAGGCATACAGACAGCCGGGTTCATCCATTAAGCCGCTCCTTGATTACGGCCCTTATATTGAACAAACCGGCGCGACAACAAGCAGCACTATTGATGCCAGCAAGTTTTGCAGCAAAGATTACTGTCCGCAAAACTATAATAACCGCACGTACGGCACAGTGACGGTCGATACGGCGTTTAAAAATTCATATAATACACCGGCCATCAGAATGCTGGACCGTGTCGGCATCCAAAAAGCATTCAGTTATATTGAGCCGTATCATTTTGCCAAACTTGTCAACAGCGACTATCTTCTCCCGGCGGCCCTTGGCGGATTTACAAACGGCATGACGCCTCTTGAGATGACAAAGGCCTATACGACATTCGGCAACAGCGGAAGTTATACGCCGAGCCATGCGATTACAAAGGTGACAGACCTTAAAGGAAAAACGATTTATAAATGGAATGATCAGCCGACTCAAATATTCAGTGTCCGCACGAACATGCAGCTGAAAAAACTGATGTCTTCTGTTGTGAAAAGCGGAACAGGGAAAAAAGCCTATTTTAAAGCGCCTTACATCGGCGGGAAAACAGGAACATCAAATGATTATCACGATATGTGGTTTGTCGGCCTGACAGATACGTATACAATGGGGGTTTGGGTCGGAAAAGATACACCGAGCAGCGTTGAATATCTGCACAGCATCAGCCCTCAGCTTTCGATCTGGAAAGGAACGCTGCAAGCGGCTTATTAAAAGATAGGAGGGGATCTGGTGGCACCAGAACACATTCCAAATCGCGTTTTGCTCTTTGACGGTGTGTGCAATTTATGCAATGGCGCCGTGCAATTTATCATTACACGTGATCCAGAAGGATTGATCTCTTTTACATCGCTGCAGTCGGAAACAGGACAGAGCCTGCTGAAAAAAAGCGGGCTCCCGACTGATCAGTTTGACAGCTTTGTCTTTATTGAAGACGGTCAAGTGTACACAAAGTCAACTGCAGCTATTAAGGTTTTCAGGCATCTGCGAGGCCCGTGGCGGCTTTCCGTCCTGTTTTTCGCTGTGCCGAAGCCTGTCAGAGATACGGTCTATTCTTTCATTGCCAAAAACCGCTATAAGTGGTTCGGCAAAAAAAATGAATGCATGCTCCCCTCTCCTTCTATTCAAAAAAGGTTTTTACCATAAACGAAAAAATGGCTAGCTTACACAGGTAAGCTAGCCATTATGCTATTATAAAGCTTGATAAATATGAACAGAATACCGATAACAAAGGTAAACCAAAACAGCAGTTCCAATAGAATGAATCCGACTAATGACATAAGAGAAAGCGTCGAATAAATCCGGTATACGATAAACACAAAGTAAGCGAGCGTGACGACCGCAAACCAGATCACAATCCAGACGATATTGTGCAAGAGCACAAAGGATAAAATCCCGCCGCCTAAATAAATCATGGAACCCATTCTGATTTTTTTCAGATTGTTCCCTTCCGGATCATTGGCAAAAAACAGCAACGACAGCTCAGTCACGGTATTCGCAATTAATTTCAGAGCGGACAGAACCATGAAATATAAAAGTGCAAAGGCCGCAAATAACGCAAGCCTGATCCCTTTCTCTGAAAAATAATCGAGCATTCCATCATACATTCCAAATGAGGACAGCATCTTCATTGCATAAAGTGAAGTTGAAATGGATAAAGACGAACTAAAAAGCAGGATCGCAATCAGAGGAAAGTATCCTGTCAAATAAGTATTTTTCATATAAAAAAGTCCCTTTCTATAATCTACCTCATTTATTATGGAGGACTTAAAACACATTGACAAGATAAATTATTCCATTTTTTCTCCTTTTTACGAATTACGGTCCCAAATCTTCACAAAGCAGCATTTTGAGGGTAAAGTAGTACGCAGGAATCATAAAACATAAGGAAGTTTACGATGAAAAAAACATTGAAACTGCAAACCAGACTCACCATATTTGTTTGTATCGTTGTGTTAATCGCACTGCTCATTACATTTTTTACAGTCGGTGCCCAAACCACTAAACGAATTAGAGATCAGGAAAAGGCCACAGCGCTGCAAACTGCTGAAATGGTAGCCGAAGCGCCGATAACAGCCTCTGCTTTGGAAAGCGGAACAAACCAGAAGGAACTGCAAAGCTACACAAAGCGGGTTCAGAAAATCACCGGTACGGAATTTGTTGTTGTCATAGATATGAACGGCATTCGCAAAACACATCCTGACCCGAGCAAAATCGGAAAAAAATTCAGGGGCGGTGATGAATCCGAAGTATTAAAAGGGCATGTCCACATCAGCACTGCCTCCGGCACGCTCGGAAAATCGCAGAGAGCCTTCGTTCCTGTCTACGCGAAGAATGGAAAACAGGTCGGGGCGGTCGCTGTCGGCATCACCGTAAATGAAATTGATGAAGTGATCAGCCATAGCTTACGTCCGCTCTACTTTATTATCTGCGTCAGCATTTTCGTCGGTGTAATCGGAGCTGTTATCGTCGCCCGTACGGTGAAAAATATCATGTACGGACTTGAGCCTTATGAAATTGCGACTCTTCTTGAAGAACGCAGCGCCATGCTGGAATCAACGAAGGAAGGAATTCTCGCTGTTGATGAACACGGCAAAATCAAGCTTGCCAACGCGGAAGCAAAGCGACTATTCGTGAAAATGGGCATCAGCACAAATCCTGTTGATCAGGATGTCAATGACATCTTGCCGAAAAGCCGCTTAAAAAAGGTCATCGAGACAAAAAAACCGCTTCAAGACAGAGATGTCCGCATTAACGGATTAGAGCTGGTATTTAACGAAGTTCCCATCCATCTGAAAGGACAAACTGTCGGAGCAATTGCGACATTCCGGGACAAAACCGAGGTAAAACATTTAGCCGAACAGCTTTCCGGTGTTAAAATGTATGCAAACGCACTGAGAGCGCAGTCTCATGAATTTATGAACAAACTGCACGTGATATTAGGTCTCGTCCAGCTGAAAGAGTATGACGATCTTGGAGAGTATATTAAAGATATTGCAATTCAGCAAAAATCAGAAACAAGCGAGATTATAAATGATGTCAAAAGCTCCGTACTGGCCGGTTTTCTGCTTGGAAAGCAGAGCTTCATACGGGAGCAGGGCGCAAATCTTGATATTGAATGCAGCGGTGTCATCCCCAATGCGGCAGACCCTTCAGTCATTCATGAACTCATTACCATTATCGGAAATCTGATCAACAATGCCTTGGACGCCGTTGCCAATATGCCGAAAAAACAAATCACCATGTCCATGCGTTTTCATAGCGGCATACTGGATATTGAAATTACCGATACCGGAGCCGGCATGTCGGAAGAAGATCAAGCCAAGGTGTTTGAACAAGGCTATTCAACGAAGGGCAAAAACCGGGGATTCGGCCTTTATTTTACACAGCAAAGCATCGAAAATTTAAAGGGTCAAATGATCCTCACAAGCGAAGAGAATGAAGGAACGACATTCAGTCTTCGTGTCCCGTACGAACCGAAGGAGGAAAACCATGATTAATGTACTAATAGTTGAAGACGACCCCATGGTGGGTGAATTAAATAAACGATACTTAAGCCAAATAGATGGCTTTCAGCTGAAAGGCATTGCCTCTTCCTTTCAAAGCGCTCTGCATATTTTAGGAGAGCATCACATCGACCTCATTTTGCTCGATATTTACATGCCGGGGAAAAACGGGCTGGAACTGCTGACGGAATTGAGAGCCCAAAATGAAGCGGTTGACGTCATCGTCATCTCGGCGGCCAGCGAGCTGGACGTAATCAAGAAAACACTTCGTTACGGAGCTGTTGATTATTTAATCAAACCGTTTGAATTCGAACGTTTCCAAACTGCCCTGTCTGATTACAGACGAAAACAAAAGGTCTACTCAACTCATCGCAACATGAGCCAAAAAGAGCTGGACGCCGAGCTTTTTCAAAAGAAAGAAGCGACAGAAAAGGTGCAGCTTCCTAAAGGCCTGACAAAAAGCACGCTGAAGCTGATTTGGTCCAGTATCCAGTCGTTTGAAAATGACTCTTTTACAACAGAAGACTTGGCAAAGCATACAGAAATCTCTCAAGTATCCATAAGAAAGTATTTAAAATTTCTTGAAGATATACAAGTTCTGAATGTGGAAATGGCGTACGGAACAATCGGAAGACCGGTATTTCAATACAATGTCAACACAGGAAACCTTAACGGAATTAAGCAATATTTATAAAAAAACGCACTGTTCACTCCGAGCAGTGCATTTTTTTCTGTTACATCTCTTGCCAAGATAATAATTGATTCTATTGGTGAAAAGCTATGTCTCGGCGGCGGTGTGTGTGTATGCCTCTGCGATTGCACTTGATTTTACGCACTCTGCCATCTCCGGGCAAGGTTTTATCATACTTGCAGCGCTTGTATTCGGAAAATGGCAGCCGATTGGGGCACTGCTTAAGCACCATCAGTCCACTGCTCGCTCTTTTTAAAGACAAGCCAAATGTGTATTAACGTTTTCGTTTTGAACGGCTTTATCGGACGCACAGATGCCGAAAGCAAATGGCGTGCCTTATATAAAACGATAAAATATTCCTCCCGGGAAGACGCTTCTCGGGGAGATTCTCCTAATCCAAATGACCCTATTAATTTAATTGTTTATTAGTTTTTTAAATTAAAAAACTATAATATGTTAACGCTTTCTTGTAGACTGTAACAAACAATACATGGGGGTGTATGACATGGGAGCAATTCCAAAAAAGGGGACAATTTCACCTGAGCAAAAAGTCACACAGGAGAAAAATCCGTTTCAAAAAATATGGTCCTGGGAGATCGGTGTGATTCCTCTGCCATTATACACAGTGTTGGCTATTATTATTATTCTTGCAGCCTATTACAATAAACTGCCCGCAAATATGCTTGGCGGTTTTGCCATCATCATGATTCTGGGTGTGTTTCTTGGGGACATCGGCCAGCGCATTCCAATATTGAAGGATATTGGCGGCCCAGCTATTTTATCGTTGTTTGTTCCTTCATTTTTAGTCTTTTACAATGTGCTGAATTCAACATCTTTAGACGCTGTAACCAACTTGATGAAAACGTCTAACTTCCTTTATTTCTATATTGCTTGTCTTGTTGTGGGAAGTATCCTTGGAATGAACAGAATTGTTTTAATACAGGGATTTATCAGAATGTTCGTTCCGCTGGTTGCCGGAACGATCGCAGCCGTTGCGGCCGGCATCCTTGTCGGATTTATTTTTGGCTACAGTGCTTACGATTCCTTTTTCTTTGTTGTTGTTCCGATTATTGCCGGGGGAATAGGCGAAGGAATTTTGCCGCTCTCAATTGCGTATTCACAAATCCTCGGTTCATCCGCTGATGTGTTTGTATCACAGCTGGTCCCTGCCGCTATTATCGGAAACGTTTTTGCAATCATCTGTGCCGCCTTAATGAAAAAGCTTGGCGATAAGCGTCCAGATCTAAACGGGAACGGACGTCTCGTCAAATCTAAAAAAGCAAATGAGATTTTCAATCAAAAAGAAGCCGAAGCAAAAATTGATTTTAAACTGATGGGAGCCGGTGTGCTGCTCGCTTGTACATTCTTTATTTTCGGCGGGTTATTGGAGAAATTCATTTTCATTCCGGGCGCGATCTTAATGATTATTTCAGCGGCGGCTGTCAAGTATGCGAATATTCTTCCGAAAAAAATGGAGGATGGCGCTTACCAGCTATATAAGTTTATTTCTTCTAGCTTTACATGGCCGCTGATGGTCGGCCTCGGCATCCTCTTTATTCCGTTGGATGACGTAGCGTCTGTGATCTCTATCCCGTTTGTCGTCATTTGTATTTCAGTTGTTGTCGCGATGATTGCTTCTGGATATTTTGTGGGCAAGCTGATGAACATGTACCCTGTTGAATCCGCAATCGTTACCTGCTGCCACAGCGGTCTTGGCGGAACTGGTGATGTTGCGATTTTATCAGCATCCGGAAGAATGGGCCTTATGCCGTTCGCTCAAATTTCCACCCGCCTCGGCGGTGCAGGCACAGTCATTTGTGCGACAGTTCTGCTTCGTTTTTTCACTTCATAATCAGAAAAAGAGTTCCGTTATATGCGGAACTCTTTTTTTATCTGTTCACAATCCGGATATACTCTCGGGGGCCAAACGGCAGATCCTTTGATTCCATTTCACTCATTCTGGCTGACAAGTGGTGCTCCAGTAAATACAGTTCCCACTCCTCACCGGCCGCCGCACCGCTGCGCCCGTCATATTGATTCAAAATGAATGCCCCTGCAAATACTGAGCAGAATAAACCTGAGCACATCAGTACCTTTCTCTTCATATGACCAGCTCCTTACATTCAGCTTGATCCGGATTGATTTTAAATATACAAATGATCTTATTTTTGTTAGAATTATTTTCGAGGTCAAAAGAACTCGTAAAATTCTATTGCAGCAGTTCGAAGCATGGCGGCTTCCAAAAAAGTGCGATATAATTTGGACTAGGTCGTTTGACCGTATATTTGATACATAGCGATTTTTCAATTGAGAACGAGAAAAAGGAGGTCTTATCTTTGCAGCTCTTACATTTTGCTATTTTAGCACCTTTTTTATTTGCTTTTATCATTCCTTTCTTGGCAAAATACGCAAAAAGAGTGCACACGGGCTGGTTTGTGTTGATCCTGCCCGTCTTGCTGTTTATATACTTTCTCTCAATGATCAGAATGACACAATCTGGAGAAACACTGCGGTCGGTATTGGAGTGGATCCCTTCACTTGGCATTAACTTTACTGTTTATATAGACGGTCTCGGATTGTTATTCGCCTTGCTGATCACAGGTATCGGTTCTTTGGTCACTCTTTACAGCATTTTTTATTTATCGAAAGAAAAAGAACAGCTTGGACCCTTTTATGTCTATTTATTGATGTTCATGGGTGCGATGCTCGGTGTCGTTTTAGTAGACAATGTGATGGTTCTCTACATGTTTTGGGAGCTGACAAGCCTTTCATCCTTCTTGCTGATCGGCTATTGGTACAAGCGTGAAAAATCGCGCTACGGCGCCGCCAAATCCCTTTTGATTACAGTCAGCGGCGGTCTGTGCATGCTCGGCGGATTTATTCTCCTTTATCTGATCACAGATTCCTTCAGTATTAGAGAGATGATTCATCAGGTTCAATTAATTGCCGGCCACGACTTGTTTATCCCGGCTATGATTCTCATTTTATTAGGGGCTTTTACGAAATCCGCGCAATTCCCTTTTTATATCTGGCTGCCTGATGCGATGGAAGCTCCGACACCTGTCAGCGCTTATCTCCATTCAGCAACTATGGTGAAAGCCGGCATTTATGTGATTGCGAGATTCAGTCCGATTTTCGCCTTTTCAGCCCAGTGGTTTTGGATCGTTTCCCTCGTCGGTCTCTTTACGATGGTTTGGGGCTCATTCCATGCCGTGAAACAAACGGATTTAAAATCGATTTTGGCGTTTTCAACCGTCAGCCAGCTCGGTATGATCGTCTCCATGCTCGGGGTCAGTGCTGCGGCGCTTCATTACGGCCATACAGAATATTATACAGCTGCCGCCATGGCTGCCATTTTTCATTTAATCAACCACGCTACATTTAAAGGAAGCTTGTTTATGGCAGTCGGGATTATTGATCACGAAACAGGCACACGGGATATCCGGAAGCTCGGCGGATTGATGGCGATTATGCCGATTACGTTTACCATTTCCTTAATCGGGACGTTTTCAATGGCCGGCCTTCCGCCGTTTAACGGATTTTTGAGTAAGGAAATGTTTTTCACAAGCATGCTTCGCGTGACACATTTCAATCTGTTTAACGTGCAGACATGGGGCGCTTTATTCCCTGTTCTTGCTTGGGTCGGGAGCGTGTTTACATTTATCTACAGCATGAAGTTGCTGTTTAAGACTTTCAGAGGAAGTGACAAGCCTGAGCAGCTTGAAAAACAGGCTCATGAGGCACCAGTTGGCATGCTCGTGTCACCAGTCATTCTGGTGGCGTTCGCAGTCAGCCTCTTCTTTTTCCCGAATATCCTGTCCTACAGCCTGATAGAGCCTGCAATGAACTCAATCTATCCGACACTGCTGGACAGCCATGAGAAATTCCACGTTCACATTTCACAGTGGCATGGTCTTACAACGGAAGTGCTCATGACTTTAGGAATTATTGTTCTCGGCACGATCGGTTATTTGACGATGAATAAGTGGAAAGGAATCTATAAGCTGTTTCCTTCGAAGCTTACACTCAACCGGTTATACGACAAGCTCGTGACGCTGATGGAGAAAGGTTCCTACCGGGTCACAAGACAATATATGACTGGGTTTTTAAGAGATTATTTGCTGTATATCTTCGCTGGTTTCATCATTCTGATGGGAGGCGCTTTTGTCATTAAAGGCGGGTTTTCCTTTACGACGGAAGGCATGGCTAAAATCGGCGTATACGAAATCATTTTGACGCTTGTCATGATCAGCGCCACAGCGGCGACTGTTTTTGCCAGATCAAGACTGACGGCGATTATCTCACTAGGTGTTGTCGGTTATACGCTCGCATTGTTTTTTGTGATCTTCAGAGCGCCGGACTTGGCATTGACTCAGCTTGTCATTGAAACGATTTCTGTCGCGCTGTTTCTGCTTTGTTTCTACCATTTGCCGAAACTGCGGCTGAAAAAGAGAACGAGAACGTTTCGGATGACGAACCTTATTATTTCTTTAGGCGTCGGTATTATCGTCACTCTGCTCGGCATCGCGTCTTCTAGCCAGCGCACCAAGGACAGCATTGCATCCTTCTTCACAAAACACAGCCACGATCTCGGCGGGGGGGATAATGTCGTCAATGTCATCCTCGTTGATTTCAGGGGCTTTGATACGATGTTTGAAATCACGGTGCTGACGATTGCCGCTCTTGGCATTTACAGCATGATTAAAACAAAAGTAAAAGAGGAGGGGAAGAGCGGTGAATGAACAAAAAACAAATGACATCATTCTTCAAACCGTGACAAAGCTTGTATCCTTTATCATTTTGCTTTTCTCTTTCTATTTATTTTTATCGGGGCATAACGCGCCTGGAGGAGGATTTGTCGGCGGGCTGATCACATCCTCTTCCATCGTTCTCTTGCTCCTGGCATATGATTTAAAAACCGTGCGTTCGATTTTGCCGGTTAATTTCATTTATGTCGCGGGAGCCGGCCTTCTGCTCGCTGTATTAACCGGCGTTGGCTCCTTTGTATTCGGGACTCCTTTTTTAACCCACACATTCGGATACTTTCAGCTGCCGATCCTTGGGAAAACGGAGCTCGCCACGGCGACGATATTTGATTTAGGCGTTTATCTTGTTGTCGTAGGCATTACGATGACCATTATTCAAACGATTGGAGAGGAAGAATAATGGAAATCTTAATGGCTGTTTTAGCCGGTTTTATTTTTATGGCCGCTACGTATTTGCTGCTGTCTAAAAGCCTGCTTCGCGTCATTATCGGAACAGCACTGTTAAGCCATGGCGTCCATTTAATGCTTTTAACTATGGGAGGATTAAAGAAAGGCGCCGCTCCGATTTTGAGCGAGCATGCCAAATCATTTGTCGATCCGCTTCCGCAAGCCCTGATTTTGACGGCAATTGTCATTTCATTTGGCGTTACATCATTCATCCTCGTCATGGCCTTTCGGGCTTATCAGGAATTGAAAACGGACGATATGGATCAAATGAGGGGAAATGATCAACATGAATAATTTTGTTATTTTGCCAATCCTGATCCCGCTCCTGTCGGCCATTTTGCTGATTTTCATGACGAAGAATCTGATGCTCATGCGAATTTTCAGCACTGCGGCGTCAGCAGTCGGGATTGTGATCGGCGGCATACTTGTACAGACTGTCTTTACTAAGGGGATCCAGACACTCAATTTAGGCGGCTGGAAAGCCCCGTACGGCATTGTGCTGGCCGCAGACCAATTCGCCAGCCTGCTCGTTCTGACAACAGCGGTAATCGGTTTATTGGTTGGGCTTTATTCCTTCCGTTCCGTCGGTGAAAAACGCGAGCATTCCTTTTATTACTCCGGTGTGCAGTTTTTGCTTGCCGGTGTCAGCGGAGCGTTTTTAACAGGCGATTTATTTAATATGTACGTATTTTTTGAGCTGCTGCTTATTGCTTCCTATATGCTGATTGTATTAGGCGGCACAAAAATTCAGCTGCGGGAGTCCATTAAATATATTGTGTTTAATATCGTGTCGTCGGCCATGTTTGTCATCGGCGTCGGCTTTTTATACGCGGTAACCGGTACGTTAAATATGGCGGACTTAAGCGCCAAAATCAGCGAATCCGGGCAAACCGGGCTGATTACTGTCATCGGTGTCCTGCTGCTGATTGTATTCGGCATGAAGGGCGGAATCTTCCCCCTTTACTTTTGGCTTCCAGGCTCTTATTACGCGCCTCCGGCGGCCATCTCCGCGTTGTTCGGCGCTTTGCTGACAAAAGTCGGTTTATACGCGATCACGAGAGTTTTCACATTGATTTTCATTCACGATACAGCCTTTACCCATCAGCTGATGATTTGGCTGGCGGCGCTGACTGTGATTTTCGGTGTGATCGGTTCACTCGCTTATTCGGATGTCATGAAAATTGTGATCTACAATATTATCACCGCAGTAGGCGTGATTTTGTTTGGGGTGGCAGTCCATACTCCCGCATCCATTCAAGGCGCGATTTACTATCTGATTCACGATATGCTGATTAAAGGCGCTTTATTTATGCTGGCAGGAACGCTGATCGCATTGACTGGAACAGCCAGCCTGCATAAAATGGGCGGGCTGATCAAACGCTACCCTGTTCTTGGATGGATGTTTTTCATTTCAGCTATTTCTCTTGCGGGCATCCCGCCTCTCAGCGGATTTGTAGGCAAATTTAAAATTGCAGAGGGCGGCTTCGCGGAAGGTGAATTTACTATTTCCATGCTGATTCTGCTGTCGAGTCTGCTCGTACTATACTCTGTGCTGAGGATCTTTATACATGCGTTTTGGGGCGAAGAAAAAGAAACACCAAAACCAAATCATCGAACCGCTAAAGGTCTTCTTTATCCGGCAGCTCTTTTTCTCTTGCTGTCTCTGCTCTTCGGACTGGGTACAGAATGGGTGTCACCTTACGTTGATCAAGCGGCCGAGACGCTGCTGAATCCGGAAAAATATATTGAAGCTGTTTTGAAGGAGTAGATCGCATGGCATTTCAAATTTTATTAAATGTGTTTCTCGCTTTTTGCTGGATGTTCTTGAGCAATAATCCAAGCGCCACAGGATTTCTCGCAGGCTATATTCTGGGAATGCTCACGCTCTTTTTCTTCCGGCGCTTTTTCACACGCCAGTTTTATCTATGGAAAATGTTTTCTATCATCAAGCTCTTTTTGATTTTTCTAAAGGAGCTATACCTTGCCAATGTCAGTGTGCTGAAAACAGTCCTATCGCCGAAACTGAATATCAGACCGGGCATTTTCGCTTTTAAAACAGAGCTGACGAAGGATTGGGAAATCACCCTGCTGTCACTGCTCATTACCTTAACGCCGGGAACCTTGGTGATGGATATTTCCGATGACAGGACGATTCTTTATATTCACGCGATGGATATTGAGGATGCGGAAAAAGCTATTTTTGATATCCGGGAGTCATTTGAGAAAGCGATACAGGAGGTGAGCCGCTGATGTTTACGCTGATTCTGCAAATCGCGCTCGGCATCATGGCAGTGTCTACCTTTTTGTATGTCATTCGTGTCATTAAAGGGCCGACTGTGCCTGACCGGGTCGTGGCTCTGGATGCAATCGGCATCAACCTGATTGCGATCACGGCGCTTGTCTCCATTTTGCTGAAAACAAGTGCGTTTCTGGATATTATTTTGCTGCTGGGGATTTTATCGTTTATCGGAACGATCGCATTTTCCAAGTTCCTGGAGAAAGGAGAGATTATCGAAAATGATCGAAATCGCTAAAGTCGTCGTGGCTGTATTCATTCTCCTCGGCTCTCTTGTATGCCTTGCCGCTTCATTTGGGACACTTCGCCTTCCTGATATGTATACACGCTCACACGCTGCTTCAAAAGGCTCAACGTTAGGCGTCAATATGGTACTGCTCGGTGTCTTCTTCTTTTTGTGGTTTATAACCGGAGAACTATCAGCTAAAATCCTCCTTGGGATTTTCTTTATCTTTATGACGTCGCCTATCGGGGGACATTTGATCTGCCGTGCTGCGTACAACTCCGGCGTCAAGCTTGATGAGAAAAGCGTACAGGATGACTACAAGGGGATCAGAAACTTTGTGATTAAACGGAAAGAGGATTCCTACTTATAAAATAAGCAGCCGGACAGGCATAGTTCCGGCTGTTTTTTTATTTCTTGATGACAGCCAGCGTGCATCTGGATATACAGATCAGCCTCTCTTGCTCGTCATAAATGTGAACTTGATAGACAATCGTCGTTCTGCCTATATGAACGGGTTCGGCCACCGCCTTTACCGTTCCTTCCTTTACGGATTTTACATGGTTGGCGTTGATCTCTAAACCGACACAGGCCTGTGTTGTGTGATCAATCAAGTTCTGCGCGCCCACACTCGCTGCAGTTTCCGCCAGAGCCACTGAAGCGCCTCCATGCAAATACCCGAACGGCTGCACCGTCCGATGATCCACCGGCATGACCGCAACGCATCGTTCCGCTGTGTTTTCAACAATCTCAATTCCAAGCGCTTCAAGCAATGTGTGTTTCGTATCCATCATATACACCCCCTTATTTACAGTACACCATCTGACTTCGCAATCAAAACCGCTTCCGTCCGGGAACCGACATTCAGCTTATTGAAAATCGATGTCAGGCTGTATTCAATGGACCGCTTGCTTAAATGCAGTGCATCTGCGATTTCTTGGTTTGTAAATCCCTTTTCAACTTCTTGAAGAATCAGGCATTCTCTAGGTGTGAGCACATCTTGTTCTTTTTGAGAGGAAGGAGCCGGCTTTGTTTTTTGCTGCGTCATCAGCTGTTTAAAATAAGCAAAATCGACTAAAATTTCTCCGTTGAGTACGTGGTATATGTATTGGGTGATTTTTTCTTTAGATTCGGTTTTGCTAATGGCACCGTGCAGACCCGCACGAATTGCTTCCTCAAAATAATCCTCGACCTCATAACCGGTATAGACGATAATTTTGCAATGAGGACACTCTTGTAAAATCAGTTTAGAAAGCTCCATCCCATTGACCTCGCCGCCTAAATTCAGGTCCATTAATATAAGATCATACGACGAGAAATCGTGCTGCTTGATAAACTGTTCACTCGGTTCGGGACTGAGACAATCAACAGACAGATTCGAATCCGTTTCCAAAATTGTCTTGGTGCCTTCCATGACAGCCGGATGGTCATCAATCACTAGTATCTTTTTCATGTTTTCCTCCCTTTTACTCACTCTTTTTCATTTTATAAAAAAGACTTGGCTTGTGCCAAGTCTTTTCCGTTATAAAACCATTACAATTCAATTTCAATATCAGCCTTAAAGCCCTTTCCTTCACTTGTTTCAATCCGAAGGCGTCCATCTAAAGCCCTGACTCTCTCCTTAATTCCAGAAAGCCCCATACTCAGAGAATGTTCATTATTTTTTTCTTGGTCAAACCCTACGCCATCGTCCTCATAATGAAGAACGATTTTGTTTTGAATACTGATAAGCATAATCAGCACATCCGTCGCCTGAGAGTGCTTGACCGCATTAGACAGAAACTCTTGAATGATCCGGTACAAATTCAGCTGCGAATCCAGATCAAGTGAAGCCGTAAATCTGCCCGTATTTAAACGGATATGAAACGGCACCCGCTCCTGCTGCTGCGCCACCAGCTTGGACAGCGCCTTCACCAGCCCAAGATCATACAGAAGCTGCGGCCGCAGCTCATGACACGTCTCCCTCGTCATCGAAATCACATCAGACATCTGTTCATTCATCTGAACAAGCTTGTCCTGCACATCTTCCCGGCACGGATTATCGTCCTTCTTAAATTCAGCCAAAAACAGCTCACACTGTCGTTTTAAAGAAATCAGATCCTGAAGGACGGAATCGTGAAGATCGCGGGCGAGATCAGAGCGTTGTTTTTCTTCGATGGTGTACATGAGTTTTTTGAGCCAGACAGGGTTTGATTCTTGTTGTTTTAAATCCTCAAGATGCACCATCAACTCTTCGATTTTCATTACGTTTTCCAATGAGACATTTGTATAGAACGCTAATGTTTGAAGCCATGCAATTTCATCTCTTGTTAATTTAAAAGTATTATAACTTGAGAAACAGAGTACTAAAAACGATCTGTCTCCTCGTTCACCTATTTTAATAATAAAACCTTGTTTAAACTCTTTAATTTTACCGATATCACCAGAAAAGCTTTTCACATATTGCTCATAATTCTTATAAGTGAGATCTTTAAAGTTATTCTTGCTAAGGAGGATGATTTCCCCTTTAGAATTATCATACACGCAAGCATTATCTATGTTTAATACTTCTAGGATTGTATTTTTAAAGTGATCAAGTACTTGATCTACCGATGATGCTTGCTTAATTAATTGAGTAAATTTAAAAATTCCATCTTGATAATTAAATTTCTCTGTAAATCTTTTCAACTTAAAACGAAAATCAATAATCTCTTTAAAGTAAAAGACAGCAAACATAAGCAAATATATAACAACTGTTAGTTTAACAGAATAAAAGTTATCTTTTGGTTTTTGAATGTAATTAAATATGGTGACCACAATAACAGTAGGTGTAATTGCTAAAAAACCATAGTATTTAAGCCGTCCTACAACAAAGTCAATATTATAAAGTCTATTTGTCATAAATTGATACACTAAAGAAAAAGGTATAACAAGTGTAAAAGCTGCCAAACTAAAGGGTGAAAGATACTTATCAAACAACACATATGGAATAACAAAAAAGATAATAAAGGGACTAAAAGACAGGATATTTATATAAGCAAGGATTTTTAAAATTGACTTTTGCTCATTTTGTTTGATTTTTCTAATCCCTTGATGGATAAGGATAGCTACAGTAAGGACTAGGACAAAAAAGGAAATCAAGTTCAAGTTAGACAAAAAAGCCGAAGAATTTAATCTATTACTCAAAACAGCTTCTAGTAACAGGTTTACGAGTGGAAGTATATACATTATGATTAAAATCTTCTTTTTGAATAACTTAGTGCCCAATTCCGCAAAGTATTTATATATGAAATGTATATATAAAATTGGACAACTTACTAAAGTAAGGACAAGCAGGTAAGTGCTAACCTCTTCACCTCTTCTTGCCCCGCAGGCACTTACATATGCTACTGATACAAATAACAAAAATAAGATTAAAACAAAAGCAGAAGATGATTTTCTTACTTTATTTATTCTGTAAACAAAAAATATACAAAATAAACAGATTGAATAAGATATGAGTGGAATGAGATACATAAATAAATTTTCTTCACTTATTAGGCTTACATTTTGCAAATGAAATGATTTATTATCTCTCTCAACAGTTAAGCTTTCTACGTTGACCAATCTTCCGCTCTCTAACTGGATTTCGCTTCCTTTTTGCCCATTCACTTCAAGAATGATGTCACCTTTTTTTACACCTGAATAATATTTATAATCCACAACTTTGGTAACCTCTAACTTACCCTGTTCATTAATCTTCACATCCGCACCTACAAAGATATTAAAAACAGAAATATAAGAGAGGTAGATCACATAAACAAAACTTAAAATGATAAAAGCTAGAGACAAATATTTATAGACGTTATTATTTATGTGCATCTCATCATCCCATAATTAAATAAAACTTTTTCTTTTATCATCCTCAAAAAAATTACTGATAGCTTCAATTGGAGGCCAATTGCTTGTTCTCGGTGCCTCTCCTTCTTCAAACGCATATAATATTGCTTTCTTTTCTTTTTCATTTATATTTAGCAAGGTTAAGTTCCCCTTCTTAAATTGATCAAACGCTTCCGGGTTGTTTGCTAGATGGCTTATAATTTTGTCAATATGTTTCAATTTATATTCCCCCTTAATAATTGAACAAATAGTTTATTCTTATTTTGTTCATCTAATCTCAGTTTTTTGAATGATTCTTTAAAGTTTTCCAATGCTATATTTTTAATAACATTCAAATATTGTATTACACCTGATTCTCGCAGCTTCTTTTTCAATTCGTCCATATTATTTATCTGATTATTTTCTTGCGCATAAAAATTTAATAAGTCAATCGATGATTGGTTATATTTATTTTTAAGATAGTAGAAGGCTAGATTGTGTCTAGTTTTTATGTCATTATTGTCAGGATAATATAACCCATGGTGATCATTCGCAATTTGCTCGACTATGCCCAAATAATGTGAATACTCATCGACTGTTTCATTAAATTCACCAGTTGCCAAATATACACCTAGTACATTAGGCAATGTTACAAGAGAACCTGACTTAAGTTTAATCATTTCAATAAACTCTGATTCTGAAGAGCTTGTTACATTTAAATCTGCATGTTGCCCTTGTAAAGATTGAAGTGAATATTGTAAAGTCAGACGTAAATGTTGTGGATTGTTAGAAACTAAACTTATCACTTGCAAACTTAATGTATAAAGTGCGGTAGCTGCGTTAATCACTATCGAAGGATCTATTTTCATCCAAGAAGCCTGAAGATTGTCCTTATCCTCTATATCGTCAAAAATGTCAGCAGATAAAATTAAAAGTTCTATACCAGAGGCCAACAACTCAATTGCTGTATCATCTTTTCCGTCAAATGCTATGTAATGGTGATAAGCTAATTCTGCGAATGAAAATTGTTTTTTTTCTTCAATAAAAGAAATAAGTTTTGTTTTTAAGTCTTCATTCGAAATATTTTCATGTACAATCTCCTTCATTTTCTCCTTTATCCGGACAGAATCTAAACATATCTGCTCAATAACGACTTCCCCCCTCCCATTCCATTTTACTAAATGGAACATTTAAAGGACAGCAGGTTTTTCGTTTTTTAACAATCATATAATACTTTATCCATAATTTGTATGGATAGAACAAAAAAAAAGACTTGTTTCCAAGTCTTTTTCACGAAATTTTCATTGCATAATTGTATTTATCGAGCTGATCAATGCTTTTGTTAATGTTTCGTAATGAATCTGTCGTTTCTTTAATATCAAGTTCGAGTCGGAATAACAATTGTTTTACTTCTTCAAGTTTCTTTTCCATCGTTTCCACACTCCTTTTTTTGAAAGATCAATGAATTGTGTATGGTGAACGAGTCCTAGGTATTTGATCTGTTACTAATAGTGTATCTGCTTTTGGCTTATTTTTCACCGAAAAGTATACAAAAAAGTCCTGCGTGACACCGCAAATATCAATAGATCTTTATACCTAATGCAATCAAATGGAGAACAGGACTATTTTTCTATTCTCAAGAGCGTATCTTTCTGCTGAAATTGAGAAAGATTCTTAATTCCCTTGATTTTAAGGTGTTTCGTCTTTTTATTAAGTGAGACTATAGTCCTCATTGCCGCATTTTCAAAATTGAATAGGCGATTTTTGGCGTATCCTGACCGACAAACACCGAAAAAGACCGCAACGTTATAATTGAGGCCTTTTCGCTTTGTCATATTCGGCAATTAGCGCTCTATACATATAGAAACATCCCTTTTGTGTGAGGTGCTCCCATGAGATATCGTTATCCCTGGTTTTACGCCTATCCGTATGAGATTCGCCGCCCGCCAGCTTCTCCTGCCAATACAGATATCTTTATCCGTTCAGCGAAGCAGGCCGCAGGGCTGTTCGCCGATGCCCAGCTCGTTCTAAGCCGCATTGCGGGCTCTGGGGAGCTCTCGCGCCGCATCCTGACTGCAGCCGAGCAATCGGATAAACAAACTGTAAAGCGTCTGATCAAACAAATGGGCGTCAGGCATGAAGTGGATGCGGGCTTTAATCCCGATGGCATCTACATCAGCCTCATCGGAACGCAAAGCCGAATGATTCTTGCGTTGCGATGGTCAGAAAACCGCAATCATTTTGCGTCCATAAGCTTATGACACCACTCGAGAGCCTCAAGATAACATTCATACGCTTCTTCTTTATCCAGTTCTTTGCCTAATTCTGTGCAGGTGTCCCAGTTGTTGCTTTCGATTAATTTCACTAGCTCAAGCATTTGGTAGTAGTCGTTTTGATGGCCTAACAATGCTTGCCCGACCTCATCTTTTAAAGGCAGTTCTTGGAGAATCTCCTCTATTTCTCTATGCAGCAGGGTGTCTATAAGAGAAAACATTCCGATCAGCATATAAGAAGCGGGCTGCGGCCGGGCTGTTTTTTTCGCCAGCAGTTCACAAAGCTTTGCTCTCATCAAAGAAATCTTTATGATCTCGTGCTTGCTGGAATTCCCTTTTCTGCTTAAATCCTTAAAGGAAAGGATATATATCCACCGTTTGATTTCATTAAACCCCAGAAGCATAATGGCCTGCTGGATGCTTTCAATTTTCTGGGTCAAACGGCTGTGGGATGAGTTTAAAAATTTTAAGATTTGATAGGACAGTGATAAATCCCGCTCTATGTATTCTGTCACACGCTTTATGTTAGGCTGCTCTTTGCTCAATTCATTAAGCAGTTCATAGTATGAATAAAAATGAGTCGACAGATCATGCCCGCTGATGATGCGCGGCTCGCTGAAAAAGTAGCCTTGGAATAATTGAAAGCCGTCTTGGACCGCCTGTTTATACTCTTTTCGGGTCTCTACTTTTTCCGCCAAAAAAATCAAGCCGTTACAGCTGTAGGCTTGCAAAATTTTTCTGCGTTCCATGCGTGTTGTTTTGAGAAAATCAATTTTCAATATATCAATATAGCTCATGAGTTTTTCCAATAAGTCTTCATTTTGCGGGTTTATTGCATAAAAGTCATCGAGCGCCAGCATATATCCCATTTTTTTCAACTCTTTGCATCTAGAAATGAGGGCCGGCGTGACCGGTATATCTTCAAGGATTTCAATGACAAGCTGTTTCGGATTGAAGGAGGTGGGAAGGTCTGAATACATCAGGCTTTCCGTAAAATTAACAAAACAGCGTTTTCCTTCCGTCAGCTTCTCAATACCGATGTTTAAAAAGCTGTTGATCACCAAATCTGTTGTTGCCTGATCGCCGTCTTTAGCGCTATATACATTCTCTTCGCTTTCTCTATACAGCAGTTCATAAGCAACAACCTGTTCTTTTCTATTAAAAATAGGCTGTCTTGCAACAAACACCCTCATTGGTTTATCCCCCTTACAATACGCGCGGCTTTCACCCTAAGTATATCAAATAATTTGTAGAAAATTGTCTAAACATGAAAAATAATATATTCATAAAAAAACTGGCCTCCTCGCGAACGAAAGGCCAGTTTTCTTTATTCTTCCTCAAGCTCTTCATCAAGTCTGCTTTTCACTTCGTGAATCCGCTGCATTTTATTGCTCCAGCAGTCCTCACTTAAATCAACCGGATATTCCTCCGGCTTGCTGATTCTCTTATATTCCTCCCACAGCAGGCTGAGGTTATCCTGCACATATTGCTGTATGTCTGAGATCTCGGGGTTTTGGTAGCAAAGAATGCCTTTTTCAAAAATCAGCTCATGAAGGTCCTTTGCATAAAAATTCGTGACAAATTTACTGATGAATGTATGAACCGGGTGGAACATTCTGAGCCGCTTCTGATCATTCACCTGCTCATCATAAAGCGCAATATAGTCGCCTTCAGAATGATGATTGGACTGATTGATAATGCGGTACACTTTCTTTCTGCCCGGTGTCGTCACTTTTTCAGGATTGGATGAAATTTTGATCGTATCGACCATTTTTCCGTCTTCTTCGATGGCCACAAGCTTGTAAACCGCGCCGAGAGCCGGCTGGTCATAGGCTGTAATCAGCTTCGTACCGACCCCCCAGACATCAATGCGCGCTCCCTGGGCCTTTAAATTCATAATGGTATGTTCATCTAAGTCGCTTGAAGCAATGACTTTCGCATCTGTAAACCCTGCTTCATCAAGCATTTTCCGGGCTTTTTTTGACAGGTACGCCAAATCTCCGCTGTCGAGGCGGATGCCGATGAAATTGATGCGGTCACCGAATTCCTTGGCAACCTTAATCGCATTCGGCATGCCCGAACGAAGCGTGTCATACGTGTCGACTAAGAAGACGCAATCCTTGTGCGTTTCCGCGTATTTTTTGAAAGCTGTATATTCATCGCGGTAAGCCTGCACCAGCGCATGCGCATGTGTGCCGGATACCGGTATATTAAAGCGCTTTCCGGCTCTTACATTACTCGTTGCGCTGAAGCCGCCGATTAAGGCTGCTCTCGCTCCCCACATGGCCGCATCCATTTCATGCGCCCGTCTTGTTCCAAATTCAAGTGCGACTTCATCGCCGATAACGCCTTTAATCCGGGCTGCCTTTGTGGCGATTAATGTTTGGTAGTTCACAATGTTCAGCAAAGCCGTTTCAATCAGCTGCGCTTCTACCAGCGGAGCCTCCACCCTCATAATCGGCTCATTGTTAAATACAAGCTCTCCTTCTTTCATGGAATAAAGTGAACCTGTAAACGTTAAGCCGCGCAAATATTCAATAAAATCTTCATGATACCCGAGTTCATCCTGTAAATAATCCAGGTCGCTGTCCGTAAACTTAAAATTTTCCAAGTATTCGATGGCTTTTTCCAAGCCCGCAAATACCGCATAGCCATTTTCAAACGGAAGTCTTCTGAAAAAAAGCTCAAAAATCGCTTTCTTTTCATGAATGCCATCTCTCCAGTATGTTTCCGCCATGTTGATTTGATAAAGGTCTGTATGTAATGACAGGCTGTCATCTTTAAATCCATACTCTAACACTGTTTTTCCCCTTCCTTACTCTGCCACTTGCGCTCCGATGCTGTTTGCAAAATGGGAAAGAGCCCACGTGTGCCCCTCCTGATTAAAGCTGGCAACAGCCTGTTTGTGCACAACAATCCGGAAACCTTTGTTGTAAGCATCAACCGCTGTATGCAATACACAAATATCTGTGCAGACACCGGCAAGATGTACTTCGCCAATCTGCCGCTCTCTGAGTTTGAGCTCTAAATCAGTTCCCGCAAAAGCAGAATATCTCGTTTTTTCCATGTAGTAAACATTTGGTTCATGTTCATGTTTCTGATATAGAGGCAAAAGCTTTCCGTACAGATCTTTTCCTTCCGTACCGTTTATATTATGCGGAGGAAAAAGACGGGTTTCAGGATGATATTGATCCCTTTCATCATGAGAATCAACTGCTAATACGGCGTAATCACCGTTTGTGATGAATGCTTCGGTCAAATTGACGATCGCCTCTTCAATCATTCTGCCGGGCTCCCCGCAGGTCAATTTTCCGTCACTCGCCACAAAATCATTCGTATAATCAATACAAATAAGTGCTTTTTTCATAGCCGGCCTCCCTGCCATCAGTATGAAAACATTATAGCTTATCTCCAGTTGTAAGTGAATTGCCATGAATAAAAAGACAAACGGTCCGTTTGTCTCTTAAGATTTCAGCACTGACCGGTTAAACATGTCGTCCTGAACATATATCAATTCACGATTCACAGCGATGTCAGACGCAATGACAAGACCTAAAGGCGTATGAAACTGAAGATCGGATACGATTTTGAAGTGCACGCCGTTCCGGTTTGCCATTTGGATATAGGGAGAGTAAGACTGGTACTGAAGCTCTCCATTAATTAAAAGAGTAAGGTTTTTGCTGCTTTTGAGCTCGTGCTCCGCTTCTTCATACGGCTTGCTTCTGAGCACCTGTCCTTTTGTCAGTGCCAATAGCACTCTTTCCCTTAATGAGCCTAAAAACAAATGGCGTTCGTCAGGCTTTGTCTCCAGAGGCCCGTACATTCCTTGCTGCAAATAGAGATCCATTTTTTCTTCACTCAAAAGCTCGTCCTCCCGGCTTGTTTGTCTTCATTATCACCTGATCAGGCAGGAGCTAAACTTTCAACGGCGTTTTACATTTCTGTTACCCAATGAATGATTTTTTTTGCCAGCTCACCAGCCGGGTCTTCCTCTGTATGCCGGCGCAGCGAGGCTTCCAGCCGTTCAGGCAGAGACGTTTTATCTTCTTCATAGGAAATGACCGTACTCCACTCCAGCTGCGGAACCGCTACAAGCGTGCGCAGTTCTTTTCTGTTTTCATGCAGATACACGTCTGTGATCATTCCGGTTTCCGTCGTGATATTCGCTTTTCTAATTTTCATAACATGACCTCTCTATTTAAAGATTAACCATATTATACAATAAAAAAGCAACAGCCTCTCATGAAAAGGCTGTTACCCGTTAAACGAGACTGTTTCATCAATGATATCGGCATCTTTGAAAGATGTTTTACTCGTTTGGTTATTAATTTTCACAAAATCACCGAGCTGAAAGGTGCCTGACCCCGCCCCAGAGTGAGCGACGCTTTTGGGCGAAATCGCAAACACATCTCCAAAGCTTGCCGCGGCACTACCCGTAACTGACATAATATAAATCGGACCCACAATCGCAGGCATTTCCCCACCTCCGCATTAATTTACACCATCATATGCAGAGATAGGGAAAGGGTGCCCGCCTTATTCAGCAGACTCTGCGTTTTCTTCCAGACGTGACCGCTGGCGCAGTTTGATTAAACGGACAATATTCAAGAAGAACGCCTTCACTACCGCGTAGACCGGCACCGCTAAAATCATGCCGAGAATGCCGCCGAAGCTTCCCGCTCCGATCAACAGCAAAATAATCGTAAGCGGATGCGTATTCAGCCGCTTTCCGATGACAAGAGGAGAAAGCAGATTCCCGTCGAGCTGCTGAACGACGACAACGACAATAATCGCAAACAGCGCTTTTGCCGGCGAGTCCATAAAACCGATAATGACAGCTGGAGCAGCGCCGAGAAAAGGCCCGACATAAGGAATGATATTGGTAATCGCCATGACAATCCCAAGAATCAAGGCATACGGCAGCCCGGCAATGGAATAGCCGATAAAACACGCTGTTCCGACAAAAAGACAAATTAACAGCTGTCCCTGAAAATAAGCTGCAAGCGTATCGGATAAATCTTTAAAAATCTTCAAGCCTTCCTTCCGATAAGAAGCGGGGAGAATTTTGACTGCCAGGTTCGGAAAGCGGTGTCCGTCCTTCAGCATATAAAAAAGGATAAATGGAACAGTAATAATAACAAGCGTGATGTTTGTTACGACGCCAAACACCGCAGATAAACTGGACGTAATATTTTGCGGCAGGTTTTGGAGAAAGCTTGTCAGCGACTGTTCAATTTTTGATATGGATACATAATCCTGATTCATCATCCAGGTAAACCATTGGGAATGGGACAAATCTTTTGTCAGCCCCTGAATTTGTTTTATATAATCAGGAAGATTGTTGAACAGCCCGGTCACTTGCGATGTAATGATAGGTCCGACCGACGCTGAAGCGAAGGCCAGCAAACCGATAAACAGTAAATAGATCAATAGAATGGATAATGTCCGCGGAATTTTTTTCTCAAGGAGGCGGACGACCGGATTAAAAATGAAATACAAAATTCCCGCAATCAGCATCGGGAAAAACAATGTCGAGATAAACACAATAAACGGCTGAAACACAAATGAAACCTTTGTTGATACGTAAATAATCAGCAAAACAAATAAAATCTGCAATGTCCAAAAATGGACTTTTGATTTCAACAAGCTTTGTTCCTCCTAGTTTTTCTTTGTCTGTCAGATAAAAGGACTAATACCCCATTATTGTAACAAAAATGAACCCATATCAGAACTCTTAATATAATGAAGGGATATTGGTGATGAATGATTGTATCCTGCTCGGCCAAGACGGCAAAATCACAGGATTCGAATGTGTTAGTGAGACAGCACGGCTCTGCGCCCCGTTTGCCGGGAAATCCCGATGATATGTAAAAGATGCGGACGGCTTTCAATTTCGTGTTCGTCAATATATTTCAACCCGTTCCAGCTATACAGTGTGCGGTGTCACTTTTTCTCAGATGGCGGTCTTCAGGAATTTGCCGGTTTTGATCTTGACGAATCGATGGATCACAATCCGTTTTTGCAGCGCTTAACCGAAAAATAGGACGTCACGGTGTACGCCTATTTTTCACGCGCAAGCACTGTTACACCCGCTCACTGTAATCTGGCGTAACGGAAATCATGTGCTGGATTCTGATCAAACAAACAGCATTTCGTGCTCCTTCAATTGTGATATGGTCAGGTTTTACATCGATCAGTCTGCCTCTGACCGTATCTCGTACTGTCTGTATAACGAACCTTGAGCCGATAAGCTTTTTAATGGTCTGATAGACATAAGGATCGACTAAAGAGACCAGTTGCGGACTACCTTGGTTGACCATACTTCAATCCCCTTTTTATGTTTTATCTCAGTTTATGCCGCAATGATGGTTAATGACACAGGCTTACCTGATAAAACGAGGGCTGCTGGGCCTTTGGGGGAATATGTGTGGAAGCGGGTGTATAGAGGAAAAGGTGATGAAGCGAAACAGCGAAGAAAGCTGGCGCTGTTCCGTGTAAAAGCGGGACTTATACAGGCTTTATTATAGATGACAGGGCTTGATCGATTAATTGGTCCAGCTTTACTATTTTTTCACGTGCTGTTGAAGGATCGATTTGGCGGTAATGATGGTGGCCGCCCGGCTCTTCATCAAGTTCGTCTGCTTTTTTGACAATCTGCTGCAGCGTATTTTTATCTAATTCACCTTCAGGCAGATAGGAGTCGGTATGAAGCAAAATGGCAAGGGCAATCTCTTTTGCGGCTTTCGGTTCCTCACCAAGTCGAATCAAAAGCTTATGCGCCCGTTCCGCTCCTTTGATGGCATGAATGTCATTTCTTTTGTATTTCTCATAATCCCACTTGCCGTCTGTATACCATTCATAATGGCCGATGTCATGCAATAGCGCAGCTTTTGCAGCTAAATCAGGGTTGATGTCAGCCTTTACAGACAGCCTGTATGCATGATAAGCGCAGGCAATCGCATGGGCCACGCCGGAACGCTGCAAATATTTTTGTGCAATTGGATGGGTGAAAACATCCATTAATGTAACCTTTCTCATGGAAACCCCTCCTTAAGATATTTTTAGAATCCTAACATAATTTGAAGAGAAACTCAATCCTTATGTCACATCATTGTTATACCCTAAAAACAGGGTTTCAGTCAGTATATGCGGCTGTTCAACAAATTGCGCGGACTGTTGTCTTTTTTATAAAGGCTCTTTAAAATTTAATGTTGATAATTCCAAATATTAAGAGGAACCCATTATTTATGGATTCCCCTTGTACTGTCGAGTATTGCCTTATCATATTTATTACAATATATATTTTGGAGTGAAAGATTTTTCAGCCATTCCAATGATAAATGATTTGCACAACCCCAGAGGAAAATGTTCTTGTATTAATCATTTTTAAATTTATCCTCTGTTTTAAATCAATAAACAACGGTTTTCCCTCTCCCAAAACAACAGGATGAATAGATAATCTAAATTCATCAACAAGCCCCAAATTTATAAATGTTGTAATGAGACTCGCTCCACCATATAGCCAGATGTCTTTACCAGACGTTTTCTTCAATTTATTTACTTCTTCAAGAATATTATCTTTTATAAATATAGCTTGATTATCAATCTCATTTTGTGTTCTGGAAAAAACATATTTCTTTTTACTATGAACCAATTTCCAAATTTCCTTTTCGGTATCAGGATCTTCATTTTTTGGAGTGTATTGTCCCCATAAATCGTAGCTTTTTCTCCCATATAAAATAGTATCAACTTGATGTAAGAAATCAGTAAACCCCATCTCAGGGTCCATAATGCACCAATCAACTTCTCCATTTTTCCCTTCAATAAAACCATCTAAAGTAACTGCTAAATCTAAAATGATTCTTCTCTGTTTTAAGTTATTTGTCATACCGATTCATCCTTTTCCCATTCAGATGTTGATTCTTCTGTCCCGTTGAATAAGAATGACACAACGAATTTAGATAATCGCAGACTATTATCAGTATCTAGGCTCTCCAAGCATCTGCGACAAGCACCTTTTCGTGGTTTTCGTTCAGTAATACACCGTTGACCTTTTTGAGAATACAGGAAATAGATCTCGTCAATTTCAACGATACCATCAAAATGCTCAAAATCTATTTGTTTTAAGGCATTTAGCAGTTTGTGCTTTTCGATTAAAAACCTAATCCAAATAACCCCTGCGATTTTAGCCGATTTTCTCAGGGAATATCCCTTGAACATACAGTCATTTCCTTTGACGCCACAAGACGGTATTCGGTGTGTCAGTGAAAGTTTTGCCACAGCATTTACAGTGATACCGTTGCCGACCATTATACTTTCCAAATCGAACAACGTGTTCTGATGAACAATGGGACACTCAATTTTATCCTTGAAGCGAGTTTCTCTCATTTCATTGATTAATCTACCACCAAGCAGAGGAAGAAGGTTCAATATAGCGTTTAACCCATTGATAAGCCTGTTCTTTTTGTGTATGTGGCAATTTGCCGATATACTTGAACAAGTTGCTAAACGCTTAGCTCACCTTGATAATAAATCGAACATCAGTTCCTTTTTTGATCATATCAAGAATTCGGATAAATATCAACATTTACCTTTAACAGAGCCTTTATAAAAAAAAGAGCAGAAAATATCTGCTCTACAAAAACTCTTTTATATCGTAAATGCGGCCGTTTTCCGCGCCGGTTTCTAATAAAGAAAGCAGCGTGCCGGCAATAAAGGCCGGGCTTCGAAGATTTCCTGTTTCATTTAACTTCTGGAATCGTTCGATGTCGTGGAAATCCTTTTTCGATGAAGAACGGATGACAGCCTGCATCTCTGTGTCCATCACTCCTGGCGAGAACGAAATCATGTTCACCGGCAGCTCCTCATCCTCCTGTTCAAATCCGAATGTTCTCGTAAACATATCAAGCCCGGCTTTTGAGCTGCAATACGCGCTCCATCCCTTGTATGGATTTTTGGCGGCGCCTGACGTAATGTTGACGATCGTCTTTTTGCCGCTGTATGAAGCAAACCGTTTTGTAAACAGCTGGCTCAAAAGCACAGGCGCAGTCAGATTCAGCTGATAATGGCGCTGCAGCTCGGCAAGAGACGCTTCGCCGGCGCGTTTGATCGGCGTTACCATTCCGGCGTTATTGATCAGGGTAATGCCTGAATATCGTTCTGCGTTGATTGATGAAAGCAATGCTTCAAATTGCTGTTCAGCTTCTTCGAGATTGATGAGGTCTATTTGATGCTGCGTCAGTTTTTCATGAGAGACATCCGTTTTCGTTCTTGATAAGGCATGGACTTCATGGCCCTTCTCTAAAGCCTGCAATGCAATGGCTTTACCCAATCCCTTTGACGCTCCTGTGATGATATAAAGTTCCATTGGAAACCTCCTCCTTCCGTTCCTATTGTACGTACCGCTTTTATCCAACACAAGCCCCGGGGCCTACGCCTTTTTGTTCTCCTGCGCTGTCACTTTTGGGATGAGGAAGACAATGCCCGCAATTCCGAGCAGGATCAGCACGACATAGATAATCGGAAGCAGCAGTGAGGATGTTCCTTGTTCTTCTTTTGTTTCCGTGGAGGACGCCTTTGTGATTGGTTTTTTTGCAAAGGTAATTCCGAGCTGTTTCGATTGGGCCTTAATGGTGTTGGATTTCTCAGGATCTGTTGATGTAAACAACTCTTTTATCAGCTCGGTGTCTTTGTCCTTCGGCTTATCAAAGGTGATGTCCTTCTGTTCCTCAGGCAGTTCTGTTTTCTCTTCATAGTAGGTATCTTCATGCAAATAATTCGTATCGATTTCAATGTCTTTTTTCTCATATTGGTTTGGCGCGACATCTGTATTTTTTTCGGTTTCGGCAGCAGCGGCTGAGGGGATGAAAAGGGAAAAGGAGAGCATACAAATCATGATCCCCTTTTCCATGCTGCGATTACGCTTCATACGTTTCATCGCTTTCTGCTGATTTTTCTGCCATCAGCCGGATAATAAGCGGCAGGGCCGCGGCTAACACCGTAATGATCAGCAGAACCGATATTCCCATTGCAAACAAATGCCCAGTGCCGTACTGGATGTCGATATATACTTTCGATACCGGATCTTCAAAGGTAAAGTTCGGCATAATCAAATCAATAAGCGGTGCGACGTAGAATAGAATCATTGCCGCTGAAGCAGCCCATCCAGGGATCGATCCGAATCTGAATGCCGTCCGGATGAAGGCAGAGCTTGCGACCAGCAATAGAATCGTAAACACTGACCACTTAATCGTCTGATCGTCCGGCAGTGAATAAATATTCAAACCGAACAAGCTGATCATGAGTCCGACAAGGATATTCAGAATTCCGAATAACGCTCCTTTGACGAGAAGCGGCGCGTTTTGGTAATACGAGCTGAAATAGCCGATTAACAGACTGCTGATCAATATAATGACAAGGATGACAACCGGCGGCACCGTCTGAGTTTTCTCTTCCGGAACCTCTCCGCTGATTTTAAGCGGATTCGCCAAGTAATCATATACATAGCCGTTGTTTTGCCCGTCTACTAAAGTATTTCCTAATATACCGTATACGTCATTGCGAATGAGTTTCGTGGAGGCGACATTTTTCCCCCAGTTGTTGTTTAAGGTATCCGCTTTCGACTGAACATCATTGACGCTTTGCTGCATGTTGGTCGTGTAATCAATAATGCCTGACTGGCGATCAGACAATGAACCCATCATGTCTGACATTTGCAGCACTTCCTGGCCGACCGTATCCTGGACATTCAGCGCCATTGTGCCTGACAGCCCGTCGTTACTGAACGTGGCAGATTCCTGCGTTGCGCCCGTTACCAGCTGTTCTGACGCTTTTGCGGCACTGTCAGAGATTTTCGTCAGTTCGTCAAGAACCCCTGCTTGAGAGTCACGGATAAACCCGCTGTATTCGTCCGCAAATTTGGTCATGCCGTCGATGAAGCTGTTAATGTCTTCATCAGTTTGCATCGTGTTGTTTTTGAGAGCTTCCCAGCTGGCTGATTCTTCAGGTGTGAGAGCCAGGATGGATTTGAGGTTGCCCTGCTGGCCGTTAATGGCGCCGGCTTTTGCAGCATTGTCTATCGTACCGGATAATACAGAGTCATAAACAGATAAATATTTATAGTATCTCATTAAAGCGGAGATTCTTTCTGTATTGATTTCTCCTGAGAATTGAAGCTGATTTTTATTTTCCAGCTCGCGAATCGCGCTGTAAATTCCTTCGAACTCCCGCTGGCGTTTCGCTTCGAGTCTATTGAGTTTATCTTCGAGCGTTTTCACTTGGCCTTTGAGATCATCTATTTCATCGTTGAGACCATCCATTTGCTCTTTTAGTTCTTCTAGTTTCTTTTTCAGCTCTTCATTATGAGCCGTTTCTTTTTCTTTGAGCTCTTCTTCGATCTGTTTGATTCGCTCAGACGCTTTGCTGAGCTGTTCTTTTGCTTTTGCAATATCCGAAACCTCACCGTCATCTCCAGGCTGAGTCGTGCCGCCGTCGTCTCCAGTATCTCCTGAATCTCCGGTTCCGTCTTCATTTGCCAGCTTGATAAATTGAAGGGCTGAATCAGATGATGCAGTCTGTTCGGCAGATGTACCCGTTTCGGTTTGTCCGCTGTCGGACGCACCATCAGAGGCATTGCCGTTCTGCTCCTGACCGTCTGTTCCCTTCTGCTGGTCTTGATCCTGAGTATTGCCGTCCGTTTGTCCGGTATCACCGCTGTTATTATCGTTCCCTGTGTCTCCATGTGTATCATCGGGATTTGTGCTGCCCCCGTCATCTGGATGTTCCGGATTGTCAGTGGACGGATCGTCTGGTTCAGTACCCGGGTCCTCCGGTGTTGGGTTTTCTTTTTCAGGCTCCTTCAGATTGTCTGAAATATCTTGAATATCAGCAGCGATGGTTTTCAGTTCTTCACGCTGTTTTTCAAGATCGATTTTTAGTTCTTCAGGATTTTCTTCTTTCGGGTCTTTATCTTGATCATCGTTGTCAGAGCCGTCGTCTTCAACTGGGTCGTCCCCTTTCACAACTGTCAGTGCCTGACGTGCCGGGACAAGCAATTCATAAACCTGGTTTAATGCAGCCTGTTTTGAAGCGGCTTGATATTGATTGATTAAATCGCTTTGGATTTTTGCCATGCCAAATTCCTGCTGAGGCACTTGTCCTTCCCTGACTCTCTGGGCGTCTGCCAGCACATTGCTGGTTTGCCCAAGCTGTGTTTTCGCTTGGCTGATCCCTGTTGCCAGTCCGCTCATGCGTTCGCTGAACTGATTCGCCTTTTGCTGAGCTTGGATGGCGTCCAAACCTGTGCGGATTTGCTGCTGGGTTGAATCCTGGGCTTCCAAAAGCAGTTTTTTCTGATTTTCTTGATATTCTTTGTATCGTTCAACTGTATCAACGAATTCTTTCAGCGTGTTTTTGGCTTCCTCCGCTGTTGAAGCTTTTTCTTTTGTCGTGCCCTGTGCTTCATTCATTGATTTCTTTAGCTCATCGATTAAATCTTTTTGCTGTTTGATTTCACCTGCTAAATCATTAGAGCTTGGTTTGTAAAAATTGTACATGACATTCTGGAATTCAGATTCTTTATTGACGATTTTGTCAAATTCTCCTCTGATGTTGTCCACTTTTTGTGACACAAAGTTCCAGTATAAGGCTGACATTTTTTTGTTCATCGTCTTTTGGGCATCCTCAAGCTCACGCTGAACTTTTTCTTTGTTGACCGCATTCAGGTTATCTTGAATGCTGAATTCGAGCGTTGCTTTTTGGGGATGATCTTTATCATAGCTCAAAATGTTTTTTGAGAAGTCTGACGGAATGTAAACGATCGCATCGTATTTCTTTGACGCGAGACCGGTCTCGGCCGCGCTTCGGTTTACGACCGTCCATGAATAATCGGGACGTTCACCCAAAGCGGCGGCAACTTCCTTGCCGAACTGGGCGGATTTGTCCTCTTCGTCAGACTTCACCTCATCACTCAATACGCCTGTGTCTTCATTCACCACTGCGATTTGCCGAGTGGAATTGACTGCTTTTTTCGTCGGATCGTCTCCGATAAAACGGAAAAACAAAACCGGCAGCAGCAAAATGATGATGACGGCGGATATTAACTTGATCAAGCTTTTTCGTTGTTCTGTCATCTAGCACTCTCCCTTTCAGCAGAACATAAAGGAATTTGAACTTTTTGCTCCTTCCCGTTTTCCACAACATATCCGAAGCCCGGCTGAATCTCAGGCTCCTGTCTTTGGTACGGGAGAGGAATGACATTTTGCTCAGATTTTTTCATCAGCAGAATCGCGTGGCGGATCTGCTTCATTTCTGTCGTCAAGGAGTCATAGCCTTTTGAGAATTCGCTGTGGTTCCCGCCCGGGATAAAGCTGAAGCCGAGATGCGCGTATGATTTCATGAAGTTTGCCAGACGGTCTTGTATTCTCGTATCTATCGTCTGCTGGAATCTCGTAATCCCGTCAATCATCAGCACCACTTGCGAGAATTGCAAATTGTGCACATCTCCCTGACGGACGGCTTCTACATACATGGCTTCTCTTGTTTTAAAAATGTCTTCCGCTGTTTCGATCCACTGCTCAATATCTTCTTTCGTTTCCAAATATGAGACATCTGATTCTTTCGCATATCGGGACAAGCCGCGGTCAATCGAGTCAAACAAGCCGATCATTTCGGTTTCATCATCAATCAGATGTTCAAGCATGACTTTTAAGACGTTTGTTTTCCCGCGCTGAGTCTGGCCTAAAATCAGGCAGTGCTTATGTTTGCCCAAATCAAAATAGACTGGGCTGACGGTTTCTTCATGAAGCCCGATAGGTACAGATAAAGGCTTGCGTTCCAGCTTGAAGCGCAGAGAAAACTCTCTCGTCGACAGGCTTTCAGGCAGCATCGGAATCGGTGCCGGCTGCTCCATTGAAGCAAAGCGCTCTTGGAGTTTCTGAACGTCTGATTTTAGTCCGTTGAACATGCCGATATCATCATCAGCGTCAACAGGCAGGAACATTTGCGCGAAATAAAGCTCTTCCTTTTGAATGATGACGCGACCCGGGATCGGTTCAAGATTGAATTTTGGCCGTCCGTAAATGGAATATCCCTCAGATTGGTCCATGAGATAATGGACAACCTTCGTTTTCAGGTTATTTAATAATGATTGGCGGACAGCATTTACACGCGTCGCCGTCAGCATGAAGTAGATCCCTAAGCTCTGTCCGTCTCTGGAAAGCTGGACAAATTCCGATTCAAGCTCATGCATCTCATCCTTGACGATGTCAAAGTTGTCAATGGTGATGAAAATGAACGGAAGCTCTTCTTCGCTAAGCGCATTGTACATTTTGATGTGGCTGATTTCTTTTTCCCTGAACAGACGTTTACGGCGGTCAATTTCTTCTTTGATGCGAATCATGAACTTTTCTATTTTTCTTGACTGGTCCATCAAGAAGTAATCCGCGGTATGCGGGAGCTTCGCTAATGGCAGCAGCGTTCCGTTTCCAAAATCAAAGATATAGACATGAAGCTCTTCTGGTGTGTACACATCAGCAAAGCTCATCAGGAACGTTGCGGCCGCGATCGATTTTCCGTAGCCGGAAGAGCCGAATATGCCGATATTTCCGTCTTCCATCATCTTATAAGCAATCGGCTCCTGTCTTTGCAGATCAGGTTCGTCGACATAAGCGAAGTGGAAATGGTCTTTTTCGTCTGAAGAGAAAAGAGTGCGCGGGATACGTTCCGCGAGCGGCGGCAGCCAAGGGCTTGGCAGCTTATCAATTCCCAGATCAGCTTGGATGCGTTCAATTTCGTCAACGACAGCTTCGATTTCTGTTTGAACGTCTTTTTTTCCGATATCTTCGGTATCAACTTCAGAAAGCGGGATCAAGCCCGTATCTGTGACGATCGCGATTTCATCCTCTGTTCCGTAGACTTCCTCTAAGTAAGGCGCCCCGCTCCAAGCCGATTGGAACAGCTCGTACACTTCATTGTTGCCGACCTGCAAATAACCGCGTCCTGTCACGGTAATGTTTGCCGCATCGCTGTTTTTCAAAATTTCTTTACTGTCGGTAGCGTCCTGAACCTTCAGCGCTACTTTAAAGCGCGAGTTACTCCAGATCTGGTCGTCGATGATGCCGCCCGGCTTTTGTGTCGCCAAAATCAAATGCACGCCAAGGCTTCGGCCGATACGCGCGGCACTGACAAGCTCCCTGATAAAATCAGGCTCCTCGCTTTTCAGCTCGGCGAACTCATCAGAAATTAAGAACAAGTGAGGCATCGCCACTTCTGCTTTGCCTTGCTTGTACAGCTTTGTATAGTCATTGATGTGATTGACTTGATATTGGTCAAACAGGCGCTGCCTTTTTTTCAGCTCGCTTTTAATGGAAGCAAGCGCACGCATACTGAAGTTTTTGCTGCCTTCAATATTTGTGATCGTGCCGAGCAGATGGGGAATATTTCGAAACGGCTGCGCCATCCCCCCGCCCTTATAGTCAATTAATAAGAAAGCCGCTTCATGCGGATGAAAATGAACCGCAAGTGACAAAATGTAGGTCTGAAGAAATTCACTTTTCCCTGACCCCGTTGTCCCCGCAAGCAACCCATGCGGCCCGTGTGCTTTTTCGTGAAGGTTCAGATACACAATGTCATCTTTCCCTTTATAGCCGATCGGCACTGAGAGTGACTTCGCCGATTCGCTCGTCAGCCATCTTTGCTGAATGCCGATTTCTTTTACTTCCTTCGCATGGAAAAGCTCCAGGAACGACACCGTTTCCGGAATGGAATTCGTAATGCCGACCTGGTGATTCAGCGTCCGCAGCGTGCGTGAGAACCGTTCGTTGTCTCCGCGCTGATGATGATCAAGGCGGAACGGGATTCTTACCGCTTTTTTCTTCTGTATTAAAATGTCGCCTTCATGCTCATTGATGTAGCGGACAAGGGTCGTAATGTTTTCCGACAAGCTTTCCTTTGTTTCCGCAGCGACAATTGTAGAGATACCCAGATGCTCATGCTGTCCTTCTAAATATTCGAGAATGACATGCTCTGAGATCAGCTGCTGATTCGTGATGACAAATACAAAATGCGGTTTGAACTGCAGTTTTTCTTTGTCATCTTCGAGATCGCGCTCTCTGATCAATTCGTAAAGCGAGGACAGAAGCTGGTCTCGGGTTTGCTCATTATATATAAAACCTTTCGCATAAATATGGGGCATTTGAAATTGCGGAAGCCACTTCATCCACTCCCAGTCTTTATACTCTTCTTCATGAAAAATAAAAACGAAACGCAAATCGTGATAGCTGTTAAAGAACGACAGCTGACCGATCAGCTGGTGAATCTCATTTTTCACAATTTGTGATTTACCGACAAGCCCCATCGGACCTTCCGCCAAATCGACTGTAACCGGCGCATTGCGGATATCTTTGTAGACACGCTGCATGTGCTGTGATTTCTCCATGAGGTCATCGATATCACGATTCGCCAAGTCTCCGCCGCTCATATTGATTTCATAGCTTGACGGAACTGTTCCCGTTCCAAGCCGCAGCTGAAGATAATCCTTGCTTTCCAGTGATTTTTCCCAGATCCGGTCACTGATTTCACTTGTTAAGTATTTCATTTGTTCAAACGAAGGAAAATGAAATTCAAGAACCTGCTTTTGCTTTTCAGCAAGCTCCTGAAGCTCTTTCCGCTTATTGTCTAGGTAAAGCTTATACACGCGCTCCCGTTTTTCCTCGCGTTTTTTCCGCTGGTTTTTATCCCGGAAATATTGCACTGTCGAGGTAATGAGGGTCATCATAAACATCGCGAGAGAAACGAGTATGAATATGCCCCGCGGCTGAATGATGGCAACAACGCCCATCACAATCAGCATCACTAGCGGCGGCAGGATGACGAGCCACAGCCCTCTATTGGTTTGATCGCTCTCCTGAGAGGGAAAACTGAAGGACACGCGGTCTTCTGGCAGATCGTACACCATTCGCGGCGTTCTTCTGTACTGCGGATATTTTTTCTGCATCTCTGTGGTCGGTTTGACCGTTTCTGTTAATGCTGTTTTAAATGAGGCAAAATGTACAATTTCTAAAAGGTCTTGTTCCGTCACTCTCATTTGCGTGAAGTTCCAGAAGATTTCATCCCCAGGCTGAAGCCGTGTATTGCCGATGATCTTCTCTCCATTCAAAAAGACCGTCCCGCTTTCAGGACGAACCGACCAGCTTTCACCGACACGCAGCAAAGAGAACGTGCTTTGTTCGGCAAAAGCAAAATCTTGCGGATTCAGATAGATATCAGCATCCGTTTTTTCTGAAGAACATACGATTCCATCCCGATTCCCTGTGAAATAAACCGATTTCTCGGGCTCACTGCCCATCAAAATAAAGCGTATATCCTGCTCGTCCGTTTGGAGAGAAAAGGAGGTATTCGGCTCAATCGTACCGAGACAATCATTTCCCAGGAAAACTTCGTATTGGCCGCCAGATTCCTTTCTTTGAAGAGAAATCGCTCCGCTTGTAAACGGAATGGCGCCGATCGTAATGGAATCCTTCACATCAGGTCCTATGGTCACCGGATGGGACGACGGGAGGTCAGACAGTTTCAGTTTTTGAACGTTATTTTGGTAAAAAACCCATAATAGACTCAAATGGCGAACCTCCTAACGGCCAAATGACAGCATACGATGACCTGCGCTTCATGTCTTACGTTATTTGTCATCTTTTTTCTCATCTTTCTTTTCTGATTCTTTTTCTTTCTTTGCTTGTTCTTCTTTTTTCGCTTTTTCCTCGGCTGCGGCTTTTTCTTCAGCTTGTTGTTTTTCTTTGTCTGATTGTTCTTCAGCAGTTTGGCTGGTTGCATCAGTTCCTGATGTGTCAGACAACTCTTGTTCTTTTTGTTCCTCAATTTGTTTTTTTATTTGGTCGATCTCGCTCTGCACAGAGTCTAATTCTTTTTGCTTTTCGTCATCTTTCATACTTTCATCTGCTAGTATCTCGGCCTTATATCTGATCAGGCCCAATCCAATATACGGATTATATTCAAGCTTTCTTCCGATGCTAACGGCTTCTTTATTGTTTCCTCTCCCTAAATCTATCCAATAAAGGAAGTGCTGCGGATCTGACTGCAGCGTGACTAAATTATTTTCCACTTTTTTCTTTTCATCACCGTCTATACTTTCAACCTCAACATAAGACGTTGCCAGCTGATACTGCACCGATTCAGGCAGGCTTTCCGCATCGTACTTGGACAGTTTGCTGATAACCTCACTGTACTGCTTGTTTAGGAAAGCGCGGTTGCTGTCCACTATCGCTTGGTGCTTTGGCTGTGCGAAAAACAAGACGTACATCGAATAAATAAGGGACGGTACAAGCAAAACAATGAGCCCCAGGCCGATGTACCGCTGGATGTTCCACTTTTTTCTCGGGATATGTATGTATGTTTTCGCTTTGGCTTCGAGCTCATCGATATGGGTTTGAATCAGCTCGAGCAGGTCATCATAGGACGCCGCATCCAATATCGCTTTGGCCTCTGCGGAAAACGTCAGCGTTTCATTAAATTTCAGGTAGTCTTCAAACGCAAAAGCGCCGTCAACCGCCAAAGCCGCTGACGCTTTCAGCTCCCGCCACACTCTTTCCTCATCCTGCTCGTAAGGAGGAATGCTCTCCTTTACTCCATAATGGAGGAAATAAGGCGTCAGGCCTTTATCGAATACAATGTTTTCAGGAGCGACAATCAAATTCAGCCTCGACAGATTGTGCTGCTGTACAGCCTTGACAAGCTGATAGGCGAACTGCCATTTGCTTTTTTTATCTTTAGCTTTCATGAAGCGGAATGCTTTATAGGAGGGAGGAGGCTGGATTGTGATGATCACTTCATCATCCGTCACATCGATCTCTTTATGAAAAAATGGATTTACATCTTTGATCACGTTGGCTTCGAGACCGTCCAGAAGCTTTATTTTTTCCCGCTGAAAGGTAAATGTATAGCCGGCATCTGTTTTCTCGGCAACAGCTTCTAATTGGTTTTCTACATATGATTTTTGTTTATCCGACATTCAACCAGATCCTTTCATAATATTTCAAGCCGGTCTCCGTTTGTAATGCCGCAATCAGACAGCTTGCATTCTCCGGAAAACACCGTATCCTTATTAACCACTCTGATCCAGTGCCCTTCGCGCGGAGGTATGGCTACACTCTGGGCTTGCCAAGCAATATCAATTACTTTTTTCACCGGGTGGTAATCTGACAATCTGAGATCAAAGACACTGCCGTTATAATGTTTCAAATCTATTGTAATATCAATATACATATATTGGATCACCCTTACATAGAAAGAGCGCCGTCTTCTCGTGAATCAGGCGCTCCTTCCCTTTCATACTGTTATCCGCGGATTTGGTTTGCGATGTCTTGGTCAGTAGACTCAAGTGTATTTGCTGTTTGATCAAGCTGCTGGTTCACATCTTGAAGCAAATCTGACATTTTGATAAATGAAGGTTTGAGCTGCTCGTATTGATCTGCGAACGCTTCGCTTGAAGCACCTTCCCACATGCTCTTCAAATCAGAAATCATTCGGTTTAAACGATCAACCTGATTCAATACTTCTTGGCTTTCAACGCCGTATTGCTTCGCCATTGCTCTTAGCTCTTCGGGTGTGACACGAATTAATCCTGCCATATTCCTCATTACCTCCTGTGCCATCAGCCTAAATATGGGCTAATTCACTTATTTTTAGAACGTCATTATTATAAAAACAGTTTTTCGGCACAGTCAAACAAATATGTTTTAATTTTACAAAATGAGTCTAATGGTTTACCCTAATTCACTGCAAAATGACATATTTTGTTAAACAAATAGGTTTATTTCCTCAATCTCCTCTTCATCCTCCGAATAATCCAAAAGACCCAAATCATTCCCCAACTCCCAAAAAAAACCTTCCAGAACATTTGATGCTGCAGCACCGATTCTGAAAGGTTCCGTTTTTTCTTTCCTTAATAGTCTCGCCCCCGATGACTTACTTAGAAGAATAATAGAATAAGCTTTCGTATCATATAAGGAATAAAACTGTACTGTAAAAAGGCAATTACGCCGCTAATCATCTATAAAACATTTCTCTCATATGCCATGTCATTGTTTTTTCGGCTTCCGTTCTTTGTTGTTGATTTTCACAAACATCAACAATCATAATAAAAGGAAGGGGATGAGATGTCAAAGAGAAATCAAGCTTGAAAAGTAGGGAGATTTATGCCATGCCGAATGATCCGTTTAAATACAGTTTTGACAGACTTGAAGATGTGGCTGATCATATCAGCGACGTCCTGCGGTGCCCGATCACCATAGAGGATGTTAACCACAAGCTGCTGGCCTACAGCACACACAGCGACTGCACGGACCCTGCCCGGACGTCTACAATCATTGGCAGAAGAGTGCCGGAGAAGGTCATTAACAAGCTGTGGAAGGATGGGACGATTCCAGCTCTTTTAAATACGGACCAGCCGATCAGAGTCAAGCAAATAGATGAAGTCGGACTGAGCAATCGCGTTGCCATCTCCATTTGGAAAAACAACCAGGTGCTTGGATTCATATGGGCGCTTGAGATTCAAAAAACATTGTCTGACGATGATCTGGCGACATTGCAAATGGCGGCAAAAGCAGTGAGAAACCAGCTGCTCAAACTCCAAATCCGAAAAACGAAAAATGAAGAACGCAGCCAAGAGTTTTTCTGGAAAATGCTGACCGGACACATTCATCAGGAGCATGACATGGCGGCTGGATTCCACAAGCTTGGAATGGCCGCCCCTTCTGAGTTTTCCGTGATGATCATCCGGATAAACGGTGAGCTGACTGAAAAAATCGAGCAGCAGCTGCAATATTTGCAGGAAACGACCCAGCAGGTTCACGTGCTGCTGACGACCGTAGATTCCAATGAACTCATTATTTTAACCGCACCCAAAACAGATCACCCATTTCAAGATGCAAAGCAATTTGCTTTCAGTACGCAAAAACAGCTGAGGGAGCGGTATAAAATAGAAGACGTTTCGATTGCTTTTGGCGGAATATACCATTCTATTTCTTTTGTCTCCCGCTCCTATCAGGAGGCATTATCCGTCTTAAAAGCGAAGGAACGCTTCGCTGAAGAAACAAAACATCTGTTTAGTTTTTCTGAATTAGGCATTTATCAATACTTGGACGTTTTAGATGAAAAACGAAAACAGACGGGATATTTTAATTATTCACTTTCCAAGCTGGAGCAGTATGACCGGGATCACCAGTCAAATATGGTAGAAACGCTAGAGCGTTTTATTGAAGCTGACAGCAACGTGAACACAGCCTCCAAGGTGTTAAATATACACGTCAATACGTTGAATTACCGTCTCAAGCGTATCAGCCAGATCGCTGAAATCGATTTAAAAAATATCAATCAAAAATTCACCATCTATTTAGATATCAAACTTCGGCACATGGATTTGTGAAATTTCACAAATCCATGTTTTTTTATTTTCTTATTCAAACAAAGAATTTTCAAAAATATCAAGCTACACTAAAAATATCACAGATACAGGAGGAGACAGATATGATCATAGGGGTTCCTAAAGAGATAAAAAACAATGAAAACCGTGTCGCATTAACACCCGGGGGCGTTTCACAGCTCATTTCAAACGGGCACCGGGTGCTGGTTGAAACAGGCGCGGGCCTTGGAAGCGGATTTGAAAATGAAGCCTATGAGTCAGCAGGAGCGGAAATCATTGCTGAACCGAAACAGGTGTGGGACGCCGAAATGGTCATGAAGGTAAAAGAACCGCTTCCGGAAGAATATGTTTATTTCCGCAAAGGACTTGTGCTGTTTACGTACCTTCATTTAGCGGCTGAGCCTGAGCTTGCACAGGCCTTGAAGGACAAAGGAGTAACTGCTATTGCATACGAAACGGTTAGTGAAGGACGGACATTGCCCCTGCTGACACCAATGTCAGAGGTTGCAGGCCGAATGGCAGCGCAAATCGGAGCTCAATTCTTAGAGAAGCCTAAAGGCGGAAAAGGCATTCTGCTTGCCGGAGTGCCAGGCGTTTCACGCGGAAAAGTAACAATTATCGGAGGCGGCGCTGTCGGCACAAACGCGGCGAAAATGGCTGTCGGCCTCGGTGCAGACGTGACCATCATCGACTTAAATGCAGACCGCCTGCGCCAGCTTGATGATATCTTCGGCCATCAAACTAAAACGTTAATATCTAATCCGGTCAACATTGCAGATGCTGTCGCAGAAGCGGATCTTCTCATTTGCGCGGTCTTAATTCCGGGAGCTAAAGCACCGACTCTTGTCACTGAGGAAATGGTAAAACAAATGAATCCTGGTTCGGTGATTGTCGATGTTGCGATCGACCAAGGCGGCATCGTCGAGACTGTCGACCATATCACTACACATGATCAGCCGACATATGAAAAACACGGTGTCGTCCACTACGCTGTGGCCAATATGCCGGGCGCTGTCCCTCGCACATCAACAATCGCCCTGACTAATGTTACTGTTCCATACGCGCTGCAAATCGCAAACAAAGGGGCAGCGAAAGCGCTCGCAGACAATGCGGCACTGAGAGCCGGTTTAAACACAGCAAACGGACACGTGACCTATGAGGCTGTGGCAAAGGATTTAGGATATGAGTATGTTCCTGCCGAAAAAGCCTTACAGGACGAGTCCTCCGTGGCGGGTGCTTAATTCACAATGAGCTTGCAGAAAGATTTCTGCAGGCTTTTTTTATCTTTTCAAAGGAAAAAAGAGACCATTTCACGAATTAAATTATGAAGTTGATCATAAAGGAGGATTCATATGGCTGTTCAGCAATATGGCGTGTTAAAAGGCATTGTCTTAGACATGAAGCGGGAAACCGATGATGACAGTCCTCATTTCCAAGTCAAAGTGCTCGGTGAAGAGAATACGTATTACAGGTGCGCCATCAACGTGATGTCCAGCTCTGAGGAATCTGAAGTATTGTATTTGGCTGACGATCAGTTTGATTCGAGCTCGATCACCATCCTTCCGAATATGCCGTATGGATATACAAAGATCAATGATGCAAACCGTGAAGTGGCGCTGGATTATGTGCGTGGCAATTTGTTTGATCCGGCAGAAATGAAGCCTTTGCCGCATGAAATCACTGGTCCTGATAATGATTTGAATGATTTTATTGAAACGTATATGAAGAAAGCGCAAGCAGAGAAAGCGCCGGTTTATATTTTCGGCTCAAAATTTGGGCCGGAACAGGCTGCAGATAAAATATTTGGTTTTACCCCGACCAACGGCATGCACAATATCCATATGAATCAAGGAAATGCAATGGATACCCGCTGGAAAAAAGACAACGGCTCTTGGCATGACGGAGGCATTCTGATTCAATTTGGCGATCAGTGGGCGGCTGTGTTTTTAGCGTTTTTATCCCAATCGTGGTGTACAGATGAAAACGGAAACCCGGTCAGAGATTGTGATCATACCCAAACGTCTGCATAAGATAGAAAAAGAGACTGCCGCGAGCAGTCTCTTTTTTATGCGATTATACATTTCCAACAGGCTTTAGGCTGTTTGGTCTCATATCGCTCCAATGCGATTGGATATAGTCCAGACAAGCTTCACGCCCTTTTTGTTCATGAACGACTGTCCAGCCGCTCGGCACATCTATAAAAGCGGGCCATAGGGAATACTGGCCCTCATCATTGATCAGCACCAAATATGTGCCATCCGCTTTTTCAAAAGGATTTGCCATCTATTGCTTCCCCCCTTCTTTATTCATCTCTTCCAGTTTGACAGCTAGAACCTTGCCGATAAAAGCAAGCGGCTCCGGCTGACAAAGGTCTTTATGACGGCAGTCAATATCAATTTGTTCAATTTTTCCGTGAATATAAGGCTTCCACGCATCAGGTTCAATCGGATCAAACCATTCAGGAATGATTGTTGATCTGAAAAACAAGACATTTCCATTGAAGGTTTTAGGCTTATACGAGCCTAAAATGCCGACAGAATTGACATACGTATTCTTCAGATTTAAAATGATCGATTCATCCAGGCTCGCAAGCGCGCTTCCGTCACGGCGAAGAATCTCGATCGCCGTTTCAAAATCAAGCGGTTTGTCCCCTAAGCTGTCCGGATCGTACCCGCCTAACGCCAAAAGGGCAATCAGCGCTTCCTCATCATCCGGCGCCTCTTTTATAGGAAGGAAGTGGTTCGGATAGGCGTCAAGCATCACCAATAGGGATACTTCTTCTCCTTGATTTTGCAGCTGGGTGGCCATTGCTTGAACGACATTTCCGCCCAAGGACCATCCTAGCAAATGGTAAGGGCCTTTCGGCTGGATTGTTCTGATTTGTTCAATGTAATCGGCAGCCATATCGTCAAGTGTTTTCGGAAGCTCTTCACACTGTCCGATTCCCCGTGCCTGCAAGCCATAGATCGGATAATCCGTTCCTATATTTGTCATCAAACCGGCATAGCACCAGCTGAGTCCGCCTGCCGGATGCACGCAGAATAAAGGAGGTTTGTCTCCGCTTGTTCGGAGCGGCAGCAAAACGTCAAGTGCGCTTTGGCTTGAACCCATTTCAAGTCTTTCTGCAAGCCCGGCAACAGTCGGCGCTTCGAATAGGCTGCCAATGGTGAGTTCAACGCCGAGCGCTTCACGAATGCGGCTCATCAGCTGAACAGCAAGCAAGGAATGCCCGCCTAAATCAAAGAAACGGTCATCAATTCCGACACGAGGCAAATGGAGCACCTCCATAAACAGCTCACAGAGGATTTCTTCCTGCGGCGTTCTCGGCCCGCGTCCTGTCACTGCCGCTGCAAAATCCGGAGCGGGCAGCGCTTTACGATCGAGCTTTCCATTCGGTGTCAGCGGCAATTCTTTCATCATCACAAAAGCTGAAGGCACCATGTAATCCGGCAGCCTCTCAGCAGCATATTTGCGCAGCTCCGCCGCATCAAACATTTCTTCCGAAGAAGGTATGACATAAGCTGCCAACCGTTTATCTCCCGGCTGATCCTCGCGTACAATGACTGCCGCATCTTCAAGCTGCGGATGCTGAACAAGCGCGGCTTCAATTTCTCCCAACTCAATCCGGAAGCCCCGAATTTTCACTTGGTGATCGGCACGCCCGACATAGTCTAGAGAACCGTCAGCGCGAAGGCGGGCCACATCCCCAGTGCGGTACATCCGGCTGCCCGGAGGACCGAACGGATCAGCTATGAAGCGTTCTGCTGTCAATCCAGCACGGCCTAAATAGCCTCTTGCCAACCCCGCTCCTGATACATACAGCTCGCCGGCAACACCAGGCGGAACCGGCTGCAGGCGCTCATCCAGCACATAAACACCAAGATCGGGAATGCCGCAGCCAATCAAGCTGTTTGCCCGCAAAGCTGCCATGCTTCGGTCTAATTCGATATAGCTCACATGCACCGTCGTTTCTGTAATCCCATACATATTGATCAGCTGCGGTCGATTTTCAGGGTGGCGGTTATACCAATCCTCTAGACGGCTGAGTTCAAGTGCTTCTCCGCCAAAAATGACATAGCGCAGACTGAGCGCCTGACCAAGATCAGACTGCTCCCGTTCCGCCTGCATCAGCTGATAGAAAGCGGACGGTGTCTGATTCAGTACGGTCACACCCTCTTTGACCAGCAGGCGCAGAAACGCTTCCGGCGATCTGCTGACGTGATGAGGCACGATCACAAGACGGCCTCCATGCAGCAAAGGACCCCAAATCTCCCACACGGAAAAGTCGAACGCGTAGGAATGGAACATGGTCCAGATATCGTCTGAGCTGAAATGGAACCAGTGATCAGTTGCTGCAAATAAACGCGTTACGTTTTGGTGAGGAATCATCACACCTTTTGGAACACCTGTCGAGCCGGAGGTATAAATGACATATGCCGTATTCAAAGGAGAAAGCGGCTGAATCCGGTCCGTATTCTTTGGATTCTCAGCAGTGTACGTGTTTAGTTTCTCTGCCAGTTCGGGATCATCCAGCACGATTTTCGGCACGTTTTCCGCTGGCGGAATGCTTTCTGCAGCTTTTGTGTTCGTCATGATAAACACAGGCTGCGCATCTTTCAGCATAAAAGCAATTCGCTCAGCCGGATAATCCGGATCGAGAGGCAGATAAGCCGCGCCGGCTTTCAGCACCGCCAATAGCCCGACAGCCATTTCCAAAGACCGAGGCAATGCCAACGCCACAAATTGCTCCGGCCCGATGCCTTCACTGATCAGCATTCGGGCAAGCCGATTCGCTCTTTCATTCAGCTCTGCATAGCTCAGTGACTGCTCTTCATAAACCACGGCAATGGCATCAGGACTTAAAGCAGCCTGCTTCTCAAACTGCTCCGGTAAACATGCATGCGGAATCTTTTCGGATACACTTGGCCAATCTGCCGCCATGCTGCTGTGCTCCTCCGGTGCAAGAATATCAAGATTTCCGATTTGCTGGTCAGGATCAGACTCGGCAGCCTCCAGCAGGCGCATTAGACGGTCAGCAAGAGCCTGAGCGGTTTCCCGCTTGAAAAGATCAGTGCTGTATTCTAGCAGCCCTTCCAATCCGTTTGGAGTCCCATCGGCAAGACGATTCTCACTGATTTCCAACGTTAGATCAAACTTGGCAGAACCAACGCTGTGAATCCGCAGGCTGCTTTCCACGTCAGGAAGATACAGTTCAGCATCCGGTGTGTTTTGGAACGCGAGCATGACTTGGAATAAAGGATGCGTCGCCCGCGAGCGAGCCGGATTCAGCACCTCTACGAGTCTCTCAAACGGCATATCCTGATTTTCATAGGCGGCCAGATTCACTTCCCGCACACGGTCAAGAAGTTCACGGAAGCTTGGATCACCGGACGTATCGGTTCTGAGCACCAATGTATTGATAAACAGACCTACAAGATCGCCTAGCGCATCATCATTCCGCCCCGCAATCGGACTGCCGATCGGAATATCAGTTCCCGCTCCAAGTCTTGTCAATAAAGCGGCGAGACCGGCTTGAAGCACCATAAACAAGCTCACTCTATTTGCACGTGCCAGCTCCTGCAATCGCCTGTGCAGTTCAGGCGCAATGCGGAATTGAATCGTATCCCCATTATGGCTCGGTTCCGCCGGACGTGAATAGTCAGTCGGCAGTTCAAGCTGCTCAGGAAGATTCTTCAAGGTTTCTTTCCAGAAAGCAAGCTGTCCGGCAATCAAACGATTTGGATCCTCCCCGCCTCCAAGCAGCTCTTTCTGCCAGAGCGCATAGTCTGCATACTGCAAAGCAAGAGGTGCCCATTCGGGAGCGTTTCCATGACTGCGAGCAGCATAAGCCGTCCCAAGATCGCGGGTCAGCGGCGTCAATGACCAGCCGTCCCCTACAATATGGTGAACGAGGAGAAGCAGCACATACTCGTCAGGACCGATGGTAAATAGCTCGGCACGAAAAGCAGGTTCAGCCGCGAGATCAAAGCTGTAGCGCACAGCTCCAGCCAGCCGCTCAGAAAGCTCATGTTCTGCAATTTCAGTAACATGTAAATCAGGCCGTGCTTGTTCAGCGTCTAAAATATGCTGGTAGGATGTCCCCTGTGATTCAGGGAAGATCGTCCGAAGGCTTTCATGGCGGCAAACGAGATCGTAAAGTGCCGTTTGCAGCACTCCTAGGTCCAGTTCACCCGACAGACGGATAGCAACCGGAATATTATAGGTAGGGCTCGGCCCTTCAAGACAATGGAGGAACCATAGCCGGCGCTGAGCAAAAGAAAGCGGAATCCTTTCAGGGCGCTCAGCTCTCTGCAATGCGGGACGTGCATTCTGCGCCTGATCAAGATGGACAGCGAGTCCGGCTACTGTCGGTTCGTCAAAAAGCTTGGCGATACCGAGTTCGGCACCCATTACCTCGCGAATGCGGCTCATCAGACGGGCTGCAAGAAGAGAGTGACCGCCCAGCTCGAAGAAACTGTCATCGATGCCGACGCGTGCCAAACCGAGAACCTCGGCAAATAAATCACACAATATCTGTTCTTGAGGCGTACGCGGTCCTCTTTCGCTGACAGATGTGCTAAAATCAGGCGCCGGCAGTGCTTTCCGGTCAAGCTTGCCATTAGGTGTTAATGGCAGTTCGTCCATCTCTACAAATGCGGCAGGCAGCATATAATCTGGCAGACCGGCACCCATATAACGGCGAAGCTCGGCAGTATCAATAGCTGAAGCAGTCACTATATATGCCACCAATCGTTTGTCTCCCGGCTGATCTTCCCGCACAACAACCGCGGCCTGGTCAATGTCCGGATGCTTGACAAGCACGGCATCAATTTCTCCAAGTTCAATTCGGAATCCGCGAATTTTAATTTGATGATCCGCCCGCCCGATATAATCCAAGGACCCATCAGCGCGCCAGCGAGCCTGGTCTCCAGTCCGATACATCCGAGACCCAGGCGGTCCGTATGGATCTGCAACAAAACGCTCAGCCGTTAGATCAGGGCGGCGGAAATAACCTCTAGACAAGCCGGTTCCCGCGATATAAAGCTCGCCGACAACTCCCGGCGGCACTGGCTGCAAACCGTTATCAAGCACATACACCTGCGTATTCCAAATCGGTTTGCCAATCGGCGGAATGCCCTTCCGTCCCTCTTCAAGAAAAGCTGCTGCAGACCAAATCGTTGTTTCAGTCGGACCGTATAAATTCGTGACTGGACAATGAAGCTCATGAAGCGCCTGCAAAAGACCGCTCGGCAGCGCCTCTCCTCCGACAAGCACTCTGAGCCCCCGAAGTTTCTCAGGTTCATTCGTGACCAAAGCATGCCATAGTGTCGGTGTCGCCTGCATAATATTAATATCGAAAGATTCAATCATTTGAGCTAATGCCTGTGGCTCGCGGATTGTTTCTTTCTTGGCGATTACAATTTGTGCCCCGCTGATCAGCGGAAGATATAACTCCAATGCTGAAATATCAAAAGCGACGGTCGTCACAGCCAACAGCCTGTCTTCTTCTCCCAGAGAAAATGTCTCCTGCATGGACAGCAGAAAATTGCTTAAGCTTTTTAGTGTAACAACGACACCCTTCGGCCTTCCTGTTGATCCCGAGGTATAAATGATATACGCGGGATGGGCAAGAGAAACCGATATATTCGGATTGTCAGGCGAATAGCGTTTGACAGCCTCCTGTGTAACAGCCTGATCAAGCACAAGCTGCGGCACTGCCCTATTATCAGGCATACGGGCTGCTATTTCCTCAGTCGTTATAATGCATGAAGGTTTCGCATCCTCCAGCATATAAGAAATGCGCTCGGCCGGAAACTCCGGATCAAGCGGAAGATACGCCGCACCAGCCTTTAGTACAGCAAGCATCGACGCCACCATCTCTGGAGAACGCGGCAGCGCCAAAGCGACAAATTGCTCCGGGCCAAGGCCTTTTTCGATCAACAGATGCGCGAGACGGTTTGCCTGTTCATTCAGTTCCTGATAGTTTACTTGAACGTCATCACATATGAGAGCGATACGTTCTGGCGTAAGGATGGCCTGCTTCTCAAACATATCCTGAAGGCTGAGCAGCTTCTCGGGTTTTTCTGTCTCGTTCCATTCACGAATGACTTGTGCTTTCTCCCCTGGCAATAGAAGCTCCATTTGGCCAATCAGCATGTCTTCCCCTGCTGAAGCCGTTTGCAGCAGCTGTAAAATCCGCTGCAGATGAAGGTTAATATCAGACTCGCTGTATACTTCAGGATTCGCATCAACATCAATTCGCAGTCCGCTGCCGTCAGTTCTGTCATATACATTGATTGAGAGATCATCAACAGGACCCGCTGAGAGATTGTGCGTTATGCCCCGGGCGCCGGCAAAGTCGAGACCGTAATCAAACGGCATGAGATTGATCTGCGGGCCAAATAATCTATGGTTATCCCCTATCAACTTCAAATCGCGGCGAAGCTCTTCATGGCGATACTTATGATGTCGCCGAATACTGCGGATTTCCCGGGAAATTTGCTGAATCAGTTCAGAAAAGCTCATTGAAGAGCTGACAGACAGCCGAAGCGGAAGAAGGTTCATTACCATAGCCGGCACATTCAGTGATGCGGACCCGATCCGTCCCATCATGGGCAGACCGAGCACAACATCCTCAGAGCCTGTCAACCGGTGCACATAAACAGCTGACACTGCAATCACAACTTCATGCCAGCCTCCTGAGAAATAACGCGCTGCATCTTTTAACGCGCTCACATCAGATAGAGGCAGATACGCCGTTTGACGACGAAAAGTGTTAGATGTTCTAGGCGCCCGATCAGCCAAACTCACAACTTCAGGTCCATCAGCAAAACGATCCAGCCAGAATTGGCGATCCTTCTCATATTGATCTGATGCGCGATAATCTAAATCCTCCTCCAAAACGGCCTGTAGCGATCCAAAGGAACCTGTTGCAGATGATTGTCCTTTTATCAGTGCGGTATACGTACTTGCTACACGCTGGGCAATCAGAGAAAAACCGAAGCCGTCGATCGCTATGTGGTGAATGCGCTGATACCAAAAGAAACGATCCGGACCGGCTATAAACAGAGCTTCATTGAACAAAGGGTCATACCCTAAATCGACCTGCTTTGCCAAATCTGCCTTCATCCAGTGTAAGGCTGTTTTTTCCGGATTCGGCTCAGAGCTGACATCAATGACGTGCAGCTGTACATCCGGAGACTGGTTTATCATCTGCCAAGGTCCGTCCATATTTTCACCGAAGCGGACATGCAGCGATTCAGCTTCCTTTATCACGTGCTGCAAAGCTTCTTCAAAAAGAGCAATATGGATTGGTCCATTGATTTCTATATATTCCGCTGTATTGTAAATTGGATTGTCCGGATCAAGCTGCTGAGCAAACCATATGCCGGTTTGCGCTCCGGTCAAAGCATATTGAAGGTCTTTTGTATCAGGCATCCGTTTGTTTACCTCCTTTTATAGATAATCCGCGTTTGGCAGCACTTGCCGGCTGCGGGTAGTGAGCAATTTCTGCCATTCTTCGATCGTCGGGCGTTCAGCCAGTTCCACGAATGTCACCTCGGCTCCTTCACGTCGCCATTGTTCTACCAATGTCATGATCCTTACCGAATCAAGCCCCCGGTCAAGCAAATCCTCTTGATCCGTAATATCTTCAGGTGTTTCTTGAAGAAGCTCAGCAATTTGTTTGCGGATCTTCTCATATGTAAACACTTCTTTCCCAGTATTTGCTGACGTTTTTGGAGTGTCTGCCGGCGCATTCTTCAGCTGATCGAGAAGACTGTCAGTCATCACGGTAAACGCACAGCGCCCAGCTGCATAATCCAGCGCCATTTGATGTTTTTCTAATGAAAAGTCAGCCACTGCATCTCCCACAAAAAACGCTTCAATATCCTCCATAAAGGCTTCACATGCTGTAACGAGACAGCCGATATGGGCGTAAATTCCCGAAATGATCAGCTGATCGCGTCCCTCTTTGCGCATCATCTCAAGCAAATTCGTTCTCTTAAACGCGCTGTATCTCCATTTTGTCAGCACAAGATCATCATCATCCGGTGCCAGCTCGGTGATAATTTTCTCCTCATAAGGGCCGCTGTTTAATCCCGGGCCCCAAAAGTCTGTCAGCAGCGCCCGGTCAGCGGGATTTTGGCTTCCCGGCTGTGCGGTATAGACTACAGGTATCCCAAGCTGGGCACATTGATCCTTCAGCGTGCGGATATTTGCTGAAAGCTCTGTTACCGGAGAGGCTCCCGCTGTAAAGGCATCGACAAAATAGTTTTGCATATCGTGGATTAACAGGACTGCCCGATTTGGATCAGGCACCCATGAAACTTTGTTTTGCGGCATATCAGACGCTGTCGGCATTTGATATGGCTGAATGGCAGGTATAGCCATTTGAACACTCCCTCTCTCAAATTGTTGTTTGTGTTATTTTTTTTGATCCTGCAGGAAGCTTCTCGGCAATCGCTTCACGAAGCGCTTTTTTGCTGACCTTACCAACCCCTGTCTGCGGGAAGGAATCGACAAATTCAATCCGGTCAGGGATTTTGTATGCCGCCAGTCCGCGCTCTCTCAAAAACGCTTTGAGCTCGGCGGCTTTCGGGGTTTCATCCCGGGGAATAATGAACACACAAGATCTCTCGCCAAGAAATTGGTCAGGCATTGAGACCATTGCGGCATCATGGACAGCCGGATGCGCCAGCAGATGATTTTCCACCTCTTCTGCCGCCACTTTTTCTCCCCCGCGGTTAATTTGATCCTTCGCCCGGCCTTCAACGACAATATAGCCATCTGATGTCAGCCTGACGATATCCCCCGTGCGGTAAAAACCGTCCTCAGTAAAAGAAGCGGCATTATGCTCATCTGCCTTATAGTAACCTCGAATCGTATACGGCCCCCGCGTCAGCAGATGTCCTGTTTCACCGGGTTTCACGTCGCGATTCTGATCATCCCGCACGCGTATTTCATCGTATGGAGACATCGGTTTTCCTTGGGTGTTGACAATCACTTCCTCAGAGTCATCCAGTCTCGTATAATTGACGAGACCCTCTGCCATTCCGAACACCTGCTGCAGGGTGCAGCCGAAAACAGCTTTCACCTTGCGCGCGGCTTCAGCACTGAACTTTGCGCCGCCGACCTGCAGCACTTGAAGGCTGGAAAGATCGTCACGGCGTGAGGAGACCGCATCCATCCAAACCATCGCAAGAGGCGGAACAAGAGCGGTAAACGTCACTTGTTCCTGTTCAATCAATGGAAATGCGTCATCAGGACTTGGAGAAGGAGATAATACCACTCTTCCTCCGGCGTATAATACGCCGAGAACCCCAGGCGAGCTCAGCGGATAATTGTGTGCCATCGGCAGCGCTGCCAAGTACACCGTGCTGTGGTCGAGCCAGCAGACCTCCACACTCCGCTTCAGACTATAAATGTAGTCATCGTGAGTCCGCGGGATCAGTTTCGATAGGCCAGTGCTTCCGCCGGAAAGCTGAAGGAACGCTACATCCGAAGATTTGACTTCAGGCAGTTTTGCAGGTTCTGTATGCAAAGCCTCCAGCTCCAAAAATTCCTCCGCCTCACCTGCGACAATAACGTGCTTCAAAGACGGCAGTTTGCTTTGAACCTGTCTGGCGAGTGAACGGTAGTCAAAGCCTGAGTAAGAGTCGGGAATGATATAAGCTGCCGCTTCCGCAAACTCGCAAAAATATGTAATTTCACTGCTTCGATGTGAAGGCAGTGCGAAGACTGGAAGCGCCCCCAGACGGAAAAGCGCGAAAATGACTTCAAAAAACTCTGCGATATTCGGCAGCTGCACCACGACACGATCCATCTGTTGAATGCCGAGCTTCTGAAATCCGGCAGCCAGACGATCAGCCCTTATGTCAAGCTCTCGATAGCTCCAATGAGTGTTCCCGCATGTAATTGCGATGCGATCGCCATATTTCGCAGCCCGGTCTCTTAACAAATCTCCAAACGTCTCGCCGGCCCAGCAGCCGTTTTTCCGATATGTCTCAGCTACCTCTTCAGGCCAAGGAGTAAATCCATTCAGCATGTTGTATCCCTCCAGCAATTCATTGTCATCATATGTGCTTCACGCCCATTGCCCGAAGCATTGTCCGAAACTTCGCAGATGTCTCCTGAAGCTCGTCCTCTGGTTTTGATCCGGCAACAACACCGGCTCCTGCATACAGGCGGAGTGAGCGTTCTTCTGCCTCTGCACAGCGGATCGTGACGATCCATTCTCCGTCACCCGCATCGTCACACCAGCCGACCATACCAGTAAAGAAACCGCGGTCAAACGGTTCTATGCTGAGAATCGCTTCTCTTGCAAGATCTGTCGGTGTTCCGCAGACGGCCGGAGTCGGGTGGAGCGCTGCCGCCAATTCAAGTGCGGTTACAGATGGATCGGAGAGCTCTCCCTTAATCATGCTGGACAGGTGCCACATTGTCTCCGTTTTAATCAATGAAGGCTTTTCCGGAACATCCAGCGTCCGGCAGAAAGGACGCAGCGCCGCCGCAACCGCGTCAGCCACAACAGCATGCTCATGGAGATCCTTAGCAGAAGAAAGCAATTCAGCAGCCCGGCGCTGATCTTCAGCAGGATCATCACTGCGAGGCCTTGAGCCTGCTAATGGATTGGAAACAACCTGAGTTCCCATTCTTGAAACGAGAAGCTCCGGACTTGCACCGAGCAATGTTCGGCTAGAGGACGTTTCCGCTTCGCTGGACACGTCCGCAGCAAACGTGTAGCCGTGCGTGTTATGCCGCGCCAGATGGTGAAGCAGTTCATCCGTCTGAATCGGTTCAGACGATGTCAAATGCAGAGATCTGGACAGGACGATCTTGCTGAGAATCCCATCGGCAATATGTGCAAGCCCTTGTTCCACACCGTATTTATAATCCTCTGGTGCAGGAACAGGCTCGATGTGGTATGTATACTCAGGCTGCAGTTCCTTCTCCGCGTGATCAAATTGAAGCGGTCCTGACCAGCTTACTTCTTCAGGAACAACGAGCCTGGCTGCTTTTACATGATCAAAAGGAACAGCTCCGACAACAAGCGGACGGCTTTGCCCCGATTGCTTTGCTTGATTCAGCGTCTCTGCAATACGGCCGGAAAGGGTTTCTATTTGGTTTTGGCCGTCTGCCTCCGGTACAATTTCTCGTACACCTTTTGCCAACAGTACACGATGAGGAGAAGCTAAGAAAAAAGCACCCGCCTGATACTCATGAAGCAAATGCTCCGCTTTTGTTTGTGATAAAACGTTTTGTTCCAACATTCTCATGTACCTCCTTTAAAATGAGTTATACGCCTAAAGTCGCGCCGCCATCCACGCATAAATTATGCATCGTAATATGCCCTGCCTGACCGGAAACCAAAAAGAGCACGGCATCTGCAATATCCGAAGGCTGAGCCAGTTTTTTGAGCGGGATTCCTGTCTTAAATGTCTCTAGTGAACCTTTTATGACTTGCTCAGCTCCATTGTCATCGGCCCATAATGACCACTGCATGTCTGTTTCCGTTGATCCGGGAGACACAATATTGCAGCGGATATTATACTCTGCAAGCTCAAGGCCAAGACATTTCGTAAACATCACAGCCGCAGCCTTAGAAGAGGCATACGCCGCCATAGATGTCCTCGGCACACCAGCGGCATTCGATCCGACTGTTACAATGGAACCTGATCTGCGGCCCATCATATATTTGCTGACTGAGCGCGAGGCATTAAATACGCCGGTCGAATTCACTGAGAACGTAGCCTCCCATTCTTCATCGCTAAGCGAATGAATCAGTCCCGGGCGAAGAACCCCCGCTACATTTACCAAAATATCGATCGGCCCCATTTCACGCTCGATGCGCGCAGTGATCTCGTCAATCGCCGCGCTGTCTCTTACATCCGCCGGAAAGGCTTTTGCCTGACTGCCTTCCGCTTTGAGGCTGCTCACAGCCTTTTCCAGCTTTTCAGGATTATAATCAACAGCTGCAACGTGTGCGCCTTGGCCGGCCAGCGTCCGCGCAACTGCTTCACCTATCCCCTGCGCAGCTCCTGTTATTAAAGCGGTTTTTCCCTTTATTCCCATTGCATTCATGTCATCAATTCCTTTCTTCACTTGAAGTGCCGAATGGAGATGCAGTGAAAAAGACTCTTGCGCCTTACATCTTTTATTGATAATGATTATCATTATCAATTATAAAAATAATCATATCCAAATGTCATGGGACAGTCAAATATAATTTCAGTGACGGTGACGTTTATTTTTTTAGAAGCAAGGCTGAGAATGTCTCAGCCCATTGACATATGCGGTCCGTCAGGGTGAAGCGCAAAACGCAGCGCCCGGCTCACCAATACAGGAAGAACTGAAATATGTCCTTCTCCTGAAAACTCGCAAAATTCTGCCCGTATGCCTTGTTCAGATAAAGCGGCCAGCCGCTCGTAAAGCTCCCTCGCATTATCGTTCATCCGGCTTTTATGATGCTGCTCCAATTCTCCTGCAGCCAGCAGGATATTGATAGGCTGATTGTTTTTCTTGAAGCAAGAGGCGAAATGGCCTGCTTTCTCAAGAATAAACGGTTTATTCCAATGAATGGACGGACTTCCCGCGACATACGTTTGAAACGCATCCGGCTTTGATAACAGCACATGCAGCACGAACAGCCCGCCAAGCGAGTGCCCAAAAATCGTTTGTCTGTTTCTGTCAATCTGATAATCTCGTTCTATCTCCGGTTTCAGATCCTCCTCAATAAATCTGAAAAAGCCCTCCGCTCCGCCATGCTCAGGCCATTCTCTGCCGTCGGGCCTTTCTGGCAGCTTCGATTTGGCTGTCGGCATTGTAAAATCCCGGAGGCGCGCTGAGGAGAACGGTTCTGCTGTCTCATAGCCGATGCCGACGATGACAGCAGGAATCACCCCGGTTTTTTCAGGACGGCGCCCCTGAACTCGGACGGCTTCCGTCATCGTTCCGAAGACAGAATTGGCATCCAGCAAATAAATGACAGGATAACCAGCGGACGGCGGCGGTGTATTCGGTTTCGAGATAAAAATTTGATAGGCACGGTTTTCATTACGTGAAGTCATCATACGCACTTCCGTACCAGGAATCGTAAATGCGTTTTGCGTCCCGCCTTTCGCCCGGTCTGTTGTATTCTCATTCATGCAGTACGACATTCCTCTCCTTATGCTAAACCGCAATATATGATAATGATTTTCACTATCAACTAAACACCTCAAATAATAGGTTTTCTTCCAAAGAAAGTCAACTTTTTCCTTAATAAAAAAGGCACCTTTATCAAATAAGGTACCTTAAGACTATCAATATGGAAATGAAAACCGGCAAAAGAAGCAGATGGTCCTGCTAAAAATAGAACCTTAATCCCATGTAAATCTTTGATTTTGCCAAGGGTCGCCTCTCATGTGATAGCCGTTCTGCTCCCAAAAACCGGGGTGATTTTCTTTCGTAAATTGGATGCCGCGCAGCCACTTGGCGCTTTTCCAAAAATACAGATGCGGAAACACGCCCCGCAACGGGAAGCCATGTTCAGGCGTTAAAGGCTCGCCATGATGCGCATAAGCCAAAAGTGAGGTTTCAGCCAAAAAATCATCAAGCGGCAGATTGGTCGTCCAGCCCTCTTCCGCATGTAAAATGACGTAGCCCGCTTCTGCTTGTACACCTGCTTTTTCCGCGATATCACGTGCCCGCACACCTTGCCACACATTATCAAGCCTTGACCAGCCTGTGACGCAATGGATATCATTTTTCGATTCATGCTGGGGAAAGGCTTTGACATCTTCAAAGCTTAGCAGCATCGGATGGTCAACCAATCCGTATACTTGAAGATTCCATCTCGTCATATCTTCGTAATATGGAACATTTCCCGTATGAAGAACAGGAAACGATGTTGTAACGTTTTGATTTGGCGGCACTCTCCCAGATTGATCGGATTGTTTTGTTTTTCCAAAATACATACAGAACCCTCCTTTTGTTAACCTTAATCCAATTTATGTTGACAATGTTGCCATTCTTTATTACTCTATGATTGTGTATGTAAACCTAAGGGGGACAACTATGAAACAACGTAAACTTCGTGCAGGCGATATGGCGCTGATCGGCATGTTCGCCGCACTTATGGCTGTCGGCGCCAACCTTACATCAGTAGCACCCTTTTTACAAGTAGCCGGCATTCCGCTGTCAATGCAGCCGTTTTTCTGTCTTTTGGCGGCCTTGCTGCTTGGCAGCAGACGAGCAGCGATTGCCATGGTCGTCTATGCGCTTGTCGGATTAGCCGGAGCGCCTGTGTTTGCTCAATTTTCAGCGGGATTCGCGCCGTTTGCAGGGAAAAGCGGCGGGTTTATTATCTCATACATCCCGGCGGCTTTTGCAGCTGGATGGTTTTTAGAACGCAAACTCCAGCCAAGCAAAGTCCGATTTCTGATTGCTTCTTTTATCGGGACGGCGATCATGTATATCATCGGCACAACCTATATGTATCTTGCACTGAAGCTGTGGATTCATGCGCCGGTGAGCTACGGCACGGCTTGGGGCGTTATGACTTGGTTTATGGTAAAAGACGCAGCGCTGGCTGTGATACTGGCGTTTATTGCACCTGCGATCTACCGCTCTATTCATAAAGCAACCGGATTTAACAGAAATCACATATCATCGACGTAAAACCGTTCTATTGGACGGTTTTTTTATCATAACGAGAAAAGGCTCCCCAGTAAAGGGGAGCCTTTTTCCTATAAAACAAGCGCTGCAATCCAGCCAAAGATGATAAGCGGGATGTTATAAAACATAAATGTCGGCACACATGTGTCCCAAATGTGGTGATGCTGTCCGTCCGCACTCAACCCTGAAGTCGGCCCAAGCGTACTGTCGCTTGCAGGTGAACCGGCATCGCCAAGCGCAGCCGCAGCCCCGATAATCGCAATCGTTGCCATTGGACTGAAACCGAGCTGCATGCATAGCGGCACGAAGATGGTTGTGATAACCGGAATCGTCGCAAAAGAAGATCCGATTCCCATTGTAATCAATAAGCCGACAAGCAACATCAAAACGGCGCCAAGTGATTGGCTGTGACCGATAAAACCAGCAGACGCTTTGACAAGCGAAGCCACGTCTCCCGTTTTGTTCAATACATTGGAGAAACCTGCTGCAACGAGCATGACAAAGCCGATAAATGCCATTAAAACCATTCCGTCAGTAATTAGTGAGTCCGCTTCATCACGCTTCATCACACCGCTGACAAACAGAACAATCAGACCTGCCAGCGCCCCCATAATCATTCCTTCTACTCCCAAAGTCTGAGATAAGTAAAGCTGAACGCCAAGTGACACGACAATGGCGAGAACCGCGATGCCAATGCTTTTTCTCGTATATGGGGATGCTTTTGCACCTGAAATGTCTTTTGTTTCGTATTGTTTTGGTTTACGGTATACGATCACTGATAAAATAAGGCCGACAACCATGCCCGCAACCGGGATGATGAGTGCATACGGAATGTCACCGAGCGGAACGTTTAATCCGGCATCCGCCATGTTGTCCCTCAGCATGCCTTGGAAGATTTGGCCGAAGCCAACCGGTAAAACAATATAAGGAGCCGTTAAACCGAATGTAATCACACATGCTAACAAACGGCGGTCCATTTCGAGTTCATTAAAGATTTTCAAAAGCGGCGGGATCAGCACCGGGATAAACGCGATGTGAACCGGTACCACGTTTTGCGAAAAACAAGATACAATTAATATAATCAGCACAATCAGCACTTTAGACAGTGCCTTTTTGCGAGAATCTTCTTTATTACCGATTAATTTAACAGAGGCTTCCACCATTGCATCCGGAAGGCCCGTTTTCGTTAAAGCCGCAGCAAACGCGCCAAGCATGGCGTAGCTGACTGCCACGGTGGCATTTCCGCCGAGTCCGTCCGTAAAGGCTTTAACCGTTTCGCCAAGACCGAGCCCGCCTGTCAGCCCGCCGGCCAGAGCGCCTAAGATTAATGCGATAACAATATTGACACGCAGCAGGCTTAAAACAAGCATAAGCAGCACTGCGATAACGACTGCATTCATGATACCCCTCCAAAAATCCTTTAGTTTGCTAATGTAGTAGATAAATAAAGTACGAACGTATCGTATCATAATCAATATACTTTAGTCAACTAAAGATTTCGGAAGAAAAAATCCCCGCCGCATACTGCGGCAGGGGATTTATCATGATTCGCTTTGATCTTTTTCCAATGCAAATCGTTCCGCCAGTGTGGCCAGTGTTCTGGCCATCACGCCGGTGGCTCCGGACGGCCCGAAGCATGTTGCTTTATTAGAAGTCGCCGTGCCCGCAATATCTAGATGAACCCAAGGTGTCGATTCAGCAAATTCACCAAGAAACGTTCCTGCCATAATCGCATGTCCTTCGCGTCCCGGCGAATTGCTGAGGTCCGCCATTTGGCTGCTTTTCACACGCTTTTTATCCTTTTCAGTGATCGGCAGCTGCCAGATTGCCTCGCCGCACTCTTTTGCTGCATCAGCTACCTGCTGATAAAAGCGTTGATCATTTGTCATAGCACCGGTCGTTTCTTTTCCTAATGCCACGACGACGCCGCCGGTAAGCGTAGCCACATCAACAAGAACTGACGCGCCATGCTGTTTGGCGTATGTTATGCCATCCGCAAGCACAAGTCTTCCTTCAGCATCCGTATTGAGGATTTCAATGGTTTTTCCGCTTAATGATACGATGACATCATCAGGCTTCATCGCCCCGCCGGAGATCATATTATCGGTTGACGGTATAACAGCAAGCACATTTTGTTCTGGACGAAGCTCTCCGATCATTTCCATTGCGCCGAGAACCGCAGCTGCTCCGCCCATATCAGACTTCATGCCGACAATGCCGGATTTCGTTTTAATGGAGTAGCCGCCTGTATCAAAGGTAATTCCTTTGCCGACAAGTCCGACGACGTCTTCCCAATCCTTTTTGCCCTGATACCTCAAAACAATCATTTTCGGCGGTTCGGCAGAGCCTTGGTTTACCGCAAGTATTCCCCCCATGCCGAGCTCTTCCATTTCCGATTTTTCCAATATTTCACACTCAAAATCATATTTTGCCGCAAGCTCTTCTGCATAAGAAGCCAGATCCGTCGCTGTCAGCATGTTTCCCGGCATATTCACAAGCGTTCTAGCCGAATTTGTCCCCTGACCGTATGCCTGGCCGACGTGAAGTCCCGCCTGCACTTCCTGTGTGTCTTCGTCTGTGACGGCATACACGGCCTCAATTTGTTTGTCCGGCTCATTTGATTTGTGCTTATAATCCTGCACCTCATAGGAAGCAAGCAGGCAGCTCTCAGCTAAAGCATGAGCGGCATCAGCTGCCGGCACGTCTTCCGACATAAACGTGTCAAGCAGGACAGCTGCTTCTTGTTTTCGATCTTTGTGAATCGCTTGAAAAACATGCGCAAAACATTCCTTTGCCTGTTCAAACGAATAATTTGCCTCTCTCCCCAGACCAACGAAATAAATCCGTTTCATACCCGCAGAAGATGGAGGGAATACTTTTGATACTTGATTCGGCTTTGAAGAGACATCACCATCTTTCAATAGCTGTGTCAGATGGCCTTCAAGCAATTCATCAATGTCCAACGCTTTGCCAGCCAGCCGGCTTTTTTGAAAAAGCCCGACCACAAGTGTATCTGTGTGCTCTAATTGCTGAACCGCATAAAACATGGGGCTTACACTCCTAACGTAATGGGTATTTGTAATGAACAATGGTATAATAGGAAAAACATTCTTTCCATTACACTTATTTTATCAAACAACAGTCAAGACTTGCTTTTTTCTTTTGAAACACGAAGGATTTTTCAAATAGAAAGGATGTCGCCGATGGAACTTTTAACGAATTTCCCTTTATTATCAAGCCTGGCCGCGATTATTTTTGCTCAGGTCATCAAAGTGCCCATACAGTTTATCGTGTCCAGAAGACTGGACTGGTCGCTGGTCACAAGCACAGGCGGCATGCCGAGCTCCCACTCCGCAGCGGTCACCGCGCTTTCTACAGGCGTAGCCTTGGAGCACGGGTTAGGCTCCTCTCTCTTTGCGGTTTCCGCTATTTTCGCCGTCATTACCATGTTTGACGCAACTGGCGTCAGACGTCACGCCGGTGAACAGGCAACAGTGCTCAATAAGCTTGTCATTGATTTTAACCGCTTCGTAAATGAAGCAAAGGACTTCCCGAAAGCCGAAGATAAAGAAAAGCAAAAAAAGCTGAAGGAGCTTCTCGGACATCAGCCGATCGAGGTCTTTTTCGGAGGCTTAACAGGTATTTTACTGACATTCATACTCGCTTACTTTTTCCTGTAATAAAACGCTCCAGCATTCGCTGGAGCGTTTTATTCTTTCACAGTTTTATATTGATTTCTGAACACCTGCAGCGATTTTGTTTCATTGAGCTTCTCAAGCTCATCCTCGGTAACCTTTCCCGTTCCCTTTTTAATCACATATACATCAAGGGTTTTTTTGCCCCATTCATTGTACACATCTTTGACGGTTTCAAAGTAGAGATCAAGGCGGTTTCCCTTAATCGCTGATCCCGTGTCAGCCACAACTCCGAGACCGTAGTTCGGGATGAATAAAATCGTGCCGATCGGAAAAACGGACGGATCAGCGGCAACAGTGGAATATAAATCCCGTTTCACTTTCACGCCTGAATATGTAAGCCCGTATAATGGATCGCCGGGATTTTTCCCCGTCGATTCAGCTCCTGCTGTGTATCCTGTTGCTGTTACTCTTTGGACCGGATAATCGTCCCAGTCAAATGCTTCTTCTAACAGTTTTGTTTTATCATTGGCCGCGGACATGGTTTGTGTTTTTTTCTGCTGCAGCGCTTTTAATGTCAGTCCTGCATGCTTCAAGTGCTTTTCTTGTTGTTCCTGCACCCATTTTGACAAGTCCTTCGCTTCGATTCCTGACACTGACAAAAATGTCGTGCCAAATGCAAGCAGAAATAAACAGGTCATCAGCAAACGTCTGATCATAGTCAACATCATTCACCTCTCCTCCGAATCATTGTTCCCTATTGGAGAAAGCAATATTCAAAATGGTGAATGGGCAGAAAACAAAAAAAAGCTTTCTATAGAAGAAAGCGGCAGTTAAAACATTTGATATCCTCTTTTTCTGAGCATGTTGATCGCTATACCGGACACGATCGCGCCAGCCAAACCGCTGGCTAAAATCAGCACATCGGCAGCTGCTAATGACACGATTCGATGAAACAGGCCGGCAAAGGATTCTCCCGGCGACTGGACATAGCTGATCAGCTTTTCCTTGCTGATAATGAATAGGCATACAATCGGATAAATCACAGCCATTATCCAAGACATTCTCAGCAGCATGTTTAATAAGAAACCGATTCCAAAAAACAAGACAAAAAACAAAACAATTGAGATGATTACGACTGGCAGACTAATCAACCTATCCCACCCCCTGCGTTGTTTTCAGTGTAACGCGAGGGCTGAATTAAAGTCAACGGCTGGAAAAAGAATGCCTGTCTTTTCCTGTTCCCCGGCATGACGGACAAGTCTCTGAACCGCCGAGGATCAATTGAAAATATCCTTTCCCTGAGCAAAATGGGCATGCATGTGAAGTGGTTGTCTTTGCAGTTTTCATCTGATCATCACCCTTTTTCCTAATTTTCTGATAATATACCATATCAAGCTGTCAACAATAAAGTCAGATCATGTGACAAATCTTTTTATGTAAGCGGAAACATACTTGTTTTTCTCTCGTTCTCTTTTTATTTTGGCGTTTTTCAACAAAAAAACCCGCGGAAAGCGGGTTTTTAGAAAAACTTAAACTTGCCTTTTTTCAGCGTCAGTCCCAGGCCGCCGATCAAAAACAGCGAGCGGTTATCGATGACTTTTTTCATAAACGAAGCCGGCGTTCCTTTCAGCTTTCTGCCATAAACGACCCCAACCGCGTTATGCTCGCCAAGAGATGCCACCGTTCCTTTAATGTCCGGCTTGAATTGCTCAAGCTCTCCGCCTTTAATGAGCCTGCTTAGGTTCTTAGCAACCGTGATCCCCTGCTGCATCGCAATTTGCGCAGTCGGCGGATACGGGCGCTCAGTATCTTCGTTCATAAACAGTGAGCTGTCGCCGAGAATGAAGACGTTATCATATCCAGGTGCGCGAAGATCAGGATTGACTTTGACCCGGCCGCGCATATTTTCAAAACCGGCTTCTTCCACAATCGGATGGCCGCGGACACCTGCCGCCCATACAACGGTTTGCGATTTGATCTGCTCTGGTTCTTCATCTTTTTTCCCGACTCTGACTCCTTCCGGTGTACATTCTTGTACAGCCGTGCCGATCTTAAATTCAACTCCGTTTTCCTCAAGATAATGAACCGCATAATCGACAAGCTCAGGATCAAAGCCAGGCAGCACGGTCGGTGCCGCTTCCACGCAAATGATGCGGACAAGGCTCCTGTCAATGTCATACTCCTTACAGAGCTCAGGCACGCGGGCCGCCAGTTCTCCGAGAAATTCAATTCCCGTAAATCCGGCTCCGCCCACAACAATTGTTAACCTGTCCGGCCGTTTTTCCGCTTCCGTATTGTAAGTCGCAAACTGCAGCTCAATATGTTCCCGCAGCAGGCGCGATGTGTTAATATTGGCGATCGGAAATGCATGTTCCTTCAAACCTGTAATGCCAAACGTCTCAGGCACTGCGCCGAGCCCGATGACTAAATAATCGTACTGCAGCTCTCCATTCGCAAGCACAACTTTTTTCTCTTCAATGTTGATTGCCTTTACGGTATCCTGTACAAAATTGACCCGCGACTGGTTGATGACATCCTTTATCTGATAACGGCAGCGGTCATGATGGAGCGTACCCGCACTCGCTTCATGCATCCATGTCGTTTCATAATGATAATTATGTTTATTCACAAGCGTAATATCAGCATCATTCGGCCCGACAAACTTTGTCAGCCTTGTTACCGTCATCAATCCGCCATATCCTGCACCTAAAATCACGATTTTGGGCTTATTCAATACCATCACATCCACCTTCTCTTTTTTTTGCTTTTGTTAGACGCATAATAAAATGATCATTTGTGTTAGCTTCAGCTTATTGGCGGGATTTTATGAGATATATTAAAAAGTTTTTTGTGAAGTCCACACCCAGAACACTACTATCATATCTATCCGGCTGGCCAAGGAAAAATTCAGAAAAAGATCAAATCATTTGGTTATCATCGTATCGGCCTGAGGAAATATTTTCAAGAATGGATGCGCACGCTATTACACTTACGTTTTTTTCGGCTGACTCGTCAATTTAAACAGCAATATGGTATAATTAATAACAATTTTCATTTAGGAGGCCATTTTCGTATGCGAGAGGATACAAAGGTTTATGATATTACAATTATAGGCGGAGGACCGGTCGGCTTATTCACCGCTTTTTACGGAGGCATGAGACAGGCAAGCGTCAAAATGATCGAAAGCCTGCCTCAGCTCGGCGGACAGCTTAGCGCCCTTTATCCTGAAAAATATATATACGATGTAGCGGGATTCCCGAAAATCCGCGCCCAAGAGCTGATCAATAACCTGAAAGAGCAAATGGCGAAATTCGATCAAACCATTTGTCTGGAGCAGGCGGTTGAATCTGTTGAGAAACAAGCGGACGGTGTGTTTAAGCTTGTGACAAATGAAGAAACCCACTACTCCAAAACAGTCATCATCACTGCAGGAAACGGCGCATTTAAACCGAGAAAGCTGGAGCTTGAAAATGCCGAGCAGTATGAAGGCAAAAATCTTCACTACTTCGTTGACGATTTGCAAAAATTCGCCGGCAGACGCGTTGCGATCCTTGGCGGAGGGGATTCTGCGGTTGACTGGGCACTTATGCTTGAGCCGATCGCAAAAGAAGTATCCATCATTCACCGCCGTGATAAGTTCCGCGCGCACGAGCACAGCGTGGAAAACCTTCATGCGTCTAAAGTAAATGTCCTGACACCATTCGTCCCTGCGGAGCTGATCGGAGAAGACAAAATTGAGCAGCTTGTGCTTGAAGAAGTGAAAGGCGACCACAAAGAGATTTTAGAAATTGATGACTTAATCGTCAACTACGGTTTCGTTTCATCTCTAGGCCCGATCAAAAACTGGGGTCTGGACATCGAGAAAAATTCCATTGTCGTCAAATCAACAATGGAAACAAACATCGAAGGCTTCTTTGCAGCAGGTGACATTTGTACATACGAAGGAAAAGTCAACCTGATCGCAAGCGGCTTCGGCGAGGCACCGACAGCAGTAAACAACGCCAAGGCTTACATGGATCCAAAAGCCCGCGTACAGCCTCTTCACTCAACAAGTCTTTTTGAAAATAAATAACAAAAAAAAGGAGTTTGTGTCAGCGACACAGCTCCTTTTTTATTTGAAGATATTCATATAATTCAATACAGTTCCCAGAACCAGCGCAATCACAAGAGCTGCGACGATCCAGATCATTGCCATAATAATACGGTCTTGGACCTTTTGGGACTTCGGTGTTTTTTCTTCGTTTTGCGTCATTTCTGCCGCTCCTTTCACTTGTTTATGTCATAAAGATAAAGAAAGCCTGGTGCTGAACGACCAAGCTTTGCTGAACGTATATGATTCGCATTTCGATCCGCTCTTTAAGACCATTCGTTAAAACTATCATACCCAAACTCACTGTGCATGACAAGCTTCGGCACTTGAACATCCCTGCTGACAAATAAAACGTTTGACATCATAAATAAAACAGAGTACATTATACAAGGCGAACATTTCACATATTATTATTTTAAATATTCGTTTTTAGGAGTGAAAATGATGGAAAACGTATTTGATTACGAAGATATTCAATTAATTCCTGCAAAATGCATTGTGAACAGCCGTTCAGAATGTGATACCTCCGTACATTTAGGCGGACGTACATTTAAATTGCCCGTCGTTCCTGCCAACATGCAGACGATTATAGATGAAAAGCTAGCCATTCAATTAGCCGAAAACGGTTACTTTTATGTGATGCATCGATTTGAACCTGAAACACGAATTGATTTTATTAAAGAAATGAACGCACGCCGATTATTCTCTTCTATCAGCGTGGGGATCAAAGATGAGGAGTACGGCTTTGTGCGCCAGCTGGCGGAAGAAAATCTCACTCCCGAGTATGTGACAATTGACATTGCGCACGGACATTCAAATGCTGTCATCGAGATGATTCAGCACCTCAAAAAGCACTTGCCGGACACCTTTGTCATTGCCGGCAATGTCGGCACGCCTGAAGCGGTCAGAGAGCTTGAAAACGCTGGAGCGGATGCCACTAAAGTCGGCATCGGACCGGGAAAAGTTTGCATTACAAAAATTAAAACCGGCTTCGGCACAGGCGGCTGGCAATTAGCGGCGCTGCGCTGGTGTGCCAAAGCTGCCAGCAAACCGATTATCGCTGATGGCGGCATCCGCACACATGGCGACATCGCAAAATCAATCCGCTTCGGCGCAACAATGGTCATGATTGGCTCACTGTTTGCCGGACATGAAGAATCACCAGGCCAAACAATTGAAAAAGACGGAAAGCTCCACAAGGAATACTTCGGCTCAGCCTCCGAATTCCAAAAAGGCGAAAAGAAAAATGTAGAAGGCAAAAAAATGCACGTGCCGCATAAAGGCTCAATCAAGGATACGCTGATCGAAATGGAACAGGATCTTCAATCTTCCATTTCTTACGCAGGCGGAACAAAGCTTGACGCGATCCGCAATGTGGATTATGTGATTGTGAAGAATTCAATCTTTAATGGAGACAAATACTAAAAAATAAAAAACGCCAAGACTGCGGTTCTCCGCTTGACTTGGCGTTTTCTGTCGTGAAAACTCTTCAGGCGCATATCATTTATATTTCATGCCAAAGAATATTCTTGAGCGAAACCTTAGATTATAAGCAGCCATCCTTTTCTCAAACAAGTTACTTGAGAGTTTTAACCATGATAAAGTCCGTTTGTTCTTCATCACCCATATCAAAAGAGTGGGCGCCGGTTTGAACAAAACCCATTTTCTTATAAAAAGCAATGGCATTTTCGTTTTTTTCCCATACGCCCAGCCAAATTTTCTTTTTTTTACGTTTTATCGCCATTTCAATCGCTTTATTTAACAGGTATTTGCCAAGACCCTGTTTTTGAAAATGGCTCTTTACATAAATCCTCTCAATTTCAAGTGATTCATCACCCATTTCTTCAGACTGCGCATCATTGGTGTTGACCTTTAGATATCCAGCGATTTCATGATGAAAGTACACTAAAAAGAACTGCGAATATACATTGGATAATTCCTTTTCCAGCTGGTTCAAGTTGAATGCACTTTCTAAATAGGCTTTCATATTTTCTGGCGAATTCTGATCTTTAAACGTATCGTTGAATGTTTCAATACTGATTTCTTGAAGTATTTTTGTATCTTCACGGCTGCACTTTTTGATATTTATGGTCATCTATATATTCGCTCCTTATATCATGAATGATTTACCGTATTTTTAAAATGTCCTGTCTTTTTCTATTATTTTACAAACAGAAATACATTTTCCTGTGGAAAAAAGTATTTTGTTCGATCTACTATTTCATTTCGGCTAACAGATATTGCCCTTGCTGCTACTCCACTTTCATGAATTTCCTTCTCCATCAACACCCCAAACGTAAGTTTCATTGTAAATACAACGAAACATCTTGCGCTAAATATACCTCATCTTTGTTGTAATTACAACAAAGATGAGGTTAAAGGAGATCAGGTAAAGTCCTCTTCGTTTCTTATTTTACGCCATAAAAAAAACGCCTCCCTTACCGATGATTTATCGCTAAGAAAAGCGTCATGAACAAGCTCACGGTTAATGCCGGAATGCAATCCTCCGAAACTGGTGAGATCACAATTCATATCTCAACATATCAGATAGCGTCTAGCACTCTTCAGGCGTACCTGTATTCGTCGCTGTTCTGAAAGAAGAACCGCAGCCGCATGAAGCGATGGCGTTTGGATTGTCGATGGTGAAGCCGCCGCCGAGCATGGATTGCTTGTAATCAATCACGGTGCCGTTCATGATGTCAAGGCTTTCTTTGTCAACAAGAACAGTGATGCCATGCTGGTCAAACATGCTGTCTTTTTCGCCCTTTTCATGCTCAAAGCCCATGCCGTAAGAAAGGCCGCTGCAGCCGCCGCCTTTGACGCCGACACGCAGAAACGCGTTTTCTTCCTCATGCTCTTTCATCATATCTTTTATATGCAAAGCTGCTGCTTCTGTAATGGTTACCGGGTTGCTCATCTTTGTGAACCTCCTTTTAAAAACCGGATGCTGTCTTTTATTATAAACTTGATCGATTCAATTCTCAAACAAGGTGTTTTACAAAAAATAAACACCCTCACATACGGTTTCAGCCGGCCCTGTCATCATGACATGGCCGTTGTCCTTCCAGTTAATCACCAAATCTCCGCCCGCTAAATGCACTGTGATGTCTTGATTTCGTTTTGATATGCCGTTTAACACAGATGCGACCGCCGCTGCACACGCTCCTGTCCCGCATGCCTGCGTAATTCCTGATCCCCGTTCCCAGACGCGGAAATGCAGTTCGTGTTCATTCACGATTTCGACGAATTCCACATTGATGCCTTCCGGAAATCTCGGATCTTTTTCAATCACCGGCCCAAGCGTTGTCAAGGGTGCCTGTTCAATGTCAGCGATCGGAAAGACGATATGCGGATTTCCCATCGAAACGGCTGTGCCTGTCAGCTCGGCTTCGCCAAACGTCATCGTTTCATTGATCGTATGCTCTTTTCCGCCGCCTAGCATTGGAAGCTCAGCCTTTGTCAGGCGCGGTTCACCCATATCGACAGTGACAACATTCACTTTCCCGTTTTCAGTTTGAACCTCCGCTTTCACAAGCCCGGAGAGGGTTTCAATCAGAAAAGATGTTTCCTCAACCAGCTTATGCTCATACGCGTATTTTGCGACGCAGCGCAGGCCGTTGCCGCAGTTTTTCCCTTCAGACCCGTCATTATTAAAAATCCGCATTTTGACAGGCGCTTTGTCTGAAGGGCATATCAGGATCATTCCGTCGGAACCGATCCCTGTATAAACAGAAGAAACCTGGATGGCAATCTCAGACAGTTTTTCTTCCGGAAGCTGTTCTTCAAATTGATTCACATAGATATAGCTGTTTCCCAAGCCGTGCATTTTGGTAAATCGAAATGAGTTCATAGGTGCCTCCAACTTTTTTTCTTTTACTTAGTATAAAAGCTATTATAAACGGACACAATACCATTATCCCCCGTTTTTCATACATAAAAGCTCCTTGCGCTGACGCAAGGAGCTTTTATTGTTTATAGAAACATGCCGGCAATGGCTGCGCTGAGCAGATTGGCTAATGTTCCCGCAAGAACAGCCTTCAGGCCGAGGCGCGCGATATCCGAACGGCGGCTGGGCGCTAATCCCCCTAGCGTACCGAGCATAATCGCAATTGATGAAAAATTGGCGAAACCGCATAACGCGAAACTGATAATCGTAGCGGTTTTCTTAGAAAACTCGCCGATGTGCGGACCGAAGTTAGAATAAGCGACAAACTCATTCAGCACTAATTTTTGGCCGATATAACTTCCCGCCTGCAACGCTTCATGCCAAGGCACACCAATCAAAAAGGCGATTGGAGAAAACACATAGCCGAGAATGGATTCTAATGTGACGCCTTTTAAGCCGAATAAGCCGAAAACTCCGCCGAGAACTCCGTTTACTACAGCGATTAACGCAACGAACGCGAGCAGCATCGCACCAACATTTAAGGCAATTTGCAGGCCTGTTGACGCTCCCTTTGCGGCTGCGTCAATCACATTGGCTGCGCCTTCGCCTTCATCCATTTTAAAATCGCTTTTTACGGTTTGCGGCTTTTCCGTTTCGGGAATAATCAATTTACCAAAGACAAGTCCCGCGGGAGCTGCCATAAAGCTGGCCGCAAGCAAATATTCAATCGGAATACCGAGAAGCGCGTATCCAAACAAGGTTGAACCCGCAACAGCCGATAGACCGCTCGTCATAATCGTGAACAACTCAGAGCGCGTCAGCCCTGCAATAAGAGGTCTGATTACTAATGGAGATTCAGATTGTCCTACAAAAATATTAGCAGCAGCTGCTAGAGATTCCGTTTTGCTTGTCCCAAGAAGCTTCGACAATCCGCCGCCAATAACACGGAAAATAAGCTGCATGATTTTTAAATGATATAAAACTGCGATCAGTGCAGAGAAGAAAATGATAACGGGCAGTACACTTAATGCAAAAGCCGGACTGTCACCGACTTTTAGAAGCGGCCCAAAAATAAAACTGATGCCTTCATTTGCATAATCAATCAGAAGCTGTACACGGCTTGAAAACCATAAAAAAACAGCGCGTCCCGCTTCCCATTTCAACACGATGTATCCAAACGCCACCTGTGTACATAAACCAACAATGACGGTTCTTATCTTAATATGGCTTTTCTTTTCTGAAAATAAAAACGCGATAGCAACGATCGCAACTGCGCCCAGCAGTCCCCACAGAACACTCATGAATACTCGTACACCTCTTACATTTTATTTTGAAAAATATCTTTTATACGATAACAATAATATTTTTTGATGTCTACACATTTTTTAGTTCTTTTGGACGACAAAATAAAAAAGGGCCTGTCTAGGCCCTTTTCTTCAAAACATTGGATTTTCTTCAATAAAGGTGTATATATTCTCAACAAGCTCAGCAGGCGTTTCACCCTTGACGACTTCTCCGTTGACCAGAGCGAAAAGCGATTCCATACATATCCCGCAGTAGCTTAAACAGCCATATTCAAGGACATCCAAATTAGGATCCTTCTCTAAAATCGCCCGGGCTTCCTGAGAGCCGTGAGCCAAATTGCTGACACAAAATTCAATCATTGGATTCATGCGGTTTCACCTCACATATGTCCATTATCGCCAATTTTTCATCATTCGTCAAAAACAACGGACGATACAAAATTTATTATCGTAACATATCATTACTTGAATAACGTTTTACTAATTTGTGTTTTTAGGCTAATTTGTAGGTTATTTTGAAACTATTATTGTGATTTTAGATCAAATTCGATATAATTCTAGATGTTATTTTACATAGTTCGTAGTTTTTTTCTTCAATGTGTCTATCATACTCTTCGGATTAAAGGGGAATTCAAATGAAAAAATTGGTCTTGATCGGCGGAGGTTACGGGAACGTGCGTGTTCTTCATCGCTTATTGCCAAACCAGCTGCCAGATGATGTTTCAATCACGTTAATTGACAGAAATCCTTATCACTGCTTGAAAACAGAATATTATGCCCTTGCCGCAGGGACAATTTCTGACCATCATATCAGAGTGACATTTCCAGAGCACCCTCGCTTAGATGTCCAATACGGTGATATCTCATCAATTGATATTGCCCAAAAACAAGTGCTGTTCCAAGATCGTGAACCGATTTCTTATGATGACGCCGTGATCGGGCTCGGCTGTGAGGATAAGTATCACAACGTGCCGGGAGCGCCTGAATTCACCTACAGCATTCAAACCATCGATCAGTCCCGCGAAACCTATCAAAAGCTGAATAACCTTAGCGCTAATGCCACTGTTGCCATTGTCGGAGCGGGCTTAAGCGGCGTTGAGCTTGCAAGTGAATTGAGAGAAAGCCGTGACGACCTGAACATTATTTTATTCGACCGGGGCGATCTTATTTTATCAAGCTTTCCAGAGCGTTTGAGCAAATATGTGCAAAATTGGTTCGAAGAGCACGGTGTCCGCATTATTAACAGGGCAAATATCACAAAAGTAGAAGAAGGCGTTGTGTATAACCACGATGATCCGGTTTCTGCAGACGTCATCGTGTGGACAGCCGGCATACAGCCGAACAAAGTCGTCAGAGACTTAGATGTGGAAAAAGACGCACAAGGGCGTGTCGTATTAACGCCTCATCACAATCTTCCTGGTGATGAACATCTGTATGTTGTCGGCGATTGTGCCAGCCTTCCTCATGCACCGAGCGCCCAGCTGGCAGAGGCTCAGGCAGAGCAGATTGTCCAAATCTTGCAAAAACGCTGGAACGGAGAAGCCCTTCCAGAATCAATGCCGCAGTTTAAGCTGAAAGGTGTTCTCGGTTCACTCGGGAAAAAAGCAGGCTTTGGCTTAGTTGCTGACCGCCCGCTGATCGGCCGAGTTCCGCGTTTGCTGAAATCAGGCTTGCTGTGGATGTACAAACATCATAACGGTTAATGATAGAAATGAACCGCTGATTTTATCAGCGGTTTTCTGTATACCCATGCTTCTCCATTTCCTCATACACGTCTTTTAATTTTGGATTGCCTTCACCGACAATTTTGTTTTCTACGAGCACAAGCGGATAAAAATACTCGTCATTTCTGATTTTTTCCGCAAGCTCTTTCGCATGTTCATTGTCTGGCGGCTCATAAATATCGATATATTGCATCGCAAAAGGCTGATTTGGATATTTTCTTTTCAGCGCAGCCTCAAGCCACTCGTATGTATCCTTGGCCGTCGGCATATTGACACAGCTCGCACAAACGGTTTCCGCCCCATACACACTGAGCTTGACAGGTTTTGTCACTGATAAACGCCTCCTTCTCCCTATGTAAGTCCTTTCTTACAGTATACAGAGCCAAAAGACGTTTTTATAGAAAAAAACCGTTTTTGTGTTCAAGTTCCAATGTGCTATAATAGGGAAAGCAACTTTGCAAACCAAACAATAGATTTTTATTGTTGCACTGAATATAATGGTTTTATGACGACGAAAGGAGCGAATGTCATGACTGAAGTTGAAATGAAAGAACAGGTGCAGGAAGTACTGGACAAACTTCGTCCGTTTTTACTTCGTGACGGCGGTGACTGTGAGCTTGTAGACGTAGATGAAGGTATTGTTAAGCTTCGTCTTCTCGGCGCATGCGGCAGCTGCCCAAGTTCAACAATTACGCTGAAAGCCGGAATTGAACGCGCTCTTCTTGAAGAAGTGCCGGGTGTCGTTGAAGTAGAACAAGTCTTTTAATAAAGCAGCCGGGCTGATATTTGATCAGCCCGGCTTTTTTATTAAAGATATTGGTCAAACCATGAACTGATGTAATTCAGACGCTTGATCCGCTGTCCCGGGTGTCCGCTGCGTGACAAATTATGCGACGCTTTCGGAAAACGGACGAGCTTGGTTTCCTTGCCCATTTTTTTCAAAGCAATAAATAGCTGCTCCGCCTGCTCAATCGGACACCGGTCATCTCGCTCGCCATGCAAAATCAAAAGCGGCGTCTCTACGTTTGCCGCGTATTTTAAAGGGGAACGGTCCCAGAGCTTTTCTGTGTCTGCAAACATGTCATGCTCAAGCTGCCAGTCTGTGAAGAAATAGCCGATATCACTGACGCCGTGAAAGCTGATCCAGTTTGAAATCGAGCGCTGGGTGACGGCGGCTCTAAAGCGGTTTGTCTGTCCGACGATCCAATTGGTCATAAAGCCTCCGTAGCTTCCGCCTGTGACACCGAGCCGTTTTGGATCAATCTGCGGATCTCGTTTGATCGCCTCATCCACAGCCTGCATCACATCCCCATAATCCTTTCCTCCATAATCTCCTCTGACGGCATTTACAAATTCCTGCCCGTAGCCATGGCTTCCTCTCGGATTGATATAAACAACCGCGTATCCTTTCGCCGCCAGCACTTGAAGTTCATGAAAATATGTATGCCCATACATCATGTGCGGTCCGCCGTGTATGTTAAGAATCAGAGGATATGACGAGTCTCCCGCCTGTGCAGGCTTCATCAGCCAGCCGTTCACCGTCACGCCGTCTTCTGTGACAAATTGAATATCTTCAGGTATTGAAATGGTATGCTCGCCTACAAACTTGTCATTCGCGCCAGTCATCCGCTTCCCCTCCTGTCCAAGCGGGATGCTGTAAAGCTCGCTCGGTCTATCCGGTTTTGCCACACTGGCAATAAAGTGCTGTTCGTCAGGTGAAATGGAAAAACTATTGATATACTCTTTTTCGAGACGAATCGGATACACAAGACCTTCAATCGAAATATAATAGATTCCCGTGCTGCCTTGATCTGTGCCGATCACATAGAACCCTTGGCTGTCCTTCGTCCAAACCGGCCGCTGCTCGCCCCCTCCGATCAATGAATCTCCAATCATCGCATCCGCTAAATGAACATCAAGCGTTTCAGTCAGACATGTGAGACGGTCTTGTTCGATATCATAAAGCCACGCCTTTTCGAGTGTTGCATTTTGATATTCCTGTTCGTGCCCAAGCAAAGCAAGATACCTTCCATCCGGTGAAAATGAGCTTGGTCCAAATGAGCCGCGATGGGACGTAATTTGCTTGATATCTCCAGTCTCCAGCGACATCATACAGACATCATGCGGCTTGCTGGCATCATCTGTTTCAGTCAAATCCGCTGAGAAAACAAGCCATTTTCCATCAGAAGAAAAAGCAGGGTCGTCATGATCAGCCTTGTGATTTGTCAGCTGCTTCACCTCGCCAGACTTCACGCTGACAAGCACAAGCTGAGCATAAGCGCCTCTCGTCAGCCCTTTTCCGTCCCGTTTATAGGCTAGACCTTGCACTTCAATAGGTTCAAAGCTGTCCGTCTCCTTTTTCTCTCGGTCATCAATCCTTTCTCCCTCTCCCAAACTGACAGTGACAAGCACCGATTCGCCATCAGGGGACCATATTGGCTTTGAGACGCCATACGGGATATCAGTCAGTTTTCTCGCTTCTCCGCCTTCAGCGCCCATGATATACAGCTGCGCTGCATCGCCTTCACGATCAGAAATAAAGGCAAGCGTACGCCCGTCCGGAGACCATCTTGGATCTGTGCTTTGCTTTTCTCCGTGTGTCCAAGGAACAGAATCGCCGCTTTTCGTTTCATAGACCCATATATTTGATGTATACGAGTCTTGCTCTCGATTCACTTGCGACTGCACATATGCGGCGCGGCTGCCGTCCGGGGCGTACTGGGGATCGGTCACAGAGACAATCGCTGTGATGTCTTCTGCGGTCATCAGCTTTTTCATATTCATCTCCTCCTTTTTACATGTATTTCGTTTTCTAAATAAAAACTCCTTTATCTCGGGCAGAAAAAAAGCGCCCTCTGCTGACGCTGAGGAACGCTTGGCATGATATCTATACACTTTTGACTTGATACAAAGGATTTCGCTCTATTATACTTCCCTCTTTCGGAACGGTCAAAGCGTCGACTTCACAATGAGGAAAATGAAGCGCGAGCTGTTCTTTCAGCTCTTCTCCCTTTCCTTTTTCAGTCATAACGAGAATCGTCGGGCCTGCCCCGCTGAGAGCCGTTCCATATGCGCCCTTCATCTCGGCGACGTGCTCTACCTTGGACAATTCAGAGACAAGCATCGCACGATACGGCTGATGGAACATATCCTTCTTCATGATTTTCCCGACGAGCGGCCAATCCTTTGACATGATCGCAGCAATGAGGATATTGCTGACGGCGCTTGCTTTTACTGCGTCCGCATACGGAAACTCTTTCGGCAGCACATCTCTTGCGTCTCTTGTCAGCACCTCGTAAAAAGGAATGACTACGACAACATCAATGTCAGCATCAGGGACGCGGATCAATTGTGTCTCGTCATCCTCATGCAAGCCGATGACAAGTCCGCCAACGAGGGAAGCACCAGCATTATCCGGGTGTCCTTCTTCAAGGCTGGCTAAATGCAGCTTGTCCGCCTCTGAGAGCTGTAAGCCGCATAATTCATCAGCCAGTTCAATCGCCGCCACAATCGCCGCGGCGCTGCTTCCAAGGCCGCGGGCGAGCGGGATGTCGCTCCACACCTTCACATGGACAGGCGGCATTTCTTTACCGTACAAATCTGCTGTCCGTTTCGCCACTTGATAGATCAGATTATCTGTGCCCGCCGGGATTCCGGCGACTGTTTCTGTTTCAGGTTCAAAAGACCATTTGTCGCTTTCAAAGACGGTCAGCTTTAAGTAGCGGCTAAGCGCCATCCCGACTGAATCAAAGCCGGGGCCTAAGTTAGCCGTGCTTCCGGGAACAGTGACAGTGAACAGCATGTCGGCTTCGTTCATACATGGGCCGCTCCTTTTATATATTCAAGAATGCTGTCTTCATCAGTCGGCAATGTGACCGGCTTGATTTCGGAAATATCGACAGCTGTGTTCGGATCTTTCAGTCCGTTTCCAGTTAATACAGCCACAACCTTGCTGCCTTTTGGAATTTCTCCGGATTTTACTTGTTTCAAAACGCCGGCGATGGACGCGCAAGAACCAGGTTCTGCAAACACGCCTTCTTCACGGGCGATCAGCTGATAGGCGTGAAGGATTTCTTCATCTGTGACTTCGTCAATTTTCCCGTTGGATTCCTCAGCTGCTTTTACAGCTTTGTCCCAGCTCGCAGGGTTTCCGATACGAATCGCCGTCGCTATTGTTTCCGGATTTTCAATCACTTTATTGCGAACGATTGCCGCCGCGCCTTCCGCTTCAAAGCCGCGCATTTTCGGCAGGCCTGTGCCGTTTTTCTCATGATATTCCTTGAAGCCCTTCCAGTACGCAGTGATGTTTCCCGCGTTTCCGACCGGGATTGCCAATACATCCGGCGCTCCTCCCAGCTGTTCGCACACTTCGAAGGCTGCTGTTTTTTGGCCTTCGATGCGGTAAGGGTTGACTGAGTTGACAAGGGCAATCGGTGATTTCTCACAGATGGAACGGACAATTTTAAGCGCATCGTCAAAGTTTCCGTCGATTGCGATAATCTCGGCTCCGTACATGACAGCCTGAGCAAGTTTTCCGAACGCGATTTTGCCGTTCGGGATGATGACGATGCATTTCATGTTGGCGCGGGCTGCGTATGCAGCCGCGGCAGCGGAAGTGTTTCCTGTTGACGCACACATAATCGTGTCATTTCCTTCTTCTTTTGCCTTCGCCACAGCCATGACCATGCCGCGGTCTTTAAACGATCCCGTAGGATTGACGCCTTCCGTCTTAACATGAAGTTCAATTCCGAGCTGTTCAGACAGCTTCGGCAGATGAATAAGCGGTGTGTTTCCTTCATGTAACGTAAGCGCAGGTGTTTGATCTGTTACAGGTAAAAATTCTTTATATTGATGGATGAGTCCTTTCCACATTAGCTCCAACCGTTCCCTTCTACTCGATATGTGCTTTTCACTTCTTGAACGACTTCCAAATCATTTAAGTTTTGCAGGATATCACTGAAATCAGCTTCTGATGTATGGTGTGTGACAATCACGATTTCTGCCAGCTCATCGTGTCCTTTAATTGGAAGCTGAAGGATCTTTTCAAAGCTTACGCCCCGTTCCGAGAACACAGACGTAATTTTCGAGAATGAACCGACCTGGTCTTTGACGTGAATTCTTAAAAATTGCTGTGCGTAAATGTCAGACGGCGACTTCATGTTTTTCTCATACTGCGGCGCAACAAAGCTGTTTCCGGTTACGCCGAGGCGCATATTTTTCATGACAGCGACAAGGTCAGAAACAACGGAAGTCGCAGTCGGCATGCTTCCGGCTCCCGGCCCGTAGAACATCGTCTCGCCAACAGCCTCGCCGTATACATAAACGGCGTTAAATTCATTATGCACGGCAGAAAGCGGATGATGGTCAGGAAGCAGTGTCGGCTGTACACTGACTTCAATTTTGCCGCCGTCACGCTGCGCGATCCCGATCAGCTTCATCGTATAGCCGAGGCGTTTGCTGAAGCTGATGTCTTCGTCTGTAATTTGGGAGATTCCTTTTACTTTGACGTCTTCCAGATCCACGTTCATCGAGAAGCCGAGACGCGCCAATATCGCCATTTTCCGTGCGGCGTCAAGCCCTTCCACGTCCGAAGTCGGATCTGCTTCGGCAAAGCCGAGATCCTGCGCTTCCTTGAGCACTTCCTCGTAAGGGCTTTTTTCTTTAATCATTTTTGTTAAGATGAAGTTCGTTGTGCCGTTCACAATTCCCATCATCTTTGTAATCCGGTCTGAGGAGAGGCCTTCTTCTAACGTGCGCAGAATCGGAATCCCGCCGGCAACACTGGCTTCAAAGAAGATATCGCAGCCATTTTCCTTCGCTTCCGCAAGCAGCTCGGAGCCGTACACAGCCATTAAATCCTTGTTTGCTGTGACTACATGCTTTTTCGATCTGAGCGCGTCGACCAAATATTGTTTTGTCTGCTCAACTCCGCCGATTACCTCGATGACGACATCAACATCCGGATCATCGATGACATCATATACTTCTGTCGTAAGCACTTCCTTCGGCAAATCTACTTCTCTCTTTTTCTCTACATCTTTCACAAGCACTTTTTTTATCGTAATGGGACAGCCGACCTGATGCATCAGCTTATCCTGATGGTCTTGAATAATTTTAACGACACCGCTTCCGACGGTACCTAAACCTAAAAGCCCTACACGAATCGCTTTCAAAAAAACTCCACCTTTCTTTTAATTGTCCTCTTCAAAAGGACAATTGTTAACTCAACACAGACATATAAGTTACAAACATTATATAAGCCCGCTCCTGTTTTGACAAGACAGCAATCGGCTGAATTTTATGAATGTAAACGCTTAACACATTGATATGACAAGATTCATTATTTTCTAATTATTTTTGTCAGATTTTCTCCTCACCCTGGACTTCCTTTGCCGAGCCAGTTCACGCGTGGAACAAACAGCTTCTGTGCACGCATATTCATGAATTCCTGCGCTGTATTGAGAAATTGCTCATAGCGGCCGCAGTCGTCAAGAATGAAGTCAAGCTGCTCTTCACAATAATGCTTTTCTGATTCTGGTGACATGTAGTAGCTTTCCACGATTTCAAAATAATGAAGCGGAAAGAGCAGACGGCTGTACAGAAGACGTTTTGAAAACGAAGACAGCGGCGTGATTTGCTCGTATTCCTGTAAAAAGTGAAAGCCCTGCTGATGAAAATCTTGTCTGTGATGCAAAAACGTATGCCTCATATATTCAGCCAGATCGCGTGAGGCATGGTCAAATACCCAATCAGCCGGAATCCTGATCAAAGATTCGGGTGACCATGTATGTCTTTCCATCCGCTGATGGCATATCGTTCCTGAATCAACGGCTTGAGGCTTGTCATCCAGCTCAGTGTCCACTAAATATTGTATCGCGTTTTCTGACAGCCCCACATAATATGGAAAGGACTCAATCATTTTTTTATCGAATGGCTCGTGCGGAGGCGTATGAACCTTTCGCTGCAAAAACACCTCCAGCTGATCAATACGTTTCCCCCACAGGTCCTTCCACTGGCCGATTCTTCCGGCTGCCTTCACTTCATACGGATATCCGCGGCCTTTTCGGTGAAATTCCGCAAGCTCCTGCCCAATGGAAAACGCCCGGCTTGAATACGGAGGTGCCGCCTTCAGCAGAGCATATGTTTTTTCTTCATGTTCAAATGTAAGCTCACCTTCTTTTGTAAAGATAAAAACAGAAACGTATGGGTCACTTTGTTCTTGTAAATACTGACTCATGTAATAAAGCTCCGACAGTTCGGTATCAGAGAATTGGGAAACGGGGACAATCAGAAAGAATGAATTTGGCGTCTGAAAGCATTGATATGTGTGCTGGTACATGGAAAGCTGCCTGATGTGAATACCGTATTTTTCTTTTATTGTACCTTTCACATAGATCACCTGCCTGTAGAATTAGGGCTCATCACATCGTAGTCATACACAGCCGGAATTATGAATACATATTTCATCCGACGAAGCGCAAGAAAAAGTCGTAAACATCTCAAACATTTTGTATAAACTAGTAAAAAAGATTGGGTGAAGCTGATGTCAGAAAACGAACAAATCAGTCAGATGGAAGCAAAAGCAAGAGCACGGATGAAGGAGCGCGGCGTTGAGGTATCAGACATTGCCGAGCTTGTCTTTTTTCTACAGAAAAAATATCATCCGGATTTAACCATTGATGAATGCACGCTGAACGTCAATCGTGTTCTCGCAAAACGTGAGGTGCAAAACGCGATTTTAACAGGCATTGAGTTGGATGTCCTCGCCGAGCAGAAAAAACTGTCTGAACCGCTGCAAACGATACTGGAAACAGATGAAAGCCTATATGGAGTAGATGAGATTCTGGCATTTTCCATCGTGAACATTTACGGATCGATCGGGTTTACGAACTACGGTTACATCGACAAAGAAAAACCCGGAATCCTTAACCATTTGAATGATAAATCAACAGGCGAATGCCACACCTTTTTAGATGATATTGTCGGAGCGATTTCCGCCGCGGCCTCAAGCAGGCTCGCACACCGCGCACGGCATACAGAATAAGGGCACCCTTTTGGGGCGCCCTTATTTTATATGTATGGAATCCATTCAGTCAGCGAGTCAATCGCATGAGTCGGTTTTTCCATGTCGTCTGTCATATGCTCTCTTTTCGTTACGCCTGTGTGAACGAGCAGCGTATCCATACCGGCGTTAATGCCGGCCATAATGTCCGTCGCGTAGTTGTCGCCGACCATGAGTGTTTCCGACACATCCGTGCCGAGAACGCGCATCGCCTGCTCCATGATAATCGATTCCGGCTTGCCGATAAATACCGGCTGTACGCCTGTCGATACGGTTAAAACAGATGTCAGTGAACCGTTTCCAGGCAGAAGGCCTCTTTCAGTCGGTATCGCAATATCTCCGTTAGTGGAAATAAAACGGGCGCCATTTCTGATTGCCAGGCAGCCGACAGCAAATTTTTCGTATGTAATGGAACGGTCAATCCCAACTACGACAAAATCCGCGTTTTCGCCGCCAAACGCCAGGCCGTTTTCTTCAATTGCCTGGCGGATGCCTTCTTCCCCGATCACATATACAGACGCGTCTTTTTTCTGCTGGGCGATATGCTGGGCAGTCGCCATGCTGGTCGTGAAGACCTGCTCTTCTGTTGCCGGAATATCAAAAGACATGAGCTTGTCCGCCACCTGCTTCGGTGTGCGCGAAGAATTGTTTGTCACGAAAAGATAAGGAACGCCGCGATCTTTCAGCGTCCTGACAAATTCACAAGCTTCCTCGATTTTTTCCGTGCCATTGTACATCGTTCCGTCTAAATCAATTAAGTACCCTTTATATGTTTTCAATTCCAACACTCCTGTGGGTTTCCAGTTTTTATTTAAACGCGGAAACAGGGCCAAGCTCTGTTTCTAAGTAGCTTTTGATCCGTTGCGGGAAGTCCTGAAGAGCTGTCTGATGCGCTTTGATCAGCCTGTAAAGCTCTGCGCTGTCAGCGAGAAGGTACTGCTGAACCAATGTTTTGCGGTAGGCAATCAACTTCTTGAGCTCTGTCCCCTCTTGTTCCGTGACAACTTTTTCATCAACTAGTATGTCCATAATGTCATCATAGCTGCCCGGGTCCCGCATAATAAAACCGTCAATCATGTCATTTCCTGTATCCAGAATGCATTCGATTAGCAAATGGCCTATACGCTGAAGCGCCAGTCCCCCGATTTCAGACTGCCAGTCTGTTTGTGAGTTAAATAGCGCCAGCTGGTGCTCAAAGAACCCGAGTGTTTGCTCGATCTTGTTTCTGTCAACAAAATACATGACAGCATCCCCTTTGTGTATGTTTATTTTCTGATCCGTTTCAAGACAAAATACGCACAGCCGAAATTGCAGTATTCGTAAATGTATTCATCTAATGTACTGATTTTCGTTTCGAAGGTTGCCTTTTGATTCTGGTCGTCAAAGAAGCCCTTGAGCCTGAGCTGACTGTATCCCCAGTCCCCCACAATATAATCGTATTTATTTAAAATATCGGAATAGCGGGCTTTAAAAGCCTCTTCGTTGAAGCCGTCTTTAAAATTGTGCACCAATTCAAATTCGGCATTTTGAATAAGAATCATGATCTCACCTCTTTTTCACTCATTCCTATCATAATTCATTGCCCCGTCCCCATCAATTGCTAAAGAATAAATCATGCGATTTGGCTACCCTACACATGAGGAGGGATTGATAAATGAAACGAACTGCTGTCAGCCTCTGCCTGCTGGCCGGGCTTTTATCCGGGTGCGGAAGCGCTGGATTTGATGATGCCCAAAATGTCCGGAATCAGACGCAGAATCAAACCAAGCCCATTCATGTTTCTGACCGCAACGAGGCTTTTAACAGGCATGATGAGAACGGACAATTTGGCTATGTCCGCTATCAAAAAGAACAATTTGACGGCGAACAGCAAAAAACACCGGTGATGAACCGGGAAGAAACCGCTCACATGATATCAAGTGTAACGGTTCAGCTCCCCCATATTCAAGATGCTGCAACATTGGTGACCGACCGGGAAGCGCTTGTCGTATACAAAACCGATTCCAGCAACCGCAGCCTGACCGCCGATCAGGTGAAGAAAACAGCGGCTTCTGTGATCCCGCGATACTATCATGTGTATATTTCGGATAACCCAAACCATATGCAGTCGATCGAAAATTACAGCAATCTCGGCACCGGTTCAAGGGATATCAGAGAAATGATGTCGGGGACGATTCAAGAAATGAAAACCTCCCCGCAAGGAAGCCCTGTCTCAGAGAACGAAAATGCCAATGGGGAAACCCGTCAGGACATCAATAGGAATGACAAAAACGCCAGATGATCTGGCGTTTTGGCATTATGCTTGTGCTTGGCGCTTTTTAGATGCTTCGTTCACCTGTTCATCCGCATGGTAAGAGGAACGGACAAGCGGGCCGGCTTCGCAGTGGCTGAAGCCTTTTTGCATCGCGATTTCCTTTAACTCTGCAAATTCATCAGGGTGATAGTATTTTTGGACTTTCAAGTGTTTTTTCGTCGGCTGCAGATATTGGCCGATCGCCATAATATCCACGTTGTTTGCCAAGAGGTCGTCCATCACTTCAATAATTTCTTCTTTCGTTTCGCCGAGTCCGATCATGATGCTTGATTTTGTCGGGATGTCAGGCTGCATTTCCTTCGCACGGCGCAAAAATTCAAGCGAACGGTCGTACGTCGCGCGCGCGCGGACTCTTGGCGTCAAGCGGCGAACCGTTTCGATATTGTGATTCAGGATGTCTGGGCGTGTATCCATTAAGGTTTTCAGGTTATCATAGTTACCGCCCATGTCAGACGGCAGCACCTCAATTGTTGTGAACGGGCTTTTTCTGCGGATCGCTCGGACAGTTTCCGCGAAAATGCCTGCCCCTCCGTCTTTCTGGTCGTCACGCGCAACAGCCGTGATGACCGCGTGTTTTAGATTCATAAGTGCGACAGAATCCGCTACGCGTTCAGGCTCTTGCAGGTCAAGCTCAGTTGGAAGGCCTGTTTTGACAGCACAGAAACGGCATGCTCTTGTACAAACAGAACCTAAAATCATAAATGTCGCTGTACGTCTGACAGCCCAGCATTCATGAATATTCGGACATTTTGCTTCTTCGCATACGGTGTGCAGGTTATTTTCCCGCATGAGTTTTTTGAGCCCTGTATAGTTTTCATTTGTATTTAATTTGATTTTGAGCCATTCGGGCTTTCTGAGGTGTTCGTCTTTCTTTGCCAATTCCCATCATCTCCAATATCCAATATACTCAATTTCTGACACGAAACATTCTGAAAACGAGAAAGGTATTTCTGCAATAAAAATAATGTTTTTCTAACTAAAGAAAGTCTTTTCTTTAGACACTTTAACATAGGAAAAATTTCTCGACAAGGGAAGATCATTACTGACATTTTTAAGCCGGCTTGCCGCAAACTATGTGTATTCAATATGAAAGGAGATTATTTTGTGAAAGTTTTGTTATCCGCTCTTCTTCTCCTTTTGTTTGCGTTTGAGCCTTATGCGTCTGGAAAAGAGCTTTCAGATCCAGTGCTGTCGAAACGGATGGAATTATATCATAAAATCGAGGCTGTGACGCAGATTCCCTGGTACGCTCTCGCCGCAGTAGATCAATACGAGGAAAATGTGCGGAGCAACCGAAAAGATCTGCCTGACAAGGCTGGAATCATCAGCATCTATATACCGGATGAAGTCTGGAGCGGGCCTGAAAACCCGAATCCGAAGGACGATGCGCCGTTAAGCATTAAAGTGTTTGACGGTATCGGCATGGATGGTGATGGAGACGGGAAAGCCGAGGTCAGCAATGATGAAGATATTTTGTATACGTTCAGCCAATACTTGCTTTCGTATGGCACAGATGAGAACAACATCCGCATCGGGCTTTGGAAATATTACCGACGTGATCAGACAGTGGGGATCATTTCTGAATTTATGAAGCTGTTTAAAGCCTACGGTCATATTGATTTAGGCGAGCATGCGTTTCCGCTTCCGATCAGAACCGATTACAGCTACCGCAGCACATGGGGAGATGCACGCGGCTTCGGGGGAAGGCGCATTCATGAAGGCACGGATATCTTTGCCCGTTACGGCCTTCCTGTCAGATCCACCTGCTACGGCGTAGTTGAAATGAAGGGCTGGAACCGCTTCGGAGGATGGAGAATCGGCATTAGAGACATCAACAATACGTATCATTATTTTGCCCATCTCAATGGGTTTGCCAAAGGGATTAAAGCAGGACAAATCGTTGAGCCCGGCCAAGTGCTCGGTTCCGTCGGCAGCTCCGGATACGGCCCCCCGGGAACCGCTGGGAAGTTCCCGCCGCATCTTCACTACGGGATGTACAAAGATAACGGGAAAACCGAATGGTCGTTTGATCCATACCCGCATTTGAGGGCGTGGGAGCGGTATGAATATAAAAAAAAGAAATAACGAAAAAGCCGCCTCTTCGACAGGCGGCTTATTTGCTGCTTTTTTCATTTTTTGAATCGGCGCTGTCCTCTTCTTTGCCGCTCGGAAGCTGGACAGAAGGCGTGACACCTGAACCGCCGCTTCCGTTATAAAACTGCGGCACTTCGCCCTGAACGGCTTTAATTGATACAGGAACATTATTTGTGACGACAGCGGTTTTGCTTGCGAACGGAATGATAACCTTCACTTTAATTTCAACAAAGATGCTGATATCGATAAGTGCATTATTTATGCCATACGGCTTGATTTTTGTTTTGACATCTGTAAAAGCGTCTCCGATTAAATTGAACCGAACCGGGATTTTCGGCCCGAGGTTTCCAAGAAGACTGTTCCCTGTCACCTGTCCCAGCGGAATATTGATCATGATATTTTCACTGGCGCCGCTGTGTCCGGTATGGGTTTCCATCTCTTTCAGATGAGCCTGAAGCTGTTTTGTCACTTTTGTTTTCACGCTGTTTACAACCTGTGTATTAAAATCGATTGTCGTTAAATTTCCGTTTTCATCAGAATTCATTTGAAACATATCTTTCATATTTTCACTGTCAGACATATAATCCTCTATCGAATCCTGGATTACCTCTGTCGCCACACGCTTCGTTTCCATCTCGCCGATGCTCATTAAAACAGGTTTAATCGAGCCATTGATCATCCAAAGGCTGACTGTAGTTGACAGGATAAAAAAGACAGCTGACAAGAGCAGCACGTAACGGAAAGGCAAAGGTCCTCTCTTGCGAAAAGGGCCGCGATATCTTGGCAAGAAAATCCCCCCTTACATATCACAATGTATGCTTGTAAGAGGGGACATAGTAATAGCCGGGCCAAATTATTTTATTTCACCATTTTCAAAAGCGCGTCTCTGCCGCTCATGCCGGCATGAATGCCGAGATCTTCCGCGGCGTATGTGACGGATTCTAAAGGTGCGTCTAACAGCTGGTCAATAGTGCGCACACCGACTGCGCGCCCCGCCACAATGCCCCGTTCCTTTAATTTTTCATTCAGCAGTGCCACATCAAGCGCACCGCACATAATGTATCCGTGATCATTTGCGACAGCCATAAAATTCGTTTTCGGAAGCTTCACTGTCACTGCTGTAAAAGGCTGTCCTTCTATCATGATTGGTGTCAGATTTACCACGTCAACCACTCCCTTCCTTCATCACTTTATGATGAAGGGCACAGTTGTTGTGGGCTGACCTCTTTATTGCGCAAGCTTCCAAGCAAGCAGATCCCGCAAAAACTCCGGCATGAAATATTCTTTTTCCGCGGCGTCGCGGATGATCGGAAACATCCTGCCGAGTGTAAACATGTCTAGCACCGCAACGGAGTATTGCTTATGTTTTTCAATCTCTTCCCCGTTCAGCGTAATCCGTGTGACATGCGTGATTCCGTCATCCAGCCGTTTCGTTTCGACATCTACACCCGCATACACCATTTTTCCCATTACTTCTCCGCGGAAGCCGAGCCCTTTGATGCGGAGCTGTTCGATTTTTTCGGAAGCGGCATGAACAATGGTCTCTTTCAGTTCTTCTCCCGTCAGGCAAACCGCCACCGGATTAATCGGATGAGGACAGATGCGATGCAGATCCAGCTTCGTCACAGGACCCGCTTTCAGCGGACCGAGAATGACACCTGAATTGACCATACTGATATCCGTCCCGCACCATTCCTTTAACGCGTACGCCAACAGCAAAGGCAGCTCTGATTCTTCAAACCACTTTACCTCAGCATCTTGAGCAAGCTCGGCAACGGCATCGGACAGCTTCTCCTCGGCTTCATGTTCTTTTTCATTGAGAAATGCTTTTGTTTCTGCGGATTCCCCTGTCCATTCCGCCATGTTCTGCACAGATGCTGTTTTGCTGATAATGCTTCGCTGAATGCTGTCCACCGTGATTTCTACACAGCCGACATAATGCCCGTATTTTTCAGCGCTGGCAAGTAAAACACCGTTAACCACTTGTCCGTCTTCAAGCAAATGATGGGTGTGCGATTCAAGAATGACATCAATCTCAGGCACCGCTTCAGCCATTTCCTGATCATCAAGAATGCCTAAATGCGACAGCAAAACGATGATGTCAGCCTGCCCTTTCACTTCCTGAATGGTTTCCTTTACGCTCTCAAAAGCATCGGTTACTGTCCATCCCAGCTTGTCATAAACGGGATAATACGGCACAGTTACGCCTAAGAAAGCAATGGTCATGCCGTTTTTCAATGTTCTGATATGGTAAGGAACCGCCCAGGACGGACGGTTTCCGTTTTTGTCATACAGATTGGAGACGATAACGGGAAATTCAGCATGATCATATAAGGCTGCGAGTTCTTCATGCGGAAGCGTAATCCCTTCGTTATTGCCGATTGCCGCTCCATCAATGTGAAGACGGTTTAAGAGATCGACATTCGCTTTTCCGAAAGTCGCCTCTGTCACGAATTGAAAACGATCAAGATGATCGCCAATATCAAAAACGAGCGTCTCTTCGCTGTCTGACTGATGCTCTTTTCGTTTCTGCTCGATATAATCTACAATTTTCGGCCAGTTTTCAAAATGGCTGTGCAAATCATTTGTATGATATAAGCGGAGCTTCTCCTTCATATTATCTCTCCCTAATCGTTCAGCTGAATATGCCTTCATAAATGAGCTGGCAGCCGATCAAAATCAATACGATCCGCATGATCATGACGATCGTTTTCGTCTGCATTTTTCTGTTGATGGCGGCGCCAAGCTTTCCGCCGAACCAAGCGCCGGGCACAAGCGCGAGGGCGTACAGCCAATTGACGTGCCCGGAAATAATATGTGAAACAGACCCTGTCATAGAGGACAGGAAAATAATAAACATGGACGTTGCCACTGCAACCTTCGGAGGGAACAGGAATAACAGCATCATTGCAGGAACCATCAGCGATCCGCCGCCTATTCCGAAAAGCCCGCCTAAAAAGCCGACAACAAAGGCGATCGCAATGCCGACAGGAGCCTGATATGAATACGTATAAGGATCACCGGCATCATCCTGAAATGTCCGGATAATGCCTTTGTGCGCTTTGTTGATCGGCCGGGCTTTCGCTTTCAGCATTAAGGATAATGAAATCAGGATCATAAAAATGCCAAACCAAACGGAAAACGAGCTTGAATTGAACAGCTTTGACACGTAAGCCCCGATCATGCTGCCGGGGCCTGAGCCGATAAAGAAAATGAGCCCGCTCTTATAATCAACGGTTTTATATTTAATATAGGCCAAAGTTGAAGAAAGACCCGTAAAAATAATGACCAAAAGCGAAGTTCCAATCGCGACCTGGGGCGTCACATCCTGAAACAGCGGCGTCACTGTGCTTAAAAACATCAGAGACGGCACGATAACAATTCCGCCGCCAAGCCCAATCAGACTTCCTACCGTACCTGCGATTAATCCCAGTACGGCCAAAATCACAAACGACATTAGTAAAAACCTCTTTTCTAAAATAAATCGAGCTGTCTCGGCCCAAGTCCGCTGTACTCGATATCAAGCAGTTCAAGCATCTGCTTGCCGTTATCCGCGGCGTCTCCGCCGGAATTGTTGTTGAACAGGACAAAAACATCCTTACATTGCTGCTGCAGCTCATTCAGGTGCTTTTTCCAATCTGTCAGCTCCTGCTGATTGTAGCGGTATAAGTACCTGACCTCACGCCAGTTTTTCCCGCCATCAGGCTTCATCCAGCCCTGCTTGTTGCGCCCGTGAAACCTGACGAGCGTTTTGTTTTCATCGGTGGCGCGCAGCACAGTCGGAACGCTGCCTTCTCCGATTTGCGGTTCATCACAAACACTGTGAATCCAGCCTTCCGCCTTCATAAACGAAAGCGTCTGCTCGTAAAATGGCGGCGAAAACCAGGAACGATTTCTGAATTCAAGCGCACATGGAATATCTCCCATTTGGTGTTTGCACCATCTCAAATAAGCGACATTCTCCTTCTTGCAGTCAAACCACGGCGGAAATTGGAACAGCACCATGGCGAGCTTATTGCTATGTAAATATGGCGTTAACGACACCTTAAACGCGTCAAACATCTCCTCTTTTGAGTCAAAGGGGATTTCGCCGCGCTGATGCCCCGTCATGCCCTGATACGCTTTCACGATAAATTGGAAGGTTTCCGGCGTTTCCTTCACCCACTTTTCATTATTGCGCGCCGGCTGAATCGCGTAAAAGCTCGCGTCTAACTCCACGATCGGAAAATGGGAGGAATAGGCCTGCAATTTTTTCTGGCTGGCCGTTTTCGGCGGATAGATGCTGTCATGATCCCCCCATCCCGTCAGTCCGATATAAATCACAATCATTCACCTCTCTTCCAGTTTATCACACGTGTTTTCAGGTTTCCTCGGAAATGCTGTTCATATGGCGGGAAAATGCTGAACGAAGATGCTGGTATTGTTCCTCATTTGTATCTAAAAACGCCTCTTCTCTTGAGGAAGGAATATGCAGGTATTCAATCGGCGCCTGAAACTGTTCACTCGTAAAGTCATAGATCACACCGTTGATGCAGTTATAAAAATGCCAGCTCTCACCGACCTTTGTTTTAAAAATGGCGCCGCCGAGTTGATCCTGAATCACCAATGCCGTCACACCGCATTGGCCGCATGACGGGCATTCTTCCGTCCATTTAGAACTCGTATGGCGCGACCAGGATTGCTTCAGTATGTATTTAACATGTTCCATTGCCTCCGCCTCCTTTTTAAAAAAGATACCACGTTGATAAAATTTTAAAAACAAGAACGGCGGAAATCAAAAAAACCGGCGGTTAAAAACCGCCGGGATTACGAAGGAACGACCAGCGCTCCGTCAATGCCTATTTCTGCTTTCTCTCCGCCACTGTACACACACCGGCCTTTGCTGTAAGTGGCCGAAATGCGGCAGGGAAATGTATGCCCTTCGTAAAGGCTTAGCTTATGCTTTGCAAACATCGATTCTCTTGTGACAGTGTACGGCTCCATGCTGACGAGAACAAAATCCGCATCACCCCCCGCTTCCAGCCGCCCTTTTTTGTGAAGGCCGAATCGTTTCGCAGGTGCCGCCGCTGTCCATTCAGCGATGGTTTCAAACGAAATCTGGTGTTCAAGCGCGAGTTCAAGCATGCCTAATAAAGTGAACTGCCCGCCGCTGATTCCGCCCCATGATAGAAACAGGTTATCCTCCCGCTTCAAGGATGGGCGGCAAGGGGAATGGTCTGAGGAAACTATGTCAATGTCCCCGGCAATGAGCGTCTCGATCAAGGCTTCCTGCGACTCCCGCGGCCGAAGCGGAGGCGCGCATTTCGCGACAGAACCCTTTTCCCGTAAATCGTCATGGCTGAACAAGACATAATGCGGGCATGTTTCGACCGAAACATCAAGCCCCTCCTGTTTCGCCTCTCTGATCAGCCGAACCGCTTTCGCCGTACTGATATGAACAAAATGCACCGGGCACCCTGTCACCCTCGCATACTGAAGCGTGCGATACACCGCTTCAGCTTCTGCTTCCTCCGGGCGGGAGGCGGCGTACGCATCCGCATTCACCTTTCCTTTATTGGCCAAAACCATCTGCAAATAGCTTGTGATCGCGTCGCTCTCGGCGTGAAGAGCGAGGATTTTTCCTGCAGCCGCGATTTCCGCCATGCCTTTGAGCAAGGTTCGTTCATCAACAGAGCGGAACTCATCTGTGCCTGATCTTGATAAAAATGCTTTAAATCCGATCGCCCCCGCTTCTGCCATTGGACGGATGTCATCGATATGGCCGGGCACAAGTCCGCCCCATAGCGCAAAATCCACGACTGATTTTTGCCTGCCCAGTTCAGCTTTTGCGAGAAGATGCTCTGCCGTCACGGTCGATGGAATGCAATTGAGCGGCATATCAAAATAGGTGGTGCAGCCGCCTGCCGCCATCATCTGCGAACCTGTTTCAATCCCCTCCCAGTCCTCTCTGCCCGGTTCATTGAAATGAACATGGCAGTCTATCACACCGGGAAACACGTATTTTCCGTCTGCCTTGACCATCGTCGCCCCGCTTGCTTCAATGGCCGAACCAATCTCGGCAATGATGCCGTTTTGGACTGCAATATCAGATTCTTTCACACCATCTGGCGTAACTGCCTTCGCACCTTTTATCACCATATCGTAAGCCATTATGATACCCCCATGTCAGGTTGACGATTTTTCATGTCAGTTTATGTAACACAATTCATTCTATTTTCAACAGTTTACTGCTACTATGATCGTATTACATCAGCAAAACCGCTAGAATTCCTATTGAAAATTATTCATCTTAACCAATGTTTTTATAGAAAAGGAGAATGCGCTATGAATATTTTTGATGTGATGAAAATACCGGCTTTTGAAAACGCCCATTTAATCGCTGGAAAAGCAGGAGGGGAAAGAGAGGTTCAGCATGTCAATATGATGGACGCTCCGGATATCGCAGACTTTCTGCATAAGAATGAATTGCTCGTCACCACCGCGTATCACCTGAAGGATCACCCGCACCAGTTATCTGAATTGATTCGGCAAATGGCAAAACGCGGCTGCGCGGGCCTCGGCATTAAAACAAAGCGCTACTTGGAGGATATCCCGAAAGAAATCATCGAACTGGCCGATTCATACGCGTTTCCGATCATTGAGCTGCCGGAGCACATCCGCCTCGGGGATATTGTGAATGCAACACTCAGCCACATTCTCGATATGCGGTCTAACGAGCTGCAGCAAGCCATTTACGCGCACAAAAAATTCACAAACCATATTATGAGCGGCAAAGGGCTGCAATCTCTCCTCAAAAAGGTCTCAGACCTCCTTCAGCTACCTGTGCTGCTGCTTGACCAGCATGCCAAAATGCTGTCTGCGTCCCATCAGATTTCATTTGAGACCGAAAAGCTGAAAAGCACTCTGAATACCGTATCCGGTCCGTTTTTCACTTGTTTCTGTACGATTCCGGATCAGAAAACGTATTCCGTCCTTCCTATTTATAATCACGAAAAAAATTGCGGCTATCTGCTGATACCGGACATGGTGCAGGCCGGCGACAAAGGATTGATTCTCACGATTGAGCAAGCGGCCAACGTGATTTCCTTTGAACTGCTGAAAGAAAATGCGCTGAAGCAATTCAGCAGGCGTGCGCGCAATGAGTTTTTCAGCAATTTTATTGAGCGCTCATTTTCTTCAAACGATGAAATCAAAAACCGGGCGAAGGAATTCAAGCTGCGCTGGGATCAAAAATACATGTGCATCGCCGGCAAACTTGACCGGAATGACGAATCAATCAGCTTTACAGAAAATCAGCTCGCCTCCGACGGCGTCTTCGACTTTCTTGAAGGTGAATTATCAGCCTTCCCGTTTCCGCCTCACCTTTTTATAAAAGGAAATGTCGGCATTATTCTGATCGAGGCGACAGACAGCTGGAGTGAAATGCACGCATCGGTGATCAGCTTTTTAGAGCAGTTTCAATCACAGATCAGAGCTCAATTTAAACGGACGGTGTCCTTTGGCATCAGCAATATATGCCAAAAGCTCATTGACGTTCCCGACGCGTTCACCGAAGCTTCAGACGCTTTGCAATCAGGGCATTTGTCTAGAAGCACCGCGTTTATCCAGGTGTATCACGCAAAAGATGTGCCTGAGCTCCTCCGCCTGCTCCCGGTTGAGGATTTGAAGAAATTTTACAACTCCACGCTTCAAAGCCTCGCTGAAAAACAGCAGGAGGATCAAAGCCTGCTTCATACGCTGTCTGTCTATTTAGAGACACACTGCCAAATTTCCGAGACGGCAAAGCGTCTGTACGTTCATCGCAATACGGTCATCTACCGCCTTGAAAAATGTGAGGAGCTGCTGGGCAAAAGCTTAAAAGACCCTGAAACGACAATGCGTTTGCGGCTTGCTTTACGGATGCAGCGGTTAATCAGCTAATATCCGTCACATAATCTTACGAATTAAATCGTTTTTCGTCACTTCCAGCAATAACACCTGTCTTTTTCAGCTACAGTAGCCAATGACACCCGACAGTTCGCACGCTATCATGTTACTAAAGTTCACATGAAAAGGAGGGACTATGGTGAAACAACGATCGTTTGCGGTGTTTTCTCTTGGCCTTCAGCATGTGCTGGCCATGTATGCAGGTGCGATTTTAGTGCCCCTGCTTGTCGGCAGGGCGCTGAATGTAACCTCTGAACAGCTGTCTTACCTGTTGGCGATTGACCTGTTAACGTGCGGCATCGCGACGCTTTTGCAGACCTTGCGCGGCGCATACATCGGCATCGGTCTTCCCGTCATGCTCGGCAGTTCATTTGTGGCCGTCACCCCGATGATTTCAATCGGCACGAATTACGGCATTCACGCCATTTACGGCTCCATCATCGCTGCTGGTGTGTTTATCTTTCTGTTTGCGCGATTTTTCGGCAAGCTGACCGTGTTATTTCCTTCTGTCGTAACAGGAACCGTTGTCACCTTAATCGGCCTTTCACTTGTTCCGACAGGTGTGAAAAATATGGCTGGCGGCGAAAAAATAAACGGCGGCGCCAACCCCGAATACGGTTCGCTCGAAAACCTTCTCCTCTCTGTCGGCGTCCTTGTCCTGATCTTAGTTCTCAACCGCTTTCTCAAAGGATTTGCCCGAACGCTGTCCGTTCTAATTGGAATCGCCGCCGGGACAGCGGCAGCAGCGATCATGGGAAAAGTCAGTTTTTCCGCTGTCGCTGAAGCCCCGTTCTTCCAAATCCCGAGGCCGTTTTACTTCGGAGCCCCTTCCTTTGAAATCGGCCCGGTCTTAACGATGCTGATCGTCGGAATGGTCATTATCGTCGAATCGACCGGCGTTTTCTACGCAATCGGTAAGATATGCGGCAGATCTTTAACCGAAAAAGATCTTGTCAAAGGCTACCGGGCGGAAGGAATCGCCATTCTCATCGGCGGATTGTTCAACGCCTTCCCTTATAACACCTTTGCGCAAAACGCCGGCTTATTGCAGCTGACGAAAGTCAAAACAAGAAACATCGTCGTTACCGCAGGCTGTATCCTTGTCTGTCTCGGGCTGATACCGAAGATTGCCGCCCTTGCTTCTGCCGTGCCTGCAGCAGTGCTCGGCGGCGCGACCGTTGTCATGTTCGGCATGGTGATTGCCTCAGGCGTCAAAATGCTCAGCGCAGCGGATCTCAAAAACCAATACCACCTCTTGACCATCGCATGTTCAATCGCACTCGGCATCGGCGCCAGCACGGTCCCCGGGATTTTTGCTGAATTCCCCGCTCCAATCAGAATTCTGGTCAGTGACGGCACCATCACCGGCAGCCTGACCGCCATCTTTTTGAATCTATTTTTCAGCCTGCGCGGCAAAAAAGAAAAAACAACACAGAAAACTGAACTTCCGGCATTAGATCATACACTCGCATTAGAAAAAGAGGTGTAAAAAAGATGAAGGAATATCGCAATGCCTTTCAGCTGATGATGCTCGGGCTTCAGCATATGCTTGCCATGTATGCGGGAGCCATTCTCGTTCCGCTGATCGTCGGAGCAGCGATCGGGCTGAATCCGGGTCAGCTCACGTATTTAATCGCGATCGATTTGTTCATGTGCGGGGCGGCGACTCTTTTGCAGCTGTGGAAAAATCGGTTTTTCGGCATCGGCCTCCCTGTTGTGCTCGGATGTACGTTTACCGCAGTCGGCCCGATGATTTCCATCGGCGGCACGTACGGTGTCTCAGCCATATACGGTGCCATTATCGCCGCAGGGCTGATTATCGTCTTAGCCGCGGGCTTCTTTGGAAAGCTTGTCCGTTTTTTTCCGCCTGTTGTGACCGGCTCAGTCGTCATGATTATCGGCATCAGCCTGATTCCGACAGCAATGAATAACCTGGCCGGAGGCGATGGAAGCAAAGACTTCGGGTCATTGGACAACGTGCTTCTCGGGTTTGGCGTCACGGCTTTTATCTTATTGCTGTTTTATTTCTTTAAAGGCTTTATCCGCTCCATTGCGGTTTTGCTCGGCCTTATCGCAGGTACAGCGGCCGCATTCTTCATGGGAAAGGTCGATTTTTCTGATGTCATGGAGGCGTCCTGGCTTCATGTTCCGTCTCTGTTTTATTTCGGCATGCCGACCTTCGAGCTGCCGGCTGTGGTGACGATGCTGCTCGTTGCGATTGTCAGTCTGGTCGAATCGACAGGTGTTTACTTTGCGCTTGCCGATATCACAAACCGCAGGCTGTCGGAGCAGGATCTGGAAAAGGGCTACCGGGCGGAGGGCTTTGCAATTATGCTTGGCGGCTTATTTAACGCGTTTCCCTATACCGCTTTCTCGCAAAATGTCGGTATTGTCCAGCTATCAAAAATGAAAAGTGTTAACGTCATCGCCGTCACGGGAATGATGCTGATGGCAATCGGACTGGTTCCAAAAGCCGCTGCACTGACAACAGTGATTCCAACCCCCGTTCTCGGCGGCGCGATGATCGTCATGTTCGGCATGGTCATTTCTTACGGGATCAAAATGCTTTCCAGCGTTGATCTCGACTCGCAAGGCAATCTGCTGATTATTGCCGCTTCCGTCAGCTTAGGGCTTGGCGCAACGACAGTTCCCGCGTTGTTTTCCTCTCTTCCGGGAGCGGCTTCAGTATTGGCAGGAAGCGGAATTGTGATCGGCAGTTTGACGGCAATTGCATTGCACGCTTTTTTTCAAACCAAGCAGCCGGATCACGCTGAAATAAAAACGTAAAGGAAGATGCCAATGTTCACGATGGATGACCTGAATCAAATGGAAAGACACACACTGACAGACACGCTGGGATCTATTTTCGAACACTCTTCATGGATTGCCGAGGAAGCGGCGGCGTTGCGCCCGTTTTCTTCTCTTTCTGATCTTCACCGCAAAATGGCCGGCATTGTAAAAGCCGCGGACCGGCAGACGCAGCTTGATTTAATCAACAAGCATCCCAGACTCGGAACAAAGAACATAATGAGTGATGCCTCAGTAAGCGAGCAGCGAAACGCAGGGCTCAGCGAACTTGAACAAGAGGAATACGAGGAATTTCTCAAGCTGAATGAACATTATGATGAACGCTTCGGTTTTCCTTTTATTTTAGCGGTAAAGGGAAAAACGAAACAGGACATTCACCGATCCCTAGTGAAAAGGCTCGAGAACGAACAGGAAACCGAGTTCCAGCAAGCCCTTATCGAAATTTACCGCATCGCCCGCTTTCGGCTGGCGGATATCATAACTGAAAAAGGAGAGACGCAAATGAAAAGAACCATGTCTTACGGCAAAGGAAATGTATTTGCATACCGAACGTTTTTAAAGCCGCTCACAGGAGTAAAGCAAATTCCAGAGTCATCTTTTTCAGGGAGAGACAATACCGTTGTCGGCGTTGATGTGACATGTGAAATTGGCGGGGATGCCTTCCTGCCGTCATTTATAGACGGGGATAACACCCTCGTTGTGGCTACAGACTCAATGAAAAACTTTATTCAGCGCCATCTCGCTTCCTATGAAGGGACAACAATTGAGGGGTTCATACACGATGTGGCTCACCGATTTTTAAATACGTATTCTCATATGGACACGATTGCTCTGACAGGCGAAGAGATTCCATTTGAAGCAATGCCCGCATACGGGGCGCAAGAGCTCCGCACAAGCCAGCTCGTTTTCAGAAGATCGCGCAATGAACGGGCTCGGTCTGTGCTGAAAGCGGAACGAACCGGAGATACTATAACGATTAAGGAGCAATACAGTGAAATCATAGATCTCCAGCTCGTCAAGGTGAGCGGCAACTCTTTCGTCGGCTTTATTCGCGATGAATATACGACTCTCCCCGAAGACGGCAACCGCCCGCTGTTTGTCCATCTAAACATCGGCTGGCATTACGAAAACACAAATGACGCATACGCTTCTGATCCAGCCCGCTACGTCGCGGCTGAACAGGTCCGCGACTTGGCAAGCGCCGTTTTTCACGAGCTTGAAACCCCTTCAATCCAAAATTTAATCTATCATATCGGCTGCAGAATTTTAACGAGATTCCCGCAGCTCACTGATGTCAGCTTCCAATCTCAAAATCACACATGGGACACAGTCGTTGAGGAAATCCCGGGGTCCAAAGGAAAAGTCTACACCGAACCGCGCCCGCCATTCGGCTTCCAGCGCTTTACCGTGACAAGAGAAGACGCCGAGAAAGAAAAACAGAAAGCCGATGAAGCCTTAGGGAGCCTGAAAGCCTGATGGGAAAGCTGACAACCCATATCTTGGATTTAACCTGCGGCAAACCCGCGGCGAACGTAAAAATTGAATTGAAGCGGCTGGACGGCGGAAGCCTTTTGACAGAGGCATTCACCAACGCTGACGGTCGAGTCGATGCGCCGCTTCTCGCAGGGGAGGAGCTGGTGCCCGGAGAATATGTCATAGAATTTCATGCAGGAGAGTATTTTGCGAGCAACAACATAAATACAGCCGATCAGCCGTTTTTAACCATCGTCACCATCCGCTTTCAGCTTGCAGATTCAGATGCAAATTACCATATCCCGCTTTTGCTGTCGCCGTTTGGTTATCAGGTGTATAGGGGGAGTTAAAAAGGAAGCCCGCCGGTGAGGCGGGCTTCTCCAAAGTATGTCTTACACTCTTTTCACTTGGCAGCATACACAGCTACAAGGAAAGAGATGTATTCACTGCTGTTTGAGCATGGATGAAAGCTGTATCAAATAATGGCACTTCAGAGTCCTCTGCTTTTACTAGTAATCCAATTTCAGTACATCCGAGAATAATCCCTTCTGCACCTCGATCCACCAAATGATTGATAATCTTCTTATACATGTTTTTAGACGACTGTTTGATTTCGCCTAAACACAGCTCCTGATAAATAATATGATTGATTACTTCTCTTTCCTCATCAGCAGGCACAATGACATTGATATTGTGAGACTCAATACGTGATTTATAAAAATCTTGTTCCATCGTATACTTCGTTCCAAGTAAACCTACTGAACGAATACCTTGTCTCGTGATTTGATCGGCAGTTGCATCTGCAATATGTAAAATAGGGATAGTGATCATTTGCTGGATATAGCCAATCACTTTATGCATAGTATTTGTACATATGACGATAAAGTCTGCGCCGGCTTTTTCTAATGACCTCGCGGCTTTCCCTAAAGCAAAACCTGCTTTATCCCAAGCCCCATCTGACTGATAGTGTTCAATCTCCTTAAAATCGACACTGTACAAAACGCATTTTGCAGAATGCAGCCCTCCTAGTTTCTTTTTTATCTCCTCATTGATCACTCGATAATACTCAGCCGAAGATTCCCAACTCATTCCGCCAATAAGGCCGATCGTTTTCATAAGTCCACCCCTGATTTCTTTCAGAATATAATCAATTATTCTAAAGTATAGATTAATCTAATACAACGATTTAATTTTCAGAAAATTGCCTGCGAGGAAAATATCCCGAAGTCTTCTAGATACTAAAAGTCCGCTTGTCATGCACGCATTGGCAAGCTTCCCGTCTATTAGGATGGCGCATGCTCCGCAGCGGCCGGTTCTGCAGGAAACCTTTGTTCCGGTCAGCTGAATTTCCTTTCTAAGCAGGTCACTTAGACGATTCATAGGAATGTCTTCCATTTCACACACTCCTGACCATTTACGATCATTCGGAATTGTTTCTGTTTCAAAGGAATTGAAATTGGCAGCTTGTTTCCCCAGCAGCCGACCGCATCGTGCACAGCTTTACAATGGCCGCGCGGAGTTGGCGATCGTTCCGATTTCGCCAACTCCGCGCGGCCAATTTTGTCTCCCTTCATTACGTCTTCTATTGCGATGACCTTCGCGTTAGGAACATCTTTGACGCCGGGGATCAAATGGTGATCGAGATTTTCCGCCGTCCACAGGGTCTCCGGTTGTTTGAAAGGAATTACTTTTTTTAAAACACAAAAAAAGAACCTATCAAAGATAAGCTCTCTCTGTGATTTTTAATGGTCGAGGCAACCCTTGTTCCCAAGTTATATATTCTTTTCTTCTCAAAGCATCCAGCAGCCCTTGCATTGGACTCGGTGAGGTTAACCTAACATATTCATCAAATCTCTATATGCAGGAGCAATCCTCTTTTCATTAATGTATTTTTTGAGCGTTTCAAATTGTCTTTCTGTAATTTCACGCATAATTCTTAATCCCTCTTTTATATGCTGCGGGAGAGACAGCAAGGATATTCTCAATAGTAAACGTCTTTGTTTGACGGCTATTGAAACAAAAAGCGCGTATATAAGTCTGATTAATTTGCCGAATAATTATTGACCTTTTTGTAATCATCCCGTCATTTCTTATATAAATCATATCTAAAGCAGTTTTCTCAGTTAATGAACGTTTCAAAATCGAGTCCATTGCATATCACTCCTCCTTCTTTACCATTATTTTATACGAACATTAGTTCTGTTTCAAATCAAAAAACGAATGTTCGTTCTGGTATTATTTACTCAAGGAGTATAAACTTGTCTGAAGGAATTTATGATAAGCGGCTGAAACAAAATTTATCCTGCCCGAACACAGAGAAGCTTTATTACATAGAAAGATTGTTACTAAAAATGAAAAGCCTGTTATTGAAATACCAACTCGAGAAATGGCGCAGGTATTTTCTGAAGCAATGGAGAACAATAGGGCTCTAACCCTTAGGATTTATTGAAGAAGTAATCGGACATGTTCATTATATAAATGAAATTAAACAACAGTTATACGTGAAAGGTTCAAAGGGGGATACAAACTTTATATCGTTTGACTCTCTAACAGCTGTTAAAACAGAATAACCCTCTCATGGAAGAGAGGGTCTAATTTAGGTCAAGTCTGTAATCTAACTCCAGCCATCTGCATTTCAGCATGAGTCGTATGGGCCTCAATATGCTGGTTAGATTGTTTAGGAGTTGCTGAAAACGCAAATAAACCAGTGGTTACAATAACAGCAGAAAGAAATACGCAAACACTTTTTTTAATACTCATATAAACAGTCACCTCGCTGGATTTGAAGCTGTGCTTCAACCATTTTATCATAGAAAAAACTGGATTCCTCAAATTCTCCGCCTTCTCTATAATATTCTGCAGTAAGCAACGTTATGTGTTCCGTAAATGAGAACATGTGACTTTCGTTAAGATTGTTCAATATATTGAGAATCCCCTGTTTATCAACAGATTCAACATATAGGGCATTAAGAAACTGATTCATCGATAAGAAAAGTTCATCATTAAATTTTTGTGCTGTTTCGATCCCTTGCTGCAAAACCTTCTGTCCTTCATTACACTTTTCTTGCTTGAATAAAACTGTGGCCAACGAATGGAGCGTATGAGGAAGTGTCCTTAAATTTGCTTTTTCAGCAACCTCAGCTGCTTCTTTCAAATATCCCTCGGCCTTACTTGGTTGACCCATGTAATGATAACATTCGCCTAAATTATACAGAGCAGAACTTATTAGTCTATCGTGCCCTAATTCCTTTGAAAGCTTCAGAGCTTCTTCAAGATGTTTTAAGCCTTTTTCATAATGCTTAAAATCGAGATAGTTACCTACGATCACAAACAAGCTTTGAATTTTCCTTACAGTATACAACGGATTCTGATCATAAATCTCTAATGCTTTTAAAATGTGATGCATGGAAACGTGAGTTTGTTTCATGTTGTAATAAGCTTCTGCTACTTTAAAATGAAATTCAGCTTGTTCGATTTCATCAGTAACAGCATAAAGTTCTTTTTCAGCTTTACGGTAATAGTTAATAGCTTCCACGAATTCCTGCTGATCGAATTCATACATACCGCGGAAAAATAGTGAGTAATATTTCAGGAGACCGGTTAATTTCTTTTGGGGAGCTTCAATTTTCTCAAGTAATTCTGAGATGGTTGGACGCGCTGTTCTATACTTTTTTTCCGGCTCTAAGTAATCGAGCATAAGTTGGTGTCGAAAGCTCATGAGTGAGTAATAAATCAGTAAATACTCATCCTCTTCCATTTGTTTCATTTCTCTTTCAACTTCTGCTTTTAAAATTTCAGCATCCGGAACACTAAACTGGCGTATCATCTTATACCATTCGGTAATCTTAACCCCCACATGCGAGGAAGGTAAAACCGGATTCACAGGATCCCTCCTTTTTATGTGTTTTTATGTAATATTATAACATTGCCAAAAATATGTAAGACCGCAAAAAAACCGCAAACTTTTTCTTTTGTTAGTTTCGTAACGTCATCATCTATATTTTTTTAAAAACATAATAATGACTCTTGAAATCCACATCTGCTTATCGATTACACTAGAGGAAAGCCTAAAAAGAAAGGTTGATGGGTTTGAACTTATATTTAGTAACAGCACTCGTCATATCAGTATTGTTAAATGTGATTTTATGTATTCAGCTGGGAAAGTTCAGAACAAGCCGGAATTTCAAATGGAAAGAAGGCATGGGAATCAACACGCCATTCGCTGCGTTAGTCTGGGCTTTCCTTGCGATCACCATTTTTTTGAGTCTTATCGGTTTATTGGCTGGTGTTAGTGATTTATAAGAAGAAATGATTGCGAGATCAAGTGTCTCGTATTGGCGTCGAGAACGTAAACAATGTCCCTTAATCGTCCAATTGCAAAAATCAATTTTTCACACGAGTGAAGTCCGATTTTAAAAATCGGACTTCACTTTTCCTCTGTTCAACTCTTTTCTTACCCTGCAAGCCGACCGTATAATTCCGCCGTAACCGGTACATCGGCACAAATTCCCCGCCAGTCCTTCTTCTATGTCTTCATCTGTGGGGTGCGGGTTTTCCTCGAACAATGCTTTAAGCGCAATGATCATTCCCGGCGTACAGTAGCCGCATTGGAAGCCGCCTTCTTCCAGGAAAGCGGTTTGGCACATATCCAGCTCTTCTTTCTGAATCCCCTCGATGGTTGTGATGGAATGGCCGTCTGCTTGATAGGCCATCGTCATGCACGCATTGGCCAGCCTTCCGTCGATTAGGATAGAGCATGCTCCGCAGCGGCCGATTCCGCAGGACACCTTTGTCCCGGTCAGCTGACATTCCTTTCTAAGCAGGCCACTTAGACGAGCCGTGGGAATGGCTGTCACCTCACGCTCCTGCCCATTTACGGTCATTCGGTACTGTCCCTTTTTTACAGGAAGTAAGCCAGCTTCTTTTACGTCCATTGCTTCAGCCCCTTTCCGTCTATCGCTTCCAGCAGCTCTTCTCTTGAAATCGGCAGCTTGTTTATCCAGCAGCCGACCGCATCATGTACAGCCTTTACAATCGCCGGAGTAATAGCGATCGTTCCGATTTCGCCAACACCGCGCGGACCATATGTGTCTCCCTTCATTACGTCTTCTATTGCGACCACCTTCATGCTCGGAACATCTTTGACTCCGGGAATCAAATAGTGATCGAGATTTCCCACGGCATAACGGCCGTCCGTCATTTTCGCTTCCTCCATCAGTGTATAGCCGAGTGCCATGGCAGCGCCGCCTTCAATTTGACCTCGATAACCCTGCGGGCTGACAACCGGACCTGCTGCAATGGCGTGCTCACAATCTATCACTTTGACCTCGCCTGTTAATAGATCCACCTCCACCTCAACGGCAGCCGCACCGAAAGAATACAAGAAATGACTGCCTGGTACTACGACAGGATCAGGCGTTGTTGGAAAGTCAAATGCCGTTTCCTCTGCCAAAGGGCCTTTTTCAGCCAGCTCTTTATATGTCACCATGAGCTCCTCTGTGTTTTTGTCACGCAAGCCTGCGGCGCCGGGAATAAGGGTTTCCGCTGAACAGCCGCCCCATTCTGCCGCCCGTTTTTTCAAGCGAGAAAGAAACGGCTTCTTCAAACGCTGAATTGCGTGCCACACCATGCTTGTGCCCCGGGATGCGGTGGAGGAGCCTGACTTCGGCACCTTTGCGGTATCCCCGATCACAATGGAAATATCCTCTGCGTCACAGCCAAGCTCCTCTGTGACGATATGTTCAATCGCTGCCAGAATGCCCTGTCCGCATTCTTCAAATCCGAATGAAGCTGTGATTTTGCCGTCACTTGAAAGGGACAAACGGCCTCCCGCCGCATCCATTCGGCCATACCCCAGCCCGCCGCCGTGCATTGTTATTGCCGCTCCCGTGCCGCTCCGTATATACCCGGAGTACCGGCCTTTTCTTGTCAGAATGGGAGATTCAGAAATGGCATTCAACACCTGTGCCGCTCCGTCAGTCGATGCAATCCGATGCTCCAGCGGCCCTAAGTCATACGGCTTTCTGATATTTTTTCTTCTCAGCTCCAGCGGGTCGATACCGAGCCTATCACTGAGACGGTCGAGATGGGTTTCAAGGGCAAATGTGATTTGATTGCCGCCAAAGCCCCGAAATTCTCCCGCCACCCCGTTGTTCGTAAACACAGATATTCCTTCCGTCCGGATATTCGGAATACGGTACGGCCCCGCGGCATGCTCGACAGAAAAATCAAGAACCGCGGGTCCAAGCGTGGCGTAAGCGCCTGTGTCCGCCACAATTTTCACGTCATGAGCCAAAAGCTTTCCTGTTTGATCAGCTCCCGTTTTTATTGTCACCTTCATCGGATGGCGCTTAATGCCAGAACGTACAGATTCCTTTCTCGTCTGATGGATTTTGACAGGGCGTCCGCTTTTCAGGGCCAAAAGCGCGGCATACGGCTGGATATTCAGCTCATCCTTTCCTCCGAACGAGCCGCCCATCGGACTCGACACAACCCTGATCTTCTCTTCAGGAATCTCAAATATGCGTGAAAGCTGAAAACGGTCTTTATAGCCGTGCTGTGTTCCTGCATACATCGTAAAGCCCCCATCATCCTCCGGAACGGCTGTGCCTCCTTCCGTTTCCATATACGTATGCATCTGCCGGGGCAGCTCATAGGTTTCTTCAAGAACTGTATCAGATGTTTGAAATCCTTCCTCCACATCGCCGTTTGAAAAAAACGCGCGGTGCAGGATATTCCCGTCCCCATGCAGCTTGGGCGCGTCCGGCCGAAGCGCTTTTTCCGGTGAATCAATGACCTCCAGCTCTCTATACTCAACACGAATCAGCTCCAGCGCAGCTTCCGCGATTTCCTCCGTTTCCGCAGCCACAGCGGCAATCGCATCCCCAACATATCGTACTCTGTCCTCGCATAAAACCGGCTGATCAGGAATGACAATGCCAAATCGGTTTAATCCGGGAATATCCTTATGAGTGACGACAGCCCTCACGCCTTCCATTTCTTCAGCTTTCATGGTGCAAATCGACACAATTTCCGCATGAGGATAAGCGCTTCTTAACACCTTGCCATACAGCATTCCGGGAAAGCTGAGATCGGTCATATATTTCAGTTCCCCTGTGACCTTTTCTCTTCCATCCGGCCTGACTCTTGACGGTTTGTTGATGGTCATTTAATTCCCTCCCTCAGCCATCAGCTCTGACATGATGATGTTGGCAGCGGCTTTTTTTCTGTATGCCGCTGACATAAAAGCATCTGCGGAAAATGGCAGCTCATGGAGAAGCGTTTCGTACAGCTCGTGCGGATCCCATCCTGACACCATCCACTTCGCTTCACTTTCCAATAATCTTTCAGGTGTAATATCGGCATGGCCAGCGGCGAGGCGAATGCCGCCGTCTTTCAAAAAACGTCCAGCCGCTACAGCAGCCGCTCCTGTAAAAGCCTGGCGCCTCCCAAGCTTGCGGTAAAACACACGCTCTCCCTCCGCACGCGGGATGATGACATGCGTGACGATAGCATTTCCATCGTTTTCATCTGCGAGCCAATCGCCAAGCGGCAGCCTGACCAGCTCCTTTTGATACACGACAAGCTCCGCATCAAGCACGAGCAAGAGCGGAAGCAAATCGCCGATTTTACTGGCGATATTTCCGCCAATTGTGGCTCGGCTGCGGACACCCGGTGCGGCGACAGCCGCAGCAGCGTCGCTGAAACAGCCAAGCGCACTCTTGATGAAAGGATTCTTTCTGCATTCATTCAGTGTTGTGAGCGCTCCGATCGACACGTGGGTGTCACTGACGCTAATCCCCCTCATCTCTTCAATTCCTTCCAGACTGACAAGGTGCTGTTTCGGAAGAATTCCCTTATCCCACTGAAGCTGAAGCAGTGTGCTGCCCGATGCGGCACACACATTCGGGGCAAACTGCTCTAGAAGCGAATAGGCTTCATCAAGCGCTGCCGGTTTCCATACTTGAATATTCACCCTCGCTGTTGGCTCTTGCCTGTTCAAACCATCGCCCTCCTTACCATCTCGTATTCCTCCGGTGTATCAATATCGTTCAGCTCCGCGCTTTCCTTTGCCTCCAAAACAGCTCCTCTTCCAAGCTGCCCGTTTTTCAGAAGTCTGCGAGCCCCCTCATCTCCCTTTAGCTTCTTTATATAAGGAAAACACGCTGCTGAGAAATAGATTGGCGGGGTGAGCGCGCCTGAAAACGAAGATACGGCAAACGACTCAGGTGCCATCGCCACAAGGGCATTGAGATGATCAACGGAAAGCTGCGGCTGGTCGGCTAACAAAATGACAACGCCGTCCGCTCCCATGCTTTCCGCTTTTCTCACCCCGCCGCTGACTGAATGCCCTTGACCTTTTTCTGCGTCTCGACACACGTGCAGACTCCAGCGTTTTCGAAAAGGCGGAGCGTGATAGGGCGCTCCCATCCATTCAAGGGAAGCATGTTTTGTCCGCTCGACGATCAGCACGTGATCAAGGCCGGACAGAAGAGCCGTTTTCAAGGAAAGCGATCCGATGGTTTCTCCTTTTAGCGGCAAAGCAAGCTTGTTTCGGCCCATCCTTTCGCTTTTGCCGGCAGCGAGAAACACGCCGATCAGATAGGGGCTTCTCATACAGCCGCCAGCCGTTTTCTTGTTTGAATGATTTCCGCAACAACGCTGACGGCGATTTCCTCGGGGCCTTCCGCACCGATTGACAGCCCGACCGGACTGTAAAAGTGAGCCGGCGGCTGTTTTCCGTTCAGCAGCCGCTTCGTGCGGTTTGCCGAACCCAACAAACCGATATAATGAAGCTGTTGAGAAAATAAGAAGGCGATGATTGCTTGATCGTGCTGAAAATGGTGGGTTGCCACAACGGCTGCATCCTGCGGTAAAAACTGAAATTCATTAAGCATTTGTTCCGGAAAAGCGGTGATCAGCCGATCCGCTTTTGGGAATAGAGAGGATGTGCAATAAGCGGGACGCCAATCTGTCACGATCACAGAAAATCCTGTATCAGCCGCCAAATTGGCAAGCGGCACAATATCCGGTCCCGCTCCGAACAGAATGAGGCGCGGCTTCGGTTCAATCCGCTGCATAAACAGGTTGGCAGATGGATCAAAATGCGGCAAATGAAGCGCAGAAACGGTACGTTGTATGTCTTCCAGAGGCGCGTTGGGCCAATTCCCGAAATGCCCGTTTTCCGTCAGAAATAAAGAACGAGAGGAGTCAATCTGCGTAACGGCTGTTACTGCTTTGCCAGCATGAAGGCAGTCTCGCACTCTTTCATAGTGCCGTCTTTTTTCCTGAGTGATTGCTTCCGCATGAATATGAATCATGCCGTTGCATCCGGCTCCCATACCCCAGGAAAGGTCGTCCTCCGCCCGCATATCATAAGAAATCAGCGCTGACGTCAGCTGATCACCCAGCTCACTGATTCTGTGGAATAAATCTTCTTCCACACATCCGCCGCTCAGCAGGCCGACCCTTTCCCCATTTTTCTTAAAGAGCATAGAGGCGCCTGCTTTTCGATATGCGGAGCCTTCAACCTGAACAATGGTCGCCAGCACAGCCTCTTCCTGATCTTCTAGGAGCGCATCTACCATCATGTGCAAATTTCCCAATGCTGTATCCCCCTCTCTTACATTGCTGTGAGAATCAACAAGTTCAGCGTGATTTTATAGGTAACTTGTATAAAGAATAGATGATGGAAGAAAAAATGACTCTTGCTTCGTCAGAAAATACAACACGGAGAAAGAAGATTTGTAAAAAGAGTCAAACGGAGAAAAACGGATTGGAGAAATAGCACATCATATGACTAAAAAAGCTTGCGGAGATTCCGCAAGCTTCCTTTATACCGCCGCCTGACGGCCGGCGTTTTCATACACGTCAAGCGCCGCTTGGAGTGCTTTTCCCGCTTCGATCGCCGCACCATGTCTGAGCAGCACAGCCTCCAGCCCGGCAAGCACGAACAGCACGTTTTCTTTTCTGCAGCTGTAGCCCATCGTGCCGATTCTCCAGATCTTTCCCGCCAGCGGTCCGAATGAGCTGGCAATTTCAATGCCGAATTGCGCCAGCAGCATGTGACGGACAGACCCACCGTCAATGCCGCCGGGGATTTCTACACATGTGACAACGGGCATTTTACAGCTGTCATCTCCAAACAGCTTCAGCCCCATCGCCTTAATCCCTGCCGCTAATGCGGTCTCATGGTGACGATGCCGTTCAAAGCGGGCTTCAAGGCCTTCTTCAAGCACCAGCCTGACACCTTCACGCAAGGCATACAGCATCGTCGTCGCTTCTGTATGATGATTGAGCCGTCTTTCACTCCAATAATCCTCAAGCTGACTTAAATCAAAATAGTTGCTTGTGATCGGCCGGTTTCCTGAAAGCGCTGCCCTGTCCGCTTGTGTCGCAATCCCGCGCTCCACCTTTTTACGAGCCGCAATCACATCCGCCACCCGCTCATTATATGTAATCGGCGCCATCCCCGACGGAACCGACAAGCATTTTTGCGTGCCGCCGATGGCCGCGTCAATCTTCCAATCATCGACTTTGACCTCGCAGCCTCCGATCGTCGCGACTGCATCGACGATAAACAATGTATTCTGTGCGCGGCAGGCTTCGCCGATTTCTTTCAGCGGGTGAATCCGCCCTGTCGATGTTTCGCCGTGCACCATCGCGACGATTTTCGGCTTCACTTTTGTCATTTCCCGTATGATGTCCTCCGGGTCAAAAACCATTCCCCACTCGCACTCAAGCGTATGGACATTCGCCCCGTACCGCTCAGCGATTTCAGTCAGCAAATAACCGAAGCGCCCGTAAATGGGGATGAGCACATCATCTTCAGGTTCAATCACACTTGCCAGCACCGCTTCGATTCCCGCCCTTGACGTGCCATCAATTGGGTAGGCCCAGCGGTTTTTTGTTTGAAACAGCTCTCGAAGCATTTCCATCGTTTCATTCATGATATCTGTAAACGCCGGATCAAATTGTCCGACAACAGGGGTGCTCATCACTCTTAATACACGCGGATCAACCTCAACAGGCCCCGGCGTCATAATCGTTCTTAACGGGGTGCATAATTCCTTTCTGCCTGACACAGCCATTCCTCCTTTATCAGTAAGCCAGTTTGTATAATAAATCAGTCAGTGCGCGGACGCCGTTCTCAAGCTGTCTGGCTGAGGTATATTCCTTCGGTGAGTGGCTGATGCCGCCTCGGCTTGGCACAAACAGCATACAAGCCGGATGGCGCCGTCCGATCATTTGCGCGTCATGCCCTGCTCCGCTTACCATTTCTTCACTGCTGATGCCGTTTTCTGCCGCTGTTTCAAGAGCAGCAGCCTTCAGCCTTTCATCCATCGGCACAGGCTCTATTTTCATATATTCATCAATTTCGGCGCGAATCCCTTTTTGATGGCAAACGCGGTTGATCAAAGCAGCCATGTCTTCATGGAACTGTTCTAGCACATGCTGATGCTGATGGCGCATATCGATTGAAAACTGCACGCGGCCCGGGATGACATTGGCTACATTGGGTTCTGCCGTTATTTTGCCGCATGTCAGACGGAGCTCATCCGGCTGCTCTTCCGCACGCAGCAGCAGTTCATGAATGATCCGGCTGCCGGCTGCAAGCGGGTCCTTGCGCCATTTCATGGAGGTGGTTCCTGCGTGATTGCATTCTCCTTCGAGCGAAACGAGATACCGTCTCTGCCCCGCAATACTTGTCACAATGCCGAGATCCCGGCCTGACATTTCCAACGTCTGCCCCTGTTCAATATGAAGCTCAACAAATGCGCTGATATCTGTCCGATATGCTGCCTGAAACACCCCTTTGCCAAAACCGTTCTCATACATCGCTGTTTGCAGAGAGACCCCTGACTCGTCTCTTGGCTCTATTGCATCCTGTCCTGAAAATACACCCGTCATATTCCCTGATCCCCAATAGGTCATTGGAAAACGGCTGCCTTCCTCCTCACACAAGGAGACCGCCTCGAGCGTTTTTTTCGGCGCTCCGTATGTTTCCTTGAGCTGCTTTAACGCAAGCATTGCCGCCAGAACGCCATAAGCACCGTCATATTTTCCTCCATTGATGACCGTATCGATATGTGAACCGGTTACAATCACTTCATCCGGAGACTCGGTGCCCAAGAGCCTTCCAAAAACATTGCCGACGTCATCGAATCTTGTTTCAAGCCCGAATGAAGACATTTCCGTCTTCACGGCGAGCTGCGCATCCATCCACTCTTTTGTGTACAAGAGCCTCGTTACGCCGCCATCCGCAGACGCACCGTATTGGGCGAGCCATTCAATATAATCTGTGATGCTGTTTTTCACTGAAAGCTTCTGCTTTTCCATGCACTCCCCCCTATGCCCATTATGGTGACTTCATTATAGAAGGAGGAACACGACAGTTCATTGGCAGATTAACCAAAAAAACGTTTATTTTTTGGTCACAGTATCTATCCTAAGATCAGAAAATCGAAGGGTATGGACTAAAAGCAATGGGCAGCGAGGCAGCCGAAAACAGGTCATCATGAATGCGGAACTGCGTAATGATGTGTTCGGACATACCAATTCAATTGAAAAAAGAGCAGGCCACGCCCCATCCCAGCTGGAGCAAAAACAGGGCCAAAAGATATTAAAACAGCGGATTTCCGCCTCCTCCAAAGGAACCAATTTACAAATTTAATGAAAAATATACAAAATGACACTTTTATCCTTTATTTCAATTTTAGATAATAGACATGATCTGATAAAAGGAGGGCAAGTGATGACAAAAAAAGCAAGGTTTCTGCCGCTCGTCTGTGTATTACTGATTTCAGGATGGTTTGCGCCCGCAGCTTCAGCAAGCGCGCAAACCGCATTCAGCTTGAATGACCGATTGGCGTCTTCCACCTCAGGGACCGGGGGCCTTCTCACATTAGCCGCTCCCTCTGCACCCTACGCTGACACTGATACCTATTATGAAGGGGCTGAAGGAAAAACAGGAAAATCTCTAAAAAGCGCCCTGCACCGTATCATCAGCGGACACACGATGCTGTCCTACAGCGAAGTATGGAACGCGCTGAAAGAAACCGATAAAGATCCGGCAAACCCAAATAACGTCATCCTGCTCTATACGAATGAATCGCGGTCGAAAAACCTGAACGGCGGCAATGTCGGCGATTGGAACCGCGAGCACGTCTGGGCGAAATCTCATGGCGATTTTGGTACGAGCAAAGGGCCCGGCACAGACATTCACCATTTGCGCCCGGCTGATGTCCAAGTCAACAGCGCCAGAGGAAATATGGATTTTGACAATGGCGGCACAGAATATACGAAAGCGCCCGGCAATTATTACGACGAAGATTCATGGGAGCCCCGTGATGATGTGAAAGGCGATATCGCCCGCATGCTGTTTTACATGGCTGTCCGTTACGAAGGTGATGACGGCTACCCTGACCTTGAGCTTAATCATAAGACCGGCAACGGTTCAGCTCCTTATATTGGCAAACAATCTGTCTTGCTCGACTGGAATAAACAGGACCCGGTTGACGATCGTGAGCGAAAAAGAAATGAAATCATTTATGAGAAATATCAGCACAACCGCAATCCATTTATCGACCATCCCGAATGGGCGGACGAGATTTGGCCGTAAGAAAAAGGTGCTCCTTGTGAGGAGCACCTTTAGATAACTTTGGTAAACATATTCTGAGCAAAAGGGATACTCGTTTAAGATAATTATACACACACAATACAACATCATTCTTAGGAGGAGCTTTTAAAATACAAGACAAACAAAAAATAGACTAATTAGAAATTAAATTAACCGGTAGTTTTTAAGATTAATATCTTTCGAATATGAGCTTATTCGTAGGATACCAAAGAAAGTACGAAGTACCGGATTTATTGTGCAAAAGAGCTCTTACCTATTCCTTTAGAAGGACTGGCCCCTACCACTTGGATAGGTGTAACGAACGAATGAGATGCATTTGACAAGTTTTAGACATGGGAGCGAAAAGCTACAAGGGTTGCGTAGAGAATACGTACGATACATGGAAACTATTGGAGTTATTACTACCTTAAAATTCTTGTACTGTGGATAAGCGCTTGCGCTTTTGTTCTTTCCTTTATATTTAAAATTATAGAAAATATCTTAGTAAACTAATAATTATCATTCCTGCCACTACAGCACCTAGTAAACTCTTAGTTAATAAAACAACTAAAAACGTTGGTATGATTCCTAATAACTCATGACTATTTGAGAGAGGTGAAAAATTATTCTCTTCAAAAAGAAGTTCTTGACCCAACAAAGCAGTCATAACAGTAACCGGTACAAAACTTAGCCAACTCAAAAACCATTTAGGCAACTCTATTTTACTTAAAAAAAGGAGTGGGATTACTCTAGGTAATAATGTAACAATACCTGTACCTAAAACAATGAGTAAAATATCTAATCTCAATTCCATTTCTTAATCACCATCCCGACTGTTGAAGCAATAATAGTTGTCACCATGACGGCCCACATACCTGGCATTAAATAATTAACAGCGATCAAACAAAAAATTGTAAAGATAGCTATTGATATTTCGAGAGCTTTATTGGTCTTACTCAAAATCTGTAGAACCAATAGGCCAGCGAACATCGCAGGTAAAGCAAAGTCCATCCCTATAGACTCTGTATCTGTTACTAAACCTCCAAAAATACCTCCTAGGACATTAGCAAGTAACCAATTGATATATGCTGTTATATTTAATCCGAGTAGCCAAGAAAAACTCGCTTCCTTCCTATTTTCTAGATGATTGGATGCAACACCAAATGTTTCGTCCGTAATTTGCGAACCAATAACAAAGTTTTTCCAAGCGGAAAATTTACGACAATAAGGAGCTAAAGAAGCACTAAATAGCAAATGTCGCAGATTTACTAAAAAGATCGAAAAGAGAATGGAAGTAATTGCACTTCCAGCCAAAATCATTCCAGCTGTTACAAATTGTCCTGAACCTGCATAAAGGAATAGGGATAACAATGCAATTTCTAGAACACTTAGACCAGCTGTCTTTGCAACTACCCCTGCTGCAAAACCAATACTGAGATAACCAAACACAGTCGGCAAGCAAGCTTTCACACCATCCATAAAAGTATCTTGGCTTTGTGCTGAACGTTTAAGTTGAAGAGCACTGTCTGACATACGAATTCCTCCTTTTTATAATTTTCAAAATAAGTTATATTGTATGGTATGACCCTAATATAAACCAATAATTAGAATAACAGTCAACATAACACTATAACACCTTGATGGTTTTACGGAGGAATTAAATTTGAAAATTGAATTGAACAGAAATAGCAGAACATCCCTTGTCCAACAAATATACGAAAATCTATCCGACAGAATACGGTCAGGGATATTAAATGAGGAGGAGTGTCTACCTTCAATTAGGGAAATGTCCAAAAATTTAGAGGTGAGTTTTCTTACAGTTGTGAAAGCTTATGATCTACTTGAACAAAATAACCTTGTCAAAAGAGTACAAGGAAAAGGAACTTTTGTTAAATCGCATTCCATAAAGTGTGAAAAATCAAAAAATACGGGGAGTCCATACAAGTGGCAACTTTCAATACAAGATTATCTTCCAAGAACACATTTTGATACACATTACAATTCGTCAGATCATAGTTTACAATTTTCATTAGCAGCTATTGCTCCCTCTCTCTTGCCAAATAGATATCTAGAAAACGAGATTCATATAATGTTAGAAAAAAATCCTCTTATCTTATCAGAATATGGACCGATTCAGGGAGACTTAGATTTAAGAATAGCTATGAAACGAATTTTAAAGAAACAAAAAATTAATGTTAGCCAAAAGGATATTTTAGTTACAAACGGTACACAACAGGGAATAGACTTAGCAGCAAGGACATTTATTGGTCCAGGAGATGTAGTTATAGCAGAAGCGCCTACTTATCCAGCAGCATTAGACATATTCCGTTCGCGAGGAGCCTCAATTTTACCCGTTCCAATAGATAAAAATGGAATAAGAACAGACATATTAATTAAACTATGTGAAACAAAAAATCCTAAATTAATATATACAATCCCTAATTTCCACAATCCCACAGGAATAGTTCTTAGTAACGATAGAAGAAAACAACTGTTAACAATTGCTCAAGAATTTCAAATAATAATTATTGAAGATGATCCTTGGAGTGAAATTTATTACAATGAAAAACCACCAAATCCAATTAAAAGTTTGGATACTAAGGGGAATGTTATATATTTAAAAGGATTAAGTAAAACACTAATTCCTGGTTGTAGAATAGGATTACTAACTGCAGATGGGACTATTTTTAATCGTTTGGTATCATCAAAAATGAATGCTGACCTTGGAAGTCCTTTATTAACACAAAAAGCTTTATATCCACTCTTTCAATCTAAAAGAATGGAAGATCATATAAAAAAATTAAGAACTGCATTAAAAATAAGAAGAGATTTAGTAATTAAGTTGTTAAAGAAACATATGCCTGAAGGTGTTGAGTGGATAGAACCAAAAGGAGGATTAAATATTTGGATATCCATTCCTGAAAAGTGGGATACCAAACAGTTATTATTAGAATGTCAAAAGAAAAACCTATCTTTCCTACCAGGTTTTGTATGTTTTTGTGGTGAACCAGAAACAAATCATTTAAGATTAAGCTTTTCATATCTAAACGATAATGTTTTAGAGACAGGAATTATAGAATTATGTAGAATCTTAAAAGAATTTTTATCAGTTACTCCTCCAGAGAATAGTCGACTAATATTATAAAATAGATATTTTAGTAACCTATTATCAAAAAAAGAGTGAATATTAAAAATGTTCACTCAGGCTGTCGAGAAAATCTCGACAGCCTTTATTTTTCCTTAAAATATCCATCTCCTGTAATAAAATAAAAGAAAGACTAAAAAGGACGGTGTCTTTCTCATGTTCCACACAAGAAACTCTTCTCAAAACACAGCCGAATTTGTTCTGCTTGACCAACTCGTCGAAGAGGATCATCTGCTTGTTTCATTGGCTGTACATGCAGTGAGGCTTAAAAAAGCAGCTATGATGATGAGAGTGCAGACCCTTTTTCGCTTCATCAGAATGGCCACCTTCCTTCACAGATTAAACCCTACTATTTTTATGTGATTATATGTATTTAAAGATTGAACGTCAATCCTGTAAAGGAAATGATTTGGAAAAAACACAAAAAAAGACCTGATGGGGTCTTTTTTAAAACAGTCTGACTCTATAAGGATGGTAAAACCGTGTCCCTCCGTTTAATGTAACGGCAAGTGAAAGACTTAAAATCAGCAGGGCAGCTGGGATTACGGGATAATTAATTTGCTGAAAAGGACGGCCGCTGGACCACGTCCTTTATTAAGGATTTCTTCTCTTAAAACTCATCATGCTCTTAACCGTTTATGGGTACGTCCGGGCGGGTAAGCGAATGATGATCTTCATGTCGTTTTCTTCAGAGATATTTACAAGCTGGCTGTCTAGCGGTGCTGATTTTGGAATAGAGACAGCACCGGGCTAGATATGCCAGCGTAGGATCACTTAGAAATTGTTTTATGATGCTCAAGCTGAAGATGCCTTTTCAGGAGCACTTTTCCTAATACACAGCCTCTTCCGTCTCCGCATCGAAAAAGACGACGTGATCCATTTTCACTGCCAGCTGAACCGAATCGCCTGCGGCGATTCGCGTGTTTCCGTCCAGGCGGACCTTGAGCCGCTCGTCCCCGCTTGTGACATGGACAATCAGCTCTGATCCCAGATTTTCATTGACTTCCACCTTCGCTTTACACGCTGAATCAAACAGCTGATCATTTCCCGTTAATTGTGTGATATGCTCCGGCCGGACGCCTGCAATCATCTGTTCTCCGGCGTATCCCTTCTCCTTCAGCCGCTTCGCTTTTCCTTCAGGAATATGAAGCCGGATCGAAGGAGTTGTGAAAAACAGCTCGCCATGCTGCTCTTCAATCATGCCTTTCAAAAAGTTCATTCCGGGTGAGCCGATGAAGCCTGCGACAAACAGATTTGCCGGGTAATGATAAATGTCATGAGGCTTCGCCACCTGCTGGATTTCCCCTTCATTCATCACGACAATCCGATCACCCATTGTCATCGCCTCGGTCTGGTCATGCGTGACATAAATAATGGTGGCCTCTAAACGCTGGTGCAGCTTGCTGATTTCTGTCCGCATCGCCACTCTCAGCTTCGCGTCCAGATTGGAAAGCGGCTCGTCCATTAAAAAGACCTTTGGCTCCCTCACAATCGATCTGCCAAGCGCCACCCTTTGCCGCTGCCCGCCGGAGAGCGCCTTCGGTTTTCTCTTCAGCAAATGCTCAATCTCTAAAATGCCGGCTGCGGCATGAACCCGCTCGGCAATTTCCTGTTTGGACATCTTTCTGAGCTTTAATCCAAACGCCATATTATCAAAAACCGTCATATGCGGATAAAGCGCATAGTTTTGGAATACCATCGCGATGTCACGTTCTTTCGGGGGGAGATCATTGACTCGCTCCCCATCAATCAGAAGGGTTCCTTCAGAAATGCTTTCCAGTCCCGCCACCATCCGCAGCGTGGTCGATTTTCCGCATCCTGACGGCCCCACCAGCACCAAAAGCTCCTTATCCTTTACATCTAAATCAAAGTCCTTCACCGTTAATTGTGAGTGATATGATTTTTTGACATGTTCAAATATTAATGAAGCCATCAGAATCCCCCTATCTTTTGATCTGTTATTTCGTCACTGGAAACAACTCGGTCTTTCTGTTATTTTTAGAGTAATCGATTCCCATTTTTGCTATATTTCTAAAATAAAATGTAAATTTGTATTATAACGTCATAATACATTATAATATGAATAATAGGTTAAAAGGAGGCTACTCTTTGTTAAACAACGGAAGTTCTACACCTTTATACATTCAGCTAAAACAAATCATCACTGATGACATCAAAAAGGGCGTGTATTCCCCAACCGCCAAACTGCCTACCGAAAACGAGCTTTGCAGCAAGTATAATGTCAGCCGCATTACCGTCAGAAAAGCCATTCTCGATTTAGTTGAAGAAGGCTATCTGATCAGGCAGCAGGGAAAAGGAACGTTCGTTAAAAGCCCCAAATTAAAACGAGAGCTGATCGCAGTAAACGGCTACTCGGAGTTTATGGAATCAACCGGCAAAAAACCGAAGCACCAGGTACTGTCCCATGAGATCATTCCGGCGGCAAAACCCATTGCCGAAAAACTGCAAATCAATCCCGAGTGCCCTGTCGTTGAATTAAAACGGATTTTATATAATGATGATCAGCCGCTCACCTTTGAAGTGACGCATTATCCGCTGGATTTGTTTCCCGCTATTGATACCTTTATTGCTGACGGCGTGTCTATGCATGATATTTTAAGACAGCAATACCAAGTTGTTCCGACTCACAATACGAAGCTATTAAATGTCGTATATGCCCAGCAGGAGGAAAGCAAATACCTGGATTGCGATATCGGGGACGCACTGTTTGAAATTGATAAAACGGCTTTTACATCAAATGACCAGCCAATCTACTGCTCACTGTTTTTGATGCACACAAACCGTGTCACTTTTACCATCAACAGTCCCTACACATAAACAGGTATAAAAAACGAGACACTGCTTATAGTATTCTCGTTTTTTCACTGCTTCCCCCGTCCTCCAAACGAAAAGGATGGCCATAGCCGAAAGCCCCGTACACGCCGCATGTTTTCGCAGCCGTTTCCGCCGCTTGGCGCAAAGCGGACATTATGTCCTGCTTCCCACAAAAGGCAGTCAGAAAACCAGCTATAAAAGAATCTCCCGCTCCAAGTGTGTCTATTATATCAGTTTCCACAATCGGCTGATGATAGATTCGGTCACCCGCAGACAGGATTGCTCCCTCGCCCCCGCGAGTCAGACAAACGAATTTCGCTCCATACCCATGAGCTTTTTCAGCAAGCTCGCCGCACTCCGACTCGTTCAGATCGCTTCCTGAAAAAAACGCATACGTCACATAAGGACAGACCTTCCTCAAATAATCATCCTCCCGATTGGTTGAAAAATCAAAGGAGACCGGGATCAGCCCGCACAGCTGCGGAAGATCGTTTTCAAGCCGGCTGTACACACTCGTATGCAGCAGATCATGCCCGCTGATAAAGGCTAGATCTTCCTCCTGAAACACGAGGCGGAGCCGGGACTGAATGCCGCCTTTATTTGATCTGACAAAAATACGGTCCCCCTGTTCATCAAGGGTGACAATCGCCATCCCGTTTTCTCCGTGCGCCTGGCGGATATATTCCGCATTGACCCGCTCCAATTTCAGTACGTTCAAAAGATGTGCCGCTGCTTCATCATTGCCGACGATTCCGATATATGAAGCCTCATGCCCGAGCCGCTTGGCGAGCACAGCGACATTCAAGGCATTTCCTCCCGGATAGAACGTTTCTTGGTCCTGATAGTAATCGACAACGTTATCTCCAACCGCTATCAATTTCATTTCGCTTCCTCCTTTATCCTTTTACACTTCCGCTTGCAATCCCGCGGACAAAGTATTTCTGCATCAATAAAAATAGAATAATAATCGGCGCGGCTGAAATCGTTAATCCCGCCAGCAGGACGCCCCAATCTGTCTGCAGCGCGTCTCTGAACTGCATCAGTCCGGCTGGAATGGTTCGCAAATTCTCATCATCTATGAAAATAATCGCAAACATAAACTCATTCCACGTATGGTAAGCCGTCAAAATGCCGGAGGTGACCAGAATCGGTACACTCATTGGTAAGAAAATTCTGAAAAATACTCCGAAACTCGTACACCCATCTAAATAAGCCGCCTCCTCCAATTCTTTGGAAATAGAAAGAAAATAAGAGCGGATCAAAATGATGGTGAATGGAATCCGGTAAGCCGCATACGGCAATATCAACGCCCAATACGTATTGTACAGGCCAAGCGACTGAATAATAGAATAAAGCGGCACAAGACTGACCTGCGGCGTCAGCATCAATCCGCCAAGACAAAGCACCAAAAAGAATCCTTTTCCTTTAAACTCAAACCGGGAAAGTCCATACGCCGCCCATGCACTGATAAAGACAGTGATCACACACGTCAGCGCCGTGACAATGACACTGTTCATAAAATAAGAAGAAATCCCCTGGTTCCAGGCGGACACAAAGTTCTCCGGATGCCACGAAGACGGCAGCGACCAGCTGTGCTCAAAAATATCATCTGAGTTTTTAAAAGCGCTCATCACCATCCATAGAAGCGGATAGGCGATCGCAATCAGATAAAGAAACAGAAACAGCCACACAGACGTTTCTCCAATGTACCATTTTCGGCTAGGCTTTCTTTTCTCCTCAATGTGCCGGTCAGGCACAGGCTCCAGTCTGAACGAATCTGTCTTCTTCTGAGGCAGCATCTGTTACTCCTCCTTTCCGGTTTTGAAAAACTTCATTTGCATGAGCGACAATGCGAGCGTAATGATTAACACAACGGTGGCAATCGCTGAGGCATAGCCCATCATATCCTTTGTAAAGGCGCTTTTATATAAAAACGTGCTTAAAACTTCTGAAGCGTTGCCCGGCCCGCCGCCTGTCAAGATGTACGGCTCATTAAATACCGTAAATGCGCCGGTCAGCGTCATGACGACCGCAACAAATGACATCTCTTTCGTCTGGGGAACGGTAATGTGAAAAAACTGCTGAATTTTCCCCGCGCCGTCAAGCCGGGCCGCTTCATACAGTTCATCCGGTATTTTTTGAATTGACACAATGTACAGCATCGCAATATAACCGACAGATTGCCATTGGGACACAAAAATAACAGAAAGCATAGCCGTGCTGTCCTCCCCAAGCCAAGCCCTCGTCAGCTGATCAAGACCTACCGCCTGAAGCAGCTGATTCAAAAGCCCCGTCTCAGGGTTGTAAATAAAATCAAACAAAAGCGCGATCACCGTCATAGAGATGACGACCGGCAAAAAGAAAACGGTGCGAAAAAACGGCGACCATTTTCTGACCAGCTTATCCTCAAGCACCGCCGCCAAAATCAAACCGCCAAATACCTGGCATACAATGGAGATCACGGCGTAAAGCACATTATTGGAAAGCGCCTGGTAGAAGACAGGATCGTGAAACAGTTCCACATAGTTTTTCAAGCCGATAAACGTTTTTTCCGGAGAAAAAGAGCTCCACTGAAACAAGCTGAGGAAGACATTCTCAAAAATCGGGATATAAACGAAAAGTAAAAAAACGAGAGCGGGCACCAAAAACAAATAGGGGGTTATTTTATTCTGATTGACCAAGGATATCTCATCTCCTTTTTCAAAAGAAAAGGTGCAAGCTTCACCTTTTCTTTGATTTATTCAGCTTGCGCCCTCACTTGCTTCGCTGCTTTTTGAACGGCCTTCATCACCTGCTCCGGTGTCATGTCGCCGCCAAGCATTTGCTGGACGCTCGTCAAGTACGCATCTGCGACTTCAACATCGACATCCATATCAAACCACGGAACCATTGATTTGGCATCAACAATATGCTGAACGGCTTCACGCTGGACGGCTGTAGAGTTTTCTTCAGTTGCCGTTCCTTGCACCGCACTGTATTTTCCGACATCTTTGACGAGCTTTTCACCCATTTTTTTCGACGTCAGAAACTGCAAAAATTCCATCGCTTCCTTTGGATGTTTTGTTTTTGAGGAGATCATGAACCCTTCCGGCGCTCCCGTTAATGCTTCTGAAGATCCTTTTTGCCCGCTGATTTCAGGGAATGGGAACATCCCCAGATTCACCGGTTCAACGAGCTTGATTTCCGCTGTTTCCGCATAGATCATCGCCGACTTTCCGCTCTTAAATTGCTGTCTTACATATTCGTGGTCGACGGAGTTTACATGTTTATTGAAGTAAGGCATGAGCTCCTGAAGCTTTTCAAGTGCTTTTACATAGCCTTCATCGGTAAATTCACCCGTTTTGGCGTTATAGTCCTTTTCCCGGGTTTTTTCATCGACCATCCGCTGATTGAGCGTGCCAATATAGTGTGAGATTGTCCAAGTCGCCTTTGTGCCGAAGCTGATCGGTGTGTAGCCATTTTCTTTCAGCTTCTTTGACACATCGATTAATTCATCCCATGTCTTCGGCGGATCAAGGTTCAGCTTTTGAAAAATGTCTTTATTATAGAAGAATGATTTAGCGTCCATTTGCCACGGCACGCCATATTGCTTGTTTTCATAAGTAAATGGTGTAATTTGCGATTGAACGAGCTGTGATGACCAATCTGTATCATCTTTGTAGTAGGACGAGAGATCAAGTGCTTTATTGCCTCTGATGAATTTAAAAGCAAACTCGTCGCTCCAAGAGAAGTAAATGTCTGGAGGGCTGGTGGTTCCCAGCATAACCTTAATTTTGTCTTTATAGGAATCATTCAAAACGGCTTCAATTTGAATGTCGATATCCGGATGCTCTTTTTCAAATTCCTTCACAACCTCTTCAAAATAACTTTTTTCCGGCTCCTTCGGCCATCTGTGGAAAAATTTCAATGTCACCTTTCCATCCGCTGAACTGCTCTGGCTCGAACAGCCCGCAATGGTGAGCATACTGACGGCTGCAATGATCAAGAACAACAACATTTTCTTCAAAGGGTTGGCCTCCTCTGGACATTAGACTATAATGTTATATAACATTATAGTCTAATGCATAATGGTTCCTCGTTTTCAGATCAATATTCAACTTTCCACATATATCTTCTATGAGATAAAGGATGATTTCTCGCCTCTGCCAGCTCATCCGCATAGCGTCTCAGCACACGGTTGAGAACGAGCGGAGCAAGATAGCCTTTAACTGAATCGTCAATTGCAGTGAAATCGTAAGATGCGGCATCAAGCACAGTGAGTTTTTTGCCATACTTTTTCGAGAAGGTAAGCGCCCGCTCTTCAAGAGGCCTTGTTTCATCTAAACCGAGCAGGATGATAAACGGCACGGATTCATCAATAATTTCAAATGGTCCGTGAAAATATTCTCCGGCATGAATGGCGTGGGAATGAATCCATTGCATTTCCATGAGAATGCAGATGCTGTAGGAGTAAGCGACACCGTAGTTTGCACCGCTTGCCATTGTGTAAATGATGCTTTCTTTTTCATGAGCTTTTGCGAATTGCTTTGCGTTGTCAGCTTCCTGCTTAAGGGCTTCTTCATACACAGCCTGTAGCTGGTCTAAGCCTTCAATGGCCTGCTCAAATTTCGTGTTGTTTTCTAAAACTTGCAGGATGCCGAAAACGATTTGATACAGTACGCCATAGTTCGTATTGATCGCAAGCGCCTCATCACCCCAATCATACTGGGCAACATATTGCCCTTCCTGTGCTAAAGGAGACTCCGGTTTATACGTCATCGCAATCGTAAGTGCGCCTTTGCCCCTCGCAAACGAAGCAGCTTTAACTGTTTCCGGGGTATTTCCCGAATGCGAGCACAAAATAACAAGCGACTTTTCACCAAGCTGAACAGGGTTGCGCTGGATAAATTCGTTGGCGCTGTAAAGGTCTGAGCTGATTGATTTTGACTCCCTGTCAAACACATATTTACTCGGATACATAATGGCCGAAGACCCTCCGCATGCGACAAAGAATACATGGTCAATGGTTTTCCCTTTCAAATCCTGCAAGAAAGCTTGAACCTTACGATTTACTTTTGCTGTGGCCTGACTCAAATCCTTCACTCCTTATTTTTATTATATAACGTTATATAACATTATATATTGTTATATTAAGGTCCGCAGCGATGATTGTCAATATTATTTTCAGAAATTTCTAAAATGTAAAACAAGATCGTCTTAATTCCCACACTCTCTTGACCTGACCCTTAGAGACACGTTTAGAATAAAAGCAGGGAGTGATGCAGTATGAATATAAAAGAAGCCGCCCGGCAGACGGGTCTCACGAAAAAAGCCATCAAATATTATGAGCAGGAAGGTTTAATTACCGTCAGCAAAAACCCTGATAACGGATACCGTGAGTATTCCGCAAAGGACGTAAATACACTGAAAATGATTGCCGCCCTCCGAATGCTGGCACTATCCGTAAGCGATATTAAAGCGTTCCTCTTAGAGGGCAGCAGCCTGCATGAGATCCTGCAGCAGCAGCATCAAAAGCTCAGCCGGCAGATTGAAGGGCTTGAGCAGGAACGGAAACTCACCGAACTGCTGCTCAAACGCGTGGAGGGTGCAGAAAATGTCGATTCCATTTTACATGACATCGGCGAAGTCCAAATAGACGAACCAAAGTATATGGGGCTTCAGCTGAAAAAACTGTTCCCGGGAGATTTCGGAAAATTTATCGCCGCGCTGTTTGAACCGTTCCTCGACTTTTCTATTGATACAGATGAGAAAAAAACGACATGGGCGGAGCTTATTAAAGTATTGGATGATATGGAAGAAGTGCCGGCCGCACACCCGATTATGCAGCTGGTCGGCAGGGAGGATCCTGCTCAGCTCCAGCAGCACAAAGCCCAGCATGACCAATTCATCGAGCGGATTTTGGAGAGAGACCCCGCTACTTGGGACACTCATAAAAACACAATCATTCAGCTCGTAAAAAGAGTGCAGACAGATGAAGAATACAGAGAAAACCTGATCAAGGTCGGGGAATCCGCTTCTGATCTGCCGGCGCTTAAGGCGGGTTCGCCTTTCAGCAATCTCCTTCAAAAGCTCAGTCCGACATATGACAAATACGTGCGACTTCAGCTTGAACTGAAAAAAGAAGCCGACAAGGAGCTCGGCTTTGATTCAGAGGCATATTTAAAAGAGATGCTGCAAATAAAAAAACGCTAAGGCCGATTTCATTAGCGTTTCTTCCTTCAGCTTCAGTGCTGCGCATTAATGCGGTCCACGACATTAGCGATGAGCTGCTCTTTGCCTAAGTCGGAATCTTCGTCGGCGGCTGCCGCGTTTACACATACTCATAAGCGACAGCATTAGAAAAACACTGAAAAATAAACTTTTTTACACTAAAATACTATTATATGTAAAAAAGGAGTGTTCATATGTTTTTGATGAATGATAAGGTGCTGTGGGGAGCGGTGGCTCTCGCCTTTATTCTGTCGATTGTGTTTTATCCGTTGCTTCCTGCTGATATGGCCATTCACTATGACGTGTCGAACCGTCCGAATACAGCTATCAATAAAACGGCCGGCGTTCTGATTTTTCCCGTGCTTATGGTTGTCTGTATGTTATTCAGAAAACGAATCGTCCAGTTATTCCTCATCGTATACTTTCTGCTGATCGTACACATCGCGGTGCTGTGGCTGGCACTGTAACAACAATAAAACCGGAGCCTTGAGGGCCCCGGTTTTCCTTATTTATAAAATACTTTCTCAATGTTGTATTTCGACTGAAGGGTATTGATCGCATACGTTTCGTAAATCTCTCTTTCCATTGGATCATCAACGACACATACTTCAATTTTATATACTTCGTCTCTATGATGCTTGATCGGTGAGACATTGTCTTCAAAATGCTTCTTAATTCTCTGTCTTAGCTTTCTCGCTTTCCCGACAAACAGCAGCTCGTCATGAATGTTGTAAAACATAAAAATGCCGCCTTTATCCCTTGGGATCTGGTGAAAGTCGATGAAGCCGTAAATCGCCTTTATTTTCGGCTCGTTCTCATTTGCTGACTGCTGTCGTTCGGTGATGGTGACATTCGGTGCGGGTATATCAATTTTTATCAAAATAAGTTCACGTCCTCTTTTTCATTAAGATTAATGCTAACACAGACAGAAAAGAAAAGCTAGAACAGCTTTATACTATTTGTTTGTTATGCTTTTACTTATTATGCAATCGCTCCGGCTGGATCATACGGGCTAAGGTCGATTTCAGTCTGCTTTCCGAGAACGAGCTTTGCGAGCTCTGAACCCAGGAACGGCCCCATCGTTAATCCCGAGGCGCCTAAACCATTAGCGGCAAAAAGGCCTCCAACGCCTGGTACAGCCCCTGCAACCGGCAGAAACCCCGGTGTAAATGGCCTAAAGCCCACTCTTGCTTCAATCACAGCACTGTCTGCAAGCCCCGGTGCTGCGGTTAGCGCTTTGCTTAATACTTCGTGCTGTCCTCCGGCCATCACACGCAGATCATCAAGTTCAGCATCGTTTTCGTGCGTGGCGCCGGCTACAATCCTGCCGTTATCAAATGAAAGAATGTACTGATCGTTTGGCGGCATCACAACCGGCCATGATCCTGTATCCGCATCCGTCATTTCAAAATGCATAATCTGCGCCTTCTGAAAGGACACTTGAAAATGAATGCCAAGAGGCTTCATGATCTCATTGGCCCATGCCCCCGCAGTCACAATCACCGCGTCCGCCGCAAACTGCTGTGTGTCTGTTTGCACACCGGTAACCGTTCCGTTTTCAAAAAGCAAGGACGCGTTTCCGTTGATGACCTCTGCGCCGCGTTTCTTAGCAGCGCTTAAAAGCGACCGGCACAGCGCTCTTCCGTTCACCCGGGCGGCACCGCTGATATGAACCGATTCATAGCCATCAGCTAAAATCGGAAACAGCTTTTTCGTTTCACTCGCGGACAAGCGGGTAATCTCGCCGATTTCCGGCGCGTCCTCCCGCCTCTTATACGCCCGCTCCTCCATCTTATCGAGCTTCACCGCATCCGTATGAATGCTGATCGCACCGACACGCTTGTATCCCGTATCTGTTTCTCCGTCCTCTTCCAATTGATGGATTAAATCCGTATAGTACCGTGCTCCCCCCTTAGCAAGCTGATACCAATCCTGATTGCGGCGCTGCGACAGCCAAGGACAGACGATTCCGGCCGCCGCATCGGTCGCTTGTCCAGGTTCCTTCCGGTCGATCACAGTGACCCTGGCACCCCATTTGACAAGATGGTAAGCAGTCGACGCGCCGAGAATTCCTGCGCCGATGATGATGTACGATTTCATATAAAAACACCTTTTCTATTATAATGTCTATTCATTTTACCAAATCGAGTGCTTTACTTCGACCCATTGCCTCAATATGAAAAAAACGCGAAGTTCGTCCAATCTCTTTACTCTCCTATCGAATATTCTGTCACTATCAATAGAGAAAGGATGATACCATGAGCGAAAATAATCATGAAAATGAAGAAAACAGACGCGATGCGGCAGGCGCAAGAGTCCAAAACAGCGGCAATTCAAGTGTCGTCGTCAACGTGAACACAGATCAGGATCAGGCACAGACTCAGACTCAGACACAAGACGGGGAAGAGTAATGAACGAAAACATCATTCCTATCAACAGACACACTCAAGAGATACCCGCTACTGAATCCGTGATCAAAAACAGCGGCAACTCAGAGGTCCATATCGACATTCACATTGACACAATGCCGATCGCCTTTGCCATTTTGTGCTCTGCCTTAGCCGCAAAGCAGATGACAAAAGAGGAATTTGACACGGCTTATATGCGATTACGAGAGATGAACAATGGGTATCACAATGGCACATCTGTAAAGCAAGTCATCAATCCGGAGAATGAAGAGTAAAAACCGCGCGCCCCTTGGCCTGCGGTTTTTCTTCTGCATACAAAAAGGACGCAACTGAAAACCAGTTGCGTCCTTTTTGTGAAAAATTAACCAATTGAACCTTCCATTTCGAACTTAATTAAAATTGCTCTGAAATGGGATGGACTGATTTACAACAAAACCGCTTAAGCCTTTGATATATAGCCATTTCTTCAGATTGTTTAAAATGGATTATAATATCAAGTTGGCGCGAATTTGGCATGTGCTGAAGCAGCATACAATATCAGCTAAGTCTCCCAACTTACGCTGTTCCCAAGTGTTTGTTGAAAAGAGCCAAGGTTTAAATCCTTAGCACTTTTCTAACACTATTATTTACCTAAAAGATTGATAAATTTACTCAGTTCTTCTTTGGCTTCATCTGTTGTCCCGTTCAACTCGTTCAAAAGCCCAAACAATTTTTCATATGAATTCGTAATATCTGCTTTTACTTCTGTCAACTCTTGAGCCACTTGTGAAAGTGGAATAACTTCTTCTTCTTCAAACGTGTCCACATAACGTGGAATGTTCAAATTGTAATCATTTTCTTTGATTTCATTCAAAGATGCCACATGAGCATATTTCTCAACGTCTTTACGGCTACGGTAAGTTTCGATAATTTTGTTGATGTTCTCAGCAGAGAGTTTGTTTTGGTTCTTGCCCTTTTCAAACTCATTTGAAGCATCGATAAATAAAACATCTTTATTCTTGCGAGCTTCACGACCTTTAAACACCAGCACACAGGTTGGGATGCTAGCGCCATAGAACAAGTTAGCTGGCAATCCAATAACAGTATCTAACAGATTGTTGTCGATGATATTTTTACGGATTCTACCTTCAGACGCACCACGGAAGAGCACCCCATGAGGCAATACGATAGCCATAGTTCCATTTTTATCCAAATGATAAAGTCCATGCAGTACAAAAGCATAATCTGCCTTAGATGCAGGCGCTACACCATAACCCTTGAAACGTGTATCTTTTTCTCGATCAACGTCTTTTGTATCCCATTTATGGGAATATGGGGGGTTTGATACGACGGCGTCGAACTTCAAAGGAATTTGTGTGCCATCTTTTTCAGCAAATGGCCAGTCAGCATCAAGTGTGTCTGCTCGTTTCAACTCCATATTGCGATAGTTAACCCCATGCATCATCAAGTTCATGCGGGCTAAGTTATAAGTCGTCGTATTCAACTCTTGGCCGTAAAACTCAACGCTTCCTTCTTCATCACCATTTGGTAATTCTTTTTGGACTGTTAGAAGAAGTGAACCCGATCCCATTGTAGGGTCATAAACACGGAATTGACCGCCAGTTCCATCTGCATCATTCGTGACAATTTTCGCCAGGATTTGACTAACTTCATGCGGTGTATAGAATTCCCCTCCTTTTTTACCAGCATTGGCAGCAAATTGTCCAATCAAATATTCATAAACGTCACCCAAAATGTCGTGCCCTGAATCGTCTTTGAAAGTGAACTCGTTAATCATCAACACGATATCATTCAAAGCCTTTGCACGTTCGTTTGTACTTGAGCCAAGACGTGTGTCCCCAAGGTTAACATCTGAAAATACATTAGCAAAGTCAGCTTCTGCAATCGCGTTACGTTTTGCATTTATATTGAATGAGTCAAACATATCTTGGAAGTCACTAGCTTTGATTTTGTGATTTTCGATTTTTGATACGATTTTGTCCCAGGTGTAGGCTGGGTCAATCGCATATCCGATACCTTTACTAATTTCTTCAAGGTAATCTTCTTTTTCAGTTTCATCTGTCACTTCGTAAAACTCTTCCAGGTCATTGACTTTTAAGTATTCATCTTGATTTTCTGATAAATAGCGATAAAACATAAATGGCAAAATATAGTTCTTATACTCACTTGCATCCATTGTTCCACGCAGTTTGTTAGCCATTCCCCATAGCTTTGATGTAATTTTCCTTGCATTACTCATTTGGGTAATCTCCTTTTCATATAAACATTTGTTGAAGCAATGATTTCTTCAATTTTTCAAGCGTATTTAACTCACGCTGATGAAGGGTGATAAGGTTGTCAAGTTGATTGAAAAAGGTGCCGATTTGCCTCTGCTCTTTGTATTCTGGTAGCAAAACCTCAAATGAAGATAATGCCTCTTTAGTTATTGTCTTAATCGTTCCGCCTGGTGCTTTATTCCTTTCAATCTCAAATTTCTTTTGAATTATATAAGCCCAAAAGTGTTGATCTGTTGGCTTTTCATATCCTTCAAAAATAAGTAACGTTCTATCAACAAAAGAATCGTATTGCGTGATAGCAACACGCCCAATACTCCCTTGGAGAGTTACCAAAACTTTACCTTTTGGAACAAATACACTCTTAGGTTGTGCCAATTTGCTTATCTTTTGTTTGGTATCATCAACTAACACTAAATTGTCAGTCACATCTACAACTTGAACAAATGGCATTGCTCCATCGCCATCATACCATTCTCTATTTCCATAAGGTTGTGGGAATGAGCCACGACGAAAATTAGCATAATCCCCCAACCTACGCGGTTCCCAAGCATCAGTAAATCCTGCAAAGCGAATCTCAGGAGTATTGGCTCCATCTTTCGGAAACATTTTATGAAGTAGATTTTTTTTCATATCCTTCAACAGTTCCAACTTACGCTGATGAAGGGTTATGAAATTGTCAAGCTGTTTGAAAAAGGTTCCTATCTTAGCTTGTTCTTCGACTGAAGGAATGGGGATTGGCATTTCACGAAATACAGAATCCTTAATAGCAAACCTGTCTGATCGTGCACCGGAATCCCCATTCAATTTCATGAATATATGCCAACTATTAGATGAAAAGTATTTTTCCAAGTATGTTTTATCAACATCATGTGTACGGAATACATAATAAAGAGGTGACATTATGCCAGTTCTTCCTAAATTATTACGCTTAATCGGACCTACTGGAGCGAAATTAGAAATCCTTGGGTTGTAAACAAAATCATCTGGTCGAACGACATAATAACCATCTAAATTCTTTTTATTTGAAATATCCTTATCAAAAAAATCACGTTGATTTATGATTCCGAGCTCCGCTGAATTTGTTAAGGTTTCAGAGTAATTATTGTCTTTATTCTTCTCAGTCACCTTCTCTGAAATCCCCCCTAACTTACACTGTTCCCAAGCATCCGTAAATCCTGCAAATCTGATTTGGGGTGAATTTATTATTTTATCACTCATTTCTAATCTCCTTCTATTTTAAATACTGAATCGCTAAAGCAATTAACGACAAGCAACGGTTAAAAAAGTAATCGTAGTGGCGATTATCTGTAATATCAATTTTACTTGTCTCATGATGACGGATTCTAAAACTATTACCAATGTCTGTTAGTGCCCTAAATTCAGCATCAAAAATAGCACTAAATTCTAACTGCCCATTGCTCATATCATTTACCACTTTGTTTGCAGAGTCACGTTTGTCAAGATTGGTATAATATGTTTTCATACGTTCAAAGGCATCCCAGATTTTCTCCACTGAATCTTGGCGGGCTGCTGGATTTGGTGTTTTGTATAATGCAATTGCATCTTTCATCAATTCTCTTGTCCCATATTCAGCAATTTGCTGGACTTGTGTCTCTATTTCTGGTGAAAGCGGGCTGTTTTCTACTATACGCTCAATAAGTTTTCCGCGGGTTAGTGTAAACAACAACCCAGACTCTTGAAATATTTCGTTTATTTCATTCCGATAATCATCAAAAACATTTGTTGTATCCAAACAACGAATATCCCAATAATTTTTGTAACGATCATTATTCCATCCTTCAGAAATATCCTTTATATTTTCAGCAACATACTCTATAAGGTCAATTAATGAATATTGATCATAATCATCATTATCTTGTGGGGCAGCTATATGACCATACTCATCCCTCAAAATATTAGGAATTTTTATTGCCATTCTATTTTCAAATTGACTACGGTTAAATTCAATATAACCCTGGCCCACAAAAGAACAATGCTGTTGGAGCTTAAAGATATGCGTTAGATTTTTATAGTATTTTTGGCATACATTTAATAGCAAAGCATAAACTTCTTTTGAAATTTCACTAGTACGTGTAATTGGTTTTCTTAATCCATGGCGTTCTGTGTATAAATTCATTTCTGTTCTCCTTTCTTTAATCTGCATAATTTTATCACTCGACTACTCTCCCTTCTTAATTTCGTCGGCCATTTCGTAAAATGCCTTACGAAATTCAATGCGATACCGAACCCAGCTTAACGCTGCAATCTCTTCAATTGCGATTTCTTTATAATCAGCTCTTGCGTCATTCATGATAGCGGTTAACTCCCCTTGTTTATCCATATCTTCTTGACCTAATCGGTGTTTCTTAATCAAGTTTTCAAGTTCCTTAGGCTTTGTACTGTTATCAAGTCCCCAAGTACGGATGAAGTTCGTTACAAGTTGGATATTCGTATCCTTTTGTGCCTTATCCATAGCTTGGTTCATTTTTTCAACACTTCGAGGTGCTGGATAATGATCAAATTCAAACTCTTTCGAGAAAATCTTAGATACAAAGTTACGCATCTTAGATTTTTCTTTTTCATTGTCAGACTTGGCGATTTCAACTTGGATTTCATCACGTGTACTTTCGGCTTTCGACATTTCGTTTGCGTGAACTTCGTCAGCCATCCGGGCGATCAAATCAATCAAATAATCATAGTTGATGGTAACATCGTGAATATGAACCATAGAGAGATTGACCTGCGAAATATCAACGTCTTCTCGCTTCGCACGTCGTTCTTTCAACTCACCAGCAATGACAGTTGTTAAAATGACTTCCTGCTCTTCAGTAATACCTAAACGTTCATAGAACTCTTCAGGATTATCATAGGCAGAAATAGGATTTTGGTCATCATCTACGGTATATTGTTTCAACTGACTCAATAAACGATTATACTCTTTCAGATTCTCAAAGACTTCATCCTGTGCTTTTTCACTTGGTGGTAATTGTATAAAATCGTCTGTGAGTGTGGAAAGCTTCTTGATGACTTCTTGCATCTCAGCTTGGACCTTGCTAAATGGTTTGGAAGTGATACCAGACTCTTCGTTGCCTTTCTTCAATTCTTCAAGTGAAAGTTGTTCGTCGGCAGATGCACGATTTGAATAAATAGCAAAAGCATTATTCATTTCATACTCGTTTTGCTCCGGCCAACGATAATTCACGACATTTCCCCAAGGCTTATCGACAACGTTATGTATTCTATTTGTACGTGAGTATGCCTGAATCAAGTTCCCACCTTTAAGTGTTCGGTCAATATAGAGCGTATTCATCTCAGGAGCATCAAAACCGGTCAAAAGTTGATCCACAACAATGACCAAATCTAAATAGTTGCCATCATCAGCTGTCTTGTTCAAACGTCGTGCTAAGTCTTCTGTGTAGGCTTTAACTGTCGTCATATCAAAAGCTGTGCCAAACATTGCGTTATAGGCTTTGATGGCTCTGTGTAAGTTTTCGTTCGTTTTCAGTTGATGAATACTATTGGATGTATCTGCCGAGAAACTCACTGCAACTTTTAATCGTTTATCTGCTGGACGATTCGCATTCTCTTCCGCAAACTTATCGAAGTATTCCATCGCTCTTGGTGTACTTGCTTTGTTACCTCCTACATGCACTGTAAATAAGGCATTATATTTGCGATCATTTGAACGTTTCTTCCAATTATCAAAGATGTCTTTCACTACTAACTTCACATGTTCTGGACTATAGTCGTAAACACTTCCACGAACATTATCATCAATATCATCTTCGGTAGGATCTTCGGGAGCCTCGATTGTTTCCTTAAATTCAACGTTAAACCCTAACACATTTTTATCCGCAATCGCTTCTTTAATGGTATATGCATGTAATAGTTCTCCAAAGATTTCTCGTGTTTCCGGGAATTTTGGTGTACCAGTATAACCAATCCAAGCAGAATTAGGAATTGCTTTTCGAATCGTTTCAAGCATCCCTTCATTTTCGGTACCATTACCAGTTGATCGGTGGGCTTCATCCACGATAAAAAGAATATTTTCATTAAGTGGCTTGAAGCTGTCCCGCGCTACATAACGCGACATTTTTTGGATACTTGTCACAATAATGTTCTTATCGCTTTTCTTCGTTAGTTTGCGATGAAGGTCTGAGATATTGGCTGTGTCACCCACCACACCAGTTTTCCCTTCAAAACCAGCAACAGGATCATAAGCTTTATAAGCATCAGCTGTTTGGTTGGTAAGCGCGATCCGGTCAACCAAGAAGATAACTTTATCTACATTAGATAAACGGCTTGCAAGCCACGCTGTCTTAAAACTTGTGATTGTTTTACCTGAGCCTGTTGTGTGCCAAATGTATCCTAATTTACCATCATCATATCTAAAGTCAAACTTTCTAACTTTATCAAGTACACGCTTTGTGGCATAGACTTGATAAGGGCGCATGACTTTGATACTTTCTTTGTTTTTTGTACCATCTAGTACCATGTAGCGTGTTGCCAAATCATGAGCCATTGGAATGGACAGCACATTATCCACAAACGTCCTCCATGAACGAATAGGGCGAGCATCATCTTCGTTTTGCCAGTTGAAAGCAAAAGCTCGGTTAAAATTTTGGAGTGGGGTATTTGCCATATAACGAATATCAAACGGTGTCATCGCGATTAAAATCTGCAAAGTTGAAAAGATACCGCTTAATTGTTTTTCAGCAATATACTGTTCCATCTGATTTAAAGATTCTGTAGCGCTGTGAAGTGCTTTCTTTAATTCGATTTGAATAATCGGCAAACCATTAATAAGCAATGTCACGTCAAACCTGCGATTCGGCTTACCATCAACTACTTTTGGCCGTTTAATTTGATTCACCACTTGATAAACAGTGTTCCCTCCGCCCACTTGAGCTTGGTCGAATACCGTCAAAAACACATGCTTACCATTGTCAAGGTCGACTTCAATTTCAGAAACACCATTAACGCCATACAAAAACTGTCCGGCATGGTAAGGTGATTCGATACTAGTGATGATTTTCTTCACCTGGTTAAATTCAGTGACAGACAAGGGTTCATCTAAACGAGCGCTATTGTTTTGTTCTAAGATTATTTTAAAGTTATCCCAGAGTTGTTCGGTTGTTTTGATGTCCTTTTTGTATTCCCATTGTTTTACTCCACCGATTTTGGTCAAATAATCGATAACTTCATTTTCAAATTCTAATTCCGATTGACTTTTCATTTGATTATTTCCCCTTTAATGTTTCTTCTATTATTGAGCTCGAAAACTGCTCAATCAAGTCCGCGTATATGTTTAACTTATTTTGTAGCTTCAGTGTTTCTACGTATATAGCGCCTATTTTCTTCTGTTCCTCGATCGGAGCAACAGGAATGATAATTTCCCCAAGAGCACGAAGCGGAATTCTTAGAATAGGGCCACTCCCCTGTAACTCCCTTTCTTTTTGTCGCTTCACATCTTTGTAAGCATTAAACAAATAAAGAAAATATCCCTCATCAAGTCGTTCGATATCAAACTCTATTTTGGTAAAGTTTAGAGACAACACTTTACCAACATTATTTTTACCGACAATTGTTGCTAGCTGTAATGAGTTACTGATAACAACATCACCTTCATTTAACGATAGGTTATTTTGAAATAAAGGTTTTGCCTCTTCTTCAACTGCTACGTCCTCACGATTATAATCAGCTTCAAAAGACGCTTGGTCATAATAATTTATTTTTTGAGTTTCAAACTGCTTTTGTGCTCTTGTTGGATTAATACCAGGAACGAATGTTACGAATTCATTTAATTTTCTTTTCTCCAAATAAATCGCCCCTAATCACAGAAATTATTTTTTGAAATATTTATATATTACATATTAAAACATATCGAGTTTACTTAGTCAACGATAATATGAAATATTTATATATTTCATTATTACTTTAAAAAAGGTCTGCTGAAACTATTTTAAATCCTTGTTTCTTCGCTCTTCCGCACCAACTTGTTAAACCATCATTGCAAAAATGTATCCCCTATTCAACGTTATTTTTGTTTCCACAAACGACATCAAACAGCTAAAACCAATTTACTCATGATTAATCTCAAATCCCACAAAACAAACAAAACCCTTGAAATCACACCATAAGCGATTCTAAGGGTTCAACTATCATATTTTCGTCAGCAGTACGAGAGTCTCCGCATGACAGGTGTGCTGATTGTTAAAACTGAATTATTGATGATTGATGTAGCTTTGTTCACCTAAAACAAGCTGTATTTTTTAGATTTAACCATTATATGGATAAAAACGAATAATAAGGTGGTTTAACATCATATTCTAGACAGTTTTGTGTTAATAAAAAGGTGGGAAACGTGATTAACCATCAATTGAAGTATTAAAAAAGCTTAGAAGTTCCATACGAGGGTTTGATGAAAGCAGCAGGATATATGAATTTAAATATAACAATGAAAGGTGGAAAAACAGAAGATATTATTGAGAATCTACAGAAATTACCCGAAAAGTTTGAATAACGGTCAAGCTACGAGTTAGAGACGAACGATTGAAACTTGATCATTTATTAGATTCTAATGATCCACTATTTTTTAAGGACAGGCTTCTGACAACAGAAGAAAAATCAAAATTAAAGGCCTTATCCAAATTGCTTTAAAGGATTGAAAGGGGAGAAGGCGTCATGGCAAACTTCAGAAAGTTAGCCAGTGGAAAATGGCAGGCAGGAGTACACAAGGATAGAAAATTAGTAAGCCTTACAAAAAAGGAAGCAGAAAATAGAAGCAGCAAAAGTTGAAGAAAGAAAATATTATGGACAAACAATAAATGATCGCAATATGCTTTTTGATAAAGTTGTGAAAGGATCGGCTTGAGGATAAAAAAGCAAATGTAAAGGAATGAACCTTTGTTCAGCTTGAAGTAATTTTAGAAATTACATCGCTTGGAGCATAAAAACCATCAAAACAACAGGTGACGTTTATCTTGATATTACCGAAAAAATAGAAGAAGACGAACTTCAAAAGTTCGCCTCCTACACTAAAAGATAATTTCAACTTGGCACAAACTTGGCATGGTTTGAAAACCTCTCAAACCCCTGGTATATAAAGGGTTTTATTTATTACCCAATAGAACCTTCCATTTCGAACTTAATCAAACGGTTCATTTCAACTGCGTATTCCATCGGAAGCTCTTTTGTGAATGGCTCGATGAAGCCCATTACGATCATTTCAGTCGCTTCTTCTTCGGAAATACCGCGGCTCATCAAGTAGAAGAGCTGCTCTTCAGATACTTTAGACACTTTCGCTTCGTGCTCTAATGAAATGTTATCATTTAAGATTTCATTGTAAGGAATGGTGTCTGATGTTGATTTGTTATCCATAATGAGCGTATCGCACTCGATGTTAGAGCGGGCGCCTTCCGCTTTGCGTCCGAAGTGGACGATTCCGCGGTACGTTACTTTTCCGCCTTGTTTTGAAATCGATTTTGATACGATTGTGGATGATGTGTTTGGTGCAAGGTGAATCATTTTCGCACCCGCATCCTGATGCTGGCCTTTACCCGCAAGAGCGATAGAAAGCGTCATACCGCGCGCGCCTTCGCCTTTTAGGATACAAGCCGGATATTTCATTGTCAGTTTAGAACCGATGTTGCCGTCGATCCATTCCATTGTTGCGTTTTCTTCACAAATCGTACGCTTTGTGACAAGGTTGTAAACGTTGTTTGCCCAGTTTTGGATCGTTGTATAACGGCAATAGCCGCCTTTTTTGACGATGATCTCAACAACCGCACTGTGAAGTGAGTTTGTTGTGTAAACAGGCGCAGTACAGCCTTCCACGTAATGAACGCTTGCTTCTTCGTCAACGATAATCAGCGTACGTTCGAACTGACCCATGTTTTCAGAGTTGATACGGAAGTAAGCTTGAAGCGGTGTTTCAACCTTTACGCCTTTAGGCACGTAGATGAAAGATCCGCCGGACCAAACAGCTGAGTTAAGCGCCGCAAACTTGTTATCAGTCGGCGGGATCACTTTTGCCCAGTGCTCACGGAAAATATCTTCGTTTTCTTTCAGCGCGCTGTCAGTGTCTTTAAAAACGATGCCTTGCGCTTCAAGGTCTTCTTTCATGTTGTGGTATACAACCTCAGATTCGTACTGAGCAGAAACACCCGCAAGGTATTTTTGTTCAGCTTCTGGAATACCGAGCTTGTCGAATGTTTGCTTAATTTCTTCAGGAACTTCATCCCAAGAACGCTCTGAACGCTCAGACGGTTTTACGTAGTACGTAATTTCGTCAAAGTTCAGTGAGTTTAAATCTCCGCCCCATTGAGGCATCGGCATATTGTAGAAATGCTCAAGTGATTTCAAGCGGAAATCAAGCATCCATTGAGGCTCTTCTTTCATGCGAGAAATTTCTTCTACGATTTCTTTTGTCAATCCGCGCTCTGAACGGAAAATGGAAACGTCTTTGTCGTGAAAACCATACTTGTATTCACCAATATCAGGCATTTTTTTAGCCATCCATTTTCACTCCAATCCTTTTAATTGCCGCCTTCTTCTTTTGCGACTCCTTTTTCAAGTGCTTTCCATGACAGGGTTGCACATTTGATACGGGCTGGGAATTTTGAAACGCCTTGAAGGGCTTCAATATCCCCGAGATCTATAGAATCATCATAATCTTTCCCTTGCATCATATCCGAGAAAATCTTAGACATGGATAGGGCTGTTTCGATATCTTTCCCTTTAATCGCCTGAGTCATCATCGAAGCGGATGCCATTGAAATGGAACAGCCTTCTCCTTCAAATTTCGCATCTTCCACGATGTCTCCGTCAAGCTTCATTGTCAGTCTGATGCGGTCGCCGCATGTCGGATTGTTCATATCCACGACGATGCTGTCATTCAAAACCCCTTTGTTGCGCGGGTTTTTGTAATGATCCATAATCACCTGTCTGTACAATGTATCTAAATTTGCATTAAAAGACATTTGTAAAATACTCCTTTGTCTTTTGAAGAGCTTCCACAAGCTTATCAATCTCTTCCTCTGTATTATACAGATAAAAGCTTGCTCTCGCAGTAGCAGTTACATCCAGCCATTTCATCAGCGGCTGCGCGCAATGATGGCCGGCTCTGACTGCGATTCCTTCCGCATCAAGTACGGTTGCCACATCGTGAGGATGAACATCATCAAGGTTAAATGTGACAAGCCCGGCACGCTCCTCAGGGCCGTAAATTGTGACGCCGTCAAGCTGGCGGAAGCGCTCAAGCGCATAAGCTGCAAGCTTGTGCTCGTGGCGGGAAATCTCATCAAGACCGATTTCTTCGAGAAAATCAATGGCGGCACCGAGACCGATTGCTCCTGCAATAATCGGCGTGCCCGCTTCGAATTTCCACGGAAGCTCTTTCCAAGTTGATTCATAAAGTCCGACAAAGTCGATCATTTCACCGCCGAATTCGGCAGGCTCCATGTTTTCCAGCAGGGCTTTCTTTCCGTACAGCACACCAACACCGGTGGGCCCGCACATTTTATGGGAAGAAAGCGCGAAGAAGTCGCAATCGAGATCCTGCACGTCAATTTTCATGTGAGGCGTGCTTTGCGCACCGTCCACCACAATAACAGCCCCGTTGTCATGAGCGATTTTTGCCATGTCTTTAATCGGGTTGATCGTGCCGAGGACGTTAGATACATGGGACACGGCAACAATTTTTGTGTTGCTTGTGACCGTTTCTCTGACGTCGTCTAAAGAAATCGTTCCGTCTTTCTGCAGCGGAATATATTTTAATGTGGCGCCAGTCGCTTTGACAGCCTGCTGCCACGGAATGATATTCGCATGATGCTCCATGTAGGTGATGACCACTTCATCACCCGGTTTCAGGTTGGCGCGCGCATAGCTTAACGCCACCATATTCAGTGATGTGGTCGTGCCTTTTGTGAAAATAATCTCAGCCATTGACTTCGCGTTAATAAACTTGCGGACTTTTTCACGCGCTCCTTCATAACCGTCTGTCGCTCTGGTTCCAAGTGTATGGACGCCCCGGTGAACATTGGAATTGTATTGATTATAATACTTATCCAGTGTTTCAATGACAGCACGCGGCTTCTGGGAAGTCGCCGCGCTGTCGAGATAAACGAGATCATGTCCGTTCACTTGCTGATGAAGGATCGGGAACTGTTCACGAATATCTGTGATATTCATTACTTCACTTTCCTTTCGATAACAGAAACCAATTGTTTCTTAACGCCTTCAATCGGAAGTTCATTTACTACAGGCGCCAGGAATCCGTAGATGACTAAGCGTTCTGCTTCTTCTTTCGCAATTCCGCGGCTCATCAGGTAGTAAAGCTGAATAGGGTCCACACGGCCGACAGATGCCGCATGTCCTGCAGTTACATCGTCTTCGTCAATTAAAAGAATAGGGTTTGCGTCTCCGCGTGCTTTTTCGCTAAGCATCAGCACACGTGATTCTTGCTCCGCATTCGCTTTAGAAGCGCCATGTTCGATTTTGCCGATTCCGTTAAAGATAGAAGAAGCGGCATCCTTCATCACACCGTGCTTCAAGATATAGCCTTCTGAAGCTTTACCGAAATGGATGATTTGTGTTGTGAAGTTTTCTGTTTGCTCTCCTCTTCCGACAACAACCGTTTTCGTATCGCCGTATGTGCCGTCACCGTAAAGGTTTGTTGTGTTTTCGGAAATCGTGTCGCCATCGTTCATCAGGCCGAGAGCCCACTCGATTTTGCTGTCGCGTCCGCGCGCAGCGCCGCGGCGGTTCACATACGTTGTCACTCCGCTTGACAGATTATCAACTGCACCGTATGTCACGCTGGCATTATCACCTGTGATGACCTCACTGATAATATTGAAGACAGCGTCTTTCGGGTTTACAGTGCTGATGTAGTTTTCTACATATGTGACAGAGCTGTGGTCTTCAGCCACAATCAGCACGTGGTTGAACAGAGCTGTATCATTGCTTTCGTGGACATAAACAGCTTGAACCGGTGTCTCCACCTGAACATTTTTCGGAACATAAAGGAACGCTCCACCGTTAACAAGAGCCGCGTGAAGTGCAGTTAATTTATGCTCATCAACCTTCACGCCGTCCTTCATAAAGTATTTCTCCACCAAATCGCTGTGCTCGCGTGCGGCAGTCAAAATATCAGTGAAGATAACACCCTTGTCTTTCAATTCTTGAGAAAGAGAAAGATAAGCCGGCGTCTGATCACGCTGTACGTATAATGTTTTATCTTCGTTTTCCACATCGATCAGCGCTTTTGCTTCATCAGTCAAATCTTCTAATGAAGAAAGCGGTTCGTTATCAACTGTATGCTTCGCGAAATGCGTGAAGTTCCAATTTGTGATTTTTGTTTTATCAGGCTTCGGCATCGGCAGATCCTCAGCTTGTTCAAGAGCCTGTAAGCGCAGGTTTTTCAGCCAGGCAGGTTCTTGATGCTTTTCGGAAAAGCTTTTGAGATACTCCTGATCTACGGATAGTTTTGTATCTAGTGTCATATTAATCCCCCTAACGCTTACGCTTCTTGGCCTACAGTTTCGTCTTCAATGCCAAGTTCTTGTTTGATCCAGTCATAACCTTCTGCTTCTAGACGCTGTGCAAGCTCTGCACCGCCGGATTTGACAACGCGGCCTTGCATCATCACGTGGACAACGTCCGGAGTGATGTAGTTTAACAGGCGCTGATAGTGAGTGATCATCAGGCAGCCGAAGTTTTCGCTGCGCATTTTGTTGATCCCTTTAGATACAACTTTCAGAGCGTCAATATCAAGACCTGAGTCGATTTCATCAAGGATGGCGATTTTAGGTTCAATCATCATTAACTGAAGGATTTCGTTGCGTTTTTTCTCCCCGCCTGAGAAGCCTTCGTTAAGATAGCGCTGAGCCATTTCAGGGTCCATTTCAAGGAACTCCATGTTTTCGTCCATTTTGCGGATGAATTTCATAAGAGAAATTTCATCGCCTTCTTCTCTGCGCGCGTTGATTGCTGAACGCAGGAAGTCGGCATTTGTCACACCGCTGATTTCACTTGGGTACTGCATCGCAAGGAATAAGCCCGCCTGCGCACGCTCGTCCACTTCCATCTCCAGTACGTCTTTACCGTCAAGCGTGATGCTGCCTTTTGTTACTTCATATTTAGGATGCCCCATAATAGCAGCTGACAGAGTGGATTTACCAGTCCCGTTCGGTCCCATTACCGCGTGGAACTCTCCGCCTTTTATTTCAAGGTTTACACCCTTTAAGATCTCTTTCCCTTCGATTTCAACGTGAAGATCTTTGATCGTTAATGTTGAAGCAGCCATATCTATACCTCCAAAATATATAATCATTATTCTCAAATTATTCTCATTCTAATTTTATAACAAATGAAAAGTAAATACAACTTTTTATCGTGCCTTGCACATTCCTCAAGTTTAACAAAGATCGGCACTTTATTAAAGCGATTGAAAAAGAAAAAGAGTGGATTCCCACCCTTTTTTAAAAGATTGATTTTCTCAATAAGCACCCGCAGAAATCCGCTTGCTTTTTTCATAATCAAGCTCTCTCTGCCGCTCTACTTTCAGTCTTGTTTCCAGCCGGCGCCCGTACTCCTCGTATCCAATTCCGTGAGACAGCTGCATCGCTTTTTCCATTTCTGACGTATAATCGAGGTTCAGTCTGTCCTGGCTGCTGCAAATAATGAATCAATCCCTTCACATATTTGCTTCTATTGTATCAGCGCTGCGATGGAGGCCGCAAAAAGGATATGGCTTGAAATAGCGGCCGTTGAGACGAAAGCACCCTTTTAGATCAAATGAGAATGGTTTTTCGGAAAATTCCTTCTCTTAATGCGTGGTGTTTCCGAATTCCTCTATGCACTGCTGAACGACTGTCACACCTTGGCTGAGTGCCGCGCCGCCTCCAAATGCCGCTGCCACACTGACCGCTTCGAGAATGTTTTCTTCTGTCGCTCCCTCATCAAGACAGCCCTTCGTATGATAGATCATGCAATATTCATCTTGGGCATTGATGGCGATTCCGAGTGCAATCAGCTGCTTTTCTCTTTCAGTCAGAGAATTGCCGGCAAAGCATTGTTCAGTAAATTCGTTATACTTTCTTCCCATCAGCGGCATCTTTTGTTCAAATGTGCCTAAACCTAATTTATACTGTTTTAGCGCGTCCTGCATGCTTCCTCTGTCTTGATTCAAAGAGATTCCCTCCATCTGTTTAACATTCCTTTTTATTATGAACAGCTTTTAGGAAAATACCCGAAAAAAACCCCGGATTTCTCATCCGGGGTTTCACCGTGTCAGCAAACCCTCGCATTCGTTGTCAGACCTGCGCGTTGGTGCTCACGAATTACAACATTCGCTCCGCTCCAATGCTCGGTCTTCCTAGACTTCAAGGGTTTTCATTCACGCAGAAAAGATGACAAAGCCCTAAAACTAAGTTTTAGGGCTTTGTCAATAATCGAACCCCGGATTTCTCATCCGGGGTTTCAAGCTTATTCAGATACAGGAAGCACAGCTCCGTCGTATTTTTTCTCGATGAAGTCTTTGATCTTTTTAGAGTGAAGAACTTCCATCAGCGCTTTGATTTTAGCAGAGTCTTCGTCGCCTTTTCTAACGGCGACGATGTTAGCGTATGGGTTGTTTTTCGTTGATTCTACTTCAATCGCGTCTTTTTTAGGATTTAATTTATTTTGGATCGCATAGTTCACATTAATGAAGGCCGCGTCTCCTTCTTTGTTTTCATATGCTTTTGCCGTTAATTCTGGCGCTACTTTTTTGAATTCAAGATTTTTCGGGTTTTTCTTAATGTCTTTCAATGTTGCGTCAACTGTTTCCACTTTAGAATCAAGCGTGATTAATCCTGCGTTTTCAAGCATTGCAAGCATACGGCCTTGTTCAGCGACGTTGTTTGTCAGGATAATTGTCGCTCCGTTTGGAAGATCTTTTAGCGATTTGTATGTTTTAGAGTAAATACCGAATGGCTCTAAGTGAACAGCGCCGGCATTCACAAGTTTGTAATCTGTGTTTTCTTTCATTTCTTGCTCAAGGTAAGGAATGTGCTGGAAGTAGTTCGCATCCACTTCTTTATCAGCTAAAGCTTTGTTGTACATCTTGTAATCACTAAGCACTTTCACTTTCAGCGTGTAGCCTTTTTCTTTCAACAATGGTTCAGCCTCTTTTAAAATTTCCGCATGCGGTGTTTTTGTCGCCGCAACAACAATGTCTTTCTTGCCGGATTCAGCGCCGTTATTCGAACCGCAGGCAGCCAGAACTCCTGCAAATACAAGCAGTAATGCACCTAAAAATAGCTTTTTCAATGTAAATCCTCCCTTATCGTTTATCTATAATATTTGTTATTACATCACCGATGATTTGAATAATAAACACGATGATTAAAATAAACACAGTAGCAACGAAGGTAACATCAGCATTATTAGACTGATATCCTTCTACATACGCAAGGTTTCCAAGGCCGCCTGAACCGATGGCTCCGGCAATAGCCGTTGAGCCGATCAAAGCGATGGCCGTAACCGTGATGCCAGAAATAAGAGCCGGCATAGACTCCGGAAGCAGCACTTTAAAAATAATCGTAGACGTTTTAGCGCCCATTGATTTAGCGGCTTCAATCACACCTTTGTCAACCTCGCGCAATGCGATTTCAGCAAGGCGCGCGTAAAATGGTGCCGAGCCGATCACCAGCGCCGGCAATGCGGCATTTGGCCCTAAGATCGTGCCCACTAAAAATTTCGTAAAACCTAACAATAAAATAATTAAAATGAGGAATGGAATCGATCTGAATATATTGACAATGGCCGCAATTACAGAGTTGACAGCTTTATTCTGCCAGAGGCTCCCTTTGCTTGTCAGGAAAAGCAGCAAGCCGAGGATCACCCCGATGACAAAAGCAAACACCAATGAAATCAGCGTCATATACAGTGTTTCATATGTCGCGTTCCACAATTCAGTTAAATCAACATTCGGGAAATACTTTTCAAACATTCGTGATCACCTCTGCTTTTACCTGTTTGTCGTTAATGAACCGGATCACGTTTTGCACTTCTTCCTCGTCTCCGTCAATGTGGATGAATAATGAACCGTAAGCTCCATCCTTCGTCTGCGAGATTTTCCCCTGCAGAATATTGACACTGACATTGAAGTTTCTGATCATTTCTGTAATCAGAGGCTGTTCAGCCGAATCACCGACAAATGTGAGCTGAACCGTTTTTCCTGATGCTGTTTCATCAAGAAGATGCTGAAGCGTTTCTTTCGTTTCTTCCGGCTCTGTCACCTGCTGAACAAATCGTTTTGTCATGTCTTCTTTCGGATTTTTGAAGACGTCGAGAACTTCGCCTTCTTCTACAACCCTTCCGTTTTCCATGACGGCGACTCTGTTGCAGATTTTGCGGATGACATGCATTTCGTGTGTAATCAGCACAATCGTCAAGCCGAGTCTTTCATTAATATCGGACAATAAATCCAAAATTGAATCTGTCGTTTGCGGATCTAACGCTGATGTCGCTTCATCACAAAGGAGAACCTTCGGATTGTTTGCAAGCGCTCGGGCGATGCCGACACGCTGCTTTTGCCCGCCGCTCAGCTGAGACGGATATGATTTTTCTTTTCCTTCTAAACCTACCAGTTTAATCAGTTCATTGGCACGCTTAATCCGTTCGCTCTTTTTGACCCCGGCAATTTCTAAAGGAAACATGATATTCTCTCTGACGGTCCGCGACCAAAGCAAGTTGAAATGCTGGAAAATCATGCTGATTTCATGGCGTGCTTTTCTTAAACCGCGTCCGTTTACTTCATTAATTTTAGTTCCCGCCACTTCCACGGTTCCTGAGGTTGGTTTCTCAAGGCCGTTCAGCAGACGGATTAAGGAACTTTTACCAGCTCCGCTATATCCTATAATTCCAAAAATCTCACCTTTATTAATGGAAAGCGAGACATTTTGGACAGCATTGACATCTCCATGTTTCGACTTGTAAACTTTTGAAACATCTTGAAGATTAATCAAAGCAATCACCTGCCTTAACACTATTCTAAGAAATCTTCCGGGTTTTTCTGCAAAAGAAAAGCCTTTCTGCACATGTGAGCAGAAAGGCTTATATAAAACGCCTTTCTCTCATCTTTCAAAGCTGAACGCTTCGTGTGAATTGGCACCATTTCAACAGCGTTGATGGTTGCCGGGCTTCATAGGGCACTTCCCTCCACCTCTCTTGATAAGAGAAATATATAGTCTTTTTCGTCCGGAAATTCTTAATGTAGAATAGCACGGCGAATCAGCAAATGTCAATAAAATAAATGATGTCAACTTTTACTATTATAATAATTTTTTATTTTTCAATTCTTCAAAATCCTCTGAAAAAATCCGTTCGTCAGCCAGAGAATGGCCTCGAGTTTCAGCAGGGCTCTGAATGACCCCTTTACTTTAAGGCTTCCCCTCTGGATCAAGTGCTGGAGGGAAATGTCTCCGTGCAATAAATGAATGATTTCCGCTTGGTTTCCGTAAAAGGTCAGGTTGGACGTTTGAGGCGGAGAAATTTTTTTCATTTCTCCCTGTTCGTTTATTGAGACGGTTAAGGCTTCTGTTTCTCCTTGGAAGGTAATGAGCAATGCTGAAGCATTCAAAAGGGGTTTTAAAAACAGATGCTGGTACTCATCTTCTAAAACTTCCGCTTTCTCCATATGTACAACCTCCTATTTGTTGGTCATACATACACATTTCTCTTTCTGCGCAAGAACCCCTTTATAAAACGAACGACAATTTCATTGGAATACGTCGAGAAATATGTCATAAATGGGATGCGGAAGATGATTTTTGTTTAATCAGCTCATATAAATAAGAAACAGAATGAAACGCGTATCCTCTTTCAACCACTTTTCCGCCTTTAAACAGCAGAAAGCAAGGGACGCTCTCAATTTGATACGCTTTTGCAAATGTCGGAGAATAATTGACATTGTTTTGATAGAAGGCGACATCGGGCAGCATCTCTTTCACCACTGTCAGCATTTTGCTTGCAAGCTGGCAGGTGCCGCAAAACGGAGTATATAAATATAGGAGATACACATCATCTGCGATGTGGTCTAGCTCATGTTCTTGAAGTTCTTTCATGCTATACACCTCAGGACTTTCTTTCAAGAAAAATAGTATGGACATTCAGATTTGCGCGGAGCAGCACAGAAGCGACATGGTGTCTCGGTGCAGCCTCTACTTCCTTATAGGCTCTGTCGATATGCAAATGGCAGGCGTCATTAAATTCTCTTTTCAGCTGTTTTCTTAATTTCTCGCCTGATTCATCAGCATCAACTAATATATAGACGTCTTTATCGTAAAGCTCATCAGCCAATTCCTCAAGCTTCAGCTGGCTGATTGTTCCGTTTGTGCAGATGATGCGCACTGGTTCATTCAGCACACTTTCAACTTTCTCTTTATCTGATTTCCCTTCGACAATCATCACCTTTTCCTGCTCATCCATTTTCATCACCTGCTGCGCCAAATTTGAAACGTTCAGATTGTAAAAAGAAGGCAGTGAAATTCACCGCCAACATTAACACCAGCCGTTTTCATAGTCACAATCCACGTATTTTTCATCGTTTCCTGAGACCACATCGGCTGTTTTATAAAATTTCTCATTTTCAAAGGAATAACCGGATTTAAGCTCATATTCATCCATGCTTGTCATTTGCCCGATCATCTCATTATCATGATATAACGAGAGCCGGCCATTTTGAAAGCGGCCTGTCACATCATTGGTGACATCGAGCTTTTGTTTGCTGAAAGCCATATTGGACACCTCCTACACCGTTAGCGTGTCCAATTGCCTTCACAGCTATCCTATTTTAGTCTTCTTGTGTCATCTCTTCGTATTGCTCTGCTGTCATCAGTTTTTCAATTTCAGAAGCGTCAGACGGCTCAATGACGATCATCCATGCTTTTTCGTACGGAGATTCGTTGACGAATTCCGGACTGTCATCAAGATCTTCGTTTACTTCCACAACAGTTCCGTTAATCGGTGCATAAAGCTCAGATACCGTTTTAACGGATTCAACACTGCCGAATGGCTCGTCCGCTTTGATTTCAGCGCCGACTTCAGGAAGCTCGACAAACACGATGTCGCCTAGCTCGGACTGGGCAAAATGCGTAATTCCGATTCTGGCTTTTTCTCCCTCAACTTTAACCCACTCGTGTTCTCCTGAGTAACGCAAATCTTTAGGTATGCTCAATTGAATCCCTCCATTTTTTACAGCACTACAATAAGAAGATACCACACTTTTCAAAAAAAATTGACATTAAGCCCAGTTTTCTTCAAATTGGTCTTCTTTAAAACCGACTGTCACTTTTTCGCCGTCTGTTGTAAGCGGGCGTTTGATCAGCATTCCGTCTGAAGCCAGCAGTTCAAGCTGTTCGTCCTCTGACATGTGATACAGCTTTTCCTTTAGATTCAGTTCGCGGTATTTCATGCCGCTCGTGTTGAAAAATTTCTTGAGATCCAGCCCGCTTTTTTCATAAAGCGCTTTTAGTTCTTCTTTGCTTGGAGGCTGCTCTGCAATATGTATTTCGTTGATTTCTTTTCCATGCTCTTCAAGCCATTTCTTTGCTTTGCGGCACGTTCCGCATTTAGGGTACCAGTAAAAAGTTAACGACATCTTCTTCCCCCTCAATAAAATAATCGAGGTTATTTTAACACAGTTTGTTTTAAAAGCCTAAAACTGTGCTCCTTAAAAAAAAACTCCGCGCATGCGGAGCTTTTGGACAATCAGACAATATATTTTTCAGCCTCAAAAACGCCCGCTGCCGCTTCGCGTTTTTTCTGAATGACGTTTTTAGGCGTTACGCGCGTCAGTTTGCGGAGAGCGGAAAGCATCATGCGGAGTGAGTCTCCTTCTTCCATTGCGATAAGGGATTCCTTCGCGTGCGCTTCAATTTCGTTAAAAGCTTCCTGAACGAAAATTTCAGTATACAGCACCTTTTGCGCCGCTTTTTCTTCTCCTTGGGCGGCAATGGCCTTTTCCGTTCTGAGTACGGCGGATTCCATTGCGTATACATTGCTGACGATATCCGCGACGTTGACGAGAATTTCTTGTTCGCGATCGATGGCTTTTCCGTATTTTTGCGCGGCGAGACCGGCGGCGAACAGCGCGATTTTTTTGGCTTGCTTGACGATATATTTCTCCTGCTCTAAAACGCCGCTGCCCGGCTCTTCCGGCATAAGCATCATGAGTTCTTCTTGGAGTGCCTTCGCTTTTTCGAATAGAGGCAGCTCGCCTTTTAACGCTTTTTTCAGGAAAGTGCTTGGCACGATTAACCGGTTGATTTCGTTTGTGCCTTCAAAAATCCGATTGATCCTTGAATCCCGATAGGCTCTCTCTACTTCGTATTCCTGCATAAAACCGTAGCCGCCATGAATCTGCACGCCTTCATCTACGATATAATCAAGCGTCTCGGATCCGAATACTTTATTCAGAGAGCATTCGATGGCGTATTCTGCAATTGACTTGGCGATTTGCCGGCCGTCCTTGAGGTCTTCGGCCGTAAACTGGCTCATATTGTCTTCAAACAGCCCGACGGTTCTGTACACAGAGCTTTCCATCGCGTAAAGCCTTGAAGACATCGTCGCGATTTTTTCCTGTGTCAGCGAAAAGCCAGCAATCGGCGTTTTAAATTGGCGGCGCTGATTTGCGTATGCTGCAGACAGCTCAATCACCCGCTTAGATGCTCCAATCGTGCCAACCGCCAGCTTATAGCGGCCGATATTCAAAATATTAAAGGCGATGACATGCCCTTTGCCGATTTCTCCGAGCAGGTTTTCTTTTGGCACTTCAGCCTGATCTAAAATAAGGGTTCTTGTCGATGATCCTTTGATCCCCATTTTCTTTTCTTCCGGACCTGTGGATACGCCCGGGAAATCTTTTTCTACAATAAAGGCCGAGAATTTGTCGCCGTCCACCTTCGCGTAAACGACAAATACATCAGCAAAGGCAGAGTTGGTAATCCACTGTTTTTCACCGGTTAATACGTAATGCGTCCCCGCTTCATTCAGCACGGCTGTTGTTTTTGCTCCCAGCGCATCAGACCCGGAGCCGGGTTCAGTCAACGCATAAGCCGCGATCTTTTCGCCTGAAGCAAGCCCGGGCAAATACGTTTTCTTTTGCTCTTCTGATCCGAAAAAGACGATCGGCAAGGAACCGATGCCGACATGCGCGCCATAAGAAAGCGAAAAGCTTCCCGCACGCGAAAATTTTTCCGTAATGAGTGCGGAGCTGATTTTATCAAGGCCGAGCCCTCCGTATTCCTCTGGCACATCAGCGCCAAGCAGCCCTAGTTCGCCGGCCTTCTTCAACAGTCTGACAGAATGCTCGAATTGGTGGTTTTCGATTTCATCTATATGAGGGAGAACATCTTGCTCGATGTAATCCTCTGTTGTTTTTGCAATCATTTTATGCTCGTCAGTGAAATCCTCCGGTGTATACATTTGATCGTATGTGACATCGTCGATTAAAAATCCGCCGCCTTTTTGTACTTCAGCCGCTTTTTTCACCATTTGTTTTTCCCCCTTTAGCATAATTCAAATACACCGGCCGCTCCCATCCCGCCGCCAATACACATTGTGACGACTCCAAACTGCTCGTTTCTCCGCTTCATTTCATGAATGAGTGAAAGTGTAAGCTTTGTGCCCGTACAGCCAAGCGGGTGCCCAAGCGCGATGGCGCCCCCGTTGACATTGACTTTTTCTTCGTCAATTCCCAGTTCCCTGATCACTTGGATGGCCTGTGATGCGAAAGCTTCGTTCAGTTCAAACAAGCCGATGTCCTGGAGCTGCAGCCCAGCAAGCTTTAAGGCGCGCGGAATGGCTTCCACCGGTCCGATGCCCATCACCTCCGGCGGCACGCCGCCTACCGCAAAGGAGCGGAATTTCACAAGCGGCGCCAAGCCAAGCGCATCAGCTTTTTCCCGATCCATCAGCATGACAGCCGCCGCTCCGTCACTCGTTTGCGAGGAATTGCCGGCAGTAACTGTTCCATCTACAGAAAAAGCCGGACGCAATGTCGCTAAGACATCTGTTGTCGTTTGCGGGCGAACACCTTCATCCTGAGAAAACACAAACTGTTTTTCCTGCGGCTTATGGTTTTCTCCGATTTCTGTCACCGTCACTTTGACAGATACTATCTCATCTTTAAATTTCCCTTCTGCAAGGGCTTTGGCCGCATTCTGGTGGCTGCGAACGGCAAATGCATCCTGATCCTCACGTGAGACGCCGTATTTTTTCGCGACCTGCTCAGCTGTATGTCCCATGCTCATATAATATTCCGGCGCCTGTTCTGCCAACGCTAGGTTCGGACGGGTGACATGCCCCATCATCGGAACCTGTGACATGGATTCTGCTCCCCCGGCGATCGCTGTATCGTAGGCGCCAAGCATAATTTTTTCTGCCGCATATGCGATGGACTGAAGACCTGAAGAGCAGTAGCGATTGACTGTAATCGCCGGAACCGTATACGGCAGTCCCGCGAGCGCGCCGATGTTTCTCGCCATATTGAGCCCCTGTTCCGCTTCAGGTGTGGCACAGCCGATAATCAAGTCGTCAATATTGCCTTCGTAGCCGCCTGCCCGCTTCAGTGTTTCCTTCACGCAAATCGCTCCCAAATCATCCGGGCGAACGGCGGCCAGCGATCCTTTTTTGGCTTTCCCAACCGGTGTTCTTGCACCTGACACAATGACTGCTTCTTTCATAAGCTCCCTCCTAATTCCGTAAAGGTTTACCTTTCACAAGCATATGCTGCATTCTCGCTTGAGATTTCGCCTCTCCTGCCAAACTCAAAAACGCTTCTCTCTCGATCTCCAATAAATACTCTTCATCAACCTCTGTGCCAAACGGCACTTTTCCGCCGGCAATGACATAAGCGAGTTTTTTCGCGATGTTGAAATCATGCTCAGATATATAGCCGGACAGTTTCATCTGCTCAGCGCCAAGCAAGAGTGCCGCATAACCGGTTTCTCCCGGCACCTTGACCTTTTCTTTTACAGGCGTGCGCCAGCCGGTATCGTATAAAGATGCGGCAAGCTGCTTCGCATCGTACAGCAGGTGATCCTGATTCACGCTGATATGGTCCGTTTCTTTTAAGATGTTCATCTCACGGGCCTCTTGGGCGGAAGCGGACACTTTCGCCATTGCAATCGTTTCAAATGTTTTCATTGCCGCATTCATCGAATCAAGACCGCGGCGTAGATGGTTGATGTACAGCTCTTTGTTTCCTCCTCCGCCAGGGATGAGGCCGACCCCCGCTTCCACAAGGCCCATATAGGCTTCGCTTGCTGCTTGAATACGAGCGGCCGGCAGGCATACTTCCGTTCCTCCGCCGAGCGTCATGCCAAATGGCGCAGCGACAACCGGTTTTGCGCTGTATTTGATTTTCATCATCGTCTCCTGAAAACGGCGTATCACGAAGTCAACTTCCAAAAAGTTGTCATCCTGGACTTCCATTAAGATCATGGCGAGATTCGCGCCGACACAGAAATTTTTTCCTTGATTGCCGATGACAAGCCCTTTATAGTTCCGCTCTGTTTCCTCTAACGCCTTGTTGATCATTTGGATGATGTCGAGGCCGATGGCATTGCTTTTTGAATGAAATTCAAGCAGGGCCACATCATCTCCAAGGTCGATCAGGCTTGCTCCGCTGTTTTTTTCAATCACGCTGTTTGTTTCCTTGAGCGCTTGTAAATGAATCCGTTTTTTGTTTTCTTTCACGGCTCTGTATTCGCCGCGGTCATAATAAAATACCGTTCCATTCTCTCTGATGTAAAAGGTTTCATTTCCTTTGTCCAGCATGTCTTTAATCCAGCCGGGCATTTCAGCTCCAAGCTTTTCCGCCGACTGCTTGAGGCCGATGGCATCCCACATTTCAAACGGGCCCAGCTCCCAGCCGAATCCCCACTTCATGGCTTGGTCAATCGCATGAATATCATCGGCAATCTCGCCAAGCAGCTCGGCTGAGTAAAGCAAGGTTTGAGATGTGATATTCCACAGCAGTCTGCCGGCTCTGTCATCGGAATAAATAAGCGCTTTCAATTTGGCTTTTGTCCCTTTTGCCTGTTTTGCCGCTTCAAGCGCCGGTGATTTCATTTTTGTCCGCTCGCCATAAGTAAGCGTCAATGGATCAAGCTCATAAATCGTTTTTCCTTCTTTTTTATAAAAGCCTTGTCCGGCCTTGCTTCCGATCCACCCTTTTTGAAGCATATCGTTCATGAAGCTTGGCAAGCGGAACATATCTTTTTCTTTTCCGTCCGCTTTGTCATACACATTTCGGGCCACGTGAGCGAATGTATCGAGTCCGACCACATCAAGCGTTCTGAAGGTGGCGCTTTTCGGTCTGCCGATCAGCGGACCTGTGATCGAATCGACTTCCCCAACCTGATAGCCGCCTTTCAGCATTTCTTGAACTGTGACGAGAAGCCCGTACGTGCCGATGCGATTCGCGATAAAGTTCGGTGTGTCCTTTGCTGTGACAACACCTTTTCCGAGGACATTTTCACCAAACGCCGTCATAAACTTCAAAATATCAGGGTCCGTTTCCTGAATCGGAATGATCTCCAGCAGTTTTAAATAACGGGCAGGATTAAAAAAGTGCGTTCCGAGAAAATGGGCTTTAAAATCATCCGACCGGCCCTCAGCCATTTCCTGAACTGATATGCCAGATGTATTGCTTGAGACAATGCTTCCAGGCTTCCGGTATTCATCCACAAGCGTAAAAATCTGCTTTTTGACTTCAAGGTTTTCGACAACGACTTCAATAATCCAATCTGCTTCTTTCAGCTTTGCTGCATCATCCTCCAGATTGCCTGGCGTGATATAGGACGTATTTTTCGCTGATGTGAGGGGAGCGGGTTTTTGTTTCAGCAGTTTTTTCAACGCCTGCCGGCTCAGCCTGCTGCGAACCTCCGGACTGTCCTTTGTCAGTCCCCTTTTTTCCTCTTCCTTTGTCAAATCGTTCGGCACAATATCAAGCAGCAGGACAGGAATTCCGATATTAGCCAAATGCGCCGCAATCCCGGAACCCATTACCCCCGATCCTAAAACGGCTGCCTTCCGAATGTGTTTGTGCATGAGATATCCCCCTTGAACATTGAATGAATAATCATTCATTTTTTGACCAAAAAAAATGAAACCCGTTTCTTCTTTCATCTTAAAAGATTTCCGGTTCGACTTCAATAGCTAATTTGTTATTTTTTTGAATGAAGCCTATAAAAGACGGGCAACTTAAACCCGGAGGTGAAGGGAATGGTGCGTGAGAAAAAAAATCCGTCTTCAGCGGCAGTCAGCGCGGCGAGCGTAAAAGGAGACGCCGGTCCGACCCAGCATTACGGCGGCGGAAAACGGACAAGTCAAAATCAGCAGTATAAAAAACAGAACATGGAACAATCATAATGCAGCTGCTCCTTCGCGGCTGCTTTCACTTTTTCAAGATCCCTTTTAACACAAACGCTGCATTGGCGGGCCGTTCGGCAATTCTTCTCATAAAGTAGCTGAACCAGTCCGTTCCATATGGGACATACACACGCATTCTGTACCCTTCCTTGGCAAGTTCCTTCTGGCGCTCCGGCCTGATGCCGTATAGCATTTGAAACTCAAATTGCGACGCGGGGATTTGATGCTCGGCGACAAGCTGTTTCGTACATGCAATGATGTCATCGTCATGTGTGGCGACAGCCGTATAGTTTCCGCTTAACAGCTGCAGCTTGATTAAGCTCTGAAAATGAAGATCCGTTCCTTTTTTGTCAGGAAACGCTACAGCCGCAGATTCTTTATACGCGCCTTTCACAAGTCTGAGATTCGGCTTTATGTCTCTCATACTTCTGATATCTTCTGCCGCCCGGTACAGATACGCCTGTATGACCGTGCCGAGCTTCTCAAATTCCTGTTTGCACTTCCTGTAAATAGAAAGTGTCTGTTCATAATGAGAATAGTCTTCCATATCAATGGTCACAGCAACATCATATTGCTTCGCAACGGAAAGAATGTCGCGCAAATGAGTGAGAGCGAGTTCTTCTGATAGATCAAGCCCGATCGAGGTCAGTTTTAATGAAAGCTCTGAATCCAATTGGTATTCGTCAATGGCTCGAATGGCTTTCTTGCATTCCTCGGCGACTTGATTTGCTTCTTTTTCCGAAGCTGCATACTCGCCTAAATAATCAATCGTTGCGCATAAACCAGATCTGTTTAGCCTTTTGACGGCCTTAACCGCCGAGTCAATTGTTTCCCCTGCGACAAATCTTTGTGCGCCAAGCCGCGTTCCGTATGCTTTTGCGAACTTGGTAAGTGTTTTATTTTGAGAAAAAAATAAAAACACATGTCTTAACATCCGACTCCCTCCCGCCGTCATCTTCAAAACACCTGTATATAACTCCCAGACTGAAGGAAACTATAAAATGAACAGAAATCAAAGGAGGATCCCAATGGACAATCAGCAGCAAGCTCAAATGCCGCCTTCCGTTATTTCGACAAAGGATCATTTGTATCTCAATGACATGCTGAACTGGAATTTGCTCGCGATGAAAAAAGCGCATTTCATGGCGCAGCAGTGCCAGGATCAAACATTAAAGCAAGAACTCGACCGTGTCGGACACATGCACCATGATCACTATCAAAGAATTCTAAAGCATCTGCAGCCAGGCCAGCATCAGTCCGGCTATATCCAATAAGGAGGCGCCAGAATGAATCAGCAAAATCAGAAAATCAGCAACCCGCAAACACCCGTACCGACAACTTCGGAGATGAATGACAGAGATTTCGTCAATGAACTGCTGTCAACGGAAAAATACATGACAACAGCTTATTGCACAGCCTTGCACGAATTCAGCCACGAGTCTCTTTATCAGGATATTCAATCCATTTTTGATGAGTCACAAAAAGCGCAAAGAAAACTATATGACCTCATGTTCCAATATGGATGGTATTCTGTTGAAGCGGAGGATGCCCAAAAGCTGCAGCAGTCCTATCAAAAGTTCCAGCAGACCATTCAGCAGCAGTCTCCTTACCAGCAATAACAGCATCAGCAAAAAGGATACGATGTGCGTTCAGGCATCTATCCTTTTTTTGTGGATAAAAACAGTTGACTTTTCATTTATGCTTATTTATATTTAATAAGCATTAACTATTTTGTCATCAAAATATATATACAGTGTATGTAATAGAGGGGAAATGAACATGAAGAGTGCGGATCGGTTAATGTCCGATATTCAATTATCGCTTCAGGCGCTCTTTCAAAAGATACAGCCTGAAATGTTGGAAAGTATGGAGAAACAAGGTATTACCCCAGCGCAGCTGTTTGTGCTGGCCAGCCTAAAAAAACACGGCAGCCTTAAAATTTCTGAAATTGCCGAGCGCATGGAGGTTAAGCCGAGCGCGGTGACGTTAATGGCAGATCGACTTGAGCAAAAAAATCTCATCGCCAGAACGCACAACACGAAGGACAGGCGAGTGATTGATCTCAGTCTTACTGATGAAGGAGACAGAAAGTTCGAGGAGGTTTTGGCGGGCAGAAAAGCCATTATGGCGCGATATCTCTCTTTCTTGACGGAGGAGGAAATGCTTCAGGCGGCGCATATTACAGAAAAGCTCGCACAGGCAGCAGCGGAAACTGATGAAAAGCACAACACGAAAAGAGGAAACGAATGAAATGAGTAATGAAGACAAACAGCAATCAAAACGAACATTATTAATAACAGGCTTAATTATTGCCATGTTTTTTTCAGCGCTTGACGGTACCATTGTCGGAACGGCCATGCCGAAAATCGTCGGTGATCTGGGCGGTTTGAGCATGATGACCTGGCTGACAACAGCTTATTTGTTAACATCCACAACTGTTGTTCCAATTGCCGGTAAACTGGCTGATTTATTGGGACGCCGCATTGTCTATGTATCAGGTTTGATCATTTTTATGGCAGCTTCTGCTTTGTGCGGAATGGCCAACAATATGACAGAATTGATTATCTTCCGAGGGCTTCAAGGAATCGGCGGAGGCATTATGATGCCGATGGCGATGATTGTCATCGGTGACTTGTTCACAGGTAAACAGCGTGCTAAATTCCAAGGGGTCTTTGGCGCGATTTACGGGCTGGCTTCAGTGATTGGGCCGCAAATCGGCGGCTGGATTGTAGACTCTTTAAACTGGAAATGGGTTTTCTATATTAATCTCCCAGTCGGAATCATTGCTGTTATTTTTATTGCCAGAGGATTGCAGGGCCGCCGGCAGACTGGCCCGATCAACTTCGATATCGCTGGTATTTTCACGATGATTGTCGGGGTTGTCAGCCTCCTCCTCGCCTTAAGCTTTGGCGGGAAAGATTACGCGTGGGGTTCATGGCAGATTCTTGGCCTGTTCGCACTCGCGCTGATCGGCATTGTCAGCTTTATTATCGTAGAATCAAAAGCAAAAGAGCCTATCCTGCCAATGTATCTGTTTAAAAACAGAACGTTTACATTTTTAAACCTGATCGGCTTCTTTATGAGTATCGGCATGTTTGGTGCCATTACGTTTGTTCCTTTCTTTATGCAGGGAATTGTTGGCGTAAGCGCGTCTGAATCAGGCACGATTATGACTCCGATGATGATCTCTATGATCATTACAAGTATTATCGGCGGCCAGCTTGTTTACAAAATCGGCATTAAACCGCAAATCATTACAGGTATGCTGGTGATGGCCGGCGGATTCCTGTTGTTGACGACTTTGGATCTTGATACGAGCAAGCTTGTCGCTACATCGTATATGGCGATCATCGGCCTGGGAATGGGTCTGGTTATGCCGATTCTGACACTTGCTTTACAGGAAAGCTTCTCGAAGGAAGAGCTTGGGGTTGTCACTTCATCCAGCCAATTCTTCCGTTCTATCGGAGGGACATTCGGTATTACTATGCTTGGCGCTGTGATGAATGCGAGATCAGGAAGTTTATTAACAGATAAACTGGTGCCGTACTTAGACTCACTTCCGGCACAGGCAAGCTCGTTTGCCTCACAGCTAAAAGGGATGATTGACACAAATCCGCAGGGACTTCTGCAATCATTGTTCAGCCCGGAAGCCCTGAAACAAATTCCTGCTGCTTTCTCATCTCACATTTTGCCGATTTTAAAAACATCGTTAATGGATTCACTCCACAGCGTGTTTTATACCGGCCTGATCTTTATCGCAGTCGGAGCCGTATTTACTTTGTTCTTAAAGCCTATCAAGCTATCGAACAAGAAAACGGGAGAAGAAGCAAAGGAGAAAACGGCACAAACCGTTGAATCACCTTCCCATTAATAAAACACCCCGCGGGTCCCAATCCGCGGGGTTTTCTTATTCGATCATCTGAGCCCTGCCATTTCCGAAGGACCAATCCTCATCCTGATTTCCAGCCAGCATGATAAACACATCTTCTTTTCTTACACCAAGCTTGGTATGAATCCGACTTGCGATTGAGCGGTAAAGCGCTTTTTTCTGGTCAGTTGTTCTTGAATGTTTCAACGTAAAATGAATATAGATCAGCTCATCGGTACGCTCGACCTGCAGATAAGACGGATCATAAAAAAATTCGCTGTTTTCATATTGCCTGATGACTTGAAAATAGTCATCTTCCGGCACATTGATTTCTTCAGTCATTGATTGATGAATGGTCCTGCTTAGTTTTTGAAGCCACGCTTCGCTTCTCCCCGCCCGTAAATGAATTTGTACAAATGGCATCCCCGCATCTCCTCTCTTACAGCGTCTGTCCGCTGTCAATTGTGATGATTTGACCTGTGAGCGATTCCTGTTCAACAAGCGAACAAATCAATTTGGCGACATCATCCGGTTCAGCAATACGCTGCAGCAGCAAAGTGCCGATCATGCTTTTCATTTTTTCTTCCCGGCCGGCCCACCATCTCGTTGCGACAGCTCCCGGTGCTACACCGCTCACTCTGATTTCAGGCGCTAAGGCGTGAGCCAAAGATTTCGTTAAGCCGTGCACCGCCGATTTTGACACTGCGTAAGGCATAGATGAACCCGCACCGGTTACCCCTGCGATGCTGCCAACATTTACAATCGCCCCGGCCTTGCTTTTTTTCATGAAAGGAACCGCTGCCCGCGCGCAAAAAAACATCCCTTTCACATTGACAGCGTAAAGCTCATCCCAGATGTCTTCTGTCGCAGCTTCAAGGTCATCCATTGGAATATGCCTTGTAACGCTGGCATTGTTGATTAAAATATCAATCGTGCCGTATGTTTTCACAATCGATTGAACCATATCCTGCACTTCGCTGTTTTTGGATACATCCGCTTGGATGGCGAAAGCTTGCCCGCGATATTTTTTAATCATTTCTACTGTTTCCTCCGCTTCGGATTGCGAGCGTGAATAATTCACCGCAACAATCGCTCCGCGTTTTGCCAATTCCATGCTGGCTGCTCTTCCGATTCCTGTGCCGCCCCCTGTTACGAGAGCTATTTTGTTCATGACATTCATTGCCGCCACTCCTTGCCGTTTATGAAATTTTCTTGCTGATTCCATTGTAATCCAGGTTTGGTGTTACGTATAATGATTGTTAAAGATACTTGATATCACTTAGATTGATAGCAAACGAACGGAGGAATGCAAAATGGAAAGCGGAGATTTACGTGTGTTTCAAATGGTAGCCCGCGAAGGCTCCATTACAAAAGCGGCCCGGCAGCTTGGTTATGTGCAATCGAATGTCACGGCCAGAATTCAGCAATTGGAAGCTGAGCTGGGCACCATGCTGTTTTTGCGCCATAATCGGGGCATGACGCTTTCCGCAAGCGGTAAGCTGCTGCTGGACTACACCAATAAAATTATCGGTCTGCTGGATGAAGCGTCTAAAGCACTCTCATCCTCCGTCGAACCAAGCGGACCGCTTATGATCGGCTCCACTCAGACAACCGCCGCAGTAAGGCTTCCGAAGCTTCTGGCTTCTTATTATGCAGAGCACCCAAACGTCCAGCTGTCTTTAACAACAGGACATACACAATTTCTCCTTGATCAGGTTCTTCGCTATGAATTGGATGGCGCCTTTATCGGATGCGAATGCAATCATCCTGAGCTCGAATCCTATCCTGCATTTGAGGAAGAGCCGGTAGTGGTTTCGGCTGCTTCCGTCTCTAGTGAAGAGGACGCCATTACAAAACCGATTCTCGTTTACAGCACAGGCTGTTCGTATCGGGAGACACTTGAAAAATGGCTGCGCTCTGTCGGTGTCACACAGCCGGTCATTATGGAATTTGGAACGCTTGAAGCGATTATCGGCGGGGTTACAGCAGGTCTTGGCATCTCGCTGCTGCCGAGAACGGTTGTGCAGAAACACGCGGCTGAAGGGACGATTCGATTGTACCCGCTGCCTGAAGCTCTCAGACAGATGAAAACAGAATTTATTGTCCGAAAAGATTCGTTTATCAGCAGCGCGCTGCGGACATTTATGGATTCCTTCTTGCCCGAAAAAACGTCAGCATCACAAAAAAGCAGTCTGCTGTGATTGGCAGACTGCTTTTTTAGCTATTGTTTGTTTCGATGCGCTTCATTTAATTCCTTAATATGCTGAATGATCTCTTTAATGCCCTGCTTCCCGTCAGGATATGTTGCATTCCAATGCTTGGCGAGCGGGGGCATGCTTTTGGCGATATGCGTGTATAAAACCCATTGCTTTACTTCTTCTTTTAGCTCATTGCTTGTTTCACCAAGCAGAAGCTCAGTATACTTCTCCAGCAATCCATCCAGCTGCTCCTGAAGTTTTTGTTCCATTTTCCATCTTCCTTTCAAAAAACAGCAAGGAGCTTTCTACAGTGAAAGCTCCTTCGCTGACGTATTATCCATGTGATGTAAGAGCCGCTTCCTGGACAATGCATCTGCCCCTGCCATGAGGGATGCAAAGAGGCGTTCCGAACAGCGGGTCCTGTGTGACCTGACAGTTCATAGAAAACACATTTTGCACAAGGTCACAAGTAATGACCTCTTCCGGACGGCCTTCAGCATAAATACGTTTATCTTTTATAGCCACAAGATGATGCGCATAGCGGCATGCCAAGTTTAAGTCATGGAGAACCATGACAATCGTCCGCTCTTCCGTCTCATTCAGCTCAAACAGCAAATCAAGAATTTCGATTTGGTGCGTCATGTCCAAATACGTTGTCGGTTCATCCAGAAGGATAATATCCGTTTCCTGCGCAAGCGTCATCGCGATCCAAGCCCGCTGGCGCTGTCCGCCTGACAAAGAATCGACGGCGCGGTCAGCCAGGTCTTCAAGTTTTGTTGCTTTAAGCGCTCTCTCAACCGCTGCCTCATCCTCTTTTGACCACTGTTTCAGCCAATTTTGGTAAGGATATCTTCCTTGCTTTACAAGCTGATGCACGGTCAGCCCCTCTGGAGCCGAAGGCCCCTGCGGCAAGATGGCGAGCTCTTTTGCGACTTCCTTCGTCGGAAGCTTGGCAATCGCTCTTCCTTCCAGGAGCACTGAACCGCCTCTCGGCTTCATCAGACGCGCTAATGAACGTAAAAGTGTCGATTTTCCGCAGCCGTTGCTGCCAATAAATACGGTAATTTCACCTTTGGGAATTGTTAAATTCAACTCATCAATAATAACGGCATCCCCGTATCCTAAGCTCAGCGTTTCTGTAGAAATTGCACTCATACCCATAACCGCTCCTTTTTGCTGGCTTTAGCAGCACTATGTATTGCACGTTTTCTATATACATGCGTCGTTTAAAGTCAATTGTCATCAATGCAAGTGATTCAGCCATTTGATATGGTTATATATCCCTCATTGTAGCAGAAAACACTGACTTTGAAAATCATTTTCAATTAGTATTTTGGACATCATTGGCGTTTATGATTTTTAATCACATGGTTATTTCTTGATTTCTCTCACCGAACCGTTTTTCAGCTTCAGCTTTAAGTCGATATGATCAAAATGGCTGTCCAAATTAAACGCTGCCAGCACACTGTGAATCACTTCTGTTTCAGCCATTTGGTCAGTCACGGAAAGCTCGCTCAGGATCATTTTCATCTCATCTAATGCTTCTTCTCCCTCCTGAGTTATGCCAGAGAGTTTATCCTGGATTTCCGCTGTTTCCTGAGTCCCGTTTTTTGTATAGATTCCTTCATACCGATTATGCTCACCATCCCCGTAGCTCACACGAAGCGAGAAATTGCTGTAAGGAACGGACTTCAGTTGAGTGACGGCTGAATGTTCTCCTTCTGCCTGCTGCTGTTCTTCATTGAGACGGCAGCCCGCAATCAGAAGCACTGCGAGACAAACAGCCCCGGCTGCTCTGATCAAATGCATATGTTTCCCCCCTGTAGGATTCCATTTGTTTTAGGTATATCCAGAGAATGAAATCCTCATTCAGGGAAGAATTGAAAAAGCCGAGGCATATAACGCCACGGCTTGTCTTTAAGATTCTGTCATTTCCAAAAAGGCTTCCGCATCACGAACAGCCAGCTTGATGGCATTTTCCCAGAAATCGCGCTTCGTAATATCAGCGCCCAAATGCTTCATCGCCAAATCTTCCACAGTCATAGAAGCTGTATCCCGCAACAGTGCAATATACTTCTCTTCAAACGCGTTTTTTTCCTCAAGCGCCATTGCGTAAATACCGAGAGAAAACAGGTAGCCGAACGTATAAGGAAAATTGTAAAACGGCACCCTCGTGATGTGAAAGTGAAGCTTTGACGCCCAAAAGAGCGGATGGTATTCTCCTAACGCATTGCAATATGCTTCTTTTTGCGCCTCTTCCATCAGCTCATTCAGACGGCCGGCCGGAACCACTCCACGCTTTCGTTCTTCATAAAATCTCGTTTCGAATAAGAATCTTGCATGGATATTCATGAAAAACGCAACGCTTCTTTGCACTTTATCTTCAAGAAGGACGAGCTTTTCTTCCTTCGTCTCCGCCTGCTGGACAGCCGCATCCGCCACAATCATCTCTGCAAACGTTGAAGCCGTTTCTGCGACATTCATGGCATAGGACCGATTTAACGGCCTGACATTGAGCATCGATTCCTGATGGAACGCGTGCCCAAGCTCATGTGCAAGCGTTGAGACATTTGAGGCACTTCCCGAAAATGTCATGAAAATCCGCGATTCTCCGCTGTCAGGAAAGCTCGTGCAAAAGCCGCCGACTCTTTTTCCGCTCCTGTCTTCCGCTTCTATCCAACGGTCCCGAAACGCTTTTTCAGTGAAAGAGGACAGCTTTTTGCCAAACGTTGAAAACTGGCTGATGATGACATTTGCGGCTTCATCATAAGTATAGGCTTTTCCGTCAGACCCGATCGGCGCCTCAACATCGTACCAGCTGAGTTTTTCAAGGCCGAGCATCGAGGCTTTCCGGTTCAGAAACTGAACGAACGGCTGCTTGTTTTCAGTGATGACCTGCCACATCATATCAAGTGTTTCTTTTTTCATCCTGTTGATCTGCAGCGGCTCCTTCAGGACGTTCTCCCAGCCCCGCGCTTTATAGGTTTCAAGCCGGAATCCCGCCAAATGATTGAGCGTGCTGCTGAACACATCCTGCTTGCTTTCCCAAGCTTGATGCAAACGTTCATATATTGTTTTTCTGACAGCGCGGTCTTGATGATCCATCACATTTTCAGCCTGGCCGACAGACAACTGCTTGTTCACACCGTTTTCCTCATACGGGATCGTCATTTTTCCGACAACCATATTGTATAAGTCGCTCCAAGCGTGGTATCCGTCCACCGCGAGGTTTCCAATCAGCTTTTCTTTATCCGGGCTGAGCTTTTCGGCAACCCGCTGTCTTCTTTCATTTAATATGTATGATACATCGCGTAATCCCGGTTTTGTTAACAATTCATTCCACACATCTTGATCAATGGCCACAAGTTTATGATCTAATGTAACGAGTGACGATTGAAAATCTGCGGAAAGCCGGTTCATAAGTGACTGATGCTCTATAGCCTTCTGATCATTGATATTCTGGGCCTGAAGGCAAGCGACAAAAGCGCCGGCCTGCTGAAGCATGACAGATGTCTGTTCGAATACAGCAAGCAATGCCGTCAGCCCTTCAGCCTCTTCGGGCGATTCTGGCGCCTGAAACGCATCAGTCCTATCTTGAAATGCAGAGAGACTTTGTGACAGCTCCTCAATATATCTCTTGAATTCTTCTGAGTGGCTCCCGCCCTTAAAAAATGAATCCAGATCCCACCTCTGGTCTACCCCTTGCAGCGCCATAACACAAAACCCCTTTCCTTCTTTCGTTTTATTATAGAACAATTCTGAATTATTGTATAAAAATTTCTTTTACAGGCGTCTTTTTCCGTATATGAATGTACAATAGCTGTAACAGATCATTTAGGAGGTATATGATGCATAAAAAAATCGCAATCGTAACTGGAGCGTCAAAAGGCTTTGGTCAGCTGGCGGCAGTAAAGCTCGCCAAGTCATTTTTCGTGATTGCCACAACAAGACAGCCTGAGAAAGCTGAACAGCTGCGGGAATTGGCCGCAGCACACAATGTGTCAGATTCTATTCACATAACCGCTCTCGACGTCACAGATGAACAATCCATTGCCTTATTCGGGAAAGCTATTAGTGCTTACGCTCCCATTGATCTTCTCGTCAACAACGCCGGAACGGCTTACGGCGGATTTGTCGAGGATGTGCCGATGGAACATTTCAGACAGCAATTTGAAACGAATGTCTTTGGAGTCATCCATGTGACAAAAACCGTGCTGCCTTACATAAGAAAGCACGGCGGCGCAAAGATTATAAACGTGAGCAGCATCAGCGGACTGACCGGATTCCCTGCGCTGTCGCCTTATGCGGCGTCCAAGCATGCATTAGAGGGTTTTTCTGAAAGCCTGCGTATCGAGCTGCTTCCATTCGGTATCGAAACCGCTTTAATCGAACCGGGCTCATACAAGACATCGATCTGGTCAACCTCATTATCAAATTATATGTCGGTGCCTGCTAACGATTCAGCTTATCATCAATACTATAAAAAAATTCTTTCCTACGTCGAAAAAAACGCCGATGAAAGCGGGGACCCCCAAGAGGTTGCCGACCTCATTTATCATTTGGCAACAAAACAGCACGTAAAGAAATTCCGTTATCCAATCGGAAAAGGCATCAAACTCACCCTGTTATTCCGGTCGCTATTCCCTTGGTCTGCGTGGGAGTCTATCCTGAAGAAAAAACTATTCAACTAACCTAAATTATAATTATTATAATTTAGTATTGATTTTTAATTAATACATGGTATAATAATATTAACAGATCACAAGGAGGACGTTATCTTATGAAAACTGAAAACGCAAAAACAAACCAAACATTAGTTGAGAATTCAATGAACACACAATTATCAAACTGGTTTCTTTTATACGCTAAGCTCCACCGCTTCCACTGGTATGTGAAAGGACCGCATTTCTTTACATTGCACGAGAAATTTGAAGAACTGTATGACCATGCAGCGGAAACAGTCGATACCATCGCAGAGCGCCTGCTGGCGATCGGCGGGCAGCCTGTTGCCACAATGAAAGAATACATTGAGCATGCATCTATCACAGACGGCGGAAATGAAACGTCAGCATCAGAAATGGTACAAGCATTGGTAAACGACTACAAACAAATCAGCAGCGAATCTAAATTCGTGATCGGCCTTGCTGAAGAAAATCAAGACAATGCAACAGCGGACTTGTTTGTCGGATTAATTGATGAAGTTGACAAACAAGTATGGATGCTTTCCGCCTACTTAGGATAAAAAAAGCTGAACCCTTGGGACTGACCCCCGTTTTTGAGACAGGGATCAAAACACCTTTTAAACAGCCAATTGCCGATAGTTTATCGGTGATTGGTTGTTTAGTTTAGTTTGGATACGAATATTGTTATAATAATGAATGTATTCTATGACAGTGCGTTCTACGATGGCGGTCGTAGTTCGATCAATGCTGTTAAGATAGAACGTTTCAGACTTTAGTGAGGAATGAAACGATTCGATGGAGGCATTATCAGCGGGCGTCCCTTTGCGGGACATGCTCATGGTAATGCCTTTTGTTTTAACAGCTTTTTGATACTCGTAAGATGTATACACAGAACCTTGGTCACTATGTAACACGCAGTTCTCAGGCAACATTGGCAGCTGATCAAGTGTGTCTAAGACAAAGGCTGTATCCTGCTTATCCCCAATCGTAAAAGCAATCACTTCTCCATTGTATAAATCCAATATACTGGAAAGGTACAATTGTTTCTGTCCATAAGGCAAATACGTAATGTCCGTTACTAGTTTTTCAAGAGGGCGATCAGACTGAAAGTTCCGATCCAATATATTATCGACCACGGCATATGGCTGCCCATCCTTCTTGCGCTTTTTCACCTTAACCCGGCACTGCCATTGATTTTTCTGCATAATACGTTGAACCGTTTTATGGTTAATATGCATACTCTTTTTTAGTATAGCTGTGATTTTTCGATATCCATATCGATACTTGTGCTCTCGGCACAACGTGCCGATTTGTTTTTCCAAATGGCGCTTGGGATGATCCTTCATCGGATTCTTCTTCCAGCGATAATAAGACGCTCGAGAGATACCTAAATGAATACAGATATCCTGTATGGTCATTGTGCTGTTCAATATTTCTACAAGTTCGACTGACGTTTCGCTATCAACTTCCTTTCCAATTCGTTGTACTTTTTTAAAACTTCATTCTGTTGTCTCAGGTAACGAATCTCTGCCTGCATTTTCTCTAATTCGGAAGAATACTCCGGACCTTTTCCGTAAGTGTATTGCTTTCCAACAGGCTGTTCGAATCGATGTGTATCCCCAGCCTTATGCCATCTAACCCATGTCTGAACCTGTGTCTTATTCTTAATATTCAACTCCTGCATGATCTCTTTCATAGGTACGCCTGCCAATCTCATTTCTACAGCCTTCTGTTTCACTTCAACCGGATAACTCACTCTTGTCCCCATAGAAAAAACACCTCCAAGTCTAATTTCGGATAACAATCATCCGTATTCAAACTTGAAGGTGTTTTTTATTTGTCTCATCTTATGGGGTCAGTCCCCTTTTCGGGTTCAGCTTTTTTTTCTTAGCTTGTGCTGCTTTCTGTCTGTTTGGTCAATGTCGCATTCAATGTTTTCGTTTTTCCGTTTCTCAGCACTTGGATTGTCGTTTGATCTCCGACTTTCAAGTCTTTGTAAAGGATCTGACGGATATCCGCACTGCTTTTCACGTCTTTGCCGTTTAGTTTGACAATGACATCCTCAGATTTGATGCCGGCTTTTGCTGCTGGTGAATTCCCTTGAACTTCTTTTACATAAACACCTTTGCCCAATTGATCTCCAAACAGGCCAAGTGTATTTTCCTGATACGTTTCAGGAACTTGCGACATGTCAATCATTTGCACGCCTAAAAATGGTCGATCTACTTTCCCTTTTGCCAGCAGCTGGTCAACAATCGGCTCGACATCATTGCTTGGGATCGCAAATCCAAGTGACTCCACGCCGCTTTCGCTCACCTTCAAACTGTTGATGCCGATGACCTGACCGCTTGCATTGATTAACGGACCTCCGCTGTTCCCCGGATTGATCGCTGCGTCAGTTTGCAGCACGTTCATTTCCACCGTACCTTGTGTTGTATCCACATCAATCGTCCGGTTGAGTCCGCTGATGATGCCTTGTGTTACCGTGCCGGAAAACTGCTGACCGAGCGGATTTCCGATGGCGATGACCTTTTCACCCGTACGCAGCTTTGAAGAGTCACCGAAGCTCGCCACTTTTTTGATGTTCTTGCTGTTGATTTCCAGAACAGCCAAATCAGTAATGGTATCACTGCCGACAAGCTTGGCAGTCTCCGTTTCCCCATTGTATAACGTGACAGTCAGTTTATTAGCGCCTTCAACGACATGGTTGTTTGTGATGACATACGCCTTATTGCTGTCTTTTTTGAAAATGACGCCTGACCCGGTTCCGCTTTCACTTTCTGAGCTGGAGCCGCCACCCGTGCCGAATGTGTTATTTTGAGAGGTTTGGATATTTGAGATGCCGACAATCGTCGGCTCTAAATCCTCTACCATATCAGCAACGTTTGAAGCGTTCGTTATCGGTGTCGTTGAAAAATTATTAGATTGCACCTGTTTATTGGCGGAAGCCGTCTCGGTCGCCTGATTTTGGTCTGACGGCAGATAAGGCGCGACACCGAGCATCAGGCCCCCGCCGATAATCCCGCCTAAAATCGGACTCAGCCATGCGGCTCTCCGTTTCTTTTCCTTTTTCACAGCCGTTTCTTTCTTTTCCATTTCTAACGCAGAAGCTGTTTCCTGCTTTCCCGCTTCATATGAAACAGGCGCGTCAAGCAATTCCTGTTCAGGATGTTCAATCAGCTGCCGGTTTTCTATGTTCGGATGCTCTGTATGTGAAGATTCTGTTTGATGTTGATCGTTTTGGTCATCACGTCGATAATCCATGGTTCTTACACTCCTTTAACGATTTTTCATTTATCGTTACATATTCATCGCATGTACAAGTTCAATTGTCCCAATAATGAGGAGAAAAGCAAAGCACCAAAATAGAATATGTTTCATCATCCTACATCTTCCTCGCTCTTTTTCTTCCTTCCTTCCCTTAAACATATCATAAACAAACATTGTGGGATAAAAATGAAAAGAATATGTGAAATTATGAAAATGTCCTGCCGTATGTTAAAACTAGTTTATAATGACGTTGAAAGGATGTGAAGAGCCTTGTCATACACCATTTATCTAGTTGAAGATGAGGATAACCTGAATGAACTGCTCACGAAGTATTTAGAGAATGAGGGCTGGAACATTACATCTTTTACGAAAGGTGAAGACGCCAGAAAGAAAATGACGCCGTCTCCCCACCTGTGGATTCTCGATATCATGCTGCCGGATACCGACGGCTATACATTAATAAAAGAAATCAAAGCGAAAGATCCTGACGTGCCGGTCATTTTTATTTCCGCCCGAGATGCAGATATTGACAGAGTGCTTGGCTTAGAGCTTGGCAGCAATGACTACATTTCAAAGCCATTTCTGCCGCGGGAGCTGATTATCCGTGTGCAAAAGCTGCTGCAGCTCGTTTATAAAGATGCTCCGCCTGTCCAAAAAAATGAAATCACCGTCTCTTCGTATCGGGTCGCTGAAGATGCCCGCGAAGTCTATGATGAAAACGGAAATATCATCAATTTGACGTCGAAGGAATTTGATCTGCTGCTATTATTTATCCACCATAAAGGGCATCCATACTCTCGTGAGGATATTCTCGTTAACGTATGGGGGCATGATTATTTCGGAACGGACCGTGTTGTTGATGACCTTGTCCGGAGACTGCGCAAAAAGATGCCTGAATTGAAGGTGGAGACGATTTACGGGTTCGGCTACAGGATGATGACATCATGAAAAACAAACCGCTCTCGTTTCAAATATGGGTTGTCATATCCGGCATCCTGTTAGCAATATCCCTTTTACTGCTTGTCTTATTTTCAAACACGCTGCGCGATTTCTTTACGAATGAAACGTATACGACAATTGAAAATGAGCAGCATGTTCTGACAGAGTACCGCCTGCCGGGTTCAATTGAAAGGCGTTATTACAGCGAAGAAGCCACCGCGCCGACCACCGTCCGCTCCGTACAGCACGTGCTCCTGCCAGAAAATGAAGAAGCTTCTTCAGATAAGGATTTAAGCATTCTGTCGTCTTCGTTTATCCATAAGGTGTACAAGCTGGCCGATAAGCAGGAGGCCAAAAAGAAACGGTACAGCGCCGATATCAATGGAGAGAAAGTGTTTTTTGTCATTAAAAAGGGGCTCTCCGTCAATGGACAATCAGCAATGATGCTCTCTTACGCGCTTGATTCTTATCGGGACGACCTGGCCTTTACCCTATTCAAACAGCTTCTGTTTATTATAGCAGTTGTCATTTTATTAAGCTGGATTCCGGCCATTTGGCTTGCGAAGTACCTATCAAGGCCTCTCGTGGCATTTGAAAAGCACGTCAAACGGATTTCCGAACAGGATTGGGATGACCCAGTGAAAGTGGACCGGAAAGATGAGATCGGCAAATTGGGCCATACCATTGAAGAGATGCGCCAAAAGCTTGTGCAAAAGGACGAAACAGAAAGAACCCTATTGCAAAATATCTCTCACGATTTAAAAACGCCGGTCATGGTCATCAGAGGCTATACGCAATCGATTAAAGACGGGATTTTCCCTAAAGGAAATCTTGAAAATACAGTAGATGTCATTGAAGGCGAAGCCCTTAAACTGGAGAAAAAAATAAAGGATTTATTATATTTAACGAAGCTGGATTATTTAGCAAAGCAAAAAGTGGAGTACGATATGTTCAGTATCGCGGAAGTGACGGAAGAAGTCATCGAAAGACTGAAATGGGCGCGGAAAGAATTATCGTGGAGAATTAATGTAGAAGAAGACATTCTGATGATGGGCGATCCGGAGCAATGGAACAAACTCTTCGAAAATATTCTGGAAAATCAAATCCGCTATGCTGACACAAAAATAGAAATCAGCATGAAACAAGATGATCGGAATATCGTGATCACCATTAAAAATGACGGCCCGCATATTGAAGATGAGATGCTCTCCAGCCTATATGAGCCATTTAATAAAGGGAAGAAAGGCGAATTCGGCATTGGTCTCAGCATCGTAAAACGAATTTTAACTCTTCATAAGGCGTCTATCTCAATTGAAAATGACAAAACGGGTGTAACTTACCGCATAGCAGTGCCAAAATAGACTGTACATGTTTTTGCAGTCTATTTTTTTATGTGAAAGAATAGCCGTTAAAATCTCTGTAATTTGCTTTGAGCGGCTGTTTGCATTGATGAACCCATTTTTTCTCTGACAAGGTCTGTTTCGGATATTTGACTTTCTCCACTTTGATTCCTCTGTTTCGCAAGCGGCTGATCATTTCGTCCAATTCTTTCATTTTAGATTCACCCTTTCGCTTGAGCTTTGACCATTCGGTCATCTCAATATATAATATAAATAATACATGATAAAAAAACAAGTTACAATAAGGTTAATTTTATAATAGAAGGTGTGACTATATGGTCATATCCTAATGAGGCCTTCGGGCTCTGAAAGGGTGGAACCATTGAAGGAAAAAGAAAAGCTGATTATTGAAACAGCCTTAAAACTATTTGCGCAAAAAGGATACAACTCAACTTCAGTTCAGGAAATCGCAAAAGAATGCAAAATATCTAAAGGCGCTTTTTATATTTATTTTCCTTCGAAAGAAGCGCTTCTTCTTTCTATGCTGAACTACTATTATGATAAAACGTTTACCCGAATTTTAAATATTAAAACGAAGGGCGACAGCCCGAGAACGGCTTACCGCAAACAGCTGACCGTACTCTACGAAAATGTCCTTGAACATAAGGATTTTATCAGCATGCAAATGAAGGAAGGCTCCCTGCCTTACACAGAAGAAGTGGAGCAATGCGCAAAAAAAATCCGCCAGTCCTCACTTCAATTTCATATTGACAGCCTGCTGAACATTTACGGAAAAGCAGCGGAACCGTACACCGCAGAGCTTTGTTTCTTAATTGAGGGCATCAGCCAGATTTATCTGGAATGCATGATTTTGCTCGATTACAGTGTAAAGCCGGATCAATTAGCCGACATCATTATGAATCGAATTGATGATATGGTAAAAGGCATGTCTGAACGACACGATAAGCCTTTCATCACATTGGAAGAGGCAAGCTCTTTATTTGGGCCTCTTACACACGGACGGCCTGACCCGCTGACTGAATCGATTGTGAAAAGCCTTCGTGACAAAATTAACAGCTTACACACAAACTCCTCTCTTGAATTATCGGAGAGCTTGGACATACTTGAAGCAGAAATGAAGAAAAAAACACCGAAGCTGGCGATCATAAAAGGAATGATTCATAATTTGACGGAGTCTGAAGCTCTCGCCAAAGATGCGGAGCAGCTTAAATACCTATTAAAACAGCAACATATTTAGAAGAACGGCTGCTTAAAAAGCAGCCGTTTTTTCTTTCTATTACGCCTTTGGCTTTACCATCTCTTCAGGCTTAACCATTTCGTTAAATTGCTCCTCGGTCAGCAATTCAAGCTTCAAAGCAGCTTCTTTCAGCGTTAATCCCTCTTTATGAGCGAGCTTGGCAATTTTCGCCGCGTTTTCATATCCGATATGCGGGTTCAGCGCCGTAACAAGCATTAATGAATTTGCCAGGTTTTCCTCGATCGTTTCTTTGTCAGGCTCAATACCGACAGCACATTTATCATGGAATGAATTCATGCCGTCACTAAGCAGCTGCACAGATTGCAGGAAATTGTAAATAATCACAGGCTTAAACACGTTCAGTTCAAAGTTCCCCTGACTTGCCGCAAAGCCGATTGTTGCATCGTTCCCCATGATTTGCGCTGCGATCATTGTTAATGCTTCACTTTGTGTCGGGTTGACTTTACCAGGCATAATGGAGCTGCCCGGCTCATTTTCAGGAATGACGATCTCCCCGATGCCGCAGCGAGGTCCGCTTGCAAGCCATCTGACATCGTTGGCGATTTTCATTAAGTCAGCCGCAAGCGCTTTTAATGCACCATGCGCATAAGTGATTTCGTCATGGCTTGTCAGCGCGTGGAATTTATTCGGCGAGCTGCTGAACGTTTGGCCGGTCAGTTTTGTGATCTCTTCTGAGACAAGCTCTCCAAACTCTGGGTGAGCGTTGATTCCGGTTCCGACAGCCGTTCCTCCGATTGCAAGGGCACGCATTTTATCTGTCGCTTCCAAAATCATTTCCTTCGAACGGTCCAGCATGTAAACCCATCCGCTGATTTCCTGTCCGAGCGTCAAAGGCGTAGCATCTTGAAGATGCGTGCGTCCGATTTTGACAATATCGTTGTATGCTTTCGCTTTTTCATCCAATGTATTGCGAAGCTGATCAAGCGCAGGCACAAGCTGCTCATAAACAGCCAAAACAGCGGCAACATGCATCGCAGTCGGGAATGTGTCGTTTGAGCTTTGGCTACGGTTTACATCATCATTTGGATGAATCGTTTGGTCAGAGTTCTTTTCTTTTAATAAAGCAGTCGCGCGGTTGGCTACCACTTCGTTCATGTTCATATTGCTTTGAGTGCCGCTGCCGGTCTGCCATACGACAAGCGGGAAGTTGTCATCGTATTTGCCCTTGAGCACATCATCACAAACCGCTGCAATCGCTTCTGCTTTTTCCGCATCCAGATTGCCGAGGCGTTTATTAGCGAGCGCCGTGCTTCGTTTTAATATTGCAAACGCCTTCACAACACGCATCGGCATTTTTTCAGAACCGATCTTGAAGTTCTCCTTGCTTCGCTGTGTTTGGGCGCCCCAAAATTTATCAGCAGGAACCTTTACTTCTCCCATGGTGTCTCGTTCAATTCTGTATTCCATTTATGTATCCCTCCATAACGGTTGCTTCATTAGATCATAATTCGCCAGTGAAATAAAAAATCCTCTTTATTTTTCGATCTTGGCAGATTTTAATTTTAATTCAAGATATACGCGGGAATCCTTTGAATATTTGTACTTTGGATTCGTTCTGCCATACTCCTTTGATGTATAAGACACATCATAGTGCTTCTCAAATGACCTGATGAGCTGTTCTATTTCTTCTTGTTTTCCAGCAAGCCTTACCTGTGCCACTTTGTCTCCTCCGCTTTCATAAAAAACTCACATCATGAAATACTCTAACACAGTATATCATTTTTTTAACAGGAAAAGATAACCTCTAATAAGGACTGGGATAAGAGGTGACTTCCTTGGAACACACGTTTAAGGAATATATACATGATAATTTAGCATTGGTGCTTCCAAAATTAAAAGAAAATGATGATCTGGTCAAAAACAAAAAAATGCTGGCGAACGGACTGGTTTTTTACTATCTCTATTTCAGTGAATTGAATGACGAGCATAAAGTGTCAGAATCCATTAAAACCTTAATCAAAGACGAGGAGACCTTAACGCTTGATCAGGTCAAAAAACGCTTTGATCAGCTTGACGCAAGACCCGTTGAGACCGCGGAAAAAACGGTGGAGTCGATTCTCAACGGCAATTGTGCCGTGTTTGTCAACGGACTGGACAAAGCCTATATCCTGACCACAGGACAGAAAAAAACAAGAAGCCTGGCAGAGCCGACAACTGAAAAAGTCGTTCGCGGCCCAAAAGTTGCATTTGTAGAAGATCTCAATACAAATCTCGCTTTGATCAGACAAAGAACCTCTCATCCGGAATTAACCACCAAAAAAATCATGATCGGCAAAAACAAACTGAAGCCGGCGGCCATTATGTACATTGAAGGCAAAGCAAAAAAGTCCATCATAAAGGATGTAAAAGCGCGGCTGAAAAATATCCAGCTGGAGGATATCCAAGACAGCGGAACGCTTGAGGAGCTCATTGAAGATAATAAATATTCACCGTTTCCGCAGATTCAAAGTACAGAAAGACCAGACAAAGTATCGTCGGCCCTGTTTAACGGCCGAGTGGCCATTTTGATCGACAGTTCACCTTTTGTGCTACTGGTCCCGGTTTCTCTCGGCATCCTGATGCAGTCCCCGGATGATTACTATGAACGCTGGATTTCAGCGTCTCTTATCCGGCTGCTGCGTTTTGCTTCTATCTTTATTACCTTGTTTTTGTCATCAATTTATATCGCACTCGTTTCCTTCCATCAAGGGCTGCTGCCGACCGCACTCGCCGTCACGATTTCGGCAAACAGGGAAAATGTGCCGTTTCCGCCGATATTTGAAGCTCTGCTGATGGAAGTAACCATCGAGCTGTTGAGAGAAGCCGGTCTCCGCCTGCCCAACCCGCTCGGCCAGACAATCGGTCTTGTTGGAGGCGTGGTCATCGGACAGGCTGCTGTAGAAGCGAATCTCGTCAGTTCGATTATGGTCATCGTTGTCAGCGTCATCGCTCTCGCATCCTTTACCGTTCCCCAATATGGAATGGGGCTGTCTTTCCGGGTGCTGCGTTTTATTTCGATGTTTTCCGCCGCTATTCTCGGGCTGTACGGGATTATCTTATTTATGCTTGTGATTTATAGTCACCTAGCGAGACAAACGAGCTTTGGATCTCCGTATTTTTCGCCAACCGGATTTTTCAGCATGAAAAATACGGACGATTCCATTATCCGTCTCCCAATTAAAAACAAAACAAAAGAGGCGAATAATCCAAATGAGCCAAAAACAGACTCAAATCAAACTTAATACCTTCCAGGGGGTTTCTATCATTGCAAATACGATGCTGGGAGCCGGTCTGTTAACATTACCGAGAGCGCTGACCGGGAAAGCAAACACTCCTGACGGCTGGATTGCGCTGATTTTGGAAGGCTTTGTATTCATTTTATTCATCTATTTAAATACGCTTATTCAGAAAAAACATCAGTATCCTTCTCTGTTTGAATATTTACAGGAAGGGCTTGGCAAATGGATCGGCAGCTTCCTCGGCCTTTTGATCTGCTGCTATTTTATCGCGGTAGCCAGCTTTGAAACCCGGGCCATGGCGGACATAGTGAAGTTTTTTCTGCTGGAGAGAACGCCGATTCAGGTGATTGTTTTAGCGTTTATCGGCTGCGGCATTTATTTAATCATTGGAGGATTAAATGATATATCGCGTCTTTTTCCTTTTTATCTGGTCATTACGATCATTATTTTGCTGGTTTTATTCGCTATCAGCTTTAAGATTTTTGACCTTGATAATTTGCGGCCCGTTTTAGGTGAAGGTCTCGGCCCTGTCGCGAACTCGCTTACGGTTGTTTCGATCTCTTTTTTGGGCATGGAAATTATGCTGTTTCTGCCTGAGCATATGAAGAAAAAGAAAAAGATATTCAGATACGCGTCTTTCGGGTTTCTGATTCCGATTCTTTTGTACATCCTGACATACATCATCGTGGTTGGCGCATTGACTGCTCCTGAGGTCAAAACACTGATATGGCCAACCATTTCTCTCTTTCAGTCCTTTGAACTGAAAGGCATATTCATTGAACGGTTTGAATCTTTTCTGCTGGTCGTCTGGATCATTCAATTTTTCACTACGTTTGTCATTTACGGATATTTTGCAGCTAAAGGGCTGAAGAAAACGATTGGATTATCAACGAAGAAAAGCCTGATTCTCATCGGTGCGGCAACCTATTATTTTTCTCTGTGGCCGGATGATGCCAATAAGGTTATGATGTACAGCGATTATCTCGGTTATATTTTCATCTTTCTGTTTTTGCTTCCTTACGTTATCTTTTTTATTGTCGCGGTCAAAAGGAGGATTACAGCAAAATGAACGTTCGCATGATATGTATCTTGATGTGCACCATTTTGCTGTCCGGATGCTGGGACAGCCAGAATATTGAGGAATTAAGCTTGGTGATCGGTGTGGGCATAGACAAGTCTGATGATAAAAATTTAGAGCTGACTCAGCAAATTCTCGTGCCGAAAAAAATCAGCTCAAAAGAAGGATCTTCAACTGATCCGACTAAGATTGTTTTCACAAAGGGCGAAACAGTGCATCAAATGATGAGAACGGCAGCATTAAAGAATAATCCCACGTTTTCTCAGCATTTGCGTGTCATCCTCTTTTCTAAAGACGTTATTGCTGATCATGTCGGGATGGATGCAATCATTAATCAGTTTGTCAGAGACAACGGAACAAGAAGAAGCTCGTTTGTATTCGTTAATGATGGCCGCACAAAAGATATATTGAAAATGAATGATGAAGGTGATCCGGCGTCTAATGTGATTTATGATCTGACTGAGAACAATAAAGTGACGATCCGAATGATGAAGCCTGTTACACTGGGAGAAATTTCGGAACACTTAACCTCTGACGATTCGTTTCTTATCCCTCATGTCGGAGAGGAAAACGGAAGGCTTGCCATCAATGGTGCTTCTATCATTAAAAATAAATTTTGGCTGCGGGATTTAACTCCGGGCGAGGTGCAAAATATTAATTTATTCACAGGCACTGTCCAAGGCGGCGTCATTGATATGAGACATCACGGCAAACTTTTTTCTTATGAAGTGTATTCCGCCAATCGCAAGATCAAAACAGACTACAAAGACGGCAAGTTCAAGTTTACCGTAACACGCAATATTGAGGGTCGGTTATCCGAGGACTGGAATCCTAAGGAAGACTCTTTTAAGGATTCCTATATAAAAGGGATCGAAAAAACCGTGGAAAAACAATTGCGTGAAACAGTGACCGCGTTCGTGGGCAAACTGCAAAAAGATATCAAGGCGGATGTAACCGGGTTGGGAAACGAGGTCAGAATTCATTATCCTCAAAAGTGGAAAAAAATCGCAAGAAAATGGGATGATGATTATTTCAGCACGGCGGAAATAGACTATCGCGTCAATGTGGTTGTGAGAGACTTCGGGACAAAAGGCGCGTCCGATTAACGGCCGCCTATTTCACAAGATGATTCCGGTGTGCATACACCGCGGCCTGCGTCCGGTCACTGACACCCAGTTTTGATAAAATATTGGTGATATGGGTTTTAACTGTTTTAATGGTGATAAAGAGTTCCTCGCCTATTTCTTTGTTTGTTTTTCCTTCTGCGATCAGGCAGAGAATTTCAAGCTCCCGCTTTGTCAGTGATTCATGCGGGAGCGCGTTTTCACCTGAGTGGCGCAGCCGGGATAATACTTTTCCCGCCACTTTTGATTCCAGCTTTGGCTCTCCCTTGCTTGCAGCGCGGATGGCATCGGCGATTTCAGCCGCTTTTGAGGTTTTCAATAGGTAGCTGAGCGCGCCCGCTTCAATGACCGGGTACACTTTGTCATCATCTATGAAGCTTGTGAGCACAATAATTTTCGGATCGGGAAGCTCCCGGCAAATTTGCTTTGTTGCTTCAATCCCATCCATGCCCTCCATGACAAGGTCCATTAAAATGACATCAGGCGACAATTCCGCAGCAAGCCGCACGCCTTCGCTGCCGTCAGACGCTTCTCCGACGACCTCAATATCGGGCTGAGCCTCTAAAAAAGCCGCGAGCCCCATTCTGACCATTTCATGATCATCAATCAATAATACTCGAATCACGTTCGTTCTCTCCTTTTTCTTCCGGGAAAATCGGAACCTTCACTTCGATTTGTGTGCCTTTTCCTTCTACTGAAATCACTTCGGCGACCCCGCCGATTTCGCTTGCACGCTCTTTCATAGAGTTCAAGCCATATGAGGATGCTTTCACCTCATCCATTTTAAAGCCTTTTCCATTATCAATCACCTTCAGCCGGAGCTGATTGTTTTTTATGCCCAAAATGACCGATACTTTAGAGGCTTTTGAATGTCTAAACACGTTTGAAAGGGCCTCCTGAACGATTCTGAACAAATGATCCTCCATACCCTTGGATATCGCCGTGTCCTGAATATCCCACTCAATATCAAGCGGCTGTTTCTTGCGGAACTCATCCAAAAGCTCTGTAAGCCCTTCTTTTAGTCCTTTTCCTTCAAGGGTAACAGGCCTTAAATGGAGCAATAGCGCCCTCATTTCATTCTGGGCTTCACCTGCCATATGCTCGACCAGCTTGATCCGCTTGACTGTTTTATCATCTGCATCCTTGACGTGTTCCAATACGGCTGCTGTCATCATCGATATGGCAAAGAGCTGCTGGCTGACCGCATCATGAAGGTCTCTTGCCAACCGCTGGCGCTCTTCGGAGATGACTGACTTCTTCATTTGCGCCTGCCATTCCGCACGTTCATTTGAAAGTTTTTGCAAGGAAGCGACTTGAAGCTCCACACGCTTCGCCATTTCATTCAGCTGATCGGCGGCCAGGCCGATTTCATCATCTCCAAGCGGCGGTATCCGATAAGCGAAATTGCCGTTTTCAAAGGTTAAAATGGATTCAATTAATGTATCAATCCTTGTCTTCAGCCGATTGCCGTACATATACCCTGAGGCAAAGCCGACCGTGACGCTGATCAGCAGCAATATCAGGATAAACGGAATTCCGAACCAGCTTGATGACAGCAAAACAAGCGGATCGAGCCGATAATAAAACATCATAAAGGAAATCAAGCAGGCAAAAAGGAGCAGGCTGATTCCCGTTGTCATGCGGATGGCGCGCCATTGGAGACTCGCAAGCAGTTTTTTTCTCATACGTACTTCACATCCACATCACCGATAAATAAGGAAACAGACACTTTGACACGGCGCTTCGACTCGCTGAAATCGGAGGACGCGGCATAGACTTTTGTGCTTAATCCGCTTTTCTTTGAGCCGATCAGATTGATATCACCGATAAAAACAGCCGAGCTGACAGCCACTTCAAGGTCTGATGGGACATAAATATCAACATTTCCAATGACTCCGCTAATGACGATTGTACTCTCTCCCTCGGGAATCATTGCTTTAGATAAATCGATTTTAATATCGCCGATAAAACCAGAAATAGTTAAATCATTCAGGTCAAACGGCTGCTTCATCATCTGAAGCTCTCCGATAAAAAAGCTGCGCATGTCGGGATGTTTTACATCTTTCGGCGGCTCATGATGTTCTTTTTTATTGAGGTTGACCTGTTTTTCATTCGGTTCAAATATCGGCTTCCCTTTGACAAGCCTGTAGCCGGCGTAAATCAGAAATGCGGCAAACGCATAGCCGAATAAATTGAAGGTGATGCTGAAGAGGTTTTTCAAAAATAGAAACGCAGCAAAGATGTACATGACGGAGCCAAGCCAATCACGGGAATATTTTTTTAAGAAATAGCCGGCAATCAGAAAAAAGAGCGGCCAAAACAGCAGATCGCCTATTCCGATAATTTGCAAAAACATGCTGATGCCGAATAAAGCAATGATCAATCCGAGAAGCTGTTTTTTTGTCATTCCTGGTGTCCGCCTCCTTTCTTCTGCCTGGTGCTACCGTATTGTTACATCCCCGCTGTCCGTTTTCATAACGATCGGATGCCGGCCGCTTCCTTGCAAGCCTGTGATTTGATGTTCTTCTTTATGTGCTGGTTCAGCAAATGAATACGGCGAACTGACGTCACCGCTCGATGATTTCACGTTGACTGTAAAGCTGCCGTTTTTAGGAAGGCTCAGATCTGCATCACCGCTTGTCAGCGAGACAGATACAGGGCCCGTTACCTTTTTCAGTGCGGCAACAAGGTTTCCTGAAGTCATCTGCACATCAAGAGAGCCTGATACATCAGCCAGATTTGTGTCTCCTGAAGCTAGGTCAATGCCGGCTGTTTTGGTGTTGGTATTTGAAATGGTGACATCTCCGGATGATCCCTTTACCTTCAAATCTTGAAGGCGGGCGTCCGTCACTCTTATATTTCCGCTCGCAGATACTGCGTTCAGCTCGGAAAGCACAAGATGATGATTGCCGTGCACAGACACGTCACCGCTTGAGGTTCGCACCGTCAAGTCACCCTTATAATCATATGGAACACGGACGACAAGGGAAGAACGGGTAGCCCCATTCAAAAATTGAAATTCTTTTTCCTTTGCGGTCAGCTCCAGTTTTTTTCTGTTTTCAGTAACAAATAACTTTCCTGAGTCTCTTGAAATGCTTGCCGAAATGTCATTTCGCTCTTCCGCTATGATCCGGACATTCTTGCCGTCCGACTCAATGACCACACTGTCAATGTCCCGAGGCGATGCGCTGGCAGAATCGGCTTCCGTGCCGTTTACGAAACTCAAGCCAGCAGCAAACACGTCTTTTACGACGACGGCGAAAAATATAAGAATACCGGCAGTGATCAGCAGTTTGCCCAGCATTTTTTTCATTCGATTCCATCCTTCTCAGTCATTCTATTATAAAGGAAAAGCTTGTGAATTGATACGCGCGGAAGGGAAGGAATTGTCCGCAAATCCTTCCCTGTTCCGCTTATTCATTTGCTGCTTGTGATGCCTGATCTGATTTTTGCAGCGAGAGGGCCCGCATTTTTTCAATCTCCGCTTCCACATCGTCTGAGAATTCTTTGCGTGTGAGTTCTGTGCCGGCTTCCGCTGACTTTGAATAATTCGCGCGGATTTCCATTTCTTCAATACGGTTTTCAATACGCAAAAACTCGCGATACGCGCTTTCGCTGTCAATTTTGTCAAAGGTCGTATTCATATGCTCTTTTGCTTTCGCCGCATTTGCACGGGCAATCAGCGCCTGTTTTTTATCCTTTACGTCCTGAAGCTTTGTTTCAAGTGCAGCCAGCTGTTCTTTCAGCTCAGCAAGCTGACTGTCTGCTTGTTCATAGGACGCTTGATGCTCAGCAGCCTTCCCTTCTAAATACTTCATTTCAGTCAGCGCCTTTTTCGCCAGCTCTTCTTCGCCTGCGTCAAATGCGAGCTGTGCCTGATTTTTGCGTTTGCCTGCCGCTTCAGCTGCTTCTTCATATTTTTTCTTAAATTGATAGGCAATTGTGTGCTGTTTCACAATGGTTTGTTTTGCTTTTGCAATGTCGCTTTCCATATCACGGACATATTGATTCAGCATCACCTTTGGGTTCTCCAGTTTATCAAGACCTTCATGAACTGACGCAACAAACATGTCTCTTATTCTCTTTAATACCATACCTGATTCCTCCTAATATGCTGATATTATTTTTTCTTCAAAAATTCTTCCCATTCGTCATCAAAGTGAGATTGGTATGCAGCCGAAGCCGGTTCAGGATCAAAAGATGCTACACCGTTATCCGCTGATCCGTTTTTCATCAGCTTCCAGCCGTAATACACCATAGCGGCCGCCAGCGCGATTCCGACGACAAACGGAAGTGAGCAGATGAGCATGATCGCTCCGATACCGCCCAAGATGATTCCCGTGATGGTTTTTCCTGCGGCAAACCTTTTGATTCCTGCGTATGTCATCAAGCTCCCGATTGCGAGCGGGATGATAAAGCCGAAGCTTCCTCCTCCAAAAAAGACGGAGATCCCAAATACAATGAATAAGAATCCGCCTATCGTTTTCATGTTTATCTTCATGCAGATCCTCCTTTCGTTTTCCTTGTCTTCATCTTAAACAAATTGGCTTTTGCGCAAAACGAATCAGAGGTTGATTTTTACATAAGACCGGAGTCGTATCTTGTGCCGGACCCATAGGCACAAAAAAACGCCATGCACGAAGCATGGCGTTTCAAAATCCTTTTACAGATGAATACTTGCTTCCCTTTCTTTAATCAGGTCGGATTGTTCTGCTTTAGCCAGCTTAGTGAACAGCAAAATTCCGATACCCGCAATAATTTCAACAACCCCTCCGACAGCGATCACAGTTCCCGAACCAAAAGCATTCGCGGCATATCCGCAAATAACAGCTCCGGCAGGTATAGATATATTTGAGATCATATGTATAACGGCGTAGACCTGCGGCTGATCCTCATTATCCACAGAGGTTTGGATAATCGTGTATTCTGGAACATTAACAGCACTGACTGCGGCGCCAAAGGTGAATGCAGCAAAAAAGACGAGCGGCAAAAAGGTATTCATCCCGGTAACAAAGAAAGCAAACCCTTCAATAATGCCGGCCGTTACGAATAGCAGGCCGTACCTGTTCACTTTGACTTTTGCCAAGACAAATCCCAATAAAAACGCGCCTCCGGCAGTGGCGGCCTTTAAAAGTGAATACACGATCGGCTGGCCGTTTAAATCTTCCGCAACGTAAACGGCTGAGAGTGCTTCCCAAGGAGCGGCCGCAAAATTCATAAAGATACAATAAATAGCGAGCGGATATAAAATCTGATGTCTTCTGACAAGCGTAAAACCGCGTTTCAGTCTGCCGATATATGTGCCTCTCTGCGCAACAGCAGCTGACTCTGATTGAGATTCAACCGCAGTGTGCTTAATAAAAAGGACGAGAAAGCCAGAAACCAGATAGAGAACTAGTGCGATAAGCATTGTATAAGAAGGACTGATAAATGTCAGAAAAGCACCGCATAACGTGACAGCTCCGAGCCGGACAATTTGAGCGGAGGATTGCAGTACAGCGTTTGCTTTTTGAATGCCCTGTTCATTTACGATTTGGGGAATTAAGGCTATGGAGGCGGGATTGTAGGCAGCCCCTGTAGCAGAATGCACAATCATAAGAGTCATGACAAACCACAGCGGAGAAAAGCCTGCAAAATGGCAAAGAGGAATAATCAAGACAATCGCAGCCCTTGTCAGATCTGAAAAGTACATCCAAAATTTCAGCGTGTTCTGTTTCATGAAAGGACCCGTCACAGGCGCCAGAACAGCTTCCGGCAAAAAGGTGACAGCAATCAATAAAGCGGTCCCGATCGCACCTTTGCCGTCATAAATTAAAAACCATAATATTGAATTAAATGCGAACATATCGCCGGATATCTTGACTATTCTTGAGAAAAAAAGATAATTGAAATTTCTCTTCCAGATGCTATTACCTTCAATTAATTTCACCATCTATCAGAGCCCTCACTTCCTATTTTTTACATACATTTGTTACAATATCTCATTTTTCCATTTTAAGGTCAATAATTCATAAGGTTCATTTTTTGTCGTAAAATGGGATAGTGACAGAATGAAAAACAAAAAAGCCGGCATGCATTTGAACACGCCGGCTTTCGTTTTCTTTTTTTATGATTCACTGCTGTTTCGGTCCCGAAACACAATAGCACTTCTTTCATATTCCACATCGTCAATGCCGCTTCTCACATTCACAACCCGTGCGGCTGCAAAGAAATAGTCGGACAGGCGATTCAGATAACGCAGCACTGTTTCATGGATCTCCTCTGATTTCATCAGCGCCGTCACTCGGCGCTCCGCCCGCCTTGTAATGGTTCGTGCCGCATGGAGAAGCGAAGCCCCCTTCGATCCGCCCGGAAGAATAAATTTCTTCAGCTCTGGCGCCTCTGCTGTGTAGGCATCAATCCGCATTTCTAAAAAGGAAACGGATTCTTCTGTTAGTTTATAGTCTTTGCTTTCTGTGACTATCGCCAGATCGCCTCCGCAGTCAAACAGCTCATGCTGGATGTTCAGCAGCTCGGCTGTCAAATCTTCAAAGCCGGGCTGCCCGGAAAGCTCTGCCAAAGCAAGTCCGACAAAGCTGTTCAGCTCGTCAATCGTGCCATAGCTTTCGACGCGTAGGCTGTCCTTATCCGTTCTGCCCCCGACTAGGCTCGTTTGTCCTTTATCGCCTGTTTTTGTATATAGTTTCATCCATATGTCTCCTTTACAGACTTATTCAAACAGCTCTGCAGCCTCTTTTACACATTCAGCTGTCCCTTTCTGTATCAATTGATTCAGCCGCCGTTCTGTGTTTTCGGATTGCTGAGTTTGCGTCGCGGCGATGAGAATATCCCCCTCTGCCCGTCGGTCTCCCAGCGCTTTCACTCGTTCTGCCTCGGCGTTCATCAGAGCTTTGACGAAGAATTGATCTGCGGCATAACCATTGATCAAAATCCATATTGAAAAGCCGCTCATGACGCAGATGAAAACGGATAAATCTCCATCTTCATATGTTCGATATACATAACGGTCAAGCCGTCCCGGAGAAGCCATCGCACACGTTTCATGCAGACGAAAACCGTTTTCAGATAAATAGCCCGTCAGCCCTTCTATCGGATCCGACTGGGGTGGCAGCTGTTTATGAATCAGCGCCCTGCTCCATGAAAACCCTGCACCGAGAGGCGCTGAGGACAGGGTGCGAAGCGGGGTTTCCGTTTGCAGGAGAATATGATCGCACCCAGCTTGCAGCAATGCTTCAAATAAGATAGGCCGCGGCTGTACGCTGTCTTTTTCAGGCTGAATCACAATCATCGGTTTAGGTGAGCTCTGATGAACCAATGCGGTGACATCAGTATCGTACACCGCCTTTATATGATGCTCGGTGACAGCATATTCCGGTTTTTGCTTCGGCCCGGCTGTACCGTTTTTCATAAACAGGAGCTCATCACAGTACAGGCTCGCTGTGTTCAGATCATGAAAAACACTGACAGCTGCCATTCCGTTTTCTCTTGTCAGGCGTTTGATGAGGTCAAGCAGTTCTTTTTGATAAGCCAGATCAAGAAAATTGGTCGGCTCGTCCAAAAATAAAATATCTGGCTGCTGCGCCAATGCTTGGGCCAAATACACCCGCTGCTGCTCCCCTCCGCTTAGTTCACGGATCGATTTTTGCGCAAAAGCGGCTACTCCTGTTTGCTCCATTGCTTCCTGTACAATGGCTTCATCTTTTTTAGTATGCTGTCTGAACAACCCTGTTTGGAATGGATATCTCCCGAAGGCTACAGTTTCTTTGACGGTAAAGGTAAAGGCTTGATCCGTTTTTTGCGGCAGGACGGCCATGATTTGCGCCAGTTTTTTCGGTTTATAGTCCGCCAGCGGTCTGCCAGCCAAATAAACGCTGCCTTCCTTGGCTGGCAGCGTCCCTGTCAGCAGGTGCAAAAGCGTGGTCTTTCCGCTTCCATTAGGGCCGAGAATACCAAGGAATTCTCCCTTCTCCACTGTGAAACTGACATTGTTGATCAGCTTGCTGTCTCCATATCCTCCCGACAGCCCTTCTGCCTTCATCATAATCGTTTCCCCCCGCGGTGCTGCCGAATTAAAATAAGAGCGAAAACTGGCGCCCCCGCCAAGGACGTAATAATTCCAATCGGCAGTTCAATCGGTTCAATGATCGTTCTGGAAAGCAAATCGGCTAAAATGAGAAAACCTGCTCCGAGCAAGGCGGACAGCGGCAGTAAATGCCGATGGTCCGTTCCCCACAAAAGTCTTGTGATATGCGGAATCACAAGGCCGACAAAACCGATTGTGCCCGACACAGCCACAGCGCTTCCCGTCAAAAGAGAGCCGGCTATTAAAATCAGCACTTTTCTCTGCTGAACGCTGACTCCGAGAAGTTTTGCTTTGTCTTCTCCATATGTCATCACATTCAGCTCTCGGCCGTTTATGATCAATAAAATGGTTCCCAAAAGAAAAAACGGGAGAAACAAAACCACATAACTCCAGCCTCGCATCGAGACGCTGCCAAGCAGCCAATGCACAATCGGCAGCAGGTTGTCACCTGTCAGGGCGATGATAAGAGAAATCAATGCGCCCAAAAATGAGTTGATGATGACCCCTGTTAAAATGAGGGTAGAAACCGACATTGAAGCATGAACGAGACGGCTGAAGGAAAGCACCGCAGCAATTGTGACAAGTGCCGCGGCCACGCTCACAACCGGAAGTGTAAATCCTCCGATCGCAGGAAGCCTTAGGCCAAAGAACAAGGTCACAACCGCTCCGACGGAAGCACCGGATGAAACACCGATCGTATATGGATCAGCAAGCGGATTTTTCAGCAGCCCCTGAAAAGCGGCCCCTGCGATAGAAAGAGCCGCCCCCACAAGGGCGGCCAGCATAACTCTCGGCAGTCTGATATTCATCATAATATTGGTGTACATCGGGTCATCAGAGCCGATAGAGCCGCCAAAGCCTTCATGCCAAAAGACACGAAAGATAGCGGGGATGGGAATTTGCAGGCTTCCGCAAGAAATGCCTAAAACGATGCTTACAGCTAAAAATGAAAAACTGATGAAATATGCGGCGTAACGATTATTCCTTAAATGTATCCGGGTAAATGCTTTCCGCAAGTTCTTCGACCCCTTCGATCAGACGGGGGCCGGATCGTGTCACGAGATCAGGATCCACCTCATACACACGATGATGTTTCACAGCATTGATTTCGCTCCAGCCATCGCGTTTTTCCACTGCTTTCGCTTTCACTCCGTCTGTCGTCACGATAGCATCAGGATTATGTTTTACGATCGCCTCGTCTGTCATTTGCACCCAGCCTGTTTGGTCCGCTGCTGCGTTTTTAGCATGGATGACATTCAGCATTTCATTCATAAACGTGTCTTTTCCGGTTGTGTAAATGTCAGGGTCAGGAGAAACCTCGATAAATACGCTTTTCTCCTCGTTTTTTGAAATGGTTTTCGCTTTTTCTTGAATATCCCGCAAATCTGATTTCATGTTTTTCACGAGCTGATCGGCTTTTTTCTCTGCACCGGCAGCTTCTCCGATCATTTCGATTGATTTGTACACCTCGGAAAATGATTGTGCGTCATTGACAGTCAGCACGGTAATGCCCGCGTCCTTCAGCTGTTTGATGGCGTCCGCTGACGCTGACATGGAAGACTCATGGGCAAGGACGAGATCCGGCTTTAGAGAAATGACTTTTTCAACGTTTACATTCATGTCTCCGACTTTCTCAACCTTTTTGACTTCCTTTGGATATGTATCGTTTGAGGTGACACCGACCACTTTGTCACCGAGACCGAGAGCGTATGTAATTTCTGTGTTGCTCGGCATTAATGAAACAATCTTTTTAGGCTCCTTTTTGATGGTCACATCTTGATTGGACGCATCATCAATCGTGACAGGGAACGCTCCTGTCTTTTGCTTTGCCTTGGAATCCTTTTGATCCGCAGTATTGCCGCAGCCTGCCAGCATAACAGCAGCGAGCAAAAGCGCAGTCCATATTCGGGCTGATTTTTTCATAACCTTTCCTCCTAAGTGAATTAAAAAAAGCATCTCTACGACGGTAAAGATGCTGTAAACAACACAAAAAAGCCTATTGTTTACACATCATCTGTCCTCGCAGACTTCGTGCTGATCAAACAGGCAGGTATCCTGGCTCTTGGCGCTATAGCCAATTACAGTGGCGGGACCGCACCGGCTTTTACCGGTTTCCCTATTAAGCCGGCTGTTGTTCACGGACCGGCACCTATTTGACATTGGTATCCTTTTTTCGGAGTAATTATACTATATGACCGACAGGCTTGTATATGCGTTCCGAACGGCTTTCCCCTTGAGGTGTGTATGAAAGCAAAATCCTCGTAAACACTAAATTTGATCTTGTATACTTATATCATCATCTAGAAAAAGGAATGATTCTTATGGATTTACAGCTAAGAGACAAACTCGTCTTAATCACAGGCTCAACTTCAGGTATCGGGAAAGCCGCAGCAAAAAGCTTTCTGCAAGAAGGTGCGGCAGTCATTGTCAACGGACGCAAACAGGAAACTGTCAATCGCGCAGTTGAAGAGCTTTCTTCATATGGGACGGTGCACGGCGCGGCTGCCGATTTGTCAAAAACAGATGAAGCCGCGGCTTTTATTGAAAAAGTCAATGAAATCGGTGATATCGATATCCTTGTCAACAACCTTGGTTTCTTCGAGGTAAAAGACTTTGCCGATGTGACAGATGAGGAGTGGAATCAATATTTTGAAGTGAATGTGATGAGTGCGGTTCGGACAAGCCGTCACTTCCTTCCCAAAATGCTTGCCAAAAACAGCGGCCGCATTTTAAACATTGCAAGCGAAGCAGGTGTCAAACCGCTGCCAACAATGATTCCATACTCAATGACAAAAACGGCGCTGATCAGCCTTTCAAGAGGAATGGCAGAAATGACGAAAGGCACAAATGTGACGGTAAACTCAGTGCTTCCGGGGCCTACTTGGACAGAGGGCGTGGCATCCTATATGGAAGGCGCGGCACAAGCTGCCGGACAGGATACAGATACATTCATCAAAGACTATTTTAAAGTCAATGAACCGACTTCTCTTATTCAGCGATATGCGACAGCAGAAGAAGTCGCCAACACGATCGTATTCCTCGCGTCTGACGCCGCATCTGCCATTAACGGCACGGCACAGCGTGTCGAAGGCGGCATTATTCGTTCTCTGTAATATGCCAAAAACGCATCCGTCTTTCGGATGCGTTTTTTTATACTTCTCCAGCGAATGGAACAGGCTGATATCCGCCTGTTGCCAGTTTTGCTGAAAACAATCCTCCCGCGTGAGGCTGCTCGTATCTTTCTGTTTCTGTCATTTGTTCCGTTGCCGTTGTGATATAAAGAGTTTTTAAGTCTTTGCCGCCGAACGCGCAGCACGTGACATATTTGGCCGGCACACTGATTGAATCGATTTCTTTTTTCTGAAACGGGTCAATCTGAACGACGCGGCCGCCCCCAAACAGCGCCACCCACAGCATGCCATTTTGGTCGATGGTCATGCCGTCCGGCAGTCCGTCAGTTTGATCAAAACGATAGACGGATTCTGGATGTGAGACATCCCCGCTTTCAGGATCATAGCTGTAGCGGACAATTTCCTGCGTCGGCGTGTCGATGTAATACATTAAATCCCGCTCGCGATCCCAATCCAAACCGTTCGAGGTCGAGACTTGATCTTTCATTTTGATCAGTCTGCCGTCAGGATCTAAACGGTATAGCGAGGCCTGATTTTCCTCGCCTTCCATGCTTGTCGTCCCCGCCCAGAGCCTTCCGTACGGGTCGCATTTTGCGTCATTAAAACGCAGGCTCTCATGCAAATCCTTCGGCTGTTTGATTTTTTCTAAGCTGTCATCTTGAAGATGATACAGATAAAACCCGTCCTTCATCGTCATAATCAGCTCATCCTTTGAATATTTCGCAAGCGCCGTCACAAAGGATTTGAATTTGACGGACCGGTTGATTTTTTCTGCAGGGTCAAAGATGTGGAGCTCACTCCCTAAAATATCGACCCAATATAAACGGGCGTTTTCTTCATCCCATAGCGGACCCTCACCAATTACTGCCCGCGTGTCTGCTTCCAATACTGCATCCATGTATGTTACACCTCTTTAGCTTCAGTCTATACATTGTTATTCCCGCCGAAGAGGTATCCAAACCACATGTTTATTGTTTTTTAAATAGAATGGTAATGACCGACCCAATGTTTATTCTGCTGTTTACATGAATCGTCCCGTTATGAAGGTGGACAAGCTCCTTGGCTATCGCAAGGCCGAGGCCCGTTCCGGCAGCGGAATCTTTCGTGTTCGTCCCTCTGTAGTAACGGTTAAACAAATTGGTGATCGTTTCTTCATCCATTCCTTTCCCATTGTCCTTTACTTTCAAAGAAATATGGTTTTTTGTTTGTTCGAGAATGACCTGAATCTCCGTCCCTTTATCATTGTGCTTCACGGCATTTCCAAGCAGATTTTCTAATATGCGCCTGAACCATGCTTCATCGAGCGCAAATTCAATAAGCGCTTCTTTGGACACAAAGGAGATGTCATACCCTTCAGAAAACGGATTTTTCTTAAAATCCTCAATAACATTTCTGAAAAAAGGGATCAGGCTTGTAAGCTTTCTTTCAATTGGAAGAGCGTCATTTTTCAGACGGTATGTTAAATTTAAGTCCTCAATCAGCTTGGACATGTATTCAGATTTTTCTCTGACAACCTGACCCATTTCTTTCACTTCTTCCGGTGACCAGTCATACTGCTTCGACTCAAGCATCATGCTGTAACCGTAAATGCTGCTGAGCGGTGTTTTTAAGTCGTGCGACAAACCCGCAATCCATTCTTCTCTTGTCGCCTGAATTTTTTCTCTGTTTCGTTTATCCCGCCTCAGCGTGTCAGTCAGCTGATCCATTGATTCAAAAATCTCACCGAAGAAGCGGTACGGCTGTTTGATTTTCCCTTTTTTGTTTTTACTGATCGGACGGCCTTCGCGGTTTTTCGGTTCCTCAAGCTTCCCTTTCGAAAGATTAACGAGCCATTTGATCGTGTGAAAAATCGGAAGCCCGAACCGGAACATATACCAAACAGTCATCCAAATGATATACATGAACAAAACGGCCAAAACTAGGAACATCGCCTTTAATACAACCTTCAGAAACGATTTGTTAAACTCCTGATCGGTTACATAGACGGGGTTCGGCACCGTAGCGACCATCCATCTGTCTTTACTAAGGATCTTAACGGAAATCTCCCGCTTATAGTTCCACGGTTTTGAGCTGTATTTAAGCAGCTCCAGCTGGTTCAGCATTTTACTTTCACTTTTTGTGCCATTAATGCTGTCCAGCATGTTTCCATTGCTGTCTAGAAGATAAACGGCGCCTTTCTCCCGCTTAATAGAGTCGATGGTACTGGACTTATAATGTGCGAAAGCGTCTATTTTTTGTTCGTGCTTTTCAATGTCAGTCAGCATCTGTTCGCTCTTTAATTTCCAGCCCGATAACAGGAGATACGACTTGTCTTCAATATCGATGGCCCAATAATTCACCCTATAATGATGAAACTTTTTCGTTTTATAAATAGATAATAGCTCTTTCTTAGTAAAGGATTCGGGCACGTCTTTCGGCACGCTGTAGGAATAAGCAGTTTTCCCTTTCGAATCAATGATTTGCATCCAGCCGTGCTGCTTATCGACAGATTTCTTAAGAAAATCATCCACTTCCCATGTCCCGTCTTCATCTACATCGAGATATGCCTCAAGTGTATCGGTCGTTGCCTTTGTCAGCCCTGAATTGGATTCCGCATCGCTAAATCGCGAGTCTAAATAGAAAAAAGAAGCGACAAGCATAACTGTGAGCAGCAAAATCACAATCAGCATCTGCCCGAAAAAGTGAAACAAAAACTTCCATCTTAATCTCATGACCGCTTGCCTTCGGGATTCGGGATAAAACGGTAACCAAGACCGCGAACGGTTACGATATACTCAGGATTGCTCGGATCGCGCTCGATTTTTTCCCTCAGTTTGCGAATATGCACCATGACAGTGTTGTTGTCACCGTAGGACGGATAGCCCCAAACTTTTTCATAGATTTGATCTTTGGAAAGCACAACATTAGGATGTTCACAAAAATACTGCAAAAGCTGCAAAAGCTGCGCTGAACATGCGACAGCTTCCCCGCCTACAATCAGCTCAGCATTTTGCGGAGAAAATGTAAAATAATCATATGTATATGTTTTATTTGAATTCGTTTCTTTCGACTGATATGTCCGCTTGAGATGCGCCCTGATCCGCGCCGCTAATTCAAGCGGATTAAATGGCTTTGTGATATAGTCATCAGCTCCAACCGCAAAGCCCGACAATTTGTCCGCTTCGGATGATCTTGCAGTCAGAAAAAAGATCGGCGCCTCTGAATATTCTCTGATCAGCGTGCAGGCTTCAAAACCTGACATTCCGCCCATCATGACATCCAGCACGATTAAATCAACCTTATTGGCCTTCACAACCGGAATCGCTTCTTCTGCGCTTGCCGCATCCAATATATTTCGATAACCTTCTTTTTCGAGAACGCGTTTGATCATATCCACAATCGCTTTCTCATCGTCTACGATTAAAATTGACGCATTTTCCACTTTTATGTTCCTTTCTGTCACTGTTTTTTTCATCTTATCATTATATCGTTTATTTTTGGTACATTTTTGAATGGGAAAGCCGGACAAACAGAAAACGGGAACCCAGAAGATTCCCGTTTTTCGTATTTTAGATGATAAATGGTTATGAGTTCTCGTCCGCCATGTGCAATATAAACTCCCAAAACCCCGGAACGTCCTGGCACAAAAGCATATGAGCCTTTTCAAACATTTTGATCTTCAGCTCTTGCTCTAAATCTTCTCTTTCTTGATAGGAGGTATTGCTGAGTTTTTTTCTGATCATCGGTGAAAAGCATGCAATCAGATGTTCAATGTCATACATGTCGTCTCTTTGTTTCTTTTGTTCAAACTGTCTGTTCACAGCTTACTTTTCCCCCTTTTTTCGCGCCGCCAGCTGCTTTCTGATATTCTCAAGCCCCTTTTTATGAATGTTGGAAATGTTTTGCCGGGACTCCCCTAATGAATCTGCAATCTCCTGCATCGTAGCACCGTGAAGATAGACTTTCGTCAGCACGCTTTTTTGTTTGTCAGTCAGATTTTGGATCGCTTGATAGAGCTGATAATCCTGAACATGCTGGCTCAAATCATCCTGCTGGTCTAAAAATGCTTCAAATGCATCGCTTCCCGCTTCGGAAGGAAGCCGTTCTCCTGCTTCCGGATGATCCACTGTCAGCGGATACCGTTTTTGGTTTTTGCGAACCCGCTTATCAAAATCGATAGAAAAGATCCGAATCATTGAATTCATATACTTGACGATGCGAATTTCCTTATAAAATTGCTTGAATTGCTCGTCCAGCGATTTTGCATCTTTTTCGTTCGGGCTTTCCATTACGCTTTTGAACAAACGGTAATGCTGAGGATTGCTCAAAAAATGCTTCACGATGGGATGCTTCATTATCTCCTTACATTTCGACCGCAAAAGACCTTGATAGTCCATCAAACCGCCTCCCTACTAAATTAAATGAAGGAAAGCAAAAAAAAGTAAACTACTACTTTCTGACTAGCGTTTGCCTTACATACTCCAGCCGCAGTTTACGTTTTCTTAGATTTCCTTCACTTATATACATGACTGTAAAAAAGAAGGGAGGTATTTTCCCATGGATCAGGTTTTCATAGAGGAAGTGGTAAAACAGATCGGCAATCTAGGCTTTCCTGCGCTAATTGCCATGTACCTGCTGACCCGATTTGAGAGAAAGTTTGATCAGCTCATAGAACTGATGACAGAACTGAAAGATCATAAAGCAAAAAATTAATTTTCAACGGAAGTTGACTTTTCGCTGTTTTTTTTCACTTAACAAGACAGAAGGGAAAACGAAAGGCCTTTCACCTTCTCTTTCTGCTCACACATTTCATTTTTTAAGGAGGAGACAGTTTTATGAAAAAACAAAACGACATTCCGCAGCCAATCAGAGGAGACAAAGGAGCAACGGTAAAAATTCCGCGCAATATTGAAAGAGACCGCCAAAATCCTGATATGCTCGTTCCGCCGGAAACCGATCATGGCACCGTCAGCAATATGAAATTCTCGTTCTCTGACACTCATAACCGATTAGAAAAAGGCGGATACGCCCGTGAGGTCACCGTGCGTGAGCTGCCGATTTCAGAAAACCTCGCATCTGTAAATATGCGGCTGAAGCCAGGCGCCATTCGCGAGCTGCATTGGCATAAAGAAGCTGAATGGGCTTATATGATTTACGGAAGTGCAAGAGTCACAATTGTGGACGAAAAAGGGCGCAGCTTTATCGATGATGTAGGCGAAGGAGATCTTTGGTACTTCCCGTCAGGCCTGCCGCACTCCATTCAAGCCCTGGATGAAGGAGCTGAGTTCCTGCTCGTGTTTGATGATGGATCATTCTCTGAAAACAGCACGTTCCAGCTGACAGACTGGCTTGCCCACACCCCTAAAGAAGTGATTGCTGCGAACTTTGGTGTAACAAAAGAAGAAATCGCCAATTTGCCTGGCAAAGAAAAATATATATTTGAAAATCAACTCCCAGGCAGTTTAAAAGATGACATTGTGGAAGGGCCGAACGGCGAAGTGCCTTACCCATTTACTTATCGCCTTCTGGAACAGGAGCCGATTGAATCAGAGGGCGGAAAAGTATACATTGCAGATTCAACAAACTTTACAGTGTCTAAAACAATCGCATCCGCGCTCGTAACGGTGGAACCCGGTGCCATGAGAGAGCTGCATTGGCATCCGAATACTCATGAATGGCAATACTACATCTCCGGCAAGGCAAGAATGACCGTTTTTGCATCTGACGGCCATGCCAGAACGTTTAACTACCAAGCCGGGGATGTCGGATATGTTCCATTTGCAATGGGCCATTACGTTGAAAATCTTGGGGATGAACCGCTTGTCTTTTTAGAAATCTTCAAAGACGATCATTATGCCGATGTTTCCTTAAACCAATGGCTTGCTATGCTTCCTGAAAAATTTGTTCAAGCGCACCTTGAATTAGGCAAAGACTTTACCGATATTCTTTCAAAAGAAAAGCATCCGGTTGTAAAAAAGAAATGCAGTAAATAAAAGACTCACAGCTTGCAGAGATCACTCGTTCTCTGCAAGCCTTACTTCATAAGGAGCTGAACCAGTGAAACTTCAAACTTCTACAAAACGTCTATTGCGGCTCTCCGCACAGTACGTGCTGGCCGCCGCCGCAGTGGTATTGACCTATTATACAGTCATTTTCATTTTGTTTTTTTTAGCGGGAACAAGCTACCGCTCAACGGCTCATGTCCTGCTTTTTGCCGTGCTATTCCTTATCCTCGGGTTATTCTTTGAACCTTTTGAACGTCTGATCATACATAGTTTTACATTTTTCAGGACAGGAAAACGCTTATTCATTTTTCTTGCCGGCATCGTACAGCTGCTGTTTTTGTGGATGACTGCTTACACGACAGACCAATTGATGAGCGACATCTGGCTGTCCACTACAGAAGAAATGATCGTCGCAGCCGTTTTTTTGATCTTAGACAAATGCAACTCAGCCCTTCCAAGCTAAAAAAGAACGCATTCCGAATGGATGCGTTCTTTTTATTCATAGCGAAGCGCGTCTACAGGCTGAAGTTTAGATGCCTTGATGGACGGAAGCAAGCCGAAAATAATGCCGACTGCCATTGAAAAGATGAGTGCTCCCGCAACAGCCGGAACGGAGACGATAAAAGGCATCGGAAAAACGACCGTCAGCAGCTTAGCGATGCCGAAGCCCGCCAGGACACCGAGTATTCCGCCAATGCTTGTCAGCACAACAGCCTCGGTTAAAAACTGAAATAAAATCACCCGCCGCTTAGCACCGAGCGCTTTCTTAATCCCGATTTCCCTCGTGCGCTCCGTAACGGAAACGAGCATAATGTTCATAACGCCGATACCGCCGACCAAAAGTGAAATACTAGCGATTCCGCCAAGCAGCAACGCAAAGGACCGGTTAAAGGATTCCATTTCCTGTGCAATCTCCTGAAGATCTACTACGCTGTACTCTGCTTTTTCCAGCTCGGCATCAGACAGTCCTTGGTTTAAAAGATCAGCAGCCATTACACCCGCTTCTTGAATATGCTCAGACGAATCAGCCTGGACAGCAATCTGAGTTGGCGCATCAAAGCCTTCAATGAGCGGCCACACTTTTTTCGGTGCGTACAAAACAGGGTTCGCGTAGTCGCCTTCAAACATACTGTCCTGCTGATTTTTTTCTTTAAACACACCGGCAACCTTAAACGGCACACCATTCATCTCAATGTTTTGATGCAGAGCGTCTCCGTCTGGAAACAGTTCATCTCTGGCGGCCTCATTGATCATCACCGCTTGGCGTGTGCTGTTTAATTCGTTTTCCGTCAGCTTTCTTCCTTCGATTATACGGATTGGGAACATATCAAAATAATCAGCGTCAACTCCGTACACTTGAGGATATGAAACGTTTGTTAAATGAAAAACGCTCGCGTCTTCAGACAAATAGTATAAGGATAATCCTCTGATCATAGGATCGGATTTGATCGCCTTTACTGTTTCTTCCGCTACAGGCGGCGCGGACGTATACGACACCTGAGAAGAGCCGCTGCCCTGCTCTTCCCCGCCCAATGGCTGATAGACAACATTAATCGCGTTATTCCCCATGCCGATCATGCTCTGCTTTAATTGTTCACTTTGGCCCTTCAGCATCGAAACAATCGCGATAATTGCCGCTATGCCGATAATGACACCGAGCATTGTCAAAATCGATCTTAATTTATGAGAAAAGATAGACTGAAAAGAGATTCGAATATGTTCAAGCATGGCTGATATCCCCTCTCTCATCTAAAACCAACTCACCGTCTCTGATAAATACGGTTCTGTCAGCTTTTTTAGCGACGTCCGGGTCGTGGGTAATCATAATAATGGTCTTGCCTTCCTGATGGAGCTCAGAAAACAGCGACAAAATTTGTTCGCTTGATTTCGTATCAAGCGCCCCGGTCGGTTCATCAGCTAAAATAAACCTCGGCTGATTGACAAGGGCCCTCGCTATCGCCACCCGCTGCTTTTGTCCTCCTGACAGCTTCGGAGGCTTGTAAGAGACTCTGTCTTTTAACCCGACCTTTTCCAGTGCCTCATAGGCTCTTTGTCTTCTTTCTTTTTTCTTCACTTTATTGTAGATCATCGGCAGTTCGACATTTTGCAGCGCGGTAAGACGCGGCAGCAAATGAAAGGTTTGAAATACAAACCCGATTGATTCATTGCGGATTTCGGCTAAAGCGCCGTCCTTCCCTTTCAAAATATCTATCTGGTCAAGCGTATACGTTCCTGAGGTTGGCCTGTCCAAACAGCCGATGATATTCATTAACGTTGATTTTCCAGAACCGGAAGGCCCCATAATCGCCAGAAACTCCCCCGCCTGGACAGTCAGATTAATATGCTTCAAGATTGGAACTTCTTCTTTTCCCAGCCTGTACGATTTCGAAATATTATTCAGTGTCAGCATTGACTGTAACCTGCTTTCCTTCCTTGACCGCGGGATCAGGATAGATCACATAATCTTCCGGCGTCAGGCCGTTCTTAATTTCCACCATGTCATTTTTATCAGTATCCCCGAGTTCCACAGGCTGTTTGACCGCTTTCTGCTTCTCATCCGCTTTCCACACGTATGGTTCGCCGTCATCCTGAATGACCATGTCGGACGGCAGTTTAATGGTGTCCGCATCAGCCTCATCACCCATCACTTCGATGTTGACATGATAGCCGACTTCGAGACCCTTATGGCTGTCTAATATAATAGTGAACGGATAGTTAGAGGATTGAGGGTTCATTTCTTCCTCAGCAAAACTTTCTGATTCCTCACCCTCGCCTGCTCCCGCTGGAAGCTTGCCGATCGAGGCGACCTTTCCTTTCCACTCGCCTTCACCGCCTGTTTTCAGCGTAACTCTGACTTTGCTGCCTTTTTTAATTGTGTCCATTAACAGCTCGTTGATTTGGCTTTTGACCAGGTACTTCCCCGTCGAAACAATCTGGATATACGGACCTGCCGCTTGGTCACCTGTTGCTCCGTCAGCGATATCCTGATTGACGCTTTGAACGATCCCGTCATGCTTGCTTGTCATGACATTGGAACCTTTGTTTTTTGTCAGGGCAGCCAGCTCTTTTTGATGCTGCTTCAGCTCAAGCTGGCTCGTTTTCAAATCGAAATTGGCCTGATCAAGCTCATCTTGAAGCTGTGATTTCTCCTCTTTTCCGGCCGCCTTCAGCTTCTTTTCCGTTTCCGTTATTGATGTTTGCAAACGGCTGATTTGCAGATTTGTCATTTCGATTTGCAAATTGGCTTGCTCAGTCTCGTCGGAATGATCCTCACCCTCATACTCAAAAAGCTTATCGCCCTTTTTAACCTGGTCGCCTTCTTTGACATATGTTTTTTTAATGCTGCCTTTTTCCGGATCAATATATACCTTCTGCTGTTTCTCAGGCTCAACCTTTCCGGAAAACGTTTGGCCAGATTCTGATTCTCCTCCCATGTACACAGCTACCGACTCGGCATAAGGCTCCGATGTTACGGCAACTTGGTTCATGTGAGTAAAAAAGGTAAAACCGACGGCTCCGATCCCAGCCAATACAAGCACACCGGCACATATTGCACCGCCAATAAGCCATTTTTTCTTCTTGGACACCACGATCTCCTCTTTCTGTAAAATATGTAATATTTACGAAACATTCTACCGATATTATCTATTAATTCAAAAAGACTTTCAATCTATTTCTTGAAATAATGGAACCAAATAGTAAAATTGTATTTTCGCAGACAAAAATAAAAAAATCCCGGCTCTGAACCGGGATTTTTCTTACACAGAAACTAGCGTTTTGTCATTTTTAATCAGGTCATAAGTCAAACATACAGGTTTATTTGTACGCGGATCAGTCACAATCTCGGCATCAATCTGAAATACCTGCTTCAGAATGTCCGGTGTCATGACCTCCAGTGCGGTGCCTTCCTTGATGACCGTGCCTTTTTTGAGTGCGATCATATAATGAGAAAAACGGGCCGCATGGTTAAGGTCATGAATGACCATTAATATCGTCCGCCCCTGCTCTTTGTTGAGTCTGTCAAGCAGCTGCAGAATTTCAAGCTGGTGGGCGAGATCAAGATACGTTGTAGGTTCATCCAGCAGCAGCAGCTCAGTCCCTTGCGCAAGCGCCATGGCTATCCATACACGCTGACGCTGTCCGCCTGAAAGTGCCTCAATCGGCCGTTCAGCGAATTCGGCCATGCCTGTTTCTTCAAGCGCCCATTTGATAATCCGGCGATCTTCATCATGTAATCTGCCAAATCCTGATTGATGCGGAAACCTGCCGTACGACACCAATTCAGACACAGTTAAACCGTTCGGCGCTTCAGGTGTCTGCGGAAGAATCGCCATATCTTTCGCAATGTCCTTTGTAGACATTTTATGAATGGCTTTGCCGTTTAAATAGACGGCGCCTGTATGCGAACGCATGATTCTCGACATTGTTTTTAAAATCGTTGATTTCCCGCAGCCGTTCGGGCCAATTAAGGTGGTGATTTTCCCTTTAGGAATCGAAATATTTAAATCCTCAACAATCACCCTGTCGCCATAACCAATTCCAAGCTGATCGGTTGTTAATGAATGCATATTCGGCCCCCTCCTCTAATTCGTTTTCATCAATAAATATATAAAGTAAGGCGCACCTAACACGGAAATGACAAGCCCGACCGGAATTTCTGACGGTGCCAATACATTCCTCGCAAGCGTATCAGCGAGCAAAAACAGAAATGCGCCAATGAAGGCGGAGACCGGTATCAGCGTCTGGTGACGAGGTCCAGTAAGCCTTCTTGCCACGTGGGGCGCAATCAATCCTAGAAACGCGATGCCCCCTGCAGCTGCCACACATGAAGCGGCAAGAGTGACCGCTGCCAGAAGAAGAATCCGTCTTTCCCTTTCAACAGCAGTGCCCAGCCCTGTCGCTAATTGGTCTCCAAGCTGCAAAATATTCAAATAGCGTGCCTTATATAAAGTAAACGGCAGCAAGATCACAATCCAAGGGAGGATCGCCCAGATCATATTCCAGTTTGCCCCCCAGATCGAGCCGGATATCCAAACCGCAGCTTGCATAAAATCATGAGGGTCCATCTTGAGCTGAAAAATCAGCAGCAGGGCGTTAAATCCGGCATTCACGCCAATGCCGACTAAAATCAGCCGAATCGGTGTCACGCCTTTCTTCCAAGCCAGAAGATAGATCAGAAATGCGGCGAGGATTGCGCCTGCCAAAGCACTGAATGGCAGCATAAATGTTCCGAAAAAACCGAGATCTGAAGCTGATCCTTGAAAAAAGTAAATGAAAAGCACAACTGCTAGTGAGCCGCCGGCGTTAATTCCGAGAATACCCGGTTCAGCCAGATCATTTTGAGACACGCTTTGCAAAATGGCTCCGGCAACAGCGATCCCTGCCCCAACGAGCAAGGAAAGGATGATTCGGGGCAGCCTGAACTCAAATAAAACCAGTTCATCACGCGCCGTTCCTTGGCCGAAGAAGACCTGAAGCGTTTTAAGCGGCGCAATTTTGATAACGCCCGCATTCAAGCTGATAAAAAAGACCAGCACGATGAGCAGAAAGGTTACAGCCATCACAACGAGCGGTTTTTTTGTTTTTGTTTTCATTACAGCCCTCTCCTTTCACGGCGTGCCAAATAAAAGAAAAAGGGAACGCCGATGAGAGAGGTCAGCGCGCCGACAGGCGTTTCAAAGGGCGCGTTTACAAGTCTTGCCGCAATATCAGCAAACACAAGCAGAACAGCGCCAAGCACCGCCGAGCAAGGAATGATCCAGCGATAATCCACACCGACTAAAAACCGGGTAATATGGGGAATGATCAGTCCGATAAATGCGATGGTGCCGGCAATTGATACCGCAGCTCCCGTCAAAATCACAACGACAAGCATGCCAACTGCCTTCACCGCTGATGTATATTGTCCAAGCCCTTTCGCCAGCTCGTCACCGAGACTCAGCACTGTCACCGACCGGGCGATGATAAAAGCAAGCGTTAAACCGACAGCCCCTGCGAGAAGCAAAAGGTGGACACCCGACCATTTCACACCCGCTACACCGCCTGCGTACCAAAAGCTGATATCCTGAGCGACATCAAAGCGAATTGCAACAGCGGTTGAAACCCCCGTAAAGAAATAAGTGACTGCTGTTCCCGCGAGCGCAAGCTTTACAGGCGTAAGTCCGCCTCTTGCAAACATGCCGATGCCCATTACCGTTGATGCCCCCAGCCCAGCTCCTGCAAAGGACCATAGTACAAGCCCCATCGCAGAAAGCCCTGGAAAAAAGGCAAATGCAATCGAGATGGCAAACGCGGAGCCAGATGTAACGCCCATAATCGAAGGCTCTGCCAAAGGATTTCTCGTCATCCCCTGCATAATCGCCCCCGACACTGCTAATAAAGCGCCGACAAGCGCGGCTGCAGCCGTTCTCGGCAGCCGAAGGTCGTGTATGATTTGGTGGGACGTTTCAGTCGGCTGAAAATGAAAAATGGCGTCCCATATGGTGCGCAAATGAATATCTGCTGCACCGAGAGATATGGATAAAAGCGCGCCAAAGCCTAGCAAGCATATCCCTGCAATAAGGACGATGACCGCGCTATATGACCTTGACGTCCATTGGATGTCTTCTGATGTAGTCTGGCTATATTTCTTATGACTCAACAGCCGTACTTCCTTTCCGATAATGATAATGATTATCAATTGTTGTTCCAGTATATCACTTTTTTCTGCTGATGTAATAGATCGTTTTGAACAAAAATGAGAATATCATCGCAAAAATATCATGCCAACTAACACTCTCGATGGTATAATTATATTGATAATGATTCTCTTTATCATCATTTTTCAGAAAGAAGGTATGAGATATGACCCCTATATACAAGAAAATCGGAGCCGCGTTTTTTGCCCTGCTATTGATTGCAGCGCTGGCAGCCTGCGGGAATAACTCAGAAAGCAAAGGCTCTTCCTCTAGCTCAAAAGGCGAAGGAACCTTTACATACAAGGCTGAAAACGGGAATGTAAAAATCCCTAAGCATCCTAAACGGGTGGTTGTCATGGCGGACGGCTACTACGGCTACTTCAAAACACTGGGCATCAACGTCGTCGGTGCGCCTGAGAATGTATTTAAAAATCCTTACTATAAAGGAAAAACAGACGGTGTCACAAACATCGGAGACGGCACTTCCGTTGAAAAAGTCATTGATTTGAACCCTGATTTGATTATCGTCTGGACAACCCAAGGCGCTGATATTAAAAAGCTTGAAAAGATCGCGCCGACCGTCGCGGTAAAATACGATAAGCTCAACAACATCGAACAGCTGAAAGAATTCGCAAAAATGACGGGAACCGAAGATAAAGCCGAAAAATGGCTGGCTGAGTGGGATAAAAAAGTTGCGGCAGCTAAAACAAACATCAAAAAAGCCGTCGGTGACAAAACCATTTCCATCATGCAATCGAACGGAAAAGACATTTACGTATTCGGTAAAGATTTCGGAAGAGGCGGAAGCATTATTTACAAAGATCTCGGCCTGCAGGCCACAAAGCTCACAAAAGAAAAAGCCATTGACCAGGGCCCTGGATATACAAGTATTTCATTAGAAAAGCTCCCTGACTTCGCCGGGGATTATATTTTCGCAGGCCCATGGCAATCAGGCGGTGATGATGGCGGCGTATTTGACAGCTCTATTTGGAAGAACCTTAGCGCCGTTAAAAATGGCCATGTCTATAAGATTGACCCGATTGGCTTCTATTTCACAGACCCGATTTCATTAGAAGGCCAACTGAAGTTTATTACGGAAAGCTTAACAAAATAAACCGAAAAGCCGCATAGACTATTCATATGGAGCTGTCTCATCAGCAGATCGATACATGCGCTTTCGGTATTCATCTTAGCGCTCATTCTGTTTGATTTGCCGGAAAGGCTGAAAAAACATTTTTGCGTATGCGATTATCTATTTCAGCTTTTCTGTCAGCCATTGTTATTTCAATAAAAAAGACACCTGGCAAAGCTCAGGTGTCTTTTTTGTTTTATGCTTGTTTTTCTTTCTGGAACTTTTTAATCACAAATGGATAAACGATCAAGCCGACAAAGAATAAACCGATGCCGAGAATAAATGTTGTTAAATCCGCTGTGCCTGTTACGATAACAAACAAGGAGTATACACATGCTAAAATCGCAATCAATCCGTCTTTTAGACGGGAGCCTTTCAGCTGGTCATACGTTTCGCCCTTGATCACAAGCTTCAAGCTGTAGATCGCTGATACCAAATACGGAATGAGATACGCAAGCGTTGCCGCTGTCGTTAAAAATGTAAATGCGTCACTTATTGTCCGGGAAATAACCGAGAAAATGAAGACCTGTGACATCACATTTGTAATCACTAATGCGTTAACCGGGCTTCCTTTTTTATTCGTTTTCGCAAAGAATGCCGGGAAATCTCCTGCTTTAGCAGCTTGGTATGGAACCTCAGAGCCAAGCAAAATCCAGCCGAGCATCGTTCCGAATAAGCAAAGGATAGCCAAAAGCGCCATAATTACGCTTCCCGCGTTTCCAACAATCGCATACAGTACATCAACGAACGGTTTTTCAGAGCCGACAAGCTTATCATGCGGCAGAACACCCATCGTAATTAAAGTGACAATAATATAAATGCTTAAGGCAATCAGCAGCCCGGTAATTGTCGCACGTTTCACATCACGCTGAGAACGCGCACGGCCGGATAGGATTACCGCCGATTCAATTCCGACAAACGCCCACAGTGTAGAAATCGCGGCGTTATGCACCTGGCCGCCAATTCCAATGCTTGTGCCGTTTTCTCCTTGAATCGGGAAATAAAAATGACCGAATAATGCCGTTTGAAACACAAACAACCCAGCAACGATAAAGAAGACAAAGCCTAGTACTTTAGAAAGCGTTGTGACAAAGTTCAATTTACTTGCACCGTTAATGCTTGCAACAAGAATCGTGTGCGTTCCCCATAACAAGATCGTACATACTGCAAACGTCAGCAATTGGCCGAGTGTCACCTCTTGCCCGCCGATCGAAAACATTTCACGTTTATCAACCAAAATCGGGAAGAACGAAGTCAAGTAACCGGCGAGACTCGTAATGATCGCCACGTTACTGATCCAGCTCGCCACCCAGTAGCCCCACACCATTGTGAAACCGGCGGCGTTCCCTTTCTTCGGATCAGCGAACAGCGCTCTTGCATAACTTTGCGGCCCCGCTGTCAGCTCAGGCTTGCGAATGGACAAATGCCCGAAAACAAGTGCAATCATCAGCACGCCGGCACCTGTCAAAAGCCAGGCGGATATAGCGCCGAACGGACTCGCGATTGAAGCAAGCGAGCTCGGCAAGGAGAAAATTCCTGATCCAACCATATTTCCAACGACAAACGCCGTTAATAACCAAAAACCCCATTTTTTCGTCTGTTCCATTTCAGTACCTCCATGATTCTTTGTACGGACCAGACCCCGAGATCATATAAACGCAAAAAAAGCCTGAACAAAAGTCCATGCTTAAAGAAACACACACCCTTGATCTCCGGATAGCCCTCCGCGAAAAAGCACGCGGCAGTCCTGCACTTATTCAGATACAGTCCCAGCATAGAGAAGGATCGGCTTTCTCCACACTTCGGCGCTGATGCCTTTTACACATGTTTAACAGCTCCTGTCAGCCTGGCATGTGTGACTCATCATCCGCGCAACCTCTACCTCACTGAGAAAGAGTGAGGATTTAAATATTCAGTTACTCCCAGAAGGTTATCAAAGAAAGAATGATCTGTCAAAGGGAACAGATGGAAAATACGGATAGAGCAAGGCCCTATCCGCATGTGGTTATCAATTATTTTTCTTTTTTTGCACAGCTTCTTGAAGCGGATCATCTTTTAGGGCTGAACCAGCATCTTCAAGAGCTCCTTGGATTACGTTTTTTTCTTTATCAGAACGTTTTCCTTTTTCTTTATTAAAGAAACCCATTCGAATCACCTCTTTTAGAAAATAGGTACATGTTTAAGATGCCTTTTTCCTTTAAAAATTATGCACGACATTTTTATCATCAAAAGTCCTGTTGATCAAACATACATTCTCTTGATATATTTGTAATTCAGAGATTTTTGCAAAAGATAAAAGGAGAAGCGTGAAATGACTGGAAAAACACACATCATGGGAGGCATCGCTTCTTGTACGGCAGCGGCTTATTATTATGGATTTGATCCAGTGCTTATGGCTGCGTCAGGCGCGGTTGGGGCTTTGATACCCGATATCTGCCATACGCAAAGCAAAATAGGGAGAAGATTTCCTATTTTATCGAAAGTGGTCAGCTCTGTTTTTGGCCACCGAACTTTTACACACAGCCTGCTGTTTCTGCTCATTATGTTTTTGATCACAACAACATATATTCCAAATCAAAACATATCCACCGGGCTGATGATCGGAATGGCGAGCCATTTGATTCTCGACGCTTGGACGGTGAACGGCATTAAATTATTGTTCCCTTCAACGATCCGCGTACGGCTCCCCTTATATATGAAGACAGGCAGTTTTTCTGAGCAGCTGGTGCTGGCCGGCCTGACAATCGCTTCATGTTATTATTTTTATATGCTGTTCCATGCACGCATGTTTTAAACATGAATGCGAATACTTGTCTGAACGGGCTGTTTTTAGTAGGTTTACATAAGAAGCATTTCATGCAGATGATCAAGAAACGTGAGGGGTCATATTGATGAAAGGAACCTTTTTTCACAATCAGCGGTTTTTATGTTTTTCGATCGTATTGATGTGGATCAAAACATATGCGATCTATAAACTCGGTTTTGATTTGCAGACCGATTCTCTGTTAGAAGAAGTGATGCTGCTGATCAATCCGCTCAGCTTTATCCTTCCTTTATTCGGGATCGGCCTGCTTTTGAAAGAAAACAAGCAGCAGGTCTTTTTGCTGATTGCCAATTTGGTTCTGACGGTCATCTTGATCTCCAACACGATTTTTTACGGCTTTTATATCGATTTTATCACCATCCCGGTTTTGTTTCAGGCCAGTAATATGAGCGATATGGGCAGCAGTGTAAAAGAGCTGTTCAATCCTCTGTTTATCGCCCTGTTTGCGGATTTGTTTTTTCTTTTATGGCTTGCCCGAAAAGAGAGACACCCGCGGACAAAAGCCGCCCCCCGCACGATCAAACGGTATTATGCAGTTTCCTGCGGCATGATTTTATGCACTTTGGCACTTGCTGAAGTACAGCAGCCGAAGCTTTTGGCACATTCCTTCGACAGGGAAATGCTCGTCAAAAGCATCGGTCTGTTTCAGTTCCATCTCTACGATACGATTTCTCAGACTGTTAATATGAGCGCGAAAGCATTCGCAGATGAAGACAGCATGACTGCGGTTAAAAACTACACAGAGGCCGATTACAGCAAGCCTGACCAAAGCAAATTCGGGCTGGCAAAGGGGCGCAATGTCATCTTTGTGACGCTTGAATCGACCCAAAGCTTTGTCCTGAATGAAAAGGTAAACGGAAAAGAAATTACCCCGTTTATGAACGATCTGATCAAAAAAAGCTATTTCTTTGATTATTTCTATCAGCAAACTGAACAAGGCAAAACATCTGATTCAGAATTCATCGTCGCTAACTCGCTGTATCCTTCCCTTAGCGGAGCCGTCTTTTTCACGAAAAGCGACCATCAATTTCACACGATGTACAAATCGCTCAAGCAACATGATTATTATTCAGCCGTCTTTCACGCCAACCATAAAACATTTTGGAACAGAGATGTGATGTACGATACATTTGGGATTGACCGTTTTTTTGATGTTGATGATTTCCATGTCACTCCCGGCACATCGACAAACTGGGGCTTAAAGGATAAGGAATTTTTAGAGCAGGCCGCCGGAAAGCTGAAAAGCCTGCCGCAGCCGTTCTACAGCAGTTTCATCACGTTAACGAATCATTTTCCGTTTGAGATTGATGAAAAGGATCAGCTCATAGATGAATTTGATTCAAGCAGCAACCTGTTAAACCGCTATGTGACCACGGTGCGCTACGAAGATGAGGCATTGAAGCATTTCATCAAAAAACTGAAGGACGAAGGCTTATACGACAATTCGATGATTGTATTTATGGGAGATCATTACGGGATTTCAGAAGCCCATAACGAGGCGATGGCCGAGTTTTTAGGAAAAAAAGAAATCACGCCGTATGACAACATTCAGCTCCAGCGCGTGCCGTTGATTATACATATCCCGGGAATAACAGATCAAAAGCCGGAAATCATCTCTGATGCCGGAGGACAGGTCGATGTCAGGCCGACACTGATGCATCTGCTCGGCATTGATACAAAAGGCGATGTTCAATTCGGCAATGATTTGCTGTCAAATGACCGCACCCCATTCGCCGTGCTGAGAAACGGCAGCTTTATTACGAACGACTATGTATACACAAAAAACACGTGCTACAGCCAAAAAACAGGCGAAGTGCTGGAAGATCAGGATGCGTGTATTCCTTTTAAGGAGAAAGCAAACGAAGAACTGTCTCTCTCTGATAAAATTTTAAACGGTGACCTGTTTAGGTTTTCTGAATAAAAGAATCCCTCTTTCCAGAGGGATTTTTTACGTTTCCAGCAGCACTTTGCCTGTCAGCCTTGTTTGATAGCCATTTAAATGAGACAGATTCGCTTTATATTCCTCGGAGTTCAAGATCTCCTTCACAGCCTTCAGCAGCTGTTCATGTTTTTTCAAAACGACGATATCATATTGTTCATCAATGAGCGGGATAAAATCTACACTGCCCATATGTGCAGCGTGCTGCGCTCCAATACCCGCGTCAGCCTGTCCGCTTGAGACTTGTGAGGCGACAGCGTAATGATCGGTCACAATGTCGCTGTATCCCATTACATCAGCCGAATTCACACCAAGCAAGCCAAGCTGTTCATCAAGGAGCACTCTTGCGCCAGAACCTTTTTCTCTGTTGATGATTCGGATATCAGTTCTTTTTAAGTCTTCCCAGCCTTGAATGTTTTTCGGATTCCCTTTTTGCACATACAGTCCTGCTTTGCGAAGAACGGCGTTGATGAGACAAAATGGTTCGCCTGACAAAATCCGTTTTACATAAGGTGCATTATATTGGCCCGTTTCCGCATCGTACAAATGCAGGCTGACAATGTCGCATCTGCCTTGAAACATATCAATCAGGCTGTTTAAGCTTCCTTTATATTTGCGGAGCGGCGTCTCCTGAATGGCATTCTCCAAATGCTTGCTGAGCAGATCCATCGAAATGTCCTGTCCGCTGATCATGACATTCGATCTGCCGTCTGTCTCCGCCTCCTGCCGCTTTCTCGGCTCTTCAGCAGCAGCAATAGGCTGAGACATTCTCATATTCGTCTTATATTGCTTTAAATCTTCGTCGTCCACACGCATTTGCCTGCCGACACGGTAAGCAGGCAGCACGCCTTTTTTAATCAGATCATAAACAGTCAGCTTTGATACCTTCAGCAAACCTGCAACTTCTTCTATCGTATAGGAAGAGGTTTCATTCATCATCATCACTCTCCTATTTCATTATACCTTTTCAATGCAAAAGAACCCACATAAACCAAACATAATCAGTTATAATTAGTTATAACTAATTATAAGGGGTGCAATCATGTTTAGAAAGTATTCCATGTTAACAGCAGCCTTAACCGCTTTTCTGCTTGCAGCAGGCTGCTCTGCAAACCAATCCTCAACAGATAGCGAGAAACAAGTAACGTTAACCATCTCAGCTGCCGCCAGCGCCCAAGATGCGCTTGAGGAAATCCAAAAGAATTTTGAAAAAGAACATCAAAACATGACAATCCAAGACAACTATGGCTCATCCGGCGCCTTGCAAAAGCAGATTTCACAAGGAGCAGGAGCAGATCTGTTCTTCTCAGCCGCTGAGGATAAATTTCAAAAGCTGGTGGATGACGGGGATATCGCAAAAAAAGACAGCACTGATTTAGTCGGCAATGAAATTGTGCTGATCGTACCGAAAAACGAAGATTCGCCTGTGACTGGCTTCAGCAATCTGGCTGATTCAGAAAAAATCGCCCTCGGCACGCCGGAATCCGTACCGGCGGGGGCCTATGGGAAAGAATCGCTGACAAAGCTGTCTCTATGGGACAAAGTGAAGGATAAGATCGTTTACGGGAAAGACGTTCGCCAAGTTCTTTCTTATGTTGAAACCGGCAATGTAGACGCAGGCGTTGTTTATAAAACTGATGCACTGATTTCTAAAAAGGTCAACATCATTGACGAGGCAAAAGCAGATACACACAGCCCGATTGTCTATCCGTTAGGGATTGTAAAAGATACAAAACACCGTAAGGAAGCGAAGGAATTTTACGATTACCTGCAATCTGATGAAGCAATGAAAGTATTTGAGAAATATGGCTTTACTGCCAAGTAGCATAAGCGCTTCAGAGTTTTTCACACCTGTTATGCTTTCCTTTCAGGTGGCGGCAGCTGCCGGTATTGCTGTCATTATTCTCGGCACATTGGCTGGAGCATGGATGTCCCGGGCATCATTTTTCGGAAAAACGGTGCTCGAAACATTTTTTATGCTTCCGCTCGTTCTTCCGCCTACAGTTGTCGGTTTTATCTTGATTGTTATATTCGGAAAGCACAGTTTCATCGGACAAGCGATTGAATGGCTCTTTCAGCAGCCTGTCATTTTCACTTGGTGGGCCGCTGTGATCGCCTCGGCTGTTGTGGCTTTTCCGCTTATGTATCAATCAGCCAAAACCGGATTTGCTGACATTGATCCCGATATACAGGGCGCGGCCATGGTAGACGGCGCAAGCAGGTGGAAGGTATTTATCTATATTTCCGTCCCGCTCGCCTATCCTTCATTGCTGACCGGAAGCATCCTCAGCCTCGCGCGGGCGCTCGGAGAATTTGGCGCAACACTGATGTTTGCAGGGAACATCCCCGGTGTTACGCAAACGCTGCCGACGGCTATTTACGTCGCATTGGATTCCGGCAACAATACCCTTGCCTGGGCGTGGGTCGTCTGTATTGTTGTCATATCCTTTGTGATGCTGTTATTTATTCAGAAAAAGACACACTAAAAAAACTCCCCTGTACGGGGAGTTTTTAATTAAAACAAGAGTTCGTCCGGATCTGGACCGACACGCTCATCTTTATTTAACGCGTCGATTTTGTCCATGTCTTCCTGAGACAATTCGAAATCAAAAATATCAGCGTTTTCGATAATGCGGTGTTCTTTAATGGATTTTGGAATTGTGATCACTTCGTGCTGAAGATCCCAACGCAAGATGACTTGAGCCACAGATTTATTGTGTTTTTCTGCAATCTGTGCAATCACTTCGTTATCCAAAAGCTGTCCCTGCATAAGCGGAGACCATGCTTCCATTTGGATGCCGTTCGCTTTGCAGTAATCTCTTACTTCTTTTTGTGTGAGACGAGGGTGAAATTCCACTTGGTTCACCATCGGTTTGATTTCGGCATCCTTCAACAGCTCTTCCAAATGATGAACCTGGAAGTTGCTGACACCGATGGCGCGGATTTTGCCGTCTTTATACAGCTTTTCTAGCGCGCGCCACGTATCTTTATATTTATCCTTGCCAGGCCAGTGAATTAAATAGAGATCTAAGTAATCAAGCTGAAGTCTTTCCAGGCTTTTTTCAAAGGCAGCAAGCGTTGTTTCATAGCCTTGATCTTCATTCCATACTTTTGATGTAATGAACAGCTCTTCTCTTGCCACACCGGATTCTTTAATCCCGATGCCAACGCCTTCTTCATTTTGGTAGACAGCCGCTGTATCGATGCTGCGATAGCCGTTTTTAATCGCCGCTTTCACTGATTCAGTCGCTTCACTTCCGTTTTCTACTTTAAAAACACCAAGGCCGAACCAAGGCATTTCCACTCCGTTATGTAGCTTTACAGTATCTTTTAAACTTTTTGGCACTTGAACATCCACCCTTTCATTGAAATGTAAGCATTTTATATTATCTCACACTCCTTCAAGCCGATACCAATAATACGCTTAAAGCCCTCTTGTGCTGCTTTTTTCACAGCACATGCAAACCGACGTACTATTTTTTTCCTATTTTAACAAAATTGAGATTAAGAAGAAAATAAGCAGGGTAATCGATGGGTGTAACCAAAAAAACAAAGGAGGAAACAACTTGAAACGTATTCGTATCCCAATGACACTTGCGCTTGGTGCCGCTTTGACCATTGCCCCTCTATCCTTTGCTTCCGCTGAAGAAAAACCAGCTCCAAAGATCTCGCAGACCACAACAGCCCGAGCATCTGCGACTGAGGTCGGTCTCAATGTAGACCTTGATGTGCTTGGCATCGCCAATCAGATTTCCGACGCCATTAAATCCGCACAGAACCGAGATGGGTTTGTGAAAAACCTCATGGAGTCTTCCTTCTACGCGTCCGGCCAAAAATACAACGTCATGGTGTTTAATTTGAGCCAGGAATATGAGGATCACTTAAACGGTGTGCAATTTTACGGCTCAGCCGTTTATGACGGCATTACGTACGGCATTTGGGTATTTGAAGACGGAACCTTTACAAACAAAGGGGATGGCGGCTGGATCAACTGGGCCTTCAGAGGCTGGTTCGACCGGGATGGCAGCACCGTCGAATTTCATCGTCCTTAATAAGAAAAAAGCTGGCGTTTTGGCGCCAGCTTTTTTCCTGCATCTATTCGCCGCCTTCAAGCATGGCGGCTTCTACATCATTAATGTATTGGCGAAGCTCATGGGAGATGTCCCTGGATATTTCCCGCTCCTCAAAGAGCGTTTGAATTTCGTTTCTGATCGCCTGTACAGCCTTCAGCTTCACTTCCAGCTTCTGATTTTCAAAATGGGCGTTTGATTTCAGCTCATGATAGCTGTGCTCCAGCCTGAAAATTAACTGTCTATAAAACGAAATGGCAGATACAAACACTTCTTTATGTTCTTCCGTCTTATGTTTTTCCAAGTATTCTATCGCTGCTTTCGCCGTTTTCACTCTCGTTGCCCGTATCAATCCAACTTCATTTAAAATCGACATCTCCGGCTTTTTATGTTCGCCGAAGAAGATCCAATACATCAGCCGCTTGAGCCTTGTTTTTGATAATCCGACTTTAAACGGGTTGGCATACAAAAGTTCCAATTCATTAAATCGTTCTTGCAGCGCATTTGCCGTTTCTTCCGGAATATCTCCCCGCTCCAGCATTTTCATCAGTGCCTCTTGCTCAGCCTTAACCCCTTGCGCACGAATCTTTCGCTCATGTTTTTTGATACGATTAGTCGATGTATATTGCTGAAAACGAAGATTTTTCATTTTTTCATTGTATTCAGCTATGACCGCAAGAGAGGCCGTTTTGTTCGTCTCATTCATATCCTCTTTAATCGTTTGGAGAGCTGTTTTGATCAATTTACGTCTCGCCGTCAGCAGCTTCTTATTTCGTTCCTCGTCCTCTTCTTCTTTTTCAGTCAGAATCGGCAGGACAACGGCGGCAATGACAAGGGTGCATAAAATGACGCCGGCTGCTAAAAAGAGAATCAGATTTCTTTCCGGAAACGGTGTGCCGTCTTCCAGAAAATACGGAATAGAGAAAGAACCCGCAAGCGTTACTGCTCCACGCACACCGGAAATCGAAATTAACAGCGTCGAACGAAGCCCCGGTTTATAGATGTTTTGATCCTTATTAAAGAACCACTTGCCGTTCCAGAAGAACAGCACCCACAGAAATCTGAGGAGCATTAACGTAAATGTAATGACTAGGATATAACCGATCACCTTCATGTTGCTGATGGCGGTGTCGTTAAAAATGACAGAAATGACGTCCGGAATCTGGGTCCCGAGGATTACGAAAACCAGACCATTCAAAATAAATAAAATAATGTTCCACGTACTTGATGAGACGATTTGCAGTTTGACCATCGTTGATTCCAGACGATCCTGTTCAACCGCATGGGTGATCCCTCCAGCCACAACGGCTAAAATGCCCGAAACGCCAATTTCTTCCGCTCCCAAATAAATCACGAACGGTGTCAGAATTTGAATCAGCATATGCATCGTGACATCCTGCATACCAAGACGGCGCAGTAAGAGACGAAAACGAATAATCAAGAACGAAATGACAACCCCGCACAGCAAGCCTCCGAGAGAAATAAAGACAAAGCTGACGGCCGCATGCGCTAATGAAAATGCACCGGTCACAGCTGCCGCAATCGCAAATTTAAAGGCCACCAGACCTGATGCGTCATTCATCAGCCCCTCCCCTTCAAGCAGGCGAAGAATTCCTTTTGGCATTTTCACTCTTCCTGATAATGCGCTGACAGCGACGACATCAGTCGGTGAAAGAATGGCCGCAAGTCCAAATGCCGCTGCCAGCGGAATACCAGGAATCATCCAGTGAATCGTGTAGCCTCCAACAATCACAGTCGCAAATACAAGACCGAGTGCAAGCAATAAAATCGGGGCTCTTAAATTCCAAAGCTCCGCCCGCGGTGTCCTCTTTCCATCATTAAATAGAAGAGGCGCGATAAACAGAACAAAAAACAATTCGGTGTTTAATTCAAAATGAAGCCCCTGTGGAAACGAGGCTGCTACTATTCCAAGCGCCACTTGAATCAGAGGCACCGGAATAAATGGAATAAAACGGTTCACGATATTGGATATCGCAATAATCGTTAATAAAACAAGAACAACTAAAAATATGTCCAAATGCATGACCTCCTTCGTTGTTGTGTTTGTAGTGCCCATGGATCTGCTTGTGTAAAAGAAGCGGAGGCTGGGATGGCCTTTCATGCCGAATGTGATTCGCTATACTTATCTTCTTTTATAGTACCCTTTTTAGGGTATTATTTCTCATGATATGCTCATAGTGAACTTTTTTGCCGCAGAGCAAATTACAGAAAAAAGAGACAGGGAGCTATTCCCTGCCTCTCGACTTACTGTATCAATTATGAAAATTCGTGCCATCAGTCGTTGCTTTCATGATACCGGCTCGGATGACAAAGTCACCGAAGTGCTCGCCTTCCTCGCGTTCTTTCGCATAGCGGGAAAGAAGGACGCGCAGCTCGCTTAAAATCTCTGCTTCACCGATGTTTTCACGGTACATTTTGCTTAAACGGCTTCCATCAAATGCCGCGCCTAGATACATGTTATATTTGCCCGGCGCCTTTCCGATAAATCCGATCTCACCGAGCGCATGGCGTGCACACCCGTTCGGGCACCCTGTCATGCGAATGGTGATTTCCTGTTCACGAAGGCCGTTTTCGTCAATAATCTCTTCAATCTTATCCAAAAGGGTCGGCAAATAACGTTCCGCTTCAGCCATTGCCAATCCGCAGGTCGGAAGAGCGACGCACGCCATAGAGCTGCGGCGGAGCGCTGAATGATGCTTTCCGTCAGTTAGTCCGTATTGCTCGATTAACGCGCTGATTTCAGCTTTTTTCTCACTTGAGACGTTCGCGATAATCAAGTTCTGATTGGCTGTCAGACGGAACTCACCTGTATGAACTTTGGCGATTTCCCGCAAACCTGTCATCAGCTTATAATCATCGTAATCCGTTATACGGCCGCCTTCGACAAACAGCGTGAAATGCCATTTATCCTCAATGCCTTCCACCCAGCCGTAGCGGTCGCCGTTATGATCGAAATGATACGGCTTCGCTTCTTCCAGGCTCCAGCCGAGACGGTTTTCCAATTCTTCTTTTACGGTATCTAAACCGAGGCGGTCAACCGTGTATTTAAACCGCGCATTTTTGCGGACAGAACGGTTTCCGTAATCGCGCTGAATCGTAATCGTTTTTTCAGCAACGTCATACATTTGCTCAGGCCGGCAGAATCCGATGACCTTGGCTAATTGCGGGTAAGTCGCTGTGTCGCCATGCGTCATTCCCATACCGCCGCCGATGGCCACGTTAAAACCGATCAGCTTGCCATTTTCGACAATCGCAATGAATCCGAGATCTTGTGAAAAGACGTCAATATCATTAGACGGCGGAACGGCAATACCGATTTTAAATTTCCGAGGCAGATAGAGCGGCCCGTACATTGGCTCGACTTCTTCCTCCGGCGTGCCGGCCACTCTTTCCTCATCAAGCCAAATTTCGTGATATGCTCTCGTACGCGGCAGCAGATCATCACTTAATTTTTTAGACCACTCGTATACCTCTGAATGAATTTCAGACTGATAAGGATTTGATGCGCACATGACGTTACGGTTTACGTCTCCGCAGGCTGCGATCGTATCCAAAAGAGCTGAGTGGATCGTCTGAATGGTTTTTTTCATGTTCCATTTCAGAATGCCGTGCATTTGGAACGTTTCACGTGTCGTCAATTTTAGTGTGCCGTTCCCGTATTTCTGAGAAAGGTCATCCATGACCAGCCATTGCTCAGGCGTTGAAACCCCTCCTGGCATACGCACGCGCAGCATGAACTGATATGCCGGTTCAAGCTTTTGCTTTTGGCGTTCATTGCGGAGGTCGCGGTCATCCTGCAAATAACTGCCGTGGTGTTTCATCAGACGGTTGTCATCATCCGGAATTCCGGAACTGATCCGATCCTGCATGACTTCTTTCAGTGTGCCTCGCAAATAATCACTTTCTTCTTTAATGCGTTCAACATCACTTGGAGGGCCGTCCGGTGCTTTTAAGATTTTGGTCACCATGTTGAAAAACTCCTTTCAAGTCAAATCAGTATACATCACGCTGATAGCGTTTTTGCTGCTGCATATCGGCAAGATAAGCTTCCGCTTCTTCGCGGCTCATATTGCCTTCCTTCTCTATAATGTCAAGCAATGTGTTGTGGACGTCATGCGCCATATGCTTTTCATCACCGCAAATATATACAGCCGCACCGTCTTGAAGCCATTCGAACAATTCTGCGCTCTGTTCAAGCATGCGGTGCTGCACATACACTTTTTCTTCCGTATCACGTGAGAACGCTACATCCATTTTTGTCAGCACACCGTCTTTGAGCCACTTCTGCCACTCTGTCTGGTAAAGGAAGTCCGTGACAAAGTGCTGATCGCCAAAGAACATCCATGCTTTTCCTTCCGCTCCAGACTCCTCACGCTCCTGCATAAAGGAACGGAACGGCGCGACGCCTGTCCCTGGGCCGACCATGATAATCGGTGTTTCTGGATCTTTCGGAAGCTTAAAGTTTTGATTGTGCTGAACATAAACCGGAAGTGTATCTCCCGGCTGCAGACGTTCCGCGCATAAAATCGAGCAGACGCCTTTTCGTTCACGGCCGTGCGCATCATAGCGGACTGCGCCGATCGTTACATGCACCTCATCCGGATTTGCGGATAAACTGCTCGCAATCGAATAGAGGCGCGCCGGCATTTTTCGCAAAATCGAGACAAACTCCTGCGCCGATACGCTGAACGGGCCATAATCACGAATAAGGTCAAGGACATCGCGTCCTTCCATATATGCTTTTACATGATCCTCGTTCCCCGGGGCTAAAAGCTCTCTAAGCTCAGCGCTTCCCGTCAGCTGGGCCGCCTGTTCAAGAAGCGGTTTTGTGAGAACGGTAATCTCATAGTAAGAAATCAGCGCTTCTTTCAGCGGACGGACATCGCCTTGCTTATTAAGCGTCACAATTTCTTCAGGGTCCCAATTCATTTCCTTAAGCAGCAGCTCGACAAGCTCCGGATCGTTTTCCGGATAGACGCCGAGGCTGTCACCAGGCTCGTATGTCAGGCCAGATCCTTCAAGAGACAGCTCCACATGGCGTGTTTCTTTATTTGATCCGCGGCCGTTCAAATTCAGATTTTCTAACACTTCAGCCCGAAACGGGTTTGTTCTGGAATAGGAAGACTCACCGGTTTGAGGTGCAGCTGCCGGCGCAGGCGCGGCGTTGCCGCCCCCCGCTTTACTTAAACCCTCTAGTACGCTCTCAAGCCATTCGGCTGCCGGCTCATCGTAGTCAAGATCGCAATCAACGCGCGGAGAAATCCGAGTTCCCCCGAGTTCTTCTAAGCGCTGATCAAATTCTTTTCCTGTCTGGCAGAAAAATTCGTACGAGCTGTCACCAAGCGCCAAAACGGAAAAACGAAGATCTTCAAGCTTAGGCGCCCTTCTTCCATGAAGAAATTCATGAAACGACAGCGCGTTATCAGGAGGATCGCCTTCACCGTGCGTACTGACGACGATCAAAAGATTGTTTATTTTCTTCAGCTGATTCGGTTTAAAATCGCTCATGGATGAGACGGTCACTTGAAAACCGCGCTGTTCAAGCTGCTTGCCGGCATTCTCTGCAAGCCCCTGTGCGTTTCCCGTCTGTGAACCGTAAAGAACGGTCACTTCTTTTGAAACGGACGGTGCCGCTGCTTCTGAAGACACAGCCGATGTCACCCCTACAGTTTCTTGGGCGGAAACTGATTGCGCGGATAAATATCCGCTCAGCCAGATTTTCTGAGATTCGGTCAAGGTTGGCAGAAGGCGGTTAAGGAGCTCTGCCTGCTCCTGATTAAACGGACTGTTCATTACCTGAAGTTGCAACGTATCCACCTCACAAAGTTATAAACTGATCGAAAATTGCATCTAATTGAACTTTACCGGAATACTAGGTTTAAGTAAAATATATTTACATGATGATAACTATTAATAATCCTAATGATAAAACCGCAAAGTTTCACCTAAATAGAAAAAAGAGAAGGAATCCCTTCTCTTCAATCCGCATTTTGATATAAATGAGGCGGCACAGCCGCTGCAAACGGACTTGCCTTACCTGTATAAAACATTGTCAGCGTATGCATCGCACGGGTGCAGGCAGTGTATAACAGCCTGCGGTCGTGCTCTGTTTGATAATGTTCTTCTGCCACATCATAGACAAGTACTGCGTCAAACTCAATACCCTTTGCTAAATACACCGGGATAACACAAACTCCCTTTTGGAATGTTTGATTTTCTTTATGGATCAGCCGAACATCTATATATTCGCTTATGTGAGCATGCGCCTGTATGCACTGCCGCGCCGTCTTGCAAATGACGGCTATCGTTTCATGCCCCTGCTGCTTGAGCCGCTCAATTTCTTTCACAAGCTTTTGACAAAGGTCCTCACGCCCTTCAGTTTGAAAAACGCGAGGGACTTCCCCGTTCCTGTTAAAAGGTTCAATGTCCGCTCCGTCCTGAAGCATCGCTTTTGTTAACTCGACAATCTGTCTTGTCGATCTGTACGTTCTCTTCAAGCGAACATATTCAGCCGGCTCACCTTCAAAAGAAGCATCCATACGCTTTGCGCCATCTATGGCATGGGCATAGATCGACTGATTGATATCACCGAGCACTGTCATGCTGGCAGCCGGAAAAATGCTTCTCATGTACGCCATCTGAAACGGCGAATAGTCCTGAGCTTCGTCGATAAAAAGATGTTTGATCTTCGTATTTTTCTTTCTGCCTTCCATCAAATCCTGCATATAAAGAAACGGCGCCGCATCCTCATAGAGCAATTGATTTTCCGCAAATGCCGATCGGGTCTGCTCTCCTATTTCCGCCGTCTTCTCATGCTGGAATTTCCCTCCCCAGCCAGAAAACAATTGCAGATACAGCTGTTTCATATCAAGAAAAGCAAGAAATTTGACCGCCTGTTTGAGCGGTGTGAAAGCCTTTTTTACAATGATTGACGCAAGCAGCTGCTGCTCTCTTTGATAATCGTTAAAGGTACTCTCACTGAACCGTTTCCTATCCTGAAGCTTTTTGTACACGTCCAGGTAATCCTCTTTGTCGAGCAGCTCAGCTTCTTGGACAACCCAATCCTTGCGCCGTTCCTTTTTCTCAAACTTATTCAGCTCATTCAGCAGCCACCTCGCCGTTTGCTCCATCCGGTTTGGAATGGATTGGCCTTGATCCAGTGAGTAAAAATAGGCTTGGATTTGTTCCTTTGTGATCAGTTTTTGTCCGCGGAAAACGATATTTTTAAAGATCATCCCACTAGAGGACAGTCGCGCGACGTATTCATCAATGAATTGCTGAAAAGATAAGCCCGCCTTCCATGTAATTCCCGCAAGCCTTGTTGGAAAACCGCCATCTTTTGTTTCAGCCAAGCAGTATTCAAGCTGGTCAAAGGGGCTTTCACATTGGAACTTACGGCCAAGCCGAAGCTCAATATATTCCTGAAACGTCGCCTGCTCCATGTTCTCTTCTCCTAACTCTGGCAAAACAGAGGAGACATAACTGTTAAATAAAAAGTTGGGAGAAAATAAAACGATTTGTCCGGCATCAATGACGCCGCGGTGCCTGTATAACAAATAAGCGACACGCTGAAGCGCTGCCGATGTTTTTCCACTGCCAGCCGCTCCCTGCACGATCAGGAATTTGCTTTTTTCATTACGGATAATCTGATTTTGTTCTTTCTGAATCGTAGACACGATGTTTTTCATTTGGGTATTAGAGTGATGGCTTAATGCCTCCTGCAACATTTCATCGCCGATCGTCATATCAGTATTAAACATCGCCTTGAGAGTGCCGTTTTTAATGATAAACTGGCGTTTCAGCACCATTTCTCCTTCTATCGTTTCACCGGGCACTTCGTACTCTGCTTTTCCTGGGGAATAATTATAGTACATACTTGATATCGGCGCCCTCCAGTCATAGATCAGAAAGTGTTCCTCCTTCTCATCCATACAAGAGGCTAAACCAATATAAATTCGCTCTGCCTGCTTTTCGCCGTTTTCAATAAAATCAATCCGGCCGAAATAAGGCGATGCTTTTAATTGATGAATTCGTTTGAGCTGCTGATCCATACGCCGATGATTCCGTTCCCGATCAGACAGCAGCTCTGCCTGCTGCTTAATGCTCGCCATCGTTTCAACCGCTTCATGAGCATCATCAACATTAACCGTAACATCCTCCCAAAAGCTTTTTCTTAATCCGATAATATCTTGCTTTAACCCGCCCGCAGACGTTTCCAGAAACCGCTCCTTTTTGCCGAGCTCGTGCAGCACCTCATCTATTCTTGACTGCTCTTCCTTCCATTCCTTATCCTGCTGATTCATGAACGGCACCTCCAGAAAATAGTTGACAAACACAGACGAAATACTGTAAAATATAATTGGATACATATAACCAATATATGATAAAATAGGCAAATACAATTTATCTTACCACATTCACCCCATATCAATCAAGATTTGGGTTATTTATATGCCAAAAAACCGATTTCGATTTGAAATCGGTTTTTTAATATTAGTTATCTAAACGAAAAGAACGGTTTGGCAGCTTCCACTTAAACATATAAGAACAAACGCGGCACACAACGAGCACGAAAAACAGAACGTACAAGCCAAACGAGTTTCCAAGCCAGCCCAAGCCGACGATTAATCCGCCGAGAGCCGCCCAGACCGCATAAATTTCTGCTTTCAGCACAAGCGGCTTTCGTCCGGCAAGAAGATCGCGGATGATCCCGCCGCCGCTTCCAGTCAGCACCGCAGCTACGATGACGGCGCTAAGCGGATGTCCCATTTTGACGGCATACAGCGCACCTTGGATAGCGAAGGCTGCGAGACCGATCGCATCAGATAAATTGCCCCACTTGTTCCAATGCTTTAATAGCAGCTTCGGAAACAGAAACACAATCGTAATGGAGACGAGGGCGATTTGAAAGTACGCGCCCTGCTCCCATAATGCTGACACGGGAACACCGATCAGCAAATTGCGGATCGCTCCTCCTCCAAAAGCTGTGACAATCCCTAATATATAAACTCCTAAAATATCATATTCCTCTTCCATCGCAACAATTGCACCGCTGACCGCAAACGCAATGATGCCAATCACACTGAGCAGCTCCCAAGCCATTCTGATGACTCCCTTTATGTTTGTTAAATTTTCTGACGACCTCTAGATTTTATAATCGCTCAAGCGTAAAATCAATAACATTTTCACGATAAAAAAGATAAATTTTGAGGGAGTGCACCAAACGCTATTAAGCATGGAGATTACAAAAAGCGCCCGGCATACGCGGGCGCTTTTTAGTTATTCAGATTTTTCGCCTTTCAGCAGACACATAAAAATGATAATCAGGATAAAAGCAATCAGGGCCAGAAATGGAATGGTTATAAAACCAAACCAGTTAATATATTGGCCTGAGCATGGCACGCCGCTTACACACGGCTTAATGCCGGTAAAGCCGGGCACTTTTTGCTCTAAGTAGTGCATTGTTGAAATAAATGCTCCGATAATCGCCATCGGAAGCACATATTTTTTCACGCGTGTGTCTCCTTGAAAGGTGGCGATGCCTAAAATCAGAACGAGCGGATACATGAGAATGCGCTGATACCAGCACAGTTCACAGGGGATGAACTTTCTGATTTCACTGAAATACAGGCTGCCAAGCATAGCGACAAGAGCGACAACCCAGGAAGCATATAAAAATACGATTCTATTTTTCATATAATTACTTCCCTTTCAGCTCTTTTTCTATTGTTTCTTTGATTTCATTATAATCCGCAAAATGTTTGATCACTTTATCATTTACGTAAATCGTCGGGGTTGCGTTCACATTCATTTTTTGATTAAGGTTCGTGTCCTTTTCCACTTGAGAAGCGAATGTCTCCTTATCAAGATTGTCCTTGAGTGTCTCAGGTTTTACCTTTGTGGTGCTTTTGGCAAGATCACCGAGAACCGCTGGGGTTACCCATTCCTGTTCTGTGTCCGGCTGTTTTTCGAACAGCTTTTCATGGAATGCCCAGAAAGAGTCGGGGTCTTCCTTCCATACTTCTTCTGATGCAAGAGCCGCTAATCTTGAACCTTTTCCATGTAACATGACGTTCACGAATGAAAATTTCACATCGCCCTTATCAATAAAGTCTTTTTGGATCTTTGGGAAGATGTCACTGTTAAACATCTTACAAGACGGACATTTGTAATCTCCGAATTCTACTACTGTTACCGGCGCATCATCCTTGCCGAGCACAGGCTGGCCTTTAATAGACGGCTGTTCGGAAACCGCTTCATTGCCTTGTTCCGTTTTGTTATTAATGATGACAATGGCTGCTAGCAAGACAACAACCACAACCGTAAGGATAACCGCGAATTTCACAGAAGACTGCTGTTTCTTTTTCACTCCGACACCTCATCGTTTTAAAATTAAAAAAGAAGCGGGCCACAATTGACCAACTTCTTTATTTTAACAAGACAAGCGACAATAAGAAAACCCCGAAAAAATGAATTCTCTCCGACAATTTATCCGTTTTTGATACGCATGACGCGCATGGCGTTCGCCACTGCGAGCAGGGTAACGCCGACATCTGAGAAGACCGCTTCCCACATAGTCGCAATTCCGAATGCCCCGAGAATGAGAAAGATCGCTTTTACACCTAAAGCAAAGCTGATGTTTTGCCATACAATTCGCCGTGTCCGTTTCGCAATCCGAATTGCTTCAGCTACTTTTGATGGCTGATCTGTCATCAGCACGACGTCTGCAGCTTCTACCGCGGCGTCTGAGCCAAGGCCTCCCATGGCTGCTCCGATATCCGCGCGCGCAAGCACCGGCGTATCATTGATGCCGTCACCGACAAAAATGAGTTTTTCATTTGGCAAAAGCTTGGCTTCCAATGCTTCGACTCGTGCGACCTTATCCTGCGGCAGCAGCTCCGCATATACATCGTCAATGCCAAGCTGTTTTCCGACAGCTTCCCCCGTTTGTTTCGAATCGCCAGTCAGCATCACTGTCTGTTTGATTCCAAGCGACTTCAGATCAGCCATCGCCTGTGCCGCGTCTTCCTTTACTTCATCCGCTATGACGATTGCTCCGGCATAGCGTTGATCAACAGCAACGTGTACAATTGTTCCGGCATTTTCATCCGGGACACCCTCAATCTGCTCTCTTTCCATGAGCTTTTTATTCCCGGCAAGAATGTCTGTGCCGTTTACTTTTGCAATAATGCCGTGGCCGGATATTTCCTCATATGACTCAATCGCGTCTGAGGAAAGCATTTTCCCGTAAGCTTTACGCACAGATTCGGCAATTGGATGCTGGGAATGAAGCTCAGCGTATGCCGCTGCTTCAAGTAATCTGTCCTTTGTAAATCCTTCCGCAGGTTTGATTTCTGTCACTTCAAAGCTGCCTTTTGTTAATGTCCCTGTTTTATCAAACACCGCGTATTTGACTTGATTTAAGGCCTCTAAATAATTGCTGCCCTTCACAAGCACGCCGGCCTTTGAGGCTGCGCCGATTCCGCCGAAGAAACCGAGCGGTATAGAAACAACGAGCGCACACGGACAGGAAATCACTAAGAAAATAAGCGCCCGGTAGACCCAATCGGAAAGTGCGGCGCCAGAAATCATAAGCGGCGGGACAAAGGCCAGCAACACCGCGATGATGACAACAGCAGGTGTATAATACTTCGCAAACTTCGTGATAAAGTTTTCCGTACGGGCTTTACGGCTGCTCGCATTCTGAACCAAATCTAATATTTTCGATACTGCCGATTCCTGATAGCCTTTGGTAACTTCAATATGCAAAACGCCGTTTTGATTGATAAAGCCTGACATGACCTCTTGTCCTTCTGCAGCTTTTCGCGGCACGGATTCACCTGTCAAAGCAGACGTATCAACCATCGCTGATCCCTGGATAACCTTTCCGTCCAGCGGTATGCTTTCTCCCGGATTGACCACAATGATGTCTCCAATCTGTACGTCCTCCGGAGAAACCAGTTCAATGCCGTTCTCTGTTTTCACATTGGCGTAATCAGGCCGTATATCCATTAACGCACTGATTGATTTTCTGGACCGGCTGACCGCCGCTCCTTGAAAAAGCTCACCAATTTGATAAAAGAGCATAACGGCAACGCCCTCAGGGTATTGCTGAATCAGAAAAGCGCCGATTGTGGCAAGAGCCATTAAGAAATGCTCGTCAAACACCTGACCGCGGCTGATGTTTTTGACTGCACGGATGACAATGTCACCGCCGATGATCAAGTAAGCAACGAAGAAAAGCAAAAATTCCACGGTTCCGGAATGAACGAAATATGCCGCTGCTCCGAGAATGACAGCCGCCGCCATTCTGATCAGCATATTGATCATTCTTTTGCGATAGCCGTCATCAGCTGATTTCTTTTTATACTTTTGACGAACTGTTACATGGGGATCAATCGATTTCACTTTTTTCTCCACCTTATCGGTGACCCATTGCTCTTCTTTTCCATCGGCTGAGACAGTCAGGGTGCTTGCCGCAAAGTTAACCGCGCATCCGTCAATGCCTTTTATGCCTTTGACCCCATTTTCGATTTTTTGGGCACAATTGCTGCAATCCAAACCGTCCAGAACGTATTCCTGTTTCACTAGTCTCACCTTACCTTCCGATTTAGGGTTCCCTCTTCAAAGCGTATCAATGAATGATATAGTGAATTTTTATATATGAGCACATACTCATATATAGGTTACGTTTATTATATGCCGTTTTCCAATAAAGTGTCAATGTAAAACAAAAACCGGCATATGGCCGGTTTTTTATTTTACTTTCTGCAAACGGAGCGCGTTTAGTACAACGGAAACGGAGCTGAATGCCATTGCTGCTCCCGCGATCCATGGCGCTAAAAATCCGAGCGCTGCGATTGGGATGCCAAGGCTGTTATAGCCAAGCGCCCAAAATAAGTTTTGTTTAATGTTTTTCATTGTCAGTCTGCTCATGCGAATGGCGTCGGCAATGCTGTTTAGATCGCCGCGAATCAGCGTAATGTCAGCTGTTTCCATGGCAATGTCCGTGCCTGTTCCAATCGCCATGCCGATATCGGCTGTGGCAAGTGCCGGTGCATCGTTAATTCCGTCGCCTACCATGGCTGTTTGGCGGCCTTCTTTTTGCAGGCGGGCAATTTCTGCCGCCTTTTGTTCTGGAAGGACTTCCGCAATGACACTTGTAATTCCCGCTTCCTTCGCGATGGCTTCTGCGGTTCTCCGGTTGTCTCCCGTCATCATGATGACATCCAGGCCCAGCTCTTTCAGATGGGTCACTGCCGCCCGTGACGTGTCTTTTATCGTATCGGCAACCGCTATAAGTCCCGCCGCTTCACCATCAATGGATACCAGCATAACTGTTTTCCCTTCTGCCTCAAGCTCTTCCATTTGGGCAAGAAGAGCTTCATGCTCAACCTGTTCGCTCTCCATTAACTTTCTTGTGCCGACGAGAATGGTTTTGCCTCCGGCTTCAGCTAAAATGCCTGCGCCGATTTTTGCCTCAAAGCGGGTCAGCTTCGGTATCTCAAGCCCTTTTTCTTTCACGCCGGAAACAATCGCTTCGCCGAGCGGATGCTCCGAGCCCGTTTCGGCTGCCGCCGCAAATCGAAGCAGATCTGTTTCTTCATAACGCCCGAACGGAATGGCATCTGTCAGACGCGGCTTACCGTTTGTCACAGTTCCGGTTTTATCGAGAACAATCGTATCAAGACGATGTGTTTTTTCTAAATGCTCGCCGCCTTTAAAGAGAATCCCGAATTCGGCAGCGCGCCCAGATCCGGCCATAATGCTCGTTGGAGTGGCAAGGCCGAGGGCGCAAGGACAAGCAATGACAAGAACCGCGATGAACTTGCTGATCGCTTCGGCAAAATCGCCGGGAGCCGCCCAAAGATACCAAATGAGAAAAGTGAGAACGGCAATTCCCAACACGATAGGCACAAAAATCCCGGAAATTTGATCAGCGAGACGCTGGATCGGCGCTTTTGACCCTTGCGCTTCCTCAACGATTTTGATGATATGAGAAAGCGCCGTATCCTTACCGACATTGACCGCTTTGATTTTCAGAAAACCGTTTGCGTTCACGGTGGCACCTGTCACACTTTCACCTGGATTTTTATCCACAGGAAGACTTTCTCCTGTAATCATCGATTCATCAACTGCCGAGCGGCCTTCTATTACTTCTCCGTCGACAGGAATTCGTTCGCCCGGTTTGACGTAAACCAAGTCATCGACAAGCACTTCGTCTATCGGAATGATTTGCTCCTGTCCGTCTCTGACGACAGTCGCTGTTTTCGCTTGAAGCTTCATCAGCTTTTTAATGGCATCTGATGAACGGCCCTTTGCTTTTGTTTCAAATAGCTTGCCTAATAAAATCAGTGTCAGCAAAATCGCGCTTGTTTCATAGTAAAGGCCGTCTGTATGCCCGTGGGAACCGAGGCTTTGGATTGTAAGATAAAGGCTGTAAGCGTAAGCTGCCGTCGTTCCGAGCGCGACCAATACATCCATATTGGCGCTTTTGTTTCTGAGTGCCTTATACGCACCCGCATAAAACGGCCAGCCGATCAGAAACTGGACTGGCGTCGCCAGCGCAAACTGCATCCACGGACTGAGGAAAATATCCGGCACCCAAATGAACGATGTAAACGTAAAATGGCTTACCATCGCCCAAAGCAATGGGAACGACAGAACCGCTGAAAAGATCAGTCTTGCCGTTTGCTTCCGTTCTTCTTTCTTTTTAGAAGCTGCTGCTTCACTGTCCTCATCGCCCTTTAGCTTAAGCTTATATCCCAGCTTATCTACTGCTTCTTTCAAATCGCCGACAGCCGCTTCTTTTGGATTGTACTCGACCGTAACTGTTTCTAAAGCGAAGTTTACGGGAGCGTTTGCGACGCCTTCTATTTTGTTAAGCCGCTTTTCAATCCGATTGGCGCAGGCTGCACAGGTCATGCCTTCAATATCGAATTCAGCTTTTTCCGTTACGACGTGATAACCCAGCTTTTCTATTTTTTCCTGAATCGCTGAAGCCTCTGTTTCAGCGGGATCATAGATAACATTTGACGTTTCTGTTGCCAGATTGACATTGGCATCCGTGACACCCGTCATCTGCTTGAGGCCTTTTTCAATTCTGGATGCACAGGCCGCACAGGTCATGCCAGACACCTGCATTGCGATTTCCTTTTGTTCACTCAACATACTCACTCCTTTATATACACCCGGGGGGTATATGAAAATGAAAGAAATATCGCGCCTTCTTAAAGGCGCGATATTTTGAATCACTCGGCTACATCATAGCCCTGATCTTCTATCGCATCTGCAATATCTTTGACTGATACTTTGTCAGCATCAAACGAAACATCGACTTTTCCCGCTTCCAGATTGACATGAACCGCACTGACGCCGTCCAATTCTCCTACGCTCGTTTCCACCGCTTTGACGCAGTGCTGACAAGACATACCCTCAACTTGCAATGTTTTTTGTTCCATTTGAATTCCTCCTGTTTTGTTCTTTCTGTTTTCATCCTACCATACCCCCGTAGGGTATTACAATAAAAAAAGCCTTTATGATTTTGTGAACTTTTTAAATACGTCTAAAAGCTCAGAAATGGCCTGTTCTCCGTCTCCGCTTTTGATGGCATCCGCTACACAATGATGGGCATGATCCTCAAGCAAATGAAGCGCCACATTTTTCATTGCAGCCTGAACAGCTGAAATTTGTACAAGAATGTCCACACAATATCTATCGTTTTCCACCATGTTTTGAATACCTCTGACCTGGCCTTCTATCCGTTTCAGGCGGTTTGTGATTTGATCCTTTTCTTTCGAGCTTTTATGGTTTAATGCTTTATGGTCGTTATGTTTCTCCATCGGTACACCTCTGTTCCTTATATTAATTCCCATTATACTGATTGTCCAAACTGTTGTCTAAGCTTGCCTCGGCAAAAAATGAATCAGTTAGGTTTTACCATTTGATCAGAAGGGTATATACTTCTTGCGAAAACGCTTTTAAAGGGGAGAAGAACAGTGGATACGATAAATGTTGGGATGTTAGGGTACGGACTGTCTGGCTCTGTTTTTCACGCGCCGCTGCTTTCTGTTTTAGATGAGTTTTCCATCAGCAAGGTCATGACATCGCGGACGGAAGAAGTGAAACGGGATTTTCCGGATGCTGAAGTTGTGCATGAGCTTGAGCAAATCATACATGACCCGGACATTGAGCTTGTCATTATCACCACGCCGAGCGGGCTTCATTACGAGCACGCCATAGCATGCATTCAGGCTGGAAAACACGTCGTGATTGAAAAACCGATGACAGCCACTGCTGAAGAAGGAGAAGCATTACAAAAGGCCGCCAAAGAAAAAGACATATTGTTAAGTGTATATCATAACAGACGCTGGGATAATGACTTCTTAACGATTAAAAAGCTGATTGAGGACAAATCACTTGAAGAAATCAATACATATCTCGTCTCCTATAACCGCTACAGACCTGAGGTTCAAGAGCGATGGCGTGAAAAAGAAGGCATTGCCACCGGTACGCTGTATGATCTCGGCTCCCATATCATAGACCAAACTCTCCATTTGTTCGGGATGCCAAAAGCTGTCACTGCAAATGTGATGGTCCAGCGCCACAATGCCGAAGCTGTTGACTATTTTCATATCATGCTGGATTACGGCAAGCTCCAAGCGATTCTGCACGGAGGATCAATCGTTCCGGCAAACGGCCCGCGTTATCAAATTCACGGACAGCAATCCAGCTTTATCAAATACGGAATCGACGGACAGGAAGACGCACTCAGAGCAGGGAGAAAACCCGAGGATGACAGCTGGGGTGCGGATGATCCGCAGTTTTACGGCCAGCTGACAACCGTTCACGGCGCGGACAAGAAAACAGAAACGATCCCTTCGGTAAACGGCTCCTATCTCACCTATTACCGCAAATTAGCAGAAAGCATACGGAAAGGCGCAGCGCTCCCTGTCACCGCTGAAGAAGGAATTGATGTTATCCGCATCATTGAAGCCGCGATGAAAAGCAGTGAGGAGAAACGAACAATTACGCTGGAACAATAAACAAAAGCCTCCCCTTTTAACAGGGGAGGCTTTTTCATTAAAATGTTTTTCCTGCTTCTTTCGCACGCGCAATCGCGTCTTCTTTGATTTGCTGTGCTTTATCAGGCTCCGCATTTTGCCCCTCTACGAAAATGCCATCGAAGGATGGAACGCCGAAGAAGTTCATCATGATGCCGATGTAGCGGTGGCCCATTTCCATTTCAGCCGCAGGGCCTTCTGAATAGTAGCCGCCGCGCGCTTGGATATGAATTGCTTTTTTGTCAGTCAACAAGCCGACAGGGCCTTGTTCAGTGTATTTGAATGATTTTCCTGCAACTGCAACAGAATCAAGATACGCTTTCATTACTGGCGGGAATGAGAAGTTCCATAAAGGAGTAACGAATACGTATTTATCAGCAGATGCAAATTGATCGCTAAGCTCTCCCAAACGGCCGACTTTCGCTTTTTCGCTTTCAGAAAGCTCTTCAAAACCTGTGCCTGACTGCAGCTTGCCCCAGCCGCTGAATACATCCGCATCAATGTGCGGGATGTTTTCATTGTACAAATCAATATGTACAACCTCATCATTTGGGTTCGCTTCTTTGTAAGATTCGATGAATGCTTTACCTGTTGCCATACTGTAAGAAGTTGCTTCATCATGAGGGTGAGCAGTGATATACAATACTTTTGCCATTTTTACCAGCCCTTTCGTTTTTAAAAATCACACATCAATTATTATCATACAGATGCTTTATGATTATTCTTTCTCTCTTTGACTTTATTATAGGGGCACTTAAAATTACTTTCAAGCAAAACATCTCGAATTAAAGATTATTTTACTTTTCAAAAGCTGTCCGCAAGCCAAAATACAGTGCGGACAGCTCTTTGCTGATCCGCGGATAGCAAGAAACATGCGGCACTTGTATGTCTGCCGGCGCCTTTTTCATCAAAGCGGACTGCTCAGCTTGTTCAAAAAAAGCTCGTATCCGGTTCATCTCTTCTTCGGAAAACGGAGCAGACGGACGATGATGAGCTTGGGCTGAGAGCAAATAATACCCTAGGTGCTGAGCACCGGAAACGGCAGGCCAGAGCGTATCCGCATAAGTATTGGGAAATTCACCAAGCGTCTGATCATACGCATCCCGAAGTCTGACCAGGCTCACCCTTAGCTTATGTTCGTCTGCTGTCTGCCCGGTTAACAGTTTCTCCATAAACTGCCCTTCCAGCCGAATCACCTCCCGCATCAGTTCGGGCAGCCGCTTCTTGGAAAAACGCCTCCACAGCAGCATCGTTCCCAATAGCCCGATCACACTGCCGACAGCTACATCCGTCAGCCTCGCTATCATAAAATAACCGATGTCCGAGCCGCCATGCATGCTTTCTGTGATGACAAGCGCGTTTGCGGTCAAAAAAGGAACCGCCAGCGCATAATTTCGGACAATCAGCATCTCAAGAAGACATTGCAGCGCTGCAATACATAACGCAATATAAACACCGTCCGGCTTTAAAAACAGGATAGCGCCTGCCAGCCCAACACCGATCACGGTTCCGGCCGAACGCTGAATGGCCCTGTGAAGCGTAAAGACAACAGTCGTGCCAAGCATGACCGCTGCTGCCGAAAGCGGAATCCAGTAGGAGCGTGCAAAAACAAATGTGAGGGCAAACAGATCTGCGGCAAACAGCACAATTCCGTACTTTAACGCCCGTATCAAAACCGGCGACTGCCAGTCAAAGGCATTTCTCAAATCGTAAAATGAGTTTGGCAGACGGCTCGGTTCCCCGTCCAGCTTCTCAAACTCTCCTGAAGCGATATGCAAAGCCTCATTGATTTCTTCAAACAGCTTCCGGCTTGGCTCTGAATTATTCTCCTTCATCTGAAACGAACTGAGAGCACGATCATGCCCCAGCATATCTCCGGCTTGACGGAGTGCTTTTTCAATCTGTGCCGTCTTTCCATCTGGTGTTTCAGCTGAAAAATGAATAATGGCGAGAAATATGTCGTCAGCTTTTTCGAGCAGGCGGAAAAAACGTTCATCATGCAGTGATTTTTTCCGCCTGTTTCCCTTGCCGAGAACTGTTTGACGGGCTGTTCTGAGCATAAGCACTGTCTGATGCTGCGCGTTCTGAAAGCCTGGTGTTCCGACGGCTGAAAGACAAGCGGCAAGCTGGTCATATGTTTTTTGCAGCACCGCCTCCTCAGGTCCATGTTTGTTCCATAACCAGCCGATTAAGGCGATGCCCATGGGCAAAATGCCGCCGAGACATGTCAGCTCCGCTCGGAACAGCGCTTGTGAAGGATCGGTTGGAAGCCCGGTGCTGACTAAAAAGGCAAGAACAAAAAACATCGGCGCAGGACCTTGTATACCGAGCGCACTGAAAATAAACATCGCCGCTGCACCAATCAGCCCAAGAACAGCCGCCATCATCCAAACCGTCCCGGACAAAAGCGTTCCTAATCCAAATGAGAGCGCAATCCCAATGGAAACCAAGAGCAGCTTCAAAGCGCGCTTTTTATACGATTCACCGCCCGCATATAAATAAACAAAGCCCCCGATGCTTGCAGATAAACCGTAATCCGTATGACCCATCAGTGTACCGGCCAGCACAGGAAATCCCGAAGCGACGCCTGATCCGATTGCCTTTTTCCATGGAAAGGGATGTGCTTGAATCCGAAAGGCATCCTTTACGATGCTTGGCATAGTTCTTTGATTCTTGTTCATTTGACAAAATCCTTTTCAGCGAATGTGTAGAGCTTTTCCCGTTTATTCGCTATAGTATGCCCCAAAAACGTGTGAACTTCTCAATTGATGCGTTCGCATAAAAAAGCAGAGACCATATGTCTCTGCTTCTCTACATCAGTTTGTCCGCAATATCCTGAATCGGCTTGATCCAGTTGCTGTACGTCAGCTCGGCAGCTTTTTTCCGATCCTTGTCCTTACATGCCTGAATAATTTGTTCATGTTCTTCAATCGAATTTTGCGGCGATGTGAAAAAAAGATATTCAATCCGAAGAATATGCATATGAAGAACAGATGTGAAATTGCGGATATATTCATTATCGGCCGCATCAATCATGACATCATGAAACGCTTTATCAAGCCCTAGCGCTTCATAAATTTCATTTCGGTCAATCGCCGCCTTCATTTGCTGATTGACCGCCGCCATCTCCTCCAAGTGGGAAGACTGAATGTGTTCGATTGCCAGTTCGGCAGCGGTGGATTGCAGAGCCGCCATAGGCGGGTACACCTTGAAAACATCGTTTTTTTCAATTTGTGAAATTCTTGTTTCTTTCCCCGGTGACATTTCAACAAAGCCCTGTACCGCCAATAATTGCAGAGCTTCTCTAACTGGCGTTCTGCTGACGCCAAGCGCTTTCGCTAACTCGTCGTCATTGATTTTTTCTCCGGGAGCGAGAATGCCTTCCACAATCCATTTTTGAATTTGCTCCAATGCAATCGTTTTAGCAGTCTGCCGTATAGGTTTTGGGGTATTTGACGGGATTGGCATAAAAGCATCACCTCTGAATATTTGTTTGTTTTTTTAACGCCGCCGGCTTGCCGGTACTCTTTTTTTGCGATAGAACAAAAATCATGACCAAAATACAAGCCGCTCCTGCCGCTTGATAAAATCCAAAGGATACACCAAGCCACAGGATAGAGGATGCCACTGCGGCCACCGGCTCAGTGCACCCCAGCATGCTTGCTTCTTGCGGAAATAAATATTTCAAGCTTGTCAAATACATAGAAAAACCCAATAGCGTTCCGAATATGACAATAAAACCAATTGATACGCCCGCAGACATCGTCCACCCCTGTACATCAACGTCCCACGGCGGATGAATAAAGCTCATGCCAATGCCTCCGATCAGCATTCCCCAGCCAATCACAAGAGCAGATCCCCAGTTTTTCAAAAGTGAGCTGGAGTACAGCGTATAAAAGGCAAGGGCAGCGGCAGAAAGCAGTCCCCAGATGACAGACAAAGGAGATATAGTTAAATTATTGATACTTCCATTGGTCAGCAGTAAAAAAGTGCCCCCCAAAGCAAGCACAAGTGCGCACATATCTGCTAACTGAAAAGAATTCTTCCGGGTCACAAGCATAAACAGCATAATCATAACGGGTGCCAAGTACTGAAGCAGCGTAGCTACAGCTGCATTACCGGTTCCTATTGAAGCCAAAAAAGTATACTGAACGCCCAGCATGCCGGCAATTCCGAAAACAACCAGCTGAATAGCCGATTTTTGATCCTTCCAAATCTCCCACACCGCACGTCTGTTTTTACCGGCAGATATGATCATCAGCAGAAGCAATCCTGATAAAAGCAAACGAACGGTGACAAGCCACTCCACCGACACATCACTTGTTTCAAACAAATGCTGGGCAGCAGTTCCCGATAATCCCCAAAAAGCAGCTCCGACAATGACCATAAAAAATCCGTACATCCGTTGTTTTTGAGTCGCCAACGTACATCCTCCTGACAGGTAATATGCAATATATTACATATTATATCGTTTTACTTTTCTGAAAACAAAGTTTTTTTACAAAAATAAAAAACAGCGCCTGTCAGCACTGCTTTGTTGCATCGCTTTCCTTTAAGAGAAAATAAATAAAAAATAAAGGATAGATCAATAGATACCCATTAAACAGCCACCAAACAAGATCGAAGTCCCGGCTGAAAGACCAGAATGAAATCGCCTGAAGGCCTGAACAGCAGGTCAATACAAGTGAAATCAGCGCCATCAGCTTCCAGTCAGCACGATTCACCCGATACAAATACAAGCTGTACAATCCTGTGACAGAGATCAGGATATCCAGCGGAAAAAAGGACCAGTTCCAGGCAATCATAAATGGTTGTTCATGATGTTTAAAAGCCCAGCTCTCCGGTATCAGCGAAAACCCTGCTGACAGCCAATACAAAATAAAACCGATATCAGTCACGAGAAAAAACAGTTTCATATATTTCATTTGTACGGCCCGCTTTTATGTATCGGCTCAGACTGCGTCCCTTGTTCGATCAGGTTTAAAGACACCACACCGGCGATAATCAAGCCGATTGAAATGAGTTTCATCACGCTCATATTCTCTTGAAAACACAAAAAACCAACGACTGTAATCAGGACTATTCCCATTCCTGACCATACGGCATAAGCAACAGATACATCTATTGATTTTAGCGTAAGCGTCAGAAAGAAAAGACTTCCGCCATAAAAGAAAATCAATATGATACTGGGAATAAGCTTTGTAAAACCTGACGATAGCTTCATACTGACCGTCCCGGCAACCTCAAACAAAATCGCTAAGCATAGAAACACCCAAATCACGCTTCATCCTCCTCATCAGCTGTTATGCCGTTCATCAATACATCTACAATCGATTCAAGAACCTCTCCTGTCGTGAGCTGATGTTTGACCGGATATTCAGGGTCATACACTTGGTTGATGCTTCCTATATACATGTGGACAAACAAATCCAAATTGACATTTCTGATTCTCTTTTTCCGTTTGCACTCGTTTAATAATTCAAGGACAATCGTCCATTCTTCCTTCATAAACGTGTCTAATGTAAGCCACGCATCGTAATGGTATTTCTTCAGTTCGCTTAATAATCCCATGTTCAGCAGGTCCATTCCCTGCGGAAGACCGATCAGCAATTGTTTCACTTTTTCAAGCACGTCCAAACGTTCATTTTCATAGATGTCTCTTTCTATCTGCTTCATCTCTGCGATAAATTGTTCAACCACCGCTCCCGCGAGCTTATCTTTAGATGAGTAATGCGCGTAGAGTGTCCGCTTGCTCGTTCCCAGCGCTGCCGCCAAATCATTCATTGTAAATGAAAATCCTTTCTGCCGGATCAGCCGTATGGTTTCCGCCAAAATTCTTTTTTCCAAATCAATCCCCTCGCTTCCGGTACTAAAAAAACTATATCGGTACCAAAATTATACGACAGAGATTTGTGGAAATCAACAACATATAAAAAACCTCTCCTTTTGGGAGAGGTTTAAAAGACACTGCGGACCAAACCGCCGTCCGCCCGAAGCGCTGCGCCATTGATGGCGGAGGATAGCGGGCTGCTTAAAAATGTGACAAAATGGGCGATTTCTTCCGGACGGATCAGTCTTTGAATGATAGATGTCGGCCGGTTTTCTTTCATAAAGCGTGCCTCAGCTTCTTGAACAGTCAGGTTTTCACCAGGATACAGCGAGTTCAGCATCGTTTCCACACCCTCTGTTAAGGTAGAGCCCGGCATGATGGTGTTGACCGTGACATTCGTGCCGGTTGTCAGCTCCGCCAAACTGCGGGAAATGGACAGCTGCATCGTTTTCGTCGCACTGTAATGGGCCATTTCCTGTGACGGCATTATCGCCGCTTCACTGGCAATGAAAATCACACGCCCTTCTTTTTTCTCGATCATGTTATGCAAATACTTGCGTGTCAGCCTTACACCGCTCATAATATTCACTTCAAAAAAACGAAACCATTCATCATCGGGAATATCAAAGTACTCCGCCGGTTCAAAAATCCCTAAATTGTTGACTAAAATATCAACCTCTGGATATGCCTGAAACAGCTCATTGCAGCCTTCTTCTGTTCCCAAATCAAATGCGGCCGGATAAAGGACCGCTTCTGAATGTTGTGTTTTCAATTCTTTTATCGTCTGATTCACTTTCTCTTCCCGGCGTCCGTTAATAATCACTGCCGCGCCCTCTTCAGCTAACGAAGAGGCAACGGCTTTCCCGATCCCTGATGTCGAACCGGTCACCAGTGCGGTCTTCCCTTGTAAATTGAGTTTCATTCCTTCATCCCTCCGTTTTTGTTTCCTCTTATTTATTGACAGAAATCTAATTGGTGAAACATCTGCTCTGCAATCAGTATGAAACAGCTGGGATTGAAATGGAAGTACGCACTTTTTAGTGCCTGTGATCCGGAGAAAAAATAAAGCAGAACCTCTAAAGAGGTTCTGCTTTATTGTCATTATGTATGGAGACGGTGGGAGTCGAACCCACGTCCAGAGACATCGATTACTTAAGCGTCTACGAGCGTAGCCTGCATATTTAGGATTTCACTCATCTTCTTGCCTGCGGGCTGGCCTTCCGAGAGCTAGTCTGTTCATCTCTTCTTACGTTCTCAGACGGGAACGCAAGCGTAGCCTACTTAGATGTGCTCTTCACAGACACATAGGCAATGTCAGGAAGAGCTCGCTGCGCTTATTAGGCAGCTAATGCTACGTTTTGGTTAAAACTGTTAGTTTTGCCAGTTATATTTATGTGCGTGTTTACGAGATCGCCTCTCGGCTCGCAGCTCAAGCTCGATCCATCCCTGTCGAATCCGTAACGTCCCCTTGTTATAAGGGAAATACGGGAGAAAATATCAAGCTCTCACTCAAACTGGCTATAGTCTTATTATAACACGTTCACGGCGCTTTTCAATTGTCAAATCCTTCAAATGAATAGCGTTGTAATCTGATCGTGAACACAGTATAGCACAGGCCTGATTTTTGAATCAAGCACTATGCCTTTAGAAGCCTTTTTGACTGTCTCTAAACGCTCTTTCGATTTCCCGCTTCGCGTCCTTGCGCTTCAGGTCTTCCCGTTTGTCATAGTTCTTCTTCCCTTTTCCAAGGCCGAGAAGCACTTTGGCAAAACCGTTTTTTAAATACAGCTTCAGCGGAACGAGAGAATAGCCTTTTTCCTTCGTTAACCCGATCAGCTTATTAATTTCCTTGCGGTGCATTAATAGCTTTCTCGTCCGGAGCGGATCGTGGTTGTAGCGGTTTCCCTGCTCATACGGGCTGACGTGCATATTGTGGAGAAACACTTCTCCCCGTTCGATTTTGGCGAAGGAATCCTTAAGGTTTACACGGCCGGCGCGAATCGCTTTGATTTCGGTTCCTTGCAGAACGATGCCTGTTTCATAGGTTTCTTCTATAAAATAATCGTGATTGGCTTTTTTATTTTGAGATAATACTTTTCCTGACCCTTTTGGCATGCCAGAACCTCCTCTCTCTAAGGAAAAACTGTCCACCTTTTGCGATACGCTCTATTTTACCAAATGTCACGTACCGCTACAATGAAAAGCTCTTTCCGAAAGAAAGCAAATAGAGCGCTGCGGCCCTATTTGCTGGTTGAGCTGTTATTTCTTCTTTTTCCGTTTCTGTTTCGGCGCGTTTTGGAAGCCGCGTTTTTTCTTCTTCTTCGGCTTAGTGAACCATTCCCCTTTTTCCTCAGACGGTGCCGGAGAAACAGGCGTATTCGTGCTTTGAACGCGTTTTCTGGCAGGCTTTCCGCGCTTTCTGCTCCGGCTGCTGTCAAGTTCTCTCGGACGGCGCGGAGACCCCTTCATGCCGACGATTTCAAAGTCGATATTGCGCTCGTCTTTATTGACATCGACAACCTTGACTGTGATTTCATCTCCAATGCGGAAGACATTTCCTGTCCGCTCGCCGATCATCGCAAAATGCTGTTCGTCAAAGCGGTAGTAGTCATCCGTCATAAAGCTGACGTGGACGAGCCCTTCGATTGTATTCGGCAGCTCGACGAACATTCCGAAGTTTGTCACAGAGCTGATCATGCCGTCAAACTCTTCACCGATTTTATCAAGCATGTATTCCGCTTTTTTCAGATCATCCGTTTCACGCTCGGCGTCAACTGCACGGCGCTCCATCGTTGATGTATGCTCGGCGATATCCGGCAGGCGTTCAGCCCATTTTTCCTGTGTCGCTTCATCGACTTTGCCGTTGATTAAATACGTTCTGATCAGACGGTGGACAATTAAGTCAGGATAACGTCGGATCGGCGATGTGAAATGCGTATAGAATTCCGTTGACAGACCGAAGTGCCCCAAGCTCTGCGGGTCGTATTTCGCCTGTTTCATCGAACGGAGCATGACAGTGGATATAACGGTTTCTTCAGGTCTGTCACGAACAGCGTCAAGGATGCTTTGCAGCGCACGCGGATGAATATTTCCCGCGGTTCCTTTCACCACATAGCCAAATGTCGTTACGAATTCTAAAAACTTTTGCAGTTTTTCAGCATTCGGTTCCTCGTGAATCCGGTATATAAACGGGACGTTCATCCAATGGAAGTGCTCCGCTACCGTTTCGTTCGCCACAAGCATAAATTCTTCAATCAGTTTCTCGGCGACAGAGCGTTCTCTGATGACAACGTCTTTCACCGCGCCTTCATCATCAACAAGCACTTTCGCTTCCTTGAAATCAAAATCAACGGCGCCGCGGTTCATCCGCTTGTCGCGCAAAATTTGAGCCAGCCGCTCCATGTCTTTGAACATCGGGACAAGAGGCTCGTATTTTTGTTTCATCTCTTCATCATCGTCAACAAGAATTTTATTCACATCTGAATATGTCATTCTCTCCGTTGTTTTAATGACACTTTGGAAGATCTGGTGCTCCGTCACCTGCCCCTGACTGTTAATGGTCATTTCACAGGAAAGTGTCAGGCGGTCAACCTTTGGATTTAAAGAGCAGATGCCGTTTGACAGTCTGTGCGGAATCATCGGAATGACCCGGTCAACTAAATAAACACTCGTCCCTCTTTCAAGCGCTTCTTTGTCAATCGGCGAGTTTTCAGTTACATAATGGCTGACATCAGCAATGTGAACGCCAAGCTTGTAGCTTCCGTCTTCAAGCTTCGTCACGGTAACTGCATCATCCAAATCCTTCGCGTCCGCTCCATCAATGGTGACAATCACCTGGTCACGGAGATCGCGGCGGTCTTTCAGGTCTTTTTCGTCAATTGTGTCGGGCGTACTTGAGGCCTGCTCCATCGCCTCAGCAGGAAATTCACCAGGCAGGCCGTGCTTATGAATGACCGATAAAATATCAATGCCCGGATCATTTTTGTGGCCGAGAATGGTTTCAATCTCGCCCTCGGCGTTCATGCGGCCTTCAGGATAGCTCGTCAGCTTGACAACAACCTTATGCCCTTCCGCCGCTCCGTTTTTCCCGTTTTTCGGGATGAAAATGTCACTCGTGATTTTTTTGTCGTCCGGAATGACAAAACCGAAGTTTCTTGTTTCTGTATACGTACCGACAACCTTCTGAATCGCCCTTTCTAAAATGCGGATGACGGTCCCTTCCTGTCTGGAGCCGCTTGACTGTGAATTCAGACGAACCATGACGATATCGCCGTTCATTGCCGTATTCAGCTCATTAGGCGGAATAAACACATCACTTAACGACGTGTCCTCAGGCAGCAAAAAGGCGAATCCTTTTGCATGCGCTGATATCTTTCCTTTTATTAAATTCATCTTTTCCGGAATGCCGTAGCGGTCGCTTCTCGTCCGTACGATAAGCCCTTTATCTTCCAAAGTGACTAACGCTTTGACGAGCTCCTTAAACTCCTCAGCTTCCGTAATATTTAACATCTCCTCAAGTTCCTGAACAGTCAGAGGCTTATACGCCTCTTCCTTCATAAACGAGAGGAGCTTATCCATAAATGCTTCTTTTTCCATTATCCGACCTCCTGTTGATTACCAATCAAGCTTCTCTAAAAATTCATACACATCCTGATGGACGAGGTCACGTTCTTTGTCGAGCGTGATGACATGGCCTGATTCCTCGTACCATTTCAGCTGTTTATCATCGGTTTCCACTTCGTTGTAAATAATATTGGCGCTTTCGGTATTAATCATGTGATCATGACGGGCCTGCACCACAAATGTCGGTGAATAAATCATATCGACATTGTTCCGCACATCGGCTATTAAATCTTGCAGCGCCTTGAGCGTGTTCATCGGCGTTTTTTCAAATTCTTTCATTTCCTCTTCAATTTGCTCCGGGCTTTTCCCCTCGAATTTTTTATAATTGCGAGCGTATGAAAGGACGCCCTGATACATGACTTCTTCACTCTTTATATGCATTGGCGCGCACATTGGGACAATTCCCTTTATGGGTACAGTGTAACCCAATTTCAGCGAAAAAACCCCGCCAAGCGACAGTCCGCAGGCTGCAATGCTCTCATAGCCTTCAGATTTTAAGTATTCATAGCCATCCATCACATTTTTCCACCAGTCTTCGGGCCCCGTATGTACTAGTTCTTCAGGGGGCACCCCGTGTCCTTCATATTGAGGTGCATGGCACGTGTAGCCCCGTTCATTCAAGTAACGTCCCAGCATTCTTACGTCCGCTGTATTTCCTGTAAAGCCATGCAGCAAAAGCACCGCTTTGTCTCCGCCTTCAAATGTAAATGGTTTTGGTGTCACAACTTTCATGCTCATGTCTCCCTTTCTATCTGCACGGTCATTTTAGTTTTCCACAGTTTGATCAGAAAAAAACGCTCTGAATATCAGTCTGAAACGTGAAAAAGGCCTGACTTTACATCAGACCTTATACAAACATTGCCCTATAGGATATAAGCAAGCGCAATCGTTAACACGAAAAACAAGACTGCCAGCACAACCGTGATGCGGTGCAAAATCAAGTCAAGACCTCTTGCTTTTTGTTTCCCGAAGAGCTGCTCCGCTCCGCCCGAAATCGCACCAGATAATCCGGCGCTTTTACTGGATTGAAGCAAAACGACAATAATAAGTGCAATGCTGACGATAACCAATAAGGTAATCAAAACTGCGTGCATCCCTTACACCTCCAGACTCACTGGCCTACATTACTTCTATTTTACATGAAAAGGGTTGGCATGTCACGCTGTATCAGACGCGGGATAAGGGCGTTTTATCTTGGTTACCCTATTCATACGAAAATCAAAAGGAGAAAAACAATGCCCCTTATCAGCATAGCCAGCAGAAAACATCTTTATTATGAGGAATATGGACAGGGAATTCCGATCATCTTTATCCACCCGCCGGGCATGGGGCGCAAGGTTTTTTATTATCAGCGCCTTCTCTCCAAGCATTTCAGGGTGATCTTTCCCGATTTGAGCGGCCACGGCGACAGCGATCATGCGGATCAGCCCGCCTCTATTTCTTATTATGCAGACGAGATCGTGCAATTCATGGACGCTCTGCACATGGATAAGGCTGTGTTATTCGGGTATTCCGCCGGCGGCTTAATCGCACAGCATATCGGCTTTACCCGCCCGGACAAAGTGTCGCATCTTGTTCTGTCCGGCGCCTACCCCGCTGTTCATCACGTAATCGGCCAGAAACTGCACAAAATGGGCATGTATCTGCTTGAAAAAAACCCATGGCTGCTCATAAAAATCCTCGCCGGCAGCCACACAAAAGACAGCCAAGTTCGAGCCATATTGACAGACCATATGAAAAAAGCAGACCAGACCCATTGGCATCAATATTATCAGGCTTCACTCGACTACAACTGTATTGAACAGCTGCCACATCTGCAAATGCCGAAGCTGTTCATGTATGGCGGCCTGCGGGACTGGACCTTTACAAACGCAGGCTATTACCGAAGAGCGTGCAGCCATGCCGAATTTTTCAGATTGGAATATCAGGGACACCAGCTTCCGACAAAACAATGGAAAACATGCAATGAACTGGTGACAGGATTTGTGCTGACACATCATTCCCAGAATTAGAAAGCGCTTGAATTCCTGGCGTTTCGCTAACGTTTCATTGACTTTTGTCAATAAAATCATAGTAAAAAAGATCCTCAAATTTCAAATTAAAATAGTGAAGCATTTTACCGATCACAAGCTGTCCCGGCCGTCTTTCTCCATTCAGCACGCGGCTCAGTGTGGCGGGTGAGACTCCGATTTCCAGCGCAAGCTGATTAAGGGAATAATCGTTATTGACCATATACTGCAAGACATAATCACGTCTAATCTGTATCTTTTCTACCGGCACTTTCCTCACCTTCCGTTCCTGAAAAATCTATTTTCTATACTTTTACATTACGGCTTATGTTAACTTTTGTCAATACATTTCCAGTCTACCTATTTCCTTTAGTCAATAAACATACTAAAATATGAGTAACAGTGAGGGACGGGGTGAGACATATGGAAAGCTTTGGTGAACAATTGCGGGCATTGCGCGAAGAGAGAAAGTTAACAGTCAATCAGCTGGCGACTTATTCAGGCGTAAGCGCAGCCGGTATCTCCAGAATCGAAAACGGCAAACGGGGCGTTCCCAAACCTGCCACCATCAAAAAACTGGCTGAGGCTTTAAAAATTCCTTATGAAGGTCTTATGTATAAGGCTGGCTACATCGAAGAGGTGCATGAAGCCAAGGCTCCTTATGAAACGAAGTGTAAGCTGCTTGAAAAAGCGAAGGCCTATGACTTAAAAGACCTTGCCCTTTTTGAAGACGAAAAGTGGCAATATCTCAATAAAGAAGATTTGCTCATGCTGGATCATTATTTTTCGTTTATTTCAAACGAAGCTAAAAAACGTTCTGCTGATGACTAACTCTTGATAGAAATGTGAGGCGATAAACCATGTCACCGTTCGGACAGCAATTACGGGAGCTGCGCCGCGCCCGCAAGCTGACAGTGAATCAGCTCGCGGTGTACTCAGGCATCAGCTCGGCCACCATTTCAAAAATTGAAAACGGCAAGCGCGGCACGCCAAAACCTGCAACAATCAAAAAACTGGCGGCCGTGCTGAAAGTGCCGTACGAAGACCTGATGGCTGCCGCAGGCCATATCCGGGCCTTTCCAGAAGAAATCCGCGAGGCTCCGGAAAGCTATCAGTCCATTTACGACATTTACCAGACAGCTGTTACTCGCGGAGCGGAGCACCTCCCGATTTTCAACAGCAAAAAATGGGAACACCTTTCAAAGCAAGATATTGAAAATCTCAGCAAATACTTCGATTTTTTAGCCTCTGAAGCGAAAAAACGCGCCTCTTCTTCATAATCCCCTCTTCTCTTTCTCTATTTTATGAATCGCGCTTGCATACCTCCCCTCATGATTTGCGTTATAATAGTGACAGACGAGGTGAAAAGGATGAACCAATCAGAAATGTGTCCTAGATTTGAAAAAGCAGTCGACATCTTGAGTAAACGCTGGGTCGCTTTAATTGTATTTCAGCTGTTGAACGGGTCACAGCGATTTAGCGAAATTGAAGCAGCACTTCCAAATCTAAGCGGCAGAGTTCTGTCAGAACGGCTGAAAGAACTTGAGCTTGAAGGAGTAGTGAAGCGGGATGTCATCCCGGAAACTCCGGTTCGCATCGAATATTCATTAACTGATAAAGGAAAGGCGCTCGCCCCCATTCTAGGTGAGATTTCTAAATGGGCGACGGATTGGATTGACCCTTCCTTTCTTGACTAATTGCTAAAACGGTTCTGATCTCAAAGACGGGAAAAGAGCCGTTTTTTATTTTTATTTTCCAGGTGAAAAAACGATTTCTCAGCCGATATATAATACATCCACACATCACGTTTTTAAAGGAGACCATTATATGCGACTGACGATTTCCCGCAAATTCAGCCTGGTATTTTTGACACTGATTCTGATCAATTTACTTATTGGCGGAATAGGCGCTTTCAATATGAAGCAGATCATTGAAAAGACAGATGAAATCAACACAAAATGGATTGACGGCATCAAAGCCATTACATCGATTAATTATTTAACCGAGCACTTGTCTTCTAAGGAAAAGGAGTTTCTGATTTACACTGACAAAAGCAAAATGGATACGCTTGATCAAGACATGAATCAGATCATGGAAGACATCAATCAAAAGCTCGATAGCTACAAAAAAACAATTTCCAATGATAAAGAACAGAAACTGTTCGGGGAGCTTCAAACTGAAGTGAACACTTATGCTGATATTCATAAGCAAATAATAGAAAGCGGCCGCACGAATGACATGGACAAAGCAAGAGGTTTATTAGTGCAGTCTGAGGCTGGCTTTGAGGATATGAAAAAATCAGTCACTCAGCTTGTTGACTTTAATAAAGAAGGCAGCAACACAGCGGTAAAAGAAACGAAGGACGTCTACCATAAAGGGCTGATTTACACGGCTTTGCTTCTGGCAGCTTCGATCATCATCAGCATTTTCATCTGGTTTTATATCGCGCGAAGCATTGTAAAGCCTATCATTCGCATGAAGGATTCTGCCAATCATATTGCCAAGGGAGATCTGTCAAATGACATTGAGCCGCTCAACTCAAAAGACGAGCTGGGTGATCTTAACGAAGCGCTGCAAAAAATGGTAGGTAATCTGAGGGATATTGTCGGATACACCAAAGACATATCAAGCCGGGTTCTTTCTTCTTCACAAGTGTTGGCAACCGCAACGAATGAAACAAGATCCGGCAGCAAACACATTACTGAAACAATGAACGAAATGGCTGAAGGCTCTGAACAGCAGGCCCAAGACGCCGTGACAATTGCCGAGTCGATGAATGATTTCACTGAAAATATTGATAAAGCCTATAATCACGGCATCACAATCAGCGATACGTCTCAAAATGTTCTCGAACTCGCGGTAAACGGAAACGAAAATATGGATACGTCATTACAGCAAATGAAATCCATCCATCATATCGTTCAGGAAGCCGTTCTTAAAGTAAAGTCGCTGGAACAGCATTCTCAGGATATCAACAAGCTCGTTCAGGTCATCAACGGGATTGCCGAGCAAACGAATTTGCTGTCACTTAATGCAGCGATTGAAGCTGCCCGCGCTGGAGAAAGCGGCAAAGGCTTCGCTGTTGTGGCAGATGAAGTCAGAAAGCTGGCCGACGGCGTTTCTGATTCCGTGCAGGACATTACCCGGATTGTAAACGGGACACAGCAGGAAATCCACACCGTTATTAAGTACTTGGAAAGCAGCTTTACAGAAGTCGAAAAAGGAACGGAAAACCTGACAGACACCGGACAGGCTATGCAGCAGATCAAGCAATCCGTCACCGATGTTGCAGGCAGCATTAAGGAAGTAACGGATGGCCTGAAGCAGTTAACAAACCAATCGATTACCATCAATCAATCGATTGAAAATATCGCTTCTGTATCTGAAGAGTCTGCCGCCGGCATTGAAGAAACATTTTCGATTACCGAGCAGTCCGCCCATTCCATGGATCAAGTGCTTCAAAATGCTGAGGAGCTTGAGCAGCTGGCAAAGAAGCTGGATGAGAAGATGGATCAGTTTACAATCTAAAAAGAAAAAGAGGCTGGAGTCATCCAAGCCTCTTTTTCTATTCTATGCAGCTGTTTGAACACGTTTCGTTCTGATTCGTTTTTTCTTCACCGGGCTTAATGCCCGCTCCAGCCAAGCCATCAGCAAGTCAGCGGCTACCGCCATCACCGCAGTCGGGATCGCGCCGGCCAGAATAATGGCTGTTCCGTTTGTCGCATTTGAGCCGCGGACGATCATGTCCCCAAGTCCGCCGGCGCCGACAAATGTGCCGATCGCTGTAATTCCGATGGCGATGACAAGTGCCGTGCGCAAGCCTGCCATGATGACAGAAAGCGCGAGCGGGAGCTCAACCATGCGAAGCACTTGGAATTTCGTCATGCCCATCGCTTTTCCCTATTCTAAGTAAGCATGTTCAATGCTGATAATCCCTGTGTACGTGTTTCGGATAATCGGCAGAAGGGAATACAAAAATAATGATACAATCACAGTGTTTGCGCCGAGCCCCATAACAAGCATTAAAACCGCCAGCATGGCGAGCGCCGGGATGGTCTGGATGACATTTGTTACGGCGAACACCCATGCTGATAAGCGGCGAAAATGCGCAATGAGGATTCCGGCCGGAACTCCGACGACAGCGGCAAACAAGACACCGTAAGCCGACATGAGAAAGTGGCGGCCAAATTCGCTTATGACGTAGCTGCCGTTCTGCGCATAATATGTCATTAACTGTTCAAGCACGTTCATTTCCTTCGTCCCCCTTTCACGATGCGAAGTAATGATGTTTTTCTAAATATTCTTTAGCAACGACTGACGGTTCTTTTAGGTTGCCGTCGACTTCATAGTTGAGCTCCTGCATCGTCGCTGTGTCGATTTTCCCGATCATTTTCCGGATAATGCTCTCAAGCTCTGGATGTTCTTTGAGCACTTGTTCCGGAACAACCGGCGAGCAGTCGTACGGCGGAAAAAACTGCTTATCATCCTTTAACATTTTAAGACCATAGGACTTGATTCTTCCATCCGTCGAATATGCAAGCACAATGTCCATTTTTCCGCTTTTCACCGCGTCATACACAAGTCCGATCTGCATCGGATACGTACCGTCGAATGTCATGCCGTAGGTTTTCGTAAAATCCTGATAGCCGTTTCCCTTGAGCTTCATCCAATAGTTATCGACACCCAGCTTTAATTGCGGCGCCCATTTTTTAACGTCTGATACGTTTTCCAAATGATATTGATCTGCCAGCTCCTTGCTGACCGTAAAGGCATACGTATTATCAAACCCGTAGGAGTCATACCATTTTAACTCGTATCTTTTTTGGAACTCCCGCTGTGTCAGCTCCAGCGCTTTGTCCGGGTCTTTTTCAGGCTCCATTCTCAGCGTGCCCGTCAGCGCGTCGCCGGTATATCTCGTGGCTGCAATGTCGATTTCCCCGTTCATTAAGGCTTGCTGCTGCACCGCGTTGGAGCCGAGATTTTTAATGGTTGTTGTTTTAAGATCAGTATAGTGTTCAATCAGCTGGCCCAGCATGCTGGCGATGATTTCTGATTCGCTCATGCTTTGCGCGCCGATTTTAATGGTCTGGTCTGAAGCGGCACTGAGCCCCGGAAGCGAACAGCCGCTTAGCGTCAGCATTGCTGCGAGCGTTAAACCGGTCATCCATTTGATATATTTTCTTTTCATGAGCAGCCTCCTTATGACACTTCCTTCAATCTCTGCATGCCGGCAGGTGTCAGTTTTCGCTCTGCCACCGCCAGCACATAATTAATCACAATTGCCAATATCGTAACGGGGGCGGCACCCCCGATGATATATTCCGGCTGATATAAATTCAGCCCGATAAAAATGTAATCACCCAATCCACCGCCTCCGATAAAGGAAGCAAGCGTGGCCCAGCCGATTAAGTAAATTGTCGATGTTCTGATTCCCGCCATAATAACAGGCGCGGCAAGCGGCAGCTCCACAAGGCGGACTTGTTCAGCCGGTGTCATTCCGATACCTTTTCCAGACTCGAGCAGATTTTTATTGACGCCGCGAATCCCGGTATACGTGTTGCGGAGAATCGGCAATACGGAATAAAAAAACAAAGCCGCAATGGCCGGAACCTTCCCGACACCGAGAAGCGGAATAAAGAAAGCGAGAATCGCCAGACTCGGCAGCGTCTGAATGATATTGATGATGCCAATCATCGTGCCGGCTCCCTTTTTCATTCTAGTAAGCACAACCCCAAGGGGCACTGCAGCAAGTACGCCTAAAATGACAGCAATGAGCGATATCGTGATATGCTCATATGTTTTGTAAAGGAGCTCTCCTCCGTTGTTTTGCAAAAATTGCACAATATGATTCACTACTGACCGCCTCCCTATGACAACACCGCAAGCTGCTTTTCTTCTCCCCAAAGAGAGTCATACACGATGTCGACAAGACTCGCTCTCGTCACAATTCCGATTAAACGCCGATTTTCATCCACCACAGGGACATATTTAACACCTCGTTTTAAAATTTTGCGGACGGTGTCGCGCAGCAGTGTGCCGCCCAATACTGTGTAAAGATCTTGATGTAAAACCTCTCCTACGAGATTCGCTTTTTTCCGGCATTGGTCAATGATCTCAACATCGACATAGCCTTGCAGCATGTCTCCGTCATCGACGACAAGCAGTGAATCGACACGCTCCTTCCTCATGAGCTGTATCGCTTCAGAAAGCGTTTTATCCGCTGCGATCGTCACAGGCTGTGTGTTCATAATCTGGTCAACCCGCTCCACATCCGGGCTGGATGACTGGATCAGCCGCTCCTTGCCGATAAATTCCTCAACAAATTCGTCCGCGGGATTTCTCAAAATATCATCTGGCGTTCCGACTTGAACGATTTCTCCCGCTTTTAAAATCACAATCCGGTCTGCCAGTTTAATGGCTTCATCCATATCGTGGGTAACAAATACGATGGTTTTATGTAAGGTTTTTTGCAGTTTTTTGAATTCTTCCTGAAGGGAATCCCTCGTAATCGGGTCGAGCGCCCCAAACGGTTCATCCATTAAGATAAGCGGCGGCTCTGCGGCAAGTGCCCGTAATACACCAATTCGCTGCTGCTGCCCCCCGCTTAATTCATGAGGGTAACGGTCTAAATATTCAGGCCCCATATCGACCAATTTCAGAAGTTCACGCGCCCGCTCTTTCCGCTTGTGCTCCGGCCATTTCAGCAGTTTCGGCACGAGTGAGATGTTCTGCTGAATGGTCATATGGGGGAACAGGCCGATCTGCTGAATGACATAGCCGATCTTACGCCTCAGCTCAACGGGATCCTGTTCCATGATGTTTTCGCCGTCAATGAAAATCTTGCCGGCGGAAGGCTCGATTAATCGGTTAATCATTTTCATTGTTGTCGTTTTTCCGCAGCCGCTCGGGCCGATAAAACAGATAAATTCGCCTTTTTCAATCTTAAGATTCACATTGTTCACGGCTTTTTTGCCGCCTTTGTATGTTTTCGAGACATTTTCTAATGTCAGCAAACATCGCACCTCCAAAGTTAAGTTTATTCAATTTGTTCAGTTTATATTTAATTTTTCAGACAATTGAATGCTTCCCATTATAGAATAAAGTTTATAAATTAAAAAGTTTACAATTTGTTCATATTTTTTATAAAGTATGTATAAATGATGATTTACCCGCATTGACCTGTAATGATCTCCTTATTGCTCCCGTTTCCTGCCAAATTCTCATATTACAGCATTTCCGCCGCATCAAAAATGTGGTATATTGACATCGGAATTGTTAGCTGAAAGGATTGAAACCGTTGGAGAAAGATCCGTTAACGATCATTGAACAAGCTGAGGACCATTTAATAGAACGAATCGCAGAAAACATGCATGCATTTGGAATGCCCTCTACGGTTGGACGTGTGCTGGGCATTATTTATATGAATCGAAAACCGATGACGCTGGCTGAATTGTCTGAAGCGACCGGCATGAGCAAAACTCGCATGAGCCAAGTTGTGCGGGAAATGCTAGATGCCAACATCGCTGAGAAAGTATTCGAAAAGGGCGTGCGAAAAGATTTATATGAGGTTGAGCAGGATTACTACCAAACGTTTATCACGCTGTTTTCAGCCACTTGGGGCAAAGTCGTCAGCAAAAACAAAATGATGCATAAAAAACTCAATCGGGAGCTGCTCAGCATCTTAGAAGAAGAGCTTACTCCTGAAGCTGAAGAAAAAGTGAATGAGCTGCTGAAGGAACTAAAGGAGTGGCTTGATTATTATCATTGGCTCAGCCGTTTGATTGAGTTTTTTGAGAGCGAAGAGATTTTTAAATATGTGCCGAAGCCGTAAAAAACGCCCTGTCTTAAACAAGGCGTTTTTTCTTATGCGGCGCCGGCCAATTTTTTCTTCTTTTTAATTGGGCTTAACACGCGTTCCAGCCAGCCCATCACCAAATCGGCAACCACCGCCATCAGGGCCGTGGGGATGGCTCCCGCTAATATAATCGCGGTGCCGTTTGTTGCGTTTGATCCCCTGACGATGATATCCCCGAGTCCGCCTGCGCCAACAAATGTCCCGATGGCCGTAATGCCGATGGAGATGACAAGCGCGGTGCGAAGGCCGGCCATGATGACAGAAAGCGCAAGCGGAAGCTCAACCATCCGCAGCACTTGAAATTTTGTCATTCCCATCGCTTTTCCGGATTCCAGATAGGCATGTTCAATGCTGATAATGCCTGTATACGTATTTCTGATAATCGGCAGAAGAGAATACAGAAATAATGACAATATCACCGTATTAGCACCCAGCCCCATGACGAGCATCAGTACGGCGAGCATGGCGAGAGCCGGGATGGTCTGAATGACATTCGTCACCGCAAAAATCCATCCGCTTAATCTTCTGTACCTGGCTATCAGGATGCCGAGCGGAACCCCAACAATGGCGGCAAACAAAACGCCGTACACCGACATCAGAAAATGACGGTAAAACTCCTGCAGCACGTAACCGCCGTTTTGCGAATAGTAAGTGCCAAGCTGCTGTATTACGTCCATATGATCCACCTCTTTTCTTAGTCAAAATAATGGTGTTTCTCTAAAAATTCCTTCGCTACGACAGATGGCTCCTTCAGCTTGCCATCCACCTCATAGTTCAGCTCCTGCATCGTTTCCGTATCGATTTGCCCAATCAGCTTATCGATCACACCCTCAAGCTCGGGATGTTCCTTAAGCACCTTTTCCGGAATCACCGGTGAGCAGTCATACGGCGGGAAAAACCGCTTATCGTCTTTTAAGATTTTCAGATCGTAGGCTTTAATCCGTCCATCTGTTGAATAAGCAAGAACGGCGTCCATTTTTCCGTTTTTGACTGCGTCATAGACAAGTCCGATCTGCATCGGATAGGTTGTGCCGAACTCAAATCCATACGTGCTGACAAAGCCTTTATATCCGTCGCCTTTCCGTTTCAGCCAGGCATTGTCGACGCCCAGTTTATATTCGGAAGCGTTTTTCTTCAGGTCAGATACTGTGCTGATATGCTCCTTTTCCGCAAACTTTTTTGTCACGGTAAAGGCATATGTGTTATCAAATCCGTAGGAATCAAACCATTTATAGGAAAAGCGTTTTTCAAATTCATTCTGCACAATGTTCAGCGCTTTTTTCGGATTTTTCTCCGCTTCCTTGCCGAGGGTGCTTGTTAAATCCGTCCCGGAATAACGCGTGGCAGAAATATCAATATCTCCGCCGATCATCGCTTGGTGCTGAACATAGTTTGAGCCGAGGTTTTTGACTAAAGCCGTATTTAAATCGGTATCATGTTCAATAAGCTGCGCGATCATATTCGCTACAATTTCTGATTCTGTCATGCTTTGCGCCCCGATTTTGATTGTATCGTCTGATGCGCCGCCCAGTCCCGGCAGAGAACAGCCGCCGAGCAGCAGGACAAAGACGAGCGCGAACGCGCCAAGCCATTTGATTTTTTTCGTTTTCAAAAGAGCCAACTCCTTACGAAACTTCCTTCATCCCTTGCAATCCTTTCGGCGTCACCTTTCGTTCTGTCACGGCCAGCACGTAATCAATGATAATGGCCAGAATGGTGACCGGCACGGCGCCTCCGATAATATATTCAGGCTGATACAGGTTCAGGCCGATAAAAATATAATCCCCGAGACCGCCTCCCCCGATAAACGACGCTAATGTCGCCCAGCCGATTAGATAAATGGTTGACGTGCGGATTCCTGCCATAATGATCGGAATCGCCAGCGGGATTTCGACGAGCCGAATCTGCTCCCAGCCGGTCATGCCAATCCCTTTGCCCGATTCCAGCAGATTTTTGTTGACCCCTTTGATACCGGTGTACGTATTGCGCAGGATCGGCAGCACCGAATAGAAAAATAAAGCGACAATCGCAGGCACTTTTCCTACACCGAGAAGCGGAATAAAAAAGGCTAAAATCGCCAGACTCGGCAGGGTTTGCACAATGTTTGCGACGCCTATTATCGCGCCTGCGCCTTTTTTCATTCTAGTGAGAGCGACGCCGAGCGGCACGGCGACAATAATGCCCAATACAACGGCTATGAGTGAAATATATAAATGCTCTCCTGTTTTATACAGCAGCTCTCCGCCGTTTGTTTGCAAAAAAGTCATCATTTGATTCATCTTAAAAGAGCCCCTCCCCTGGTCAGATCGTCATGAGCTGGTCTTCTTCGCCCCATATGGAATCGTATACGATATCAACAAGGCTCGCTCTCGTCACAATTCCTGCTAAACGGTTCTCCTCATCCACCACAGGAACATACTTCATTCCCTGCTTTAAGATTTTCCGGACCGTATCACGAAGAAGCGCTCCTTTTTGCACGGTATATATATCCGAGCGGTATACATCGCCAACGATGCTCGCTTTTTTGCGGTTTTGATCAATCATTTCCACATCAACGTAGCCCATCAGCACATTTTGCCGGTCCACAACGAGCAGCGAGTCGACACGTTTTTCTCTCATCAGCTGAATCGCCTGGGAAAGCGTTTTGTCCGCCGATACCGTCACAGGTGTTCTGTTCATCATTTGCTCAACCCGCTCGATATCCGGTCTTGACTGGATCAGACGCTCTTTCCCGATAAATTCTTCAACAAATTCATTTGCCGGATTCCTGAGAATCTCATCAGGTGTGCCGATTTGAACAATTTCTCCCGCTTTTAAAATCACAATCCGGTCCGCAAGCTTAATCGCTTCATCCATATCGTGGGTTACAAACACAATCGTTTTGTGTAAGGTTCTCTGCAGCTTTTTGAATTCTTCCTGAAGGGAATCACGCGTAATCGGATCAAGCGCTCCGAACGGTTCATCCATTAAAATGAGAGGGGGTTCCGCGGCCAGTGCGCGCAGCACGCCGATTCTTTGCTGCTGTCCGCCGCTGAGCTCATGGGGATAACGGTCTAAATATTCCGGGCCCATATCCACAAGCTTTAACAGCTCTCGCGCCCGTTCTTTCCGTTTGTCTTCAGGCCATTTCAGCAGTTTAGGCACGAGTGAGATGTTCTGCTGGATGGTCATATGGGGGAACAAACCAATTTGCTGAATGACATAGCCGATTTTTCTCCTCAGCTCAACCGGGTTCTGTTCCATAATATTTTCTCCGTCGATAAAGATCTTTCCTGACGATGGCTCAATCAATCTATTAATCATTTTCATCGTCGTCGTTTTTCCGCAGCCGCTCGGGCCGATAAAACAGATAAATTCACCCTTGACAATATCTAAATCAATGCTGTTCACAGCTTTTTTGCCGCCTTTATATACTTTTGACACTTGCTCCAATTTCAGCAATCCGTGCACCTCCGCAGGTTTCCTTTAAATTTTCTGAAAAGTATAATCTTTATTATAGTTTGAACTTTATAAAATAAAAAGTTTACAATGTGTTGAAATTATATGTTATTTACAGGTTATATATTGTTATGACTAAGACAGAAAGGGTGTTCTTACAATTACGCCGGATACCTCCCTCTTCCTCCACATTCTGCTATTTTCAACAACTGGCAGGAATATGATATATTGACACCATCAATTGCCATTTGAAGGGATGATCCGGTGTGGAAAAAACTGCTCTCAACATCATTGAACATGCTGAAGAGCATCTCATTGAGAAGATTGCCGAAAATATGCATACGTTTGGAATGCCTTCGACTGTCGGGCGTGTGCTTGGAATTATTTATATGAATCGAAAACCGATGACATTAAGCGAGCTCTCTGAGGCAACGGGGATGAGTAAAACACGGATGAGCCAGGTTGTCCGTGAAATGATTGACGCCAATATTGCCGAAAAGGTGTTTGAAAAGGGCGTACGAAAAGACCTTTATGACGTCGAGCAGGATTATTATCAAACCTTCATTTCTTTATTTGCGGCGAATTGGACAAAGGCCGTGAACAAAAACAAAGTGCTGTATAAAAAATTAAACCGGGAGCTGACTGATCTTTTACAAAGGGACGGGCTTACCCCGGAAGCGGAAGAGCGGGTCAATCAGCTGCTGAATGAATTAAAAGAATGGCTTCATTACTATGACTGGCTGAGCAGGCTGATTGAATTTTTTGAGAGTGAGGAAATCTTTCAGTATGTGCCGAAAACAAAAGAAAGCAGCTCTCTAAAATAAGGGAGCTGCTTTTTTGCATTATGATTTTAAGATCGGAAACATGCCATTCAGTCCGGCACCGATCATTCCGACCGCAACTACGGCTAAGATTAATCCCATCAGTCTGGTAATCACGTTCATCTCGGTTTTCCCGAGTTTGCTGCTGATGAAAGAAGAATAGTGGAAAAAGAGAAAGGTCAGGACAATAACAGCAGCTATGCCAATCAAGACAGCCGCATAATGACCAATGCCGCCATGTCCGGCGGAAAGGCTCATCACTGTTGCAATCGTTCCGGGCCCGGCAATAATCGGAATGGATAAAGGTGTGACTGAAATATCCGCTTTTTCCTTGCTTTCCCTATGTTCATCATGATGAAGAGACTGCACGTGCGACTGTTTCGCATTCAATAGATTATAGGCAATGCCGAAAATGAATATGCCGCCCGCCACCCGAAGCGCGTGAATATTGATATCAAACAGTTTAAAGATCAGATGGCCGAAAACCAAAAAAGCCGCCAAAATAAAAAAGGATAAAATCGATGCTTTCCGGGCAATCGATTTTCTTTCCGCAGCTGAATAGCCCTCAGTCAGCGTCAGAAAGATCGGTACGTTTCCGATCGGATTGGATACTGCAAATAAAGAAATGAAGACATGAACGATGAATGAGAACATCATAAACCTCCTTGTTGTTAGTGTTTGCACAGGATAAAGAAATATTCTTCTCCCTTTACCCGGAAATGATTTCTCTATAAACGCTGATAGCCTCTCCATACTGCAATGGGAGTGATAAGTTGGACAGGAAGATGGATACAGAAGTGTTTAAAAAATGACAGCAGATATACCGGGTTTTTCTGATATCGGAAAATGACGACCATAACAAAAGACACGGCTGAAATGGAACTCGTGTCTTTTTTATGCGGCATTTTTGTATGAATATTGGTTACTTTACAACTTTTTTCTTTTATAATAAAACTATTAGTCTATTTTCCCTATAACACAGGTAAAGGAGTTATTTTATGTATTGTCCTCAATGCGGCCATCAAACAGATGGCGGAAAGTTTTGTGAGAAATGCGGATCGCCGCTCCCTGGTCAATCAGGCCAGCAGCAGGCAGCGCAAACCGGAGCTGCTGCAAAGCAAGCGGCAAAGCAATTTGGTTCATTTGTCTTGGCCGTCCTGAAACGCCCTTATCAGGAGTGTAAAACAACAGGCGGAGAACAGCTGATCAGCGCGATCATCACGTTGGTTCTTTTCAGTTTGCTGACCCCTTTGATGTTTTATATTCTTTTTTCAGACGGTCCCGGAAGCGTAAGCTTTACAGCAGTCTTCTTAGAGCCAACCATTTATTTTATTTTATTTCTATTTGGTTTGCATGCATTAATCTTTTTCGCCTTAAAAATCGCGGGAAATCAAGTTTCTTTTAAGGATTCATTCTCCAGGTTCGGAGCGTTTCTCATACCGTTTACGGCTATTTTGATTCTTGCCCTTTTCTTCTTTTTATTACATACAGACATTTGCTTTACCATATTAGCCGTTGGTTTAATCGGTGCATTCTTCGCCATCCCTCCTGCGATGCTGAGCAGTTACCAGCATTCATATAAAGGAAAATTTGATATCATTTACTCAACGATTGTGATTTATTTGATCATCTGCGTTACATTTCAGCTCATTATCGAACACTATGTCAAAGAGATTTTCCGTTATATGCTCTTTTAAAAAAACACCCCCCATCACCTGCTGGTAATGGGGGGTGTTTTTATTGAATTGAGGTTAAGTAAATTCTTTTGTTTTTCACTACGCCGGTATAGGTCCAATTATACGTTCTGAGCTTTGGACTACCGCCTGATTTTGTGATATAGAATTCTTCATACGTCTTAATCGTGATAGCCGATCCATTTTGGCTCCAGCTTTTCACTTCATAGTTATTAAAGTCTTCTGTTGTCCCCTCTTTATTCAGCTTCGTTACGAGATGCTGCTGGTCGGAATAAAGGGAACTGCCTTTTTCCAGGCTGTCTTCCATCAATGAAAAATTATTTTGGTTTACGGCATCTGCCTGGCTTTGCAGATAACTGCCCATGAATAATGTGACCTGTTCATCTGTCACATCACCGCTTGCTGAGCTTTCGCTGTCTTTATTTTTGGAGCCTGCCCAAGCGGATGTGTACGTCTCAGGTTTGTCATTTTTGATTTTCTTTATATTTGTACCGGCAGATTCGAATGTTGATTCTGCATCTTCGAACATCCACTTTTTCTGTTTTTTATCATATGAAAGGAGATATTCGTAACTTGGGCTGTCATCAGTCATTTCTGGTTTTGAATAGTCGCTGTACGAAGAAGACTGGTGAAGTTCTTTCCCAGTTACCGATGCCTGCCACGTCCCATCGTTTTTCTGAGAGAGCGCAAACGTGTCCAGGTCAAAATCAGTTTCTAAGTATTTATCTTTTAAGTAGGAATCCGTATTTTTCATAGAATCGACGGTATCCTTCGTTTCTGCTTTCCATTTGGCACTGGCCTCTGTCATCTGGGCTGTATTCCCATCTGACAGCGCTTTGGAGTACTGTTTTGTTGTTTTGACAATCGTGTTCATAATCGTTTCTTGTGTATCTTGATCAGGAATTAACGTTAACTCCATTTCTTTATGATCGATCGGAACGCCCGCTGTTTTTGATTTCCCCCATGGGAATTCCGCCTCGACTGAAGCCGTCATGGATCCATCTGTCAGAAGAGGACCGTATGTGACGGATTTGAACGGATCTTTATGAATCGACTTGCCATTAATCAGCAACTCTCCCTTCCCGCTCTTAATGTCATCCGCTAAGCTGAATGTGACATTGTCCGCTTCCAATGAGAGATCAACACGAAAGCTGTTATCGCCAACCGCTTGAATGTCTTCTTTTTTCACAAGATCGACGACATCGTTTTTCAGTTTGGCTGAGACTGTATATTCGCCGGGAATATATGGTCCGAGAGTTTGTGCTTGATCCGCTTTCTTTATAGATCCGGCTTCCTCTTTATTGACATATAGATCGGTATTTTTATAATTGCTGCTTACTTCAAAATAAACAGGTGCTACCTTTAAATCATAATGATCAAATACGAGCAAGCTTTTTCCGTCTTTCTCCGCGTATACGATATCCTTTTGGGCTGTTTCAGCACGCAGCGATGCAAATAGCTCATCTTTTTTGTCCGGGTGTTCCTTCAAATATGTAAGAAACGGTTTTACATTATTTTTAGTCAGCTTAAGTTTGTCATTTACCGGCGTAAGGAGAGAGGCGATTTGCTCTTTATCCTCATTCTTTACAGCCTCTTCAAATTTGTTGACTAACCTATCCTTTGACGTAAAGTACGCCCCGGTTTTATATGCAGCGAATAATATAACGCACGCTGCGGCAATGCTGCTCCATAAAATGATGGTTTTCTTAGGGATGGGTTTTCGCGGAACCTGCCTCGATTCAGCAGTGCTTGCTGTTTCTTGATTTGCCTGTCTGCTGCCCCCTCCAATCGGGGTGCCGCATTCTTTACAAAACTTGGCTCCTTCATTATTTTGAGAGCCGCAATATTTACAAAAAAACATGACTTTCCTCCTATTCTACTATTTTGATGACATTTACTGCTTTTCATATTTTATAATAAAACAGAATGAAATTGGGAACGAATGAAAAAATTAAATGTCTATCAGACTAAAAAGGTGGAATGAATATGCAAAAGCTTAGGGTTCAATTAGCTAAAAAAACAAATGACGAATTATACGACTTATTGCTGCTCGCCGATCCGTCCAAAGACATTGTAGACGAATATCTTGAGAGAGGAGAATGTTACACGGCTTGGTCCGGTGATGAGCTTGCAGGTGTTTATGTATTGCTGAAAACAAGGCCGCAAACAGTTGAAATTGTAAATATTGCCGTAAAAGAATCTCTTCAGAAGAAGGGCTTTGGCAAACAGCTTGTACGAGACGCCATCGAAAAGGCAAAGGAGCTGGGTGCGGATACGATTGAAATCGGCACGGGGAATTCCAGCATTCATCAGCTGTCTCTCTACCAAAAATGCGGATTCCGCCTTCAGGCGATTGACCACGATTTCTTTGTCAGACATTATGATGAGGACATTTTTGAAAACGGAATTCAATGCCGCGATATGGTAAGGCTGTATTTGGATCTTTAATAAAAGAGCTGCCGTATGATCATCGGCAGCTCTTTTCTATTGAAATTAAAAATACTGATTCGCTTTTTTTCCGGCATCTCTCTGCATTCCCTGTCTCACTGACAGTATGAAAAAAGTAAGCGTGAGGGTCAGACCGACAGCCAGAAAAATATAATCAGCGTCCATAACCACAAGAAGCACTGTATAAGCAGCTGCTGATAGAGGTTCTCCCATCTTTACGATAGAAAAAATAAGCGCGAATATCCTCCCGAAGTATTCAGTCGGAACCGTCTTTTGAAAATACAGAACCGTTTGCACATCAATATAGGAAATGATGACGCCCAGCACTAAAAAAATGGCGCATTCCAGCCCGTTAAGCGAAAAAAACAAAAACATCATGAGCAGTCCTACCGCTGTTAACGTTCTGGGATAGAGCCGTTCTAGCCGCTTGGTATTCCACTTGAAAAATACAGCCAGATTCCCTAAGAGCATCCCGCCCTGAAACATTGAATACATGATGGCGAACCATACGGAATAGTTCTCATGAAAACGTTCCACTGCAAGAATCGGCCCCATTACAGAAATAAACCCGGCAATGACAAGATTCACGATAAAAAAATAACCGACAGCAGTCATCCAAGATGAGTTGCTTTTCAGCATTCTGTACCCTGTCTTAAGGGCTTCTGCCCCTTTGCTTTTTAGGCCGGCAGATTCTGAAATTCGAATAAAAGCAATAAATACAGCGGATACAAAAAATGCGGTCCCATTAATGAAAAACAGCAGCCCAAACGGAATCGCCGCAATCAAAACGCCGCTGATCAGCTTTCCAACGATCAGGCCAATAAGCTCGCTTGTATTGATTAAAGAAGTTGCTTGATCGAGATGTTTCTGAGGGACAAGCAGCGGAATAAGCGCCACTTTCGCCGGGGAAAAGAGCATTGATTGCAGCGATAAACAAAATGCGCATACACCAATGATCCATACAGTTAACAAACCGTTCGCGCTAAGGACTGCCAAAAGAATCATGATGACTGCCCTTCCGGTATTACACAAATACAATATCGATTTTTTTCGTAAAGAATCAATTAAGGGACCTGTAAACATTCCGAAGGTCAGGGGAACAAGCTCGATAAAAGAAATCACTCCGACTAATATTTTACTTCCGGTCAAATCGAGCACAAGGAGCGGAAGCGCAATAAGCCAGACGCCATCCGCCGCAGAAGAAAATACTTGTGCAGACCAAAGCCTTGCATAATTTGGTGTTCGATATGCCGAATCACGTCGTTTTTTGATCTTCATCAGAAGCACCGCCGAACCATTCTAATGTTCTCCATGATTCTTTTCTTTGTGTATAGTCCTCTTCCATCACTTCAAATACGATACCCGTGCCGTCATCGCGGTGTATTTCCTTTAACTTCTCCGCTGCTTGTCTGAGCAACGATTCATTAATCGTTCCCTCCGCAGGATGGCTCCCTTCAAAACAGCGGACATCGCCATGCGGGAAGGCTAGCTGGCGAAACGAACTGAAATGATAATGTTTTATGCTTTCCTGTAAGCTAAGAAACTGAAAAAAATCAGGGTATCTCAGTTTTTCATCCCTGAACATAAGTGATGATGACAGATGTGTCTGATAGGTAATGGCCCAATGACACAGATCCCATGTAATGCCGACATGTTTTAATCCGAGCTGAATCAGTTCCTCAAAATCCTCGGGATAAATAAATATCGGGTCAAAGTCTTCGCCCAAATTCCCGATAATCGGCAGATTTTCGACTCCAATCCATATATCCGTGCCCTTCAGTTCATCATCAAACGCAGCAAAAAATTCAATGACTTTTCTCCGGTTTCCTTCTAAATCATAGCCTTGGAATTCTTCAACGGACATAAACTGATTGGCATGAACAGTGATGCCCTTAGCGCCGTACATATCCGCAAGCTCTGCAAATTGCAGCAGACGGTCCTTTATATGCGCTTTGTGAACATAATCCGCATTGTCGGTGGGAAAATGAAGCGTTAATAATGACGGCTCAAGCTGTTTTGTGTAATCAAGTGCCCGCTTAAAAGTTTTCACATAATCGGTTTCTTCAAACGATTTTCCGTCGAAGATGTTGGCTTCAAGACCGTATCCTGCTTCGACCCACTTTTTATCGATTTGCTTCGGGTCTAACCCGAAAAACGGTATTTGCGCAATCATCCGTCACCACGTCCCTCTCACAAGCATAAATGCTTCTGCTGCAGAAAAACCCGATTTTGCTCCCCATACGTACGCGTTATTTTCTATCGCTTGCAAGGATCGCGGATGCGGGAAATCCCTCAGCTCTGAATCATAGAACGCCATAGCCTTCAGCTTCAGTTCAAGCTCTTCTTCTATATTAATGAAGAAATTTGCATGGAATTGATCCTTATTCAAGTAGTTCCACTCAGTCGAGGATAACGTTTCGTATGCGAGAACCTGTTTTACGGAATGACCCGGAAGCGGGCGGGTTGCTGTCATCACCGCTCTGAATACGACAGCATGGTCAATATTAATGTCACCGCCGTATTGTGTATATACGATATCGGGCTGAAACCGTTCAATTTGTTTTTCTGCTTCTTTTACGACATCTAGCAAATCCATTGAATCAAGCCTGTTATCAGGAAGATTCAACCTGACAAAATCGCTTATGCCGAGCGTGCTAAGCGCTTGTTCCGTCTCACTATAGGAATGCTGCATGATCGAATCACAAGGTTTTTCATAATCTTCTTTTCTAGACGATTTACCTTCAGCCATAATGACAGCCGACACACTGTCTCCTTGGCGGACATGTTTCGCCAATGCTCCGCCGACGCCGATAATTTCATCGTCCGGGTGCGCCGCAAATACCATTACTTTCATCATATTGTCCCCCTTTAATTAACGTTTCGGAAATATCCGCTCCGCAATTCATAAGCATATCAAGCATAGAGAGATGAGGAATGTGCTCCCCGAACAGCTGTGGATACTGTATGGCTCTGATTTGCTGGTATTCGATTGTAATTCCGCTTTTATCAAAATCACTTTCTATTAAATAGTCTGATCCTTGGCTGCCTGAATAATAGTGATCAGCCCCAAGTTCCTTACAAAGCGCGAGCACAAAATCACTCTTTTTTTCATTTTGGCATTCAAGCTCCGACACATAGCAAATTGGCGTCGATATACGAAGTTCCCGCAGAAAAAAATCAATGATGAACATATTTAAATCATGAAGGTACTCCCATTCCCGCTGATAGACATCTTTAAAAAACATTTGATATTCCTCGAAATAGGGAGCTTTCGCATAATTCATTTTAATCGCCATCCAGTGTTTCTTCCGCCAGTCCTGTTCTTGATCGATTTTCATATCACGAAGTCTGATATCCTTGTAATTTTTCATTTGCAGAGGAACAGTCAGCCACATCGGGCCTTGGGATGTTTTAATCCTGTTCCGATTGAGAAATCCCTTTTTCTCAAACTGGGCTGTATCGTGAATCGCAAATACATCTGATTTGTAGATTTTTTCAAAAAAACCATACCATGGGAGATAACTGGATTGATGGCCGCTTACCACCTTTACTCCGCTTCTGTGAAATGTCGACATCGTTTCTCTTCAGCTCCCCAATATCGTTTCGGTCGGGCAATTTCTTTACTATGAGAATATCCAAAATCAACCCATTGCAGTTTCTTGCCGATGGCGAATGATAAAGCGTTGCGCATTAACAAATAAGAGGCCTGCGTTTCTTTTCCGGCAGGGCTGTTTACATTTTGCCAATAATAGAAATGGGAATGGTCATATAGAAAAATACTGCTGCTGATCATTTCACTCTCAAGAAATGCCCCTACCCAAAAGACTTGCCTTCCAAGGCTTTCTAGCAGCTTTTGAAAAAAATCCAGACTCAGCATATAAGCTGCGCCGATAGCTGCTGTATGCGCCTTATACAGTTCGTAAAATTCAGGTATCAACTCCTGTCCGATTAAGCGGACGGACACGCTTTTCTTCTCCGCATATCTGACGGCAGTCCGAGCTTTTCCCGAACAGTTTGTCCATAGCTCTTCAAATGTATCGGGAAGCGTCAATATATGTGTGGCTTTCTCCGCCCATTGTTCTCCCTTTTCTTCGATGAATGAAGTTTGGCCATGCGGAAGCAGGAGCCGCGATAATTTCTGTCCAAATAAAGCCATGATTTCACTTTGCAGCCATTCAAATGAAATCGGACGGTCTGAAATGACACCGCCGTAACCGATCATATTCCCGCTGAGCAAGCCATTCTGCTCAAACACCGGAACATATATCACCTGCCCGCCGTCCGATATCAGCTTAATGGGGTGAAACGAGGTATTGGGGAGCTCTTCCATGAGCTTCCCCCAATCATAGCTTTGAAACAATCCAGTCTGAAATATGCCAGAGGCTCGATCCCATGCTTGACGAGTTACCAAATTCGCTGTGTGTTGCACAATATATCACCAACATTCATTTCTTATTCTTTTGCTCTGCATACGCTAAAACAGTTTCAGCAATATACTTCACCTGCTCTGTACCTAGAGGCGGTTTGAACGGCAGTGAAAGAACCCTTTTCCAAAGAGAATGTTCATCCTCTTGCCGTGAATAAGGCTGATACAGCGGAATAAGGTGAAGGGGAAGGTAGTTCCAGCAGGTTTGAATCCCTTTTGCCGCTAAATAAGCGGAGCAGTCGTACCTTTGGCCTTCATGAGGAAAGACGATTGTCAAATAGTTCAGGCTTTCTCCCTCCTGCGGCTGTATCATCTTGATCCCGTATAACTCTTCTGCCTGCGCAAAAATGCATTTTGCAGTCTCCAAATTTCTAGATGAGTCTTTCACCAGCCGCTCCATCTTTGACAGCTGGTATTCGATCATAGCTTGTCTCACCGGATGCATTCGCAATAAAGGGACAGTAGCAGGTGTTTTCGGAAGGACTTCAAGCTTGCTCGTTTTCATAGAAGTCTGAACACCCATTTTTCTCAATAAGAAAGACAGAGTCCTAGATCTCATCAAAACCTGTATTCGCTGCTGTCTCATATAAGCATAGTAATCAGCATTGACTTGCTTTCGCTGTTCCATCGGCAGCCTGCCGTTTTTCTCCAGAACCTCTTTTCGAGCGATTAACGCTCCGCCCCCTATACTGCTGAGAGGCTTTGACGGCCCAAAGCTCAAGATGCCGAAATCCCCCAATCCGCCTGCAAAAGTTCCGGCTTGTTTTGTAAACATAGCCTGAGCGGCATCGTCGATGACACGAATGCGCTTCTCTTTCGCCCACTCAATAAGTTTCATGTTTTCCTTCCGGCCGTATACATGTGTCAAAATGACAGCGCATGTCCTCTCGCTCACTTTGTTTTTGACATCTTCAAAGGATAGGGACAAATCATCATCCAGATTGGCAAAAACCGGCGAGGCTCCGGATTGAAGCACAGCATCAATGACATTCGGACAGCTGAATGATGAAAAAATCACTTCTTTTCCAGGACCCGCTCCGGAAAACGCCAGTGCAAGCACTAATGCCGCACTGCCGCTTGAAGTTAATTCGATACCCTTTCCATAGCGTTTTTCCAATTTTTCTGCCAACGTTGTTCTTTTAGCTGAGATGAAATGTGTGACTGCCGGGAAAAGATTTCTGCCTGAAAGCTGACCCGCATAAATGGGAAACTTGATCTGTTTCGGATTTTCAGGATAATGGAAGTTTTTGTTTTTGTCTTTCAACTTTAATCATCCTCAGGCCTTCCTCAAGGTGAACTTTAGGAGCATATCCAAGCAGGCGCTTTGCCTTCTCGATCGAGGGAGCACGCTTGAAAATTTCAATGTCTTTACTCCGCACGCCATCCTCACCCAGCTTTTTAAAGGTGTAATTCTCTTTCTTCCTGCCTGTCATCACATTGATTTTTTCTGCCAATCCTTTTATGCTGATTGGCAGATCGTTTCCTATGTTGAAATCTTCAAAAGCACTGCCTTTGTGCACAAGTGCCAGATATGTTCCGTTCACGATATCACTAATATAGCTAAAGCATCTGATTTGGCCGCCGTCTCCATAAAGAGGAAGCTCCTCGCCAGCTTCAGCAAAACTGAAGAACTTGTTAATCACAAAGTCCTCCCGCTGCTTCGGGCCGTATACATTAAAGTACCGGACAACCCTGACATGCAGCGAGTCTGATGCCTGCTCTTTCAAATATTCCTCCGACTTCAGCTTTGCTTTTCCATAAGCGGATTTTGGGAGCTTCTTGCTCAATTCCGTATACGGATAATCGGGTGAATCCCCGAATACCTCTGAACTGGAGGAGAAAAGAAGCGTCTTGATCCCTAGCTCCTTGCATACTTCGGTTACGTTTTTCGTTCCCTCAAAATTCACCTTGATCACGTCTTCTTCATTGCTGCGGCAGCTGTCTACCCCGACCATTGCCGCTAAATGAACGACGGCATCCGCTCCTTTCAATGATTCCCGAAGCGATTGCCGGTCTAAAATATTTGTTTGCCGAAATTCCGCCTGAAAATCCGGCTTTTTTTGATCAGCGATGATCGTATGATAACCCTTATTCTCTAATAACCTTGCTAATTCACTTCCTATAAAACCCGCTCCGCCTAAGATAGCAATGTGTTTCATGATCCAACCTCCTGGCTTAAAGATAAAACTTCTTTAATGGATTGAACGATATATTGACAATTTTCCTTCGATAATTGGCTATAAAGAGGCAATGATACAATTTCAGAAAAGATGCGTTCAGTTACCGGCAGCTTTGCGGGAAAATGCTCTCTATAGTAGGGATGCATATGCACAGGAATGAAATGGACACTCAAGCCAATATGTTTCGCTTTCATACTTTCAATAAACTGGTCTCGCTCCATTTCCCCGCGTTTTTTCACCCGAAGAATAAACAGATGCCAAGAGTGAGTGATGTGGCTTGGAATGTCTGTCAAAGGAAGTGCTGCTCTTTCTGATTGATTGATAAGCTCAGACGCATAGTAGTTTGCGATTCTTGTGCGTTTTTCTTGGATCTCAGCAGCACGTTTCAATTGAATGAGCCCAAGCGCAGCTTGAATGTCTGTCATGTTGTACTTAAAGCCGGGAAGCAAAACATCATATCGCCAGCTGCCCTTTTCACCGTAGCGGTTCCAAGCATTTTTAGTAATGCCGTGCCAGCCATACAGTCTTGCTCTCTCGGCCGCTGCTTCATCCTGAAGAATCAGAGCTCCCCCTTCTCCCGTCGTTATATTTTTGGTGGCATAAAAGCTGAAGCATACGGCATCTCCATGCGTGCCGATCATCTTTCCTTTATACCTGGTCCCTAACGCGTGAGCGGCATCTTCAATCAAATACAGCCCATGTTCCTTGCATATGCCGCTAAGCTCATCCAAATTTGCCGGATAACCTGCAAAATGAACCGCAATGACCGCTTTTGTGCGCGGAGAAAGTTTTTGTCTGACATCTTCCGGATCTATACATAAATCGCCCTCGCAAATATCGGCAAAAACCGGGGTTGCTCCGACATGCAAAATGACGTTTACACTTGAACAAAACGTGAAGCTTGGAACAATGACTTCATCGCCTTCTCCTACACCGAGTGCAAGCAATGCCATATGCAAAGCTGCCGTTCCTGAATTACAGCTGATGACGTGCTCAGCGCCTAAATATTCGCCCAGCTTTTTTTCAAATTCAATCACCTTCGGACCTTTTGAAATCCACCCTGACTTGATCGTTTCGGCTACAGTTTCCAGTTCTTCATTTGTGATATCAGGTCTGTGGAATGAGATAAATTGTTTACTAATGATCGTTCCCTCCTATAGTGTGACAAGGTTTGCATAGTCAGTCATTTTTTCTCTGCAAATATTTCTGGTATCAAAAATAATAGGATCTGCATCCCGCAAGATGCTGTAATTGATATCATCATGATCAGTATGGATAATGACAACATCATATTGATTGACCTGCTCCTTCGTGAAAGGAACGGAGTGCTTGGTGCTGCCGTCTTCTAAGCGGATTTCACTGATAAATGGATCATAGTAATCTATCGTGCATCCTTTTTTCATTAGATCGCCGATAATTGCAAATGCAGAAGACTCACGAGAATCATTGGTATTTTTTTTATAAGCGGCGCCTATTAATAAAATACTGCATTGTTCTTTATCAACCAGCTTCATGGCATAGTCGGACACTGAAAACGGCATTTCAGAATTAATTTCATCCGCTAGATCAATCAGCTTTGTCTGCAATCCCTTTTGATTGGCTATCCATTTAAAATAAAAAGGATCAATCGGTATACAATGGCCGCCTACGCCAGGGCCGGGGCTGAACTTTTGAAACCCGAACGGCTTCGTGTCTGCCGCATTGATCACTTCCCATATATCAATATCGAGTTCTCGGCAATTGAGTGCCATTTCATTAATGAGAGCTATATTTACATAACGGTAGGTATTCTCTAGGAGTTTAGCTGTTTCTGCTACTTCTGGTGAGGTTACTGGATGAACGCTTGTAACGATGGTGTTGTAAAACGCTGAGGCAAGTTTTGTGCAATTCCGGGTCATTCCGCCGACCACTTTAGGGATATCGGCGACTTCATATTGGCTGTTTCCAGGATCGATTCGTTCAGGAGAATAAGCGATAAAAAAGTCGGAGCCTATGTTCACCTGCCGCCCTGATGCCATTCGATCAGCAATTTTTTGTTTGGTTGTCCCCGGATAGGTTGTACTTTCTAAAATTAAAAGCTGATTTGGCCTTCCATAAGCCAGCATGGTGTCAACCGCACTGTCTATGTAGCTGAGATCGGGAATTTTGTCTTTTTTGTTCAAAGGTGTCGGAACGCATATCACAACGATGTCGCAGTGTTCAATGAGAGACATATTTTCACTCACTTGAAAACGCTCTGTGTGCAGCGCCTCTTTTAATTGGTTATCGTCTATATCCCGAATATGGCTGTGTCCGTCTTTCAGCAAAGAAACTTTTTCACTGTTTCTATCGAAGCCGATGACGCTGTATCCTTTATTGACACATTCCAATGCAAGAGGAAATCCCACATATCCCATCCCCAATACACCTACGACAGCCTGTTTTGTTTCAATCAATTCTAAAAGCCGCTTATGACCGAGGTTTCGAGCTTCTTTTGTGACAGGATTCATTTTTGGCCCTCCTATAAGATAGAAAAGGATATTTTTTTACAAAATTAAACAATTATCGATCGATACAGCTATTATATCAAAAGTAAAAAAACGGTAAATGAGTTTTGTATCCTTTTATTCGGTAGGCCATAATAATGCCTTTTGATGGTAATTGGTATATTACGTACCTATGATAAGGTATTTATTAGGGAATTGGTGAGAAAATCTCCCTCAATTGAAAGAATATACCGAAAAGTAAAAAAAACAGGCCGGAGCCTGTTTTTTATTTCATATTTGCCTCTTTTACAGCAGATAGCAAGAGCTCTCCCGCTTCCTTCAATCTTTCTTTGCTGATATGTGTTATATTATCATTTTCAGTGTGATACCATGACCCAGGCTCTTGTTTATCCGGACTGAGCCAAATCCAATTAGCTGAAGGGATGCCCGCTTCATAAAATGATACATGATCAGAGTATCCGAGCTGTGTGAGACGAGGTGCTTCAAGCTGTGCCTTCTGAGCAGCATGTACCGCATAATTGACACTTGCATTCTTTTTGCCATCCGGAGTGGTTATATACAATTGGCTGGCTTCTTTCCAATCAGTTGCAATCATATCAGCGTTAAAGTTCGCACGGCTGTGTTTGATTTCATCTGAAGTAAGCGTACTGACATAATATGAGGAACCCGCTGACCACAGCTCTTCAGCTCCGAATAAGATAAAACGGATTTCTTTGTTTTTGGGAAGATCCTTGCTTTGCTTACTCATTTCCAGAACAGCAGATGTGCCTGATGCATTATCATCAGCCCCTGGTGCACCTTTAACTGTGTCATAATGGGCCGTTACATAAAGAATATCCGGGTGTTTTGTATGCTGCGCTTTGCGTGTCCCTATTATATTTTGTGAAGTGCGGTTTTGATAGTTTTTAAATTGAATGACAGCCTGCTTTTCTTTCAGTAAAGCTTCTCCGTCTTCTTTTTTCATCCCGGCTGCCGGTATTGTGATTTGTTTTGGTTTTATCGGACGGATCGCGAGGGGTTTTGTCTTGCTGTTATAAATAATGACAGCCTTTGCGCCAGCATCTTGGGCGTTTTTTAATTTTTGAGCTACTGATATTTTTCCCTCTCTGATAACGGCAATTTTTCCTTTTGCTTCTTTTACTTCAAGGCTTAGCCCATAGCCACCGTCAAAGATGCCAGCCTCTAATTTTTCTTCCTTTTCAACAGCGGTCTTATCTGCTGAGCGTATTGGATACTCGTGATCCCCAGCCATGACTGAACCAGAAAAATATGTTTTCACATGAAATGGCTGAGTGCGGACAGTTAATTCCTCATCTTGAAGCCGTTTTGATATGTATGATGCCGCTTCCTTTTCTTTCTCTGTCCCTGTTTCTCTCGGCCCTATGACTTCACTAAGCTCATGAATGGTTTCATATGCATGCTCTTCATCAAACAACGGAGTCTTTTCTGAAACGGAATGAGGCTGCGACTCGTTCAGCTGTGCAGCTGAAGCTCCCCATATAACGCTTCCGGCCAGTGCTGCTGACATCAATATCATTTTCATCTTCACATTCCTCCTCTTATTCACTCCTATCTTTTCGGTTCTGCAGTATTGATTCCTTTAAAAAGCAATAAAATGAATACTAATTACCAAATCAAGGTAATGAAATAGAAGGAGAATAAGAATAGCGCTAGGAAAGTTTGCATAAAAAAACCGCCGAGAACATCTCGGCGGTCAATTTATTACTTGTTCAAGTTGTAGAAAGAGTTAATACCGTGGTATTGAGCAGTTTCAGCCAACTGGTCTTCGATGCGAAGAAGCTGGTTGTATTTCGCAACACGGTCCGTACGAGACGGAGCACCTGTTTTGATTTGTCCTGCGTTCGTTGCCACAGCGATGTCAGCGATTGTGCTGTCTTCAGTTTCACCAGAACGGTGAGAGATAACAGCAGTGTAGCCTGCGCGTTTCGCCATTTCGATCGCATCGAATGTTTCAGTCAATGTACCGATTTGGTTTACTTTGATCAGGATAGAGTTGCCTACGCCGTTTTTAATACCTTCAGCAAGTTTTTTCGTGTTTGTAACGAAGAGGTCGTCACCGACAAGCTGAACTTTTTTGCCAAGACGCTCAGTAAGAAGCTTGTGGCCTTCCCAGTCGTTTTCGTCAAGTCCGTCTTCGATAGAGATGATTGGGTATTTAGAAACCATTTCTTCGTACCAGTCAACCATTTCAGCAGATGTTTTCACAACGCCTTCGCCAGACAGATGGTATTTGCCGTCTTCTTTGTTGTAGAACTCAGAAGATGCAGCATCCATAGCAAGTTTCACTTCTTCGCCAGGTTTGAAGCCGGCTTTTTCGATTGCTTCAACAATTGTTTGAAGCGCTTCTTCGTTAGAACCAAGGTTTGGAGCGAATCCGCCTTCATCACCTACAGCTGTGTTCATTCCTTTAGCAGAAAGAACTGATTTCAAGCTGTGGAAGATTTGAGCGCCCATGCGAAGTGCTTCACGGAAGTTAGGAGCACCTACAGGCATGATCATGAATTCTTGAATATCCACGTTGTTATCAGCATGCTCTCCGCCGTTTACGATGTTCATCATCGGTACAGGAAGAGTTTTTGAGTTGAATCCTCCAAGGTATTGGTAAAGAGGAATCTGTAAGAAATCAGCAGCTGCGCGTGCACAAGCCATAGATACGCCAAGGATTGCGTTCGCACCGAGTTTGCCTTTGTTTTCAGTTCCGTCAAGCTCGATTAAAAGCTGATCGATTGCGTTTTGTTCAGTTACATCAAAGCCAAGAAGCTCTGGAGAAATGATTTCGTTTACGTTGTTAACAGCTGTTAACACGCCTTTTCCAAGGTAACGGTCTTTGTCGCCGTCACGAAGCTCAACTGCTTCGTATTCACCTGTAGAAGCTCCGCTTGGCACTAATGCGCGGCCGAACGCTCCTGTTTCTGTATATACTTCAACTTCAACTGTTGGGTTGCCGCGGGAGTCTAATACTTCGCGTGCATAAACATCAACAATGTATGGCATGAGTTTTGTCTCTCCTTTTGATTTCAAATTATTTTTGAATTAAAGATGTTCCTGTCATTTCTTTCGGTTTTTCAACACCGAGAAGGTCTAATAACGTTGGTGCAAGGTCGCCTAGGATTCCGCCTTCACGCAGCGTAATGCCTTCTTTCGTCACAATCACAGGGACAGGGTTTGTCGTATGCGCAGTGTGCGGTTCGCCTGATTCTGTAATCAGAATGTCAGCATTACCGTGATCAGCGGTAATGATTGCGTGTCCGCCTTTAGCGAGAATCGCGTCAACGACTTCGCCCAAGCATTCGTCCACTGCTTCAATTGCTTTAATTGTTGGTTCAACCATTCCGGAGTGGCCGACCATATCAGGGTTTGCGAAGTTCAGAATGATCGCGTCATGCTTGTCAGCTTCAATTTCTTTGACAAGCGCGTCCTTCACTTCATACGCACTCATTTCAGGCTTCAAGTCATACGTTGCAACTTTAGGCGAGTTGATGAGAATACGCTCTTCACCCGGGAATTCAGCTTCACGGCCGCCGCTCATAAAGAACGTGACGTGCGGATACTTTTCAGTTTCTGCAATTCGAAGCTGTTTTAATCCGTGCTGAGATAATACTTCTCCGACTGTGTTATCAAGATTTATCGGTTTAAACGCTACATAGCCGTCAACTGATTCACTGAAGTGCGTCAGGCAAACGAAATGCAGGTTTTTCGGATAATTCTCGCCGCGGTCGAAATCGCGGAAGTCTTTGTTTGTGAACGTGTTGGAAATCTGGATGGCGCGGTCCGGTCTGAAATTATAGAAAATCACAGAATCGCCGTCTTGGATTTTCGCAACAGGTTCACCGTTTTCTTTTGTGATGACAGACGGAATGACGAATTCATCATAAATTCCGTTCGCATAGGAATCATCAACAACATCCATTGCGCTGCGGTATGTCGGGCCCTCGCCGTATGCCATTGCGCGGTACGCTTTTTCTACACGGTCCCAGCGTTTGTCGCGGTCCATTGAGTAGTAGCGTCCGGACACACTGGCGATTTCCCCAATACCGATTTCCTCGATTTGTTCGTTCAGCTGCTTGATATAAGTTTTCGCTGTTTGCGGACCTACATCGCGGCCGTCAAGGAAACCATGAATGTAAACCTTTGTCAGTCCTTCATTTTTCGCAAGCTTTAACAATGCGAACAAATGGTTGATGTGGCTGTGCACACCGCCGTCTGATAAAAGGCCGAACAGGTGCAGGGCTTTGTTATTTTCTTTCGCGTTGTTCATTGCGTCAAGGAATGTTTGATTGCGTTCAAACTCTCCATCGCGAATGGCAACATTTACGCGTGTTAAGCTTTGGTACACAATACGTCCCGCACCGATATTTAAGTGACCTACCTCGGAGTTCCCCATCTGTCCGTCAGGAAGGCCTACAGCCTCACCTGAAGCAGTCAACGTTTGATGAGGATACTGGTTCCAGTAGCGGTCAAAATTCGGTTTTTTCGCTAAAGCGACTGCGTTTCCTACTGTTTCGTTGCGTAATCCGAACCCATCAAGAATGATGAGTGCAGCTGGTTGTTTACTCATATTGACCTTCCTCCAATAATTGAACGAATGACTGTGGCTCAAGGCTTGCGCCGCCGACCAAAGCACCATCAATATCGGACTCTGCCATATATTCTTTAATGTTTGCAGGCTTTACGCTTCCGCCATATTGAATGCGAAGCTTGTCTGCAGTTTCTTGGCTGAAGCTTTCAGCGACGGTTTTACGGATATGCGCACACACGTCATTCGCATCTTTCGCTGTAGAAGATTTACCTGTTCCGATTGCCCAGATTGGCTCATACGCAATAACAGAAGCAGCAACTTGTTCTTCAGAAAGACCAGCAAGGCCTTTTTTCACTTGGTCAGCAACAAGATCATTTGTTTTGCCGGCTTCGCGCTCTTCAAGCGTTTCACCCACACAGATGATCGGCACAATGCCGTGTTTGAAAGCAGCATGTGCTTTTTTGTTAACTGTTTCATCAGTTTCAGCGAACATTTCACGGCGCTCAGAGTGTCCGATGACGCAGTAGTCAACGCCAAGGTCTTTCAGAGCAACCGGGCTGATTTCACCTGTGAACGCGCCGTTTTCTTCAAAGTGCATGTTTTGAGCGCCGACTTTAAGGTCAGTGCCTTTAACAGCAGAAGTAAGCTTTTCTAGGAAAAGCGCTGGCGCGCAAACAACAGCTTCCGCTTTGTCTGCTGCTGGAATGGAAGATTTCACTTCTTCAACGAAGCTGACAGCTTCGCCGAGTGTTTTGTTCATTTTCCAGTTACCGGCGATAATTGGTTTTCTCATCTGTTCCACTTCCTTATAGCAGTATTGAGATTATTTATCGTTCAGTGCAGCTACCCCTGGAAGCTCTTTGCCTTCCATAAACTCAAGGGATGCGCCGCCGCCTGTTGAGATGTGGCTCATTTTGTCAGCAAGGCCGAATTTTTCAACCGCTGCCGCAGAGTCTCCTCCGCCGATGACAGAGTATGTATCTTTCGCCTCTGCCAATGCTTCTGCAACCGCTTTTGTTCCTTGAGCGAACAAGTCGATTTCGAATACGCCCATCGGTCCGTTCCACACAACAAGTTTGCTGTTTTTGATAACGTCAGCATATGTTTCGCGTGTTTTCGTACCGATGTCGATTGCTTCTAAATCACTAGGGATTTCAGAAACCGGCACCATTTTTACGTTTGCATCGTTAGAGAAATCGTCTGCAACGAGTACATCTTCAGGCATATAGAAGTTAACGCCTTTTTCTTTCGCGCGGTCCATAAATGATTTGGCAAGCTCGATTTTATCTTCTTCAAGAAGAGATTTACCGACTTCATAGCCAAGCGCTTTAACGAAAGTATAAGCAAGACCTCCGCCGATGATCAGGTTGTCTACTTTATCAAGAAGACTTTCGATTACACCGATTTTGTCTTTTACTTTCGCTCCGCCGATGATCGCTGTGAACGGGCGGTCAGGGTTAGAAACGGCTTTTCCGAGTACATCAAGCTCTTTTTCCATTAAGAAACCTGCAACTGCTGGCAGATGCTCGGCAATTCCAGCTGTAGATGCGTGAGCACGGTGGGCAGCACCGAATGCGTCATTTACATATACATCTGCAAGCTCAGCAAATGCTTTTGCAAGCTCAGGATCATTTTTCTCTTCACCAGGGTAGAAACGTACGTTTTCCAATACAAGAACGTCTCCGTCCTTCATGTCAGAAATTTGTGCTTTTACAGCATCTCCGTAAGCTTCATCCGCTTTTTTCACTTCTTTTCCAAGCAGTTCGCCGAGACGTGCAGCGACAGGAGTTAAACGAAGCTCCTCAACCACTTCGCCTTTCGGACGGCCCAAGTGGCTCGCAAGAAGGACTTTCGCGCCTTGTTCTGCAAGGTGTTTGATTGTTGGAAGCGCAGCACGGATACGTGTATCGTCTGTTACTTCCCCGTCTTTCATTGGAACGTTAAAGTCAACGCGGCAGAATACAACTTTGCCTTTTACGTCGATGTCTTTGAGAGTTTTCTTATTCATGCCAGGAGATCCTCCTTCAAAATGGTTTGCATACAGCACGAAAAACGTGAAACCGTCTGATCAAGCGCTAACGCCGCCAGGGCAGATCGACAGTCTTTTTCGGCACAGGGCAGTTCGTCTAAAAGCCAGGGCAGCGGCCTTAGTCGAAAGCGCCGGCAAAGCTGCTGAAAAAGCGGTCGTTTCTCTATCACAGAACGTTTTCTGAAAGCCGGTCTTCATGGAAAAAGGGAAAGGGAGTCCGTCCCCTTCCCTTGTCCGCTTTCATTATAGCGCTTCTATACAAAAGAACCAAGTCAGGTCCTTTTTTCAGCTATAAATTAAAGACCTTTTTTTGCGATGTAAGCTGCAAGGTCAACAACGCGGTTAGAGTAGCCGCTTTCGTTATCGTACCAAGAGATTACTTTTACCATGCTGCCTTCCATAACCATTGTAGAAAGAGCATCGATTGTAGAAGAGTTTTTGTTTCCGTTGTAGTCGCCAGAAACTAATGGCTCTTCGCTGTAGCCAAGAATTCCTTTAAGATCGCCTTCAGCTGCTTCTTTAAGAGCTGCGTTTACTTCTTCTACTGTTACATCTTTGTTCAGTTCAGCAACCAAGTCAACTAGAGAAACGTTTGGAGTTGGAACACGCATTGCTCCGCCGTTCAGTTTGCCTTTTAGTTCAGGAAGAACTAGAGAAACTGCTTTAGCAGCACCAGTTGATGTTGGGATGATGTTTTCAGCTGCTGCACGCGCACGACGGTAGTCTTTGTGCGGAAGATCAAGGATTTGCTGATCGTTTGTGTAAGAGTGAACAGTTGTCATCATACCGCGTTTGATGCCGAATTTGTCGTTAAGTACTTTTGCAAACGGCGCAAGGCAGTTTGTTGTGCAAGATGCGTTAGAGATAACATCGTGGTTAGCTGCATCGTATTTATCTTCGTTAACACCCATAACGATTGTGATATCTTCTTCGTTAGCAGGAGCAGAGATGATTACTTTTTTCGCGCCAGCTTCTAAGTGTTTCGCAGCGTCTGCGCGTTTTGTGAAGAAACCAGTAGATTCAACTACGATTTCAACGCCTTGTTTGCCCCAGCTAAGTTTAGCAGGATCGCGTTCTGCAGAAACTTCAATTGTTTTTCCGTTAACAACAAGGTTGTTACCGTCAACTGAAACTTCAGCGTCTAATTTTCCGTGTACGGAATCATATTGTAAAAGGTGAGCAAGCATGTTAGCATCTGTTAAATCATTAACCGCTACTACCTCAACTTCAGGATTGTTTAATGCTGCGCGGAATACGTTACGTCCAATACGACCAAAACCGTTAATACCGACTTTTACTGCCATGATTATTTCCTCCTTTAAATAAGTGAGAGATATTTATATTGAGGGATTATTCATCCCTTAATAACTTCTTTGCGGCTCCTTCGTCTGTGACAAGAACCGTGTTGCGGGGCTTTTTAAAGTAAGCCTCGATCGCATCGGCTTTTGATGATCCGCCCGCTACCGCAATAATATCGGGGATGGCGTCTATATCATCCAGCTGCATTCCGACAGAATGCACTTTGTGGACCACTTCGCCGTCCGCGTTAAAATAGTAGCCGAACGCTTCTGTCACCGCGTCGTTGTCATCTATTTTCTTTAAGTCTTCTAAAGGTGTGTTTCTCCGTTCAGCCATAGTTTTAGCTTCGCCGATTCCGTGAACCAGCATACTCGCTGATTTAATGGTATTCAGCACCTCTTTGACAGAAGGCTCTTCAATAATAGATGAATAGGCGCCTTGTGACAGCTGTCCCGGAACAAACAAAAGCCGGTAAGTGCCTGAAGCCTTTTCCGCCATATGCGCGCATATGGTGTTCGCCTGGTTTTTCACGTCTTCGCCCAAACCGCCCCTTGCAGGCACAAACAAAAGCTCGCGGTTTTTAGAATCCGGCGTCATCATTTCGGCGACAGCTTCGATTGTCGTACCGCCTGTTACAGCGACGATATTTTTGCCTGAAAATCTTTTTTTCATACACGCGACAGCCGCTCTTCCCATTTCTTTTTTGACCCATGGGGATTGGTCGCTGTCACCGGACACAATAATAGCATCCTTAAGATTTAAACGTTCTTTTAATGTCTTTTCCAAAAGAGTCAAACCTAAAACATCTTTCATCGTATCTTCCAGAACGGAAAGCAGTTCATAGCCCTCTTCTGTCAATGTCATGCCGTTTGTTTTGATATCGACCAGGTTCTGTTCCTTTAAAAACTGAACCTCGCCTCTCAGCACACGTTCGCTGATTTCGAGACTGGCAGACAGGCTTCTTCGCCCAATGGGTTCTGTCAGTCTGATATACTGCAAGATTTCAAACCTCTTTTGCATAACGAGCAGAAGATCAGGCAATAATTTTTTTTGAGCTTGTAATAACTGGTTCATCTGACTCAAACGTTCCTTCCTTTTTTTGCTGGACATTATATGTCCCGCTATGACAAAAAACGTCCCATCATAGCCAAAAAAAATTATTTCTGCTTTCTTTAATTATTTTAACAGGCTGGAATTGTTTATTCAACTGTTAAGAGCCAATTCATCGACAATATTCGCAGAGTTTTCACACCGCAGCGTTTTATCCAGCATTATTTTTCCCTATATCTATATCTTATACAGAAAACGCCAAAAGGTGCATCCCAGCAATAACAGCCCTTACTATTCGAAGGGCTGTTAATTTAAAGCGTTTTCATTTTATCCAAAGCTTTTCAATTTCTTCGAGCGATTTATTCTTTGTTTCCGGGCAGATCGTAACGACAAACAGGAAGCAAAGGATGTTAATCACCGCAAAAATCCAGAATGTATAGGCAAGCCCGAAAGAATCAATCATCATAGGAACAAACTGTCCAATCGCCCAGTTTGCTCCCCATAAGAAAATGGTCGCAATCCCTGCGGCTCTCGCCCGAAGATGGTTCGGGAAGATTTCAGAAATCATAATCCATGTGATCGGCCCGACCGATACACAGAAGGCAGCGACAAATCCTAATATAAGGACGATCAGCATGATCCCGCTGGTTAAATGAAAATAAAACGACGTTCCGATTAGAATCATAAAAATAGCCATAAAAGCAGAACCGATGGACATCAGTTTTTTTCGTCCGACTTTATCAATCAGCAAAACCGCAATGACCGTAAAAATGACTTCTACAACACCTACGATACAGGTTGTCACAAATCCGGCATTTTGCCCGTATCCCATCATTTTAAAAATTTCCGGCCCGTAGTAAGTAATGGCGTTCATGCCGATGACTTGGTTAAACAGCGCCAGCAGGATTCCAATGACGAGCGCCTTTCTGAGACCCGGCTTGAACAGCTGGGAGAGCGATCCCATTTGTTCTATTTTTAAAGAGTTCTCTATGTTCTTTAACTCTTCTTTTGCGACAGTTTCTCCATTAATACGTGTCAGTATCTTGAGCGCTTCTTTTGTTTTGCCCGCTTTCGCCAGCCACCTCGGACTTTCCGGAACAACGAGCAGGACAAGGAAAAAGATGACGGCCGGCACCATTCCATAAGCAAGCATCCATCTCCAGCCGGTGTGCACACCCCATTCGTAAGTTCCAGACCGCTGCACAGCGAGATTAATAAAGTACGTTGCGGAAATGCCCAATATCGTAAAAAGCTGATATAAGGAAGAAAGGCTTCCCCGTATGGCAGGCGGCGCCGCTTCCGTAATATACGTTACAGAGAGCGAGGAGCCCATCCCGATCCCGAGGCCTCCGATAATCCTTGCAATGATTAAGGTGGAGACGTCTTGAGAAATCGCTGAAACGACTGCTGATATTGCAAATAACAAAGCGGCGGTCATTAAAATTTTTCTCCGGCCGAACCTGTCACTTAAAAATCCGGATATCCCGACGCCCGCCACTCCTCCGATCATAATGCTGGAAATCACGAGGCCTTCCATAAACGGACTCAGGCTGTATAAATCCTTTAGAAAACCGATGGCGCCCGAAATCACTGCCGTGTCATAGCCGTACAGTAAGCCGCCAAGTCCCGCCGCGCATGAGATCAAAATAACAAATCCCATCGAATGGCTTCTTGTTACAGGAACATTTGGTTCTAATTGAGTTGGAGTATTCTTCATTTCCCTGCCCTCCCGAATGTAGAGTAAAGCGTTTACATTTATCCTTTCAATTGTACGTACTTATATTAAAATTTAACGAAAATTCCATTTAATTAGTACGTACAAATATAGGATAATCCTGTTTGCATTTTCTGTCAATGTTTTCTTACAAAGAACGCTGTGATATACTAAAATTTGTCCGTATACATTTTGGAGGAATAAATATGTTACCAAAATACGCTCAAGTAAAAGAAGCAATCAGTTCATGGATTAATCAAGGTAAAATACTGCCCGACCAAAAGATCCCTACCGAAAACGAATTAATGCAGCAATTCGGCGTCAGCCGGCATACCATTCGCAAAGCGATCGGAGACCTCGTCTCACAGGGTCTCTTATACAGTGTGCAAGGCGGAGGAACCTTTGTCGCTTCACGCTCTGCTAAGTCAGCGCTGCATTCCAATAAAACGATCGGTGTTCTGACAACCTACATATCAGACTATATTTTCCCGAGCATCATTAGAGGAATCGAATCTTATTTAAGCGAGCAGGGATATTCCATGCTTTTGACAAGCACAAACAACAACCCGGACAATGAACGAAGAGGTTTAGAAAATCTGCTTTCCCAGCATATTGACGGACTCATCGTGGAGCCGACAAAAAGCGCCCTGCAAACGCCGAATATCGGCTATTATTTGAATTTGGAGAAAAACGGCATTCCGTTTGCGATGATTAACGCGTCCTACGCTGAGCTTGCAGCACCGAGTTTTACCTTGGATGATGTAAAAGGCGGCATGATGGCGGCGGAGCATTTGCTGTCTCTCGGCCACACGCATACGATGGGTATTTTTAAAGCTGATGACACACAAGGCGTGAAACGGATGAACGGATTTATACAGGCGCACCGGGAGCGTGGATTGCTTCCTTCTCCGGATATGATCGTGACGTTTACGACGGAGGAAAAAGAATCAAGGCTGCTGGAGAAAGTGAAGGCCACACTTGAGAAAAACAGCAAGCATATGCCGACAGCCATTCTTTGTTATAATGATGAAATTGCGCTGAAGGTGATTGATATGCTGCGGGAGATGGATGTCAAAGTGCCGGAGGATATGTCTATCGTCGGGTATGATGATTCGCATTTCGCCCAAATCTCTGAGGTGAAATTAACCTCTGTCCAGCATCCGAAATCCGCGCTCGGAAAAGCAGCTGCAAAATATGTCATTGACTGCCTCGAGCATAAAAAGCCAAAGCAAGAGGATGTCGTATTTGAGCCTGAGCTGATCATTCGGCAATCAGCCAGAAAACTGCATGAATAAAAAAGCAATGTATGGGTCTCCCCGTTACATTGCTTTTTTTATAGCTGTTATCTGTTTTTCCAAACGTCAGCGATGATTTCAAACGAACGCATTCTGTCTGCATGTTCAAAGGTTTCTGAGTTGACCATAATTTCATCAGCCTGCGTTGTTTTGACAAAGTCTTCGAGCTTCGCCTTCACCTCTTCAGGACCCCCGACGATCGTGGAGCTCAGCTGCTCATTGACCATCGCTTTTTCATACGGGCTCCAGATTTGGTCCATGTCCTCAACAGGCGGCTTAAGCTGGTTCGGCGTGCCGCGCACAAGGTCAAGAAATCTTTGATAATGCGACGTCGCAAGGTGTTGCGCTTTCTCGTTTGTATCTGCCGCGATAATGGTGACGCCGACCATTGCATACGGTTCGTCGAGCACGTCTGACGGCGTAAAGGAGTTGCGGTACAGCTCCAAAGCGGGAACCGTATTCGCCGGTGAGAAATGGGCCGCGAACGCAAACGGAAGACCAAGTTCGCCTGCCAGACGGGCGCTGAAGCCGCTTGAGCCCAGCAGCCAAATCGGCACATCTATCCCCTCTCCCGGTATGGCGCGGACTTGATTGCGCACATTTCCCGACGGTTTAAAGTAATGGCGCAGTTCCTCTAATTGTTCCGGAAAATCTTCACCGCTGCTAATGTTTCTGCGGAGCGCTCTTGCTGTCAATTGGTCCGTTCCCGGCGCACGTCCGAGCCCCAGATCAATCCGTCCGGGATACAGCGTTTCCAGCGTGCCGAATTGTTCAGCAATTACTAATGAAGAGTGGTTCGGGAGCATAATGCCGCCGGAACCGACGCGGATTTTTTTTGTACCGCCGGCAATATGGCCGATCAAAACCGCAGTGGCTGAGCTTGCGACACCTTCTATATTATGATGCTCAGCAAGCCAGTAGCGATGATAGCCCCATTCCTCCGCACGGCGTGCCAAGTCCATACTGTTTCGGAATGATTCCGCAATCGTTCCTCCCTGAACAACAGGAGATAAATTCAAGACAGAAAGCAAGGTATCTTTGCGTTGTTGAGTAGACATGTTTTTCTCCTTTGTAAATGTGTTATCAGTAAACAGCCTCAAGCTGTCAAGTCATGATCGAAAGGACTTCTCTCACACCATAACACAACCGCATTCAGGAATAAAAGAATTTGATTCGATGAAATTCGAACAATATAAAAACGAACAGTTTCATACCGTTATTCTGCCCCAAACAGCTCCTGCGCCATCTCAATAAAAAGCTTAGCCGCCAGAGAAGCCTCCTTCAGCGACGGAACAGCAAGCTGCACATCGCGATATACCTGCGGGTCCAGATCCCGCGTCACCACATGCTCCGGCAGCGGCATGCCCGACATGGACATTTCTGATAAAATCGCCAGCCCCAAGCCTTCTCTGATCATATTGATCGAGGTGTTCATGTTATAGACTGTAAAAGCGTCGTTCAGCGTAGCGCCCGCCTGCCTGAACATATCGTGAAAAGGTGATTCATAGCCGCCGTCACAGACGATTATCGGTTCATGATCGAGATCTTTCAGCGTAATGGCTGAACGGCTGCAAAGCGGGTGATCATCTCTGAGCACGACGGCCATTTTATCTTTTTTCAGATGAATGTACTCCATCTCCTCTGATGGATACAGAAGAATGCCGACATCTATCATCCGCGTGTGAAGCCACTCCTTGACTTCATTTACGGTTCCCTCATGCAGTACGAGCTCCAGTTTCGGATATTTTTGTTTAAACTCACTGATCAGCTTCGGCATAAAATAAGCCGAGGCAGTTGAGAATGTGCCGATATGGATCGTTCCCAATTCAAAGCCTTTTTCCGCGGCCGCGACTTGTTCAACTTTTTCAACGCCTTTTAAAACTTCCCTGATGTGGACTAGCACCTTTTTTCCTGTCTCGGTCAGCATCAGGCCATTGCGGCGATCACGGATGATCAGCTTCACATCAAGCTCTGCTTCAATGGCAGAAATCGCATGGCTGACAGCCGGCTGCGTCATGTTCAGCGCCTGCCCCGCTTTTGTAAAGCTCCCCGTTTCAGCTATTTTTACGAAAACCCTTAATTGTGTAATGGTCATAACAATTTACTTATGCTCCTTATAAAAAAGATTCATTTTATTTATCTTATATTCTACCGTATCATATGATGGAAACGTTCTACAAGGAGTGATCGAAAAGTGAACCAGCTCTCAAAAACGCGGACAGCGCTCCTGCTCGCCTTTCTCGTCATCATGTGGGGCGTCAATTGGCCGCTGTCGAAAGCAGCGCTCGCCTATTCGCCTCCATTGTTGTTCGCGGGCATCCGGACGCTGATCGGCGGACTTTTATTAGTCATTGTCGCACTGCCGCGTATTCATAAATTGCGCTTAAAAGAAACATGGCCGATTTATCTTGTTTCTGCGATTTTAAATATTACATTATTCTATGGTCTGCAAACGATCGGGCTGAATTATCTTCCAGCCGGCTTGTTTTCCGCTATCGTCTTCTTTCAGCCGGTGCTGATGGGTGTGTTTTCTTGGCTGTGGCTCGGCGAATCGATGTTTGCGATGAAAGTGATCGGGCTGATCCTCGGTTTTGCAGGTGTAGCGGTCATTAGTGCCGCGGGCTTTGGCGGACATATTTCTGTCATTGGGGTTCTGCTCGCTCTCGGTTCCGCAATCAGTTGGGCGCTCGGAACGGTATATATGAAAAAAACAGGCAGCCGTGTCGATTCCATTTGGATGGTCGCCTTGCAGCTGACGATCGGAAGCGTGTTTCTGCTGATATCCGGCTTTTGGACAGAAAGCTTTTCCGCGATCCAATGGACAGCTCCTTTTATCGAGAGCCTGCTGTTCATCTCTGTATTCGTTATCGCGCTCGGCTGGCTTGTCTTTTTTACGCTTGTCGGTTCAGGAGAAGCAAGCAAGGTTGCATCCTACACTTTTTTGATTCCGCTCATATCGATTATAGCCAGCTCCATTTTCCTGCATGAACCACTCACCCTTAGCCTCCTGGCGGGTCTGCTGCTGATTGTAACGAGCATCTGCCTCGTGAATTCGAAATCGAAAGCACAGAAAGCCGCGGCAATCGGTGTAAAGGAGAAGGCCGCACAATAATAAAAACCCTCTTGCCGAATGCGGCAAGAGGGTTTCTTATTTACTGATACCTGCGTCCTTTGACCAGATATGCCACTGTAATGAAAAGATAGATTGCCGCAGTGATGAGCGTAATGACTATTGACGTTGTCATGATGACCCCGATCAAAATGGCGAGTAATGCCAGTACCGCAAACCATGTTGTGTACGGGAACCATTTTACATAATAAGCCGGTGTTTCTGTTTGCTGTTTTCTCGATTTCAAATGGGCGAGCCCGATGATCAGCCAAATGAATAAAACGGTATATCCCAATGATCCCATTAAGTAATTAAACGTTTGGCTCCCTGCGAACAGAGAAATCAATACGCCAATATAGAGAGAGGAAGTGCACATCAGAATTGCAAACATCGGCACGTTTTTCGATGAAAGCTTCGAAAAGATTTTCGGAAGTCTTCCGTCGGTTGCCTGTGTATATAAAATGCGTGATGATCCGTATAAACCTGAGTTCATCGAAGAAATGATCGCCAAAAGGATGACTGCATTCATGATATGATCCGCGCCCGGAATGCCAACCATTTTAAAGACCATCACGAAAGGACTTTCCGGAACGGAATTGACTTGATTCCATGGAATCAGGCTGACGATGATGAAAAACGGCAGCAGATAGAACGCGACAATCCGTGTCAGTGTGCTGCGGACAGCTTTCGGGACAACCTTCTCCGGATTCTTTGTTTCGGCAAGTGTCACACCGATAATTTCTGTACCGCCGTAAGAGTAGATGACGACAAGCATTGCCGTAATCAGCCCTGTGCCGCCGTGCGGGAAAAATCCGCCGTGCTCTGTCAGGTTCGAAAATCCGGCAGCTGTGTGATCACCGAATGAGACGAATAAAAGCAATAATCCTAAAATAATAAAGACAATAATAACGGTAATCTTGATCATGGCCAGCCAATATTCGGTTTCGGCGAAGATCTTAACAGAAAGCAAGTTCACAATCGTGACGACGAGAGAAATCCCCAATGCCAGCACCCAAATCGGGCAGCCCGGCAGCCAATATTGAATAAAAATCGCAGCTACAACAGCTTCAGCCGCAATATTAAGCACCCACATCTTCCAATATATCCAATCCAGAAAATAAGCGGCGTAATTCCCTAACACCTGCTGGACAAGGTCACGGAAGGTTCTGGCATTACGGTTGCGCACAGCCATTTCCGCGAGCCCCTGCATAATAAACAGCAAAATAATTCCGCCAAGCAGGTAAGCGATAATGACAGATGGCCCTGCCACATCGATCGCTGAGCTGCTCCCTTTAAATAAACCTGCGCCGATTGCTCCGCCCAGCGCCATCATCATAATATGGCGGGACGTCATCGTGCGCTTTAACGTCTGATTGTCCTTTTTCATCCTCTTCTACCTCTCCTTCTCGTTTTCAAAAACAAAAAAAGCCCGCCGTCTCCTATCTACATCTAATAGATAAAGAGACGACGAGCCTTTGGCTGACCGCGGTACCACTCTTGTTGATTCTTCATGAAGAATCCAGCTTTTGACCTGTAACGAAGGTTATCCGTTAAAACATAGGGAATATTCAATCTATTCCGTTCCGTCTTACCACTCCCGGGCGAGTTCAAAGAAGAATCAGGCTGCGTCGCACCACCCCGCAGCTCTCTGTTCTGATCACTTTCTTTTACTGCTCCCAATCTATGTGTTTTAGTTTTCTGAAAAACTTAAATTTTATGATCTGAATATATTAACATAATATACGTGCTTCTCATTTCCCTGTCAATAACTTCAGAGAAAAAAGAATCTGTTATTTTGTCCCTTTTTGAATGGCTTTCCAAAAGGACTCTGACTCGTTTCCTAATGCATAGACTGAGACACCTGCTATTTTATATTGCTTTGCCAAATGGCTTTTCGTTTGAACGGTTTTTTCGTTTTCATACCACACGACATGTTTATGCTTCTTTTTGTCAACGTAGGAAAATGTCATCGAACCTGATTTTTTGTGGAATGCCGGCTTTGCTTTCTGCTTTTTGATGAGAGATTTGAGTTCATTCCATTCTCTCGCTGCACTGCCGCTTCCGTCTTTCACATCCCAGTCATAGCCATATGCGGGAATTCCCATAATGACTTTATTGGCTTTGATTTTTTTGACTGAAAACTGCAGGGAGCTTTTGATCCAGCTTGTGCTTGCCACTGATCCCGGATCGCCCCAAATGCCGTGTTCGTCGTAAGTCATGACTTGTACGTAATCCGCATATTTACCGATTTTCGCATAATCATACGGCCAGCTCCAGTCATCTTTTTGATCATCGGCGCTTTTGGCGGGAACCGAAACCATTGTTTTGATCTGTTTCTTTTTCAAAGCCTGTGAGACATCCTGAATGAAGCGTGAGTATTTGGATCTGTCTTCTGGATTCACTGCTTCAAAATCGATATTGATACCGTAGTATGAGTTTTTTTTAGCCAGTGCTATCAGCTGATCTGTGAAACGTTTTTTCGCTGTTTTATTACTCATAACTCGACTCGCTAAATCTCCGTCAAAATCGGAAATGGCGTCATTATAGTTAGAAATGACGGCCCATGTCTTGATTTTTGTCTTCTTCGCATATGTCAGCTGCTTAGTTGGGGCATCGCCAATGATATGTCCGTTTTTTTCAAACGCAAACGTATCTGTGGCGATGGAATTCATGTATGTATGATATTTCGCAAGAGAATTGTACGAGGCCGTATCACCAGTCGTGTAGCCTAATGTCATGCCGGCTGCCTTCGCCTCTGCGTTTGAATACATAAACAGAACAATCGCAATCGCCAGTGAAATCGCTGCGATCAGCCACTTTTTCATCGCATTTCCTCCTTATTCAAGCCATACTCTTCTCATCGGCGAAAATATCAGAAATTAAAGTTTTTTCAAGCAAAAAACCCGGCATATGCTGCCGGGCTTTCTGAGATCAGCGGTCAGAGACGAGAATATATGCGGCTTTTACAGGTCCGTGCACCCCGACGACTAAATCCATTTCGATGTCGGCTGAGTTGCTCGGTCCGGTAATGTAGTTGATGCATGAAGGAACAGTGACGCCGTCCGCAATGTTTTGACGGATGATATCACTGGCTTGCGTCATTCTCGGCACGATGCTTGATTTCGGGACAATCGCAATATAGGTTGTCGGCAGAAGGCTGACAGACCGGCCGATGTCTTTCGAGGAAAAGAGGACAACTGTCCCCGACTCTGCCAGTGTGATCTCGCTGAATGTAATCCCTACATTGGCTTGCTCCGCTTTTTTGATATTTTCTTCCCCTTTGGCGGCATCCCACTCCCAGACCGGCGTGCCATCGTTCGGCCAGTCCTTGGTAAGCAGGCTTTTTAGACCGTATGCTTCAAAGCGGGGGTCCTTCGGAATGATGACAGGGCCTCCTGAAAAGCGGCTGACTTGCTCGCGCAGGGCATCGTAAAGGCCCGTTGAATCCGTTTCAATCAGCTCTGTATGGATTTTGACACAATGGTTTTTAAGCACCGTGACTAAGTCATCCGCTGAATATCCTGCAAGCGTTTGATGCTGCGGCTGGTGCGCCCACTCAGGGACTGCCACGCCTCCTGTTCTTCTTTCACGGCCCAGGCGTGATGCGATTCGGTTTAAAAAGCTCTCCTGATTCTGAATGGTTCCCTTCGTCGTCATCACTTCTCCTCCTTCGTGCGTTCACTTGTTTCTCTATCTGTAAACCAGTCTCTGAATCTCGATTTATGCGGTGCCGGGAAGTCGCGGATCTGCGTCCAGCTTTTGAGCGGGCCGGGCCCTTTCGAAATTTTGTCGTCCTCTGTAAAAGGCGTCATGGCGGCCGGCGCCCATTTTGAGCCCATTTTGTAAAGCGACAAAGAGGATGCACCAAGCCCGAACGCTTTCATCGCAAGCTTTTCACTGATCGGCGCTTTGCCTTCTTTTTCGACGATGTTCTGGCGATGCTTGAGAAGCAGTTCATGCAGCGGAATTTTGACCGGACAAGCTTCTGTACAAGCAGCGCACAGTGAAGACGCATACGGCAGTTCCTTAAAATCGTCGTAACCCCCGAGCAGCGGCGATAAAACTGCTCCGATCGGTCCCGAATAGATGGAGCCGTATGAGTGTCCGCCGACATGGCGGTATACTGGGCAGACATTGATACAGGCGGCACAGCGGATGCATTGCAGCACAGATTGGAATTCCGTTCCGAGAATGTTGGAGCGGCCATTGTCAACGATGACAAGATGGAATTCCTCCGGCCCGTCCGCTTCCTCTTCCAGCTTTGGACCTGTCAAAGCCGTAATATAACTTGTCAGCCGCTGTCCGACAGCGCTTCTTGTCAGCATGCTGACAAGCACTTCAAATTCAGAAAATGACGGGACGATCCGCTCCATTCCCATGACGGTGATTTGTGTTTTCGGCAAGGTGCTGACAAGCCGTCCATTTCCTTCATTGGTCACAAGGCTGACAGAACCCGTGTCAGCGATGGCGAAGTTGCAGCCGGTTATGCCGATATCCGCTTCCAGAAACTTTTCCCGCAAGATGGCGCGCGCGTGCATGACAAGCTCTTCCGGTTTTTCGGTATGCTGATAGTTGAGCCTTTCTGTAAACACATCGCGTATCTGCTCTTTATTTTTATGAAGGGCGGGCGCTACGATATGTGACGGCGGATCATGATCATCAATCTGCAAAATATATTCGCCGAGGTCGGTTTCAACGACTTCGCAGCCTTCCTGCTCCAGCACCTCATTCAGATTGATTTCCTCTGTGACCATAGATTTTGATTTTACGATTTTCTTCCCGTTCTGCTTTTGAATGACATCGCGAATATAAGAAGACGCCTCCTCCGATGTTTCCGCGAAGTAGACATGCCCGCCTCTTTTCGCCACATTTTCGGCAAGCTGACCGAGATAGAAATCGAGGTTGTCAAGGACGTGCTGCCTGATTTCCTCTGATAGCGAGCGCCACTCTTCCCAGTTCCCCAGCTCTTCTGCCGCTTCAAGGCGCCGTGTCCGCAGACGCTCCTGCGCCCCCAAAACAGCACCTCTCATAAATTCATTATCAATCCCCTGTGATACCCGCTCTTTAAAAGCGTCAGTACCGATTTTCATCGCCATGATCCTTTTCCCCCTCTGTATCCAGTTTTATCTGCTGTTGAGCACTTCGGCGATGTGCATCACTTTGACATTCTTGTCTTTTCGGTCAAGCCGTCCCCCGATGTTCATCAAACAGCCGCAGTCAGCACCGATCAGCACCTCTGCTCCCGTTTCTTCGACACATGCGACTTTTTCATCGACCATCTGCTCAGAAATCTGCGCCATTTTGACGGAGAACGTTCCTCCAAATCCGCAGCAGTTATGTTTGCCCGGAAGCGCTGTAAACTCTAAGCCCTTCACATGGCTCAGAAGTTTCATCGGCTCCTCCCGAACCCCGAGCAGCCTTGTCATATGGCACGACGTATGCAAGGTCGCTTTTGTATGAAGGGTCGCGCCGACATCCTCGACCCCAAGGACATTTACGATAAAATCCGTCAGTTCATACGTTTTATCGGCAAGCCTTTGCGCTTTGTCTGCCCATTTCGGGTCATCCGCAAACAAGTGCGGATACTCCCTGAACATTGTCGTGCAGGAGCCGGAAGGACTGACGACATATTCGGAATCCTCAAACGTTTCGATCATCCGTTTCATTGCTTTTTTGGCGTCATGGACATAGCCGCTGTTGTAAGCCGGCTGCCCGCAGCAAATTTGCCCTTCCGGAAAATCAACCTCACACCCAAGCCGCTCCAGCAGCTCAACCGTTGCTTTTCCGACATTTGTTTGAAACATATCAACAAGACAAGTGACAAAAAGTGAGACTTTCATGATGAACCCCTCTCTTATCCCCAATATATGATCAGGTCATCTGATGACCTGACTTAAAATAACTCTATGAATATCGTACACTATTCTGACAATAAAAGGGAAGGTTTTTCTAAACATCCGCAATAAAAAACGCCTGTTTCACTGGACAGACGTTCATAGCACTATACCCTTTTTCACTGGACATACAGGCACTTTCTGTACTTTTTATATGTTTTCATAAATAAATAAAAGAAGCTAAGAGCGCTAAAGAGAACAATCCAGCCTGCTCCCCCTCTCATTAGTGCAATAGGTGTTTCAAATAAAAAGGCTCTGATAAAAGCCGCTCCGGTCTTATCCCACAGACCCGGCGTATAATATAAACTCTGAGGACGGATAAATAAATCAATAGTCAAAGCTTTGGTAGTATAGAGAATCAAAATGAAGGATAAAAATAGAAAAGAAAGTGCAAAGTATGATTGCAACAGGCGTTTATATCTTCCGGCTCTGGATTCTGTATCAGAAAAAATATCGTCTGATGCATTGGCATCCTCTTTTCTAAAATAATGCAGGCCTTGTGAACTGAAAAGATGCTTCCATCCGCTGTCTTCAAAAAGAGTCCGATAATCAGTAAAATCCTCCGGATGTGTAAATGTGCGATAGTCAATTCTGATGGTAGAGTTGTCAGAGGATGCTTCATCTGCAAAACGATAGGATAACAACCCTCTCCCTTCTAATTCACACCCCTTATATGCCATCTTATTGAGCCATTGTTCCTCACTGTCAATGTCCATAAAATATCTGTATTTCTTCATATGGCCTCCCCCTTTTTATTTAATTTCCGCCTCGTTATGCCGACCAGCTGCTCCATTCTCTCCATGTCCTTCCTTAACACATTTCTTCCAAATTCAGTGATGATATATGTTTTTCTGCGGCGATCTTCACTTGGATAGGGCTCAATCAACTGATGTTTCAATAAGTTTTCGATTGCTCCATAAAGAGTTCCGGGCGCCATTTTCACTCTTCCGCCGCTAAGATCTTCAATATTTTTCATAATGATGTAGCCGTGAGCAGGATGTAACAAAGATAAAAGAACATAGTAAACAGTCTCAGTCAGCGGCAAATGCTTATTTTCATTCATATCACGGCCTCCATACTCAGTATCACTGTATAACGCTATCATATACAGTGATACTGAGTAATGCAACCATAAATATCCATACAAATACAAAAAACCTGGCTAAATCGCCAGGTTTTCATTAAATCCACCCTTTTTCCTCAGCAATGCTTGCGGCTTCTGTCCGATTTTTCGCATTGAGCTTTTGGATGATGTCTGATATGTAGTTTCTGACAGTTCCTTGAGATAAATAGAGCTCCAGCGTAATATCTTTTGTTGTCTTGCCTAATGCCGCCAGCCGGAGAATTTCTTGCTCTCTTAAGGTGAGGGGATTTTCGTCTCGAATCATGTTAAACGTCAGCTCGGGGCTGAAAACTCGTTTTCCCTCTACACACTTCCGAATGGCGGCGGCCAGATCGTCAATCTCGCCGTCTTTCAGCAGATAGCCGTGTACGCCGGCTTTGACGGCGCGTTCAAAATAGCCGGGGCGGGCAAAGGTCGTTAAAATAATGACCTTGCTGCCGCAGCCTTTTTGCATTAATTCCTCTGCCACGTCCAGCCCGCTTCGAACCGGCATTTCAATGTCCATGATGCATACATCCGGCTCCAGCTTCAAAATGGCTTTTAGCGCTTCTTCCCCGTTTAATGCCTGTCCGATGACTGTCATATCCTCTTCTAAATCAAGCAGAGACCCCAATGCGCCTAAAAGCATTCGCTGGTCCTCAGCAATCAACAGACGAATCATTCTTTCGTCCTCCCATCATTCTGCTTTTTTAATCAGCGGAATCGTCAACGTCACCACCGTTCCCTTATGAGCCGAAAGCGTTAATCCGCCTTCAATAAGCATAAGCCGTTCTTCCATGCCCCGCAGACCATTGCCAAACGTTTTCTCCTTAGCAGCTCCCTTTCCGTCATCTCGTATCACAATCCTCATTTTATCAACAAACTGAGTAATGCTGATGGCGCAGTGGGTCGCTTTGCTATGCTTGATAATGTTGGTCACGGCTTCCCGCATACACATGCTGATAATATTTTGCGTGACGGGTGATATCGCTGTAAAATCATCGTCTCCTTCATACTCAAAGGTAATGTTCCCCGCTCTTAATATGTGCTGAATGTTGGCAAGCTCCTCAGTCATCGTGACCGTTCTCATATCAGAAACCAACTCACGAACTTGCTTGAGTGCGGCTCTCGAGCTTGTTTCCATCTCTTTTGCCTCAAGCCTCGTCCGCTCTGGATCAGATGCTGCCAGCCGCTGAATGAGCTGGCTTTTTAATGTAAGAAGCGACAGGGTATGACCGAGGGTATCGTGAAGGTCACGGGCGATTCGAACGCGCTCCTCCCTTTTGGAGAGTTCTTTTATCTGTTCGTTTGCTTGGTCAAGCTTTGTTTCAAGCTCTATTCTCCGAAACATAGAACGGATTCCGAATGGAGAAATCAGCATGATGACCTGAAATGGAAGAATAGAGAACAGCTCCCGAATGGAGACCGTATCCGCAAATAATCGGTACAGACAAGGGAGCAGCAGCATGAAGAGTAAACCGCAGAAAGCACGGTTAAACTTCGTTTTCTCTTTGTAATAACCAACAAAGTTTGCTGGGAAAAAACCTAAGTATATATAGCTGATATCATAAAACAGACTGTATATCAAAATAACCGCCATTTGCACGATGAGCCAATATGTAAACGAACCTCTGCCCAAGCTGCTGAACAATTGGCGATATGCCGCAACGAAAAGGACCAGCATGCTATATCCAATCAGCTGTTTGATGCCTGACTCTTTCAATAAAGTGAGGAACGGCATAATGATATACACCAGAAAGATATAAGGGAAAAACCCGAATTGCTTCGGGAAAATAGATATTGCTTTTTTCATATATTACACCGCTTCTTGTTTTCTTCTTATATACTTAGATAGTAGCATGAAGAGTAGCAAATAAGCGATTAAAACCAGAATATTTTTCCATGTTGGACTCCCGCCACGAACAAGTTCCCACGCCCCGTTCCCGAAATGATAAGACGGAAGCCAGCGGCCAATGTTCTGCATCATGTCAGGCATGACCTCAACCGGCATCCACATGCCCCCGCCTAAAGCCAGAAGCATGTAAAGCACATTACTGATTCCGGCCGCTGTTTCTACCTTTCTCATGAGGCCGATTAGTGTGCCTAATGCTAAAAACGGCAATGCGCCAAACAAAATCCACAGCCCGCTCATGATCCATTCAAACGGCGACAAGGCAATGTCATTAATAATTGCGCCGAAAAGAAAAATGACGGTAATGGATAAAACGTGAATCACACTTTGCCCGATCATCTGAGCTGATAAATAGATATGATCCGGAAGAGGCGTAATACGGATAAAGGCAGTCCAGCCTTGTGACCGTTCTTGAACCATGCGGATGCCAAGCGTCATGATAGAAGAACCCATCACGCTGAAGGCTGTCATCGACATTAAGTAATGGGCTTCCCATTCACGTTGGTCGGGAACGTTGGTATTCACTACATTGGTAAAGAAATAATAAAAAGCGATCGGCATCATCAGCGACCAAAGCACAAAATACTTATTCCTAAGCACCCTTTTCATTTCAGCTACACTTTGCTTCAGCAGCATGTTCACTCACATCGCCTCCCTTTTTCCGTCAGCCAGCCGGCGAAATGCCTCATCGAGCGTTCCATGCTCAATTCGAATATCCCGTGCTTGGATGTTTTCTTGAAAGATCAGCGCTAACACTTTGTCTGTATTTGATGTTTGGATGATGATTCTCTGATGCTCTCGGATGACTTGCTCTACTTCCGGGTGTCGGGACAGATTCTCCAACGATTCCTCTGCACGGAGCGCAAAAGAAACAGACTGTTTCTGAATCCTTGAGCGGAGCTGCATTGGCGAGCCGTCTGCCACAAGCTGTCCGTCAGCGAAAAATAAGATTCGCTGTGCGGCATCATCTGCTTCCTGTAAATAATGAGTTGAAAAAATAATTGTTTTCCCCTGGTCTGCCAGTCCATGAATGGTCTGCCAGAACCGATGTCTTGATGATGTATCCATCCCGACTGTCGGTTCATCGAATATCAGCAGCTCCGGGTTCCCGACAAGAGCCAAAGCAAAGCTCAAACGGCGTTTTTGTCCGCCTGATAATTTTTCTGCCCTTGTTTTCAAGTCTTCTGTTGTGAGAGCTGTTAATGAAACGAGTTCTTTCAAGGACAATGGATTCGGATAATAGCTTCGAAAGAGTTCGAGAATTTCATTCACCTTCAGACCTGGCATGACACTCACTTCCTGCAGCATCACGCCTATTTGCTCGCGAACCTGCTGATCATGCGGAGCCCGGTTAAATAATTTGATTTCTCCCCCACTCGGCTTCAGCAATCCTAATATCATAGAGATGACGGTCGTCTTCCCTGCCCCATTCGGTCCGAGAATGGCTGCAATTTCTCCTTTTTTCATGCTGAAGCTGATGTTGTTCACAGCTGTTTTTTGCTGGAACTGTTTTGTCACATTGCTTACTGATACTGTCTCATTCATCACATAAGCACCTCCTGATCGCTTACATTGATTGTAAAATGCCGGAGGAGCTGTTGTTAGTATGGGGTGTCATGATAATGGAGTGACAAATGTCATATTTTTTCTCACCGCATGCGCCCAGGCAATCCATCCCCCTGCATCTTCCAATTCAACCGCTTTTCTATGCCGCATGTTCCTTTTTCTTTTAAACTGCTATTACTTTCATAGAAAGATGCACTCTTCAAACAGTCCGAGTGTTATGATAGACATACTGGACTTTATTTTACTTTCCGGCTGAAAGGAGCCAATCATGAACGAAGCGATTTTGTCACGAAATCATGTGAAGGTGAAGGGCAGCGGCACATCATCTATTATGTTTGCACCTGGTTTTGGATGCGATCAAAGCGTGTGGAGCGCCGTGGCGCCGGCCTTCGAAGAAGATCATCAAGTCATTTTATTTGATTATGTCGGTTCGGGACATTCAGATTTGCACGCATATGACCTGAATCGTTACCGGACACTTGATGGCTATGCCCAAGATGTTCTTGATGTTTGTGAAGCTTTAGATCTGGAAAAAACCGTATTCGTGGGGCACTCTGTCGGAGCTGTGATTGGAATGCTGGCTTCCATCCGCCGCCCGGATCTTTTTTCTCATCTGGTGATGGTCGGCCCCTCTCCTTGTTATTTAAATGATCCGCCTGAATATTACGGAGGTTTTGAAGAGGAGCAGCTCTTTGGCTTGCTGGAGATGATGGAGAAAAATTACATAGGCTGGGCCACTGTATTTGCGGGAACTGTTCTGAATCAGTCCGATCGGCCTGACATCAAGGAAGAGCTTGAAAGCCGTTTTTGTTCTACCGATCCTGTGATTGCCCGCCGATTCGCAAAAGCCGCGTTTTTTTCTGACCACCGGGAGAATCTTTCAAAGGTAACGGTTCCCTCTCTTATTCTCCAATGCTCAGATGATATCATCGCACCGGCAGCAGTAGGTGAATATGTGCATAAGCATCTGCCTTATAGCAGACTGAAACAAATGGAGGCTCGCGGGCATTGCCCCCACATGAGCCATCCTGAAGAGACGATCCAGCTGATCGGCGATTATTTGAAAGTGCACGTGTAATAGAGGAACGAAAGGGATAGAGGTGACCCTCTTAATGGACAAACAATTGAATGATGCACCATGCGGTTTCCTCACTTTGTCAGAAGAGGGTTTGATGATAGCTGTCAACCGTACCTTGCTAAAGACTCTGAATGAAGAGCCGGATCAGATTATCGGCAAGCATATGAATACGATTTTGACCGTTCCCTCACAGCTTTTTTACCAGCTCTATTTTGTTCCGCTTTTGAAACTGGAGCACCACATCGAAGAAATATACTTGTCTCTGAAAGCAAGAGATGGGGAAGAAATCCCAGTCCTTGTCAATGCGATTGCGAGAGCCGATAGCGGGGCTGCTGTCTTCGAGTGTGTTCTGATTCCGATGCGGAAGCGAAATGAATATGAAAATGAGCTGCTGATGGCCAGAAACGCGGCTCAGGAAGCTTTGCTTGCCAAACAGAAAGCCAATGCGGAGTTAGAAGTTGCCTTGGGAACGCTGAAGGCAAAACAAGAAGAACTTCTTGAGATCAACAAACAAAATCAGCAATTTAAATTAAGCACCAAAAGAGAGCTTGAGCTCGCCAGAAAGATTCAGGAAAACTCATTGACTGAACCGATTGTAAACGATCAGATTCAAATTGACGCTTATTACAAAGCCTCCAGTGAGTTATCTGGTGACCTATACGGATTTTATCAAATCGATAAACATCGGTACGGCATTATTATTCTTGATGTGATGGGGCACGGGATTTCATCGGCTTTGATTACAATGTCTCTGCATCCTTTGTTCCAGCGCCAGATCACGCAAGGCCTCAGCCCCGTCAACGTCATGAAGGAATTAGACCGGCACCTTCACAGCTTGTTTCAAAATGATGAGGAAGCAAGACATTATTGCACTGCCGTTTATCTCGAGATTGATACAGCCCGGAAAAGAATGGATTATGTTAACGCAGGGCACCCGCCGGCATTATGGCAGGGTGCCGATGGAACCCAGCATCCGCTGCACGCAACCGCGCCCCCGATCGGGATGTTTGAAGACACGGTGTTTCAATCAAGCAGCCTTTCATACCCGGAGGGCGGAAGGCTCCTTCTGTATACCGATGGCGTGATGGACCCTACGGCTTCATGTTATTTATTTGATCTATTAAAGGATGATCCCGATTTGCCTATTGCTGGCCTGAAGGAGAGAATTCTTACATCACTGCAGCATCATAAAGAAACCCATCATAAAAGTGATGATGAATGTTTTATATTAGTTGATTTGAAATAAAAAAGATCCATGAGATTTGCTGCATCTCATGGATTTTTTGTTTTAGCGTCTTTTCGGGATATGGCCTGACTGTGCATATTGAAACACCTGCAGGGAAGGAAGCGGGTGTCCGTTACAATCAAACAAAGCTTGGTTATCCACAGCACTTCCCCCGTACCACTTCCCTGCATCTTCAGGGTCGTATTCGGCAGCATAACTGGAGGCCCAGCCTGACCCGTATGTTTCCCACAACACTTTGTTTTTCTCCACCTGTGTTTTTGGCCCGACCGGAATCCATGTCGGCTCCCAATAGAAAACGCCAAGTCCTGCCGTACCCGTATTCGCTACAGCCTGCATCACATCTCTTATCGCATTCGCCTGGCCTTGAACGGATATTGGATATGGCAGCGTCTGCCCGCTTTTTGGCGCCGTATTTTCATGACCGTCGCCATCTTCAGCGGTATAAGTGTACGAGGTCTCCGCTACCATGACTTTTTTGCCGTATGTATCGGCAACAGCCTTCAGGATGGAGGTCAAATTCTGCAGCGTGCCGTGCCAGAAAGGATAGTAGGAGCTCGCAAACACATCATAATCCACTTTGTTTTTGCTGAGTGTTTCCGCAATAAATGAATACCTTCCAGCCGTTTCAGGATTGGTAAAATGCAGTGCGACTAGAATGCCGCGGTTTGTTTCCCTGACCGCCCGGCTTCCTTCGTTAAACAATTGGCTCATCTTTGTCCAATCGGTTTCGCCGGCAAATGCCCCTGTCGTTTCATTTCCGACCTGAACCATGCCGATATTGACGCCTTCCTCGATCATCCTTTGCAGGCTTTGTTTTGTAAATTCGTATAGCCTTGCTTTTTTAGCTTCAAAGCTGAGATTCGCCCACGCTTTAGGCACCTTCTGTTTCGCGGGGTCCGCCCAGAAATCAGAATAATGAAAGTCGGCCAGCACCTTCATTCCGTTTGCTGTCGCTCTTTTTCCGATTTCGATGGCTTTTTGAACATCATTGTTTCCCCCGCCATACCCATTGCCACTTGAATCATACGGGTCATTCCAGATGCGGACGCGAACATAGTTGACGCCAGCTTGTTTTAAGGTTGTAAAGATGTCCTGACGTTTTCCGTTTGTGTTGTAAAAGGTGACACCGCTGTTTTCCAAAGCAATAACACTGGACACATCTGCCCCTTTGATAAAGTCCTTGTTCATGCCCTCTACTTTTTTAATGGAAAGATCCTCTGCGCGAAGTTCTGGCACATGTTTTTCCTGCTTAACAGCAGCGGCATATCCCGGTGAACTGAATACACTCCATACGATGGCAGCCGCAAAGAACATTTTCAATCCGCTCCTCATGATTCCACCCCTCACGCGATTTCAAAAAAAAGCTCCGCACGCATCAAGCGGAGCCTCATCCTAATGTGTGTTTACGACTATTCTCACTTCATATTGTTCCATCGTCAGGTCGCCTGCCAATATATCTCCTGTCATCATGTCCTTCACACTCTGATCAAACGTAACCAGCTGCTTTTCTTCCGTAAAGTTCATGATAAAAACATAATCATGGTCCTGATCCTGCCTTGCTTGTACGGAGACGCCTTTTCCGTGCCGAACCGGAAAAACAGGGGAAAGAGACAGGTCTGTGATGAGCCCTTCATAGAAATCCCGATGAAATTGATCTTCCAAACGCGCGCCGATAAAATACGCCTTGCCCTGCTGATATTGATGGCTTGTCACCGCTGGCGTACGCGCGTAAAAATCTTCTTGATACACCGCTTCTGCTGACGCAGTCTTTAACTCAATCACGGTTGCATAGTCCTTCATTTCATATGTTTGGCTGCGGTAGCTGACAGCATTTCGATCCTTTGGATACAGCGTGTCGGTTTCAAGAGGCTCCATTCCGAAAATAGCTTGAAGATCCGGATGCCATCCGCCTATATACGTTAAATCATGTTCGTTCACAATCCCGCTGATATATGTCATGACTAAGGTGCCGCCATTAGCTGTAAACGCTTTTAAACGAGAAATGGTATCTTCACTGATTAAGTACAGCATCGGGACGATCAGCAATTTATATGGTGAAAAGTCTTGTTCTTTCGTGATGACGTCGACAGGGATATCGTGTTCCCAGAACGTGCGGTAATGCTGCTGAAGCGTTTGCGCATAACGTTTTGTCTCCTTGGCAAACCCCTGAGCATCCTCGAGCGCCCAGTGATTTTCCCAGTCATATAAAATAGCGGTTTCAGCAGGCCTCTTCGTTCCGACAACCTCGGACAGCTGTTCTAATGTTTTGCCGACTTTGGCTACCTCTTGAAAGACGCGGTTCTTCGGGCTATTGTCATGCCCCACAATCGCCCCGTGCAATTTTTCTGATGATCCGCGTGATTTGCGGTATTGGAAATAGAGAACGCTGTCCGAACCGTGGGCGATCATCTGCATGGATGACAGCAGATTCATGCCCGGGCGCTTCGCCTTGTTCACGTCATGCCAATTGACCGCGCTTGGCGTACACTCCATTAATAGGAAAGGCTGCTGCTTCAAGGTTCGGTACAGGTCATTGATGAAGCCGACCTTCATCGCCAAATCAGCTGTGCTTTCCCAGTCATTGTGCCAGACCGGATAGGCATCCCAGCTAATGACATCGACATGCTTCGCAAATTTGCTGTAGTCGAGGCCCTGATACGGAATCAAATCCGGTGTGTCAGCCATAAAGTTTGTTGTGATAGGGATATGGGGCGTCAGTTCTTTCAGCGGAATGATTTCATTTTCATAAAACGAGATCGTTTGATCGGTAACGAACCGGCGCCAATCTAAATTCAGGCCATGCAAGCCATTTTCACCGATCGGCGAAGGGCTTTCAATTTGTGACCAGTCATTGAATGTGTGGCTCCAAAACGAAGTCCACCACGCGTGGTTCAACGTCTTGAGGCTGTTGTCATATTTCGATTTCAGCCACTCTCTGAAAGCATGCTGGCATAGATCGCAATGGCAGTCTCCTCCGTATTCGTTTGAAATATGCCACATGAACAGCGCCGGATGGTTGCCGTATCGTTCTGCTAACAAGCGGTTGATGTTCCGGGTTTTTTCCCGATAGGCCTTTGATGTGATGCAGTGATTATGCCTTCCGCCGTGCAGCTGTTTGACTCGGGCAGCATTGACACGCAGCACTTCGGGGTAGGTTTGCGACAGCCAGGCAGGACGGGCTCCGCTCGGCGTTGCCAATATGACACGTCCGCCTATGCTGTGAATCCGTTCAAAAATATCATCAAGCCAGCCAAATTGATACACGCCCTCCTCCGGCTCAAGCGCGCTCCACGCAAAAATGCCGACAGAAAACGTATTCGTATGAGAAAGCTTCATCAGCTCGATATCATCGGCTAAAATATCGGGCCGATCAAGCCACTGATCAGGATTGTAGTCTCCTCCGTGAAGCATAAATTCCGCTTCTGTTACGCGCTTTTTTTCGAGCTTTGACATCATATTTTCCTCCCTATTCTCTTAGCCTTTCGTTCCGCCTGCGGTTAATCCGGACACAAAATTCTTTTGCAGCATGATAAAGATGGCGGCAACCGGGATGCTGATGAGCAAGGCTCCGGCCGCAAATGTCGTATAGCTGGCCCCCATGACATCATTCACTACATTAAATAGGCCGACGGGCAATGTATATGATTCAGGCGTTCTCAATATCGTTGAGGACAGCACAAAATCTCCAAGCGGGCCGGTAAACCCGTTCATGGCGACCACGGCAGCCATCGGTTTTGATAATGGCAGAATGATCCGGAAAAATATTTTTGTGCTGCCGGCCCCGTCAATCTTGGCGCTTTCGTCTAAATCCATCGGAATAGAGTCCATGTACCCTTTCATCAAATACGTATTCATCGGGATCAGGCCGCCGATATAAAGCAGGATTAACAGCCAGTGGCTATTGATCATTCCCAAGATTTGCGCCAATACAAACAAAGCGATTAAAGCCGAAAACTGAGGAATCATTTGCAGCAATAAAAAGAGGGTTAATGCGTATGTCCTCCCTTTGAACCGAAAGCGCGAAAACGCATAGGCCGTAAACGTGATGCAGAGCAAAGACCCGGCCATCGTAAACAGGCTGATCTTCATGGAGTTGATATACCACTGCACATATTGAAGGCTTTCTTTGCCTGCAAATAATTCCTTGTAATGGTCGAAAGTCGGATGCTTCGGAATGATGGATGTACTGATCAAGCTATTGCCGGGGTTAAAGCTTGCGCCTGCCGTCCAAAGGAGAGGATAAACCGACAGCCGCACACAGTATGAGTACGGAATACGCTTTTACCATTTTCATTGATCGTCACCCTTTCGGTATGAATGAAAGCGCTTTTAAAACAATATAGCACGACTGAGAAAATGTGTAAACAAACTATTTACTCCCACAAGTAAACTTTTTTATCCAATAAAAAATGGCTTAGCATCCTAAGCCATTGTTAATTCATACTCTTTCTGACGATTAATTCCGCGCCCACATATAATGTTTTTACCGTCTTTCTCTTGTCCTGTACCTGTTCAAGCAGCATTTCAACCGCATTTTTGCATAATTCATGTATATCAATATGAAACGTCGTCAGAGGAGGCGAGACATACTTCGCAAAGCTGATGTTGTTGATACTCACAATGCTTACCCTGTTTGGTATCGCAATTCCTTTTTCGTTCAGTGCCTGCAGACAGCCTACTGCAATCGGGTCCGCCGCGATCAAAAAAGCAGTGGGGAGCTGATCGCCTAATGTGTCAATGGCTGCTGTCATCAAGCGGTAGCCGTTGTCTACAGAGAATCCGCGATGACAAAAAATAAAACGCTCGTCCAGCATGCCTTTTTCGCTCATATAGGATCTGAAGGTTTGTTCACGGATGTCCATTTCATCCTGGTTGGTGTTCGGATTTTTGTATGTGCCGCCGATAAATCCGATGGTCTGATGCCCTTTTTCACTCAGAATATTTACTGTCTTTCTTGTCATTTGGGCTAAATCAGGCCTTACCGAGTCAAAATGATCGGGATCAGGTGTTGAATCGATAAAGACGCCGTTGTCAGTGAGATGTCTGAGGAAAGCCAGTTCTTGATCAGAAAATGTGCCGACAGCTATAAACCCTTCCGTATGTTCAGGAATGCTCTCGATTCCATCCGATATTTTATAGGTGGTCATATCGACATTGAATGCTTTCGCCAGCTTCTCCACTTCTAATCTCATCGTTTTAAAATAGACATCCTCTAATTCCTCTTTATCTGTCAGCCAATATAAAAACGCAATATGTTTGACTAGCGGCCTCACTGTTTTCTTGCGGTAATTGAGCTTTTCCGCCGCTTCATAGATTTTCTCCCGTGTCTCATCAGGAACAGAAAGGCTTTCATCGTTATTTAAAACGCGGGAAACGGTTGAAATCGAAAATCCAGCTTCCTGCGCGATATCTTTAATTGTCGCCATTGCATCTGCCTCCATTATTCAGTTCGCGTTCATTTTAGTAAAATATTTTACTTTCTTTTCTGAAAATGTCAAGCGCGCATAGCCCTTGCTGCATTCAAGGAAAAAGACTGAACCATTTGCGGCTCAGTCTCGAGTGTTTATATCATTTCGGCACTTGCGGAATTGCCCGGGAAATGAGTTGATTATTGCACATTTTCCTCGAAATATCCCGAAAGCACATTTTCCACATTCGTCAAATGCGCCAGCATGGCGGCTTCTGCCTGCGCTCCATCCTGTGCAGCCACGGCATTGTAAATCCGTTCGTGCTCCTCATACAGCCGCTGGACTGAGGTCTTTTTGGAAAACAGCCAGATTTTCCGTGTTTCTCTCATCGTTTCCAGCAGCAATGATGATACGTGGTTCATCAAGTGTTTAAGAAGTTCATTTTGGGAAGCGTCCGCAAGCGCAAGATGAAATGCGAAGTCTGCTTTCTCGCCCAGCTCCCCGTCCGCTTCAATGCTGCCCATTTCCTCTAATGCAGCATGAATTCTTTCGAGATCGGCTGCCGTCCTTTTTTCAGCCGCTAATGACGCCACGCCGATTTCAAGCAGTTTTCTGACCTCGAGCAGCTGCTTGACGTCCTCTTTTTTCATGAGAAGGGCGGCTGAGAGCGGCTGAGAAATTTGGTTGAGTTCAAATTCCTTCAGGTACGTGCCTTCTCCCTGTTTCATTTCGACAAGCCCCATCGCTTTTAGCGCGGAAAGCGCTTCGCGAACCGCTGAGCGGCTGACTTGAAAGCTTTCAGCAAGCGCCTGAACCGAGTCCAGTTTATCTCCCGGCTTCAAATCGCCGTTTTTGATCATATCTAATAGCGCATCCGCCACTTCTTCGTATATTTTCTTTGTTTTAATCTGTTTGTATTTCAATGCAATTTCACCCCGTAACTTGTAGGTCTGGCTGTTTACGATCTATTATACTCTGTTTTGGGGGCCGCCAAAAGATTTTGACAATTTTGTCAAAAAGTCTTGTACTTTGATTTTTTTCAAAATATAATGCTAGGTAACTGGTCGTATTACCTAGTCATCAGATGATCATATCATCTATAGAAACCGCTCACACATAACGCCAGTTTATGTTTCAAGGAGGGGTTTGGGATGCAATGGACACAGGCATATACGCCTATAGGGGGAAATTTGCTTTTATCAGCGCTTGCCGCACTTGTACCGATCATTTTCTTTTTTTGGGCGCTCGCGATTAAACGGATGAAGGGGTATACAGCGGGCTTGGCCACATTGGGGATCGCCCTTGTCATTGCTGTATTGGTTTATCGGATGCCGGCGGAAAAAGCGCTGATGTCCGCGACACAAGGAGCTGTATACGGGATTTTACCGATCGGCTGGATCATTGTGACGTCTGTTTTTTTATATAAAATCACGGTAAAAACGGGGCAGTTTGATATCATTCGCAGTTCTGTTCTCTCCATTACGGATGACCGCCGGCTTCAGGCGCTCCTGATCGCTTTCTCATTCGGGGCTTTTTTAGAAGGAGCTGCCGGCTTCGGGGCGCCCGTCGCCATTTCTGCCGCGCTTCTGGTCGGTCTCGGCTTTAACCCTCTTTACGCGGCGGGCATCTGTTTGATCGCCAATACGGCGCCGGTCGCCTTTGGGGCGATTGGGATTCCGATTACAGCCGTAGAAGGGCCGACAGGGATCCCGGCGATGGAGATTTCGCAAATGGTCGGGCGCCAGCTGCCGTTTTTATCTGTATTTATTCCTCTTTATTTAATCATCATTATGAGCGGGTTCAGGAAAGCCTTGGAGGTCTGGCCTGCGATTCTCGTTTCCGGTGTTTCCTTTGCTGTTGTTCAATATCTCAGTTCCAATTTCTTAGGACCAGAGCTGCCTGATGTTTTGTCGGCACTTGTTTCAATGGCTGCGCTTGCTGTGTTTCTGAAAGTGTGGAAGCCGAAAACAACATTCCGGTTTTCCGGTGAACAGGAATCAGCCGCCGCGATTGAAATGGCGAAAACGAATCCGGCTGCGGCTGCGTATAGCGGCGGACAGATTTTTAAAGCTTGGTCGCCATTTCTGCTGCTGACGGTGATGATTTCTATATGGGGTATTCCAGCTGTCAAATCCGCGCTGACCGGGCATTATGAAGGCTCTGCTGTTTTTTTGAAGTGGCTGGATGCTGTTGGCGAAAAACTGACTTTCGCACCTGGTGTGCCTTTTTTGAACAATCAAATTGTCAATGCTGACGGTACGCCGATTGAAGCGGTTTACAAGCTTGAGGTGCTTGGTTCGGCCGGCACCGCGATATTGATTGCCGCTGTGCTGTCAAAGTTCATCACGGCCATTTCGTGGAAAGACTGGGGAGCCGCTTTTAAGGAAACGATCCAAGAGTTGAAGTTTCCGATTTTGACTATCGCTTCTGTCGTTGGTTTTGCCTATGTTACCAATTCCTCGGGAATGAGCACGACACTCGGGATGACACTTGCACTGACAGGTTCGATGTTTACCTTCTTTTCGCCTGTTCTCGGCTGGCTCGGCGTCTTCATTACCGGCTCAGATACTTCTGCCAACCTGCTGTTCGGCAACCTGCAAAAAGTCACCGCGTTATCGGTCGGCATGGACCCTGTTCTGTCTGTCGCCGCCAACTCTTCGGGCGGTGTGACAGGGAAAATGATTTCACCGCAGTCAATTGCGGTGGCGTGCGCAGCGGTAGGACTCGCCGGAAAAGAGTCAGATCTTTTCCGCTTTACCATTAAGCACAGCCTGTTTTTACTGCTTCTCGTCTGCATCATTACCTTTTTGCAGCATCATGTGTTCAGCTGGATGATTCCTTAAAAAATCCTCCCGTCACGGGAGGGAATCATCATGTCAGTTTTAACGATCCGAAAGCTGCAATGACGGCAGCCAAGCGCGGTTGTTTGCACTATAATTTTTGCTCTGGCCCGCATCCTCAAGGAATCCATTTTGATAATGAATCGATAAAACCAAGTCAGGAACGGTATCATACCCAACTGATGCAAGATGCTTTACTTCAGATCCGTAATGAGATAACGCTACTAACGTAAAGTCTTTCGTTAATGGATCTTTTTCTAATGCTTCACGATACACATCTAAAATGTCACGTCCGTCCTCTGTCACGAAAGTTCCATTTTGTGCTTGAAGATCACCAAGATGATAACCGGTTTTCTCATATATTTCTCGAACGGCTTGATACTTGTCGTATGCTTTTTTCTCAAATTGTGTGGAATCATCTGTCCTGCTTCCGATAATATGTTGAAATAATTCTTTGCTGTTACTGCCGCTATTCAAAAGGGCTTCAATCGTGTCAATTACCTTTTGATCATTGGTTCCTGTCACTGTTGCAGCATAATCAAATGGGGTAATGGTAAATGTTAATTTTGTATTCTTTGGAATCGTCAGGTGTTGGCGATCAAAGAGAAGGCCAATTTGTTGATTCACAACATCTCGCTGAAATGCTTTTGCTCGATCATCCTCATTTGGTCCAGACATATCAACATGCCGAAACGCCGCATCTCGCATATTGTAACACTGCGCTTTTCCTTTATAAAGCCACTCTGTCTCATTGTCATATGCTGCTTGTCTCTCTTCGTTTGTTAAATCATGACGAAAATATGGTGAATTGACATTTTTATATTTGTCGCGTATATAACCAATCGGATTCTCTTTTGATAAATTGATTCTATTGATTCGGCTATATTTTTCATTGAGTATTTTAATTTTAATGTCACTTTCGGAAACATATGGATTTCTGCTATGGATTAACGTTTCCTCACCTGTATCCACAACTGTTTTCTCGTTCGCTAATTGATATCGTTTTGCGACCTCATTCTTCTCACTCATTACCGATTCTCTAGAATAATTGATTTGTTTCAGACTGCTGCTCTGTATGGACGATGATTTTTTGTAAGCATGGAACTGATTCTCCTGTTTTGAGACTGTATCTTTTTTGCGGATGGATGAATGACTTTGCTTATTGATTTGTTGTGCTAAGTGTTGCAGCTTTACACTATCTTTTATGCGCATACCAATTCCTCTTTTCACATTTACTCTGTTATGGATGATATCGACAAATAAATCAATTTTTTAACATTATAAAGGAAAATAATGTAATATAACATATAATCTAGGGGCGTTCGTAATAAAAAATGGTTATATAATAATAAAAAAAAAGTTGTATGTTTCTTTTACTAGTTTCATTGTTTTATCTGTGATGTTGTTCACTGCTTTTACCTTCACTCCATGTCAACAGCAGCATATCTCGGTTATTGGGAATACCCCCCATATTCAGATCCAACAAAATTAAAGTCTGGTGAAAATGTCGCTTATTATAAATTCACTGCTCAAAATGAACAAAAAAACAATTAACTGAATCGTTTAGACCGAAGATAAAGTTCCATTTTTTCATGGAAAACTTTCTTATAAAAAATCATTTTCTCATACACGTTTGATGTCTAGACACAATTTTTACAGGATGTGAGGGCGTTCAAACAGGAGAGTTGGTCGTAAGTCGTCTCCCCTTACATTAGTAAAATCCTCCCGTCACGGGAGGATTTTATTTATATCGTTTTCTTGCTGCTGATGACGGAATGTTCATTTGATCGCGGTATTTTGCCACGGTTCGTCTGGAGATTTGGATCCCGCGCTGTTCACATAGCAAATCGGCAATCTTTTGATCTGAAAGCGGTTTTGTTTTGTCTTCTTGATTGATAAGTTCTTGAAGATGCGTTTTGACTGCGTAGGTAGACGCATCTCCATCTCCTGAAGCCTCAGCTTTTGCTGAGAAAAAGAGTTTCATCTCAAACAGTCCGTACGGCGTTTGTATCGTTTTTCCTTTAATTGCCCGGCTCACAGTTGATTCATGAAGGCTTAGGCAGTCCGCTATCTCCCTGAGAGTCAGCGGCTTCATTGCGCTTCGCCCTTTCAGAAAGAAATCCTTTTGGCGTGCGATCAGCTCATTGACAATTCTCGTAATCGTCTGTTTTCGCTGCCGCAGCGCACGGCTCAGCCAGCGCCATTCCTGATATTTCGCAGATAAATAAGAGGCGGTGTCCTGGCAGGAGCCGGATGATAACAGCGCGCTGTACTGCGGTTGCAGTTCAATATCAGGAAACGAGCGGGTATTCAGCTCCGCTGCGATGTGCCCGTTTTTCACGGTGATAAAAATGTCGGGCTCGATATACATATCTTGCTCTGGCCGTGCAAACAGAAGGCCCGGTCTTGGATGAAGCGCGCTGATGCTATCAGAGATATCCTGAATGACATGAAGCGGAAATCCAGTTTCGTTTGAAAGCGTTTTCCATTTTTTTTGTGCAAAATCATCAAAATGATCTGAAACAAGCATTTCCGCTTGTTCATTTCTTTTCGGCAGCCGTTTTAATTGAAGCAGAATGCATTCCTGCAGAGATCTTGCGCCGATACCAGCCGGCTCTAATGACTGGAGTTTTGCCAAAACAGCTTCCGTTTCCTCGGTCGAAACAGATAGGCGCCGCGCTGCCTCCTCCACTTCATCTTCTAAATACCCATTCGAATCAAGCGAATGAATCAGATAATTGAAAATCTTTTTTTCAGTCTTTGTCAGTTTCATATCGAGTGACTGGTGTTTTAACGCATCCTGCAATGTTTTTTGCGGATCACTTAGTTGAAGGCCCGCTTCCTGTGCATTCATCCTGTTTTTGTTTGTTTTATGGTAAGATAGTGGCGGTGTGTCTGTTTCCTTTCGTTCAATAAGAGGGTTTTCCAGTGAGAGCTCATCAATGTATTCGGCGAGTTCTGCCGAATGATAGCCTAGCAGCGTGATGGCCTGCCTGAGCTCCTGTGTCAGTTGAGGCTTTAATACTTGTACTTGCTGAAGTTTCATATCCATCTTGCTCACTCCCCTTTCTTCATTTTACATGATTGAGATCACACCGTATACATTTATGAAAAAGGAGCTGCCAAAGAAATGTCTGAACTTTTTTCCGTCCCTTATTTTATTGAGAATTTCAAACAGCATATTGAAATGAATCAGTCTGAGGATAAAATCCACGCGATGAACAGCTACTACCGTTCCGTCGTCTCAACGCTTGTGCAGGACCAGCTGACGAAAAACGCAGTCGTCTTGAAACGGATTCAGCACTTAGATGAAGCGTACAACAAAGTCAAACGGGGAGAATCAAAATAAACCTTCCGCTCACATGTGAGCAGGAAGGTTTTCTTTCTTTGAGGCGTTCTGGATGAGCCGGGTGTTTGGCACTCCTTCCATCCAGGTGTGATAGTAATTGGCGTTTTTCCCGTACGAATTATCAATAACCGTGTTTTCTTTTTGAAGAAGAGAAGACAGGATGTGGCCGTGCAGTCTAGATGTTTCCACCGATTCGTAACGGCTGAAAAAACGAATCGCTTTTTTGACGATATAATCCGAGTATTTTTCCCATATATACGCGATGGACAGAGGGTTGCCCGCTTTTTTGTTCAGAACGTTCAATGTTTGCAGAAAAGCGATCGTCCTGCGGTCTGAAGATGACAGCACCGTGCTCCAGTCGTAGCTTTCCGCTTTTGCGTGTTCCTGAAGCTCCCTATTCGCTTCATGATCTGTTCTGATAAATCTCAGCTTTTGGCTGAGCGGCTGCTCCGTGGGAACGACGGGAAACAGCTGATGAGCCATGTCAGGCAGAAGCCTAATGTGATTGCTTATAAAATAAGCCCGTGCCGTAGCATAGGAGACGTTTTCCCTTGTGATGATATGGAGGTTTGCATGCTTAGAACATATCTTTGCCGTCCGTTTGAGATTGTCTTCGTTTTGGAAATAAATCGATTGCGGCAAGATCACAATTTTATGGTTCGGATAGGTTTGGATGATCTTCTCTCTAAAGCTTTGATAATACGGATACAAATCCCCAAAGTTGCCGCCTCCCTGGCAGACGATGATGAGATTCGGGTCGAGCTTTCGGCCGACGGGGAAATTGTCGGGATTCCAGCGTTTCTTGACCCGTATTCCGTGTTCCTTAAAAAAGGCTTCTGTCCCCTTCATAATAAATAAATCCCCTACATTTCCGTATAGAGGATAGTCAGCGTATATGATTTCGGATTGTTTCGGAATGATGTCGAGCAGCCCGGACAGTTTCTGTTTCAGGCCGATCATCGAATGCTTGCTGTCCATGTTTTCACCTCGCCAGTTTGGAATAAGTGTACGAGCACATCAATGACCCTGTCTTGCTCTTCTTCCGTCAGATTTGACCCTGATGGAAGACAGATCCCTCGCTTGAAAAGATCATCGCATATGCTTCCTGTATCTTCATGAGAATAAAATAAAGAGCTCTTAAATAGCGGCTGGGTATGGAGCGGCTTCCACAGCGGACGCGCTTCAATGTTTTCTTCTGCAAGCCGCTGAACCGCGTCATACGGGCTCAGTCCGTTATCAAGTGTGAGCGTGGTAAGCCAGCGGTTGGATACGCCTGCTGCATGCTCCGGCATAAAGCGGACGCCGTTTATGTGACCTAGTGCGTGTTTATATCTCGTAAAAATGGCCCTTCTTTTCTCCACCCGCTCATCCAGCACTTCAAGCTGGGCAATGCCTACGCCGGCGAGGATATTGCTCAGCCTGTAATTGTGCCCGATTTGGCTGTGCTGATAATGAACAGCCGGGTCACGGGCCTGCGAGGCGAGAAATCTTGCTTTCTCAATGGCGGCTTCATCGTCTGAAACGAGCATCCCGCCGCCTGATGTGGTGATGATTTTGTTCCCGTTAAATGAAAAAATGCCGAAGCGTCCAAATGTCCCGCTTTGCTTCCCTTTATAAACTGTGCCAAGAGATTCAGCTGCGTCCTCAATCACAGGTACTCCGTATGCATCACACAGGCTGACGATTTCATCCATTTTCGCGCTTTGCCCATATAGATTGACGGCAATGACCGCTTTTGGCAGCTTTCCGTTTCTTTTCGCATCCTCCAGCGCTTTTTCAAGGGCTTTCGGCGACATATTCCACGTATCAGGCTCAGAATCAATAAAGACGGGCACCGCTTTTTCATACAAAATCGGGTTGGCGGTTGCCACAAATGTGAAGGACTGGCAAAACACGCTGTCTCCTTCTTTTATCTCAAGCAAACGCAGCGCCAGATGAATCGCCGCCGTTCCTGAGCTGACCGCAGCTGCTCCTTTTGCGCAGACGCGTTCAGCCAGTTGTTCTTCAAATGCATTCACGAGCGGACCAAGCGGCGCAATCCAGTTTGAACGAAAGGCTTCTGAAATAAAGCGCTCCTCTCTGCCGCTCATATGAGGGGGAGATAAATAGATTTTTTTATTCATATAATCATCCTTTGTGTTTATGTTTGAATGGAAGAAATCGTGCGCGCCGGGGCACCGGCCGCCGTTGCCCGGTCCGGTATGGAACGGATCACCGCGGAGCCGGCGCCCACAGTGCTCCAGGCCCCGATTGTGAGCTGCGGAATGACAGAAGCACCGGTTCCGAGGTGGGCGCCTTCCTGAACGGCAACTGCTCCTGACAGCGTGACTCGCGGGGAAAGATGGACGTAATCACTGATTTGATTATCATGCTCCGCCACTGCGCCCGTATTGATGATGCAGTGGGCGCCGATACGCGCGTCCGCCTGAATAATCGCGCCCGCCATAATCACGGTCCCTTCCCCGATGACAGCTGACTCGCTGACGATGGCTGATGGGTGAATCAATGTAATGAAATTTTCTTTTTTCAGTCTCAGCCGCTCTGCCAGCTTTTTTCTGACACTGTTGTTTCCGATTGCGATCAGAAAGAGCACATCGGGAATGAGCTTACGCAATTCAATAACGGCTTCCGGCGGACCTGTGTACCACTCTTTTCCGGATTCAAGCGTTCTGAATTTATCATCCAGCACAGCGGCTAAGCGTGTGTCTGGCCGAGCGTTAATCAGTTCTCTGATCACCTTTCCGTGTCCCCCGTCACCCACAATGGCCACGTTTCTCATGAGGACACATCTCCGCTTCCGGTAAAGCGTTCCGCGGTCACATGATTGGTTTGCTGAATCCCTTCAGAAACGAGTACTTTTCGCACCGTCAAACATAAAATTTTTAAATCGAGAAAAAATGACCGGTTGTCAACGTACCAAACATCTAATTCAAATTTCTTTTCCCAGGAAATCGCGTTTCTGCCATTGATTTGCGCCCAGCCTGTGATCCCCGGCTTCACCTCATGGCGCCGGGCCTGCTTTACTGTATAAAGCGGAAGATAGTCCATCAAAAGCGGCCGCGGGCCGACAAGGCTCAGATCGCCTTTTAGAACATTCAGCAGCTGCGGAAGCTCATCAATGCTCAGCTTTCTGATCAGCCTGCCCGTTTTCGTCAGCCTGACTTCATCGGGCAGCAGGTTTCCTTCACTGTCCCGTTCATCCGTCATCGTTCGGAATTTATAAAGGGTGAACGGCTTGCCGTTCTGGCCCGGCCTTACTTGCTTAAAGAAGACAGGTGATCCTATTCTCAGCCTGATAACGGCGATGGTGAACAAAATGATAATACTTGTGCAGCACAATAAAAGAGTGGCGGCCGCCAGATCAAAAAGTCGTTTCAGGATCAAAGATTCACAGCTCCTTTCGTTTTTCGTAACCGTTTCAGTACCAGCTGTCTTTCCTCTTTCGTACAAACAAACGTAAACGCGAAAACGGCGTAGCAGCAGCTGACTGTCATTCCCGCCGCTATCAGTGATGCCCATCCGTCAATCTTCACAACGAACCGGATCGCCTCACAAACCGCCCAGGCAAACACAGCGGCTGAAAGAGGCCCGATGATGCCTTTGAAGAACACGTGCTTTTTATAGCCGGTAATGCGGGATACGTAAAGCGGCGTAAAGATGGCATTTTTTAAAATAAGGGAAATCGCCCCCGCCAATGTAATGCCGTACAGGCCGAGATGAGCCGGACCGCTCAGCGTGACAGCCAGCACCACATTCACCGCACCTAGCAGCAAGGTCACAATCGCCGGTGTTTTTTGTTTATTAAAAGCTGTCGCTATATAAAACAGCGGCATAAAGGCGAGGCTGACCACCAAGTATCCGGCATGAATATATAAAAGCGGTGCTATAGACAAAAAGGATGGTCCGAGCCAAATCGTCAGAAAAGGCCCCGTCAATCCGCCCAATAAGGCAGCAGGAAGCGCGAGCAGAAGACCGTTCAGCCTCACTGCCTTATTGGCGTAATCCACCAATCCGTCCATATCGCCTTTTGAGTAATACGAAGTCATAAGCGGCGCAAACAGAGATGCGACCGTTCCAGCCAAGCTTCGCAGCAGCAGCGGAAACTGGATAATCGCCGCATACTTCCCTGCCGCAGACGCTCCCAGCACCAAATTGGCGGTTAATAGATCAATCTGCAAAAAAAGCAGAACGCCGATTTGATTGACGGAGTTCCACGCGCCTGCTTGAAACAGGTCCTTGCTTACTCGGAAAGAAAGATCCTTCATACGAAACGAGAACCACGGAATCAGTTTTTTGAAGAAATAGAAAGACAGCACAGATGCTATGACAGCGCCAGCTAAAGCAGCAAGCTGGATCTGCCAGATTTTCGGCGCAAAACATGCAAACAAAAGCAGCACAGACAAAACGCGTACAAGCATTTGCACCGCCTGAATGGAGCTGGTGATATAAAGGCGGTTGGCATAAAAGGGTGCAGCGCCGAACCCCGCCATCAAAAACGTTAAAATAAACAGCAGACTGCCTATCAAAATCGACAAACGCACATCAGCCAAGAGCGCCAGCGGCACGTTCATCACCCGGTCAATCAAAAAAGCCGAGGCCGCAAGCGGCAGCAAAAGAAGCAATGAAATCAAAACAGACGCCGCCAAATAATTGCTGATATACGCATTTGCTTTTTCCCGTTCTCCTCTGTGGGCGGCGACAGAAAAGAAGCGCACGACAACCGAGCTGAGCGCCACGGTGATAATTGAAAAGTAATTAATCACGTTTTGTGTTAAATGAACAAAGCCGAACGCTTCCACACCAAGCGTTTTCACAATGAAAGGCGTCATCCAGACCGACAGGAAAACGGACAAGAGGAATGCCGCAAGATTAGCGCTGAAGTTGATCGTGAATTTCATGCCTGCTTCGCACTGCCTTTCATTGTTCCCCGCTGCTCGAAAAACAGCTTGATGAGAAATATGAGCCGCCATTTGCACAGTGCTAATACCAAACGCTCGCCTCTTAATAATTGCTTATGCTGAACCGGTGTATGTCTGACAGCCTGGCGCACCATGTGATAGGATAAAATCCGTCTGATCTGCTTTTTGATGTCTTTCGGCGGATTCGGAGAAGCACAGGCGTTTGCCAAAAGCATCGGAAGCTGGTGCCTGCATATGTACACATTCAAATCTTCTTTGCATGCACCCGCTAAGCCGTGTTGATTGTAGAATGCCATTTTCGCCTGATATTGCTTTTGAATCTGTTCATCCATCGCCGGCTTATAAGGAACTTCTGTCAGGCTGTTCGGGTTTTCACGATAGATGTACAAGCCTTCATCCAGCATTTTCACCCGTTTCGCTCCGCAAAAAGCGGACAAATTGAAGGGGGAATCTTCGGCAAAACGGATGTCTTCAGCAAACATCAGATTGGTTCTATCCAAAAGCTCACGGCGATACACATAACGCCATACATACCATATAAATCTCGTTTCGTGAGCATGTTTGAGCCGTTCAGCAATTTCCGGTTTTGTCAGCACGCGGTTTGTGTCAAGCTGCGGCGGCACATAAGTCTGCCCGTCCGCTGACTGCTTGTAAAAACCGCACCCGGCGATGTCTAGCTGATTTTGCTCTGCTTCTTCAATCAGCCTCTGGAACATGTCGGAAGATACATAATCGTCTCCGTCAACAAAGCCGATGTACGTCCCCTTTGCGGCTCTTATTCCCGCATTTCGCGCAGCACTCAGCCCGCCGTTTGTCTGATGGATGACCCGGATTCTCGCATCTCGTTTTGCATAGTTCTCTGCAAGCTCGCCAGAACGATCCGGCGAGCCGTCATTCACGAGGATGATTTCAATATCAGAAAGCGTTTGACGCTGCAGAGAATCAATGCACTCCTCTATAAATGGTTCAACATTATACATCGGGACTATAACGCTGACGAGCGGAGTCATTGCACTTCACCGCTGATTTTGTCACGCAGCCCTTTAAAATACACATCTCTCGGAAAGCCGGCACCAGGCGTTTCTTTTGTTAACAGCTCTTTTACTGCGGCTGTCACACGCTCCGGATCCGGATGTTCAATCAGCCTCATGGATGGGATGTCTTTGAGCCATTGATAGCCTTCCATCACCTTATGGTCGAAGGAGCGAATGATGACACACGGCGTTCCTGTCAGCGCGCAAAAAATCATGCCGTGAAGCCTGTCAGTAACAACAGCCTCTGCGCTTTGCAGCTTAGACCACAGCGCTTCAAGCTCCTGTTCCCGTGAATCCCTGCCGACCCTGCGCCCGATCGTTGTCGTAAAGGATTGAATGTCGCCGAACTCTTCAAAAAGCGCGGCCTTGACCCTTTTTCTCTCATCCTCCTGAAGAACGCTTTCCTGATCCTCGCGCAAACACATATAAACCCCATCGCGTTCTGCGGGGGTCTTGCTTCTGTCTAAATACAGCACCATGTCGGGCTGCTTCAAAATCGTTTTCTCTTGAAAATGCCGTTTCATAAACTGATACGTCGTTTCATCGCGGGCCATCAACAATAAGCCGGGGTGCGCGTTATAAATTTTCTGCGCCCGTTTCAGCTCTTTGCGCCCTTTCTTCGTGTCGGAAAAATGAGCCGTTGCCGGAAGCTGGATCACCCGATAGTCGTGAAATGTTTTAATGATGAAACGGCGCGTCCACTCCTCATAACGGTATAAATCGCCCATGTTTCCGCCCCCGATGATAAACACCATATCCTCTGGATGGCGCGAACGGAGCAGCGCTTTTGCTGATTTATAAATGTCCTTCATATCGATTTCGACGATGTCAAAATCGGGGTATTCCCGCTCAAGAAATGCCTTGCTGGCATAAGCAATCGCGTGATCTCCCAAATTATCATGGGACGGCAGCAGGGTCAGTATGATTTTTTTCTGATACGCTGCGGCCTTTACCGGCTGATCTGCCGCACCCAGCCAATATTGTGACGGATATTTGACCTTAAGCAGCAGCCATTCTGCAAGATTGATTTTCAATGATTGTAATGACATGTCCTCACCCTCTGTTTCTCATTTTGTACTCGATCACACGCTGATACACAGCCGATGCCATAGCGACGAACGGAATCATTCTGTATTTCGCCATCAGCAGCATGCAGGACCGTTTCGCGTCAAAAGGCGCAGTTCCCGTTTTTGAGAGGCTCTCTTGAAACACCGGGTCCGCGCAAATCACGCCGATATTTCTAAGTTTTTCAAACAGCCGGCGGCTGCCGCTCGTTTTCCATTCATTCAGCATACAGATGCTGCTGTGAAGAACGATAAAGGTATCAAGCTCCTTATGATACTCCTCCAGTTTGTTGTTCTCCTGTAAAAACACCGCATTCGCCTCGTACAGCGCAAGCCCTGATTCAAACAGTTTGTTCTGATAGCGCTGCACAATGGAGGAAAGGTGAATTCGGTAATGATAGAGCGGCGCTTTCACATAGGATACCGAGCGGGCGAAAAAATGAGCCCTGAAGCTGAAAAACTGATCCTCGACATGCTCCAGCTCGCCCCGGAGCGGAAACGACAGCCGATGTGCTTCAACCATGCTTCTTCTGTACAGCTTGTTCCAGGAAAACCCTCTGACCTTTCCTTCAAATAACGCCTTGATATAGTGCTCCTTCGGCTGATCCTGATAGGTTTCCGCAATGTCGGAGACCATGGTTTTTTCAGTGTCCTCAAACTCCGCGGCATAATTGCAAATGATCAGATCAGTTTCGTCGTCTGCTGCCTGGAGCATTCGTTCGCAATAATCAGGCTCAATCCAATCATCTGAATCGATAAACGCGATAAACTCGCCGCGGGCCGCCTCAATGCCTTTATTCCGAACCGCGCCGAGCCCCTGGTTCTCCTGGTGAATCACCCTGAACCTGTGATCCTTTTTGGCGTATTCCTCCGCGATATCCGGGCTGGCATCTGCCGAACCGTCATTGACGATGATGATTTCAATATTGTTCACCGTCTGGTTCTGCAGTGATTCGAGACATGTTCTGATATATGTTTCTGTGTTATAAACAGCGACTAGCAGACTAACCGCAGGTGTTTCCATAATGACCGGCTCCTCTTGCATAAATTACCGGGAAAAAATCGTTCTGTAAGGCAGAACGGACGAATCAACCGGCATAAGCAAATAACTGTAAAGTAAATAACAAACAACGATCGCGATATAAATAAGGGCATTCGATTTTTCATCAAATATCCTGACAAAATAAGGGACTAAGATCAATTGATACAGACCGAAATAAATATTGAATCTGGCAAAGATGACGTCCTTTGTGGCCAAAAGCCCGAACAAAAAACCAAGCAGGCACAAATTGACGACGATATCGATTTGCGGCCACAGCTTCCGCAGACGCGCCCTGTAGCAAAAGGCAAGAAACAGCGGCAGAATCAAGACAGCGATTTTGATCACATTCATTCCATTTGTATTCGACATGAGCCATTTTTCATAATGGCTGTAGGAGCTGTTTTCAAGTACAACGACAAACACAGAAATAAATTTTTGATATAAAAACGTCATGCCGAGAAATAGAGCTGATAGGCCGAATATCGCAGGTGACCAGGCTTTTCTTCTGACAATAAAATACACTGGAATCATAATCAGCGCCGAGGAATGAAAGAGCGAGCTGATCACCACGATCAGAAAATATCGCTTCCAGTTCCCGCTGATGATGTAACGGATTGCCCAAAATAAAGCGGCTGCCACCATGTATTGCCTGATGCCGTTAAAAGACGCGTAATAATGAAAGGTTCCCAAAAATAAAAAGACACTCAGCTCAAACGGCCTGCCATAGTCGGCGAGTGTCTTCAAAATAAAGCTGTAGGTCACGGCCGCAACCGTGATATACATGATTTGCGGATCTTTCGTGATGAAATTCATCAGCCAAAGGAGTGCGGTAAAACCCGGATCTGTCGCCGTTTTCGCTGTGCCGAAACCGAATATTTGCCACACATTTTGATAATCGTCCGCCAATTCGTACAGCAGTGTGTACGTCTGAAAATCCGTTCCGACTCTGTAACGGAGACCCGACACAAGAACAAGTGAAGCAAGCGGAATCCAGATCAAAAGCTTATTCGGCCGATACCCTGTGGCAAGCGAATCGTCACGGCTGCCGCACATTTTGGCAAACCAGGACCAAATATATACAATCCCCATATTGACGGTATATACAAGCATCGTTATTGTCCTTTTCCGCCGCTGATATTGTACATATTCAGCAGCTCTCCTACATTTTGCCGTGCATCATAGCCGAGTTCAGCGAGCGTTTCTTTGATGAGCTCACGCTTCGGCTTGCCTGCTGCGGCGGCCCTTGCAATGGTTTCAGCCCAGACGCCGATCGGCTCAGAAAGATTCAATCTCGTCACAAGACCAAGACCGGCGTCGACTTTTTCTGTAATCGTATCTGAAATGATGCATGGAAGCCCAGACGCCTGCGCTTCCACAAGCACAACCGGCAAGCCTTCATACAGAGACGGCATGACAAACACATCAAAGGTGCGCATCAATTCATGAATGCGGTCCTCAGTGCCTAAGAAGAGGACATCTGAAAGCAGATCCTGCCGCCGCGCCTCCTTTGCTATCTCCTCTCGCAGCGGCCCGTCTCCTGCGAGGACAAGCTGAAAGCGAATCCCTCGTTCCTTGAGATGTGAAGCAAGCTTCAGCAGAAACGCGTGGTTTTTCACTTCATGAAATCTGGCCACATGCCCAATGATGAGACGGTCAGCTGCAATGCCTCGCGCTGTTTTTTCTTCATCAGCCCTCTGCCCGTTTGGCGCAAACAAATCTAGATCAATCCCGTTCGGAAGGAGCTGAACACGCTCCATGCGGGACCGCCCGAATAAAAACCTGCCCGCATCCTCTCCGCAGGCACACAGTGCTGTCGCATTCGCCAAGATAAGCCTCCTGAACATCATCAGCTGCAGGCGATCCTTCCAATTGAAGCCCGTCTTCCATGACGTATTGTGGGAATGGCATACCCTGACCGGCACTCCGGCAAGCCTTGCCGCAAGGGCGATAAAACCCGTTTGGAAATCCGTATGCGCATGAACCGCGCTGAACGGCCCATTTTCTTTAATCGTGTTTCTCACATTCCTCACAAATGTAAGGGGATTGCTTTGCCCGATGCTCGGGACATAAAAAAGCCGCCCGCCTAAAGATAAAATTTCTTCATCATAAGCGCACGGATCATTTCGATATGTTAAAAAATCAAATTGTACTTTGCTTCTGTCCATTTTCCGATATAAATTCATCACCATGGTTTCCGCGCCGCCCCTGTTCATGCCGCTTAGAACATGAAGCACGCGTTTTTGGCTGCTATTCATGCTTGACAAGCCCTTCCTTTTGGTTCATCACTCTTTTTTTGTGGTAGCGATTCATCACAGCTGCAGGCATACACGCGCGGATTAACGGTTTTGCGATATATATGTAATCAGATAAAGGGAGCTTTAAGCGCCTGCATGCCTGATAGACAAGGATGGCATTGTCGATTGAATATGTAAATGACCGCCGCTTGAATGCATCGCTGTCTTCCCTTACTTTATACAAGGCTTCCTGAAGATTGTAGCCCCTGAAACCTTCTTCAAAAAAGCGAAGCCACAAATCAATATCCTCCATCCGTCTCGTCCGCCGCACCGAACGGTAGCCTTTCAGCGTGCGGTAGGCGCTCGTTCTCATCATAATTGTCCCGTGGCAAAACGGGGTCCCTTTTGCCATGATGCCCGGCTCAGGAACAGATGGCAGAATGCGTTTGCCTCTTACACCATATTCATCAAACACAAGCATGCCTGTGCCAACCACCTGATAGTGGCGGTGCTTTTCTAAAAACGCGACCTGCTTTTCCAGACGGCGCGGAAATGAAAGGTCGTCTCCGTCCTGGCGCGCGATATACTCTCCTTCCGCATGCGAAAGACAATGATTTAATGATGCGGCAAGCCGCTTGTTTGTTTTGTTTTGAATCAGCTTGATGCGGTCGCTGTAATGAGCCGCATACTGCTTCGCGATGCGGAGCGTGCCGTCTGTGGACGCATCATCGCACATAATCAGCTCCCAATTTTTATAGGACTGGCTGAGAATGGATTCAATGCTTTCCGCCAAAGTGCGTTCACAATTATATATGCCCATAATGACAGAAACTTTTGGTCCTGAGTTCATATGCTTTTCTCCTTTGTATCCATATCCATGTAGACGGAATAAATATCTGCCATTTCTTCTACCGTTCGCGCCTCAGAAAAGCGCAAGGCTGTTTTTCGGCCTTTCTGTCCCAGCTTTCTGCGGAGTTCCGGCTTATGATACAACTGTTCAATCCGGCCGGCAAACTCGGCACTGTCACCGATTTTGGCTAGAAAACCGTTTTCTCCGTCTCTGATGATTTCCCGATGCCCGCGGTTATCCGTGGCAATTGCCGGTTTTTCCGCCGCCATCCCCTCAAGCACATTCATGCCGAGACCCTCTCTGATGCTGGATGCGACAGACACATCCGCAAGCTGAATCAACTCATGTATGTCTCGGCAAAAGCCGTAAAAGCGGACATTCCGGGAAGCGCCAAGCTTTTCAGCTAATGTTCGATACGTTTGTTCCATCGCTCCTTCTCCGGCAAAAACAAGGCGGAGCGACGGAATTTTGTCTTTCAGCAAGGCTGCGGCCTCGATTAACAGCTTCTGATTTTTGTTCAGATTGAGCTCAGCGGGATAAACCAAGATAAAATCATCCTCGCGAAATCCGTGTTTTTCTCTGAGTCTTTGCTGCTCTTTCAGGCTGACGGGCCGGAAGCGCTCGGTATTGACGCCGATGCCGTGAATTTTCTGCGTCATGCCACCGACCCTTTGAAGTCCCTTCGCCCGTGTGTAATCCTCCTCATTGATTGTAATCAGACAATCTGTATGGGCCGAAAGCCATTTTTCAACCGGATAGTAAAGAAGCCAATTTTTTATCGGCGCTCCTTTGCAGAAGTGAAATCCGTGAGCAGTGTACAGCACCTTTGTTCCTTGCCGCCGCGCCTTTCGCGCCGCTAGTCTGGCCAGCACGCCGCCGACCGGCGTATGGCAATGGACGATGTCGTATTGATGGGTATCGATCACTTCCTTCAGCTGCCTGTAGACGGACAGATTGTGAGGATGAAAAGGCGATCTGCGAATCGGTATGGAGAATTTCTCATCCACATACGGGAGCTTGGTTTGTCCGCTCGCGGCGACATGAACCTCCCAGCCCATTCGTTTAAACCATTTAAAGTAAGGGAGGTGAAAGGCTTTAAAATGATAATCGACAGTCGCGCAAAACAATATCTTTTTCGTCATCTTTACTCCCCCTAATGAACACTGGCAGCCGTCATTTTGTCTGTATCGATCGCCGCAAACAGCCTCGCTCTCAGATCGGCTTCCGGCAGCTCATGAAAGTCCTCGATAAAGCGCATCAGCACCGGCCAATCGCCGTCCACCGCTTTACCGATATGTATTTTCGGAAAGATTTGTTCAGTGTGCACTTCATTTTTGTTGAGCAATTCCTCATACATTTTTTCACCGGGACGAATGCCTGTGAATTCGATTGGAACTTGCTCAGTCGTGTAGCCGGACAAATGAATGAGGTTTTTGGCAAGGTCTACAATCTTTACGGGCTCTCCCATATCGAGAACGAAAATTTGGCGCCCTTTCGCCAGTGCCCCGGCTTGGATGACAAGTCTTGATGCCTCGGGAATCGTCATGAAATAGCGGGTCATTGCCGGATGTGTGACCGTCACCGGTCCGCCTTTTTCAATCTGTTTTTTAAAAATCGGAATGACGCTGCCGCGGCTCCCGAGTACATTGCCGAAACGGACAGCAACAAATTTGGTTCTGCTGACTTTTCCGAGATTCATAATAACCATCTCAGCAAATCGTTTTGTCGCCCCCATGATGTTGGCCGGGTTCACCGCTTTGTCGGATGAAATCAGCACAAACGTTTCTGTCCCCGCCATATCGGCTGCTTCCGCGACATTTTTTGTTCCAATGATGTTGTTTTTGACAGCCTCTTCAGGATTGTGTTCCATTAACGGCACATGCTTATGGGCGGCTGCATGGTAGACAACATGCGGCTCGTACTTTTTCATCAAGGTAAACATTTTATCGCGGTCCTGCACATCCGCGATTTCCGTACGGAATACGATGTGTTTGCCGAATCGTCCGTTCAGCTCTGTATAAATAGAATGAATGCTGTTTTCCCCATGGCCGAGCAGAATAATTTCCTCAGGCTGAAACGCGCTGATCTGCCGGCAGATTTCTGAGCCGATTGACCCGCCCGCTCCCGTGACGAGAACTGTTTTTCCTTTGATGCGGTTCGAAATTTCACTTGTGTCGAGAGTAATCGGTTTTCTGCCGAGCAAATCCTCAGCTTTTACATCTCTGATTTGCCCGGCAGTTCGTGTGCCTAATAGCATTTCATCAAAATGAGGCATAATTTTAATGTTTACTCCCGTTCGCACGCATTCTTTATATAACATCTGAAGCTCATGGGTGCGGAGTGAAGGAATGGCGATAATAATATAGTTAATTTTGAGCTTTTGCACCGCAGGCATGATCCTTTCTTTTCCGCCGATCACGGGCAGCCCCATAATTTCTAATTTATGCTTTGTTTGGTCGTCATCAATAAAAGCGACTGGCAGGATGTCAGGATCATCTTTTGAAAGCAGCTGCCTGACCATCAGTGTTCCGCCTGAACCCGCCCCGATAATCAATGCGCGGGACGAGGCGCTGCGTTTTTTTCTAATACTTTCTTTTACCACTCTGGATAAAACACGGGTTCCTCCGATGGACAAAAGCTGAAGCACCCAGCACGCGGTTAACAGACGGAAAAACATCGTATGATACACAGCATACTGAATGACGCCGGTCACAGCGGCTGATAGCGTAATGCCCTTAAGCAGGACGAGCAGCTCGCCGAGTCCTGTGTATGTCCACACCTGTTTATACTGATGAAACAGGAAAGCACATACATGATAACTGAGGAGCAAGCTGACAGCGGTAAGCAATAATGCTCCGGAGTCATAAAACTGATAGGAATCTTCTAAAAATTGATATCCTGCAATAACTGAATGTAAAACAAGATAAGTATCCAATGCAATAATCATGGACAGTCTTCTCCGGTAACTCAACCTTTTCCCCCCTAATTCTTTTATCGGTTTAGCTGCAGCGGTTTTCGTCTTCGAAACATTGTCAGCAGCTAAACCGACAACACATCCTATGTATATATCAGATAAGTGGGCATTTAACCCATCCTCACACCCCGCCAGCGACGACCAGCATCTAAGGCAGCAAATCAGCTGCCCACAGCAGAGCCGAGTGCCTCCATTGATATAGGTCAGGAGACATCACCTTTACAATCTATTAGTAGGAATAGTGTTCTGATTTTTTCATTTTCTTTTTGTTTAAAAGAGCGCCTAACAGCTTCGCATTGGATTGTTCCAGTGCATCCTTCGCTTTCAGGACGGTATCGTTTTTTGTTTTTCCGCTTAAAACGATGAGCACGCTGCCGTCTGTCTGATTTGCTAAAATCTGAGCATCCGCGACTGCCAAAAGCGGAGGAGAATCAAAGATGACAAGGCTGAATTGTTCATAAATGTCAGCGATTAAATCTCCCATCGTTTTTGAAGACAGCAGTTCAGCCGGATTCGGCGGTGTCGGCCCGCTTGTCAGCACATATAAGTTATCGATTGGTGTCTTTTGCACCGTCTCACTGAGTGAAGCATTACCGACCAGGACATTTGTCAGCCCGGTTATATTTTCAACTTGGAATGTCTGATGGATGGTCGGTTTTCTTAAATCGGCATCCACCAGCAGCACCTTCTTTTCCTCCTGCTGTGCAAAGACAGCCGCAAGGTTCGCAGCACTAAACGATTTACCTTCACCAGGCACAGAGGAGGTGACGAGGATAGACCGCAAGTTGGTCTGGACAGATGAGAACTCAATGTTTGTCCGAATGGTGCGATATTGTTCTGCAACAATTGATTTATTGTGTAAAACGGATATTTGGTCCAATCCCCGCCTTGCTTTCTTTTTTCTAAAAACCACTCGCTTCACTCCCCAAAATGTGTTATCCCTCGGTTCCGCCTTTTTTGGACATCAGGAACGGAGCCTAAGCATGATAATCCGGTTCTCTCGCTGAGCTGCCGTGCGCTTTTGCACGTATCATCGAGAAAATGCAGAAAAAATGCCAGTGTAATGCCGCCCATGACTGCAGCGCCAAAAGCCATGATCATATTTCGCATCCTGGCCGGCTTGATCATCGGGCTTTCAGAAGCCTTCGCCTCTGATAAAATATGCACGCCTTGCACATTCATTCGTTTATCTATTTCTTTTTCAAACTTGCTTACTAATGTGTTCGCAATCTCAGCCGCTTTTGCCGGATCGTGATCCTGGACGGCAACAGTAATAATTTCTGATTCATTTTCACTGCTTGTCATCACTTTTCCTTTCAGCGAGGAAGCTGATTCAGAAAGGTGCAATTCTCCCTTGACCTCTTCCATCAAGGCAGTGCTTTTCATAATCGATTGGAACGTGCTGCTGTATTGAAGATTTCGCTGGATGTCACTGAGATGCGAGTTTTCTTCACCGTCTGATTGATGAATCAGCACTTGTGTCGATGCCTGATAGGTCGGTGAAATGACCTTATATAGCACATAACCCGTAATCAGAGTGACGCTGATTGTAATGAGCAAAATCAGCACGAATCTGTGTCTGACAATCGCATATAATTCTTTAAAACTCATATTCTCATTCATGTATTCATAGCCATTAGCCTTCCCGCGTCTGGCTTCCCGCGCCCCTTTCTGTTAATGATTGGATTATAAAAGAAAAGAGTATTATTTAAAAATTTCAAAATAAGCCAATAAGTTCTCTTTAGAGAACAAAATCGTGATTTTCCTCTAATTTACTGCACTTCCCTTACTATTTTAAATTTTATAAAGAACAATTAATTCCTTATAATGAACAAAATAACGACAGGAATAGAGGAGAATTTCACATTATGATTGGAAGAATTATCCGTTTATACCGTAAAAGAAAAGGCTATTCTATTAATCAGCTGGCTATTGAATCAGGTGTATCTAAATCCTATTTAAGCAAGATTGAAAGAGGCGTTCATACGAATCCGTCCGTTCAATTTTTAAAGAAAATTTCCGCTACCTTGGAGGTTGAATTAACAGAATTATTCGACGCAGAAACAATGATGTATGAAAAAATCAGCGGCGGTGAAGAGGAATGGCGTGTGCATCTTGTGCAAGCTGTCCAAGCCGGAATGGAAAAGGAGGAACTGTTCACTTTTACGAACAAACTGAGGAAAGAACCGTCTGAAACCGCCTCCTACCGCAACCGTAAACTGACAGAATCCAATATAGAAGAATGGAAGGCGCTGATGGCGGAAGCAAGAGAAATCGGCTTGACCGTTCAGGAAGTCAAATCCTTTTTCAAAACGATGGGCAGATGAATATCGGCTAAGGGCTGACGTTCGCATCTTCAGGACAAATCTGTTTATAATGGGGGAAAAAGGGAGAGAACACGATGACTCATCAAACAGTAACGACGCAATACGGCAAAGTAAAAGGCACAACAGAAAATGGCGTACATATATGGAAAGGCATCCCCTATGCAGAGCCGCCTGTCGGACAATTGCGTTACAAAGCACCGGAGCCGCCTAAAGCTTGGGAAAACGAACTGGACGCAACAGCGTACGGCCCGATTTGCCCTCAGCCGTCTGATTTGCTGTCACTTTCGTATACTGAGCTGCCCCGCCAGTCCGAGGATTGCCTGTATCTCAATGTGTTCGCGCCTGACACTCCAAGTCAAAACCTGCCTGTTATGGTGTGGATTCACGGCGGCGCTTTTTATCTTGGGTCAGGCAGTGAGCCATTGTATGACGGATCAAAACTTGCCGCGCAAGGAGAGGTCATTGTCGTTACACTGAACTACCGGCTAGGACCGTTTGGATTTTTACATCTGTCTTCATTTGATGAGGCGTATTCCGACAACCTTGGGCTTTTGGACCAGGCCGCCGCTCTGAAATGGGTGCGGGACAATATCTCAGCGTTTGGCGGTGATCCGGATAACGTAACGGTATTTGGAGAATCCGCAGGCAGCATGAGCATTGCGGCGCTGCTCGCTATGCCTGCGGCAAAAGGCCTGTTCCAGAAAGCGATCATGGAAAGCGGCGCTTCCCGAACGATGACAAAAGAAAAAGCGGCTAGCACCGCTGCCGCCTTTTTACAGGTCCTTGGGATTGACGAAAGCCGATTAGACAGATTGCACACTATACCTGCGGAAGATTTGCTTAAAGCGGCCGATCAGCTTCGGAAAGAAGAAAATGAAAATATCTTTCAGTTATTTTTCCAGCCCGCCCTTGATCCGAAAACGCTGCCTGCTGAACCGCAAAAAGCGATCGCAGAAGGTGCTGCTGACGGCATTCCGCTGATCATCGGTACAAACCGAGATGAAGGATATTTATTTTTCACCCCGGACTCAGAGGTTCTTTCACAAGAAACGCTTGATGCCGCGCTCGAGTATTTATTAGGGCAGCCGCTGGCCGAGAAAGTTGCCGATCTTTATCCGCGTTCGCTGGAAAGCCAAATTCATATGATGACTGATTTATTGTTTTGGCGTCCGTCGGTTGCCTATGCATCCGCCCAGTCCCATTACGCGCCTGTCTGGATGTACCGCTTTGATTGGCACTCGGATCATCCGCCGTTTCATAAAGCGGTTCACGCCTTAGAGATTCCTTTTGTTTTCGGAAATCTGGACGGGTTAGAACGAATGGCAAAAGCGGAGATTACCGAAGATGTAAAACAGCTGTCTCACACTATACAATCAACATGGATCACGTTCGCAAAAACGGGAAACCCAAGCACTAAAGATGTAAAATGGCCATCGTATGATGAAGAAACAAGAAAGACGCTGATTTTAGATTCAGAGATTGCCATCGAAAGCGATCCTGACGCTGAAAAAAGGCAAAAACTATTCCCTTCACAAGGAGAATAAACATGGGGAAAACAGGATATATTGGCGCTGTCATTGTGGTGGCCGCTTGTATCATCATTTTGTCAGCAGTGATTTTTTTACGGGACACAGCCTATTATCAGCCCATGCGCTGGACTGGAATCATACTGTTTTTCGCGGGGATTGTGATGGTTCCCTCATATTCAGCAAAAAGAAAACCCGGGAAAGAGAAGTAATTCTCTTGATCCCGGGTTTTTCTGTTTCTTATAATTTTCCTGCGCGAATATCGTCTGTCATTCCTTCATAAGGAGCTTTCGAAATCACTTCTTCATTATCGGCTCCCTCGTTTTTCAGAAATGTAATCTCTGCAAACTCAGGTACAACATATTTCGGATACGTTTCATATTTCTCGCGGGATTCTTTCATCAGATCAATGTGGTCATTTTGATAGCAGACCGTAATTTCAGGATGTTCATGCACCCATTTCGGGAAGAAAATAATGCCGTGCATGCGTTTTTCATTCGGCATAAAATTTAATGAAACATCTGTGCCTGTAGGTTCTGTCCAAGACACTTTATATACGCCTTCTGTCAGTTTGACAATATTGACTTCCTGATCCCGTACCCAGCGTCCGGCAACCATTCCGCTATGAATTCTATAATCGATTGTATGGTCGTTTTTAATATAAATCTCGTATTCCCATCCATTTTCATAAGTATAAATCATGTGGCTTCCGATAAAGTTTTCCATCTTTCACACTCTCCTTAGTCTTTTACTGTACTGCATAAATGTCTAGTCGAACGTAATCAGGGGTTCTTTCTGCGGAACCGATAAACAAGCGGTCATGCAGCCGTTGATAGGCTTCACTGCCTGTTTCAAATGTCGGCACCATACGGAAATAAACATGCGCCGGATCAATCATTTCCCCGGCCGCGTCCTGTTTTCAAAACAGATCGCTGACTTGCCGTATTCCATTGTTTTCAATGTAAATCAGTTCATGATCGGCTGTTTCGATCCATATCTGGCAGATCAATCTGTACTGCCGTCAGCGTGAATGATTTGTGAACCGGCACCGCCCGGCAAAATACGCTCCTTTATTTCTCCAGTTATTGTTCCCGAACGAATCGGAATGAAACATCTCAATCCCAGGCCTGTCCCACAAATAGGAATAGGCGGATCAACCTTGGTTTCCAAAGAGGCGAATCATTTAAAAACCGGATTCATCACAAGCGCTGCCTCGCCTTAAAAATCATGTAACTATTTACATGTTTACTTTAACACTATTACATATAGCTGTCAAACCAATAGGAATATAAAAAACAAGGACTGTTTGATACAGTCCTTGTTAGCTTTGATAGGCAAGATATGTGCTAACGGTGCTTTTTGCAAGACAGTCTGAGGAATCGATAATCGGAATCTCACTTTGAATATTGTCTAACACCGCATTTAAATCCGTGCAGGCTGAAATAATGCTGTCTGCATGCTGACTGATTTCTTCATATAGCGTTTGCCACAATGCTTGTGGATCCTGCATATGATTTGGCTTTTTGATTGCGGTGATGAGCTGATTTACAGCCTGCTGCCAATGATCCTTGTGAACAAATTTCTGCCCGTTCGCCTTCAAACCTTTTTGGTAGATACCTGATTGCATGGTAGAATCTGTTCCTAAAACCGCAACTTTTTTTGCAGTATGCGGCATTTCTTTTATCGTTTCCTCAATGATATGTAACAAAGGAACCGACAATTCCCGCTGAATCTCTTCATAGTACACATGCGCCGTATTACAAGGGAGAGCAATGAAATCAACACCTGTCTTTTCGAGCTTTACCGCTCCATCAATAATCGCTCTTTTCATCTCATCATGGTCAATGGGACGATCTGCATAGAAGGGTGTCGGACATGAATAGATCATCATGTGCGGGTAGTCAATATCGTTTTCAGCGCCATACAGCTTCTGACAGTAATCAATGACCTTATCAACAAACGGTGATGTCGATTTCGGCCCCATTCCGGCTAATATTCCTATCATTACGTTCAATCCTTTCTAATCCGTGCGGATCGCTTCTTCTGTGCCATCTTCATAGATGATAAAGCTTTTCGCAGCACCATCACCTAAAACAAATTCTATTTCAACAGACAATGACCGCAAAAAGAAACGGGTTTCTGAGGAAGGAAATAATTCCAGTCTCAGCTGCCCAGTGATCTCCAAATAAAGCCGGTCATTTTCTGCTGTCACCCGTGCAGCCGTCCCATCCTGAAGGACATAGCAGCCAACATAGCGGCTGTATATTGCAGGAGCAATTTCTATCTTTTTTTTATCAGCAGGACGTTCTGGGATTTCATACGGCTGATCAAATAAAATATTCTCCGCTGCCTGCAGAATTTCCTGTTCGTATCCAGCATCCTCTTCCTTATTGCTTAAATAGATCAGCGTTATGCGATGGTCAATATATCGGATCATCATTTTCGCCTAATGCCTTAAATAACGCCTTCAGGTGCCTTCCTTTATCCTGTTTCATTCATCCACCTCCCATATCTTTGTACGTTACTAAGCTATGAATGTTTCAAATATTTCAAAAAGATTCACCTTGCTATTTTCTGAATTATTATTAAAAAGGCAACTTTATACCCATGCAAGAGTAACTATAAAAAATACAGAGAACGAAAAGAAACAGATCATTATTTTAGTTCTTTAGACCTATACTCTTTAAATCCTTTTATGATTTTCTATCAAACAAAAGAGGAAAATAGACCAGTTGCAATCGATACGAGAGTCTAATAGAATGATGTCGAAAAGTAAATCACGCAGGTTTGTTACTGATAAAGCAGGCAAGACCTAAAATGTGTAAAGGGCAGAGTGTATTCTTTGACGCCATCCCTTACATATTTTAGGTCTTTTTTATTGTGTAACTGACTTGCCATCTTTAAACAGGAGGGCTGGAAGAAGCGGATCACTTTTACAGTACATAAAAAAGGAGACATGAACGATGAACTTCAAAAAGTTTGCAAAACAAGCAACCGTATTAACCTTTACTACTGCACTGTTGGCAGGAGGCGCGACTCAAGCGTTTGCGAAAGAAACAACTCAAAAACCGTATAAGAAAACTTACGGCATTTCCCATATTACACGCCAAGACATGCTTCAAATCCCTGAACAGCAAAAAAATGAAAAATATCAGGTGCCTGAATTTGATTCATCCACAATTAAAAATATCTCTTCTGCACAAGGCCTGGACGTTTGGGACAGCTGGCCATTGCAAAACGCTGACGGCACAGTCGCAAACTATCATGGCTACCACATCGTTTTCGCATTAGCCGGAAACCCTAAAGATGCGGATGATACATCCATTTATATGTTCTATCAAAAAGTCGGCGAAACTTCTATTGACAGCTGGAAAAACGCTGGACGCGTCTTCAAAGACAGCGACAAATTCGATGCAAATGATTCAATCCTAAAAGACCAAACACAAGAATGGTCCGGTTCAGCGACATTCACTTCTGACGGTCACATCCGTTTGTTCTACACTGACTTTTCTGGTAAACATTACGGCAAACAAACACTGACAACTGCACAGGTTAACGTATCAGCATCAGACAGCTCTCTGAACATCAACGGTGTAGAGGATTTCAAATCAATCTTTGACGGTGACGGCAAAACGTATCAAAATATACAGCAGTTCATCGATGAAGGCAACTACAGCTCCGGTGATAACCATACGCTGAGAGACCCGCACTACGTAGAGGATAAAGGCCATAAATACTTAGTATTTGAAGCGAACACTGGTACTGACAACGGTTACCAAGGCGAAGAGTCTTTATTTAACAAAGCATACTATGGCAAAAGCACATCTTTCTTCCGTGAAGAAAGCAAAAAGCTTCTGCAAAGCGATAAAAAACGCGATGCTGAATTAGCTAACGGCGCACTCGGCATGATCGAGCTAAACGATGACTACACACTGAAAAAAGTCAAGAAGCCGCTGATTGCTTCTAACACAGTCACAGATGAAATCGAACGCGCGAACGTCTTTAAAATGAATGGCAAATGGTATCTATTCACTGACTCCCGCGGATCAAAAATGACAATCGACGGCATTACATCTAATGACATTTACATGCTTGGTTATGTATCTAATTCCTTAACTGGCCCATACAAGCCGCTGAACAAAACAGGCCTTGTGTTAAAAATGGATCTTGACCCTAACGATGTGACATTTACTTACTCACACTTCGCTGTTCCTCAAGCTAAAGGAAACAATGTCGTGATTACAAGCTATATGACAAACAGAGGCTTCTTTGAAGACAAAAAAGCAACGTTTGCGCCAAGCTTCCTGATGAACATCAAAGGCGATAAAACATCTGTTGTGAAAGACAGCATCCTTGAACAAGGACAATTAACAGTTGACAAATAAAAACGTAAAAGAAAATGCCGATATCCTATTGGCATTTTCTTTTATTTCTTATCAAGATCATAAAGGTGAATCCCATATGAACTATATAAAAACAGGCAAATGGCTAAGCGTATTCCTGACCTTTTTAGGAATATTGCTGTTTATCGGCTTATTGCCAAAAGAAGAACCTGTCAAAAAAACAAAATCAACACAGAAGCCGGACTACCGGGCGGCCTATCATTTCACAACTCCTAACAAATGGAAAAACGACCCTCAAAAACCGATCTTTTTGGATGGACAGTATCATTATTTCTATCTGTATAACCGGGATTATCCAAATGGGAATGGCACAGAATGGCGCCATGCCGTATCAGAGGATTTGGTGCATTGGACTGATGAAGGCGTGGCAATCCCGAAATATACAAACCCAGCCGGTGACATTTGGACCGGTTCTGTCGTGATCGATAAAGAAAACACAGCCGGATTCGGGAAAAACGCGCTTGTCGCGATTGTGACACAGCCTTCTGCCAAAGACAAAAAGCAGGAGCAGCATTTGTGGTACAGCACAGACAAAGGAAAATCATTCAAGCCTTTCAGTGATAACCCCATCATGCCTAATCCGGGTACAGATGATTTCAGAGACCCGAAAGTCATATGGGATGACCAGGACAACAAATGGGTAATGGTCATGGCTGAAGGATCAAAAATCGGCTTTTATGAATCTGATAATCTAAAGGACTGGCGCTACACAAACGGATTCTTCCCAGAGCAGGCAGGCATTGTGGAATGTCCCGACCTCTACATGATGCGGGCTAGTGATGGAACGAATAAATGGGTTCTCGGCGCGAGCGCAAACGGCAAACCTTGGGGCAAACCAAATACGTACGCCTACTGGACCGGAAGCTTCGATGGAAAAGAATTTACAGCTGATCAAACTGAAGCCCAATGGCTTGACTACGGTTTTGACTGGTACGGCGGCGTGACGTTCGAAGACGGCAAAAGCACAGATCCATTAGAAAAACGGTATGCACTTGCTTGGATGAACAATTGGGATTACGCCAACAACACACCGACAATGAAGGACGGCTTTAACGGCACAGATTCTGTCATACGCGAACTCCGGCTGCAGGAGCAGGACGGCACATACAGCCTCATCTCACAGCCGATCGAAGCTTTAGAGCAGCTGACCGTTTCGACTGACAAAATAGAGGATCAGGATGTGAACGGATCAAAAACACTGTCGATCACAGGTGATACGTACCAGCTTGATATGGATCTTTCTTGGTCAGAGCTGAAGAATGCAGGTGTCAGACTGAGAGAGTCAGAAGACCAAAAACGCCATATTGATGTCGGCATTTTCGCCGAGGGCGGCTATGCATATGTCAACAGAGCGGCCGCAAATCAGCCTGACAAAAGCAATACCTATGTCGAAAGCAAAGCACCTTATGATGTAAGTAAAAATCAGGCGCATTTAAAAATTCTCGTCGATAAAACAACGATAGAAGTTTTTGTCGGCGACGGGAAAACCGTTTTTTCAAATGAAGTGTTCCCAAAACCTGAAGATAAAGGCATCACCCTTTATTCTGACGGCGGCACAGCCTCATTCAAAAATATAACGATGACACATTTGGATTCGATTCATGAATAAAAACAGGTGCAGCCCGGGCTGCACCTGTTTTTTTATTAGAGCGGTATTCTCTGTTGCAGATTGGGCATTGTAAGGAATATAAGGCTGGTTTCTAAGGAGGAAGCGGATGTCTAAACAAGGAAATTTTCAAAAATCAATGTCGCTGTTGGATCTGATTTTGATTGGGATGGGAGCCATCTTTGGATCAGCATGGCTGTTCGCCGTCAGTAATGTTGCTTCAAAAGCAGGACCCTCCGGCGCTTTTTCCTGGATCATCGGCGGAGCCATCATTCTGTTAATCGGACTCGTGTACGCGGAGCTTGGAGCCGCTCTGCCTCGCACCGGAGGCATCATTCGATACCCCGTGTATTCGCATGGCCACCTTGTCGGCTATTTAATTTCATTTGTCACCATTGTCGCTTACACAAGCCTGATTTCAATTGAAGTGACCGCAGTGCGCCAGTATGTCGCCTATTGGTTTCCCGGCCTGACCGCAAAAGGATCTGATTCGCCGACGATTGCAGGCTGGATCTTGCAGTTTGCCTTGCTCTGCTTGTTTTTCCTGCTGAATTATTGGAGCGTCAAAACCTTCGCTAAGGCAAATTTCATCATATCCATTTTTAAATATATTGTACCGATTACCATCATTATCGTGCTGATCTTTCACTTTCAGCCTGAAAATTTATATGTTGAAGGATTTGCACCGTTTGGTTTTACAGGCATTCAGGCTGCGATCTCGACAGGCGGCGTCATGTTTGCCTATCTCGGCCTGCACCCGATTGTGGCTGTTGCAGGTGAAGTGCAAAATCCAAAACGCAATATCCCGATCGCTTTAATCATTTGCATTATCGTTTCAACGATTATTTATACGATTCTGCAGATTACCTTTATCGGGGCGATCCCGACAGAAACGCTAAAACACGGCTGGCCGGCTATCGGGCGGGAATTTTCATTGCCGTTTAAAGATATTGCGGTCATGCTCGGCTTAGGCTGGCTTGCAACGCTTGTCATTTTAGACGCCATTCTGTCTCCCGGAGGAAACGGGAATATTTTCATGAACACGACGTCTCGGCTCGTTTACGCCTGGGCGCGGAACGGCACATTATTCGGCATATTTTCAAAGGTCAATAAAGAAACAGGAACGCCCCGCGCTTCACTCTGGCTTTCGTTTGCCATGTCGATTTTCTGGACGCTTCCCTTCCCTTCGTGGAACGCGCTTGTCAATGTCTGTTCTGTCGCACTTATCCTTTCATATGCGATTGCCCCGATTTGCTCAGCAGCGCTGAGGGTTAATGCGAGGGACTTAAACAGGCCGTTTTATTTAAAAGGAATGAGCATCATCGGACCGCTATCCTTTATTTTTACGGCGTTTATCGTATACTGGTCCGGATGGAAAACCGTGTCCTGGCTGCTCGGGTCACAACTTATCATGTTTTTGATCTATCTCTGCTTCAGCAAATATGCGCCTAAAGAGGATGTGAGCCTTGCTCAGCAGCTGAAATCAGCATGGTGGCTCATCGGGTTTTATATTATGATGCTGATCTTTTCCTATATCGGCTCTTTCGGACATGGATTAGGCATCATCAGCAATCCCGTCGATCTCATTTTAATCGCCATCGGCTCCCTTGCGATTTTCTACTGGGCGAAGTATACCGGGCTCCCGAAAGCCGCCATTGATTATGATAAATAAAGAAGCAGGAAGTTTTCCTGCTTCTATTTTCTTTACAAACGCACATGCCCGCGATAAAATGAATGATAGTCAGTCATTACAGGAGGTGTTCCTCATGCGAAAACAAACATCGGCCAAATATGAAAAAATTCTGCAGGCTGCCATTGAGGTTATTTCTGAAAAAGGTCTCGACAAAGCCTCTATTTCGGATATTGTCAAAAAAGCCGGCACTGCCCAAGGAACGTTCTATTTGTATTTCTCATCTAAAAACGCCCTTATTCCGGCAATTGCAGAAAACCTTCTCACCCACACGCTGGATCAAATCAAAGGAAGAATGCAAGGAGACGAGGATTTTTGGGCTGTTTTAGATATCTTAATTGATGAGACATTTCTCATTACAGAACGCCATAAGGATATTATTGTCCTCTGTTACTCCGGGCTTGCGATTGACCATTCCATGGAAAAATGGGAGACGATTTATCAGCCTTATTATTCCTGGCTCGAAAAAATCATCAATAAGGCAATTGAAAACCATGAGGTAACCGAAGGAATCAATGCAAAGTGGACGGCCAGAACGATCATTAACTTGGTCGAGAATACAGCCGAACGATTTTATATCGGGTTTGAACAAGATGAAAATACAGATGTATCTAAAAAAGAAATTTTTACTTTTTTAAGACGAAGCTTAGGCAGAGCTTAAAAAATGACTGGGTCGCACCGCTCATTTTTTAACGCCTTAAAAATGACTGACGTTCATTCATAAAATTGAGAGGTGTTTCATATGAATTGGGTGCTTGTTTTGATTGCCGGGCTTTTAGAAGTGGTTTGGGCGTCTTCCCTTAAACATGCTGATTCGCTTTTGGATTGGGCTATCATTTTTATCTTGATCGCGATCAGCTTTCTCCTGTTGATCCGTTCTTATCAAAAAATCCCGATGGCCGCGGCGTACACTGTGTTTGTCGGAATCGGAACCGTCGGAACCTATATGACCGGAATTGTTTTGGGCGAATCCTTCTCGGCCGCCCAAATGTTCTTTTTAGCTTTATTGCTGGCCGGTATTTTAGGAATGAAGCTATTTACAAAAGAAAGCAAATCACAGCCAAGAGGTGAAAAATAATGGCATGGTTTTTATTAGTAATTGCCGGCATAGAAGAAATTATAGCTGCTGTTGCCATGAAATATATAGACGGCACAAGAAAAAAATGGCCGATCATTGTGATGACAATTGGATTCGGCTTATCCTTTTACTGCCTTTCCCAAGCGATGCTGATCCTGCCTGCCGGAGTCGCTTATGCCGTCTGGACCGGAATTGGCAGCATTGGCGTTTCAGCGGTCGGGTTCATCTGGTTTAAGGAGCGGTTTCAGCTGCCCCAGGTGATCTCTCTCTTCCTTATCCTCGCTGGCGTCATCGGTCTGCGCCTGACGTCTTCATCATAAAATAAAGGCACATACAATTTGTATATGCCTTTGCCATTAAGCGTCTTGATGTTTTTGAAGGTGAAGCGGCGGCGGAATAAGCCAGCCTTTGTTTTTTAGCAGCCTTAAGTATTTCGCTCCGGTTGCGGCTTTCGACATATGAAATTGCCCAAACATCATGGCAATATCTTCACGAATCGATTGTCCCATTATTTTGCTGCATGTCATAAGACCTGCACGTTTTCAGCTGCCGCTGATGCCGCCACATCCGGGTCAAGAAACCGCGCGCCGGGCGGAATATCGTTAAGATCGGCTGCCGGCGGTTCAGGAGAAGCCGGCGGAAGCGCCACTCCATTTTCCTTCAGCACCGTGCTGACCTGTTTGATTTCATCTTGGCATTTCTCAATAGACTCACGAAGCAGCTTCTTTAGGTCATCATCACCGACATGATTCATTAACATCTGGTAATTGCCGACCATTTTATTGCCCGCCATCACATAGCTCCACAAGCTGAATACCTCACCGTAATGCATCGGTTCTTCCTGCGGATTTCCGCTTAAAATACCCATGTTCATCCTCCTCGCATATTCAATATTGCACATTTCATAACGTGCCCAAGCGGAGGAACATTTATATTTCAGCGGAAAAGATTTATGAAATGAAACAAAAAAGACAAGAGTGGCAAGTTGCCAACCCTTGTCTTTCCTGTTGTTTGATTGGACCCCTGAAGGGATTCGCACCCCGACAGACAAGATACCGGAAACCCTTCAAGTGCTTTTTAGTATGAGTCATTGATTCTGTCTTTAATAAACTTTAACGAGATGGCGGGATGCTTTGCGGAAAACGAAATACATTTTCGGGGTCATATTTCGCCTTTATTTCTCGAAGCCGCGCAAAGTTTGCGCCATAATATTCTTTTCCGAAGTTTTCAATGTTTTGATCTGGAACATTAACATATGAACCTGCTACATATGGTTGCATCAGCTGGCGCACTCTTTCAACTGATGCAAGGCTTGAATCTTCTTGTGATTTATTTTTCCAACTAGCCGTCCATTCCGTATAAAACAATGGATGGCGCCAAAAAAAGGCAGTTTCGTCTTTAGGGACTCTGCTTATAGCACCACCCCAATTGATAAAAAAGAAATTGGCTTCTGTTCCAGTAGCATCTTCCAAAAATTTTCTCATGATTGAAATGGGTTCGTCAGACCAAAAATCATGTCCCCAAGCCGAGGAGAATTTAACACTCTGATCATTTCTGCCAGGGAGGGGTTCGTCAGGGTCTAAGAAATCTATAGCATCTGGATAGTATAATGTTTTGATATCTGCTTCTGTTGGAGTTCCCGCATGTAATAAAGGTTTTAATAATCGAATCAATTCAGTTTTCGAACCGAGGAAAATTCCTTCTGCATGGCACAAACCATTTATTTTGCTGTAAATTTCAAGGTAGCATCCTAATCGTTCATCTACAAACGGAGCCCATTTCTGCCAAGCTTTAAAGACCGTTTCTAATTGTTCCCACGGCCAGATAATATTGAAGACGGTTGCAGTTTTAGGGGCACGATGAACTTTGAATGTATATTGGGTATTATATCCAAAGTTACCTCCTCCTCCGCCTCTAGAAGCCCATAGCAAATCCTCATTGTGAGATTGGTTTGCGTGAATAATCCTGCCTTTTGCATCTACCGTTTTCAGCGCGAGAAGGTTATCACTTATAAGGCCAATCGATCGTGAGAGTACACCAAATCCGCCGCCCATCGTAATTCCCCCGATTCCAACTGTTGGGCTGTCTCCAAACGGAGCCATAAAACCGTCTCGAGCTAATCCCTTTACAAGCGGGCCAACGGGAATACCAGTTTGAACGGTTGCAATCGCGTTTTCTTCATCTAAGAAAACTTTATTCATGTCACTCACATCAATAACAATTCCGCCGCTTACTACTGAAAGGTTCTTATCTAAAGCATGGCGACCGCTTCTGACACGTAAAGGCACTTTATTCTCACGAGCCCATTTAATGGCATTACTTACATCGTATGAATTTTGCGCAAAAACAAAGACAAGAGGATAGACATCCACATAAGGGTTCCAATTCTTAATAGCCTCTGTATAGCCGGGGTCTCCTTTGAAGATTACACGCCCTGTCAACTGTGTTGATCCCATATATTATTTCACTCCCAAAGAAATTCGATTCAGATACTAACATATGCAGGAGCTGGATAATCGCATAGACAAATGATCTACGAACTATAAATATCATACGCTATGGCCTTTTTCGTCGGTAAGGTCTGCTGAGAAACCAGTTGATTTTTCAAACAATTTTGAGCAAACTTCCTGTCCAATCCTCCAGCAAGCAGCGTTTTTTCTTATCGTTTTTAGGAGCAGTGTCCAGTTTTTTTCGGAGTGAATATTCGTTTAGGCCAAAAGAAAAGAGAGATGAAGAAGTGTTTCGTACAAGAGGTATACATCCATACAACAGACCCTAGATCATCATATACTGAATGTATGTAGAAAGGAGACATCAGCTTTGGCAAAATATCGGATTATGACCTTTGACGGCGGCGGTACCTTAGGTGCTTTAAGTTTACAACTGTTAAACAGATTGGCTAGGCAAAACCCGAAGTTAATTAGTCGAACCCATGTATTTTCGGGAAATTCAATCGGTTCATTTACTGCCCTTGCATTAGCAAGCGGAAGATCTCCGAGGGAAACACTTCAGTATTTTGAGGAAGAAATCCTGCCCGCATTCAGCATTTCCCGGCCAGGCGGACCTGTTTTCAACCAACAATTACCCTATTCCGGTTTTATTAAAGCGGTACGAAATTTTTTCCCAGCAGATCTTCAGCTTATAGATTTAAGAAAACGAATTGTTGTCCCATCATTCAAATTATACTCTCAAAAACTGGACCGTTGGACTCCTGTCTTATTTCACAATTTTCCCGGCTCTCCCTATTTAAATGAAAAAGTGAGTGATGTCATACTGCGGAGCAGCGGTGCTCCCGCGACGCAACGGGCTTATCAAAACTACGTGGATGGGTATGTAGTAGCAACGAACCCTAGTACAGCCAGTATCGCGTTTGCAGTCGGTAAAGCCAAAGTGCCGTTGGATCAAATTGCGGTATTGTCCATCGGAACAGGTGAAGCCCCGACTCGGTTAAGAAGAGATACGAGGGGATGGGGAATGGTAAGTGCAGATAACATACGTCCCGAAAACCTGAAGAACCTTCCTCCAAATTGGGGAGTCCTTTTGGACAGGTCGCCTAATGAACCTTTACTACCATTTCTTCAGATAATTGCTGGCGGTAATGGGTACTATGAATCCATGGTCAGTGCGAATCTTCTGGGAGATCGTTTTTTCCGGCTAGATCCGCGGATTCCGAACTTCTCCAAAACGGATCCTACGGTCGTTCCCGCTGTCATTGAAATGGCGAACAAAACCAACTTACAGCCTGCGATTCAATTTATAGAGAAAAACTGGGGGAGCAAATAATTTTTTATTTTAAATCAATTCTCGCTTATCCAATTTTGTCCGAGAGAAGATTCTCAAAATAAATACAGGCAATGGGTAAAATAGAACCGGATTTTTTAAAAGGTTTGTTAATCACAAGCTAATAAGATGAATGAAAAAATCAATTCATGCTTCTTCTTTTGAAAGTGAGGGTTCAAACTAAAGAATGTAATTGACATGTTACTCTAAGGTATGCAATTCCCTTTTTCACACAAAAAAGACAAGAGCGGCGAAATGCCAGTCCCTTGTCTTTCCTGTTGTTCTATTGGACGCGCTCGGAGGGATTCGAACCCCCGACAGACGTGGTACCGGAAACCACCGCTCTATCCAACTGAGCTACGAGCGCAGAATGACTGCGTTATGAGAACGTCAGCACAACTAATTATACGATAATGCCATGCAAATAACAACCCTCTATTTCAAGAGCTGTTTTTTTAAACAGACACATCATCGGATTTGGCAATCTGACATATGATGGTTTGAACCCCTGTGTTTTTGGGGAAAATGGGAAAAAGAGACGACTTTGCATATCAAGCCAGCTTTTTGTTTGACCTTTATTGACCAAAAATGTATCATGTAACTACATACTTACCTAAAAGGTGAAGGAGGAGCATTATGAATTTAATACCTACAGTCATTGAACAAACGAACCGCGGGGAAAGAGCGTATGACATTTATTCTCGTCTATTAAAGGATCGTATCATCATGCTTGGATCTGCGATTGATGACAACGTTGCGAACTCCATCGTGTCACAGCTTTTATTCTTAGCAGCAGAAGACCCTGAAAAAGAAATTTCTCTTTACATTAACAGCCCGGGCGGTTCTATCACTGCCGGTATGGCGATCTATGATACTATGCAGTTTATTAAGCCGAAGGTATCTACCATTTGTATCGGTATGGCTGCTTCAATGGGCGCGTTCCTGCTTGCAGCCGGCGAAAAAGGCAAACGTTACGCGCTTCCAAACAGTGAAGTCATGATTCACCAGCCTCTTGGCGGTGCGCAAGGTCAGGCGACAGAAATTGAAATTGCTGCGAAACGCATTCTCTTGCTTCGCGACAAATTAAACAAAGTCCTTGCTGAACGTACTGGCCAGCCGCTTGAAGTGATCGAACGCGACACAGACCGTGATAACTTCAAGTCTGCTGAAGAAGCGCTTGAATACGGCCTGATTGACAAAATTTTGACTCACACAGAAGATAAATAGTCATAAAACAAAACCTGCAAGGGCTGCGGCTCTTGCAGGTTTTTTCATTTGAAGGAATTCACACTTTTTTCCTGTACCGCTCCCATTCCTCTTTCAACAGCTCAAGCGTCAAATCACACGTGTGCCTCACAATCAGATCAGCACCAATCATTGACTGTTCATGACCGACTCCAACCGCAAACATCCCGGCAGATTTAATGGCGGAAATGCCTGCTTCAGCGTCTTCTATTGCCGCGCAATCGGCCGGGGAAACATCGAGCAGCGCTGCAGCTGTTAAAAAGATTTCAGGATCAGGTTTCCCGTTCGCGAGAGCTGCCGGGTCAACGATAGCATGAAAATCATCAATAATGGCCAAACGTTTTAAAATCTCGGGAGCGTTGCGGCTTGAAGATGCTAACCCGATTTTTATATGTTCATTTTTTAATTCACAAAGAAGCCTGCCGATTCCCGGCAAAAGATCTTCCGGCGTCAATTTGCGGATCAGCGTTTGATAATAGTGATTTTTTTGATGCATAAGTTCTTGTTTCTCTGCGTTTGTATACCATGTTTCCGCACCGCCGGAGATAAGCAGGCTTTCAAGTGATTCTTCTCTGCTGATCCCTTTTAGCCTTTCATTCATGCGTCTGTCAAAGGGAATATCAATTTGCTGTGCGATGTGCTTCCAAGCGAGAAAATGATATTCAGCAGTGTCTGTTATCACTCCGTCTAAATCAAAAATGACCGCTTTCATATGCTGATACCCATCACAGCTTCATAAGGTTCGAGGGACATGCTCGTCAAGTCCGCCGGCTCCTGCGGATAGTTCGAAATCAGGACTTTCCAACGCTCATGGATCAGTTCCGGCGGCGCTTTGAACTGGGCCTTGTCTTCTGATAAATTCACAACGACGAGAAGTTTTTCTCCTTGATATTCACGGAGATAAGAAAAAATTTGCGGATCATTTTCCAGCAGCAGCTGATAATCTCCGTATATCATAATCTTGTATTGCTTTCGTAATTGAATGAGCTTCTGATAGTAATAGAAAATCGAACCTTGATCTTCCAAGGACTCTTTCACATTGATATCATGATAACGGGAATTTACCGCTATCCAAGGGTCTCCGGCTGTGAATCCCGCATGTTTTCCGCCATCCCATTGCATCGGTGTTCTCGCATGATCCCGTCCTTTTTTTGCCGCGGCTTTTAGAAATTCTTTTTCTGACATCGTTTTGTTTTCAACGACTAGTTCGCGATATGCATTTTTTATTTCAAGATCGTCATACATCTCCAGCGGCATATCACTGTTGACCATGCCGATTTCTTCTCCCTGGTAAATAAACGGTGTTCCTTTCATACCGTGGAGTACCGTTGCAAATGCTTTTGCACATTCCTTACGCAGCTTCCCGTCATTGCCCCAGCGGGAAATTACCCTCGGCTGGTCATGGTTTTCAAAATACAGGGTATTCCAGCCGACATTCATTAATCCGGTCTGCCACCTTGTCATCGTCTGTTTTAAAGCAATGACATCAAACGGCTTGATCTGCCATTTCCCATTTGGCGAACTGTGTTCTGTATCAATATCCATATGTTCAAATGTGAAGATCATATTCAGTTCTTGCCTGCTTGCATCTGTGTACTTTTTCGCCTCTTCGATGTCAGAGCCGTTTGCCTCTCCGACCGTCATGCAGTCGTAATGAGAAAGCACTTCCCTGTTCATTTCTTGAATAAATTCATGAAGGCGCGGGCCATTAGAATGATAACGGCCGACGATATAGTTTTTGCTGTTATCTGTTTCATAGTCCGGAAAATCAGTGTGCTTGGAAATGGAGCCGATCACATCCATCCGCCAGCCGTCAACGCCTTTATCCATCCAAAATCTCATCACATCATAAACTTCCCTGCGCACCGTTTCATTTTCCCAATTTAAATCAGGCTGTTTTTTCGAAAAATAGTGCAAATAATACTGTCCTGTCGCTTCATCGTACGTCCACGCCGAGCCTGAAAAAATCGATCCCCAATTATTCGGCTCCGAGCCGTCCGATTTCGGATCTTTCCAAAAATAATAATCCCGGTAAGGATTGTCCTTTGACTTGCGGCTTTCTGCAAACCAGGCATGCTCATCTGACGTGTGGTTCACGACCAAATCCATGACGATTTTCATTCCGCGCTGATGCACTTCATCGATTAACTGAAACATATCTTCATTTGTCCCAAATTTTTCGTACATATTTCTATAGTCGCTAATGTCATAGCCGTTGTCATCCTGCGGAGAATCAAACACCGGGGAGAGCCAGATCACATCAGCACCGAGATGTTTGATGTAATCCAGCTTTTGAATCACACCTTGCAAATCCCCGAATCCATCTCCGTTGGCATCGTAAAAACTGCGCGGGTAAATTTGATAAACGACAGCTTCTTTCCACCATTCACTCATCAGGCGTTCTCCTTTCCCATCGTCCATTTAAGACAACCGGTTCCTCATACACTTTCATGCGAAGCGGCTCACCTTTTACAAGCTCAAAGACGGCGCTCATGTTGTCAACCGCAACATTGATTAATCGGTTTCGATAATTGATGTTGAACGAATATCCATCCCATTCTTTCGGCATAAACGGAGCGAATGACAGTGTCTCATTCGTGATCCGCATGCCTGCAAAGCCCTGAACGATCGCAAGCCAGCTTCCCGTCATTGATGTGATGTGCAAACCTTCTTCCGTGTCATGATTGTAATTGTCAAGATCAAGCCTAGCTGTACGCTTACATAATTCAAGCGCTTTCTTTTCCATCTTGAGCTCGGCTGCGAGAACCGCATGGACAGAAGGCGACAGACTTGATTCATGAACAGTCATCGGTTCATAAAACTCAAAGTTTCGGCGTTTTTCTTCCATTGTAAAACGGTCATGAAAAAGATAAATGCCTTGAAGGACATCTGCCTGCTTAATAAAATTGGAGCGGAGTATCTTATCCCACGACCAATTCTGATAAAGAGGCCGCTCAGCTGGATCTAACTCGTCCGCAGATTGCAGCTCTTTGTCCAAGAATGTATCATGCTGAATGAAAACTTGCAGTTCTTCACTATACGGATAATACATGTGCTGAATGATTTCTCTCCAGGCCTTCAGTTCTTCTGCCTGAACATCAAGCAGGCGGCGTTTTTCGGCTGAAATCTTTTCGAGATTTTCTAATGTATACTCCAACGTCCAAGCTGCCATGACATTTGTATACCAATTGTTGTTGACATTGTTTTCGTATTCATTCGGTCCTGTGACGCCGTGGATCATATATTTGTTTTTTCGTTTTGAGAAGTGAACGCGATCCGCCCAAAACCTGCTGACTTCAACAAGTACATCTATCCCGTATTCTTTCATATAATCATGATCGCCTGTATATTGGACGTAATGCCAGATCGCATAGCAAATGGCGCCATTGCGGTGAATTTCTTCAAAGGTGATCTCCCATTCGTTGTGGCATTCATCCCCTGTGAACGTCACCATCGGATAAAGGGCCCCCTTCATCCCGAGCTTGGCGGCATTCCGTTTAGCAGCCTCCAAATGATGATAGCGATACAAAAGCAGATTTTTCGTCACCTCCGGCTCGGCTGTCGCCACATACATCGGCACGGCGTACGCCTCAGTATCCCAATAAGCGGCACCTCCGTATTTTTCGCCAGTAAATCCTTTCGGCCCGATATTCAAACGTGCATCGCTCCCGTAATACGTCGAGAATAACTGAAAGATATTGTAGCGGATGCCTTGCTGAAGTTCCTCATCCCCTTTAATCTCTATGTCCGCTTTTACCCATCTTTCCTTCCATTGCTCAATGTGCCTCTGTTTTTCTTCTTCATATCCGTTCTCAAGAACACCCGCCAAAAGCTCCTTGCCTTTCGATAGAAGCTCTGTCTCCTGAACATCACGGGAAGTCGTGACAATAATAAACTTCTTCAGAGAGGCCTTCGTTTGGTAGCTGTATCGATTCTCGACATACATCTCAGCTGTTTGAGAGCTTTCACTGACGAAGTCCTCTGTCACGTTTGCCATTGCGGCTGAAACAGTAAAACGCGGTGTTCCAAACGGATTTCTGATCGTTTTTGTGACTAAATGGCCGCGGTGAGAAGCAGCCCCTTTCGCTTCTTCCTGCCAAAACTGTTCTTCATAGTTAGAATCTTCATTTGCGACATTTCCGTCCAGATAAGGAATCAGCGTAATGACAGCATCTTCTGTCAGGCACTCCGCTTCATAATGAATCGCACAAAGCTCTTTTACGGCAAGGCTAAGAAATCGCTCCGACCTGATTCTGACGATTTTATCCTGAATGCGGACAACAGCGCTTCGCCGCAGAATCCCCTCTTTCATATTGAGCTCTAACTCAAATGATTCAATTTGGTTTTGATAGAGATCCACTTTTTCACCGTCTACATATAAGCCAATGCCAATAAAGTTCAACGCATTAATCACTTTTCCGAAATATTCCGGGTACCCGTTTTTCCACCAGCCTACCCGCGTTTTGTCAGGAAACCACACGCCGGCAATATATGTGCCTTGGTGGCTGTCGCCTGAATAGCTTTCTTCAAAATTCCCTCTGATGCCCATATAGCCATTAGCAAGAGACGTCAGGCTTTCCTGCAGCCGTGTATGTTCCTTTTGAAATGTATGCGTTTTGATTTTCCATTGATCAATCTCAAATAACCGCTGATTTATCATCATGTCCTCCCGAATGTAAGTTTCCATTATGCCGGCGGGTTTGGGCCAAATATCTAAACGCAAAAGCAATCATCAAAGTGACGCCGCACGAATGGATCAGCAATACAATAATCAAGTCAAAATGAACCATTCCGACAGCAGCTGCCGTAAATGCCGGCAATGTTGAGGCGCAAATCGCCATAGATGCCGCTTCCTTGTATGATGCAATAGAGATCATATTTGATATTGTTGTGATCCAGATGCCTCCCGCAAGAACAGCCGTCAAAAAAAGCTGGATCAAAAAAATCACCGCATATGCCAGCACCATGATCATTGGCTTATACTGCGCCAGCCACAGCGTATCAATCAAAGCCACCACATCATGGCCGTTTGGTTCCTTAAGCTCAGTGTCCAAATTCGCATAGCCAACAGAAAACCCCGTTCCGTTTTGATCAGTGATCACCAGTTGATCAGATTGAAATATGATGGCATTATCATATCCAGCTACTTTCAAGCGCCCATTTTCACCGCTTGTCTGAAAGTCATGCTTCCTATCAACCGCCAGCAAATGCTGCCCAACTTCAATCCGTTCAGAGCTCTTCCCGCCCGTCAGTTTTCCGTTTCTGATTTGAACACCTTGTAATTGTTCAGCAAATTGATCATGAACCTGTTGAATCGCTGACGGCATAAATGATGCCACGCTGTAGCGATCCATTTTCATAAACGACACCGTCAAAGGGGCCATCAAGCAGGCCGTTAAAAACATAAACAGAAAAGAGAGCTGCAGCCAGCTGAAGGTATGCCCGTAACGGCAAATCCCGGATGGAGACGCAGCCGCTTTCAGAAAGCGAATGATAAAGCTTTCATTTTGCAGATTCTTCATCGAATTACCCCTTTGTTCCGCCGGAAGTCAATCCGGACACAAAGTTCTTTTGGAGAAAAAAGAACAAGACGCATATCGGCAATGCGGCCAGTATAGCTCCCGCCGCAAACAGGGCGACCTTTTGCTGCTGCGGGTTTGAAATGAAGGACTGTAATCCTACAGCGATGGTCAGCCTTTCCGGTGAACGCAGCAAAAACTTCGCCAGCAAATAGTCGCCAAACGGCGCCATAAATGCCCAAAGCGCTTGCACTGCGAGCATCGGCTTAACAAGCGGCAGCACAATTGAAGCGAAAATCCTCAGATGCCCCGCTCCATCAATTCGCGCGGCTTCATCAATTTCTCTCGGCACAGTGTCAAAATAACCTTTCATCAGCCACGTGTTCATCGGAATTCCTCCGCCGATATAGATGGCCGTCAAAAACCAGTATTGATCAAGTGCGCCTATCAGCATCGCCAGGACGTAAAAAGCGGTCAGCGCTGCCATCGTCGGCACCATTTGAATGATTAAAAAGAATACGAGGCTCTTTTTTCTGCCCACAAACCGATAACGGCTGTACGTATACCCGGCAAGCGTCACGATCGTCACCTGCAGCACCATGACCGATAGCGCGATCACAAGCGTATTGCTGTACCAATGAAGATAAAGCGTCTCATCAAATAACCGCTTAAAATGTTCCAACGTCCAAGAACCTGAAAAATCGAGCTGAAAAGCCGCCGCATTTCCGACATGAAAAGCGGATGACGCCGTAATCAGCAACGGATAGATAATGACAATACTTAACAGCCCCAAAAACAAATAGGTACAGATGCGATTAAGCATTCTGGCAGTTTTTGCGTTCACCTACATCACCTCCTCATTGCCAAAAGCATTCGACTTTTTAAAAGCAATCAGGGACATTCCAATGACAATAAAAGAAATTAACAGTGTAACAGCCGCCGCAACGGCGTATTGCGGTGATGTGCCTGTTGTCAGTTTATAAATCCAAGAAATTAAGATATCGGTCGATCCGGCCCCTGCTCCCGCGCTGCCAGGTCCTCCCTCATTAAATAAGTAGATAATCGAGAAATTATTGAAATTAAACGTATACTGGGTAATCATTACGGGTGCTGTCGCAAATAAAATCATCGGAAATGTAATGTGTTGAAAGCGCTGAATAAATGTGGCCCCGTCAATCTTTGCCGCTTCATACAGTTCACCTGGAATCGCCTGAAGCACTCCCGTCACCATGACATAAATATAGGGAAAGCCAAGCCAGGTCTGAATCATAATAAGAGCTGTCTTTGTCCAGAATGGGTCAGTCTTCCACGCGATCGCAGGCAGCTCTACAAACGGCAGGTGGTTTAATAATGGAATCACCTGCGCATTCACCGCTCCAATGCTATCGTTAAACATGTTGGAAAAACTCATGATTGTAATAAAAGCCGGAACAGCCCATGGAAATAAGAAAATCATTCGGAACAGCCGCTTGCCCTTTATAAAATCCTGATTGACGAAAAGCGCCGTTACAATACCCAAAATGATTTGCAGCGTTGTTGCACAGATTGTCCAGATGACCGTCCAGCCGAGGACATTCACAAATGTTTCACGATAGGAGCCGAGGAAAAAAATATTCAAGAAATTTTTAAAACCGACCCAGTCAATGAGGCTGTTAGGCGGAATGTGATAAAAATCATAGTTCGTACATGCAACAAACAGAGTCACCAAAACCGGAAAAATAATCACAAACACCATCATGAGATATGCCGGCAGTGTAAATAAATATGGAAACCCTTTGTCACCCGCATGACGGATCATATCCTTGGCCGTTGTATTGACCTCCAGGCCCGCCGCTTTCATAGCGGCGGTCTTACGCGAATCATGAATATTAAAGATATAGAACATGAGGAAAATCACTGTCACAATCAATTGCAGCGTGCCTTCAATCAGCATAAACAGTGAGTGATCCTCACCGGGAACATTTCCCAATGTCATCAAGCCGGTGAGCGCCCGAATGCCAAAAACGCTTAATTCAGCAACAAACAATCCTGTAATGGCAAGAAACAAAATCCCCTTTGAAAACTGCTGATTTGCAATCTGCCCAAGCCCTGGAATGATCGATAAAAACCCAGCCTTTCGTTTTTGCTTTGCAAGTGTGTGGTGTGTATTCATTTTTTCGCCCTCTATTCTTCCGGACGCTGTCCCGCCGTTTTATTTCACATACTTTTCTTTGATATTTTCCTTTATGACGTTTACAGCATCATTCGCTGATGTTTGCGCCGCTTTTTTTCCTGAAGCTGCGTCAAAAATCAAGCTTTCCGCTCCCGTCCATACCTCAGCCATTTCCGGAATATTCGGAGTCGGTATCGCTGTTTCATATTGTTTAATCACAGCTGATGTCAGTTCGTTTTTTTGCCCATCCGCCTTCTTCCTTGCAGACGTGTTGGCCGGTACTTCGTTTGTATCCTCATAAAAAGCGTAAGCATTGGCATCATTTGTTGCATACTCAAGCCATTTTTCAGCCAGTTCGGGTTCTTTTGTATATTTTGATGCAATCCAGCCCTTACCGCCGGCAAAAGGCGCATATTCTTCTCCGTTTGGCAATGTCGGAATGGGAGCTACGCCATAGTTCAATTCAGCCTCTTTATAGTTGGCAGCTGACCACGGCCCGCCGATGATTGCACCCGCTTTGCCATCTAGAAACATCTGCTGAATAAAATCGTCTGCGCTAGAATTGTCTTGCATGCCTTTGGGCCAATAGGTTTTAAACCATTTCTCAGCATATTTCACCGCTTCTACCGCGCCTTTATTGTTCAGGCCGATGTCTCCGGGATCTGTGCCGTTTTTTCCAAAAACATAACCGCCGTAACCGGCCAACAAACCGTATGACATATAAAAGTCAGTCCATTTCGCTAAAAATCCGGTTGATTTTCCTTTCTCAGAAGCAAACGTAAACCGGGAATCCTCCGCCAGCTTTTCAAGGTCTTTAAAAGTTTTTGGCGCTGTTTGTAAAAGATCTTTATTGTAATACAAAACAAGCGTCTCAATGACCAGCGGCATTCCATACACCTTGCCGTCAACCGTCACCTGCTGCATCTCTTTATCTCCAAAACTTTTTGTATGAGACGGCTTGATGTCCAGCAAATGTCCTTGCTGGCCCAATCCGCCGATCCGGTCGTAGGCGGCAAGCATAACATCAGGTGCATTGCCCGCCGGACCATCGAGAGGAAGCGCTTCTAACTGTTCGAACATTTGCTTTTCAACAATTTTTATTGTGACATCATTCTCTTTTTCGAACTTTGCTTTTATGCTTTCAATGTAATCTTTATAGGTTTCTTCGACAGACACAGTCAGCACCTTTTTGCCGTCAGCTCCTGCCGTATCTTTTGAATTCGAACAGGCGGCAAGGCCGAATGTCAGGACTGATGCCGCCAATAAGGCGAATCCCTTTTTAACAAGTATCATCTCTTTTCCCCTTTCTATTTATGAATCTAAAACAATTGTATTGTTCTCCGGAAAGCGGTTACAATAACTTTCACATTGTTACCGATAACAGAATTTAAACAGGGGAGGCGGCACCTAAAATAAAAAATTCTCCAGACTGAACAGCAATCACATCGTGATGATGAAGCGGCTGCTCTGTCCACACGTCGCAGATTTTCTTATTCCTTTCAATATGCAAATCTCGCAAACTGACATGGCGAGTTCCGTCCCCTTGATTAAAGAAATAAATCAGTGTTTTTTCATCAAGAGTCCGCGAAAAGCTAATGAAGTCGTTTTGGTCATCCAGCAGATTCCACTCAAGACTTCCCTCAGCCAATAAAGTGTTTTCTTGTTTGCGTAAAGCAATGAGCCGTTTCATAAATCGCAGCATGTCTTGGTTTTGCTCCTCTTTTTCCCAAACCATACATTTCCGGCATAAAGGATCATTTCCACCGTCCAGCCCGATTTCCGTTCCGTAATAGATGCATGGTGAGCCTGTCTGGGCAAACATAAAGGCCAGCAAAGCGCGTGCTTTTTTCTCATCATTCCGGCATCTGGTCAAAAGGCGTTTTGTATCATGACTGTCCAGTAAATTAAACATCACCTCATTGGCCTGCTTCATCCCATTCATCAAATGCGCATTGACACGGTGGACCATACGTGAGGCTGGAATCGTCCGGTCAGCAAAATATTCAATCATAGGCTCTGTAAAAGGGTAATTCATCACCGCATGAAATTCATCTCCTCTAAGCCAAGGTTCGGAAGCATGCCAGATCTCACCTAAAATATAAACATCAGGCTTCTCTGCAGAAACGGCTTGCCTGAATGTCTTCCAAAACACATGATCCACTTCATTGGCGACATCCAAACGCCAGCCGTCAATATCAAATTCCCGAATCCAGTACAAAGCAATATCAAGCAAATATCTCTGCACTTCAGGATTCGCCGTATTTAGCTTTGGCATTTCAGGTGTAAACGCAAACCTGTCATAATTATCTTCTGAGACAGGAAAAGAGTGAATATGGAACCAGTCTTTATAGTGGGATTGAGCACCGTTTTTCACGACATCCTGCCACTGCGGAGAAGCGCTGCCTATATGATTAAAAACAGCGTCAAGCATAATCCTCATCCCCCGCTCATGAAGCTGGCTGACCAATGTGCGAAAAAGCTCGGGATCTCCAAAATGCGGATCAATGGAATAGTAATCCAGCGTGTCGTATTTATGGTTAGAAGGCGCGGAAAAGATCGGCGTCAAGTAAATTCCATTCACCCCTAAATCCTCTAAATAATCAAGCTTATCCACAATCCCTTGCAAATCCCCTCCAAAAAAATCATTGACGTCCGGGTCCTTGCTCCCCCATGGCAATGCATTCTCCGGTGATAAGTCTTCTCTTCCATTTGCAAAACGCTCCGGGAAAATTTGATACCAAACCGTTGACTTGACCCACTCAGGCGCTTGAAATGTATCAACCTCGTGAACAAATGGAAGTTTAAAATAATAATGAATCGTCTCCAGTGTTTTTTTGTTATATGGACATACACCTGAACTTCCGAAAAAGACGTCTTCATGATCGTCGGTGACAACAAACGCATATTGCAAACGCCTGTATGTCGGCACTACTTCAGCAAACCAATAATCATGCATGTCCGTAGCGGCAATTTTCCTCATCGGCTGATCGTTTGCCGACCATCTGCCAGCCTTGTATTCATATGGGTCACCCCAAATAAGTGAAATCTGATTTGCATCGCCTTTTTTCGTCCGAATCTTGATATGCACGGTCCGCCCATCGTAAGAATAAGCGTCAGCACTGAACGGCTGATGATGAATCGCTGCATATTCCATCATATCTCCCCCTTTGGCTTCCGTTTTATAAGGCCGGCTCTTAGTTTGAAAGTATCATGATGAAATAGCAGGAACAATCCTTTTTGCCTTGTTACCGATAACAGAATAGGCCCTTACAGCGTTGATTCACGTACAATTAACTCTGGTTCAAAAAATAGATTTCCTTGAGCGGCACCGTTTTCATTCATTTTTTTCAATAACATTCTCGCACAGGCCTCCCCCATTTCAACAACAGGCTGTCTGACCGTAGTCAGCCGGGGCGAGGAGATGCGATCAAGAAACACACCGTCATTCCCGGTCACCGCAACGTCTTCCGGAATTCGTTTTCCAAGCGATTGCGCCGCACGAATAACGCCGAGTGCGATTCGATCGGATGCGCAGACAAATGCGGTCTGATTTCCCAGAGACTCCAGCACTTCTCTTGCAAGGCACTCACTTTTTTTAGAACTGTTGTCAATCCGGAAGATATTCGTTTTTCTGAACCTTTCACTCATCGCCCGAATATACCCCTGTTCTCTGGAACGTTCGAAAGGCTCATCTAAATCAATGCCAATAAAGAAAACTTCCCGCTCCCCCAGACTCATCACATGGCGGGTTGCCATAAAAGTGCCTTTCTCGTTATTCACATCGATAAAGTCATAGCCCATTTCATTTTGGCCAAATACGACCAGCGGCTTTTCAAAAGCTTTGATCACACCCTCAAAATCGCTCTTTCTTAAGCCGGTGGCAATAATGCCGTCGCATTGGCCGATATTGAGAGAGTTTCTTGTTACAAGCTGGAGCGCATAATGATTGCGATCGAGTTCCCGGCTGATTCCGGTCAGCAGGTTCATATAATATGGTTCAGTCGTATCCATTTCCTCAAGAATCAACAGTTTGACAACCTGTGTTCTGTTTTGCACAAGCGCTCTTGCCGCATAATTAGGGATGTAATTCAGCTCTTTCATCGCAGAATGAACAAGCTTTTTTAATTCATCCGTCACCGTCTCAGGGTGATTGATCACTCGTGATACCGTCATTTTCGAAACATTTGCCTTTTTCGCCACATCTGACAATGTTGCCATTTCATTCCCTCCTTACCTGTGCTTATTATCCAAACTAGTGAAAAAGTCCTTTATTACAACTGAATATCCGCCAGCTAAAAAGAAAATAAAAAAGAGATTTCCATCAGGAAACCTCACATTGCTTAAAAGACTCGATTTTCAATTCTCCGCCTTGTGATAACGGCTCACCGCTAACTCCCTTCGATGAGAAAGGCTTTTTTAAATTTCCGTCCACTTTTTCTCTAAAATCGGATAGGAATAGTTTTGCATTTGCTCAATTAACTCATCCGGACGCGAAGAGCTGTGGATCAGCTTTAGGTGCGATTCGTTAGAAAATCCTTCCTGGATGCTGTATTTGACCATTTTCATCATCGGTTCAAAATATCCGTTCACATTGTACAGTCCGATCGGCTTTTGATGGATGCCGATCTGCGCCCAGCAAAGCACTTCAAATAATTCTTCATATGTACCGAAGCCGCCCGGCATGGCGATAAAGCCGTCCGCCAGCTCGCTCATTTTGGCTTTTCGTTCATGCATCCCGTTTACTTCAATCAGCTCAGTCAAATTTTGATGGACAACCTCTCCGCTGAACAAACCGCTCGGCATGACTCCGATTGCAGTTCCGCCGTTTTCCATGATCGCGTCAGCAATCGTACCCATCAAGCCTACGCGGGAGCCCCCGTAGACAAGGTCGATTCCCTCCTCAGCCATGTAGGCGCCAAGCTCTGCCGCTTTTCGTTTATACGCTTCATTTCCCCCCGGGTTTGACCCCGCAAATACACAAATGGTTTTCATCTTGTCATCTCCGCATCTATATATCGTGTTGAATACTCAAAAAACTCACTATATATTGTCCCACCTTCATGTGATAATATCAATATGAAATACATAAAGAATGCGAGTGATGAAGATGCAGCTGGCTGATGCAGAAAAATGGATGAAAGAGTTTTACGAAAAAAGAGGCTGGACCGAATACGGGCCGTTTATTCGAGTCGGCTTTTTAATGGAGGAAGCCGGAGAGCTGGCCCGAGCCGTCAGAGCATATGAAATTGGCAGGGACCGGCCGGATGAGAAAGAAACGACACGAGCCGAGCAAAAACAAGAATTGATTGAAGAAATGGGAGATGTCATCGGAAATATCGCCATTCTTGCTGATATGTACGGTGTCTCTTTAGAAGACGTGATGAAAGCCCACCAAGAAAAACTAACAAAACGATTTGAGCATGCATAAAAAAGCGGCCGGAATGGCCGCTTTTTTTACCCTGTGATCTCATCATGGTGATCAAAGAAATGCTGCTTTCCTATTTTGTGAAAAAGACCTGTTTTATGCAGCAGCTCCTTCGGCTGTGATTGCAATCCCACAATCATCAGCTTTCCGTTGTGGCGTTTAATCCTGTTCATAATGTTCCCCAGCACGGCTTCAGCCGACGTATCCATGTAGTGCACCTTATTCATCAGCAGAATAAGAGTCTTCGGCTTTTTCTGTACATGCTCCAGCAGTGAAGATTCGAGCGAATCAATTGACCCGAAAAACAGCGGCCCTTCTATGGCATACATGCTGACAGACGGGTCTTTTCTCTTCGCCAGAACAGGATGCGATTCCTGATTGTGGATGCGGGTCGCTTCGCTCATTCTTCTGATAAAAAACACAAACGCGAGCAGCAATCCGGTTGCCACACCAATGATTAAGTCAAACAGAACCGTAAGGACAAAGGTTGCCGCCAAAATAATGGAATCAGCGTTTTTCAGCCTCAGCATGTTCGCGACTTCCTTGCGTTCACTCATGTTCCATGCGACAACCATGAGAATCGGCGCCATGCTGGCAAGCGGCACGTGAGACGCATAAGGCGCAAATACGAGCAGGACAAGAAGAACGACTACACCGTGAACGACGCCGGACACGGGGGAAGCCGCCCCGTTTTTAATATTGGTTGCCGTTCTGGCGATCGCTCCTGTTGCCGGGATTCCGCCGAACAGCGGCGCAGCCATATTCGCAATCCCTTGGCCGACAAGCTCTTTGTTGCTGTCATGCTTTGAGCCCTTCATGTTATCAGCGACCATCGCGGACAGAATAGATTCAAGGCCGCCAAGAAGCGCGATGACAAGCGCTGGCGGAAACAGCATAACCATTTTATCCAGTGTAAGCTCCGGGAACTGAAATTCCGGCAAATGGCGGGGAATGTCTCCATATGTTGACCCGATTGTCGCCATGCGGTCAGGGAAAAAGACAACCGCGACCAGTGTGGAAATAAGAAGCGCCAATAAAGCACCCGGTACTTTAGGCATCACTTTGGCGGATACAAGCAAAATGACGAGCCCGATGACTGCTGTCAAAATGGCATACATGTTAAAGGTACCGAGCTTCTGGGCAATTTCAAACATGTTGTGATGAAAATTCTCATGTTTTTCAACATTTTTCAAACCGAAAAAATTAGCGATCTGCTCAGTAAAGATCAATACGGCAATTCCGGCTGTAAAACCGACGATAACGGGTTTCGGCACAAACTTCATAATTTTTCCGAGCTTAAACAGCCCGAACAGCACCAGCATGATCCCTGCCATAAACCCTGCGATCAGCAGGTTCTCCAAGCCGTACTGCATGATAATGCCGAATAGAATGGGGACAAAGGCGCCAGTCGGACCGCCGATTTGATATTTGGATCCTCCAAACAAAGAAATACAAATCCCTGCCACTACAACAGTGTACAGCCCGTATTCAGGCTCGACTCCCGAGGCAATGGCAAACGCCATCCCTAAAGGAATTGCCACGACACCTACTACAATCCCTGCGATCAAGTCTTTCTGAAATTTCTGTAAATTATACCCCTTGAATCTCCCTGAGAATCGCATATTTTGCTATAACCTCCCTTATGGATGTGTGTTTATAAGCTCAGTTTCATAACCGTTAATGATCACATCAAGTTTTCCTGTTTCAGGATGAATGACAAGCCCGTGCACCGGGACTTTCTTCGGCAGAAGCGGATGGTTCTTGATCAGATTCACACTGTGGGAAACGCTTTCTTCTACGCTGTGAAAACCAGTCAGCCATGATTTCAAATCAAGTCCGGCGCTCGACAGCAAATTCAGGCAGCTTTCATCCACGCCTCGTTCCTTTGCTTTCTCAAGAATCGAAGACGCATTTAATCCGGACATCCCGCATTCATGGTGGCCGACAATGCACACCGCTTCAGCCTGCAACTCATAAATCGCCACCAGTATGCTTCGCATCACACTTCCAAATGGGTGAGAAACGATGGCTCCCGCATTTTTAACAATTTTAGCATCGCCGTTTTTAAGCCCCATTGCTTGCGGAAGAAGTTCTGTGAGCCTTGTATCCATACAGGTGACAATAACGAGCTTTTTTGAAGGAAATTTTGTCGTTTTGTACGGTTCATACTTCTTCTCTCTGACAAACCGCTGATTGTGTTCCAAAATTGATGTTAAAGAAACCATTTGATTCATCTCCCATCCATATGATTTTGCAAGCCTTCTTTCCCAGCTTACAGTAAGGAATTATAGCATAGGAACACACCGTGAAAAGGCTTTCAAAAAAAGACACTATAAATGGACGGTAAAATCAAAACATACACATTTATATCTTTCAAAGATAATAAAATTTATATTTATTGAATCCCATAATCTGGTCCCTCTCGCATACTGATGATTTGTCTGACAAAAAATATAGGTGAATTCAGATAATTAAAAAACTTATTTAAGCGAATGAAGCTGTTTATTCAATTTCAATAACAATTTTAAGTTCAAAAGAACCAGAAATTAAAAAGAACGCAGCTATATTTTTAACAACTATTTATTTCCGATATAATAAAATAGACAACAGCCATAAAGGGGGAGCCTTGTTGAAACCATTTGTATTGATCACAAAACCGATTCCTGAAGAGATTGAAGCATTCATCGGTGAACATTGCCGTTATGAAATATGGAAGGAGGATACACTTCCGAATGACGTGCTTTTCAAAAAACTAAAAGATGCAGAAGGTCTTTTAACGTCAGGAACGTCCGGACCGTCAATCAATCGTGAATTGCTTGAACACGCGCCTAAGCTCAAAGTGGTCAGCAACCAATCCGTAGGCTACGATAACTTCGATATAGAAGCAATGAGAGAAAAAGGAGTCGTCGGGACTCATACACCTTATACACTGGATGACACAGTCGCGGATCTTGCCTTTTCACTGATTCTATCTTCCGCAAGACGTGTTGCCGAACTGGACCGTTTCGTCAGAGCGGGAAAATGGGGAACGGTTGAAGAAGAAGCGCTTTTCGGCATTGATGTACATCATCAAACGTTAGGCATTATCGGCATGGGACGAATCGGCGAACAAGCAGCGAGACGCGCCAAATTCGGCTTCGATATGGAAGTGCTTTACCATAACCGCCATCGCAAACAAGAAATGGAAGACAGCATCGGCGTTAAGTACGCTGAGCTTGATACATTGCTCAAGCAATCTGATTTTATTCTGCTTATTACACCGCTGACTGATGAAACGTATCACATGATAGGAGAGCGCGAATTTAAAATGATGAAGGATTCAGCAATTTTCGTCAATATTTCCCGGGGAAAGACCGTTGATGAAAAAGCACTGATTCGCGCTCTTCAAGAAGGCTGGATTTGGGGAGCCGGCTTAGATGTATTCGAAAAAGAACCAGTCACACAAGATAACCCTCTTCTACAGCTGGATAACGTTACGCTGCTTCCGCATATCGGTTCAGCAACAGCAAAGGTGCGCTTCAACATGTGCAAACAGGCCGCCGAAAATATGATCGCAGCGATCCAAGGACAAACACCGAAAAATCTCACTAGAGAATTTCAGTAATAGAAAACATCCGGTCTGACGCAGACCGGATGTTAAGATGAAATATGCCGCAGAACAGCACGCTTATAGATGCGGCGGGTGACAAGATAATAGACCGCCTGAAATACAAAATAAATGCAGATGACCAGCACGGCCTCCAGAAATAAATTTGAATTCAGCATATTGCTTAACGCTGCATACGCAAAACCCGCGTGAATAGCACCCGCGATAAATGGGATGAAGAATAAAAATCCGATTTGCTTTCCAAGAATGGAGTGAATCTCTTTGTCCGTAATCCCTATCCTCTTTAACGCTAACACCTGTACTCTCGTATCTTCTATTTCCGTAAACATCCGCAAATACAGCATGCTTCCTTGGACAATAAAAAACAGCACACTGACAAACATTCCAATAAACAGTGTTAATGCCACGGCCTGCTTTATCACTTGATAGCCTGGCGCCCGCGTTTGAAAATCAGACCGATGTTCTTTTGGCACCATGCCTTCAAGCTTTTTCGAAACGTCCACTGTTTCCGTCCAATGCTCAAGCTCATAGCCTATGACTCTCGTCTGCTCCTTCAGCGGCACTTCCTGAGTGAGGCTGTCAAAGCTTTTTTCGCTGACGACCAATAAGCGGCTGATTTCTCCAACCGGCATCAGGATGCCTTGGTTTCGCTGTTTCTTCATGACATAGGAAAGCGATTTTCCTGATTTCATATGAAATGCTGCTTTTTCTCCTGCTCCGAATGTGTCTTTGATCATCATCTGAAACGCAACATTAATAAACGCTTCCTGATCCTGTAAATGAATAACCGGATACCCTTTTTCCTTTGCGATTTGGTTATACGTGTTCTCTGAAATCAGCAAGGCCCCGGCCTTCGCTTTTCTGTTCCCAAACGGCAGGTCTGTTTCAAATGTGACAGGTATCCCTGTGGCATTCACCTTGTACTTAATCTCAGCATCTGCTTGTTTCAGTGTGCTTTCCGCTGTCTTAGGCTCCATCACCTGAAAACGGGAAGCATCTTTCTCCACCCAGGAAACAGATTGGGGAATGCTTTGCTCCTCCTGCCTTTGCAAATCGGAATAAAACATATAAATGACACCTGTAGCTGTGAGTATAACCGCTGTAATAATAGAGGTTAAAAACAGCATGCGGGCGTGATCCTTCAGCCGGAAGATCATGTTGGAACGCACAATGATGTTTGTGCCCTTATAGAAACTATGTTTTTTTTGGTACAGCATACGGAAAAATGCCACACTGCTTTGGGTAAAAAAGAAATACGTGCCAATCAACACCAAAATCAGAATCGGAAAAACCCGAAACACCATGTCAATCGCATTTGCACTCGCAGCGAGATAATAACCGCCGCCGAGACACAGCACCGACAGCACAGTAAGCCATTTCGAATAGGCCGGCAAGCTTTTCGGTTTTTGGGCGGATTTTATCAGCTCAATGATTTCCAGCTTGCGAATCCGCCACAGCGATAAAATGAGCAGCGTCTGAAACAGGATGAGAAAGCCCGCAGCCGTCAGCACAAATGATTTCGGCACAATGACAAACGAAATCGGCACCTTCACACTGAGCATCCATGTCATGATCATAAAAAACAGCTTTGAAAATAACAGCCCTGCTCCAATGCCGGCCGCAATCGCTGCTAAAGAAATGAGAGACTGTTCATAATAAATCATCTTGCGCAGCTGCTGCTTTGATGTACCGAACAGCGTCAGCAGCCCAAACTCTTTCTTTCTCGCCTGCAAAAACGCCGAATTGGAATATGAGATAAAAAATATACAAAACACAATGATCACGATAAGAGCCGCGCTCAAGCATGTTTTGACAAGACTTCCGCCATATACATTGTCTTCATTGACATCAGGGTGAAAAATAAAAGATGTGAACACAAAAAACACCGAAACGGCAAATACACAGCTTAAAAAGTAGGCAACATACCGTTGGAGATTCCCGAGAATGTTTTTACGAGCGATGGTTCTCAAATTCATGAAAATCGCCTCCCAACACACTCAAGGTATCCAATATACTTTGATAAAACACCTGCTGGTTTGTCCCTCTGCGAATCTCTGAAAAGAAACGGCCGTCTTTAATAAACACAATCCGTTTACAGAAGCTTGCCGCTGTGGCATCATGCGTGACCAATAAAATCGTCGCTTCCTTTTCTTCATTCAGCTGGGCCAGCGTGTTCATCACTTGCTTTGCCGATTTTGAATCAAGGTTTCCTGTCGGTTCATCGGCAAGAATGAGCGCCGGGTTGTGAATAATGGCCCTGGCACAGGCTGCCCGCTGCTGCTGTCCGCCCGACACCTCGTAGGTACGGTGGTCAAGAATATGCTTGATTTGCAGCGTATCTGCAAGTTCATCCAGACGGGCTTCCATTTCTCTCAGCTTAACCTTGTCCAATGCGAGCGGCAGCAGGATATTTTCCCGAATCGTCAAGGTATCCAGCAGATTAAAATCCTGAAAGACGAAGCCAAGTTCTCTTCTGCGAAACAGGGCCAGGTCTTGATCCTTTAACGTTTTCGGCTGAATGCCGTTGATCATCATCTCACCCTCAGTCGGCTTATCAATGGTCGCCAGCAAATTCAGAAGCGTGGTTTTTCCGCTCCCCGACGGTCCCATAATCCCGACAAATTCTCCTTTCGCCACACTGAGATCAAAGCCGCTGAGCGCTTGGTATGATATCGTTCCTTTATTTGAATAGTACGTTTTTGACAGGTTCGTTGTCTGTAACACGTTCATGTTCTGCTCCTCCTTTTTCTTTATTATAAAAAGGAAGTCAGCAGCCTCCCATCGAACTTTCTTGCAAATCCGCTCTCTAACCTTACAATGCTGTCACATTCACCAAGGTGTCACTTGAAAACACGATCGTCATCACAGTGCCCGCCCCTTCTTTTGATTCCGCATACAGCTGATGGCCTAGCCGGCTGCACACCTGCTTTGCCAAATAAAGGCCCATTCCCGTTGCCTCTGTCATGCTTCGTCCGTTGTCTCCGGTGAAAAATGCGTCAAAAATCCGCGGCAGATCTTGCGGCGGTATACCGATGCCTTCATCAGCAACAGACAGGCGCGTCTCATGTCCCTCTGTTTCAATCCGGATTGTAATATGTTCGCCCACACCTTGCTTTGAATATTTCAAGGCGTTGAAAAGAAGCTGCTCCACAACAAAGGAAAGCCATTTTTGATCACTGGCAATCTGAACGGCATTTGGCGGTGCATGTAATTTTGGAAAAAGGCGCCGCTTGATAAACTGCCGTTTTTCTTGATTAATAAGTGAACGGACCAGCTCTGCCAAATCCAAGGTTTGCGGTTTCACATCGAACGCAAATTCCTCCAGTCTGGCTGTTTGCAGCATCATATCAAGACCATGGCGAAATCTCTCATTTTCATCCTCCAGTTCCTCTAAAAAGGTCGGAAAAGAAGAAGCGGTTCCGTTTTTTCCTTCCTGAATCATTAAGGAAATGACAGAAACCGGTGTTTTCATATGATGGACCCATTGATTGGTGAAAGTATAATGCTGTTTTTGCTGATTGATATATTGTGAGAGCCTGCCTTCGTATTGCTGCCCGAGTGCGTTAACCATTTTCGTCCAAAGCGCCTGTTCTCGCGTTCTTGGCTTTCGGGCCTTCAAAGACTGTCCGATGTCATTTGCAGCAGACGCTTGTTCCGCAAGCTTTTTGACATATGTCAGGAAGGAAAATTGCCGGATATAATCAGCAGCTAAGCCGGCAGCTAAAAAAGCACCCGGCAAAATCCATATGTAAATCATATTTTCCGCGGAAGGTGTTGCGCCGCTTTCTATGATGCTTAAATAAGCAATCAGCATGCTGGTCCCTATCCCTAATAATGAAAATAAAATAATGGCGAAACGGTCAATGAGATAAGTTTTTAACACTCCGGTTCATCCTTCCGATTGACTTGAAATTGATAGCCTTGTCCTCTTATCGTAGAAATGCAATCCTTCAGACCGGCATTCTCCAGTTTTCTCCGCAGCCGGTTTACATTGACCGTTAACGTATTGTCATCAACAAAATCAACATCATCCCATAAAGCCTCCAGTAGTTCATCACGGGAGACGATTTTTTTGTGCTCCCTCACGAAAATCGATAGGAGCTGAAATTCTTTTTGTGAAAACAAGATGCGGGTGCTGTTCCACTCGGCCTCATTCTGATCAGGATAAATCGTCAGCCCGCCAAGCTCTACTATTCTTGATTCCTGTGGCAAAGAGGGCGAGTATTCACCATATGTGCGGCGCAGGACACTCTTGATCTTGGCCATCACCACCTCTAAATGGAACGGCTTGGTGATATAATCATCACCGCCATTTTCAATCGCCATCACCTGATTCAGCTCATCAGTCCGCGCTGATATAAAAATAATCGGCGCATTGGAAATGGTGCGGATTTGCCTGCACCAATAAAACCCGTCAAAAAAAGGCAGGTTGATATCAAGCAGCACAAGATCCGGCTTCATTTCCGCAAATTCCAATTTTATATCATTCAGCTGTTCAGCTATTTTCACTTCATATCCGTATTTGTGAAGATGACCGCCAAGCATAGAAGCAATCCGCTCATCATCTTCCACAAGCAAAATCCGATACACGTTTATCCCCCTTACTGTACTTCGAGATCATTTTTCTAGAAGATTCCAAAATTATTATAGCATGTAGAAGAATCGTAAATCGGTCTTTTTCTCTATTCATTATGATAGAATAAAAAAGGAAAATTTTTCATTTTAGAGAGGTGTCATTATGAAGAAAATCATACTCTTTGTGACCATTACGTCTATTCTTTCGGCATGTCAGGCCAACTATACCGGGGAATACATAGAAATTGGGGATTCACTGACTGAATACGGAAAAAAATGCTTTAAAGAGAATCAAATTCCATACCACTACGAAAAGGGAAAACTGTCTGTCCCGGAAGATGCATTTGATGCTGTCATCAATACATGTTCATAAGAAAAAGCTTGCAGACAGCCTGCAAGCTTTTCATGTTACAAAAAATGAGTATTTAATTTCTCTTCAAATTCTGAAGGGGCAATGTCACTTTTTTGACCTTCTCCGCCGTTTTCATGAATCGTGAAATGGCGGTCTGACATGACCATCCGTCCATTTGGCGTCAGCTTTGAGGCGAGCGGTGATTTGTTAAAAGGAGATTTTTCATGAGAGTGAATCATGTCCTTCATATCATCTAAATCACTCGGATCGCTCTCTTTAAGGGTAAAGGCGTAACCGATTTGCCAGCCTTCCCCCTTGTCCATCAGCAGAACATGGCTGCCCATTTCTGTTTCTTTTTCTATGATTCGGAATGCCCCGACGGGTGACTGTACTGTTTCTCCGGAAAACGGTATCGGCTGGAGCGCCAGGTTGATGCCGAATCCGGTATCAACGAGGTAATCGCCTTTTTCCGCAGACAGCCATACAGCAGCATGCGTCCTTTCTAGTGCCCATCCCTCTTGATTGCCTGCATAAACCGTTCCTCGAATGAGCTTCACGTGAAACCCAGCCTCACGCAAGACAAAATAAAGGAAACCATTTAAATCGTAGCATAAGCCGCCGTGCTGATCTTTGACCAGACGTTGCCATAGCTCTTCTTTTGTTATCTTATAATTCTCTTTTGCAAGCACGGCTCGGTTTTCAAATGGAAAACGGTATGCCATTGCTTTGAGAAAAAGGGGAAGATCATTGAAGCTGACATGGTCTTTCTCCCAGCCGATTTTCTGGAAGCATTCTTTTAGAAAATCACTCATCTTTATCACCTAAACTTCTTCTTGAACGTAAGCAGCCAGTTTTTCCAGCGCCTCTTGTTCGTCTTCTCCCTGGGCAATCAAGGTAACCTCAGTGCCTGTGCTTACCGCAAGGCTCATCAGCCCCATGATGCTTTTTGCGTTTACTTTTTTCCCATCCTTCTCAAGAAACACATCTGACGTAAACCGGTTTGCTTCTTGTACAAACAAAGCAGCAGGACGCGCCTGCAGTCCTGTCTTTAATCGAACTTCCACTTTCTGTTGAACCATAAGATCTCCCCTTTTCTTTACGGTTATTTTAAAGTGACGGTTTGCCCTGTCCGGAGCTGTTCTGCGATTTCGTCAAGTTTTCTGAGCCTGTGATTGATCCCTGATTTGCTGATTTTCCCGCTTGCTACCATTTCCCCCAGCTCTTTCAGCGTCACTTCCTGATAATCAATTCGCAGCTGCGCGATTTCCCGAAGTTTTTCAGGAAGCGCGTCCAGGCCGATTCTTTCATCGATGTATTTAATATTCTCGACCTGTCTGAGTGAAGCGCCGATCGTTTTGTTTAAGTTGGCTGTTTCACAATTGACGAGGCGGTTGACTGAATTTCTCATATCCCTGACGATTCTGACATCCTCAAATCGTAAAAGCGAATTGTGGGCGCCGATCACGTTCAGAAACTCAGTAATCTTTTCTGCCTCTTTCAAATAGGTGATATAGCCTTTTTTCCGCTCGAGCGTTTTGCTGTTTAGCTGAAACCCATTTAACAGGTCGCATAATGAATCATTATGCTCCTTATAAAGAGAGAAGATTTCTAAATGATACGAGGAGGTTTCCGGATTATTGACCGAACCTCCCGCCAAAAATGCCCCTCTCATATAGGAACGCTTGCAGCATCTCTTTTTGACCAGCTCTTCCGATATTCTTCGTTCAAACACAAAATTTTCCCCGAGTATTTTTAAATCCTCCAAGATCGCTTTTGCATTTTCTGAAAAACGCACAATATAGACGTTATTCTTTTTCAGCCGCATTTTCTTTCTGACCAGCAGCTCGACAGACACATCATATTGTTTTTTCAGCAATGTATAAATGCGGCGGGCAATCGCCGCGTTTTCAGTTTGAACATCAAGTACGAGATGGCGGTTTGAAAATGATAAAGCTCCATTCATCCGGATAAGCGCAGACAGCTCGGCCTTAATGCAGCAGTCTTTCACTTCCAGATTCGTTAATTCTTTTTTGGTTTCCGATGCAAATGACATATAGCCACCTCATTTCAAGGCTTCATTCTTTCAGTAAATCAACAAGAAGAGAGGCCACTTTATGTGTATCGTGACGAATTACGTCATTTTTATACGTTACAATTTGATCTCTGATGACTTCAAGCCCCATCGCTTTCAGTTCTTGGATATCAAAATCAACCGGACGCGCTGATTCCATTTCGTACTTACGTTTTATTTCGTCAGGAATGTCTTCACTGTTCACTAATATCGTATCAATAAAACCGCAGCCCATATGCTGATTGAGAGCTTTCACATGATCAGCAGCAGTGTAATGGAGCGTTTCTCCGGGCTGAGTCATCACATTGCAAATGTATACTTTTTTCGCCGGCGCCTTCACCACTTCTTCCCCGATTTTTGGGACGAGCAAATTGGGAAGAATGCTTGTATAGAGGCTTCCGGGACCGATAATAATCAAATCCGCTTCCCTGATCACGTCTATCGTTTCCGGCAGCGGATCAATCTGTTCAGGCGTAAGAAAAACACGCTTAATGCGCTGTCCATACGCCGGGATCGTGGACTCGCCTGAGACCACGCGGCCGTCTTCCATCTCAGCATGCAATACGACGCTGGTATTGGCAGCTGGCAAAACCTTTCCTCTTACATTCAGCACCTTGCTCATTTCTGTGACAGCGTGAAAAAAATCACCGGTTATATTTGTCATCGCTGCCAAAATCAAATTCCCGAGAGAATGTCCTGTTAAGTCATTCCCCTTATTGAAGCGGTGCTGAAAGAGATCTTCAACAAGCGGCTCCACATCCGATAAAGCGGCAAGCACATTTCTAATGTCTCCGGGAGGCGGAATTTTCAGTTCATTCCGCAGACGGCCAGAGCTTCCCCCATCATCAGCAACTGTTACAATGGCCGTGATGTCAACTGGTTTATGCTTTAAACCCCGAAGCAATACAGAAAGTCCCGTACCGCCGCCAAAGATCGCGATTTTCGGTTTTTGTTCCATCCTATTTCCGGCTTCTCTTTTCAATGTCCCGGTGAGTAACATGAGTATAGTAATCCTTTTTGAAATAAGCAGCTAAATTCTCGGCAAGTGTCACAGAGCGGTGCTGACCCCCTGTGCAGCCGATTGCAATGACGACCTGGCTTTTTCCTTCTCTTTTGTAAGATGGAAGCATAAAGCTCAGCAGATCGATTAATTTTTCATTGAACTTTTGCGTTTCATTCCACTTCATCACGTAAGAGGAAACCTCCTCATCCTTTCCAGTCAGCGGCCGCATGCTCTCAATATAGTAAGGATTCGGCAAAAATCTGACATCAAAGACGAGGTCTGCGTCAATCGGGATACCGTATTTAAAGCCAAATGACATGACATTTACGGTAAATGTTTCTCCTTGGTTTGACGCAAAGTGCTTTACGATTTTTTCGCGTAAATCACGCGGCTTCATGTCTGATGTATCATAAATGATTTGGGAGCGCCCTTTTAATTCCTCAAGCAGCTCACGTTCAAGCGCGATGCCTTCAAGCGGCAGACCAGTCACTGCCAGCGGATGCGAACGTCTCGTTTCTTTATATCTCGTGACGAGAATGGAATCCTTCGCGTCCAAGAATAAAATTCGCGGTGTGATCCACGGATTTTCCGCCATTTCATCCAGCGCTTCAATCAGCCGGTCGAAAAACTCGCGGCCGCGCAAATCCATCACGAGCGCAACCTTGCTCATTTTCGAATTTGATTCCTTCATCAGCTCTAAAAATTTCGGAAGCAATGAAGGCGGTAGATTATCGACACAGAAATAACCAAGATCTTCAAAGCTTTGAATGGCGACAGTTTTCCCCGCTCCCGACATTCCTGTTATAATGACAAGTTGAATATCATGTGATTCACTCACACTCATCTTTCTCCCCCCTGACTTGTCTTTCTATTTGATATGCTGCGGATCCAATCGATAACTGAGCAGCTCAAAATCCGGTGTATACGTAAACGTGCCGTGCAGCAGTCCTTGTCCCTTCATCATAAAATCAAGGATATGGCCGTCTCCCGGAGCCATAGGCAGGTTTTGAATGTCATTGACATCGTGCCATTGCAGTTTGCCCTCCTCTGATTCAGACACATTTTGCCCTGTATAAGAATCAGCGACAAACGTAAACATCATCCACTCAGAGACAATATGGTCACCGTCTTTAATAATAAAGGTAAAAACGCCTTTTAACTGAGGATTTATGATATAGATACCAGTCTCTTCTCTGTACTCTCTGATGACGGAGTCTCTGACTGATTCCCCGCTCTCCATCTTGCCTCCCGGCGCGACCCACCAGCCGCGTCTCGGCTTTTGAAGCAGAAGAACTTTGTCATCCGTCTGAAGAACACAATTTGTCACTCTTTGCAAGTACGTTCACCTAACCTTCTCGTCCTGTCATCGTCTCTTTATTATACCGTTTCAAGATGCCTCCCACAACGAAGAGACATTGACAATCTTTTCTTCTATTTTACAGCATATTCGTCTATCAGTTCAGATGATTTGCTGTATCTTCTATTTTTTGGACAAAAAAAGGACACGGATAACTGGAGAATCCGTGCCAAAAAAGTGTATTCATTATAAAAAGGGGGTCAATTACTTTATTAATCATACCCTATACGCATTACACAACTGTTACAGCGGAATTAAAACCCAGTAACGTAATGTGAAGCTCGTATGACAGTCCTTTTTATTTTAAGGTTTTCAGCGTTTCTTGGAGCTCTTCGACATAATGCTGTACGCTTTGTGCCGCAATACTTCCGTCTCCTGTAGCCGTTACAATTTGGCGCAGTGATTTTTCACGAATATCTCCGGCAGCGAAAATACCTTCAACCTTCGTTTCCATGCGGTCGTTTGTTTCGATATAGCCTTCTTCATTTGTAATGCCCAGATTTTCAAACGGTTTAGACAGAGGAAGCATGCCAACGTAAATGAATACGCCGTCTGTTTTGAATTCACTTTCTTCACCGGTTACCGTATCGACAAGTGTTACGTTACCGACTTTTCCGTTTTCCTCATGAATTTCCTTCACGGTTTTGTTCCACAGGAAGTCAACTTTTTCATTATCGAACGCTCTCGCTTGGAGAATGCTTTGCGCACGGAGTTTATCACGTCTGTGAACGATCGTTACTTTTGATGCGAAACGTGTCAGATACACACCTTCTTCAACTGCGGAGTCTCCGCCGCCGACAACGACAAGCTCTTTTCCTTTAAAGAAAGCGCCGTCACATACCGCACAATAAGATACACCGCGGCCGCCCAATTCTTTTTCGCCAGGTACGCCGATTTTTTTATACTCAGCACCCGCGGCAATAATCACAGCACGCGTTTTATATTCTTTTGAACCGGCTTTGACCACTTTGTACTCTTTGCCGTCAACGACTTCTTTAATATCGCCATAAGCGTATTCAGCACCGAATTTTTTCGCGTGTTCGAACATTTTGTTGGACAGCTCAGGTCCGAGAATGCTTTCGAATCCAGGATAGTTTTCTACATCTTCCGTATTGGCCATTTGTCCGCCGGGAATTCCTCTTTCAATCATTAATGTCGATAAATTCGCTCTTGATGTGTATACAGCGGCCGTCATCCCAGCAGGACCCGCGCCGATTATAATCACGTCATAAATTTTTTCTTCTGACACACTATTCACTCCTTAAACCGTCTTTTCAAGTTGGGGATCTTCCTTATTATATATTAAGAATCCCCATCTAACGTATTCCTTACCCATATCCTATAAAATCTGACTGTGATACGCTATTTTTTTGCTCATTTTTTTCTTATTAACGATTAAATGTATGTTAAAAGGGTATAGATGTTAATAAAGAAAGAGCCTTCTATTCAGAGAAGGCCCTTGTATTATTTATTATTGAACAACACGTCTTACATTGCCGTTAAAGTATTTTTTCCAGTAAGGATTATTCATAGAATCAATTGACACACCATGTGATGTATTGTCATTTAAGAATGTTCCATTTCCTAGATAAATACCAACGTGTCCATTCTTCTTGTAAGTATCGAAGAAAACTAAGTCTCCACGTTTCATTTCTGACGCGCTGACAGCTTGTCCTCTGCCAACTAACGTATCAGTTGTTGTTCCGCCGACAGGTCCAAGGTTTACACCTGCAGAAGCGTATGCCCAGCGTACGAATGATGAGCAGTCAAAAATACGATTGTCGATATCAGACTGACTGCGTCCGCCGCCAAATTGGTACGGAGATTTCCCGACGAGACTTGAGCCAACGCTGATCGCGCCTTCAATTCCGCCTGAGTTGCTAATGACAGTGCCGCCTGAATTGCTGTTTGAACTGCTGTGCTTCTTAGAAGATGAGCCGTTAGACGAACCGCTAGAAGAGTGATCTGAAGAATCATCATCAGATGAGCTGGCTTTTGCTGTTTCAGTTGTAGCCGTTTGGCTGTCGTCTGTTTGCGTTTCATCAGATGCTTTTTGAGCTTCTTCCTGCTTTTTGATTAAAGCAGCCGCAGCTTCTTGTTCTTTTTTGATGCGTGCTTGCTCAGCTTCCGTATCTGCTTTTTGATTTGCAAGTTCAGATGCTTCTGATTTCAATTCAGAAATCGCCGCAGCTGTTTTCTTCTGGCTGTCTTTTGCTTTGTCGAAAAGCTTATCTTTTTCATCTAGCTGTTTATCAAGGTCTTTTTGCATTGTTTCTAATTTCGCCAATGCAGCTTGAACTTCTTTCAGCTTGTCATTTAAATCGGCTTCAGAATCTTCCAACTTCGCTTTATCCTGCTCTTGCTGTTTGATTAAGTCTTTGTCTGCATCCACAATAGAGGAAACCGCAGTCGCGCGAGAGATAAAATCACCAAAGCTTGTTGATCCTAAAAGAACATCTATGTATCCTTGAGATCCGCCGCTTTCCTGTAAAGAACGAACGCGTTTTTTCAGGATTTCGTTACGCTTTTCAATGCGGGCTTCTGTTTCTTTAATCTCTTTTTTCAGTTTTTTGATTTCTTCTTTTGTTTTATCGTTTTCTTCTTTTTTATCTTCGATCTTGTTGCTTGTATCAAGCGCCTTAGCGTTAATGTCTTTCAATTCTTTTTCAATCTTTGATTGATTTTCCTGAAGATCAGTTAATTCTTTTTCCTTCGCTTCAATACTGGAAGCAACCTCAGATTGCTTGCTTTCGATTTTTTGTTTCTTTTCATCTAATGTTTCCGCCGATGCAGTTTTACTTGTAAATGGGATCAAAAAACTGCTTGTCCCGATGACGGAAGCCAAACCAAGTGTAATTAAACTCTTTCTCACTTTTTATATCCTCCCTTTTACTGTGAACCTGTTCTCATTTGGAATCGTATTTTGAACATCAAGTTTCGTTCCTCATACTCTACGAGGAATGATGGTTGTTTATGGTTAATTATTCTGTGCATCTCTTATTCTGGTTGTATAGCGTTTATTTCACATCATATGTAAAAAACACTAATTCCTTATGTACGAGAATCATTATACCATCAAGTTTCGACAAATTAGCGATAAATTTTATTACATTTGTGTTTCAAACAGATGTCAAGCCGCACACCATTTGTCATTTTTCTTAAACGAGCAAAAAAGCTGTCGATATTATTTTATCAATATAATCTACTAAATAAAGAAAGAGTCGATTCTGCAAATCGACTCTTCAAAATATTCTATTCTAGAATATCATCAATATATTTCATATATTTCGTCAAAGTGGCCGGAGAAATGCCGAATCGGGCCGCTGTGTCTTTTTTCGTGTCATGTTTGCCGTGAGCTTCTTTCCAAATATAGCAAATCGCCGCTGCCCAGCCCCTCTCATTTTTCAATGGAGCAGCTGCGCGGATTTGCTGGATGACATGAAACACCCAGCAGCTCATGACTTCTGTTTTCATCTCTTCTTTTTCAGCCCGCTCCAATAATTTGACGGTTTGATAGGCGAAAAGCGCATCCTCTGATACGTCAGGAGCCGCGGAATCTCCATTCAAAAGCAGCTTCACAAAATGATTTTCGAAAGGAGCAGTAATTCTCTTGGAGCGTATCACCGCTTCAAGATGCTCCGTTTCTCCCTTTGTGCTGCTGATATAATAAGCTGCGAGACGCTGTTCCACAGATGAGGGAAGTGCTTCCCTTCGCTCAATCCATGGCGCTGGGCGGTCTTCTCCGGGATATTGCGACTCGACCTTTCTCCAGATCGTCTCGGCAAAATCGGTATGTCCCGTAAAATAAGCTGAGCACGAGAGCCAGTAAAAGAATGTGTCGTCGCCTTCAAAGCCGGTTTTATATAATGATTTGAGCCATTTATATCCGATCTCGTAGCGGCCGACAAGTGCTAAAGTAGCACCCAGTTTATAGCGCTGCTCCAATAGCATCGGATAAACATTCGAAAGCTGATCGCTCAATTCCGCCACTTTTTCATCTTCTCTTTCATAATAGTAGAAAACGAGAAGATTGCATAAGGCGTGAAGGTTGCCTTCATTATGACTGAGCACTTGATAAGCTGTTTGCTTCGCTTTTACAATGTTGCCTGAATAGAAATAGGCAAGCGCCAGATTATTGTAGGCTGACCAAAGCTCCGGATATTCTGCTGTGATCTCCTCAAAGGCCGCAACCGCTTCAGCAAGCTGGCCGCTCTCCAGCAGTGACTTTGCCCGATCCTGCTTCACCAGCAATTCATCTTGATCGTATAAAGAATCTTCAGTCCCGCCGTCTCCTAAATCGAGCAATTCAAGCAGATTGTCGTTTTCATCAGCGAATTCACCGTCCGGATCCGCATCTAAATAAGCGGCCGCTTCTTTATACGCTTCTTGAAAAAGTCCCAGATGGGCGAAGTTATTCGCTTTAAAATAATGGCACTCCGGCATTTCGGTCTCCAGATTTGCCATAATATAATCCAGAAGATCGTTCGACTCTTGATATTGGCCCATTTCTGAATAAATGACCGCAAGCTGCGAAAGCATCTCTGAATCCTTCGGCTCCAAATGAACCGCGCGCTGAATCAGTTTGCTTGCCCGTTTCAGATTGCGCTCTTTATACGCCTTCAAGCCTTTATGAAAAAAATATTGTCCATCTTGAAGCAGTTGGACAATTTGTGCGTGATTTTTATGTTCAGAAGTGTGTTTTCCCACAACTACCCTCCGTTTTATACAATGTACCGTCAGTAGTATACCATAAATCGTCAGCCCCTCAATAGTTCAAAAGGAAGGATTGGGAAAAATCCCTCCGCTTTTTTACTGGCTGATTCGACCAAAATTTACCCGGCTTTGTTTTCTAAATCAGCGTTCATCTTCAGCTGCTGTTCAGCAAAATCTCTATATAAATCATGGGAAGCCATTAATTCATGATGTGTGCCCCGTCCGGTAATTTCTCCTTTTTCAACAAATAAAAGCTGGTCTGCGTCTACGACGGTGGATAAGCGGTGAGCAATAACAATCGTTGTGCGGCCCTCCATCAGCACCTCAAGCGCCTGCTGAACTGATTTTTCAGATTGACTGTCAAGGCTTGAAGTGGCTTCATCAAGCATAAGGATACTCGGATCACGAAGAAGCGCTCTCGCAATCGCGATTCTCTGCCTTTGTCCGCCTGACAGCATAATGCCGCGTTCCCCCACCTCTGTATCAAGCTGGTTCGGCAGCTCCTTGATAAAATTGAGCGCGTATGCCATCTCTGCGGCTTTTTCTACTTCGGCATCCGTTACATCTCGTTCTAATCCGTAGCAAATATTTTCTCTGATTGTCCCTGACATTAACGGACTTTCCTGTGACACATACCCGATGTGCTCACGCCATGATTCAAGCGAGTAAGTATCAACCGGCTCGCCCCCCAGCAGAATGGTCCCTGCAGTCGGAGAATAAAAACGTTCAAGCAATTTGAACAGCGTCGTTTTCCCGCCGCCGCTCGGACCGACAATGGCTGTTACTTTCCCTGCTTCAATGACGGCGCTGATCTCTTTCAAGATCAACTGACCAGGCTTATATCCAAATGACACACGATCAAGCTGTATAGGCTGATGTGCGTTTTCGATTTGTTTACCTGTGACTGTGTCCTCCTCTTCCTCTGCTAAAATCTCAATCATTCGTTCTGTTGCGCCGATTGATTTTTGCAGCTGTGTGAAGAACGTTGTAATTTGGCCCATCGGCATAATGATTTGAAACAAATATAAAATAAATGCCACGAGGGCTCCTGCAGTGAGCTCACCTGTGGACACCTGCATACCGCCATATCCGATGACTGCCACAAGCGCTGCCATTAATACAAGTGAAATAAGCGGGCCGACAAGCGACTGAACCTTGGCTTCGCGAACTCCCAGTTTAAATAATGAAGAAATCCCCATCTTCCCGCGCCCATATTCGACATCCTCCGCATTTGAAGCCTTAACGAGCCTGATTTCCGGGAGAATTTGATTCAGCAGGCCTGTAAAACGAGCTGTTTCATCCTGCGTTTCCCGGGAAATGGCGAACATCTTCCGGCCAATCGGCATTAAGATAAGAGCGGCCAGCGGAACGACTACTACCACAAGCAGCGTCAGCTTCCAGTTCATAATAAATAAGATGGTCAGTGATCCAATGACAGAAATGATGCCTGTAATAAATCCGCTGATATGGGTTGTGATCAGCTCTTTGACCACCATCGTATCATTCGTAACGCGGCTGATCGTTTCTCCGGAAGCATTGGTATCAAAATAAGAGACAGGAAGTTTAATTAATTTCTTCCATAATAAATCTCTCAGCCCAGAGATGATTTTTTGCCCGTTATAGTTAAGCGCATATGTGGCATAAGCGTTTAAACCGGCCTGCACGAAAAAAACCAGCGCAATGAGACCGATTTGCATGCTTGATAGATTTGACATAGAAAATCCATCAACAAGCTGCTTCGTTAATAATGGAATCAGCAGGCTGACCAGTGTGGTCACAATACTGAGAACCAGCGCAAAGGCAAGCTTGCCATAAGAAGGGTTTGTCTGCTTTACTAATGCAAAAAAGGGTTTCCATTTACTTTTCGATTTTTGTTGCTGGGTTGGCATATATTTTTCCTCCTGTTTCAGCGTTCAGGTTAAATAGCATAGCAAAAAAGGATGATTTTTACTCTTACTTAATCATATCAATGGAGAGAGACTTTTTCAGTACATTTTTGCCGGCATGAAAATAAAAATCTCCCACTCATTGTTTGAATGGGAGATTTTTGATACTACACATCTTTAACAGGCTTCTTTTTTCTATAGGTCAATGTCACATCCTGCCGTCGCAGGTCTTCAATAATCATTTTGTATCGGTCAACTTTTGCGATATGCTCTTCTTTTATGGTTTGAAGGGCGGCTTTTCGTTTTTCACTTGTTGAATCAAGCTCTTCTTTTATTTTTTTTACAATCAGCCCTTTTTGCCCTTTGATTTCTTCTTTTAACGAAGACTCGAATTTCTTTGTCAGACTGAGAATGTCATTGATTGGTTTATTGAGGCTGCCCGCCTTCTCCTTCATTTCGTCTTGGGTAAGAAACATATAGGTCGTCGATACAATTTCTGTTTCACTTTCTGAAAATAAGGAAGTCACTCTTCATATTCCTCCTAAGGCTGAAAATCAAATAACTGAGATATCATTTTTTCTTTTTCAAACAGCTTTTCGATACTCTCGCGGATGTTTTTGATAAAATCTCTTTTTTCTGTTGTCTGTTTTTTTAATTCAGCAACAATTCCATCATTATCAGGGAGCGCACCTGTGTGGAACGATTCATGAACTGAGATTTTCTCCAATTTATCGAATGTGTGGCTGAAACCGGCTGCAAGCCGGAATTGAAGATCGAAGGCATAATGCGAAGGATTTTCTTCCATATGATGAATAGCCGTGGTGATCGCCTGTTTTTTGTCAATGAAGTCTTCATCTATTTCCCGACTGTAAACCTTCTGATACGAAGAAATCGCATCTTCCATATCTTCAACGATCTTCATACCATTTTGATAGATTCTGACAGCGGAAGAAATATTCACTTGAATCGTTTCTCCCGAGCCGCTCTTCCCTGTAAAGAAAATATCAGAGCCTTTATAGCTGAAGCCCTTTTCCTTTGATAATGCGTTCAGCATTTGAACGATGCTGTGGCCGTCAACGATGAGTTTTAAGGCGTCTTTTGTTTCTTTGTCGAGTGTATCTATAGAGGACAAAATTGATTTTACATAATCTACTATTTCACCAACATCTTTTAGAGCTTGTGTAAACTGACCATGCTTTAGATGATCAATGAAATGTTCATACCGTGATTCTATTCCTCGCATACTCGCATTCATATTCGTTAATTCTTTTTTGATCACTTTCTTTTGCGTTTCATCTATATACCCATTTTCAGCTAATTGATCTACGACCGGTCCGCTGTTTCCCAACAGGGTATGAAGAAAACCTAAAAACGACGGCAGTTCCTCCTTGATTCGGCCATACATTTGCTTAACATCATCAAAATTCTCAAATAGGACACTCACCTTCTTTAAAGCACCGTCTGTGTTTTTCACTTCTTCAATGAGGTCTATATCTATCCCGCTAGCAGCCTTTATAAAACCGTTCAAGCCGTCTTTTTCATAGTCACCCTTATATTTTTGAAGGAATGTTTGAATTGACCTCACATCTTCATCAGGGATCCCATCCATAATATTTCTGATGCCTTTTACGCTTGTGTTTGTATCAGTCATATTCACATCACCGAATGTAATAAAATCCGCCTTGCCGCTTGCTCCGTAGAGCGGGTCATCTTTGGAGATACGCTGGGTGACGTTTGCTGTTACGCCTTTGTCACTGTAGTATTTGGTGATTGCTTTTTTAAGATCTTCTTTAGGGACATTTTCAAGGCCTTTAGTGTTCAGAACATCAAATTTATTGATCATGGCATCGAGTAAATCTTTATCAGCTTGTAACAAATGATTTACACTAACCTGAGCACCGTTTATCCCATAAACTTCATCAAATTCTCCATCTATTAGCTGAACCATTACCTGGTTGTTATTTGCAAGTGAATGCCCAAGAGCATAAGTATGTAGCTCATCAGAATTTCCAGCTCTTTTCTTTGCTTCCTTAGTAAACTCTCTCGTTGCTCTGTATTGGCTACTGTCGATCCCTAAGAAGAGGCCAAAAAAATTATAAGCCCAATCCTCGTTATCAGCACTACCTTCTGAAATAATATGAAGTTGTTCTATTTGATTTTGACTATCTTTTATATATATTGCCGTACCATCATAACCCGATTCTTTGATTGACTTATCTTTTTGATTACTTTTCTTAATCAGTTCTTTAGATGTATAAATCTCAATTTCCTCAGGAAGAGTTTGATTAGTTTCTTCTTTATAGATCCTGCGGACTTCCGTTTCAAATTCTGCTTTCGCTTCCTTTATTTCTTTAGAATTGTTTGATGCAAACTTTTTTTTATAATCATACTCTAGATTTATTAACCGCAGTTTCACATTTTCATTTTCAAATATATTATTGTTACCCATCTTACCCCTCCTGATTTAAAAAGGTGACGGATTTTACGAGCTTTTTAACCTGTTCTCCTAAGTTATCTTTTTCTAACGTACAAGGCTTATCTTTATTTGGGCATCTAAACATAAACGAAAATACAATACCAATTTGGTCTTTCTCAGAAGATTTAATATAACCGAAGTATCTGTATGAAAAATTATATTTATTTTTATCATTTTCAAAAGTATTTTTCTTGTAAGCAATATAAATATCTTTACCTTCGTTCTCTAGTTTTTCAAAATTACCATTAAAGCCATTTTCACTACTAATTTGGTCTAGCATTGTCTCAGGATTGTTAATAAAAGTTACTCCTTGATAATACTCTATTTGTGCATTTAGCATTTTATTTTTTGTTTTGTCATAACTATCAAATGCTATGATTTCTTCATTTTCATCACGACTAGACAAATAGCTTGAATATTCCCCGTCCTCCGGAAATAACATCCTAAATCCTTTCAACTTAGACTCAAGCAAATAATACCCTGGCTCCTCTTCCTTCGTTGACACCATGTATTCTCTCGTTTTCTCATCCTGAAACGCCGGAACTTTCGGCAGGTCTTTCGGATCCATGTCTTTTGGTTTTACGGCTTCTGTTTTATTGTCTTTTGTTGAGTTTTTATCACCGTCGTTCATACTGCATCCTCCTGTCAGGGCAAGTAATAAGCTGAAGCAAATAAAGATGATCTTTTTCATTACGAACCTCCAAGGGGTTTGTGAGAATAGAATTCTATTTTTATCCTAAAAATAATTCTATTGACCTGGTAAACACGTGATTATTTTATCCTTTTCCATGTTACATCATGGCGGAATTTGGATAAATAGGAAATCAGACTTGGTTTTGATCTCCTTCTATTAATAAAACAAGCAAAACACCACACACACACCTAAATACCTATTTCTTTTTTCTTAAATTATGGCTCTTACCTTGGTTTTCAGAATGGCTTCTATATTAATTGTACTCTACATTATTGTAACGCCTTTTAATTTATTCTAATTTTCCACTCTTTTTAACTTTTAAAAAAGCTATAGGGTCTATTATTTTTCGAAACTTTTTTTCTTGCTTCATCTTTCTTTAAAGGACAAGCTTCTTCATCACTATAGCAGGCAAATCGAAATGAATACTCTATCCCCAGATATCCTCTTTTGTAGATTTGACATAACCAAAAAATCTATAAGAAAAATTATTCTTTCCCTCTACATCATCAAAAACACTTTTCTTTACAGCAGAATATACAATTTTATCAGATAGCTCTCTTTCTTCGAATTTGCCTTTATAACTATTTCTACCGCTTACAATGTCCAGCATTGTATCCTTGTCATTCGCAAAACTTTTTTCTCGATGATAATCCAGTCGACCATCATATTGAATGTTAGTTTTTTTATTAAAACTATCAAATACGATTGTTTCTTCATTTTTTCCAACACTCAAAAATTTAGATACGTACTTCGCTTCTTTCGTTGACATCATGTATTCTCTCGTTTTTTCGTCCTGAAACGCGGGAACTTGCAGCAAGTCTTTGGGATCCATGTCTTTTGGTTTTACGGCTTCTGTTTTATTGTCTTTTGGGGTCTTTTTATCATTGTCGTTCATACTGCATCCGCCTGTCAGGGCAAGTAATAAGCTGATGCTGATCAAGATGACTCTTTTCATGACGAACCTCCGTATATTTAACTGATGGAATCAAACGAAAAAAGACTGCCGCGTTCTCTCGGCAGTCTTAACCTTGTTACTCTTTTCTCGAATAAAATATTCTTGAGATAAACAGGCCTATGACTCCTAATAAGATGAATAAGACCGCTCTCCAAACAAGATCAATCGAAGCAGAATCTATTAAAATCATTTTGGCTAGTGTAATGAATAAAAAGATCAGCCCGATTCGGTTCCATGTCTTGTCTTTGGTTGTGTAATAAACAGCGTACATCACAATGACAAAAATAAACCAAGACAGGGATACACCGACGTTTACTGATACGCCGGCAATTCTATCCGTCATCCATATGGATAATTTACTGAAGAATACAAGCATCAGGAATGAAACAGCGTATGAAACAACAATCTTGATTTGTTTATGCTGTATGTTTTTCGAATACAGATAGGCAGAAAATAGTGAGCTGATCAGCAGCAGCCAAGAGACGATACCGAGAACGTGTAATGAATGTGCCGGGTATTGCATCAGGCCGCAGGCTGCCTGGAATAATACAATCACTCCGGCTATGCCGATCAGCCAGCTTTTTTTGCGGTAGGACACGTAACACATCATCATTCCTTGTAACGTGTATATGATGTACAGTAAAATCTCATTTTCATCTAATGCATCCGCTGCTAATACATTAAAATAAATCATAGAAATGAAAAAAAACGTATGTTTGATTTCGGGAAATTCTTTTCTTTTCCAAAAGCTTACCAACAGGTACAACACAAATGCAGCAGTATAAAATGCGTATAATGCTGTATCGCTCTTCATATAGAGGACAATCCCTGTGCTGAAAACGACAAAAGCTCCGATGGAAACGGCTGTGAGATAGACGCCTTTTTTAAATTGGCTGTTCGATCGTAAGGCTGAGAGGATCGTAATCGCCTGCTGTAGGATAAATACAGCAAGTGTCCAACCCGTCACCTGTGCATCTGTAAATGATAAGAAAGCAAAAATCGCTAATATGAAAGCATAGTTTGCTATATTCCATGCCACGATGTACTTTTGTTTGACTGTCTCATACATCAAGCCTGCGAAAACCAATGCCTCATATACATAAAAAATGTATTCGTTCCCATGTTCCCCGCCAAATAAAAAAGGATACAAGTAAACACCTGCGCCGATAATCGCAATCAGTGTTTGTGATCGATACTTTCTTGATATGTACACTCCGCCTGCAACACCTGCCGCAAGAAGGATCATGGTAAGCGGGGTCGGTATGATCTGGTACAGCATATTCCCCGCAAATAGGGAAACGATGTAGACAATATTACTGCCCGCCAATAATGAAATACTCAGCACACTGGTATTTTTCTTATATTGCCTGCTTCCGAGAACATATAGCACAATGGAGACAATCAGTCCGGCAGCCACTCTCATATATGTGTTGACCCATCCTTTTTCAGCAGCCGCCGCAAACGCCCAAATCATGCCAAGAAGAAAAACAAAAATAAAGATCTTTGGAAGCCAATTTCCCGCCAAGTTTTCTAACGTGCGGTTTTCTTTTGGAGGAGCCGGCGTCTTTTTTGGAACTTCGGCTTCTTTGTTGATTTTTGGGTTCTCTTCCGTTTTGACGATGGCTTGTTCTTTCTTGCTTCTAGAAAGGTATAGGATCTCCCTTTTGACACTTTCCAGTTCTTGTTCCAAGCGCCCAACTCTTTTGTTCAGTTCATCAATTTTTTTGTTCACCATTCTCTCCCCATTTTCGAATAATTAGCAGCCGCTTTTTCATGATATGATTCTTCCTCACTCTCCTTACCGGTTCGTATAAAATCATCCTAAAGACCTGTTGTCCATTCAGGATTTTCATCCTTCATTATGTTACATCATGGAAAATTTACGATGAATAGGAAATTCGATTGGTTTTTTGTATTTATTCTCATAAACATAGATGTTTTTCATTTCATTTACTGGAATAACGACAAAGAGATCCGTCATAAAGATGCATAAAAATAGGAGCTGTCATTTATACAGCTCCCATGCTCTTATTTCTCAGTATGTCGTTTCTTCAATACATCGAGCACATCATCCAGCGGCAGGGCTTGTTCTCTGAGCAGGACAAGCAGGTGATACAGCAGGTCTGCCGCTTCCCATTTGAGCTCCTCGTGGTCTCGGTTTTTCGCGGCAATGATGACTTCGGATGCTTCTTCACCGACTTTTTTCAAAATCTTATCGACGCCTTCTCTGAAAAGGTATGTCGTGTAAGCTCCTTCAGGCATTTCCGCTTGGCGTTCCGCGATTACGCGTTCCAGCTCGTTCATAATGTCAAATCGGCCGGCAGCCTGTTCTTCTGTTTGTTCCTGTGTAAAACAGCTGTAGCTGCCAGTGTGGCATGCCGGGCCTGAGGGTTCTACGAGCACGAGCAGTGCGTCTTGGTCACAGTCATACCGGATTTCTTTGACGGCTTGCGTGTTGCCTGAGGTTTCTCCTTTATGCCATAACGCTTGGCGAGAGCGGCTGTAAAACCATGTTTCTTTCGTTTTCAGCGTTTTTTCGTACGATTCCTTGTTCATATAGGCAAGTGTCAGCACTTCCTTACTTGCCGCATCCTGCACGATGGCGGGGATTAACCCGTCCTCATTAAAACGCAGTTCATCTGCCTGTTTCATCTCACATTCACCTCGTGCTCTTTCAAATATGATTTCACTTCTTGAATCGATGTTTCTTTATAATGAAAAATAGAGGCGGCCAGCGCGGCGTCTGCTTCTCCTTTTGTAAAAGCTTCAAGCATATGCTGCGCGTTTCCCGCGCCTCCCGAAGCGATAACAGGTACTGGGACAGAATCAGAAACAAGCTTTGTCAGCCTGTGGTCAAAGCCTTTTTTCTCACCGTCAGAGTCCATGCTTGTCAGCAGGATTTCTCCGGCTCCGCGTTTGACACCTTCTTTTGCCCATCTTGTTACTTCCCAATCTGTTTTCTTTCTGCCGCCGTGTGTGTAGACCTTATATGTTCCGGATTCTTGGTCATACTTGGCATCGATGGCAAGGACGATACATTGCGAACCGAAAAACTCGGCTCCTTCTGTAATCAGCTCAGGGCGGAGAACAGCTGCCGTATTCACCGACACTTTGTCCGCACCGGCACGCAGAATTGTTTTCATATCGCTGAGCTGATTGATGCCGCCGCCGACTGTAAATGGAATGGCGAGCTTCGCGGCAACCTGCTCCACAACGTCAACCATTGTTTTGCGTCCTTCATACGAAGCGGAAATATCAAGAAAAACGAGTTCATCCGCCCCTTCCCGGTCGTACACTTCGGCGAGTTCAACCGGATCACCGGCATCCTTTAATTCGAGAAATTGAATTCCTTTGACAACGCGTCCTTCTTTGACATCAAGACATGGAATAATCCGTTTTGTGATCATTTGCGCTTCACCCTTTCAAGCGCCTCGCTCAGCGTAAACTGATTGGTGTACAGCGCTTTTCCGATGATCGCTCCAGACACGCCATCCGCCTGATAGCGGGCGAGGGCTTTAAGATCCGCGACAGAGCTGACTCCGCCGGAAGCAATCACAGATTTACCCGTTTCCTTAGCAAGCTCGACCGTACTGTCAATATTAGGTCCTGACAGCATTCCGTCTGTCGCGATGTCAGTAAAAATAAAGACTTCCGCTCCTTCATTGGCAAGCTCTTTACCGAGTTCAGCTGCCTTAAGTGTTGATGTTTCCAGCCAACCCTCAGTTGACACAAAGCCGTTTCTCGCGTCCAGTCCGATTGCAATTTTCCCGCCATATTGTTTCAGCATTTTTTTGACAAACGGAGGATTAGAAACAGCTGAGCTCCCCAGGATGACTCGATCGACTCCTGCTGATAAGTATTCATAAACGTCACTTTCGGAACGGATCCCGCCGCCGATTTCCACTTTCAGGTCCAGCTGTTGCGCAATCTCGATCACATGGCGGTCATTTACTCTTTTTCCTTCTTTGGCGCCGTCGAGATCAACGAGATGAATCCATTCAGCACCCTCACTCGCAAACAGCGCGGCCATGTCGTATGGTGAATCGCCGTATATCGTTTCCTGATTATAATCTCCTTGGACAAGGCGGACACATTTGCCGTTTCTCATATCAATTGCCGGATATAAAGTAAATGCACTCATTTTTTCACCTTCTGTTCTGCTGCCATTTTCGTGAATTGGGTTAAAATCGACATTCCGACCGTGCTGCTTTTTTCCGGATGAAATTGGGCGCCGAAGACGTTCCCTTTTCCGACTACAGCAGGCACTCTCACCCCATAATCGGCGCTTGCCAGAAGTGCGGCCTCTTCCACCCCGTCAATGTAATACGAATGCACGAAATAAGCGTAGCCTTGTTCTGTTTCAGCCAATAGCGGAGATTCGTTATGAAAGGAAAGACGGTTCCAGCCCATATGCGGGACCTTCAGCTTGTTTCCTTTCTCATCTTCTGCTTTCAGCCTGACCGCTTTTCCTTTTAACAGCGCTAAGCCTGAGGCGGTGCCGTTTTCTTCGCTTTGGTCAAATAACAGCTGCATGCCGAGGCATATCCCGAGAAGCAATCTCCCTTCTGACACCATCTCGTGAATCAACTGATCGAGCTTCGCGCTGCGCAAATGATCCATCGCGTCGCCAAATGAACCGACTCCCGGCAAAATAAAGGCATCGGCTTCTTTCAGCTCCTCCGGCTTGTCAGAAACAAAGTACGGCACGCCGACACGCTCAAGCGCCTTTGAGACACTGTATAAATTGCCCATTCCGTAATCTATCACACCGATCATTTACAGCATCCCTTTCGTTGACGGTATTCCTTTAACACGCGGATCAATCATTGTCGCTTCATCAAGCGCACGCCCCAGCGCTTTAAAAACAGCTTCAATCATGTGGTGAGTGTTTGTGCCGTAATGAACGATGACGTGCAGATTCATCCGTGCTTCAAGCGCCAGCTTCCACAAAAATTCATGTACCAGCTCTGTATCAAAGGTTCCGACTTTAGCCGCCGGGAAGTCACCGCGCATTTCCAAGTGCGGGCGATTGCTTAAATCGATGACAACTTGAGCAAGTGCTTCATCCATCGGCACAAATGCCGATCCGTAGCGTTTGATTCCTTTTTTATCGCCCAAGGCCTCGAGCAGCGCCTGCCCTAAACAGATGCCAATGTCTTCAGTCGTATGGTGATCATCGATATCAACATCACCTTTTGCGTTAATGGCAAGATCGAATTGCCCGTGTTTCGTGAACAAATCCAGCATGTGCGTCATAAACGGCACGTCTGTTTGAATATCCGCTTTTCCTTCGCCGTCAATTGCGAATGCCAGTTCAATGTCTGTTTCGTTTGTTTTTCTGGCGCGTTCCGCTTTTCTCATTTTAATTTCCTCCGTTCTCTCGCTTCAATTGATCTGGCATGGGCTTCTAATCCTTCGAGTCTGGCAAAAGCCGCAATGCTTTCGGCATGTTCTTCAAAGGCTGATTGGCTGTAAGAAATAATGCTCGATTTCTTTTGGAAATCCGTTACGTTTAATGGACTGGAAAATCTGGCTGTTCCATTTGTCGGAAGCACATGGTTCGGTCCGGCAAAATAATCTCCGACAGGCTCAGGGCTGTATCTGCCTAAGAAAATCGCACCTGCGTGTTTGATTCTGCCAAGCAAAGCTTCGGGAGACTGTGTAATGATTTCTAAGTGCTCCGGTGCAAGTGTATTAACGATATCAATCGCATCATCCATTGTTTCCGCCACATAGATACAGCCGTAATCACTCACTGAAGCTTCCGCTATTTCTCGTCGCGGCAAGGTTTTCAGCTGCTCGTTCACCTCGGCTGAAACCGCCTCGGCAAGCGCTATAGAATCTGTGACAAACACGCATGAGCTGAGCTTATCGTGTTCCGCCTGTGAAAGCAGGTCGGCGGCAGCCTCACGCGAAATCGCTGTTTCATCAGCCAGTACGACGATTTCACTCGGTCCGGCAATCATATCAATATCGACATCGCCGAACACTTCTCGTTTGGCAAGCGCCACATAAATATTTCCCGGACCTGTGATTTTATCCACCGGCTCAATGGTTTCTGTTCCGTACGCCAGCGCTGCAATCGCTTGAGCACCGCCCATTTTATAAATGTCTTTTATGCCCAGCTCGGCAGCAGCGACTAAAACACCCGGAGACAGCCGCCCGTCGTTTCCCGGAGGCGTGACGAGAACAATTCTTTCAACGCCCGCTACGAGCGCCGGAATCACATTCATCAAAACAGATGAGGGATATGCGGCCGTTCCCCCCGGCACATAGACGCCCGCGGAATCAAGCGCGGTCACTTTCTGCCCCAGCATTGTGCCGTCCTTTCTGTGGTAAAACCATGAAGATTGCAGCTGTCTTTCGTGATATTCCCTAATATTTTCGATTGCCTGCCTAATCACCTGAAGCAGCTGAGAATCCAGCAAAGTGTACGCTTCCTCTATCTCTTCTTTTGTAACAAGCGGGCTGTTTATTTCGATGCCGTCAAATTTCGCCGTGTAGCTGCGGACCGCCTGATCACCGTTTGCTTTCACATCGTCAATAATGGATCGGACCGCTTTTCTCTGCTCTTCCGTTCCGGCATCTATTGAACGCTTGAGAGAAAGGCGTTCTGCGCCGCTGATGGTTTTCATCTTCATTTTGCCGTTTCTCCTTCCACGACGAGGGATAATCGGGATGCCATTTCGTCAATCACATCGTCTTTCATGCGATAGCTTACCGGGTTGACAATAAAGCGGGATGTAATGTCACAAATGTGCTCCGTTTCAATAAGCCCGTTTTCTTTCAGCGTCTGTCCCGTGGAAACAATATCCACGATCCGATCCGCCAGCCCAATGAGCGGGGCCAGCTCGATTGACCCGTTAAGCTTAATGATTTCGACCTGTTCTCCCTGTTCTCTAAAATAACCGGAAGCCACATTCGGATACTTTGTCGCGATTCTCGGCGCTACGCCGCTCCAGTCTGTATTCGGAAGTCCGGCGACTGCCAAGTGACATTTGCTGATTTTCAAATCCAGCACCTCATACACATCGCGTTCCTCCTCCAGCATGACATCCTTGCCAGCAATTCCGACGTCTGCCACACCATGCTCTACATATGTTGTCACGTCCATTGGCTTCGCTAATATGAAACGGAGATTTTCCTCCGGCACATCGATGATCAGTTTTCTCGAATCTTCAAACTCCTCAGGGAGCTTGTAGCCCGCCTGCCTCAGCAGCCCTGCCGCTTCTTCAAATATCCGGCCCTTTGGCATCGCCATTGTGAGTAACTTACCCATTTTGCTCTTCCTTTCTGGCACCGATAAAATAGGTGACGTTTGCAAAAGATTTTGTCATCTGATCAATGTTTTCAATTCCCGATAAATCTTGAAGAACCACTTTGTTCCCTTTCATACGTGCTTCATTCGCGTAGGCGATGGCTTGCGGCCGCTGCTCTTTGCTGAAAATAACAGCGTCTATTTCACAAGGTTCGTCTTTCACATGAAGCGCTTCAAGCAGCCGGTCAATTCGAAGCCCGAAGCCTGTCGCCGGGGCGGGAGAATCAAAATGACCCAGAAGCTTGTTGTAACGGCCGCCGCTTCCAATGACAAAGCCGACATTTTCGGCGTACACCTCAAATAAAATGCCTGTGTAATAGCTCATGTGACTGACCATATTCAGATCAAGGCGGACATTTTCCGTACATCCGTAATCCTCAAGAATGTCCCAGAGCGCCTTCAGCTCATCAACCACGCTTCTTCCTTGCGCGGAATCAACGATTTCCTCTGCACGTCTGCAAACTTCTATTCCGCCCCGCAGTTCAAGAAGCTCAAGCAGCCTGTTTTTATCAATGGAGGAAAGCGGAAGAGATTTGACGTGCTCTCTGTAGCCGACGTAATTCTTCTCGTATAAAAATCTCCGCAGCACATCAGCGCGTTCAACGTTACCGAGCACCTCAACAAACAGGGCATCCGCAATGCCGGCGTGGCCAATGGCAATTTTAAAGGAAGCCAGCCCGACGCTTTTTAATGCGCCGACGACTAAAGCAATGACCTCTGCATCAGCGCTTGTCGTGCCGTCACCGATTAATTCCACTCCGACCTGCTCGAATTCAGCGGGGCGTCCGCCTTCGCGTTCCTGTGCCCTGAACACATTTGCCGCATATCCGACTCTGAGCGGATGATCGTTTTTCAGAAGCTTTGACGCCGCCACCCTTGCAATCGGTCCAGTCATATCCGGGCGAAGCACCAATGTTTTGCCGTCCTGATCAAGAAGCTTAAACAGCCGCTGCTCTTCAATTGCAGACTGGACACCAACGGTATCGTAAAACTCCAGTGTCGGCGTTTCCATAAATTGATATCCCCATTTATTGATCAAATCGGTTAACGATTGTCTCACCTTTTTTTTCGTTTCGTATAAACCAGGCAGTGTATCCCTCATGCCGTGCGGTTTTTCAAACATAAACATTAACCCGAGCACCTCCGTTGCCATCGTTTGAAGGAAAATTCCGAATCCTTTAGTTCGCTAATATGATAATATGTTAGCAGATGAAAGAGTGAAAATCAACGCTTAACTTTAACAGGGAATTTTTTCGTTCAGATTTGCTCCTCATAATAAAAGAAGCATGAATAAATCATGAAAGGTGCGTCATATCTCAAATTCTTTGTGTTTGGCGTGCTATAATACAAATCAAATAGAGAACAAGGAGATAGAGATGAAAACACTGCGAACTCTATGTGTCCTGATCATTCTGTCAGGCGTTATTTTTTTCGGACTTAAAATAGATGCAAAAAATATAGATATTCCTTTTTTGGACAGCCTTAAAAAAGTGGTTTTTGAAAGCAATACGGACACAGCCGCAAACAGCGAAAAGAAGCTGAAGGGAAGCGCAAAACCGCTGGATGTCGTCCTTTATAACCAAATGGATGCACCTCGGCTTTATAACGGCTGTGAAGTCACAAGCCTTGCGATGGTGCTAAAATACGCTGGATACAACGTGTCCAAAAACACACTGGCTCACAAGATCACCACAGTGCCTTTGACATACAGCAGCGGATTAAAAGGTGACCCAAATGACGGATTTGTCGGCGATATGGCAAATGGCCCGGGTCTCGGTGTCTACCACGGGCCGATCTATCAGCTGGCGAAAACCTATGCCGGAGACAAAGTGTCTGACCTGACTGGCAAAGGCATTTCTGCGGTTTATCAGCAGCTTGAGAAGGGCAATCCTGTTTGGGTCATTACGACCGCCAGCTTTTCGCCAGTTGACAACATGCAGACATGGAAAACGCCAAACGGAACGATTGATATTACATACAGTGAACACAGCGTTGCCGTTACGGGATATGATAAGAAATATGTATATCTCAATGATCCATATGGCTATAAAAACAGAAAAACCGACAGAACGAGCTTTGAAAAAGCGTGGAAACAGATGGGCAGTCAGGCCATCGTGATTCAAAAGTAAACAGCCTGCTTCCACAGTGCCTATGCTCTACCCTGGGCAAAAACGACAATATTCATGCTTTTTGCAGCAATCCCGTAATATCGATTCATTTCCCACCTAACATTTTTTTACATTCAGGCTGTCTGTTTTTATGATGAAAGCAGATTCAGCCTTGCCCCGATCTGCGTGAAAGAAGCCGGCGCAAGACGCTGAGGCTTCTCTAAAAAATCGTGTCTATCCTATTTATGTTCGGTTTGGTTGTGGGTTTCAACCTGTTTCAGTCACCAACTGCTTTTGCAGCTGACAAAGTGGTTCACGAAACAATTATCGTGCCAAAAAATACAACATATGACGGGAAGGGGCAGCGGTTCATGGCGGAAAATTCATTAGACAGCTCGGCGGTTCAACCTTCCACGTTGATGTGATCATCGACAAGCGCACCATCACGAACATGAAAGAAGCAATATTCCGGACAGACAGCAAAACAAGCAGGGTCAGCATGACAAATACACACTACTCCAAAAAATGGGTTGGCGTCCACATATTTACGAAAACAACAATACACCAACATAAAAAAGCCCGCTGATGTTTATTCAGCGGGCTTTTTCAATCTTTCTTGCATTTCTTCCTTCGTATAAATGATCTTCATCGGATTTCCGCCGACAAATGCCCCGGCAGGCACATCCTTATGGACAAGAGTTCCGGCGGACACAACTGCGCCATCCCCTATTTCCACACCGGGCAGAATGGTCGTGTTGGCACCGATCATGACTTCGTCTCCGATCATGACTTCGCCGATCCGATATTCCTGAATCAAATACTCATGGGCTAAAATGGTCGTATTGTATCCGATGATCGTATTTGTTCCGACTGAGATTTTTTCTGGAAACATAATATCGGGCATCACCATGAGAGCAAAGGATGTCTGCTTTCCGACCTCCATCCGCAGCAATGTACGGTACAGCCAGTTTTTCATCCCTATAAACGGTGTATATCTCGCAATTTGAATGACAATAAAATTTTTGACAACCTTCAAAAAAGGCACCGTCTGATAGACATGCCATAGTGAGTTAGCTCCCGAGACCGGATGCCGATCTGTTTTTCTCACAGATTACTTCACTCCAACGATTTGTAATAGATCACTCATTTTCTCAAGCATAAAGTCAGGATCATGTTTCGCCAGTGTTTCCGGCCCTTTAATCGTCCATGCGACTCCAGCCGTTTTTGTTCCGGCGTTTTTCCCTGCCAGCACATCGTGATAATTATCTCCGACCATAATAGCTTCCTCAGGCTCGCTTTCAAGCTGTTTCAGCGCTAAAAGAACCGGCTCAGGATCAGGCTTTGCATTTGTCACATCATCAAGGGTAACGACCGTTTCAAAGAATTCGCCGATTCCCGTCAGCTTGAGTCCCATATTGACAGTATCTCTTAATTTCGTTGTCACAATCCCTAATTTGAAGCCTGCTTTTTTCAATGCATCCAGTGTTTCATACACCGTTTCATATTCAGTCACGAGTGTGTCATGCATATCATGATTGTACGCTCTGTACATGGCGATCATATCATCGCATTTATCAGCGTCCATCGAGGAGAACGTGTCAAAAAGAGACGGCCCGATAAACGCGAGTACATCTTCTCGTTTATATTTGCTCGGATAATAATGCTCCAGTGTATGTAAAAAGGACGCGATAATTAATTCATTCGTATTGATAAGCGTTCCGTCTAAATCAAACAGAATCGTCGTAACTTGTCTGTCGTTCATATTGCTTCCTTTCCAACCGCTGCGGGTTTCCATTTTTTCCATATGTGCGCAATAGCCATCGTCAGCAGTACTGCTGTGGTGACACGAATCAGAAGAAGAGGCCAGACCGGTATGCCGAGCGGAATAAAGACAAGTGTATCCTCAACGACCGCGTGGCAGGCAACGAGAAAAATAAATGCCAATGTCATATCGCGTCTGCTCACGCCGTCATCTTCGACAGCTTTGATCATCACACCCGCCCCGTAGGCCAGGCCGATCGTCAATCCTGCCACCATCGTCATAGACGTATTTTTATTCATGCCGAGCAGCTGCGTAAACGGCGACAGCCATCTGGAAAACCGATGCAGCCAGCCTAAATCTCTTAAAAACTGAATGATGATCATCAGCGGAATCACAATTGCCGCTAGCTGCAAAACACCAAGTCCGGCTTTCGTTAAAGCCTCGGCCAGCATTCCCAGCCAGCCATCAGGCGCCGCACTCTTCGCGGCGATAAAACCGTACTGCGCCGTTTCCTGTCCGCCATGCCAGATGAGGTTGATGACGATTGCTGACACTGCGGCCAAGCCGATGCGCACCGCCAATATGATGCCGATTCTGATGCCGACCTTTGCAGCAACTGTCGATTCGATAATCAAGTTATGACAGAATGAAAGCATGACAGCTAAAATAAAGACTTCCTTCACAGATAAATCCAATGTCAAAATCCCGGCAATTCCGGCGTACAAATTCAGCATATTTCCGAGTACAAGCGGAATGGCCGCTTCACCAGATAGCCCGAACAATCCCATCACCGGAGTAATCAGCCGTACAAGCCAATCCATGACAGGCGTATGCTGAAGCAACGTAACCAATAGTGTTACCGGGAAAATGACTTTACCGAGTGTCCAAGTTGTTTGAAGACCTGCCGCAAGACCGGCCAGAAAGATCTTCTTCATCCCTCATCCCCCTTTATTGACGTCTAGTCCGCGTACCGCTCCTTCGAGTATCCCTTGACACGTCTAAAGATGATGGCTGCCACAGCCAAAACGATCAATACGATTGAAATCACTTGAGCGATGCGGAGCGCATCAGTCAGCATTAAGCTGTCAGTCCGCATTCCTTCAATAAAGTATCTTCCGATTGAATACCAAATGATATAGATCAAGAACATCTCGCCTCTGTGCAAATTCGCTCGGCGCAGGAGCAGTAAAATGATGACGCCGACAAAGCTCCAAAGCGATTCATATAAAAAAGTAGGGTGATAATACTGCCCGTTGATGTACATTTGATTGATGATAAATTCAGGCAGGTGCAGGCTTTCTAAAAAGGCTCTGCTGACTGCCTCGCCGTGCGCTTCCTGGTTCATGAAGTTTCCCCAGCGGCCGATCGCCTGACCGAGCAAAATGCTTGGCGCGGCAATATCCGCAAGCTTCCAGAACGAAAGGTTTTTCACTCTTGAAAAGATATAACCTGTTAAAATGGCGCCGATTAAACCGCCGTGAATGGCAATGCCGCCCTTCCAAATCTTAATGATTTCTCCCGGATGCGCCGCATAATAATCCCATTCAAACGCAACGTAATAAATTCGTGCGCAAATAATCGCAATCGGAATGGCAAACAGGACAAGATCGATAAACGTATCTTTCTGCAGCCCCCGTTTCTCACTTTCCCTCATCGCAATCCAAAGTCCCAGCAAAGCGCCGACACCGATAATAATACCATACCAATGGACAGCCAGCGGCCCCAGCTGAAAAGCTATCGGATTGAGTGGTTCAATCGCTTCATTCATTTAACGCCAACTCCTATTCGTCTTGTTCACCGTCTTCAATGACGTCCGCCAGCTTGTTGGTAAATTGCTCGGCGGCATTCAGGCCCATCCGCTTCAATCTGAAGTTCATCGCTGCCACTTCGATGATGACTGCGAGATTTCGGCCCGGGCGGACGGGAATCGTCAGTTTTGTAATTTCTGTATCAATGATTTTCATGGTTTCTTCTTCAAGCCCGAGACGATCGTATTGCTTGCCCTGCTCCCAGAGCTCAAGATTCATGACAATCGTAATTCGTTTATTGCTTCTGACCGCTCCGGCGCCAAACAGCGTCATCACATTGATAATGCCCAGCCCTCTGATTTCAAGGAGATGCTCAATTAATTCCGGAGCGTTTCCGACAAGGGTATCCTGATCCTCCTGCCGAATTTCAACGCAATCATCGGCAACAAGGCGGTGCCCTCTTTTTACAAGCTCCAGCGCGGTTTCACTTTTCCCGACGCCGCTTTTTCCCGTAATCAGCACGCCCACACCGTAAATATCGACAAGAACGCCATGAATCGCTGTTGTAGGCGCCAGACGGCTCTCGAGGAAGTTGGTTAAACGGCTGGACAGCCTTGTCGTTTTCAGCGGCGATCTGAGGACAGGCACGCCGTTTTTCTCAGAAGCGTCAATCAGCTCCTGCGGGATAGGCATATCTCTAGAAAGAATAATAGCTGGTGTTACATCAGTGCATAGAGAATCCATTCGCTGCCTTTTATCCTCTTCCGGCAGCTGCTCAAAGAAAGAAAGCTCCGTTTTTCCGAGAAGCTGCACGCGCTCTCTTGGATAATATGTAAAATATCCGGCAATTTCAATGCCCGGTCTTGATAAGTCACTCATTGTAATCGGGCGGTTAACCCCTTCTTCTCCGCTGATTAATTCCAAATTGAACTGATCCATTACGTCTTTTGTGCGAACCTTTGCCACGATATGTTCCTCCTGTTCCGGGCTGCCCCGAGCTTGCTCACAATACTTTCATTTTATCACTTTCAGGCTTGAACCTAAAACAGATTTTATAAAAGACAGGAAAACGCCTCAGCTGGTCTAGATCACTAGTCTGAAAAGAAGTAAAATAAAGGTATTCATATTCCAGAAAGGCGGATACCTATGGCAGAAAGTCTTCTTATCAAAGGCATTGCGATCGTGACAGAAAATGAAGTCATCAACAATGGCTATGTCGGAGTCAATAACGGAAAAATCAGCACAGTTTCAACAGAACGGCCTAAAGAGTCTTATTCAAAAGAGATTCAAGCACCCGCAGATTCCGTTTTGCTTCCCGGCATGATTGACATTCATATTCACGGCGGGTATGGCGCCGATACGATGGATGCAGCCTTTTCCGCCCTCGACACCATGTCCGCAAGACTTCCCGAAGAAGGCACGACGAGCTTTTTAGCAACAACGATTACGCAGGAACACGGGCATATTTCTCAAGCTTTGGTGAATGCAAGAGATTGGAAAGCAGCTGAAGAATCCTCTTTATTAGGCGCGGAACTGCTCGGCATTCATTTGGAGGGCCCCTTTGTTTCACCTAAAAGAGCCGGAGCGCAGCCAAAGGAATGGATCAGGCCGTCGGATGTTTCGCTTTTCAAAAAATGGCAGCAGGAGGCGGGCGGACTGATCAAAATTGTCACACTCGCGCCGGAGGAGGATCAGCATTTCGAACTGATCCGCTATTTGAAAGACGAATCAATTATCGCGTCGATGGGGCACACAGATGCCGACTCCGCATTACTGTCCGAGGCCGCGAAAGCAGGCGCGAGCCATATGACCCATCTTTACAACGCGATGAGCCCGTTTCATCACCGAGAGCCCGGAGTGATCGGAACCGCGCTTGCCCATGATGGGTTTGCGGCCGAGCTCATTGCCGACGGCATCCACTCCCATCCTTTTGCGGCAAAGCTCGCTTTTTTGGCAAAAGGCAGCAGCAAGCTCATTTTAATTACCGATTCCATGAGAGCAAAAGGCCTGAAGGACGGTGTATATGAGTTCGGCGGCCAAAGTGTGACGGTAAGAGGAAAAACAGCTCTGCTTTCAGACGGAACGCTTGCCGGCTCGATCCTCAAAATGAACGAAGGCGCTCGGCATATGCGTGAGTTTACAAATTGCTCTTGGATGGATATAGCTAATATAACTTCTGCAAACGCGGCCAAACAGCTGGGCATCTTTGACCGGAAAGGCAGCGTCACTGTAGGAAAAGATGCAGATCTTGTAATTGTCAACAGTGATTGCGAGGTGATGCTCACCATCTGCCGCGGAAACATTGCATTTATATCCAAGGAGGCTGACCTGATATGAAAGTAATGGAATGTCAAACATATGAAGAGCTAAGCCAAAAAGCAGCCAGAATAGCGGCTGACACAATCAAAGAAAAGCCTGACGCCGTTCTCGGTTTAGCGACAGGCGGCACACCGGAAGGCACGTATCGCGAGCTGATCCGCCTGCATCAAACGGAGAACCTCTCATTTCAAAACGTCACCACGGTTAATTTAGATGAGTACGCCGGACTTTCAAGCAATGACCCGAACAGCTATCACTTCTATATGAACGACCGTTTTTTTCAGCATATCGACAGCAAACCCAGCCGGCATTATATTCCGAATGGAAATGCAGACGACCTAGAAGCCGAATGCAGACGGTATGAACAGTTAGTCGAATCTCTGGGCGGCGCTGACATTCAGCTTCTCGGCATCGGCCGGAACGGACATATCGGCTTTAACGAACCGGGAACGCCTTTCAATTCGCGAACTCATGTTGTGACATTAAATGAACAAACCCGACAGGCGAACGCCAGATATTTCCCTTCAATAGGCAGCGTGCCGAAAAAAGCGCTCACAATGGGAATTCAGACCATTCTCTCAAGCAAGCGCATTCTGCTGCTTATTTCCGGCAAAAGCAAAGCGGAAGCTGCGAGAAAGCTCTTAGAAGGAGCCATCACTGAAGATTTTCCCGCATCTGCTTTGCACCTGCATGCTGATGTCACGGTATTAATTGATCGCGAAGCCGCTGCATCAAGGCCTTGAAAGGAACATGCTGATATGAAGATCGATAAACAATCGCCTGTTCGGATTTATTATCAGATCATGGAGCAATTACAAGCCAAAATGAAGTGTGGAGAGCTGCGGCCGGATATGCCTCTTCCTTCTGAGCTTGAATATGCCGAACGATTCGGGATCAGCCGAATGACGGTCCGCCAGGCGCTTTCTCATTTCGTCAATGAAGGCTTCCTCTATCGCCTGAAAGGCCGGGGCACCTTTGTCAGCAAGCCAAAAATGGAACAAGCTCTTCAAGGGCTGACAAGCTTTACCGAGGATATGAAAAGCCGCGGAATGACGCCCGGCAAGCAGGCTCATTGGCTATCAACTCATAGATTCAACAGAGGAGCCCGCAACTCTCTTAGACTGCGGGCATCCCTCTCCCATCCATAAAATCACTCGGGTGCGGCTGGCAAATGATATTCCGATGGCGATCGAATCATCGCATATTCCGTTTGAGGTAGCGGGTGAATTAAACGAATTGCATTTTCAGTCGTCAATTTACGAGCTTATTGAAAAGTACAACAACATCCCGATTTCCCGCGCAATACAGGAGCTTGAACCAAGTGCTGCAACGCCGGAAGAAGCAAGCATTCTTGGCATTCAAAAAGGGGCGCCTGTCCTGTTAATCAAACGAACAACATATTTACAGAACGGAACTGCTTTTGAACATGTAAAGTCAGTATACAGGGGCGACCGTTATACCTTTGTCCATTATATGGTTCGGCTGTCATAAAAAATCTCCAACCCTTTTAAGGATTGGAGACATGGCGAAAATCAAACTGGTCTGGCGCCTGACGAAATGTCTCTTTTTTCGTCTTGAACTTCCAGATCGGTGATTTCGTTTTGCCGTTAAATCTGTCTTCCACAATAGTGTACCAATAATAAACAGAGTGCGGTTCAAGATGATCCCAGCGGAATTCAGCGGTATCCCCGCTCTTCACTTGCTCCCGTTTTCCGAGCTCTTCATTGGTATATACATTGCATTCAAAATAATCCGTTTCCACCTTTTTGATTCTTGGCCTCAGATCAAGCGAAAGAGAAAACTCATCCTTGTTGCCATAGGTATCCGTATCATAATAGTTTTTATCGTTTACATAAGGAGAGTATGTCGACACATGCACCATGTCATTCGCCTGGTCAAATTGCAGCAGGCGCAAATACCCTTGCCCGCCTTCTGGCCCGCCCTGATAATCGGCCAGCATTTGATGCACAAGGCGATCCGGTTTTCCATCACCATCATCATCCAGCTCATCTGTTTTTCTCATGGCGCTATGATAATGACCGCTCAGCACCATCACCACATTCGGATTGGGCTTCACGATTTCTTTGAAGATTTTCTCTCCGATCGGGCTTCTGTTGCCGCTGACCAGCAAATACTCATGAAACGCTAAAACAGCCATCCGGTCAGGGTGCTTCTTCAGCACCTGATTCATCCACGCGATGTCTTCATCGGTAATGCCCCACCCCATGTACAGCATGATATAATCATTGCCGTTGCTTGAGATCAAATCGTAATGTCCGCGGTTATTTTTATAAGAACCGCCATAATGCAATTTTTTTTCAAAACGATCACTGCCAAAGTATTTGCCAAACGCCCTATAGGAGCCGTCCTTATGTCCGACATCATGGTTACCGGCCAGCACGCCGTAAGGAATCCCGCTCTTATCCAGAACGGACATTGATCGATCAGCGTTTTTCCACTGCCTGATGTCGGCAGAATCATCTACAATATCACCCGTGTGAAACACGTATTTGATATTGAGCAGCTTTTGATTATCTTTTATCCATGCGGTTTGTTTATCGAAAATATGCGGATAGCTTTCGGCGTAATACTGTGTATCGGACATCCAGACAAACGTGTACATCTCCTTCGCAGGAGGAATTTCATCCTGTACAATCACATTCATCTTCGACTTACGCACAAAATCGGAGGCGATTACAGACGCCTTCAGTGTAAACGGCTTGTCATCCTTCGCAACAAAGCTGTCAACCGGCTGCCATTCATTTGTCCGGTAATTCCAAACATACATCGTCACCTTTCTGCCCGGCAAAGAACTTCCCTTCCAGACCGCCTCTGCCAAGTCATTCTCCTCAACCGACGAATCAACCGTCACTTCAAAGCGATGATAAGGAAAAAGCTCCTTCTCTTCGGTCGATACTGTTTTTCCGTCATCAGCCGATACCCGCTCCAATTCTTTATTCGTAAACGGGGTCTCGCTTTCCGGCATAAAGCTTTTCGGCGGTTCAGTCAGTGACGCGTGCTTAAATATTTTCACATTGTTCCGTGCGGTATATTGAAAACCTCTATAAAAAGCGACATCCATGGTGTCATTCGTCGGATCCTTCACTCGCACAGAAAGCTTAGCTCTATGCGTGTCGGCTTCGCTGTCTATGACCTCCGGCTGATCAGGATGCTCGCGTTCTGTTTTAAACGTTCTCTCAATGACTGTTTTATTGCCCGCCAGATCCGTTGCTGTCACTTTTAGCGAATGTTTTCCCGGCAAAAGCTCGGAGGATGACGTATAGTATGGAAGTGTAATGCTTTCCCCATCTAAAAACGCTTCCGCTTCCTCAATTTTGCTCCATTTATCATACATATCCGCCTGCAGAATGAGGTTTCCTTTGTATGTTTGTCCCTCGGTAATATTCGGCTCGATGTGCGGCCCTGAATTATCTACCCGCACAACCAGGCTTACATTTTCCTTGCCGTCGCTTGCTTGAATATGGTGAGCGCCTTCAGAAAGCTTTGTTGTATCCCACTCCAATAGCTGTGACGTAAAAAGTTCGTCAGGCAGATTGAATTGATATTGCCAGCTTTTATTCGAACGCTGGTTATCTCCAATAAATAGTTCTTTCTCGGGAGAAATCCTTTGATCCCTGATCACGGTCCCATCAGATAACACCAATCGGGCGTTTTTGACTAAGAAATCGTCACGATTTTCAGCCGTATCAAAAGGAGACACCTTTGAACCTGACCGTATCGTAATACGCTGCAGCTGCTTCCCTTTACGAAGCAGCGTCTCGGGCAATGGAACAGAGTAGGTGCGGTATTTATTTGTCGTATCATCAAACACCTTTAACACTTTGCCTTCCATCGTTACCGCGTTTTTAAAATAAAGATTCGTTTTCCTCGTATCGAACGCAAAAAATGCTTCCTTTTCCATAGCGGGCTCTGTCACTTGTTTCTTTCCATCAATCCACAGCTTCATGCTGCCAGTGCGCCCGTCTGTCGTCGCTTTGAGAAACTGGATTCCCGACAGCGTGTCTCTGTTTTCAATGTTCATCCGCAAACCGTGCGACTTGCTGGTTTGTTTAATATCAATCATTTTGACCGGCGTTTTTGCTTCATTGATCCCGTCTCCTGCCGCCACGTAATACTCAAGCTGGTCCTTCCCGATCAGCTCAGGTGAATACACAATATAGTGGTAGAGATTGTCATTTCGGTCTTTTTCAGCAAGAATGCGCTTAAACGGTTTGTTTTCATCTGTCCGATAGTAAAAAGCCGCTGTTTTCACAAGACTGCGGTCCCGTATGTCAGCCCGCAGTTCAATGCTTTCGGCAGGACGGACAGGCTTGCGGTCAGTCAAATCCTCAATGACCGGTTTTTCTTTATCGAGCTTGATTTTTCGTTTCTGCTCAGGCACCTGCGCCTGTAGTACAGTTCCGGGGGATGGACTCTTTTCTCCAATTGAAATATTGAGAAGTTCTGCGGTTCCGTCCAGCGGATACTTGTAAAGCACAGACGACAGCCGGCGCAGCGTATGTTTCCGATAATGTGCAACCGAAATGTCTTTTCCTGTATTCGTTGAAATCACGACTGCCCGCGGCTTGGTATTGGCCATGCCCTCTGCCCCTTCTATCACCGCGAGATTTTTCCCTTCCGTTAGCTGTGTCTGGTAATATCGATTGAAATCCTCCGCCGTCAATTCGGGATGCCCGGCAGGCTTCAGCCAAACCACATACGTTTCGCCGGATGGAATCGTGATCTTTTTTTCCGGTCTCCAAATGAGATCGGAGTCAGGCCCTTCTTTCGGATAGCGGTAACGGATGTGATAGTCTTTAAAATCAATGGTCCTGTCAGTCGTATTATAAACCTCAATAAATTCATAACCGTCTGCTCGTCCCGTGTTCTTCGTATCAACCGCTAACTCTGTGATCAAAAGCTCCGGAATATGAGAAAGGTCAGCCTGATATCCTTCAAGCTTCAATTTTTTCGTCTCCGACTCGACCCGCTGCTTCCCATTGGAAACCACAATGTAATACTCAAGCTCGCTGTTCCAAATCAATCGCTTCGGAATTTGCGCAAAAAACTTGCGGACCGCTCCAGGCGTTGGGTCCATCGGCACCATTTTGTAGCCCAGCTCATTACTTTGTTTGTAAAACAGAAAGGCGGAAAATGCTTGATACTCATTGTCACGCACTTGAGCCTCAATCATCAGATTGCTTTTCATTTCAGCCTTCACATCGATTTGAGGAGGATTTTCAAGCAAGGGTATGTAATGAGGCGTTTGAAATGGCTCCTGTTTTATAACAGGAAAAGATTTCGGTTCATGATGGCCGCCAGATAAAACTGAAAGAAAAGACAAAAATATTGAAGCGATAACTGTGTATTTCCTCATCAAAACACCTCCCTTTTTCGTATTTTGCGTCTGAATAGGGAAGCTTATGAGTTTATTTTTTATTTTCTATATTGTTAACAGGTAAACATTTCATTTTTTATCACAACAGAATTTGACATCTATAATACATCCTTTTATTGTTCACTGGTAAACAATAATAAAGTGAAGGGAGACAAACCATGTCTGATCTGACAAAGCAGATGATATACGACATATACGTGAGACTGCTGCACCTTAATGAACAAAAAGCGAATACTTCACTTCAGCAATTTTTTAAGGAAGCCGCAGAAGAGGATATGATCGAAGTTCCTAAAAACATGACAAGCATTCATGTTATTAACTGTATCGGCCAGCATGAACCGATTAACAATGCGGGAATCGCCAGAAAAATGAACTTATCGAAAGCGAATGTAACGAAAATCAGCACAAAACTGATTAAGGAGGAATTTATTAACAGCTATCAGCTGACAGATAACAAAAAAGAAGTGTATTTCAAATTAACCCGTAAAGGCAGACGAATTTTCGACTTGCATGAGAAACTGCATAAAAAAAAGGAGCTGGCTTTTTACCAATTCCTCGATTCATTTTCACAAGATGAGCAAAATACTGTACTGAAATTTTTAGAGCAGCTGACGTCTGCACTCGAATCAGAACACACCGATGGGACTCCTGGCAAACCTGTAAAGTAAAAAAAGGCGGTGCACACTTTAATGATTACCAACGAATTTGAACACAACAGAGGGAGCGCTATCGGAATGCTTAACTTTATCAGATATACAGGCATGGCGGCAGGGCCGATGATTTCTGCCTATCTGCTCACCCTGATGCCGTCTGCCATGTCCTTTGGGCGCTTTTAGGTCTTGTATTTGCTGTATTGAGCTTCGGCCTTTTGCCCCACATGCAACACTCGCACAATAACTTCAAACATACATGTAAAAAAGCTGCCTTTGCCCGGCAGCTTTTTTTATTTTTTTCTAAGCGGCTCTAAAACGCCTTTTTGAATCAGCAAATGGAACACAGACAGGATGACGGATGCCCATATCGCTGTGCCAAAGCCATCGATTTGAAAACTGTCACCCATAATGGACGCGGTCATCATCAGCGTGATGGCGTTAATCACAAACAAGAAGAGACCAAACGTGACCATCGTGACTGGCAGTGTAAAGATAATCAAAAGCGGTTTAATCAGCACGTTTAAGATCGATAAAATGAGGCTGGCGATAATCGCTGCCCCGATACTGCTGATATGGATGGAGTCAATATATCCATCAATAACGATTAATAATAATGCATTTACCAAAATACTGACTGCCCATTTTACCATGTCATTTCATATCCCTTTCTGACGGAACGATAAAAATCCAAACGATATAAATGAGCAAAACAGGAAAAACACTTGTCATAACAGCTAAGATGACAGTTATGACTCTGAGGAGCGATGCGTCCCAATTGAAATATTCCGCGAGGCCTCCGACGACACCCGCAATTTTTTTGTTTTTTTCTGAGCGATAAAGTCTATTCATGCGATCACCTCTGTGAGTACTTTAGTTTGATGGCGCCTGTCAATGATTCTGAGAAGACGGTGATGTTTTGATCATGAGCCTGATTTGAAGTGAACATCATTTCTTTTTGAATGGTATCATTTTTTTCTTTCAGCATCTCAACATCCATTAATTCATGGGACAGCGAACCGAGATTGCTTTTCAGCTCTGCCTTTACGGCGAGATCGTCCGGAATCGCAAGCTCCACACTTCCGGTTGTCGTTTTTGCATAAATGGAGCGGCAATCCGATTCTATTACGTTAATCGCAATATTTCCGTTAAAGCTCTGAACGTCAATGGATTCGCTTCTCCCGCGAAGATCGATCAATCCGTTAATGGTTTCCGCTTCTATCGTGCCGCAGCTGTGGCTGGCAAGTTTAATTTGCCCGTTGGCCGTTTCCGCCGTGGCTTTTTCAGCTGTTAAATGCGAGAACGACAGCACGCCGTTTGTCGTTTTCGCCGAGAACTCTTTTACATGTAAATGTTCCCCTCTGACCGGGCCGTTAAACAGCTTCACCCGAATCTTATCATACTCCTTCTGAGGAATATAGAGAGTTACATTCGTTTTCATCGTTTTCTTCTCAGTACGGATAAAAAACTTATTTCCTTTAATTTCACATTCAATATGCTGAAGAAATGCATGTCTCGCCGCATCTTGGCTGTCAGCACGATATATCTTCGCCTGGCATTCTGCTCTGATATCCTCGTCTTCCCAAGGAACGATATTCACGCTGCCGTTGGCTATTTGAAGTTCAACACTGGAAAAGTCAGTATCTTTAAATTGAAAAATGTGCTGAACATCATACGCATGGCCAAAATTCAAATCAAGGTCAACTTCCTTGACCTTTTTCACAGCTGAATCAATCCAGTCAAACAGCTTGGCTCCCAAAGACGGCTTACCGCTTTCTTTTTTTGCTGCTGTAAATGGCTCTTCCTCGTCATGAACGTGAACTGAGAGCGCTGTGATTTTTTCTTCTTTTTCCTTGTAGTCGCTGTCAAGCTTTTCAATCAGTGTCAAAGCCTCTTGTGCTGTAAGCTTTCCTTCCTCAACAAGCTTAAGGATTCGTTCCTTTTCTTGCTTCATTACGATCTCCTCCCCATTGTCTACTTATGCTGCACGCAGCACCTTAATGCCCTGAATCACATTCCAAATGATAATGCCGATGACAACTAAGAAATAAATAACCGCTCCCCCAAAGATCACAAATACAGGCAGCAAGCTGTCCTCATCAATCGCAATGGCTCCGCCAAGAAAAGCGATAAAAAGGAACAGCCAGCCGACAAAAGGAATAATGTGAGAAATAAGAGAACGTATCGCATGGCGTTTTGTTTCTTTCTCATCTACAACAAAATATGCGACAATCGGCACAATGATAGGCGCAATGAACACACTGAAATAACAAAGGGATGCAATAACAGCCTGATTACGGTTCAATTCATTCCACACTCCTGTTTTGAATTGTCCATGACAAAAGATCAGGGACGTTTTACTTATTTATACGTTTCAAACGTCTTCAAGTTTCAAATTCATTCTTTAGACATGCTCCGATTTACGGAAATTGGATTTTAAAAAGTTTCAGAAGTAGAATCTTCCGGCTGTACCGATTACAATATGTAAAAAGCTTACGGCAATCAAGGAGGCTGGACAAGCAATGGAAAAAGACCCCAGTGACTATACAGTAACACAAGAATCAGTGTTAAAGCTGATTCATGAACAAAAAAGAATGAATCGTGAAATGATCGCCGAGCTTGAACAGATTCATGGATCCCTTTCGATCTCTCACGATATTCAATACATAAAAGTACTGCTCGACAGCAGCAATACACATATTGTTCAAGATTTAATAAGTGTGAGTAAGCAGTTGTATAAGAAGACTTTGTAATTGCGGAAAAAGTTGCGTTTATTATAACAAAACAAAGCTAAAGGTTAGGTGACAGCATCTTGCCTTTTTTGTTTTGAAGGAACAAACAGTTCTCTGCCGTTACATATAATTGTAACAAAAAAAGCCTGCCGGCATGTCCAACGAATGGACTCTGCCGGCAGGCTGTGACTATCAGAAAGAACGATAGCCGTTCAAAAATTAACGTAATAATTGAAGTACGTTTTGCGGCTGTTGGTTCGCTTGAGCAAGCATCGCTTGAGAAGCTTGAGAAAGAATGTTGTTCTTTGTGAACTCACTCATTTCTTTCGCCATGTCAACGTCACGGATACGAGACTCAGCAGCTGTCAGGTTTTCACCAGAAGCGCTCAAGTTGTTGATTGTGTGCTCAAGACGGTTTTGTACCGCACCGAGTTTAGCACGTTGAGCAGATACTTGATTCGTTGCTTTATCAATAGCTGCAAGTTGATCGTCAAATGAATTAGTTGTGAAATCTGTTACTTTAATATCTTTGATTTTAATAGCGTCTGAACCTAAGTCAGCAGCTTTCATGCTCTCAATATTTACACTTAACTGCTGTCCGCCATTCGCCCCTATTTGGAATGTAAGCTTTTTACCACTTGCTTCTGAAAAAGAACCGTCTAACAGGTTTTTACCGTTAAATTGCGTACGATCCGCAATACCCTTACTAGCATCTTGCCCACCGATCTCTTCAATTAAAGAGTCCATTTCGTCTTGGAGCGCTTGGGTATCAGTATCATCTTGTGTCCCTGTGTTACCAGCTTGAACAGTAAGTTCACGCATACGCTGCAGGATCGCATGAGTTTCAGTCAATGCACCCTCAGCTGTTTGGATAAGAGAGATTCCATCTTGAGAGTTTTTAGAAGCCATTTCAAGACCTCTGATTTGTCCTCTCATTTTTTCAGAGATCGCAAGACCAGCTGCGTCATCACCCGCACGGTTGATACGAAGACCTGAAGAAAGTTTCTCCATGTTCTTTTGGCTAGCACCGTTGTTTGAGCCTAAACGGTTTAGTGTGTTAAGTGCTGCGATATTGTGGTTAATTCTCATGTGTAACATACCTCCATGTGTATATGTTTTGAAATCAAAGACTTACTTTTCTTTGATTTCTGGCGTATAAGATTCCATTAAAGCTTCTAACTTTATCAGGATAATTTAAACCCCTTATTAGGGCTTTTTTACCTAATATGGAAAACACATTCGCCTTTCAATTCATATATCGACAGCGCTTTGTAAATGTTTAGGCGTTTTTCCAAGGAAATTTTATCCACTAAAAAATGAAATGATGACACAAATGTGAACTTCACCCTCTAGGCTATAAAGAAAAGCTTGCCTGCTAAGCCCAAGGATGGACTTGCTGACAAGCTGAAAACCTCTCTGAATAGAGGATATTAAGATGTAGCTGTTTCTTTCGCTTTCAAGATCGATGTCATGCGTTTTTTGTCACGCTCCATAACAGGCTTCAGATAACGGCCTGTATACGATTCTTCGACTTCGGTGATTTCCTCAGGTGTACCTGACGCGACAATGGTTCCGCCACCTGCTCCGCCTTCAGGCCCCAGATCCACAATATAATCCGCCGTCTTAATGATATCAAGATTATGCTCAATAACGAGCACTGTATCGCCATTGTCCACCAAACGCTGAAGCACGACAAGGAGTCTGGCGATATCGTCGACGTGCAAGCCCGTCGTCGGCTCATCTAAAATGTAGAGGGTGCGCCCCGTTGAGCGTTTGTGCAGCTCCGATGCGAGCTTCACACGCTGCGCTTCTCCGCCTGACAAGGTCGTTGCCGGCTGGCCCAGCGTAATATAACCTAAACCAACATCATAAAGGGTTTGGAGCTTACGCTTGATTTTCGGGATGTTTTCAAAGAAAGAAAGAGCATCTTCAACAGTCATATCAAGCACATCGGAAATGCTTTTTCCTTTGTACGTCACTTCTAACGTTTCCCGGTTATAACGTTTGCCGTGGCATACCTCACACGGAACGTACACGTCAGGAAGGAAATGCATTTCAATTTTAATAATTCCGTCTCCGCGGCAGGCTTCACATCGGCCGCCCTTCACATTAAAGCTGAAACGGCCTTTTTTATAGCCGCGGACCTTCGCTTCATTTGTCTGCGCGAATACATCGCGAATGTCGTCAAACACTCCGGTGTATGTCGCAGGATTGGATCTCGGCGTTCTTCCAATTGGCGCCTGGTCAATGTCTATGACTTTGTCCAAGTGATCCAAGCCTTTTATTTCTTTATGGCTGCCAGGCTTTGCTTTCGCTTTATGAAGCTTTTGCGCCAGCGCCTTGTGTAAAATTTCATTGATCAGGGTACTCTTCCCTGAGCCGGAAACCCCTGTAACTGCTGTGAACGTTCCAAGCGGGAACTTGGCATTCACTTTCTTCAGGTTGTTTTCTGCAGCGCCTTTTATCTCAATGTAACGGCCGTCCGGCTTTCTTCTTTCAGGAGGCAATGGGATGAACTTTTCCCCTGATAAATAGCTTCCTGTCAATGAATCTGGATCTTTCATCACTTCTTCCGGCGTTCCCGCAGACATCACCTGTCCGCCGTGAATGCCGGCTCCCGGGCCTATATCGATTAAATAATCGGCTGCCATCATTGTGTCCTCATCATGTTCGACAACAATCAGCGTGTTTCCAAGGTCTCTCATATTTTTCAAGGCACTGATCAATCGGTCGTTATCACGCTGATGCAGCCCGATTGACGGCTCATCTAAAATATAAAGCACACCGGATAAACGTGAGCCAATTTGCGTTGCCAGCCTGATACGCTGCGCCTCTCCCCCGGACAATGTTCCCGCCGCCCTGCTTAATGTCAGATAATCAAGGCCGACTTTGTCCAAAAAGCTTAAACGCTCCACAATTTCACGCAAGATCAAATTGGCAATCTGCATATCCTTCTCAGAAAGGGTAAGGCCTTTGAAGAAAGTGAGTGCATCAGTTACAGACTGCTCGGTAATTTTTCCGATGTGGCGGCCGTCAATCAGTACGGCAAGCGCTTCTCTCTTTAACCGGTAGCCTTTACATGTTGGACAAGCCTTTTGAGACATATACTGTTCCATTTGCTCACGAATGAAATCAGAGCTTGTCTCCTTATAGCGTCTTTCAATATTGCGCAAGACGCCTTCAAATTGAATGTCGCCTTCTCGTATTTGCCCAAAGTCATTTTCATAACGGAAATAAATCAAATCATCTCCGCTGCCATACAGCACTTTATCCAACTGATCCTTCGGCAGCTCTTTTACCGGCACATCCATATCAATTCCATAGTGGGTGCAGACCGCATGAAGCAGCTGCGGGTAATATTGTGAGCTGATCGGTGTCCAAGGGGCGACCGCATTCTCCTTTAATGATAATTCTTGATTGGGGATGACGAGATCCGCATCCACTTCAAGCTTCATTCCGAGACCGTCACACGTCGGACACGCGCCGAACGGGCTGTTGAACGAAAACAGCCGCGGCTCAAGTTCACCAATTGAAAATCCGCAGTGCGGACAGGCATGATGCTCACTGAACATCAGCTCTTCCTTACCAATGACATCAATCATAACCCGTCCTTCACCTAAGCGAAGCGCTGTTTCCAATGAATCTGACAGACGGGCTGACACGCCTTCTTTCACCACAATCCGGTCAATGACAACCTCAATCGAATGCTTTTTATTCTTTTCTAATTCGATATCATCAGAAAGCTCTGCCATCTCGCCGTCAATTCTGACTCTGACATAACCTTGTTTTCTGATCTGGTCCAGCACCTTGACATGAGCGCCTTTGCGGCCTGAAACAATTGGAGCCAGAACTTGAAGCTTCGTCCGTTCCGGGTATTCCAAAATTCTGTCCACCATCTGCTCAATGGTCTGCGACGTAATCTCAATCCCGTGCTCAGGGCAATGCGGCTTTCCTACTCTCGCATACAAAAGGCGAAGATAATCATAAATCTCAGTTACCGTACCGACAGTTGATCTCGGATTGCGGCTCGTTGTTTTCTGATCGATGCTGATGGCGGGAGACAGTCCCTCAATCGCGTCAACATCCGGCTTATCCATTTGCCCTAAAAACTGGCGGGCATAGGCAGACAGCGACTCGACATACCGTCTCTGCCCTTCTGCATATATAGTGTCAAAGGCAAGGGAGGATTTCCCTGATCCTGACAAACCCGTGACAACGACAAGCTGGTCTCTTGGAATTGTTACATCGATATTTTTCAGGTTATGCGCCCTGGCTCCCTTCACCTCTATCCGATCCATAGCCATTTGCTCATCATCCTTCCGCTTTTAGCTCTAAAAGTAAATCGCGAAGCTCCGCGGCTCTTTCAAAGTCAAGCGCCTTGGCTGCTTCTTTCATTTCGTGTTCCATCTGTTCAACGACCTTCTGACGTTCTTTCTTCGTCATTTTCGACAGCTTCGGCGCGACTTTTGTTTTGTATTCTGCTTTATCTTCAGCAGCTACTGTGGCACGAATCACATCACGAATTTCCTTATTTATTGTTTGCGGCGTAATGCCGTGCTCTTCGTTAAACCGCTCCTGCTGCTCACGGCGGCGTTTTGTTTCATTCATCGCAATTTCCATAGACTTCGTTATTTTATCGGCATACATAATGACGCGTCCTTCAGAATTCCTGGCTGCCCGTCCGATAGTCTGGATCAGCGACCGCTCCGAACGAAGGAAACCTTCCTTATCCGCATCCAAAATCGCGACAAGAGATACTTCAGGAATGTCGAGTCCTTCCCTCAGCAGGTTGATGCCGATAAGCACATCATGCTTGCCAAGGCGAAGGTCGCGAATGATCTCAATCCGTTCAAGCGTTTTAATCTCCGAATGTAGATAGTTTACTTTAATGCCGATTTCCTTCAAATAATCGGTCAGGTCCTCTGACATTTTCTTCGTCAAGGTTGTGACGAGCACCCGTTCATTTCGCTCAATTCTTGCTTGAATTTCGCCGATCAAATCATCAATCTGGCCTTCGATCGGACGCACCTCAATAAGCGGATCAAGAAGACCGGTCGGACGGATGATCTGCTCAACCATTTCATCCGTGTGCTCAATCTCATACGGCCCTGGCGTAGCAGATACATACACGATATTGTGCATATGCTTTTCAAACTCTTCAAAACGGAGCGGACGGTTATCAAGCGCCGATGGAAGACGGAAGCCGTGATCCACGAGCACCTGTTTCCGCGCCTGGTCTCCGTTAAACATGCCGCGCACCTGAGGAATCGTCACATGCGACTCATCCACCACGATCATGAAATCGTCGGGGAAATAATCAAGAAGCGTATACGGCGTTGAACCAGGAGGCCGAAGCGTCAAATGTCTTGAATAGTTCTCAATGCCGGAGCAGAAACCCATTTCCCGCATCATTTCAAGATCATATCTTGTCCGCTGCTCTAAACGCTGCGCTTCAAGCAGCTTGCCATTTTCATGCATGACCTTCAGCTGCTCCTCGAGCTCTTTCTCGATATTTTGAATCGCTTTCTCCATTTTCTCGGCACGCGTTACGAAGTGGGATGCCGGGAAAATCGCGACGTGATCGCGGTCGCCGAGAATTTCTCCTGTCAGGGCATCAACTTCTCGGATCCGTTCGATTTCATCCCCGAAAAACTCAACTCTTATACAATGTTCATCACGAGAGGCCGGGAAGATTTCCACTACATCTCCGCGCACACGAAATGTACCGCGCTGAAAGTCGATATCGTTGCGGGCATATTGGATGTCTACAAGCTTTCTGAGCAGCTCGTTGCGTTCGATTTCCATTTCAGGCCGCAAAGACAAAACCATTTCCCGGTATTCTTCCGGCGAACCGAGGCCATATATACAAGACACACTCGCAATAATAATGACATCTCTCCGTTCAAACAAAGACGATGTTGCGGAGTGCCTCAATTTATCAATTTCATCATTAATACTAGCGTCTTTCTCTATAAATGTATCCGTTTGAGGCACATACGCCTCCGGCTGATAATAATCATAGTAGCTGACAAAATACTCGACAGCGTTGTTCGGAAAAAATTCCTTGAACTCGCTGTAAAGCTGTCCGGCGAGGGTTTTGTTATGGGCAATCACGAGCGTCGGCTTATTGACTTCTTTAATCAAATTGGACACTGTAAATGTTTTGCCCGTTCCTGTCGCACCCAGCAGAGTCTGATGCTTCTTGCCCTCCTGAATCCCTTTTACAAGTTTTTCAATGGCTTTTGGCTGATCTCCCTGGGGCTGATATTTCGAGACTAACTCAAAGCGATCTTTCACAAAATAAGCCTCCGTTTCTTTAACGAAATCTTCCTATAGATATAGTAACACAACGGAAAGCAAAATCACCAAAAATACGAACTAAAGTTCGGTGGTTTTTTATTTCCAGCTGTTTTCGTGTATAAAAAACCTGCTTTCAAACGCAAAAGCAGGAATTCAGTCTTTTATATTCATTATGTCCGATTTATTCTTCTTTTTTCTCAGCAGCTTTTTTAGCCATATACAGTCCGCCGGCCACAAGAGACACAACATCCAACCCTACAATAAAATACGTTTCTGTATAGCCTTTTAAATAGGAGGCAAACAGCAATGCAGCTGTTAGAGCGATCGCCACATAATGATTAAAGGTAACTCTTGTAAATAGCACAACAAGCATAAAAGGGAAAAATAATGCAAAAACGGCTTTTGTAATCAACAAAAACCCTCCTCAGGGATTCTTCATCTGATCTGATTATAGTAAAAAATGAAGAATCGGACAATCATTCAATCGTTCCCTCTTTGTACACCATACCCTTTTTCAGCCTAAATCAATCATCATATCTGCACTTTGGTTCCGGCTGACAGAAAAAAACTAGATAAATAATAGAATAGGTTGATTTAGCAGTTACGAAAGCTCAATAAAAATGGACAGGGGGCGGACGAATATGCAATTCAAGTTCGTTACATCTGTTTTAACAGCAGCCGTACTACCCAGTCTCCTCCTGATGGCATCGCATCCCGCTCCTGCAATCACAGGTTTAGCCGATGAAGTGCTTCCGGATAATCATTATAGATGAAAGCCCCAGACGGCCGCCGATGGAAAAACAAAACAGCCGGCGAGCGTGATCGATCCGCTTCGCTCACTTCTCCAAGCGGAAAAAGCGACGATTTTAAAATTCAGTATGTGGCTCCTGAGAAGACAACCGTTCTCGAAGCAGAAGATCACGGTCACCTCTCAACGATTAAGCCGGGAGAAAGTGTGTATTTGAGACTGAAATCGATGACGGGTGACTACAGGACAACAAGCAAAGCAACAATGATTTCACTTATTCTATTAAAAAAATAAATTGATTACATACATGAGTGCCGCTGCTCTATTTTTGTTTATACATGCCCTCCTCCAAATTCGAGAATAAAAGAAAAATAGGCATACTGCACCAGTCCGACTATATTTTTCGTGATATTCTAACTAACTTAACTATTCATTTTATTTAGGACTTTCTGAGTTTGACAGCATTTTCCTAAAAATCTACAATTGAACGATAGTGTTCACTATCATTTTTTCCGAACACAGGCTCCGTTATAAAAGACTAGAGAGAAAAAATATGAAGGAATGGGGGTTTCAAATATGTATTCTGTTATTTTTCGCCAAGCAGAAGAGTCCAGCCGGCTGGCTGGAGCAAAAGGCATGAATTTGATTAAACTGACTAAACACGGTCTTCCTGTACCAGACGGGTTTATTATTCAGACGAATGCGCTTGCCCGTTTTATGGAGGAAAACCAGCTTCATGAGACTAGCGAAAGCATTGAAAGCGGGATCATTGCCGGAACATTTTCTGATGAACTGAAAGAGGAGCTGACGGATTCCTTTTACAAGCTAAGAGAATCATACCGCTCTGTGGCCGTGCGTTCTTCATCCGCCTCGGAAGATTTAGAAGGCGCTTCCTTCGCGGGCCAATACGAAACCTACTTAAATATCAAAACAGAGGAAGAGTTTTTGGCTAAAGTGAAAGAATGCTGGGGCTCATTTTTTTCAGGCCGAGTCAGCACCTATAAGAAAAAAATGAACAATCAAATCACAGAACCGTTAATGGGCATTGTCGTTCAGGGGCTGATTGATTCAGAAGTGTCAGGTGTTATTTTCAGCCGCAATCCTGTTACCCATGATGATAGAGAGCTATTAATCAGCGCAAGCTATGGTTTAGGGGAAGCTGTCGTCTCTGGAAGCGTCACCCCGGACACATTTATCGTCAATAAATCCTCATTCGAGATTCAGAAAGAAATAGGCACAAAGGAAATCTACATGGAGTCTGCGGCAGAAGGAATTGCTGAAAAAGAAACGAGCGAAGATATGCGCAGGCGTTTTTGCCTTACAGATGAACAAGTGATTGAACTGGCTGAAATCACGAAAAAAACCGAAGAGCTGTACGGATATCCAGTCGATATCGAATTCGGAATCGCTAATCGTCAAGTATACCTTCTGCAAGCCCGCCCGATTACAACCATTGAACAGGACAAAAAAGCGGCAGAAGAAATACGCAGCTTCATGATGACAGACGCCGATATGGAAGATTTCTGGATCAACATGGAGTCAAATATTGAAGGTCCGGTAAGTCCGTTATTTTCATCATTCATTGTACCGGCCATGGAGTACGGCTTAAAGAAAAACATGCAAAAGTTTCCGCTTGGGGCAGTTGCAGAAGAAGTGAAGCTTTATCGCGGGCACATTTATTCCAAAAATCAAGGCGGACATCTGCCTGATGAGAACTGCGGCAAAGAGATTTTTCCGATATTATCGGAGCGTATGTATGACATCATCAAACACACCTACCTTCCATTTTACGAGACGCTGGATCAGCTCGCACAAACTGATCATACTGCTGAAAGCGCACTCGATGCTTTTAGAAAGTTAAAAGCCTTTTATCTCAGGGCTTATGATGAACATTTCAATATTGTTTTCCCGCAAATGCTTCTGACAAACAAATTGCGAGCGATGTACCAGCACATTCAAGGAGAGTCTGAAACCGCTCATTTTTACGAAATGCTGACAGGAAAAATGAACAAATCACTGGAAACTGACCGCTGCCTGTGGCTATACTCCGTTGAAGTTCGGGAAAACCCGAATCTACTGGCGATTTTTGAAAACACCGAGCCGGAACAGCTCCAAGAAAAATTAGAACAAACAGATGAGGGCAGACACTTTCTGAAAAACATTCATGAATTTTTGCAGGATTACGGGTGGAGGTCTGTAAAGAGCCATGATCTGATTGAACAGATTTGGGCAGAAAATCCGTATTTTGCTCTGACCAATATTCAAAATTACGTCCGCAATGGCTATCATTTTGACAATGAATTTCAGAAAACGAAAGAAAAACGAGAGAAATTATATCATGACTTCTTGGAAAACATAGAAGATCCCCACGTACGAGAACAATTTGACCAGTATTATCAGTGGACGCTGAACTCTGCAAATATAATGGATGACCACCACTTTTATATCGATGCCATGCTGGATGCCAAGGCGAGGGTCTTTCTGCTGAAGGTAGGTGAATTGCTGGTGAAACATGGTGTCATTCAAGATCGGGAGGATCTTTGGTTCTTGTATGATGATGAAGTGGAAAACGCGCTCCTTCACCCTGTATCCCTGCAAGAAAAAGCTGAAAAACGCAGACAGGCCTTTCATGAGTATGAGCTGGCCAAAGCCCCTGCCTACCTCGGTACTCCGACAAAAGAACAGCTCAAAATCGCTGAAGAGATTGTCGGCGCTGTTATTGAGGATGAAAAAAACACGGAGAATCACATTTTTGGCATCGCGGCATCAAGCGGTATTGCCACAGGTCCAGTAAAAATCATTCGGGACGCCAGTGAATTTTCTCAATTCGCGTCTGGGGACATCCTCGTTTGCAAAATGACCACCCCGCTATGGACCAGCCTGTTTCAAGACGCCAAAGCGATTATTACAGACACAGGCGGCATTTTGTCCCACGCTGCGATTATTGCTCGCGAATACGGCATTCCCGCCGTACTCGGCACCCGTACGGCAACAGAAAGACTTAGACACGGGGATATCGTCACCGTCGACGGAAGCAGCGGCAAAATCACGGTTGTCAGCCGGGCTTGATGCGTTCCCGCTCTTTCTTATACAAGCTGGGCAGGTGTATACTTGTCCTGCCAGTATATTCGTGAGGTGAAGCGTATTGAGATCGACAAACAAGAGAATCCTTGATGCTGCCACGCAGCTGCTCGTCAAAAAAGGATATAGCGCTATGACGACAAAAGAAATCGCGGAAAAAGCAAACGTAAGTGAAGCGACGATTTTCAGGAATTTCAAAAACAAGCAGGGACTGATCGAGGTTTTGCTTTCTCAGTATTCCTCAAATCAAGGCAGCATTCTGGAACAAACCGAAGGAGATTTGTACAAAGACCTGCTTCATATCGGAACCTGTCTCTTGGAGGAGCTCGAACGAAGAAAAGATATCATTAAAATCAGTTTTCGTGAACCGGCCATGTTTCAGGGGGTCATCAACCACGTCACTGAATATCCCCAATGTATGAAACAGCTGCTGGTTGATTATCTCAAAACAATGGGCGAAAAAGGGGTTATTCAGTCAGGAGATGAAGCGGAGCATGCCGACGTGTTCATGTCGATCATTTTTGGTTATTTTATTCACCGTCTCCATTTAGGAGACAGGGTGATTTCAATGTCCCAGGAAAATATGCTGGAGCATAGCACAGCTCTGTTTGTCAAAGGAATTTCTTGATGATTTCCTTGGCATAACAAGAAGGAGGATCCCAATGAGCTCAAGAAAAGAATGGGCGCTGATCGTCTCGCTATTATTAGGGGCCATCCTCGCTCCCATCAACTCAACGATGATCGCGGTCGCGCTCTCATCCATATCCCATACGTATAACGAGTCCATCGCAAGCATCACTTGGGTGGTTACCGTTTATTTAATCGTGATGGCCGTCACACAGCCTATTGCTGGAAAACTCGGTGACATGTACGGCAATAAAACAATGTACTTATGGGGCGTCGGCCTTTTTCTTATCGCGTCCTTAGGCTGCGCCCTCTCACCGAGCCTGGTGCTGTTGATTGTCTTTCGGGCATTGCAGGCTGTCGGCGGCGCACTGCTTACGCCAAATAGCATCGCCATTATCCGTCACGTTGTTTCTGAAAAGCGCCTTCCGAAGGTGTTTGGATTTTTTGGGCTCGGCGCGGGGCTTGGCGCCGCTCTTGGGCCTTTCATCGGCTCTTTGCTGATTGACAGCTTTAGCTGGCATTCGATTTTTTGGGTCAACATCCCGTTTCTCGCCATTGCTTTAATTACGGCATTAACCATGTTCCCACAATATAAAGAAAACAAATCTGACGCGCCGCTGGATATTATCGGTTCTCTCCTGCTTGCAGGCAGCATCGTTTCAATCATCCTGCTGACGAAAAATGAAACTTCATGGGGCTATGCAGTATACAGTGTATTGATCCTTCTTTTTGTCCCGCTTTTTTTCAGAAGAGAAAAACGCACAAAGCACCCAATCATAGATTTTACACTGTTTAAAAGCTCAACCTTTACAAATGCCAACCTATCAGTCTTATTAAGCAATCTGATGATGTACGCCGTCTTATTGATCATGCCGTTATTCATGACGAGCCAATTTGGGCTCAATACGTCTAACAGCGGCATGGCGCTCTCTGTATTTTCGATCTTCATGTCGGCCAGCAACTGGGTGGGGGCACAGCTCCATCACAAATGGGGAGCAAAAAAAATCATTTTTCTTTCATTTGCGATGATGGCTGGTGCGAATCTATTATTTTTGCTGTTAAGCAGCTCTCATTCTGTCTTGTTCCTTATGATCTCCCTTATTCTAGGCGGGCTCGCATCGGGAGTGGGACTGACCAGCATGCAGATATCATCTCTTGCCACAGTAGATCCCGGCATGTCAGGAGTGGCGTCCGGCATTTTCTCGACCTTCCGTTATTTCGGAAGCATTATTTCATCAGCCTTAATCGGCCTGATTTCCGGATACCACACCTTATTTATCATTCTCTTCGCTGTCTCCATCATTGGCGTTTTTGTTTCATTAGGCATCAAATCTGATGAAACGGCACGGATGGAAAAAAACTCAGCGTAACACAAAACAGCCCGGCACCGCATATTCTTGCGGTGCCGGGCTGTCTTTTATGATCCAGACAAAGCGGCTGCTTCGTCTTCACGTTCATCCTTTACGAAAAGGATGCCCAATTCATGATGTTCTCCCTCATAAGAAGCTCTTTGATCAAAACGAATTTCTCCGTTCAAACCGATAATTTCAAGCTTCACATATGCACGGTTATGCTGGAGCGCTTCATAAAAATCAGATACGTTCTTAACCGGTATGCCATTCACTTTAGTAATGACTTCTCCAATTTTCAATTCCAGGTCCTCAGCCGGCGTATTTGGTATAATCCCAAGCACCATTAAGCCCTGATCACGTTTCGAGAAATAAAACGGAGCCGCGTTATCATTCACCCTTTGCTTAATGGATAGAAAAATACGTCCTAATACAGCCGCACATACGGCTGCACCCGCAAGCGGCGTCCACAGTAAACCCGCTGCACCGAGAGCTGTGACGATTAAGCCTAGAATACAAACACGTTTCGCTGTGATCCTTATGCTCGTTTCAGGAAGAGACCCTTGCACCCTTTGTCCAAATCCGACAAAGTACGGAATCCATAGAAAATGGAATGATCCGCCCGGAATGGTAAACACAGGCCACCAGCTGACATGTGATTCTAATCCGTTGCCAGGCACGAGAAGGAACAACGGCAAAAGCCATATCCGGTTTGCCAACTGCTGCCCGATCGGCAAACCTCGGCTGCTCAAGACAATTGCCGGTGATGTTCTCACATGTGCAGAGCGATAAGCAACCGCTCCTTCAATGATAATCAACAAGCCCAAAAACACAGCCATAGCCGGCCAGACAACTGCAAATCCTTGCGGGAATCTCTCCAGAAAAGGTTCCGCCTGATTGATTTGCAGTCCGAAACCTATCAGCATACTCGCGCTTACGATATATGCAGCAGACATCCAGTTTGCGCGAAGAGTGAGCGCTGCCGCTGCAGTGATAACGGCAATAATCGCAAGTAAACCGAGAGGAATCGAGATTCCGAGTACGCCTAAAACAACCGATAAAAGGAGGCCAGGGATCAGCCCTTTTGTATAAGTAAATTTCAGTTCATCATAAATATCCGCTATTCTAGTATGAAAGGTTTTTCTTTCCCGTTTGATCCTTACATAGCCGAAAAACAGACTTATCATGATAAAAAACCAGAAAAGCGGGTGCAAGAAGAACAGGCCCACACTTTTTAACAGTTCAAATCCCCATTGAACAGACACTATCTTTCACCGCCTCAAGCCAAACATATTACTTCTATTCTATCAAATATTAAATGGCTTGGATATCCTCGGGAGCGTTTATCCCTCTTGCGTCATCCACAGCGTGACATTCGATAATGAAAAATCCTTTAAATAATGGTTTACATCCACATCCAATAAACCGCTGATCAAGTGCATCGACCTTTTTATATCTGTCAGATTGATTCCTAATCGCTTATGATTCTTCATTAAGTAGTTAAAATAATGTTTGGCACATTCTTCATCGATATCATTTACTGATTCGACATTGGTGTAATTGACTAAATACCTGCTAAACAGCATAAGAAGACTTAGTGCTTTTGTAGCTGAAAATGTTACATCTTGTGTTCTGTCTTTTAATTGTTCGACTAATTCATAATATTTTTTTTCACGCACAATACTTGCCCTCTTCAATTGTGAACCCCCATTTTCTTTATACAGATAAGCACGGGCCAGTATAAGCAGCAGTACTGGAGTGCTAACAAGCATTTTCGCTAACGTTTCTCATTAAATACCTGTCTTACAGCTGCCATAAACCTGATTACTGTTCTTTTTAGAACCTTCTTATATTGTATGAAGTAAACAGAGACTAGGCAACTTGCAAAAGTTTCATTTTAAATGCATATTATCTCGTTAGAAAGTCTCTCTCATATATTGATATCGGGTAATCACAGTCCTTTATAAATGTTTATTTGTGAAATTTTTTTAATTTCTTGTCAAAAACTCATTTTTTATGTGACTTATGATTCATTCACTCGTTAAGTATAAAGAAACAGGAGATGGAAGACCATCTCCTTTATTTTACAAATAGTGATTTCAGCGCTGTTTGAAGCTGCAAATCATTTTTTTCGTTTGATTTTTTCTTTTCTATCTGCTGATTTAAGGCCTCAGCAGTGCGAGTATCGATTACACCCGTCTTATCCAGCTTGTTTTGATCTTGAAAGGCCAAAACCGCTTTTTGCATGTCCTTACTGAAATAGCCATCCTCACGTCCCGGGTCGAAGCTAAGACCTTTTAATAATACCTGTGCATGCTTAACATCTTCATTGTTCATATCCACTTTAAGCGGCTCTTTCAGCTGCAAAGGTCCGGCGGAAAAATAATCAGGCTGCTTCATCGCAATGGTCGGCTCAATTCCTTTCTTATGAATCCAGTTTCCATTTGGCGTCAGCCACTTATAGAGCGTCAATTTGATGTTGCTGCCGTCCCCCATTGGAACAGCCTGTTGAACCGTCCCCTTACCAAAAGACCTATCGCCTACAACATCATAATGTCCTGCTTCCTTTAATGCGCCGGCAAGAATTTCTGATGCGGAGGCACTCCCTTTATCCGTAATCACATTGACAGGATACGCTTTTTTATGGGGCAAGGTTGAAAAATATCGTTTTTTATCTCCATTGCGCTCAGCAATCTGAATATACGGCTTATCCTTTGTAACGAAGTGCTTAAGAATTTCTTCCACACTTTGAAGATATCCGCCCGGGTTGCCGCGGACATCAATAACAAGGCCATCAATTCCTTTTTTCTCAAGACCGCCCAGCGCTTTTGCAAAATCCTTCGCGGTATGCTCGGAAAAAGTAGAGATGCTGATATATCCGACAGAGTGCCCCTGCACGTTTTTCTCTGAAGCAAATACCGTTTCGAGTGGAATCTCAGCTCTCTTAATCCGGAATGACAGCTGCTTTTTCGTGCCCGGCCGCTGAATCTTCATTAAAACGCTTGACCCTTTCTTTCCTCTTATTTTTAACACAGCGTGATTTAAATCCTTGCCAGCCATTGATTCTCCATTGATGCTGATAATTTCATCATTAGGCTTAAGCCCGGCTTTTTCCGCTGGCGATTTCTTAAATGGGGAAACAATAATAATTTTGCCGTTTGCCATTCCAACCTCAGCCCCAATGCCTTCAAATGAGGAATCAAGAGAATCAGAAAATTGCTTAGCTGTCTGCTTGTCCATGTAGACAGAATAAGGATCATTCAGCGTAGACAGCATTCCTTGGATGGCTCCCTCGAGCAGCTTTTCTCTATCAACTTTTTCTACATACTCATTCGAAATTAACTCATACGCTTTTTCGATTTTGTCCATAGCCTTATTCCGTTCAGAGTCAGCTTGTGCCGTGACGGGAACTGCTGCAGTCTGGGGCTTATCCATCTCAAGCAGGTTCATTCCCGCATATACACCGGCGCCTCCGAACAGCATGCTCCCCGCTGCGATCACAGCCATTATCTTTTGATTCATCCTTTACTCCTCCTGTATGCCAGACTGTCTTTATCAAAACCTAGAGATAGTATATGTAAAGGATGGAGATTTCATGTAATCATAGAAGAAAAAGAAGGCAAAAGAAAAGCCGCCCACAGAAGCGGGACGGCTTTTTCTCTTTATACTCGCAGAAACTTGCGGATGGAAGTCAGACTTCCCCATACTCCAATTACTGCTCCGATTGCAACCAGCACTAACGAAACCTGGAATACAAATGGATTATAAGGAAGAAGAGAGACAAATGATCCTTGAACCTTCGGAACGACCCAGCCGATGAGGTATTGGTAAGTGCTCAGCACCAATGCAATCGGAATCACTGAACCGAATACGCCAAGCAGCAATCCTTCAAGGAAAAACGGCCAGCGGATAAACCAGTTCGTCGCACCGACAAGCTTCATGATTTCAATTTCTTTTCTTCTTGCGAAAATTGTAATTTTAATGGTATTGGAAATCAAGAACATCGCCGTGAATACCAGTCCGATAATTAACGCGATTCCGATGTTGCGGGAAACGCCGACCACTTTAAACAAACGGCTGACTTCTTCTTTACCGTACGTGACTTTATAGACATGATCCATTTTTTCAATCTTTTTTGCCACGTTCGGCGTATCATGCGGATCTGTTGTTTTAACGACATATGCGTTATTAAGCGGATTCTCCTGATTCTTCATCGTCAGGGATTTACCGCTGTCGCCAAAGCTGTCAACCAGCTGGTCAAGCTCTTTTTCTTTAGACGAAAAAGTGACACTCTGAATGCCCTTCAGTTCCTTAATATCGCTCTGCAGTTTATCCTGTGCCTTCTGGTCTGCCGTCAGATCAATCAAAACTTTGATTTCGACTTGTTTTTCGGCGTTCGTGGCCATGTTATTCAAATTCAGCATAATCACTAAAAACACGCCGACTAAAATCAGCGTAACTGTTACAGCACTAATGGATGCAAATGTCATCCATGTGTTTCTCCCGAGAGATTTAAAACTCTCACGCAAGTGGCGCCCGAGAATTTTAATCATATGAACCATACTCCCCTCTTGACTCATCACGCACAATGATACCATCTTCGATTGCAATGACACGTTTCTTAATGGTGTTTACGATTTCTTTGTTATGTGTCGCCATTACGACTGTTGTCCCGCGGTTATTGATTTCCTCCAGCGTCTTCATGACTTCCCATGACGTATCCGGATCAAGGTTTCCTGTAGGTTCATCAGCGATGACAACATCAGGGTTGTTCACAATTGATCTGGCAATAGATACACGCTGCTGCTCCCCGCCTGAAAGATGGTCAGGAAATTGTCTCGCTTTATGCTTCAGCTGCACGAGATCAAGCACTTCAAGCACCCGTTTCTTAATGACAGACGGCTGTTCTCCAATTACTTCAAGGGCAAATGCCACATTTTCAAAAACAGTAAGTTTCGGCAGAAGCTTAAAATCCTGGAAGACAACGCCTATTTTACGGCGCACGAAAGGAATCTCTTTTTCTTTAATTGCAGCGAGATCTTTATGATTGATTAAAATTTGTCCTTTTGTCGGTTTTTCTTCTCTGTATATCATTTTAATAAAAGTAGATTTACCCGCACCGCTCGGACCGACAACATACACAAACTCGCCGGGATGAATGTCAACAGAAATCCCATTAAGCGCTTTTACACCGTTCGGATAGGCTTTGTATACTTCCTTCATCTCTATCATGAAATCACCTAATCTTTTATATCATTTTATTTATCACACGGTCACACTCGTCGAATACATTCGACAATTTATGACCTATTCATTTGTAAAAAGATGAAAAATCTGAAACTTTTATTTTTCAACACACTTCATTATACGTCAAATTTAGACATAATACTATTACAGTTTCTTTTCATTCATATTGTCAGGGCATAAAAAAATCTTTGCCTGCGCTGCGGCAAAGATTTTTTTATCTTACTTTTTTTCCGACAGCCATTTGGCAATAACAGCGGCTTCTTTATCATTTACAAGCCCCTTCGGCATATTGCCCCGGCCGTTTTTAATAATGCTTTCAATTTTGTGTTCGTCGTATTTGCCTCCGACTTCTTGAAGATTAGGCCCTGATACACCTTCTAAATCCTTGCCGTGGCAGCCTACGCAGCTTTGCTGATATAATTCTTCCCCTTCAGATGCAGAGGCTTCAGTCTTGCTGCCGGTGTCTGCCTTCTCTTCTTTTGCATCGTTTGAACCGCAGGCGGCCAACAGAACGGAAAGAGTAAGTCCAAGCAATAGTATCGATAACTTTGATTTCATGTTGAGAAGCACAACTCCTTTACGATCTCTACCATATTATAACCTCGTTTAAGCGCGTTTGAAACCCTCGCCCAATACCTCGCTCGCGTCCGCTACAATCACAAAAGCAGACTCATCAATCTGTTTGACGATTTGTTTCAATTTGGTGAATTCAGTTTGCCCAACCACGCACATTAAAATCGGGCGGTCATCGTCAGTATATCCGCCGACTGCGGAAATTTTCGTCACGCCTCTGTCGATTTTCTGTAAAACGGCTTCCTTGACTGCCTGCTCCTGCTTTGTAATAATAAGCGCCATTTTTGAACGATTAAAGCCGACTTGAACGACATCAATCGTTTTGCTGGACACAAAGACGCCAAGCATGGCATATAAGCCTTGCTCAATATTAAATACGATCATAGCCGTAATGACAATCAATCCGTCAATGATGGCAAGACACGTTCCCAATGACAGACCGGAGTACTTATGAATGATCTGTGCAGCCAAGGCGGTTCCGCCAGTCGAACCTTTCCCTAAATACACAATGCCAATTCCGACACCGATGCCGACGCCGCCAAAAATCGCCGCCAGAAGCTCATGATGGGTAGCCGGCTGAATATTTCTTGTCAAAAACACGACAAGCGGCAAAAAAACAGAACCCGCGAGCGTCTTAAGACCAAATTTTCCGCCAAGCAAAACGACACCGGCAATAAATAAAGGGATATTAATAATCCACTGCACATACGCTGCTTCAAAACCATATGACTGCAAAATCGTGCTAATTCCGCTGACACCGCCGGCGGCAATCTTATTTGGAAGCAAAAATACATTAAAGGACACGGCTGTAATTACTGCTCCTATCAGTATGTATACATAATCCCGTAAAATCCGATGTGTGTTATTCCGTACGTCCATCATATATCCTCCGTTTCTTCCATTGCTCTCCGATAGCATTTTAATCCTTCTCCGATCAGATGTAAATAACACCCAAATAAAGTGGTAATATGCTAAAGCAGCAGTGAAATCAAGGATATGAAGGAATGAAAAAACACACCTGAATATGGGACTGACCCCCGTTTTTGAGACAGGGATCAAAACACCTTTTAAACAGCCAATTGCCGATAGTTTATCGGTGATTGGTTGTTTAGTTTAGTTTGGATACGAATATTGTTATAATAATGAATGTATTCTATGACAGTGCGTTCTACGATGGCGGTCGTAGTTCGATCAATGCTGTTAAGATAGAACGTTTCAGACTTTAGTGAGGAATGAAACGATTCGATGGAGGCATTATCAGCGGGCGTCCCTTTGCGGGACATGCTCATGGTAATGCCTTTTGTTTTAACAGCTTTTTGATACTCGTAAGATGTATACACAGAACCTTGGTCACTATGTAACACGCAGTTCTCAGGCAACATTGGCAGCTGATCAAGTGTGTCTAAGACAAAGGCTGTATCCTGCTTATCCCCAATCGTAAAAGCAATCACTTCTCCATTGTATAAATCCAATATACTGGAAAGGTACAATTGTTTCTGTCCATAAGGCAAATACGTAATGTCCGTTACTAGTTTTTCAAGAGGGCGATCAGACTGAAAGTTCCGATCCAATATATTATCGACCACGGCATATGGCTGCCCATCCTTCTTGCGCTTTTTCACCTTAACCCGGCACTGCCATTGATTTTTCTGCATAATACGTTGAACCGTTTTATGGTTAATATGCATACTCTTTTTTAGTATAGCTGTGATTTTTCGATATCCATATCGATACTTGTGCTCTCGGCACAACGTGCCGATTTGTTTTTCCAAATGGCGCTTGGGATGATCCTTCATCGGATTCTTCTTCCAGCGATAATAAGACGCTCGAGAGATACCTAAATGAATACAGATATCCTGTATGGTCATTGTGCTGTTCAATATTTCTACAAGTTCGACTGACGTTTCGCTATCAACTTCCTTTCCAATTCGTTGTACTTTTTTAAAACTTCATTCTGTTGTCTCAGGTAACGAATCTCTGCCTGCATTTTCTCTAATTCGGAAGAATACTCCGGACCTTTTCCGTAAGTGTATTGCTTTCCAACAGGCTGTTCGAATCGATGTGTATCCCCAGCCTTATGCCATCTAACCCATGTCTGAACCTGTGTCTTATTCTTAATATTCAACTCCTGCATGATCTCTTTCATAGGTACGCCTGCCAATCTCATTTCTACAGCCTTCTGTTTCACTTCAACCGGATAACTCACTCTTGTCCCCATAGAAAAAACACCTCCAAGTCTAATTTCGGATAACAATCATCCGTATTCAAACTTGAAGGTGTTTTTTATTTGTCTCATCTTATGGGGTCAGTCCCATATATCAGGTGTGTTTTATGCTTATGAAAGCTTAGAACGCAGGTAGGCATCAATAAATGTATCAATGTCACCGTCCATTACCGCTTGAACGTTCCCCATTTCTGTATTGGTCCGATGGTCTTTTACCATGGAATACGGATGGAATACATAAGAGCGGATTTGGCTTCCCCAGCCGATTTCTTTTTGTTCACCGCGAATTTCATCCAGCTCTGCCTGCTGCTCTTCAATTCTGCGCTGATACAGCTTGGCCTTCAGCATTTTCATGGCTCTTTCACGGTTTTTAATTTGTGAGCGTTCTGTTTGGCACGTTACAACCACATTCGTCGGCAAGTGCGTAATCCGAACCGCTGAATCCGTCGTGTTGACGTGCTGCCCGCCCGCTCCGCTTGCACGGTACGTATCAACTTTAAGATCCTCCGTACGGATATCAATATCAATCTCGTCGTTAAATTCAGGCATGACTTCACAAGATACGAATGATGTATGACGGCGGCCTGAAGAATCAAACGGTGAAATTCGCACGAGACGATGGACACCTTTTTCCGCCTTGAGATAACCGTAGGCATTGTGTCCTTTGATCAGCAATGTGACTGACTTGATTCCCGCTTCATCACCCGGAAGGTAATCGAGCGTTTCCACCTTAAAGCCGCGGCGTTCTCCCCATCTGGTATACATTCTGAGAAGCATTGAGCCCCAGTCCTGTGACTCCGTACCGCCAGCACCAGGGTGCAGTTCTAAAATTGCGTTGTTTTTATCATACGGCTCACTGAGCAGAAGCTGAAGCTCAAACTCATTGAACTCTTTTGTTAATGATTTTAATTCTTTTTCAAGCTCAAGCTGGAGGTCTGAGTCCGGCTCTTCTTTCAAAAGATCATGAGTCATTTGCAATTCTTCATGGGATTCATTCAATTTTTTATAGGAATTGACATAATCCTTTAAACCATTTGCTTCGTTGATGACCGTTTGGGCTTTCTGCTGATCGTTCCAGAATTCCGGATCAGCCATTTGTTCATCTAGCTCAGCAATGCGGGCCTCTTTTGATTCGAGGTCAAAGAGACCCCCTAAAGTCCGCTAAACGAGAAGCCATATTTTCGAGCTCTGCCCTGATTTCTGATAATTCCATTCCTATTCACCTCATTAAAAGATCCGCGGGCGCTCAAAGCGCCGCGGTCAAAAACTTGCCTGACTCGAACTATTCAGTCCGGCCGCAGCAATTTTTATATTTTTTTCCGCTTCCGCAGTGGCATGGTGCATTTCGGCCAATATCAACCACTTTACGAACCGGTGCTTTCTTCGCTTTTTTGCTTTCTTCGCCTTCTTGCGGCTGATGAGCCGTTGTCTGGCCTTGTACAACCTCTTCACGCTCAAGATTGTTTTCAATCTCAGCCTTCATCACAAATTTTGCGACCTCGTCCTCAATTGATTCAATCATATGCTCAAACATCGCAAAGCCTTCCATTTGATACTCACGCAGCGGGTTTGTTTGCGCGTAAGCACGAAGGTGAATCCCTTGACGGAGCTGATCCATCGCATCGATATGGTCCATCCATTTTGAATCGACGGCGCGAAGCACGATGACTTTCTCGAATTCACGCATTTGTTCTTCACCGAATTTTTCTTCTTTTTCATCATATTTGGTCATGATGCGATCCATGATGAGTTCATGCATTTCATCAGGTTCTTTGCCAAAGATATCACTCTTCTCAAGCGCGCCTTCGTCAAGGTAAGTCGTGTTGACAAGCTCCACAAGACCGTCAAGCTTCCACTCCTCTGGAAGTTCTTCTCTTGGTGTATAAGCCGCAATTGCCCGTTCGAGAGAAGATTTAATCATATTTTCAACGATTTCACGCAGGTTTTCAGAGTCGATAACTTCAAAGCGCTGCTTATAAATGACCTCGCGCTGCTGGCGAAGAACGTCATCATATTGCAGAAGCTGTTTACGTGAATCGAAGTTATTGCCTTCGACACGTTTTTGAGACGATTCAACCGCGCGGGACACCATTTTGCTTTGAATTGGAGTAGAATCGTCCATGCCAAAACGGTCAAGCATCGCCATTGTCCGCTCAGCTCCGAATCTACGCATCAATTCATCTTCCATAGAAAGATAAAATTGGGTGATCCCCGGATCTCCTTGACGTCCGGAACGCCCTCGAAGCTGATTGTCAATCCGGCGTGATTCGTGTCGTTCTGTACCGATAACAGCGAGACCGCCAAGCTCTTTTACACCTTCGCCAAGCTTAATATCTGTTCCGCGCCCCGCCATGTTTGTCGCAATTGTAACTGCGCCTTTTTGGCCGGCCTCTTCAATGATCTGCGCTTCACGTTCATGGTTTTTGGCGTTTAATACTTGATGCGGAATCCCTTTGTTTTTCAAAAGCTTAGAAATCAATTCAGATGTTTCAACCGCAACCGTACCGACAAGAACAGGCTGCCCCGTCATGTAACGCTGTGCGACATCCTCCGCAACGGCCTTAAACTTTCCTTCCATCGTACGGTAAATTAAATCCGGACGATCGTCACGGACAACAGGCTGGTTAGTAGGAATCGTGACAACCTGCATGTTGTAGATGTTGCGGAACTCCTCTTCCTCTGTCTTAGCCGTACCCGTCATACCGGCAAGCTTTTCATACATCCGGAAGTAGTTTTGGAACGTAATCGTCGCCAAGGTCATGCTCTCATTTTGAATTTCAAGCCCTTCCTTCGCTTCAATCGCCTGGTGAAGCCCCTCACTGTAGCGGCGGCCTTTCATCAGACGTCCCGTAAAGGAATCAACAATAACAACCTGTCCGTCTTCCACTACATAGTCAACGTCCTTTTGCATCGCAACGTGAGCTTTTAAGGCCTGGTTGATATGGTGGTTGAGCGCGACATGCTTTACATCAAAGAGGTTATCGATGCCGAATGCTTTTTCCGCCTTCGTCATGCCTTCTTCAGTAAGCTGAACAGCTTTTGTTTTGATGTCATACGTGTAATCCTTCTCCGCTTTTAACGTACGGACAAACGCATTTGCCTGTACGTACAGCTTAGTGGATTTTGCAGCTTGTCCAGAAATGATTAGCGGTGTTCTCGCTTCATCAATTAAAATAGAGTCAACTTCATCAATGACCGCAAAATGCAGCGGGCGCTGAACCATCTGCTCTTTATAAAGAACCATATTGTCACGCAAATAGTCGAAGCCAAGCTCGTTGTTTGTAGAGTAAGTAATGTCAGCGGCATAAGCTTCCCGTTTTTCATCCTTTGACATTGAGTTTAAATTCAAGCCGACAGTCAGACCGAGAAACTCGAAAATTTTCCCCATCTGCTCAGCGTCACGGCTTGCCAAGTATTCGTTGACAGTCACGACGTGTACGCCTTTACCTGTTAATGCATTTAAATAAACAGGCAGAGTAGAGGTTAACGTTTTCCCTTCCCCTGTTTTCATTTCCGCGATATTTCCGTCATGAAGCGCCACGCCCCCCATGAGCTGGACTTTGAACGGAAACATGCCGGTTACGCGGCGCGAAGCTTCCCGAACAACGGCGAATGCTTCAACAAGAAGATCATCAGTTGTCGCCCCTTTTTCAAGGCGCTCTTTAAATTCAATCGTTTTATGTTTCAGCTCCTCGTCGGAGAGATTTTCATAGTCTCCGCGGATCGCATCAATGTCGTTAGCTATTTTTTCGTATCTATTCAGCGTACGTTTTGTTGGATCAAACATTTTATTTAAAATTCCAAGCATTTATAACGCTCCTCTATCATCACATGCCTGTTTTTGCAGGCATGTATAAATAATTTACTAGTCCATGTATACCTCTCATTATCATATCATACCTTTTGTTATTTCCAAAGAATTTGCAAATAAGAAACAACAAAAACCTTCCGCGGACATTACGGAAGGCTTCTCTTCATTATTCAGTCGGTTCAATCAAGCCATATTTCCCATCATTTCGGCGGTACACGACATTTGTTAGGTTTGTTTCCGCATTTGTGAAAACAAAGAAATTATGGCCGAGCATATTCATTTGCAAGATCGCCTCTTCACTATCCATCGGCTTTAAATTAAAGCGCTTCTGACGGACAATGTCCAAGCTCTCATCCTCTTCAATTTCATCCTGAACCGCAATATCTGTATCAGAGTCAAGGCCGTTTGCCAATAAATGCTTCGGAGAGCCCTGCTCACGGAATTTACGGTTTACTTTCGTTTTATGCTTGCGGATTTGACGTTCCAGTTTGTTTGTAGCGAGATCAATTGCGTTGTACATATCCTCGTTATGCACCTCGGACCGAAGCGCTAGATCTGTCATCGGAATTGTAACCTCAACTTTAGACTCCTTGTCATTGTAAAACTTCAAGTTGACGTTCACATCAGCATTCACGCTATGGTCAAAATAACGCTCCAGCTTGCCGATCTTCTTCTCGACATGATCCTTTAACGCGGGTGTCACTTCAATATTTTCTCCTCTGATGTTATAGTTCATCAAAGAACGCCTCCCTTTTATTAAGGATATGTATCTATTTCTCCTTTACCCTGCAACAATCCTGCCAAAACGTAAATTTTTTGTGAAAATTCAGTGAACTTTGTCGAATTGTGTTTGATATTTCCTTCTGCATTGGCGGTTCGGAGGTATATGTATATGCTGATGAAAAGAAACAAATACCTCACACACGCCTAATTGATAACAAAAGGTTCCATACATTGGTGTATAGACAGCATCCATTTTCTATAATGATTCAGAAAATGTTCTTTTAAATACTCGCAGAACTCATGAGAGGGAAAAGAGAAAGAAACCAGTTGATCAAACTCTGCAAAAATTTGGTCAAATGCTTTCACACAAATTTCAGCACAACGCGAATCCATAATAAAGAGAAGTGTGGAATGTGTTGAATCCAAATAAAAAAAGGCTTGGATCAGATCTTGATAGATCCGATCCCCTTCTGTTTTTGATAAATTCTGTTCAGCCTCTATCAAATAACATAGCCCTTCCTCAATAGTAAACAGAAGATGATAATAAGCTGATAAAAGCGTATAATCTTCAATGCTCTTCAAGGCACTCACCTATTTACGCTTGTCATAATATCTGCCGTCAATCGTAATGTTGTTATAAGGATTTAAATACGTTGTATGCATTGTACGTTTTCTTTTTACCTGCTGAAGTTCTGCTGCGATTGACTGCTTCAGTCTTCCCATTTCCTTCACAATAGCCTGGTCCCATTCCAAAACAAGCTTCATCTGCTTTTGTTCTTCCCTTGAAAGCGGCAGAGATATTTCCTGAATCAGTTCAGACCGTTTAGCCACAAAGTCTTCAATTTCCTTTAAAAGTTCATCGCTTTCGGGTGTTTGTTGTATGTGCGACAGCATACTCTGCGTTTCAGTGTACAGTTGATCTATGTTTTTCATGCGATTCCGCCTGATCCGTGCCGGTCCTTCCGTTCACTCTGAATGGCTTGTTTCCAAGCATCCCGAAAATCTGTTACATAGCCTTCAACCTCAGCCAGCATACTCATATCATTTTTGATATTTGCCTGTACCAATCTTCGATACATATAATCGTACATCGCACCCATGGAAGCGGAAAGCTCTATGTGGCGGTTAAGTGTAAAATTTAATTCTTGAATGATATTTTGCGCTTTAATCAGATTTTCATTTTTTCGTTGCATATCATCATTCTCAATGGCCTGAGAGGCAAGTCGTATAAATTTCAAACAGCCATTATACAGCATAAGCGTCAGTTCACCGGGTGTAGCGGTATTCACTGAATTTTGCTGATAGGCTGTATAAGGATTTTGGATCGCCATGTGTCATCCTCCAAATTACATTTATTGTGCAAGAAGCTGTGATAAATAGGACGATTGTTCGTTCATTTTTTGAATCGCAGAATCCATTGCACTGAATTTTGTATAGTAGCGGTTTTCTATCGAATTCAACCGATCCTGCATTTTGATAATATCAGTGCTGATCGTGTTTAAATTTTTACCGATTGAGTAGTTATTGGCGCCCATTGTAGAGTTACCGGCTTTTGCTTCGATACTTTTCACTGTACTTTTCAGCGTGTCACCGATGCGCTTCATAATACCTTTATCACTATATGCGCTGCTGCTCGACCCGCTTGTAAATAAAGCTGCGACGCTTTTCGGATCTTCTTGTATTTTAGCTTTCAGTTTGTCTTCATTAATCTCTAGATGTCCCCGCAATTGGTAAGTACCTGAAGTCGAGATGCCAAATTCAGTTAATTGATAGGATTTCCCATCCGCATTTACTTGTGAATAAAAATCAGACCGCATTTGGTTCGTACCGGTGCTGATACTGCTATCATTTCTCAGCAAACCGCTTTTCGCCTTTGCTTCCCAGAGTTCTACTTCTTTATCGGACATTGCTTCTTTTTGTTCACTCGTCAGCGGCGTATAGTCTCTGTATTTTTCTTCCTGAAGCTTTCCATTCAGGCTGTCAACCAATTCATTGTATTTGTCTACAAACTCTTTAATTTGATTGTAAATCCCGTCAACATCAGTCGAAACAGCTGTCGTAACAGGACCAGTTGCTGCAGTTGTATTTCTGATCGAATAGGTAACACCATTAACTGTAAAGTTGTTTGTCAGCTTCTCCATTTCAAAGCCGTTAATTGTGACTTTTGCATTTGTTCCTTCTTTGTAAGCAGTTAGCTTATTATCGGCGTCCAAAGAAAATCCAAGCTGTCCAGACATAAAGTCGGCTGAAGCAGAATCTGCCGCCTGTATGCTGCCGCCTGCACCTGTGGCTTTAGAAGAAAACGCAATCGTTTCCACATACGCGGTGCCGTTCCAAATTTTATCTTTAAATGCTGATACTCCGAGATCAGAGCTATTAAGTTTAGAAATCACATTATCAATTGTATCGGTGCTTGTCACACTGATGTTTACTGTTTTTGCCGTTGTCTCACCAGGCGCCACAACGTTAAATGCCAAATTATAATCGCCTTGTGTGTATCCCGTATAATTATTTGCTTTATACGTCGCCGCGGTTGCCAAGCTCGCTACTTCAACAGTAGAAGAAGAGTTTGGCGCACTTGCGTTTCCTGTAGCAGTTAACACAGATTCATCTGAGCTTTTCACCGTTTTGCTCTGATACGTACTCGGATATGTCAGCGTATTTTTAGACATATAATCTTGCAATTCTTTTATTTTTGTATTTACTTCACGATAGCTGTCACGCTGCCATTCAAGAGTCTGTTTTTTTTGTGTCAGCCTGTCAAGCGGCGCTTTTTCTGTCTTCATCAGCTTTGAGACGATATCATCTATATCCATTCCTGATGCCAGACCTGTTATTCTCGTGACCATTTCAAACCACTCCTAATCTACTTTTTTTCATCTACAAATAACCCAAGATATTCAGTCATAGCCGCATAAAAATCAAGCCATCGTTTTGGCGGAATTTCACGAATGACCTCATTTGTAGAGTCCTCTATTACCTTTACATAGTATTCATTTAACTTCTCATGAAGCTCAAACTTCAGGTGAACTTGCGAAGGTTCCAGCAGCTTGTTCATTTCCCCTACCATTTCGGAAAGGTTGGTATATGAAACTTGATGAGCAGGAACTTTATTCTCGTAATCTTTCTGATTATGTATTTGAGTATCATAACGATCCCAAACAGGTTGTAACGTAGTGAGCCTTTCAATGTTCAATTGATCATCCCCTATGCGCCAATCTAACGTTTATATCGACTAAATCGAGATAAGATTACACATATTTTTGGAAAAAATCTCTTCCGTTTTAAATTTCTTGTTTGGAAATACATTTATAATAAGTTAGTGGAGAATCCGGTTATTATATCATGAGTTAATGACAGCATGGAGAATGATTCGGAGTTAGACATATAAATAAAAGACCTTGGCAACGCCAAGGTCTTCTTTAAAATTAACGTAACAATTGAAGTACGTTTTGTGGCTGTTGGTTTGCTTGAGCAAGCATCGCTTGAGAAGCTTGAGAAAGAATGTTGTTCTTTGTGAACTCACTCATTTCTTTCGCCATGTCAACGTCACGGATACGAGACTCAGCAGCTGTCAGGTTTTCACCAGAAGCGCTCAAGTTGTTGATTGTGTGCTCAAGACGGTTTTGTACCGCACCTAATTTTGAACGTTGTTTAGAAACAGTATTGATTGCGTCATCAACTGTTTTAAGTTGAGCATTGAATCCTACAGTAGCAGTGTCAGCCGCATTATCTTTGAATTTTGTTACGTCGATGTCAGATACTGCTTGTCCAGTAAGAAGTGTCGTACCGTCTGTATCTAAAGCACCAATTGCTGTAGCTGCCATGCTTTCAATGTTGACAGAAAGCTGTTGACTGCTGTTAGCTCCGATTTGGAATGTTAATGATTTACCGCCAGCTTGCGAGAAATCGCCATTAAGAAGTTTTTTACCGTTAAATTCAGTACGGTCGGAGATACCGTTAGCGTTTGCTCCGCCACCGATTTCTTCAACTAGAGATTTGATCTCATCTTGGATCGCTCCAAGATCTGTACCATCTTGTGTACCTGTGTTTCCAGCTTGAACAACTAGTTCACGAACACGTTGAAGAATAGAGTGAGTTTCAGTTAATGCACCCTCAGCTGTTTGGATAAGAGAGATTCCGTCTTGAGAGTTTTTAGAAGCCATATCAAGACCTCTGATTTGTCCTCTCATTTTTTCAGAGATCGCAAGACCTGCTGCGTCATCTCCCGCACGGTTGATACGAAGACCTGAAGAAAGTTTCTCCATGTTCTTTTGGCTAGCACCGTTGTTTGAGCCTAAACGGTTTAGTGTGTTAAGTGCTGCGATATTGTGGTTAATTCTCATTGTTTTGTTCCTCCCTGAATATGTTTTTAGGCACGTCCTTGTGCCTCATTTTTATAACTGGCGGAGTCTTTCGCATCTCCTCCCGGCTACATCATTAATATCGGATTGTCTCTTAATTTGTTAATACAAAAATAAAAAAATCCTCACTTTTTTTGTGAGGATAATGCGGAGATCACATCGCTGGATAACGCTGCAGCACGGTTATTTTCTTCCTGAATGGTCAAATAAATTTCTTTCCTATGAATGTCGATATGTTTCGGGGCGTCAATTCCGAGTTTCACTTGATCACCCTCAACCGCAATGACTTTCACTTCAATATCAGCACCTATTTGAATCGCTTCGTTTATTTTCCGCGATAAAACTAGCATGATTCTCCTCCAATCGGATGCTTTGTCGTATATGAGGAGTCGTGTAAAACGACTTGCTTAGCCATCATGTTTTTGCGATTTACAATAATGGGAGCCAATAAATTGGCAGTGGATTTTTCGAATGGCTCTGCCATGGTCAAGATTGTCATGACTTCTACATCTTCAATATGATCGATATCCAAAAGTTCCGCAGTTGATTCATCAAGATCAAACTCATAATTCTTAAAAAAGATGAACGGACTTACAACGATGAACGCAAGATTTTCCGAAGTGACGGACTGCAGCGCCACGAATGGAGAGTCTTCTGAAAGCGGAAGAATGACGAACTGTTTTTCCTCTATAAAGCCGGGAATCCCGTTTTCAAAAAGAATAATTTGCTCCTCTTTTACGTTCATTTGGCCATGGTATTTCGTATGAATGATCATTGTTCACGATCCTTTTCTGTTTACTTTTCTGATGATTCTTTTGGGTATTCTACATCTATATTTAAATCAGGGTATTGAAGCATGTCAACCTTAACGTCTCCCGGCGTATATTCAACAATTGGTTTTCGCGGTTCAGCCTCAATAACAGGTTTTCGCGGCGTAATCTGAATATCAAGCTGTGACGGGGTATATTGTATTTTCACCCTTGAAAGAGAAATAGCATAATTCTCACCTAATTGAATCTGATGCATCTCAGAGTTCCTCTTTGCTTGTGAAGCGATTGGGTTCCCCTTATTTTCAATTCTCATAAGCTCGTCCCCTTCTTCTGCTGTGCGGGCTATACCCTGCATTACATCCTCACGGCCTTGTTGGGCGGCTTCTTCAATCCGTTTGAATATATGTTTTCTGTCTAATTCTTCCCACGCTTGCGTCTGGTCAATCGTGAGTTTTCCAGGTGTCACCGATATTTCCATTTCCGCGTTTGGCTGCTGGATCTCAAGATCGGCTTGCGGCTGCTCCATTTTTAAGCTGGCGGGCGTCGTTGTTAAACCAATTTTCCCTTGAACACTATGCATAATCAATCTGGGGATTTGCATCACTCTACCTCCCGAACTATAAAAAAAGCGAACTCCTGAGAGCCGCTTACTTTAAAAAGTCAATCAATGTAGGCTGAACAATTTGCGCATTTACAGACAGAGTAGCCCTGTGCACGCTTTGCTGCGCAATAAATTCCGTTATTGCTTCTTCCAGTTCTACATCTTCATTGTCTGACAACACTTTTGTAGCTGTTTCTTCTTGAGCTGAAAGCCTTGTATTAACCAGTTCAAGACGATTATATCTAGCTCCAAGATCAGAACGTTCAGCGCTCATGCCGTTAGAAAATTGATCGATATCATCTAAAACGCTGTTCATCCCATCGACTGAACCTGAACTAAGCGCCTTCTCAAATGAGTCAAGCATTTCAAACACATTCTGTCCGCTTCCAGAAGTACCACCAAAAGCTGACTTTGGATCTGAATTCACTTTCAATGTCATATTATTAGAGATATTGACAACGACATCAGCAGTATCAGAAATTGTATAAGTACCATCTCCGTTATCTGTAACCGGAGGCTTGTCTGAATTTGTGCCATTAAAGATATATCTGCCGTTCACTTGCGTATTGGCAATATTTAAAAGCTGATCCTTTAACTGCTTCACTTCTACGCCAATCGCTTGCCTCTCTGTTTCGCCGTTTGTATCATTTTGAGCTTTAACCGCTAAGTCTCTGACCTTTGACAAGATGTCAATTCCTTCAGTAATGTTTGTTTCTGTGTTTTCAAGCCATGTAAAGGCTTGAGAAGCATTGCTTTGATATTGCTGCACTTGAGACAATTGCGTATTATATTTCAGGCTTTTCATCGCTACTACAGGATCGTCGGAAGCTTTTGAGATTTTTTTCCCCGACGAAATCTGTGATTGAAGTTTATCCAGCTTTGAGTAGCTTGAACCGATATATCTCAATGAGTTTTGCTGAATCATACCTTGTGTTACTCTCATTTGATCTACCTACCTTCCTCCTACACCCATGCCATTGATCACTTTGTCGAGTATTTCGTCTTGTAAAGTCACCATTCTTGCAGCGGCATTGTATGCGTGTTGGAATTGAATCATATTCGTCATTTCTTCGTCTAAAGAAACTGCGCTCATTTGCTGTCGGTTTATGTCCGCGTCATTCAGCTGTGTTTCAGTATTAGACGACAAACGATTTGCTTCTTGTGCTTTAATTCCCAGCTCGCCAATCAGACCTGAATAGTAATCCAGCACACTTGTCTTTTTACCATTAATGGTTATATCACCTGTTAACACATTGGCTAGTTTTATTGCATTTGAATTATCGTTGGCTGCGCCAGTCAGTGAGAAAGCAATGTTCGCGCCGCTTGAATCTGATATGCTGGAAGCTACTTTAATCTTGCCTGCTGCTCCTTTTGCCGGTGCAGTTTCACCGCCGGTAAATTCAAAAAAGTCCCCGCCTTGTGCGCCGCTCTTGGTCAAACCATTTCGGTGCACCTCATTGAACGCTTTCGCAAATTCAAGTGCCATATTATCGAGGTCAGAAAGCATGTCAGGATATACGCCTTTTTCTGCGCCGTTTGCTGTTACATAACCGTAAGACTCTATAAATCCTAAAAGAGATCCCTTGCTATTGAATGACTCAGCCTGTACAGCAGTGTTCCCGATTGAGATACTAGATACTAAACCAGTTGCATTATCGTAGTTGGCTGCAAGTTCTGAAACCTCGTAATTTTCACCGTCCAAAACAGTTCCCAGCGACTGTTTATTTTTATCGAGGATTTCAATTGATACTGTTCCTTCAGCAGAAGCAAGTGCATTACCGCCTGATTTGTTATAGCTGACTTTAATATCAACCATTGAGGATAATTTATCAATCAGCAAATCCCGCTGATCATATAAACCATTTGGCAGAAGCCCCACCGGCTCTACTTGTGCAATTTGCTTATTTAAACTGTTTAATTGGGAAAGCACCGAATTGACATCCAACACAGTCGTATCTAGCTCTGCTTTTAAGTTTGATTGAACATTTGTAAGTGATTCAGAAAGATAATTAAACGTTTCTGCTAGAGCTTTTCCTTTTTCAGCGACAACAGAACGTGCACTGTCTTCGTTTGTATTATTCGATAATTCCTGCAAGGAATTCCAAAACGAATTAAGCACACTGTTTAAGCCGCTGCCGTCTGTCTCATTTAAGATGCCTTCCATTTGGGACAGAGCTTTGGCTTTCGTGTCGTAGTATCCGGCACTGTTGTTTTGAAGACGGTACTGGTAATCAAGAAAGATATCTCTTATTCTCTCAACTGACTTCCCTTGAACGCCCGTACCCATTTGTCCAGCGGTTTTTTCTGCATTTTTTGATACAGCAGGGAAATAGTCAGTTGCTTCCAATGAGACACGCTGTCTTGTATAACCATCAGTATTGGCATTTGCCACGTTATTTGCCGTCGTGCTTAATGCTGCCTGCTGAGCGCTTAACGCCCGCCTTGCAGTTTCAAGCCCCATAAAGGTAGATGTCATATTCCAATTCCTTTCTGCTAAGCTTTTGAATCAAATAGTTTCATTCGGCTGCTTTTCGGAAGCTCAGCTTTAATTGATTTGCTGTAATTAAAGTTATTATCCTTAGGAACCAGCATATCGTAAGAAATAGAGATGAATTGCAGCGCATCTCTCGTCAGCTGCCTATTCATCTCGTTCACTTTTTTCAGATGTCCGAGAACGTTAGAAAGAACTTCATACAGCTGTTCCAGCTCTTCCTTTTCACTGCCTGAAGTTTTGGCGATACATGCGGAAATAGTGTTATTTTCACTGTATCCGAGAAAGGCGGAAGTTGCTTTGATCCGGTCCTCTTCTGTCTGTCCGATAGCTTGAATATATTTTTGCTCTTTTGTCAAAATGTTAGAAAGCTCTTTTGTTTTGCCGGCTTTGAGCGCTTCCGTCTTTTCCTCAGACAGCGTGAGCAGGTGCTCATGCAGAACGCAAAGTCGCTTCAATTGTTCGATAATTGGCTTTGCTGACATGGGCTTTCTCCTTTGTTATTGCTTTTTATAAAAATTAATCATGTTTTTCGCTATATGATTTGCGTCTACTTTGTATGATCCATTTTCAATTTGCGCTTTAAGCTGCGCAATTTTTTCCTGGCGTGAACCAGTGACTGCGTCGGATGCACTTTGCATTTCTTTAGCCTGGGATGAAATTTCAATTTTATCCTGAGGCTGTGCAGCAGTTTTTTGCACCGCTTGCTTATCATAATTTTTTTGGTATGGATTAACGGATTGTGTTCCAAATTGATTGATTTTCATAGGATTCCTCTCGCTTTCCGTTGCAGTCTTTAAACAATCTAACCCTTTTATCGACTGCGGTTTCAGTTAGTTTAGGGAATCAGCTGTTTTTGGTATTATAGGCATAGTATGTGTCTTTTTTACTATTTTCTCTCTCTGTTTTCAGCGTGTCCTCGTGATCTAAATGATCTATTTGAGCCTTTAAATCGGACTGACAGGCCTTGCAGAACTTGCCTTCCCGAATCGATGCCCCGCACCTTTCACAAGGGTATGCCAAATTAGGAAGATGAGCGATTTGAATGCGTTTCTGCCTGATGAATTTCAATATCAGCTCTTCTTCCACACCTGTTTCCTCGGTTACCCGGCTCAAAGTTGATTGCCGGTTTTCCTGTTTCCTTAAAAACTTATATACAATCTCAAATGATTTTTCTTCTTCCTTAATACACGCCTGACATATGGTTTGCAGCTTTGTTTTTAAAAACAAAGTATTGCATTTCGGACAATTCGCCAGTTCTCCCATCTTTATTTCTCCTTATTCGATAATATACCTGTGTTGATTTCTAATGATTATATCGGCATAAAAACAGAATCATTTAGCTTCTGATCAAGGTAAAGGATGCCACTGAAGCGGCTTTTCCTTTCTCTAATAAACAGCGCGCTGCAAAATGCAAAGTGGCGCCTGTTGTATAAAGATCGTCTATTAAAATGATATTCATACCTTTAACTGAGTTGTTTTTCGTGTCAAAAATGCGCGCTGAAAACAGGCGTTCCATTTTCTTTTTCTTTGACTGTTTCTCATTATTCAGGCGGATGAGGGGGCGGCGGATAGGCCGGTTTAAACATTCTGCCAAGAGCTGAGCCTGATTAAATCCGCGCTCTTCCTCCCGTTCCTTGCTCAGCGGAATTGGAACGAGAACAAAATGCTTATCGGGGTATACCTCTGAAAAGGTTGAAGAAAAGTCAGTTTTAAATGCATTTATGATTTCTGCATCTCCTCTAAATTTAAAACGGGAGAGCGTTTCTTTCATCATATCATTATATGTGTAAACTGAACGGTTTTGGCGGAGCAGCAAGCTGTGACTGAGCCTTGATTTCCATGCCTCGCAATCCCTGCATACCGCAGGAACGGATTGAGGTCTGCCGCACAGGCTGCAGATATGTCCTGTGATTTTTTCAAATTTGCTTCTGCAGGAATGACAGACCTTTTCGTCAGGTTTTAATAAAAAAAGTGCTCTCCATGTAACAGCTTGAGAAAATTGCGAATCGCATAGCAGACAGATCAGTTTATGAACGCCCCCTCCTGCTTTGTGTGGCATAAATCGCTTGGATTCTCTGATACCACAGCAGCAGATTCAGCCAAAATAACAAGCATAGCCGTGTTTTTTTGTTTATCTACCATCTCCGCTTTCGTATATGCGACCTTTTTAAGATCAGTAACGTAGGATGGTCTTACTTTGTTTAAAGAAAGTGCCAATACATCGTTTTTGCATACCTCGCAAGTGCAAGTCATATGAAGCTGGTCCATATATCGGTCGAGCAGTTCTTTCATTACGATTTCTTTTGAATTGACAAGCATTTTTACAGCTCCTCATCATCGGTCATATGAGTATACTGTACCACGTTTTCAAATAATGGCTAGTATATTCATCCATTTTTGGCTGCCAAGTCATTCATTTCTTTTATATGCTTTTTTGCATCCAGCATACTCTTTGTTTTACCGTAGTGAAAGAAAATGACATCACCGCCAGCATGCTCTTTATGCCGACCTGTTCTTCCTGCGATTTGAACTAGTGCGCTTTCCGTAAAAATAGACGATTCCGCCCCTAATATACCCGTTTGCACCTTTGGGACTGTGACGCCTCTTTCTAGTATTGTTGTTGTGAGTAAGAGATCAAGCTGGCCGTCTCTGAACTGCTGTACTTTTTCTTTTCTGCACTTGTCTTCTGCATGCACAGACGCGGTTCGGCAATGAACATCTTTAAAGCAGGCAGCTGCCTTTCCCAGAACAGAAACAGAGGGAACAAATAAAAAAACAGGCCTCCCTTCTTTCACATGAAACTCTATCCATCTTTTTACCGCTGACGGAATTTTGTTTCGGCTTAATTTCTTTTTCCAGTTTCCGCACCATACAAAGCGTGGTTCCGGCAGAGGTTTCTTATGGTATCTCGCTGGAATCCGAACTGAATGTAACTGTCCGTTCAATGTTTTTCTTTTTAATTCTTTTGGGGGCGTTGCACTTAAGTAAACAAGAGTGCTGTTTTTCTTTCTTGCTTTCTGAACAGCGAATTGAAGAGTTTGATCAGCAGAATACGGAAAGGCATCAACTTCATCAACGATCATGACATCGAATGCGTTTTTATAACGCAAAAGCTGATGTGTGGTGGAAATCATAAGCGGAGATATACGTCCTTTGTCCTCGCTTCCTCCGTAAAGCGCTGAAATGTCAGCGCCCTGAAAGGCAGCCTTGAGTCTGGGAGCAAGCTCTAATACAACATCGGTGCGCGGTGTCGCAATGCATACACGCAGTCCTTGATTTAGCGCGGATTCTATACCAGGGAATAGCATCTCTGTTTTGCCAGCGCCGCAAACCGCCCAGATGAGAAGCTCTTCCTTTTTTGATATTGCCTCGATTAAGACATCGGCGGCCTTTTGCTGTCCGCTTGAGAGCTTGCCATCCCACGTCAGCTTGACAGGCTGCCAGTTCGCTTCATTCTCTTCTTTCCATGAATATAGAGGCACATTCTCACTCACCCTTCCCATCATGACACAGGAGCGGCAATACATCTGCTTCTTTCCAGATGAGTGATAAAAAGAAAAATACCGCTGATCATTTTGGCCGCACCTATTACACCTATATCCCCGTTTATTTATCGATATAGAGTTTTGAGCGGCGATATAGCCATTCCCGATATGCCATTCAATCAGCTCATCGGAAAATGGGAGTTCAGTTCTGAGCAGATGGCGGCTTTGAAGCGTCTGCTGCAATTCTTTTGAGAAAGAAACGTTCCTTACAGTCGGCAATCAGCATAACCCTCCTTCCTTTCGAGACAGTATGACTCAGTGAATATTTACTGTCCAGCTATCAAAATAAAAATATAAAAAAATCTCCGTTGCGAAAACGGAGATTTTTCGTTATTTATAACACCAGCAAATTCCTAGCGCCCCCTCACCCAAATGGGTGCCGATAACCGCGCCAAAATAACTGTTATAAAATTCAACATGAGGATATTTTTCAGAAAGCTCTTCGATGACTTTCGCCGCTTCTTCTTCTCGATTCGCGTGAATAACAGCAGCTCGCATAGGCAACCCTTTACTCGCATCTTCATCTAAAAGCTCATAAATTCGCGAAATCGCTTTTTTACGTGTCCGAATCTTTTCAAAAGGCACAATTACCTTATTGTCAAAATGAAGAATCGGCTTTACTTTTAGAAGACTCCCAATAAAGGCTTGGGCGCTGCTTAATCGCCCGCCCCGCTGAAGATGGGCTAAATCATCTACCATAAAATACGCCCGGACTGTTTTTTTCATTTCTTCCAGTTCTTTTATGATATCTTCCGGCGATGATACTCCATTTTTGATTAATTCAGCAGCCTTAAGAGCGTAAAAGCCCTGAGCCGAACAGCTGATCTCTGAGTCAAATGGATACACCTTAATGTTGTCGACCATTGTGTCGGCCGCTGCTGCACTGCTGAACGTACCGCTGATCCCGCTGGAAAGATGAATACTGATGACCGCATCATAAGACTTGCCAAGCTCTTCATACAAAGCAACCAGCTCGCCAATTGGCGGCTGAGAAGTCGTCGGAAGCGCTGCATGTTTTTTTACTTCATCGTAAAAGCTTTTCCAGTCCAGTTCGATTTCTTCACGATAAGTTTCTTCCCCAAAAACAACCTGGAGAGGAATCATGTGTATCTGATGTTGTTCTCGCATTTCTTTCGGAATATATGCTGTGCTGTCTGTTACTACTGCAATATTCATAGCTTCAATACCTGCCTTAATGCTTTATAAATCTATTGTAAGGGAAACACAAAATTAAAAAAAGACCTGCCTAGTAAAAGGCAAGTCTCATTTTATACTATCTCATTTCTACCCAGCCATTTTTAATAGCGACCACAACGGCTTGCGTCCGGTCGTTCACATTCATTTTTTGCAAGATATTACTCACATGGTTTTTCACGGTTTTCTCACTGATAAACAATGATTCGCCAATACCGCGGTTGCTTTTTCCGTCTGCAAGCATCTGCAGCACTTCACATTCCCGCCTAGTTAAAATATGTAATGGTCTGCGGATTTCAGGGTATACCTCATGCTGAGGGTGTGCAGAAACTCCGCTTGTTGCAAGGCGGCGGAATTCGTTAACGAGGTTGTGGGTAACCTTCGGATGAAGGTAAGAACCGCCCTCGGCAACTACTTTTACCGCTTCAATTAATGTATCAGCATCCATCTCTTTCAGCAGATAACCTCTTGCGCCTGTTTTCAGGGCATGTGTTACATAATTTTCGTCATCGTGAATTGATAGAATAATTACTTTAGATTCAGGATACAGCTCTACAAGCTGTTTTGTAGCTTCCACACCATTTACGTTTGGCATATTGATATCCATGATCACAACATCAGGATGATAGTGCTCGACAATACGAGCCGCTTCGTCTCCATCGTCACCTTCTGCTACCACTTCAAAGGTAGGTTCAAAATCCAATATCCGTTTTACACCTTCACGAAATAACTGATGGTCGTCGATAATAACAATGTTTACTTTAGTCACAAGCCACGCCTCCTTGTATTATTGTTCTATATACTCTAGCTTTCGGTCAATATGCCTTTTGGCTCTATTTTACAAATCATAGTCAAAGAGATAACGGAACCTTGATCATAATAAATGTCCCAAGACCTATTTTCGAATCTATTGTCATGGTTCCTTCCAATAAATCTACTCTTTCCTTCATGCCCAGCAAGCCGAATGATTTGTTTTTCTTCTCTTTCGCTTCCTTCAGGTCGAACCCTTTGCCGTTATCTTTTATCATTAAAATCACAAAATCCTTTGTGATCTCAACTTTGACTGTAATTTCTTCAGATTCAGAATGCTTTAGCGCATTAGACACAGCTTCCTGTGCGAGTCTGAAAAGCGCAACTTCAAACTGAGGCGCTAACCGCTTATCCTCTGTTTCACCAATGCACTGAAAATGTATTTTGACCTGCCCGTTATATTCCTCGGTTGTATATAGATATTTTCTTAAAGTTGGAATCAGGCCGAGATCATCAAGGGCCATCGGTCTTAAATCATATATAATCCTTCTCACTTCGTAAAGGGCATTCCGCACATTTTGACGGAGATTTTTAATTTCTTGGAAACCGTCCTCAGTGCCCCTGTCACGGAAAATCCGCTCTATTAGTTCCGATCGCATCATAACATTTGCCAGCATTTGAGCAGGCCCGTCATGTATTTCTCTTGAGACTCTTTTTCGCTCTTCTTCCTGCGCCTCAATAATTCTTAAGCCGAAATCCTGTTTTGCCTGGGCATCGGCAAGAAGCAGCCCGACCTCACGCAAATCTTGATTCAAGTAGTTGAGCACAACTGTAATTTGACTTACTAATGATTCAGACCGCTCAATGATTTCCTGAAGGCCTAACAATCTTCGCTCTAAATCATCCCGGCGTTCGCGCAACTGCTTCTCGCGCTGCTGAATCATCGTCAATTCTACCTGCAGCTTATGGGCTTTTTCGTATGCGTTGCGAATTTCTTCTTCACTGAATCTATGAAAATTGCGGCTGACCTCGGATAAACGGTTTCGCGCATGGCGGGTCTGCACTTCAAGCTTATCGCCAAGCTCGATCACTTCATACACCTGCTGTTTAATTTGCTTCAGTTCTTCAACCAGCTGTTCATACTGCTGGCGTGACTGCTCCCCGATTTGAAAAACCTCGTCCTTGCTCCCGTCAACGGTTTTCAGCATCTTCATCAAAATAGAATCCAGCACTTTGGAATCCATCTTTGTTTTATTCATAATTTCCCTCCGTCACGGCGTTGTCATATATTTTTATTATAAATGTAATTGATCTGCAAATTGTGTCGAATTATAATGAAAGAATGCGTATATTCTAGAAAAAAACAATTTTATGTTCGATCTACTCTTTATGATAACAAAATACGCACAAAAATTCTAAAGACTGTACAAATTTGTATAGGCAGTCTTTTATGCTTAGCAGGAGGGTCAGCAAGCATGCTGCACAGCTATTTTACTGTGAAAGAAGCAGGAGAACACGAGATTGTTATTGAAAAATCGCGTTTTATCTGTCATTTAAGCCGTGTTTCTACCGAACAAGAGGCACAGGAATTCATACAGAAAATAAAGAAACAGCACTGGAATGCGACTCATAATTGCTCGGCTTACGTAATTGGCGAGAACGATCATATACAAAAAGCCAATGACGATGGAGAACCAAGCGGTACAGCGGGAGTACCGATGCTCGAGGTATTAAAAAAACGCGGACTTAAGGATACTTGCGCCGTCGTTACACGATACTTCGGAGGCATTAAACTTGGGGCCGGCGGATTAATTCGCGCTTATGGGAGATCAGTGTCTGAAGGATTAAATTATATAGGTGTTGTCGAACGGAAGCTTATGCGGATTATGCATACTTCCGCAGATTACACATGGCTTGGCAAGATTGAAAATGAGCTAAGGGAATCACAATTTCTGTTAAAGGAAATCCATTATGCCGAAAATGTTGAATTTGAAACCTATGTGGAAGAAAAAGAAACAAACGCATTTTCTGAGTGGATGACAGAACTGACAAATGGAAAGAGTGATATTAAAGAGGGAGAGTTGACGTATCTTGAAAAAGCCGTCAATCATATAAAGGAGACTGAATAATGGCTGAACGCGTTAGAGTGCGTGTACGTAAAAAGAAAAAGAGCAAACGCAGGAAAATTTTAAAAAGAATGATGTTATTATTCGCCCTTGCATTATTGGTAGTTGTAGGGCTTGGAGGATATAAACTTTATAAGACCATTAACGCTGCGGATGATTCATACGATGCCCTTTCCCGCGGAGATAAATCAAATCTGCGCAGCAAAGTTGTAGATATGAAGAAAAAACCGTTTTCTATTTTATTTATGGGGATAGAGGATTACGCAACCAAAGGGCAAAAAGGGAGATCCGATTCTCTTATTGTCGTTACCCTTGATCCAAAAAATAAAACCATGAAAATGCTGAGCATTCCGCGTGATACACGTGTGCAGCTAGCCGGTGACACAACCGGAAGCAAAACAAAGATTAACGCCGCTTTCAGCAAAGGCGGAAAAGATGAGACAGTCGAAACCGTTGAACACTTCTTGCAAATTCCAATCGATAAATATGTCACAGTTGATTTTGACGGATTTAAAGATGTAATTAATGAAGTTGGCGGCATCGATGTAGATGTGCCTTTTGATTTCGATGAAAAAAGTGACGTTGATGAAAGCAAACGGATCTACTTCAAAAAAGGCGAAATGCACTTAAACGGCGAAGAAGCCTTGGCGTATGCCCGTATGAGAAAACAGGATAAACGCGGAGACTTCGGGCGTAATGACAGACAAAAACAAATCTTAAATGCGTTGATTGACCAAATGTCAAGCGCAAGCAACATTGCTAAGATTGATAAAATCGCAGAAAAAGCCAGCGAAAACGTCGAAACCAATATTCGCATTACAGAAGGTTTAGCGCTGCAGCAGATTTACAGCGGCTTTACCAGCAAGAAAATCGACACGTTGAGCATTACAGGTTCTGATTTGTATTTAGGCTTAGGGGCTAAAAAAACGTATTACTTTGAACCGGATGCCACAAATCTGGAGAAAGTCAAAAAAACGCTCCAAGAGCATTTACATTATCATCCAGAAGAAAACAGCACTGACAGCACGACCTCAGACAGCTATGGCACTGACAGTTCTGGCAGCCCTGGTACAAATGAAAGCACAACAACTGACGGTTCAACGAGCGGAAGCGGCTATTCGAATGACAGCGGCACAGGCTCAAACAGTACTACGAATTCAACCACTGATTCATCCTATTAAAAAATGCCCGGTCCTTTAGAGGATCGGGCATTTTTGCGCACAAAGAAACTCCGGCTAGTGAGCCGGAGTTTTTTAATTTCTTTTCACGAGCCGTTTATAAAATTTTGTAAACGGCTTAAATTTTTCATTCACGAGTCCTGTCACTTCTGCTATGATCTGCATAAAAATGACTAAAACGAAGATAATAAACAAAGAAAGCCAAATTGTGGCACTTTTGAGTACAATTGCACTAATGCTGAAAATAAAGCCAATCAGATAAATAACAAGGACCGACATCCGATGTGAAAGGCCAAAGGCCATCAGCCTATGGTGGATATGCGACTTATCGGGTGCCGAAATCGGCTGTTTGTTTAATATTCTTCTGATGATCGCAAATGTTGTATCAAAAATTGGTACGCCTAATATGATAATCGGGATAACGATACTGAACAATGTTACGCTTTTATACAGGCCTAATAATGAAAGAATCGAAATACAATACCCTAAAAAAAGTGATCCTGTATCACCCATAAAGATTTTTGCCGGGTGAAAGTTGTAAAACAAAAATCCGAGCGTGCTGGCGATGACAACCAATGAAAGTGACAGAATCAGCACTTTTCCGCCGGATAGCGCCATAACGGCGATCGTTGACAGACCGATAACTGACAGACCGGCTGCAAGGCCATCCAATCCGTCAATCAGGTTAATCGCGTTTGTAATGCCGACAATCCATAATACTGTCAGCGGATAAGCCAACCATCCTAACTCAAATCGTTCTGCTAAAAAAGGAACTGAGAAAAAGTCCATTTTTAAGCCGGTGCTTACAATCATGATGGCTACACCTAGCTGGACCAAAAACTTAACTTTCGCACTTAATTGAAATTTATCGTCAAGAATACCTAACACAATAATGATGAATGCTCCGGCCGTAATGGCGGTCATTCTTGTTTCTGTGTATATGCCAGATGCAAGCACACCTGCTACCACACCGATAAATATGGCCAGCCCGCCCATCCGGGGCATGATTTTGTCATGTACTTTTCGATTGCTGGGCTGGTCAACTGCACCTATTTTAATCGCAATCCTTTTTACGATTGGGGTTATGATTAAAACTGTCAGCAGCGAGACAATAAACGCAACAACAATGCGAATCATGCGTTCGTCAAGCATAAAGAAGTCTCCTTTGGAATTAAATGAAGTCTTTATTTATATAGAGAACCGTTCCTTCCATTATACCTTCTCCTTAGTTATTATAACAAGCTTCATCAAAAAGAAACACGTATTATCAAAAAACGCGCATCCCAATTTATAGGACTACGCATGTTTTTGAATCCCTGTATACTTCATAATTTGTTTAAATAAGCAATCCCAATCTTGCGTGCGGGCAATGTTTCGGCGCATTTCTTTATAGGTTTCGTCTTCGTTTTGTCCAAGAACTTTTTCACATGCAGCTATAAAATCAATTGGATGATTACCCTCTACATATTCGTACACATACGGCTTTTGCATTTTTGAGGTTGATGGAAGATTAGAACCGACAACAGGTTTTCCTGCCGCTAAAAATTCATATAGTTTCAGCGGAAACACAGCTTGATTATACGATGAGTTTTTATATGGCATGATGCCAATGTCAATAAGCTCCATATAATGAGGGACATCCTTTGGATCTGCCGGACCGGTCCATATGACATTAGGAAGCCTCAGCAGCTCTTGAAACGAAACGTCGCCGTTCGTGGCATCCGGACCGACCCACAAAAATGTCCAATCAGGCTTTTGCAGTGCGGCTTCTTCAATCATTTTAAAATCGAGCTTCGGTTTAATCCCGCCGATAAAGCCTAATACCGTTCCTTCTCTTCCCTGTAATATGCTGCGATCGGGAACCGCTTTATTTGCAGAAAAAAGCTCGTATTCAACGCCGTTTTCGACAGTATGAACCTTTTCTCGTCCCGCAGTCAGTTTTTTGTCTACTTCCTTGTGAAGATAATCCGAGGAACAGGTAATGGAATCTGCACGATGTATAATTCTCAGCTCCGCTGATTTAATGACTTTTCGCCGGAACTCAGACAGCAGATTTGATCGGCCGCTGATCGGCGCCGCCCATAAGTCACTGCAATCATAAATGACCTGATCCCAAGGATGCAGCGATGACAGCAGCGGGAATCCCGGGAACGTGTACCATAAACAGCAGCGTTCACCGTTTGCAGACGCAAGCTCATCAAGTAATGGCGAGAGCTTATGCCTGTAAAAGACATCAGTATACCGTCCGAAACGAAACATTTTTTTCTCCAGCAGGTCTTTGACAGCAAATTGCCTGATGCCTAAACGGACTTCTTGAAACCCTTTCACCTGAGTACGCGGAGCCGGACATACCCAAATCACTTCCTTCGTTTCCTCCTGAGCTGCTAGAAACTCCGCGAGCCGGTGCCTTCTGTATCTTAATTGGTCTTTTCCCCATTCAGCAGTGGCAACGATGACATGAGTGATTGCTTCTTTTGTTTCCACCTTCATCACCTTTTCTCTCTGTTTGCGGCTATAGTCTTTTTTTTACCGCGTTTTTTGCATATTGAACAAAACACCACGTTGCTTTGATGAAATGAAGACGTTCAATCTCCCTGTAGACAAACCACGTTTTTTTCGCAGCCTTCCATTTGTTGCTCGATATCGAATTGCCTACAAGCCGATATTCAGCCAGGCATTCATTCATTCCATAAGCGGTAAATCCTTTTTTCAAAAGAGACAGCCATGTAGCCAAGTCCTGCCTCGTTCTGATATTCGGCATTTGGATCTGCCCCGTTTGCTCCCTGTCAATCATCACTGTCAAGCAGCCGATAATCGTATTTTTCAAGGCGTCATCATACGTCAGGCTTTCAGGGGCATGAATATATTTATCGAGCGGGGTCCCGTCCTGCTCTATTAAGCTGTAGCCTGTGAAAGAAAACGCACAAGAACGCTCCGTCATAAAATCGAGCTGCTTTTCCAGTTTGTCTTTTTTCCATTTATCATCACTGTCCAAAAATGCGACATAACGCCCTTGAGCACGCTCCAATGCTTTGTTTCTCGCAACTGCGGCTCCGCTGTTCTCCTCCAGACAAATCACATGAATTCTTTCATCTAACTTTTCATACTGCTGTAAAATGTCTCCTGTGCCATCTGTTGAACAATCATCCACGATAATCATTTCCCATTGAGAATGGCTCTGTTCTAACACTGACTGTATCGTGTCTTCAATATAGTCACACGCATTATAAGAAGGCGTAATGACAGATACGAGAGGTTTCCAATTGGTCATGATCACATCTCCATCGTATGATTTTAAAAGGATTCCCTGAAAAATTCAGGAATGACAACGAACATAAAGACAATCGCAAGTCCGATCATAACGCCGAGAACCGCTTTCTTTTTCGGAGATAATCCGCCGCCTGCTGTCTCACTTACCGTTTCAGAATCAGTGACACTCGCCGCTTTCAAGTTAAGCTGTGTGTTTTTAAGTTCATACAAAAATCTCTCTTTATCGACTTTGGAATCCTCGCTAACCTTCTCGCCTTCAAGCGCGTCTATGCTGCGGCGGATGACGGCTTCTCTTTCTGTGTACAGTTTTTGATCGTTTTTGAGGAAGGCTGAGGAAATGGCATTTAGGACGGCTTCCGTTCTATCCTTATCCTCGTCGCTATAGCTCAAGGTCAGTAAAGATTTAGATTCTGTTTTGATAGTGAGATTTTCTTTGATCTCTGCCAACTCTTCTTCCTTTTCGTCAGGAAGCGCCTCCTTCAAAAAAGAGTCGCTCTTGAGCAGAAGCGGAATTTCCTCTGTGCTGTTATAAACCGGATGATCATAGCTTCCCACAGCCAAAGTGTCCTCAGCTGTATAGCTCTGTTGATCAGCAATTTGTGTCGGCAGGATATACCCCGCAGCACCTAATATAATGGGCACTGCTATGATCCAAATGATATTTTTTTTAATGCGCCGGGCTATTCTTATCAATATATCGTTCATATAAGTCTCCCTGCTTTTTGTAGTCTGTTTATCTGTACATCGGTTCAGGCATCTGTCTGGATCGCCTTAACACATTCACAGCGGCAATGACGAGCGCCAGGAATACCCAGTGGAAAAATAAATTTGAAACAGAACTTGGGCTGATACTGGATACAAGGAAACTGACCAGAGCGGTAATAAGCCCTTCTGTGATCAGTTTTGACTGATTTTCTAATTTTCTTTCATAAAATTTGCAAAGCACCCATATGAGGTAGGCATAAACCGTCACATATCCCAGCATGATGAACAAGCCAAAGTTAGCAAGAATTTCGACGAGCCAGTTGTGCACCTCTGCCACATTGTCAGTATCATATAAAGCGTGGTGCTCAAGATAATAGGATACATTCCCCGCTCCGACTCCGAATCCGTATGAATCAAGGAAAAAATGCCATGCGTTTTTCAGCAGATTGGCACGGGCCACATTTGATGGAAGCCTGTCTTGAAATGAATGCAGCGTCTGCGGGGCCAGAAACAGCTCCCAAAGCTTTGAATACATTCTGCTGGCGAAAAGGACGGCAAAAATGACAATGCCCGCCGCTGACAGCCAGACGGCCATTTTCTTTAAGATAGGCGGCAATACAATGAAGATATAGACAGCAACACCTGCAAAAATCCCCAGAAGACTGGCTCTTGAACCAGTAGCAAAAATTAAATACAACGCGCATAGCGAGAGCACAAGGCCAATCGCCTTAAGGTATCCGTTCTTTATATTTTTGACCATCGTGATGTAAAAAAAGAAGCTGATCGATAAAAAGGTCGCAAAGTCATTTTGATTAAAAAAGACCGATGTCGGATAATGCTGCTTATATTCCGGCCCGCTGTACAGCGTGGAACTCGCAAGATGATGGTGGGTGATATGATTGTAAAAACCAATGACCATAAGGAATACCGTCATCACCAGCCAAATGGAATAAACAATCATCAGCCGCTCCATTTTTTGCACGTACATGACAATGAGGTAAATGAAGAAGATTCCCATTGCCAATAAGGCCAAGTATTTAAGGCCGGCTGTTACCGACTTGGCCCACAGCAGAGAAACAAGGCCGTATATAAACCAAAAGGCGAAAAAGAGCAATATCCCTTTTACTTGCAGCCCATTCCATCTTTCAATATGTGTTCGATTCCGAACCATACCGATCACATGCAGGCACCCAGCTGCAATGAGCAGAAGCCTGTAAAGGAATAAACTGAAAAAACCGAGATGAATGGCGAAAAATGCATTATTTAAAAAAGTGCAGGCGATCAACATATAGATGACAGCCATAAAGAGCTGTTCTTTTGTTGTAAATGCAGTGGCAAGCGTCAGCGCAAACAGACCGATTGCCAACACCGCAAGCAGGGCAGCCATCTGCATGAAACCTATATCTTGACGGATGGCTCCCAGCAATAGGAGAACTCCAAATATAGCTGCGGCCAGTAACGCAAGCGTGTGGACCGCCGAACGTTTGATACTCACATGTTTAACCCCTTTCCTGATGTTTCAGGAGCCGGCGGCCGAGCCTAGCAGCCAGCAGCTTCAACCAAGTAACACATTTTCTTTTTATAAATTGACGCTCCCCAAGTCTTTAGCCATTTCCTCGAGCGGCAAGCCCGGAAAATACTTGTCAGAAGGTTCCGTTCCCCGAACAGCAGGACGGCCGATAGAATGGTAAATGTATCCGGCGGCCTGCATCTCTTCAAGTGAAAATAAATTTCTGCCGTCGATGATGATTGGCTGCTTTAGGAGGGCATTCACTTTTACAAGCTCCATTTTTTTCACTTCCGGCCAATCCGTTAAAATGAGGCATGCATCTGTCTCCTCAATCGCAGCATACACATCTGTGTAATACTCGGCCTGTTCGCCAAGAATCGCGGAAGCTTCAGGGATAGCAATCGGATCGTACGCTTTTACATGCGCGCCCAGCTGATGCAGCATCGGGATAATATCAAGAGCTGGAGCGGACCTCACATCGTTTGTATTTGGCTTGAAGGCCAATCCGAGGACGGAAATCGTTCTTCCTTTGATGCTCCCCATCACAGTTAAGAGCTTATCTACAATGTGGACGCGCTGCTTTTCGTTCGTTTCAATGACAGCTTCGATAAGCTTAAACGGGTATCCGGCTGATTTTGCGATGTGAAGCAGCGCGGTCGTATCCTTTGGGAAACAAGATCCGCCAAACCCAATACCCGCTTTCAGAAACTTTCTGCCGATACGGCTGTCTAGCCCAACGCCATCAGCAACTTTTGAAACGTCTGCGCCGACTCGCTCACAAATGTTTGCAATATCGTTAATAAAAGAAATCTTTGTCGCCAGAAACGCATTCGCGGCGTATTTAATCATTTCTGCACTTTCTACGTTTGTTTTAATGACAGGAGCGCGGAAAGGCTGATGCAGATCCTCAATGATGGCGGCGGCCTTATGGCTTGTTGAGCCAATCACAGCACGCTCCATATTCATCGTGTCATGAATCGCTGAGCCTTCCCGAAGGAATTCAGGGTTAGATACAACATCAAATGAGTATCTTCCCTTTGAGGCTTTTTGAACGATAGATTGAACCAGTTTCCCTGTTCCGACCGGGACTGTGCTTTTATTTACGATCACTTTGTAGCCGTTAAGATGCTCGCCGATCGTTTTCGCCGCTGATTTCACGTACGTTAAATCAGCTTCACCTGTTTTGGACATCGGCGTTCCGACTGCAATATAAATAATGTCTGACGCCCGAATAGCGGACGGAATGTCGTTAGTAAAGGACAGACGCTGATCGAGCACATTTTTTTCAACTAAGTCTGCAAGCCCTGGCTCATATATGGGGATTACCCCATTTTTCAGGCTTCTGATTTTTGATTCATCGATATCACAGCAAACCACTTTATTGCCGATCTCCGCAAAGCAAGTGCCTGACACGAGTCCTACATAACCTGTTCCAATGACAGCTATTTTTTTCACAGCGCTCATCCCTCTCCTGTAAAATGAACTTCTTATTTATATTGGTCGCAGTTTCTTCCGATTAAACGGTCGTTTTCATGACCGTCTGATACTGATCATGCAGGATCTTGGCATTTCTTCCGGCATCGAATTGAGCCTGCACAATTTTATACAAATCATCTGCTACTTCCGGTTTCCATATTTGCTCATGTTCGTACAGAGTGATCGCTTCCGCCAAGGCTTGAGCGGATTTCGGTTTAATCAGCAGATGCCGGTGCTTTCCGAATAGCGATGCCACACCGCCAACATTTGTGCAGATGACAGGAACCTTTAAGGCCAGCGCCTCAATCACGACAGTCGGCATCCCCTCACTGTAAGAAGGAAGCACGAACATGTCTGCCGCAAGTAAAAAGTCTCTTACCATATGATTGGGCACTTGGCCTGTGACGATATGTCCTTTCTGAATCAGCATTGATTTCGCAGGACCATCCCCGACAAAGACTGCCTTAGGAGGTGCCTTCAGCGATTCAATGGCCTCAGACAGTTCAAAAATGCCTTTCTCCCTGACGAGCCGCCCCACGTAGACCGCCAGACGCTGATCGAGCGGAAGCCCGAGTTTTTTTCTGATTTCTTCTTTTGTCTGCTCATTCTCCTGAAAACGGCTGAGCTGTATGCCGATTGGCAAAACCGAGCTGTCAAAGCCGGAAAGCTTTTTGGTTTCTTCCTGAAGCTTGCGGCTGACTGCTAAAACGGCTGACGCGGAACCTACCGCACGATTGAAAGCTTTAAACGCCCCTTTGCTGTAATGCGGATAGACATTCACATCACTGCCGTGCAAGGTCAGGACATAAGGAATACGTTCTGATTCCGATACAACTGCTGCGGCTCCGCCCGATGGCATAGCAAAATGCGCATGAATCAGATTCGGATGTAAGTCGCACTGTTTCATCGTTTTTAAAATCGATGATGCGATTCTCCGGTGAGGTTGCGCCCATTTCAGCTGTCCGGGAACGGCCCGATAGAATGGCCGGTATACCGGTATCCCCTTCCTCATCTCGTACTCCGGTCTGGCATCCTTTTTTCGATATGCCTTTTTCAGCATGCGGACAGGAGCTGAATGAAAAGGCCTTGGGCATATCACGGTGATATCCAGCCCGAGTTTTTGCAGCTCTTGCACCTGTGTCTCATGAAACACACCTTCACCGGGTTTTAGACTGCTCGGATATACGCTTGTGATCCACAAAATCTTCATGACAAACGCCCTTTTCTTAGTAGTTTGCTTTTCGTTTGAGGGTACGCTTTTACCAACAGAAAGAGATAACACAGCGCCCCGGCCGCCACTGAAATGGCCAGCCGCATTTCTGCCTGCAGACTAAAGTGTTCTGTACCTAGGCTTACACCAAACGCGATGACGGCCATCACGGCTGTGATCAGAAACGGCTTCATAATCGACTGGAAATAAGCCGAAAGATGAAGCTTGATGACATATGCCAGAAGCCAGCGCCCAATCAGGAAATTGAAAACGCTGATGACGGCATATACCCATGCGACTGTCAGCAGGTTTCCCGTTTGAACCGCTGCAAACAGTGACAATCCATACAGCAGCAGCACACCGGAATCCCAATAAAATGCTAAGTCCGCTCTTCCTTTAGCAAGAAGCACAGAGCCATTTGGATTCATGAGCACTCTTAGTATCCCGACAATGGCCAAAACATTTAGGACCGGGACAGCAGCAAGCCATTTTTCCCCGAAAACCGCTGTGATAAAGGTGTCTGACACAGATACGAGACCGATTAACAGCGGAAACGAGACAAGCGCAAGCATTTTTGTCATATTCAGAAAGCCTTCTCTGATCGCGCTGTTTTCATATTTGTTTTTTGCGAAAACAGGGAACGCCACCCGTGTCACAATCGGATTGATCTTCAAAACCGGAATGGTGACAATCTGGTAAGCAAGGTTATAAATCCCCAATGCTTCAGCACCGATAAACCGGCCGATCAAAATCATATCGATATTCGCTCCCAGCCTGTTCACAAGACGGGATGAAAGCTGAAAGGCACCAAAGGAAAAGAACTCCTTCATTCCCCTCAAATCAAAAACAAACACGGGGCGCCATTTTTTCCGGTATACGGCCCAATACAAAATCCCTTTACTGGACTGCAGCAGCACTTGAGAAATGACGTACGCCAAAATCGCATCCATCATAAAAACCGCTATTGCTAAATATCCGAATGACAATGCATTTGAAAAAATCTCAATTTTGCTTAACGTATTAAAATGCAGCTGCTTTTGCAGCATATACTGATATTGCTGTCCGATTGGTGCAATCAAAAACATAATTGCTAAAATCCGAATCAGAAACACCAGCTCTTCCCTTTGATAAAATCCCGCAATAACGGGACTGCTCACATATAAAAGAACAAACAGCAAAACGCCGGTCATGATATTAAGCCAATACAATGTTGACAGCTGGCGCTCCGTCGCGTCATCTCTCTGAATTAACGCTGCGCCAAAGCCCATATCAAGCACAATCTGGGCGAATACTGTAACAGTCGTGATCATGCCGACGAGCCCAAATTCAGTTAAGGTCATCATATTTCCTAGCAAAGCAAACTGAACGATTTGTATGATCGTAATACACATGGTTGAAATACTTGTCCACTTTGCGCCGCTCATGATTTGTTTTGTAATACTTGGCATCATATTCCCTACTTCTTTTTAAGTTCAGACAGATGGCAAATGCAGGAATCCCATTTTATCTCGCACCATCACCTGTCCAGACAACTTTACAAGTTTTTAACATAATTTTTAATTCTAAAGTGAAAGTCAGATTGCGAATGTAATATAAATCAAATATCAGCTTTTCCTTCGGCGTCATATCGTAACCGCCGTTCACCTGAGCCCAGCCGCTCAATCCCGGTTTAACAGCCAGACGCTGTGCAAAGCCTGGAATCTCATTCTGGAATTTTTCCGTAAACACTGGACGTTCCGGACGCGGGCCAATCATACTCATATCGCCTTTCAGCACATTAAAAAGCTGAGGAAGCTCGTCAATCCTCGTTCTTCTGATAAAAGCTCCGATCCTTGTCACCCGCGGATCTTGCTTCTGCGCCCAAACCGCACCAGACTTCTCGGCATCTATTTTCATGGAACGGAGCTTATAAAGCCTAAATGGTTTCCCGCCTTTCCCTACGCGTTCCTGCGTATATATGGCAGGTCCCGGCGTCTCCAAACAAATCAATATTGAAAATACCGCAATCATTGGCAGCGCAACCGCCAATCCAATGAGCGCAAAACAAATATCCATTACGCGCTTTACTGCCAAATAACGAGCCGTCCTTTCAGATAATGTTAAAGAATGTATTGGCTGAACTGAGAATTCACGGCTCACATTCATGCTTTTCTCTGCACTCACTGACACACACCTCACGATTTGTTTGGGATGTTATGATGACCTATGCCAGTCAGTTTAGCAGACGGATATTAATTGGATGTAAATGGTATGTTAAGAAGTGTGAATTAAGTGTTTTTTCTGATAAATGTTATTAATATTCTTTTATCTATTTTATATACAAGTACTATTTATTTTAATCATTTCATATAAAAAAGAGACAAATCTGCGATTAGATTTGTCTCCCTGGATTATCTGTAATAAGATACTGTACCATCATGAATAGCTTGTGCTGCTTTATCTTTATAAACCGCTTGTTTCAGTTTACTTGCATCCGATGCATTTGTGATAAAGGCAGTCTCAACTAACACACTTGGCATTTTAGAATATTTAATTACATAGAAACCTGCTTGTCTCACTCCACGATTATTCGTTCCAAGATAATTTGCAAGTTTAGGCTGAATTTCACCGGCCAATTGTTTACTGTTTGTCGCCTGATATGTTGCATCGTAGTAAGTTTCACTTCCGTTTGGTGATGAACTGTCATTAGCGTTTCCATGTATACTGATAAATAAATCTGCTTGTGCAGAAGCCGCTTTACTTACTCTCTCCTGTAAAGAATAAAAAGTGTCATTTGATCTCGACATTACCGGAAGAGCTCCAGAAGCATTTAACTTTGTATTGACTCTTTTGGCTATATCAAGGTTAACCTCTTTCTCAAGAAGTCCATTGCCAATAGCTCCTGAATCTTGATCACCATGGCCTGGATCAATAAAAATCGTTTCACCTACAACGGGATTCTTTAGCTGATTAGCTACTTTTGTGCTTATAGCAGGAGTGTTTCCGATAATTGTAAAGTTAGACATGTTCTTACTGCCAATAATCTTTCGGGCTCCTGTAGATAAATTTGCACCATTTGTCAGGATTAGAGATTGTTTCTTCTTAGCTGCCAAAGTAGCCCCTGCAATAGAGTCTGCATAACTGAATCCATTACTAACATATACAGTACTATTTGACAAATTAAGTTTTTGTACAATATTTGCAGCAAGCTCATATCTGTTTGAACCGCTAATTCTTGTAGGAGAAGGCAGCTTATTATATACCGTACTGCTGACACTTCCAGTACCTCCAGCAACAACAGTACTTGTTATCCTCTTATCTTTGATCACCGAAGTTGTTGCACTATTTATAGATGTTTTATTTGTAAAAAGAATTGGATATCCGTTTTTCGCTGCATAAGGAATTACTGCCGGAGCATCGGCATATAAGAAACCATTTAAAATAACTGCTTTTGAAGTCGCATTCATCGCTTTTGCCACCCGTGCAGCAGTATCATAACGGTTGCTTCCTGCAATTCGTTTAATACTTATCCCTAAGCTTTTAATCTGATTAGCAGTGTTAGAAGACACAGCCGGTGTTCCGCCTACAATAATTACATTTTTAGTCTGCATCTCTTTCAATCTTGTTTTTGTTTCATATGAAAGCTTATCAGTATTTGTGTAAAGCAAAGGTGCATTCTTCTGATAAGCAAGAGGGGCTGCTGAAATCGCATCTGCATAAGAACTTCCACCGACAATTACAGCTGTACTTGCTGTTGAATACATTTGCTTTGATATTTGGACAGCAGTGCCATATCTATTGCTTCCCCCGACTCTTTTCACCGAATTATCGGCCAAAGCTGTTGGTACAAAAAGAATGAGCCCCAGTATACACACTGTTAGGACTTTTATATAAGAACGCAATTGTTTTCCTCCTTACCTTTAGCAACCTAAAATAATCAATAATTTGTCAGAGTTGTACCAGGATAGTAAAATTTTAAAATTGAACTATATGAATCCCCAGCTTCTGCTCTTGCTTTAGCTCCATATTGACTCATTCCGATTCCATGACCGTATCCTTTACCGCTGATTGTGTACTTTGAATTATCTTTTTTAACAGTCACATAAGTACTTTTAAATACAGTCGCTCCAAGCATTGTTCTTAATTCAGTTGCTGGTACACTAATGGTTGTAATTTTGCTCAAGTTATAGGAGCTGGTACTGCTTTTAACAAAATACTTCACTTTCAGTGTTGCTGTTTTTGCACGTTGCCCCTTTGTCGTACCGCTAAAGCTCAAATCGTCTATACTTGCTATTTTGATAGAGTCTGCACCTTTTTCTTTATTTTTCAAGATCCAGTTTTTAACTCCAGAAAGTCTTGCAGAATCAGTTTCAATTGCTGAAGACCACCAGGAAGATGGCTTTGTTAAGTCTAGCGAATTCTTATCAAGCTGTTGTTTAGATAGAGTAAACGTCCAGCCCATTTGAGGATCTCTTGTATCCTTTTTTGCAATCAAGTAAGGCACACTAGATGACCACACTTCATTACTTGCTTCCGTGTAACCGCCATTACTTGAAGAATAAGTGGCAGTAATAAGAGATCCATTATATTTCAGAACTTTTCTCTTTGTTTGTTCAACCGCTTTATTAGTATTTGAATTCCAACTGTATCCTCCATAAACTTGAAAAGCAGTTGTATCAGGTACAGTTGTTCCTGTTTTTGTTATAGAGTAGGTTCTTGCCGCAACAGTCTGTGCCTTAAGAGCCTCAAGTGACCAGCTTACAGGCATTTCATTTGGAATAACTCCTTTTAAGTAATCCTCAAATGGAATATTTTCATTTACAGGACGGATATATTTAGCAGATTCAATAGAGAACTTAACCGTCCCAAGATACTGCTTTCCATTAAGGCTAATCCTGTTAGAAGTGGAATAGTTTTCCGGTTTAATTCTTAGTGAGTTTCCATAAGTTTTGATATTTTCAAGATTTAATTTTCCGTTGCTGATTTTTAGATTATAAGTGTTTCCGCCTGCTAAATAAAATTCATCAGCAAGTGAATTTTCGACTTTAGCAGAAATAGAAATGGTGCTGCCGATAAAGTCGTATGCATATGTCGCTTTATCCTTCGTTATGTTCTTAGCCGCCGTCGGAACGCTATCTTGTTTAATATATAAAATTTGGCTGTTTTTCTTCGAAGCAAGCGAAGCGCCTACCAACGCGTCTGCATATTTTGTTCCATTCGTCATTACGACTTTATCAGCCTTCAACTTTAGTTGCTTAATTATATTTGCTGTGAGTTCATATCTGGTTGATCCAGGAATCCTCTGCACAGTTGAAGTTTTTTTGATTTGATTTTCTACACTATTACTGACACTAAATGAACTGCCAATAATGATGACTTGTTTTGGCAAATCATAATCCGGAAGCTTATCTTTGTCTGTAAGCAAAATAGGGTATCCGTGCGCTGCTGCATACGGAGCAATGGCCAAAGCGTCTTGAAATACCCTACCAGTAACAACGATCGCTTTATCATAACTTCCCATTTGTTTTGCAATATTTTCTGATAATACATATCTATTTTTTCCGCTTATTCTTTTCACAGCGCCATACGATTTCAGTTTGTTTTCTACATCTTTTGAAATGCTTCGCGCTCCTCCAATGATTAAAATATTATCAGGGTTAAATTTAGCAATTTGTCTTTCAGTAGTTTTTGTTAATGTGTCAGGCTGAGTATATAATACTGGGGCATCCAGTTTTTTTGCCAATGGAATAACAGGCAATGCATCAATAAATATATCTCGATTCACCAATATAACTGTATTAGGATTTTTCCACTGACTGCTGGATGCAAGAGTTGCAGTTTCGTAGCGTGAAGCGCCTGCAAAGCGATTCGTAACTGCAACATTATCTCCAGTTACTTTATAAAATCCTGTTGGCGATAGACCGATGCTTGATCTATTTCCAATATAATTTGACAATTTAACTGAGATGTTTGAGTCTGCTGCAAAAGTAACTGACGGAATCAATAATAAAATTGCAGCAAGCGAACAAATAATCAATCGTTTGCAAGATTTCAAAATTTCAGGTTCCTCCCTATATCTTAGTTGGCACGTTCAATATCTTTTAACAGAAGTTGACCCTCATTATTTTTTTCATATGTAATCGTGACTTTATCTCCATTGTTAAATTTATCAAGGTCACTTGTCGATTCTTCAGTAATATCTAGACTGACCGCCTCTTTATCTACAGTTACTTCTATTGTGTGAGTATCTGCTAACCCTACATAAATACCTTCTTTTGTTTCAATATTACTGTCTGTCGATACATCTTGCCCTTGACTTTTTTGACTATTAACTCCGCAACCCGAAAGAAGCAATATAAAGAACAGTAATACAATCAATTTTTTCATTTTTTTCACCTCATTATGTTTTATCGTCAATCTATTTATATTTTAAAGAAAAATTAAGAAACAGTGAAACTTTTTTTAATAAAAAACGACTATTTTAGGATTTCATTCTTATATTAAATAGAGTTGTATTTATTGGAAGATTAACTCATAATGAAAGTAATTTAACAGACGAGGTGCAAAGAATGAGAAATGAACGCAGAAAAAAGAAAAAAACCGTATTACTTACAATTTTAACGATAATCGGTCTTCTTTTGCTCGGCACAGGCGGCTATGCATACTACTTATGGCATAAAGCAGCTTCAACCGTGGCAAGTATTCATGAAAGTATTGATAAATCGAAAAAGAGGGATACAGAGGTCAGCATCAATAAAAGAGATCCATTTTCCGTCTTAATCATGGGTGTTGATGAACGTGATGGCGATAAAGGCCGTGCCGACACGCTCATATACATGACCGTTAATCCAAAAACGAATACAACTGACATGGTCAGCATCCCGCGTGACACATATACAAAAATTATCGGGAAAGGCACAACGGATAAAATTAACCATTCATACGCATTCGGCGGTACGCAGATGGCAGTTGACACGGTTGAGAACTTCCTCGATGTTCCGGTTGATTATTTTGTAAAAGTAAACATGGAAAGCTTTAGAGACGTTGTTGATACACTTGGCGGCGTCACAGTAAACAGCACATTCGCGTTCAGCTATGACGGTTACTCGTTCGGCAAAGGAGAAATCACGCTCACCGGTAAAGAAGCACTCGCCTATACCCGGATGAGAAAAGAAGATCCGAGAGGCGATTTCGGACGCCAGGACCGCCAGCGCCAAGTGATCGAAGGAATCATTAATAAAGGCGCAAATATTTCTTCCATCACGAAATTCGGAGATATGTTTAAAGTCGTTGAAAATAATGTGAAAACGAACTTGACCTTTGATGACATGTGGGATATTCAATCCGATTACAAAGGCGCGCGTAAACATATTAAACAGCACGAACTGAAAGGCACAGGCACAAAAATCAACGGAATTTACTACTACCAAGCTGATGAAAATGCCCTTTCCGATATCACAAAAGAGCTGAAGGACAGCCTTGAAAATTAAAACAAAAAGAAGCTTCGCACAGTGTGCGAAGCTTCTTTTTTATTTGCCTGTAAATGAATCCGGATGTTCTTTCCGATATCCGTAATGATACAGCAATTCTTCTACAATACGGCGGGAGGCCTCTCCATCGCCATAAGGATTAGAAGCGCGGGACATTTTTTTGTACTCATCATCAGCAGTTAACAGCTGTTTTGTCAGCTGATAAATGGTTTCCTCATCCGTCCCCGCAAGTTTCAGCGTTCCCGCTTCCACTCCTTCAGGGCGTTCCGTCGTATCGCGCAGCACAAGCACCGGTTTCCCGAGAGATGGCGCTTCCTCCTGAACACCGCCCGAATCGGTCAAAATGAAATGCGATTTTGCTGCAAAGTTATGGAAATCAATGACTTCTAAAGGGTCAATCAGATGCACTCTGTCGGAATCGCCAAAATGATTCTGAGCCGCTTCCCGGACAACAGGATTAAGATGCACAGGGTAAACGACTTGTACATCGTTAAACTCCTCAACAATTCTGCGGATGGCCTTGAACATGTTTTCCATTGGTTCACCCAGATTTTCCCGGCGGTGAGCGGTCAAGAGAATCATTTTGTCCTTACCCACCTGGTCGAGTACAGGATGTGAATAGCCGTCCCTCACCGTTGTGCGGAGCGCGTCAATCGCTGTATTTCCCGTTACAAAAATAGAGTCGGCCTTTTTATTTTCTTTTAATAAATTATCTTTCGCCTGGCCTGTCGGCGCAAAATGCAAATCAGCAATCGCTCCTGTCATCTGGCGATTGAGCTCTTCAGGAAACGGGGAATACTTATTCCCTGTACGGAGCCCAGCCTCCACATGGCCAACGGCAATTTGATGATAAAAAGCGGCTAGACTTCCGGCAAACGTCGTTGTCGTATCACCATGGACCAGCACAATGTCGGGTTTGATATCTTTAAACAGCTCATCCAATTTCACAAGTGCGTTGGACGTAATCTCTGCCAGTGTCTGCCGCTCCTTCATAATGTTCAAATCGAAGTCAGGCTTGATGTGAAATGCTTCTAACACTTGATCGAGCATTTGTCTGTGCTGTGCAGTGACCGTTACGTAGGAATCTATTTCAAGATATTTTTTCAATTCAAGCACGAGAGGTGCCATCTTGATCGCTTCAGGCCTTGTCCCGAAGACAGTCATGACTTTTAGTTTTTTCATATTTGTCACCTAATTTCTTTGTTCAATGGGCTGATATAACTTTTGACTGGTCTGATGTATCAATAGATCTACTATCTTCTAATGGCTTCCTAGACTTCTCAATACAATCTACCCGAACAAGTTTTTTTCATTATCTTTGTATTCTCGTATAAGTTCAATATTAAAATCAATTTTTTAGTATACAACGAACAAAACACATGTAAAAAATCACCTTGTTTGTTGCAATATTACTCCCTATCTTTCAACTAAGCGTTCTTTACTGTATTCAGTATCCGTCAACTGTTTTGCATCCACCTCATATTCAACTGCTTTCTCAAGAATGAAATTAATATATATCCTTTTGCTGGAATTTTGATATTGTAACGCTCTACAAACAATCCTTATTCATGCTCTTTTGGATTTCACGTAACTAATAATTGGATTTATGCAAGAAAATGATTCACAAATGATAATGCTGAAGACTTATCATTTTGAATAAAGTGCCAAGCCCCTACTGATATATGATGCTGGTTTTCCCACATACCCCTTCAAAAATTATCAAGCTGAAGCTCATTGATCAACAATCCATGAATAACAGGTTCTGTCACATTCAAAAAGTCATACATATTATGACTGGCGATTATTTATAAATCGACAAGAAACGCCCAAAGCAAGCTTCGGGCGTTTCATTTCATTATTTTTTCTCTAGGACATTAAACAGCTGTAGCCATTTGTTCAATACCACTTCATTTGTGTATTCGGCAAGAACCTTTTCACGTCCTTTTAATCCCATCTCCTTTGCGAGATCTGGATTATTTAACAGCTTTATGATTTGATTTGCTAATGTTTTTTGATCCTTCTGAGGAACAATGTAGCCATCGACCCCATCACTTATCACGTCTCGAGGACCATAATTACAATCGTAACTGATAGCAGGAGTTCCATTCATAAAAGATTCTGTAATAGAAAGACCAAAAGCCTCGTAATTAGAAGTCAGTAAAGTAATAAGTGAACTTCCCATTTCTTCTCTAACATTTTTGGCATAGCCTTTAATAAAGACATTCTGTTGCAGATTCAATTCAATAATCAATTGTTCTAATCTAGACTTCTCAGCCCCATGACCGAAAATTTCAAGTCTGGCATCTGGTACCTTTTTAATAACTCTCACAAATGCTTTAATTGCCTCATCAATAGCCTTTTGTTTATGATATCGCACAAACATGCTGACTTTTCTATTATCTTTTTTTATGTCCGGCAAATCTGTATATGGCATTGAATTCGGAATAATAAAGATGTTTCCATGTTCACCAAATTGTTTTTCTATATCTTTCTTTTGATCATTTGTAAGCACTACGAGCGCATCAAGTTTATCAATATTGCTTAGAAAATCAATATGATCCTGTTTTACTTTACTTCCGTATGTATACGGGGTTTCAAAATGATTGATGTGCACCATATAAATTCTATGAGCTAATTCTTTCTTCATCCCTCTGACTTTTCCGGAGCTTCCCGGTCCATCACAAATAAAAATTGGTTTTTCATTTTCTGCTGCAGCTATTTTATTTAACCAATACGTATGAAATTCAGCATTATTTTTAAACATTAGAACCTTATTGCTGTTTCTGTTAAAGAGAAAAACTTGCTGCTGTTTCTCTGTCTCGCTGTTATACCACCTTATCAGATAACAGAACCCGTCAGGCGTATAGTACTTCTCATAATTCATTTTGTTATTAGAAGGATCAAAACCGATCTCTCTATGCTTATACTTATTTTTATGGAATTCTTCTCTTTTAATCCTTTGTCTATTCTCATTGAAAAAATCAATATGACTAAGGTATCCATCCTCAGTCCATTTCTTATATTTCACATATGAACCTTGTTTAAAGTATCTGATGTACTGTTTTGTATCATATTCCGAATCCTGAATAAAATACCCTTCCTGTTCTGTTTTTGCTTCATCTTCATAATAGGAAGGATCAACATTCCCTTGAGTATTCAAATCTCGATAGTAATCATTCACATTCAAAATATTAACGTCTGGATCTAATTTACCAATCCGTCTTAATTCAGATGTTATATTCTCATAGTAAGGATTATAATCAAAAGTAACTAAATCTGACTTATATCCATTATGTACAAGCATTTTTGACCGGTTTAGCATGGCGGTTGTCATACCGCCCTTGTTTACATCAATCGTATAAACTACCATAAAAACCGTTTTCATCCGTGCACCTCTTATTAGAATTGATATTCAAAATGAAATAGGTAACCCTCTAAAATATGTATACCCTATTTGTTCTATTTTAAACTTAGCATATGATTTGCTCAATATCATTTTTTTGTTTTCAACAATTTTAAGGTTACTTTAAGTTAACTTCCTTAGATAATAGACTAACTCTTGTTTAAAATTGGATTTTCTTATATGATTAACGTGTTTAGAATAAATGAAAGTTGGGTAAAGAAAGATAAGTCTATTTTGTTATATCAGCTATGTATAAACACTGCTGAATATAAAGCATAATACAAGGAAGGTGCTTTGATTGAAAAAAGTACGTAAAGCCATAATCCCTGCCGCAGGTCTCGGAACGAGATTCTTGCCGGCTACGAAAGCAATGCCGAAAGAAATGCTTCCTATCGTTGATAAGCCAACCATTCAATACATAATTGAAGAAGCTGTTGAAGCCGGTATTGAGGATATTATTATCGTAACAGGAAAAAGCAAGCGCGCGATTGAGGATCATTTTGATTACTCTCCTGAGCTTGAAAGAAACCTAGAAGAAAAAGGAAAAACTGAACTTCTAGAAAAAGTGAAAAAAGCTTCTAATCTGGCTGACATTCACTACATTCGTCAAAAAGAGCCTAAAGGACTCGGACATGCTGTCTGGTGCGCGCGCAACTTTATCGGCGATGAGCCGTTTGCTGTTCTGCTTGGAGACGATATTGTTCAGGCTGAAACACCAGGGCTGCGCCAATTAATGGATGAATACGAAAAAACACTTTCTTCTATTATCGGTGTTCAGCAAGTGCCTGAAGAAGAAACACACCGCTACGGCATTATCGACCCGCTGACAAGTGAAGGCCGCCGTTATCAGGTGAAAAACTTCGTTGAGAAGCCGGCTAAAGGCACCGCACCTTCTAACCTTGCCATCTTAGGACGCTACGTATTCACGCCTGAGATCTTCATGTACTTAGAAGAGCAGCAAGTTGGCGCAGGCGGAGAAATTCAGCTGACAGACGCTATTCAAAAGCTGAATGAAATCCAAAGAGTGTTTGCTTACGATTTTGAAGGCAAGCGCTATGATGTTGGTGAAAAGCTTGGCTTTATCACAACAACTCTTGAGTTTGCGATGCAGGATAAAGACCTTCGCGATCAGCTCGTTCCATTTATGGAACGTTTGCTAAACAAAGAAGAAATCTAAACAAAAAGGCTATTGGACATTCATCCAATAGCCTTTTTTTATTTCGGCATCAAGGTCAGTGTATGCTCTTCATTATCAACTGCGAAGACCTTATCAGCTGTATTCACAAGAAAACGATCTTTACTGCTGTCATACAAAACATCGCTGTCACTTAAAGACAATGACGCCGGCGTAACAGAAGAAATATTATGGAAGATCAGCTCTGCTGCCTTATCATTCTCCAGCACATAGCTGATTTTTTCATAATCAAAATCCAGCATCTTTCTGCCGTCAGCCGTATTTCCTTCAGTATAGCCATTCAATTTCGCTTGAATGCTGGTGCTGCTGTCTCCCAGGAATTTTAGGAAGTATTCATAGGAAGCTGCTGCGGCTTGCGGAACATATGGCGCAAAAGCAGAAGACCGCAATTCAGCATGTTTCACGTTTGTTGCAACAGCGCTCTGTTTCACATAATAAGAGTGCCCGTCAAACTCTATTTTCGCTGCTCGTTTGCCTTTTGCAGCTACCGTCACTTTCGTACCGAATGGCAGTGCCACGTCAGCCTTCTTTTTCAAACGTTGGTCCTTATAAGCAGACGCTTTTTCAGCTGCAATAAACCCGTGCTTATTGACTGCGGTTAAGCGTTCCTCTGCCTTGCCTTGTGCATCTCCATGATGATTCTTCCCTTCATGTTGCGGAATAGCGCCAAACGAAGCAATTGTACGAAGCGGGGCATTAAAGAACATCGTTCCCGCCATGCAGACAGTCAGAATAGACAAAATAGCAATTTGAACCGCATTAGCCAGTGATTTCGGTTTTTTCTTCTTTTGACGGAAACGGGCGAACGCTTCAGGATCATCTTTCTTACGCTCTTCCGTTTGTTCTTTTTTATATGTCTCTTTCTCTTTTTTCGAAAGCTTATTAAACCAGTCAATAAACGCTTTATACTCTTTTACAACCGTTTTTGTTTCATCAAACATACGAAGCTCGCCGTAGTGCATCCAAGCGACGCGGTCACACATCTTTTCTATCTGACCGATAGAGTGGCTGACAAAGAAAATGGTTTTTCCTTGCTTTTTAAACTCATTTATTCTGTCTACACACTTCTGATAAAACGTTTGGTCCCCTACGGAGAGCGCTTCGTCAATAATTAAGATATCAGGGTCAATATGCACGGAAATTGCGAAACCGAGACGCGACTTCATACCGCTGGAATAGTTTTTAACCGGCTGATTAATAAAATCGCCAATCTCGGCAAATTCCACGATGCTGTCATACATATCATCAATTTCTTTATTCGTTAACCCCATCATCAAACACTTAAGCCGGACATTGTCCCGGCCCGTTAATTGATTATTTAAACCGGCCGCAATCGCTATCAGCGACGGCTGACCGTTCATTTCGATTTCACCGCTGGTCGGCGGAATAATTTTAGCCAGAAGGTTAGACATCGTCGATTTCCCTGACCCGTTTATCCCCACAAAGCCGATTGTTTCTCCCTCATACACGTCAAAGGAGACATTCCGTACAGCAAAAAAACCATTATCCTTGGCCGGAAAAAACAATCCTTTAATCTTGTCTGATTGTTTTTTATACAAATGATACTGCTTTGAAACATTTCGAAACGAAACTTTTAGTTTCATCGTACAATCTCCTTACGTATTAAAGAAAGTCAACAAACTTGTCTCTGAATTTCATATGCAGGATAGAACCTACTAACAATAAAAGGAATGTGAACAGCCAGAAATACAGCGTGTATTTCATGTCTTGGAAAAACCATTTTCCGTCTAAAAAGCTGTTCCGGAATCCTTCTATCAGGTAAAAAATCGGATTCAGCTTAAGCACAGGCAGAAGATTCGGGTGGTTTTTCCCGAGCTGCTCTGAGATATTCCAAAAAATCGGAAGCAAGAAGAACAATAATCTGGTTACGGCCTGCAGCAGAAATTGATAATCTCTGACAAGCACACTGATTGTAGAGTTAAACAAACTAAATGAAAACATAAATACAATCATGCAGATTAAATAGTAAATATATTGTATCCAATGCAAGCTAGGGTAAACTCCGCTTGCTAAAAGGACAATGACATAGACACCCATCATTACAAAATAACTAAATAAATTTGAAGCAATCACGACAGAAGGCAGTGAGCTGATCGGAAAGTTCATTTTGGCAACCATATTGATCCGCTTAAACACACTGTTTGATCCATCAAGAATCGTCGGGCTGATAAAAAACCACGGAATCAACCCAGCCAGCATCCAAACAATAAAAGGCACTTCTCCGATACCTGTTATGACCGGCTTGCTGTTGCGAATCCCCATACCAAATACAAACCAGTACGCCAGCATTTGAATGAGAGGATTTAAAAACTGCCATAATACACCAAGATAATTCATCTGATACTGAGACTTTGTCTCATACGAAGCCAAGCGCAAAATTAAAGGAAACGATGTCACTTGCTCTTTTACGATTCTTACTAATGCATTCATTGTTTATCTTCCTTAGACTTAAATGATTTTTTGGATCTTTCGGTTAAAGAAATTTGAAAGCACCGGTGAATATTGTAACAGATGTTGAGGTTTTTTTCACTTGCAAGCTGATATTCAACTCTCATACATAATAATTAGCAAAAATTCAAAGCCATACTTTGAATTAACTCCTTCAATAAAGTATGATATAATCTTTTAGACAAAAGACTATTCAACGGCACAAAATGGAGTGAAACATGATGAAAAAAGTATTAACATATGGAACTTTTGATTTGCTTCATTATGGACATATTCGCCTCTTAAACAGAGCAAAGAAATTGGGAGATTATTTAGTAGTCGGTTTATCAACAGATGAATTTAATTTAAATAAGAATAAAAAATCTTATTACAATTATGAGTATAGAAAATTAATGCTTGAAGAGACTAACTTAGTCGATGAAATCATTCCGGAAAGTGACTGGTCACAAAAAAAGAATGATATTATTTATCATGGAATTGATATCATGGTAATGGGCAGTGATTGGGAAGGTAAATTTGATTTTCTGAACGAATACTGTCAAGTGATATATCTTCCCCGCACTGAGGGTATATCGAGTACTCAAATTAAAGAAGATATAGGAAATGTATAATCTTTTTAAAAATAACCCACTTAATAAAGTGGGTTATTTTTTCTCATTTGTTTTCTATTTACTTGTTTGCAATTCCTTCAAATTTTCTTTTAATAAAGGAACCTCTCCTTTTATTAATTCATTATACAACTTCTCACAATGCCTGCCTTTTTCACCAAAAAATGAATTCATTCTTATTTTGAATTGATCATCTGGTTCAAATCCTCTAGCAGCAATTTTTGTCAATTCATTTACAAATTCTTCAGTACCGTTAACCATTTTGCCAAAGCTTTCTTCGACATCTAAATCTAACTTGTTATATATATGGTTGCCACTTAAAAACTCTTCGTAATCAGGAATAAAGAACATCATCGGGCGATTAAGATAGGCAAAATCAAATAAATAAGAAGAAAAATCAGTGATGAATAATTTGTAGTCTTCTAATTTCACCGAATCATTTTTTATTCTAATTCTTTCACTTTTAACATCAAATAAATTTTCTGCTTCTTTAAAAATTGGATGCATCTTCAGTTCAAATATTATGTTCTGTTGCTCCAATGTTCTAATAAATTTATCTGAACTTAGCAAGTCACTTATTTTATTAAAATATGCGGACTTTATAAACAGTTCCCTATTAATAGCCCATTTGTTGCCTTTCTTTTCTTCAGCTAGACTAATTCTCCAAGAAGGAGCAAAAATCACTCGATTCTCATCAGGTTCTGTATTTTTCATTATGTCAAACCGCGGCATACCCGTTTCCAAGATATTTTCTGGTGCATAATTATAATTATTAATTAAGTTATTACGTTCAAACTTACTAGATACCACAAATTTGTCTATACGATTTTTTTCTTTTGAATAAATCCATGGAGTGTGAGCATGTAAGATACCATGTTGTAAGTAAACTAACTCATAAGTCAATAAATCCTTAAAATACTCCATCCGTTTTTCAGCAAAAGGACTGTATTCATTTAGGTCTCTAAAAGATGTTAAAATTTTTGTTGCATTAACAAATAAGTATTTATGTTTCCTTGAACCAAACTTCACAACAAACTTTTTCTCTTCCGCCGTAAATAAATCGTCAAGGTTCAATTGTTCTCCATCATAAATATAATATCTTCGAACGGAATCATCTTTAGCAAAATCGTGTTTAAATTGATAGTAACTATTATCGATTAGGTTGACTCTGTCATTATAAAGCCATAAAGGAGATTTCTTTTTCTTCACTAGATGCCTTGCTAGAAAAATCTTTTTATCCTTTCGAAATACAGCCTTATTATAATCTTTTAAGAACTTACGTTGTTCTGTATCAGGTAATTTCTCCAAAGTAAACATTGCTTGATTTGGCAAATGCTTTATTAACATATTATTTTGAACAGCTGTTTTATTTTTTTCAAATTTGTTAAATATAACATCATTCATAAAAAAGAAAGAAAGCGGATATGTGTATTGATTATAACGAAGTTCAAATTTTACATTTAAGTTCGTTAAACCATTAATATTTTTATACCAGCTGAATGCTTTAAAATGATTTGTTTTGGTTCTTACCTTGTAATATCCATGGCTAGATTCAACTAATTCAAGTTTGATTGGCAATCCGTCAACAAACATAAACAATTCAAGATCTATAAATTCAGACATTAGACTTTTTATAAATCCATTTATTCTTAACATATTACTCTTAATATTAAATTGTGTTATGACTAACTCAAACTTATATTGCTTTAGTATCATTTGGTTATTTCTGTAGATGTAAATTCCAAGGGAATCCTGATTCACATTTATTGGTTCTGTTTTCATTTTTAAAAATGCGCCCTTATGGAAAGTGTCTACATGTGGGTGTTTTAAAATCACTTCATCTTCAATCTCGTTTATAATATTTAAAAACCGATCATACCATTTCCGATACTCCTTTTTTTCAAGGTGAAAAGGAAATAAAGATCTAGATTTATATCGCCAATTTAACTCATATAACACGTTACTTTGCACATATGGATGTGCCTTTTCTCCACGTCTATGTCTAAAAATAACTTTCTCAAAATAGTCGAGTAGCATTGATGCTGCTTGGACAGGACTTCGATATTTCCAAACTGCTGAATTTTTATGTGTTCGATAAATATAACGCCCCTTTGAACAGATACCCATCTTTCCAGTACGCATAATATAAGATGTATTAAATGCCGCATCCTCAGCATAATGAAGAGAAGTATCAAAAAGTATTCTTTCACTTTCAGGAAGATTTCTAACACAAACATTAATAGTGGTTTGATTAATGTTTGTATGTATAGAAACATCATATAAACCTGTTTTTTTGTAGTTTTTCGTCCTAGCATGCTCGTGAACTTTATTACCTATTAAAGAGTATAAAGGATATCCAACTATATCTGTCTCGTTGCCAACCTCATGAAAAAAGGATACTAATTCCTCTACTGTATTTTTCCCAATCAAATCGTCTGAATCCAAAAACATAATATATTGTCCAGCAGCTGATTCCAGCCCTTTGTTTCTTGCAGCTGAAACACCATTATTTTGCTGTGTAATTAATTTCATATTGTCAAATTGACTTGTATATTCCTCACAAATAGAAATGCTATTATCAGCAGAACCATCATCCACAAATATCACTTCAATTTTATCTAGCGAGTAGGTCTGCTGAAGCACCGATTCAACAGTTTTTCGCAGATAACGTTCGGCATTATAGACCGGAATAATAATCGACATATCATAAGTAAGTTCCATCTTGATCTTCCTTTCCTTATATCGTCCACAAAATCTATGTTCACTCAAATTTATAGAGAAACGCAAAATTATAACAAAAATCACATGACAAAAAACCCAGTAGTAATTTCAAATGTTCAGTAAACTTAAGTATTATATCATAACTTGAGACAACTTTTGGTCTTTTTTCAAAAAAAATTCAAAGTGCTAATTTTCATCTCTAAAATTCCGATACTATTAGTAGATTCTAAGGTTACATTTACGTCTGAATTTTGTCCCTAATGAATATTTACCTTATCTCTAGGTTCATGTATACTTTTAAAATGTTCATTTTAACTTTCTTTTACTAAAGGAGATTTATTTTGGAAAAAAGCAAAAAAAGATATGAAATAAGTGTCATTATACCTATATATAACGTAGGTGATATACTCATTGAAACTCTTAATAGCCTTTCAAATCAAACTTTTAAAAATGTTGAATATATATTGGTTGATGATGGCTCGACTGACAACAGCCCTGCTCTAATGAGAAACTTTGCAAAACAGCAAGATCATGTGCGAATAATATCCCAAACAAATAAAGGGCCGGCTGCAGCACGGAATAGAGGTTTAGAAAACGCGAAGGGTAAATATATATGTTTTGTTGATTCAGATGACATTTTACCCCCTGATTCTCTAGAAATCTTATATAATTGCGCGAAAAAGTATGATTGTGATTTGGTAACAGGTGCATCTAAAAGATTTAATTCAAAAAAAGAATGGTATATAAAATCACATGTTAAACACAATTTGATGAAATCAGGCCATAAGACGATAGACAAAAATCCTGAACTCTTTTACTCTATTGGACCTTGTGCCAAATTGTACAAAAGATCGTTATTAGAGGGGATCTTCTTTCCTGAGAATCTTCGCTTCGGAGAGGACCAGCCAGTTGTCCTTCACGCTTACTTAAACGCGAAAAATATTTATACAATAAACCAAGTAGTATATTTGTATAGGCTTAGGGAAGGAAATAGCGCTTCTCTCACTCAAGAGATTAACCAAAAACCTATTGAAATTCTTGATAGTCTGCTTAGAATGATAAGCATTACTGAAGAAATTTTCAGTAAATATAAAAAAACTTCTGTATTTTTGAAATCAAAATATTTTGAACGCGTCTTATCTTATGAGGTTTGGAGCGCAGTTAACGGGGCATTATTGACAAAGGACTCTTCAATCCAGAAAAATGCTTTTAATATGCTAAATAGCTGGCTAGAAAAACTGGATGCTGCTTTAGTTGAAAAATTACTACCCACGCTTAATCACGTTTTTATTGATCTTTTGACAAAAAGGGCAATACTAATCAAAGTTAATGCTAAAAAAGAATACTTTACATTAATGGGCACTTTATTAACAAAAATAAATCTTGATCAAATAAATATGACAACAATTAAAAACTATAAATCAATAGATTACAGTATAAAAACTAACTCTTTATTTAGTGTTTATAAAAACTCTTTATGCAGCTTACTCAAAAAACACATAAATAAAAAAAGAATAAAAAACTTTTTATTAAAACGAATTATTTATACACTTTCAAACATCTTACCAAGAGCGAAAACATTGGTTCTTGCTACTAATAACAGCGAGGTTTTACAAGGGAATTTATTAGCTATATATAAAGAAGTAACAGAGTTTTATCCTGATAAAAAGGTAAGTGTTTTTCTAAAAAAAGATCGTAATTTTGTGGAATTAATCTACCTATATTATAAAATTGGACGTTCAAGATGGATATTCATAGATGATTATTATCATCAATTATACGGCTTAAAGGCCAATAAAAATTCAGAGATCGTACAAACTTGGCATGCTGGCGGAGCATTTAAACGATTTGGATTTAGCGCTTTGAGCTATAGAGAATCAAACAGTTACGATTTCGAGAAAAAAGCACATTCTTTTTATACAAAAATTCTGGTTAGCTCTCCCAATGTAATAAAAGAATATTCTGAAGCGTTTAATGCCGATGAAAATAAAATAATACCATTAGGCATTCCACGAACTGATTTTTTTTACAGTAGATCCTTTAAAACTACAGCTGCTGAAAATTTTCACAAAAAATACCCAGAATTAAAGAAAAAAAAACTAATATTATATGCACCAACATTCAGAGGTAATGTAGCTCAAAGACAAAAGTTTAACCTTAAACTCGATTTAGATTATCTTCAAGAACATTTAGATGAAGAATATACTATCCTTTTAAAGCTTCACCCTAGCACTAAAGATACTATTTCTGATATGGACTCCTATAAGTTTATTTTAGATATGTCTCATGAGGATATTAATGTTCTTATGATTGTTTCTTATCTTATGATTACAGATTATTCATCAGTGATTTTTGAATATAGCATCCTTCGTAAACCTATAATTTTTTTCGCTTATGATTTAGAAGATTACCTATCTGAAAGAGGGTTTTACTTTGATTACAAATCTAATGTTCCAGGACCAATAGCAAAAAACACTGCAGAACTTACTGGAATTATAAATCAAAACAAATTTGATTTGCAAAAAGTCTCGAATTTCTGCAATTACTATATTGAGGGAAACCAGGGCGCCACTACAAAAAGAGTTTTAGATGAGATTTTTCAAGAACATTAAGCATAAAATTTCTTTTCTTCCCCTTGAAACCATTCTCATTTAACATACGTCTTATTTACATTATTAACACTAAATTTATATCCTCAACTGTACTAGCTTTATATTTTGCTTTGTAACAGTTATGTAAATGTTTCATAAAGTTTTTGTGTTATGATATAGACGATGTTGTATCCAACGCCAAAGGCTTTAAAGTAACGAAAAATACCTTAATTACATCAAAAGGAGGGGACCCAATGCAAACCAAAAGTATTAATCACTTAGATTTTGTTAATAGTGATCTCCCGTCCTTCTTGTCTCATCTTGAAAATTCATATATAGACAAAAGTAAAGGAGCGTTTATCGTAACCGCAAACCCTGAAATCGGCTATGCTGCAATGTGTGATCCAAGTTATAAGCAAGTTATTTCTTCAGCAGATTTTATTCTGCCTGACGGCATTGGTGTGGTTATGGTTTCTAGATTAATAAATAAAAAACTGCAGTCCAGAATTGCAGGTTATGATCTATTTATCAGCTTGCTGCAACAAGCTGATAAAAAACACAAACGTGTTTATTTTTATGGTGCATCTGATGAAGTGGTGAAGGCTACAGTAGATGGGGTTTCCCAGAAATATCCGAATGTAGTGATAGCAGGTCACTCTAATGGGTATATTCAAGATAAAAAGAAAATTGCTCTTGATATCGCAAAAACAAAACCTGATATGGTTTTTGTAGCGCTTGGGTTTCCAAACCAAGAAAATTTCATTTCTCAATATCAGCATTTATTTCCTAAAGCAGTTTGTGTAGGTCTTGGGGGAAGCTTTGATGTTTTCAGCGGAAAAGTTAAAAGAGCCCCAAATTTTTTCATTAAATTGAATCTTGAATGGTTCTATCGTATTTTGACAAATCCGTCTCGTTTGAAACGAGCGCTTAGTATTCCGAAATATGTACTGGCGGTTTTTAAGCATGAACGTTTATTCAACAAACCTGATTATTCAAACCAAATTAAAGATGAAACAAGTAATTTGTAGGGTAAGATAATGGGAAAAGTTCGTTTATATTTAATGTCTACCTTCGCTTTTTTTTATTACTTGTTTATTCAACTAACCGGAAAATTGTTGTTCTGGGTTAAACCTAAACAGAGAGTCACGTTACTGGTTTCTTTTCCGGATAACAGCAGAGAAATTATAAAGGAATATATTAAACATCAATATCATTTTGAACTTAGATTAGTATTAACTCGCCATGCAGTTAACTTAGATAAGGAATTCCCTGCTGTGCCGTGCTTTAAATTAAAAGAAACATCTCCAATTGGTTTAATCGTTGCTATTTATTACTTACTATCCAGTAAAACTGTCATAACAGATAACTATTTTGTGGCAACTACGGTGCTGACAAACAAAAAAAACATTGAATGCATACAAGTATGGCATGCAAATGGTGCTTTTAAAAAATTTGGACTGCAAGATATAACTATAAAAAACAGAAACAAGTCTGACATCGAACGTTTTAAAAAAGTTTATAATTCTTTTAACAAAATTGTTGTTGGTTCTGAAAAAATGGCCGACATTTTCTCTAAATCTTTCGGCCTTACACATGACTGTTTTTTAAGATTTGGAGTTCCTTTAACTGATCAATATTTCAGGTCATTAAAAGAAAACAATATATATAAAACCCGATTTAAAAACAAAAAAATAATTTTATATGCGCCTACATTCCGAGATAATGATTTTGGCTCAGTTTCTCTTCCCTTTTCTGAGGAAGAACTTAAAATTGACTTAAAAGGTAATTATGTATTGCTGGTTAAACTTCATCCAGTAATGCGAGAACGGGCCAACTTTCCAGAAAGTAATTGGATAATTGACGTTTCTCACGAAAATTTGCCACAATTAATTCGAGAAAGTGATTTGTTAATATCTGATTATTCTTCGGTACCTTTTGAATTTGCTTTGCTGGCCAAACCCATTTTGTTTTATACGTATGATTTAGAGGCTTACGATGAAACGCGAGGATTGATTGATAATTATACAGGGATTATTCCCGGTGTGCCGTGCAGTAATTCAAAAATGCTCCTGAACCAGCTGAAAGATATGGACAAGCTGCAGTCTGAAGTGGAGCGATTTTCACGTGAGTGGAATCTGTACTCCAGAGGGAATGCCAGTAAACAGCTTTTAAGCTATATAAACGAGAAATCAAACTGATCTTTATATATAATAGAGATCAGTATTGCAAATAATATGAAAACCCTTTATAAAACATTATGAGTTGTAGTAAGGAAGGAGTCATTTTATGATTTATGCTGAGATTCTAGCCGGTGGAAAAGGTTCCCGCATGGGAAATGTTAATATGCCAAAACAGTTTTTGCCGTTAAATAAACGCCCTATTATCATCCATACGGTTGAAAAGTTTTTGTTAAATGACCGTTTCGATAAAATTTTAATCGTTTCACCTAAAGAATGGATTAACCATACAAAAGACATTTTGAAGAAATTCATCGGGCATAATGATCGCCTGGTTGTTGTTGAAGGAGGCAGCGACCGTAATGAATCCATTATGAGCGGCATCCGCTATATTGAAAAAGAATTTGGCATCCAGGATGATGACGTGATTATCACTCATGATTCTGTGCGTCCGTTTCTGACTCATCGTATTATCGACGAAAACATTGATGCTGTTCTTCAATATGGCGCGGTCGATACTGTGATTTCAGCCATTGATACAATTATAGCTTCGGAAGACCAGGAATTTATTTCTGATATTCCTGTCCGCGATAACATGTATCAGGGGCAAACACCGCAAAGCTTCCGGATCAGCAAATTGGTCGAGCTTTATAATAAACTGTCCGATGAACAAAAAGCTGTTTTGACTGACGCCTGCAAGATCTGTTCGTTAGCAGGTGAAAAAGTGAAGCTTGTCCGCGGTGAAGTCTTTAATATTAAAGTAACGACACCATATGACTTAAAAGTGGCTAACGCCATTTTACAGGAGCGAATTTCACAATGATTAATCAAACGTATCGTTTAGTTTCTGCCCGACAATTTGAAGTGACCTATAAAGATAAAGTTGTCCATTCAGATAAGGTCGTCGTCCGGCCTACCCATTTATCGATCTGCGCTGCCGACCAGCGTTATTATACTGGCTCACGCGGCAAAGAAGCGATGGATAAAAAACTGCCGATGGCTCTGATCCATGAAGGAATCGGGAAAGTCATGTTTGATCCGACAGGCACATTTAAAGTCGGCACCCAGGTTGTGATGGTGCCAAATACACCGGTTGAAAAGCATGAAGTCATTGCGGAGAATTACCTGCGTTCCAGCAGATTCCGTTCAAGCGGCTATGATGGATTTATGCAGGATTATATGTTCATGGCGCCGGACCGGCTCGTTGAACTTCCGGACAGCATTAACCCGCATGTCGCAGCCTTTACTGAGCTTATTACGATTGCAGTTCACGCGCTTTCCCGCTTTGAACGCATGGCGCACAAAAAACGCGACACATTCGGTGTCTGGGGAGACGGAAATCTCGGATTTATCATGACGCTTCTCCTGAAGAAGAAATATCCGGACAGCAAAGTATTTATCTTCGGGAAAACACCTTACAAGCTTGATCATTTTTCTTTTGTTGATGCAGCTTATCAAATTAACGATATTCCTGAGGATGTCCGAATCGATCATGCCTTTGAATGTGTAGGCGGACGCGGCAGTGAAAGCGCAATTGATCAAATCATTGCCCATGTTCATCCTGAAGCGTGTGTAGCACTCTTAGGCGTATCTGAATACCCTGTTGAAATTGAAACGAGAATGGTGCTTGAAAAAGGGATTACGCTGATCGGCAGCAGCCGCAGCGGACGTGAGGATTTTGCCCGTACTGTGGACTTTTTAGCTCAATACCCTGAAGTCGTTGATTATTTAGAAACATTAGTAGGCGGACGCTTCCCAGTACGCAGTATTGAGGAAATTACAAACGCGTTTGAAGCAGATTTGACTTCATCTTGGGGAAAAACTGTTATCGAATGGGAAATTTAAACAGTGAAAACATTCCTTACACGAATCGTAAAAGGAGTATTCGGCACTGCTTATAAACTATTGAGCGCTTTATTACCAGTACAGCACAACAAAGTTGTCATAGCTTCCTATCGTGAGGATCATTTAAGTGATAATTTTAAAGGTGTTTATGAAAAGCTGAAGCAAGATCCGTCTCTTCGCATCACCCTGCTTTTCCGCAAGATGGATAAAGGGCTGATCGGACGAGCTGCATATCTGCTTCATCTTTTCAGCTCGTTATATCACCTTGCCACATGCCGTGTGCTTTTGTTGGATGATTATTATTTTCCTTTGTATGTTGTGCCAAAACGAAAGGAAACTGTCGCTATCCAGCTTTGGCATGCTTGCGGCGCATTTAAAAAGTTCGGTTATAGCATTGTGAACAAGCCATTCGGCCCTTCTTCTGATTATTTGAAGATTGTTCCCGTGCATTCTAACTATGATTATGCCGTTGTCAGCGCACCCGCTGCCGTACCGCATTTTGCTGAAGCTTTTCAAATGGAGCAAAAGCAGATTTTGCCGCTCGGAGTTCCACGGACGGATTATTTTTATGATCAGGAACATATACACACTGTATTAGATGAATTCCATCGGGCTTATCCCGAACTTAAGCATAAGAAAAAACTTTTGTATGCTCCTACTTTTCGAGGCAGCGGACATCATCAAGAGGGTGACGCTACCCCGCTTGATCTGCTACAATTAAAATCGGCGCTAAACCAGAAAGATTATGTCGTGATGCTTCATCTTCATCCGTATATGCGCAAGCATGTGCACACGGAAGAGGATGATTTTGTGCTGGATTTAACCGAAGCGTACTCTTTGTACGATTTGATGGCAATCTCCGATGGGCTGATAACCGATTATTCTTCAGTCATTTTTGAATACAGCCTGCTAAAACGTCCGATGTATTTTTACTGCCCGGATTTAGAAGACTACTTGGAAGAACGAGATTTCTACTATCCGTTTGAATCATTCGTACCCGGCCCGATTTCTAGAGATGTTGCGTCTCTTGTGCATGATATCGAGAGTGACCACGAGGCTGATACAAAGCGGATTGAAGCTTTTTCACAGACGTTTATTATCCATCAAGACGGCAAATCTTCAGAGCGGGTAACCGATTTTATTTCATCATTTTTAACATCTGGTGCCGATTAGGAGAAAGTGAGGTACAAAGTGAAGCTGGCCAGAAAGATTAAGAACAGACTTTTCAGATCAAAAAAGAAAACGAAAACAGAAAATGAAGCTGTCATTGTCCATCCGGCAGACAACAGGGTTTTTTCTCTTTTTGATAAAACGAAGCGAATTGAAGAAAACCAGCAAGTCCCTGTCAGAAAAATTTCTGAGTTTTCTTGGAATGGATCAATACTTAAAATTGCAGGTTACATGTATATCAAAGGCCTGCCGCTTCAAAAAGAGGATCAAGTTCGAAAACGTTTATTGTTGGTAAATAACGGTGTTTTATTCACAGCTATTTCATTGCGGGATGTTCCTGTAGATAAGCTGTCAATCGATACTTCTAATGTGCCTGGGAACTATAAGTGGGCAGGATTTTCACAGCAAATTAACTTTTCTAAGCTGATAAATGACAAACCTCTTCCGCAGGGCGAGTATAAGTTGTTTCTCGAAATTGAAGCTGTAGATGACCAAAATGTAAAGCACCAGGAAGTGCATACGGTCGGGAACGTCAGCAATTTCCTCTCTAATGATGTGTATGCCACAAAGATGGAATTTCATTCGGCTAAAAAGCTGATGAAGTTCAATTTGATTGTTAACTATGATGAGGGCGAAAAGACCATTAACCTGTCTTGCAACAAGCTGCAGGAAATTGATCCGAGCCTTTTGGAGCTGGATACTGGAAAAGAAGCAAATCGCTTTTTACGCAAGCTGAATACGAGCTTGTTCCATTTTGCATATGATGTATTCCGCCTGCTGCCGATTAAGTCCAATAAGATCGTCTTTGCTTCTGACAGCCGGCTTGATATGACAGGAAACTTTGAATTTGTTTACGAAGAACTGCTGAAGCGCGAAGAAAATTTCGATTTCAAATTTTTCTTAAAAAGCAGCATTCGAGACAGAAAAAGCCTGTCTGAACTGATGTCTATGGCCTATCATTTCGCGACAAGCAAAATTATTTTTATTGATGATTTTTATCCGATTATTTATCCGTTAAAAATCCGTAAAAATGCTGACCTTGTCCAGCTGTGGCATGCTGTCGGCGCCTTTAAAACATTCGGCTACAGCCGAATCGGGCTGCCTGGAGGACCGTCGCCGCATTCGAAAAACCATAGAAACTACACGAAGGTTATTGTCAGCTCTGAAAATATCAGAAAGCACTATGCAGAGGGCTTCGGTGTAGACATAGAAAATGTCATCGCAACCGGTGTACCGCGAACTGACTTTTTCTTTGATGAAGCTAAGAAGGCATTTGTGAAAGAACGTCTCTATACGGAATATCCGTTCCTTAAGGACAAGAAGGTTATTCTTTTTGCACCTACCTTCCGCGGAAACGGTCAGCAATCAGCTCATTATCCTTTTGAAGTGCTTGATTTTGACCGGCTGTATCGTGAGCTAAAGGATGAATATATCTTCTTATTTAAGATTCATCCATTCGTACGTAACGATGCCAATATTCCTTATCAGTACAGCGATTTCTTTTATGATTTCTCTTCATTCAGGGAAATTAATGAGCTATTGCTAGTAACAGATGTTCTGATTACTGATTACTCTTCGGTATGTTTTGAGTATGCATTATTAAATAAACCGATGATCTTCTTCAGCTATGATGTAGATGATTATATTCGCAAACGTGATTTCTATTACGATTACTTCGACTTTATTCCTGGTCCGCTTGCGAAAACGTCTGAGCAAATGATTTCGATCATTAAGGAAGAGAAGTATAACTTTGAGCAAATTGATTCATTTGTTCACTATTTCTTCGATGATCTTGACGGAAAATCGAGTGAACGTGTGGTTGATCAGATCGTCTTCCCTCAGGAAGAGGAGCCGCTAGAAGATAAAGTCCTTAATAGATAAATCAAAAACACCTTTTGCGGCTGCAAAAGGTGTTTTTTTTATTGATATTCCGGAACATCAAAGTAAAGCGTATAACCGTCCAGCAAGGAATACAGGCTGTACATGCGGTTTACTTGTTTGTATGCCCAGCCGATGTCTGTTGCGTATTGGTGTGCAGCTGTGGCTGACCATCTCATTTTGTACAGGGTGTCCTGATTGTAGGCTGTGTTGTGTATATAAGATGAGCCTATAAATTTGGCACCGCCGATAATAGCCGCTTCTGGTGTGAACCAGCCTTGCTCATACGCGTATTTTGCGCCGTATTCATTCGGGTTGCTGTCGTAGGCGCCGATTCCGTACATGTTATATACGGTTTTTCCGTTATAGGTTAAGCCATTGGCTAAATCGGATGTCCCGTTGCCTGTTTCAAGGAGAGCGTGCGAGATTAAATACAGCTCGTTGATGCCGTATTGATTGGCGGCATCGATAAATGCCTTCGCTTTCCCCGTCAGGATGCCTTTGCCAGTAAGCACTTTCTGATTGACTTCAGTTGCGCTTAGTCCGGCTGTCTGTGACAGCTTGAGGAATTGGAAATAGTATTTGCTGTCTCTGGAAAAGTTATTCGGGTCCACGTATTGAACCACTTCATCACTGCTTGCGTTTCGCCATCCCAAGTTGATTTTGGCCCAGCCGTTTGTCTGACTGATGATTTTCACCTTATCGCCCTTTTTAAATTGGCCGATCACGTTTGTCTGACTGACTGCCGGTGTTGACCGGATATTTAGTACATCAGCTGTAACAGTTGACGTTGCTGTATTAATATAAGTGAGCGAGACGTAAGCCGCTCCGTCTGTTTGCGGGCTGACTGTCATTTGTTTTTGGACCATATCACGAAGCGAGAGATTGTAATTTGTTTTCATGATTTGCGGGCCGTTTTTGATTTTCACGATAGATGATGTCCATCCGTATAATTGTTTTAGCTTCGTTGATGCTGCAGCAGCTGCATCATTGCCTGTAAACTGTTCGTTTAAGCTGATTTTGTAAAGCGTATTGCTTTTCGTTGTGTAGCTTGGGCTTAAACTTTGCGCTTTTAGATACGTTAAACCATTGTTCAATGCGGTTTTACTGTTTAGCTGAGCTGTCACGATTTTGTATTGTGTATAAGCCGTTTCGCTTGTTTTTGCCGTTGTGCCGGCGGCATTGTTTTGTTTAAAAAATGCTAAAACGCGGTCAATATCTTCTTGGCTGATAATAGACTCAGTCACGATTTTATAGCTGCTTGCTGCGGTCTGACCGGTTTTCTGGCTTGCTGCTGATATGTGATTCGACTGAAAAAATGTGAGTGCCTGATTGACTTTCGCTGTATCAAGCAGAGATTCAGTTGTGATTTTAAACGTAGCAGCTTTTTGTTTTTTGACTGTTTTTGCAGATGCACTCAGCTGATTTTTCTTTAATACGTTCAAGCCCTTTGTGACTTTTGCTTGATCCGATGTTTCTTCTGAGATGAGCTGGTATTGGTTTTCTGCAGTTGTTCCAGCTGCGGCTTTCGTTGCCTTGACTTTCTTCTGAGCAAAGAAGGCTGCGGCTTTATTTGCTTGCTGCTCTCCTACAATCTTTGCTGTCGTCATTTGATAGGCTGTAGATGTTGTCGATTTTTTGACGCTTGATGATGTGTAATGCCACTTTTTCTTTTTAAAGAAAGTATCTACCTTTTGCAGCTGCTGTTTCGTTAATCCCTTCATATTCACGGTATATGAAGCGCTTTTTCCAACTTGTTGATAACTGCCGGATATGCCGGTGTTTTTCTTGATTTGGCTGATGGCATCCTTTACTGTATTCAGCCCTTTGAAATAAGCTGATTGGACATTGTATGACTCCGCTGTTGCTGTTTGATTGATTGACTTGTAGCTTCCTGTGATACCGGTGCTTTGTTTCAGCTGATTTAATAGATTCTTGGCATTCGCTTCACCTGAAATCGGAGCTGTTGTGAACGTATAGTAAGCTTGGCCTTTGACCGTTTCTTTTAATGATGCCTTCAGGCCCGATTCCTTTTGAAATGCGCTTTTGATCTGCTCAGCTTTTTTGTCTCCCATGATAGTGCCTGACTGAATGGTTGTGACAGAAACTGTGTGTGTGATGGGCTGATACGTGCTTTTAATCCCCGTTTGCTTAGCCAGGCCCTGAATAAGCGTTTTGACTTTTGTCTCATCAGCGATTTCTGATGTCGAAACGGTTACATAGGACTGCGCTGTACCGGAAGCTTTTACAGTGCCAGCCACTCCCGTCTCCTGCTTAAGCTTGGCCAGGATTGTGTTTGCCTGTTTATCTCCGGAAATGGCACCTGAGGTGATGGTGACATACGGCTGTTTGCCGCCGACAGGGCTTGACGTGCCAGTAATCGTCGTCTGTTTGGTAAGCCCGCTCAGGATTGCTTTCGCTTCTGCTTCGTTTTGTATGCCGGCAGCAGAAATTTGGTAGGTCGTTGTTGTTCCTGAAGCTTGGTAGGAAGCATCCCAACCAGTGTCCTTTTCCAGTTTGGCGACAGCCTGCGAGGCTTGGCTTTCTGTGCTGAACGTTTTTGACGGCTCTACCTTATATATCGAGTAGTCCGTGTACGCCGCAGCCTGTGCAGAACCGGTTATGGCAAAAAAGGCAAGGGACGCGGCGGACAAAAGCATAGGTGCGATTAATCTCTTTTTCATTCCTTCTCCTCTTTCTTATTCAATGAGTATATAAATCTAGTCTATTTATCGGCACACGTATGCTTCATTTATAGGTGAATCCCTCCCATTTTTTAATAAAAAAAACTTAATCTCGACGTGAGATTAAGTTCAAATATGAGACACGATCAGTGCACAAGTTCCTTTTATTGTAAAGTCTGGCATTTGAGCTGGCAAAATAAAGTGATCACCTTTTTTAAGCGGGCATGTTTCGTCTTTATAGATCAGGAAACCGCTCCCTTCTATCATACTGCAAAGCAGAAAGGATTCATCCTGAGACATCTCAGCCTCGCCATTTATATCCCATTTATATACCGAAAAATATTCGCCTTGGACAAACGTTTTAATGGTTATTCCTTTTCTTGATTCCGTCGATTCGTCTATATATCCGTCCACGTGGGGAACCGTGGCCGCATTGACTGCTTTGGCGAAATGCAGCTCCCTCTGCCTGCCGTTGTCATCAATCCGGTCATAGTCATACACCCGGTATGTGGCATCTGAATTTTGCTGGGTCTCTAAAACAAGTGCCCCTTTGCACAATGCGTGCAGCGTACCGCTCGGCACATAATAGAAATCACCCGGCCTAATCTTGATTCTTCGCAGCAGGCCTTCCCAGTCACCGCTGTTGATCATTGTGACAAGTTCGGTTTTTGAACGGGCCGTATGCCCGTAGATAATCTCCGCATTTTTCTTACAGTCGATAATGTACCAGCATTCCGTCTTTCCGAGTTCCCCCTCTTCATTTTCTCCGGCGTAATAATCATCAGGGTGAACTTTAATCGACATATCTTCCTTCACGTCCAGCAGCTTTGTCAGAAGCGGAAACCGTTCCCCTTCCACGCCGCCGAATACTTCCCGGTGTTCTTCCCAAAGCTCAATCAGTGTCTTCCCTTTATACGGGCCATTCGCCACAGTGCTCGGCCCTTTTGGATGAGCGGAAATGGCCCAGCATTCCCCCGTTTTTTCTGAAGGAATATCGTATCCAAATCTATCTCGCAAAGCGGTGCCGCCCCAGATTTTTTCTTTAAACACAGACGTTAGAAAAATCGGTGATTGCGTCATGATCCGTCCCCTCCCCTGTAAATAACTGATCATTATTTTCCCGGTGCGTCCGCCTTACAAACGCCCGTATAAGCTGTCTTTTTTCTATGACAACGTATGTACAAAGCATCATCTTTTGATTACCCCTTTAAAGAAAACGCTTACTTTATATTATATCACGTCGAAAAGAAGCTTTGTTTCAGGCTTTTCCTTGATAAGAATAATTCTCCTTTTTTGATACAAATTAATAAAAACCGTCAATCTGTTTACAAAGGAGAGAAACTATGCAAATCGACTCTGATCTCCAGAACAACTTAGACACACTGAAAAAATCATTGGGACAAAACGACGACATGATGTTTTACACATTTGCTTTCGGAGACAGCAGACAGAAAGCGTGTTTACTGTATATTGACGGTCTGACAGAGAATAAAATGCTGGCGCAGTATGTCATTTCTCCTTTACAAAGAGAAGCGTTAGCCCATAAGGAACATTTGATTGAAGACTTATCCGCCTTTTTTTTCGGTTTTCATCACAATGTTGTCTCTACCATCAAAGAAATAGAGCAGCTCGTTTTTACCGGGCACGCCGTTTTACTTGCTGATGGCTATCGCGGAGGATTGGCTTTTGATACGAAGTCAGTACAGACGCGCACGCTTGAAGAACCCTCCTCCGAAGTTGTGGAACGCGGGGCGAAAATAGGCTTTATTGAAAAACTGCGGACGAATACAGCGCTTTTGCGTGAACGGACGGGTGATCCTAATCTTGTTATAAAGGAAATGACAATCGGAAAACGGACAAAAAAGAAAATCGCTGTCGCTTATATTCAGGATATCGCCCCAGATTATGTCGTCAAGGAAGTGTTAAAAAGGCTAAAATCAGTCAAAATAGATGATTTGCCGGAATCAGGCACACTTGAACAGCTGATTGAAGATGAACCATTCTCGATTTTCCCCACGATATTAAGCACAGAACGCCCTGATCGTGTTGAAGGCGCTCTAATAGAAGGAAGAGTATCCATATTAGTAGATGGCACGCCGTTTGCTTTAGTTGTACCGGCTACGGTTGACGAATTTATGCATTCGCCTGATGATTACAGCCAACGCTGGATTCCAATCAGTCTTATCCGTTTACTTCGTTACTCTTGCATTCTGATCACCATCTATTTGCCGGGCCTGTATATTTCACTTGTTTCCTTCCACACCGGGCTGTTGCCTACCAGAATGGCCATTTCAATTGCAGGCAGCCGGCTGAATGTGCCCTTCCCGCCATTTGTGGAGGCCTTTATCATGATCTTTACGATTGAATTGATTCGGGAAGCAGGATTACGGCTGCCAAAGCCAATCGGCCAAACGATTGGCCTTATTGGAGGCGTTGTCATCGGACAGGCTGCTGTACAGGCGCAAATTGTCAGCGCGCTGATGGTCATTGTGGTTTCTGTTACAGCACTGGCATCCTTTACTGCTCCATCATACGCCTATAACTTTCCGCTGCGGATAATACGCATCGCAGCAATGTTAAGTGCAGCAGCACTTGGCATGTATGGCGTCATTATGGTTTTCCTGTTTGTTATCGGCCACTTAATGCGCCTGAAAAGCTTCGGGCAGGATTACATCATTCCGATCATGGCCCAGCCCGGACAGGATTTGAAGGATACCGTCATCCGTATTCCTACGATGTTCTTAAAAAGAAGACCGACGCGAAATGACCCTGAAGATAATATAAGACAAAGGTGATTAGCTATGAAAAAATCAGAGCATAAACTGACATTTATGCAGACGATGATAATGGTAAGCAGCACGCTGATCGGCGCCGGTGTCTTAACCCTTCCCCGATCAGCTGCTGAAACCGACAGTCCGAGCGGTTGGATTATGATATTGCTGCAGGGCGTTATTTTTATAATCATTACTCTGCTATTTTTGCCTTTCCTGCAAAGAAACAGCGGGAAAACGATTTATGAACTTAACAGCATAGCAGCCGGAAAGTTTATCGGATTTTTATTTAATTTATATATTTCTCTTTATTTTATCGGCATCGTTTGCTACCAGGCGCGGGTGCTGGGAGAAGTCGTTGGATTCTTCCTTTTAAAAAACACACCTATGGCATTGGTCGTGTTTATCTTTCTTGCGGTTGCCATTTACCATGTGGCTGGCGGCGTTTATCCGATCTCGAAGGTATATGCGTATATTTTCCCTGTAAGCCTGATTATTTTTATGACCCTGTTGATGTTCAGCTTTCGCCTGTTCAATCTTAATTATCTACGTCCGGTCTTTGAAGGAGGCTATCAAGGTTTTTTTTCCTTATTCCCTAAGACTTTGTTATATTTTTCCGGATTCGAGATCATTCTTTATCTCATTCCTTTTATGAGAAACCCAAAGCAAGTAAAAAAAGCGGTCGCTTTTGGGATTGCCATCTCAACGGTTTTTTACAGCATCACGTTGTTTGTTGTGATTGGCTGCATGACCGTGGCTGAAGCAAAAACAGTGACATGGCCGACCATCTCCCTTATTCATGCGCTTGAAATACAGGGGATTTTCATCGAACGCTTTGATTTGTTTTTACAGATTACTTGGACTGCCCAGCAATTCGTTTGTATGCTCGGATCATTTAAAGGCGCCCATCTTGGATTGACGAGCATTTTCAATCTGAAAAATAAAAATAATCCGTGGCTGCTGGCTTTGCTGCTGGCAGTTACATTTATACTTGCTTTATATCCTAAGGACTTGATCGATGTATTCCGTTACGGCACCCTTCTTGGATATGCCTTTTTAGGTGTCATTACAATTCCGTTTTTCATCATGCTTTTGAGCTGGGTGCAGAAAAAACTTGGGAGGAGTCAGCTGCAATGAAGATTGTGACAAAACTCATAGCCGTGTTTTTTATGCTGCAAATTCTCTGTGGCTGCTGGGATGTGAAATCAATTGAAAAGCTGTCCTTCGCCAGAGGCCTGGCCATCGATGAGACTGAAGGCCACAATTATAAATTAACGTATCAAAACCTGCTTCCCCAAAGCGAAGACAGCCAAACATCCGGAAAACCTGAATTTGTCAATGTGACATCCTACGGGAAAACGATTCTTGAAGCAGTCAGTGATGTAGCCATAAAAGACCCTCCCATTTATAGCGACCATTTAAAAGTGATTGTAGTTGGAGAAAAGCTAATGAGGGACCAAAACATTGATCAAGTCTTCAACCATTTTATAAGGGATGACGAATTAAGGAGAAGCAGTTATTTAATAGCAGCGAGGGGGAAAGCCGGTGATCTGTTTACGAAGGGAAGCCCTAATCAGCAGCAGCCTATGCCTGCTGAGAAGCTGATTGATATGACGACTCACAGCGGGTATAACGGGAAAATTATGATTCCCCTTCGCATCGGAAGAGCTTCGCTTTATTGCCAGAATCACTACAGCTTTCTCATTCAAGCCGTTAAAAACCAAAAGGGAAAAGCAAAGTATGACGGCGCAGGCATTATCAAAAAAGTCAGCAATAAGCTCATCGGATTTTTATCAGCTGATGAAACCCAGACACTGGCATGGACACTGGGGACGATCAAAGGCGGCGTAATGCCGACAAAAGATAAAGGACGTCCGATTACGTTTGAGATTAAGAAATCGAAAACGAAAATTAAGCCGGTGATCAAAAACGGAAAGCCAGTGTTTCATATTTCTGTTAAAACGAAAGGCGTCCTGTCAGAAGACCAAAACCCGAAAGAAAACTCCTTTAGCAAGAGCTATTTGAAGAGGCTGGAGAATATTTTTGAGAAAAAGCTTGAACGCGATGTAAAGAAGGTCATGGATAAACTGCAGCACGAGTATAAAACCGATCCGGTCTTTTTATCAGACCACATCCGGATTCAATACCCTGATTACTGGCATAAAGTACAAGGACATTGGGATGAATTGTTTTCTGAGGCCGATTTCACATACGATATTTCATTCAAAATTGTTAATTTCGGGACAGTCGGAAAGTGAGCAATCAAAAGGGTGCGCATGATCGCGCACCCTTTTTTATGTTCCGACAGTCTGCTGTTTTCCAGCCGCTCCTCCCTGTCCGTTTTTGTTTCGTAAATCCTGTTCAATTTCTTCAAGGCTTCTGCCCTTTGTCTCTGTCACTTTAAAGCAGACAAATAAGAACGCCATGATCCCGATCGCGGCGTAAATCAGAAATAAATAACTGATACCGATTGCTTCCATTAAGATTGGATAGGTTAGTGAAACAATCAAAGTGCCAACGTGCAGCATCAAGGTCGATACTCCGGTCCCGACTCCTCTTACATGGAGAGGGAACAATTCAGGAAGCATCACCCAGACAACCGGGCCCCAGCTGACCGCAAAGACAACGATAAACACGCCTAAGCAAATAACAGTCGTCCAAGACGCAGCCGGAGTGTTATCGAAAAAGAGATTCACCAGAGCGAGGACGATCAAGCTGATCACCATCCCGGCATTCCCGATTAACAATAACGGCTTTCTTCCGATCTTGTCGATAATTTTAATCGCTATTAATGTCATGAGAACATTGACAGTGCCGATTCCGACCGTTCCTAAAATGGAAGCGGAGTTTCCGAATCCGACGTTTGTAAAAGTCTTTGGCGCATAATAAATGATCGTATTCGTTCCGATAAATTGCTGCAAAAACGCCAGTCCCAAGCCGGCAATCAGCGCGGGACGCACCCAAGGGTCGAACAGCTCCTTCAGGCCGCCTTCATCCTGTTTTTCCGCTTCTTGAATATCATGTATTTCCTGATCAATATCTTTTGTGCCACGCAATTTTTCAAGAATCTTCTTCGCTTTGCCCTCTTCGCCGTTCGTGAACAGCCAGCGCGGGCTCTCCGGCATAAACAAAATCCCTATGAGCAAGAGCAGCGACGGCACAGCAGCCAATCCAAGCATCCAGCGCCACGCTTCTGCATCGGCAAATATGTAATTGACAATGTAGGAAAGAAGGATGCCGACCGTGATCATCAGCTGGTTCAGGGATGACAGCGCCCCGCGTTTCTGTTTTGGCGCCAGTTCAGATAAATAGAGCGGCACGATCGTCGTCGATGTTCCGACTGCCAGTCCCAACATGATGCGAAACAGCACCATGACTCCCGTATTCGGGGCGAGTGCCACACCTAAACCGCCAATACAAAACAGCAGCGCGGCCGCCATAATCGCTTTCTTTCTCCCGAAACGGTCAGTCAGCTTGCCAGCCGCTCCTGACCCAGCTATTGCCCCAACCAATAAGGAGCTGACAACAAGCCCTTCCGTAAACGCACTCAAGCCTAAGTCTTTTTTCATAAATAAAATAGCGCCGGAAATGACTCCGGTATCATAGCCATATAACGCGCCTCCAAGAGCGCCAAAAAAATAAAGCCATATATTTGACTGCTTTTTCATAAAAATGACTCCCTTTCTCCATCAGCTGTACTGACTGCGGAGTTTATTTAGAAATCTTTTAACCTCTTTTTCCGGCGATTAAACCTGCGATCATACATTTCCAATTATTCACTTGTATTTTTTTCAATGTCTCCGAAACGTTTTATCTTGTGCAGCGTCCAATATAAGGTGATTCAGCACATCATCGTTATCAATTTTCAAAAACAAGAACTTATAAATATAGGAATATTTATCGAAAAATGTCTTTCAAGGAGTTGCCCTATGGCAAAATGAATGGTACTCTTCAAATATTAAAGAAACGTGAGGTATTGATATATGGAAGAACGATCACAGCGAAGAAAGAACAAGAAAAGACTGAGAAAATGGGTGAAAGTCGTTGCCGGTTTGATGGCTTTTCTACTCATTGCGGCTGGCTCTGTCGGCGCCTATGCTTATGTAAAGCTGAACAATGCTTCTAAGGAAGCCCACGTCAACCTTGCGCGCGGAGAACAATCTGTAAAACGGATTAAAGAATTTGACCCAGGAAAAGACTCTTTCTCTGTATTGCTCTTAGGGATTGATGCCAGAGAGAAAAAAGGTGAAACTGTCGATCAGGCAAGAAGTGACGCGAATGTGCTGATTACATTTAATAGAAAAGAAAAAACAGCTAAAATGCTAAGCATCCCGCGTGATGCCTATGTAAACATTCCAGGCCATGGCTACGATAAATTCACGCATGCCCATGCCTACGGCGGCGTTGACTTGACTGTGAAAACAGTTGAGGAGATGCTGGATATCCCAGTCGATTATGTCGTAGAAAGCAATTTCACGGCTTTTGAGGACGTCGTAAATGAGCTGAATGGCGTCAAAGTAACGGTAAAAAGCGATAAAGTCATTCAGCAAATCAAAAAAGATACAAAAGGAAAAGTGATTCTTCAAAAAGGAACACATACGCTTGATGGAGAAGAAGCGCTCGCTTACGTGAGAACACGTAAAGCGGACAGTGACCTTTTACGCGGGCAAAGACAAATGGAAGTGCTGAGTGCCATTATTGATAAATCAAAATCGCTTAGCTCGATTCCGGCTTATGATGATATTGTGGACACGATGGGACAAAATCTGAAAATGAACTTATCTCTTAAAGATGCCATCGGCCTGTTCCCATTCATCACTTCATTGAAATCAGTTCAATCTGTTCAGCTGACAGGCTATGATTATGAACCTGCCGGCGTGTACTATTACAAATTAGATCAGCAAAAACTGCAGGAAGTCAAAAAAGAACTGCAAAATGATTTAGGTGTATAATGAACGGGATGGCGTAATCGCCATCCCGTTTTACATATTTCACTGTTGAAAATGTTCAAAGTTACGTTTAGCCTTGGTTTATATGGAAGTTTCGCGGGAAAGCGGAACATACTACACGAAGCAGCTTCATTTATAAGGAGGTCCCCCTACATATGAAATGTATTGCAATTGATTTAGACGGAACATTACTGAATAAAGAAAGTGTCATTTCCGCTGAGAACAGAGCGGCGATCAAGCGGGCCGTTGATGCCGGCATCCTCGTCACCATTTGCACAGGAAGAGCTACATTTGATGTAAAGGCGCTGCTGGATGACTTGGACATTCCTATCATTGCGGCAAATGGCGGAACGATCCACGACACGGGTTACCGTTTGATCAGCCGGACATTAATGGATCAGGAGGCCGGTAAAGCAATCGCTGATTACTTACTGTCAAAAAACGTTTACTTTGAGGTATATACAGATGACCATCTGCTTTCTCCTTTTGACGGCGAAGCAAAGCTGCATGCAGAGCTTGATATTCTAAAGAGCGCGAATCCAAATGAAAAAACGGATGAATTGTGGGAGGGAGCCATGACCCAGTTCAAGCAGTTTGGCATAAAGCCGGTCCCTCATATCGAATCGGTTTTTGACGGCAGTGAAAACATTTATAAGCTTCTTTGCTTCTCCTTTGATATGGACAAGCTGAAGCAAGCAAAGGAAGAGCTGAAGCATCATAAAAAACTGGCGCAAACCTCTTCCGGAAAGCATATTATCGAAATCCTGCCGGCCAATTCAGGAAAAGGACACGCGCTGACAAAGCTGGCTGACAAATATGGAATTGAAACGCAGGATATCTATGCGATTGGCGACAGTCCGAACGATTTGTCTATGTTTGAAGTCGCCGGACACCGGATCGCCATGGAAAATGCAATTGATGAATTAAAAGAAAAAAGCACCTTTGTTACAACAAGCAATGACGAAAATGGTGTAGCCTACTTTATTGACCAGCTTCTTTCCGGCAGATATGCATAAAGAAAAGACTCCAGAGATTCTGGAGTCTTTGTCTTTTATTGAATACGTATACTTCCCGCATATTTATCTTTCCAATACGTGCTCGTGTTCATATTGGTGATGGTCACGCCGTTTGATAATGTGACATGAACAACTTGTCCGTTTCCGATATAGATGGCCGGATTTAGGCTTGTTGATTCGAAGAACACAATGTCTCCCGGTTTGAGGTCAGCCTTCTCAATCTTAGTTCCGGCTTTGTACTGGCTTGTTGCGTACCGAGGGAGGGAAATACCCGCTGCCTTCTTGTACACGTACTGGACAAAACCAGCTGTGTCAAATCCGGTCTCTGGGGACACTCCGCCTTTTTTATAAGGAACTTCTCCGACATAAAGCGTAGCTTCGGATACGATCGGATTTTCTTTTGGAATTGTCAAATGGTCAAATCGGCGAATGCCTGTCATTTTCGATTTCCAGTAATCCTCTGACAAGTAGGAAATGGTTACTTTTTCAGAACGGCTTGCCTGAATAAATCTTCCTCCGCCAGCATAAATGCCTGCATGTGAAATTCCGGTTTTGTACGTATTGCTGAAATAAACGACATCACCAGGCTTTATATTCTGAGGCGCCACCTTCTCGCCCACTGCCCATTGCTGTTCGGCTGATCGCGGCAGATAAATGCCGAGTGCCTGTTGGAACACATACTGCACAAGCCCTGAGCAGTCAAAGCCCTCTGAAGGTGTGCTTCCGCCAAACACATATGGAATACCGATATATTTTTCAGCCTCCTGAACGACAGGAACGTCAGCAGTTGCCGGATCGGCTGCGATTCGTCTTGCCCCGATATAAGTTCCGCTCCAATAGCTGCTTTTTTTGTAATTGGTGATGATAACCCCTTTTGATTGCGTACTCTGAATCATTTGGCCGTCTCCGATATAAAGAGCATCATGTGTCGGAGTTGTCCCGCTGCTTCCCTCTTTCTTAAAAAACAAAATATCGCCCGGCTTCAGGTTTTCCGGTTTTACGGCCGTTCCGACTTTATACTGATCGTTCACAGACCTTGGCAGATGAATATCAGCCTTACTGAACACATATTGAATCAATCCCGAAGGATCGAATCCTTCTTTTGGCGTTTCACCGCCGTATTTATACTGATACCCAAGCAGTTTTTTTGCTTCGCTGATGATCAGTTCCGATGACATATCAGCCTCCGCAATCTCCGCTTTTGTAATAATTGAGCCCCAAAAACTAATGATAACCGCCACAAGCAAAAACTTCTTCCAGTTTGCCAGTGTGTTCACTTTTATTATCTCCTCCTCTTTTTGCAATTTTAACATCGGTGTTTTTCTGAATATATTAAGCGGCTTTTTGATTTTTTTACAAAATGAATGTGCCGGGCAAATAAAAAGAGAATGCCTCATCAGACATTCTCTTTTGTGAATTATTTATTGGCGTTTGCCGGTTCTTCCTGCTGTTGGATTTTATGCATTTCCGTATCAATCTTTTGTTTTTCCTGATCTGTCAGCTGATCGTTGAATTTAAAAGCTGACATAAACATGAACACGATGGCTACGGCAACAAATGGCCAGCTGGCTTTGACAAATTTCATCTTGAATCCCTCCGGTTATTTAGATTTTAGTTTGTCGCTATGATCAACATCAAATGTCAGTTTTCCGTCTTCTACTTTCCATGAGAAATTAGAGCCTTTCGTGAGTTCACGAATAATTGTTTTTTGTTTAAGGCTGCCTTTTTTGACTGGTGCAGGAGTCGCTTCATGGATGTCAATCGGCGTCACCTCAAAGCGGCCTGTTCCGTTTTTCTTCAGGTGATACTGAACCAGTGCACTGTCTCTCGTTCTTGTCCAGCCTTGGTCAAAGACAAAGTTGCCGAGGCTGTAGAAAATGACAGTTCCGTTATATACTTCAATCGGTTCTAAGACGTGCGGGTGATGGCCGACAATGATATCAGCTCCCGCATCAGACATGGCCCTCGCAAGCTGGCGCTGGCGGTCGTTTGGATCATTATCATACTCTTGTCCCCAGTGTGACTGCACAACGACGATGTCCGCATGTTTTTTTGCTTCTGAAATCATAGGAATGAAGATTTCAGGATCTGCGGGCAGCACACCCGGCGTATTCTTTTTAGCCGAAAAGCCTTTTCCAGACACATCTGTAAAGCCGAGCGTCGCGATGGTTACCCCATTGACCTTCTGGTACGAGATTTTCTTTTTCGCATCACTTAAGCTGTATCCCGCTCCAACGATATCAAGGTCTTGCTTCTCAAATTCTCCAAGTGTATCTTTCATGCCCTGAACGCCGTAATCCATTGCGTGGTTGTTTGCGCTGTTGAGAACCGTGAAATTCATATCCTTCAAGACTTTCACTGATTCCTTATTCGTCTGCAGATGAATCTCTTTATCTGCTTGTTTATAATTCTTTTGATAGGTTACCGGGTTTTCAAAGTTTCCCGCTACATAATCCGAGGCTTTGAAGATCGGTTCAACATATTGAAAAATGCTGTCTGCCCCTTTTTGATCCGTTACTTTTTCAACATAGCGGCCCATCATAATATCACCGACAAATGAGGCTGAGACAACATCATCAGAATACGTTTCGACTTGCGGCGTTTCTGCTTTTCCCGCCCACATAAAAGCGAACATGAGAACAAAAACGATTGGAATGGCAATAAATACGTGCTTATTGGTTTTCTTTTTTTGCTGTTTTGTCAGCTTCAGCAGCTTTTCATGAAAGCTCAGTTCTTTTTTCATCGTTTGACACACCTTACATTAAATTAAGTAGTAAACAAACATGATAGCAAAGGTCGCTCCGCTCAATAGCAGCGTGCTTCCGAACGTAATGGTTAACCCTTGTTTTTGAATGGTATTGGCAATTAAACCTGGCACGATAATGCCGATTCCTCGAAATTCTGCGATTTCAAATGGTACAATCGGGTATAGAAAATCAAACGCAATTTTCAGGACGATTCCCGTTATCAGCATGGCAGCGAATTTTCTGCGTCCGTACAAAATCATAAATTTGGATAAACCGTATTTCACAATGACATAAGTGAGCAAGCTCACCAGCAAAACGAGTAAAATAAAGACCGGCTGATTAAACACAAGTCCTAAATATCCCGGTACGACCAGTCCTGCCGGCACGATTCCTGTTTTTTCTGCAAAAATCAAACTGAGTAGTACACCTAAAATAAGTGCGATGTATAAATCTGATCCGAACATGTCTGCATTTCCTCCTAGCTTACGAGCTGCTTAACCTTGTATTCGTGGATTTTTTCAATTAAAGGCTCTGCGGCACCATGAATATTGCCGACGCCATATATGACACGATTGTGCATTCTTTTCTTTAGCAATTCCATAATTTCTTCTGTTGACTTGTACTCTAGATCATGCAGTTTATCTGCAGGAATTTTGCCTTCTTCATAGGCTTTTACGATCGGTTCAGTTGTTTCACCGATTAAGATCAGTTCACTTGCTTCAATATAAGGCAATACGTCATTTGCGAATTGCTGTGTCCGATCAACACGGTCTGCGCGGCAGTTCATGATGATGATCGGATCATCGGTCGGGTAACCGATTTCTTTTACACGTTTCCATATATTCAAAGTAGAAGAAGCGTCGTTTGCGGCAAACCCATTAACAAAGTGCCCGGGCTCGCTCGGACTGATCAGCGGAAGAATTCTCATAGCTCCCGGATCTGGCGGCGCATTCAGCATTCCTTTAAACGCAGTTTCTTCGTCAATGCCCAGCGCTTGAGCCACACCCAGTGCCAGTGAAGCGTTATCAGGGAATACCATGTATTCAAATTTACGCAGATATTCATCTGTGATTTTTGAGTTATCAGCAATGATGACTTTTGTGTTTCGTTCCTTTGCTTTCTGTTTAAAGAACTCGGTATATTCACTATCTGTAATGACAAGATGGCCGTTATAAGGAATTGTAGCGGTAAACGCTTCTGCAATTTCATCGAGTGTCGGCCCCATGACATCCATATGATCCTCTAAAACGTTAACAATGACGCCGATATTGGCTTGCAGAAGTTCTTCCTGAAAAATGATTTGATAATCCGGGTTAACAGCCATGCATTCACTGACGATAGCGTTAGCCCCTCTTTCTACTGTTTCTTTCATGACTTCTTTTTGCTCTCCGATATTCGGTCCTTGAGGTTTCCGTTTAATCGGCTTTTCCTCCGGTGTGTCCCAGTAAATCATTCGTGCATCTGTCCCTGTTGTTTTTCCAACAGTTTTATAACCGGCTTCTATTAATATTCCGGTTGTAAGCCTTGTCACAGTCGACTTGCCTCGGATGCCGTTAATATTCACTCGCACAGGGAGGGCATCAATGTTTTTTTGATGTCGTCGTTTTTCTAATATTCCGATGACCAGTATGACAGCACAGGCTATAATGAGTAACCACATTGCTTTTCGACATCTCCTTCTATAGTGTTGTAAATTCATTCATCAGTATATAGAATCACTATGAATTCTCAATCGGCATTATGTAACATAATCTTCCCTGTTCCACTAAGCCAAACTTCACTTTTGAAAGAGATTTTATGCCTACAAACTGCTTTCTAATTTTGGAAAACAGCAGGACTTACACCTTATCTCTTTTTTTAAAAATCAAAAGGAATGCGCTTTCATTTTTCTTCTGATATCCTTATGGACGTATAGTCACACGCTGTTGCTGTCATTTAACATGCATTTCAAATCAATCTTTTTTTCAGCCCGTGATATCAGTCTTTTCCTGCTACCATGCGTTTTTTCCGGTTCTTATGAGCACAAAATGGTTTTATCCTTTCTTAAGAACAAGGTCATAATGTCGTCCTTTCTGCATGGAAGACGCCATATGAGGCCCATTCCAAAATGACTAAGAGAGCCCGTCGTAAAAGTGCTGAACATACGGGTCTGAATTCTCTAACATAATTAAACATTTTCTGGGCTGATAGTCTTTTCTATTTCTCCTCACTTACAGGTCTAAACGCATGACTCTGAAACAATTTTAAAAAAACTTAATATTTGTTCAAGAAAACTTCATCCAGATTTCTGAGAACTTTGGCAAAAAAAGAGTGAAAACCCTACATTTCATATTTATATATACAATTTACAATAGATTTCTTTTGATATTTTTATTGCCAACTTCAGATCGCACATGATAATCTATTTTTGTAAGCGGTTACACAAACAAGGAGGATCTGTTTTGGCTACTATTAAAGATGTCGCCGGAGCGGCGGGCGTTTCAGTTGCAACGGTTTCCCGTGTCCTGAATGACAACGGCTATGTACACGAAGAAACGCGAACGCGTGTGATAGCTGCGATGGAGAAGCTAAACTATTACCCGAATGAAGTCGCCAGATCTCTTTATAAAAGAGAATCCCGGCTGATCGGACTTTTGCTCCCGGATATCACCAACCCTTTCTTCCCCCAGCTTGCCCGCGGCGCGGAGGATCAATTGAACCGGGAAGGCTATCGCCTTATTTTCGGCAACAGCGATGAGGAATTGAAAAAAGAACTTGAATACCTTCAAACCTTTAAACAAAATCATGTTGCAGGCATTATTGCCGCAACGAATTACCCTGATCTTGAGGAATACAGCGGTATCAATCACCCAGTTGTTTTTCTGGACAGAACACCTGAAGGAGCCCCTTCTGTGTCCAGTGACGGCTATACTGGAGGAAAACTAGCCGCCGAAGCCATCATTCACGGAAGAAGCAAGGGCATTACGCTCTTGAGAGGCCCAGCTCACCTGCCGACAGCTCAAGACCGATTTAACGGCGCTTTGGAGATCTTAAAGCAGGCTGAAATTGATTTTCAGGTCATCGAAACGGCTTCATTTTCTTTCAGCGAGGCGCAATCGATGGCGAAGGAGCTGTTTGCCACATACCCCGAGACAGACGGTGTGATAGCGGGCAATGATATTCAAGCCGCAGCAGTTTTACATGAAGCATTGCGGCGCGGCAAAAACGTACCGGAGGATATTCAAATCATTGGCTATGATGACATTCCGCAAAGCGAGCTGCTGTTCCCTCCTCTGTCTACAATTAAACAGCCCGCATATGACATGGGTAAAGAAGCAGCCAAGCTGCTTTTGCGTATAATCAAAAAACAGCCGCTGACAGAAACGGCAATTCAAATGCCTGTCACCTATATAAGAAGAAAGACGACAAGAAAGGAAGATCATGATGCGTAATATTTGTGTAATTGGAAGCTGCTCTATGGATTTAGTGGTCACCTCGGACAAACGCCCCAAAGCCGGTGAAACGGTACTTGGCACGTCATTTCAGACAGTACCGGGCGGTAAAGGAGCGAATCAGGCAGTCGCTGCTGCCAGGCTCGGCGCCCGCGTGTTTATGGTTGGCAAGATCGGAGGCGATCATTATGGATCAGCCATTTTAGATAATTTAAAAGAAAACGGCGTTCGCACTGACTATGTGGAACCGGTTACACATAAAGAAAGCGGCACCGCACACATTGTGCTTGCTGAAGGTGATAACAGCATTGTTTTCGTCAAAGGTGCGAATGATGATATCACTCCATCGTATGCGATAGACGCGCTAGAAGAGATTGAAAAGATTGATATGGTCCTGGTTCAGCAGGAAATTCCGGAAGAAACGGTAGATGAAGTGTGCAAATACTGCCATTCTCACGATATACCGGTCATGCTCAACCCGGCACCGGCCCGCCCTCTGAAACAGGAAACAATTGATCACGCCACCTATCTCACACCGAATGAACACGAGGCGTCGATTTTATTCCCTAAGCTCACCACTTCTGAAGCTCTGGCGCTTTATCCGGCGAAGCTCTTTATTACGGAAGGAAAACAAGGCGTTCGCTATTCAGCCGGCAGCAAAGAACGGCTCATCCCGTCCTTCCCTGTTGAACCCGTTGATACAACCGGAGCCGGTGATACATTTAACGCCGCCTTTGCCGTTGCTCTGGCTGAGGGAAAAGACATTGAAGCCGCATTGCGGTTCGCCAATCGGGCCGCCTCCCTTTCTGTCTGTTCCTTCGGCGCCCAGGGCGGAATGCCGACAAGAAAAGAAGTGGAGGAGCTGCTGTCATGAAAAAACACGGTATACTGAACAGCCATCTGGCCAAGCTGTTTGCCGACCTTGGTCACACTGATAAAATTGTCATCGCGGATGCCGGGCTGCCTGTTCCTGACGGCGTTTTGAAAATTGATCTTTCCATAAAGCCGGGTCTTCCGGCTTTTCAGGATATAGCGGCAGTGCTGGCTGATGAGATGGCCGTTGAAAAAGTCATTGCTGCAGCTGAAATAAAAGCTTCTAATCAAGAGAATGCGAGATTTCTAGAGAAGCTTTTTTCTGAACAAGAGATTGAATACCTTTCTCACGAAGAATTTAAGCTGCTGACAAAAGAAGCAAAGGCGATCATAAGAACGGGTGAATTCACACCTTATGCCAACTGCATCCTGCAGGCGGGTGTGCTCTTCTAGAAAGGAGGATGGAACATGCAGATTGAAATGAAGGAGATTCACAAAGCATTCGGGAAAAACCAAGTGCTGTCAGGTGTTTCCTTTCAGCTCGTGCCCGGCGAGGTTCACGCATTAATGGGAGAAAACGGCGCCGGCAAATCCACGCTTATGAACATTCTGACAGGCCTGCATAAATCGGATAAAGGGAAAATCATCATAAACGGAAACGAAACGTATTTTTCCAACCCGAAAGAAGCGGAACAGCATGGAATCGCTTTTATCCACCAGGAATTGAATATCTGGCCGGAGATGACTGTTCTTGAGAATCTATTTATCGGAAAAGAGATATCCTCCAAGCTGGGCATTTTACAAACGAGAAAAATGAAAGCGTTAGCAAAAGAACAGTTTGACAAACTGTCTGTCTCTTTTTCTCTTGATCAAGAAGCAGGCGGGTGTTCCGTCGGACAGCAGCAAATGATCGAAATCGCAAAAGCGCTCATGACAAATGCCGAGGTCATTATTATGGATGAACCGACAGCAGCGTTGACGGAACGGGAAATCAGCAAGCTTTTCGAGGTCATTACGGCGTTAAAAAAGAACGGTGTATCCATTGTCTACATTTCGCATCGCATGGAAGAAATTTTTGCGATTTGCGATAGAATCACCATCATGCGTGACGGAAAAAACGTAGATACAACAAACATCCCAGACACCGATTTTGATGAAGTCGTTAAAAAAATGGTCGGGCGCGAGCTGACTGAACGATATCCGAAACGCACCCCTTCTCTCGGTGACAAAATTTTCGAGGTGAAAAACGCCACCGCCAAAGGACGTTTTGAAGATGTCAGCTTTTCTGTTCGTTCCGGTGAAATCGTCGGTGTTTCCGGATTGATGGGAGCCGGTCGGACAGAAATCATGAGAGCGCTCTTCGGCGTTGACAGGCTGAGCTCGGGTGAAATATGGATCGCCGGAAAAAAGACAGTCATTAAAAACCCGCAGGATGCGGTAAAAAAAGGACTCGGCTTTATCACAGAAAACCGCAAAGATGAAGGGCTGCTGCTCGACACCTCGATTCGCGAGAATATTGCACTGCCCAGTCTCTCCAGTTTCTCTCCAAAGGGTCTCATTGATCACAGACGGGAAGCTGAATTTGTTGATCTTTTAATCAAACGCCTGACCATCAAAACGGCATCACAGGAAACACACGCACGCCATTTATCAGGTGGAAACCAGCAAAAAGTGGTGATTGCCAAGTGGATCGGCATCGGACCGAAAGTGCTGATCTTAGATGAGCCGACCAGAGGCGTGGATGTTGGCGCAAAACGGGAGATTTATTCGCTGATGAATGAGCTGACTGAGCGAGGCGTCGCCATCATTATGGTGTCATCAGAGCTGCCGGAAATTCTCGGAATGAGCGATCGTATAATCGTTGTCCATGAAGGCAGAATCAGCGGGGAAATTCATACGCAGGAAGCAACGCAAGAACGAATTATGATACTTGCCACAGGAGGGCGGTAATATGAAAGCCGAACATCAACAAGAACAAAAGCGGATTCACTTCGACGGAGTCATGCAAAAACTCGGCCCGTTTCTCGGTTTATTTATTCTCGTTATCATTGTATCTATTTTAAATCCAAGCTTTCTTGAACCGTTGAATATTTTAAACCTGCTTCGCCAGGTCGCCATAAACGGATTAATCGCGTTCGGCATGACCTTTGTGATTTTAACAGGCGGCATTGACCTTTCTGTCGGCGCTATTCTTGCCCTGTCCAGCGCTTTAGTCGCGGGGATGATTGTATCCGGTGTCGATCCGATTCTCGCCATCATCCTCGGCTGTATCATTGGTGCCGCCCTTGGCATGATCAACGGACTATTGATCACAAAAGGAAAAATGGCGCCCTTTATCGCTACGCTTGCGACTATGACTGTCTTTCGCGGTTTGACGCTTGTGTATACAGACGGAAATCCGATTACCGGACTTGGCACAAACTACGCTTTTCAGCTGTTCGGACGAGGTTACTTCTTAGGCATTCCTGTACCGGCGATTACGATGGTTCTTGCCTTTGCCTTCCTTTGGGCGCTTCTTCATAAAACACCGTTCGGACGCCGAACCTACGCCATCGGAGGCAATGAAAAAGCCGCGCTCATTTCAGGCATTAAAGTGACGCGCGTAAAAGTGATGATCTATTCTTTAGCCGGGCTTTTATCCGCCCTTGCCGGCGCCATATTGACTTCACGTCTGCATTCAGCCCAGCCGACTGCCGGAGAATCGTACGAACTGGATGCTATCGCGGCGGTTGTCTTAGGCGGAACAAGTCTTTCCGGCGGCCGCGGACGCATTATCGGCACGTTAATCGGGGTGCTGATCATCGGCACACTTAACAACGGGCTCAATCTGCTTGGCGTCTCATCATTTTATCAGCTGGTTGTCAAAGGGATTGTCATTTTAATCGCGGTATTGTTAGACCGCAAGAAGTCAGCATAGGAGGGTTTTGACATGAAAAAGGCTGCAGCCGTCATTTTAACGTTATCATTGTTTTTATTAACTGCCTGTTCACTTGAGCCTCCCCAATGGGCAAAGCCGTCAAACTCGGGGAACAAAAAGGAATTCACCATCGGCTTGTCCGTCTCAACGCTTAATAATCCCTTTTTTGTCTCCTTAAAAAAAGGCATTGAAAAAGAAGCCGAAAAACGGGGTATGAAAGTGATCATTGTCGATGCACAAAACGACTCATCGAAACAGACGAGTGATGCAGAAGACTTAATTCAGCAAGGTGTCGATGCCTTGTTAATCAACCCGACTGATTCATCGGCCATCTCAACGGCAGTAGAATCTGCAAACGCAGTCGGTGTGCCTGTCGTAACAATCGACCGTTCCGCCGAACAGGGAAAAGTCGAAACCCTCGTTGCTTCCGATAATGTGAAAGGCGGTGAAATGGCCGCGGCATTTATCGCTGATAAACTTGGAAAAGGAGCGAAAGTGGCAGAGCTTGAAGGCGTGCCCGGCGCATCTGCCACACGGGAACGCGGCTCAGGATTTCATCATATCGCAGATCAAAAGCTCGACGTTGTCACAAAACAATCAGCTGACTTCGACCGCACCAAAGGCCTGACTGTCATGGAAAACTTGCTGCAGGGACATCCGGATATCCAAGCTGTTTTTGCTCACAATGACGAAATGGCGCTCGGTGCTCTCGAGGCCATTTACAGCTCGGGAAAAGAGATTTTAGTGATCGGTTTTGACGGCAATCAAGATGCGCTCGCTTCCATTAAAAACGGAAAGCTCTCAGCCACGGTCGCTCAGCAGCCTGAATTGATCGGTAAGCTGGCTACAGAAGCAGCCGATGATATTTTGCACGGGAAAAAAGTAAAAAAATCAATATCCGCGCCTCTCAAACTCGAAATACAAAAATAACTGCCACGGATCAGGTTTTTATCTGATCTTTTGATGTTTAGGAACCTGCGATAACGTGAATAGAGATATAGAATGAATTATTTCTCTTAGGTGAGGAGAGGAACGACATGAACAAACCAACAAAAGTATTATCAGCTCTAGCACTTGCGGCTGGAATAACTGCGGCTTCTGTGGGAGGCGCAAGCACGATCCATGCCCAGCAGCCAAACACAACTGTAAGCATCGATGATTTATACAGCTATCCGATTGATTCTTATTTGGTGTCAGCAGAGGCTCTAAATGTTAGAACGAAGGCTTCCGCATCAAGCCAGAAAGCCGATACGCTGCATTTAGGCGACAGCTTAAAGCTGATTTCCTTTGCGAACGCTGATTGGGCAAAAGTTCATTATAAAAATGGCAAAACAGGCTTTGTCTCCACTCATTACATTGTAAAAGCTGCGACAACGATAAAAACCAAAACAAAAACGAAAGTATATACATCCGCTGAAGGAAAAGGCATCAAGACTCTTCCAGCAGACACAAGCGTTTCTTTTTTAGGCTGGAGCAAAACGAAAAAAGGCGGTTTTGATTTTGATTGGGTATTCGTTGATTATGGCGGAGCGACAGGCTATATGAAAACAAAGGATCTACACATGACAAAATAACTGAAAGGGATTCCGTGATTATGCGGAATCCCTTTTATTACGGTTTGATTCGTCACATCCCGAGATATTTCTCAGGAAATATTGTCATATGCTGTGTCGAAACCTTACATGATCATCGACACTTTTGTTCACGCTAAAAAGTGGAGGTGTCCATATGGATCAATTTGAAGCAGCATATCAATCGTATAAGGCCCAGCAAACATCAGCAAAACATTCAGATATCCGAACTGGCCAAGAAGAAATTATTGCAGTCAGAAGAAATGAGGAAGACAATATTATCGCAGTGAAAACCAACACAGGAAGAGAGCTCCACTACCCTGCTGCACTGTCAGAAGCAAAAGCGGGAAAACTCTCTCATGTGGATGTTTTCCATAAATACGGACGTGATATTTTGCGAAGTGAACCGGACGGCATAAAGGAAAATAACCTTTCCGAACTTCCGGATTTTTAACCATAAGAAACCCTGCGGCATGTAACACAGGGTTCCTACTTTTAAGCGAAAGGTTTCTGGATGTATTCGGCTAATCGTTTTGCACTGAGAGAAATATCCTCTTGAGCTGCATACTTCACGCCGTAGAACACGTATGGGGGCAAGTATTTCATGCCAATCAGATTACTCGTGGCCTGAAATGGTTTCAAGAGCTCGCTGATCGAGTAATGATTTGCTCCGCCTGCTTGATATTTTTCCGCTTCGCTCCCTGTTGAAACAGCCAGCATCAGCTCCTTGCCATGCAAGGCATTTCCTTCTGAACCAAAGGCCCATCCGTAAGTCAGCACAAGATCCTGCCATTTTTTTAAGAGCGGCGGTGAGCTGTACCAATAAAGCGGAAATTGGAAGACAATCCGGTCGTATAGCTCGCACAGCTGCTGCTCCTTCGCAACATCTATTGCTTCATCCGGGTATTCCTTATAAAGATCCCGTACTGTGATATTGTCATGTTTACTCAATTCCTCAGCCCACGCCTTATTCACAACTGAGGTTTCCATATGAGGATGAACTGCCAAAACCAATATTTTCATCAGACCACACCTTTACCCTTTTGACGTTATTTTATCTAAAATCAGGAAAAGAGCCAAATAAAAAGAAAGCCCAAACTAGGGGCTTTCTTTTCTCTTTATTCAGGGCTTCCTTCAGTCGTTTCGATATCCTTAGCAAAATCAGGGTTATCCAGATTCGCATTAAAGAAATCCTCTGTATTAGGAAGTCTGAGATTCATGTTCATTTTTTGAGAAATCGTAACCGTGCAATCCTCAAGCACATAGTCAAAAACGTGTCCGCCTGAATTGCGTCCTTCGTCAATGAAGTGCAGGTGGTAGCCAGAAACAGCGATTCCGTTTGCATAAGCCGGTGTAAGGAAACCTACGATCGTTCCTCGTACGTTGTCAAAGTTGAAAATCGGCTGCGTTTTGACTGCTTCAACCATCGGCACGTAAGGCTTTTCTTGCAGTTCCACCGTTCTTGTCTGTACTTTTTTAAACAATCCGTCAATGCGGATAGCGTAAAATAAGTTTTTGCTTGGCAGAATGCTGTTGATCTCATTTTCAAACTCTTCACGCGACGTTTTCGCGTCAATTTTATGCGTTATGTCCGGTTTAAAGAACGTAAAAGAGCAGAAAGGAGAACGGTCTCCATTTTGCACAGGAGTGGCAGTTCCGTCTGAACGGAGACGGTAAAATTCACCGTCAAATCCAATCAATTCTCCGTCAAGCTTGTTAAAGGTTCCAATACCGAAGTCTCCGTATTTCGGAATCTCTGACAGTTCAAAATCCCCGTCATACACTCCGTCTAATAGAGAAGTCATTGTTGATACTTGATAAATCTGGCTCACTGGCTGATCATTTTGACCGCGGCTGAGCACTTGCATGTTGCTTTGATGTTTCATAATTCCCTTCACTCCTTTTGTTTAGTGCTGTTCATAGAAAACAGGGTCTTGAAGTGCAGAGTGCTAGAGAGCTTTCGTTTTCATGAGTTCTCCGAATTCTTTCGGAAGCTTATCACTCGCTAAATTCATGTTATCACTGTAGTCAACCGGGACATCAATGATGACAGGACCTTCAGCGTTCATACCTTGACGCAGAACATCTGCCAGCTGGTCTGGTGATTCAACGCGCAAGCCGGTCGCTCCGAAGCTTTCCGCATATTTCACGATATCGATATTTCCGAAATCGACCGCAGACGTACGGTTGTATTTTTTCAATTGCTGGAATGCAACCATGTCATATGTGCTGTCGTTCCATACAATGTGTACAATTGGTGCTTTTAGACGAACTGCTGTCTCTAATTCCATTGCTGAGAATAAGAAACCGCCGTCGCCAGAGACTGATACTACTTTTTCTCCCGGTTTCACCAATGAAGCGCCGATTGCCCAAGGAAGCGCAACGCCGAGTGTTTGCATACCGTTACTGATCATTAATGTTAACGGCTCGTAGCTGCGGAAATAACGTGACATCCAAATCGCATGTGAACCGATGTCGCAAGTCACTGTAACATGATCATCCACTGCGTTTCGCAATTCTTTTACAATTTCAAGAGGATGCACTCTGTCTGATTTCCAATCAGCAGGCACCTGCTCACCCTCATGCATATATTGTTTTAAATCAGAAAGGATTTTCTGCTCACGTTCACCCAAGTTCACTTTCACAGCATCGTGTTCGATATGATTGATCGTAGCTGGAATATCACCGATCAATTCAAGCTCCGGCTGGTAAGCATGATCAATGTCAGCCAGAATTTCATCTAAATGGATGATCGTCCGGTCTCCATTGACATTCCAGAATTTCGGATCGTATTCGATTGGGTCATAGCCGATTGTCAGAACAACATCAGCCTGCTCAAGCAGAAGGTCGCCTGGCTGGTTGCGGAACAATCCGATACGGCCGAAGTACTGATCCTCTAAATCTCTCGTTAGAGTACCAGCGGCTTGATATGTTTCAACGAATGGAAGCTGAATTTTTTTCAATAGCTTGCGAACCGCTTTAATCGCTTCCGGTCTTCCGCCCTTCATGCCGACTAACACGACAGGGAGTTTTGCTGTTTGGATTTTTGCAATGGCTGCACTAATTGTATCATCAGCTGCAGGGCCGAGTTTTGGCGCTGCGACAGCCCGCACGTTATTTGTGTTTGTGAGTTCATTCACAACATCTTGCGGAAAGCTCACAAAAGCGGCCCCAGCCTGACCTGCTGACGCTATCCTAAATGCATTTGTAACAGCTTCCGGTATATTTTTTACATCTTGAACTTCTACACTGTATTTCGTAATCGGCTTAAATAGCGCCGCATTATCCAAAGATTGATGTGTCCGTTTTAAACGATCTGCACGGATCACGTTCCCAGCAAGCGCAACGACAGGGTCACCTTCAGTGTTTGCTGTCAGCAGTCCTGTTGCCAAGTTAGAGGCACCTGGTCCTGATGTGACTAACACGACTCCCGGTTTTCCAGTTAAACGGCCAACCGCCTGCGCCATAAATGCTGCATTTTGTTCATGCCGGGCAACGATAATTTCTGGCCCTTTATCTTGTAAAACGTCAAATACCGCATCAATTTTTGCACCTGGAATGCCAAATACATGTGTGACACCTTGCTCCACTAAGCAATCAACAACAAGCTCCGCCCCTTTGCTTTTTACAAGGGATTTTTGTTCTTTTGTTGCTTTTGTCAACACCCTCACTCCTTATTATGCATTTTAAACATAAAATTTTAAATATTTCTTGTGATATGTTTCACTATACACTCTTTGGAAATTGACCTCCAATATCGATTCGCCTTATGATTAATATGTATTACGAATTATTAATCTACGGAAGGGAATGCATATTGATGGAGCTTCGCCATCTTCAATACTTTATCGTAGTAGCCGAAGAGCTTCATTTCGGAAGAGCTGCGCGGCGGCTGAACATGACACAGCCTCCTCTCAGCCAGCAGATTAAACAGCTGGAAGAAGAAATTGGTGTGACGCTTCTGAAGAGGACAAAACGGATGGTCGAGCTTACCGCGGCCGGCGAAATCTTTTTAAATCACTGCCGCACGGCACTGATGCAAATTGATCAAGCGATTGAACTGGCACAGCGGACAGCTCGCGGCGAGCACGGCCATCTCGTTATTGGTTTTGTCGGATCGGCAACATATGAATTTCTGCCGCCGATTGTGAGGGAATATCGCAAAAAATTCCCTTCAGTAAAAATAGAATTACGTGAAATATCCTCGTTTAGGCAGCAGGACGAGCTGTTAAAAGGCAACATTGATATCGGTATACTTCATCCTCCTTTACAGCATACGGCATTACATACCGAAATCGCCCAAAGCAGTCCCTGTATTTTAGCTTTGCCTAAACAACACCCATTGACTTCTAAGGAATCAATTACAATCGAGGATTTGCGAGATCAGCCGATTATTACAGTGTCCAAAGAAGCATGGCCTACTCTGTACCTGGATTTTATTCAGCTCTGTGAACAAGCAGGCTTCAAACCAAATATCGTTCAGGAAGCCACAGAGTATCAAATGGTGATTGGCTTAGTCAGTGCTGGAATAGGCATTACATTTGTACCTTCCTCAGCCAAAAAATTATTTAATTTGGATGTTACTTATCGAACAATGGATCAAATACAGCTTAATGCAGAATGGGTTATCGCTTATCGAAAAGACAATTGTAATCCGCTTTTAAAGCAATTTATTCATATTTCAAATTGTAATCAGTCCAGATCGAAAGAGAGAAATGCAGGTACGTGAACATTACTTGCAATCTCTCTTTTTTTTTTTTTGGATTCCTATGGAATTTTAATCAATTTAATATAAGCGCTTAGTACAACTTCATATCAGTATACGTATACATACAGTACATCTATTTAGCAAGGATACTAGTTAGAGTATGACAATAGTTTGATTCTATAGCTGAAAGATAGAGAGGTGAACTATATTACACAGTTGGCTAGTTTCATCACATTGCTCGCTTTTTTCGCAACAATGATTTTTATTTTCTGGAGGCCTAAAGGATTAAATGAAGCGATCCCCGCAACATTAGGTGCTTTAATTGTGTTTTTGTGCGGGAGTGTGTCTTTGGCGGACTTGGGGGAAATAGGGACAAAAATCACAGGCGCATCGGTCACCATCCTTGCCACTATGACTATGGCCATAGCATTAGAAAGCTTCGGTTTCTTTTATTGGGTGGCTACAAAACTTCTGCAGCAATCCAAAGGTTCAGGCATCAAGCTTTTTTGGTTAACCAATTTACTTTGCTTTCTAATGACAATTTTCCTTAATAATGACGGGAGCGTTTTAATCACAACCCCGATCCTTTTGCTCGTTTTAAAATATTTAGGTTTAAAAAGGCATCAAAAAACCCCATATTTATTAAGCGGCGTTTTAATCGCCACAGCCTCCAGCACACCGATTGGCGTAAGTAATATTGTCAATTTAATTTCTCTCAAAATGATTGGAATGGATCTATACCTTCACACTGCCATGATGTTTGTCCCTAGTATGATTGGACTCATCTTTATGGCTTGTCTGCTGTTTATGTTCTTTTATAAACGTCTGCCTAAAAGCCTGCCAGATATACCGGATCATTTTCAGGCTCAGCTCTATAGACATCATTCACCGTCAGCTCCTTTACCAGAACGAAACCAAACAAAAATGATGTTATGTGTGCTCGCTTTTGTTTTTCTAGTCAGAATTAGCCTATTCGCAGCGTCATATACCGGCATTTCTGTTCCTCTTGTCGCCGCCATTGGGTCTTTTATCCTATTGAGCTGGAGATGGATTTATTACAAAACCTCCCCAAGAGACTTGTTATACAAAACACCTTGGCACATTTTTATTTTCGCTTTTACGATGTATGTTTTAATTTATGGGCTGCATAATATTGGTTTCACTGAGTTACTTGTGAATCTATTTGAACCAGTGGTTTCTGGAAGCCTCGCCCTGGCTACTTTCATTTCAGGCATTTCTACCTCTGTTTTTTCGAATCTATTTAACAATCATCCAGCATTAATGATCAGCACTTTCACCTTAACAGAAATGAGCCTGAATCCTTCAACAGCAAAGATTATCTATTTGGCAAATATTATCGGCAGTGATATCGGTTCCTTATTATTACCTATAGGTACTTTAGCAACACTTATTTGGATGCATATATTAAAACAGCATGATGAAAGAATCTCTTGGGGCGAATATTTAAAAACAACCGTTTTGATCATTCCGCTGACTGTTCTTTTTACGTTAACATGTTTATATGTTTGGATTAGCTGGTTATTTGTTTAATAAAAAACTGCCTTCTTATTTATTCAAGAGGGCAGTTTATTTTCTGTAAATTAAGGAAGGTGCATTGTCTTTAGATGACTTAACTTCCAAATGATCGACTCTCCCGTAGCGCTAATAAGCTCAATAATATTATGGGAAACATCTTTTAACAGACCGACTTTTTCCGGCACTTCCCCCATATCGAATATGACCAATTTGCCGATATACTTTTTGATCTGCTCCTCAAAATTACGTACTAGAGAAACATTGGAAGGCACGACAGGCAATTGCGAATTATCAAGCGTGTACGGTGTTTGTTCAGTTGAATAAGGAGTAAACCATTTTAAATGGTTCATAGATATAAAGAGTGTTTTGAAAACAGGTGAGAAAAATACGATATAGTCATTTAAAACACTTGTCACATACCCATGTATCGATCGACCGCCAGTTACATAAACTTCAATAAACTTGCCTTTCATCTTGTTTAATGAATTTCTATATGAAAAAGCGTTATTTTCTTCCTGTATCACTGGATCTTCCAAATCTCTTAAAAATGATTTCTCGGAAGTCATATTGATGACCGCCTTGTTCATTTGATGGAGATGCATTAAAGGGATATAAAGATAATGACAGCCATCACATATAACAAAAATATCCTGTCCAATATCTTTCAGTGTGCCAACAAATCTTGTATCCCCGGAAATGACAACTTCAACATCTGTGTCAAGAAATTGATTCAAACCTTTCATTTTCTCCTCCTTTAACTGAAAAAGGGCATCACTTAATCTGATGCTCCTTGTTATCTATTAAAATTTGCGTTTCCAGTGATAGTCTATCGTTTTGACAATCGTTTCATAGCTGTATTCTTCCTTTTGTCCTCCTGAACTTTCGAAAGAACTTGAAGAGCCATAAAAACCTGAGGATTTTGATGATTGGTAATCTGAAGACCTCGGTGATCGTTTAGATGATTTTGATGAACTTTTTGAACCTGATGAATGGTCGGATTTTGATGATTGGTAATCTGAAGACCTCAGTGATCGTTTAGATGATTTTGATGAACTTTTTGAACCTGATGAATGGTGGGATTTCGACGATTGATAACCTGAAGACCCCGGTGATCGTTTAGATGATTTTGATGAACTTTTTGAACCTGATGAATGGTGGGATTTTGACGATTGATGACCTGAAGACCCCGGTGATCGTTTAGATGATTTTGATGAACGATATGGTTTTGAAGATCGTAACGAACTGCTGTACACTTCTTCTTGTTTTTGGTCTGAATCTTTATTGTCTTCTTGATCATCATGTTCTTTTTTTTTATCCTCTTTTTTGTACGATCCTTTTGGGCCTAAGCTGATGCTTTTGATGTGAAAAGGATAGATGCGAAGCACCTCTTGATTTTTCACTAACGTATAATGACCGTCGGCATTATCTACAAGGATACCTTCAATTGCTTCCGGACCTCCGCGATTAATGGAAACCCATTTATGAGTTAGACTCTTAAACACTTCGCTTAAATAATCAGCTTCTAAAACATCTGCGGGCGTCTGTTCTTCCATTTTCAAATCGGGCTCATGTTTACTTATACTTTTGATGTGATGAATATTAAAATACACTACCCCATCCTCGTTTGTGTTTAATGCAGCGTAATCATCTCCCAGCCAGACCAAACAACCTTTTTTGGATTCCGGACCCCCTTGATTTAATTGAACGAATTGGTTCGTCAATTGTCCGATTAAGCTATGAAAATCATCAGCATCGGCCATTTCCTCAGTCTCAAGTGTTGTAGTGTTGTTATTGGTATCCTCAGTAATACTTTTCACATGTTCCAATTGGTAATAAATTATTTTTTTTTCAACTTGTAAAGCAATATAATCTGATTTTACAGCTGCTAATTTTCCTTGTTTAGATTCCGGGCCTCCACGATACACAGTAACAATTTTATCTTTCATTGAGTGCAAAAAGTTATAATAAGATATTTCATTATTTGAATGATATTTCATTCTCCTCTTGCTCATTCAAATTCCTCCTAGTCACTTATACATAGATGATAAACATACTGCATATATACGTGTCACATTTATTTGTTGAACTAATTCAATAGCCTAATTGTCTGTTTTTCAGCGAATACCTATATGATGCATTTACAAAATATTTAAATGATTCTTGAGGTATTGCGATCGGTTTTTAATATACTCACAAATTACAGCCGGCTCACGGTCAAAACGCTCAATATCATTCTTTTTGTATGGGTCCATCAGAACAAACGGCCTAATTTGTTCATACATTGCCATGATTTTCGGTTTCAAATATTCTATTGTAAAAAGAGATTGGAGCGTTTTTTCTAACAGGCGCTTGTAGGACTTGCGAAATTCGGGTTCATCCAATATCCGGGCGGTTAGTGTATTGAATCCTTGAATTCTTACATAATCGGCAGCCATCCGCTCTCCATGGATATCCCTGCCCCAGGTCGCATCATAATCCCAAGGAAGCACCTCAAATAATCCGGTTTCACTGCTTCTGTACAGCGCGTAATTGTGGACAAACCCGTCATAGTTTGAGGTGAATACAATGCCGGCGAGCCAGCGCAAATACTTATCAACATCCACATGCTTTGTCACTTCTGATTTAAACTGGGCTTTAGGGACAGTATTAATTTTAAATATCATATCCTGTAAATAAAAATCGTCTTCCTTAGTCCCTGTCTTCTTTTCATATCCAAGCTCCAGCGAGGTCTTCGTTTCTCTTTCCAAATCGCTCATCAGAGAAAAGTTAGCATCATCATCAACCGCGTAAAAAACCGCCCCGTCCGCCAGCTTCCTTTTTGCTAAATAATATTCATCGACGGATTCAAGTTCTAGATAAACCCCTTCATTCTTCCCGTTCACCTTTAAAAACACGAACTCTGCCTGTGGAGACAGCGTCCCAAGCTCCGAGAAAAAATCCAAAGACAATTTGTTTCTCATCATGGAAGGATCTTTATACTCCGCATTTAAGTGAATTTCTCGTGCACCGCGGAATGTTTTCGGCTGATAAAAGGAAATATGGTATGACTTCTTTTTAAAGTCTCTGATATGTGATCCCCGGTAAGCGATATCAATATCCAGCCTTTTTTGATTTACCTTCATCACAGCAGGCACCGGATCATCGTCCCATATATCCTTTTTTAATTCACGCAAATCTTTTGGATGAACAAACAGCTGATAAAGCGGCAATCTGGATTGATTCTTCATCCATAATCCCCCTTATAAATTTTAGGCTTTTATTTTTATGAGATCTCAGCGGAACACTTATACACTTTTTAAAACCGCGCGTACTATGAGGGTAGTAAGGATCTTCATCCTTAACATTATTTTTACAAAAGGAGGATTTCGAATTGGGCCACTATTCCCATATTGACATCGAAGAAGCGGTGAAATCCGCAAAAAAAGAAGGTTTAAAAGATTATTTATACCAAGAGCCTCATGGAAAGGAACGCAGCCATAAAAAATCACACCGCTCTCACAAAAAATCGCGCAGCCAAAAGAAATCTTACAGCTCTCACAAAAAATCACGCAGCCATAAAAAATCTTACAGCTCTCACAAGAAATCACGCAGCCATAAAAAATCTTACAGCTCTCACAAGAAATCACGCAGCTATAAAAAGTCTTACAGCTCTCACAAGAAATCACGCAGCCACAAGAAATCTTACAGCTCTCACAAGAAATCACGCAGCTACAAAAAGTCGTACCGTTCTCACAAGAAAAAATCACGCAGCTACAAAAAGTCGTACTGTTCTCACAAGAAGAAATCACGCAGCTATAAAAAGTCGTACTGCTCTTACAAAAAGAAATCACGCAGCTACAAGAAGTCATACCGCACGCACAAAACATCATATCGTCCCGATAAGAAAAAATCGCACCACGATTACTACAAACAAGACGATTACCACAGCAAAAAAGAATTCTGGAAAGACGGCAATTGCTGGGTAGTTAAAAAGAAATACAAATAAACTTAACATTTCACCATTTCATAGGCTGCCGGCGGATGTACGGAAGCCTATTTTTACATTTTCTTTATATAGATATATGTCATGACATAACATATGCAACACGCATCATTTGGTTTCCTTGAAACCAGTTCGTTATAATTAAGATATCCTAACGATAAAGGCGGTTGCTGCTATGTACATATTTCAAGCTGATCAGCTTAGTTCCAAAGACACATACAAGCTATTGTCGGGTGCAGTCATCCCCCGTCCCATTGCATTTGTAACAACACTTTCTTCAAGCGGAGCGGTAAATGCCGCGCCTTTCAGTTTTTATAACGTTGTCAGTTCAGACCCTCCGCTTCTCAGTGTTTCGGTTAACAGAACCGAAGGACGCCAAAAAGATACAGCCCGAAACACAGTGGAAAACGGAGAATTTGTCGTTCATGTCAGTGATGAGTCCATCATTGAAGACATCAATGAAACGGCAGCGAGCTTAGAGCCGGAGGAAAGCGAGCTCATACGCACCTCGCTTCATCCCGTCGAAAGCAAATCTGTTTCAGTTCCCGGCATTAAGGAAGCCCGCATTCGGTTTGAATGCACGTTAGAGCGGCATATCACATTTGACAATGACCAGGGCGTGACCACAGCGGATCTGCTCATCGGCAGAGTCGTCTGCTTCCACCTCGATGAAAAGGTGTATGATGCAGAAAAAGGATATGTTTTGACAGATGAATTACAGGCTGTCTCAAGATTGGCAGGAAACCACTATGCGAAGCTCGGCGAAGAATTTACACTGATTCGTCCCAGCTGAACAAAAGGACTATTTAAATAGAAGAAACTAGTCAAAAAGACCTTGTTATGACAACTTGCCGCCTTTAAAAAAGAACACCCGGAGAAAGCTCCGGGTGTTCTTTTATCCTTTTCCAGCGTGGATTGGAATGACAAGCTTTTGGATTTCAATGATGATCGTTTTTTAATTAAGAAAAAATTCGGTATTGGTAAATCCGGCTGATTGTGATTGACTCACTGCGTATTTTAGGGAACGGAATGATAGGCTGAAGGCAAACAGTATATGTACCACTTCATTGAGGTCTCATGTTTGCGCTTTTGATTTATATTTGTATCCTCTAGTTATTCAAATCCCCACAGCCGCCCCATCTCCCCGCGGGTCGGCTCCGCCTTGGAGAAAGCCCTCATCATCCACTTTGATTGCTGCTGCGTGTCCCATCAGCGGATCATAGTCACCGACTATCTCCACGAGATGTCCGCTGTCTTTCAGCTTTTCAATGATTTCCTCTGAGAATCTGCCCTCGACTCTCAGCCCCTCATATTCCTCTCCCCATGTTCTTCCCCATACCCAGCGCGGTTCGCTGATTGCCTGCTGTGGATGCATTCCATAGTCCAGCATTCGGGTAATAATGGCCGTCTGGGTCTGCGGCTGGCCCTCGCCGCCTTGTGTTCCGTACAGGATTTTCGGTTTTCCATCTTTGCAGACCATAGCCGGCATAAGCGTATGGAAGGTGCGCTTTTTCGGTTCAAGCGTGTTGACATGATCTTGATCCAATGAGAAAAATGATCCGCGGTTTTGCAGTAATATGCCCGTATCACCAGCAGTGACAGCCGAGCCAAATTCAAAGTACAAGCTTTGAATGAAAGACACCGCGTTGCCATCCGCATCAATGACGGCCGCATATGCCGTATCACTTCCCACCGGCCTGCTTTCTGCCGGTTTTGCCAGATAGCCGATGTCTTCCGCCAATTGTTTCGCGTATTTTTTGTCTAAAAGCCTTTCAAGCGGAATGTCCGCAAACGCCGGATCAGTCAAGACGGCATTTCGATCCAGAAAACTCTTTTTCAATGCCTCCACAAGCACATGATAATACTCAAATGAACCGTGTTCGATTTGGTTGAAATGATAGTTTTCCAGAATGTTCAGTGTTAATAAACCGGTAAAACCTTGTGAATTCGGCGGTGCTTGATACACACTATATCCTCGGTAATCACTTAATACAGGCTCCATCCATTCGCCCCGGTGCGCTTTAAAATCATCAAGTGTCATGTGGCTGCCGTTGTGCTGTAAATACGAGACAATCCGTTGAGCAATATCACCTTCATAGAATGCGCTTCTTCCTTTTTCAGCAATCATGATCAAGCACTCGGCAAGCTCTTTTTGCACAAAGCGCTCTCCCGGGACAGGCGCTTTGCCGCTTCTCGTGAAGATGTCGGCTGTGTAAGGTGTGGAGGCCAGCAGTTCAAGATTCATTTCTGTGTGACGGCACTGATCGGCTGATACTGGAAACCCATTTTGGGCATAGTCGCGTGCGGGCTCCAACACGTCTGCTAGAGACATACGCCCATACTCCTTCAATACGGCATCCCAGCTATCAACCATCCCCGGCACGGTAATGGCACTGTCGATTCCCCGCAGCGGAATCGCGCTTTTTCCCTTATATACATCTCTCGTTACATTTTTCCCAGAACGGCCGCTGCCATTGTAGACTCTTACTGCATTTGATTCCTGATGAAAGGCCAGCCAAAAGGAATCCCCGCCAAGCCCCGTCATATGCGGATACACAACAGCCAGACATGCACTCACAGCAACAGCGGCGTCAAACGCGTTTCCTCCCTTATCCAGTATGCGGTTTCCGGCTTGAGAAGCGAGATAATGAGGGCTGACGACCATTTGCTTTGTACCGATCACAGATTTGTTCATCACAAGTCCCCTTTTTTTAGAAATTTTCTTCAGTATAGGAAGCCTGATTTCCCACATCTACTGGTACGGCAGAAAAACTGACGAACTTTATTCTTTTCGAAAACAACAAAACATTATTTTATTCATTTTGAAAACAAATATAAAATTGATCTTTCGAAACGTAACTTTTGTGATAAAATGATCTCTAAAAGGCAATGAAAGCAGGTGGAGCAATTGAGTCATGATTATCAAATCCCCAACCTTGTTCTTGATGAGATCGACAAACAAATTCTCAGCATTTTGCACGAGGAAGGCAGGATATCTTATACGGATCTTGGCAAAAGAGTCGATTTGTCGCGGGTTGCTGTCCAAGCTCGAATTAATCAATTAATCGAAGCCGGGGTTATCGAAAAATTCACTGCGGTCATCAATCCCGCTAAAATCGGCATCCATGTATCCGTGTTTTTCAATGTAGAGGTCGAACCGCAGTTTTTAGAAGAGGTCGCTCTTAAGCTTGAAGAAGAGCCTGCGGTCACCAGCCTCTATCACATGACAGGCCCGAGCAAGCTGCATATGCATGGGATTTTTGCCAACGATCAAGAAATGGAAGAGTTTTTAACAAAACGGCTGTATCCCCTGCAAGGCGTCGTCAGTGTTGATTGCCAGATGCTGATCAAACGATACAAAAGCCGTATGGGAATGAAGCTGTAAAGGAGAGAAACGAATGAAAAACCATCCTTATCGGGATATGACGGCCGCAATGGTGCGCACCGGCATATTGGGGTTCGGCGGGGGACCTTCCGTGATTCCGCTGATCCGCCATGAAGCGGTCAATAAATATAAATGGATTGATGATGATGAATTCGGAGAAATATTAGCAATCGCTAATGCGCTTCCCGGACCGATTGCCACAAAAATGGCGGCGTATCTGGGCTTTAAGCTAAAAGGCACGTTAGGCGCAATCGTGGCAACCCTCGCCCACATTCTGCCTACATGCCTTGCTATGGTAGGCTTGTTTGCCGCTGTAAATGTCTTAAGCCACTCAGCAGTTGTTGCCGGCATGATTGGCGCCGTAACACCGGTGATCGCCGTCATGCTCGGAATCATGGCGTACGAGTTTGGCCAAAAAGCGCTAAAAGGTTTCGGCTGGGTCACCGGCATCCTGTTTTTTATCATCGCTTTTATCGGCCTGCAAACGTTACAGATTAATCCAGGCCTTGTCATTATCATTTTCTTAGCGTACGGTGCGTTTCATTTTAAACTGAAGGACAAAATCACTAATAAACAATCAAAAGACAAAGGAATGTCGGCCTCATGATTATGATTTATCTATTTATGGCGTTTTTTATCGCAAACGTACTCGGGTATGGCGGCGGACCTGCGTCTATCCCGTTAATGTTTGAAGAAGTCGTCAACAGATACAGCTGGCTGTCAAACGACCAATTCTCAAACATGCTCGCCCTTGCGAACGCATTGCCGGGCCCGATCGCAACCAAAATCGCCGCGTATGTCGGCTACAGCGCAGGCGGGTGGCCTGGCTTCCTGATTGCGCTGATTGCAACCATCGTGCCGTCAGCGCTCGCCTTGATCGTCCTTCTGCGCATCATTCAGCGCTTCCGCCAATCCCCCATCATCAAAGGCATGACGCTGTCCGTTCAGCCTGTCATCGCGGTCATGATGCTCATTCTTACCTGGCAAATCGGCGCAGATGGCATCAAAGCAATCGGCTGGATCCAATCTATTGTGATTGCGGGAATTGCTCTTCTCGCCATGACAAAATTCAAGATGCATCCGGCCTTTCTGATTATCGCGGCGTTTTTATATGGGGGCCTTGTCATCCCTCATTTATAGAAAAAAGCACCTGGACAGGTGCTTTTTTATTTTGGCCCGGAAATGCCGTTTGATATGACTACTGTTTCTTCTCCTGCATCACGCTTGATGATTTGCTTGACTTGCAGCGTTGTGCCTGCCATTCTCACAGATTGCTGAACCTGACGCGAATTGGTTTCAACATGTATCCAAACAGGAGGCTGGACCTTCCAAAATAAAAAGAATGCAAGAATCAGCATGCCTGCAAGGACCGACAGCAAACACTTCATATCGCATCGCTTCTTTTCAGTAAGCAGCCCGCAGCGGACAGCGCCTGATGATCATGAAGAATATCGCCTGGACGATTGCCTTCTCCCAGCACATAGCCTTTAAAGGGCATCCCTATAAAATCAAAAATATGTTCAAATTGCTGAATCATCGGCAGCCCCTTTATTTTTGGATTATCTCCGCCCACTGCTGTTACATATGCCTGCTTCGCTGACATTTGCTGTTTAAAATCAGGAAATCTCGGATCTCTTAACGTCTGTGACCAGCGATCAATAAACAGCTTTAATGGCCCTGACATGCCAAACCAATAAATTGGGGTGGCGAATACAAGAATATCGCACGGCAATATCCGCTCAATAATAGAATCGTAGTCATCTTGAACAGGGCGAAAGCCGCCATGGGCGTGACGCAGATCTTCAATTGGCTGGATTCGATATTTCCGCAAATAAATGTGCTCCGCATCGAATCCTTGAACAGCCTTCTCCGCAAGAGTATCCGTATTTCCGCCAGACCGAGTTCCGCCATTAATAACCGCAATTTTCATGATGCATCTGCTCCTTTGTTTACGAATGTTTTTCTTCATCATATAATGGATTCATCAATCAATACAGATGATTATTTCGATTATTTCAATCGATTAAACCAATTTAGAAAGGGCGAGAACAAATGGAAATGAAGCAGCTGATAACCTTTATTACCGCAGCAGAACATGTAAATTTCACCTTAACCGCCAAGATGCTTAACTATGCACAATCAAGCGTTACCTCTCAGATCAAATCACTTGAAGAAGAAATTGGGACTCCTTTGTTTGAACGGCTTGGCAAGCGGCTTATCCTGACAGAAGCCGGCAAAACGTTCAAATCCTACGCGGAGAAGATCATTGCGTTAACAGAAGAAGCAAAAATGGCCGCAAATCAAGTAAAAGAAACAACCGGAACCTTGAAAATCGGGGCGACGGAAAGCCAATGCACATACCGCCTTCCGCCTATCATAAAAGAATTCAAACAGACTTTTCCTCAAGTAAAGCTGATATTCAAACCGTATATTTCCAACGAACAAGCGAAAGAACAGCTCTTGCAGGGCCAGCTTGATATCACCTTTATTTTGGATGTGAACCGAACGGAAGACGCACTGCACGTTGAATCTCTGATTCAGGATGAAATCAAAATGGTAGCGGCCAATGACCATCCTTTTCCAGCAGACTCACCAGCAACCTTGAAGGATCTTCAAAACGAAACCCTTCTGCTGACAGAGGATGGATGCTCATACCGCACGCTCTTTGAGAACACATTACATGACGCCGGAGTCTACCCTAATAAATTAGAATTTGTCAGCATAGAAGCCATCAAACAATGCGTGATGGCCGGACTTGGAATTGGGCTATTGCCTGAAATGACAGTAAAAGACGATATTGCCGAAGGACGGATGAAGGAACTCAATTGGCAGAGCGATTGCCCCGTTTTCACTCAATTAGCATGGCATAAGGACAAGTGGATGTCTGCGCCATTAAAGGCTTTTATCGATTTGACGCGAAAAACACTCAAATAAAAATCTTATCTGCAAGGGCGACAAGGTTTTTGATAAAGCAGACACCAAGCATACAAAAAAACACTTGATGGCTTAGAGCCCCAAGTGTCACACGTGATTTTTCTGATAAAATGTTCGCAAAACGTGCGTTTCAAGATCAGCCAAGCGTACAGGGATCGGCAGCCTGCTTTCTTGATTGATCAAGCTCATCGTGATCTGATAGCTGCTGTCTAAATCAATATAATTGCCGCAAGACAAGAAAATAGGCTTCACGTCCCGCCGCGTACGCAGCGCCCGGCCATATACCTCGCCGTCAATGATAATATCGGTATATGCGCCGACTTCATTTTCTGGCATCACGAAATCGCAGCCTTTGATTTTGAGATAGGTTTTCGCAATCCCTATCGTCGGCTTATTGAGAAAAAAAGCCGCATGCGTGGCGACGCCCATATGATTGTAATGCAGATACCCGTTGCCATCAAACAAAAACACATCCGGCTCCGCCTCCAACTTTTTGGCCGCTTCGATGATCAGCGGCAGCTCGCGAAACGCGAGGAAACCGGACACATACGGCACGCTGATTTTCCCCATGCTGTGCACCTTTTCAATGACTTCTTTCGTATCAGCGTCAATGACGATGATACTGCACACCCCGTATGGTTCCCCGTCCTGTTCCCAATAGGCGAGGTCGACGCCTGCGCAGGTGTTGATGGAGTTTGGGGTGATAGAATGAGATAGGGTAATTTTATGTTTAAGGGATTGTTGTGTTTGAACAAAATCCGATTCATCTTTTAGATGAAAATCGTGCATTTGATGTATTTTCATTTCACTTGTTTTCCTCTCTTAAAATAGTCTTCACGCTCAATCGTCCTGTGTTTCGATCTAGCGAAGACTCCTTCAGCAAATTATATCTTTTATTAAAATTCATTTTTATTTTTCATTTCCTTCTTAAAAATAAACTCCAATTGTTTAAGTAATTCTTTAAGTTCAGTACACATCATATCTTCTAAAGGATTTTCCCAATCTTCATTTTTTATCAGTTCAATGACATAACTTCCAGTGGGATCACCTTCTGGGTACCACCCTACGTCAAGTAGCAATTTTTTTGTCTTATGAGAAACCTGCAGGAGATCTTGATTAAAGTCAAATAACCAAGCATCATCATTTGCCTCTAGCGTCTTAGGATCAGTATCTTTTAATGTAATATAATCAACAGTCCAACCAGCCGGTATCTTTAGCCTTAAAAAATTGGGAATCTGTTGGCTTAGTGGCTGCAAACCCTCTAAAACCCCGCTTCCCACAGTCCAGATTTGATATTCTAACTCTTTTAATAAATGTTCTATTTCATCAGAAGATTTTTCTTTATAAATCTTATCTTTTTTTAAGCCCGCTACTATGAGATGGTATTGATCATTTTCATAAAGCACCTTAATAAAGGCCTTTCGTTTTTCATTTTGCAGTATTAGTAATTCACATTTTTCTTGCATCCTTCTTTCTGAACTTAAATTGTTCAGTACTACAGACCAGCCATCACAGATTTTTAATGGCTGCAATTGATAAATATGATCTCTGTCCATCCTACTTCTCCTTGTACTCCACATTGTTATACTATCTATAAAAAAACTTGCCGCTGACAACACGGCAAGCTCTTAACTATAGCAATTCTAATACATCAGTAAACAAGGCATCTCCTAATGTTAATCTCCTGTTGAAAGGCTGTATATGTGGCAATTCACTCCACTCATACACAGTATCGTAGTAATCATACAAATAACTGAGTTCAATAAATCCTTTCTCATGCATTATTTTATTAATATAGTTCGTCCCCTGAATCAATTCTAAAGATTCAGCGGTCCCAACAATGTCATAAGCCCCATCGATTAAATCGTGTCTTAGGGAATAACTATAATCTAATACATAAACAGGAACCAATTTAGATACTTTCATATTGATTTGCTGTTCTAAATGAAATCCATTTTCCCCAGAAAGATCTTGCAAGTGAATATTGATTTCTCCTGAAGGACTGTTTAAATCTCTAACTTCAATTTTTTTCAAACCTTTTATTTGATTACATTCATCAGGTACTTTTATTTTCTCTGCGCATTTGTTCTTGTACCATTCGTCTAATTCCCTATTCACAAATAGACGATGAAGCAACTCACCAATTTCAGGATATTCATTAATAAATCTGATTCCATGTTCCATTTGTAACTATTCCATCCATTATTATTTAACTACTTCCACCAAGTAGTTGTTACTTGTTTTAAATGATATTCAATATATAAAATCACTTTTTTATAATCATCTGATGAAAATTCTTTAATAGGATCTTTCCAATCATTATTTTTGACTATTAAAACCAGATAGTTACCTTCAGGAGAAATGTCAGGAACCCAGCCTAAATCAAGCGTTATTGAGGATTGTTCATGATAAAGCTGCAACAAACTGTCTGTGAACAAAAACCAGGAATCATCATTCGGTTCTAAAGTTCTTGGATCTATTTCAACAAAATGATTATAATTTACTTTCCAACCTTGTGTTATTCTTAGAGGATGTATATTAGCTTTTGGAACATCTAATTTAATATGTTTTCTTTCCATGAGAACCTCTGATAGTAACTATTAATTTCCTAAGCTTTATTTTTTATAAGGTTCAATGCTATAGCTTCCGGTTCAATCTCCTTCTGGGTACACCCCAAATAAACTAATCATTCATATCTTTAGGGGGTATAAAAGCGACTAATTGACCTTCAGGATATATACCTTTCCATCCACAAGGCCATCCGCCTGTTTTATACACTTGAAACATTTTCTCAAAAAGATTGTCTTTATTACCGTTTACTAGACGATTGATTGCACATTTATACAGATCTGACTCTACTTCTTCAGCAATATCCCAAAAATCCATAGGAATGAAATCTTCAGAATAGTTATCATCAGAATTGAAAATATTCGACAATTCTTCATCTAATGTTTTTAAGTGATCATCACTTAAAATTATACCCAATAACTGTCCGCTTTCATTTGATTTTACATCTTGCCAAACTACTTCAACTTCATCAGTATCTTGAGACCATGCTAATTGTTGCGCTATCTCAAAATCTTCTATAAGTGTAATATCAGACAAATTCCGATTATTATTCTTAAATAATTCTCCGTGCTTAATAAAGTCAATTACCTCTTCCACTAAATCGCTATATTTACCGTAACTACTCATTTATTTAACCACCTTTCCCATAATTCCTCTGTAGCTCCCCCACCTCTTTGCCAAATAGGAAGCTTTTTGTTTTGACCCCTTTTATAAAATTTTTCTACATTTTTGATTTTCGATTTATAAAGAGGTATTCCTTTTTCCACCCCTAATTTTAGTTTTTGCTGTAATTCATAGACTTGTTGTTCTAAAACTTCAACATTTTCATTAATGTCCATTTTATTTAACTGTTTTTTTACAACATTATTATAAACACTGTGATAACCTCTATGTCTAGACAAAGTGCTTATTGCCTCTGCAGGGATTGGTAAGAAAATACCGTTCGATGCATGATTTGTTTCCATTCCAATTTTTTTAATTATAGGATGGTTATATAGTTCTCCAGGAATAATATGTTGGGCTTGGTATCCAGTCCATTTTGATGACCGTGTTAATCCCATAGATTCTAACAAGTTTTTCCCAAGTTCAGTTGAATCACTTTTTGTTGTATGACCCGGTCGTCCCGGTATTTTCCTCTTCTGCTCTATCATCGGTCCCTTAGTGCCTTTACCACTACCCGCCATCTTCACAATTCCAAGATCTTTCACAGCTTTGGTTTTCACATCAGCATGAACAATTGGGAAAGTTGCGCCATCCGGTGTGACAGTCTTGTGGACGCGAATTTTTACATTCGTCGGCACTTTGAATTCTTTTACTTGGTCTAGAATCTTTTTCCCTTTTTCAACTTTTGCTGCTTGTGGCGATTTTGCAAGCGGTATGCCTTTGTCAATATGTTTCGCCAATGCACCAGCACCAACTAAACTCAATGCCGCTTCCAGCGCCCCTTGCTTCCGCTTCTCCTCAGACACTTTGTTTCCAAACATATCTTTCCCCGTGACGGCTTCTGAGAATCCGTTTGATGCAACGAGGCCGTATGCGCCCATTTCTGTCATTTTGAGAATGTCTAAGGATTTGCCTGTTTTGTAGGCGTCTAAAGCGTGTTCAGCAGCGATAGCTGCTTTTCCGGTTTTGTAGATGGCTTTTCCGCCTTTGAAGGCGCGGCCTGCCCAGCCGACGACCGGTATAAATCCGGCAGCGGCCATTGCTCCCGCTGTCACACGTTCTGCGGCGGAGAGTTTTTCTCCGGTAACCGGATCAACGCCTTCGGTTGCCCTTTTATAATCATAATAGCCAGTGACTTCTCCAGTAAAGTTGCAAACTCCATCCCATGTTTTTTCGTACCACGGTTTGTTCGCTTCTTCCTCGGCTTTTTCCTGGAGCCGTCTTGCTTCTGCTTGCTGGGTTTTTGCATCAATATAGGTCGTTCCCTGTTTTTCTGCTTCAATGACGCTTTTGTAGATTTCATTGCTTTGGAAAGCTTTTTTGTCGTAATACATAGGGGATGCGCTTTTCCCGTTGCTGGTGGCTTGCATGAGAACGGAATATTTGCTGAGCACCGCGTTGTCCAGAGATTCTAAATTTTGATATTCAGTAGTGAGGGATTCGTCAAGCTTATCGACTGCCGTGATTGTGTCACGTCTGATTTTTTGGGCATCGCCCATCTTATCTGCATAGTCTTCAAGCGTGTACATGTCGAGATCAATAATATCGCTGATGCCAGACAAAATAGAATCGATTTCTTCTTTATGAGCGGAGACAATCTCAGAGGCTTTCAAGTCTCCGTTGGGCAGCTCATGATCCAAAAATGAAGTCTCCACGTATGAATCACTGAGTTCTTGATCTTTAATATCTCCCGAGATGCCATTTAAAAACGCAATTTGAGCAGAGACAAGCGTCAGCCAGCTTTCGACGATTTCCGCCTGCCCCTGAAAGAAATCTTTAATATTGTCCGCGCCTTTTCCTTTAAAATTGTCGCCTAAATCCGCCACTTCCTGAAACGCTTTTTTCAGCGTGTTCAGCTGCTCTTCCAGCGTCTCATATTGCTTTTTTCTGCTCTTCGCTTCTTCGATTAAAGATTTTGATTCAAATACTTTACTCATCGCACTGCCCTTTCTGTTCTATTTTACCGCTATCGCCTCGTCCTGTTCTTTGAGTGAATCTACGTTATCCTTTGTATCCTCGATATTTTTCTGTACCGCTTTTTTATAGTCTCCGAGCATGGTTTTGATGTTCTCCTCACGCTCATGATATTTTTTCGTATAATCGAGTTTGTTTTTTCCATTAGACCCGGCGGCGCCGATTGATACATCAGCAAGCGCATCTTTGACAGAATCCAATGTTTTGATGACTGTGTCGTACTTCAGCTTAATTTCTGACATAAAAAAAGATCACCACCATTTTAGTTTGCTAATTTGTTTTCCTGCTTCTTCTAAGAAATCTTCTCCCTTAGCAAGAAGATCGCCTGCGGTATTCGCTGCGCTTTTTGTCAAATTCAGCTCAAATTTCTCTGCTTCAAGCCTAAGTATTTTGCTTTGAATCGAAGACATATAATGGTTATATTTTTCATTCACAATCTTAGATGCTTCCGATTTCGCCTCTTCTCTGCCTTTGTCGAAATCATCCGCTTTTGTTCCCGTCCAGTGCTTGCCCAATTCCGGTTTCACAATTTCTTTGATTTCAGTGATTGCCTCTTCTTGCAGTGTGTCTATGTCTTTTTTTGCTTTTTTCAGTTTTTCGATCTTGTCTTCCACGTCGGAAATTTTTCCGTTGAGCGAACTTTTGATATCCGCCAGCATACTTTCATAACCCATCTGAATCACCTCTTAATACTCAAAAAGTCGTATGGAGGGGCTGATGAAGATAGACTTTTCCATACTTTATTTCCATATATTATATTTTAAAATAGCCAGAAGGCGGCTTAAATAGGGTAAACGGCTTAATTTAGGTGTATAACGCTCTCGAAAGGTAGGTCTATGAGCTTGTTTTTGTTCGTTATACAGCTAATGAAAACGTTTCGCAAAACGAAAACACCTAAAGTCATAGTTAAAAAGGCACTTGAAAGCGACAGATGCTGTTGATCTGCCTCTACTTGTTTTGTTGTGATTACTGTAAAATGATATAAAGGTGATGATAATGAGTGTTTTCAGTCCGATGATGTTATTTTTTGTTGTCTTTCCTTTTCTGTCCTTCTTTGTTTTCGGTATTGCAGGCACATTGCTGTTTCCAAAACATGGTCTTTGGTCAATGCCTCTTACGGTGCTGAGCTTATTGATTATGTTTATGTTCTGCATCGATTCAGCCACGTCTGATTTTGTCATTTGGCTTATATTATTTCCGCTTCTGACCCTATTGGCATCAGGAGTGACGCTTTGGATCAAAAGCTTGTATTAGCTGCGGTCCCAGTTGTACAAAACGTTTGAAAAATCTTTTTCCCTTAAATATTGGCGATGCCAACGTCACTCCACATTGAATCAATATCATCGTCTCAATCCATTTGCAAAAGAATGATGGTGGGTTGTATTCCCGCGAACCATACTGAGTAAAAGAAGCGTATCCGCCGATTTTATGACCGAAGCCGTTTTCAGCCACTTCATTCATCAGCAATAGACGAAAAAAAAGACTGGCGCTCAGCCAGTCTTTGCTTTGACAACTATTAAATTGCGCCAGAAGGAACAACCGCCTTCCGTCCCACAGAATAATACTCTACCCCAGCGCCCGCAGCTTCATCCAATGTATAGCAGTTTCTGCCGTCAAATATGAGCGGCGTTTCCATTAAATCCTGATAAGCTGTTAACGGAAATTGTTTAATGTCGGCCCAGTCGGTTAAAATCATGACGGCGTCGGACCCTTTGACTGCTTCCTCGATCGTCTCTTTGTATTCAACAGCTTCTGGCAAAACACGCTTCGCATGGCCGGCGGCAATGGGATCGTATGCGTTAATATGGGCGTCGAGCGCAGCGAGACGGTCCGCAATGACAATCGACGGCGCTTCCCTCATATCATCTGTATTCGGTTTAAATGACAGTCCTAAAAGAGCAATTGTTTTTCCCGTCACCCCGCCGAGCCTGTTCAGCGCTTTATCGACCAGCATCGCCTGCTGATTGTTGTTGACCTTAATGACCGATTTCAGCAGTTCAAAATTATGCTCGACATTGCCGGCAATTTGCACGAGGGCGTTTGTGTCCTTCGGAAAACAGGAGCCGCCGTAGCCTATGCCCGCTTTTAAAAACTGGCTCCCGATCCGCTTATCCTGTCCCATGCCGTACGCGACTGCTTCAATATCGGCGCCGACCTTTTCACATATATTCGAAATTTCATTTATAAAACTGATCTTAGTGGCCAAAAAAGCATTCGAGGCATATTTGATCATCTCGGCGCTTCTGATATCCGTTTGATAAATCGGGATTTGAAATGGGCTGAAAAGCTCCTCAAGCGTCTTGGCGGTTTTCTGATCCGCTGTTCCGATCACGATCCTGTCGCCATGAAAGGTGTCATAGATCGCCGACCCTTCACGTAAAAATTCCGGGTTGGATGCCACTGAAATGCTGACAGGCTCCGATAGATGTTCAGTGATCAGTCCATCAATCAAATCGTTTGTCCCGACTGGCACTGTGCTTTTCGTTACCACGATGGTGTCCTTTTTGACATGTTGAGCGATGCATTTGGCCACATCTGTAATATGCGCCAAATCCGCGTGCCCGTCGCTTTTCTGGGGCGTGCCGACCGCTATAAAAATAATGTCTGCCTGTGTCAGGCCTTTCTCATAGCTCGTTTCAAAGTCCAGCCGTCCATCAGCTGTATTTTTTCTCATCAGCTCTTCAAGACCCGGTTCAAATATAGGGGAAATGCCCTTTCTCATCTCATCAATCTTGTGAGCGTCAATATCAATGCAGGTTACATGATGTCCAATCTCAGAAAGAGAAACACCTGTCACAAGACCGACATAGCCTGTTCCGATGACTGTTATATTCATCTGTTTCCCTCCAACAGTTAAATTGCTGCTTTGCAGCTTTCGTATTATCGTATGAGAGCATCCTATCATGCATGCGGATGATCTCCCGCGCAGCCTGTCGGGTACAGCCTGTACAAATTTCTGAAATGTGATTCAATCATACAATATACTATTATATCGCTCTCATAAAGAAAGTGGTGAAATGAAAACCGGGTGTTTAAAAGAGCCCAAATAATTTTCTTCTTTTGACCCGCTGCGGAGGCCGTCTAGTGATCGTCTGGTTTTGCAGAAGAAGCTCGGCGTTTTCCGTCAGCATATAAGGGCATTCCGAACCGAATTCTTTCTCAAGAACATGAAGGGCTTTCTGGTAATGAAAGTCTCTTGTTTTCAGATTATGAGCATCTGAGGCTACGAAATGAACCAAATGGGCTTCAGTCAGCCGAAGAGAAAATGCTTTCAGCTGTTTTCCGAAAATCCCTGCAAGACTTCCTGAAGTAATCTGAGATGCCGCGCCTTTTTCCACAAGGTGATACAGCAAGGACGGGTTTTCGCGAAATTCCCTGTTGCGTTCTGGATGGGCGATAACTGGTATATATCCTTTCAGCTGCAAATCATAAAAAAGCTGCTCCGCATATCGGGGAACGTGATCAAATGGAAATTCAATCAGGATGTATTTCGTATCATTCAGCGAAAGCAGCTGCCGATCAGATAGGTCCTGTTCCAAACCGCCGTAGATTCGAATTTCCTGACCCGGAAGCACGGTTAACGGGATGTTTTCTTTAATCAAACGTTTGTTTAACTGATCTGCCGCTTCTCTGACTGCGGCTGGCTCGTTTTCGTACACACCGTTCTTATGATGCGGTGTCGCAATGATGCTCCTGATTCCCTGACGGCCAGCGGCTCTTGCCATTTCTATGCTGTCGGCTGAATCGCCTGCCCCGTCATCCATTGCCGGAAGAATGTGACAGTGAATATCAATCATGTCTTAGCCTCCCTTTTTTCGCAAAAATAAATAACGGGCAAGACGCACGTTATTTATTTTGTATGAAATTATCCTTGTTTCCGTAGTATCTGTATTCAGAGCGCTTCGAGAGCTTTTTGCCATTCATAATTGCCCCAAGGAGCTTGCTGCTGCATGATTCGAGCACCTCTTTCGCTTTTGCGGCTTGTTCTTTTTCTGTTTTCCCGCTTGAAATGACCAATACAGAACCGTCTGCCACACTGCCTACAATCTGCGCATCTGCTACGGCGAGAATCGGCGGCGTATCAAAAATGACCATATCATATGCCTTACACGCTTCGTCTGCAAGCTCCTTCATCCACATCGAGGAGAGGAGTTCAGCGGGGTTTGGCGGGATCGGACCGCTCGTCAGCACGTCAAGACGTTTTTCACTCGAGGCTTGTACAGTCTGCCTCAGTGAGCTTTTCTTTAATAAGACAGATGTTAAGCCACTCATATTCTCAAGATGAAAGGCCGTATGTACGGTGGGTTTTCGCAAATAAGCATCAATCAGGAGCACTTTTTTTCCCTGCTGGGCAAATACGACAGCCAGATTGGCGGCCGTCGTTGATTTTCCTTCTCCGGGACAGGCCGATGTGATCATCACTGATTTCATCGGCCTGTCCACTGAAGCAAATTCTATATTCGTCCGAATCGTCCTATATTGTTCAGAGTTCAAGGATTTCGGCTCTGTCATCGCAATGACATTCCCGCTCATCCAAGAGCCCCTGCTTTTCCTAAACGCCAAAATGTCCACTTCCCGCCTTTTCAGATTGGATACCGTGCAGGCTCTTCCCTGTTTTCCGATCATTCGCTATCGTGGAAACCGTCCCTAAAACCGGAATGTCCAGCAATGATTCGAGCTGCTCTTCCGATTTGATCGTATTATCTAAATGCTCAAGCAGGAAAGCCAGTCCGATGCTTCCCGCCAATCCGGCCGCAAACGCGATGGCAATGTTAAGAAGCGGCTTTGGTGATACAGGTGACGGATGTTCTAAAACCTCGGCTTTTGACAGAATACTGACATTGTCAACATTCATAATAGATGTGATGTTGGTTTTAAAGACAGATGCGATCGTATTGGCAATATGAGCCGCTGTTTCCGCGTTTTCATCCCTGACTGATATGTTGACCACTTGGGAGTCCTGTTCGCTGGATACGGAAATTTTGTCATTCAGTTCTTGCCATGTCATCGGCAGGCCCATTTCTTTAATGACTTCGTCTAATATGGCAGGGCTCTTAATGATGACGTTGTACGTATTGATTAACTGAAGGTTGGTTTGGACATCGTTAAATTGGACTTCTTTTCGATCATTTTTTGATTGATTGACCAGAATCTGAGTTGAATTTTCGTAGACGGGTGTAAGTGCGAAGAAACTGATGAGTCCGCCGGCAGCAGTGGCAGCTGCAGTCACAATCACAATCAAAAGTAAGCGTTTTGTTAACGTTGATAATATCTCTTTCAAACTAGTAGATTCCCTCATGATACCTCCAAATCTCTTAAAGCATCCTTTTACATTTACGATTATACAACGCAGAAACCACATTTCTCCAGATTTTCACGTGACAACATTCGACATTTCTACAAAACGCTGTGGCGCGACCATTTATGTAAGCGTTCTATTAATTATCTGGACACAGACGTCTCTTTTCCCCTATTCAGGCCGTCATGTCACCGCACATAAAAAAATCCCGCAAAAGGCGTGCGGGACTCTTATGTTGCATATCCATTTTTAATATGAGAAATCAAATTTTCAAGCATTTCCTTCGTCGTCATCTCAGATGACTGCTCACCAATTTCATGTGCATGCATCAAAATTTTCAGAAATTCCTCTTGATTTAATTTCTTTTCACTCATCTTTTTGTTCCTTTCAGCTTCCATTGAGTTGAAAACACGATTATTATATGATGCCGGTTATCAATTTGCAATCTCTAATACATCATTCGACACATTCCACTTTTTATGTCCTTTTTTAGGAAAAACTTTTTCAGGCCGATGTGTTGCGATATAATAGAGAAATTGGATCTTTTTATTACGTGACTCGGTTAGGAGCGATAATCATGCTTCAGAATATGATTTCCAAAGACGATGTGCTGGCATCTGCTGAACAGTTGAAAGAACTTCTTCCTTACAATGAGGAAAATGTTCAGCTGATCAAAAAAGCCCTTATTTTATATCGGCAGGATTCAGTCTATCGTTTACAAGCAGTGAGTCCGACGGAAGTTACGGCTTACGTGCAGGATGTTGTGCCTGTGCGGGTCACATTGAACTTGTTTGTCATAGTCAAAAGCGGCTGTTCATGTCCGTCCGGAAGAATCTGCCGCCATATGCTGGCTGTTTTTTTATATGTATATGCAATGTTCGGGCGAGTGGGTACTTTTACAGAGTATTGGCTGGAGAGGGAAAAGCTTGAGGAAAGCAAGGAGCTCGTCCGCCGCCAATTTCAGGAAAAGGTGCTGCCTAATGAAGAATCGCTTTCAAGCTGGCTCGCTTTTTTTGATTCTGAGTTTTCTCTCTGGCAGGCGCGCACGCCGGAGGGCAGCCAAAACATGCAAGGCCTTTATTACGGCTACCTGTCCGCATTAAAAAAGCACACGCCGAATAAGCCAGAGCTGAAAAGCCTGTATCAGATTCATTCCGCGATTGCCGTGTGGCTTCGGATGTTCGCATTGATTGAAGCGGGCAAACTGAACCCTGAGAAAGACTTTTATTCCCTCAATCCGTATGTTGAACAGCTGATGGATACGATCTACAGCTCTATTGATAAATTGAAAACATACGCCTTGTCTTTTGCGCTTGATCCGTTTTTGGAAAAAACACCGGATGTTATCCGACAGTTGCTGTTGAAAGAAGATATTTTTCAATATGAACGGATCCGCATCTTTGGTGAAATTTGGAGCGCGCTGCTGTCACGGCCAAAATGGGTGGCACGCGAACAGGAGATTTTAAAAAAAGAAGCAGGACGGCGTTTTTCTCCTGAATTGCAATTTGGGCGCCTGCATTTGGAATTCCTGCTAAAAAATGATGATGTTATTTTTGCAGAAGCCGATCAATTTCCGCCGGAAGCACTGCCGTATACGTTTCAGTGGCTGAGTGAAATCACTGCCAAAAAGGATTGGAAACGGCTGAAAACATGGTATCAGCGGATTGAACCGATTGCGATGGGTTATACGAAGCTGGATAAGCCGTTTAAAGAGATTCGCGACGTGATCGGCGAGCTGTTCCTTCTGCTGAATGCCTATGTGAAGCAAACCAATGACCAAGCGCTGTTTGAACGCTATGCCGCGGGCTGTCTGCCGTATACGTTCACAGAATACAGCCATCATTTGTATGAGAAAAAACGCTATGCCGAATGGATCGAAATTCACAGCCTTGTCGGCTTTTCCATCTATGAAATGGATAAAATGATGCTGAAAGAGATTGCAGCGAGCGATCCTGAGGCGCTGATACCGGCTTATCACAGAGAAGTGGCCTTTTTCATCGATCAGAAAAACCGCAGCTCATACAAGGAAGCCGCCCGGTATTTGAAAAAACTGCGCACCCTATACAGAAAAGCGAAGAAACTGAAGGTGTGGGAGCGTTATATTCAGCAGCTGAGCTCACATTATAAGCGCCTGCGCGCACTTCAAGAAGAACTGCAGAAAGGAAAGTTGATTGATGGCGAGTCTTAAAGAAATTCTCATCCACGTTGAACAAATGGAAGATGGATCATTTACACTCTCAGCCTTTGATGAGAATGAGCAGCCTCTTCCCTACAGCCATATGAAAAAGCATTTGTTCCAATGGCACGAATCCTCATTTTACGGAACCTTTCTCGAGGATGTCAGCTTCATCGGGACAACCGCTGTCTTGCTTTCTCCATGGATGACTGTAGAGCTTCTCGGCAAAAACTCGTTCAACTCATTCAGCTCCGTGCAGCTTACAGAAGAAACGGAGCCGCTGATTGAAGCGGCTTCGACCATCTATGAATTTATCGCAGACGGCGATTTTCTGCCTGATTATGAAGCATGGACAAACGGTGTTTTTCGCTGGAAGGACCGGGACAATATACTGGAGGGCTTTACTTCGGATTGGTTTTCCGCTGCCGTGCAGGATTACATCCAATACGATGATGACCTGCGGGAGAAATGGGAACACATCAAGGAGAAATCGCCTGCGGTCACGACATTCCGCGGACATTTTCTCGATGAAGAGGATTTTCTCGAAGGGATCGGCTGGATTGATGATCAATCACCATTTACAGTCGGCCTGCGCTTAAATGAACCGGATTTTGACGGAGACGATTGGAAAATCGAAATGTTTCTACGCGATAAAAAAAGCGGCGCTGTAGAATTCTTTGACGGGCTGAAGAGTCTTAAGAAATCGTGGCAGGCGCACAGCGATAAAATCGCGCGTGAGCAGGATCGCTTTCACAGAACAGTGCCGTGGCTCTCATTTGATTCCGGAACAACGCTGATATCAGAGGAAGAAGCTTGGATCTTCCTGTCAGAGGCGAGTGAGACGCTTGTCGATATGGGCGTTGAAATTCTTTTGCCGTCCTGGTGGCAGATTGTCAGAGACAGCAACATGATGCTGAAGGCAAAGGTGTCATCCGCCCCGCGCGGCGAATCGTTTGTCGGCATGAATGCGCTGCTTGATTTCAATTGGCGGTTTGCGACAAATGGCATTGAGCTGACTGAAGCTGAATTTAATGAGCTGGTCGCCAGCAACAGACGCCTTGTGAACATCCGCGGGCAATGGGTGAAAATTGATCCGCAGTTTATCAAACAGATGAAACGTCTGATGGAAAAAGCGGAATCGGAAGGACTCCACATGTCTGACATTTTGGCGCGCGAACTAATGGATCAGGGGGAAGGCGGGCTTGAGGATGCAGATCTGATTGATGCATCCGCTTTTGCCGGCATTCAATTTGATCTGTCCAAACAGCTCAGGTCACTGATTCGGAAGCTCACGGCCGCGGAAAATCTGCCGGAGCACAACGTCAGCCCTTCTTTCCAAGGAACGCTCCGCCCCTATCAGAAATACGGCATGAACTGGCTGCTGTTTCTGCGGGAAAGCGGTTTTGGCGCCTGTTTGGCTGACGATATGGGGCTTGGGAAAACGATTCAAATGATCGCTTATTTCCTTCATGTGAAGGAAAGCGGACGGCAAGAAACGCCGCATTTGATTATCGCGCCGACATCTGTACTCGGCAACTGGCAGCGGGAACTTCAAATCTTTGCCCCTGATCTGTCTGTCGCGCTGCATTATGGACCGCGCCGTCCAAAGGGTGATGATTTCACTGCGCATTACGAAAACGCAGACGTGGTGCTCACTTCATACGGTTTGTCTCATGCTGATTCGGAAGAGCTGTCTTCTGTGACATGGAGTACGATCTGCCTTGATGAAGCGCAAAATATTAAAAACGCGCATACGAAGCAATCACGCGCCATCAGAAAGCTGAAAGGACTTCACCATATCGCGCTGAGCGGCACTCCGATGGAAAATCGTTTAACTGAGCTGTGGTCGATTTTTGACTTCATGAATAAAGGCTACCTCGGCAGTTTGACGGGCTTCCATAAACGCTATGTGCTGCCGATCGAAAAAGACCGGGACGAAAAGAGAATCGGACAGCTTCAGCAGTTAATCCGGCCGTTCCTTCTGCGGCGGACAAAACGGGATGAGGAGGTCGCGCTTAACCTTCCTGAGAAGCTCGAAGAAAAAGAGTTTATCCCGCTGTCAGCCGAACAGGCGTCACTTTATGAGCAGCTTGTCAAAGACACATTTGACCATATGACATCACTGACCGGCATGCAGCGAAAAGCGCTGATCCTCAGCATGCTCGGACGGCTCAAGCAAATATGCGATCATCCCGCGCTCTATTTAAAAGAAGATCAATCCGAGCTGCTGGCTGGCAGATCAGTCAAGCTCGAAAAATTGCTGGAGCTCATGACAGCGATCCGCGCCCAAAACGAAAGCTGCCTTATTTTCACGCAATACATTCAGATGGGGAACATGATGAAGCGGCTGCTTGAAAAAACATTCGGTGAGCCTGTGCAATTTCTAAACGGGAGTCTCACGAAGCAAGAGCGGGATACCCTCGTGGAGAAGTTTCAGAAAAAAGAATACCCGACACTCATTCTTTCGCTCAAAGCCGGAGGCACCGGACTTAATTTGACCGCCGCCAATCACGTCATCCATTATGACAGATGGTGGAACCCGGCGGTTGAAAACCAAGCCACTGACCGGGCATACCGCATAGGTCAAGAGCGCTTTGTCCACGTTCATAAAATGATTACAACGGGCACAATTGAAGAAAAAATCGATATGATGCTCGAATCGAAGCAAACGTTAAACGATCAAATTATCCAAAGTGAAAAATGGATTACCGAGCTTTCCACACAGGAACTTGAGGATTTGTTTACATTAAGCGCTTCAGCGCGATGATGACTATAAAAAAGCTGGCTCTTTCAGGAGCCAGCTTTTTCCGTTCATAGCCGTCACGCCGAATTTCCAAAGAATCCGTTACGCCGGTTATCAACAGGATGCACTTTTGGTTTAGTCTATAAACCTACAATAAGTTCTTCATCATATGGGCAACGCCGTGTTCATCATTGGTCAAGGTGACGGCGTCGGCCATTACTTTGATATCTTCCCGCGCATTACCCATCGCCACACCTTTTCCCGCAGCCTCCAGCATCGATTTGTCGTTTAAGCTGTCACCTACAGCCGCGGTTTCTTCGATCGGAATATTCAGCCGTGCCGCAAGCTTCTTCAGCGCCTGCCCCTTGGAAGCTTTGCGGGCAGTAAGCTCAAAGTTATGCTCAGCCGAACTGACAAGCGTTAAATCATCAGCATGCTCATATCTTTTCCAGCCTGCTTCAAGCTTCTCTTTGAAGAAAGAAAAACCGAGAATGTTATAAAAATCAAGCTGCCGGCCAGGCTCAAACAGCTCTTGAAACGAGTCGATGTAAGCGAAGCCGGATTGGGTGTATTGCACCTCGGCTGCCTGCTTAAGGACGGCAAGATCCGCTTCCGGATTCGCGCTTTTGAATCGATCCAGCTCAATCTCAAGCAGCTCTCTTCCTTGCTGAGGCGTATAAATAGCTGAGCCCGTGAATACTTCGTAGTAATAGTTTTCCGACTCAAGCCATGAGAGAATCTCATACGCCCGTTGCTTCTCAATGGTTTCCTGATGATAAAGCCTGCCGTCAGTATCGTGAATAACGGCGCCGTTTGCGCTGATGACCCACGTTTTGATTCCAAGCGGCTCAAAGATCGACACGACATCAAAATAAGCGCGCCCGGTAGACACGACTACTTCAATGCCGTCTTGCTGGGCCTGCCGCAGAGCGTTTTCATTTTCCAAGCTTACCCGATGCTTACTGTTGAGTAAGGTTCCATCTAAGTCAATCGCAATTAATTTCACGTTTGTCAGCCCTTTCCTTCATTCTGCTCTGTCACAAGAAGTTCCACACCATTGCGGTCAAGCAAGTCACAAAACGCCTGATTCGGCAGCCTGTCTGTGATCAAGAGATCGATTTCACTCAGCTCCGCATACTGATAAAAACTAGTGCTTCCGAGTTTCGAATGATCTGCAAGTGCGATTACCTGCTTTGCCTGCTGAATCATTTTTCGCTTCACCATGCCATCTTCTTCATGCGCAATCGTAATGCCATGCTCGGAAATGCCAACCACACCGATCAGCGCTTTATCGACGTGATAGCTTGAAAGCTTTTCAATCACAGAGGCGCCGTACAGAAACCGGTGCTCCTTTTCCAGCTTGCCTCCGAGCAGATAGATTTCAATTCCCTCTTTATCGGACAGCACTTCCGCGAGATTAATCGAGTTGGTAATCACCGTACAATCCGCAGTCAAATGCTTTGCGCATGCCTGAACGGTTGTAGAGGCGTCTAAAATCACCCGGTCTCCATCATGTATGAGCGATGCGGCAAGCCTGCCGATCTTGTTTTTTTCCTCGGACACTGTTTTCAAGCGGCCGGAATAGCTTTGAATTTTCTGATGCACAGTCGGCAAAATGGCACCGCCTCTTGTGCGGATGATGGCATTTTGTTCCTCCAGCCTCACAAGATCCCGTCTCGCTGTGTCCCTTGATACATGAAGGAGCGTACAGATCTGCTCTGTTGTAATTCGATTATGCTGTTTTAAAAAATCCAAAATGGCTACTAATCTTTCTTCTTGGTACACGCTCTCATTCCTTTTCTTATCCATCATCTTTAAGTAATTATAAGTTTTAATTCAGTTTTATTCAACATTATTAAGTGATTTTAAGCAAAAATGCATCATAAGAACCATTAAATGACAAAAAGAAAGAACCAGTCTGGTCGACTGGTCAATTTTGAGGGGATGATGCGGAGCTTCTGATAATCGTGAATGAATAGAAAACGGGAGGATCAAGGGGATGTCAATCGGCAGCTTTTTCCCGGGGTTTAGGGTCCATAAAACGAACAGTGTCAGCCAGCACTTCTGTTACATAGACGTTAACACCTTCTGCATTTTCATAGCTCCTTGTCTGAATTCTTCCGCTTACGCCGACGAGAGAACCTTTTTGGCAATACAACGCCGTGTTTTCAGCTGTTTTTCTCCAAAGCGTGCAATTGACGTAATCGGCCTCGGTTTCCCCTGAAGCATTTTTGAAGCTGCGGTTTACCGCAAGCGTAACGTGCGCAACTGCCCCACCGGCGGAAGTGTAGCGAAGCTCAGGATCTTTTGTTAGACGTCCGACAAGCATGACCTGATTGAACATGTGATTCCTCCTCTCCTTGCGGTTATATGTATTGTAGATGATACAATGAGAAAAGAAAAATGCTCAAAAATGATTTTCAGCCTCTGTTTTTATCCCTCGTTTTCATTTTTCCTTCAGCTAAAAACATCTTTTGTTTTTTCCCTTTAAAGAAATATGTATTTTTTAAAAACCGAAAAAATATTTGCTTTGTCAGCCAATTCTGCGTGTTCATACACACGTAGGAAGAACCATCCCATGCAAACCACTGAAAGCTCAGTTTTTTTTCCGGCATAGACAGCTCGATTTTATACTGCTCCATGCCATCATGTGTTTCGTATAAAAAACTCATCCTCCCTTTTTTGTTCAGATGGACCTCAAACACGTCTTTACGGCTTAATATATATGCTTCATCCTTTTGGATCCAACGGTCTTCAGAAGGAGTGCCGTCAATATAAATTTCTTTTAAATGCAATTGATTCATACACATCTCTCCGTATTCTATAGTCAGTTACAGTATAATGAAAAAAATGAAATTATTAAATATTTCACCAATACAAAATTCTTTATCCCCGGCATTGCAGCATTTTTTCCTCGAAAACGTTTATGTTATAATGGAAGGCAAGAAAACTTTGGAAGTAATCGGGGTGAGAAGAAATGAAAACCTTTAAACTGGTTGACCTGAATGTGGAACGAGTGGACAAGGAAGAACAATCAATTGAACAGTTTCCCCTTATTGACGGACTGATTATAAATAAAGAAGACGGTGAAAATCATTGGCTGATTGAGGCGCTTGTACAGAAAGAACATCTGTCTTTTTTTGAACAGCTTCAAAACAGCCAATCTGAAGCCAAAGTATTTGTAACGATCACGAAAAAAAGCAATCGCCCCGCCCAGCTGACAGCGGCAGTGAAAAATATCGTCAAGCTGGAAGAAAGCATACAGGTTTTACTCTACGGACAAATGGTCACAAGAAAGCAGCAGGGCACTGAAACCATTCTCGAGTCCCTTGTAAAAGAGGGTTATACAGGAACGAAACTGATTGAGGCGTTTAAGCAAAAATTATAAATATGAGGGGCATGTTCCCTCTCAGATGCTGAGGCGGAGCATTCTTTTTATCACTTATCGGCGCTGCTCTCCTCAAGACACTCTAATTTGCAGACACCTGCAGAAGGTCAATAAACGGAAATACGAAAAAGCAGTCATGACAGCACTTTTATCTTACGGGATCTAATAAACATTTCGCCAACGAAGACATCAGCGGCGAAATTGTCAAGGCTAAACTACACTCTCCAAATCTCTCCGTTATATATAAAGAAAAAAATGTCTATTTTTTATGAAAACGTAATACGATGGAAAAGCTTGCTTCGGCATCCCGCTGGTATGCCGGCATTATCAAAACCGGGCACGCGGCGTACAGTTTCACGAACATTGACGGAATCGAAACAGAAGCGAAAAGCACCGCCATAGACATTTTTCTGAATAAAAAAGACCGCCGTTTCCGAACGACGGTCTTTTTTTATTCCGGTGACTTTGTCTGCTGCTTTAGCAGATCTCTGATTTCCTTCAGCAGCTCCTCTTGCGCATCCGCCGCTTCCTCCGCCGCCTCTTCTTCCTCTGCTTCTTTTTTGCGTCTCAATCCATTCAATATCCGAATGACGATAAAAATGGAAAACGATATGATTAAAAAATTCACGATCGTCTGGATAAAGCTGCCGTACTTCACTACAGCATCACCAAACGTAAACGACAGGCCTGAAAAATCAAGCCCTCCCAGCAGCAAACCTACCAAAGGCATGATGATATCATTAACCAGAGATGTGACGATCTTGCCGAATGCCCCGCCAATTACAACACCGATTGCAAGGTCAACGATATTTCCGCGCATGGCAAAGGCTTTAAATTCTTTCCACATACAATCACCTGCTATTTTTCATATTTTGAAAGAAAAAAAGACAAATGTGCCGTTGCCCATCTGCCTTTTTTCAATTATTCACCGAGAGCAAAAGTCAATTCAACTTCGCAAACGATTTCATCATCAACTGTGGCAACGCCTTTTCCGCGTCCGATTGTGCCGCGCGCACGAGTGATTTCAACCTCAAGATGAAGCTGGTCACCAGGCTTGACTTGTTTTTTAAACCGGCAATTGTCAATGCCTGCAAAAAACGCCAGTCTGCCGCGGTTTTCTTCTTTAATCAGCATCGCAACAGCTCCGACTTGAGCAAGCGCTTCTACGATTAATACGCCGGGCATGACCGGATACTGAGGAAAATGTCCGTTAAAGAACTCTTCATTTGCAGTTACATTTTTATAGCCTTTTGCACGTTTGCCCTCTTCAACTTCCGTAATCCGGTCTACAAGCAAAAATGGATAACGGTGAGGAATAATTTCTTTAATTTGCTGAGTATCAAGCATTCTCTTGACATCTCCTTCATCTGCATTAGTATGTATAGTCATCATTAAAGATCAAATCTGTACATTTGAAAAGTATATTATGAATTAATCTCTTTTTCAACTGCGCTAAAATGTAACCTACTGTCAATGAGAGCCGTCAAAACTTATGATATGATAATTATAGATTTTACCAATAGCAAAGAGGTAGGAAAATGATTTCGAAGTTTATTGAAAAAAGGATGCAAAACATGTTAGACGAGTGGTATTCCGTAATGAGTAAACGAAAGATGGACCACGTTTGCACACTGAAAGAGAAAATTGACCAGCACCTTCCGAAGCTCAAAAAGAACACAAAACTTTGGATGCGTTATCAATTGTTTCAGACCCGCCATCAGCTGCTTTTTGAAAACCAGAACGGGCTTGATTCTATCTTCGATGATTTATACGATCAGGAAGACAAAATGGATGATGAATTGAAATATTATTTGTATTTTTTCTCAGGATTATACGAAATGGTCAAAACAGCTCCGAAACATGCAGTGAATCATTTTAAAAAAGCTGAACAGTATCTGGCCGCTATTCAAAACACGTTTGAAGCCGCTGATTTATATTATCAAACCGCCGGCGCCTATTACTTGATGAAATCACCGCCGCTTTCCATCCAATACGTCCAAAAAGCATTACACATCTACTTGCACCAATTCGGCTATATTAAAAAGGTGATCACCTGCAAACTGTTGCTCGCCGTTAATTACATTGATCAACAGCAATACGAAAAGGCTGAACAGCTTTTCAAAGAAATCATTACGAAAACCCAGCAATTACATGACGAAAACCTGCTGTGCCACGCTTATTATAATCTTGGCTTTTTAAAAGCGACCGAAAAAAAAGACCAGGAAGCGCTTCTTTACTTTAAAAAAGTATTAAAGAATCAAGAATTTGAAATGAATTCCCCAGTCTCGTATCTGCACTGTGTGTATGAGTCTGTCAGGTCGCTTTTTAAAACAGGAAAGATCACGGAAGCAAAAGCCGTTCTGGAAAAAGGAAAAGAGTTATGTGAAAAGGTAGACATTCAAACCATTTACTTAAAATTAAAAACGCTTGAAGCGCTCTACACATCAAGTGAAGACCCCTATGATCAGCTGCTCGAATATGTCCTTGAATTAGAAAAGATTGAAGCGTGGGTCGATTTAGAAGTACTGTTAGAAGACATCACGGACTACTACAAAAAAAAGGACGATTTCGAAAAAGCCGCTTTTTTTATCATGCGCGGCTGATTGAAAACGCCCATTTCTTATTATCTGACTGAATTGATTAAACCGAGCATTTGATCTCCCATTGTAATCGTTCTGCTGTTCAGCTGATATGAACGCTGGGACGTGATCAAATCTGTCATTTGTTCTGAAATGTCGACATTGGACATTTCAAGCGAGCCCTGCTGCATGCCGATGTTTTGTCTATTCGCGCCATTCAGCTCTTCAAAAGCTGCCGCATTACCAATTGAGAATAGGTTATTCCCTTCAGATTTCAGCTCTTGAGGGTTATTCACTTCGACAACCCCGAGATCAAACCGCTGAACCGCGTTTCCGTCAGATGCAGTTAAGGTGCCGTTTTTATTAATCGCGATATGCTTCATAGAGCTGTCGATATTCACTGTATTACCGTTTTCATCAAGCACCGGATACCCATTTCCAGTAACGAGCTGAAGCTGGTTGGCATTATTTGCTGAAGGCGTTACATATAATGCTCCGTCTCTCGTATACTGGCGGTTTCCATTTACATTCACCTGAAGATATTGGTATGGAGACGTAAACGCGATATCAAGATCGCGATCCGTCTTCTGAACGCTTCCTTGATCAGACACAAGGCGAGAATTCATCATTGCTCCAACGCCAAGGCGCAAGCCGGGCGGTGTTTTGCGGGCTTTTGCCACTTCCTCATTTTTTTCATCAACCTGATCGAATTGCTGTCTGACTAGCTCAGAAAAATTCGTATCTTTTGCCTTATAGCCGGTTGTGTTGCTGTTTGAAAGGTTGTTACTGATTGTATCAATCTGCTGCTGCAGCTGGTTTAAGGTTGTTGATGCCGTTAGCATTGACCTGAGCATAGTTGATGTCCCCCGTTTTTTCTTCCGTTATCTTAGATCTTCCCAATTTCATTGGCTGCTTTATCCATACTTTTATCGTAAGCCTGAATAACCTTCTGATTGGCCTCAAACGATCTGTACGCTTCAGTCATTTCTGTATAGGCGCTTGTCACATCTACGTTTGAAAGCTCAGAAACGCCTTGCTTTAATGAGTAGGAAACCTGATTATTTCCGGATACGCTTGGCAGATCATTTCCGTCCGCCGTACTGTACAAGTCATTTCCGTCCCGTTTCAGATTGCGGACATCCTCCGCCATTCTGACATCAATTTGGCCGGCTGTCCGCCCGTTCGTTGTCACAGTACCGTTTTCAGACACTTTGAAATTCTCATTATCGACAGTGATTGGCTGGCCACCCGTTGATAAAACCGTGCGTCCATTGATCGTCAGCTGATTATTCTCATTTAGTGAAAAAGTGCTGCTTTTTGAATATCGGATTCCATCTGCTGTCTGAACCGGATAAAAAAGTGCCGCGTTTTCCTTGGTTTCCGTATTAACCGGAACTTGATTTTCAACCAATGTAATGTCTGTTGGCTGGTCTGTTGGCTTCAAGCTTCCCTGTGTGAAAAGAGGCTTAAGCTCCTGCATGTACACACCGGTATTGACGGAGCCAATCTCTGTCCTTGATGTTCCGGCCGGAGATTTTGATTCTATTCTGCTGAGCAGCATCTCAGGGAACGCGCGCAAAGAGCCTTGATCTGCTTTATATCCGGACGTATTTGCGTTTGCGATGTTATTCGAGAGCATTTCCGTTCTTCGCTGCTGGGCGATCATTGCGGATGTTGCTGTATATAAACCTTTTAACAAATTTCCCACCTCTAAAATGGCATTTTTTCCAGTTGTCATATAGGAACGTTCGTTCTATAATATAAATCAGTATTTTATCCTATTATCGTCATATATCATCCATTCGTGAAGGCTTTTCATAAAAAAACCCCATTCTTTTTCAGAATGAGGTTTGTGAAATCAGCTTAGTTTGCGTTTAGGAAGCTTGTCCATATTGTCAAGCATGACACCTGTGCCAATGGCTACGCAGTCCATCGGATTTTCAGCGACGAGAACCGGTACCTTCAGCTCCTCAGCAAGCAGCTGGTCGAGGCCGTTTAAGAGCGCGCCTCCTCCGGTAATGATAACGCCGCGGTCAATGATATCAGCGGAAAGCTCAGGCGGCGTTCTTTCAAGCACTTGTTTCGCAGCCTGCACAATAACAGCTACAGATTCACGAAGGGCTTCTTCAACTTCTTTACTGTTTACTGTAATTGTTCTTGGAAGACCGGAAACCATGTCCCGTCCGCGAATGGAAATTTCTTCGTGACGTGCGTCTGGGAAAACCGTTGCGACTTTAATCTTAATATCTTCCGCAGTACGTTCGCCGATCAGCAGCTTGTACTCGCGTTTGATATAATTTAAGATTTCCATATCAAACTTGTCCCCAGCCATTTTAATAGAAGAGGAGGTGACAATATCGCCCATTGAAATAACCGCGATATCCGTCGTCCCGCCTCCGATGTCTACAACCATGTTACCGCTTGGCTGGAATATTTCCATACCCGCGCCGATAGCGGCAACTTTAGGTTCTTCTTCAAGATACACATGTTTACCGCCGCTTTTTTCTGCAGCTTCTTTGATTGCTTTTTGCTCAACGGATGTAATATTCGTCGGGCAGCAAATGAGCATGCGCGGTTTTGAGAACAGGCCTTTTACATTCAGCTTGTTAATAAAATGCTTCAGCATTGCTTCTGTTACTTCAAAGTCAGCGATAACTCCGTCTTTCAGCGGGCGAATCGCAACAATATTCCCAGGTGTACGTCCAACCATTCGTCTTGCCTCTTCGCCAACCGCCAGCACTTTGCCGCTGTTTTTATCAAGTGCAACTACGGAAGGTTCGTTCAGAACAATTCCTTTACCTTTAACATGGATCAGTACATTTGCAGTACCGAGGTCAATACCAATATCCCTTGCAAACATCTATTTATATCCTCCTTGAAAATCTGTTTCACAGTAAATATCCACATTGTGCCCTAATTATATATATTATCATAAAATATAGAAAAAAAGTTGGCAGCGCATTAAGTTCTTTACAAATTTTTGCGGATGTTTTATGAACGATTTCATGGAAGACAACCCCAACGGATGACAGCAGGCCATTATGACTGCTGAACAGGCTCCCCTTCGAGTATTTCATCTTTTTTATATTTCAGTTTTGTTGCTTCTCCCCCTCTTAAATGCCTGATTGATTTATGATAATCGAGTATTTCTTTCACTTCGTTTGCCAAGTCAGGATTTATTTCAGGCAGACGCTCTGTTAAATCCTTGTGTACTGTACTTTTGGAAACACCAAATTCCTTCGCAATGACACGAACGGTTTTCTTTGTCTCCACGATGTACTTCCCTATCTTGATTGTTCGCTCTTTGATGTAATCGTGCACACCACTCGACCTCCCTAAAATGGATGTGAGAAGTGTGAAATGAGATCCGTATTCTGTAAAGAGTCGTTCATTATGCCGCTTCTTCGTTGTATGGTTTTAAAAGTAAGTTTATGAAATATGCCCACGATCCCTCACCTCAAACACTCTCTTTGTTAGGTTTGTAACAGTGTATTAGCATTCTTTTGGGAATATGCTAAAAACTCAATAAGGACAAGGGGTGAAACGAACTTTTTGAGCTTCGGCCAACTATTTCGCGTCACTAAACTTTTATCTTTACATCGATTCAGCGCTCCTGTAAAATAAAAAAAGCAATTAGTTACTTAGGTAAGTTTTTTAGAAGGAGACCGACATGACCTACGTCAACAGACACCTCATTCATCAAATCAACCAAAGCGCCCGCCTGATTGCCAAGAAAGCCAACGAACAGCTGGAGCCATTCGGCCTTTATTCATCACAATGGTCAGTTTTATATTGTTTGCGTACGATCGGACCAATGACTCAAAAAGAGATTTGGTCCTATTTAAATGTGGAAGCGCCGACTGTAACACGGACGATCAAACGCCTGGAGGAGAACGGCTGGGTCCAGAGACGGCAAGGTGAAGACAAACGGGAAAAACTTGTTGTCCTCACAAAAGAAGCCGAGAAAAAATACGAAGAAATCAATGTAAAAATGCTCAAATTCGAGGAAGAACTGCTTGCAGATTTTCGTAATGAAGATAAGGAAGCTTTTTCTCATTTATTTCGCATGTTTTTACATCAATGAAAATAAGGAAGTGACATACATTTGAAAAAATCGGATGCGATATGGACCAAGGATTTTATTATGGTCCTGCTTGTCAATTTATTTGTGTTTGTGTTCTTTTATACATTTTTAACTGTACTGCCAATCTATACGCTTCAAGAGCTTGGCGGCACAGAATCACAAGGCGGGCTTTTAATCAGCCTGTTCCTTCTGTCAGCGATTATTACACGGCCTTTCTCAGGAGCCATCGTTGAGCGTTTCGGCAAGAAAAGAATGGCGATTGTCTCAATGGCGTTATTTGCGCTTTCGTCTTTTCTGTATATGCCGATTCATAACTTTTACCTGCTGCTTGGCTTGCGGTTCTTCCAAGGGATTTGGTTCAGCATTTTAACGACTGTTACAGGTGCAATTGCAGCCGACATTATTCCGTCCAAACGCCGCGGTGAAGGGCTTGGATATTTTGCCATGTCTATGAACCTCGCTATGGCAATCGGGCCTTTCCTTGGACTGAATTTGATGAAGGTCGTCAGCTTCTCTGTATTCTTTACAGCCTTTGCGCTGTTTATGGTTGCAGGCTTGCTTGTTTCGTTCTTGATCAAGGTGCCCCAAAACCAAGACAGCGGCACGACAGTATTTCGTTTTGCGTTCTCGGATATGTTTGAAAAAGGCGCACTTAAGATTGCGACGGTCGGTTTATTTATTTCTTTCTGTTATTCAACTGTCACAGCGTATTTGTCTGTATTCGCCAAATCAGTTGACCTTTCAGATATCAGCGGATATTTCTTTGTCTGCTTCGCGGTGACTATGATGGTTGCGCGCCCGTTCACAGGGAAATTGTTCGACAAAGTCGGACCGGGCATTGTCATTTACCCGTCAATCTTGATTTTCTCAGTGGGGCTCTGCATGCTGTCCTTCACACACAGCGGCCTAATGCTTCTGCTTTCAGGAGCGGTGATCGGGCTCGGATACGGGTCAATCGTTCCTTGCATGCAAACATTAGCGATCCAGAAATCTCCGGCACACCGCTCAGGTTTTGCGACGGCAACGTTCTTTACCTTCTTTGACAGCGGAATTGCTGTAGGATCATATGTATTCGGATTGTTTGTAGCGTCTGCCGGCTTCTCTGTCATTTATTTATCAGCCGGGCTGTTCGTTCTGATTGCTCTGCTTCTTTACGCGTGGAGCCAGAAAAAACCTGCTGAGGCCGAAGGAAAAGTGTCTATTGCAGAATAATGTAAGACTGCCGGGATTTTCCGGCAGTCTTTTTTTCATTTAAAAAGCGGCGCTCTCTTAGAGAACGCCGCCAGCCTGAGGGAGCTATGGTGCTCCCTTTTTTCATGTCATAATAATTGGGATTCTTCAACACTAAATTAGCTTGTTAGAAACATATGTACTTTTGAGAGAAAACACTTCTGACTCCTTCGTATCACTTCATTTCAGAATCGTGACAATATGATTTTACGTTCAAACCAAACGAAATCCTGTAAATTATTTTATAAGTGAAACGGTGAGTGTCAGTTTATTTAAATTCCTTTTTATTACAAATGTAGTATTTAAGGCCCTTTTAATAGAGAGTGATTCCTCTTATAATTAAGATACATTACAAAATTTGGGAATGGAGATGATTCACATGAAATTGAGAAGGACAATTACTGGAGTTGCTTTATCTTTAGGATTGCTTTTACCTGTTTCTGGACAAGCTCTTGCTACAAGTGATTCAACGGATGGGGATATGCGTACGAAGGCTACTTCAATTGTAGATTGTTCTGTAACTCCATTTAAAAGCGCAAGTAATAGATTATGTATGTATTCAGATAATGGCGCTTTTGCAAATAGTTTTGATCGTTTTGGTACTACATTTTTCTTTAAAGGCAAAGCTGGAAATTATGCATATTATGAAAGTGCAAGTAGATAAGATAACGGGGGCTTTTAGCCCCTCATACTGAGAGAACATCTTGACAAGATCGCAGCTTTGCAGCATGGGCTTCGCTGCTGGTTGAGGGAAAACAAAACGTAAGTGGCAAGTTCTTCTCGAATCTGCATGTCAGAACATGAAAACGTTCATTCATCATACATACGCTAAAAATAAAAAAATTGTAGAAAAACATGAGTTTCTCTACAATCTGACGGCGCTCTCTTAGAGAACGCCGCTTATCGCAATTATTCAATAACAGGCCGCGCAGGTGAATCTGGATCTAACGTAAAGTCATAGGAATCTTCATCACGATACATCGGATCGGCATAAATGGATTTCGAATCGTTATTTGTTGCTTTTTGATATGACGCAAATGAATCGTATTCATTCTTTTTCCACATCCATACGCCGTCTTGATCCGCTTCCTTATGATACACGTTATGATTGACCGTATTGCCTTCATTTTCTGTAAAATCGTTTCCGATAAATAATCTGGAATCACCAGCGGTCAAAATATTCTTTTCGATTGTATTGTTTTTCGTATCGTACTGCAGCAGCAGCTGTCCGCCATACAGGCCCTTTGTGTCATTCCGGTACATAATGTTGCGGGAAATCAGAGAATTGCTGGTGCCGCCCCGCTTTTTGTCATATCCTCCGATTGAAATACCGGTGTACGCATTGTTGTACACTTTGTTGTCTGTTATCTGAATAGCATTCGCATATTTGCCTTTGTGTTCAGACGTTGCTTCAATTCCAATATCGTTATCGTGAACTGTGTTTTTCTTAATCTCGATACTGTGTCCTCCGTCGACATAAATTCCGCCCGCTGAGTAATCATCTCCATATGCAGGGTTTCCATAAGTCGAGTTTTGATAAACCGTATTGTTTTCTACGACTCCGTTTCGCACGTAATCGTTTTTGTCCGCGGTTCCCTCATAACCGATAAGGTCGATCCCGATGTTGTTATTGTTGCGGACCACATTGCCCGCAATCGTAAAGCCGTCAATATTTCCGTTTAGCACAACCGCTTCACTCGCTCCAAGCGTCAGATTCTCAACCGTATTGTCCTCGATTTGTATATCTTTCATGCTGCCAGTCCCATAGACTGCGATTCCGTGGGCATTTCCGTCATCTGCTTTTGTCTTAATATCCCGGACATGATTGTTCTTGATGGCAATATGGCTGCTGGAGCCTGATACATAAATTCCCATAGCAGTTGCTCCCTCAGATGAAACAGAAAGATCTTGAATCGTTAAACCGCTGATGACAATGTTATGTTTATCGTGAATATGAATGAGCGGTGTTTCATATTTTGCGTCCGCAACGGATTCTCCGCTAATCACGACTTTTTCATTTTCATAGTTTCGGAACGTGATAGGCTTTCCGTCCGTACCGCTGTGTTTCACTTCAAGAATTTCATGATATGTGCCTTCCCGAATCATGACGGTTGTACCGGCGGCAGCCTCCTCTGAAGCATGCGCCAGTGTACGAAACGGCTTTTCTTTTGTCCCTTCGTTTTGATCACTGCCATTTGGCGAAACATATAGGTAAGCACCAGTCTCTTCTTCATTCGCTTTCGTCTTGTCATAAACGACAGCGAGGATGACAGACGTTAAAACACCCGCCAAAAGAATAAAATACCATTTTCTCATATTCGATTCCCATTTCGTTTTAGAATAGATTTCAAAACCATTATAAATGTTCTATTTATGGAAAACCATTTCAAAAATATGAAAATATACCGGCATATACCTTATTCAGCCTGACGAACCTGTCCAGATTCAAATGTTTCAATCGCCGATGACGCCGGCGGGTGAACACGCATCAGAACAATATAGAAAAGAAATGAAATCAGCACACCGACAAACCAGGAAATGTCGTATAAGCTCTTCAATGCGGGAACATACATGCCAATCAGCGAAATGAGCGCACCCAAACTCGTGGCTGCAAACGCACGGTAATTGTAGCCTTTAAAATAAACATAACGCCCTGTTTCAGAATACAGGTCATCTACCGAGAGCTCCCGTTTGCGAATGATAAAGTAATCAGCCATCATCACGCCTGCCACCGGACCAAGCATGCCGCCTATTAATCCGAGAAACGCATATACGCTTGTCGCACTCTCCATCAGCTTCCACGGAACCGTAAATAAAGCAAGCAATGCCGTGATAAAACTGCCTCGTTTGAAATTAATATATTTCGGCAGGGCATTCGCAATATCATAAGCGGGGGATACGATGTTCGCTGCGACGTTTACAGAGATCGTGGCGATGCAAAGTGTAATCACGGACAACGCGATAACATAAGGGTTATCAAACCTCGCCAAAATATCGACAACGTCCCAAATCGGCTCGCCGAAAGCAACCTGCGAACCGGAAGTCACGGTAATACTGGCGAACGCAAACAGCGCGAAGGTTCCCGGCAAGCCGTAAAACTGCCCTTTGATTTGCTCTTTTTGTGTTTCAGCAAACCGTGTGAAATCAGGGATATTTAAGATCAAAGTCGCCCAGATGCCAATGATCCCGGTAACCCCGGCAGCAAACGGCCAGAATGTTTCTGAAAACGTATGAAATTTTCCTGGCTGAGAATAGATCGGCCCCAGTCCTCCGGCAATATCGATGGCCCACCATACCATGCCGCCAAAGACGACATACACTAAAGGCCCCGCCCACACCTCAAAACGCTTAATCGACTCCATGCCGTGGTGCAATACGAGTAAATGAATGGCCCAAAAGAACACAAAAGAAAGCAAGCCGGGCAAGTGAATGCCGAGAATATTCCACCCGCCGCCAACTTGTCCCCAGCCAGGCCATATATTTAAAAGCAAGATGTTCAGCGCCGTGCTTCCTGCAAAGGTTTGAATGCCGAGCCACATGATGGCAGTAAAAGCCCTTAGAAGCGCAGGGATATTAGCGCCGTATATTCCGTAAGAAGCCCTGATGATCACCGGAAACGGCAGCCCGTATTTTGTCCCCGCGTGGCCGTTTAAAGCAAGAGCGCCAAACAAGATGAGGGATGCCGTAATAATGATCGCCAGCACCTGCCAAGGCGAAAGGCCGATCGCGATTAACCCGCCCACCGTCGCGTAGGTCGGTATATTATGTATGCACCCCATCCAAATGGAGGCAAAGTTCATTGCCTTCCACGTCCGCTTTCCCTGCCCCAAAGGCAGCAGGTCTTCATTGCTTAGTCTGTTGGATTGATGCTGGCTCTCTTTTAATTTCATAGCCGGCTCCCCTTTCACTATTGTCGTATGTTCAGTTTTCTGACATCGGATGTCACTTAATATAACTGAAAAGTCAGACAATAACATTGGCTATGGTATACAATTTTCTTGTTTCTATTTGAACAGTCTAAACAAGAAAAAGGGACAGACTCAGCGCCTGTCCCTTTTTTCATGATGCAGTTTTCATTAATGCCGCAAATCTCACAGCCATTAACAGGCTTGCTCCGCCCGTTATGATCATGATGGTTCCCATCATATCAAAGTGGGCTGCCGTGATTTCTTTCCCAAAAAGAAGACCAAGGATCACTGAAGACAAAATCGAACCTAAGTAACGGCAGGTTTGAAACAGACCAGAAGTGGTACCTACCATATTGGAAGGACTCGTTTTCAGCATCGCCGCCTGAAGCGCGACATTTCCAAGGCCGTAGCCTACACCCAAGAGCGATAGAATGAAGCCCTTTCCGATGGTCTGGACATTGATAAAAAAGAGGGTTAAGATGACCGCTCCAACCGTCATCAGAAGCGCGCCCGCAAAGATCGGCTTGACGACGCCTGATCGGTCGATCCATTTCCCCGTAATAGGTGACACAACAATGCTCATCCCTGACATAAACAGCATAAACAGACCGCTCGTTTGAACAGAAAGATGCATTTCATCCTGAAAATAACTTGGCAGCCCGAAAAATAAACAATAGAAGAAAACATTCAGCAAAATAAACTGAACATATACGGCCGATAAGTTTCGCTGCGTTTTAAACAGACGGACATCAATGAACGGCTTATCCGTTTTCAGCTCACGCCATACAAATGCACCGAGCAGAAGCACGCCAAGCACACCTTCAGCCGCATGCGGCGACGAACTGAACGACAGCAGGAAGGATAGGAGAAAAATGATTCCTCCGGCAAATAAAACGATTCCAAGGATATCAAGCTGCCGAATGATCGTTTTGATCCCGGCTCCTTTTTTCTGATCTTTCGGGAACATATACATGCCTAATAAGAAGCTGAGGATAATAAACGGCAAATTGACGATAAAAATCGCCGGCCAGCCGCCCCACACAATCAAAAAACCGCCGACTGTCGGTCCGAGCGCCGTCATGGCAGACGCAAAAATAGAGAGCACCGCCAAGGCCGACGCCTGCCGCTCATGAATATGATTACGAATCAGTCCGACTCCTGATGGATAAATCGCGCTGCTCCCTACCGATTGAAACAGACGCATGACCAATAATGTCATAAATGTCGGCGCAAACGGCGCCCCGATGGCAGAAACTGCAACAAGAATGAGCCCGAATAAAAACAAGCGTTTCCGCCCGATCAAATCACCGAGCTTTCCCGTTACAGGCTGAGCCACGGCACTCGCCAGGTAAAACGAGGAAATCAGCCAGGAAACCGTTGTAAACGACAGGTGAAACTCATGCTGGATGCTATGGAGCGCAAGAGAGATCATAGACGAGTTCAGCGGATTCAGCATCGTTCCCGAAGCCACCGCTGTTAAAAAAACAGCCCGGCTTTTTTTCGATATCATCATTTTATTTGTGCCAGAAATTCTTCCGTCGTCCGCGATTTACCGATTCTTGGGAAAATAAAGCGCAGTGTGGCTTCGTGCTCTTCCTCGCTGAACGTGGACATCGCGTCTGTAATGAAAATCTGCTGATAGCCAAGCTGGAACGCCTCGCGAGCCGTGCTTTCCACCCCGATGTTCGTCGCGATGCCGCATAAGACAATCGTATCAATGCCGCGGCGTCTCAGCTGCAAATCCAAATCCGTGCCGAAAAAAGCCCCCCACTGCCGTTTTGTTACAGTGTAATCTCCATCCTGCACACCGATTTCCGGAACAAATTCGGCCCAGTCCGCCGGCATTTCCCGCGAACCTCCCTGCTCAGGCTCATCTGTTTGCGGCTTCAGCGCATCTGCTCCGTCATGAAATGCTACATTCACAAAGCTGATAAACCCGTTATGTTTCCGAAATTCATCGATCAGTTTTTTCGCATTTGGGACAACCTGACCGCTTTGATCTAACGGCGCAATCCCTTTTTGCAAATCAATGATAACCAATGCTGTTTTTTGAAAATCAATGTTAAGTGTGTTCATTATACGTCTCCTCCTGATGCTGTTAGTGTTTCTCACATTGCATATTTTACTCTTTACTCTGACTAAGTTCTTTTATTATGCTTGTGAAACTCTCAGAATAAGCGCTTTTCTCATGATTTTTCTTTTATGTAATAGTAACAGGTTGTGCATACGAACAAACCGGCAAGCACTGTAATCATAAGAGACGTCATCGCTTCATCACCTGCCTGCCGTCTATCGGTTCCTGCCTGAAAATGCCTATGAATTTTCGGCGATCTATCCAAAGCAAGATGAGACACATAACCATTAATATCGTGCTAAGATCCTGCACGCCAATATCAAAACAATAGTTAATCAAGACGATGTTCACTATAATGGGCATAAAAATAACTGCTCCTAATGCAGCCGTTCGCGGAATCAGTAATAAAACAGCTGCTAGAATTTCACCAAAACCTATAAACAGTTCATAGACATGAGAATAACCGAAAAACGTCCACGCGATGGTAAACCCCTTCCCGGCAGCCGCCTCGATTTCAGGCGTCACCTCGCCAAACTGGCCAATCACCACTTTCGCCAAACCGTACACGAAAAAATTAAAGGCTAAAAACAATCGGAACGTCGCGGGAATCGACTTGCGTACCGCTCTCCTCAACCTGCCGCCTTTATTCATCATACATCCCCCTCAGTGTATTATTTGATATAGTACACTTAATACAGTATAGAGCTTTCTAATCAATGTCAATTCCCTTTTCCGCTCATATGAACAGATTCTTTTATAGATATAAAGTCTTGTATCACAAAAAATGCTTTTCTCCTTTCTTTCCATCCCTCGGTAACATTCCAAAAAAACCATGTCAGCAAATCTCACATGAAAATGTTTTATCATTCTTTTTTCTCTATAATGAAGAAATATAATAATTACTTTTTATTCTGAAAAATACGGAGGAATGAGACATGCAAATGGGCGATACAGTTTTTATGTTCTTTTGCGCTTTACTCGTGTGGCTGATGACCCCGGGGTTAGCGTTATTTTATGGAGGAATGGTAAAAAGCAAAAATGTGCTGAGCACTGCCATGCACAGTTTCTCTTCCATTGCTATCGTTTCCATCATTTGGGTGCTGTTCGGATATACGCTTGCCTTCGCACCAGGCAATTCAATCATTGGCGGACTGGAGTGGGCCGGTCTGAAAGGAGTTGGATTTGATCCCGGCGCTTACAGTGATACCATTCCCCACTCATTATTTATGATGTTCCAAATGACGTTCGCTGTTCTGACTACAGCCATTATTTCCGGGGCTTTCGCAGAACGGATGCGATTCGGCGCTTTTCTTTTATTCTCGGTTTTATGGGCTTCCTTGGTTTACACACCGGTTGCGCACTGGGTATGGGGCGGGGGCTGGATTGGCCAGCTTGGGGCGCTCGATTTCGCCGGCGGCAATGTTGTTCATATTTCCTCAGGTGTGGCAGGCCTTGTTCTCGCTATTGTGCTCGGCAAACGGAAAGACGGCACAGTGTCTTCTCCGCACAATCTCATTTACACCTTCCTGGGAGGGGCTTTGATTTGGTTCGGCTGGTTCGGTTTTAATGTCGGCAGCGCCTTGACCTTAGATGGTGTGGCCATGTACGCCTTCATCAATACAAACACCGCGGCAGCAGCCGGGATTGCCGGCTGGATCTTAGTTGAGTGGATCATTAACAAAAAACCGACGATGCTCGGAGCAGTATCCGGCGCGATCGCCGGGCTTGTGGCAATCACACCGGGAGCCGGATTTGTCACACCATTCGCTTCTATAATTATCGGCATCATAGGCGGAGCGGTTTGTTTCTGGGGTGTATTTTCGCTTAAAAAGAAATTCGGATACGATGACGCACTCGACGCCTTTGGCCTGCACGGCATCGGCGGCACATGGGGCGGCATCGCAACAGGATTATTCGCGACAACCTCTGTTAACTCAGCAGGCGCGGACGGATTATTCTACGGCGATGCAAGCTTAATCTGGAAACAAATCGTTGCCATCGCCGCCACTTATGTTTTTGTATTTATTGTCACTTTCGTTATTATTAAAATTGTAAGCCTCTTCCTTCCCCTTCGCGCAACCGAAGAAGAAGAGTCACTTGGGCTTGACTTAACGATGCACGGGGAAAAAGCATATCAAGATTCTATGTGAGGAGTGACGCTATGAGCGGTCAAATGTTCAAGGTAGAAATTGTAACGCGTCCGGCAAATTTTGAAAAGCTGAAGCAGGAACTCGGAAAAATCGGAGTCACCTCTCTGACCTTTTCCAATGTTCACGGCTGCGGCCTTCAAAAAGCACATACGGAGCTTTATCGAGGGGTAAAAATAGAAAGCAATGTATATGAACGTTTAAAAATCGAAATCGTGGTCAGCAAGGTTCCTGTTGATCAAGTGACCGAGACTGCTAAAAGGGTTCTGAAAACAGGATCACCGGGTGACGGCAAAATATTTGTCTATGAAATCGGCAATACGATCAACATCCGGACCGGTGAGGAAGGACCTGAGGCACTGTAATCGTTTTGAAGAGATTCGGAATTTTAGAATCTCTTTTTTTTGCGCATAAAAAACCCCAAAAAACACTATATCCCTTCGAATTCTCTTCAAGCGCCCCGCATTTTTGAATTCTTTTTTTGATTTGAAACTTTTTATGAGTATAATGAGTCTAATAATAAAAATGTAAAAGGTGATTATTTGAATTACGAAATTTTTAAAGCAATCAATGGATTATCTCATCACAATTCGGTTCTCGATTCTATCATGGTCTTCATAACGGAATATGCGATTGTCGCCTACGCTCTTATCCTATTGGCAATCTGGGTGTTCGGAAACACGGAAAGCAGAAAAAATGTGCTTTACGCGGGGATTACAGGCGTTGTCGGTCTTGTCATCAACTTTTTGATTACGAAAGTTTATATCGAACCGCGCCCATTTGTTGAGCACACGGTTCATACACTGATTCCGCATGCTGCGGATGCTTCATTTCCAAGTGACCACACGACTGGTGCGTTAGCGATTTCGATTGCGATGCTTTTCAGAAACCGCAAAATCGGCTGGCCGCTTGTTATTTTCGGGCTTTTGACAGGCTTTTCGAGAATTTGGGTAGGGCATCACTATCCGGTTGATGTATTGGGCAGCCTCGTTGTCGCCATCATTATCGGGTTTGTTTTCTTCAGATTTTCAAATTTGCTTCGCCCGTTCGTCGATTTGATTGTGAGAATCTATGAAGGCATCATTCATAAACTGACAAAAAAACCAACCGATCAAAACTTCTAAGAAAGACAAAAGCCGGCGTCTGAAACCAAGACAGCCGGCTTTAATATTTTTCATACATCTCATGTTTTCTTCGCTTCACCAGCACAAATAAACCATAAAACAATCCAATTCCAGCAGCATCGATCAGCACATCCCGGATACAGCCGTTCCTGCTGAAGAAGAGCTGAAGAACTTCTGTGAAAAAAGCAAACGCGAATGAGCCGGCTGCCGCCGATTTTATGCTGTCCAGCTGTTTCCACAGCAAATAAGTCAGCACAAAGAAGGAAAACGCGTGCCCAATTTTTTGAATAAACGCTTCAGGTACAGTAAGCTCAGTAAAATCCATCACTAAAAACTGAGACAGGTCAGGATGCGGCTGAAAATGAAAAGCTACCGTTTGCGATACGACCATGCCGCCGAAGCTTTCCGTACTGACAGAAAGCAGAATAAAAAAGATCCGCCTGCGAGCAATAGACGGTTCATGACATAACCTCCTTTATAGCGAACATGCCTATGTATAACTACAGTAACAGAAAAAAACGCCCATCACACGGATAGACGTTTTCTTGATTAAGACTGCTCAGTGTCTTCTGTTGTGCTGCTTTCTTTAGAACCAGATTTGTCAGATGAACCATCCTTTTTCTCACCGGATTTTTCCTCTGTTCCTTTTTCAGTTGGTCCTCCGCCCTTTTTCTCGGAAGATTGCTGAATGGATTCTTCTGTTTCTTGAGTGGCAGCTTTTTCTTCAGCAGCTGCTGCTTTTTCAATAGAAGAAACCGGCTTGTCCATAAAGTTCAGCGGGTTCATTGCGACTCCGTCTTTACGGATTTCAAAATGCACGTGGTTTCCGCTGTCTTCGCTGTAAAGGTTCTTGCCAGACTTCCCGATGACTTGGTTTTGTTTTACCTTGTCGCCTTGTTCAACACTCACTTCAGAAAGAGATTGATACACAGTCGATAATCCGTCGGCATGTTCTACTTCCACAACATATCCTAGCACTGGGTCTTTTTCAGCTTTAACAACCGTACCGCTCAGAGAAGCAGAAACATCGAAATCTTTTCCTTCTTTCTCAGCTAAGTCAATTCCTTTGCTTAAGCTGTACGTGTTATTATAGGTAACGAGTGCTGCTTCTTTTTCTTCTTTTGCGGCATCGGTTTCATAGAACTTTTTCACAACAGAAACGTTTTCAGAATCAACAACCGGCATTGCGACATTTTCCATTGACTTTCCTACTTCAACTGCATCGTCGTTGTTGTCATATGCGGAGTTTCCGCCGTTATCAGCCAACTGATCCTTTACCTCATCATTTGATACAGATTGATACCAAAGGACAGCTGTTAAAATGACGGCCGCACTGACTAAGTAGATTGCAGGGAACACCCAGCGTTTACGAAAAAACTGCTGAAGTTTTTTGACTTGAGAAGTTTTCTTTTCTTCCTCTCTCATTGTTTCATCACCTCAGCAACATTCTGAACACTTTTCTGAAAATATATACACTTAACCAAAAAAACTTTTTAGATGTAGTTTGCGCAGACTGATACGAAAATATGTCATTTTTTTGAGAGGAGTGCCACAAACGTATGAACATGACATTGCGTCTTGCTGAAAATAAAGATCTTGAGGCTGTTATTGCGATTTACAATTCAACGATTGCTTCTCGAATGGTAACAGCCGATACAGAACCGGTAACACCCGAAGACCGGATGGAGTGGTTTTTGGGACATACAGAATCACGTCCGCTCTATGTGGCCGAGGACGAAAATGGGAACGTCGCTGCCTGGGTCAGTTTTGAAACATTTTACGGAAGGCCGGCCTATAATAAAACAGCGGAGGTCAGCATATACATTGACGAAGCATGCCGCGGCAAAGGCGTTGGATCGTATTTGCTCCAGGAAGCGCTTCGCATTGCGCCGGAGCTTGGCATCCGCTCACTAATGGCCTTCATTTTCGGTCATAATAAACCTAGCCTGAAGCTATTTGAAAAGCACGGATTTTCAGAATGGGGACGATTCCCGGGCATTGCCGAAATGGATGGCAAAAGATACGATTTAAAAATTTTAGGGAGAGAGCTGTCATGATTAGTCTGGATAAGGATGAAAAAGAGATTGAAAATCATAATGAAGAACATAGCCCCGCTGAACAGGAGATCACACCTGCGGAAACTGAGAGCCATCAGCTGAGCGCCTCTGCTGTCAAGTCACTGTCAGACATTGCGAAGTGGGGCAAAATTTCAGGCATTTTGCTGATCATTACAGGATCGCTTGTGTCACTGTCTGCTTTGATGACAGTGCTCGGCGCTATCCCTGGCGTCCTGCTCATTATTTCAGGCGTCTTTCTGATGCGTTCTGCAAAAGCTGCCGCGGAAGCCGAAGGAAATCTTGCCGGCAGTGCCGGAGAAAGTATGCTTGAGAATTACGGGAAGTTTATTAAGATGCAGCTGTTTTACGCCGCATCCAGTATCGTCACTGGCCTGATTGGGATCATAATAGTCGTTTTTATGCTGGTGATTATCGGCATTGCCGCCTATGAAAGCACCGATACGCATGAAGATCCCGACTCCTATTATTATGAGGATGATCCGGTGTTTGAATAAATCAAAAAGATAGACAAAATAGCAGAGGCATGAGTTAGGCATTGACCAGACTCATGCCTTTTTATGATGCTTCTCTGCATTATTACTCTCCCCCGCCCCGCAGGATCCACTGTTACAGCCAGCCTCTCCTATTTCAATGAATGGACAAAATTATAGGTGAATCAGATAGGCTAGAGCAAACACAGAGTTTTCTTACAAGCATATACTCCAATAACCGACATTATTTTATCAATTCAAGAAAGAAGGAAGTGAGTATACTTGTGTTTTTCAAAGATAAAAAAATACTCATCATTGGCGGAACAGGCACGATTGGAAAAAGCCTTCTAAAACAAATCCTTAAAGATCAGCCAAAGGTTGTTCGAATATTCAGCAGGGATGAATATAAACAATTTATGCTAGAAAACGAAATCGGACCCAGAAGGGATATTAGATTTTTAATAGGCGATGTGCGAGATTATGACCGGGTGTTAAATGCAATGGACAGCATTGACTACGTCTTCCATACAGCTGCCATGAAGCATGTGCCCGCTTGCGAATACAATCCCTATGAAGCGGTCCTGACAAATATTATAGGAACCAATAATGTCATTAAAGCAGCAGTTGCTCAAAACGTGAAAAAGGTCGCTTTCACAAGTTCGGATAAGGCAATATCTCCAACGAATGCATATGGAGCAACAAAACTCACAGCTGAAAGATTAATTTCCGCAGCAGAATACAGCAAAGGAAAAGCCGAGACGGTTTTTTCTTGTGTTCGGTTTGGAAATGTAATGGGGTCAAGAGGTTCCGTGGTTCCATTGTTTACAGAACAAATCTTAACGCAAAAAAAAGTGACTGTTACGGATTTAAACATGAACCGCTTTATGATGACCCTGGATCAGGCAACATCATTATTAATGAGTGCGCTTAAAGAATCTCAAGGCGGCGAAATTTTCATATTAAAGATGCCGGTTATTTCACTGCGCGACTTAGTGACAGTTGTTGTTGAAGAAACATGCAAAAAACACAATTTGAATGTGGATGAAATTGAAATACAAGAGATCGGGCTGCGCCCCGGAGAAAAAATGTATGAAGAACTTATGACGTATGATGAATCGACAATGGCTTTTGATCTGCCTGAAATGTTTGTGATCCCTTCAACATATGGGAAAAGAGATCACTATGCTCAAGCAAAAAAAGCAGCTGAAGGAACCTATAGTTCAAATGATCAAGAGCAAATTTCAAAAGGAGAAGTCCTTACATTATTAAAATCGCAAAACCTAATTTAATCTGAGAAGGAAGATGATCATGAATATTCTCGTTACCGGTGGAGCAGGTTTTATCGGCAGATGGGTTGTGAAAAAGCTATTAGAAGACGGTCATCAAGTATGGGTGCTGGATGATTTGTCGAACGGCCGTTTAGAAAATCTAGAAGAATTGAAAAACGCCCCAGGTTTTATTGAGGTTATGAAAGGAGATATAAAAGATCAAAAAACATTAGAAAATCTTTTCCTGAAACAATTTGACATTTGCTATCATTTGGGCGCAAGCATAAACGTACAAGACAGCATTGATGATCCGAAAACCACATTTGAAAACGACACAATCGGTACTTTTAACATTTTAGAATTATGCAAAAAGCATAATGTGAAAGTTGTTTTCATGAGTACCTGTATGGTGTACGACAAAGCTGCATTTGCTGAAGGCATTAAAGAAACAGATCCTATTAAACCCGCTTCCCCTTATGCAGGAGCAAAGATCGCAGCTGAAAACATGGTGCTCTCCTATTACCATGCGTATGGTCTGCCAGCGGTGGTTATCCGTCCGTTCAATACGTATGGGCCTTTCCAGAAAACAGGTGGTGAAGGCGGAGTAGTCGCTATTTTTATAAAAAATAAATTGGACGGTAAAAAGCTGCATATATATGGGGATGGCACTCAAACCCGTGATCTTTTATATGTAGAGGATTGCGCTAATTTCGTCGTGCAGGCGGGGTATTCCCAAAAAGCAAATGGTGAAATTATAAACGCAGGCCTCGGAAAAGATATCTCTATTAATGATTTGGCAGAATTAATTGCAGGCGATAAACAAAGCATTCGCCATGTAGAGCATATACATCCTCAAAGTGAAATTCCAAAATTGCTGTGCAACTACGAAAAAGCAAAGAAAATCCTCAATTGGAGCCCGCAGGTCAGTTTGGAGGAAGGAATAAGAAAAACAGAGGAATGGATTAAGGGCACGAATCTTATTTAATAGGAGAATTGAACATGACAAGTGAGAATAAATTGGCCATTACAGGCGGCAAGCCTGTCAGAGATTCTTATCTTCCTTACGGCAGGCAATCGCTCGATGAAGAAGATATACAATCCGTAGTCGATATTTTAAGAGGAGACTATTTGACGACAGGACCAACAATTGCGTTATTCGAAGAAAAAGTCGCTGAATATGCTGGCAGCAGCTATGCCGTTGCCTTTTCCAGCGGAACAGCTGCTTTGCATGCAGCTTGCTTTGCTGCTGGTATCTCACAGGGTGACGAAGTCATTACTACACCCGTCACATTTGCGGCAAGTGCCAATTGTATTTTATACATGGGCGCCAAACCCGTTTTCGCTGATATTGACCCGCTCACATACAATATTGACCCTGATTCTGTCGAAAAGCTGATCACTCCAAAAACAAAGGCCATTATACCAGTAGACTTCACGGGACAGCCAGTGAATCACGATCAGATTCAAAAAATCGCAAAAGACAATAACTTAATCGTCATCGAAGATGCTGCACATGCATTAGGCGCTTCATATAAAGGGAAAAAAGTCGGTTCAATCAGTGATATGACAATGTTTAGTTTTCACCCCGTAAAACATATTACAACGGGCGAAGGCGGAATGATAACAACGAATAATAGAACATATTATGAGAAGCTGCTTCAATTCCGCAGTCACGGAATAACCCGTGATCCTAAAAAGTTAACTCAAAACCATGGCTCGTGGTACTATGAAATGCACTTCCTTGGTTTCAATTACCGGATGACAGATATCCAAGCTTCATTAGGGATCAGCCAATTGCAAAAATTAGATGATTTTATTAAAAAACGGCACCACCTTGCCGGGATTTATAACGAAAAACTAAAAACCATCTCCCACATTCAACTGCCAATACAAGATGCAGCCTCAACTTCAAGCTGGCACCTTTATATTATTCAATTAAAGCTGGATCAGCTAAAAGGAAACCGCGATGATATTTTTAACGCTATGCAAAAAGAAAATATAGGGGTTAACGTTCACTATATACCCGTTTATTTACACCCTTACTATCAACGTTTAGGATATCCAGCGGGCCTATGTCCACATGCAGAAAATCTATATAAAGGAATCATCACCTTACCTCTGTTTCAATCAATGAACGAAAAAGATGCAGACGACGTGATCAAAGCATTAAAAAAAGTAGTGGATTATTATTCGTAGGAGGTGATGAGTTGAAAGTAACGGCTATAATCCAAGCACGGATGGGGTCCAGCAGATTGCCAGGCAAAGTATTAAAAAAAGTTTTGAATAAACCTCTGCTGGAATATCAAATTGAAAGAATAAAAAGAGCTGCGCTTATTGATGATATTGTGATAGCCACAACGACAAATGAGAATGATAAACCAATTGTCGAATTAAGTAAGAGATTGTCTCTTACTTATTATTGCGGGTCAGAAAACGATGTCTTATCACGATATTACGAAGCAGCAAAAATCAACAAAGCGGAAACGATCGTCCGCTTAACCTCTGACTGCCCTATTATCGATCATCGCGTCATCGACAAAGTAGTCAAATTTTATCTGGATTCAAACGGCCAATATGATTATGTATCTAACACTCTAAATAGAACGTATCCCCGCGGAATGGATATAGAGGTTTTTTCAGTTTCAGCATTAGAAAAGGCTCATGCCGAGTCCAGTCTTGAACATGAACGGGAACACGTAACACCCTTTATTTTCCTGAATCCTGGCAGGTTCAAGTTGGCTAATATCACCTATGACGAAAATCAGAATCAGCATAGGTGGACTGTGGACACACCTGAGGACTTTTTGTTAATCAAAAAAATCATAGAAAAACTATATCCAACGAATCCTGACTTTAGCTTAGAGGATACATTAGCATTATTGAACGCATTTCCGGAGTGGTCTTTACTCAACGCCCGAATAGAACAAAAAGAAATCTTACAAGACAACAATGACTAGTTCAAATGATGATGAGGTGCTGTTATGAACATTCTTTTCAGAACAGATGCTTCAATTGAAATAGGCACAGGTCATGTCATGAGGTGCCTTACGCTTGCTCATGCATTGCGTAAAAAGGGAGCTAACATTACATTTGTTTGCCGAAGCTTACAAGGCCATCTAGCTGAGGTGATTCGCGAGCAGCAGTTTGATCTCATTATGCTCCCAGCGCCTAAAAAGAATGTTTTGATCCCTATAACAACTCTCCATTCTGATTGGCTCGGTGTCCCTTGGCATGTTGACTCAGCTGAAACCAGTCGTGCCATTCAAGACATGAACAAGGAAATCTCCCTCCTTATCATTGATCACTACGCAATTGATATCAATTGGGAGATGGAGGTAAAAAAAGATGTGAAAAAAATGATGGTGATTGATGACCTTGCTGATCGTTTACATCATTGTGATATTTTATTAGACCAGAATCTTTATCCTCATTATAAAGATCGTTATGCCAACCTGGTTCCCAAAAGCTGCAAACAATTTTTAGGGCCGAAATACGTCTTATTGCGAGATGAATTTTATTCATTTCACCCCAATAACAAAAACTATGACGGCAGTGTAAAAAAGATTTTTGTCTTTTTTGGGGGCACTGATCCCACCAATGAAACGAAAAAGGTTATTCACGCCTTTAAGCAGCTTAACCTCCATGATATTGAGCTGGATATCGTCATTGGAAATACCAATATCCATAAGAATGAGATTGAATCCATTTGTAAAAAACATGACTTTTGCAGCTTTCATTGCCAAGTGAATCATATTGCAGAATTGATGTACAATGCCGACCTCGCAATAGGTGCGGGCGGAACTTCCGCTTGGGAGCGTTGTTTTCTCGGCCTTCCAGCCATCGTAATCACCGTTGCTGAAAATCAAGAACGGGTTGCTGAAACGCTTGATCAATTAGGCGCCATTCAATATCTGGGGCCTAAAGAATCCGTCAAGGAATCAGATATCGTCTCCGCTTTGAACGAAATGCTAAATAATCCCTCATCATTAATACAAATGTCACAAAAAGCCAGCATGCTGCTAGAAGGAAATATTGATAATCGCCAAAATCTTTTATTGGAAATTTTAACGTAAGGAAGGGATAAATCTGTGTTCAAATATTCCCTTAGGACATTAAAAGAAAAAGACTTAGACACAGTCCTCCATTGGCGGAACGATGATAGAATCAGACAATCAATGTATAATGACCAAATCATTACTGAAAAACAGCACCATCAATGGTTCGAGAAAGTGAATTCCTCGAAAACAGAACATTATTTTATCTTTACAATGAATCATACTGACATCGGCTTTGTCAGTTTTAAAGATGTTGACCATAAAAATCGCCATTGCTATTGGGGTTTTTATATTGGAGAGGCCCAGAGTCCAAAAGGGTCCGGTTCTGTCATGGGGTTTTTAGCATTAGAATGGGCGTTTCAACAGCTGGAGATTGAGAAAGTATATGGAGAAGTCCTGTCGAATAACGAAAAAAGTTTGTCCTATCACCAATCATTCGGTTTTAGCAAAGAGGGTCACTTTCGAAACCATATCGTAAGGAATAACAACTATCTTGATGTGATCCGATACGGTCTTTTAAAGGAAGAATGGGAAGAAGCAAAGCCGAAAGTGATGAAGAAATTAGCTGCAAGAGGAATAGATGGAAAAGATATTGATACAAATTTTCATAACATGATTTGAATGGTGTTTTATGCCCTTTGGCTTTTATGGTCGGTATTCCTTTAAATAAAAGGAGGTGCAAAAATGAACGAAATCAATATAGAAGGAAGAAAAATCGGGCCGCATCATCCTCCGTTTATTATTGCTGAAATGTCTGGAAACCATAATCAATCATTAGAGCGCGCCTTTCATATTATAGAAGAAGCGGCTAAAGCAGGTGCACACGCTTTGAAAATACAAACATATACCGCTGACACAATGACATTAAATATGAATACGAAAGATTTTAAAATTGAGGATAAAAATAGTCTTTGGTCCGGAAGAACGCTCTATACATTATACCAGCAAGCGTACACTCCATGGGAATGGCATAAGCCAATCTTCGATAAATGCCGGGAACTTGGAATGATCCCTTTGAGTACGCCATTTGATGAATCATCTGTCGACTTTCTGGAGGACTTGGGTGTTCCTATATATAAAATCGCTTCATTTGAAAATACTGATATCCCTCTTATCAAAAAGGTCGCTGCTACTGGTAAGCCTATTATCATTTCCACTGGGATGGCCACAGTGGCAGAAATTGATGAATCCATAAGGGCCGCCAAAGACGCCGGCTGTAAAGAGGTCATACTTCTAAAATGCACCAGTACCTACCCGGCATCACCGGAAAACACCAATATTGCCACGATCCCTCATATGAAAAACTTATTTAACTGCCAAGTCGGTTTATCAGATCACACCATGGGAACAGGAGTGGCTGTCGCTAGTGTCGCCCTAGGCGCAACTGTGATTGAAAAACATTTCACTTTATCAAGAGCTGACGGCGGCGTAGATTCCGCCTTTTCACTGGAGCCATCCGAACTAAGGGATCTTGTCGTTGAAACTGAAAGGGCGTGGCAAGCAGTAGGACAGATTACGTATGGACCCACTGACGAGGAAAAAGCTTCGCTCAAATTCCGTCGTTCTATTTATGTAAATAAAGATATAAAAGCCGGAGAGCCTTTCACAAAAGAAAATATTAAGATCGTTCGTCCCGGTTATGGTTTGGAACCAAAATTCTATGATGTCATGATCGGCAGAACAGCTAAGAAACATATTTCAGCAGGAACACCGCTGAGATGGGATTCTATATAGTTTATATATAGCCCCTTGGCGAATGCGCTCTGCGCTTTGCAGAACTACAGAAGAAATAGCCATAAAAAACTGCACCCTGATCCAGCAGTCGGGGTGCAGTTCTAGTGTTCAGCTCTTTTTACAAACTACATTTTCTTGCGTCTGTCTTCCTCAGTTAAAAATTCCACAAAACTCCGCATCGCAAATGGTTCTTCCTTAATCTGGCGTGTATAGGAATTTTTCCGCTCTTCTGAAAGGATTTCGCTCTTTTTGATCCTGTTCAGCATATAGATGTGCACCGTTTTTTGGATTTGTTTATGCTGATAGCCTGCTTCTTTGAAAAGCGCCAGCCCAAGCGCCGCTAAAAGGGCGAATATGCCAGCGCTGATCAAAGACTCCCTGTCAGCTGAAGCGTGAAATAGAAAAGCAGCCAAATGAAAGAGAGAGAATGCAGCAAGCGGAATAGCAAGAAAACGGTAAATGACCGTTTTTTTCATGAAAGGCTGTACGGCCTTTTGAATTTTTTGCATTTCTTTTTTAATGAACCCCGGCATTTGTTCGACCCTGTAAAAGTTCATGTAATCCTCCCCCTTTATTTGATGTTGCAAGCCTTCACGAACGTTATCATATGTGCTTATTTTAACGCAGGTGCAAGCTGGTTTAAAAGAAATCTGCCCGTATTTTCACGAAGAATCTGGATCTCCGCGCTTTATTCTTTTAAAATGTGAGTGTTATAATTTGTAATGGGAATCAGAATGCTGTTAATCATGGAATACTAATGGCAATCTTCTTGATAAATATGAATGAGCGGGGTTACAAAGTGAGTATTTTTTCCATCCTTTTATCACTTTTTTTCATTTTAAATATTCTTTTAGCCATCATTGTCATTTTTAAAGAACGGCGCGATGCCAGTGCATCTTGGGCGTGGCTGCTTGTTCTTTTCTTTATTCCCGTTTTAGGCTTTATTTTATACTTATTATTCGGCCATAATCTCAGGCGCAAGCATTTGTTTCAATGGGAAGACCGAAAAAAGATTGGAATTGAAAGACTGCTGAAGCATCAGCTAGAAGAATTAGAAAACAAGCAATTTCAGTTCAACAACCGGGCAACCTTTGATAACAAAGATTTAATTTATATGCTGATCATGAATAACCATGCCGTGTTTACGGAGGATAATTCGGTTGACGTAATCACAGACGGACGGGATAAGTTTCAGCGGCTGCTGAATGACATTTCGAAGGCTAAGGATCATATCCACTTACAATATTATATTTATAAAGGTGATGAATTAGGCAAAAAATTGCGGGACGCTCTCATCCAAAAAGCGAAAGAAGGCGTTCAGGTCAGGGTGCTCTATGATGAACTAGGGTCCAGAACACTGAGAAAAAAGTTTTTTAAAGAGCTTCGCGAGGCTGGCGGGCACGTGGAGGTCTTTTTTCCTTCAAAGCTCAGGCCGATTAATCTGCGGCTGAATTACCGGAACCACCGCAAGCTTGTCATCATAGACGGAATGACCGGGTATGTCGGAGGATTTAACGTCGGAGATGAGTATCTCGGACTTAATCCAAAATTCGGTTATTGGCGCGATACGCATATCCGGCTTCAGGGAACAGCCGTGCATGCCATCCAGACACGTTTTATCCTTGACTGGAACCAAGCCTCCCATCATCATACGCTGACATATATTCCGAATCACTTTCCTGACTGCGGCCCGAAAGGCAACGTCGGAATGCAGATTGTCACGAGCGGACCGGATTCGGAATGGGAACAAATTAAAAACGGCTACATTAAAATGATTTCGAATGCCAAGCGTTCTATTTTGATTCAGACGCCGTATTTTATTCCGGACGCAAGCCTGCTGGACGCTTTAAGAATCGCGTGCCTGTCGGGCATTGACGTCAACATTATGATTCCGAACAAGCCTGATCATGCCTTTGTATACTGGGCGACACTGTCGTACATCGGCGATCTGCTGAAAGCCGGAGCCACCGTCTATATTTACGATAATGGCTTTATTCACGCGAAAACCATTGTAGTGGATGACGAAATCGCATCAGTCGGCACAGCGAACATCGATGTCCGAAGCTTCAGGCTGAATTTTGAGGTGAATGCATTTATTTACGATATCACCATTGCGAAAAAATTGGTTTCTACATTTAAAGAAGATTTGCTCGTATCCAGAAAATACACTTATGAGGAATATCTGCAGCGCCCCTTGCGGATTCGAATGAAAGAATCCGTCTCGCGGCTCTTGTCGCCGATTTTATAAGATGTGCCAAAACCCCGGCCTTTACGGCCGGGGTTTTTTCTGATGGTCACAGTAAGTAATGATCGCCTCCCGCAAAAAAGCGGCAAGGCCTTCCCCATATTGGTTGATTGAGTCTGTAAATCGTTCGTCAGTGATATACACTTCCCCAAGCCCTCTGAAAATGTCGAGTGTGCAATCGTAATGATATTGGCAAATATGATCGCGAAACGCCCCCACAGCCTCCTGAACCTCTGCATCACCCGGCCCGTGTTCCATCCTTGCCGCAATTCGTCTGTAAATCGAATCAAATTCGACCATGATCGCACGCCAGTCGTCCGCACTATATGCAGATGTCCTTTTCTCTGTTTCTTCTGCGGCCTCTCTCCCATACAGTCTTCTGACTTCATCAGCGTATGTCTGCTGGTGCTCTTCAATGTCTTTCATGCTTAATCCGGCAAATAAATCCCGCTTATTCATAAGTTTTCCTCCCTCAATGGATTGAAGGGTCCTGTCAATCGTCTGTATCATCTCTTCCACTCTTTGTTTTTTCTTCATTAACATATCCTTTTGCGACTGAAGTGCCGCTTTCCGGTCAAAATTCGGATGATCCAGCATTTCTTTTATTTCATCCAGACGAAACCCTATTTCCTTAAAAAACAAAATCTGCTGCAGTCTTTCCAAATCTGTATCACTGTACAATCGATACCCCGCGTCAGTAAGCGCTGAAGGGGTCAAAAGCTGAATATCGTCATAGTGATGAAGCGTCCGGATACTGACGCCCGCCACTTCCGACACTTGTTTAACTTGATATTTCATACATAACACCTCCTCTTCTTTTATCGTAAACAATCACGCAGCGTCAGGGTCAATCCCCAAAATATTAATTTCCATATACAAAACCTCTCACAAATAGTGTATAAAAGAAAAGTGAGTATTTTTTTGTAAAGGGGAGCCAATTTCATGAATCCTGAAACAATGAACAAAACCCTCATAAGCATTTCGAAATGGGGAAAAGCAACAGGTATTTTATTTATTATTATGGGTGCATTTGCCGCGCTTTCAGGCGCGTTCTTTTTTCTGATTGGTGCCATTCCGGGTGTACTGCAAATTATTGCCGGCATCTTTTTGATGCGGTCAGCTAAAGAAGCAGGCCAAATGGCTGAACACAATAGCGGACAGTCTGAGGACTTAATGCTGGAGAATTACGCGAAATTTGTGAAGATGCAAGGGATTTATTTAATCGTCAGCATTGCTGTATCCATTCTTGCGATTATCGCCGTCTTCATCTTTTTCATGCTTGGGATTGCTGACGGACTTTTCAGCGATTATGATACGTACAGCACTTATTAATCAGAAAAACCCGGAGCCGGCTCCGGGTTTTTTATTATTCTGCTTCGCTTACCACTGTGAAGCGTTCGTTTTTGTGTGCAGGCTGTTCAAGCTCATCCAATACGGCAATGGCATAATCAGCATAGCTGATATAGCTGTCGCCTTTTGCGTTTACAATGACATTGTCTTTTCCTTTTTGGTAAGAGCCAGTCCGCTTTCCTGCCGGATCAAAAAATGCCGCAGGGCTGAGGAACGTCCAGGATATGGAGTCTGTCTGCTGCAAGTCTTTCAGGTTCTCCCCTTGATTTGATGCGGTCGGCAAATATTCTTTCGGGAATTCCGGCGTGTCCATTAAACGGGTTGTTTTGGCTTCATCGACAAACAGGCTTCCTGCTCCGCCGACGACAAGCAATCTTGTGTTTTTCGCGCCCTTTAAGATGCTGATTAGCGCCCTGCCTGCCTCAACATGAAGATGTTCCTGGCCAGGAGCTGCTCCAAAAGCGTTTACAACCGCGTCGAAAGGCTTGATATCTTCCGCAGTCAGTTCAAACACATCTTTCTCCAAAATCGCTATGTCCTGCTCCTGCACTTTTGAAGCGTTTCGGACAATGGCAGTCACTTCATGCCCTCTTGTTTTCGCTTCTTTCAAAATCTCTTTTCCAGCTTTTCCGCTTGCACCGATAATTCCAATTTTCATTTTCATTTCCTCCTTATTTGTAACGATTTTAGTTACATGTCAGTGGTGAGAAGTCATCTCTTTTTAATTAAAAGAGATGATTCATAACATCTTTTAATGACTTACTTGCCAGTTCATTTTCCATCGCTCTTTGGACACTTTCAAACGTTTCATCCAGGGCATTCTGAATTCTTTTCCCTACCGGACATTTCGGGTTTGGGTTTTCATGAACCGCAAAGAGTTCTTCTTGCTTTTGGACAGCCCGATATACTTCTAAAAGAGAAATATCAGCCGGATCTTTTTTAAGGCTTGCCCCCGCCACCCCGGCGCGTGATGTAAGAATATCCGCTTTTTTCAGCAGGCTGATCATTCTTCGCACGACAACCGGATTTGTGTTGACGCTGTCAGCGATGATTTCTGAAGATGCTTTTTCATCCATCGAAATGAGGGATAAAATATGAATGGCAACAGCAAGACGGCTGTTAATCATGTTTTTCACCACCGTTGTAACCATAATAGTTACATTTAATTCGTTTGTCAACATCTAATATACACTAAATACGGTGTTCTTGTGCACGTTTTTAGTCAATAAACGGCCGGATGCATTCCGGCCGCTTCTTATCAGAATAAGAAATATCTTTGTCCAAGCGGAACGTAATCGACGGGCTGGCAAGACAATTCCTCTCCATCAGCGAAAACCTGATAGGTTTTTGGATCAACCTCGATTTTCGGCAAAGCTGCGTTCAATTTCATATCAAGCTTGCTCAGCTTTCTGATATTTTTTACAGGAGAAATCCTTTTTTCCAGCCTTAAGCTTTCTGCCACACCCCGCTCAATGCTTGCCTGGGACATAAATGTAATAGAGGTTGAGCGGTTGGCTTTTCCGTAAGACGCATACATCTGGCGCATAAATACAGGTTCAGGGGTCGGGATGGACGCATTCGGATCTCCCATTTGCGCACGTGCAATCATGCCGCCCTTTAAGACCAGTTCCGGTTTTACGCCGAAAAATACCGGGTCCCACAGAACGAGATCAGCGAGCTTTCCTTTTTCCACCGAACCGACTTCATGGCTGAGCCCATGAGTAATCGCCGGGTTGATTGTGTATTTGGCAACATAGCGTTTTGCGCGCACATTGTCGTTTCCGTTTTCTCCTGCAAGAGCGCCGCGCTGCTTTTTCATTTTATCAGCTACCTGCCATGTTCGGATGATAACTTCACCGATACGCCCCATCGCTTGGGAATCCGATGATGTCATGCTGATCGCGCCGATATCATGGAGAATGTCCTCTGCCGCAATGGTCGCAGCCCTGATTCTGGAATGGCTGAACGCCACATCTTCAGGCACTTTCGCATCTAAATGGTGGCAGACCATCATCATATCCAGATGCTCATCCATCGTATTAACGGTGTAAGGAATCGTTGGCGTTGTGGATGACGGCAGAATGTTCGCGTAAGAGGCGAGCTTCATAATATCCGGGGCGTGGCCGCCGCCTGCTCCTTCAATGTGATAGGTGTGAATGACCCGGTCCCCGATCGCATCGAGCGTGTTTTCCAGGAAACCCGCTTCGTTAATCGTATCGGTATGGATGGCGACTTGAATATCAGTCTCGTCCACAACTTCCATACACGTTTTAATGGCGCTTGGCGTCGTGCCCCAGTCTTCATGAAGCTTAAGGCCGATGGCGCCCGCTTCCACCTGCTCGATCAGCGGCGCTTTATCGGATGCATTCCCTTTTCCTAAGAAACCGACGTTGATCGGAAACTCCTCGGCCGCTTCCAGCATCCTTGCCATATACCACGCGCCAGACGTACATGTTGTCGCTTTGCTTCCAGTAGCCGGGCCTGTCCCGCCTCCTAAAAGTGTCGTCACACCTGAAGAAAGCGCAACTTCCATCTGCTGAGGGCAAATAAAGTGAATGTGCGTGTCTACTCCTCCGGCTGTTAAGATTTTGCCTTCACCGGAAATCACCTCTGTACCCGCGCCGATGACCATATGCGGATCAACTCCGTCCATGATATCAGGGTTGCCGCTTTTTCCGACGCCGACAATCCGACCGTCTTTCACACCGACATCCGCTTTGACAATGCCTGTGTAGTCCAATAGCACGACGTTGGTGATGACCAAATCCAAAGCGCCGTCTTTCCCTGTGATTCTGCCATTTTGGCCCATGCCGTCGCGGATTGTTTTGCCGCCGCCAAAGATCATTTCTTCACCGTATACAGTGAAATCCTTTTCGACTTCAATCCATAAATTGGTGTCACCCAATCTGATTTTATCGCCCGTTGTCGGGCCAAACAGCTCTGCATATTCCTTCCGTGACATTTTCATCGGATCACACCCTCCATCCAGCCGGCTTGTTTAAGGTTGGCTAACGTTTTTTCTTTGCCGCGTTCATCGATAAACGTGTCGGCCATTCCGTTCAGGCCTCTAATTGTCTTTCGTCCTCCGATTTCCACAAGCGTGACCGTTTTCTGCTCTCCAGGCTCAAAACGGACCGACGTGCCAGATGGAACATCAAGGCGCATGCCGATCGCCAGCTCACGGTCAAATAATAAAGCCCCGTTTGCTTCCGCAAAATGAAAATGCGAGCCGACTTGAATGGAGCGTGATCCGGTGTTTTTTACCGTTACCTCCCGTGTTTCACGGCCTTCATTAATCGTTATCGTTCCCTCAGCAATTTGAAATGCTCCCGGCTTCATGACTTCACCTCCGCAGAAATCGGCTGATGTACCGTAACAAGCTTCACTCCATCCGGAAATGTGGCCTCCACCTGAATGCTGTCCAGCATCTCAGGCACACCCTCCATCACATCTTTTTCCGTTAACACATGGCGGCCGGCTTCCATCAGCTCTGCTACTCCCTTTCCGTCACGTGCGCCTTCCATGATAAAACAGGTGATATAAGCGGCAGCCTCAGGGTAGTTGAGCAGAACGCCCCGCGCCTTTCGCTGTTTGGCTAATTCCCCCGCCGCAAAAATGAGTAATTTCTCTTGTTCAACCGGTGTCAGTTTCATCTGTAGTCCTCCTTCTTTTGTCTTTTAAAGCGGATTCGGTTACTGCGAATTTGTGGAGCATGCAGGCGGGACATCACCTCCCTCTCCTCAAGAATGGGGATCATACGGTAAGATGCCTTTCAAAGCGGCGTGCCGTTTCTTCATCGGCCTTGCCATGGTCAACAACCGTTCCCCTGTCGATCACATAAAGATAGTCAGCACAGGTTAACGCGTTTTCCAGACTGTGCTCGACTAAGATAACGGAAATGTCTTTTTTTCTGGAAATTTCTATGATAACTTGTCTGATTAGTTCGACAATTGACGGCTGAATTCCTTCCATTGGTTCATCAAGTAAAATCATTTTCGGATTTCCCATCAGCGCTCTGGCAATCGCAAGCTGCTGCTGTTGCCCTCCGCTCAAATCGCCGCCTTTGCGGTCAAGCATCTCCTTCAAAACGGGAAACCACTGAAAAATCTCTTCCTTGACCTGCCCTGTCCGGCTCTTCTTTGGAAGCGGCTCTTCACCTAGCAGAAGGTTGTCACGAACAGTTAAGGAAGAAAAAATGTCTCTTCCCTGCGGAACGTACGCAATCCCCGCGCTTGCCCGTTTTTCCGCCTTTTCATTTTGAACAAACGTTTGATTAAAGCAAATATCCCCTTGTTTAGCGGGAAGCAGGCCGACGATGGTTTTCAGCAAAGTGGATTTGCCGACTCCGTTTCGGCCTAATACAGCGACAACCTGCCCCGGGCGAGCCTCCATGCTGAGGCTGTGCAAAACCATGGATTGATCATAACCGGACGTTACATTCCTGACGGCAATCATGACACATCGCTCCTCCCTAAATACACCGCTGCCACTTCTTCATTGCTTGTGATGTCATCCATTGATCCTTCACAAAGCACTTTGCCTTCATGCATCACCGTGACTTTTCTGGAAAACGAACGCACAAAATCCATATCGTGCTCGACAATCAGAACAGAGCACGTTTTCGCAATTTTCTCAAGCAGGGCTCCCGTTTTTTCCCGCTCCTTTCCCGTCATGCCGGCAATCGGTTCATCCAGCAGCAAAAGCTTCGGCTCCATGGCCAGCTGCATGCCGATTTCAAGCCATTGCTTCTGTCCATGTGACAGGCTGCCAGCTGCGATGTCCCGCTTTTCCTCTAACCCAATCAGCCGCAGGATGCCGATGATTCTGTCCCTTTGCTGTTTCGTCATCCGCGCTGTCAGCAATGAAAGGATTGTTTTTTTCTGTTTCATGGCAAGCTCGAGATTTTCAAACACCGTCAGCTGCGAAAAAACACTTGGGGCCTGAAACTTTCTGGCGACCCCCAGTTTGCCGATCTGATACTCCCGCGCTTTTGTCAGTTCAATCGTTTCCTGGAACAGAACCTCGCCAGAATGCGGCTTCGTTTTTCCGCAAATGATGTCCAGCAACGTCGTTTTTCCCGCGCCGTTCGGCCCGATCAGAAAATGGATATCGCACTCCTGCACACTGATATCAGCGCCCCGCAAAGCCCAAAATCCGTCAAACTCAACCTTTACGTCACGGCAGGTAAGTATCGGTTTCATAAGCAGCGGCTCCTTTCTTTTTTGAGGAAGAAAACCGGGTTTTAAGCTTCTCGAACAGCCCGACAATCCCTTTTGGCATATAAAGCACGACAATGATAAACAACGCGCCGAGGAAGTACAGCCAAATGTCGGGATAATATTCGCTTAAATAGCTTTTCATGCCGTTTGTTAACAGCGCGCCAAGCACCGCTCCGATAATGGAGTGCCTGCCGCCGATCGCCACCCACAGCACCATTTCCACCGAAGGGATGATGCCCATCATTTCCGGCGAGATCATTCCGTCCTGAAGCACAAACAGCATCCCGGCAGTCCCCGCCATCGCAGCGGATACACAGTAAATGAACACTTTAAAAACAGTGGAATGATACCCGAAAAAACGGACTCTGTTTTCTCCATCACGCACCGCCTGCAATAGCCGCCCAAAACGGCTTCTCGTCAGAAACAAAGCGAACACGACAGAAAAACCGAGAAACAAAACTGTCGCAAAATAAAAAATCTGCTTCATTGCGGGATCGTCGAGAGCATATTGAAAAATAGTATAAAAATTCGTGAGGCCATTTGTGCCGCCGGTGATGTCCTGGCTGCCGATGAACAATGTGACAACCACCACAACAACCGCCTGAGAGATCAACGAAAAATAAACACCCTTTATGTTGTTGCGGAATGTAAAGTACCCAAGCAAAAAGGCCAAAAAGACAGGAACAATGACAGCCGCGGCAATCGCTGCAAAAGGATTCCTGAATATCGCCCAGATCCATGGCAGTTCATTGGCACCGGTCCATTCCATAAAATCGGGAATGCCTGTCGGCGAGGCCTCTATTTTTAAATACATCGCCATGCAGTATGCACCCAATCCGAAAAAGACGCCATGCCCCAAGCTCAAAATGCCTGTATATCCCCAAATCAGGCAAATGCCGACCGCTACAATCGCGAAGCATAAAAATTTTGCCAGCAGCCCTAATCGAAACTCCTGCAGAAAGAACGGAGCGGCGATAAAAAGGGCGAACATCGCCAGATACGGACTAAACTGTGAAAACCGCTTCATCCGGTTCCCTCCTAATCAAGTAATCTCGTTCTGACACTCGCGAGACCTGAAGGCCGCCATTGCAAAAAGAAAATAATACATGCAAACACGACAACCTTTGCAATCGTCGCGCTTGTGGAATACTCAACGAATGTGCTCAGCAAACCGACTGTTACCGCGCCGATTATGGTTCCTCTTAATTTTCCGATTCCGCCTAAGATGACGATCATGAAGGCATCGACAAGGTATGACGAGCCGAGAGTTGGCCCGATCGAACCAAGCAATGTGAGTGAACTACCCGCGATACCGGCCAGTCCGCTTCCGAGAGCGAAAGCCAATGTATCGGTTTTTCTCACAGATACGCCGAGACACGATGCCATGCCCCGGTTCAGCGTAACAGCCTGCATCCGCCGTCCCGCAGAGGTTTTAAATAGATAGAAACCGAGCAGCGCCAGCGCAAAAAGAACGAGCGCCAAAATAAACAGCCTTTTATACGGAAAGGTAACGGAAAACAGCGTCACGCCTCCCGTCAGCCACTCAGGTGACTTGACAGCAACATTCGGCGCGCCAAAAATCGATCTGGCCGCCTGCTGCAGAATCAAGCTCACCCCCCACGTCGCCAAAAGGCTGTCAAGCGGACGGTCATACAGCCGCCTGACAATCACTTTTTCAATGACAATTCCAATAAGCGCCGCGACCGCAAACGCCATGATGATCGCAATGAAAAAGTAGTAAGAAAACAGAGAAGCAGGCAAATAGCTTATAAACAGCTGCTGAACGACATACGTCGTGTAGGCTCCGGCCATAATCAGCTCACCGTGCGCCATATTAATCATGTTCATCAAACCGAATGTAACAGCCAATCCAATCGCAATGAGAATCAAAATAGAGCCGAGGCTGATCCCGTTAAATAATTGAGTCACGATGACCGACATGTTTCGCCCCCTCCCCCGAAAACGGCTTTGATTTATTTAGATAACCCCTTTGCCCAGTTGTATGTTTTCAAATACGGATCAGGTTTTACGGGATCACCTGAGTTCCATACTTCTTTAAACTGCCCATTTCCCGTGATTTGCCCGATTCTGACCGTTTTGTAAAGATGCTGTGTATTCCCGTCGATTTTCACTGTGCCGCCCGGGGCCTTGAATGCAATCCCGTCAGCCGCTTTCTTCACCTTATCGACATCAAAAGACTTCGCTTTTTTAACAGCCGCCGCCCAAAGGTAGACCGCATTATAGCCAGCTTCAATCGGATCGCTCGTCACCCGGCTCTCACCGTTCATTTTTTTATAATTTTTCACGAATGTTTGATTCTCGTTCGTATCGGTTGTCTGAAAATAATTCCACACCGCATAATGTCCTGTTAGCACATCAGGACCGATGCCCCGAATTTCTTCTTCAGCGACACTTGCCGACATGACAGGCATATCGTCAGCCGATATCCCAGCATCTTTCAGCTGTTTGAAAAACGCCACGTTGCTGTCGCCGTTTAATGTGTTAAAAATGACATCAGGCTGTTTTTCTTTGATTTTGCTGACGAGCGTACTGTAATTTGTGTGGCCGAGCGGCGTATACTCTTCTCCGGCAATTTCTCCTCCGGCCGCTTTCACCTGCGCTTTAATGATGTTGTTAGCTGTTCTCGGGAACACGTAATCTGATCCAATCAGAAAGAACTTTTTCCCTTTGTTTTTCAGCAGCCAATCGACAGCCGGCACAATTTGCTGATTCGTCGTTGCTCCGGTATAAAAAATGTTTGGTGATGACTCCATTCCTTCGTACTGCACCGGATAGAAGAGCAGCCCATTGTTTTGCTCCACAACCGGAAGCATGGCTTTGCGGCTTGCTGATGTCCATCCGCCAAAAACGGCAGCCGCTTTGTCTTGCTGAAGCAGCTTTCTCATTTTTTCCGCATATGTAGGCCAGTCTGAAGCGCCGTCTTCCACGATGGGTTCAAGCCTTTTGCCGAGAACTCCGCCTTTTTGGTTGATTTCTTGAATCGCCATTAACTCTGCATCATGGACAGATACCTCGCTGATCGCCATTGTTCCGCTTAACGAGTGAAGAATCCCGATCTTCACTGAATCCCCGCTTGTGTCGATATCAACAGTTTTTTTCGCACTCCCGCTGGCTTCCGACACTTTTTTCGGCCCAGTACATCCCGTCATCAAAACCATGATCAGAAACAATAAAAAAACGGCCTGTATTCCAACCCCTTTGTTTTTCATTCAGAACCTCCCTTTTCCTGGTTTCACTAAGTGATGTTATAAAAGTTGACAACTTATGTCATTATTATATAGAAGAGGTTCACTGATTCAAACAATATTTGAAAAATTTAGATACTTTAACCAAATCGTTTATTCTTTTTGTTATATTTGGTTACATCAAAAAAGGCAAGAAACATATCGTTTCCCGCCTCTTTCGTATGATTACTCTTTATTTGTGAATGAATCCTTTGCTTTTCCAATATCCTTTTGGATTTCGCCTTTCGCCTTATCTTTTTTTCCTTCAGCCTGCATGTCCGCTTTATCGGTCACCTCTCCGACTTTATCCTTCGCTTCTCCTTTGGCTTTATTTAAGCCGCCTTTCATTTTATCTTTTAAACTATCGTTACCCATGTTGATTCTCTCCCTTCAGTTTATGTGTACTTGTTACCTTCCCGATCTGAGGGACGGTAAACATTTGGATGTTATTTATCGATTTCGTAGCGCTCTCCGTAGCGGAGCATCTTGTAAATCGCAAGTCCGTCTGATGACTTTTTCTCAGAATATCGAACCGGCAGCAAGGCGAAAAATACATAATACGTAGAAAAATAGACAAACTGATAAAAAAACATATTCGGCTTTAATACACTGTGTGTAATCAGAAAATTGACCGCAAAAATCGTGATAAGGTTAAACAGGCTGCCCCCGGCATACACGAGTGCACGCGAGAACCGATTGTCGGTTTTCAGCTCACCAAATCTGCAAAAGGAATCTATGAAATAGATCGCTCTGACCCGTATCACCCCGATCTTGAACAGCGTTTTGCCCATTCCAATATCCAATGATCCTTTTCCGCCAAAAATCAAGGCCATAAAGCTGTGCCCTGAAACATGTATAATCTGTACAAGCGGCAGAACAATGAGGAAAGACCAGAGAAACTTCACCATATCATTGAAACCAAACATCGAATTCCCCCTCATGCGTGCATATCTGCATCCCAACACGGCTTGTGTTCAAAAACAGCGCTGTAGCGATTTTTCCTGTTCTCCCCGAAATTAAACGTTTCGATGCTCTCTTTTTTCTCATATAAAAAAACCATCTGGCAGCAGATGGTTTCGCCTCACACTTGATATAGGCAATCGTTCCTTTGAATTTTCTCTCTTGTGCTGACCACTTTTTCATAAAAATACACCGCTTCTTTGTAGTATTCGCGCTGACTGAAATAAGCGGCAGCATCCAAAGCGAATTCTTCAATGTATACGTAAAGGGCTTTTTCTTCCATATAGTCAAATACTTCTTGAATCATATCCAGATTGACAGATTCCACATATAACGCCTGCAAAAATTTATATTTTGCCAGACTGAAGAGGTCGTTTCGTGTTTGAGCGATGGCCGTCCCTTTTTCATAATATCGCATCGCAGCTTGGACATCTTGTTTTTTGAAAAGAACGCGAGTCAGACTGAAGAGCGCTTTCGGAAGCTGTTCCAGCTGATGCTCTTCAAAGACAGGAAGCGCTTTTTCAAAGTATTCCGCAGCTTGATCCAGCTCTCCTTTGTCATCAAAGCAATTCCCCATATTGTAGAGGGCTGAGCCAATCAAACGGGGCTGTCCTTCCAATAAAGACAGATGATACGCTTCATCCAAATGCTTAAGCGCTTTTTCATAATTTCTGTAGTCAATGTAGTTTCCTGATATAACGAAATGGGTTTGAATTCTTCTGACTCTGTAAAAATCGTGAGCCTTGTACGTCTCAAGCGCCTGTACGGCGTGATTCATGGAAAAGTGCGTCTGCTTCATGATATAAAAGACTTCCGCTACTTTAAAATGAAATTCCGCTCTCTCAATTTCATCTTCTACAAACGCGAGCATCTTCTCAGCTTTCCGATAAAAGGATATGGCCAAGATGTAATTGTTCTGTTCAAATTCGTACATTCCCCTGAACAAATGAAAATAATACTCAGACAACCCGGAGATACTGTCCTGATTGCTTTCCAGCGTTTGGATCAATTCACGATATTGAAGCTTAGATTCCTCATGCAGGTCGGGCTTTACATAATCCAGCATAATTTGGTGCCGGTAACTGATTAGCTGATAGTACAGCAGAAGCAACTGATCCTCTTCCATATGTTCAATGTCTCGATCAATCTCTTCCTTCAGCTTAACGGCATCAGCCACTTGAAATGCTAAAATGTGCTTATACCACTTATTGATTTTCACTCCTACTTGAGATGACGGGATCTCGTACGCGGCCATGCCCCTCCAACCCTTTCTATTTTCTAATTGGTTATATTTTATCATAATGTATGGCTTTGGAATTAAAATTTCTTACAATGATCCCTTCCTTATGCCTATCTTTATATATTTCGGTATTTACAAGTATTTTTTGCACATTGATTTCTATAAAAAAGGCTTACCGGACTGCGCCGATAAGCCTTTTACTTCATATTAACCGCCAATATAAGACATTTCTACTTTCTTTTTGTCTGATGCTTTTGATAGAGTGCGATCGACTGAATACTGATCGATCCGATTTTTCCATACAGTGCCGATCATCTCCGACAATTCGTCATCGCTTAATTCCTGCCGAACCGGCCCTCTGAGGTCAAATCCGCTTGAAGCGAATAAGCAGGTGAACAGCTCGCCTCTCGCGGAAAGACGGGCTCTGTTGCACGATCCGCAGAACGCATCGGATACAGATGATATGACGCCGATTTCCCCGGATCCGTCCAAGTAGCGGAATCGGGAAGCCACTTCACCGTGATAATTTGGCGCTATCGGTTCAACCGGCATGTGTTCATTGATTAAATCAATGATTTCCGCCTTTGTCATGACATCCTTCTTTTCCCATTGGTTGGTATTGCCCACGTCCATAAATTCAATGAATCTCAGAATATGCCCTTTTTCTTTAAAATAACGGGCCATAGGCAGAATATCTTTTTCGTTGAGACCCTTTTGGACGACCATGTTGATTTTAACACCTAGCCCCGCTTGCTTCGCCGCCTCAATGCCTTCCAGCACCTTGCTGACAGAAACCCCGCGCCCGTTGATTTTTTTAAATCGCTCGTCCTCTAACGAATCAAGGCTGATCGTAACCCTTTTCAGCCCTGCTTCCTTGAGTCTCTCCGCATAAACAGGCAGCAGTGATCCGTTTGTCGTCATGGCAATATCTCGGACCCCCGGAATGCGGGCCAGTTTTTTGATTAACTCGGGCATATCCTTTCTCATGAGGGGCTCTCCGCCGGTTAAGCGGATTTTTTCAACTCCGAACCTTGTGACAAACAGCGTCGCAAGCCGTTCCAGCTCCTCAAATGAAAGCAGCTCCTCTTTTTTTAAAAAAGGATAATCCGGACCGAATAATTCAGCGGGCATACAATACGTGCATCGGAAGTTGCAGCGGTCTGTAACAGAAATGCGAAGGTCTCTCAGCGGTCTGTTCCTTTTATCCAACATCTGACGCGATTCTGTAATCATAGCTACAGCCCCTTCCTATCCCCCGATTCTCTCAGGGTGTGTATATACATTAAATGATTCGTTTCGGACAAACCCGATCGCTGTGATATTTAATTCTTCCGCCATTTGAATCGCAAGCTCCGTCGGGGCCGATTTGGAAATCACAATCGACACGCCGATTTTTGCCGCTTTTAACAGGACCTCTGATGAAATTCTGCCGCTGAACACAATCAGTTTGTCACGGACGGACATTCCGTTCAGAAGGCAGTGTCCGTATAATTTATCAAGCGCGTTGTGCCGGCCGATATCTGTTCGCATTAACAGCAGTTTCTCTGTATCGCAAAGCGCCGCATTATGGACGCCTCCCGTATCCTGAAACGTCTCGCTCCTATGTTGCATCTCTTTCATAAGCGACATACACGCTTCAGGCGATATATTGATGTGGCTGACAGCCGTTTTAGCGGTTTTGACATCCTGCTGAAAATAAAAATGACGGCCCTTTCCGCAGCATGAACCGATCACCCGTTTCGTATAATCCTTTTGATCCAATGTCTCAGGATGAACGAGATCGACATAAACAAAACCGAGACTTTCATCTATTGTAAACCTTTTAATCTCTTTTTGAAATCGTATAACACCCTCTGATGCGAGAAATCCGATGACAAGCTCTTTGATATGCTCAGGCGTACAAACAAGCGTCACAAATTCACTCCCGTTCAGTATCACTGTCAAAGGGTATTCCGTCACCATCCGGTCTTCTATTTTGCTGACTTCCCCTTTTTCATAGCGCCATACATCCCTGACCGCAGTTACTTTATCGTTCAACGTCTCTTCCCCTCCGCAATGTTCCTACCTTTATATTTTTTCACACTCCTCAGATTTTGTCGAATTCTGAGACATAAAAAAGCCCCTCTATTAAAGGGCTTTCACAGGACATGATAGCGGCGGTGTTTAGGCAGGACAACGCCTAAGCATTTAGCCGCAATCCTTCCTTTTATAACAGATGCATTGTCAGCGAGCGCGAGGATTGCCGACACGCTGAGAGCCCTCTGTATAAAGGGCTCTATGTTTGATTATGCTGATTTTTTTTCAGGATCACAAACAGGACAATAGCTGCGATCAAAGTGAGCATGCTGACAAAAAAGAAGGCTGCCAGCTTTAGAAAAACACCGAGCAATATGAATGCCACGGCGGCAATAAGAAAAATCAATCCTAATAATTTCATATATCCAACCCCTTTTTAAGGGTATCATTCCCGCCCAAGCTGATTTTAAACCAATGAAAAAAGGCGCCTGGGGAGCGCCTAAAGCGTTTAGATTCTTTACTCGGCAAATTTTTGTGCTTCTTTTTCCCAAGCCTGTTCAAACTCATCTGCGCTGTTTACTGAAATATATTCTCCGCCTCCAGCAACAGCCGCTTGTTTCATCTCTTCATTCCCTTTGACATCAAAGTTGAAGCCAATGATGTTTACAATGGTCTCCACATTCGATTCACGGAGCTTTTCAATTTCCGCCGCAGGGTCTCCGCCGCACGTTTCTTCACCGTCAGTGATTAAATACACCACGTTTTTACCGTTTGCGTCAAATGCTTCAAATTCTTTTCTTGTATCTGCAAGTGCTTTGGCAATCGGTGTCCAGCCGGTCGGCTTGATATCACTCAATGAATTGTCAAACAGCGATCCTTCATATGGATGAAGGGCGTAAATGGTTTCCGTTGTGCTGCACGAAAGAGCCTTTCCGGACAGTTTATTGTTTCCAGCATGCCCGAAAACGCGAAGCATGAGATTTGTATCCTTCGGAAGCAGCTCGGCAAAAGACTTTACTGATTTTTTGGCTATGTCTATTTTGCGCTCTCCCCCTGTTTTTTGAACCATGCTACCGCTTCCGTCAAACAAAACAGCTACATTTGTATCAGCCTGTTTCCCAGCAGCAAAAGACGGGGACGCAAAAGAGACAGTCAGCAATCCAATGATACATACAGCCAGACATTTTTTCATACCTTACTTCCTTTCTTTATCAAATTTTCCAACAATACGTTGGATTCTTCTCTATGCTAGAATATGAAAAGACAAAAAGATATAGGGCAAGCTGCCTTTTGTGCGCTTTCACCCTCTGTCCAAAATCGATTGAAATACCGATGATTTTTAGACTTTTCCGCCCAGAAAGCGTACACAGATTGTGTGCCATTCATTCTTTTTTCGCCTTGATTATGACAGGGAAGCGGAAATCTGCTACTATGCGACAGGCAGACAGCTAATTGGTTTTGAAGTTTTTGTTACATACAAAAAAGAGGCTGACCGCTGGCAGCCTCTTTTTCTTATTTAGATAGCATCAGGGATTGCTGCGTGAAAATTTTCTCAACATCTTTTTGAGTATAAGCCGGGAAGTATTCACCGCCGCCTACTTTCGCAATCGCGTTCAGCTGGCCTTTGTATCCCTCTTTATAATCAAAACCGATCACATTCACAGTAATATTATCTTTTTGCAGTTCTTTTGCTGTTTTAATCGGATTTCCTCCGCACGTTTCCTCACCGTCTGTCAGCAGATACACCACTTTTTCTCCTTTTGCATCAAGCTGGTCAAAAGAAGACTTCGCCTCATTCAGTGCTTTGGCAATTGGCGTCCAGCCAGTCGGCCCAATTGTATTGAGAGAATTGAGGAAGCTTTGCTCGTTAAAACTTTGGAAGCCGTATACGTTGCGGATAGCTTCACAGGACTGAACTTTTCCGGAGTTTTTATTGTTTCCTTCTGAACCAAACACACTCATTTTCACCTGAGTTCCTTCCGGCAGTGAGCTTGCAAACTTAGAAATTTCTTTTTTAGCGGAATTAAATTTGGAGACACCGTCTATTCTTTTCGCCATACTTCCGCTGGCATCAAGCAAGACTGCCACGTTTGCCGGAGCTTCAGACTCTGTTTCTTTCTTTTCAGCCGCAAAAGCAGGTGAAGTTAATCCAAATAGCAAGCCTGTCATCATGATCAGTGAAAATCGTTTCTTCATGTTCGTACCCCTTTACAATTTGGTTTCTGCGTACAGATGTTCAACGCTGAACATAACTTATCGTAATCGACAAAAACAGAGAAATAAATAGGGCGGGCTTCCTCATTGCCGTTGTTTACTTTTGCATAGAAACCTTTGTTTTTATTAGTGATTTCCACCTAACCCCGCTATAAAAAAAGAAGATTGCCGGCCTTTCGGCTTTCGTTATATGAGTCTGCCGAAGTCTGTTGATAAATGTGGATTACTTTACCACAGGAAAAAGGGATCTATTCCCTTTGTATCATAAAGACTGCCAGGAGCCTATCTGGGCGTTTTCAACTGTTCTTAGACCAAAGATATTCAAAACAGAAAAAGACGCTCCATTGAGCGTCCTTGATTACTTTTTCGCCATATATTTATTCAAAAACGAGTCTGCGTCAGAAATTTGTGTGCCTTTGTAATAGTACTTCACAATTTGATCAACTGTTTTGCCTTCTTTCGCCATAAAATTCGCCCCATATTGGCTCATCCCGACACCGTGTCCAAATCCTTTTGTCGTGACGGTGATCGTGTCTCCGTTTCGCTTCCATTCAAAATCTGCTGAATTGAGGCCCAGCTTTTCGCGTATGTCTCTTCCTTTCAGCGTCTTGCCGTTAATAACGGCCGTTGCGACCTGGCGGCCCGGTGTCTCTCCGGTAATTTTCCCGACGCCGGAGGATCCATCCAGATTGACGCCAAGCTTTTGCTCAAATTCCGCCGCTGTAAAGGTTTTCGTTGCCAAGTATTTCGGCGACTTTTTATCCCAGGCGCTTTTGACGCTTTTTAGATAAGGGATGGCACTTGTCCAATAGGCTTCTGCATTTTCAGTGTAGCCGTTGCTTGTGGAGAAAAAAGAGGCTTCAATCGGCTTGTTGTTGTACGTTAAGATTTTGCCTTGCGTGCTGGCGACCGCATCAGTGATTTTTTTCAGCTTCGCTTCATACCGCGCGCCCCACTGCTTTTTCAGCTCCGCTTTGCTTTTATACACTTGGAACATCTGTGTATCATCTACCAGCGAGCCTTTAGGAGCCGCTACCGCTGAATTTGAGACCATCAGCCTGACAATAAACGTTCTGGCGGCGAGAGCCTGGGATTTCAGCGCTTCAGATTCAAAGGTGGCCGGCATTTCGGAGGCGACGACCCCAATCACATACTCTTCAAGCGGAATGTTTTCTACGGATTGATTCGCGGTTCGATAGACGGGAATAGAAACAGGTGATGCCTTCAAGGTTTCCGCTCCTTTTGATGCTGGTTTCGTCCTGACTGCTGTCTTTCCTGATTCTGCACTGATGCCCGCTTCTTTGTTATGCTGGAACGGGATGACCAAAAGTGTGGGAATCAAAAGAATTAATGCACATAGTACAGATAGTGTGATTACGAATTGTTTCATATTCAGCTGCCTCCTGCTCGGAATTCGACTCTAGTCTAATCTATGGGCAGAGACAAGCTAATATGACTCTCGTTTTGGACAGAAACTTAATTTGTTATTTACGTATTCTTTTTTGCTATTTTGCGCATAATGATGATAATACACGAAAAATAAAAAACCAGTATGCCAGAGTGACATACTGATTTTCAAGTAAGTTTATGCGTTTAAGTCAGAAACGACTTCTTTGTTCTCTTGCTCAGAAGCAGACTCATCATTTACACGTTCGATGTCTGCGCCGATAGCCGCAAGCTTCTTATGGAAATCAACGTAACCGCGGTCTAAGTGCTTCAGTTCAGTAACACGTGTATGACCTTCAGCCACTAACCCCGCAAGAATCAGCGCTGCACCCGCACGCAAGTCCGTCGCTGCAACTTCTGCTCCCTGAAGTTGTACAGGGCCGTTAATGATGACAGAACGTCCTTCAATCTTGATATCACCATTCATCCGGCGGAATTCTTCCGCATGCATAAAACGGTTTTCAAAAACAGTTTCTGTAATCATGCTTGTGCCGCTTGCACGAAGCAGAAGCGCCATCATTTGTGACTGCATATCAGTCGGGAAGCCCGGGTGAGGCATTGTTTTAATGTCGATCGGTTTGAGTTCTTTCGGACCGATGACACGCAGGCCTTCACCTTCATCCTTAATCGTTACACCCATCTCTTCCATTTTAGCAATTAAAGAGGTGAGGTGTTCAGGAACCGCTCCTTTAACTAGTACGTTTCCTTCAGTGATTGCAGCGGCAACCATAAATGTGCCCGCTTCAATACGGTCTGGAATAATATGATGTTTTACACCGTGAAGCTTTTCGACTCCTTCGATTTTGATGGTGCCGGTACCCGCTCCGCGGATTTTTCCGCCCATGCCGTTGATATAGTTTGCTAAATCAACGATTTCAGGTTCTTTCGCCACGTTCTCCAGCGTTGTTGTTCCTTCAGCTAGAGCGGCTGCCATAATCAGGTTCTCTGTAGCTCCTACACTTGGGAAGTCCAGATAGATTTTTGCGCCTTGCAGACGGCCTTTTACTTCAGCTTCGATGAAGCCGTTGCCGACTTTGATTTCTGCGCCCATCGCTTCAAAACCTTTTAGATGTTGATCGATCGGTCTGGAACCAATTGCGCATCCGCCCGGAAGCGCAACTCTTGCATGACCTGTACGCGCAAGAAGCGGCCCCATGACAAGCACGGACGCACGCATTTTACGTACATATTCAAAAGGTGCTTCAGTTTGCAAAGCGTATGAAGCATTCACAGTCACTTCATTATTTTCAAAATGCACATCTGCTCCTAAATGACGCAACACTTCATTAATTGTATATACATCGGAGAGCGTAGGTACATCACAAATTACGCTTTTTTCTTCACTTGCTAACAAAGATGCAGCGATAACAGGTAAAACGGCATTTTTAGCGCCTTCAACTTTGACTGTGCCGTTTAACTTTTGACCGCCGCGGACGATGATTTTTTCCAAGGTATTCCCCTCCGCGTCCCTAAATTCTCTATATTAATATTCAGTCGTAACGATTGGTGTGCCAACCGTAACGGTATGTTTTCCGCCCATTCCTGCACTTCTAAGTGCAATTTGCAAATTCATTCTGTGTTTCGAGGTCATGATGGACTCTTCCCACTCATCTGTAAACGCAGAAATAGAAACGAAACTTGGCTCAACTACATGTTCTACAGATCTTGCTTGAAATTCGTTTAATAACTGATTTGCTTTTTTTTGCAAAACAATATTCATATTATCATCTACATGACCATTTAGACAAGTAAAAATAACTACTTTTTCTTGGAATATCCCGAGTGTGTCCCGTTCAAACTGTTCATATGTATCATTCCAGCTATCCGGTGTCTCAAGACTCATTTGCTCATATAATAAATACGAAGTTGGGTTATGTTTTTTGAGGGTTGTGACAAGTTGCAGTCTAAAAGAAGTGTGATTTTTTTTGTCAGTATATGTGCCGATTGCCTTTACGATTTTATCTTCCTGTGCAATTACCCAATGATATTGACGATACTCTAGTTTTAAACGTTGCACTTTTTGATAAAATTCTTTCTTGGTCAGCGACATGTTTTGTTTTGCATGCAATGTCCACTTATCTATTGACACATCTTGGCGCTCCATCCCCTCTGCCATTTGGGCTAACGGCGTTAACTCACTCGCATGGATTGTATGGAAAACCGCAATGACGAAGCTTAACATGACGGATATGATAATGGCGTGACTTACTTGTTTTTTCTTCATATTCATCTCTCCCCCTTATCCCCAGTTTTGCCGGGGGCAAGAGGCGCCATACGTAAAAATCTTCGTCAAAACTCGAGCTATTCGCTTCCCCAACCATTCCCGTGATTATGGGAGTTAAAACCTATTAAAATAGATAGGGAAGCTGCTGTGAATAATTGAGGTAATCTAAAAAGAAATTCGCAGCGGTCGTTCCAATGGCGATTGTCAGTAAAATCATCAGGAGTCTCGCCTGAATGACTTTGCCTTTTTTGATTAACGGATCTATATTGACGGCTTGAAGCGCCCACCAAGTCACTGCTATAAAAATCAGGTGAACGACAATGCCGATTGCAGCCTGCTGTCCCAATACACTCATCTATTACACTCCTTTCTCCGCGTTCATACCCTTTCTTATTATATAAGAAGCACAGATAAAGATGATACATTTTATACAGAATGGAATAATCATCTAAATCTAGGGCTAATCCCCGCTTAAAGTACGATTCTTTTACATGGTATACTTTACTGGAAAGGAGCTGGCAAATATGGATCATTCTTTTTTTCAGCCTGAAAAGCAATACGGTGAGGACCTGCCAATTTTTGAACAGGAATGGGAAGCTATTGCATTCTATTATGATTATAGACAGTCACAGATTGAAGAACTGAATGAATTGTGTCAGTTTTATAACATTTCTCTTACCTATACGAGAGAAAGCCTTGAAGAGCTTGAAAACCTTTATTTTCAAAGTATACAAGAGCTTTTACTAGCTGATTGGAATCTTCCTATTGAAGAATTCGAGAAAATGATCAGTGTTTATCTTATAGATTGCGTGATTGCCCACCATGAAGATGCTGAATGGGTTGTAAAACCTTATCCGTATACAGACGGCGCATATACAATGGGCTTCAGAAGACACCGCAAATCATGGCACACAATGAATACCTGCGACGGTTTATACTTGCGCCAAAAAGAGGAGCAGCCGCTGCTGTCTCTGTTTGACTCTCTTGTGCGTTCATAAAAAAATCCTTCTCGTAAAGAGAAGGATTTTTTCTTATTTCCCTGCTACATCCAATCTGTTCAAAGCCCGCTGTAACGCAAGCTCAGCCCGACGAATGTCAGTATCATCTGATTGAGAATTCAAACGCTCCTGCGCCCGCTGACGTGCAGCTTCTGCGCGCTCTTTATCGATGCCTTCTGCTGTCTCAGCAGTCTGGGCAAGGATGGTAACATGATCAGGACGGACTTCTACAAATCCGCCGCTGACAGCAACCAATTCAGTCTGTCCGTCTTTTTTGAGACGGACAGCGCCGATTTTAAGAGGAGCCACGGTTGGAATATGACCTGGCAAAATACCGAGATCGCCGCTTTCGGCTCTCACACTCACCATTTCAATATCCGCATCGTATACTGGGCCGTCGGGAGTAACGATATTGACTTTAACGGTCTTCATGCTTTTACCCTCCTAGGACCAGATTAAACTTCTACACCCATTTCTTTTGCTTTCTCAATAACTTCTTCAATACGGCCTACAAGACGGAACGCATCTTCAGGAAGATGGTCGTATTTGCCGGCTAAGATCTCTTTGAAACCTTGAACCGTTTCTTTTACAGGCACGTAAGAACCTTTTTGTCCAGTGAACTGTTCAGCCACGTGGAAGTTTTGAGAAAGGAAGAACTGAATGCGGCGTGCACGTTGAACGACAAGTTTGTCTTCATCACTCAATTCATCCATACCGAGAATCGCAATGATATCTTGAAGCTCTTTGTAACGCTGAAGCGTTGACTGTACTTCACGGGCAACTGCATAATGCTCTTCTCCCACAATTTCAGGAGCGAGAGCGCGTGATGTAGATGCCAACGGATCAACCGCTGGGTAAATACCCATCTCAGTTAATTTACGCTCAAGGTTTGTAGTCGCATCCAAGTGAGCGAACGTTGTTGCCGGCGCCGGGTCAGTGTAGTCATCGGCAGGCACGTAGATCGCCTGGATAGATGTAACTGATCCAACGTTTGTAGATGTGATACGCTCTTGAAGCTGACCCATTTCAGTTGCAAGCGTCGGCTGATAACCAACCGCTGAAGGCATACGGCCAAGAAGGGCAGAAACCTCTGAACCCGCTTGCGTGAAACGGAAAATGTTATCGATGAAGAACAATACATCCTGTCCTTGTTCATCACGGAAGTGCTCAGCCATTGTAAGGCCTGTCAAAGCAACACGCATACGTGCGCCCGGCGGCTCGTTCATTTGTCCGAATACCATGGCTGTTTTGTTGATTACGCCAGAGTCACTCATTTCGTAGAAAAGGTCGTTCCCTTCACGAGTACGCTCCCCTACACCGGCGAATACAGAGATACCGCCGTGCTCTTGCGCGATGTTGTTGATTAATTCCTGGATTAATACGGTTTTACCTACACCGGCACCGCCGAACAATCCGATCTTACCGCCCTTGATGTACGGAGCAAGCAAGTCAACAACTTTAATACCTGTTTCAAGAATTTCAACTTCTGTTGACAGCTGATCAAATGAAGGCGCCTGTCTGTGAATCGGATCCTTTTTCGCATCCGCAGGAAGCGGCTCATTCAAATCAATATTTTCTCCAAGTACGTTAAATACACGGCCGAGTGTTACATTACCAACCGGTACAGAAATTGGCGCTCCTGTATCAACAGCTTCCATTCCGCGCTGAACGCCATCCGTAGATGCCATTGCGATTGTACGGACTGTATCATCACCCAAATGAAGAGCGACCTCAAGCGTTAATTCAATACCTACTTCGTTTTCACTAGCTGGCTGTGAAATTTTAATCGCATTATAAATTTCAGGCAAATGACCGTCTTCAAAACGCACGTCGACGACTGGTCCTAATACCTGGCTAACGCGTCCTTTCTTCATCGCTATCCCTCCTGACAAAAATCTTTCTATTCTAAAGCGGCTGCTCCGCCGACAATTTCCGTAATTTCTTGTGTGATGGCTGCTTGGCGAGCGCGGTTATAAGAAAGCGAAAGTGAATCGATAAGTTCCTTCGCGTTGTCTGTCGCGTTTTTCATCGCCGTCATTCTTGCAGCGTGCTCACTTGCTTTACTGTCAAGAAGCGCGCCGAAGATTAAGCTTTCTGCATATTGAGGAAGCAAAACCTCCAGAACCTCCTCTTCAGACGGTTCAAATTCGTAAGATGCCGTTCTCTTTCCTGCGCCGCTTCCTAAATCAGATAACGGCAGAAGCTTTTTCTCCGTCACTTCTTGAGAAATGGCGCTGACAAAATGGTTATAAACAAGGTGCAATTCGTCAAACGCACCGTCTATAAACATTTGAATCGTTTGACGGGCAAGATCCTTGATTTCTGTAAACGTTACTTCATCTCCAAGTCCTGTTAACTCGGAAATGATCGGAATCTCACGTTTTTTAAAGAAATCACGGCCCACTCTTCCGATGACGATCACCGCATACTCATCCTTCGATTGATGACGTTCTTGCATGGCCTGATAAGCATTTCGTAAAACCGAACTGTTAAAAGCGCCGGCAAGCCCGCGGTCAGACGTAATGACAAGATATGCCGTCTTTTTCACTTCTCTGCTGAGAAGCATCGGATGCTTCACGTTGCCGGAAACTCTCCCGACGTTAGACACAACCTCTTGAATCTTATCCATATATGGCACAAATGATTTTGCATTATTTTCTGCACGATTCAGCTTAGCCGCAGATACCATCTGCATGGCTTTTGTAATCTGGCTCGTTTTTTTCGTTGACGTGATCCTTGACTTAATATCGCGTAATGAGGCCAAAGATTTCACCACCTTTTCTCTTCATCTGCGTAAAAAGAGAGAAAAAGAGAACCTTTTTCTCTCATCAGCATTCGAGTTAGTTGCTTGGTGCAAATGTGCGTTTGAAGCCTTCGATTGCAGCATTGAAGTCTTCATCAGCAGGAAGGTTTCCTGTTTTCGCAATTCCGTCAAGCAGGTCTTTATGGTTTTGGTCAAGGTACATGTAGTACTCTTCTTCAAAACGTCTGATATCCGCTACAGGAATATCATCAAGATGTCCTTTTGTCAGCGCATAAAGAATGGCTACTTGCTTTTCAACCGGAAGCGGCTTGTTCAGATCCTGCTTCAGCACTTCAACTGTACGCGCACCGCGGTTCAGTTTCGCCTGAGTCGCTTGGTCGAGGTCAGATCCGAATTGAGCGAATGCTTCCAGCTCACGGTATGACGCAAGGTCAAGACGCAAAGTTCCTGATACTTTTTTCATCGCTTTGATTTGCGCTGAACCGCCGACACGGGATACAGACAATCCGGCGTTGATCGCTGGACGTACGCCTGAGAAGAACAAATCAGATTGCAGGAAGATCTGTCCGTCGGTGATGGAAATAACGTTCGTCGGAATATAAGCAGAGATATCTCCGGCTTGTGTTTCTACGAACGGCAGAGCTGTAATTGATCCTGCGCCTTTCGCGTCGCTAAGCTTTGCTGCACGCTCAAGCAGACGGGAATGAAGATAGAATACATCCCCAGGGAACGCTTCACGGCCCGGCGGACGGCGAAGAAGCAAGGACAGCTCACGATAAGCAGCCGCTTGTTTAGAAAGATCATCGTATACAACAAGAACGTGCTTGCCGTTGTACATAAATTCTTCTGCCATTGTAACCCCAGCATACGGAGCCAGGTACAGAAGCGGTGCCGGCTGTGACGCAGACGCCGTTACAACGATTGTATAGTCAAGCGCGCCGTGCTTACGCAATGTTTCTACTACGCCGCGGACTGTTGATTCTTTTTGACCGATCGCAACGTATACGCAGATCATGTCTTGGTCTTTTTGGTTCAAGATCGAATCGATCGCAACAGAAGTTTTACCTGTTTGACGGTCACCGATGATCAGCTCACGCTGGCCGCGGCCGATTGGAATCAGTGCATCGATCGCTTTAATACCCGTTTGAAGCGGTTCATGAACGGATTTACGGTCCATAACGCCTGGTGCAGGGCTTTCGATCGGACGTGTTTTGCTTGTGAGGATCGGGCCAAGTCCGTCTACCGGCTGTCCCAATGGGTTCACAATACGGCCGATTAATTCTTCGCCGACAGGAACCTCCATGATGCGGCCTGTTCTTTTTACTTCGTCTCCCTCGCGGATCTCACTGAAAGGTCCTAAGATGACGATACCTACGTTTGATTCTTCAAGGTTTTGAGCCATACCCAAAACACCGTTTGAAAATTCGACAAGTTCACCGGCCATACAGTTGTCAAGGCCGTGTACACGAGCAATACCGTCACCGACTTGGATGACTGTACCTACGTCTTGAACTTCAATATCAGATTGATAATTTTGTATTTGCTGTTTTATCAGCGTGCTAATCTCTTCAGCTTTGATGCTCACTTAGGTTTCACCCCTTCTATCGATTTTCCCCGGCTAGCTGACGTTCAATGCGCTGAAGCTTTCCGCTTACGCTGCCGTCAAAAATCCGGTTTCCAATGCGGACTTTAATGCCGCCTATTAAATCCGTCTGCACTTCATTTCTGATTCTCAGTGAAGCGACTCCGGCTTTTGTTGCAAACACTTGTGATAATGATAAAATTTCCGCTTCCGTCAGCGGTTTCACTGAATATACGGTCGCGTCTTCTATTTGACGAGCCTCATTTGCGAGTTTGATGAACTCATCTGTGAGCTCAGGTACAATCGCGGCACGATGGCGGTCAATCAAAAGAAAAATCGTATTGAGTACAGACTGTGACAAAGAGCCAAATGTATTCTGAATCAGCTCTTTTTTCTTCGCAGCCGGCACCTTCGGATGGTTTAACACATCATTAAGCGCTTTTTCATTTTGAAATACTTGTTTTACAACAGTTAGCTCTTCTTCTACTTGATTCAGCTGAGCGGACTCATTGGCGATATCAAAAAGAGCTAACGCATATCGTTTCGAGACAGCTGATCCACTCATCGGCTCTCTCCTACCTCTTTAAGATAGTCCTGGATCAATTTCTCTTGAGCTTGTTCATCCAGTTCTTTTTCGATCACTTTCGACGCAATCATGACAGAAAGAGACGCTACTTGCTCACGGAGAGCAGAAACCGCCTGTTCTTTTTCCTTCACGATTTCAGTTCTAGCTGCTTCTTTCAGACGTTCAGATTCTGCACGCGCAGCCTGAACAATCTCTTCTTTTTGCTTCTCTCCCAGTTTCTTTGCGTTTTCGATAAGAGTTTGGGATTCCTGTCTTGCTTCTTTTAAAAGAACGCGCTGCTCTTCAATCAGCTGCTGCGCTTCTTTATTTTTTTCTTCAGCAGACGTAATTTCTCCAGCGATGTGGTCTTCACGCTGTTTCATTATGTTTAATAGCGGCCCTAAAGCGTATCTCTTTAGAAGCGCTAATAAGATTAACATAGCTAACAGTTGGAACAGGATATCTCCGCCGTTAAACGACAATCCTAGTTCAAGTGGTAATTGAGACATCTACTACGGCAACTCCCTTCTGCAGGTTTTTCTTTGCTGATCCAGCAGCCGCACTTGTCTCTTTTCAGCCGGCAAGGCGGGTTGCTTATCAGACATAAAGCAATGGCGAAGGTTCTCTTGGAATGATCTTCGCCATTTTTAGTTCATATAAGGCTTTTATGCTTAGCCAAAGAACGCTAAGAATGCGATAACGACAGCGATAATAGGAAGGGCTTCAACTAATGCGATACCCATGAACATAAGAGTTCTAAGTTCCTTACCTGCTTCCGGCTGACGGGCAATCCCCTCTACCGTACGTGAAACAATCAAACCGTTACCAATACCTGCACCAAGTGCGCCTAAACCAATTGCAATCGCAGCTGCTATTAAATTCATGAAAAAGTTCCTCCTTTAAGATGTTATCCGTTTGGATATAATGTTTTAATGATCATGACTTATTTTATGAGACATGTACACCATCGTCAGCATTGTAAAGATAAACGCTTGGATGGCACCTATAAATAAACTGAACGCTTGCCATGCCAGCATCGGCAGAATGGCGCCGATTGTACCGACAAGACCGAGAGCGAAGCTATGCGAATAATGGTTTGTCGCCAGACCCGCAAGCAGGCCGAGAAGAATCTCGCCGGCGAAAATGTTACCATAAAGCCGCAAACCGAGAGTCAGCGTATTCGCAAACTCTTCGATGATTTTCATCGGGAGCATGAAGGGAACAGGTCTTAAATAGTCTTTTGAATATTCCTTGAGCCCTTTCATCTTCACGCCATAGTAATGGGTTAAAGCAACAACCATCACGGCTAGCGTTAATGTAATGGCAGGATCGGCTGTCGGAGATTTCCACCAGAGCTCATGTCCGATTGTAATAGAAAACGGCAGCCCCAGCATATTCGACACAAATATGTACATCAGCAATGTGACACCAAGTGCCAAGAAGTTAGCCCCTGTTTTTAAATCCATTGTACTGCCGATAATATTACGGACGAAATCAACAACCCATTCCATAAAATTCTGGGCTTTTCCGGGACGGATCGAAAGCGTTCTTGTCGTCAATATAGCAATCAATAAAACAATCACACTCGCCACAGTAATCATCAGAATGTTTGTCAGATTAAAAGTAAGACCTAGAAATTCAATAGTTTTGTATTCATGATTCAAAGGGTTTTCACCTCTCTTCCATTGATGAGCGTTTAAGCTGGATAAAGGAATCTATCATAATGACAGGATATATTGTCATTAATCCAATAACTGTACTTGCCATATGAAAATGCTCTGGATTTTTATAGGCGATAGCCGCAGCAAGAATCGCATTGCACCACCGCGCTGCGCTCCCAAGAGATCGTATGGACTTGCCTTTCTCAACAGCTCTGTCAAAAGCGTTCATCCTCCTGACGAGCAGCAAAAAATTAAACAAACTGAAAACAGTTCCCAGAATAAGGCCTAAAAAAACGGGTTTATACGCTGTTAAACCATAACCCAGTACATACACTGCCAAAATGAACAATAAATATTTGCGTTGTCTGCTAAATGTAAGCTTGGGATCGTCCATCAATTATCTGTCTCCTGATGAAAAAATAATGTCTATCTTGGATACGGCAAAAATCAGCGGTTAACCCTAGTAGAAGACCTTTTTTGACCGGCAAAACGGGCCTGTTCGAAAAAATCATTCATCCGCAAGCCTTGCAGGGATGCTGTTTCATTCGCTTAAATAAATCCTCATAATACGGGTTTTCTGAGAGGATTCACATTGAGGATGAGGACTATATTGAAAGCTATGAAAACCTTCTCATAATACCCTCGTTTAGCATACAATAGCCCCCAACAAGTGTCAATCTGTTTAAAGTTAAAAAACTTTTTATACTGTACGCCTCCACAGAATGTTCACATTTTCACCTATAATTGTATACAAACTGGCCGAATATCAAATAACTGGATAAAAAAGAAAACCCTTTTAAGGGGTTTTCTTTTTTTATTTTGTTCCAAACATACGGTCTCCCGCATCTCCAAGCCCCGGAACAATATAACCTTTTTCGTTTAGTTTTTCATCAAGTGCCGCAATGTAAATATCCACGTCAGAATGATGCTTCTGCAATTCTTCAACACCCTCAGGAGCCGCTACAAGACACATGAAACGAATATGTTTCGCACCGCGTTTTTTGAGGCTGTGAATGGCTTCAACTGCGGAACCGCCTGTGGCCAGCATCGGGTCAACCACGATGAATTCACGCTCTTCTACGTCGGACGGAAGCTTGACATAGTATTCCACGGGTTTTAAGGTTTCAGGATCACGATACAGACCGACATGTCCCACTTTTGCCGCAGGGATCAGCTTTAAGATGCCGTCAACCATTCCCAATCCAGCTCTGAGAATAGGAACGACTCCAAGTTTTTTCCCTGAGATGACTTTCGATTTCGCAGCCTGAACCGGTGTTTTGATATCCACCTCTTCCAGGGGAAGATCGCGGGTGATTTCAAATGCCATGAGTGTTGCAACTTCGTCTACAAGCTCTCTAAAATCCTTCGTACCTGTATTTTCATTCCGTATATATGTCAGCTTGTGCTGAATTAAAGGATGATCAAATACATAAACCTTTCCCATACAGTGTTTCAGCTCCTTTTTTATTGTCCCATCAACAAATACACACTTCTATTGATTCTACAAAAAAAGACATGGAGTTTCAAGAACATCGTCAAAAAACCCGCCGGCCATAAGCCGAGCGGGTTTTTGGATTTTAGTAGTCTAATTCTTTATATAAAGGAAACTTATCAGTAAGAGCAGCTACACGCTGTCTTGCTTCCTCAAGTTTTCCTTCATCTTCGTGGTTTTTCAACGCAAGCGCAATGATGGCTCCGACTTCGTCCAATGCGTCTCCGTCAAAACCGCGGCTTGTCACAGCAGCTGTACCAAGACGGATGCCGCTTGTTACGAAAGGTTTTTCCGGATCGTATGGAATCGCGTTTTTGTTAGACGTAATACCGATTTCATCAAGCACGTGCTCAGCAACCTTACCTGTCAATCCGAGAGAACGCAGGTCAACAAGGATAAGGTGGTTGTCAGTTCCGCCAGAAACGAGCTGGATGCCCTCTTTCGTTAATGCTTCAGCCAGGCGTTTTGCATTGGAAATGACGTTTTGCGCATATGTTTTGAAATCGTCCTGCAATACTTCACCAAATGAAACTGCTTTTGCGGCAATAACGTGCATTAGCGGGCCGCCTTGAATGCCTGGGAAGATGGATTTATCAATTTTCTTGCCGAACTCTTCACGGCAAAGGATCATACCGCCGCGAGGTCCGCGAAGTGTTTTATGTGTTGTTGTTGTTACGAAATCAGCGTAAGGAACAGGGTTTGGATGAAGGCCTGCCGCAACAAGTCCTGCGATATGCGCCATATCCACCATGAAGTAAGCGCCGACTTCATCAGCAATTTCACGGAATTTCTTAAAGTCGATTTCACGAGGATACGCACTTGCTCCTGCTACGATAAGCTTCGGCTTATGAGCGAGGGCTTTTTCACGCACGTCATCGTAATCAATATATTGAGTTTCTTTATCTACACCGTACTCAACAAAGTTATATTGAACACCGCTGAAGTTGACTGGGCTTCCGTGTGTTAAATGACCGCCGTGGGAGAGGTTCATCCCAAGTACAGTATCGCCTTGTTCCAAAATCGTGAAGTACACTGCCATGTTTGCTTGCGCGCCTGAATGCGGCTGAACGTTTACATATTCCGCTCCAAAGATTTCCTTCGCGCGGTCACGAGCGATATCTTCAACGACATCGACGTACTCACATCCGCCATAGTAACGTTTGCCCGGATATCCTTCAGCGTATTTATTTGTCAAAACAGATCCTTGTGCTTCCATCACCGCTTCACTTACAAAGTTCTCAGAAGCAATCAACTCGATCTTTGTCTGTTGGCGTTCACGCTCATTTTTAATGGCGTTAAACACTTGTTCGTCTTGCGCAGGTAAATGTTTCATCAGCGAGATCCTCTCCTATCCGTATCCTGTTCTTTGTTTTTACCACCACTATTGTACATGGTTTTTAAGACCGATGTAAAAGATTATTTTAAAAAAATCAAAATTTTTATTGGTAAAAACGAATATTGATGACTTAAATTTAAAGTAAAGTTCGGAATTTATTCCGCCGCTTTAAAATAAAAGAAAAGACTGGCCATGCAGTCCTTTCATTCACACCCATAAACCGCCCGTACTCCGCCGATCAGTTTCGGCCGCGTACGCGCTAATGTCACATGCGCTGCTCCAAGACTGTTTTGAGAGACGCGCACAGGGACAGCCACCGGCTTCAGATGCATGCCGATAAACGTATCGCCTATATCTATTCCAGCATCAGCCTGAATGGTTTCGACAAGAACGGGAGACTTCATCTGCTTAAATGCATAAGAGGCCATCGCCCCGCCCGCTTTTGGAACGGGTACGGCAGAAACAGTTGAAAGCATAAACAGCTTAGCCGTTTCTTCCTCTATGACAAGCGCTCTGTTCAAATGCTCGCAGCATTGAAACGCGAGATGGATTCCCGTTTTTTCCCGAAGATCAGCAAGTCCGCTGTAGATGCTTTCAGCGATGTCTACACTGCCCGATGTGCCGATCCGGCTGCCGGCCACTTCGCTTGTGCTGCATCCAAGGACGAAGAGCTGATCTTGTTTCAATCCCGCTTGCTCCTGAAATTCAGACAGCATCGTACTCCACGTTTGTTTGATCTCATCCATTGAACTGCACCCCTATAGGTTTTTCTCTTCATAATCTGAGATTTTTCCAATACGCGTTTGATGTCTTCCCCCGGTAAACTCAGTGGTCAGCCAGATTTTTGCAATTTCACGAGCCAAGCCGGGGCCGATCACCCGTTCACCCATCGCGAGGATATTTGTGTCATTATGCTCTCTCGTCGCTTTGGCGCTGAATGTATCGTGCGCCAGCGCACAGCGGATGCCTTTGACTTTATTAGCGGAAATGCTCATGCCGATGCCTGTCCCGCAAATTAAAATGCCTCTGTCAACTTCGCCGCTTACCACTTTTTCGGCCACCGGAAAAGCATAGTCCGGATAATCTACAGATCCGCTGCCGCAGTCACAGCCCATATCAATATATTCAATTTGCAATTCGTCCATTAACTCTTTGATTTCATTTCGAATGTGAACGCCGCCATGATCCGATGCTATGGCTACTTTCATCAGCTTTTCCTCCCAGCGTGTGTGATGCGGCGCCCGCTATGTTCTATGTTGACCGCGCAGTCTGTCCGCTCTTTCATTCACACCATGTGATGTGCTTTTCACTATATTCTACTCCTTCACGGAGGATTTGCAAATGGCCTGTTTGCAGATTTTCTGACAACTTACATGCCGTCTTTTTTCAGCTGTTTTGCCAGCTGCCGAAGAAGCTCTTCAAGCTCATCTCTTGTTTGTTTATAAATGTCAATTGAGCCGCCGAACGGATCGATGACGTCCCCATGGCTGCCTGTGACGTATTCTTTCAGCGTAAACACTTTATCACGATAACGTGCAAATTGGCTGGCAATAAGCTGCTTATGCTGATGAGTCATAGTCAGAACCAAATCAGCCGACTCCATATGCTCTTCAGTTAGCGGAGAAGACGCATGATTCAAGGCAATGTGTTTTTCAAACAGCGCTTCGACAGCTTGAGGCGTCGCTCTTCCATTAGGCGAAGCAAACACGCCCGCCGAACGGACACTGACTTTCAGCCCTTCCGTTTCCGCAATTGATTTAAAAAGCGCCTCAGCCATTGGGCTGCGACACGTATTTCCAGTACAGACAAAAATAATATTCATGTCAGTCACCCCTTATTTTTCTCTATTATATATGAAGAAAAAAGAAACGGCGACTTCGTTTCTTTTATTGGTATATTAAATTGGCAAAAGCAGCTTGAGGCCGAATGCGATTAATATGATGCCCCCGAGCGCTTCGCTGTATGTGCCAAGCCACGACTGCACTTGTTTTCCGATCAGCAGGCCCAGCCACGTCAGCATCATGCTGAACAGCCCGAACAGGGTAATGGTGAGGAGCGGATGCGATCCGTAGATCCCCAAGCTCAAACCGACGGAAAAACTGTCAAGGCTGACGCCGACGGCAAACAGCAATAAGCCCGGCCCTGCCGGCGACATGAGTCGATCTTCTGACTGTTTGAAAGAAGCCATAAGCATTTGAACTCCAAGAACAAGAAGCAGCGAACCCCCGATATAAACCGCTAACACGCCGAGGAGACCTGACAGCATGTTACCGGCTGCCATCCCTGCAAGCGGCATGATGACGTGAAAGAGGCCGATGATGAAACCAATATTGAATATTTGCTTCTTTCTGAGTTTGACCATGCCCATTCCAAGACCGACAGAAAAAGCATCCATCCCTAAAGCAAACGCCATGATGCTTAATGTCATCAGTTCGCCTAAAAACAAATCCGACATACATAAATAACCCCCTTGGACACGCCCCGCTTTTTTAGCCTATGCGTGTCCAAAAAGGGTTAGAACATCTGACTGTATTCAGCGGATCACTCTTCCTCCGGCGGCTTTCATCAGTCTGTTCATAATGGCGAGACCGACACCTGTGTCCGGAAAGGATTCCGAGATAATAACATCCACCTTCTTCTCATCAAAGCTGCGCAAGGCATCATACAGTCCTGCCGCAACCGTCTCAAGCTGAGTCCGTCTGCCGCAGCTCTTCACATAATCAGCGGAATACACACTCGCGTTTTCTTCTGTCGTCAGAACACCGACCCGTCTGCCGCCTTGTTGATATTCCTGAATGAGGTGCTGAATGCGCTCCGGGCCGTCTTCGCAAATGGCAAGCGGCGCTGTCGGCGCATAATGTGTATATTTCATGCCCGGAGAAATCGGCTTCTCATTTTGATCGCTGAGCCCTTTATCCACAAGGATCGGCCCGATCTCCGCTTCAATTTGTTCTTTCGTAATGCCGCCCGGACGCAGGAGAACAGGAATGTCGCCGGCACATGAAAGCACGGTTGATTCAACCCCGATCCCGGTCGGGCCTCCGTCCATAATACCGGCTATGCGGCCGTCCAGATCGTGAGCGACATGTTCCGCTTTTGTGGGACTTGGCTTGCCTGATAGATTGGCGCTCGGTGCGGCAATCGGCAACCCCGACTCACGAATCAACGCAAGGGCAAGCGGATGATCCGGCATTCTAACGGCAACCGTTTCAAGTCCTGCCGTTACACGAGGTGAGAGCGCACCAGGCTTGCAAGGCAGAATGAGCGTAAGAGCTCCCGGCCAAAACCGTTTCATCAATGTTTTCGCCTGTTCAGGCGCCGGACCCGTTAAACCGTCAAGCTGGCTGATATCCGCAATGTGGACAATCAAGGGATTATCGCTCGGACGGCCTTTTGCCTCGTATATCTTTTTGACGGCATCTGTGTTTTTCGCGTTTGCACCGAGTCCGTATACCGTTTCTGTCGGGAACGCAACGACCTCATTTTCCCGGAGCAAAGCAGCTGCTTGTGCAATTTGTGGATCATTTGTGGATAACTCGCCAATGACATCCACAAACCATCTTTTCGTTTTCATTTTTGACCAAACTCCTTATTCACAACAATAAAACGTCTGTTTTACGCGTGTAATCCTTTTGAAAGTATAAAAGATGTCCTGTAATAAAACAAGCGTTATCCACAAATTGTGGACAACGCTAATGAAGAAGTGGATAAGTATGTGTATAACCCCACTTATCCAGATGCTTTTTTCATCAAGACGGCCCCTTCCGTTTGCCGCGATTCACGGAAGTGATGAGAGGTAAACAGCTCTTCCGGTATGCTTTCAGCTGGTTCAAATCCCATAGCCTTCAGGAAATCAGCCGAGGAATGCTGATTCGCTATTAAATATACCGTTTTGATCTGGTGCTTTTCGCACAGCAGTTCCATGCTTTGAAAGAGCGTCACAATGTGGCCTTGGTGAAGCTTGTCCGATATCACGAGTGATCGCAGCAGTCCTTGATCACAGCCTATTTTTTCAATTCCGAGACATCCGGCAATGTTTTTCTCGCCGTCCTCCAGCATAAGAAATTGGGCAAAGTCTTCCTTCACGCCTTCATGATTGGTTTTCGCCTGTTTTAAAAATTCCTCAAGCACGCCTCTGTCCTTTTCCCTTGCCACCCGCAGTTGATAAAACATCCGTTCACCCCGTTTTTGCATTCTTTCTTCAAATCTATGAGGCAAATCTATTTTTAGACCAGATGATTAGGAAAAAAGGTCGGAAATCCATTCGACTAAGAAGAATTTCACTTCTGTGCCGTCTTCCTTTTCTTCTTTCTCTTCGTTTTTGGCTTTTTCTGCTTTAGCGGTTACATCCTCAAGCACTTTTTCTGTTTGCTTTTTTGAAGCTTCTTTATCTTCTTGTTCTTTGACGGCTTCCCCGTTGGAAAAATCGAGAAAGCAGAGCGGCGGGAACAGCACACACCACCAGTTGGCCCCTTCGCCGTTTCCAAGCGTAATCAGAATCGCTTCATACTCGCCGGCTGGATAAACCATGTTGCCGTAAAGCTTTGTCGGAAATGAGATTTTGTCAAAATCAACGGATATCGATTGGCTGGCTCCTTCTTCCTTCATCGTTTCCTTAGCAATTTCTTTGATTTCAGACAGCTTTGAGCGAATCACACGACGAGCTTCTTCTATAGAAGTAATATCCTTTACCCAAGTTGTGATTTCTTTATTCACAGCGTCTCTGATATGACGTTTTAATTGCTGATCCTGGTCACTATCACTGTTTGCCAATATTCTCAAACGAATCGCCTGATCCGGTATGACCACCGGCTGATTCTCCGATTGCTGTGCCGTCTCTTCTTTAGCCAGCCCTACAAGCGCTCCGGATAATAAAAGAAAGATATATATACAAATGATTACTGTTTTTTTCATCGGTCCCCACCGTTCCTCTCCGTGCTTTGTTTCTAGCCCTATTATGGACAAGGAGAGCCGGCGGTAAACGTACGGGGTGAAAAAAATCTAGCAAGCTGTTAATCTTATTTATGGTACGATAGTGTTTTAGGAGGTTTAAGATGAAATATAATTATACAGTGCTGTTATCAGCCTTCACGATGTCGGTTTTTTATTCAATTATTTATATTCATTCATTTATCATTGCCGCTCTCATCACGATGGCATTTTATTTTCTGTTTCCTTATTTGATATTCGCGCTGCCGCTTCAATTCATGATGAATAAAAAACCGAAACGGTTCAGCCCTTTGTACCTGCTGTATTACCTTGCTGCGGCTTTTATAGCCAACGCGGTCATTTTCGGCGTGCTTCAGCCTTCAGGACAAGCTCTGTTTCAAAATACAGCTTTCTATCTTTTCGCTGTATTAACGGCGCTTGTCTATTGGATATGGGATTCTGTTTTATTGCAAAAAAAGGAAGCCTAAGGGGCTTCCTTTTTTACTAGAACAAAACCGTCAGCAAATAACATAGAATAGAAGGTATCGCTGCAACAAAGAAAGCAGCCGCTATTTTTAAGCGGGCTGTACGGCCTTCTTTGGTTTCTGAATGGTAGTTCGCCCGCTGATCACTTCCGCTTACAGCCAAACCCGATGTGATGATCGCAAGCCCAATTAAAACGAGAGACCCAACGCCAAACATCGTTTCATATGAAAATGCCTCCGGAAAAATGGTGCCAACCATGCTCTCAACCGCAATGAGCAAAATTCCTGCTGTCAGGGCCTTTTTCATCCTTAACATCCCCTTTGCTGGTGTTAAAACAGCTTGATTCATCAACTCGCCGGCAAGCTGCTTATTTATTTTTATGAATCACAGCGCATATGGTTCTGTCTTTACCGTTAATATCTTTCAGCACTTCCACTTCCGCACTCTTAAACGCCTTGAGCATCAGGTCTTTGACCGCATCCCCCTGTTTCCAGCCGATTTCAAAAACGACAAACACTTTATCCTTCATGACCAGCGGAATGTCTTCCATAAACCGCTTATAAAATTTCAGCCCGTCTCCGCCATCGGTAAGAGCGTGCAGCGGTTCATGAAAACGGACAATCTCTGATAGTTCTGCCATTTCTTCTTCTGAAATATAAGGAGGGTTGGAGACAACAATATCCGCTTTTTTTCCCGCCTTAATAAAAGGCTCAAGCAGATCGCCCTGATAAAAGCGCACATCCGCTCCGAGCTTTTCCGCATTGGCGGAGGCGACTTGCAGCGCCTCTTTCGAAATATCCACAGCAGACACAGAAAAGTTTTGGTTTTCAAGCGCAAGCGTGACGGCTATCGCGCCGCTCCCTGTACCGACGTCAACGACTTCCAGCTTGCCGTCTTCAGAAAAGACACGCCGATATTTGTCAAGCAGATGATAGACAACCTCTTCTGTTTCCGGACGCGGGATCAGCACGTCATCATTCACCATAAATTCCCGTCCGTAAAAAAACTCTTTGCCGATAATGTACTGAACCGGCACGCCTTCTTTATGCATCTCAACATGGCGCTTAAAGCGATACAGCTCATCTTCGCCAATCGGTTCCTGTAAGCTGGCGAGCAGCTTGCTTCTGTCCATTTCGGTATCATAAAGCAAAAGAAGCTCAGCCGCGTTTTCTTCTCTTCCCGCTTCGGTTAAATAAGAAGAAGCCCATTTCAGGGCTTCAAATATCGTCTTCATCTTAGCCTTCCGACTGCTGAAGCTTGCTTGCCTGATCTTCAACGATCAGCGCTTCAACCACTTCATCAAGTTTTCCTTCAAGGATCTGGTCAAGTTTTTGAATCGTCAGGCCGATTCTGTGATCCGTCACACGGTTTTGCGGGAAGTTGTATGTGCGGATACGCTCAGAGCGGTCACCTGATCCAACTGCTGATTTCCGTGTTTGATCATATTCAGCTTGGGCTTCCCGCTGAAATTTATCATAGATTCTGGCACGGAGAACCTTCATTGCTTTTTCTTTGTTCTTGATTTGAGATTTTTCATCCTGACATGATACAACAACACCTGTCGGCAAATGTGTCAGACGAACGGCAGACATCGTTGTATTAACGCTTTGTCCGCCCGGTCCGCTTGATGCAAACGTATCGACGCGGATATCCTTCTCATGAATGTCAACCTCTACCTCTTCCGCCTCAGGAAGACATGCCACTGTTGCAGTAGAGGTATGAATACGGCCGCCTGATTCTGTTTCAGGCACACGCTGTACGCGGTGGGCGCCGTTTTCGTATTTGAGTTTCGAATATGCACCGCTTCCCGTAATCATAAAGATGATCTCTTTGTAGCCGCCCGTTCCGGTTACACTCGCTTCCATGACCTCTGTTTTCCAGCCTTGAAGCTCGGCATAGCGGGAATACATTCTATACAGGTTGCCCGCAAATAAAGCGGCTTCCTCGCCTCCTGCAGCTCCGCGGATCTCCATGATAACGTTTTTGTCGTCATTAGGGTCTTTCGGGATCAGGAGCACCTTGAGACGTTCTGACAGTGTTTCCGTTTCCTTCTGAAGTTCGGAAATCTCTTCCTTCACCATATCGCGCATCTCAGCGTCCAGCTTCTCTTCAAGCATCGCTTTTGCATCAGCCAGCTGTTCTGACGCATCTCTGTATTGTCTATATACGTCAACTGTTTCTTGTATATCAGATTGCTCTTTTGAATATTCTCTTAGCTTTTTCGGATCGTTGACTACTTCTGGATCACTTAAAAGCTCATTTAATTTTTCGTATCGTTCTTCGATTGACTTTAAACGGTCTAACACGGTCTTCACCTCTGTTTTCCTGTGCGTAACATTCTCATTATAGTATAGTGATGAACCCCAGTCAAAAGCATTTCAATCCCTGCCGGAAATGCCTCCTCTGCTATACTGGGAAGCGAGGAGGGATGAAGTTGCTGAAATCCATACATCATATTGCAATCATATGTTCAGATTATGAAAAGTCGAAAGCTTTTTACGTACATAAGCTTGGTTTTCAGGTGATTCAAGAAACGTACCGTGAAGAGCGCGGCTCCTATAAGCTCGATTTGTCGCTAAACGGCTCGTATATCATTGAGCTGTTCTCGTTTCCCGATCCGCCCCAACGCCTAACCCGGCCTGAAGCGGCAGGCCTGCGCCACCTCGCCTTTACAGTCAGCAGCTTGGATGAGGCGGTTCAGAGGCTTCATGAAGAAGGAATCGAAACAGAGCCGATCAGAACAGATCCGCTGACCGGCAAGCGTTTCACCTTCTTTTTTGACCCTGACCAGCTTCCTTTAGAGCTCTATGAACAATAACGGTTTTTGAAGAAAAAAAGGAGATACACACTTTCTTTGCCGAATCCTTTCTTGTTTTGTCTAACAGGAAGGGAACTGCATTCTACGGTCGAATACCTAGCTAAAAAGGAGGTATGGGATCATGAATACAAATATGGTGGCAAGTGAACTCGGCGTCTCCGCAAAAACGGTACAGCGGTGGGTGAAGCAGCTGAACCTCCCGGCCGAACGCAATGAGCTCGGGCACTACTCGTTTACGGCAGAAGACGTGAAGGTTCTAAAATCTGTTCAAAAACAAATCTCTGAAGGCACAGCGATTCAGGATATTCATGTGCCGCCAAGCGCTAAAAAGCGCACGGGCTTTCTTGTCCAAAAAACAAATGGCAACACAGAGCGAAGAATGGAACAGCTCGAACAGAAACTCGACACCCTTTTACAGCAAAAGCAGGACGAAAACGAACTGCTGGCAAGGATCGGGGAACTGGAACGCCAGCTGAAGCACAAGGCCGATGAAGGTGTATCATATCAGCTGCTTCAGCATCGCAGAGAAATTGATGACATCCTTGCAGACCTGCAATTACTGACCACACAAATGAAAGAATTCACCGCTCAGGCGATTCCCGAGACCGCTGCTGCTGCCGAAAAAACCAAAACAAGAAAAAAACCGCTCATGTCGCTGTTCAAATTTCAAACCTAAAGCAAAAAGCTCCCCGTAAAGGGAGCTTTTTTGATTACGCAGTAAGCGCGATAATAATCGGAAGTGAAATCAATGACAGAATCGCACTGATCACAAACGCTGTTGCAGTTTCTTCTTCTTGTTTCTCGAATCGAGTCGCAATCATGGCTGCTACGGCAGAACCAGGGAATGCTACAAGAAGGATCGCTTTTGTCATTTGGTCAGCTGGAAGGCCGACTGCAAGAGCAATCAGGAACATTAACGCAGGCTGAACCGCAACTTTTAGTAACGCAATACCGATAGCCGGCATACTGAGTTTAATTTTACGAATACCAACGGTAACACCGACAGCAAAGAGAGCAACACCAGATGTTGTGCTTCCAAGCTGATCAAGCATTTTAACAGCCAGCTCAGGAAGAGTGAAGTTGAAAACCAACACTAAAACCATACTGATTAATGGAGCAGCAGCAAGCGGCTCACAAAGACCATGCAGAATTGATTTCCCTGTCATCTTCCAGAAGCTGTCTCCGTTCTCTTCGTTTTTCTTAGAAGACTCACCGACAGTAGCAATAATGATCGCGAGCGGATCAAGAATCGCGTTTACCACGATACCTGTAACCGCGATCGGAATCGCAACTTCATTCGCTCCGAACAAGCTTCCTAATACCGGAATACCCATAAAAGCAAATGTTGGCTGTGCAGAGTTCAATGAGAAAACAGATGAGTTCGTTAAATCATACTTGAAGATAAATCTGCAAACCAAAAGGATAATGATATAGAAACCAACAATCCCAATAAGTAAAGAAACCATCAATGGAACTTGTGATAAAAATTCACTTCTGGAAGTTGTCAAAATACCAGCAATAAAGTGAGCTGGAAGTGCGTATTTCGTTACTAACGTACTTACCCCTTTTGCCGACTTGGCATCATAACTTCCGAAATGTCCTGCAAACCAACCCAGCACGATAACAAAGAAGATCGGTGCCAGGAGGATTAAGATATCTAAGATGCTCAAAATATTCTCCTCCAAATCCTATGTCCGTATACTTTAGCTTTATACAAAGCTTTCCCTCGGACGAAAAAATTTACTCGCTAATTATTTTGCGATGACTTTTTTGTATTCAGGTGTCCACATTGCATCAAGAACTGCTTGTTTTACATCTTCAGGCTGACGATTTGCTACGCCTTCTTTAATAGCTGCTTCAGCAACAGCAATCGCCACTTTAATAGAAACTTCTTGAAGCTTATCGATGCTTGGAAGCAATCCTGCTCCAGGTGTTTCAAAGTCAACCATTTCAGCAATCGCATCAGCAGTTGCAGCAAACATCGCAGGCGTGATGATACGAGCTTCAGCTACAATTGAACCAAGTCCAAGACCAGGGAACGCGAATGCGTTGTTAGATTGTCCGATTTCATAAGAAACACCATTGTATTCTACATTGTCAAATGGGCTTCCTGTTGCGATAAGCACTTTTCCGTCAGTCCATTTGAACAAATCTTCTGGAACAGCTTCAGCAAGGTGAGTCGGGTTAGACATCGGCATGATAACCGGACGGTCCACGTGAGAAGCCATTTCTTTTACAATTTCCTCTGTGAACGCACCTGAAACTCCTGAAGTACCAATCAAGATTGTTGGTTTCGCTTGGCGAACCACTTCATCGAATGGAATTTGGCCTTTTTCATCGCGTTTCCAGCCTTTTACTTCATCCGCATTGCGAAGGTAAGGTTTTTGGAAATCAAGGATGCCTTCGATTTCTTCAGTCAGCAAGCCTCTGTAATCAATTGTATAGAAGCGTTTGTTAGCTTCTTCTTCAGATAATCCAGCAAGCACCATTGTGTCGCGGATTTGGTCAGCAATACCGATACCGGCAGAACCAGCACCGAAGACAACAACACGCTGATCTTTAATAGAAGCGCCAGTTTTCTTCATCGCTGCAAGCACACCAGCAAGTGTAATCGCGCCTGTACCTTGGATATCATCATTAAATGTAAGAATTTCATGGTTGTATTTTTTCATGATATTGCGTGCATTTTTGTTACCAAGGTCTTCCCAGTGAAGAAGCGCTTTAGGGAAGAATTTCAATGCCGCTTTCACATAAGCGTCAATGAAAGCTTCGTAGCGTTCACCTTGAACACGTTCATGCTTGTTACCAATATATAAAGGATCATTCAGAAGTTTTTCGTTGTTCGTACCGACATCAAGCACAACCGGGATAACACGGCTAGGGTCAATACCAGCTGCAGCAGTGTAAACAGCCAATTTACCGATTGCGATGTTAATACCGCCTACACCCCAGTCACCGATACCGAGAATGCTTTCAGAGTCAGTAGCAACAATAAGATCAATATCTCCTGCTGTCGCATGAAGGTTTTCAAAAGCTTTTTCAATCCCGTCAATGTTGTCGATTGACAAGTAGATACCTTGAGGTCTTCTATATTCATGGCTGTATTCCTGAATCGCTTCACCAACTGTCGGTGTGTACACAACAGGAAGCATTTCGCGAAGATGGTTTTTCAGCAATTTATAGAAAAGAACTTCATTACGGTTTGCAAGATCACTTAAGTAAACATTTTGACGAAGGCGATCAGGCTGCGCTTGGAATTGCTCGTACGCGCGTTGTGCTTGTTGATCAAGAGAAAGTACAGTTGGCGGCAGAAGTCCTTCTAAGCCAAGCTCTTGTCTTTCTTCTACTGAAAAAGCAACGCCTTTATTTAAGGTTGGAATTGATAAAACTTCTTTTCCTCTAAGAGTTGTTTCTAAGTGGCCTTCTTTTGTTTTTTTTATGTTATTCAAGCAAATCTCCTTCTTTCTTGAAATAGTTAACCAAGTTAAGTAATAACCCTCTAAAAAATGACCGATCATGTTCTTTATACGACTTTGTGACAATTGTTCGAACAATGTCTCAAAACTATTTACATTACGTAAGCTATTGTATTCCTGTCAAAATCAAAATTCAAGAGAAGAAAATTATTTAATTTTTTAATAGACTTAATTAAATTTTTTAATTAAGTATTGTCAGAATATAAAAAAAACACCGGTGTTTCGGCCGGTGTTTTCTATCTATATACCCATGTTTTGGACTATTTTTTGGATTTTCCCGGGACTTCATGATGATGCCTGCATCTTGCTTCATACGATTCGGATGCACCGACCATGATGACCGGATCATCGTAAGAAGCCGGCTTGCCGTCAATCAGGCGCTGTGTTCTGCTCGCCGGTGATCCGCAGACGGAACAGACGGCTTGCAGCTTCGTCACACTCTCCGCAATCGCCATAATATCCGGCACGACGCCAAACGGCTCTCCCCTGAAATCCATATCAAGACCCGCAGCAATCACGCGATAGCCTTTATCGGCAAGAGATGATAAAACCTCAACAATTTCCTGATCAAAAAACTGTACTTCATCAACCGCAATCACATCGGTACTCTCACTGATGTGATCCCAGATGTCCTCAGCAGAAGAAATGGCATAGCTCGTCATGGATGTTCCATTATGGGAGACAACGGCATCTTCGCTGTAGCGATTATCAATCACAGGCTTAAATACCCTGACTTCCTGCTTGGCGTAAGTTGCTCTCTTTACTCTTCTGATCAGCTCTTCAGATTTCCCTGAGAACATGCTTCCGCAAATCAGCTCAAGCCACCCGCTTTGTTTCATTATGTACATAGGCTCCGCTCCCCTCTCTCTGCCAGCTGTGTTTTAGACAATATAAAAAACAGGCAAGACTGCTTCCTGCCTGTTGAAAAATCTATTATTACTTAAGACCGTATTTTTTGTTAAAGCGATCAACACGACCATCAGCAGAAGCGAATTTTTGACGGCCAGTGTAGAATGGGTGGCATTCAGAGCAAATCTCAACGCGTACCTCTTCTTTTACTGAGCCTGTTTCAAATTCATTTCCGCAAGCGCATTTAACTGTTGCTTTTTTGAAATTAGGATGAATTCCTGCTTTCATTGTATCCATCTCCTTCCGCCCTGAATCCCGTGTGGAAACAGAGTTATTATTCCGGATCGTTGTCCGAAATGCATATAAAAAAATTATATCAGTAATTTACTTCTTTTGCAAATGTAATTTATCGTCTTGCTGATGATAGATTTGCCTGTTTCCATTCTTGATTGAGAATATCAAAAAATTCCTGATTTGTTTTGGTTTTTTTCATCTTTCTCATGAATTTTTCTGCGAAATCAGGTGAATCAGACATTGTTTTGCGGATCGACCATAAACGATCAAGATGCTCTTTAGGCACAAGCAGCTCCTCCTTGCGCGTTCCTGAACGGCGGATATCGATGGCCGGGAAAATACGGCGCTCTGCCAGAGAGCGGTCAAGGTGAAGCTCCATGTTGCCCGTTCCCTTGAATTCCTCATAAATCACATCATCCATACGTGATCCTGTATCGACAAGAGCCGTAGCAAGAATCGTTAAGCTGCCGCCCTCTTCGATATTTCTCGCAGCCCCGAAGAAGCGTTTCGGACGGTGGAACGCCGCCGGGTCAATCCCGCCGGAAAGCGTTCTTCCGCTCGGCGGAATTACTAAGTTGTAGGCACGCGCAAGACGTGTAATGCTGTCCATCAGAATGATGACGTCTTTTTTGTGCTCTACAAGACGCATCGCGCGCTCAAGGACAAGCTCGGCCACTTTGATATGGTTTTCCGGCACTTCATCAAACGTTGAGCTGACGACATCCCCAGCTACAGAACGCTCAATATCAGTCACTTCCTCCGGTCTTTCGTCGATCAGAAGCACGATAAGCTCTGCTTCAGGCTGGTTTGCTGTAATACTGTTGGCAATTTCCTTCAGCAGCATCGTTTTTCCTGCTTTCGGCGGTGCAACAATCAATCCGCGCTGTCCAAATCCGACTGGTGCTATCATGTCCATAATTCTTGTAGACAAGAAGTTCGGCTTTGTTTCAAGCACCATTTGGCGGTCTGGATAAAGAGGCGTAAGAGCCGGGAAATGCACACGCTCTTTTGCAGATTCGGGATCATCCCCGTTTACTGCTTCAACGTGCAAAAGTCCGTAGTAGCGCTCATTTTCTTTTGGCGGGCGAACCTTGCCTGAGACTTTGTCTCCGTTCCGTAAATCGAAACGGCGAATTTGTGAAGCTGAAATATAAATGTCTTCTGAGCTTGGAGAATAGTTGATCGGTCTCAGGAAGCCGAAACCTTCAGATTGGATGATCTCAAGAACGCCTTCCATAAACAGCAGATCTTCCTGTTCTGCATTCGCTTTCAGAATGGCGAAAATGAGCTCTTTTTTTGTCAGTTTGCTGTAATAGGAGATTTTATAATGTCTTGCAAGTTCATAAAGCTCTTTCAATTTCATATTTTCCAAAGAGGAAATTGATACGTCTTTCATAAAAACACCACGCTTTTCATAGTCAATATCTTACTCTGCACATGTAAATCTGCTGCTTTTGCACATCATCCGCCAAAGCACATTCTTTTTTCAACATAAAGGAACTTCTATCGGTAACACTTCCACCCATGATCGGCGCTTTTGTTAAAAGGATTGTCTTAATGAGTTTTGAAGGAAGCGAGGACAAAAACATGAGAAGAACAATACTTATATCGTCTGTATGCGGTAGAAATTGAAATTTTCCTAGTGCTTAAAAGAAGGAATTACGCAGTAAATTTCGCAGCACTCTTTATTTTTACCTTATTTCAAAAAATTATTCAACTGAAATAAGGTTTTGACACGGAATTGATAGAGTTGACGCTTTTCTGCAAAAGAAAAACGGGCTCATACCCGCTTTTTCTGTTTGTTATGGACGGATGACAAGGTTCGGCTTCTTTTTGAGGCTGTGTCTGCCGTCAACGAAGCGGACAGTACCTGATTTTGCACGAATCACTAAGCTTTCAGTTGTACCGACAGAACCTTTGAATTGAACCCCTTTTAGCAGCTCGCCGTCAGTTACACCTGTAGCTGCAAAAATCGCGTCTTCACCCTTCACAAGGTCTTCCATACGAAGAACTTTGCTTACATCAACGCCCATGTTATGACAGCGTATGATTTCTTCTTCGCTTTGCGGAAGAAGTTTACCGATAATTTCTCCGCCCAGCGCTTTTAACGCAACAGCGGAAAGCACCCCCTCAGGCGCTCCGCCTGACCCGAACAGAATGTCAACGCCCGTGTGATCGAAAGCCGTGTTGATGGCGCCTGCGACATCGCCATCATTGATCAATTTGATTCTGGCGCCTGCCTCACGAAGCTCAGAAATAATTTTTGCGTGTCTTTCACGGTTTAAGATTGTGGCAACAACGTCCTCAATGTCCTTGTTTTTCGCTTTTGCCACCGCTTTAAGGTTATCAATGACAGGTGCTTCAATGTCAATGCAGCCCACCGCCTCCGGACCGACTGCGATTTTGTCCATATACATGTCAGGAGCGTTAAGAAGCGTGCCATGGTCTGCGACCGCGATCACCGTCAGCGCGTTCCAGCCGCCGCTTGCCAGAATGTTTGTGCCTTCAAGAGGATCAACTGCGACATCGACGCGCGGGCCGTACCCGTTTCCGAGTTTTTCCCCGATATACAGCATCGGCGCTTCGTCCATTTCGCCTTCACCGATCACAACGGTTCCTTTCATCGGCACTGTATCAAAAACGTCTCTCATTGCGCTTGTCGCCGCTTCATCAGCCTCGTCTTTTTTTCCCCGGCCCATCCATCTTGCAGATGCCAATGCCGCAGCTTCAGTCACACGTACCAATTCCATAGATAAACTTCTTTCCATTTCAATACGATCTCCTCTCACAAGAAACCATTATGAATTTTGAAGCTGTTCTATTTCTTCGTCAGTCATTCGTTCACGCCAGATTGTCGCTCCAAGCCCCTCAAGCTTCTTCTCAAGGTTGCTGTATCCGCGGTCGATATGCTCCAGACCGGTAATTTCCGTGACGCCGTCAGCCATCAGGCCGGCTACCACCAGACAGGCCCCGGCACGCAGATCGCTCGCCTTCACTTTTGCTCCTTGAAGCTCGACAGGACCTGTGATGATGGCAGATCTGCCTTCTACTTTCATATTGGCACCCATTCGTCTCAGCTCATCAATGTGCTTGAATCTTGCCGAGTAAATGGTGTCTGTGACGACGCTTGTTCCCTTTGCCCTTGTCAGGAGCGCCGTCATCGGCTGCTGCAAATCAGTCGGAAAGCCCGGGTATACAAGAGTTTTGACATCAACCGGCTTTAAATCCTTCTGCCCGCTGACGATAAGAAGCTGGTCGTCGCTCGTTTCGATGTGATAGCCCATTTCTCTCAGCTTTGCGGTTAACGATTCAAGATGAGTGGGAATGACGTTATCGATAATGACTTCCTTGCCCATCGCAGCCCCTGCAATCATAAATGTCCCGGCCTCAATTCTGTCCGGAATGATCGTATGCTTGCAGCCGTGCAGTTCCTTCACACCGTCGATTCGGATCACATTGGTTCCCGCACCTTTGATTTTGGCGCCCATGCTGGTAAGCAAAGTCGCGACATCAATGATCTCTGGCTCCTTGGCAGCATTTTCGATAATCGTTTTCCCTTCTGCCAAAACAGCGGCAAGCATAATGTTAATGGTTGCCCCTACGCTTACGACATCTAAATAAATCCGTGCGCCTCTCAGCCTTTCAGCACGCAAATAAATGGCGCCCTGTTCATTGGTCACTTCAGCCCCGAGCGCTTCAAAGCCTTTGATATGCTGGTCAATCGGCCGGGGCCCTAAGTGACAGCCGCCGGGCAATCCGATGACGGCCTGCTTGAAGCGGCCGAGCATCGCCCCCATTAAATAATACGATGCGCGAAGCTTTTTCACTTTCCCGTTAGGAAGCGGCATGCTGATCATAGACGCGGGGTCAACAACCATTTCCCCATTCTCAAAATGCACGTTGCCGCCGATTTCCTTTAACAGGTCACGCAGCGTTTCGATATCTGAAATCTCTGGAAGCCCTTCAATTGTCACCTCGGAATTTGCCAAAATGGTTGCAGGTATTAATGCCACAGCACTGTTTTTAGCGCCGCTGATATGTACTGTACCGTTTAACGAGTCACCGCCGGCAATATTCAACTTTTCCATGATAGTCTCCTTCCATAAGAAGATAGCTGCGGAGCTAAATAAAATGTCATTTTATTCTGTCTCAGCAAATAAAGCTCATGTCCAAAATCTAGCCAATTCGCAGAGAAAGAATACAATACAATGTAAAATATCAGGAAGAAAATAGCGAAGCTTTGCGGGGTACAGGTTTCGAAAGTTGCACAGAGCCCCGCCGGCTCAAGAGACATCGTCGTCATCTGGCAAAAGCAGTACGCAAACCCTTCATTCCGATATAGCTTCTGCAGCCCAATGATTCCTTCTCTGTAAAGCGGCGTCAGCATCTGCAGGTCCGCTGTGAAAAACAAAAGCCGCGGCAAACAGGCAAAAACTGTCTGCCGCCCTTTGCCATTATTTATTCCAGTCTGCCAGGAATTGTTCGATTCCTTTGTCTGTTAACGGGTGTTTCGTGAGCGCATGAATAACTTTCAGCGGCATTGTGCCGATATGAGCCCCTCTTAAAGCAGCTTCTGTCACGTGCTGCGGATGGCGGATTGACGCTGCAATGATTTGTGTATCAAGACCATGAATGTCAAAAATCCGTCTGATATCTGAAATCAGGTCAAGTCCGTTGTGGCCAATGTCATCTAAACGTCCCAAGAAAGGTGATACGTACGTTGCCCCTGCTCTGGCAGCGAGCAGCGCCTGGTTAGCATTAAAAATCAATGTGACGTTTGTTTTGATGCCTAAATCAGTAAGTGCTCTTACTGCTTTTAAACCGTCAGGCGTCATCGGGATTTTCACCGTAATGTTTGGAGCGATTTTCGCCAGTTCTTTTCCTTCCTCGATCATTTCCTCAGCTTTCAAAGAAATAACCTCTGCGCTTACAGATCCTTTCACAACGTCTGTGATCTCGCGAAGGCGGTCGTGGAATGATACGTTAGCTTCTTTTGCTACTAAACTAGGATTCGTCGTTACACCGGCGAGAATTCCTAATTCATTCGCTTCTCTGATTTCATCGATATTAGCTGTATCAACAAAAAATAACATTTACAAAAAGCCTCCTTGAGTAAGAAATTTTCTGAACTGTGAATATGATTGCGCTTTCTAAAGATAGACAGAAAACCGCCTGTCAAGCTGTCAGGCGGTTATATCATTCCAATTGAATTAAGCTTGGTTTGAAGAACCAAATTCACGCATTTTACCGATAACTGTTTCTTTGATTGCTTCGCGAGCTGGTCCAAGGTATTTACGAGGATCGTACTCGTCAGGCTTAGCTGCCAATGTATCGCGAACAGCTTTCGCAGAAGAAATTTGGTTTTCAGTATTCACGTTGATTTTAGCTGTACCAAGTGAGATTGATTTTTTGATGTCATCAGTCGGAATTCCAGTACCGCCGTGAAGAACTAGCGGAAGACCAGTTGACTTTCCGATCTCTTCCATTTCTTTGAAACCAAGGTTTGGTTCGCCTTTGTAAGGGCCGTGAACAGAACCTAATGCAGGTGCAAGGCAGTCAATGCCAGTGCGCTCAACAAGCTCTTGGCACTCTTTAGGATCAGCGTAGATTACGCCTTCAGCGATAACGTCATCCTCTTGTCCGCCTACTGTTCCAAGCTCAGCTTCTACAGATACTCCGTGGAAATGAGCAAGCTCAACAACTTTAGAAGTTGTTGCTACGTTTTCTTCAAATGGATGGTGAGAAGCGTCGATCATAACAGATGTGAAACCTGCATGAATCGCTTTCGCACAAGATTCAAAGCTTGAACCGTGGTCTAAGTGGATCGCAACAGGAACTGTCACTTTGTACTCTTCCATAAGTGCTTTTACCATAGCTACGACTGTTTTGAAGCCGCCCATGTAGCGTCCCGCACCTTCGGAAACACCAAGGATCACTGGAGATTTTTCTTCTTCAGCTGCTTGTAAAATCGCTTGAGTAAACTCAAGGTTGTTTAAGTTGAATTGTCCTACTGCATAACCTTTTTCTTTAGCTGTATTCAACATTTCTGTCATTGAAACTAAAGGCATGTCGAACGTCCTCCTTATGTAGCCTGATTGTCTTCTAGCGAAAAAAGCTCTCCATCCTAGCATGACCCATTAAATGCTGTCATATGTAAATACCAGATCGCTTTTTCTCCATAACTAGAATACCAACTTTTCGACAAATCGGCAACATAATGACATGATTCATTTGTTTCTTCCTTTTGTCAATTAGACTTCAGGGGCAGATATTTTTTGACAGCTTCTCTGATTTCGTCGATATCAAACGGCTTCGCAAAGTGCGTCAAAGCGCCCAGCTCCTTTGATTCCTGGATCATGTCGAGTTCTCCGTATGCCGTCATGATGATCACCCGGATGTTTTCGTCAATGACCTTCATCCGTTTTAGAATTTCGATTCCGTCCATGCCGGGAATTTTCATGTCCAGCAGCACAAGGTCTGGCCGTTCTTTTGTCACGATGTCAAGCGCCTGAAGGCCGTTTGCAGCCTGAAACGTCTGGTAGCCTTCTTTATTGAACACTTCGTTAAGCAAAATACGTATGCCGTATTGATCATCCACGATTAAAATTTTTTCATTCATCATTTTACACCCCAATATTATGATTTTCGTCAAAAGTAAGCAGTAGTGTATGTATTCTGTTTGATTTTCCTATTTCCTTTAATTATAATAGTCTACTTTACGACATTTTCTGAGCATTTTCTCTTTTGTTGTATACTGATATTGTACGTTATAAAGGAGGATTCACTTATGTTGAAAATATTTACGACGCAGTTAACAGGTATTTTTTCCCGCATTCAGGATAAGGAATCTGACGCGATTGAAGATGGGGCGCGGCTGCTTGCTCAAGCGGTGATCAGCGGGCATTCCATTTATTTATACGGAGCAAATGAGCTTCAGGGCGTCTTTTATGAGGCAACCGAAAGCAGAGAGCCCTTCCCATCCGTTAAAGCCTTTCCCGAAAGCGCTGAGGAAGTGACAGAAAGCGACAGAGTGCTGATGTTTTGCTCGGGGACAGGCACAGCCGAGGAGCAGGCGCTCGCGAAAGAGCTCTATGAAAAAGGCGCGGGAGTCGTATGCGTATCGCCAGCTGCCAAAGAGAGTGCTGGAGTTGAACAATATTGTGATGTGCATATTGATTCTAAATTAAAAATGCCGCTTGTTCCCGATGAAGACGGCACCCGTTACGGGTTTCCCTCTTTAATGACAGCACTGTATGTCTACCATGCTTTATCGTTTACATTAAAAGAAATTCTGCAAGAGTATGCATAATATCTTATTGTACATGCTGTATCTTGCCGGAAACAAATAAAAAAGACTTGCCCGCTATTGACAAACGGCAAGTCTTTTTTTATTACTTCTGATTTGCAGCTTCGACAGACGCTCCGATGAAGCCTTTGAATAGAGGCTGAGGTCTTGTCGGTCTTGACTTGAACTCTGGGTGGAACTGAGAAGCCACGAACCAAGGGTGGTCTTTCAGCTCGATGATTTCAACTAGGCGTCCGTCAGGGCTTGTTCCTGAGAATACGAAGCCTTTGTCTTCCATTTGCTGTCTGAATTCGTTGTTGAATTCATAGCGGTGGCGGTGACGCTCGTACACCACTTCATCCTGATATACTTCAAAGGCTTTCGTGCCTTCTTCAAGCTTACAAGGATATAGGCCGAGTCGCAGCGTTCCTCCGAGGTCCTCAACATCCTTCTGTTCAGGAAGAAGGTCAATGATCGGGTATTGAGTTGACGGGTCAATTTCCGCTGAGTGAGCGCCTTTTAAGCCCAATACATGTCGTGCGTATTCAATTGATGCAACCTGCATACCTAAGCAAATGCCCAAGAATGGAATGTTGTTTTCACGCGCGTATTTTGTTGCGACGATCTTGCCTTCAACACCGCGGTCTCCAAATCCGCCCGGCACGATGATGCCGTCCGTTCCGTTTGTCAGCTCTTCGATGTTGCTTTCGGTCACTTCTTCAGCGTTGATCCATTTCACTTTTACATCTGTGTCAAACGCATAGCCCGCATGGCGGAGTGATTCAACGACAGAAATATATGCGTCAGGAAGCTCAACGTATTTACCGACAAGGCCGATTGTGATCGTTTGAGACAGGTTGCTGACTTTGTTCACAAGCTCTTTCCACTCGGACATTTCCGCCTCTTTGCATTCTAACTTCATGTGATCGCAAACCAGTTTATCAAGCCCTTGTTTTTGAAGCTCAAGCGGAATGGAGTATAGGTTGTCCGCATCTTCACACTCGATAACCGCTTTTGTATCGATGTCGCAGAACAGCGCGATTTTATCTTTCATATCTTGAGAAATCGGCATTTCTGTACGAACGACGATGATGTTTGGCTGAATGCCCAAGCTGCGCAATTCTTTTACGCTGTGCTGTGTCGGTTTTGTTTTCAATTCGCCAGCAGCTTTGATGTAAGGTACAAGCGTACAGTGGATGTACATGACGTTTTCACGGCCGATGTCGCTCTTCATTTGGCGGATCGCTTCAAGGAATGGCAGTGATTCGATATCTCCGACAGTACCGCCGATTTCTGTAATGACAACATCTGCGTTTGTTTCTTTCCCCGCGCGGTACACACGGTCTTTCAATTCGTTTGTGATATGCGGAATGACCTGTACGGTTCCGCCAAGGTAGTCTCCGCGTCGTTCTTTTTTAAGAACTGTTGAATAAATTTTACCTGTTGTCACGTTGCTGAATTTATTCAAGTTGATGTCGATAAAACGCTCATAGTGACCAAGGTCCAAATCAGTTTCAGCGCCGTCATCCGTTACAAATACTTCACCGTGCTGATATGGGCTCATTGTTCCCGGGTCAACGTTGATGTATGGATCGAATTTTTGAATCGTCACGTTCATTCCGCGGTTTTTCAGCAAACGTCCTAATGAAGCTGCTACAATACCCTTTCCAAGTGAGGATACAACTCCCCCGGTTACAAAAATATATTTCGTCATTTCGTTTGCTCCTCTCTTCGCTCTTAGCTACATTTTTAAAATGTACTGTTTTATAAAAAATCATTTAGCCTTTTAAATGATTTATAAGAAAAATGAGGGGTGAAAATAAGAAAGCTCCCTTTCAATTTCTTGAAAGGGAGCATAACATACTATGTTCTCTCTTCGTTTTTGAAGAGCCCAAAATACATACTACATAGTTCGACTATGAAAGTCAAGATCGTTTGAAGATGAATTCTTTGACTATTTGATTTCCTCTTCGTCCTCATCATAGTCTTCTTCATCTTCTTCATCTTCATCGATAATATCTTCTTCGATTTCAAGACCATCGTCGTCTTCATCAAGATCTTCTTCATCGTCAAAATTGCCGGCGTCAAGATCGAGTTCTTCCTCAACTTCATCTAAATCAATGTCGTCTTCGTCAATTTCTTCAAACTCGTCAAGATCAAGATCTTCCTCGACTGCTTTCTTCGCTTTTTTCTTTTTCGCCTTGACTGTAGGCTGAGTTTCTTCATCAAGCTGATCATACGGATACCAGCTGCGAAGCCCCCACGTCTGGTCAGAAAGCGCCAGGAAGCGGCCGTCAATATTTAAATCGGTATAAAATTGAACGATGCGGTCTCCAAGCGATTCTTTTGTCACGCCAAGCAAAGACGCAATTTCATTTAAAAGCTCCTGAAATGGAACTGGTTTTTTATGTTCTTCAAATAATTCGTGAGCGATTTCAACTAAAGCCATTTCCTTTAGCTCTTCCTGTGAATATTGTTTGATACCCAAGGTCGGACACTCCCTTTCTATTACTTATATGTATCTGTTTTATCAATAATGAAAGCGATTTTGTATCGTTCTTATACAAACCATACCTCTCATTATAAACAAAATAAAACAGAATATGCTACCCTTAACAGCGTTAATTTAAATAATTTTACAAGAGTGATCCGACTGATAGATGTTTTGCATCAATCCGCGAGCATTCTGGAGATGACAAGTCTTTGAATTTCTTGGGTGCCTTCATAGATTTGCGTGATTTTTGCATCACGCATATACCGTTCAACCGGATAGTCTTTTGTATAGCCGTAGCCGCCGAAGATCTGCACGGCTTCGGTCGTCACCTTCATCGCCGTATCTCCCGCCAGCAGTTTGGACATGGCGGAGGCTTTTCCATATGGAAGGCCTGATAATTCAAGCCACGCCGCCTGATAGGTCAATAGCCTAGAAGCTTCTATCATTGTAGCCATATCCGCGAGTTTAAATGCGATGCCCTGCTGCTTGGCGATTGATTTTCCGAATTGTTTTCTCTCTTTTGCGTATTGAAGCGCGGCATCAAGCGCCCCTTGAGCGATGCCAACGGCTTGAGCAGCAATGCCATTTCTGCCGCCATCAAGTGTCTTCATCGCGATTTTGAAACCGTCTCCCTCTTCTCCGAGACGGTTTGCTGCGGGCACAACACAATCTTCGAACATGATTTCCGTAGTTGGAGACGAACGGATGCCCAGCTTCTTTTCTTTCTTGCCTGTCAAAAATCCTTCGAAATCCTTTTCTACTATAAAAGCGGAAATCCCTTTTTTCTTTTTCTCGGGATCGGTAACTGCAAAAACAATGTAAATATCCGCGATCCCGCCGTTTGTGATAAACACCTTTGCCCCATTTAACACATAGTCATCGCCGATTCGTTCAGCGGTTGTTTTCATGCCGCCGGCGTCAGAACCGGACCCTGCTTCTGTCAAAGCGAAAGCGCCGATTTTCTCTCCGAGGGCCAGCTTTGTTAAATACTCTGTCTTCTGTTCTTCCGTCCCGTAGGCAAACAGCGGCCAGCTGCAAAGAGAGATATGGGCGGAAAGCGTCACACCGGTGGAGGCGCACACTTTTGACAGCTCCTCCACCGCGATGACGTAGGCCAGATAGTCACTTCCGATTCCTCCGTATTCTTCAGGCCACGGAATTCCAGTCAGCCCCAGATTCGCCATTTCCCGAAAAAGCTCGCGGTCGAAGCGTTCTTGCTCGTCGCGTTCTGCCGCTGTCGGGCCCACCTCATGTTTGGCAAAGTCCCGTACCAATTTCCGTATCATTTCGTGTTCTTCTGATAATGAGAAATTCATGACTTCTCCTCCATTTTCATATCAGCACCTAAGACGGATTGAGACAGAAGCTCAGCGACGTCATATGTTTTAACCTGGTCTTCGGCTTCCTTCGCCTTTGTGCCGTCCCCAAGCATCGTGAGACAGTACGGACAGCCTGAGCTGATCACTGATGGGCTGACTGCGAGCGCTTGCTCTGTTCTGGCGACGTTAATCCTATTGCCCGTTTCTTCCTCCATCCACATTAATCCCCCGCCGGCGCCGCAGCACATGCCGGTTTCCCGGTTTCTCTCCATCTCAATCAGCTGCACGCCCGGAATGGCTCTCAATATCTCCCTCGGCGGATCATAGACCTCGTTGTACCGGCCCAAATAGCACGAATCATGGAAGGTAATCGTCTCATGAAGCGGGTGCTGCGGTTTTAATTTCCCGTTCTTCACCAGCTCTGCCAGCACCTCTGTATGGTGATAAACCTCGCCTTCGAAGCCGAAATCTGGATATTCATTTTTAAATAAATTGTATGCATGAGGATCGATGGTAACGATTTTTTCAACATCATTTTTTTCAAATTCGGAAATATTCTTCTCAGCCAGCTCTTGGAATAAAAATTCATTTCCGAGGCGGCGCGGCGTGTCTCCTGAATTTTTTTCTTTATTGCCGAGGATCGCGAAGGACACACCCGCGTGGTTGAGCAGCCTGGCGAAAGAAATCGCGATTTTCTGGCTTCTGTTGTCGTAAGACCCCATGGAACCGACCCAGAAAAGGTACTCAAACTCTTTTCCTTCTTTTTTCATTTCTTTTACAGTCGGAATCTCGGCATCCGGTGCGGCGTCACGCCAATTTTCACGTTCCTTGCGGTTAAGGCCCCACGGATTTCCCTGCCGTTCAATGCTGGTCATAGCGCGCTGTGCGTCACTGTCCATTTTTCCTTCTGTCAGTACAAGGTAGCGGCGGAGGTCAATGATTTTATCGACATGCTCGTTCATCACGGGGCATTGATCCTCACAGTTCCGGCAGGTGGTGCACGCCCAAATTTCTTCCTCTGTGATGACGTCGCCGATCAAGCTTGGGTTGTAATCCAGCGCGGCGGCGGCTTCCCGGGACCCGCTTCCCGCTGACGCTGCCGCCAGCTGATTGCCTCTCGTATGCCGGAACGCTGCCGCGGGCACCCATGGCGAGCGCGAAGTGACGGCGGCGCCTTTTTCCGTCAAATGGTCTCTTAGACGCACTATTAAGTCCATCGGCGACAGCATTTTTCCGGTGCCTGTTGCTGGGCACATATTGGTGCAGCGGCCGCACTCGACACACGCGTACAGATCAAGCAGCTGAGACTGCCTGAAATCTTCAATTTTACCTGCTCCGTAGCTTTCTTTCGTTTCGTCGGTAAAATCGATTTTTTCAAGCTTTCCGGCAGATTCCATTCTATTGAAGAAGACATTGGCAGGACCGGCGATTAAGTGCGCGTGCTTTGATTGAGGCACGTACACTAAAAAGCTTAGCAAAAACAGAAGATGCACCCACCATGCGATATAGAAAATCACCGCCGCACCCGTTTTCCCGACACCGCCTAGTAAAAACGCGATGCCCGATGCGATCGGCTCACTCCAAGAAAGTCCATGCTCATGCCAGATCAGATTCATCCCGTTCCCAAGCAGAACAGTCAGCATTAATCCTCCGATAAAAATGAGAACGAGCCCTGCTTTAAAACCGCGTTTCAGCCTGACAAGCTTTTCGATATACCGTCTGTAGAATGCCCAGCCTACAGCGATTAAAATAAGAAATGTTACAATTTCCTGAAAAAAGGTGAAAGCGGGATAGACGGGTCCAAGCGGCAGATTCCTGTCAGGAGCCAGTCCTTTGATGATAAAGTCGATGGCTCCGAATTGAACCAATATAAATCCGTAGAAAAATATGACGTGAATGATTCCGCTTTTCTTGTCCTTAAGCAGTTTTTTCTGCCCGAATACATTCACCCATATGGCGTGAAGCCGTTCCTTGAACCGTTGATCAAACTCTTCCTTCTGGCCGAGTCTAATGTAGGCCAGTCTCGTTTTGACCAAGTAGACAAACAAATAGACAGCGTAAGCGGTTACAATCAGAAATAACAATGCATTTGCGATGAGAAAGCCGCTCATTCCAATTCCCCCTTTTTACTGATAAAGACCGCAATCCCCCTACTCTCGAATCCGTATAAGATTATCTTTATGATAAATAATGAATGAGTGTTCAGTCAATAATTAAATTCCTGTTGTTCGGGCACACTACCTTTACTACGGAAAGGAGTGCCGGGATGAAGGTATTGTTTGTGATAATAATCATTGTGGTTATTCTTTTTGCTTTGATTTTGCTTGATATCTTCATGGGCCGCGCAGGATACAAAAAGAATGCGTACGAGCCTGTTTTTTCAAAAAAGAAGAGTGACATCGAATTGATCCACTGCGGCACCGACCTCGTTGAACGGATGATGAAAGATATCAGCCAGGCCGCCTCTTCTGTCCACATGATGTTTTTTATTATGAAAAACGATGAGGTCAGCCACAAGATGTATACCCTGCTGAAGACAAAAGCCGAGGCTGGCGTTTCCGTTTATTTGCTTCTAGATTGGGCGGGCTGCCGGACAATTAAAAAAACTGCGCTCAAGACGATGAAAAATGCCGGCGTTCATGTTCATGTGATGAACCAGCCTCGTTTTCCTTATTTCTTTTTTCACATGCAAAAACGAAATCACCGAAAAATAGCTGTGATAGATGGAAAAATCGGTTATATCGGCGGGTTTAACATCGCTGAGGAATACCTTGGAAAGAAGGCGAAATTCGGAAATTGGGAGGACTATCACTTACGTATGAAGGGAGAAGGCGTGCACGATCTTCAAACGCTATTTGCTTCCGATCTCAAGAGAAATACCGGAATCGCACTAGGTTCGGATGTTTTTCCAAAGCTTCCGCAAGGGAATACCTCTCATAAGATTTATGCGACCGACGGCTATTCACTTGAAAAAAAGTATTTGGCCAATATCGCGCTGGCCAAGAATCGCCTTACCATTTGCACGCCTTATTATATTCCGTCAAAACCGCTTCAAGAAGCTCTGCTTAATGCGAGAAAAAACGGCGTATCCGTGAGAATCATTGTACCGATGAAATCAGACCATCCGCTGGTACGAGAAGCAGCTTTTACGTATTATTCGGAGCTCTTGGATGCCGGCTGTCTGATTTATCGCTACTATCAAGGGTTTTATCATGTAAAAGCCGTCATCATAGACGACCATCTCAGCATCATCGGAACAGCCAACTTCGATAAGCGAAGCCTGTTTTTAAATGAAGAGGTCAATGTCGAAATTGATGATGAGGCTTTTACACGTGAAGTCTATGCCACGATTGAGGAAGATATCAAAAAGTCGGAGCTGCTGACAAAGACGGCTTTCAGCAAACGCACATTCAGACAGCGCCCGGCGGAATGGCTTGGCAGAGCATTATCTTATTTTTTATAAAGGAGAGTACCTATGATTTTCAGATTCGGGTTCGTTTCAAATGCGATGAGCCTTTGGGATGCGTCCCCCGCTAAAACATTAACATTTGCGCGTTATTCAAAGCTATCAAAGGATGAAAGAAAAGAAGCCCTGCTGACTGTGACAAAAGCCAATTTGCGCAATACGATGAGAACCCTTCACTATATTATCGGCCACGGCATTCCTTTGTACCGTTTTTCCAGTTCGATTGTGCCGCTGGCCACGCATCCCGATGTGATGTGGGATTTTGTGACGCCGTTTCAAAAGGAGTTTCGGGAGATCGGAGAGCTTGTGAAAACACATCACCTGAGAACAAGCTTTCATCCCAACCAATTCACTCTGTTTACGAGCCCGAAGGAAAACGTCACAAAAAATGCGGTAACCGATATGGCGTATCACTATCGCATGCTTGAAGCCATGGGCATTGCTGACCGCTCGGTTATCAACATTCATATTGGCGGCGCTTACGGAGATAAAGATACCGCCACTGCACAATTTCATCAAAATATGAAGAAGCTGCCACAGGAGATCAAACAGCGGATGACGCTGGAAAACGATGATAAAACATATACGACCGAGGAAACGCTTCAAGTTTGTGAGCGAGAGGATGTACCGTTTGTCTTTGATTTTCATCATTTTTATGCCAATCCAGATGACGACGCAGACCTAAATGAAGCACTGCCCCGGATGATCAAAACGTGGGAGCGGATCGGCCTGCAGCCGAAGGTTCACCTGTCTTCTCCAAAATCGGAGCAAGCCCTGCGCAGCCATGCCGATTATGTTGACGCGAACTTTTTGCTGCCGCTGCTGGAACGCTTCAGGCAATGGGGAACAAATATTGATTTCATGATTGAAGCAAAGCAAAAAGACAAGGCGCTTCTGCGACTGATGGATGAATTAGGCTCCATACGCGGTGTCAAACGCATTGGCGGCGGCACACTGCAATGGAAATCATAAATGTGCAAAATTAGGTTTACGGCTCGCCCGCTCTGGGAACATAGCCTATATAAGACAACAACCGATGGAGGAGAAAGATCATGAAAAACATCAAGTCTCTGAAAGTAGCCGCACAGGCCTTTACTTTAAGAAATTTGATTCATCTTTATAAAATGTGCCATTCCGGAAGCCATGAGGTTTACATCTATTCAAAGAAAACGATGTGCAAAATCAAAAACTTAATTGAGCTTGAAACGTTCCGAATGGCTCACAATGAAAAGGAATATTTGATTGTCGTAGAAGGCACAAAAGCGCCGCAGCTGATTGAAAAATTCCAAACGATCATTGAGCCCGCTGAAAAAGAAGCGCTTTAAACTTACATATAAAGCTGAAAGGATAGACATCTCGTCTATCCTTTCAGATTGTTGACAAAATCCTAAAACGGTTTAGTTTTAGGATTTTGTCATCTTTTCAGCGTGATTGAAAACCCTTGAAGTCTAGGAAAGGCGAGCATTGGAGCGGAGCGAATGTCCTAATTCGTGAGGACCAACGCACAGGCTTGACAACGAATGCAAGGGTTTGCCGACACGCTGAAAGGATAGACATCTCGTCTATCCTTTTTCTTATGGTTTTACATAATGGAGCTGAACCGCTGTCCGAATGAATTCATCCCTTTTTATTTCAGCTTTGTTTCAATGACCACAACAAAATGGGAACATGAACGCCAAAGCTGACGAATGATTATGTACATCAGCAAAGTCGCCCATCATAATCCCTTTCTTACAGAACACCTGAAAACAGACGGGCAAAGGATTCTTTTGTCCGATCAACCATTCCCCTTTTATAAAAGCCGACAGGGCTGAGTTTTTCACTGTCCAGCATATCTTCTTCGAATTGGGCTTCAAGAGTGCGGATCGCTTCGGCATCCGTGAAGAACACGTTCACTTCGAAGTTGAGCTGGAAGCTGCGCATGTCCATATTCGCGGTGCCGACAGAGGCGAGGTCTCCGTCAACGATCATGACTTTTTGATGCATAAAGCCTTTTTGATAAGAATACACCTCAATCCCCTCAAGAAGCAGCTCTGGAAAATACGATCTAGACGCGTATTGCGTCAAAAAGCTGTCGTTCTTTTCCGGCACCATGACCCTTACCTCCACGCCTTTTGTCGCCGCTGCTTTCAGCGCCGTGCGAATGGACTCATTCGGGACAAAATAGGGCGTGGCGATCCATATTGATTTCTGCGCTGAAGAAATCATTTCATAATAAAGGTCGCTCATGCTTTCTTTCATGTCAGGACCTGTCGCGACAACTTGGTAAATGCCCTCTCCCTCCACGGGAACCGGAGCATTGTACACCTTTTGATCAATTAACACTTCATTGGAGACGTATTCCCAATCCAGCATAAAGATGGCGTGAAGCGTTTGCACAATTTCTCCTTCCAGCCGCAGGTGCGTGTCTCTCCAAAACCCGATGTACGGATCTCTGCTGATATATTCCTTCCCGACGTTTAATCCGCCCACAAAACCGATTTTCCCATCGATGATCACGATTTTCCGGTGATTTCTGAAATTAAGCTTCTGGTTGAAAAAACCATATTTCAGCGGAGAAAACGGAACGATGTCCACTCCCGCTTGTTTCATTTGCATGATATCTCTTCCAGCCAGCTTGATGCTCCCTGCGGCATCATATAAAAACCGCACTTCGATACCCTGGCGCGCTTTCTCCATCATAATGTCCATCATTCCGCGGCCGAGCATGTCTGATTTAAACATGTAGTATTCAATATGTATATAAGATTCCGCTTCTCTCATTGCCTTGAAGATATCCGGAAAGGTTTCTTCACCGTTTTTCAGCACTTTGATATTGCTTTTCGTATTGATGTTCATGTGGGCTGCCCTGCTGGAATATGTAAAAAACCTTTCTTGATTGTCCTTCAGGCCTGTCACTTTCGGCGTTTCCTCCATTTGAAACAGCTTCCTGAGCTTTTCCCTGTTGTACATTCGTTTTGTCTTAAACAGCTTTCCCTTCACATAAAGCTGTCCGGAAAACAGGTAAAACATGTAGCCGGCGATCGGAAAAAAGACAAGAATGTGAATCCATAACAGCGTGTGCTGCGAGGTGCGGTTTTCAAGAATTAACGAATAGATGCTGAACAAAATAATGCTTACATAGCAAAGCAATCCTCCGTAAAACTCAAGCCTGGAAACCGGAAAAAACCATATGACATATGCCCCGATGAGCATGATATATAAAAAGAAAAATTCCAGTCTCCTTTTCAGCATCCTGATTCTCTCCAATCTGATTCGATTACCTCCGTATACCTCTTTTTTCTAATCTGTAAACCTTCTACATAAAAAGCCTCTCCGCAAAACACGGAAAGGCTTATGATGAGGCTTCATGAGATTGGCTGTTTGCGATGTTCTGAAGCAAAGCCGGCTTGAGGGAGTAGCTGCCTTTGATTTTATTTTTGAAGAAGCCGACGATCAGGCCTGTGACCGCAATCGACACTAAGGAGAAGATCCCTCTCAGCAATCCGACGGAGAAAATGCCCGCCAGCACTACCCCAAAATCGAAGAGAAAATTAACCGCGCCCGGATTCCATCCGCAGCGCTTTTGCAGAAATAAAGCGAGGATATTGGCGCCGCCGAGCGATGCTTGATGATAAAACATGAGCGACAGGCCGAACCCGATCAGCGCGCCGCCGCAAATCGACCCGGCAAGCGGTGAAAAAGAGACAGACGGCAGCCAGTGATCCGCGCTTGTAAACAAAGTCAGCGCTGTGACTGCAAAAACGGTGGATAGGGTGAATTTGATGCCCATTCTGACGAAAGAAAACACATAAAACGGGATATTGATCAGAAAGAAGATAATGGCAAACGGGGAATGAAACAAATATGTCAGGCTTAGTGACAGTCCAGCCGTGCCGCCGGTTAACACATGAGAATGTCTGAGCGTCAGAATCCCGGCGCTTGTCATCAGGCAAGCTGTTAAAATGAGTAAAATCCGCTTCATTTTTCACGCTCCTTTTGTTGATGTTATTTCCACATCAAACATAACAGGAATCGCGGCCGCCCAGCCATTTCATTGGCAGAAAATATCTCACGTTTATAAAAAAATCCCCCTCTTGCAAGGGGGATTTTCACGAGCGTTTCCGATACACGACATAGCTGCGGATCAAATACTTGAGCGGCAGGCTGAATACGTGAACCAATCTTGTAAACGGCCAAAGGATAAAAACGACGTATCCGATCATGATATGAAACTTAAACCATAGCGGGACACTATCCATCAAAGAAGCGTCAGGCCGGAACAAAACAATTTCCCTGAACCACGGCCCCACCGTTGCCCTGTAATCAAATCCTTTCGAATCAATGTTGAGAAACGTGGCCGCAACACCTGACAGCATCATGAACAGAAGCAGGATGAGCGTAAGGATATCCGATGGCGAGCTGGTTTTGCGGACTCTTTTGTCAAACAGCCTTCTGTACGTCAGGATCACTAGTCCGGTACATGCCGCAATCCCCGCCGGCAGGCCAGCACCGATCGCCATTTTGTGATACGTATGCTCTGAAATGCCAAGTGCAGTATACACGCCTTCCGGGATCAGAATTCCCATGACATGTCCGCCGACAACGAACAGCAGTCCCCAATGAAAAAGTGTGCTGCCCGCCGCAAGTTTTTTCTTTTCTAACAGCTCGCTTGATTTCGCCGTCCAGCCAAACTGATCATGCTGATAGCGGTAAATATGCCCGCCGATAAAGATCGTCAATACAATGTACGGCATAATCCCCCACAGGATCCGCTCGCTCATGCCTGAACAGCCCCTTCTTCAATGTATTCACGGACACCGATGCTTTCCAGCGCGGCCTGCAGCACGTGCAGCAGCTCAGCATAGAGGCTGTCATTTTTTTCGAGGCGGGATGCCAGCTCCCTCACATTGGACAAATATTTCTCAAACACGCTTCTCACTGCTTCAATTTCTGCGACCGCGGCGAATTCCAGCATAAGCGGCAGATAATCAGGCAGCTCTTTCTCTGTCGGCAGGAAACCGGATTGCTGGTAGGTGTTTTTTAAATGCAGCAGTTCAATTCCGCGCTCCCTTTGCTCGCCTGAGTTAAAGTACGTGACGTACATATTCGTTTTTTTCCCGAAGTCGAACGTGTAGACATAGTGTTCAATCAGCGCTTCTTGAGAAAACCTGGCTGACACCTCGAAAAAGTGCAGCAGTTTCTCACGGATTTGCTGATTGCCGATTTCATGGATAAGAGCCTTCCAATCGGGAAGCTCGGCTCTCCACTCTCCATCCGGATAAGACAGGAGACAGGAAAGAGCGGAGAATGTGATTTGCCGGTCTGTGGTGTTCATCTTGTTCCACCTCATTTTCAAAAGTTAGAAACAAGAGCCGGGGCCGCCTGAAAATGACAAACCGCAGCTTCCTTGTTCAGCGTATAAATCAGACACTTCTTCTCGATGGCTGCTCGGGATCACAAAGCGGTCATCATATTTGGCGATCGCAAGCAGCCGATACATGTCTTCAATTTGCTTTTCTGTTAAGCCGACACTGGAGATCAGGGCCGGGTCGATGGATTTATTCGTCTGGACTGCTCTCATATACTGGCGCATGACAGACATTTTCTTTAACGTGGACCGAATATGATCCGTATCACCAGCTGTTAATAGCTGCGCCAAATAGTCAATCGGAATTCTCATTTGGTCGATAGCCGGGAAAATATTTTCCGCCGTTTGCTGGCTGCCTTTTCCTTCAAAGAGATTCATAATCGGGCTCAGCGGCGGAATGTACCAAACCATCGGCAGGGTGCGGTACTCAGGATGAAGCGGCAGTGCAATCTTCCAGTCGATGATCATTTTATAGATTGGCGATTGCTGCGCGGCCTCTATCCATTCAGCCGGGATGCCTTGTTCTTTTGCCAGTTTGGCAACCTCAGGATCATTCGGATCAAGAAAAACGTCTAATTGGGAATGGTAGAGATCCTTTTCATTTTCAACAGATGCCGCTTCCTCCACTTTGTCCGCGTCATACAGCATGACACCAAGATAGCGGATTCTCCCTACACACGTCTCGGAGCAGATGGTCGGCAGCCCCGCCTCCAAGCGCGGAAAACAGAGTGTGCATTTTTCCGCTTTGTTCGTCTGCCAGTTAAAATAGACTTTTTTATAAGGGCAGGAAGAGACGCAATACCTCCATGAACGGCACGCGTTTTGATCCACAAGCACAATGCCGTCCTCCTCGCGTTTGTACATAGCGCCGGACGGGCAGGAGGAAACGCACGCCGGATTGATGCAGTGCTCACAAATACGCGGCAGATACATCATAAAAACTTCATCGAATTCTGTTTTGATCGATTCCTCCATCTTTTGCACGTTTGGATCTTCAAGCCCTGTAATGTGGCCGCCAGCGAGATCATCCTCCCAGTTCGGGCCCCATTCGATATTCATAAAATCACCCGTCAAGGACGATTTCGGCCGTGCCACTGGCTGGTGCTTTTTCTGCGGACTGTTTGTTAATGTTTCATAATCATAGTTCCAAGGTTCATAGTAATCATCAATCGTCGGCTGGTTCGGGTTATAGAAAAGGCCTGCGAGCCGGTTTGTTTTCGAGCCCGATTTCAGTTCAAGCTTCCCTTTTTTCAATGTCCAGCCGCCTTTATATTTGTCCTGGTCCTCCCATTGCTTCGGGTAGCCGATGCCCGGCTTTGTTTCCACATTATTAAAATACATATATTCCGCACCGGAACGGTTTGTCCACGTGTTTTTGCAGGTGACGCTGCACGTGTGGCAGCCGATGCATTTATCCAAGTTCATGACCATACCGATTTGCGCTTTAATCTTCAAGCCAATCGACCTCCTTCAGCTTGCGGATGACGACATTCAGGTCGCGCTGGTTCCCTGTTGGACCGTAATAGTTAAAGCCGTAGCTGAGCTGGGCATAGCCCCCGATCATCTGTGTCGGCTTGACGTGAATCCTTGTCGGGCTGTTATGGGTGCCTCCGCGGTTATTTGTCAGTTTTGTGCCGGGCACATTGATGTGACGGTCCTGGGCATGGTGCATAAACGCCATTCCTTTAGGAATCCGGTGAGACAAAACCGCCCTCGCGACGACAACGCCGTTTCGGTTGAAGCATTCAATCCAATCGTTGTCTTTGATATCCGTATCCGCGGCGTCATCTTTATTCATCCACACGGTCGGCCCGCCGCGGAACAGCGTCAGCATCGGCAGGGAATCAAAATACATGCTGTGGACGGACCATTTATTATGCGGCGTCAAATAATTAAGAACGATTTCTTTGCCCTCTTGATCGGGCCGTTTGCTTAGGAACGGACGATGCTGGAGGATCGGTTTAAATGTCGCCATCGTTTCACCGAATTCCATCATCAGTTCATGATCGACATAATAAGATTGTCTGCCCGTCAGTGTCCGCCACGGAATTAATTTTTCTACATTCGTCGTAAACGGAGAGTACCTGCGCCCTCCTTTTTCTGAGCCGGTAAAGGCCGGAGAGGTGATGACCGTTTTCGGCTGGGCTGTAATTTGTTCGAACGTAAAGCATTCTTCCTCCCGTTCTTCCGCCAGGTCTTTCAGCTCCAGATTTGTGATGTTTTCAAGTGATTCCCAGGCTTTCACGGCGACTTTCCCATTTGAGGTAGACGATAGGGTTAAAATCGCTTCCGCCGCCTGCTTCGCTTCACTTATATCCGGACATCCCTTTGCGACGCTGTCCGAGGTGATTTCTCCAAGTCTCTTTTTGAGTGATTCATATTCTTCGGCTATCGACCAGCTCATCCCTTTTGTGCCGCTCGGTTTTAAACCGGTGTAAGGTCCGAGCGCGGTCATTTTATGAAAAATATGCTTGTAATCCCGTTCAACGACTTGGATGTTCGGCATCGTTTTTCCCGGAATGGCTTCACATTCGCCTTTGCTCCAGTCATTGATTTTGCCGAACGGCTGGGCCAGCTCCTGCATCGTGTCGTGGAGGAGCGGCGTAGCGACCACTTCTTTCACCGGCTCCATCTCGACTTCTTCCGCCAGATCGGAAACGGCTTTTGACAGTGCCTTGAAAATATCCCAGTCTGACTTCGATTCCCACGGAGCCGAGATCGCCGGAGCAAAAGGATGAATGAACGGATGCATATCCGTGCTGCTGAGATCGTGTTTTTCATACCATGTCGCCGCCGGCAGCACGATATCGGAATACAGCGCCGTACCAGCCATTCGAAAATCAAGATTGATTAATAAGTCGAGCTTGCCTTCGGGTGCCTGCTCCCTCCATTTGATTTCTTCAGGGCGGATGCTGTCGCTGTCGTCATTCATCAAACCGTTCGTCGTTCCCAGCAGATGCTTGAGAAAATATTCATGCCCTTTTCCTGAGCTGGAGATCAGATTCGCCCGCCATACGAAGAGATTTCTCGGGAAATTGGCTTCATTGTCTGGATCTTCAATCGCAAATTTCAGCTTTTTCTCTTGAAGCTGTGAGGCTACATACGCCCCAACGTCTTCAGGTGTCTCCGCCCCCGCTTTTTCAGCCTCTTTGTATAGGTCAATGCCGTTTTTATCAAAAGTCGGGTAGGACGGCAGCCATCCTAATCGGGCCGCCAGCACATTGTAATCGGCGTGATGCTTGTAGCGGGATGAAGAAGCGATCGGTGAAGCCAAGTCACTGATCGGCTGGTCTTCGTAACGCCACTGGTCTGTCGCAAAGTAGAAAAACGAGGTTCCGTTTTGCAGCTTGGGCACACCCTCCCAGTCCTTTGCATTTGCGATCGTTTGCCACCCTTCAGCGGGACGGAGCTTTTCCTGACCGACATAATGAGCCCAGCCTCCGCCGTTTACGCCTTGGGCGCCTACCAATAAAACAAGATTTAACACCGCGCGGTAGATTGTGTCGGAATTGAACCAGTGGTTAATCCCCGCTCCTACGATAATCATGGACCGGCCGTCTGTATCGATCGCATTTTGAGCAAACTCTCTCGCAATCTTAATGACGGCCTCTTTTTTGATTCCCGTCATCTGTTCCTGCCAGCCAGGTGTAAACGGCTCAGGATCATCATAAGAGACAGCTGATTGCTGACCGATGCCCCGGTTCACCCCGTAGTTGGCCAATATCAAGTCAAACACGGTCGTGACACACACCTCTTCGCCGTTCAGGTCCAGTTTTTTAATAGGAAGGTCCCGCTCCAGCACTTTGTTTCCGTCATTTGAAAAATACGGAATGCGCACTGCACTGATTTCATCCTCTATTCCAAGTACAGAGAGACGGGGTTCAATCGGTTCCCCGGTGTCTTCATCGATCATATGCAGGTTCCATTTTTGCTGCCCGTCCCAGCGGGAGCCCATTGTTCCTTGCGGTATAGCAAATTCGTTTGTCTGTTCATTCCAGACCGCAGGCTTCCATTGATCATGCTTTGTCTGCCGCCCGATATCCTTCGCATGCAGAAACCGCCCCGCTGTGTATACGCCATTTTCTTTTGACAGGGTGACGAGGGATGGAAAATCCGTGTATTGCTTCGCGTATTCCATGAAACGTTCCGTCTCTTGATTCACGTAAAATTCCTGCAAAATGACGTGACCCATGGCCATCGCAAGCGCACCGTCAGTCCCTTGGCGGATACTGAGCCAGTCATCCGCGAATTTAGAGGATTCCGCAAAATCGGGACTGATTGAAATCACCTTGGCGCCTTTATAGCGGGCCTCCGCCAAAAAGTGCGCGTCAGGCGTTCTCGTTAACGGAACGTTGGAACCCCATGTGATGATATAGCCTGAATTGTACCAATCACTGCTTTCCGGAACGTCCGTCTGGTCACCCCAAATTTGCGGGGACGCTGGCGGAAGATCCGCATACCAGTCATAAAAACTGAGCATAGGGCCGCCGATTAACGACATAAATCGAGAGCCTGACGCGTGGCTGATCATGGACATAGCTGGAATCGGAGAAAAGCCGACATTCCGGTCAGGTCCGTATTTCATGACTGTATACAGCAGAGAGGCTGAAATCAGCTTCAGCACCTCCGGCCATTCAGCACGCACAAAACCGCCTTTCCCTCTTGCCTGTTTATAGGACTTCGCTTTTTCAGGGTTTTCAACGATTGATTTCCAAGCATCAAGCGGATTTTGATGCGCCTGCAATGCTTCCCGCCACAAATTGATCAGTACACTCCGTACGTATGGGTATTTCACACGGAGCGGGCTGTAGATATACCATGAAAAACTGGCCCCCCGCGGACAGCCTCTCGGTTCGAAATCAGGCATATCCGGGCCTGTTGATGGATAATTCAAGTTTTGACCTTCCCACGTGACAATTCCGTTTTTTACATAAATATTCCAGCTGCAAGACCCCGTGCAGTTGACGCCGTGGGTGGAGCGAACGACTTTGTCGTGCTGCCATCTGTTTCTGTATACATTCTCCCAATCGCGATCTTCGCGGGTGGTTTGGCTATGTTTATTTGAATGGTGTTCGATAGGAGAGAAATAATTCAATCTCCTAAACAACGGACTCATTTTCTTTTTCTTCATGAAAGTTCACTCCTTCCGAGTCAGGTGATGCTAAGTTCACTATAAACAGAGACAGTGTATTTTCTTGTGAACTATGTCACACACTCTGCTTTTTTCACAAAATATTCACATAAGGGAGAAGGAAGGACTTTTACAGGATGAGAAGGCTGCGTTCATTTAACGATCAAAAAACCCGGCTCTATTTAAGAACCGGACTCGGCATTTTCATCTTGTGATGTATGCAAATACCGCAAAAATAATTGATAGGAACAAAAGACGTTTTGCTGAAGCATAGCCAAAAAATTCATTTGCAGCTGGGGATGATAAGACATCATTTTTTTAAATATGCAATAAGGGATATTAAGAATTAGAATGTCTGAAGTGGCATTGACTTTGATAAAAGGCGATAAATACAGCCCGCCTTTTTCATCTATCGGAAACACATCGCCTTTTTCCCACAGCGCAACGGTTTTCGAGCCTTCAGGGAGCCTGCTGTCCATAAAACGCACACTGCCTTTTAATACAATATAAACGGATTGAGAATAAAGAAAGGATGGAGACTGATCAGATGAGCCGCGGATAAACGTTCCGTTTTTCAGCAAGGTTTCCACAATCGATAGAGGCACTTCTTTAAACATAGGAAGTTGTTTCAGAAATAATAAATAGTCACACCGTTTCATAGGAAAGCCTCCTGTGCTAAGGATAGCTTTAGTGTAGCTCGATTGAGCCTGTACAGCAGTGATATATTTCACAGCTTGTATGATGAATGTCACTTACCGGAAGGATGACTGCATTTATAATGAAATAAAAAAGGAGGGTTTCGATGAAGGTGCTTGTTCCGAAGCAGCACGGCGCATGGGCCATGCTGCTGATTCCATTTTTACTCGGGATGGTCAAGGGCGGTCCCGTTCTCTGGCATATTCCGCTCTTCCTAGGCTGGCTTTTCCTTTACTTGGCGGTTTATCCCATTACGCTCGCCTTGAAAAGGAAACAACTCAAGCCCTATCAAAAGTGGATATATGCTTACGGTTTTCCGGCTTGCTGCTTTTTGATGATTTCTGTCTTTCATAAGCCGCCGCTCATCTGGATCGGCGTTACTTTAGTGCCGCTGTTCCTCATCCATATGTATTTTGCCCGCCGAAAAAACGAACGAGCACTGATGAATGATATTGCGGGAGTCTTGTTTTTTTGTTCGGGCGGGCTTGCGAGCTGCTGGCTGGGGACGGGAATTCTTGACGGCTGGGCTTGGTTTATTCTCTCTCAATCTGCTTTATTTTTTATCGGGAGTTCCTTTTATGTGAAGTCGGTCATCCGGGAGAAAAGAAACAGAGGATTTGCATACTGGTCATGGGGCTATCACCTGCTGCTCCCTTTTTTATCCGCTCTTCTCGGAGCAGGATGGGCATTTCTTGCTTTTATCCCAAGCAGCTTGCGGGCATGGTTTTTTCATGGAAGAGATTGGCCCGCGAAAACGATCGGCATACTGGAAATCGTGAATGCCGGCTTCTTTTTTGCCGTCATGTGCATATTCATCACAAGATAAAAAAACAAGGACAGCGGTGTCCTTGTTTTTTAGTCAATATTACAAATCTCCAGCGGACAATTTTCACACTCGATCTCGCATCGCAAATAGTCCAGCTTGTGCAAAATAATTTTTCCGGATTCGTCTATTGAAATGACCCCTTGTTTTCGGAGATCTCCCAGCATACGGTTTACACTTTCTCTTGCCGCCGCGCAAAACTTTGCCAAATCCTGATTTGTCAGCACAATGTTAATCAGAATACCGTCGCTTCGCTCCACCCCATAGCTGTTTGATAAGCGGATAAGGGTGGAGTAGAGCGCTCCCTTTTTGCCGTGAAGAAGCAGATCCCTGATTTTGGACTGGATTTTCCGGAGGTGGGAGCTCATCCATTTCATAAATTCAAATGTCAAAGCACCGTTTTGGATTAATTCCTTTTCCAGCTTGTTCTTATTAATGACGAGCACCTCGCCATCCTCCAGCACTTTTGCACTGAGCATATACCTTGGCTCCTCGGTGAAAAGTGTTAATTCACCGACAATATCATGCTTTTGGCAGATTCTAAGCGTCAGGTCTTTTCCGTCAGATGTCAGCTTGCCGATTTCAATGAGTCCTGATTGGATCAGATAAAGCTCCTCTGCATCCATTCCTTCCCGAAACAAATACGTGTGTTTTTCCATTTTTCTTTTCGTGCTGATTGATTCCAGCAATTCATGGAGATCGCTGGAGATCAAATCACTATCAGATGGTCGAACAGAGAGAAAATTCATGAGCTCACCTCGAAGAAAGTCACGTTGCGTATGTTTATTGTAACGTGACTTGATTTGCACTCACCCAGAAAAAACTAACAATCTTGTGAATGGATTATTATGAATCAAGACTCTGACTGTTTCTCTCCGTGTGCGTTTTCATTTTTTCCTGCCAATACATCCATATGACAAGGACAAAGCTGGCTAACGCTACTTCAGAAAGCGCCATAAAACCGATCGCGTATTGGCCTGTTGCCTGAAATACACTCGCCAAAATCAGCGGAGGGAAAAATCCTCCTAATCCGCCCATGGCAGACACAATACCATTTGCAATACCCGCTTGCTTCGAAAAATAGAAAGGCACGAGTTTAAAAACGGTCCCGTTTCCTATACCTGAGCAGACCGCCACCGTTAATGTTCCAAACGTATAAAGGCCGATCGTCGGTGAGAACGATAAGATAATGCCTGATAATGTAAGTCCAGCAAAAACGACCATCAGGATGCGAAGCGGGCTTATTTTATCAGCCAGAAATCCGCCTGCAGGCCTGAGCAGCGTTGATACGGCAATAAAGCCAGCCGTCCGCAAACCGGCATCCGCCGGACTCAGTCCAAAATGCTCTGCCAGAAAGTTCGGCAGATAGATAGTGAAGGCGACAAAAGCGCCAAACGTAATAAAATAAAACAGGCTCAAAAACCACAGCACATGATTTCGGTAAACGGCCTTGATTTGAGTTTTCACGGAAACATTTACTTTCTTCTCATGCCGATCACCGAACAAAACGTGCAGCAACGCGAAAACCGCCAGCAAAACCAGATACATCTGGACAGTTGCTTTCCATCCCGCAGCTTGAGCGATTACCGGCGCGGCAAATGTGGTAATCGCGGTTCCAATGTTTCCGGCTCCGTAAATCCCGTTGACGACACCGTGCTTTTCTTTCGGGTAATATTTCGGAAGGGATGTCACCCCAATGGAGAACACCGCTCCCCCGATCCCTAAGAAAAAACCGCCTGCGATTAAATCAAATAGTGAGTTTGCGATACTGATCCAAAACACAGGAAACAAAAGCAAGATGAAACTGATCATAAACATCAGCCGCGCGCCAAACCTGTTCGTTAAATACCCTAAAGGAATGCGGAGAAGCGACCCGAGGATAACGGGAATCGCCGTCACCAAAGAGATCTCGCCTTTGCTCAAATGAATATCTAATGTGATTTGAGAAATGAGTGATGAAATCAGCACCCACACCATAAATCCTGCCACTAAGCTTAATGACTGTAACGATAATTGAATGTGTTGACGGTTGATCATTCGGCTTGCCCCTTTCAATGATTCAATATCAGTCTTATCATACAAAAACCCGGCAAACAGGATTGTGAAATACATCACACGTTCTACCCATAAAAAAAGGACAAAGCCCGAAGACTTTGTCCTTTCGTCATCATTACATTTTTTCCGGAGCCGATACGCCGATCAGCTGAAGCGCATTGTTCAGCGTAATTTGCGTTGCCTTCATTAAAGCGAGGCGCGCGCGGCTTTTCTCTTCATTTTCTGGATCGATGACTTTCTCCGCGTTGTAGAAGCTGTGCAGAGCAGAAGCCAGATCATAAATATAGTTTGTGACACGGTGCGGAATTCGTTTTTCCGCCGCTTCCGCCACTGCCTCAGGGAAGCCGCCGATCGTTTTCAGCAGGTCATATTCTTTTTCTGATTGAATAGGGCTGAAATCAAGATCCGCCGCCGGCTTAAGCCCCTGCTCTTCTCCTTGGCGAAGCATGCTGCAAATACGGGCATGTGCGTATTGTGCATAATACACAGGGTTGTCGTTAGATGTTGATACAGCAAGATCTAAGTCAAAATCCATATGCGTATCAGCACTGCGCATCGCGAAGAAGTAACGCACGGCATCCAAGCCGACTTCTTCAATCAGATCGCGCATCGTTACCGCTTTACCCGTCCGTTTGCTCATTTTCATTTTCTCGCCGTTTTTGTAAAGGTGAACGAGCTGAATGATTTCCACTTCAAGCGTTCCTTTTTCATAACCAAGCGCTTCGATTGCCGCTTTCATACGCGGGATATAGCCGTGGTGATCGGCGCCCCATACGTTGATCAGCTTATCAAAGCCGCGGTCAAGCTTGTCCTTATGGTACGCGATATCAGGAAGCAGGTACGTGTACGTGCCGTCCTTCTTGATCAATACGCGGTCTTTATCATCGCCGAACGTCGTGGAGCGGAACCAAGTCGCACCGTCTTCTTCATAGACATGGCCTGTTTCTCGAAGTGCTTCAAGCGCCGTGTCGATTTTGCCGTTTTGGTACAGTGACGTTTCGGAATACCACACATCAAATGGCACACGGAAGTTTTCCAAGTCCTTGCGCAGCTTTTCCAGCTCGTATTTCAGGCCGTATTCACGGAAGAATGCGAGGCGTTCGCTTTCCTCTTCGTTGACGAATCGGTCGCCGTATTCCTCAGCGAGACGCTTTCCGATCGCAATGATATCCTCGCCGCGGTAGCCGTCCTCCGGCATCGGTTTTTCCAAGCCGAGCGCTTCAAAGTAACGAACTTCGACAGAAAGCGCCAAGTTGTTGATTTGGTTTCCGGCATCGTTAATGTAGTATTCGCGGCTCACATCGTAACCCGCTTTTGACAGCACATTGCACAGAGAATCACCGACAGCCGCACCGCGGGCATGGCCAAGGTGAAGGTCTCCCGTCGGATTTGCTGATACGAATTCCACTTGAACGCGTTCACCGTTTCCGATGTTCGTTTCCCCATATGCTTCCCCAGCTTCCAATACAGATGGAATCAGCTTCGTTAAATATTGATTATTCATATAGAAATTGATAAAACCCGGGCCGGCGATATCGAGCTTTTCGATTGAAGCCTTTCCTTTATCAAAGGAAGCGACAATCTCTTCAGCAATTTGGCGCGGCGCTTTTTTTGCGATTCTGGCAAGCTGCATCGCCATATTTGTTGAATAATCTCCGTGTGTTTTATCTTTCGGTGTTTCTAAAACGACATTAGGAATCTGGCTTTCTTCAGCCAGTCCCGCTTTCAGAACGGCCGCTTTGATTTCTTCTTTCAGCACGTCCTTCATTTGTTCCGCAATGTTCATGCGTGAGTTCCTCCCTCATACGTGATCGTCATATTATGTAAATGCTGCTGCTCGTCTCCGACATGCATGTCATATGCGATGCTGATTCGGCCTTTTTCTTCACCGAGATCAGATTGAATTGATTTTGTGCTTGTTTCCAGCTCAAGCTCACCAAATGACATTTTATATTTCGCAATTGTGGAAGCTCCCGTTATGAAACGCTGATTCATTTTAACAGCGCCTGACCTCATGATCAGGACTTCGCCTTCGCTCACCTTCACAATCGTTTTTACTTTGCCTAGGTCGTGTTCTTCATAATAAGATAGATACACTTTTTGTTGTTTTACATGGTAAAATCCGGTAGTGCGGAATTCGATGACTTCCTCATTTCCGTCATCTTCGATCACAGACTTCACATGGAGTGTTATCGGTGTCTCTTGCTTCATTTTGACACGTCCTTTTCATCATTCCACTTTGACTTGAATAGTATAATCATTCAGTTTGTAAACTTCAACTGCTTCTATCTTACCATCATTGCTCATTAGATTTGAAGATAAACCTCATAAAAAGCAGTTCCTTATGAGAAGAGAAAATCATATCACTAATTGCCCAGAATAAATGTTACATTTTTCTGAAATCTATCTTTTTGAATTCACATTTTCTTCAAAATATATGTATTGAAATGGTAATTTAATAGTTTTATGATAAAAGCACAACGTAGATCTGCTAGAAAAAACAAAAAAGGGAGGATTCAATTATGAAAAAAGCTATTATTGTAGAAAACAAAGGTTGTGCAACATGCTCGATCGGAGCTGTTTGTCTAGTGGACGGTCCTATCCCTGATTTTGAAGTTGCCGGTGCAACAGGTCTATTCGGTCTTTGGGGATAAGGTTCTCCAACAAGGGCATAGTTATTTCTACTATGCCCTTTTAAGTAAATTACAATTTTTAACTAAAATCTACCTCTTGGTTATACATACACAATTGTTTTTCATTTGAATCACATGTATAGGGGATGGTATTTTGTTTATAGAGCAGATGTTTCCATTTATTAATGAAAGTGTAAGAGTTCACCAGCTTCCTGAGGGCGGCGTGTTAGAAATCGACTACTTGCGCGATAATGTCTCCATTTCAGACTTTGAGTACTTGGATCTTAACAAAACGGCTTACGAGCTTTGCATGCGAATGGATGGGCAAAAAACGGCTGAGCAAATTTTAGCGGAGCAATGCGCGGTGTACGATGAATCACCGGAAGACCACAAGGACTGGTATTACGACATGCTCAACATGCTCCTCAACAAACAGGTCATCCAGCTTGGAAATCAGGCCGGCCGCCACACCATCACCACGAGCGGAAGCAATGAGTTTCCGATGCCGCTGCACGCCACCTTTGAGCTGACACACCGCTGCAATTTGAAATGCGCCCACTGTTATTTGGAAAGCTCACCGGAAGCGCTCGGCACCGTGCCGATTGAGCAGTTCAAGAAAACGGCTGATATGCTGTTTGACAACGGTGTATTGACTTGCGAAATCACGGGCGGTGAAATCTTTGTCCATCCGAATGCAAATGAGATTCTTGACTATGTGTGTAAAAAATTCAAAAAGGTCGCTGTCTTAACGAACGGAACACTCATGCGAAAAGAGAGCCTGGAGCTTTTGAAAGCGTACAAGCAAAAAATCATCGTCGGCATTTCTCTCGATAGTGTGAATTCCGAAGTCCACGACTCCTTTAGAGGGAGAAAAGGCTCTTTTGCCCAAACTTGTAAAACGATAAAATTGTTGAGTGACCACGGTATATTTGTCAGAGTCGCTATGTCCGTTTTCGAAAAAAACATGTGGGAAATCCATGATATGGCCCGGAAGGTTCGGGATCTCGGGGCGAAGGCGTTCTCTTACAATTGGGTTGACGATTTCGGAAGAGGCAGAGATATCATCCACCCCACAAAAGATGCCGAGCAGCACCGCAAGTTTATGGCATACGAGCAACATGTCATTGATGAGTTTAGCGATCTGATTCCGATTATCCCTTATGAGAGAAAACGCGCGGCCAATTGCGGCGCCGGCTGGAAGTCTATCGTTATCAGCCCGTTTGGAGAAGTACGTCCGTGCGCGCTCTTTCCGAAGGAATTTTCATTGGGAAATATTTTTCATGATTCCTATGAGAGCATCTTTAACTCCCCTCTCGTCCATAAACTGTGGCAAGCGCAGGCGCCGCGGTTCAGCGAGCATTGCATGAAAGACAAATGCCCGTTCAGCGGCTATTGCGGAGGCTGTTACTTAAAAGGGCTGAACTCTAACAAATATCACCGGAAAAATATTTGCTCCTGGGCGAAAAATGAACAATTAGAAGACGTGGTCCAGCTTATTTAGGAGGGAAACGCTTTGTCACCATCACAAAGAAGAATTTTACTGTATATCCTTTCATTTATTTTTGTCATCGGCGCAGTCGTCTATTTTGTCAAAAGCGATTATTTATTTACGCTGATTTTCATTGCCATTGCCATTCTTTTCGGGATGCGCGCGCGGAAGGCTGACTCGCGATGAGCATTTTGGATATACACGATGTATCCGTTTGGTATGAACGGGACAACGTCATCTTAGAACATGTGGATTTACAGTTAGAAAAAGGCGCTGTTTACGGATTGCTTGGGGTGAACGGCGCCGGAAAAACGACCTTGATTAATACGCTGACAGGGGTCAACCGTAATTTCAGCGGGCGCTTTACACTGTGCGGCATTGAGGCTAATGCCGGCATGCCGCAGAAAACATCAGATCAGCTGAAGACTCAACGATACTTCGCCGCCGATTATCCGTTGTTGTTTACAGAAATTACGGCGAAGGACTATGTGTCTTTCGTCCATTCGCTTTATCAAAAGGACTTTTCAGAGCAGCAGTTTGCCAGTTTGGCCGAGGCCTTTCATTTTTCAACATACATCAATAGAAGAATTTCAGAGCTGTCCTTGGGGAACAGGCAAAAGGTTGTGTTGATGACAGGCTTATTGCTGCGCGCTCCCCTGTTTATTTTGGATGAGCCGCTCGTCGGTTTGGATGTGGAATCGATAGAGGTCTTTTATCAGAAAATGCGCGAGTACTGCGAGGCAGGCGGAACCATTTTGTTTTCTTCCCATCTGCTTGATGTCGTGCAGCGATTTTGTGATTATGCGGCCATCCTTCACAACAAACAGATCCAAAAAGTCATTCCGATTGGAGAGGACACCGATTTGCGGCGGGAATTTTTCGAGGTGATCGGCCATGAGTAACCTATTTCCCACCATGTCTCTGCTGTTCAAACAGCTGTACAGCCGGCAAGGGAAAAAGGACGTCATCCGCATTGCCGCAGGGCTTACGATTCTGGCCGTATTTGAAATTGGGCTGATCCGCCAAGCCGACATTGACGAATCGGTGCTGGGAAAAACGTATATCATACTTGCACTTCTTTTGATGAACGCGTATATGGTGTTTCTTTCCGTGACATCACAATGGAAGGAATCTTATATGAAGCTGAGCTGCCAGCTGCCGATTTCTTCACGGCGCTTTTGGCTCGCTCAGAGTGTCGTTCTGTTTGTCGACACCTGTTTGAGAAGAACGTTATTCTTTTTTATTTTACCGCTGTTCTTATTTGGAAACGGAACGCTGTCTGGGGCGCAAACATTGGTTTGGCTCGGCAGGTTTTCGTTTTTTACCGTTTACTCAATTATTTTCGGAGTTGTGCTAAGCAACCATATCGTCAAAAAGAAGAACTGGATGTTTCTGCTGCATGCGGCAATATTCGCCTGTGTATGCCTCAGCGCCGCTTTTGCGCCGGCGATCACGATCCCGCTATGCGCTGTGCACATGCTGTGGGCGGTGATGATTGACTTTCCTGTCTTTCTGCAGGCGCCTCCGCAGCAGAGTAAGATGCATTCTTTTTTGCGAAGATCTGAATTTTCGTTTTATAAAAGAGAATGGAACCGATTCATCTCCTCTAAAGCGATGCTGTTAAATTACGTGGTGATGGCGGCGTTCAGCGGCTTCTTTTCGTTTCAGATGATGAAGACCGGCATCTTCAATCAGCAAGTGATTTATATTGTGGTTTCCGCCCTTTTGCTGATCTGCTCGCCGATCGCTCTTTTGTACTCGATTGAAAAAAACGACCGGATGCTGCTCATCACACTTCCGATTAAACCGAGAACGATGTTTTGGGCGAAATATCGCTTTTATTCTGGCCTGTTGGCAGGCGGATTTCTCCTTGTCGCTGTCATTGTGGGCTTTATCAGCGGCCGGCCGATTTCGGCCCTCACTTTTGTGCAGTGCATGGAATTGCTGCTGGGGGGAGCGTTTATCCGGTTAACCGCGGATGAAAAAAGGCCGTCCTTCAGCTGGCAGACGGAGCAGCAGCTCTGGAGCGGTTTTTCAAAATATCGGTCTTATCTGTTTTGTCTTCCCCTATTCATAGCCACGTTAGCCGGCGCCGCTGTCTCCTTGGCGGTTATTCCGATTGCCGGGCTGATCATAGTCTATTACCTGCAAAAACAGGATGGTGGTTTCTTTGATACAAGCAAAAGAGAACGGCTTGGAAGTTAACCTGCTGAAGACTCATCAATTTTCAACAATCTCAATCGCCGCGAGCTTTCTGAAGCCAATCGAAAGCGCGGCGGAGCCTGAAGAAGAAACAATCTATTTTTACGGCGCGGCCGCACATCTGAAGCAGCAAATCATCGACGCTTTCGGTTATGCGGCCGGCAGCCGCTTCATGTATTCAGCGAATCTCTTTTTTGACCAGCAGCTGAAAACTTGCGGAACCCGTTTGATTCACCCGTTATATGACAAGAATCTTCATGTTGATGCCCTGATAAAAACATTTGCAGACATGTCCTTCCCTTCTTCTCTTGCAGCCGATGCTGTTGAAAAGGCAAAGGATGAACTGCTGCTCAAAATCGAAAAGAAATTCACTGACCCCTTCTCTTACTCAGCAGCACGCTTGGCGGAAGAGGCCTTCGGAAACCCGATGTACGGCACTGCCATGTTTGGGCGAAAAGACAGGATACAAGCAATCCACCCTCACCGGTTTTTAGATGCAGCTGACTTCATCGTTGATTTATTGTCGCAGCATAAACAGCTGAACATATTGGGACAGATACAAGCATGTGATATCCCGAAGCAAACAGCACAAGCGACCTCTGTGACAGCCGGAAGGATCCTCGTGAACCGGCAGTTTTTTGAAACAGAGACACGCAGTGCAGCAGGCCCTTCTGTCTTGACACTCGGATTCGACTGCGGGGAGATGAAAAATGCCAGCGATTATATCAAAATCCAGCTGATAGACGGATTACTCGGAAAGTATGGACATTCCGCTTTATTCAAGCATTTCCGCGAGAAGGACCTGGCAGTCTATCACGTCATCACCCGTTATGACGTCATGAACAATCTGCTGCTTGTTTCTATATGTACGGATCAGCTTCATGAAAAGGAGATTCCCCCGCGCGTTTTGGAAGCTGTCTCACATTTTCAAGTGAATGAGCGGGAACTAGAACAAGCCAAGCAATTTTTACGCAATGAAATGCTGCTGCAGTTTGATTCTCCCGAAGGGCTTTTGTCCTATATGGGGATCCTGCGCCGCTTCTCCTGCACGAAAGAAGACTTGCTGGACGGCATCTCGGTGGTGACATGCCGTGATGTAATGCAATTCATAGCGACTATCCATTATATCGGAGCTCATGTAGTAAGGGGATGAAGAGATGGACAAGAAAGCTTTTTTTCAGCATCTGGATGAACGAACCGATATCAAATACACAGACAGCGGGCTGAAAATATTCAGATTGAAATTCCCCCGCTCCCATCTGCGGCTGTGTAATGTGAAAATTGATTTTGGAAGCCGTGATGTCTGCGTACGGTCAGAGTGCGGTGACACGCTGCTCCCGTATGGCACAGCGCATTTTTTGGAGCATCTTCTCTTCTGGCATAACGGCCGCAATCTGTACAGTGATTTTTTTGCGCACGGTGCGCTTTTAAACGCGTTCACCACCTACACCGATACCAATTTCATGTTTACCTCATTGCCGGATCGGCTCAGACAGACGATCCCCATCCTGCTGGATGCGTTATGGAACCACTCATTTGATAAGAAAATGATCACTCAGGAAAAAGCTGTGATTACAAGCGAAATTCAAACAGCACTCCTCAATCATCAGCTCTCTTACCATTATCAGCTGATCAGCATGCTTTCTCCCGCCTCACCTGCCGCCGTCTTCCCCGCGGGCAGAACCGAGGACATTGAGGCGCTGGACATTCGCGATTTACAGAAAGCCTACAAGGCCGCCTATCAGCCCCAGCGGATGACCCTGTTTTTGCTCGGAGGCTCAGAAGACACGGAAGACCTTTTGCCTCCCCGCTTTCGAATAGAAAAGCGTCCAGATCATATAGCAAATAGAACAATCATCTCCGCATGCCCTCCACCAGCTCTTTCACAAAATATAGTGCTGGGTGATGAGGAGCAGATGGAAAACACATGGACCGGGATGCAGATCGGCGCACTTCCCGGGCAAAACGATCTGTTGACGGCAAAGCTTTATTGGGACATTGCGTCTCGAATTTTATTTCAATTAGATTCACCGTTTTTTCAGGAGATTCAGCAAACATACCGTCTGGAAATCGATCGCTTGTCAGCCGAGGCTCACCTTTATGAGGATGGCGGTTTTTTGATCCTACACAGTCAAGGAGCGCATTCTTCAGCTTATATCGATGTTGCTTCCTACTACGTCAAACAGCGGAAAGAACAGATTGCGGACTGGCTTCAATACGGCAAGGATTCTTTGACGGACGCCATCATCTATGACAGCGATTATGTGCGTAAGTGCTTCGAATGGGCAGCCGAGTGTGACCGGTGCAAGTGTTCATTTCTCGACATGTACGGCATCATTCACGAAATGGATACCCGGGATTTCTTATTTCTCATTGATGCGTTGGCATCCTCCAACAAAGCGGTCATTCACGTTTCTCAGAAAGAGGCGATCGGACAATGAAAAAAGGCACTGTCTTTACCATGTTATTGATGCTTGCAGGTATGGCGGCATATTCCTTCGGCTGGGTTCAGGCCGTCGCCGAAGCCGCTGCCCAATATGTACAAATGATTGATAACGATGCTGTGCGGCTCGGTCTGCTGGCTTGTATCGCTTCCGTCCTGATGCTGCCCGCTTTTCTCTATCTTCACTATGTCACCCAATCCGTGAAAAACATGACAGCAGCTTTTCAGAAACTCACACAGTCTCATCAAAGCTGCTGCGACTTCCAGCAACATAGATTGTGCAGCAGCTATGCCAACGATGTCAAAGCGCTGCGTAACAGCTATAAAAACGTCCGCCAAACATACGTGATGGCTGCTGTATTATGCCAAGTCATCATATTCGGATGCATGTTCGAAATCGTCAAGGCCGTCCCTTTCCGCTTTCACACGCCCCTTTCCGTATCAATGGGCCTCGCGGTGTTACTGATTTTGTATTTATTGTATTTTATGCGGACGTACTTGCTGCAGCTTTTCCAGCATGGCAGCCTGTTCAAAAAAGTGCTTGCGGGAGCGCTGACAGGAGCCGGGGTCTGGTGGATGCTCAGTTTCACCATAAGTGAACTGCTGTTTTTGATCATCCTGGCTGCCATCCAGCAGATCGGCTCATTTATTTATAAACGATTTTCTTATCGCAGCACCGCTTCTCTCGATCTATGAAATCGCTACATTGCAATCGCAGACGGACCCGCGCCAACCGGGATCACCGTCACAGCTGTATAATCGCTCGTGCGGTACACGGTCACGGTATTGTCGTCGGGCTGCGCTGCATAAATGTACTGATTATCAGGTGTTACGGCGAGATCAGAGACACCGGGGAGAGAGGCAGTTGTTATAAAGGTATGCTGCGCTGTATCTACGACAGTGAGATTCTCCGGGAATGCCTCAAAATAGGGCTCAAGGAAAAACGCACGAGTCCCGTCAGCAGAAAAAACAATTGTAATTAAACCGTCAAACAGTCTGTTAATTCGTGAAGATTCGCTAAATGTTGTCAAATCTATCACAGAAACGCCATTCGGCCTTAGCTCACCATTTTCCAGATAAGCAAAATCCCCTATTATCGGGGTGACAATTAAATTTGGTGTTTCAAAGTTACTTAAACTTTCGATCAGCTGTCCGGTGTTTAGGTCATATTTATTAACGACCCAAATTACAGAGTTGGTCGTATAGAAAAACTGTCCGTTAGGGTCTAGGGCAAAATCGTCCGCAGCGGGTGACACCGTGATTGTATTGGTAATGGTTTGCGAGGAAATATTAATTTCATAAATGGAGCTGCCCCCTGCGAGAATATAAGCAAATTCTCCCCCAGTTTCAAACTGGATTTTTCTTGGGGCTCCTGCAAGAGGGATGGTTTGTGTAACCGTTAATGTTTCGTTGTTAATGATCGATACAAGATTCGCATTCCTATGGAGAACATACGTATACGCTTTATTCAAGGTAACACCCAAATCAGTCGGGATATCAGATAAAGAAATGGTACTTACAAGAGTATTCACGTCAGCATCAATGACCGAAACCGTGCTGTCTCCAGTGTTTACAGTAAACACGTAAGATCGCTGATCCGGTTCGGGCACAAGCACAATCGTGCCCGTCACCGATAAAGGACTGCCATAGAACGGCGGAACGACAACAAGGTTCTCGATCGTAATGTCACTGACATCCGGGCAATCATCGGGCTCATCGGAATAATAGACGACTTGGTCAATCTCTGCATTGCGGATGACAGAAACAGACCCGTTCCCTTGTCCATATTGATTTCGCACTGGTGAGACGCTGACGAGAAGCGTAACAGTTCCCTGCAGGCGCACTGCGAATTGAACACCGATTTCATCAGGCTCAGGCCCCGTCTCAATGAAACAGCGTTCAATGACACAAGAAAGGCTGTCTGCATTCCACGTCACGTTTGCAACAGCTTCAGCCGGATCAACGACAAACCCCTCAGGCAATTCAATCGGCGCTTGAAACATCGCTTCACGGCTTGCTTCTTCCTCGCAAAAACATAAACATTCTTCTTGTGCGGCTCCTGCTTTTTCTTTAAAGGAAAGCTTGTTATTTCTCATATCTTCACTTCCTTTTCAGACATACACTGCTCACGCAGATACAACAGAATATGGAAGGTATATTTGTTTGCTTGTACAAATTGTCGGGGATAATAGTGGATTTTTGAAATGATATCCGCAGACATGCGGTGTAACGAAAGAAAACATTGCGGTTTTTTTGCGCTTCTCACATGAATGATGATGATAAAATATGACATATATTGAATAATGAAGGGAGGGATTTGCAAACGTGACAGGTGTCATATCTTCTTCTTCCGTCGGAGAAAAGATTAACGAATGGTATATGTACATACGCCGATTCAGCATACCCGATGCAGAATATTTGCGAAGAGAAATCAAACAAGAGCTGGATCAAATGGAAGAAGACCAAGATCTTCATTTGTACTATTCACTGATGGAATTCCGGCACAACCTGATGCTTGAGTATCTTGAACCGCTGGAAAAAATGCGGATTGAGGAACAGCCGAGATTGTCTGACCTGCTGCTTGAGATTGATAAAAAACAGGCTCGTTTAACTGGAGTCCTTGATTATTACTTTAATTTTTTCAGAGGAATGTACGAATTGGATCAGCGGGAATACCTGTCGGCTATCAAATTTTTCAAAAAGGCCGAAAGCAAGTTGATATTCGTGAAGGATCGGATAGAAAAGGCTGAGTTTTTCTTTAAGATGTCTGAATCTTATTACTATATGAAACAAACGTATTTTTCAATGGACTATGCACGGCAGGCGTATGAAATATACAAAGAACATGAAGCGTATAATATAAGATTGCTTCAGTGTCACTCTTTATTTGCTACCAATTTCTTAGACCTGAAACAATATGAGGATGCCATCTCACATTTTAAAAAAGCTTACTCTATGGCGGAAGCTGAGAATCAGCCCCAATTAATGGGGAGAACTTTGTACAACATCGGGCTTTGCAAAAACAGCCAAAGCCAATATGAGGATGCCGTAGCATATTTCAAAAGAGCAATAGCTGTTTTTGAGGAATCTAATATTCTTCCTTCCCTGCCCCAAGCCTATTTTTTAATTACACAAATACATTATAAATTAGGAAAAATGGATAAAGCACACGCATATCATAGTAAGGGAACGGCTTATTCTCAAAAGGCCGGAGATTCAATCTATTTATCGGAGTTTGAATTTTTGAAATCTTTATACTTATCAGGCCCTGATGAAGAAGCAATTCAAAGGTTCTTTGATTTCCTCGAAAGTAAAATGCTGTATGCCGATCTTGAGGATTTCGCTCTCGATGTGGCAAAATATTATCATGAACGTGAAAATTTTCAAAAAGCTTCTGCTTATTTCCTGAAGGTGGAACAAGTAAGGCAACTTATTCAAGGAGGAGTGAGATTGTATGAAATTGAAGTCTAAACTATTACTCTCTTGTCTGGCCCTAAGCACTGTTTTCATCGCAACGAATATTGCAAATGCACCTGCACACCAAATTGAAGTTGCACAGCGAGGAATGATTTAATGTTAACAACCGGTAAAAAACCGGTTGTTTTTTTAATATAGAAGCCAATACAAGAGTTTTATTTTAAAAATTTTAAATTTAATTACCAAATTATTTTAAATTGGTTTTCTAATCAATAAACATAGTAAATGAGACAATTTCACTAATGAAAAACCTGTTTACTTTTCCTTTTTATTGAACTATTATATATAAGACTTAAGTTCAGTACATCTTCAATTGAAGGTAAAAAACGGATATCCATACGTACTTATTTTCCAACACTGCTGCTGAAAAGAGATGTGCCCGTAAGGTTTGGCAACTACAGCTATAGTGGTGGTATCTTTCCAAGTGATTGGAGTCCTGACAGCGTAAATCCTAAGGGAAATTACACAGTCTATTAATACCTTTCTCAAAACCAAGCGATCTTACATTGCACAATGTAAGATCGCTTTTTAAGGTGAAAATAATATTCACTCTTCAAGATTTTTTATTAAAATAAAAAATATCCAAAACTCACACAGAGTTTTAATAAAAAATAGGAGCATCGCACATGATTTCTTTCTTTTTAAAGCGTGTATTAAAAAATAAAGAGATTTATTTCTCTTTATTCATTAGTTTCGTTCTTATGATCGTCAGTTATCTAGGTATTCTCTTCTTTCATAAGAAGATCAATCTTCCTTATGAAATTCATAACTCACCTTTTTTATCGAATATTGCAGAAGGAAACACAACCTCAGCTCAGCTTATCTGGATTCTCATTCTTCCGTTATTAGCATCACTTCCAATTTCTGGTATGTACCGTGAAGATAAAAATACTGGGTTTTTTATGAATGTCATAACAAAAACAACTAAAAAGAAATACTTCACAGTATTATTCGGGTTAAACTTTGTCATTTCATTTTTCGTCATTATTTTACCATTATTATTAAATCTTTATTTGCTATCGATGACATATCCTTCGGTAAACCCAGACGGGATCGTCAATTACATGGACCCCATCGTTACAGGCGGAACAGACTTAGCAAACCTGTATTACGAACACTCATTAATATATACTCTTATTCTTTTTGCATTAAATGGGATGTATGGAGCTGTTCTTTCTTCCATTGGATTGGCTTTATCATTTTTTATTAAAAAGAAATATTTTGTTTATATCATACCTTTCTTGATCAATTTAATAGGCTTTACTTTACTCAACAACCATTACAATCCACTGAAATATATCATTAATGATGGAGGATTTTTGAGTTTAGATAAGTTTATTTATTTGAACCTTGGAGTATTCATTGCAACTATCTTACTTTATATGTGGGGAAAAAAACGCCGTGTTTTATTATAATACTTTAAAATCAACATTAAGAATGAAGTGGCTGGGTATCATCGCCGCTTTACTGCTGCAGTTAATTGCTGTTTATTTCTTCTTTTATCAAGAAAATGGTAGTGGCGATGATTTTGTACTGGAAAATATTTTTTCCTATTGGCATCTCGTTTCTATTTTATGCCCTGCTGCCGTGATATTTTCTGTTTTGATTTCATCAGATTACTTTTCAATTTATACTGTCATCCGAGTAAACAATGCACCTTATCTAACATTGATATACCTGTTCAAAACACTTTTATTTTCAGCAGTATACGGGATTATCATTATGGGTGAATTGTATACTTTATGTGTGTTCAATAATACGGGACTATTGTCTCTGACCCCTATATCTTTTATCACTCATGTGTTTGCCTTTATTTTCATTTGTTATGTTGTTTCATTTACTTTGCTGTATTTGAATCAAATCATTGTAGTTTTTTTATTCATTCCTTTATTTTTGATTGATTACCTTGCATGTAATGGAATGCTCTTTTTAAATGGTTTTGTGCTGGAATTTAATGATTTGGCTAAATTATTATTGATTAGATTAGGGATTATGCTGTTATTATTTGGGATTTCTATAGAATCTATAAAACGACGCAATTATTTACAGCAGGTTGAGGAGAAAGGAGCAAACTGATTGTCTTTTATGAATATGCTGAAACGTGATATTCTCATGCGTTTCACTGAAAGTAAGGTTGCATACTTTGTCATTAGCTTAGCTATTGCCCTCCTTCTTTTATGCTTCCTCTGGGATTGCAATAGGACGGGACAGCTAAGCCATCAAAGTTTTTCCGACAGCCTTACCACACTATTTCATTCGATGAACTTCTTTGATCTACATATCTTATATACACAGAATAGACTATCTATCCCTCTACAATGGATTAGTTTTCAAGTGCTGCCTTTGATGATTGTGGGTAATTTTATGTTTCGGGACATTCAAATTTCTGGAGCTTATATCCTTCCGAAACTCCCCAAAAAAGGAGTATTTGTATTCAGCAAACTTTTATCACTGTTTGTTCTGATTGTATCTATATGGTGTGTATGGCTTTTTATATACATTATGTTATTTATCTCATTTAAAGGCTTTACAGCAGAACTGAACAGCAAGGTCATATTATTTATGCTCATACAAATAGTAGTTTCGTTTTTGTACGCAGTTTTGCTGGAGACTTTAACTTTCATGATACCTTTTATATCAGCATTTATTATTATTGTTGCTTATGTTGTAATATCTATTTTTTTTCACAGCTCTTTATTCATCGCTTCATTTGCTATGGCTGGAAAGTGGGCTTTTATTGATTATTCGCGCATGAACGTTAACTACTCAGATGGTCGTTTTTTTCATGCCTCCGACTTTTTATTAATTGCACTTATTTTCTGTGCAGCTTGTACTTTAATCAGCCTATTTTTTATTAAAAAAACAGATATTTTAGGAGAATAATTATGACATCGTATATTGAGTGTAAAAATATGGTTAAAAAATTGAAAGGAAATCATGTACTAGATGATATCAGTTTTTCAATAAAAGAAAATGAATTTGTCGTGTTAAGAGGCCATAATGGATCCGGAAAGACAATGATTTTAAGAGCCATCGCCGGACTGTTAACATTAACAAAAGGCGAAGTTTCAGTTAACGGCCTCGTGATCGGAAAAGATATCGACTTCTCCGAACATACAGGTCTGTTAATTGAATACCCAAGCTTTATCCCTGTCTATTCAGGATTTCAAAACCTGAAATTTCTTGCTTCAATCAAGAAAAAAGTATCTGAAGAAGAAATAAAAGAAGTAATACGAAAAGTTGGGTTAGACCCTGAAGATAAGCGTAAAGTCAAACGATACTCATTAGGAATGAAGCAACGCTTAGGAATTGCTCAGGCAATAATGGAAAAACCCAAATTACTTCTTTTAGATGAACCGACAAATGCCTTAGATAAAAAAGGGATTAATCTTATATTGGATATTCTAAAAACCGAAAAAGAAAACGGCACAACAATTGTAGTGGCTAGTCATGATGATACACTATGTGAAAATAGTGTTGTCGACAGAATTATTGATATTAGTGAAGGTAAACTGGAGGATGCAGATGAATAAGCGTTGGATTTTCTTTATTGTTTTATTAATAATAGTAGCATTCAGCTGTGTTCGTATCTATACAGTGAACGCCCAAAATGATAAATACACTCCAAAAAATATTAATATTTCTGCAAACCAAACGATCGATACAGGGAAAGGAATAAAATTCCACCTTTTAAAGCCATTAAAGCCGGTCAAATCATTTGATAAAGAAACAAATTCCATAAAATATATATACATTTTGCCTTTTAATGCTGAAAATACTTCTAATCATAAAATTACTCTAGAGGATCTTTCACCGGACGGAAAAAACTTTTTGTTTTTTGGTCAGTATCAATATAATAAACAATTGATGCCTTATAATTACGATTTGCCGGATAAGTATCAGTTCAATACAGAGATTCCATCAGGGAAAACAGTCCAAGGATACGTAGGACTAAGTTTGTATCCCGATGAAAAAATAAATTATAAAAATTTCAACCCTGAATCATCAAAAGTATCTGCTTATTATACTATTATAGACGAAAAATCTAATAAAAGAATTTCTTATAAAATGACTTTAAACAATTAAAAATAAAAAAGGGACCTGAATTATATTCAGTCCCTTTTTTAAAAACTATTTCACAAACCCAAGCAGCATCTCACGGATGATTTTGCTGGCTGTGTTTGCCGTTTGTTCTGAGTGGTCGTACACCGGTGCGACTTCCACTAAGTCGGCGCCCTTTACGTTTACCTCAGAGCGTGCGATTTCATGGACGGATGCAAGCAGCTCTTTAGATGTGATGCCGCCGGCGTCAACCGTTCCTGTTCCCGGTGCGTGTGCAGGGTCTAAGACGTCAATGTCGATTGTGACATAAACTGGACGGCCTGCCAGCTTCGGAAGGACTTCCTTCAGCGGTTCAAGCACTTCAAATTTTGAGATGTGCATGCCGTTTTCCTTCGCCCATTCAAACTCTTCCTTCATGCCGGAACGGATTCCGAATGAATATACATTTTGCGGTCCGATTAATTCTGCCGCTTTGCGGATCGGCGTGGAGTGAGAAAGCGGCTCTCCCTCATAATCAACACGAAGATCTGTATGTGCGTCAAAATGGATAATCGCAAGGTCTGGATATTTCTTGTACATCGCTTTTATGACAGGCCAGGACACAAGATGCTCCCCACCCATGCCCATTGGGAATTTCCCTTTTTCTAAAATACTGTCCACGTATTCTTCAATCATATCAAGGCTTCTTTGCGGATTGCCGAACGGGAGCGGAATGTCTCCGGCGTCAAAGAAGTTCAGATCGGCCAGATCACGGTCTAAGTACGGGCTGTATTCCTCAAGGCCGATTGACACCTCGCGAATTCTGTTTGGGCCAAAGCGTGAGCCCGGGCGATAGCTAACCGTCCAGTCCATCGGCATGCCGTAAAGGATGGCGTCCGCCTCTTCCCACTCGGGACGGCTCGCGATAAATACTTTTCCTGAATAAGCTTCATCAAATCTCATCTATAATACCCTCGCTTTCCTGTAAAAAAGCGCAAGATTCGCTCCTGCGCTATATCGTCATTATTTAATCAGGTCACTCACAAATTTCGGCAGAACAAATGCCGCTTTATGAATGTCTTTTGTGTAATATTTTGTTTCAATATCGAAGAAACGGCTGTCTTCCACTGCAAGCGGATCATATTTTTTCGAACCGATTGTAAACGTCCACAAACCGCTTGGATATGTCGGAATGTTCGCCGTATACAGCTTCGTAATCGGGAAGATTTCCTTCACATCGCGCTGTACATTTGTGATTAATTCAGGCGTAAACCATGGGTTGTCCGTCTGAGCGACGAAAATGCCGTCTTCTTTCAGCGCCTTCGCGATTCCTGCGTAAAATCCTTTTGTAAACAGGTTTACAGCCGGTCCGACTGGTTCAGTTGAATCAACCATAATCACGTCGTATTGATTTTCAGATTTCGCAATGTGCATAAATCCGTCATCCACCTGCACGTCAACGCGCGGGTCATCCAATTTGCCTGCGATTGAAGGAAGGAATTTTTTAGAGTATTCGATAACCTTGCCATCAATATCAACAAGCGTCGCTTTTTTCACGCTCGGATGCTTCAGAATTTCTCTGATGACGCCGCCGTCACCGCCGCCGACCACAAGCACGTGCTCTGGATTCGGGTGCGTGAATAATGGGACATGCGCCACCATTTCGTGATAAACAAATTCGTCTTTTTCAGATGTCATAACCATGCCATCCAAAAACAGCATGTTGCCGAACTCTTCTGTTTCTACCATTTCTAAATGCTGAAACTCCGTTTGTTCTGTATGTAACGTTTTATTAACCTTCAATGTAATGCCAAAGTTTTTTGTTTGCTTCTCAGTGTACCAAAGTTCGCTCAATTGTCATCTCCCTTTCAAGGCTGTATTCATTTATTGTAAGCGTCTTATCAGCTTTTATTCCCGGTTGAAATCTCATTTTCACCTAAGGAAAAAGTATAGAGGATGGCGGGGAAAAAGTAAAGATGCGTCCTGTTTTGCGATGTTTAAAAACGATCTTTTTTTCTCATAATAGTAGAAACATAAAAAAAGGGGGAACCCGTTGTGGATGCCATGACAAATAAACGGCTGAGACTGACGCTGAAAACCGTTCGCGCCTTTATCTTTTTAGGAGCTTTGGCGGCTTTGGCGGCAGCTGCTGTGTTTATGACTGTCATTTTAATAGCCAAATACCAAGGCGCTCCCTCGGTGCAAGTGCCGCAATCCACGATTTTGTATGCGAGTGACGGCTCAAAGCTCGGGGAAACGAACTACGGCGAAAAGCGCTATTGGGTCCCCTTAAAGGACATGAATCCAACGATTGTAAAAGCGACAGTGGCGGTTGAAGACCAGAATTTCTACGATCACCATGGCTTTGACTATAAACGCATGGCCGGCGCGGCGCTTGCTGACCTAAAGGCATTTGCCAAGGTTCAGGGCGCCAGCACCATCACACAGCAATACGCGAGGAACTTATACCTTGAACACGATAAAACGTGGAAACGGAAATGGAATGAGGCGTTCTACACGATCCGTCTGGAGCAAAACTATTCCAAGGACGAGATATTAGAAGGCTATTTAAATACGATTTATTACGGACACGGCGCTTACGGCATTGAGGCCGCTTCCCGCCTGTATTTCGGCAAGCATGCGAAAAACCTGACGGATGCTGAGGCGGCGCTTTTGGCGGGTATCCCGAAAGGCCCTTCCGGCTATTCGCCGTATGTCAATGAAACGAAAGCCAAGGAACGTCAGAAAACGATTGTGCGGATGATGGAAAAGCAACGGATGATCAGCCAAAAGAAAGCGGATGAACTCATCAAAGAATCTCTTTCCTATCAGCCCTTGAATAAACAAGTTTCCAAAAGAAAGGCCCCTTATTTCTATGACAATGCGATGAGAGAGCTTGAGAAAAAGCTCGGCATGACGCGGGAGCAAATTGAAACGAGCGGCTTAAATGTCTACACAACAGTAGATAAACGGATGCAGCGCATCGCCGAGGAGGCCATTACCGAAACGGTTAACGCCGGCTCTGACATCCAAGTCGGGTTTTCAGCCATTGATCCCCGCACAGGAAACGTTCTCGCTCTTGTCGGCGGCAGGGATTATCAAAAAAGCCCGTTTGACCGGACGACACAGGCGAAGCGCCAGCCTGCTTCGACGATCAAGCCGCTGCTGTACTATAAAGCGATTCAGAGCGGATTTACGCCTGTCACTTTGATGAAAAGCGAAGAAACCGAGTTTCAAATTGATGCAAAGGGAGAAACCTATTCTCCAAGCAACTATAACGGATACTACGCCAACAAACCGATAACGCTTCTGCAGGCGCTGGCGCTTTCCGATAACATTTACGCTGTAAAAACACATCTTTTTCTGGGCACGAACAAACTCGTTCAAGCGGCAAAGGAATTCGGCATCACCGCCCATCTGCAAGCGCTGCCGTCCCTGGCGCTTGGCACCGAACCCGTGCGCCCGATTGAGATGGTCAACGCCTACGCCATGCTCGCAAATGGCGGGAAACAAATCGAACCAACTTTTATTTCAAGAGTTACGGACGCGGCGGGACATGTGCTGTACGAAAACCCGAATCAGCATAAACAAGTGCTTGATGAAAAAGCCGCCTTTGTCACGGCGAGTATGATGACGGGCATGTTTGATACGGATTTAAACGGCTATACGTCGGTAACCGGACGGACTATCGCCAATCGTCTGACAAGAACGTACGCGGGAAAATCAGGAACCACCAGCGCAGACAGCTGGATGATCGGCTTCAATCCGAAGCTGGCCGCAGGTGTTTGGACGGGCTATGACAAAAACAGCACGATCGACTCGGTCGAAGAAAAAAGCTACGCCAAAACAATTTGGGCGGACTTCATGGAAGATGCGCTCAAAGGTGAACCAGAAATGGCGTTCAAACCGCCAAAAGGCGTAACCGGTGTATACATTGATCCGAAAACAGGATACTCATCCGGACCTGGATGCGCAGCCAAGCATTACACGTATTTTGTGAAAGGCACAGAGCCGGCAAACGTGTGCTATGGGGCGGAACCTGCAAAACAAACAAAAGACCGGCCGCCAGTCAAAGAAAAGCCCGCTTCCGAGAAAAAATGGTGGGACAAATGGCTCGGGCGGAATCATTGAAAATAACCCGGCTCCTCGGAGGCCGGGTTATTCATATGGTTCCTTCATAATCCATGGAAGCAATGTAATGCAATTAAGCTGAACAATCGGTTTCGAGAATCCTTCGGGGATAAAGTGGTCATCTCTCGGCAATTCAAATGATATCGTCCAGTTACGGTCCGGGTCCCATTCTTTTTTCCCTTCTATCATACGTCCGACAATAAAATAGCTGGCCACATAAAGATGCCGGTCACCCTCAGGGCCAAATTCATTAATATCCGGACAAACAGACGGCTGAAGACCTAAATCTTCAAAAATCCGCACCTTATCAGGCGGCAGTGTTTTCATCACTTCCCTATAATTTTCACAGAGAAGACATCCGCACCTATCAATTTCTTTCTCATACTGCTTTCTCGTTTCTTCTACGTCGGCTTTTATTACCCAGTCACCGACTCGAATGGTTTCGTACATCATATCCCCCTAAAAATGAAAAACCCCGAGTCTTGTTTCGGCTCGGGATTTTCCATGTCCTATTTCTGTATCACCAGTTTACTCAAAGTGCGCGAAAAATAGTTCAAATATTCTAAAAGTTCACAGAAAATTCACAAATCAATTGTCTTCTGGAAGCAGGCCTGCTTTTAATTCATCTGAGGAACGGTCCCATAGGCCCTGATCATGTTTTTTCAAAAACTCGCCGAGCACACGCTTCGAGCTGTCGTCCATTTTATCGATGATAATGTTCCGCTTCATGGATTTATCCATCAGATTCACATGCTCAGGCAGCGATTTGTAGCCTCTTCTGATGCTTCTGTCGACCGTCATTTCACAGGCTGTCACACCAGCGTAATAAGGCCCCTCTTCTCTTCTGTCAATCGTTACCCACACAAGCCAGTATGGTTTTCCGTTCGGAACTTCCTCTTTATTCGGCAGAAATTTAATTCCTTTTTCAACGGTGCTGCGGGCGTGCATGGCGCCGATGTCAACGAACGCTTCTTTTTCCTCTACATCGACGAATACAGGAGAAATATTATCGAGGCTGAGCGCCCCTACGCCGAAACCGCCGTGTCCGTCTGTCGGATCACTTTTGATAATATTAAACCCGATTGATTTTTTCTTTTTTTCTTCCATAAGTTCTACCTCCTACAAAAGCGGTTGAAATATCGCTGAAAACAGCTTTAAAATCTGATCTCTTCCAGCATTGAGCATCGGCCAAAGCACATAAGATCCGAGCGGTGTCACAAACAAAACCAAAAAGACGATAATGCCGTAGCTCTCCGCCTGCGTCATCTTGGCACGCACTCCCGGCGGAACGAGATCTTCAATAATCCGATAACCATCGAGCGGAGGAAGCGGCAGCAGATTAAATAAAAACAAGACAAGATTCAGCTGTATCCAAATGGAAAAAAACTGATCCAGCCCCGTGCTGAACGCCGCAAGCATCTCCATTCCGTATGCATGCATCAACACTAACAAAAAGAAACCGATAAACGCAAGAATCAGGTTACTGACAGGCCCGGCGATGGATACGAGCACGCCGGCAAGCCGCGGTTTCTTAAAGAAGCGGCGATTCACAGGAATCGGACGCGCCCATCCGAAGCCTGCCACCAGAATCAAAATGGTTCCGAACGGATCTAGGTGTTTAATGGGATTCAGCGTCAGCCTTCCTTGTTTTTTGGCCGTATCGTCACCGAATTTGTATGCGACATAAGCATGGGCAAGCTCGTGTATCGTGAACGACACAATTAACGTGATGACGAGATATGGCATTAAAGATAATGGGTAATATAAAAAACTGTCCAAGTGAGATGATCCCTCTTTCTAAAAATGCAAGAATTTACTTTATTCAGTATACTATAAGAAGCCTCTTTTTCTAAAGAGAGGAAACGAGATAAAGGAGGATTCAGCACCCATGCCATACGTAACCGTCAAAATGCTGGAAGGCCGTACAGACGAGCAAAAACGCAATCTGGTCGAGAAAGTAACAGAAGCCGTAAAGGAAACAACCGGTGCTTCTGAAGAAAAAATTGTTGTATTTATAGAAGAAATGAGAAAAGACCATTATGCCGTCGCAGGCAAGCGCCTGAGCGACATGGAATAATCTCTCATAAAGCCGGCGCTTCGCGCACCGGCTTTTTCAATCTCTATTGGGTCAGCTTCTTAAAAATCGTTAATAACGATTTTTTCTCTTCGGATGTCAACTGCTCAAACATGCCGTCAATCAGCTGCTGGCGGTTTTCGATCATTTGCTCAGCCACTCCCCGGCCCGAATCAGAAAGCGTAATCCATACAGTGCGGCGGTCATTGTTATTTCTGGATCTCTCAATAAATCCCTCCTGCTCTAAATGATTCAGAGCGGTGGTTGTGGCTGAGGGAGACAGTGTGACCTCCTTCAGAATATCCTTAATCGTGCAGCTCCCATGTCTGTATATGATCCGCAGAATAAATCCTCTTACATTATTCACGTGTTTCGGAACGGTGGCTTCATCTAATTGCTTCGTGCTTTTCAAATATTTTGTAAGTGCGTGATCCAGCAAATTTGCTTCCAGTTTGTCATGGTCCATGTCAATTTCCCCATTTCGAGATGCATTCATAACATACGAACGATATGATTTACTTATTATTTTACTGATTACGTATAGGGAAAGTCAAAAAAGCAAAATGAGAATTCACCGCTTTTCTCCTAGATACTTCGATTTTTCACCTGTTTGACAAGTTGATCTTTAAAAATCTGGAAAGGAACGTGTTCACTCTGCTGATTTCCGAATTGCCGGACGTTTACCGCACCCTCCTGCTCTTCATGATCTCCAAGCACCAGCACGTACGGGATTTTCTGCACCTGCGACTCTCTGATTTTATAGCCGAGCTTCTCATTGCGCTCATCAACGCCTGCTCTTATCCCCAGCTGTTTCAACTCTGCCTGCACCTTTCTGCAATAGTCCAAATGAACGTGTGAAACCGGTATGACTTGAACCTGAACCGGTGCGAGCCAGGCTGGGAAAGCCCCGCCGAAATGCTCGATCAAAATGCCGAAGAAACGATCGATTGAGCCGAAAACCGCTCTGTGGATGACGACGGGACGGACCTTTTCATTGAGTTCATTGATATATGTTAAATCAAATTTTTCCGGCATTTGAAAATCAAGCTGAATTGTCGCGCATTGATGGCTCCGTTTCAAGGCATCTTTTATGTGAAAATCAATTTTCGGCCCGTAAAACGCTCCATCACCTTCATTCACCTCAAAAGGCAGGCCAAGCTCCTCAAGAACGTGTGCCAAGGAACGTTCCGACGCTTCCCAAAGGCTGTCATCGCCTAATGAGTCCTCCGGACGAGTCGAAAGCTCAACTGAATAGTCGAAGTTGAATGTACGATATACCTCATCAATCAGCCGAATCGCTTCTTTAATCTCACTCTCAATCTGTTCCTCCCGAACGAAGATATGGGCGTCATCCTGGCAGAATGTCCGTACGCGAAGCATTCCGTTTAAAGCGCCGCTGTATTCGTGGCGATGCACCTGGCCGAACTCCGCCATCCGAATCGGCAGATCCCGATAAGAATACAGACTGTTTTTAAAGATGAGCATATGGCCGGGACAATTCATCGGCTTCATTGCGAATCTTGCATCATCCACTTCTGAAAAGTACATATTGTCGCGATAATGATCCCAGTGCCCTGACTGCTCCCATAACCGCTGATTCATCATAAACGGCGTACGCACCTCATCGTAGCCGGCCTTTGTTTGCAGCTCGCGCGAGAAGCGTTCCAGCTCATTGCGGACAATCTGGCCTTTCGGCAAATAAAACGGCATCCCCGGCGCTTCCTCAGAAAACATAAACAGCTCTAATTGTTTGCCCAGCTTGCGATGGTCTCGTTTTGCCGCTTCTTCCAGCATATGCAGGTGCGCATCGAGATCTTTTTTCTTTTGAAACGCCGCCCCGTACACCCGCTGGAGGACTTCATTTTCGCTGTTTCCGCGCCAATACGCGCCTGATACTCTTGTCAGTTTGAAGGCCTTGATCATTCCTGTAGAAGGAAGATGCGGCCCGCGGCACAGGTCAACGAATTCTCCCTGCTGGTACAGCGTGAGATCCTCCCCGCGCGGAATATCGTTCAAAATCTCCAGCTTAAACGGCTCGCCATTTTCAGCAAACAGCTCTTTTGCCTCTTCGTAGGAAACCTCAATTCGCTTGATTTCCAGATTCTCAGCTATAATGTTCTTCATTTCTTTTTCGATGGCCTCTAAGTCTCCTGATGTCAAGCTTTGCTCCAGCTTCATGTCATAGTAGAAGCCGTCTTCTATCACAGGCCCCACCCCCAATGACACTTCGCCGTAAAGCCGTTTCACCGCTTGAGCCAGCACGTGCGCCGTTGTGTGGCGAAGCACCTGTAAGCCTTCTTGTGAATCAAGTGTGACAATCGAAAGCTCGGCATCCTCCTCCAGCCTGAAGCTGAGATCAACGAGCCTGCCGTTGACCCGTCCCGCGGCCGCCTTCCTTTCCAGGCTGGAACTGATAGCACCAGCCGCTTCCTTGATTGTGACGCCTTTCCGAAATTCTTTGATCTGTCCATCCGGAAGCTGAATGTGTACATGTTTACTCATTTTTAAACACTCCTTCGTAATTGTTTATATAAAAAAACACACCCGTCCCGCTGAAAGGGACGAGTGTGTCATTTACCCGTGGTTCCACCCAAATTCCCGACAAACACTATGTATGTCGGCTTGGTGCTGTAACGCAGCATAGACGGCATTGGATACTTTAGTTCCCCAATGCTGCTCCAAGGCGGTAAACGACCATCCTAAGCTGGGAAGCTCTCACCTTTTCTTCCCTCTCTGAAAACCGTAACGATCATTCATGTCCTTTTCTTCGCATGTATTCAAATATAAAAAAACACACCCATCCCTCTAAAAGGGACGAGTGTGTCATTTACCCGTGGTTCCACCCAAATTCCCGACAAACGCCATGTATGTCGGCTTGGTGCTGTAACGCAGCATAGACGGCATTGGATACTTCAGTTCCCCAATGCTGCTCCAAGGCGGTAAACAATCATCCTAAGCTGGGAAGCTCTCACCTTTTCTTCCCTCTCTGAAAACCGTAACGATCATTCATGTCCTTTTCTTCGCATGTATTCAATTCATAAAAAAAACACATCCATCCCTCTAAAAGGGACGAATGTGTTTATCATCCGTGGTTCCACCCAAATTCCCGACAAACGCTATGTATGTCGGCTTTAAGGTGCTGTAACGCAGCATGACGGTATCAGATACTTTAGTTCCCCGATACGGCTCAAAGGCGGTAAGCTGCTTTCCCTGCGTTAGGAAGATCTCAGCTGTTCTTCCCTCTCTGGAAACCGTAAAAAGCATCTCGTGTCCTTATCAGTGCCTGTTCAATAATTTTTTATATCTTACTATATATTCCCACAAAGCGCAATCAGTGATTTATATTTTTTTCTGGCGCGCCAGTCCCGTTATGGGCAGCCAAAAACAGCCATACAAGCAGTGCGGCAAGGCTGTACGCCGCTCCCATCATCAAAAATGTAAATCCTGCGCCGGCGTACCAAGTGGCGGACAGATGAATGATCACCCCGGAAACCGCTACACCGACCAAGGCTCCGATTTGCCTGTTGGCATTCAAGGCCGCGCCGGCGATATTCGCATGCTTTTGTCCGGCAGCCTGCATGATGACAGTTGTCATGGCAGGAACTGTTATGCCGGTGCCAAGGTTCATAACAGACATCAAGACCGCCAGCTGCCAATAAGGAAAATCAGGAGAAACAAGCACAAACAATAGCAATGCAATGATACAGCTGACCGCCATTGACACAAACATAAGCTGTCCGGCCTCAAATCGATTGGCCAGACGGGCAAACAGCAGATTGCCAATTACAAAGACCGCCATCATTGGCAGCAGCTCAACACCGGCCATAAAGGAGCTTGCGCCTCTTGCTTCCTGCAAAAAAAGGCTCAGCATAAACATGCCGCCGAAAAGGGCAAAATTCAGCAAAAACCCGACGAATTGAGCAGCTGAGAATCGCCCGTTTTTATATAAGGACGCCGGCAGAATCGATGTTTCCCCAGAAATTTCCCGCAGCAAAAACAGTACAAATGCCAAAACCGCCGCCGCGAATGCACCAAGAATCACAGGCGAGCGCCATCCCGCAGCAGGTCCCTGTATCAAGGCAAAGGAAAGAAACCCGAGAGCCGCCACTCCGAGCAGATGACCTGTCATATTTACGCGGCTGTTTTTTCCCGGCACGCAGTCGAGGATTCGATAAGCTGAAATGAGTGCAGCAGCCCCTAACGGCACGTTGAGCAGAAAAATACTTTGCCAGCCTGCAACCTGTACCAGCACACCGCCGATAAAGGGTCCAAGGCCTGAAGCGGCGGAAACAAGCGCGGCCCACAGTCCAAACATTCGCGCCCGCACCCGTTCATCTGGGTAAGAGGCCGCCAAAAGGCTGAGTGAGCTTGGCATAAACAAAGCCGCGCCAATTCCCTGCATGAGACGTCCGGTAATTAGCATCTGGCCGTTAATGGATGCGGCGCATAGACAGGAGGCCAGGACAAAAACGGCCAAGCCCAGCATATATACTGCCTTTGAGCCGAAACGGTCTGCCAAGGCTCCGCCTGCCAGCAGAAGCGACGCAAACGTAAGGATGTAACCGTCCACCACCCACGTCACACCTGAAATTGACATCGAAAGAGCGCTTTTCATATCAGCCATCGCCACATTCACAACGGTTACATCAAGAGTAGCCATAAGAAAACCAAGAGCGAGCACGATCAGTACGGATATGCCTGGTGATGAATCTGATTTTTGTAAAGATCCGCTGTTTTTCATTGCAATTGCCCTTTCATTTGCTCGTTTACCCAATCATCTATTTTTTCAAGATCGTACAATTCCCCGACTCTGTCCATGACATGCTGCAAGGATTCTTCTCTCATGAGATTGGCCCATTTATCCTCGATTTCCCCCATGACTGTCTCCAGCACACAGCTGCTTTCTCCTTCGAATACGGATTGCAGCAGGCCTTTCCCCTGATACATCGAACCTCTGCCTTCGACCGCCTGATAAACATCATAGAGCGTAATGTCTGTCAAAGGCTTCGTAAGGGTAAAGCCGCCCTTCGTCCCCGGTATAGATTCTGCCAAACCAGCCTGAACCAACGTCCTCATCAGCTTCTTCAAATAAGAAGGAGACACGCGCAACCGCTGGCTGATTGCCTCTGACGTTAAAGAAGACTGTACGGGCAGCCGTGACAATAACAGCAGCACAGAAACCGCCTGCTCCATCCCTGATTTCATTTTCATCCTATTCACTCCTGATTTATTATAGATAACTATTATCCACAATAGATCTCTTATCAGCTTTTGTCAATAAAAAAAGCAAAAGAAACGGTTCATTTCTTTTGCTTACTAGGGTTATTAACAAAACTGCTTCAGTTCCTCTATGTATCGAAGCGCTTCGTCATATTCTTCATTTGTATATTTTTGCTTGCTTTTGATGGTAAAGACTTTTTCCTTCTTTTCCTCGGCCTCAAGTCCGTCAAAATAAAGGATCGTGGAAACCAGCTCTAAAAACCGCGATGAACGGCTGTTAACACTGTCGATATAGCCTTTCATATCCGGCATATCCAGATCAGCATGGTCTAAAAACGCAGAGCCTGTCTCAGTCAGCGAGTAACGATATTGAAAGTAGCCGCCCTTTTTTTCCTTCACCTCATGCAGAAATCCAAGGTTGCACAGCTCTTCAATCTGGAGCGTCAGTTCCTCTGAATACGGTCCGTAAAAGTGAAAATCATATTTCTCATAGAAAGGAAACTGCATTTTTTTCGCGATATAAATCATTTTCTGCAGCTTTTTCCGTCCAATGATTTCTCCAGAATCCGAGAACACCTTCATCAGTTTTGCATGTTCTTTCAACAAATTCCCGACATCTCCTTTTTCCTTCTTTCCAATTTCTATGTCAGTCCCAGCAGCTGCCGGATTTTCATTTTCGCTGCCGGATGTTCAGAGCTGTCACAAATCAGGTCCTTCGGATAGTACAGCTTGTGGTCAGTCCGCCGCTTTCCGGAGATTGATTCCACAATAGCCGACTGTCTGGACAGCTCTTTAATTTGGCCGGTTTGCGTCAAGAGATGGATCGGCAGACGCTCCTCTTCCTCTCCCGGACGGTAAAAATCGTATGGCAGATCTGAAGAAGAATCGACGACCAAATAATAATTCGGATCGATTCCCACTTCTTTGAACAATGAAGTCAGCTCAAAATATGCCGCCATTTCTTCGTTCGGATTGAATTCAACGTATTGGAACAGCTGGCGGTTAATGAATCTGCGGCACAAATCGGATAAAATCGCGTCTTCTTCATCCTCCCAGGCCTGGAAGTAATACAAAATAATAGATTCATCCAGCTTTACATAATCCTCCAGTGTCAATTTCCCTTCAAAAATAGAATAGAAATGAACCGGAGCGTGAGTGAAGATATAGCCTTCATCGTGCAACTGTTTTGCCCTGTGAAGAATCTTCGTTAAAATAACCTCCGCGCTTCTTGTCACAGGATGGAAATATACCTGCCAGTACATTTGGTAGCGGCTCATGATATAGTCTTCGACAGCGTGCATCCCGCTTTCTTTAATGACGATCTGATCCTCGCGCGGGCGCATCACCCGAAGAATCCGCTCCATATCAAAATGGCCGTAGCTGACGCCCGTATAATAAGCGTCGCGCTGCAGGTAATCCATGCGGTCTGCGTCTATCTGACTCGAGATCAGGCTGACCACTTGCTTGTTTTTATATGTTTTGGCAATAACTTCAGCAACATCCTGCGGGAAACCGGGGCTCACTTTTCTGAGCACCTGATTGACCTCTGTGTCTCCCAAGATGATATCTCTTGTAAAATCTTCGTGGTCAAGGTGAAAGACTTTTTCAAATGAATGCGAGAACGGCCCGTGCCCAAGATCATGAAGCAGCGCCGCGGCCAAACAGAGTTCGCGCTCGCTGTCATCCCATTCAGGGCGACCTTTAAAGACATCATCAACCATTCTCCTGACAATTTCATAGACACCGAGAGAATGGTTGAACCGGCTGTGCTCGGCGCCATGGAACGTCAAATACGTCGTGCCGAGCTGCTTAATTCTGCGGAGGCGCTGAAATTCGCGGGTTCCGATCAAATCCCATATCAGCTTGTCCCGAACATGAACATAACGGTGCACCGGATCTTTAAACACTTTTTCTTCTGTTAATTTTCCATTTGGATACGCCATCGTCATTCCCTCTTTTTTTTAGCCGTGTTTCTATTATATCGACTCTATTCTTTGAAAACATCCTTGAATTTGCCCGGCGATTTGTTCCATATTGGCGAAAAACGCATGATGCGAAGCAAAAAAGCCTGACCTGAGGGCCGAGGCTATGAAAAAATATGTTTTTATTTTTTTATTTTCTTTTTTACTTTGTCGATCAGCTCATCCTCTGTCGGAGCTGACAGCGGGCGATTGTTCACAAATGCAAATGATTTTTTCCGTCCGGGCCCGCAATAAGATTGGCATCCGACCTCAACCTTTGCGTCCGGGTCCACTTCTTTTAAACGTGGCAGCAATGTTTTGATATTAGTGGCTTGGCAATCATCACACACTCGAAATTCATTAGCCATGACGTACGCTTCCCTTCATTTCTATGTTCATCTATGTGAATAACGTAGAATCGCTTTTCAAAAAAATCACATCACTCTTTATTTTACAAGGATTCGACTGTTCCTGCAAGCCGCTCCATCCTTCGTATCTCCTATTCTTTCAGCAACTTGTATAAATGTTTTCCAAACTGGACATTCTAATACCACGAAAAGAAAAATGGGAGTTGAGATAAATGACAAAACAGCGACAAGACGCTTGGTCAGAGGAAAACGATCTGCTTTTAGCCGAAACAGTGCTTCGGCATGTGAGGGAGGGCAGCACTCAGCTGAACGCCTTTGAAGAGGTCGGCGATAAATTAAACCGGACATCCGCAGCCTGCGGATTTAGATGGAACGCAGTGGTCCGCCATCAATATGAAAAAGCGCTTCAGCTTGCGAAAAAACAGCGAAAACAGCGGATGAGAGCGCTCGGAAACGGACAGCCAGCGAAAAAAAGGCTATTATATCAGCCTCCTGCGGTTGATCCTGAAATCATTCAAGAAACCGTTGCAGAGGAACCGGTTAAAACGGATGCACCTTCTGTCGAACATGAGCAGCAGCCTTTACTGTCAGGCGAACACATGCCTTTTGTGGATGAAAGCTTTAAGGAAGAGTTAGCTAGTCTATCACACTTATTGTCTCCTCAAACGCCTGCAGCTGCACCGGAGATGACGATGGATGATGTGATCCGCTTCCTGCAAAATTATGAAGGCAATAACGAGCAGTCATCGGCATTAAAAATGGAAAATGAGCGTTTAAAGAAAGAAAATCTGGAATTACAGAGCAAAACAGAACAGCTTGAGGCGGAAGTACAAAAGCTTGAAAAAGACCAAAAAACAATCCAAGAAGATTATGAAACCTTGGTGAAAATTATGAATAGAGCCAGAAAGCTAGTTTTATTTGAAGAAGATGAACATGCTTCTCCATCCTTCAAAATGGACCGGAACGGCAATTTAGAAAAAATGGCAGAGTAAGTTAAAAAATCCCAAAACGAATTGCTGTTTTGGGATTTTCACCATGCGTAAAACCCCCTTTTCTATTGAGAAAAGAGGATTTTATCATTTTGCAGCCGGCTCCGCTATTCTTGTAAAATGAGGCCAAGCTTATGTGAATCTATTAAGACATGTGAGCCGCCTCGCCCGTTTTTTGTTTACGAGGCGCAGCGGAAATAACCAGAAGCCCCAGCATCATAAGGCCAATGCCAAGCCACGAGAAAAATGACAGCATTTCTCCTATGAAAAACACGCCCAGCAACGAGGCCGTCAGCGGTTCAGCTAAGGAGAGCGTGACCGCCGCCGAGGCCGGGATCCCTGTAAGTCCTTTCGCAAACAGAAAGTATGCGGCGCATGTTGCAATTAACCCGATGTAAAGGCTCGTTCCCAGCCCTCTAGGGGTCAGCACCCACGAGATATCTGACTGCCATAAAAGCGGCGTCAGCAGAATGGCACTGATCATAAAGACAACAGCGGTAGTCGCTCGCGGAGGCTGGGTTTTCATTATCGCTTTACTGATGAGCGTATAGCCCGCAAAAGAAGCACCCGCTCCAAGCGCCATGAGAACACCAGAAACATCAATCCGAACATTTGAACCATCGGAAAACAGAAGCCAGCAACCAGATAGCGCCAATAAAGTGGCGATCCACCAGGCGTTTCGCGGGCGTTTTTTCAATACGGCCCACTCAAGGCTCCCGGCAATGATAGGCGCGCTGCCGATCGCAATCACAGTCCCCACCGCGATTCCGGTTTCTTTAACGGCTGTGAAAAACAGCGGCTGGTAACACGCCATACACACTGCTGCCGATAATACGAGCGGCCATGACCCATTTTTCACGTGAAGCTCCCGGCTGATCCAAACCGTAAGCAGCATGGCGCTTCCCCCTATTAATAATCTGAACGCCCCGAATGCCAGCGGTGTGGAGCTTTCTGGAGCCATCGTCTGGACGGTTCCCGTGGTTCCCCAGAAAATAGCCGCGATCAGCACAAACAGGCTGTAAACATTCCCTTTCATCCGCCTCTCCCCTTTGTATATGGATGCTGATGTCATTTTATCGTTTTTCACTTTGTCATTGTTATCCGAATGGAAGAAGGATTTATCTGAAAATAAGATGGTTGAGGATAAAATGCGTTTGAAATAAAAAATGCATGCCGGCCGGTTACGGCTGGCATGCGAGGGGACGCTCACCCAAATATCTTTGCATTCCGCTCAGCCATCCGGACGAGGTTTTTCTCAAATTCCATTTCCTCATCAGTGGACAGTCCTGCTGAATAAAGATGGGTGCTTAACGCTTTTAATTCCGTCAATAAAGCGAACATTAAGTCTTGTACGGAGATATCTGTTTGCAGAAGCTCACTTAAGGACGCCATCGTTTCCGGACGTATCTCCGGATAGACGCCTTTTTTATCGTTTCGTTTGTCCTTCAGCGCCGCTTGGTAGAATCGTCTGATTAAGTCTGCCCTTTCACTGCCGCTTTTATCCGCGCAAAGATAAATCTGCACAGCGACTCCGCCGCGAACGCGTCTTTGAGAGATACCCGCGAATTTTTTGCCGTCTATACTGAGGTCATAGCTGCCGGGACAATAAGATCCTTCAATTTCATAGGCTTCGATCTTTGCGTTGTACGGCTTGAGCATCCTTTTCATCAGTTCAGCCATCGCTTCATATCCTTTGTCTATGTCGATGCCCTTCTTTTCGTCCTCGAATATGAGAGAGAGATTTAACACGCCCTCATCCAACACGACGGCAAGACCGCCGGAATTGCGTACGATCACACGGTATCCCTCATTTTCCAGAAAGGATATGCCATCCTGTAAAAATGGGAGACGGGTATCCTGTATGCCAAGGACAATTGTGTCGTGGTGCACCCATGAGCGCGCTGTCGCCGGTGACACACCTTTTCCGACGGACATGCACAGCGTATCATCCATTGCGAAGGATTGCTTTGCATCAAATAAAGGGCCGAGACTGGATTGGTCAATGACTCTCCATGTCGGCTGCATCAGTAAATCAATCGGTTGGTTTGCCATCTATGTAAAACCCTTTCATGTTAGGCTTATGAACGAAAACTATTATATCATTTCAGCCGCTGTGATTGATAATTGCTTCTCAGCATCGTAATAAAAATTTCTTTATTTTTCGTATTCTCCATGAGCGGAGAATGAATGTAAGATAGCTTGCGCTTTAATGAGAAATCTTTTATATGAAGAATTGAAATGTCACGGTGGATCAAATCCTTATGCAGCACGCTTCTGGATAGAACCGACAGTCCCATGCCGCTGATGACCGCTTCTTTTACGCCTTGGTTGCTGCTGATGGTGAACATCGACTTCGGCCGCAGTCCGTTTGAACTAAGCACATGATCGAGAAATTCTCTCGTCCCGGAGCCTTTCTCTCTTGTCACCCACGCTTCGTTTTGCAAATCGCTGATCGAAATATCTCTCCGTCCAGCCAGTGGATGCTGATTCGGCGCGGCAATGCACATTTCATCCTCCATGAACGGTTCAATTTCCAGCTCATTCTCGTTTGTATGTCCTTCAATCAGCCCGATATCAGCCTGAAGCATCCGCACACGCTCGCTGACCTCCTCTGTATTGCCAATCATGACATCGAGGTTCAGTTCTGGATACAGCTTTTGCAGCTGGGCCAGTAACGGCGGAAGAATATACTCTCCGATCGTAAAGCTGGCGGCTATTTTCAATTCACCCTTCACATAGTGGTGATGCGCATAGATTTCAGCCTTGGCTTGTTCGTAGAGAAACACCATTTGCTTTGCTCTTTGATACAAAATGTCTCCTGTCGGTGTTGTCGTAAAGTGTTTTGGCGACCGGTTCAGGAGAGCCGTTTGAAATTCTTTCTCAAGATTTTTGATATGCAGACTGACGCTGGGCTGGGAGATCATCAGCTTTTCCGCCGCTTTTGTGAAGTTTTTTTCTTCTACCACCGCTATAAACGTTTTCAGCACGTCGTAATACAAAAACCCCACCCCTGTCATTAATAAATGATATAGTTATCATCAGTTTTCTTTATTGTACTCATATCATCTGCCTTGGTAAAGAAGGGTGTACGGAGACGCAAAAAAGGCAGCCTCCCGGAAGAGAGCTGCCAGTCTTCATTTTGATTACAGTGCTTGTGCAGCTGTAATTAATGCGAGATTGTAAACATCTTCAGCGTTACATCCTCTTGAAAGGTCGTTTACAGGCATATTTAAGCCTTGCAGGATTGGTCCTACTGCTTCAAAGTTGCCCAAACGCTGAGCGATTTTATAACCGATGTTCCCTGCTTCAAGGCTTGGGAATACGAATACGTTAGCGTCTCCTTTGATTTCGGAATCCGGCGCTTTTTTCTCCGCTACAGAAGGGACAAATGCAGCATCGAATTGGAACTCGCCGTCAAGTGTCAGTTCAGGCGCTTTTTCTTTCGCGATGTTCACAGCATCTGCTACTTTTTCTGTTTCATCAGATTTTGCAGAGCCTTTTGTAGAGAAGCTGAGCATTGCCACGCGAGGCTCAATGTCGAACATTTTTGCCGTATTGGCACTTTCGATCGCAATCTCGGCAAGATCTTGGCTGTCAGGCGCAATGTTGATCGCGCAATCCGCGAATACGTATTGCTCTTCTCCTCGAGCCATGATGAATACGCCGGAAGTCTTTTTCACGCCTTCTTTTGTTTTGATGATTTGAAGAGCCGGGCGGACAGTGTCGGCTGTTGAGTGAGCCGCACCGCTTACAAGTCCGTCTGCAAGGCCTTTGTACACCAGCATTGTACCGAAGTAGTTCTCGTCTAATAACGCTTTGCGAGCCTGTTCTTCTGTCGCTTTGCCTTTACGGCGTTCTACAAATGCTTGCACAAGGTCTTCCATGCCTTCATATGTATGAGGATCATAAATCTTAACGCCTTCAAGCGTCAGGTTTAGTTCTTTTGCTTTTGCTTGGATATCATTTTCATTGCCGATCACAATCGGATTCAGCACTTTGTTCCCTGCAAGCTTGCTGACCGCTTCTAGAATACGCTCGTCTAAGCCTTCAGGAAATACAATTTTAACGTCTTTTCCAGCTACTTTTTCTTGCACTGTTGAAAATAAATCTGCCACAAATAAAACCTCCTCAAAAAGTTACAAAAACGCTTTCTTTTACTAGCATACTCTTCTTCCAATCAAATTCAAACAGCCAACTTTTATTATAGCGCTTTCATGAAGAAATCTACTTTTTTTAATTAATTTAAGTGACTCAATCTTTCCTTATATCTTCTCTTATTTTTATGAAGTTATACGGAAGAGATGTTCAAGGTTTCTCAACTGTAGAATCGGATAAACTATGGTATAGTGGAGGCAATTATGAAAAGATAATAGGAGTGAAGATAAATGAGTGAACAGCAAATGACAAATGAAGCTGCGAAAACACTTGACGGCTGGTATGCGCTTCATGATTTCCGCACAATGGACTGGACTTCCTGGAAGCTGCTGTCCAGTGATGAGCGCCAATCTATCATCCATGAATTCACAGGATTGCTAGAAAAGTGGGGCGTGGCCCAAAAAGAAGGAAAAGGATCACAGACCCTTTACAGCATCGTCGGTCAAAAGGCTGATTTTATGCTGATGATTCTTCGCCCTACAATGGAAGAATTAAATGAAATTGAGCTCGAATTCAACAAATCAAGACTTGCTGAGTTCACCATTCCGGCTTACTCCTACGTATCAGTGGTAGAGCTGAGCAACTACTTGGCAAGCGGCGATGGCGACCCTTACGAAAATCCGCATGTGCGTGCCCGCCTTTATCCTGAACTGCCTGAATCAAAATATGTGTGCTTCTATCCTATGGATAAGAGAAGATCCGGTAACGACAACTGGTACATGCTTTCAATGGAAGAACGCAGAAACTTGATGAGAAGCCACGGCTTAATCGGCCGCAGCTATGCCGGCAAAGTCAAACAGATCATCACCGGCTCCGTCGGCTTTGACGATTACGAGTGGGGCGTTACATTATTCAGTGATGATGTGCTTCAATTCAAAAAGCTTGTGTATGAAATGCGTTTTGACGAAGTCAGCGCCCGTTACGGCGAATTCGGTTCATTCTTTGTCGGCAACCGGCTTTCGCTTGATACACTTCCTCAATTCCTATATGTATAAGATCCCCTCCCGTCCTAACGACGGGAGTTTTTCTGATCCCATTTATCAGAATTTAAATAAAATTTGCTATTTTATCCGTTTTTTCTTACGATGGAGTTAACAATCCAATTTTTTCAAAGGGGTGCAGTTATTTGTCAAAACGAACCGCATTTATTATGGGAGCCAGTCAAGGGATCGGAAAAGCAATCGCTTTGAAGCTGGCGGACAAGCATTTTTCCGTCGTCATTAATTCGCGAAACCTGGATCATATTGAATCTGTCAAAGAAGACATTTTGGCCAAGCATCCTGATGCCAAGGTCGTTGTCCTTCCGGGTGATATGTCTGATCAAGGCACGAGAGCCGACATTTTTAAAGAAATCGAATCTCAATGCGGACGGCTTGATGTTCTGATTAATAATATCCCGGGCGGCGCGCCTGACACATTTGATAACTGTAATATAGAAGATATGACGGCCACGTTCACACAGAAAACAGTTGCCTATATTGACGCGATCAAGCGTGCAGCCTCACTGATGAAACAAAACGAGTTTGGCAGAATCATCAACATTGTCGGAAATCTGTGGAAAGAGCCCGGCGCCAATATGTTCACAAACAGCATGATGAATGCCGCTTTAATTAACGCCAGTAAAAATATTTCCATCCAGCTTGCTCCACACAACATTACTGTCAACTGCCTGAATCCTGGTTTTATCGCTACAGACCGTTACCATCAATTTGTGGAAAATGTAATGAAAAAGAACAGCATATCCAAACGTGAAGCAGAAGAACAAATCGCTTCCGGAATACCGATGAAACGGGTCGGATCAGCCGAAGAAACCGCAGCGCTCGCCGCGTTTCTCGCCTCAGAGGAAGCCTCCTACATCACTGGACAGCAAATTTCCGCTGACGGCGGCAGTATGAAAAGCATATAAAAAATCCCGCTTTCTAGCGGGATACCTTTTGTAATGATGCAAACGGCAGGTTCAGCTTTTGAATCCGCATGACAAATTCCCGCAGATCCTCCTGCTTCGACACCATTGATATTCTGACATGCCTTTTTCCGTGGCTTCCGAATATTTCACCCGGTGTGACAACGACATGGGCATGCTCCAGAAGGTAATCAGAGAATTGGTGAGAGGTTTCAAACGTTTTCGGAATTTCAGCCCATACGTAAAATGTTCCCTTTGGCTTTTCTATCTTCCAGCCCAATTCCTTTTCACACAGCTCCGTAAAAAAGTCAATTCGTTCCTTGTAGATTCGTTTTAAAGATTCCGTCTGCTCCGGGTCTCCTGAAAGCGCCGCACTCGCCGCCTGCTGCAGGCCTCCGAACATGCCGACAAATACATGATCCTGGAACTCATTGACGGCCTGAATGATCTTTTCATTCCCAACGGCAAATGCCATTCTCCAGCCAGCCATGTTAAATGTTTTTGAAAATGAATAAAGCTCCGCCCCGACAGCTTTGGCATCCGCTGCCTCAAGAAAGCTGGCCGGCTTTTTATCAAATTCAAACGCGCCGTATGCAAAATCATGAATCAAATGAATGTTGTGCTCTTTCGCATATGCAGCCGCTTTTGCATAAAAAGCCGCATCGGCTACAGCTCCCGTCGGGTTATTCGGATAGTTCAAAAACATCAGCTTCGCCCTGTCCAGCACGGCGGGATCAATTTTTTCAAAATCCGGCAGATAGCCATTTTCTTCATACAATGGCATTTCGTACAGCTCGGCTCGCGCCATCGTAATTCCTGACAAGTATTCAGGATAGCCTGGATTCGGGACCAAAGCGATGTCGCCCGGATTGAGCAGGCATTGCGTCAGCACGTACAAGCCGGCTTTCCCGCCGCCGAAAAGTGCAACTTCCGTTTCTGGGTTGATCGACACCCCGTATTCTCTTTTATAAAAAGCAGCGATCGCTTCCTTCAAAAACGGATAGCCTCTAAATGGGCCGTATCCGTGAAACGAAGGATTCAGCGAAGCCTCCCGCAAAGCCTCGACAATATGCGGCGGAGTGGGAAGATCAGGGTTTCCCTGTCCGAGATTAATGATGCGGGCCCCCGTTTTTTCCAACTCTTTTACCTTTTGAAAAACGAGTGAAAACTCTTGCCTTGGAAGTGTCTTGATGACATCGGACGGTGTTATTTCCATCTAAAAGACTCCTTTTTGCTCCGTTTTGTTATCCCGTTCCAAAAATGATTTGTTGACGAGCTTCGTATGCAGAAACAATCCGCTTACGACCACGACAATCAGCCCCATAATGACCGGAGCGTTCAAAACATTGATTAACATCGAACCAACAGAAATGCATAATCCGATGGACGCTTCCGCCACCGAAAAAATACGCCCTTGAATCTGGTTCGCCGCGTTTTCCTGAACCTTCACCTTTGCAAGCACTTCCCCATATTCCATCGCGATGAAAAAGAGGATAGCGGCGATGACAGAGACAGCGAAAATCGGCGTGAATAAAAACAGCGCCAGCGAGACAATGGACAAAACGGCAAAGTACGTCAGGCCTCTATTGTTGTTAAAGCCCCATTTGCTGACAAGTGCCGCTCCGATAAAGCCCCCGAAGCCGATGCAGAACGTGAGAATAAAGTTGCCGATTTCCCCGTCACCCAGAAAGCGGCTGACAATCGGAAAATAGCTGTACACAATTCCCCACAGCAAAGCCATCGTAATCATTGTAAACATGGCGTTTAATACGAAAGCATTGGTTTTGATTTCCTTGAGTCCTTCTTTAAAAGACTGAAAGGCCTCTTTTATATTTTCAGATTGAATCGGCACGAATTGCAGCTTAATGCGGCTGATAAAAAAGGCCGAAACTAGGTAGGTTACACCGTTGAAAGCAACAGCCAGTTCTACAGATCCGCCTAACAGAAAAAGCCCTCCGGCAGCCGCTCCGACGATAATGGAGATGGTCGTCGCTTTCGCGAATAACGTGTTGATGCTTTTAATATCAGACTCCAAAGATGACATGACAGCGAGACGGGCAGGGTTAAAAAACACGCCGCTTCCATAGGAAATAAACAGTAAAGCCAAAAAAATCAGCGGATACTCGCCTTTTGGAAGAAATGTGAGCCCCAAAAAGATGATGCCCCTGATGATATCCGTCCACAGCATGATCTTTATCCTGTCCAACCGGTCGACCAGAACTCCCAAGAACGGCTGGAACACCATCGGAATGCTTCTGACCACGATGACTCCCGACGTCACCCAGTAATCATGATAATATGTAGACAAAATGAGCAGGGCAGGGAGAACACAATAGTCTCCCATAAATGAAAGCGCCTGCCCGTAAAGCAAGTATTTAGAGTTGGGTTTTAACTGTTTCATACCGGCAGCACATACTTCGCCGTCAGCTTCGCATGCTGCTGAATGTGTCTGATTGATTCAGCCACATCCTGAGAATTGCTGCCTCTCAATTCAAATGCAGCTATGGAATTGAAGGCTTCAAACAGTGTCAAATCAACTGATGTGCCTGGTGCTGCAGCCGAAAAAGAAACGAGTTCGGTATCACCCTTCAATAGCCCGTCCGGAAGATCAATGGCTTCGATGACCAAGTCCGCAGCCGTTTCAGGAATCTGGCCATTTTGTTTGAAATGCTCTGGGTACAAATGGCAGTCAGCGACATAGCAAGGCTCTTGATCCAGTAATCCGTCCGGAAGATCTGCGTCTTTTCCGAAACAGAGGACATCTAATAATAATTGCGCCATATCAAGGCCGAAGACCTTTTTAATGTTAGGGATCATATTCCAGCCGGCGAATCTGGCTGCTGACTCGATTAAACCCGGTTCTCTGTTTTTCATCAGCTTGATCTCTGTATGTGTTGCGCAATTTTGCAGGCCAAGCCCTTCATTTGCCTTTTTGGCGGCTTCAACAATTTTCTTTTTCGCCTCTTCATCCAGAATGGACGGCGTAATATGGGATGTTTCTGTAAATCCAATTTGCGGTGTTTTGTCATGAATGGCGATCGGGAAATACTCACCGTCCGCCATGATGCCTTCTATGCTGATATAATCCGAGTAGCCTTCAGTTTGATACCAGTCTCCGTACTCACCCTGTAAAAATTCTTCAGCAATAAACGGCGCTTCAAATGTGACCGCCTTTGGCACGTTAATCGATTTGAGATAGTCATTGACTCTGTTAAATTCAGCTTCTGCCGTCTCAGTATCCGTAATGAGCGTGACACCGATTGAACTTGCTAAATATGTAGGCTTTAAGATCAAAGGTGTGCCGATCTCTTTAAGTGCGGCTCGGAAATCCTCAAGTGTTGTGACTCGTTTGTTTTTGATCGATTTGACTCCCGCTTGATTAAAAGCGTCCCTCATTTTATTTTTATCTCTGGCATTTTCGGCAGCCTGCACCCCGGCGCCCCTGAGGCCCAGGCGTTCACAGGCTTTCGCCATCGGAGCAATGAATAATTCATTGTTTGTCGTGATGGCGTCCGCCTCAAACATGTTGGCAACCTTGACGATTTGCTCGACGACCTCTTCTTCAGGCTTGTCGTGATCCTCATGCGCCCAATAAATAGAATCGGGATGCTCAAAATCTGCTAAGCTCTGAAAATAGTCTTTATCTTTTATGACCGCGACCGAGTATTTTTCAATTAGTGCTGCATGGGAGGCTGTAATTGCAAAAGGCCTTGGAATAAAGCTGACCAGGTTATATTTTTCTGCAGCGCTTTTATAGAACATATGCGGCGGGCAGCCTCCAAGATCAGCGATGACCAATACTGTTTTTCTCTCCATATGTAAAACACTCCTTCTCTATTGTGCGGTGTATCCTCCGTCTGCGGTGATGGCGCTTCCGGTCATATAGCTCGATAAATCTGAGGCTAAAAACAGCATCACGTTTGCGATTTCTTCGGGTTTTCCAAGCCTCAGCAGCGGATTTACCTTTGCCTTTTCTTTTTTGATCTCTTCAAGTGTGCCTTCATTATTTTCAAGGAATGATTTTTCATTTAGCGGTGTGTCGATAATCCCCGGGCATACGCAGTTGACGCGAATTTGATGTTTCGCATAATCAACGGCCATCGACCGCGTCAGCTGCAAAACGCCTCCTTTGCTGGCGTTATAGGCAGGGATATCAGGCCATGCCACGAGTCCGCCGACTGAGCATGTGTTAATGATGTTGCCCTTGCCGGCAGCCAGCATATGCTTGAGTGCGTGCTTGCTCATTAAAAATGTGCCGGTCAAATTGACTTCCAGCACCTTGTTCCAATCGCTGAGCTCCATCTCGTGAATGGGGGACACGATTTCGATGCCCGCGTTATTAATCAATACATCCAGCCCTCCAAATGTATCAACAGCCGATTGAACGGCTTGCTGACAGGCAGCTTCGTCTGTAATGTCGGTTTGCACAAAATGCAGCCTGTCACTATTTTCTTTTCGGACCATTGCTTCTCCCTGCTCCTCATCAATATCCGCCACAACCACATTGGCCTGCTGGTTTAAAAAAGCCTGAACCGCCGCATAACCAATGCCGGATGCGCCTCCTGTGATGAGGACGGTTTTATCGGTGAGGTTCATGATCACTCATCCGCCTTTATTTTTTTTGCTTTTGCCCTGTTGTAACGCGGCGGGAAGAAGATATTAATCGATCTTGATTCTTTTTCGGAACGGTTGATGGCGCCGTGATCTTCCCGGGGCTCACAGAAATAGGCTGTGCCGAATTTCATATCGACTGTGCAGCCTTCGACCGTCATGTCGTATCCGCCGCCAATGCAGATGCCAATTTGTTCATTCTTATGTTTATGGAAAGGCATTTCTCCGCCATTTCCAGGGATTTTGGCCAGCATGATCTCCACCCAATCTTCAACAAAGAACGTGACTTCCATGCCTGGCAACAGGTCTCTCGTTTTGAAAATATTCAAAAAATAATCCTCGGGACTTGTATAGATTTCATCAGCTTTCAGCCGTTTGATATCAATAGCGATGACTTCTTGGTCTGTATCGTTTCTTGCCCCGTGAGGCACATTCGGCGGCGCGATATACGCAGATTCCAAGGCCGTCATTTTTCTCGTCACATTTCCGACATTCATCATCAGCTCGCCAGAAATGACCATGCCGATTTGAACTTCTTTATGCTGATGGGGTTCGACATTGGTATGCGGCGGGACGTAAGACATTAATACTTCAGTATCACCGCGCACGGATGAATACTGTCTCACTCCGTTTTCCCATTCAATTAATTTAGGTGTCGGGAAATAAAGCTCCTGCATATCTTCTTTAGTTTTCATTATCAACGTCTCCTTTTCCAAATAATGACCAGCTCATAGGAATGCTTTTAAATGTTTTCACAAATGTAAGCCCGTACTTTTGCCGGGCAATCTCATTGGTTAAGGCAATGTCATACAAGCCTTCTTTTACTTTTCTTGCGGCTTGGCTGGTTGAATTGACCAGTTTGAAACGTACATCTTTGCGGGTAAAATATTTGATTAAATTAATAGGCGATGGATGTGAAGCAACAACAGATGTATCAAGCATATCCTCCCTGAATTCAAAATCAGGTCGAACAGCCAGGCCGTACATTGGTGTATCGCATCTGAAAATTTGCAAAAGCTGCAAATCCGGCCTCATGTAGAAATGCTTAATGCCGTCGTAAGCGTGTGGGACGATGGTATATTCCAGCGGGCATTGGAGCGTCCTTTCGATGCATGATTCAAACGTATCATGCAAGGACAATTTACTGTTCAGCCCTTGGAGAAGAGTAAAATTGGAAATGAAATGCTTTGCTGCGTACTCACTGCTTGTCCCCTCAGGGCCGAGCGTGTTGACTGTAATGAGTTTGGATAGTGAATCAGTTCTGTTTTTTATCTGAATGCTATTATCCAATATAATCATGAGCACCAACCAATCTTTTAAAATTTTAAGTAAATTTTATCCAGCGGTAATCAAACTGTCAATGTTTTTAGAAAATATTGATAATTATTCCCATACAAACAAAAAAACCCTTAAAAAAGGGTTTTTAATTATAGGAATTTAGAAACTTTGTTTATTGGGATAAGGACTGATTGGCCTTCTTCTCATGCTTGCCGTACTTTTTATATGCGAAAACACTGAGCACAAACCCGAGCACTGTGATGGCGGCACAAATCAATCCGACGGCTGCATAGCCGTATGCCACATATACAGGTCCCATCAACGCAGAGCCTAATGTCACGGCCAGATTCGAGGCGAGGCTGTAAAATACCATGATTTTTCCGCGATGACGCTCTGAGCAGTCACTTAAAATGGTGCTGAGCAGTGTCACCGTCAAGCTTTGCATTAATCCCCAAATAAATAGACTGACGATTAACAGAAACATTGACGTCGACGCATATGGCAAACACGCCAGCAGCACGCTGATGCCCCCCAGCGCTATCAAAAGGGAACGCATTTTTCCGATACGGTCGGCCATCTTTCCTGTCACCACACTCATGGAAAACCCGATGCCGTAAATCATGATAAATAAGCCTGCGGCAGTATTTCCACCGGTAAAAATGTGCTGAAGATAGGTGCCCAGGAATGAATACATACCGTAAAAACCAATCATATTACAAAAGGTAATCATGATATAAACGGGTACGCGCGGGACTTTCACCGCATCTCGGAATGTTCCAGCCGGCTCTTCTTTTCCTTCCCCGCCGCTGTTTTTATGCTCGGCATGGCGGCGCATTTCAAGCAGGATCAGCAGAACAACCAAAACACCCATCAAGGCGAAAATCCAAAATGTCCATCTCCAATGCAGGACGCCGCCGATGAATGAGCCGAGCGGCACACCGAAGATCAGTGCCAGCGACCAGCTTGAGACGATCAGTCCCATCACCCTGCCCCTGTATGTATAAGGAACACGATCCCCGACAACTGCGTAAGCGGTCGGCACAAACGCTCCCGCAGCCAATCCTGAAAGCGCCCTGCCTAAAAAGAAGAAGAAGATATTTTGAGCTAAAGCGCACATCACGGTCCCTATAATAAAGATCATAAGCCCGGCCATTAAACTTATTTCCCTGGAGTATTTATCACCTAATGGAACCAAAAGCGGCGCACCAATAAAAATCATAATGCCGTAAATACTGATAGATAACGCAAGGACACTGACATCTGAGCTGAAGGCTTTTGCTAAATCCGGCAGCAGCGGTGAGATCACAAGCTCTTCAGATCCGGCCGCAAATACCCCCATCGTTAAAGCCAGTGCTAACAATAGCGGAAAATGATGTTTTGTTTTGATGTCGTTGTTTTGATTGCTGTTCATTCTTTCTCAAACACCTCTTCCATAATCTTCATATCATAAAGTTGTAATATAGTTTAGCATTGTTTTTTCATAATTTACAATACGTATAGAATCTTTATCATTTTTATTATTTTCATTTACATATTAATATAAATTTCTTCATTTCATTTTAAAAATACCATATAACAGCATGTGAAAAAGTTAACCGGTTTCCGGAGAACTTTTTCTGCTGCGCCTCGCCTGTTGAAATCGCACGATTCGATTTCTCTCAAATCCACATGCTTCGGACATTGTTTTGGGTTGCAGCCGCCTGCTTTTGAGGCTGCACTGGGACAATTGCCGGCTATCAGCCGTTTGGCGATCCTGTTGGTAAGGCCGTGTTCTGTATTATTGGCCAATTTCAAGCGATCGAAATCACGTGCTTTGCTGACATCTTTTTCACCTCATTGTTTTTTGGGCGGCCGTAATTGTGAATGCTTTATAAAATCAGCCGGCCAGATTCATACAGTTTTTTAAGCACAAAAAAGAGACTGACATGATCTCAGTCTCTCATCACTCTATTCATTAACGAGGGTCAATCACCAGCTGTGTTTCTGCATAAAAACTGCCGATTCCAAAACCGTTTACAACGTTCCCTTTAATCGTGTAAGTGCCTGCGCGCGGAAGGGTTTTGCGCACCATGACGAGGTCAAATTCAGACCTGCCTAACAAATCAAGCGTAAGCGGGAGTCTGACTGTCTTGCCATCGTTTAAAATTTGTGTTTCTTTCAGTGTTCTTCCATTCACTGAATCTCTTGTCGTGGCATGAAACCCGTCAGGAAAACGAAATTCTACCGCTCCGAGAGAAAACACCGCTTTTGGTTTATATGTCACTTCAATATCAGAAGTAGTCCACTCTGTTGTGCTGTTGATTGTTTTTGCCCCGATTGATGCAGACTTTGCATGCGCGTGGCCTGAAGGAAGCAAGATTGATAGTAAGACAGCTGAACTGATGAATAATGAAGATACGAATGAAGTTCTTTTTAGCATGACATTATCTCCTTAAATCACTGTTGGGATTGGCCAGAGCGTCCTCTGCAGAAAAAGTGTTTTTTTGTAATTCGCGAATGATCCTTCTTTTTCCTTAAAAATTAATCTATCATCATTTTCCATGGAAGTAAATGCTTTTTTAGGAATATTCACACTTAGGATTATTTTGATAGTCTTATTCTGTTTTTACAAGGTTCTAAAACATGTTTTTTCTCTTTTTTTCAGCCGCATCCGCCTGTCGTTTTGTATCTATTTTCCTATTTTCACAAAAAAGTCGAAGACGCTTTCGCTCTTCGATTGATCATGATCTATCTTTATCTACATTCGGTGTTCCAGTTAAAACCGATCGTCTCATCATCCCATGGAATCCTTTTTTCATCAGGCTGATCAGGGTTATACGACATGGTGGTAAAGTAGATAATCGTCAGCGGCGTTTCTCCCAGCACCCTGTATCCGTGAGCGACCCCTTTTGGAATCAATAACAGCATTGGGTTGTCTTCACCCATATAATAGACGTCAGTTTCTCCTTTTGTCTTTGAACCCTCTCGAAGATCGTAAAGGACAACCTGAGCGTGGCCGGTCGGAAAGAACCATAGGTCATCCTGCTTTTCATGATAGTGAAATGCTTTAATGACACCCGGATAGCTTTTCGACCAAGACGCCTGCCCAAAACGCTCAAGAAGGTTCTCATCATCCCGAACCAGCTCGGCAAAAAAGCCCCTGTCGTCATTATGCTTTGTCAGTTTTTTCACCTTGACTCCTTCAATCACGCGCACTGCTCCTCTCCTGCAAATACTCCCGTAACGCTTCCCGCCAATGGCGGGGGCGGATGCCGGCTTCTTCAATGGCCCGATGGCTCAGTACAGAGTAAGCCGGACGGGGCGTTTTGTTCCCGTATTCTCCTGTCGTGACAGGCAAAATGACTGTCGCCAGCCCGCTTTCTTCCATAATCGCCTTCGCGAATTCATACCAGCTGCATATGCCTGAATTGCTGACATGATAGATGCCCGGCGGATGGCTGAACAGCTTGATGACCGCTTCTGCTAAATCCTTCGTATATGTCGGCGAACCTATTTGATCGTTTACAACCCTCAGCTCTTGTTTCGTTTCGGCAAGTTTCAGCATGGTATGGACGAAATTGCTGCCGCCATGTCCGTACACCCACGATGTTCTGATGATCGTACTGTCTTTCGTTGCTAATCGAATCAATTCTTCTCCGAGCTTTTTGCTTTTGCCGTAGATGGTGTTCGGTTCGAGGGGATCATCTTCCTTGTATGGCTGCGTTCCTTTTCCGTCAAATACATAGTCCGTGCTGATATGAATATATTGAGCGCCGATGCCGGCTGCCTCAAGGGCGGTATAATAAGCGCCGATTCCGTTAATCAAGTACGCTTTATCAAGTTCTGTCTCGCATTTGTCAACCGACGTAAATGCGGCCGTATTGACCACGATATCCGGCCGATAATATCCAAACGAATGCCGTACTGAGCGCTGATCAGAAATGTCCATCATCTTCTTTGTTAAGGCAATGACCTCATATCCGGCTTGCTTCAGCTGGCGGCACAGTTCCAGGCCAAGCTGGCCTCCCGCACCAGTCACCAATACCTTCGTCAATCGAATCACCTTCTCATCGGTCATTGTTTGTATACCAGCGAATCGTACGCGCGATGCCGTCTTCAAACGGCACTTCCTGCCGCCAGCCCAGTTCGTTTTTCAGCTTTGACGCGTTGATCGCATAGCGCCGATCATGCCCTTTTCGGTCTTCCACATGGGCGAACAATTCCTCACAGCCCAGATGCTTCATGATGATGCTCGCCAGCTCTTTATTCGTGCGTTCATTTCCGCCGCCGATGTTATACACCTCGCCGTCTGTTCCTTTTTCTAAAATCAGCTTGATGGCGCGGCAATGATCCTCCGCAAACAGCCAATCTCGAATCTGCAGCCCATCGCCATACAGCGGAACCGGAAGCCCTTGCTTTGCATGGCGGATAATCGTCGGAATCATTTTTTCGCTGTGCTGATAGGGGCCGTAATTGTTGCTGCATCTTGTAATGATGGCCGGAAGCTTATGGGTTTTCACATAAGACAACACGAGCAAATCAGAGCTTGCTTTGCTGGCTGAGTATGGGTTGTTAGGGGAAAGCGGCGTCGTTTCAGTAAACGCGGGATCATCCGGTTCTAAATCCCCGTAGACCTCATCTGTTGAAATATGAATCAGCTTTTTTGCCTTCCCTTGTAAAACCGCTTCCGCCAATCGGTATGTCCCCATCACATTCGTAGTGATAAACGGCTCCGCTTGGGAAATGCTTCTGTCCACATGCGATTCCGCCGCGAAGTGAATCACACCGTCATAGGTCTGATCAAACGCGCGATCGATATCCTCCTGAATACTGATATCCCCTTTTACAAAACGAAATCGGCTGTTTTCCTTTAATATGTCGATTTCCTCCGGGTGGCTGGCGTACGTCAGTTTATCTAAAACGGTAATGCGCGCATCCGTTTCCTTCAGCATGAGCTTTGTAAACGTGAGCCCGATGAAGCCGGCCCCGCCCGTAATTAAATATGATTTTGCCATCACTTTTCGTCCTGTCCTTTCTGTAAAGCCTTGTGTACAAGCCGGGAGGCGAGATGCAGCGATTCATGAGTTCCGGCATCAACCCACCATCCTGATAACACATCATACGTAAGCTGGCTGTTTTCGATGTATAGATTATTCACATCGGTGATTTCCAGCTCGCCGCGCTTTGACGGTGATATTTGTTCAATATATGAAAATACCTCCGCATCATACATATAAATGCCGGTTACACAAAGATTGGTCGGCGGATGCGCGGGCTTTTCGATAATGGAGCGGATCCGCTTGTTTTTCTCATCAATCTCAGCAATCCCGAAGCGTTCCGGATCATCAACTTCTTTGAGCAGCACCTTTGCTCCTTTTCCCTGCTGTTCAAAGCGCTCCGTATAAGGCTTTAATGAATCTTCGAATATATTATCACCTAATAATAAAAGGAAAGGCTCTTTTTTCGTAAAGCGTTTTGCATAAGACAGTCCATCCGAAATGCCCGATGCGGCCGGCTGTACCTGATAAGTGATGGTGACGCCAAGCTCTTCCCCGTTCCCAAGCAGCTTATAAAATTGCGGCATATGCTCTTTTTGGCTGATGAGTAAAATGTCTTTTATTCCGGCTTCCTCAAGCTTCATAATCGACCAGTAAATCATCGGATACGGGCCTACAGGAAGCAAATGCTTGTTGACGGCTTTCGTTAAGGGCATAAGGCGTGAGCCGTTTCCTCCGGCTAAAATAACACCTTTCACATTAACACTTCCTTACATGCATTTTTATACCTCTCGATCATACATATCTTGAAGAATAGCTGTTACCCGCTTGATTCCTTTTCCATCCAAGAGCGGCCTTCCTTCTTGTGCAAAGAAAGGCGCAGAGGATAGCTGCTGATGAGCCGCGACATCTGATGGATAATCGTTTCACCCGATACACGCTCTCCCAGACTAAGATCAAGGACGGCGCCTTGTTCAGCGAATAGTTTGGCTGTTGCGGTTTGACGTTCAACCCGGGAAAGAACAAGGCAAGGCACGCCGATACAAATAGCTTCATACAGAGAGATGTCGCCGGCGGCAATAGCTGCATCAGCTTGTTGCCATATCATTTCTCTGCCATCATCGTGTACTTCGGCTTTTTTTCGGATCCGCCTTCGGACCTTTGGAGAGCCATCCCGCTTTAAGCGAGTTCTTCCTTGCCGATTAACGGAAATGAATTAGGAAGAAAATGATCTCTCTTTTGCACCATTTCCTTTGCGCTCCTACCATTTTATTCAGTATCTTCCCGCCTGTAATCAACCCCTGTTTTGGCTTTCAGTTCCGCTAATAAAGCGTTTGTTGATTCTGTCACCGGATAATTAGCAGCTGTGAATGCCAGACGCGACTCTTCTGCTTTTTCCTGCACAGCGGGACTTTGAAGAACCTCAATCAAAGTGCGGGCCAGTTCATCCGGCTGGTCAAACATAAAATCGCCTAGAGATTCATAATACGGATAAGAGCGGTTTCCGGTTGATTTCCCGATCAGCACAGGCTTTTGAAACAGCATGGCTTCAAGTCCGACTGTTGAGGTTTGCGTCACTGCTGCGTCAACATATGGCAGCACATCATAAAGCCCCGGCTCCTTTTTGAGGACTCGGCATGCTTTATGTTTTTTCGCCGCCTCGTGATACAGATCCAGCTTGTTTTTCCCGATTTCCCACGGGTGGGGTTTGATGATGATTTGCAGCTGATTCTGATCAGAAAGCCCTTCCAGCACACCGGAATAAAAATCTTCTGAAAAGGGCTGAGTGGCAATGAGCACAATTTTTTTAGACGGATGAAAAGCAAGTTTTCGATAGAAGACGGACATATCCATAGGGGTTCTGTTAAAAATCTCATCGAAGCGGGGATGTCCCGTGACGAGAATCTGCTCGGGTTTACAGCCTTTTCGTATGAACCACTCTGCTTCATACGCGCCAAAAACAGCTTGATAGGCTGTAAAAACAGGAATGAAGGCTTCATCTCCCATCAATGCGCCATGCTGAAGACAAATGCTGACGGCACCTCTCCTTCGGCACATGAGAGCGAGCACCCTGCTGTAAACATCTTCAGCCGTTCCGACGACAACGGCCGAAATCTTCTCTTTCTCAAACAGCGTATCAACCGTATCAATGGCTTCCATAAATAAAGGAATATCTTTATAAAGCCGGTCGCGAAACGCTTGATCACCGAATGCCGGGTGATCGTTGAAAGAGGCAAGAATCGAACAGGCTGTTTCGAGATACGGCTTCGGGTCGCCCTTTTGGCATGATTCCGCAATCTCACGCTTACTGATCACTGGCAGATCACAATAATGCGGCAAACTCCATCTGGCCAAAACAGATGTTTTTTCAGGATCAAACTGATAGTAATTTTCGTTTGTAAAACGCAGGTAATCAAAGTGCAAAATGACTTTCCCTTCAACAGGCTCGTCGTTTATTTTGACTATATTCTGTATGTTTTCTTCAAAAAACGGCTGAATCTGCCCTTCATCGATATGCTGATCCGCCGGTCCAAATAACTCTGGTTCTTCTTCCATCATCACTCGCAGCTCAGGGCTGATATATTGATAAAAATTGCTGATAAGCCCAAGCGGAATCCCCTTATAGCGAAGTTTGTCAAAAAGCTCTACATACTTCCGGTACAGCACCCAATAATTGCTTAAATAGGCCGACAAGCTCTCACCCCATCCCAAGCTTTCTTAATGATTCACGCAGATCACGGCAATTGCTCTGCGGAGGAAGATTCCTGACGAATTCATTTTTTTCGGATTCAAACAGCTGAAAGTGAATCGATTGGTCGGTAATATAATTCAGATCCAGCTCCTCAGCCAGCGGGTAAAACGGATAAAAGTGGTTGACTCTCCAAAAGAACCTGGCATCGCCGATCCGATAAAACGCCGGGTTTTCATCCCAATAGGAGCCAAATGTCTCCTTTACCTTTTCAAGCACGGAATACCTGTGCATCACCGAGCAATGATCGATGGCGCACGGCGCGTTCCAAGTCATTTGAGCTGCAGGTCTGACCGTCTCTTTTACAATGTCGCGATGCTCGTTTAAATGAAGGGTTTTGGAGGCTGAGTAAATCACATCCTTTTCAGGGTGGGCATCGAGCTCCTGCACCATTTTCCGGAGCCGATCCGGCATATAAATGTTGTCATCCGTTGCATAGGTGATATATTCACCTTCCGCCATCTCAATCGCCTGATTGATCAGCGCCGCGTACCTCGTCTTTTCCGTTCTTTCCTTTACTCCAGATACATTACTTTGATAAAAACGCACTCGGTTATCATTCAAAAAAGGACGGATTACATTCAGCGTCTCTTCATTGGAGTTGTCATCCATAATAAACAATTCAAAATCTGAAAACGTTTGTGAGAGTATGCTAGAAATGGATTTTGCCACATAATCGCTTTTGTTATAGCTCGTCATAATGACTGACACTTTCGGCAAATCCTACACCTCCTTCTTGGAACTTCACACCTGAAACTATCGTTATCTTATGTTGCTTACGCGCAAGTTGCGCCAGGGATACAAACCAATATGCGAAAAGTTTGTGTATATCTTTAAAAAACAGCGGCTGTCCTGATCAAAATTTGATCCGTCCGCTATCCTTTTTGCGCATATTCCAAGCATCAGCCTCATAAGGTGAAAGAGATAAAACTCGCACCAGCGACTAAGATCGTTTTCCATCGGGGGTGAGTTATCGCGGAGCGTTCACCTATACATCCTGAACATGTTTTGAATGGTTTTCATAAAAAGGAGGAACGATATGAAACCGAAAAAAAATCAATATCAGCAAATGCAGGGATTTGATAATATGCAGGGGTTTCAGCCTCAGTATGGCCCCAATCCTTACCCGCAGCAAGGCCAAGGCGGACAAATGCAGATGATGGGGATGCAGCCAATGATGCCAACAATGCAGCAGGGGCAGCAGCAAGGACAGCAGGGCTTCGGATTCCCGAGCCAGCAGCAAGGCGGCGGTTTTCAAATTCCATCGGGGCCGACACCGTCAGCGCCGGGCCAAAGCGTTCCCGGCATGCTGCCTGTTGAAGAATCTTATATCGAAAACATTTTGCGTTTAAACCGTGGAAAAACAGCTACCATTTACATGACGTTTGAAAACAGCAAGGAATGGCCCTCGAAAATCTTTCGCGGTGTCATCGAGGCCGCGGGCCGGGATCACATTATTATCAGCGATCCGAAATCAGGAACACGCTACCTGCTCCTGACAATCTACCTCGATTACATTACATTTGATGAAGAAATTGCCTATACGTATCCATATTCCATGTCGTCCTATTCGCCAAGATAAAGAAAAAGCCAATCACTCTTATAATGAGGGATTGGCTTTTTTTGTTTATAGATATTTGACGGCTGCGACAACGATCATAATCCAAGAAATAATAAACGCCACGCCGCCGAGCGGAGTAATAGCCCCAAGAATGGAGACTTGCGTCACACTGAGTATATATAAGCTTCCGGAAAACAGCACAATTCCCGCAAACATCAGCCAGCCGGCTGTCGTGACACTGCCGGTGCCGGATAATTTATCGGCCAGAAATGCGACTACGAAAAGCCCCAGGGCGTGATACATATGATACTGCACGCCTGTGTGCCAAACTTGAAGATATTTATCAGGGATTTTCCCTTCTAATCCGTGAGCGCCAAAAGCGCCGAGACCCACAGCAAGGAGGGCGTTTATGGCTCCTAATATGATAAAAACTTTCATCTATCTCTCCCGCCTTTTCGTTAAACTCATATCATTTATCTTATCGCACCTGCACCAAAATTCAATGTTTGTTCTCCGATGACACGAGATTGTCGGATTTTCTCCTGCGCCAAAGCTGAAACTGGTCTGCCGATATTGCCGCAAGCGTCCCTAATACGAGCCCGTTGCTTAAAAGAGAAATAAATACCGGATGCAATCCCTTTAATGCCGTTTCAGGAACAAACATGATACCGACCCCTGTCAGCAGAGAAATACCGATCACAGACCGCACCCTTTTCAGTTCCGCTTTCTCGTATGAATCAAATTCAGCAAAGGCCAGACCGCCCATTGCGGAGAACACAACAAAGTTCACCGCAAATCCAACGGGTGACGGCAGGCTCGCAAACGCATTCATAAAAAACGGGATCACACTGATCACGACAACCAGAATACTGCCGAGCATAAACGGTTTTTTAGAAGACATTTTGGTCGTCTCAATAAAACCCGCGGCTCCAGAAATCGGAACCGGTGCAATAGCTCCCGTCAAACCGCTGAGCAGATGGCTGAACGAAGCGGCAAAACCGGCATGGCGTTCATGATGCTGTCCATCCGGCTGTTTACCGAATTTTTTCACAGCGATATCCACCACCTTCATGCTCGCCAGCATATTCACGATCAGCAGGATGGTAACAAAAATGGAAGTGATGATCAATCCGCTGTTAAATAGCGGGGTGCCAAAAGGAAACAGGGAAGGCAGCTGAAACAGCCGGTCCGGCATTTCCATCGGCTTTGCGGCTCCGGCAGCGGCAAACAGCACCCACCCGCCGAACAAGGCCAATAGAATCGAATATTGCTTAAAAAACATAATGTTCGAATTTGTCATCAAAAAGGCGGCAGCGATCACAACAAGCGCCAGGCCAAATACAAGACCGTCCACCCCGTCCTTTCGATAGCCGATTCCGAGAATTCCTTTTATAATAGGCTGACTCAGCTGCATGACGAGCAGCAATAAATAGACGCCCGTTACAACCGGAGTAAACAAGGCGGCAAGCCGGTCTATAACCTTGAAGACACTTAACAAAAAGAAACATACAGCGCTTACAAGAAGCGCCCCCCTGCAAACCGCGCAATGTGTCCCCATATGTCACAAACACAGTTCCCGTCAGCCCGGCATAGATCGTATACACTCCCCACCACAAGCCGGCGGGGCTTTCATTGATCGGCAGTCTATGGCCTTTCAAACACTGAATAACCGCGGCAATTCCCAGTACAAAAAAGGTGCTTTGGATCAATCTCGCAGAATCAGAGTGATCCAGATGAAACGACTGGGCAACCGCCACCGGTACAACAATTGCCGCAGCAATGATAAACGCTGTCCATTGTAGTGCGCCAAGAACCAATTTCACGTGAGCTCAACCTCTCTCATTAAAAATCAAATAAAGACTCTCCGTTTCCGTCCTCTTCCTGCTTCTCTTTTTCCTGCTTTCGATATTTATTTAATCCCGCGCTTCCCATCATTTTTTCCATCATCAGCTGGTCTGTCGATGGCGGCGCGGCAGAGCTCGGTGTGCTGCTTGGCTGTATGCGGGGCGCGCTCGCAGTCTCCGGCTGATCCAGCACGACGTCACACAAAGATCGGACAACCGCTACATAACGCTTCAGCTCCTCATCCCGTTCAGCAGTCTTTGCTTTTTTCAGCTCCTCTTCCATCTTTTGAATCAAAGCAGATATATGAATGTTCATCAAGAACCCTCCAAAAAAATAAATGTCGTCTTCCTGCATTTTATCAAATTCATGCGGTAAACGCAGATATGAGTTTGTTATTTTTTCTGACAAACCTTGCGCATTTGACAAGCAGAACAAATTTTTCACATAATAAATCACCATATCTTACAAAAAAGGAGCGACGGAATGAACAGCATCCCCTCTATCGTCAGCAAGCATAAGGCCTATTTTGCGGCGGGGCATACGAGACCGCTAGAATCGAGACTGGACATGCTGCAGAAGCTGAAACAAGCCATCAAAACACATGAAGCCGATATAACAGCCGCTCTCTATCAGGATCTCCACAAATCCGAACAAGAGGCATACACGACAGAAGTTGGAATCGTATTGGAGGAAATCAGCTTTGTGATGAAACGGCTGAGAAAATGGATCAATCCGAAACGAGTCAAAACACCGCTGACCCATCTAGGCTCGAAAAGCATCATTATCCCTGAGCCGTATGGGACCGTTTTGGTGATTGCTCCTTGGAACTATCCCTTGCAGCTGGCTCTTTCTCCCTTGATCGGAGCCATTGCAGCCGGAAACACGGTCGTTCTCAAGCCGTCAGAATATACGCCGGCTGTTTCCGCTGTTCTTTCTAGCCTCATCACAAGCGTTTTTCCGAGTGATTATGTCGCTATGGCGGAGGGCGGGCCCGACGTCAGCACAGCGTTATTACAGCAGCCCTTTGACTATATTTTCTTCACCGGCAGCGTTGCCGTCGGTAAAATCGTCATGGAGGCCGCCGCCAAACAATTAATTCCCATTACCTTGGAGCTCGGCGGCAAAAGCCCCTGCATTGTCCACAAGGATGCTGATATACAGCTCGCCGCCAAACGAATCATCTTTGGAAAATTTACTAATGCAGGACAAACCTGCATCGCACCGGATTATTTATTTGTCCACGAAGATATCAAAACAAAACTCACAGAAGAAATGAAGCGTGTGATCAGTGAGTTTTACGGCCCTCAGCCTGAACAAAATCCGCAGTACGGCAAAATCGTCAGTGAACGCCACTATCAGCGGCTGCTCAGCTTTCTCAAAGATGGCGTCCCGCTTACAGGCGGGCAATCTGATCCTGATCACCACAAACTAGCGCCGACGATTCTTGATCAAGTAAAGGATGACTCTCCAGTGATGCAGGAGGAGATTTTCGGGCCGATTCTTCCGCTGTTTACATACAGCGATATCGAGGAAGTCATTGAGAAAGTCCAATCGCGCCCAAAGCCGCTCGCTCTGTATATCTTCACCACAAACAAAGACATCGAGCGGGCTGTTTTAGAGAATCTGTCGTTTGGCGGCGGCTGTGTCAATGATACGTTAATGCACGTCGCAACGCCATATTTGCCATTCGGCGGCGTCGGAGAAAGCGGCATCGGCAGCTATCACGGATTTGACAGCTTTAACACCTTCACGCACAAAAAAAGCGTCGTCAAACAAACGAACCGCTTCGACTTCGCTTTCCGTTATCCTTCATCCAAAAACGGGCTGCGAATGATTCGAAAAATACTTAAATAAAAAAGCGCAGAGTATCTGCGCTTTTTATAAATCCTCTATACACCAATTAATCGGCGCTTCTCCCATTTTCTCCAAGCACGCATTCGCCCGGGAAAACGGCCTGCTCCCGAAAAATCCGTTTCTTGCCGAAAACGGGCTGGGATGCGTCGACTCAATGATAAAATGCTTGGACGTGTCGATCCGTTCTTTTTTCATTTGGGCATGCCGGCCCCATAAAATAAAGACAACCGGACGCTCTCTTTCATTCAAGACGTCAATCACCCGGTCCGTCAGACGCTCCCAGCCTTTACCCTTATGGGAATTCGCCTGTCCGCGCCTTACTGTCAGCACCGTATTCAGCAACAGAACCCCTTGCTTTGCCCAGCTGACAAGCGACCCGTGATTCGGGATGCTGCATCCGATATCCTGCTGCAGCTCAAGAAAAATATTCCTTAATGAAGGCGGCTGCTTCACACCCGGCTTTACGGAGAAGCTTAAGCCTTGAGCCTGTCCCGGACCGTGATACGGGTCTTGACCGAGAATGACGACCTTGACATCATCGTATGAGGTATAATGCAGCGCATTAAAGATATCTCGGCTGTCCGGATAAATCGTTTGCTCCGCGTATTCCCGCTTCAGCATCTCTCTGAGCTCTTGATAATACGGTTTCTCAAACTCTTCCTTCAGCTGATTCCACCAGCTGTCCTGTAGTAGCTGTTTCAAGATTCAGGCCTCCCTTACGAACGATGAAGTCTGGAATAGACAGGCTTGCCATCCCAAACGATTTCACTTTGTGCTTCCCGTCTTTTCATCTCAGGCTCTTCAAGCAGGACGGCAAAGTTTTTCGTCGGCAGTTCCCCGAGTCCGTGCTTTTCACTTAAACGATCCAAATACTGTTTCCGCTTGTCGCCAAGGTCCGCAGACTGATTGTCTCCCGCGTCACTAAAGGCATAAATCACACTGGCGCAAGGGACACGCTTCACCCGGTGCTCCTTCGCCGCGCGCAAATAAAAATCCCAGTCCCAATAATTGTGCACATCAGCATCGAAATACCCGATTTCATTATGCAGAAAACGTCTGTACATGCTGCCCGACGGCACATATGTAGAGAACACTCTCATATCCTCATAGTCAGCGGTGTAAGCAAACAGCTTCCGTGAAATAGGATACCTTGTTCCGTTTTTCTCTTCAAACGAGACAATTTCCGCATCAGAATGAACGAAATCTGCCGTTTCTATTTCCTTCGCCATTCTCTCCACGTGCCCTGGCGTAAAGAAATCATCGTCATCACAAAGCATGATGCAATCGCCAGACGCCTCTTTCACACCGGCATTTCTCGCCGCCACATGCCCCGAGTTCTTTTCTAAATTGATGACAGCAATCGGCAGCTCCGGATACAATGCTTTAACTGGCAAGACCGATTCCCCGGCATCATTCACAATAATAATTTCATACGGTTTCAAGGTCTGCTCAGAAATCGATTCCAGCAGCTCACACAAAGCCGGAATCCGATTATAGGTCACAATTACGATAGAAATCTTCATGTTGCTCTCCTTCTCATTTTCATAGTCATGTACTATTAAAACATATATTGGACGGGAGATCAGTGGGAATATCCTACCGAAACGAGAAACTAAATTGAGAGAAACAGCAGTGTTGCACTGATCAGGAGCGCCATGATTATTGTCAGATCTCCAAAAACATGAAAGAGATCTTTTAGGCGGACGCCATTCGGAAGGATAAGGTGCCAGAGCTTAGATTGATAGACCGGAAGCAACACAAGCGCATAAGCAAGACACAAAAACGTAAAAGCCGGCGGAACAAAAGCACAGCCTGTATCCTCCCAATTCCTCACGATGTCTTTCACACTTGATCCATCTAATAAAAACAAAGATATCATGATGGCCAGCAACACAAAGGATCCCAGTTGAACCTCGAACAGGCGCATTTTCTGGTTATATGCAAACCGGACCGCCCAAAACCAAACGTAAGCATATGAACATAACAGCATAAGAATGGCTCCGGCCGTATATACGACGTCAGGCAGCAGATCTAGCAGAAAGACAAAAGGCAAGCTGGTCAGCATAGCCAAGAGCATACAGCCGCCCGTAAACAAAAATACTGCTCCATGAGCTACAAAACCATATAAACAAGAGCTAATCTTCACAATCTGCACCTTCCTTACATAGAAATTCTATGTACATAAATAAAAAATCAGGCAAGCTGACGCCTGCCAATATAACAGCCCATTCGGCCGAATAACGGAAATAGCAGCGTTGCACAAGCACAAGTTTCGACAAACCAAGATGAAAGCAAGGATTGAAACAGCACAACAGGAATTAAATGAAATAGAAAAACAAGCATAAAAATGACGTTTGGCACCATGCAGATCAGAATCGTATGCAAAACAAGCTGCTCTCCATGTTTCCCAAACTCCCTCACCCCTTGATACCCAATCAGCACCCAGTAGATCATATATGCAGCTAAGATCAGCCACACAGAAACAGAAATGCCTTTCCATACAGCATGAACAATGGGTGATTCAAGCCAGGCATGCATCATCGTAATGATGATACCGCCAGCGAAAAGTGCGCTGTTAAAGAAAAGATGGAACATTAAAAACGCTCGGAACGTGACAGGCTGTTCTTTCTTAAACGAAGAAACGATGTCAGCTGGCGTTCCAAACGCCTGCATTAAAGTCTGCATAGCTTCCTCTTCACTCATCCCTTCCTGAAAAGAGTGGAACAAATGATGTTCAATATGGCTCTCAATTTCATCAATCACTGCCTCATCTTCTGGAAGCCCCTTAAGCCCGTTTTTGATTTCGGATAGATACGTTTTTTTATTCATTCTGCCCGCCCCGCTTCAACATTCGGTCCATCATAGCGGAAAATACGTTCCATTCCTTCTTGCGTTCCGCCAGCACCTCTTTGCCTTCATCTGTAATCCGGTAGTATTTGCGGTCCGGCCCTTTCTCCTGCTTCTCCCAATATGACGAAATAAATCCTTGGCGTTCAAGCTTGTGAAGAGAAGGATACAAGGTGCCTTCTTTCATCTGAAGTTCATTACTGCTGCGTGTTCCCATTTCTTTGACAAGCTCATAACCGTACATCGGCCGCTCGTCCAGAAGCGTCAATACCAATATAACAGTGCTGCCCTTAACCAGCTCACGATTTAACATCACAAAACCCCTACCTAGTTTTCTTATGTAGCATTTTACGAAAGCCCTTTGGTATTGTCAAATGATTCCTATCGATCTTCTATATTGTGATACAGAGAAAATCTAACTATAATGAAAGATAAAACACGATGGAGGTTCAAGACATGTCTATGCATAAAGCACTCACCATTGCCGGCTCAGATTCCAGCGGCGGTGCTGGGATTCAAGCTGATTTAAAAACATTTCAAGAAAAAAACGTATACGGGATGACCGCCTTAACGGTGATCGTTGCCATGGACCCGAACAACAGCTGGGACCATCAAGTCTTCCCGATCGATACTGATACAATCCGCGCCCAGCTTGCAACCATTACGGACGGCATCGGTGTGGACGCCATGAAAACAGGAATGCTGCCAACCGTTGACATTATCGAGCTTGCAGCAAAAACGATCAAAGAAAAACAATTAAAAAATGTGGTGATCGACCCGGTCATGGTTTGTAAAGGAGCAAATGAAGTCCTTTATCCGGAGCATGCCCAAGCCCTGCGTGAGCAATTAGCACCGCTAGCCACTGTCATTACGCCGAATCTCTTTGAAGCCAGCCAGCTCAGCGGCATGGATGAATTAAAAACAATTGACGATATGATCGAAGCTGCGAAAAAAATTCACGCACTCGGCGCTCAATATGTTGTGATTACAGGCGGAGGCAAACTCAAACACGAAAAAGCCGTTGATGTTCTTTATGACGGAGAAACAGCGGAAGTTCTTGAAAGCGAAATGATCGATACGCCTTATACACATGGCGCAGGCTGTACGTTCTCAGCAGCCGTGACAGCAGAGCTTGCCAAAGGTGCGGAAGTCAAAGAAGCCATTTACGCGGCGAAAGAATTCATTACCGCTGCCATTAAAGAATCCTTCCCGCTTAACCAGTATGTCGGACCTACTAAGCATTCTGCACAGCGCCTGAATAAACAATCATAAATAAAAAAGGCTGCCTTCCAGAGAGGCAGCCTTTTTTATATGAGCGAAGAGTTTTCACAGAAAAAACTGCCGATTCCATTGGCAGCCTGTTTATTTGATTTTTAAATTGTTCGCAGATTTCCGCAAGAATGCTTCTATCGACTGAACAAAAAGTGCATATTCCTTCATTTGCTCATATGCCCGTGAAAGAATTTCCGCCGTTTCACTGTGCGGCGCTGTCCCGCCAAGCATTTCTTTCACTTGAAGCAGCACATCCTTATATTCTTCCCGCTTATCTTCAACTTGGTCCGCAGCAGCTTCCAAACATTCCGGCGTTATCTTCTGTTCATGTATATTCAAGAAAACAACTCCTTTTACAGAAAAAAATAGTAGGTTATCGTTGAAGAATAGCACAGATGACTCAGATTTCACATAAGAAAATAGGAGGATTTTCTACATAAGTGTCCAAATCCCGACGCTCATCGCAGATTTTCCTGTCGAGCTGACTGTTACTTCATCATTTCCCGGGAAAGGAAAATATCTCGCGCTGAAGACCTCTTCTCCGTTATTGACGAAAACTTCTAAAGATGACGCGTCGATAAACATATGCAAGGTATGCAAATCATTCATTCGGCAATGTCTCGCTTCTGTTCTTTTTCCATCGAAGCTCGTTCTCTCCAGCTTAACAACCCCTTCGTCCTTATGAAAGGAAAACACAGCCGTACCTCGGATACTGATTGAAAATCCAGACTCCGTCTGAATGTCTTCAATCAGGATCTCAGCTCTTTCAGGGTTCTCAACCGGAAGTAAGCCAGATGATCCATGCATGCTGATTTGTATGTTCTTCTCATTCCTGCGCATGGCTTTCAGCTCGGGCAGCGGCTGCTGAATCAGTTTCCGGCCTGATAGCGTCAGCTGTCTTGGCAGCGTCATACAATGAATCCAGTGATAGTCAATCGTCGGATGAGCTCCTTCATCCTGATCGGGCACAGCCATCCATGCAAACAAAATCCGCCTTCCCTTATCATCTTCAAGTGTTTGCGGCGCGTAAAAATCAAAACCTTGATCAAGCTCCGTAAAATCACCATGCTTCAGTTCAGGCTTGTTATAATCGAGACGCCCGACAAAATAACCTGATTGATACACGTTCTGAAAGCGAAAATCATCTGCCTCAAGCCCTTGAGGCGAGACAATCAGCACATCTGATCCTTGAAGGGAAAACAAATCAGGGCACTCCCACATGTACCCGAAATCGTCCAGACCGTTGAAGCCCGCGCCGGTTATCGGACCTAGGAACCTCCACTCTGTCAGGTTATCAGAAGCAAACAGCACGGCCTGCCCTTTCAAATTTTCCGTTTGCGCACCGATCACCATATACCATATGCCTTCATGCTCCCATACCTTCGGATCACGAAAATGCGGCGTGTATCCCTTTGGGAGGCGGGCGACGACACCCTTTTTCTCAAAGGACAGTCCATCGTCAGATACTGCCAGGCATTGATACGTTTCCCGATTCCCATCCTGATCCCTGACATTTCCTGTATAAAAAAGATAGAGCCGATCGTCTTTCGTGACAGCGCTGCCCGAGTAGCAGCCGTTTTTATCGAACCAATCACTCGGAGCGAGCGCAATGTCTTCTCGCTTCCAATTCACAGCATCCTGTGTCGTATAATGCCCCCAAAATTTCGCGCCGTGTCCCGTCTGAAATGGCTGCCACTGAAAAAACACATGATAGCTGCCCTTCCAATACATCACGCCATTCGGGTCATTCAGCAGCCCAACCGGCGGCATAATGTGAAAATGCTGACGGTGCGGATCGCTGTTAGCGATAGTCTCTTTTTTCTCCACTTCTTCATAAGCCCGGCGACGAAGCTCCTGATCATATGCTGTCATTTTTTTCTCCCCTCATCCTCATTAATTTTCATGATAAACGCTGCAATGAACGCTGACACTCCCGCAATGGCCATCCCAATCAGATAGTTGATCAAGTTGCCCATGCCAAATGGCGCGGCAATGGCGATCATCGGAATACCCGTTAATCCGTAAGCGTTTGCTGCCACATGTGTAAAGACGACATATGCACCGCCCAGCGCGCCTCCGATCATCGCGGCGATAAATGGCTTACGGTAGCGAAGATTGACTCCGAATATGACGGGCTCAGTGATGCCGAGAAAAGCAGAAAATGCAGCCGGAAGCGCAATTTCTTTTGTTTTTGCTTTTTTCGCCATAAAGAAGACGGCAAGGCCGGCCCCGCCCTGTGCAACATTCGCCATTGACCAGATCGGCAGCAAGTAGTTTTTGCCGATATCTGCAATAAGCCCCGCCTCAATTGCATGGAAGCTGTGATGAACGCCTGTCAGCACGATAAGTGAATACGTGCCTCCGAAAATCAGACCCGCAACAAAACCGGCATGGTCATATACATAGGTTAAAGCAACCGTAATGCCGGAGCCAAGTGCTCTGCCCAGAGGACCAATCGCGATAAAAGCGACAAACCCGGTGACAATCACTGTGACAAAAGGTGTAACAAGCAAATCTACCGCATGCGGAACCACTTTTCTTGTCCATTTCTCTACCTTGCTCATTACATAAACCGCCAGCAGTACTGGGATGACAGTTCCCTGGTAGCCCAGAAGTGCGATATCAAATCCGAAAAGATGCATATAATCAGGTGTCGCTTCCGCCAACCCCCATGGATTCAAAAGATTCGGATGAATCATGATTCCCCCGATGACCGCTCCCAAATAAGGATTGCTGCCAAATTCTTTTGAAGCGCTTACTCCGATGAGAATCGGCAAGAAAATAAATGCCGCACTTGAGAACATATCAAGCAGCTGCAGCAGCGCAGAATCCTTGCTCATCCAATGAAACGCATTGACCATACCGAGTAATCCCATTAACAGGCCGCTGGCCACAATCGCCGGAATGATGGGAACAAAAATATTAGAAAGCGTTTTCGCAAACCTTGCCGCGGGATTCAATTTTTCTTTTGCCGCATCCTGGTGATTGACGTGATCTTCACGCTCAATGTCGGCTTCCTTTGAAAAAGCGTCGTATACCTTATTCACAAGGCCTGTTCCGAAAATGATCTGATACTGGCCAGAGCTGCTGAAAGCGCCTTTGACGCCATCAAGCTCTTCTACTTGCTCTTGATCTATCTTTGATTCATTTTTTATGACTAAACGCAGTCTTGTTGCACAATGAGCCGCGCTGATAATGTTTTCTTTCCCCCCGAGAAGCTCAATAAGTCGTTTTGCAGTCTCTTTGTAATCCATCTGTTTTTCCCCCTTTTATTTAAACAAAAAAGACCTAAAATTCGCCAACGAATAAAGGACACAGCGATCCTACTCGTTTACACAAATTTTAGGTCTTGCCTGCTTTACCAGTCACAATCCCGCTTATTTAGATTTAAGAATACGCTTTCATCATAAATCATGACAGCGCTTTCGTCAACGGTTTTTTAGTTAATAAGTTTGATAAAACACGCAGACAAAAATTCGTAAATGGGAGCCGTCAGAAACTTAATTCCCGTTACGCTCGGAAATCTGACCGCCGGAATCGTAATGATGGGCTGGTTGTATCCCGATCAATAAAAAAACTTCCAGAGATCACTCCCTGCAAGTCAAAGCGGTTATTCCGAGAGATCTTGAAGACGCTGGACATGCAGCGTGATATAGCCGGCCTCGGACTCCGGCAAATGTAATTGATATTCATTTTTCAAAAACTCCGCCAGCTCCAGCGCACATTGATAGGCAAATGAATACTTTTTTTGGATGAAATAAAGCATCTCCTCGTCCATATGATGGAGCGCTTCATTTGATTCCAACCGGCTGACCGCGTATCGCAAATGCGTGACAAGGCGTTGATAGGAAATGCTATTTTCATCCACCTTTCGATTAAAGTATTGTTCTATCTTTTCTATCATTTCTTTGATCATGGTCGTATGCTTCAGCGCTGAATACATGCTCTCCGCATCCATCTTCGCCGTATGGACATGAAGGGCAATATAACCCGCTTCATCTTCAGGCAGAGACACGCCCAATGTCTCTTTTACGTGTCCGATCGCCCACAAGCCGATCTCAAATTCTTTTTTATAGAGCGCCTTTATCTCGTGCAGCAATTTATTCTGGACAAGCAGCCCATTTTGAATCCTTTCGATCGCAAAGGACAAATGGTCAGAAAGCGCGATATGAATGTGGTCGCTCAGCGGCGCCGCGAGCTCCCCTTCCGCATAGCTGATGATATCTTCAGCTATTTCAATATGCTCCTCCGGCAGCATTTGCAGAATCTGTTTGAACTTTTCATTCTCGCCGTGCACGACAAAGATCTTTTCCACTTTATTTATAGGGATGAGATCATTTTTCTTTTTTTGAAAAGCGATTCCCGGACCCATTACGATTTTTTCCTGATCATCCTCTTTTATTAAAGCCGCATTGTTGTTTAGTACTTTATAGATTTTCAAGAGGCTATCTCTCCCGCCAATTTGCTTTTGACTGGGATTTTACCTCCTTTTGATCGCCATGTAAAGATGCGGGCCAGCTCTCTCCTGCTTTGGCGATTCCTTGAAGGCTTGCAGACACCTTCTTTTATAAAGCGCGGCGGCTTTCGCTTTCTGCTTTTCTTCCTCATTCACAGCCATCCGCCATTCATAAAACGAAGCAAGCCCCGCGGCCTGCCCCGCCGCTTTTCTTTGATATGTACGCTGAGCTGTATAAATCGCAGCAGCCGCAGTTTTTCTGTCAGGCGTCACCCAATTCATCAAAAAGACCATCCACACCCGTAAAGTTACAAGCAAACGTTTCATAGAAAAACATCCCTCCGCTTCTTTTTGGCAGGCAGCCTTTTTAGCAGCCCGTTTTCTCAGCCGAGCCTGCGGGAAAAGACGGCCGATTTCTTTTCTCGCAAACTAGCGGCTCTAGCAAAACTCATGACTCTATGATAGACCGTGGAAAGAGAATTCTTTGTCACAATATGAGTGAAAAAACGAACTAGTTTTTAGAAGTTTTGTTGAAAGCTGAAAGAAATGAAATGAAAATTGGAGAACCGCTTTAAAAAATTTATACACAAGTTATCCCAAAGATAAGAACAGCTTAATCACAATAGATATCCACATGTCCACAATCTCTATCTATATTTTGTATAGGAACATATATTCCCAACTATATATATACACAGATTTATTCACTTATGCACAGGGTTCTGTGTATAACTCCTTCCTTATACACAAACAAAATCCCATAAATGATCCAATTGACACAAGGGTTTTTTTGAATTTTCAAGAAATATATACTAGATCTTTCATATTTTTTCTAAACAAAAGGGGGAAACACATTGAAACATGGAATCATTCGCTTTCTGCTTCTAAGTTTTGTTTTATTTTTTGCGTTATCCACAGGTATAACAGGTGTACAAGCAGCTCCGGTTTCTTCAAAATCGTCGGCTGGCCTGGAAAAAGCCGAGGTATTCGGTGATATCGACATGACAACAAGCAAAAAAACAACCGTTATTGTGGAATTAAAAGAAAAATCCTTGGCAGAGGCGAAGGAAGCGGGAGAAAGCCAAACGAAAAGCAAGCTGAAAACCGCTCGCACTAAAGTAAAAAACAAAGCCGTCAAAGCGGTGAAAAACGGAAAAGTGAACCGGGAATATGAGCAAGTGTTCTCAGGCTTTTCTATGAAGCTCCCAGCTAATGAGATTCCAAAACTTCTTGCGGTAAAAGACGTAAAAGCTGTATACCCGAACGTCACCTATAAAACAGACAATGTAAAGGATAAAGATGTCACCATTTCTGAAGACGCCGTATCTCCGCAAATGGATGATAGCGCGCCTTATATCGGAGCAAACGACGCATGGGATTTAGGCTACACAGGAAAAGGCGTCAAGGTGGCGATTATTGATACTGGTGTTGAATATCATCACCCGGACTTAAAGAAAAACTTCGGACAATATAAAGGATACGATTTTGTAGACAATGATTACGACCCGAAAGAAACCCCAACTGGCGATCCGAGAGGTGCAGCAACTGACCACGGCACACACGTAGCCGGAACGGTTGCTGCAAATGGAACGATTAAAGGCGTAGCGCCAGATGCCACGCTTCTTGCTTACCGCGTACTGGGCCCCGGCGGAAGCGGCACAACGGAAAACGTCATTGCCGGCGTGGAACGCGCTGTACAGGACGGAGCAGATGTGATGAACCTGTCTCTCGGAAACTCTTTAAACAACCCGGACTGGGCGACGAGCACAGCGCTTGACTGGGCCATGTCAGAAGGCGTTGTCGCGGTAACGTCAAACGGCAACAGCGGCCCGAACGGCTGGACAGTCGGATCGCCAGGCACATCAAGAGAAGCGATTTCTGTCGGTGCGACTCAGCTGCCGCTCAACGAATACGCCGTCACTTTCGGCGCTTACTCTTCCGCAAAAGTAATGGGGTATAACAAAGAGGACGATGTCAAAGCGCTCAATAACAAGAATGTTGAGCTTGTTGAAGCCGGACTTGGCGAAGCAAAGGACTTTGAAGGAAAAAATCTGACAGGCAAAGTCGCCGTTGTCAAACGGGGCAGCATTGCGTTTGTGGATAAAGCCGAGAATGCTAAAAAAGCCGGCGCCATCGGCATGGTTGTGTATAACAACCTCTCTGGGGAAATTGAAGCCAATGTGCCTGGCATGTCTGTGCCAACGATTAAGCTTTCATTAGAAGACGGCGAAAAACTCATCAGCTCCATAAAAGCCGGCGAGACAAAAACAACATTCGGTTTAACAGTCTCAAAAGCGCTCGGTGAGCAAGTGGCTGATTTCTCATCCCGCGGACCTGTTATGGATACGTGGATGATCAAGCCTGATATTTCCGCGCCAGGCGTCAATATCGTCAGCACGATTCCGACACACGATCCTCAAAACCCATATGGCTACGGATCAAAACAAGGAACGAGCATGGCATCTCCTCATATTGCCGGAGCGGTAGCCGTTATTAAACAAGCCAAACCAAAATGGAGCGTTGAACAGATCAAAGCCGCCATCATGAATACCGCTGTCGCCTTAAAAGATGGAGACGGAGAAGTGTACCCGCATAACGCCCAAGGTGCGGGCAGCGCGAGAATCATGAACGCGATCAAAGCTGACTCCCTCGTCTCGCCTGGAAGCTATTCCTACGGCACATTCTTGAAGGAAAACGGAAACGATACGAAAAAAGAAACGTTTACGATTGAAAACCAATCTTCCATTAGAAAGTCATACACACTTGAATACACATATAACGGCAGCGGCATCTCCACATCCGGCACAGGCCGTGTTGTGATACCGGCACATCAAACCGGAAAAGCCACTGCAAAAGTAAAGGTCAATACAAAGAAAACAAAAGCCGGTACCTATGAAGGAACGGTTATCGTCAGAGAAGGCGGAAAAGTCGTCGCCAAGGTACCTACATTGCTGATCGTCAAAGAGCCGGACTATCCGAGAGTCACATCCCTCTCCGTCAGCGAAGGATCTGTACAAGGCACCTATCAAATTGAAACCTACCTTCCTGCGGGAGCGGAAGAGCTGGCATTCCTCATCTATGACAGCAATCTTGATTTTGCAGGCCAAGCCGGCATTTATAAGAATCAAGATAAGGGCTATCGGTACTTTGACTGGGACGGCACGATCAATGGCGGAACCAAGCTTCAGCCCGGTGAATATTACTTGCTCGCCTATGCCGCGAACAAAGGAAAATCAAGCCAGGTGCTGACTGAAGAGCCTTTTACCGTTGAATAAGAAAAATCCCTGCCGAATCGGCAGGGATTTTTGTATTAATTCGCAAATGCCTCCTGCAGCAAGCGGTAAGATTGGAGCTTATCTTCAAAATGATGCGTAATGGTCACCGCCATGATTTCTTCTGTTCCATACGCCTTACTCAAAGCTAACAGCTGATCCTTAACCTGTTCTTTCGTGCCGACAATCATTCGATTTCGATTATCAGCAATTCGTCTCTGTTCATACGGGGAGTATGTATTGTCCCGAACAGCTTCGAACGAAGGAACGCCTTCTAAAGGTATGCCCTGCTCTCCTGCCAATAGCGTAAAATCTAGCACGGCAGCCAGCTCCTCTGCCTTCTCCTCCGTGTCGGCGCAAAGAACAAAAACAGCGACTGCCGCGCGAGGCTTGTCTCCTAACACAGACGGTTTGAATCGTCTCTTATACTGTCTGACCGTATCCTCTCCGCCCTCTCCATTGATAAAGTGGGCGAACATATAGCCAGCGCCTGAATCAGCGGCAAGCAGCGCGCTTTCTCCAGATGATCCGAGCAGCCACACATCCGGCGCGGTTGAAATATGCGGCGCGGCGCTCAGATTCGGAAAACGGTGTTTGTCATCCGCCAAATCATGCAAATACATGGTCAGCTCCTTGATTTGCTTCGGATACTGATCGGCATTGCGCTTTCCGCCGTCATTCAGCGCCCATGACGCAATCGGCATTCCCCCTGGTGCTCTGCCAAGCCCCAGATCAATTCTTCCTGGTGTCAGCCCCTCCAGCACACGGAAATTTTCAGCTACTTTATAAGCACTGTAATGCGGCAGCATGACTCCCCCTGATCCAACACGAATTCGCTTCGTTTTCGCTGCGATATGACTGATCAGCACCTCTGGGCTTGACCCTGCCAGCCGCTTTGAGAAGTGATGCTCAGACACCCAAAATCTCTTATATCCTAGCTCCTCAGCAGTTTGCGCAAGTGCAACGGTTTGCTGTAAGGCCGTTTCTGCACTGCTGCCCTCTGATACAGGAGATTGATCTAATATACTTAATGAAATCATCCCTACCACCTCCTCCTCATCGTATCACTGATCCCTTATTTTTTCTCCAAAGCCGCTCACACTGCTTTCAGTTTCTCCCGATCATTCGCCATTTATTTGTGACAGCCTGTCTCTATTTGTCGGAATATGTTACACGTGAAACATAAAAACCTCTCCGTTTCGGAGAGGTTTTCTTTAGTTTTTATTAAAGCCTTTTTCTTTCACATAGTCATTTAAATACGTACGCGGCTTTTGCTTCATAAAGTTCAGAATTTGTTCTGACCACGTTTCTTCCCGCTTTCCGTTTGTTCTTTCTCTATAATAATCAGAAATGGTTTGGTCATACGCATTCATCGTTTCACGGAAATCGTCTGCGTTCCCATTATACGTATTCTCATGATAGACAGCCTGTTTTGGCAATCTCGGCTTTTTACCGGATAGGTTCGCTGGATGTCCTACTGCCAGACCGAAAAGCGGAAGAACATGGTCAGGCGTTTGCAGTACCTCTGTCACCTTGTCCAGCTCGTTCCGAATGCCGCCGATATAGCAAATGCCAAGCCCCATAGATTCAGCCGCAATGCTCATATTTTGCGCTGCCAGCGCCGCATCAATCAGGCCGACCATAAACATTTCCGTATTTTCAAGCAGCTCAGAAATGTTTACGCCTTTTTCCTCAGCCAATTTTTGATGGCGGTGTAAGTCCGCACAAAATACAAAAAAGTGTCCGTTGTTCTCAACGTAAGGCTGATTTCCGGCAAGCACAGACAGCTCACGTTTTTTTTCAGGATCGGAAACCCCGATAATCGAATATGCCTGCACGTAGCTGGATGTTGACGCAGCCTGCGCACTTTTCACTAATATATCAATTTCATCAGCAGTCAAAAGCTGATCAGTAAAAGATCGGATCGACCGATGATTTAAAATGGTTTCAATTGTGTTATTCATCACAAAAACCTCCTTATCTCTTTTATCATATCCGAAAAAAACAAAACTCAAAAGCGAAATGCTCTGCACACACAAAAAGACAGCCTCTGTAAAGGCTGTCTGCGTATTAAGAATTAAAGAGATAACTTCTGTATTTCGTCAGCTGCACACTCGCATTATACACAATGCCAAAGCCGATCAGCGTGGAAAGTGTCGAGCTTCCCCCGTAACTCACAAACAGCAACGGAATCCCGGTAACAGGCATAATGCCGATGTTCATTCCGATATTCTGGAATGTGTGAATCACGATTAACGCTGTGTAGCCCACGCAAAAGAAAGAAGCGAACCGGTTAAACGGATGTATTTTGTCAATCAGAACGACAAGCCTGTAAATTAAGAAGAAGAACATGATGACGACAAAGGCACAGCCTATAAATCCAAAGGATTCACCTATTATAGAAAAGATGAAGTCAGTCGTGCTTTCTGGAACATAAACCTTTAAATGAGAAATGCCATTTCCTAAAATGCCACCAGATCCTATAGCCATAATAGCTTGATCAACTTGCCACCCGCTATCGTCATTCTGTGGTTCATTTGAATTAGAAACCCAAGAAGTAACCCTCTTAATTTGATAATCTTGTATTCCCACCGATTTAGCAGCGTCAGGAAAGTTTATCATTATTAATAAAATTAATGATATGAGTAAGATACCTGAGCCTGCAATGATTGTGATCAATTTCCAATTAATCCCTGACATAAAAACCATTACAAGCACGATAAACATACATATTCCCGCGGTCCCAGCGTCTTGCATCAGAATAAGACCAACAGGAACAGCTGCGACACCCGCAATCTTTAATAAAAGGTAAATATCATCTCTAAGCGTCCGTACGCCTTTAGGATTGGCTTTTCCGATGACTGATGCTAGCATCATGATTAAACCAACCTTCATGAACTCTGACGGCTGTATGGTTATAGACCCAAACCTAAACCAACTTTTTGCTCCTTTAATGACAGGTGCAATAGACTCAGGACTGATTTTCAGGATAATCAAAGATAAAATACCGAGGATAAAAATATACAAACTTAATTTTTCAAGCTGTTCTAAATCAAAGTACAAAAGCACTGTGATGGTAATAGCGCCCAAAAGATAAAACACAAGTTGCTGTATCCAATCTTTGCTCCCATACTGTCCAAATTGACCAGCAGCATAAATTGATACTACACTTATAATAAAAAACACACCAAATATAAAAATCAAATCCCCCTGGTAAAAGGGGCTTTGCTGCTTATTATATCGACCCATTCTATCCCGCCTTACATTTTCATCGGAAAATCACTAATGTTTATTATACATGAACCTCGATCAAGATGACACGTGAAGCTCGTTTCCTTTTATGTTTTTTGCGCATTTGCAGCACTTTTTCAGCTACACGAAATATGACGTATCATAAACCGAAATGTTTCGATTGACACAAAACTTTTCAAATAAGAAAAAACCCATTATAAACGGTAACGGGATAAAAAATAAGAAAAAACAGTAAAGCTTCCGTGTATACACATTCTCCTATCAAAAAAATCTTTAAAAATAAGGCGTTAGGTCCAGACCATTTCCGCAAAAACGTGTATCAATTTCTGGAAAACATGGTATAATAATTGTAACAGAATGTTCAAAAAACAAACACAAAACAGACACAACTCAGTTCCTCTATTTCATTTTTGTAAACGTTATCATAAAATGAAAGGAGACGGGTATGATGGACATGTTTTTTGCTTATTTATTGGTTGCCAGCGCAACGCCTCTCTTTATTTGGCTTGATAACAAAAAAGTCGCACTCTCAGCTATTCCGCCAATCATCTTAATGTGGGTATTCTTCTTCTTTTACGCAACAGAAAGCCTTTCTCCACTAGGACACACTCTCATGATTATCTTGTTTGCCGTTAACGTTATTGTCGCTCATATCGCCGCGTTTATCATTTATGGCCTTCCGCTTCTCCGCAAAAAGAGAAGCAGCTGAAGACAGCAAAAAACCCTCTTCATTTGAAGAGGGTTTTTTGTATTATTCGTTGTGGCCTGAGTGCTCTGAGTGTTCAGCGCCTCCAGGAGGATTTCCGTCCATATGGTCACCATGATTATAGTGAGCCGCGAAAATCCAGACGGATCCAAGTACGATAACGATCGCACCGAAGAATCCGAACAGCGTGTTTCCGACTTGGATCGTGCCGTTTTCGCTCTCTCTCATGTGCATGAACATGAGAAGCTGAAGCGCCGCCTGAATGAAGGCGAAGCCAAAGATAATCCAAAGTTTTGCTGATGGGCTCAATTCAGTGTACACTGCAACCCATAGAGCCAGCAGGGTCAAAACGATAGACAGTGCAAAACCTACAACGTGCTTCCATGGAAAGTGACTGTGTTCAGCAGATTTGTTTGCCATTTTACAGACCCCCCAATCCCATGAGATAGACACCTGTAAAGATGAAAATCCATACAACATCTAAGAAGTGCCAGTATAAGCTTGAGATAAAGATTTTAGATGAAGTTTGCGGAGTTAAGCCGCGTTTCTTCAACTGAATCAGAATTCCTGTAATCCAGAAAATACCGATTGTTACGTGAGTTCCGTGAGTTCCAAGTAAAACAAAGAATCCAGACCAGAACGCACTTGTGCTGAGAGCCGCTCCTTCATGCACATAGTGAGCAAACTCGTTGATCTCGCATCCGACGAAGCCGGCACCGAGAAGAAGAGTGATAATTGTCCAAATGACTACGCCTTTTAAACTTCCGCGGCGCATTTCATGAACAGCGATCCCGCAGGTAAAGCTGCTGATAAGCAGCAAGAACGTCATAATCATTACCAGATTGACTTCAAATAGTTCGTCTGGCAAGACACCTCCAGCTGTTCTGTTTTTAAGAACGAAGAAGGTTGCAAATAGTGTTGAGAACAACACAATTTCTGCCCCTAAAAAGATCCAAAACCCGAGAATATTAAGTCTGCCGGTTTCAGATTGATATTCCATAGGCGCGTTAGAATTGCCGTGTTCTGCATGTTCCATAACTCACGCCTCCTTATTCGGAAATCTTTCTTTCCGTCTCTTTTATTTCATCAACACTAACGTAGTAGCCGTTGTCGTATTCGAATGAACGCAGAACCATACAGAGCAGGACTCCGATCAATCCGACTACGCCCATCCAGTACCATTCAAAGACAAGTCCAAAGCCGGCGAAACCGAAGGCAACAGACATAAAGAACGGTCTGCCTGAGTTGCTTGGCATATGAATTTTCTTGAATTTGCTTTCAGGGTATAATTCAGTTTTTTCTTCTTTCATATGCAGGAATGCATCTTGAGATTTGACTTCAGGAAGCACCGCAAAGTTGTAATGCGGCGGAATCGCAGAAGAAGTCGCCCAATCAAGCGTGCGTCCCACACCCCATGAATCTCCGCTGATTTCACGAGTAGAGTAACGGAAGCTGTAGTAGATGTTATAGCAAAGGATTAAGAATCCTACACCCATCATGAAAGCTCCGACAGTTGAGATAAAGTTCAATGTTGTCCAGCCGTCATTCGGTCCGTATGTGTAAATACGGCGAGGCATGCCTTGCAGCCCCAAGAAATATTGAGGGAAGAAACATACATTGAAACCGATCATAAAGATCCAGAAGAACCATTTTCCAATTTTTTCGTTCAGCTTGTGGCCGAACATTTTTGGATACCAGAAAATAAATCCGGCGAAACAAGCAAATACAGTACCCGCGATCAGCACATAGTGGAAGTGAGATACAAGGAAGTACGTATTATGGTATTGATAATCCGCTGCTGCCATCGCAAGCATAACCCCTGTAACCCCGCCGATAACGAAGTTAGGAATGAACGCAAGCGCCCACAGCATTGGCGTTGTAAAGCTGATTCGGCCTTTATACATTGTAAAGAGCCAGTTAAAGATTTTAACCCCGGTCGGGATTGAAATTGCCATTGTCGTAATTGAGAAGAATGAGTTAACGGACGCACTGTTCCCCATTGTGAAGAAGTGGTGAGTCCAAACTAAGAAACTCAATACGGAGATGGCGATAATAGAACCAACCATCGCTTTGTAGCCAAACAATTGTTTTCTTGCAAAGCTTGAGATGATCTCTGAGAAAATACCGAACGCCGGAAGAATAACGATATATACTTCAGGATGTCCCCAAATCCAGAACAAGTTCGCCCAAAGCATCGGCATACCGCCTGCTTCCAGTGTGAAAAAGTGAGCGCCAAACAAACGATCAAATGATAAAAGTGCTAAAGCCACTGTAAGTACAGGGAACGCAAACACGATAATAACCATTGTGATCAGTGTTGTCCATGTGAACATTGGCATACGCATTAATGTCATGCCTTTTGTTCTCATTTTTAAAATTGTTACCATAAAGTTGATCCCTGTCATCAGGGTACCGATACCGGCTATCTGAAGTCCGAGGAGGTAGTAGTTCTCACCCGGCCCAGGGCTCATGTCGTTACTTGCAAGCGGCATGTAACTCGTCCAGCCTGCGTTCGGAGAACCTCCGATAACGAAAGAAATATTGAAAAGCATCGCCCCTACGAAGAACGTCCAGAAGCTCAGGTTGTTCAAGTAAGGGAACGCAACGTCACGTGCACCGATTTGAAGAGGTACAACAACGTTGATAAGACCGATTAAGAACGGCATCGCCATGAAGATGATCATGATCGTACCGTGAGTTGTAAAAATTTCATTATAGTGATTTGAGTCTAAAAAACTGTTATTCGGAAGCGCTAGCTGGGCACGCATCATCAGACCGTCGACACCGCCGCGGAATAACATAATTACAGCAGATATAATATACATGATTCCGAGTTTTTTATGGTCAACGGTAGTTATCCATTCAGACCAGAGCCATTTCCACTTCTTGAAGTAAGTCAGTACTACAATGATGGCAATGGTTGAAAGCGCAATGGAAACTTGTGCGCCCAGAATTAATGGGTCACCAGTTACGAAAAATTCGTCCCATTTCATTTTCATGCGGGCTTCCTCCTTTCCTGATCAATATCATTCTTCTGTATCATCAGACTTCTTAAATTCATTTTTCTTTACGTTTTCAAACGGATCTGTTTTAGAGTGCGGAGAAACGGCTTGATAGCCAAGGCGTTTGCGCGCCTCCATCGCATACTCAGCGTCTTGTCCGTGATCAACGTATTTTAAGTGAGTAGAAGAGAACGTTAATTCGTCCACATTTTCAGGAAGCATCAATTCATCATACTTCTCTTTTGTCAGCTTAGGAGACTCTTTCTGAGTCTTTTTCACCCAGCTGTTAAAGTCTTTTGCTGTGACTGCATTCACATCAAACTCTTGGTCTGCAAAATGTTCACCTGTGAAGTTCGCGTTGCGTCCTTCGTAAGTTCCCACTTTATCAGCCTGTAAGTATTGATCCATCAGCATTCCTGCCATCGCGTATTTTTGTCCTCCAAGCTGAGGAATCCATAGCGAAGCCATTGAATCTGCAGATGAGATTTTGAACAAGATCGGGCGGTCGACAGGAATGTTTAAGTAGTTGACCGTTTCAATATCTTGCTCAGGGTAGCTGAATACCCATTTCCAGTCTACCGAAGTAGCATAAACAACAAGCGGCTCTTTGTCCTTTGTTGCTTCAGGAGCTTTTTCTAATGAATATATCGTCTGTACGGTTGGCACAGAAAGTGCGATGACGATTAAAATTGGGATCACTGTCCAGACTACTTCTAAAAACGTGTTACCGTGAATTTCTGGGTTATAAGATCCATTATCTTTGCCTTTACGGTCGCGGTATTTTACTAAAATAATGGTAAATAGAACAAAGACGACCCCGACGATAAACAGCATAAATCCGATAGATAACAGGATTAAATCACTTTGCTGTTCAGCTACAGGTCCTTTCGGATCTAGTACTGAAGCATTGCTGCATCCCCCTAGGACGAAAACCACAGTTAACAGCGCTAATACAAGCAACGGTTTTAATGCTCTGAACAAGAAGATCACCATCCTTCCTATTGATGTAATAAATCTGAAGTGCATACTTCCTCAAAATCTTTTCTCTACTTTGTTATGCTATCAAAAAGTTCACATATTAGCTTTATTTTTTTCTAAACTTCATCCCTTTTTCGCTAAAATGTCATAAAATCGACAAAAATTGCTCCAACTTTATTCACATCTATCGCTTAAGATGAAAAGTTTCTAGATATTTCCGCATATAAGTAAAGAAAGATAGTGAAGAACTAGTTCTGACAAATAAAGGTTTACCACAATAAAAAACTTAGGTCAATCAAAAATTTCATTTTGTTAAACTTTCTAGAGAGGAATTATTTTTTCCTTGTCTAGCATCTTTTCACACGGTTACCATTTTAACGCAACTATTTTTTTAAAAAAAGGCTTAATAAAGCGGCAATGTGCTCTGAACTGCTCCTGTTTTTCAGGAGAGCATTCAATTGTTTATCTTATACAAAAATGAGGAAAGATATAAGCAAATAAATATAAAATAGGATGTGTTGCATAATGAGTTTCATTATTTCACTTATCGTTGCTATTATTATTGGATGGCTTGGAAGCCTGTTTGTTAAAGGCGATATGCCCGGCGGAATTATTGGGTCTATGATCGCAGGTCTTATTGGTGCATGGATCGGTCACGGGCTGCTGGGAACTTGGGGGCCGCACCTTGGGGGATTTGCCATTATTCCAGCGGTGATCGGGGCAGCGATTGTTGTATTTTTAGTAAGCCTGTTAACCAGAAAAAGAGGATAAGAATGACAGAGCCCGAAGCGTATCGCTTTGGGCGTTTGTTTTACTATAAGATCAAAAAAGCCTCAACCCTAGCGGTTGAGGCTTTTGACTGGTTTGACGCCTAAATGATCGATAAACCTCCTGAAAGCCTGTTTGCCTTCAAGTGTCTGCTTAAATACCCCGGCGTGTTCAAGAATGCGCGCGAATACATAGCCAAGCTCTTCCTTTATGACGAGATCTGCGTTCTCTTTTGTTATCGTTCTTTTTTCCATCATCCGAAGAGCCCACTCCTTGTGTTTTGCTGTGAGCGGATTTCGTTCTAAAGCTGTTTTCGGATCAACAGAACATAGCACAGCGGCGGTTTCTTTCATTTCTTCCTGTAAACGCCCCGGCAATATCGCAAGTCCCATGACCTCTATCAGCCCGATATTTTCTTTTTTTATATGGTGGACTTCCTGATGAGGATGAAATATTCCTAATGGATGCTCCTCATCCGTTCGATTGTTTCTCAGCACGATATCGAGTTCATACAAGTTTCCCCTGCGCCGCGCAATGGGAGTGACTGTATTATGAGGCGTATCACCTGTATACGCGGCTATGTCTGCTTTTTTATCAGAATACGTTTGCCACGTGCGGTATATATGATCAGCAGCTTCGGCGACGTCGTCCGGCTTGCATCCTTGGAGCCTGAGCACGGACATCGGCCACTTCACTAAACCCAGCGACACGCCGGGATGATCATTTAATTCGTAAACGTCTTCCGCCTCTGCCCGCGCCATCGGAAAATCGTGCGCCCCGCCTTGAAAATGATCATGGCTTAGGATGCTGCCGCCGACGATCGGCAAATCGGCGTTTGAGCCGATAAAATAATGCGGGTATTGCCCGAGAAATGACAGCAGCCTTTCAAATGTTTTTCTGCTGATCTCCATCGGTTCATGCTCACCCTTTAAGACGATGCAGTGCTCTGGATAATAGACATATGGCGAGAACTGCAGATACCATTCTTCGTCTTTAAGAATGACCGGAATGATTCTGTGATTTTGGCGGGCTGGATGATTCACGCTTCCCTCAAACCCGACATTTTCTTTACACAGCAAACACATTGGGTAATTTGTCTCCGCCTGCTCTTTTGCAGCCGCAATCGCTTTCGGGTCCTTTTCAGGCTTTGATAGATTAATCGTCATTTCCAGCTCGCCATATTCGGTCGGAACCGTCCAATGAACATTTTTGGCGATCCTGTCAGAGCGGATATAATAGACATCCTCTGCATATTGATAGAATTCCTTTGTCGCCTGTTTTGGGCCGTATATTGCTTTTGTCTCTTCAAATTTGCGAATCACCTCAGACGGAGCAGGTACGAAACATCCCATGAGCTTTGCGCTGAGCAGGTCACGGTATGTGTCTGTATCCGCTTCCATTCGGCCGGTTTCCGCAGCCCATTTGTAAATAGGGGCAAGCAAGTCCGGCAGGCTTTGTGCCTGCTTGACGGATGTGCGGGAGACCGGCTCTGGATGTTTGATGTCCAATGCTTCATAAAGACGGTTTCTCGTATATTCCCGATCCCAGATCGAAATCAGCTTTCGTTCCAAGCCATACTCCAGCAGCTGTTCCAGATGTTCAACAATACTCATGTGTTACTCCCCCTTTAGCTCTCTCGCTCCCTCTCCGATATCTGCGGCATAAAAATCCGCTTTGAGCCCTGTCTTTTGTTGATATCTGTCTCCAACCTTTTGGATAAAATCATCAACAAACGCATCTTTTACAATGCTGATCGTGCAGCCTCCGAAGCCCGCTCCGGTCATTCTGGATCCGATCACACCTTCATGGCCCCATGCCGCAAACACAAGCTCATCAAGTTCAGGGCATGTCACTTCATAATCATCCTTCAGTGAAAGGTGGGATTCCTTCATTAACCGCCCGATTTCATCTACATTGTTTTCTTTGAACATGCGGGCCGTTTTGATGGCACGGTGATTTTCGTATACAGCGTGCTTTGCCCTGCGCCTGTTCGTTTCATTTTGGATCAGGCTGGAATGGGCGTCGAAATCAGAGGGCTTGATGTCTCCCAGCGAAACAATATCGAGTGCTTTTTGCAGATCAAGCAATGCATCATGGCATTCTTGGCGTCTCGCATTATAGCTTGAATCAGCCAATGTCCGTTTTTTGTTCGTATTCGCGATAACCAGCGCGAGGCCCGAGACATCGAGTTTGCTATATTCATAATCGAGCGTGTCGCAGTTCAGCAGCATCGCATGATGTTTTTTCCCCATTCCGATTGCGAATTGATCCATAATCCCGCAATTAACGCCGATAAAATCGTTTTCCGCATGCTGTGCCATTTTGACAAGCTCAAGCGCATCCACTTCAGGGTGAAAATAGCTTTGGAGCACAACTCCCATCAGCAGTTCAATAGACGCGGAGGACGAGAGCCCAGCCCCGTTTGGAATATTCCCTGAAAATACAATGTCAAAGCCATGGGGAATTGAGCAGCCCCTTTGCTGAAATTCATAAATGACGCCTTTCGGATAGTTCGCCCAGTCGTCTTCTTTTTGATAACGAATGTCTTCAAGGCTGCATTCCTTGATGCCTTTGTCTTTAAAGTTGTCTGAATACATCCTGACAAGTCCGTCGTTTCTTAATGCAACAGCAGCATATGTACCCATTGTGAGCGCGCACGGAAACACGTGTCCGCCGTTATAGTCTGTATGTTCCCCAATCAGATTCACTCTTCCAGGTGCGAAAAAAAACCGTAATCCCTCTTTTTCTCCGAATACACTTGCAAATATCCCCTTTAGCTCTTCCCGCATGTGCAATCACCTTTCGTGGTTTTTCATTTTTTATTTCCCCTTTTTCTCCAGCGAAAACGATAGATCAATTCTGCTGTCCCCTGTCATGCCCCTTCTTCTTTTGTCTTTTTAAAGACGAGCCATTTGCTTGCAGCATAGTTGACGACAACAATGACCGCGTTGTCGAGTATTTTGGCCAATGTTTCATTTGTATTGAACTGCCCGACAAGAATGATCATCATGCCCAAATCTATGCCGAGAGACAGGACCCGAACGCTGAAAAAAGCAGTGAGCTCTTTCAGCAGGCTCTGCAGGTCATGTGTTTTTTGCTGAAACACATATAATTTATTCGTGATGTAAGCAAACAGCACGGACAAAATCCAAGCCGCGACAGTAGCTGCTTTATAATCCATATTTATGATCTCTACCAATATATAAAAGCTGGCGATGTTCACAATGGTTGTAAACACCCCCATTATGATATACATAATCAGTTCTCTATATTTCACTGATGTTCCTCGCTTTCTGAAAAACTTTTCAAAATTCTTGGCCCCGCGGGCTCTCTTTCTGGAGTAATGAAAACCGAGAGTGCGTCTAAAAAGCTGCGGAATGTGACAGGCTGGCCCAATACATACGATTGTTTGATGATTCCATCAAGCACTGCACATATTATTTTAGCCGTATATTCCGGATCAATACAGGCGTCAATCAGCTTCCTCTCCTTCAGCCACTTAATATATAACGCATTTTCTTCTACCCACAATTCGTACAGCCGGACATAGGTCTTGCATTTCTGCAGGACTTTATACGTCGGCATATTCATGGCAAACGAGGCAATCTCCCATGACGGCTTATTTAAGTAATAGGTATAAAGCAGCTCCGCAGCATGTTTCGCAGCCTCGTCCAATGTCAGCGGTTTCACTGCCATTTGCTCTTTTTGATCAAGATACCCTATGATAATCTTTTTCTTCATCTGGCGTTTTTCGAGAAGAAGATTCAGAAAATCCTCCTTGCTGACAAAATGAACATAAAACGCTCCTTTGCTGTACCCGGCCGCTCTGCTGATATCCTCTACAGAAACCGGATCATACGCTCGGTCAATCAACAAATTCAAGCCAGCATCTATAAAACGTTCAAAGGTTGCTTCTCTTTTCATTTGAAATTTGTTTTTTTTCATATTTTTCTCCAGGCGATATGATTACCCTTATCTTACACTGGATCAATCTTTAGCGGTATTTATTTCTTTGAATGCCTATGCTATTCGGTTTTCTTGAAATTATTTTTAATAGGCTAATGGATTTATTTTCAATTACATACTATCCAGTCAGTATTTAATTGTTTATTATTATAAATAAGATTCATTGGTTATATTAGTCATTTTTTTAGGGAATAGGTAGGTGGTTTTTCCTTCAGTTTGTGAACACCGAGCAACTATGTGTGAAATTTGTTGTACTCGCCTCATCATCGCGACGGCTCGCCTTATTGCCCGCATGTTGCAGGAAACATTTTATACAATTGGAGGTTACTATGAAAACTCATGTTAAAAAAGATTTGGACAAAGATTGGCATATGTTAATACAAGAAGCTAGATCCATTGGGTTAGGCATTCATGATGTGAGGCAGTTTTTAGAATCTGAGACAGCATCGAGAAAGAATAACCACAAAAAAACCGGCCGCCAAGACTAATCCGAGCAGGCGGATCTATTACCTCTGGCTTTTCTATCATCTGATCTGAGTTTTCACCCTATCCTCTTTTCGAAAGCGATTGCAACGCCGAGCTTGAGGACAAACGGTGTGTCAGCTACCATACGACAGACAGCCGGTTATGCGGTCACCTCTTGGCCATGTATTGTCTTAAAGAGGTGATGCGAACATTGATAACCGGGCCAGCTTTACTGAGCATAAGCTGCATTCGGTGAGGTTTGGAAAGCAAAATCGTTTATACGCTGCCGAGCTGGAAAACCTTCGCCTCTCTTTTTTATACTTCTGCGTTCTTATCTCCATGACTTCCTTCTTTTTTCATTCACCAGATGTTCTTCAACGCATAAATCAGACTTTCAGTACATACCTATTGGTGTACCTTTTTGCTTACGTTTAGTGAATAAAAGGAGGAAATCCATGTACAAAGCTGATTACAAACAGATTGCTGCAACTCCGTCGTTTCAAGCTTTTTTAAAACAGAAGCGCGCTTTTATTGTTCCTTCTGCGATTTTCTTTTTTGTCTTTTATTTTTCACTTCCTGTTTTGACATCTTATTTCACCTTTTTGAATAAGCCGGCAATTGGGGCTGTTTCATGGGCTTGGCTGTTTGCGATCGCCCAATTCATGATGACCTGGGTACTGAGTACGGTGTATACCCGAAGGGCGGCTCACTTCGATCAATATGTAAGCGCTTTAAAAGTTGATCTAAAGGGTGAACAGACATGAATATGATGGCTTTTCTATTGTTTTTAGCCATTGTCGGACTGACGCTTATCATCACGTATTTTGCCGCAAAAAAGACAAAAACGACAAGTGAGTTTTATACGGCTGGCGGCGGGCTCACCGGTGTTCAGAATGGACTGGCAATTGCCGGTGACTACATGTCTGCTGCCTCGTTTCTCGGGATTGCCGGAATGATTGCGCTATATGGATTTGATGGATTTTTTTACAGCATCGGTTTTCTGGTGGCTTACCTCGTCGTTTTGTACATCGTAGCGGAACCGCTTCGGAATCTTGGAAAGTATACAATGGCTGACATGATTGCGGCTCGTTTTAAAGAAAAGAAAATCCGCGGTGTCGCTGCTCTCAATACCATAGCCATCTCTACCTTCTATATGATCGCCCAGCTCGTGGGAGCGGGCGCGCTGATCAAACTGCTCCTAGGGCTTGATTATACTGCGGCGGTCCTCATTGTCGGAGTGCTGATGACCATTTATGTCGTATTTGGCGGCATGATCGCGACAAGCTGGGTTCAAATTATAAAAGCCGTTTTGCTGATGGCCGGCACACTCGTGATTTCAATCATCGTGTTTTCGAAATTCGATTTTAATCTCAATACCATGTTTGAGCAAATGAAAACGGCTACTCCGCTTGGCGCTGATTTCTTAAACCCCGGAAATAAATACAAGGTGCCGCTTGAAACCCTGTCATTAAACTTGGCACTCGTACTGGGAACTGCCGGGCTTCCGCATATTTTAATCCGATTTTATACCGTTAAGGATGCCAAGACCGCCCGGACATCTGTTGTGTCAGCCACCTGGATTATCGGTGTGTTTTATATTATGACAGTGTTTCTCGGCTTTGGCGCCGCTTCGTTTGTCGGTTTTGACGCGATTACGGCGGCAGATCAAGCGGGAAATATGGCGGCGCCGCTTTTGGCAAAAGCGCTCGGGGGAGATTTTCTGTTCGCGTTCGTGTCAGCCATCGCCTTTGCAACCATTTTAGCTGTCGTGACAGGATTGGTGCTGTCGGCCGCCTCAGCATTTGCCCATGATATTTACAGCCAGATCATCAGAAAGGGAGAAGCAACTGAAAAAGAACAAATGAAAGCGGCCAGATGGGCTTCTGTCGCCGTGTCAGTGCTCTCAATTCTGCTTGCGATTTTTGCACAGTCCTTAAATGTAGCGTTCCTTGTCGCACTTGCGTTTGCCGTAGCGGCAAGCGCAAACCTCCCGCTGATTGTGTTTACGGTCTTCTGGAAACGGTTCAATGCCTCAGGCGCCTTATGGGGAAGCCTGACAGGACTGATCAGTGCTCTTGTGCTTGTGTCGATGAGCCCTAGTGTGTGGGACCCTTCCGGAGCAGCTATTTTTACAGGAGACCCGCTCATTCCGCTTTCCAATCCGGGCATTATTTCCATCCCGCTCGGCTTCCTCGGCGCGTGGCTCGGGACGATGCTGTCTTCTGAAAAAACAGTTGATGAAGATACGTTTGCGGAAATACAGGTGAAGGCGCATACCGGCATTCATATGGAGCAAGAGTAAAAAAGCTCTCTTTTTTACAGAGAGCTTTTCCTTACTTTTTCTGCTGTTCTTCAGAAATCGCTTTTTCAAATACATCCTTGCCGGCAACACCCGGAATGACAGTGTCACCAATGATAAAGGTTGGAACGGCTGTGATATCAGCCTCCTCATAGGCATGCTTCAAAGCCTGGCGCTGCACGTCCTGATATGTTCTTGATTCCAGCGCAGACTTGAAGGAGGCTCCGTCCAATCCCACTTCCTCGGCAAGCTTCGTCAAGACGTCAATGTTGCCGATATTTTGGCCCTCTTGGAAAAAGGCTTGAAAGACACGTGTGTTGTATTCATGTCCTTTATTGGATTCCCTTGCAAAATGAAAGCCTTCAAACGCCAAATCTGTATATGGATGAGGCGAGACATTTGGAAAATTGATCTCGACCCCTAATTTCTTTGCCATTGGCTCAATAGATGTCTTCCACATGTACTGTTTGGAAGGATCATTGACCGGATCAAGCTGAGGAGATGGGCTTGGGCGCAGTTCAAACGGCATCCATTCGACTTCAACATCCTTTTCTTTTATCGCTTCTTCAAGAGCGGCTTTTCCAATGAAGCAAAATGGGCAGACGTAATCTGAATAAACTTTGATGTGTACTGTCATCGTATTCTCCTTTCGTATAGGTTGATTTTAAAATGTAACAAAAAAAGTTACAACTGTTTTTTTAAAAAGAAGCCGATAAAGGCTTCTTTTATGATTCCAGCAAACGCTGGGCAATATATTCTCCATTTTTGCAGCCGCCCGGGCATGCATATAAAGCAGAACCGATTGTTTGTGTGTATTCATTTAATGCATCCTTTGCTGAAAGAGCCTTCAGCATGGGAATGAACTGATTATCGGGATTTTTTTGAAAGCTGATAAACAGGAGGCCCGCATCCATATAGCCAGTTTTCGGATCAAGTCCATCTGTGTATGAGAAAGCTCTTCGCAAAATTTGTTTTCCCGTAGATTTCGCAACGCTGACGTGTGAATTTGACGGGATTTGATTCAGCTTCACGGGGTCTGTTTCCTTTTTCTGTCCGAAAGGAGCCCCCGAGCTTTTTCTGCGGCCGAAGGTATCCTCTTGATCCTTGAGGGAAGAACGATCCCAAATCTCAAGGAACATTTTGATTTTCCGAAATGCCATATAGGTGCCGCCTGTCATCCAGTCAGGCTCTCCAGACTGAATCCATACGATCGAGTTCATCAAGGTGTCATCCTTCGTGCTCTGGTTGCCCGTTCCATCTTTAAATCCGAAGAGATTGCGCGGCGTTTCACCATTTTTCCCTCCGCTTAAAAAGCCTTTGTTCACAAAGCGAACCTCACAGGTGCCGACTGCCTGATTCAGCAGGTTCCGCAGGGCGTGAAACGCCACTTGTTCCTCGTCTGCGCATACTTGAATGCAGATGTCTCCGCCTCCCTGCTTTTCATCCAGATTGTCATTCGGCATCGCTGGAAGCGCGGCAAGGTGCTTCGGTTTTTTGTTTTTCAGCCCGAAGCGGTCCTTTCCGTCTTTTTCAAAAAAGCCAGCCCCGAATCCGAACGTGACCGTTAAATTTGAAGGGGATAAATCAACGGATTCACCTGTGTCCTGCGGCGGCAGATATTGATTTTTCTGCTCAGCCGACATTTTCTTTCCAGACGTCAGCATCTGTGTCAAACTTGTCCAGTTTCTGAATAATGTAATGATGTCGCTCTTCTCTTTTGCGGTTACATCCAGCGCCGCAAAATAGACATACGTCTGATGGGCAGTGGTGATTCCGGCCTGATGCTTTCCGTAAAACGAAACAACCTGCTCATCCTCTTTTTCATCCTTTTTCGATGACTTAGCAGCGGTCTGAACCAGCGGAGCGAGGCCCCCGAGGCCGCTGGCACCGATCGCAACGGCCGCGCCTGCCATCGCTCCCCATTTTAGGATGTCCCGTCTATGAATTTGTTCTGGCTTTTTTTGTTCATCGCTCATGCTGTTACTAAACTCCTTTTATAGCACATTCGCAATCTTCGACATGGTTTCAGAAAGAGTCGTCAGCTTTGTGCTCAGCTCTCTGATTTGATCTTCACTTAATTTATCATAAGACGTGTAGGACTGATCATTTGTTTTGTATTTTGCCATTAAAACTTCAAATTCACTGAACTCTTTATCCAGTTTTTCCGTCAAGTCAGAGCGATCTTTCACAAGCGCGCTTTTTACTGTTTGATAAACAGCCTCGGAGCCTTCCACATTCGCCATAAGGTCGACTAAATCAATTCGTGAGTAACGCTCTTCTTCCCCCGTGATTTTCGAAATGCCGGCTTCGTTTAGAAGCTCCATCGCGCCTGCTACCATTTGTTCAGGTGTTAATTTCAGTGCTTCAATTGAACCGTCAAGCTCTTTTACATCCTTGAGAAGCTGGTCAGCTGCTGCCTTTTCTCCAGAAATATCTTGATCCTTCCAGATGGCTTTCTCAAGCTTATGGAAACCTGTCCATTTGCCCCCTTCTTCAACATCGTTTTCACGGGCATCAATTTTCGGATCAAGATCTCCGAGGCTTTCAGCGATCGGTTCGATTCGCTCGTAATAAACACGCGCCTTTGCATATAATGTTTTAGATTTTTCGATATCGCCGGACTTCACGGCGTTTGTAAATGTTTCAGTCGCTTTGACAAGCTGATCGCTCTGTTCTTTGACATAGTCTTTATATTCGTCCGCTGCTTTCGCCAGCTGATCACTTGCCTTTTTGCTGCTCTTTTTCGCATCTGTCAGGTCTTCTAAGGACGCTTTCAGTGACTCGGATTCTGTCTTGATTTTGTCGGTATCCGGCTTGTCTTTCTGCGCTTCTGTGTAGATTGGCTGAAGGTGCTTTTCGATTTCGGTATATTCAAACGGATAGTCGCCGCGAATGTCATTTTCAAAGGAAAGCCAGTAGCTGTTTAACTCTTTTCCTTTCTTTTCAATCTCTTTTTGGTCGCCTTTTTCCGCTGAATCATTCAGCTTGGAAATGATGGTTTCCATTTTATCTACGGATGCAGCGATCTCGTTCGTGACCCCGCTTTTTTCAGATGGAGCTTTTTCTTTGGTTGAGGATGTGTCATTGGCTCCGCAGCCCGCGCACAGCGCAAGGATGCATCCGGCTGATACAGCGATTTTTATAACATTCATTTTGTCAGTTCCTTTCCATTTGTAAAATGTTTTGCCGCTTCTGAAACAAGTGCAATCAGTAAAAAAAGTAAAACCAGCATTTGCGGAATTGCGCTGTACACGGAGGGATAAATCCCCAACACCGATACAGACGGCAGCCAGCTTTCTGCTTCAGACGGAAGAATGCCCGCCAGCTGCAGGCTGTGAACGCCTGTTCCGAGAAATTTCACGCACATATACAGGACGACTGCCATGGACAGCAGGAAAAACGGCTTCAATGGGATACGCATGCCGAGCTTAATCATCAGAACACCGACGATGACGAGAACGATAAGCCCCGCGGCAGTTCCGCCGATCAGCTCAGTGAGCGGAAGCTTTCCGACAAGCCCGATGAAAAAGATGACCGTTTCCAGTCCTTCTCTTACAACGGCCAGAAATGCAATGAGGGCAAAGGAAAGCAGGCTTCGTTTTTTCAGAACTTGTGACTGCTGGATATTGATTTTTTCTCTCCATTTATCCATTGAGGCGTTTCTGTGCAGCCAAACTCCGACATATAGCAGCATGACAGCTGACAGTACGCCGGTGATTCCGCCGAGCAAGAAATTGTTTTCTCCGAATACGCTGGAGGAAAACAGAAGCGTGACACCGATGCCGGCAGCCAGGGAAACTGCCATGCCGGCGGACGCCCCGCCCCAGATCCATGCCGAGGAACGAGTGACACGGGCTTTTTTTGTCATGGTTAAAAGCGCCCCGATGACAAGAAGGGCCTCCATCCCTTCCCGAATCGGGATCAGCGCCGCATCCCACCAGCTGTAGCTGCTTGAGGCGATCGGCTCAAGCAATTGAATCATTTCATCTATTTGCTTCGATACCTTTTCGGGATGGCTGCCGATCTCAGCCTTCATCAGCGCCAGATGTTCCTCTGACGTCGTATAGGCTTCTTTCGATTGAGAAACGACGTCTCCCTCAACAGCGAGCCAGGATGTAATTAAATTGTCGATTGCGGATGACGCTTCATTCAGCTGTGTTTTTTCTATTAACTGTTTTGTGTCTTTCAAGCTTTGTATATAGGCTGTTAAGGACGCCCTTGATTGACCCGAGGAGGTCTTTTTGAGCACGACAGCCTGCTGATAGGCTTCTAAATGAGAAGACAGTTCTTCAAGCTGTGTTTTCAGCTTAGCCGCGTCTTGATTGAGAAAAGAAAGAGAAATCATCGCGATATTCGAGTTCATTTTGCTGTAAGAAGAAAGATTTTCCTTCTTAATAGAAGGTGCTTCTTTTTTCCACTTTGCTTTGAAGGTTTCAAACGTTTGTTGTGCCGAGTCCATATCTCCATCTTTTACGGATTTGATCATTTGCTTGTTTAATTGAACCAGCGCATCGACCGGATCGTCTTCCGCATGCGCCGCAGAACCGAAAACCATCAACAAGGTGAATAAAATAAGTGCCAGCCCCCGAGTCATCATGTTCCTCCTCTAACTGAAAATGATTATCATTATATATCATAATCATAGCCAGTTCCTGTTCTTTGTCAATTAAAATTTGAAAATTAAAAACCTTGATGCCACAGCAAAAAGGCCGCCCTTTACAGGACAGCCTTTTGAAAGAAGAGGAACGTTTATCCTCCTGTTTTATACGTTTGAATCTCTTGATAAAATTTGCGTGCGGCAGCCTCTGGGTTCTCCGATTGACTGATCGCGCTAATCATGCTGACACCATCGGCCCCCGCTTGGATAACAGGTGCGGCATTTTTGATTGTGATGCCGCCGATGCCGACAATCGGAATGCTGATGCCTTGGCGGCGGACCGCTTCGATGAGAGATACACCCTGTACGGCTCTCGTATCCTTTTTCGTTTCTGTCGGATAGATTGGCCCGAGCCCGACATAATCGGCGCCATCTTCTTCGGCTTGCTTCACTTCAGACATTGTATGGGCGGAAACACCAAGAATCATATCGCCTATGGCGTCTCTCACCTCTTTTGCATTTGCATCTTCCTGTCCGATGTGAATACCGTCAGCCTTTAGTTTCAAAGCCAGCTCTACGTCATCATTGACAATAAAAGGAACATCGGCTTCACGACAGGCTTCCTGCACGTTTTTAGCGAATTCAACCCGCGCTTCTCCAGTGAGCGCATCCCTGCCTTTTTCACGAAATTGGTACAGAGTGGCACCGCCTTTTAACGCTTTTTGTACCACAGTGACAGGGTCGGCTTTCGTATTGTTCGACCCCATAATGAAGTAAACAGATAATAACTCTTTCATCATTTCCCGAGAAATACGTGTCATGATACAGCCACCCTTTCTATTGTCGCCAGTTCTTGTACATCTTGTTCAGTAACAGATGAAAGCTTGTTCAGCAATTCAATCTGAAAGCTTCCCGGACCTTTATCAGCAGTCTGCCGGGCGGCAAGCTGAGCTGCAACCCCATACGAAGAAATAGCGGCGATAGCAGCAAACAATGGATTTTCTTCCACAACGCTAAACGCACCGACAACAGACGTCAGCAGGCATCCGGCGCCTGTCACTTTCGTCAGGAGCTTGTGGCCGTTATGGACGGTATATACGTTCGACGTGCCGGCTATGACATCGACTTCGCCAGTGATCGCAATGACCGTGTTGAGCTTTTGCGCCGCCTGCTGGGCCAGCCGGATGATGTCGCCTCCGCCTTCTCCCGCATCAACACCTTTAATCAGCCAATCTGTCACGCCAACAGTATGGGCAATTTCCGCCGCGTTTCCTCTGATCGCAGAGAGGCGCACCTCACGAATGATGTGACGCGCCGATTCCGTGCGGAACGGTGTTGCTCCGGCGCCGACAGGATCAAGAATGACGGGGACGCCATGTTCATTGGCTGATTTTCCCGCGATGATCATCGCTTCGACTGATTCCTTGCTCAGCGTTCCGATATTTAAAACGAGCGCACCCGCGATCTTTGCCATGTCTGCGACTTCCTCTTTCGCGTACGCCATAACGGGTGATGCGCCGAGGGCGAGCAGGCCGTTTGCTGTAAAATTCGTTACGACATTGTTGGTTATGCTGTGCACCAGAGGGCTATGCCGGCGGACAGCTGTAAGGCATTGTGCTGCTGATTGTGCATCCATGTTCGCATCATCCTTTTTTACTATCTTTTTTCGGGTCCCATAAATACGATTTCGTATGTTCGAGCCAAGCTCTGGCCGCAAAGGGCAAGTAGCGGTCTTTTCTCCAAATAATGGCGAGGTGCCAAGGGATGACCGGATCGACAAGTGGAATGACTTTCACTTTTTCCGGGTCAAGTCCGCGGCATATCCGTTCCGGCAAAAGCCCGATTCCAAGGTTGGCCGACACCATCTCACTGATAAAATCCCATTGGGAGGTTTCGTAAATGATATGAGGCCGGAATCCAGCCTTGATACATTCCGTCATAATTCGATTGTGCAGGACAAAATCCTCCCTGAAGAAAATAAAAGGCTCATCCTTCAACTCAAGCAGCCTGCACTCTTTTTCGTCTGCCAGCCGGTGGGAAGGGTGAACGACAAGCATCAGGGTTTCTTTTACAATTGTAAAAGAATGAAACATATCTTCATTTGCGGGAAGAACGACAACACCGATATCAAGAGAGCCGTCCCCGACACCTTCTTGGACTTTTATAGAACCGTCTTCGACAAGCTGAAAGGTGATATTCGGATAATTTTCACGGAAATTTCCGAGCACTCGCGGGAAAAATCCCGATCCAATCATCGGAGGCAGTCCGATCCGCACGTGCCCTTTCTTGACCTCCATAATATCATTTAATTCTGACGTCAGGTTTTGAAATGATTTAATAATTTCCTGCGCCTGCACATACATGCTCTGGCCGGCGTCAGTCAATTCCACCCGCCTGCCGTTTCGGTAAAACAGTTCGATGCCGAGCTCCTCTTCTAAGTTCTTGATCATTTTTGATATCGTCGGCTGAGAAACATAAAGGGATTGGGAAGCCTTCGTAAAGCTTTTTAATCGGGCGACTTCCAGAAAATATGTTAAATGGCGGATATCCATGTGCTTCACCCTTTCTATAGACAAAAGGAATACTTATTATTCTTTATATATATTTTACCTATAGCGTTAGCTTATGTACAATATGAATATAAGGGAGGCATCAATATGAAAAAACTGTTGCTAACCGTTATTCAAATCGCTCTGTTATTTATATTTGCTCGGCTGATTAATTGGGTGACAGCCCTTCTTCATATAAATATTCCCGGCAGTATAATTGGGATTGTGATTCTTTTCACATTATTACACTTTAAGATTATCAAGCTTGAATGGATAGAGCTTGGCGCGGCGTGGCTTCTCGGGGAGCTGCTTTTATTTTTTATCCCGTCTGCCGTCGGAGTGATTGAATACGGAGACATTATGTCGAAATTCGGTGTCAGCATTCTGCTTGTTGTCATCATCAGCACGTTTGTCGTGATGGTGTCTACAGGAACGCTTACACAAATCATTGCAAAAAGAAAGGAGAAAAAGCATACGTGTTCATCGGAATTGTAAGTTTATTTTTAACGGTTTTGGTGTATTTAGGAGCAAAAAAGGTATATCAACGCTTTCCGCGTGTTTATACGTCGCCGTTATTGGTGACGCCTGCTGTGTTAGTCGGTCTGCTGCTGCTGGTGAATGTACCGTACGAGTCCTATAATCTCGGCGGCGGATTTCTGACCGATATGCTTCAGCCGGCCACCGTGGCATTCGCGATCCCGCTATATAAATATTTCCCTGTTTTAAAGAAATACGCAGTGGAAATTATTTTGAACGTGGCCGTCGGTTCGTGCATCGCGATTATTTCAACCGCTCTTATTGCGAAATGGCTTCACCTCGGCACAGGCTTAATTGACAGCCTCGTCCCCAGATCAGTGACAACGCCGATCGCCATGAACGTATCTGAAATGATCGGGGGCATGCCTGCCGTCACTGCCGTGTTTGTGATTTTAACCGCGTTGCTCGGCACAGTGATCGGCCCGATGGTCATCCGATACTTCCGCATCGATAACGAAATCGCGCGGGGCGTGCTGCTTGGCACAAGCGCACACGGAGCCGGGACGTCTAAAGCATTTGAGCTCAGCTCTGTGTCCGGCACGATTTCCAGTGTGTCGATGATCTTAGCTGCGATCATGACGCTTTGCGCGGCGCCGTTTTTACTTTCATTTATGTAAAAAACTGTCCTCTCGAGGGCAGTTTTTTTATGTGGTCCTCCTTATTGAAAAGCTGGAGAATTCCAATATAATGTATTTGTGGATACCAAAGGAGGCACCCCCATGCACAACTTGCAGGTGAGACGGCATTATGCCGCGTTAAAAGGGTTTTATTTGTTTGCTTTTCTCGGCACGGGCAGCATCATCCCCTTACTCAGTATGTTTTTAACGAAAGAACAGCATTTAAGCGGATCACAGGTCGGCTTGATCATGTCACTCGGCCCGATTGTGATGATTTTCTTTCAGCCGTTTTGGGGCATGCTGAGCGACTATACGCAAAAAACGAAAAGCCTGCTGGCGGTTTGCACCTCAATCACAGGTATCATTGGATTAGGCTATATTGCATTTGACGGCTTTCCTCTGTTTATTTTGATTGCGGCCTGTTTTGCAGCCTTTCAAAGTACGATTATCCCATTATCGGACAGCATTTCATTAAGGTACACACTAGAAACAAACGGCAACTACGGGGGAATTCGCCTGTTTGGTTCTCTCGGCTTCGGTGTCGCGGTGTTTGTCATGGGACAGGTAACGAATCAGCTGTATCCCATTCATGTGATCTTTATCTTCGGCTGTATCTTTCTGTGCATTGCCGCCATATTGGCTTCTCAAATGCCGGGCCAGCAGAAAGTGAAAACAAAGGTCAATATCCGCAAAGGGTTCCGAGAGCTTATCAGCAACAAAACGTTCCTCATCTTTATGATCATCACCTTTACGACATTTGCTCCAAACTTAGCGAACAATACGTATTTCAGTCTTTTTCTGGACAAAAGCGGCGCATCGCTTTCCGCCATCGGCATTTTATTTTTCATCGGCGTCATTTCAGAAATTCCATTTATGAGATTCGCCCAAACATTTATAAATAAAATGGGGCTGCTCAACGTCATTATGCTGTCAGGCGGGGTTTCATTATTCAGGTGGGCGCTCTATTTCACAGCGCCTTCATTATGGATCATTTATACGACGGTCTTTCTACAAGGAGTGGCCATCGGTTTATTTATCCCCGCGGCGCTCCAATACGTGAAAAAGATTACGCCGAGCCACATTGAAGCGACGGCTCTGACCATGTACGCCGCTATCGGCAATGGATTCGGCAACTGGTTCTGCACATTTGCAGGCGGGTACATTTTTGACTACGTCTCGATTTTCGCAGTCTACTTGCTGTTTGGCATTTTGAGCATCGCAGGCTTTGGGCTGACATTATATTTAATGAAGGCGGAAAAAAATAAACATACACTTCATCAGACAGCTGTTACTTTTAAACCATAATGACTATAATGAACAAAAAGAAAGGATGAGCGCGATGAACGGGCAAGAGAGAAACAGCATTTCGAAAGGGTTACAGGTGGATATTGTCTTGAAAGAAGATCAAAAAACAGGAAAACTGACACGAGGGACAGTGAAGGATATTTTGACGAAGTCAAGCTTTCATCCGCACGGCATTAAAGTGCGGCTTGAAGATGGGCGCATCGGCCGCGTCCAGCAGATCATTTCTACATAAAAAAAGCTGCTCCTGAACAGGGCAGCTTTTTGCTTTATTTTTTCTGAAGAAAAACCACTTTTAGGTAGTTGCCCTCAGGAAACGCCGAAATCGTTTTGAAATCGTCCGGCAGTGTGAATTCCTCAATAATGGTGTAGCGTTCATTTGTTTCTTTAAAGGCGGCATCGATGAAGCCTTTAAATTTCTTCATCCCGAAGGCGCTGCTGTTTGTGGAAGCAACAATGATGCCTTTGTCAGCTGTAATAGCGATCGTTTCCTTCAGCAGGTTTTTATAATCCTTGGCCGCGCTGAAGGTGCGTTTTTTTGTACGCGCAAACGAAGGCGGGTCGAGAATAATCAGATCAAAGCGCAGATTTTTTTTCGCCGCGTACGAAAAATAGTTAAACACGTCCATCACTTTAATGTCGTGTGCCTCATAGTCCAGCTTGTTCACGCTGAATTGCTCGATCGTTTTGGCCAGGCTCCGGTTCGCCACGTCAACGCTTGTTGTTTTCTCCGCTCCGCCAAGCGCCGCTGCCACGGAGAATGCACCCGTATAAGAAAACGTATTTAACACTGTTTTCCCTTTTGCATACCGGTCTCTGATCGCCTTGCGCACATGTCTCTGATCCAAAAAGATGCCCGTCATGGCGCCTTCATTCAAATCGACTGCGTATTGAATGCCATTTTCCTGAATGATGATCGGGAACTCGCCTCTTTCCCCCTTGACGAAGTCATCATCTTCGACGTATTGTCCGGCCGTGTCGAAGCGTTTCTTCTCGTAAATCGCTTTATAATCAAGGTCCAGCTCATCCAAAGCGGAAACCAGCATGTCTTTAAAGGTGTAAATGCCTTTGCTGTACCATTGAACCAGCAGGTAACCGTCATAATAGTCGATCGTGACGCCGCCAATGCCGTCGCCCTCACCATTGAACATACGGAAAGCCGTTGTATCTTGAGCTGCGAAAAGTTTGGCGCGCGCTTGAACCGCTTTTGTTAGTTTACTGAGAAAAAACACTTGGTCAATCTGTTCTTGTTTATTGCGGGTAAGCGTCCAGCCGACCCCTTTGTTTTGCAGACCGTAATAGCCCCGCGCGAGAAACTCGCCGCTCTCTGACACGATATCCACGAGGTCTCCTTCTTTTACGTGCCCCGCACTCCCTGCGAGAGCTTCCTTATCGATAAGCGGATAGCCTTTTTTGATTTTTGCAGCATGTGCGTTCTTTAAGGTGAGTAGCTTCATATCTATTCGTCCTCTTTCTGTTTGCTTTCCCTTATCGTACCACAAAACGCCAAGATGTCTGCATTGACAGAAAGGAAAGGTTTTTCTACGATAGACAAATAACAATTACGAGGAGGATCAGCATGGCAAAACGAATTGATCATACAGGCATTATGGTAAGGGATATCAACGCGTCCATCACATTTTATGAAGAGGTTCTCGGCATGAAATTGAAGGATCGCATCACACACACGAACGGTGTGATTGAGCTTGCTTTTCTCGGCTTTGAAGATGGCCCGGAAACAGAAATCGAACTGATTCAAGGCTACAGCAGCGAGCTGCCTGTCGAAGGAAAAGTGCACCACATTGCCCTGCTGACGGATGACATCGCGGCTGAATATACAAAAGCGGAAAGAATGAACGCGAAATTTATCGACGAAGAGATCACGACACTTCCAAACGGATACCGTTATTTTTATATCGAAGGTCCTGACGGTGAGTGGATTGAGTTCTTCCAGCGTTAAAAGCAAAGAACGTACATGTTGAGATGTACGTTCTTTGTTTATGTATACCAACTGATATGCGTGGACTCATCGCAAATCCTGGCCTCCCAGTCCATAAGCCGAACCCATTCATTGATGCTTTCATCTTTGGCTAAAAATACATTAATGAATGAATCGTATACACTCATAAACACAAAGTCCATTTTGTCATCCATCAAAATGAGCTCTGCGGCGGCATCATCAAGGACCGTACGCAAGTTAGCCTCTGTTATATCCAGAAAGCCGCTGTTTTCCACAATTGGTTCTGCGTAATAAAACCGATTGGATCCGTTCGCACCTAATACCTTTACCAAACTGGGAATATGAAAAGGAGAAATATGATCCTCACTGGGATAAAAGAGATCTCCTTTTATATTTACATGTAAAAGATCCGCTAAATCCTCTCTCGCGTACTCATCCCTTAAGGCGCCTATTGACGTCATTAAAGCAAGCGCCAGCTCAGCATGTGTTTTAAAGCCGCAAGAGGACATAACCTTCTTCCAGGAAACAGCCTTGCCTTTTCCTCTGATGTCATCATCGTTTGGGTAAATATGCTCGTAATCATTTTTTCTCTTTGCCTTTTCCCATCCTTCAGGCATTTGGATAAAAGGAGAAAAAATAATAGCAGCTGATGAGTATTCAACTGGTACTTGTTGTAAGATTGGTGTTTCGTCATCTAACCATATGTATTCTAGCATGCGCACCCCCTTTACATATTCTAACATTTTTCGATTAAAAGAAGGTAATCAGCCCTATGACAGGCTGATTATCTATTACAACCCATTTTTATCTCCGGCTTCAACCGCACTCTCTTCCTTCCATTTTTGATGATCCCATATTCTGAAAAACGGATAGTAGATGGCGCAGGTGATCAGCAGATTCACCAGCTGCATAACGGCGCCCGACACCTTTCCGCCTGTTGCCAGGTAGCCTGATATGAGCGGCGGCATCGTCCATGGCACGGCGATTCCGGCCGGCCTCGCCACCAGTCCGGTGCTCATACCGATATAAGTCGCGGTAATGGTGAGGAGGGGCGCGATGATGAATGGGACGATGAGCAGCGGGTTCATGACAATCGGCATGCCGAAAATAATCGGCTCGTTGATATTAAATAGCGCGGGGCCAATCCCCAATCGGCCAAGCTGTTTCATTTGTTTGCTACGGGACCGCACAAGCATTGTCAGGACAAGCGCCAGCGTCGCTCCGCTTCCGCCGACATTGATCCAAATTTGAAAAAACTGAGTCGTAAAAATACTCGGCAGCGCCTCGCCTGCCTGAAACGCGAGACGGTTGACATCCATCGCACCGTACCAAATCGGCGACATAATGCCGCCAATGATGGAAGCCCCGTGAATCCCGCACGCCCAAAGCAGCATCTGCACGAATTCAGCGATCAGACTTCCGCCGAGACTGCCGCCAAGAATGGAAAGCGGTGTGCCCAGCAGGTCTCCTACGACATTGTGCAGGCTCTGAAAAGGCGTCATTTCAATCAGAAGACGCGCCAGCCACACGAGAAACACAATGATAAAGCCGGGTATCAGCGCGACAAATGATTTGCTTACCGCCGGCGGCACGCCGTCTGGCATTTTGAAAACGATGTTTTTTTGAATAATGTACCGATATATTTCAGTTGAAAACAAGGCGATCAGCATGGCGACAAATAACCCCTTGCTGCCAAGCAATGTAATAGGGATTCCGCCTCCAACCATGATGGATTCCGTCGAGCCATCCGGCGTAAACGGCACCTCAAACGGCGTTGCCAATAAAAATGCGGCAATGGATATCGCCCCGGCCGAAAGGGCATCGACACCATAGCTTTCTGCCAGCCGGTAGGCAATTCCAAAAGCGGCGATCATGGCCATAATATCAAACGAAGCATTAACAGGATATCCGAGCTTAACTGCCCACTCTTTCCCAAACACACTCGTCATGAAATCAGCATAACCGGGAATCGGCAGGCTCGTTAAAATCAAAAAGACAGACCCGATAATAATCAGCGGCATGGTCAGGATAATTCCGTCACGCAATGCGCTGAGATGCCGCTGTCCGGCAATTTTCCCAGCGACAGGCATTATTTTTTCTTCCATCACCCGAGTGAATGCGCTCATCTGAAAAGCCCCCTTTTCTCATTGCTTTGTGAACAACCTCCGCAATGTTTTCTTTATCTTATTTTGAAAACGCTTACAAATTCATCTGGAAAATTTCCTCTTCCTGCGGAAAAAATCTGCATGCTGCCAGCTCAATCTTGTTCATAAAAAAATTTTCGCCTTACTATTAAACTCTGTTTTTTCTCCGATATATATATCAAACATCATAGAAAAAGGAGATTCATCATGAAAAACATGTCTTGCAAACTTGTTGTATCAGCCACTCTGTTTTTCAGTTTTCTCGCCACAGGCCCTCTCGCCCACGCGCAAACAAGCAGCGAAAAAGAAGTCATTGTGGTTTATAAAAACAAAGCCGGCAAGGATACCGTCCTTGAGAGCGATGCTGAGGTTGAACAGCAGTATAAGCATCTTCCGGCTGTAGCAGTCACAGCAGATCAGGAGACAGTGAAAGAATTAAAACAAGACCCTGATATTTTATATGTTGAAAACAATGTCTCATTTGCCGCAGCAGGCGGCACGGATGTCAAAGTGCTGTCAGACAGCAATGAGACCTCTGACAACTTCAAGCAGTGGAACCTTGAGCCAATTCAAGTGAAACAGGCTTGGAAAGCGGGACTGACAGGCAAGGATGTGAAAATTGCAGTCATTGACAGCGGCATCTCCCCCCATGATGACCTGTCGATTGCCGGCGGGTATTCAGCTGTCAGTTACACCTCTTCTTACAAAGATGATAACGGCCACGGAACACATGTCGCAGGGATTATCGGAGCCAAGCATAACGGCTACGGAATTGACGGCATCGCACCGGAAGCACAAATATACGCGGTTAAAGCACTTGATCAGAACGGTTCGGGGAATCTTCAAAGCCTTCTCCAAGGAATCGACTGGTCGATCACAAACCGGATGGACATTATCAATATGAGCCTTGGCACGACGGCAGACAGCCAAATCCTCCATGACGCCGTGGACAAAGCATATGAGCAAGGCGTTCTGCTCGTTGCCGCAAGCGGAAATGACGGGAACGGCAAGCCAGTGGACTATCCGGCGGCGTACAGCAGTGTCGTTGCCGTTTCAGCAACAAACGAAAATAATCAGCTTGCCTCCTTCTCAACGACTGGGAATGAAGTTGAATTTTCAGCGCCGGGAACAAACATCACGAGCACTTATTTACACCAATATTATGCGACTGGAAGCGGAACATCCCAAGCGACACCTCACGTTGCTGCCATGTTTGCTTTGTTAAAACAGCGTGATCCTGCCGAGACAAATGTGCAGCTTCGCGCGGATATGCAGAAAAATATCGTTGATCTAGGAGCCGCGGGCCGCGATCAGCAATTTGGCTACGGCTTAATCCAGTATAAAGCGCAGGAATCAGATGCAGCGTACACGTCCGCAGAGCAAGCGGTAAAAAAAGCGGAACAAACAAAAGTACAAACCGATATCGACAAAGCGAGAGAACTCGTCAGCCAGCTCCCGGATCCCGCCGCAAAAACAGCCCTGCAAAAAAGACTGGATAACGTACAGTCATACAGAAGTGTAAAAGATGCGAAAGACAAAGTCGTAAAAGCAGAAAAATATAAAACACAGCAGACCGTTGATACAGCACAAGCTGCCATAAATAAGCTTCCAAACGGAACTGATAAAGCGAATCTGCAAAAACGCTTAGATCAAGTAAAACGCTACATCGCATCAAAGCAAGCGAAAGAGAAAGTGGCGAAAGCGGAAAAAAGCAAAAAGAAAACAGATGTTGACAGCGCACAATCAGCAGTCAGCAAGCTTCCGGATGGTTCAGAAAAAACGGTCCTGCAAAAACGCCTGAACAAAGTGAAAAGCAATAATTTGAAAACGGCGCAGCAATCCGTATCTGCAGCAGAAAAGAAATCAACTGATGCAAATGCAACAAAAGCACAATCAGCAGTCAATCAGCTTCAGTCAAGCAAAGACAAAACATCATTGCAAAAACGGTTAGATAAAGTGAAGAAAAAAGTGGCGGCAGCCGAAGCGAAAAAAGTCGAAGCTGCGAAAAACAAAGTAAAGAAAGCGGAAAAAGACAAAACAAAAAAAGCAAAGACATCCGCTCAGGCCGCAGTGAATCAATTAAAAGCATCAACTGATAAAACAAAGCTGCAAAAACGGCTGAATGCCGTCAAACCGAAAAAGTAACCAAAAAGCCTGCAGGACCTGCATTCTAGGTCTTACAGGCTTTTTTGCATGCCCCAACCCCCCGACACAACCTTTTTCCCATTCAACGCACGGGCTTTTCATACTATTGCTATCCAGCAATGAACAGCATAAAATGAACGTTATTACAGTTATCACCACATATGGAGGGATTGTGACTGTCAGGCAGGCAAGACCCAATGATGCAAAAGGAGTATTAGTGCCTAAAAAACAGGGCATTTTAACCCTTCTTTTCGTGTTGGGATCAGAACGGCGCCATAGACACCCACTATTCTAATGCTCCGTCACCGACGCGGGCATTTTTGTTGTCGCTGCACATTTTGTCATTTTCAGCAGTTTTTCTCACTTTTTTCATTTTGATTGTCAACTTTTCATTTGATACGATGAACAAGCCGACTTTTCTTCAGTAAAGGAGGTTTTGATTGCTTGCAAAAAGAGATTGCAAAAGATTTATTGCTCCTTGCAGGAGGAAAAAGCAATATTATCAACATCAGCCATTGTACGACCCGTCTTCGCTTTGAGGTAAAAGACGAGACGAAAATCGATATACATACCATTGAAGGCCTGCAAGGCGTGCAGGGCACCTTTTTCCGATATGGGCTGTTCCAGATTATCTTTGGAGCAGGCGTCGTCAACAAAATATATAAAGAAGTCATTCACGTGTGGGAGAACTCGCCTTCTGAAGAACCTGCTGTTCAACAGAAAAAGGCCAGCCGGAAGCTGAACCCTGTCGCAGCATTTGCGAAAACACTGTCCGATATTTTTGTGCCGATTATCCCGGCAATAACAGCAAGCGGCCTGCTCATGGGGCTGATCGGAATGATTAAGGTGTTTCACTGGTTCACAGCCGACAGTCCGTGGATCAAAATGCTCGACCTCGTGTCCAGCACAGCCTTTATTTTGCTGCCGATTTTGGTCGGCTTCAGTGCAGCACGGCAATTTGGCAACAACCCCTATTTAGGGGCAGTGATCGCAGGTTTCCTGACGCACCCTGATCTGCTGGACCCGTCTATGCTCGGCAGCAAAACCCCCGCTTCCTTAGACATCTGGGGGCTGCATGTTCCAATGATGGGCTATCAGGGTGCCATTATACCGATTCTTCTCTCCGTTTATGTCATGAGCAAAATCGAAAAGCTATTAAAATCGATTGTACCGAAGTCACTTGATGTCGTCATCATTCCTTTTATTACGGTCATGGCGACTGGGTGCCTCGCGCTGATTGTGATGAATCCCGCCGCGTCTATCATCGGCCAGATCATGACACAGTCGATTGTCTATATTTATGATCACGCCGGCATTGCTGCCGGGGCCCTTTTCGGCGGCATCTACTCCACTATCGTTCTATCTGGCTTGCATCATAGCTTTTATGCGATTGAAGCAACGCTGCTTGCTGATCCGCATGTCGGTGTGAACTTTTTAGTGCCGATATGGTCGATGGCAAATGTGGCCCAAGGCGGAGCGGGGCTTGCGGTTTTCTTCAAAACGAAACAATCAAGTCTGAAGAAAATTGCGCTCCCCGCTTCCCTGACCGCGTTTTTAGGCATTGTAGAGCCGATTGTATTCGGGGTAAATGTCAAACTGATCCGTCCCTTTATCGGGGCTGCCATCGGCGGCGCTATTGGCGGCGCATACGTGGTTGCGGCGCATGTCGTGTCGAATTCCTACGGACTGACGGGCATTCCGATGATTTCAATCGTGCTGCCGTTCGGCACTGCCAATTTTGTTCATTATATGATCGGTTTTTTGATCGCGGCCGTCTCTGCTTTTATAGCTACATTGTTTCTCGGGTTTAAAGAAGAGACAGAATAACAGGATTTATTCGTTTTCATTCATAAAACGGGGGATGAAAGGACAAAAAAGCTATGAAAATTAAAAGAATCTTAAATCATAATGCTATCGTCGTAAAGGATCAACATGAAGAGAAGATTCTCTTAGGTGCAGGAATTGCGTTCGACAAGAAGAAGAATGATATTGTCGACCAGTCAAAAATAGAAAAAACGTTTGTCAGAAAAGATACAGCTGACTATAAGCAGTTTGAAGAGATTTTAGAAACATTGCCGGAAGACCATATTCAGATTTCCGAGCAAATTATTTCCCATGCCGAAAAAGAACTGAACATTAAAATCAACGAGCGCATTCACGTTGCTTTTTCTGACCATCTTTCCTTTGCGATTGAACGCCTGAGCAACGGGATGGTCATCAAAAACCCGCTGTTGAATGAGATCAAAGTTCTTTATCCGAAGGAATTCCAGATCGGCTTGTGGGCCAGAGCGCTGATTAAAGATAAACTGGGGATTCACATTCCCGATGATGAAATCGGCAATATCGCCATGCACATCCATACAGCAAGAAACAATGCCGGTGATATGACACAGACGCTTGATATTACAACAATGATCCGTGACATTATCGAGATTATTGAAATCCAGCTGTCAATTAATATCGTGGAAGATACCATCTCCTATGAACGGCTTGTGACTCATCTCCGCTTTGCCATTCAGCATATCAAAGCGGGTGAATCGATTTACGAGCTGGACATGGAAATGATCGATATTATTAAAGAGAGGTTTAAGGATGCCTTCCTGTGCGCACTAAGCATCGGCACATTTGTGAAAAAGGAATATGGCTTTGAGTTTCCCGAAAAGGAATTGTGCTATATCGCCATGCATATTCAGCGGTTTTACCAACGTTCAGTCGCACGCTGAGGCAAAGAAAAAAAACGCTTTTGAGATGGTCAAAAGCGTTTTTTATATCTGGTTTATTGGTTCATCGCCGGATTGCTGATCGTGTTCCACTTTGTATACGACATGTAATGGAAATATTGATCGCGATACGGGTGTTTTGTATTTGAATTCCAAGGCTTTTCTCCGCCGCAGAAGTGGACAATGGCCGGGTTTTCTCTCGTTTCTCTATAAAGCTTCTGGCCTGACAGCGTCGCAGGCGTTTTCATTTTCAATATAATATAAGTTTGAGCGTTCCAGCGCGGATGAAGTTCATACCACTGATCATATAAAATCGCATTCAGCGCATCTTGGTCATGCAGCACAAGGAAGTCTTCCTCTGGGTGTTCATTGATAAAGTTGATGACTTTTTCTGTGATGTTTTGCTTTCTCCAAGGCTCAAAATCAATAATCATGATACCGGAGTTAAAATACTTCCCTGTATCACTGACGTTCATTTCTTTTAAGCGTTCATGCTGCCCCGCATCCTCAACAGCAGCAACTGTATACGGCGCAATATCCAAGTCCCACAGTTTTGAAATATCCTCAAGAATCAGCGCATCACAGTCGATATAAATCATTCGTTTGATGCTCTCATCCTTAATTAAATCAGGAATCGAAATGCGGTAATACGCCGCTTTTGTAATATGGCTGCTCTCCACCGCATGTTCATACATGTTGGGATCCACTTCTAAAAACTCAATCGGCACACCGAACTTCAAAGTGGTTTCTTCGAGTCTTTTTTTGTTATCAGGCTCAATTCCGCCATCAATGACGTATAATTTGATCTTTCTGTCCTGGTCCATATTTGTCAATAAAGAAACGAACATCCCACCTAAATGACGAGCATAATTATCATCTGCGCATGACACGATATGCATAATTTCATCTTTCTTCAATGGTATTCATCTCCCTTTGTGTTGTACCAGTTACATACCCTTTTTCAGAAAATTAAACACGATCCTCCGACAATTTTTTTAATAGAATGTGTTATACAACAAAAAAGGTGTCATGTTTTGAACATGCGATAAAGCCAATAAAGAATGTAAAAGCTGGCGATCGTAATCGCTTCAGCCGAAGCGATATACCATGGCCACGGCCCGAGAACATCCAGGAGAGAAGATCCGCCCGGTTTTTTCATCAAATACATATAATTCGCGCCAAGCCAGCGATCAAGCAGGTAAATACAGCCTCCGTACACATTGACAACCAGGAAGGTCACCCATAAAGAACGCTGTCTGAGTCTGTACGTCCCAATTACCGCCATCAGCAGACAGGATAAAAACACGGACCCATGTGAAATAAAAAAGAGGATATATCGGATATGCGGAAATGAAAACATACCGAGGTCAGGAGTGGCAAGCGCCTGAATCGAGCTGCCGATGCCGGCGAAATATATCAACACAAACAGCTTTCGGCTTTTTGTCAGCAGCATAATCGCCGACAAATACACTGACAGGTCACTAAGCTGGAGAGGTAATGAAGTTCGCACAGACCACCTGCCCGCGGCGATCATCCATATGTGATAACCGATTTGCGAACCAAGCAGCAGAAACACAAACAAATAACGCCAAAACCGGCTGGCCTTAGGCCGCTTGACCTCCCGCCGGAAAAGAAATAATAAAATGGCCAAAAAAACAATAATCGCTAACGTCACCACATGCTCCGCTGAAAAAAGGTGAAACGGATCGTGTTTATAGACCGATTGAACATATTTTTGCAAGATTCCACCCCCGTTTGTTTAGTTTGGTGTTGTTCGGGCTTTTTTTATTCAATCAAGCAAGACTCCTCCTCAGCGTTCTTTGCAGGTATAAAGCACTGTCTTTTCAAAAGCGCTCTCCATTTTGCAGGAAATTCCCTTAGCATCTCGAAATATTCCCCATCCATACATTAGGGGAGGTTTATTTTTGATGAAAAAGCTTTTGACTGTAATGACGATGGCTGTTTTCACTGCCGGGATGCTGCTCTTGCCGGCACAGAGTGTCACCCCTGCCGCGCATGCCGTTCAGCTCTCAGATAGCGAGCGAGAGCTTCCGTTTAAAGCAAAGCGTGCGTATTCCACCATTTCTCAGCTAAGTGAAGCAATCGGTCCCAGAATAGCCGGAACTGCCGCTGAAAAAAAGAGTGCTCTATTGATCGCTTCATCCTTGAGAAGATTAAAGCTTGATGTGAAGGTTCAACGATTCGATATTCCTGATCGGATTGAGGGCACTCTGTCTTCCGAAGGACGCGACATTCTTCTCAGGGCGGCATCCGGCTCAGCCCCGACTGAGAAACAAGGACTGACGGCTCCGCTTTACAATGCCGGCTTGGGCAATCCAAAGGACTTCACCGCTGACGCTAAGGGCAAGATCGCCTTAATTTCCAGAGGAGACCTGACATATTACGAGAAAGCCAAAAATGCCGAGGACGCCGGAGCGAAGGCTGTCATCATTTATAACAACAGAGAAAGCCTCGTGCCTGTGACGCCAAATCTGTCAGGAAATAAAATCGGCATTCCTGTCGTCGGCATTAAAAAAGAAGATGGAGAAGCCCTCATCCAGCAAAAAGAAGCCACCTTACAACTAAAAGCAATCACTAACCAAACCTCCCAGAACATCATCGGAATCAAAAAGCCCAAAAACATCAAACATCCAGACATTGTGTACGTGACGGCCCATTACGACAGTGTGCCTTTTTCGCCCGGAGCAAATGACAACGGCTCAGGAACCTCTGTCATGCTGGAGATGGCGCGTGTTTTAAAAAGCGTCCCATCTGATAAAGAAATCCGCTTTATCGCTTTCGGCGCTGAAGAGCTTGGCCTGCTCGGCTCCTCTCATTACGTAGATCATCTATCGGAAAAAGAGCTGAAGCGGAGCGAAGTGAACTTCAACTTAGACATGGTGGGCACAAGCTGGGAGAAGGCGTCTGAGCTGTATGTCAACACATTGGATGGCCAGTCGAACGAGGTTTGGGAATCCAGCCATACGGCCGCTGAGAAAATTGGATTTGACAGTCTGTCTCTGACACAGGGAGGGTCATCAGATCATGTGCCGTTTCACGAAGCCGGCATTGATTCCGCCAACTTTATTTGGGGAGACCCGGAAACTGAAGCAGTAGAACCTTGGTATCACACCCCTGAAGACTCAATCGAGCATATCAGCAAAGAGCGCCTCCAGCAGGCAGGCGACCTAGTGACAAACGCTGTCTATCAGGCAGTGAAAATAGAGAAGAAACCGAAAACCATCAAGAAACAAATGAAGGCAAAAGCCTCAGACATTTATGAAGAGATCAAATAAAAAAGACGGCACTTGGGTGCCGTCTTTTTTATAATAATTAACTATTTAACCGTCTATAAGTAAAGCTTTCAATTTATCTGCCGTATTTTCTTTCTCTAGCGGCCGATAAATGGTCAGTTTCAAATCTGGTGAGTCATAAACTTGCAATGTCATATGCTCCATTACCATTGTGCCCGCTGTCGGATGATGAAGCACTTTTTCTCCTGCGTGTGTGCCTAACACTTCGTGGTGGTTCCACCATTTTTTAAATTCCGGGCTTACCTCAGTTAACTCATCGATCAGCTCTTTTATCCATGCTTCCCCGAGAAACCGGCTGGCTGTCGATCGAAATTGCGCGATGAGTTTTTTGGCGTGGCTTTCCCAGTCGTCCAGCAGATCCCGGTATTCTTTCGACGTAAAACATCGCCATATAGCGTTCCTTTCCTTTCTGCCCATGTGGCCAAAATCGCCGAACACCGCACAAGCCGCCGTGTTCCAAGCAATAACGTCCCACTTTTCGTCAGTCACATAAACAGGGCAATTGGTTAAATGATCAATAAAGTGCCGCACAGCCAGGGGAAGGCTCTTGTTTTCCTCATCCTGATCATCTAAAAGAACATGATGGCCTGCCAACAGAAAGACATGGCGTTTTTCCTCGTAATTCAATTTGAGCACTCTTGATATGCTTTCCAGTACCTGTGTTGATACCCGAATATCCCTTCCCTGCTCCAGCCATGTGTACCATGTGACACCGATACCGGACAGCTGGGCCATTTCCTCTCTTCTCAAGCCTGTCGTTTTCCTTCTGGTGCCTAAAGGCAATCCAAATTCTTGCGGAGAAAGCTGCGCCCTTTTTAATTTTAAAAACTCACCAAGCTCTTTCCGTTTTTCTGCCATACCGCCCACATACCCACTCTCCTCCCGCATAGAATTTCCTATTTGTATTCTACATAAAAAAGGAGAAGATTTTTATATTATTTGTTTCGTTCTGCAAATACTTCTGCAGCCACAGGCAAAATGGTATTCAGCGCATTCGGGAATCCTGAGTAAATGATCATCTGCATCATCACTTCTATGAGTTCTTCTTGTGTCCATCCGACATTCAAGGCTCCGTTAATATAGAATTTTAACTGCTGCGTATTGCCCAATGCAGTCAATCCGGCAACCGTTGCTAATAATCTGGATTTCAGATCAAGACCCGGTCTTGAAAAAATTTGTCCGTAATTAAACTCCACGGCGAGCACACCAAGGTCCGGAGCGATGGATTGTTTAAAACTGTCTACGATCGCTTCATAGTTCTCCTCATCTATTTGCTTCAGAATATCTAACCCTTTTTTATAATGTTCACTTGTTTGCACCAGCTTCTATCTTCCTTCCGATATCGTTTTGTTTCGTTGCTCGATTTATGGTAATCCTTGAACTAAAGGCAATGCCGATCATGATCATACCCAGGATACAAACGCCGTTCCAATGAAACAGCGTCCAGACTGCTCCGCCTGCATACGATCCAAAGGCGCCGCCTAAAAACGTGCTGACCATAAAAATGCCATTCAATCTGCTTCTCATTTCAGCGGACAATTGGAAAATCTCCGTCTGACATGCCACCTGATTCGCCTGAATGCCCATAGTGATGAATAAAGCGCCCAGCACAATCACAATCAATGAGGTCCGGCCCGCCATTAACAAAACAAATGACAATAAGGTAAAAGACATACAAAGTTTGTTGGCAAAAGCCGCTCCTTTTTGATCAATAATCCTGCCGATCAGCGGAGTTGCAAAAGCTCCGCCAATCCCCACTAAACCAATTGTTCCGGCGGTCTGGCTGCCAAACGAGAATGGCGGTTCACTCACCACAAACACTAACGTCGTCCAAAATAAACTGAAGGCGCCGAACATGAACCCTTGGTTTACACATGCTTTTCTTAACGCTTTCTCCTTGATCAAAAGCGGAAATAATGAAGAAATGAGTTTTCCGTAATGAACGGCAGGTGTCCCTTTGCTTTTCGGAAAGCAGAAGCGAATGATCAGCATAATGATGACGGCCGCTGCACAGGCAATCCAATACATCACGCGCCAGCCATAGTGGGCATCTATCGCCCCGCTGACCACTCTCGCGCCTAATATTCCGCAAACCAAGCCGATGGCTACGTTTCCGAGTACTTTTCCTCTGTTCTTGTCATTTGCTAAACCTGCCGCAAATGGCACAAGGATTTGAGGAATAATTGTGAAGAACCCCAGCAACAAATTTGTGATGACCAGCCATGAAAAGCTTACAGCTAACGCTGAAGCGGCCGAGCAAACTCCCACTAAGAACAGCAGACTCACAATTAAGCGGCGGCGTTCAAATAGATCTCCTAATGGAACAAGCAGCAAGTTCCCCGCGGCATAGCCGATCTGCACCAATGTAGCAATCATCCCAGCTTGTGCTGCTGTCACATGAAACGTGCCTGCCATGCTGACAAGCAATGTTTGATTGATATAGACATTGGCGACAGAAAACCCGCTAGTCACCGCCATCAGAAAGATCAAACCTCTCGATAATGAAATGGAATGTTTCATGTTTGCCTCCTTTCTACATGCATGATAAAGCAGGTGCAATCATAGAAACAGAAGTGAGTTTATACTGGTATTGAAAGTACTAGCAAAGCAAAAAAGCGAAACCTTGTCAGGCTTCGCTTTTGTAAAACATAACGTTTATTAATCCACTTCTTTCTTAATCCCCAGCATTTTCTCATCTAAATAATGGGCGATCTCCGCAGCTTCCTTCAGCTCATCTGTTAATTGCTTAGGAACGTCATTGTTCAATTTATAGTAAATCTTATGTTCAAGGCTCGCCCAGAAATCCATCGCGATCGTCCGGATTTGAATTTCTGCTTTGACGTATTCCACACGATTCGTTAAATTCACAGGCATCTCAATGATTAAGTGCAGGCTTCGGTAGCCGTTCGGTTTCGGCGTCTGGATATAATCCTTCACCTTCACGATCCGCAGGTCTTCATGCTGCTTTAAGACGTTAACAACATTATAAATATCAGAAATAAAGGAACAAATGATGCGCACGCCGGCAATGTCGTGGATATGCTCTTTCATCTCCTTCGTCGTAATCTCGCAGCCCTTTCTCATTAACTTATTCACGATGCTTTCAAAGCTTTTGACACGGGATTTCGTATGTTCAATCGGGTTGTGTCCGTGAATGAGGTTATATTCCTGACTGATAATAGAGAACTTTGTATCCAAGGCATCAAGCGCAAATTTATAAACTAATAATTCATTTTTCCAATCTTCCATTACTGTTTTTAAATCGTCCATATGCGTTACAGATAAATCCATTTTCGTCATCTCCTTTAACGGATCTTTATCCGCTGTCCATGTACTAGACGTGCCTGCCTCCTGAGAAGTTCTACGAATTTTTTTACAAAATACTGTCGAATGTAACAAAAAAAGACCGCACGAAACCATGCGGTCTTTCTTTTTATCGGAAGTAGCTGATCAATAATCCGATCGAGAGCAGGAATCCGAAAAATGTATTCGTCTGGGCTGTTGATTTCATTGCGATCATCATGTTCATCGGCATTTCTTTTTGGATGAAGCCCTTCACAGCCTGAATCGGCTTAGGCACGCTCAAAAAGACGACAAACAGCCATGGGCTTGCGGCACCGGTGATGACTAAGCCGACAATCCAAATATAAGCAACAGCAAACGACGCAGCCAAGAGAGTGACAGCTCCCTTATGCCCCATCAAAATCGCCAATGTTTTGCGCCCGCCTTTTTTGTCCTCTTCAATATCGCGAATGTTGTTCGACAGGTTAATCGCACCGACAAGAATTGCAATTGGTATTGAAATCAAAATGCTTTGCATATAAATCTTATCAGTCTGAATGAAAAACGAAATCAGCACAAACATCGAACCCATGCAAATGCCTGAGAATAACTCACCGAACGGCGTGTAAGCAATCGGCAGCGGCCCGCCTGTATACAGGTAGCCGATCGCCATGCCGACAAGGCCGATCACAGCGAGCCACCAGCTGCTGCTCGCGCAAATATAAACGCCGAGCAGGATGGCAATCCCGTATGACGCGAGAGCTAATTGCAAAATCGTCTTAGGTTTCATTCCGTGGCGTACAATTGCCCCTCCGATTCCGACAGATTCTGCTGTATCCAACCCGCGTTTAAAATCATAGTATTCATTAAATAAGTTCGTCGCGATCTGGATCCATAAGCAAGAAAACAGCATAGCCAGAAACAGCAGCAGATCAACCTTCACATAAAACATCGCTAAAACCGTTCCGAGCAGCACAGGCACAAACGATGCGGTTAACGTATGAGGACGGGTTAACTGCCAAAGGATCTGGCCCATGCTTTCTTTTTGAGGCGCTGTCTGACCCTCACCCTTATTTGTTTGGTTCATCTTCCTCTTCCTTTCTATTAAAAGGCTTTTTTCAGCCGGCAGCTTAATAAAACTCCTTTTGCTTCCTTATCTATCATAATGACTTCTCCCCCATTTCACAAGATACTGCAAGAAGACGTTTTCTTTCTTATTATACGCTTACTGCCCTGATTTCATTAGGGTTCTGCTTTCACTTGAACGAACAGGCAGAGAAAAATTTTTTTAAGTGCTTTACGCTTTTGAAAAATTAAAAAGACCTTTTGACTCCATTTACATTTTCCTTTATTATTAATCAGCTCGAGACTTTCCATTCTTGCCTTGCAGGTATAAAGGTTCATTTTCAAAAGCAGATGCCGATATATTAATTTGAGGGAGATTAGGGAAAAAATGAAACTTTTCGAGCATTTAAACGTCAAATACTCATGTGATTGTCGAAAAAACGGGAAGGGAATTTTTGATATGCTGCAATTAATGAAACAGCTGTATGAAAAGCCCGCTGTCAAGTGGACATGTCATACAAGCTTTTATTTGATGATACTGCTTGTTTTGTTTTTTATGTATGGTTTTCACACCGCGAATACCGGTTCTTATATTTATAACGATTTCTAATTGGAGAGAGAATAACTATGAAACTTTTACATGCTATTCAAACACATGCGGAAACTCATCCGCAAACCGATGCCTTCCGCTCTCAAGGCCAGTCGCTCACGTATCAGGAATTATGGGAGCAGTCTGACCGCGCGGCTGCCGCGATCCAACAACGCATTTCCGGGGAAAAGAAATCTCCTGTCCTTGTGTACGGCCATATGGAGCCGCACATGATCGTTTCCTTCTTAGGAAGCGTTAAAGCGGGACACCCTTATATTCCGGTTGATCTGTCCATTCCGTCCGAGCGGATTGCGAAAATTATCGAAAGCTCTGGAGCAGAATTGCTGATCCATGCAGCCGGACTTCCAATTGACACACTCGGTCAGCAGATTCAGACCATTTCAGCAGAAGCACTGCTGGAAAACAAAGACGCTTCTGTCAGCCAAGATCAATGGGTCAAGGAACACGAGACGTTTTATATCATTTACACTTCCGGAAGCACCGGAAATCCTAAAGGCGTACAGATTTCCGCTTCGAACCTTCAAAGCTTCACAGACTGGATTTGTGCTGACTTCCCAGTCAACGGCGGAAAAATATTTTTAAACCAAGCTCCGTTTTCATTTGATTTATCTGTCATGGATCTTTATCCATGCCTTCAATCAGGCGGGACTTTACACTGCGTGACAAAGGATGCTGTGAATAAGCCGAAAGTCTTATTCGAAGAGCTGAAGAAGTCCGGGCTGAATGTGTGGACATCTACACCTTCCTTTGTGCAGATGTGCCTGATGGACCCAGGTTTTTCTCAGGAGCTGCTGCCTGATGCGGATACATTTATGTTTTGCGGAGAGGTTCTTCCTGTTTCTGTGGCAAAAGCGCTGCATGAGCGTTTTCCGAAAGCAAAAATCTTTAATACGTACGGTCCGACTGAAGCGACGGTGGCTGTCACATCCGTCGAAATTACAGATGACATCATCAGCCGCAGCGAATCGCTTCCAGTGGGCTTCGCCAAGCCGGATATGAACATTTTCATTATGGATGAACAGGGACAGCCGCTTCCTGATGGAGAAAAAGGAGAAATCGTGATTGCGGGTCCGAGTGTGAGCCGAGGATATCTTGGTGAGCCCGAGCTGACGGATAAAGCGTTTTTCTCTTATAAAGGCGAGTGGGCATACCGGACTGGCGATGCCGGCTATATCGAAGATGGCCAGATCTTCTGCCAAGGGCGTTTGGATTTTCAAATTAAGCTTCACGGCTACCGAATGGAGCTTGAGGAAATTGAGGTCCATGTCAGACAGTCTCAGTACGTTCGCACTGCTGTCGTGATCCCGTATCAGCCAAACGGTACAGTTGAGTACCTGATCGCTGCTATTGTCCCTGAGGAGCATGAGTTCCAGAAGGAATTCCAGCTGACAAGCGCGATTAAAAAAGAGCTTGCCGCTTCGCTTCCAGCATATATGATCCCGAGAAAATTTATCTATCAGGATCACATTCAAATGACGGCTAACGGCAAAATTGACCGAAAACGCATTGGCGAAGAGGTTCTTGTATGACGCCTTACAGCTCGTTTTTATTCTTTATACTGCTTGGCATTCTTCTTCTGCCGACGATCATTCTCGGCTTAAACGGAAAAAGATTTCAAGCATACAACATGTTCATATCCATCATTATATTGGCTTTAATTTTTTCGCACGACTTACACGGGGCCATCGCGCTATGCCTGTTTACGATATGGCAGGTGCTTTTGATCAGCGGCTATCTGGCGTACCGGCAGAAAGCGAACAGCGGCTTTGTCTTTTGCGCAGCTGTTATCGCGTCGATTCTGCCTTTATTCTTGTCAAAAATATGGCCGTTTCTTTCACACCCGCAGCCGCATCATCCGACGCTTAACCTGATCAGCTTTTTAGGGATTTCGTATTTAACCTTTAAAGGCGTTCAGCTGATTATGGAAGCAAGAGACGGTCTGCTGAAGGAACAGCTGCCGCTGCACCGCCTGCTGTATTTCATCCTGTTTTTCCCGACGATTTCATCCGGTCCGATCGACAGATATCGCCGATTCGTCAAGGATGAGCAGAAGGCTTGGACAAAAGAAGAATACGCCGACCTATTGTATACAGGAATACATAAAATCTTTATCGGTTTCCTGTATAAGTTTATAATCGGCTATGCAATCAATACGTACTTCATCATGAATCTTCCCGCGATCACGCACAATAAGATTCTTGGAAATCTGCTGTACATGTACGGCTACAGCATGTATTTATTCTTTGATTTCGCCGGATACACGATGTTTGCCGTCGGGGTCAGCTATATTATGGGAATTAAATCCCCGGAAAACTTTAATAAACCGTTTATCAGTAAAAATATTAAAGATTTCTGGAATCGCTGGCATATGTCTCTGTCATTTTGGTTCAGAGATTATGTGTTTATGAGATTCGTCTTTTGGATGACAAAGAAAAAGTGGATCAAAAACCGTATGGCCATCTCAAACATCGGGTATTTCCTGCTGTTTATGCTGATGGGTGTTTGGCACGGGCTTGCGCCGCAATATATCATCTACGGCCTCTATCACGCCGTGCTGATGACATGCTACAACTTTTTCGAGAAGTGGAATAAGAAATATAAATGGCTACCGTCCAACCGCTGGACAACTATTCTCGCGATTGTGATCACATTCCACTTCGTTTGCTTCGGATTTTATATTTTCTCTGGAAAACTATTTCATCACCATTAAAGGAGATTAGAAGACTATGGATTTTAAACAAGAGGTATTAGACGTTTTAGCAGAGGTTTGCCAGGATGACATCGTAAAAGAAAATCCTGATATTGAAATTTTTGAAGAAGGTTTGCTTGATTCTTTTGGAACAGTAGAATTGCTGCTTGCGATTGAAAACCGTTTTGATATTTTAGTGCCGATCACTGAATTTGACCGGGACGTTTGGAATACGCCTAATAACATTGTAAATCAGCTGTCTGAGTTGAAATAATGAAAAAGCGTTTTTTCGGTCCAATTATTTTGGCGTTTATTCTATTCGCAGGCGCCATCGCAATTCCATCTTCATGGCTGACAGGCTTCATCACTGATAAGCGGGTGAAAGAGTCAGCAACAGCCTTGAATCCAAGTATGTTTCAAGGGCTTTATTTACAAGATCAAATGCTCAAAGATCCGGAATATCTTCCGGTTTACGGGTCTTCTGAGCTTTCCCGGCTGGACGAGTTCCACCCATCTAATTATTTTCAAGTAAACAATGAAGGATTCACGCCATACCTTGTCGGGAAAGGCGGATCCCAGTCATTGATTCATTCTTTAAACTTCGCTGCCCATATGGATCAGCTGAAGGGCAAAAAAATCGTATTCATCGTGTCTCCGCAATGGTTTATTAAGCGCGGGTCTGATGAACAGCATTTCGCACCGAACTTTTCCGCGCTGCAAGGGCTTGATTTGGCATTTAACGAGCAGATCGATCCTGATGTGAAAAAGTACATGATGAAACGCATGCTGCGCTTTAAGGTCGTGAAAAACGACGCGGTTCTTTCCGAGCTGTATAAAGCAATGGTTAACGGCCAGACATGGAAAGTGAACGCGCTGAAACCGGCGGCAAAGGTCTATTACAGCATGCTGGAAAAGAAAGACATGTATTATTCAACGATGGAATCATCCGGGCCAAAGCGTTACATCTCGCAGTCGGTAAAAGACAAGTCATGGTCTGAATTAAATAAACTCGCAGATCAATCAGGCAAACGCCACTCCGGATCTAACGATTTTCACATTGACAACCCCATTTATAAAAAGCTAAAGCCGAAAGTGCCTAAGCTGAAAGGGAAAAACAAAGGAAAATCGTATGCAGTGTCACCGGAATACAGGGATTTTGAGATGATGCTTGATATCCTGAAGGATGCTGGTGCAGAGCCTATGTTTGTCACCATTCCTGTTAACGGAAAGTGGTACGACTACACAGGCTTCCCGAAAAAAGGACGCACTGACTATTACAAAAAGGTGAATAAACAGATCAGAGCCAAAGGCTTCCAGGTTGCTGATTTCTCGGGACATGAATATGACCCGTATTTCATGAAAGACACGATCCACATCGGCTGGAAAGGCTGGGTGTACGTCGATAAAGCAATTGACGATTTTTATAAAACCGGAAAAGTCACTTCATCCTGAGCATCTCATAGGACGCGGCTGCATATTTCCTGCTAAGATTTGAAATAGTAAAGGAATCACAGCCAACTGAAATAAGAGGTGTTACATCCATGAAGATGACAGGCAATACGGTTTTAATCACAGGCGGTTCAGCTGGCATCGGGCTCGAGCTGGCCAAGCGGCTGCTTGAACTCGGCAATGAGGTTATCATTTGCGGACGCAGCGAAGCGCGTCTTACAGAAGCGAAACAGCAGCTGCCAAACATCCACACAAAGCAATGTGATGTTGCAGACCGTTCGCAGCGGGAAGCATTGTATGAATGGGCTTTAAAGGCATTTCCGAACGTGAATGTTCTTGTCAACAACGCCGGCATTCAAAAGGAAATCGACTTCAAAAAAGGGACAGAGGAGCTTTTTGTGGACGGAGATGAAATTGAACTCAATTTCCAAGCCCCTGTCCATTTATCAGCTCTGTTCACGCCTCATTTAATGAAGCAGCCCGACGCGGCAATCATTCAGGTCACGTCCGGGCTTGCATTTAACCCGTTAGCTGTTTATCCGGTGTACTGCGCAACGAAAGCGGCGCTACACTCATTCTCGCTTACGCTGAGACACCAGCTCCGCGATACAAGCGTGGAAGTGATTGAAATGGCGCCTCCTATGGTAGACACGGGCTTAAACCAAAAATCACGAGATAAACAAGGCCTGACGTACCGCGGCATTTCAACTGAAGAATATGTTCAGTATTTCTTGGACGGCTTAAAGCAAGGCAAACAAGAGATTACGAATGAACGTGTTGAAGGCCTTCGAAATGCCACTCGGGATGATTATGACAGGGTGTTCGAGCAAATGAACACGCAGGAGAATTAATTTCTCCTGCTTTTTTCTTATGAATTTCTTGCAAATTTGAGCAAACCTATTGCGAATATTTGTTGAAGGTATACAATAGAATATAAATTATTTTCAAATAAGTTTGATAATATAAACAATTTAACAGCAGGGAGATTGACCATGACTAAACAAACGATTCGCGTTGAATTGACATCAACAAAAAAACCAAAACCAGATCCAAATCAGCTTTCGTTCGGAAGAGTGTTTACAGACCACATGTTTGTAATGGACTATGCGGCGGATAAAGGATGGTACGACCCAAGAATCATTCCTTATCAACCCTTTTCAATGGACCCGGCCGCAATGGTATATCACTACGGCCAAACTGTATTTGAAGGGTTAAAGGCTTACGTGTCAGAGAATGACCATGTCCTGCTTTTCAGACCTCAAAAAAATATGGAGCGCTTGAATCAATCAAACGATCGCCTCTGCATCCCGCAGATCAATGAAGAACTGGTTCTTGAAGGCTTAAAACAGCTTGTCGCGATTGATAAAGACTGGATTCCGAAAGCGGAGGGCACGTCCCTTTACATCCGTCCGTTCATCATCGCAACCGAGCCTTTCCTCGGTGTTGCGGCATCTCATACGTATAAGCTCTTGATCATTCTTTCTCCAGTCGGCTCTTATTACAAAGAAGGCATTAAGCCTGTCAAAATCGCTGTTGAAAGTGAGTTTGTCCGTGCGGTAAAAGGCGGAACGGGAAATGCCAAAACCGCTGGGAACTATGCTTCAAGCTTAAAGGCGCAGCAGGTAGCTGAAGAGAAAGGATTTTCTCAAGTGCTGTGGCTGGACGGCATTGAGAAGAAATACATTGAGGAAGTTGGAAGCATGAATATCTTCTTCAAAATTAACGGTGAAATTGTAACGCCGATGCTGAACGGAAGCATCCTGGAAGGCATTACACGCAATTCCGTCATCGCCTTGCTTAAGCATTGGGGCCTGCCCGTTTCAGAACGGAAAATCACAATCGATGAGGTCATCCAAGCACATAAAGACGGCCTCCTTGAAGAAGCATTCGGAACAGGTACAGCAGCTGTTATTTCTCCAGTCGGCGAGCTGATCTGGCAGGAGGAAACACTGTCGATCAACAACGGTGAAACAGGAGAGATCGCGAAAAAACTATATGACACGATTACAGGCATTCAAAAAGGTGCTGTCACAGACGAATTCGGATGGACGACCGAAGTCGCATCGCTGACTGAAAGCAAATAAGAAAAAGGCCGGCCACTGAGGGCCGGCTTTTTTTACGCTTCAATTTTGTTAAAGAACTGCGGCAAGTACGCTTTGTGCGCCTCCAGCATATCGTCTAAAATCTGTTTCGCGACAGTGTCGGACGGGACGAGCGGATTAATCGTCATGGCGAGGAGCGCGGTTTGATAGTCGCCTGTGACCGCCGCTTCTGCCGCGACACGTTCAAATGATTTGATTTGCTGGACGAGGCCCCGGACAGAAACCGGCAAGTCGCCGACAGCAATTGGCTGAGGACCGTTTTTCGTCATGACACAGTTCACTTCGACCGCGGAATCGTCCGGGATGCTGGCGATTGCTCCGTTATTCTTCGTGTTCACCGGCTGAATGTCGTGTTTATCATTGTAAATGGAGCTGATTAAATTACAAGCAGCATCGCTGTAGTAAGCGCCGCCCCGTTTTTCCAGCTGCGGCGGCTTGATCGCAAGGTTTGGATCTTTATAGAGCTCGAACAGCTCTTTTTCGACCTTTTGCACGACTTCAGCGCGGGTGCCTTCCGTTTGTGAAGCTTCCAGTTCGTGCTCCAGCATCTCTTTCGTTTTGAAATAGTAACGGTGGTAGCCGCAAGGAATGATGTTGAGCGCTTTTAAAAATTCCGGCTCCCACTCTGCGCCTGAGATGTTTTTCATCGTCATCGCGTTTTTCGGGTCACCCATCGCTTCGATGACTCGATCCTTCACACTGATGCCGTCCAGGAACACATCCAGCCCGAACACCATATGATTCAGTCCGGCGAATTGAACTTCTACGCGATCCACATCTACATCAAGCGCTTTGGCTACACCCATTTTGATGCCGATTGGAACGTTACAGAGACCGACGACTTTCTTCAGGTTAGAGTAGCGAAGCAAAGCTTCTGTCACCATGCCGGCCGGGTTTGTGAAATTGACGAGCCATGCGTTCGGGCAAAGCTCTTCAATGTCCTTCGCGATCTCTAGGATAACCGGAATCGTGCGTAACCCTTTAAACAGGCCTCCCGGGCCGTTCGTTTCCTGGCCGATGACGCCGTATTTTAATGGAATGCGTTCATCCTTGGCCCTTGCCTGCAGAAGTCCGACGCGGAATTGGGTCGTGACAAAGTCTGCGTCCTTCAGCGCTTTTCTCCGATCGAGCGTAAGATGAATGTCGATCGGGACGCCGGCTTTTTCAACCATCCGTTTTGCGAGCGTGCCGACAATATTCAGCTTTTCTTCGCCCTCAGGGATATCGACAAGCCATAATTCGCGGACAGGCAGCTCCTCATACCGTTTAATCAGCCCTTCCACCAGCTCAGGCGTGTAGCTTGAACCCCCGCCAATCGTTACAATCTTCAATCCTTTTGTCATATGCTTGCTCCCCTTTGTTCAGTGATTTTTTCATATAACTCAATGAACTCCGCAGCCAAATCCTTCACTGTCATCGCATTCATTAAGTGATCCTGCGCATGCACCATCAGAAGCGTCATTTCCGTTTTTTCTCCGCCCGCTTCATTTTGGATCAGCTCGGTCTGGTAATGATGGGCTTTTGTTAATTCTTCTGCGGCGTCTTGAAGCTTTTTCCGCGCTTCTTCTGCGTCACCGCTTTTCGCAGCGGCAATGGCCTCCATTGCCGAGCTTCTTCCGTTTCCTCCGTGAAGGATAATTTGAAAAATGATTTGCTCCATTTTCTCATTCACGCAATTCACTTCCTTTCTCTACAGAGCCGCTTCTTTGTCATCTAATGCACCAGGCGTTTGGACCAGCTCCAGATCGTTTTCTTCTTTCAGCTTCTGTTTATCCCACATTCTGAAAAACGGGTAGTAGACAACAAAGGATACGGCGATGTTAATGGCTTGCATGACTGCACCTGAGACTTTTCCGCCTGTCGCCAGGTAACCCGAAAAGATCGGCGGCATGGTCCACGGGACTGCGATACCCGCCGGTTTGGCGACAAGCCCGGTGCTCATTCCGATGTATGTGAGTGTTACTGTGACAAGCGGCGTGATGATAAACGGCAGTAAAAGCATCGGATTCATGACGATCGGCATACCGAAAATAATCGGTTCGTTAATATTGAAGATGGCCGGACCGACCGCAAGCTTTCCGAGCTGCTTCATTTGTTTGCTTCGGGCACGCAGGAACATCGTGACAACCAGTGCCAACGTAGCGCCGCTTCCGCCAATATTGACCCAGATATCGAAAAACTGCTGGGTGAAAATCTTAGGCAGCTCCTCACCTGCTTGGAAGGCGATCCGGTTGACATCCATGGCGCCGTACCAAATCGGTGCCATTACGCCGCCTACAATGTTGGCCCCGTGAAGGCCGCAGGCCCATAAAAGCATTTTGACGGCTTCCGCGACGAGGCTGCCCCCCAGGCTTCCGCCAAGAATGGAAAGCGGTGTTCCCAATAGAACGCTTACAATATTATGAAGGCTTTCAAACGGTGTCGCTTCAACAATCAGCCGGGCTGCCCAAATTAGGAAGATGACAGCAAAGCCGGGAATTAACGCGACAAATGACTTGCTGACCGCCGGGGGCACGCCGTCCGGCATTTTGAAGACCAAATTGCGCTGAATAATCAGGCGGTAAATCTCTGTCGACACCATTGCGATAATCATGGCGACAAACAGACCTTTGCTTCCCATCAGTGAGAGCGGAATCCCGCCGCCAACCATGATTTCTTTCGTCGAACCGTCCGGTATAAACGGCACTTGATACGGTGTCGCTAGCAAAAATGCCGCTAGTGAAATGGCTCCGGCCGACAAGGCATCAACGCCGTATTTCTCAGCGAGCCGGTAGGCGATGCCGAACGCGGCGACAAGCCCCATAATTTCAAAGGTCGCGTCGACTGGATAGGCCAGTTTTTCAGACCAGGAGCTCCCAAACGTTTTTGCCATAAACTCAGCGTATCCCGGGATGGGGAGGTTGCCGATGATGAGGAAAAAGGAACCGATGATAATCAGCGGCATCGTAAGGATGATACCGTCACGCAGCGCCTGCAAATGACGCTGCCCCGCAATTCTTCCCGCTATAGGCATGACCTTTTCTTCTAAGATCTGATTGACTTTATTCACATAGCCCGCTCCTCTCTATGACACATGTCCAAGCTGTTCAGCTGATTTCAGCACTTCCGCCCCGTTGCACGTGCCATAATGGACGGTATTAATGACTTCTACCGGAACCCCCTTTGACTCTCCTAATTTTTTCAGCTGCGGAAGCATGTAACGGACTTGCGGGCCGAGAAGCAGTACATCCGCTTTATCAATATGATTCTGTACAGAATCGCCTGAGACTGCCCAAATGGTATAGTCTTTTCCTTGCTCCTGCGCACTTTTTTCCATTTTGCTCACCAGTAAGCTTGTAGACATGCCTGCTGCACAAACGAGTAATATATTCATGTAAAAGACCCCCTAGAGTTTAATTGATTTGTAATGTCCTGCTGTTGCAATCATTATATTATGAAATCGCTTTCATAAACACTCAAGGTTTTTCCGCAGAAAACGGAAAAAAGGTATATACAGGCTGTCAGCTCAGCATTTTTTGGTCAAACACATCCGAAAGCTCTTGATACGAACGGCATTTGAGCAGCTGATTCACCGCCGCCGGGTCATCCAAAATGCCGCCAAGCAGTTTATACATGCTTTGCAAATCGGATTTGTTCTCCTTTTCGACACAAAGCAGACAGACAAATTGAACACGCTGGTTCTCCCAATCTATCGGTTTTTTTAACGTGCAAATGGCCCAAAACGTGGTTTTTGTCTGCGGTACGAGCGGATGCGGGATGGCCACAAGATTGCCAAAGCATGTTGGCGACATGTTTTCTCTTTCAAAAATGGAATCTATGATTTTTTCATCGGCATAGCCGAAATCAACCGTTTTCTGCCCTAGAAATTGAATCACTTCTTCTTTTGAGCATATATCTTTCTGAAGAAAAATGAGTTCTTTTTTTAGGTAGCGAGCTGCTTTTTCTTTTTCATCACTCAGAATGGATTCGATTTTTGTAAAGTCCGTTCCGCCTAAAAGCGTGTTGACCTTCAGCACTGGCACAGGGAGCTCTTTTTTGATCGAGATGGTGCTGATGACAAAATCGATGGATTCATAGGAGATGTGGTCAAGACTGTAATACTCGGCAGTTCCCACAATATCGATCCGCTTGCCGAAATGGGAGCGGAGTTTTTCGCGCAGAAGCTGGGCGCTTCCGGCACCTGATGCGCAAACAATGATACAGCGTTTCGGCGGACTTTTTGTTTTTTTTCGTTCAATCGCGGCGCCAAAGTGAAGGGCCAGATACCCGATTTCGTTTTCATGAATGTCGATGCCTGTTTGTTCCTTTATCACCATCCCCGCAATAATTCCGGCTTCAAAAGCGAGAGGATAATGTTCCTTGATCGCTGCCAGCATCGGATTTCGAAGGTTCATCCCGTATCGGTTGCGGCTGATTGCCGGCTTCACATGCAGCGCCAAGCCGATTTTCAGCTCTTTGTCATGCTCGATGCCGAGCTTCAGTTCACGATCAACTGCTTTTATCATCGCAAATATAAGCTGATCGGTTTCTTCGTCAATCGAAAATGTGTCCTCCCCGCAATGCGGCTGTGTCATTCGCTTTGTACCGAGGAGATGCATGGCGATATAGGCTGTCTCGTCTTTCGGAAACGTAACGGCTAGTGCTGATTCCAGTTCATTTACGATCTCTTCAGCGGCCTGATATTCCTTTTGGTCCAGGATATGATCCATATCTTCCGGGAAAAGAGATACGTAGTTTTCTGTTCTGATCCGTTTACAGGCGATCGCGATATGGATGATGAGGTTATTCAGCCCCAAGTTGGACAGCGGGATGCCGTCGTTTTTCATTTTTGTCAGAATGGCGGAACGGATGATCTCGATTTCTTCATTTGGCAATATATCAGCCGTTTCATTCAAAATATCAATCTCCGTTTCTCTTTCATCGACAATGTACTCCGCCATGCAATACCTCATCTGCACCTCGTCCCCGCGCAGCTTGAAGCCGTAATTCGGGCGTGTTTCCATGACGATGCGGTACGGCAGCAGCCGTTTTTTCACTTCTTTTAAATCCGTTTGGAGTGTCGATTTTGAGATAAATAGTTCTTCAGCCAGTTCATCGAGCTTGAGGTAATGATCCGCCAGCAGCAGCCGTTTCATGAGGTAAGCGATTCTCTCCTCCGGCAATACCGGCAGGCCCTTATTTTGCTGAAAGACATCTTGCAGGAGCGTTCTGAATGCCGGCTCGTCATGAATGCGGAGTTTGTAACCGGCGCCTCTTACTGATTGGACAAGAGCGCCATGGCCGCTCAGCTCGCTTTGCAGTTCCTTTATGTCATTGCGGACCGTCCGCGTCGTCACGTGTAATTGCGCAGCAAAAAACGAGCTTGTCACCGGGGCTTCAGCCGCCATCAGCAAGCGCAGAATATCACGAAGTCGCCCATGAAGCATGTGAAAAACCTCCTATCAAATAGATACAGGAATAAAGTGAATAGGCAGAAAGAATGATGAAAGATTGCGAAATGTATATAAATTCTATAATGGGGAGCATTTCAAGTCAATGAACATCGGAGGGACGAGAGGGAAAACTGACCTATAAAAAAACAGCCGGGTCAGCCGGCTGTTCGGGATGCGGACATATTCTTTCGTTTAGACGCCTTGCGATCCTTCATGATTTTGCGAACAATTGGGTAAATGACCGGCGCCCATTTGATAACGGTTTTGATCATCTTTTTCAAAGCTCGGATTCTCCCTTCTTTTTTCTCAATCATTCCCCTGATTGCCGTTTGCTTAAACATCTAACGGGACACGTACCTGTTTCCCGTTACCCAGAAACGCCACGGATAATCGCGGGCCTCTCCGCTATTGTCAATGCCGATGCGGGGGCCTGTTGAAATCTCTTCCGGTGTATACCCGCTTTCAATGTAAAGCGGCTGTTCCGTGATCCAGCGTCCGTAGTCATTCATCGTGACGCCAAGCGCTTTCGTCAGCTTTCCGGGCCCGTTTGTCCATTCCCTCGGGCGCCGGCCCGCCCTTCTCTCCTCCATTAACAGCTGGCCTTCATGCGGCTCAATCGCCCTGATTAATACCGCTTGCGGGACACCCTCTTCTGCGGCAACGACATTCAGCAATGTATGGGTGTGCATCACGTATGTATACACCCGCCCAGCTTCCGCAAACATAATCTCAGTCCGCTTCGTCCGGCGGTTATTAAAGCTGTGGGCCGCTCTGTCTTCGGCACCCATATAGGCCTCTGTTTCCACAATAAAGCCGGACGCTGTGCCTTCGTCTGTTTCTTTGACCAGAAGGCAGCCGAGAAGCGACGGGGCAAGCTCAAGAGCAGTTTTTTGGTAAAACGTGATGGGAAGCGGGTTTTTGTCTCTCGTCACGAATCGACCTCTCCTTTTACCGATTTTTGTACATTGTACCATTCCCGAAGCAGCATAAAAAAAACGGCGGTTTTAAAATCTTTCCATTCAGGGCATATTGTTACCGTTCAAAAAAGGAGGGTCAACGAATGAAAGATGATCACCAGAAAAAACATCACGGAACAAATGCACAGAGCAGCGAGGAGGCGCTTTCTCACAAGACATCAGGAAAAAACGAGTCAGAGGAGACCTTAACGAACAGACAAGGGCACCCTGTCACTGACAACCAAAATGTGAGAACTGTCGGAAACAGAGGGCCTACAACGCTTGAGAACTATGATTTTCTTGAAAAAATCAGCCACTTTGACCGCGAACGTATCCCGGAGCGGGTGGTCCATGCCCGAGGAGCCGGTGCACACGGGTATTTTGAAGCGTACGGAAGCTTTGGAGACGAACCGATTTCAACATACACCCGGGCCAAGCTCTTTCAGGAAAAAGGCAAGAAAACACCGGCTTTTGTCCGTTTTTCTACGGTGAATCATGGAAAACACTCACCTGAAACATTGAGAGACCCACGCGGCTTTGCCGTTAAACTTTATACCGAGGACGGGAACTGGGATTTGGTCGGGAACAACCTGAAAATCTTTTTTATCCGCGACCCGCTGAAATTTCCGGATCTTGTGCACGCATTTCAGCCTGATCCAGTGACCAACATCCAAGATGGTGAACGTATTTTCGACTTCATCTCTCAGTCTCCTGAAGCGACACATATGATCACCTTCCTATTCTCACCTTGGGGCATTCCAGCCAACTACAGGCACATGCAGGGCTCTGGCGTACACGCCTATAAATGGGTGAATGAGGAAGGCAAGGCCGTTCTTGTGAAATATCATTTTGAACCGAAGCAGGGCATCCGTAACCTGACACAGAAGGAAGCGGAAGAGATTCAAGGGAAAAACTTTAACCATGCCACACAGGATTTGTATGACGCGATTGAAAATGGCGATTATCCGGAGTGGGAAGTGTATGCCCAAATCATGAGCGATGATGAGCATCCTGAACTGGATTTTGATCCCCTTGATCCGACAAAGCTATGGTATAAAGACGATTTCCCATGGAAGCCGATCGGCAAATTGGTGCTCAATAAAAACCCAGAAAACTACCATACGGAAGTGGAACAAGCTTCATTCGGAACGGGCGTGCTCGTTGACGGGCTTGATTTTTCAGATGACAAACTGCTTCAGGGACGGACGTTTGCCTACTCTGATACGCAGCGCTACCGGGTAGGCGCGAACTACCTGCAGCTTCCGATCAACTCGCCGAAAAAGCATGTCGCCACCAACCAGGAAGGCGGGCAAATGCAATATCGGGTCGATCGGGCAGAAGGACAAAATCCGCACGTCAACTATGAGCCATCCATTATGGGCGGACTAAAAGAAGCAAAGCAGGATGGAAAAGATCATACGCCGCATGTCGAAGGTGATGTAAAGCGTGAAGCGATCGACAGAGCGAACAACTTCGGACAGGCCGGAGAAACGTACCGAAGATTCACTGAGTTTGAACGGAACGAATTGATTACGAATCTCGTTAATACGCTTTCCACCTGCCGAAAAGAAATTCAGGACCAAATGATTGAGAATTTCACAAAAGCTGATCCGGACTACGGAAAACGCGTGGCGGACGGATTGAAAAAAGTTGCCGAAAACAGCAGTAACGGACCGATCGGCACAACTGACACTGAACAGGCCGCAAAGCAGGCTGAACAGGAAAGTCATCCGTCTGATCCGTATTAAAAATAGCAAACAGGACTTTTTTGGAGTCCTGTTTTTATATGTTTGATATTGAAACGCTTTCAGAAGTTGTACTGTACTGAAAGGAAAATTGTCAGCTCCATTCTTCTGAGATTTCCGCTTGGTCTTCTGCCAGACATGCTCTTTTCTCTGCGTAAGCAATTGTTCATTTCCGGATCTGAATTTCCCGCTGCCTTTGTGTGATGCTCGCACAAAAGTGCAACATGATCAATTAATAGCTTTCATACCGCCGGAACCTCCACACAGAAAACACGGCCAGAAGCACGATGCACAAAATGGAAAATGTAAGCGACCACCCGAAGAAATCCGCCCTCTCGCCATGAGTAAGGATGTGCTCCGCCTGCTTGCAAAGCTCAGCCGGAAGCCACTTTGCACCATCGGGAAAAAGCGATACAGCAAAGGAAACAGTAGCTGTCAGCCCAATTCCGAATGCCGCGGCTGCTCCGAGAGACCGAAACATCGTGCTCCCGGCCAGACCGGCAGTCACAATAAACATGATCCATAGAGCGTAGAGGCCAAGACTTGCGGCAAAACGGCTGAATGATGTGTGCTCAAACAGCAACCGGACGTAATAATAAGCAAGTCCGTATCCAGCTGCAAATGCCCCGATTCCGATCACACTTTGGGTGAGCCATTTGCTCACGATATAATGGGCAGACGTCACGGGCCGCGACATGATCAGCGATGTTACACCTTGATTTCGTTCATTCGCTACGCTGCCCATCACACTGAAGATAATAAGAGCCATGCCAAGCGTGTTGAATTGAGAAAGCGTGCTGACCATCACTTCAGACCCGGAAGGCACCGTAAAACTGATTTTCATGCCGTCAGGAAGGTTTCCTCCGTGTTCGATGATTTCAGGCATATAATAAATCGTCAGCGGCTGTGTAAGCCCCACGATCATCATCGCAATCGGCAGCCAGATCAGTTTGCCGCTTTTCCATCCTTCCAGCCATTCCTTCTGCAATAGCGTGAGCATCACCTTCATGCGTGCACCACCTTTAAATAGACGTCTTCAAGCGACTCCGTTTTCTGTTCAAAATGGGTGACAGTCAAGCCCGTTCGGATACAGTCACTCAGCAACGTTCTGCCGGCGAGTGTATCAGGAAGCTCGAAAACAGCTTGAGACGGATTCATATAGACAATGTCTGAGACGTAAGGCTTCTCTTCAAGCCAGCCCTTCAATTTCTCTTTCACTGAAAGGGTAAAAACGTTCGTTTGATGCTGTTTCTTAAGCTGCTGTAATTCGCCTTTCCAGGAAATCTCCCCGTTTTTCATGATAACCACCTGATCACACACCTGCTCCGCATCGTGCAATACGTGTGTAGAAAACAGGACAGCCATATGCTTCTTCAGCTCCTGCATCATGTCCAGCACCTCGACTCGTCCCGACGGATCAAGAGCAGATACCGGTTCATCCAATATGAGCAGCTTCGGTTTATGGAGCAGCGCCTGTGCCAGTCCGAGTCTTTGCTTCATGCCGCCTGAATAGCCGCCGATTCTTTTGTGCGCGGATTCCTGCAAGCCGACAAATTTCAGCATCTCGCCTATTTCTTCTTGGCATTTTTTCTTTGAAAGACCAGACAGTCTCCCGGCAAATGTTAAAAACTCGTATGCAGTCATCCACGAATAAAAAGCAGGATACTGCGGGAGGTACCCGATCAAACGCCGGTCCGGCTTTTTCTCCCCTAACAGCTTGATCGTTCCAGAGGTTGGCGAGAGCAGCCCGGCCAGCATTTGCAGCGTTGTGGTTTTACCGGCTCCATTAGGGCCTAATAATGCGACACACTCGTTTTCATTCACGTGAAAACTGACATTATTTACCGCTTGATGATGCCGGTACGATTTGCATAATGATTCAATAGACAGCATGCCCGCTCACCTTTGCTTTCTGCCAACGGTAAAAAATAAAATCGGCCCGATAATATTGATACATACAATGATTGCGGCCCACATCCACTTTGGCCCGTTCGTCCGCTCTTCTTTTATACAGCTGATAAGAGCGAACACCGCAAGCACAAGCTGCAAAGCAATCAGCGGCAAAATCATTTCCCAAGAAATATTCATTACTTGCCCCCCCTTTTCTCCCGGTCCGGCTTAATAACAAAAAAGTAATAGCAAATCAGAGGCATCGGGGCTGTAATCAATCCCACAATCCCCCAAACCCATGCCATGCGATTTCGTTTTTTCGCATCAATAAATAAAAAGATTCCCTGCGCCAATACGATGAGATAAGCCGCAGCCGTTATGATCATTTCTGTTTGTGTCATCGACGCTCCACCTCGTATTCCCCGAGCTGTCTTTTTTTCTCGGTCACAATCAAAATCGGCAATACCGCAAGCACACAAACCTGAAGTACAATAAACACAGCGGGAGCTTGAGTGAATGCCAGGAACGCCGCACTCACAACCATCAGCGCGCAGAACACAAATAAGATGATCTCTTTTAGCAGTTTTCTTCTGCGTTCAGCTTTCATGTTCGACAGCTGGTGAAGCAGTTCTTTTTGATCCGGTATAGAGGGATTGGCTGTTTGATCAATTTTCTGCAATTCTGATTTGATATGAATAGATAGCTTTTCTTTATCCATCGTTCCACTCCTTTCTGATTTGCTGGAGCCCTTTATGGACTCTCGACTTCACTGTGCCTTCCTTGATCTGCAGCATCAGCCCGATTTCAGCGTAAGTATAGCCGTAGTAATGCCTTAATAAAACTGGCGTGCGCAGTTTAGGATCCAGCTTTGAAAACAGATCAAGCGTTTCGCTCCATTCTCCCCCTTTCACTGACACGTCCCACTTGATCTTGCGGATTGTTTCCTCGGTCACCGCCTGATTCCGTTTCCATTCTCTCTTTCTCTTTTTCTGGTGATCGAGATAAAGCCTGGATGCGATAGAAATCAGCCACGTGGAGAACTTGGAACGGCCTTGGAAGCTTCTTAAATGAATGTACCCTTTCAGAAAGGTTTCCTGAACAAGCTCCTCGCTGAGGTCAGGTCGAAGGGAAAGCTTCAGCAAATATTTATATAAAAAAGAATAATGATAGTGGAAAAGAGCTGTAAACGCTTCGTCGTTTCCCTCTTTCGCCTGTTGAATCAGCTGCTGTTCTTCGTGTGTATCCAATAGCCGCGATCCCCCCTTTTTGTTTTTCTGCCTTATGAGACGACACCGGATTTAAAAGCGTTCATCTTTTTTTACAATTCTTTTCAGCCATTGACAGATCAGGCTTCCCGGCCGTTTGGCTGCATATCCGCATTTGTAAACCCCCGCCCAGTCTGTTAAGCTATGACTTTATGTCGATTTTAAATAAAGATCCAATATGGAGGACGATGCATTGAAAGTAGAAAGGCGAACGATTGAATACATTCCGAAAGAAGAAAGACATGGAAAAGCGAAAGATTTATTTCCCGTATGGTTCGGGGCTAATATGCATATCACCACGTTAGTGACCGGCACGATTCCCGTTGCAATGGGACTTAATCTATTTTGGAGTGTTGCCGCTATTATTTGCGGAACATTAATCGGTGCCATATTTATGGCGTCTCATTCCGCGCAAGGCCCTCAACTTGGCATCCCGCAAATGATTCAAAGCCGTGCCCAATTCGGCGTAATCGGAGCGATTCTTCCCCTCTTCTTAGTTATGTTTATCTACCTTGGTTTCTTCGCAAGCAGCACGATTCTGGCGGCTGGAACCTTAAGCAGCTTTGTTCCCATCCCGGGATCATGGAGCATTATAGGCTTAAGCGCCGTATGTTTTTTGCTCACCATTTTCGGCCATGATTTGATTCACAAAATGCAAAAAATCCTTTCCTGGACCTCTTTTGCCGTATTTTTTGCTGCGACGATACTCATTTTTCAATTGCCGATTCCGGCAGGCAGCTGGATTCCCGGAGCGGTTGATCTGCCCATTTTCTTATTGGCGGTCAGCGCAGTCGCGACGTGGCAGCTTGCCTACGCGCCGTATGTGGCCGATTATTCAAGATATCTGCCCGTTCAAACACCGGCGTCCAAAACGTTTTGGTACAGCTATGCTGGCACATCTGTCAGCTCCATCTGGATGATGCTGCTCGGCGCTTTGTTGACGACAGCACTTCCTGACTTTACGACAAACTCGGGCAGCCAGATTGTCCAATTGTTCGGCCCCTTCTCGTTCATTATGCTGATCATTGTGTTATTCGGGCAAATGGCGATCAATGTCTTTAACCTGTATGGGGCTTTCATGTCCACAACGACCACGCTCGAGCCGTTTCTGAAGTTAAAGGTCACGCCTAAAGTCAGAATCATCATGATCCTCGGCGTCACGCTTGTCGGCACTGTCTTAAGCCTTCTCGGGCAAAGCAATTTTATGGAGCTGTTTTTGAGTTTTATCTTTTTCATCAGTTATTTCTTAATTCCGTGGACGGCAATCAATTTAGTCGATTACTACTTCGTCCGCCACGGAAAGTATCAAGTCAAAGCCATGTTCGATGTGAACGGGCCGTACGGAAAAGTCAATTGGATCACAACGATTGCGTTCGTTTTGTCCATCCTGCTGGAAATTCCGTTTATCAATACATCCTTTTACATCGGTCCGCTGGCCAAAATGTTTGGCGGCGGAGATATCGCATGGATTGTCGGCTTGGCCGTGCCTTCTGTGCTTTACTATGTATTAATGAAACCTCGTCTGAAAAAACGGGCGGGTTACCAAGAAAAGCTGTCTTCTCTATGAAGACAGCTTTTTATCATTCAAATCGTTTCCATACGCGTGGCAGCATGTCAGAAAGCTCGTGTGCAAGCAGCGTATGAGCGGAATGCTCATCCGTCCAAAGCTCAGCGCACACACCATGCAGAAAGACCGCGTTTAATATGGCATGCTTCGGGTCATCGTGGCAGCAGAGCATGCCTAAAATCATGCCCGTCAGCGTATCACCGGTTCCGCCTTTGGCGAGCGCCCCGTTTCCGGTTGGGTTACGCCAGCATTCACCATCGGGAAACGCGATGACCGTTTGATTTCCTTTTAATACAATGACAGTCTGCAGCTGAACCGCCCATTCCTTTGCATATTCCGTTCGTTTGTTTTGTAATTCTTTCACGGACACCCCTGTTATACGGGAAAACTCCCCTGGGTGCGGCGTGAGGATGACGGGTGACTCCCGTTTCGGATACGTTCGTTTCGTCAATGCTCCGGCATCCAGAATAACAGGAAAATCCGCCGCAAGCACATGATCAACTGCCTGCTGTACATTTTCTGTTTGCGGAAGACCTGACCCGATGGCAATCGCCCTGTACGCCTCTTCAAGCTTAGCGTCCGCCGCTTTTTTCCAGCCGTCACGCCAATAGGTCGCCTCTGGCAGAACAGGAACAATCAGCGGCATCACGCTTTCAGACGTCCCAATGACAAGCTTTCCGAGACCGCTCCGCATCGCCCCGAGACCCGCAAGAAGCGCCGCGCCCGGCATGTCGTCGCTTCCCGCCAGCAGCAAAGCCGTACCGTACGTACCTTTATGGCTCTCCGCATCTCTTTCAGGGAGCGAGGCCCTCACATGCTCTTCCGTCCAAAATGGAACATTCATCTCTATCCCTCCTCTGCTTACTCCTCTTATTTTTCCTTCCCCTTTTCTATTTCAAACAAAAAAGACAGCCTGGATGGCTGCCTTCTATTTTACAGGAACATCAAGGTGATACAGGCGGCGATACCGTTCGTTTGCCGCAAGAAGCTCCTCATGTGTTCCTTCCATTTCTGTTTTGCCGTTTTCGAGAAATACGATTTTATCGGCCGCTTCCACTCCTGCGAGGTGGTGTGTAATCCATAGAATCGTTTTTCCTTTCAGCACTTCAAACACCGTTTCCATCAATTCACGCTCAGTGATGGGGTCGAGACCGACTGTCGGCTCATCGAGGATGATGATCGGCGTATCCTGCAGCAAAATCCGGGCAAGTGCAATTCGCTGGCGCTCTCCACCGGAAAAGCGGATGCCGGTTTCCTGTACAGATGTGTGATATCCGTCAGGCAGCGACTCAATGTAGTCGTGCAGTTTGACCTGTTTTGCGGCGCGGCGCACATCCTCGTCACTTGCTTCCCCGTTCCCAAGCCTGATGTTGTTCAAAATGCTTGTATCAAACAGGTGCGGTTTTTGATTTAACACCGCCACCGCATCAGCAACCCGAGCCTTTAACAGCGCTGTCTCCACTCCGTTTAACGTCACAGACCCTGAGTCCGGTTTTAAAGCGCCCTCGATTAAGGCGAGCGACGTTGACTTCCCAGACCCGCTCCGGCCGAGCAGCGCCATTTTTTCTCCTTGGCGCAGTGTGAAGGAAAAGCGGTTCAGCACTTGGCTGCTATTGTCATACGAAAACACCACATCGCGAAAGGATAGTGTGACATCTTGAAGATCGAGCGTCGGCTCAGAAGCTGATTTTGTTAGCGGCGCCTCCGGCTGAGGAGCCACCTTGTTCATGCGTTTCATAGAATCCTGATAGCCGGGCACTTCGCCCAAGGCATCCGAAAGCGGCAGAAAGGCTTCCGTCAGCGGGAATACCACAAGAACAAAAGCCGCAATCATTGTTTTGGCGAGTTCACCGTTTGCATGCTGCCCCGCCGTCCAAAACAGCATCAGCAAAATAAGGCCGGCGACAAAGCATTGCGCAGCAAAGTCCCGCCATCTCGTAAAGCGCTGCTTTTTCCGTTCAAGCTCAAACCAATCGTGTTCCTCTTTTTCATACGAATCAATAAATGCATGCCGGCGTCCGCTGAACATCCAGTCGCTGACACCCATCACGGCATCTGTCAGACGGCTGTACAGCACATTCCGCCCGCTTTTCAGCTTCGCATTCTTCGCTCTTGTCACGAGCAATGACACAACCGGAAACAGCACAACAAGAACAAACAAATAAAGCGCAAGCAATATGGCAAACGGCACAGAGAAGAAGCCGAGCGCAATCACTGAAACAGCATACAAAAGCAAGGCAGAGATCGCGGGGAAAATTGTTTTTAAGAAAGCATCCTGCAAGTGCTCAATATCCTCAGACAAAATACCGAGCATATCCCCCGTGCGAAAACGAGAACGCAGCATCAGAGCACCCGGCTCAAGCATGTTGTAAAGACGGACACGCATGTCGGACACGATTTTCAAAATGATGTGATGCCCGACAAGGCGTTCCACATATCGTGACACAGACCGCGCAATCCCAAAGGTGCGCACAGCGACAATCGGCACATAAATGAGCAGGATGTTTTCCGGTCTTGTCGCTGCCTTAGAGATCAAAAACCCTGAGGTGAACATGAGAAAAGCAGCAGAAAAAATCGTTACCGCACCCAAAAAGATGACCAGAACGAACAGGCGGGCATTTTGCTTGATATACGGCAGAATCCATTCTTCTTTCTTCATGCTCTTTCCCCCAGTTGTGCCTCCACGAGTTTGGTGTACACACCGTTTTTCTTCAGCAGTTCATCATGAGTCCCGATTTCCGCAACCTTGCCCCCGTCCAGCACGATAATGTCGTCCATATCGAGCATCCAGTGAAGACGGTGCGTCGCGAGAAAGACGAGCTTATCCTCAAATAAATCCAGCATTGTTTCTTTTATTTCATATTCTGTTTCGATATCAAGATGGGCGGTCGGCTCATCCAGCAGCAGGATCGGACGGTTTCCCAAAAAGGCGCGGGCCAGCGCGACACGCTGCGCTTGGCCGCCGCTGAGCGCCCGGCCGCCTTCTCCGATTCGTCCCTCTAATCCATCCGGAAGGTTGTCCATCATCTCTGTCAGCCCCGCCGCGGCAGCGGCGCGGGCTGTATCCTCAGCAGAAGCGTTTGGATGATAGAAGCGAATGTTGTTTGCCAGCGTATCATCAAAAATGTACGGATGCTGCGGGATATAGAGGAGGTTTTTCTGCCAGCTGCCGTCCTGCAAATGGGACCGGCCTGAACCATTAATCTCGATCATCCCGCCATCAGGCTCTAAAAATCCGCCAAGAATATCAATTAATGTTGATTTTCCGGCGCCGCTTGCACCGATGATGCCGATTTTTTTCTTTCCTTTGAATGACAGATCAATTTCCGACACCGAGCGGCCGACTGACACGCCTGACAGCTTCAGCTCATCCTGATCGGACCACGTCCCAAGCTGAAGCGGCGCCTCCTCTTTAAAACCGGGCTGCGACAAAATCTCTTGAATGGTCTTGCCTGCTTCCTGTCCGTTCAGCGTTGCGTGATAATCATTCCCCACTTCCCGAACCGGCAGAAAATACTCAGGTGCGAGAATAAGCGCCGTTAAAGCGGGACCAAGCAAAATATCACCATCAATCAGACGCAGTCCCAAAAATACCGCGACTGTCGCTACCGACAGCATCGTGAAAAAGTCGAGGGCGAATGATGATAAAAACGCCACCCGAAGCGTGCTCATCGTTGCTTTGCGATACCGCTCGCTCACGTAGAAAATATTTTTGCTGTGCGACTTGCTCAAACCCAGGAAACGCAATGTCTCCAGCCCGCGAAGAGAATCAACAAAATGATTGGAAAGTCTCTGATAGGATTTCCACTGGCGATCCGCTTTTCTCTGTGCGACAAGGCCGAGGAGAATCATAAAGATTATCAGAATCGGCAAAGCAGCGACTAAGATGACAGCTGATGTCCGGTCCTGAAAGAACACATAAATGACAACCGCCGCAGGCACAATTGCCATGCTGACCATTTTCGGCAGAAACAGCTCCAGGTAGCGGCGGAACTGGCTGATGCCTTCCATCGCCAGCGTCACCATTTGCCCCGTCCCCTCTTTCTTTGCAAAGCGGGGGCCTAAACGGAACAGCTGATCGAGAAAACTCTTTCTCAGGTCTGCCCCTGTCCGGGCGGCATATTGATAGACGATTTTCTGGCGTGCCATCGTCACCCCGTGCCGTGCGACAAAAGCGATCAGGAAAAAGCCGATCACCGGAAACAGGGAGGCAATACTCCCCCCATTGAACAGTCCGGTTACGGCTTCACTCAGCCACTCTGCCTGCATAATAATAGCGGCTGTCTGAATCAGCGTTAAACAAGTAATCACGATGAGAATCCGCTTCATTCCTTTATATCGAAACAGGTCTTTTCCCATTAATAAGTCATAGGCTCCTTATGGCTGACGCGCTTCCGGAAGACATAATAGCTCCAGATCTGGCTGCCGATCACAAACGGCAATAACGTTAATGCTGCAATTGACATGACTTTAAGCGAATAATCACCGGAAGAAGCGTTAGCTACTGTTAAATCGTACGCGCTGTGAAGCGAGCTGACCATTACCCGAGGGAATAAGGAAATAAAGATCATTCCTACAGTCAGCGCAAGTCCCGCGCCTGTCATTCCAAATGTCCAGCCGTCTTTTTTCTTACGGATAAATACAGCCGCAAGCATAAAGCAGATGACAATCAAAACAACGAGCGGAATGGTAATCTCGCCGCGGCGTGTAAACATATCTGTCTGATACGCAGAAAGAGCCGCGAAAGCGAGAACCGCAACAAACACAACACCCATTATGTTTTGCGCCATTTTCCGGGCGCGTTTTTGCAAATCACCAATCGTACGCAGCGTAATGAACATTAATCCATGCTGGAAGCAAAGAAGTGTTACAGTCACACCGCCAAGTACAGAGTATACATTTATATAATCGGCTAGATGCGCGTGAATGTTCATATCGGCATCAATCGGCATCCCGCGGAATAATGTCGTGAACAGCACACCAAGCACAAACGGAGGAATCAGACTGCCGAAGAAAACGACCCAGTCCCAAACCTTAACCCATTTCAAATGCTCAACCTTGCCGCGGAACTCAAAGGCGACACCGCGGCCCATTAACGCAAGCAGCACAATAACAAACGGAATGTAATAACCGCTCAGCATCGTTGCATACCAGTTCGGGAATGCCGCGAATATGGCTCCCGCACCAGTCAAAAGCCATACTTCATTCGCGTCCCAAAACGGCCCGATCGTGTTGATCAGCACTCTGCGTTCTAATTCATTATGGCCAAGAAAACGAGTCGCCATGCCGACCCCGAAATCAAAGCCTTCCAAAAAGAAGAAACCTACAAACAATACGGCAACGAGTATAAACCAGAGATCATGAAGAGATGCCATGGTATACCTCCTGACTAAATGGATCTGTTGATACAGGAACATCATGATGATCACTATGCTCCGCACCTTTTTTAATCTCACGGATGAACAAGAAGACAAGCAGTGCGCCCAGAATTAAATACATCACACCGAATGCGATGATTGAGAATAACAGGGAACCCGCTGTTACGTTAGGCGACACGGATTGAGCGGTGGTCATTAAGCCCATAACCGTCCAAGGCTGACGTCCGATTTCTGTCATAATCCAGCCCGCAGAGTTTGCGATAAACGGGAAGGAAATCAACGCGATCATGATGCGCAAATACCATTTGCTGTTTTCAAGCTTTTTGCGGCGGTTTAACCAAAGGCCGACTAACGCAGCAAGAATCATGACAACACCTGCGCCAACCATGATGCGGAAGCTCCAGAATGTTGTTTTTACAGGCGGAATGTAATCGCCTTTTCCATACATTTTTTCATACTCAGCCTGAAGTGTTTTCATCCCTTTGACACTTCCGCTGAATTTCTGATAAGCCAAGTAGCTCAGAGCGTAAGGCACTTTGATTTCATTTGAGCTTTTTTCATTTTTTGTATCGATCGTAGCAAAAGCCGTCCATGCAGCAGGGTCACCGCTGTTTTCCCAAAGGCCTTCACTGGCAGCCATTTTCATCGGCTGTGATTCCATCAAGTGCTCAGCCTGCATATGCCCGCTAAGACCGACACCAAGACCTGCACAAAGGCCGACGATCATTGCGATTTTAAAAGATTGTTTAAAGAACGGCACTTCTTTTTTCTTCAATAGTTTAAAAGCACTCACTCCGGCGATAAAGAAAGCCCCAGTGGCAAGCGCGCCAAAAATAACGTGCGGGAATTCAACCCAAAGCTGAGGGTTTGTAATCAGCGCGCCAAAGTCGTTCATTTCCGCGCGGCCGTTTTTGATCGTAAAGCCGACCGGCTCCTGCATAAAGGAGTTCGCTGTTAAAATCCAGAAAGACGACATAATCGTTCCGAATGACACGAGCCAGATGCAGAGAGCGTGAATTTTTTTCGGCAGGCGGTCCCAGCCGAAAATCCATAATCCGATAAAAATAGATTCCATGAAAAACGCTAATAATGCTTCAATCGCAAGCGGAGCGCCAAATACATCTCCGACAAAACGGGAATAATCAGACCAGTTCAATCCAAACTGAAATTCTTGCAAAATCCCCGTCACAACACCGACTGCGAAATTTATTAAGAATAAGTGACCCCAAAACTTTGCCATTTTGAGGTACAGCTCATTTTTCTTCACAAGATAAAGAGTCTCCATCAACGCAACCATAAACACAAGCCCGATAGACATCGGCACAAACAAGAAGTGAAATAACGTTGTTGATGCAAATTGTATGCGGGCTAGTACCAATTCACTCATGCTTTCTCCTCCATTTCCGGTTAAAACTGTTAATTTGCTCATTACTTCACAAACAGAACCGAAACTTTGATCAGTAATTCACAATACAGACGAAAAAAATATTGCTCAATATTTCACAAATGTGTCAAAAAGCCATTCAATATGATGCTAGAATGCTAGACTGACCAAATGACACAATTTCTAACTGGTTCATATTAAGTACTTTACAACGTATCATTTCAAAAATAAAGCCCGAAACACCTAAAAAGTCCCAAACTATGTGACGGATTATTGTCTATTTTGTTGCTGATTTATGACGGCCTCTAGGATAAATGACCCTTTTTTATCGTACATCAACGCATCAATCCTTGCGAACAAAATGCTTGTCCGGCATCAGCACTCATTTCTCAGCACTCCGTCATAGTCCCACTTTAGTCAGAATGCCTCTTTCCATTTAAACCGGGAAGTAGAGACAAGTTGAATAGTAAATTTTTAATATATTAACAATTTCAATTTTTTAGTATACTTAATGTAGTGAACAATTTCACTGCATCAAGATTAGGGGAGGTTTTTCAATGGGAGAGCTTCAAACTCAAGTGCGATTGCAAACGGATACAATTCATGAAGGGGTTAGAAAAGAGAATTTGTTTGCAAGAGCCATGAATATAAAAGTAGGCATCATACCGCTTCCTGTGTATGCCCTGCTGTTTATATTAATCACTGTTTTTGTTATGCACCACAATGTAAAAAGTGACATCTTAACATCCATTGCCGTCATGGCGTTTTTCGGGTTTACCTTTGCCCAAATCGGCAAATCGATACCGATTGTTCGTTCTATCGGCGGCCCGGCCATCCTGGCTACTTTTATTCCATCCGCTGTCGTCTACTATCACCTGCTGCCTAATGATATCGTCAAATCCACCACAGAATTTACAGAAAACTCAAACTTTCTATATTTATTTATTGCCGGGATTGTCGTCGGAAGCATCCTCGGCATGAAAAGAGAAACACTCGTAAAAGCATTTATGAAAATCTTTATTCCGCTTATTGCCGGTTCTGCCGCGGCCGCTATTGTCGGACTGGCTGTCGGCACGTTGCTCGGGCTCGGATTTCAGCATACATTGCTGTATATCGTCATTCCTATCATGGCCGGAGGGGTCGGAGAAGGCGCCATCCCGCTGTCCATCGGTTATTCTGACATCATGCCCATTTCTCAAGGAGAAGCGTTTGCACTTGTTCTGCCGTCGATCATGCTGGGCAGCCTGTGCGCGATTATTCTAGCGGGCTTGCTGAATAGAATTGGAAAGAAAAAGCCGGAATGGACAGGCAACGGCAAAGTGGACCGGTCAGAACAAGAGTCCCCTGCGCTGCAGGAATCGCAAAGCGGTCAGCAAATGTTCAACCTTTCTTTATTTGCGTCAGGCGGAATTCTTGCAGTCTCCTTATATTTAGTCGGCATGCTCGCTCACGACTTTTTCGGTTTCCCCGCACCTGTTGCCATGCTGTTACTTGCTGTTCTGATGAAGCTGTTCAGATTGGCGCCTGCCTCAATTGAAAATGGCGCGTTTGGGGTCTCTCGCTTCTTTTCAACAGCAGTGACCTACCCGCTGCTATTTGCGATCGGGGTGTCCATGACGCCGTGGGACAAGCTTATCGCCGCATTCAACTTCAGCAATATCATTACGATTTTGGCTGTTGTTGTGACCATGATGGCTGTCGGCTTTTTTACAGGAAAATGGCTGAACATGTATCCGATTGAAACCGCCATTATCAATGCGTGCCATTCAGGGCAAGGGGGCACCGGGGATGTCGCCATTTTAAGCGCCGCTGAAAGACTTGAGCTGATGCCGTTCGCCCAAGTCTCTACCCGCATCGGAGGAGCAATTACAGTGACCTTAACTTTATTGCTGCTGCACCAATTTTATTGATACACCGCAAGCAAGTTCTTCGTAAAACGAAAGAGCTTGCTTTTTGCGTGTCCATGTTTTTGTAAGTTCCCATCCCATGCTATAGTAATAGTTGGAAATATAGATAGAAAGGACTCTGGCATGCCTATGGGAACAAATCTATTTCTCTTTGTAATTCTCGGGCTGGGACTTTACTTTTTATCAGCCCTGGCAGCAAAACTCATTCCGGCCGTAGATTTCTGGATTGATATCGTTCTTTGGGTTGGCGCTGCTGCTTATATCTTCTCTCATCAATCATTCATGGATGGCATTGTCTCGATCGCGACAATGTTCTACTGCTACTGGACCGCAATGGATCTCACTGTTTCAGAGCGCGCGGAAAAACCTTCGGGAGATTGGCAGGAAATCGAACTTGCCAGAAACAACACCCGTCTCCTGTCAGACATCACGCTGACCGCCATTGTGTTTGCGGGCGCCGTCATTTTTTTCATCTTTGGGCCTGACCCAAGCCCCCTTAAATATGTGATCCTGTTCGGCATGATCTCCGGCGGAGGGGCACTGGTGAAGCGAATACTGAATGTTTTCAGTGTAACCGTTTTGTATTCAGCATCCTTAAACAAATTGCACATCAGCTCACGTTATGAAAACCGAACATACCCGCTTTCCGATTTGAAAGACATTCAGCTTGAATCAACAGCTGATCTCTTAAAGCTCCATCCGCTTCTGACGATGTATTCATCACGTTTAGATCTGACAACAAGCTTTCAGCAAGTCATCAAACTGTCTCTTCCCGGTGAAACGCTGTTTCTGACGGTGAAGGAACCGCAAAGATGGAAAGCGATCCTCCAGGAATACACAGATTCGGAAAACAACGAGGACACTGTGATATCAGTTTTGCCGTTTTATCATAGAAAAAATGTGAAGCGGCTGCTTGGGAAGCTTTATTTTGCCGCCAGCGTAAAAGGCATATCAGCTTACGCCTTATTGGTGCTCGCGTTATACGCCTTACATGCCTCCCCGTGGATCATGGGGGGTGCCGTGGTGCTGTACTGGGTATTCAACATGTATCTGTCAGATCGTGTTTTACGGGCGGCGATGGATGCCAAGCCTTGTCATCATCCGCATGTACAGGCAGCGGCCGACAAGATTTTCCGCAAGGCCGGCATTGCCCATGTCCGCCTATACGAAACGGAGAGCGATGATTACAATGGAATGGCAGTCGGCATGAATGTCGGAAGGTCAATGGTCATTCTGACAAGCGCCACACTAACCCTGCCGCAGCATGTCATCGAAGGCATTTTGGCTCATGAGGCCATTCATATTAAAAAACGTGATGTTCTGTCATCACAGCTTTTACGTTTTCTTTATCTTGGCGCCATGGTGGGAATCATCCTTTTATTTGAGCATCATATCACCCATCCTGAGACCCATAAAATCGTGCTTTGGGTTTTCATTATGGCAATCATCATTTTGTATCAGCTCTATCAATCCTTTTGTTCACAATGGATGGAGGTTCGTGCTGACAACCTTGGCGCATCACTGCTGGAAGGCGGGTATAAACAAATGGCCGAAGCCTTGAGGATCTTGGCGGTTCGGCAGGATGAAGATACACAGAAACGAAGCGCTTACAGCTCTGAAGAAGTCGAGGACAAGCTTACCATCGACTCTCTCACACGCGATAAAAGCTGGTTTTTCAGATTAATTGATTTTCAGTTCTCTCCTCATCCTCCTATGTACTGGCGTGTCAGCACGTTATTGTCGAATAAAGGACATGGGGTGCTGAAGCGCTGGCTCAGAGACCGCCTGAAAGAGTCAATCTCTTTGAAATGAAACCGCTCAGCGTTTCATCCGTATAACAGGTATGGTGAAAAAAAGGGAGTGACGAGAAGTGATTGTGGTCATTTTATTGATTATCTCTATTATTGTTTTTCTTTCAGTCATTCAGCCGCAGCCCTCGAAAAACAAAAGCCGCCAGCAGGCGGACAGCGGGTTTTTCGGTTTTTCAGACAATGGCTCGCACCATGATGGATGCGGTAGTGACAGCAGTGATTCCGGCTGTGGAGGCGGCGATTAATCGCCGCCTTTTTTATTTCATTGATTCGATGTACGCACCAAAAGCCGCGCCTGACATGCCCGGCGACACGCGCACACGATGGAGGCCATACATTCCCTGGTCTCTCGACGCCGCGCCCGGCTCTGTCGTCACGCCCATTTGATAACCCGTCGATTTGGCAGTCTTCAGCGTCTCTTCATTGTATCGCCCGACCGGATAGCTGATGATAGAGGTTTGCTGATGAAACATGCCGTCAAACAGCTTTTTCGAATCAGCCATCTCACTGTGCTGCTGTTCAGGCGTTAACCCGTTCAGCTCAAGGTGGTCAATCGTATGGCTTTCAATCGATACGCCATGCTTCGCCATTTCTTTCATTTGGTCCTCTGTCAGATGATTTTTATGCCCGATCGATTTGCCGATCATAAAAATCGTCGCCTTCATCCCGTACTTTTTCAGCACCGGATACGCATCTTGATAATTGTCTGTATATCCGTCATCAAAGGTGATCAGCACGCATTTCTCACTCGGCTTTTTATCCTGCGTCAGCATGAGATACGCCTCTTTTGGAGTCAATGTCTGATAGCCGTTATCATGCAGCCATTTCATATGCGCTTCAAATTCTTCCTTCGGGACACGGAGGCTGTTTCCTGAGGAAATGCTATGGTACATCAAAATCGACAGTTTTGCCGGTTTCCCTGTTTTGATCCATTCGGATGTATCGTTTTCTTTCTTCTGAATATGTACTGTCTTTTCTTCCGGTTTCTTTTGTTCCGCTTTCGGCATCTGCTGCTCCGCGTTCGCCTCTTGATCAGCGCAAGCCGCTAGAGCCAAGCAGCTTCCTAAAAGAAAAATGCTTAAAATCAATTGTTTCATCGTTCTCCTGCTTTCTGTCTATTTCTTCCTCCTTTTTCATCGGTTTGTTTGTGGGATTTTCAAGTGCAAAAAACCGGACATGTCTCCATGTTCGGTTTTGAATTTAGCGAATTCTCACTTCTGTCTCACTGTCAAAGAAATGGCCTTTATTCATATCAAACGCAACCGTCAGCTCGTCACCTGATTGAATATCGAGACGGGCGTCGATCCGCGCGATAAAGTCTTGGTTGTCAATCTGCGAATAAATCATGATTTCAGAACCGAGCAGCTCTGCGACATTGATCTTGGCTTTTATCGAAGAGTTCTTATACGATTCCACGACAATCAATTCATCATGAATATCCTCAGGACGGATGCCGAAGATGACTTCTTTACCGATGTAGCCTTTTTCACGAAGCACCTTCATTTTCCCTTCCGGCACCGTTAATGCCGCAGATCCGATTTTGATGACGCCGTCCGTCAGCTTTCCTTTGAAAAAGTTCATCGCGGGTGAGCCGATAAAACCGCCGACAAACATGTTTTCAGGGAATTCGTATACATCCTTTGGCGTCCCGATCTGCTGAATTTTTCCGTCTTTCATGACGACGATCCGTGTCGCCATCGTCAGTGCTTCTGTCTGGTCATGCGTCACATAAATCGTTGTGGTTTGCAGTCGCTGGTGGAGCTTAATGATTTCCGCCCGCATTTGCACTCTCAGCTTCGCGTCCAGGTTCGATAAAGGCTCATCCATCAGGAACACCTTTGCGTCCCGCACGATTGCCCGTCCAAGCGCGACCCGCTGTCTCTGCCCGCCTGACAGCGCTTTCGGTTTACGGTGCAAATATTCCTCAAGACCGAGAATTTTGGCAGCTTCTTCTACCCTTTTTTTGATTTCAGGCTTCGGCATTTTTCGAAGCTTCAGCCCGAATGCGATATTATCATAGACCGTCATATGCGGATAGAGCGCGTAGTTTTGAAATACCATTGCGATATCCCTGTCCTTTGGCGCTACATCATTGACCCGTTTGCCTTCAATATAAAAATCACCTTTCGAAATTTCCTCAAGCCCTGCGACCATCCGCAGCGTCGTTGATTTCCCACAGCCTGACGGGCCGACGAATACGATAAATTCCTTATCATCAATGTGAAGGTTAAAGTCATCAACAGCTGCTTCCTTCTGATCATAATATTTATAAATGTGCTCCATCCGCAATTCAGCCATGTAACATCCCCCTTTGTTTGTAAACGCTTTCTTAAATTGAGTGTAACAGCAATCCCCTATCGCTGGAATGGGCAGCATTCATAAAATCCACCAGCCATTTTTCGTGCATATTTCCAATTTATTCTGAACCTTCGCTTTGCAGGCAGATAAAATAGGCGAGCAACGCGCCTTTATACGTTTTAATGTCTACCCCTGACCGCTCAATAAATTTATCAATTCGATATTGCAGGGTGTTGCGATGAAGATGCAGCTTTTTCGCCGTTAATGTGGCGTTTGAGTTATTTTCGATAAACAGCTTGATCGTTTTCCTCAGCTCAGATTCACTTCTAAATAAAAGCTCAGCTTCTTCAGAAAGCAATATTTCAAGCTTTTCTTTTTCTGCTTCTAATAATAAAAAAGGAAATATCATCTCAAAGGTCACACTCTGCATCTGGGGCAGCCGTTTTTCAGCAAACAGGAAATACGTCTGTTCACGGGCGTAATGGCTGCGCAAACTCTCATCCGGTTCATAAAATCTCCCGGCGTAAAAACGGACACTGAAATAGAAATCACTTTCAAGAACTTTAGCGAGTGATTCAAGTTCGTCTTTCCCCGCCGCCGCTTCACTTTCCTGCTCGACAATCACGCCTCTGTCCTCATGCTTCCACACTATCACAAAAGGCACCGGCCAAAAATGGCGAACCGCTTCTGCAAATGACGTCCGCTCTATCTTACCGAGCAAATGAAAATGAACAAATCTCGTCCGCTTTTTTATGTTCGCCGGCACTTCCCCTCTGGAAAAAAGAAACGCAAACCACTTGATTTCTTCCGGTGATTTCAAAGACATTTGATTTGCCTCATCCGCAGCCGTCAAAAATGACTGCAGCAGCAATGTCTCTTTTTTGCTGATCTCCGTTTTCGGTATGGAGATATATCTCTGACTGTTCTCATCAAAAAAGCATAGACAGTTTTCCTTTACGCAAAGCTCCTCAGACATAACCGAACCGGGATAAATAGCCAGCAGCGATTTCATAATGTCTCCTCTCTTATGTAAGGATCTGTATATCCAGTATAAGACGAATTGCACATGTTCTCCAATAAAAAAGGCGGATGATAAACTGAAAGAGTTCGTTTATTTATTGGTTTCAGCGGAAACAGTAAGGAATATGCGGGACCAAAGGAGGCTGATCTTCAATGGGTTTAGAAGCGTTAAACAAAAGTTATATCAACGGCAAATGGACCGAGGGGGAAAGCGGGCGTACGGAGGACATTTTGAATCCGTATGACCAGTCTGTCATTACAACAGCATCTTTAGCAACGGGCAAACAGCTGGAGGATGCTTTTGACATTGCACAGCAGGCGCAAAAAGAGTGGGCTAAGAGCACAGCAGAAGACCGAAAAGCAGTCCTGAAAAAAGCGCGAGGCTATCTACAGGAAAATCGTGATGAGATCATCAAGATGATCTCCCGCGAAACCGGTGGAACGATCATTAAATCAACGATTGAGCTCGAACAAACAATTGCGATATTAGATGAAGCGATGACATATACCGGCGAATTAGGCGGCGTCAAAGAGGTTCCATCTGATATTGAAGGGAAAATCAATAAGATTTACCGTCTTCCGCTCGGTGTCATTTCATCGATTTCTCCATTTAATTTTCCGATGAATTTATCGATGAGAACGATTGCGCCGGCGATTGCGCTGGGAAACAGCATTGTTCACAAACCCGATATCCAAACCGCACTGTCCGGCGGAACCATCATTGCAAAAGCGTTTGAACACGCCGGTCTCCCTGAGGGTGTCCTCAACGTCATGCTGACGGATCTAAAGGAAATCGGAGAGAGCATGCTGACCAATCCGATCCCGAGATTAATCAGCTTTACAGGATCTACCGCTGTCGGGCGCCGTATCGGCGAAATCGCCGGGCGTGACTTCAAGCGGATGGCCCTTGAGCTCGGCGGCAACAACCCGTTTGCCGTCCTTTCAGACGCGGATGTCGATCGTGCTGTAGACGCCGCGATTTTCGGGAAATTTATTCATCAGGGGCAAATCTGCATGATTATCAACAGGATCATTGTTCACCAAGATGTGTACGATGAGTTTGTTGATAAATTCACCGCCCGTGTCAAACAGCTTCCCTACGGCGATCAAACCGATCCGAAAACCGTTGTCGGTCCGCTGATCAACGAGCGCCAAATCGAGAAGGCGCTGGAGATCATTGAGCAGGCAAAGGCGGACGGCATTGAACTTGCGGTTGAAGGAAAACGTGTCGGAAACGTCCTCACACCGTATGTCTTTGTCGGTGCTGATAACGACAGCAAGATTGCCCAAACGGAGCTGTTTGCCCCGATTGCCACCATTATCAAAGCCTCCAGTGATCAGGAAGCGATCGACATGGCTAATGATACGGAATACGGTCTCAGTTCGGCGGTTTTTACCTCTGATTTAGAAAAAGGCGAAACGTTCGCCTTGCAAATTGACAGCGGCATGACCCATGTCAACGACCAGTCCGTCAATGATTCGCCGAATATCGCCTTTGGCGGAAACAAAGCAAGCGGAGTCGGCCGCTTCGGCAATCCGTGGGTGGTCGAGGAATTTACCGTGACGAAATGGATTTCGATACAGAAGCAATACCGCAAATATCCTTTTTAAACGAACGAATCCCTCTGCTTGACGTGCAGAGGGATTTTTTTATTTAGATATATCAACAAATCCTTCGCCAAATACATCGCGTACATCATGAACGATCACAAACGCTCTTTTGTCGCAGCTTCTGATAATTTTCTTCAGCATGGACAGCTCTTGTTTGTTAATGACGATATACAAAATCTCTTTCGCCTGGCCCGTATAGTTTCCCTTTCCTGATAAAATCGTCACGCCCCGATCCATCAAGGTATTCACCTGCTCTGCAATCTCACTCTTATTTTCCGAAATGACCGTAATCGCTTTTTTCGTATTCAAGCCTTCAATAATGAAGTCCATCACTTTCGTTCCAATATACAGCATTACAATCGTAAACATCATTCTTTCCGCACCAATAATAAAATAAGAGCTGAATACCACAATTAAATCAAAAAACAATAACGCGTAGCTGATATTCCAATCTAAATATTTATTAGCGATTCTGGCCAAAATCGCAGAACCGGCTGTCGTGCCGCCAACCCGGATAATCATCCCAATCCCGACTCCCGCAAATACACCAGCGAAAATCGTATTGATGATCAATTGATCAGACGGAATGCTCCAGCCGTGTGTCAGATGAAGAAAAAGCGAATTCGCCGCCACAGCAATCATCGTATAGACCGTTGTTTTTCCGTCCAGAAACTTGTATCCGATTAAAAGCAGAAACGCATTTAAGATAAAGTTCGTCACACCGGGAGACCACTGAAACACATAATACAAAATGAGCGTAACCCCAGTGACCCCGCCCTCCCCAAGGTCATTGGGAATGGCAAACAAATTAACCGCAAGCGCGAAGAAAAAAGCGCCAACCACAAGCGTAAGCACATCCAGTATTCTCTTTTTCATCACAAAACACTCCTTCTCCATTGTTCTCTCAAATAAAAAAACCCAGGAGGACGCTCTCTCAAAAAGAGCAGAAACTCCTGGGCTTTTATCCCACCGTGTCATAACAGCCGGGCTGCTATGTGTTTTCTCTCGGTCACAGTCCAATTTGCATTGCGGAACCCTAGAAAACCACTGTTTTTACCATATCATTTTCACTTTCAATATTAGCATTATAAGGGACGGTTGGAATTGGTTCAAGGGGTATTTGCGGAGATGTAACCAGTAAATTAAGAGAAAAAAGAAAGAAGTATCAGCTGTTAATAAATGAAAAATTTGACCGATATGATATAAAGTGCCTTTTATAAAGAATATTAATTAAAACTCATTATCAATTTATCATTGACTATACGAAAATATATAGGCAAAATAGAACATATATTTAAAACATTTAATTACATAGGAGGAAATATAATGCCAGAAAAGATGCAACACTGTAAAACTTGCGGTCAAGAGATTGCAAAGGGTGTTAAAAAATGTCCGAACTGCGGTAAAGATCAACGTAACTTTTTTATGAGACATAAAATCATTACGATCATTCTAGCGATAGTAGTCATTTTCATTATTGCAAATCTCGGAAACAGCGGAGATTCTCAAGCTTCTAAAACATCAGCCAGCTCCCACTCTAAAAAAGCAACAAAAACAGTACAAAAGGCCGATATGGAAAAACTATATACCAACGCAGACCAATTTAAAAATTATAAAGTTGATCTGTATGTAAAGGTTTTTGACGTTGAACAAGACGAGGATGGTACATATCTTCAAGGTTATAATAATCCAGAAAAGTTAAGCAAAAATACACTTATTATGAGCGACGACTCTAATTTAGATATTAAAGATGACGACATTATTCATGTAGTCGGTACGGTGAAAGACAAATATGATGGTGAAAACGCATTAGGCGGTTCCGTTTCAGCTCCAAGAATCATTGCCGATTCCATCGAAAAAAGCGACTATGCAACAGCTTTCGCCCAAGCTCAAAAAACAATTAACGTGGATAAAACACAAAACCAGCATGGATTTGCACTCACGCTTCAAAAAGTTGAACTTGCTGAAAAAGAGACTCGTCTGTATGTAAAGATAGAAAACAAATCAAAAGATGAAATTAACTTTTATGATTTCAATGCTAAAATTACAGCAGATAATAAACAGATCGAGCCCAAATCCGACCTTTCAGAGTATCCTAAAATTCAAAGTGAAATTTTACCGGGAGTTAAAACAGAAGGGATTATTGTTTTCCCTAAAATCGAAAGCAAAACAGCAAAGGTTATTTTAGAAGGATCTTCTGAAAACTACGATATTACAATCAATCCATTTACATTTGAAGTAAACTTAGATAAATAAAAAGAAGAGCTGGGGAAAACCCCTAGCTCTTCTTTTTATGATTTTACACTCTTATACCCATTCACATTAGAAGACTGCCATCTCCAGGAATCAGCACACATTTCCTCCAGGCCTCGTTTCGCTTCCCAGCCCAGTTCCCGCTTGGCTTTTGCAGGGTCGGCGAAGCAGGTAGCGATGTCTCCCGGGCGACGGTCCGCAAATTTGTACGGCACCTCTTTCCCTGACACTTTTTCAAAGGCTTTGACCATTTCAAGCACGCTGTAGCCTGTGCCTGTTCCGAGGTTGTAGGCGTCGGCTCCTGTAGCGTTCAATACTTTTTCCAGCGCTTTGACGTGGCCTTCCGCGAGATCAACGACGTGAATATAATCGCGTACACCTGTCCCGTCTTTTGTCGGATAATCATTGCCGAATACGCTTAATTGCTCAAGCTTGCCGACAGCGACCTGCGCCACATACGGCATGAGGTTATTCGGAATGCCGTTCGGATCTTCACCGATCCGTCCGCTTGGATGCGCGCCGAACGGATTAAAGTAACGAAGCAGCGCGACGCTCCACTCATTATCGGCTGTATGTAAATCACGTAATATTTGTTCCAGCATGAGCTTTGTCTGCCCATAAGGATTTGTCGCGCCTAATGGAAAGTCCTCTGTAATTGGTGATGTTTCCGGAACGCCGTATACAGTCGCGGATGAACTGAACACGATTTTCTTGACGCCGTATTTCTCCATGACCTCACATAAAATAAACGTTCCCGTCAGGTTGTTATGATAATATTTGAGCGGAATCGCAACAGATTCACCGACAGCTTTTAACCCCGCAAAATGAATCACAGCTTCGATTTCATTTTCCGCAAACACGGAATCTACCGCTTCCTTGTCCAATAAATCGGCTTCGTAGAATGTTACATCTTTTCCCGTAATCTCTTTGACGCGGTTCAGTGCCTCAGCCGAACTGTTGGATAGATTATCAAGAACGACAATTTCATAGCCGCTATTTAATAATTCAACACATGTGTGGCTTCCGATGTATCCGGCTCCGCCAGTAACAAGTATTGCCATGATGTAAAACCTCCTAAAAAATGACCTGATATTATTATATAGTGTTTAGAACCTTCCTACATCCATTTTTAAGAAGTTTAATCGTTTATTAATAGTTTTTTCATATTCCAGACCAGAAAAATCAATCTGCCGGTTGACGTTTTCTATCGTGATATTCGCTATGCTTAATGCAGAAAGGATTTGATGACATGGCGATGAGCCCATATATTTTTATTGTCTTTATTCTTATTATTTTCTCGATGTACCGGGAAAGAACCGTGAGACCCGGGAAATTGCTGATCATTCCGCTGTTGCTGTTATGGGGCGTATCAGCATCATTTCAGCCGGCGTATTTTCATTCAGCTTTACACGTTGCGGTCAGCGGCCTTTTATTACTGATCGGGCTGGCCTGCGGGTTTGGCGTCGGAAAGATGGTAAACGTGCGGCTTCACCCGGAAACCGGAAAGGTCACTTCACGCGGCTCCCTTGGAAGTGTTATCCTCATTCTAGTGATACTTTCTTTGCGGATGGCTGCGAGAGTATGGCTGCCTGAGAGCAACGAGATTTTTATTTCCATTATTCATTCTATGTTCTTCATTCCCCTCGGCACCATCACAGCCCGCAACATCATGCTTTACAAAGAATACAGACGGCTGACCGCTGGCAAAGTATCGATTCAATAACTGAAAGAAGGGCCAGCATGAACCGACAATCTCCGGCTCGGCACTACAAGAAGCTTGTGCCGAGCCTTATTCTCATTTTGAATTGCATACAATTTTTATCTCACCCAGCTAAAGCTGATCCCATTTTGTTAGCGTTTGTGTTTGCGGTATACTTAGCATTTATTTGGATCATTCCCTATGTGGCATCCGTTGCTGTCAATCTGTGCATATTTACCGGGCTTTGGCTCCTGACCGTTTTCCTTTGGGCTGTTTCCGGCCAAGAGCAGGGAGCCGCCTTTTTCTTAATTATATTTTTAATGGTTTATGCGGCTATAAAGCTTCCAGCACGCCTGTCCTTGATCTGTACGGTGTTCCTAATTGGCGGCAACGTTTTCTTTCTGCACTTCATTTTTGCCAGCAGCTGGGACGATATCGTTAGCAACATCTCAATCATGATCGGACTGTACGTCTTTTTCTCCTCCATGCGTTTTAGGCGAGAAGCAAGAAGAGAGGCTGAACGGAATCATGCTGAATTGGCGAAAATGCACGTGAAGCTGGAGCAGGCGCATGAAGAACTCCAGAAAGCGCACGCAGAGCTGCAGGAGGCTTCTGTTCTTTCGTTAAGGTACGCAGTCCTTGAGGAGCGCACAAGAATTGCCCGCGACATTCATGACAGCATCGGCCATGAGCTGACTTCTGTGATTGTTCAGCTTCAATCTCTCCCCTATATTCTGAAAAGCAGCAAGGAGGATTCAGAAAAAGTCATTCAAAATGTACTGAATGTCGCCAGAGAATGCCTTCAAGAAGTACGGTCTGTCGTTCACCAAATGGGCAGAAGCGAATCGATGGTCGGTCTTACCGCTTTGCGGGGGCTTATTCATCAAGTGGAGGAACGGAGCGGTTTGCACGTTTCTTTAGACACTGCCGGCCTGTCCGAAGAGTATTGGCCTCAAAATGTAAGCGAAACGATCTACCGCATCTTACAGGAAGCGCTGACCAATATCATTCGTCACGCTCACGCTTCTCATGCGGCTGCCGTTATATCTAACGACGAGACCTATCTCTATGTCACAATCACCGACAACGGGCAATTCACCGGTAATCTGACTTATGGATTTGGCCTGACAGGAATGAAAGAGCGCGCTGAAAAAGCAGGCGGTTCCCTGTCTCTCAGCGCCGTACAGCCGAGCGGCCTGCAAATTGAGCTGGTATTGCCGCTCGCCACAACGAATAAGGAGCAAAAAGATGAACAAAGATAAAATACTCGTCGCACTTGCCGATGATCAGCCGCTTGTGCGCGAAGGCTTTCGCTATATCATCAATGCACAGCCGGATATGATGGTTTCCGGTGAGGCCGGCGACGGTCACGGCATCATTGCACTGGCAAAGCAAACAACACCTGACGTCATCCTAATGGATGTCCAAATGCCGCATTGCTCAGGCATCGAAGCGGCGAAAGACATTATAAACGCACTTCCAGATACAAAAATTGTCATTTTAACGACCTTTGATACGGAAGAATATGTGTTTGAAGGCATCCGCGCGGGTGCAGTCGGCTATCTGCTGAAGGACACACTTCCTGAAGAATTAATAGACGCCATCCGCGCCGCGGCCAGAGGCGAAGCGATTTTCCGTACAGCCACAGCGGCTAAAATTATCAGCGAGACATTTCGCTCGAAGCAGCAAACTCAAGCCGAAGAACCGGCAGATCCGTTTACTAAAAGAGAACTTGAAGTTCTTCAGCAAATGGCCTATGGGCTAAGAAATGAAGACATTGCTGAAAAACTTTTCGTCAGCGAAAGCACCGTGAAAACCCACGTGCACCGCATCCTGCAAAAATGCAATGCCCAAGACCGGACACAGGCAGTCGTTTTTGCCATCCGAAACGGTATTGTGCAATAGAAATCTCTCAACCCGCCATGATAAAATAAGACAAAGGAGATGATTGGAAATGAAAGAAAAAATCATTGAACGGTTTACTACATACGTAAAAGTCGACACGCAGTCCGATGAATCCGTTGACACCTGCCCTTCCACACCCGGCCAATTGACGTTAGGAAACATGCTCGTTGATGAATTGAAATCAATCGGCATGCAGGACGCAGCCATTGATGAAAACGGCTATGTCATGGCGACTCTTCCCTCCAATACTGAAAAAGACGTGCCGACAATCGGCTTTCTCGCCCACGTCGACACCGCCACAGACTTTACCGGCAAAAACGTGAATCCGCAAATCGTTGAAAGCTACAATGGTAAAGACATCGTTCTCAATGAACAGCTGCAGGTTATCCTGTCGCCTGATCAGTTCCCTGAGCTGTCCGGCTATAAAGGCCACACACTCATCACCACAGACGGCACCACCCTTCTCGGCGCAGATAATAAAGCCGGTATTGCTGAAATCATGACAGCCATGGATTACCTCATCAAACACCCTGAAATCAAGCACGGCACGATCAGAGTCGCCTTTACGCCTGATGAAGAAATCGGTAGAGGGCCGCACAAATTTGATGTAAAACGGTTCAATGCGTCCTTTGCCTACACAGTTGATGGCGGCCCGCTCGGCGAGCTTGAGTACGAAAGCTTCAATGCAGCTGCCGCAAAAATCACGATCAAAGGCAACAACGTACATCCCGGCACAGCAAAAGGCAAAATGATCAACTCTGCGAAAATCGCAATGAAGCTGAACAGCCTGCTGCCGGCAGACGAAGCACCCGAATATACAGAAGGCTACGAAGGCTTCTACCACCTGCTGTCAATTCAAGGCGATGTAGAGGAAACAAAACTGCACTATATTATCAGAGACTTTGACAAAGAAAACTTCCAAAACAGAAAAGAAACAATGAAGCGCGTCGTTGAAGAGCTTCAAAACGAATACGGGCAAGACCGGATTCAGCTTGATATGAACGATCAATACTACAACATGAGAGAGAAAATCGAACCTGTCATCGAAATCGTCAATATTGCCAAGCAAGCGATGGAAAACCTCGGCATCGAAGCGAAGATTTCTCCAATCCGCGGCGGCACGGACGGGTCTCAGCTGTCCTACATGGGACTCCCGACGCCAAACATCTTTACAGGCGGGGAAAACTTCCACGGCAAATTTGAATACATCTCCGCCGATAACATGGTCAAAGCCGTAAATGTTATCGTTGAGATCGCAAAGCTGTTTGAAGAACAGGCGTAATGCCGAAAGCCAGTCCAAAAAGGACTGGCTTTTTTGTGTGAAAACGAAACATTTTGAACACCTCCTCCGTAAAACAAGTATCAACGGATAAGGAGGAAAAACAATGACAAAACATGCGATAGCTGCAAAAAGTCTATTGAAAAAATGGATCATCACCAGGCCACTTAGAATGCAAAAGAAATCGAGCCCATTTCAAAAAATCAGAAAAATGTTCAAACGCATCTTCAGATAAAACATTCAAATCCTCAAAACATAGCCCGCATTCTCTTGTACCGCCCAAATGCTCCGTAATTTGGGTTTTTTGTGTTCAATTCCGCAAAATAGGGTATAAACCAAACAAGAAAGAAAACGAAACCTAAAAACAGGAAATTCGAATTACGATAATTTAGGTTAAAAGTTATATAAAGGAATTTATTTTATCGTCGATAGTAACTATAGAACCAATCATCAACAAGAATAATCACCATAATGCAAGACTATTTTCAGGTCAACAGGTTAGACTGTTTTTGAGGGGCAGTTATTTATTTTTTATTGATTTCGAATTTTTTGAATACTTTTCGATAACTTAACCGTACAATAGAGAATACCAAAACTTTTTTTGGGAGGTATGTAAAATGATCCTATTTATTATCATCGCATTATGCGGCTATCTTCTTTTTTCTTTCAGCAAGGATAATCGCCGCAAACCGCAAAAGACAAGCCCTCTGCCAGCAGCCGCACCTCATCACAACAACCTAATCGACCTTGACGCCATCCGCCAAAAACGCCGGATGCATCTATCCTAGTTCATATATCAAACGAAAAGGCTGCTGAATAACGCAGCCTTTTCATTTTGAAAACTTAGATTTGGAACTTGAAACCTTTTTGCCCCCTATTCGTAATCTTTTATAAGGGCAAATTCAAAAGGAGACTTCAGCCATGATCGATTTATTTATGAAACAAAAAATGTTCTCATTTAAAGATACATTTCATATTTATGACCGGGATGAACAAGAGCACTTCAAAGTCGAAGGGCGGTTCTTTTCGTTAGGGGACTCATTACAATTGACAGATTCATCGGGGAAAACGCTCGTTTCCATTGAACAAAAAGTGATGTCATTTCTGCCGCGATATGTGATTTCAATTGACGGGAAAACGGTTTGTGAGGTGACGAAGAAATTAGCGTTTTTCAAACCGAAATTTGAGATTTCCGGGCTTAACTGGGAAATTGACGGGGACCTGTGGAAGAATGAATTCCAGCTGACTGACGGGGAAAATGTCCGGATGTCGGTGAGCAAGAAATGGCTCAGCTGGGGTGATTCTTATCATCTGCAGATTGCAAACAAAGAAGATGTGCTGATTTGCACAGCCATCGCTATCGTGCTGGATATGGTCTTATATGACGATGATGATGAGAGTCTTTTCTAAAAAAGAGTTGACAATTGATCAAAAAGTAATAATATTAAGATAATTGAAATCTGAATATGAAGATGTACCTTATCAAGAGAGGTGGAGGGACTGGCCCTATGATACCCGGCAACCGCTGTTTCAAACAGAATGGTGCTAAATCCTGCAGATGAGGCGGAGATTTGATCGTTCAAGCTCTTCCTTACATAAAGGGAGAGCTTTTTTATGCTTACACATTTGAGAAAAGAGGCGAATGACATGGCTGAACAAACAAGTCTTACAGGACACAAAACAGAAAAACAACACAAAGCTCCTTTCCGCGCTGATCATGTCGGCAGTTTACTGCGCTCCGCTCCGGTGAAAGAAGCCCGGCAGAAGCAAGCGGCCGGCGAGATCACTGCGGAACAGCTTCGTGAGGTCGAAAATCAAGAAATCAGCCGCATTGTGGAAAAACAAAAAGAAATCGGTCTCGAGGTGGTAACAGATGGGGAATTCCGCCGCTCTTGGTGGCATTATGACTTTTTGGAAGGGCTAGACGGAGTGGAACCGTTCATTCCGGCTGAAGGGATTCAGTTCCATAACGCGAAAACAAAAGCACGAAGCATCAAAGTGACGGGAAAACTTGATTTTACGAACCACCCTGCGCTTGCTGATTTTCAATTTTTACATGAGATTGCCGGCGATGCGACACCAAAGCTGACAATTCCGAGCCCGAATATGCTGTTTTTCGGTAAAAAGGCTGATAAAGCGATTTATGACGACCAAGAGGAATACTTTCATGATCTGGCCCAAGCGTACAAAAAAGCAATCAAAGCCTTTTATGACGCCGGATGCCGCTATCTTCAGCTTGATGATACGTCATGGTCTCTCTTCTTTGAGGAAAAAGGCAGAGAGGTTGTTCAGGCGCTCGGCGGCGATCCAGAAACATTGCCTGCCTTGTTCGCCAAAACGATTAACGATGCAGTGGCAGACCGGCCTGATGATTTAGCAATCACAATGCATATTTGCCGCGGCAACTTCCGTTCAACTTGGGCGGCATCAGGAGGCTACGACGCTGTAGCGGAAACGATTTTGGACGGCTTAGACCTGGACGGCCTGTTCTTGGAATACGATGATGACCGCTCAGGAAATTTTGATCCGCTTCGTTTCGTAAAACGCAAGGATCTGCAAATTGTTCTCGGCTTAATTACATCAAAATACGGCGAGCTTGAAGATCCAGAAGATGTGAAACGCCGAATCAATGAAGCGGCGCGCTTTGTCAGCCTTGATCAGCTTTGCCTCAGCCCGCAGTGCGGTTTCGCCTCTACAGAAGAAGGAAATCTTTTGACAGAGGAGCAGCAATGGGCGAAGCTCCGCCATGTCATCGACATCGCCAGCGACGTGTGGAGATAATCTATCATTGACAGATAGATAAAATGTGTGAATAATAGATACTATCAGAAAATTTCATAAAAAAGGTTTTCCTTATCAAGAGAGGTGGAGGGACTGGCCCTGCGATACCCGGCAACCGCTGTTTAACAGAATGGTGCTAAATCCTTTAGAGCAATGATTGCTCTTGAAGATAAGGTTGAGATTGTCACGCAAGCTCTTCCTTATCCAAAGGAAGAGCTTTTTTATATTTGAATGGAAAGAAGGAATGGACAACATGTCACAACAAACAACACCCGCAGAACAAAAATCACTTCAAAGAAAAAAACCGCCGTTTCGCGCGGATCAAGTCGGAAGCTTGCTGAGATCTGAGCCCGTCAAAAAAGCGCGGCAGCAAAAAGCGGCCGGCGAAATGACAGCTGAACAGCTTCGCCAAATCGAAAACGATGAAATCATCCGCATTGTGGAAAAACAGAAGGAAACCGGCCTGAACGTCGTAACAGACGGTGAATTCCGCAGAGCGTGGTGGCACTTTGATTTTCTGGAAAACCTGGATGGCGTTGAGCCGTTTATTCCCGAGCAGGGCATTCAATTCCACAACGTACAAACAAAAGCACGCGGCATTAAAGTCACAGGTGATATTGACTTTTCAACTCACCCAATGCTTGAAGATTACTCATTTCTCCATAGCATTGCCGGTGACGCGACGCCAAAAATGACGATCCCAAGCCCGAATATGCTGTTTTTCCGTGGAAAACTGGAAAAGGATGCGTACAAAAACGACTATCAGCTTTTCCAGCATGACGTATCCAAAGCATATAAAAAAGCGATTCAAGCGTTTTATGACAGAGGCTGCCGCTACCTCCAGCTTGATGATACGGCATGGGCTGTTTTCTTATCAGAAAAAGGCTTAAAACAAATCGAAGCGTTCGGAACAACGCCTGACGAGCTTCGACAGCTGTTTGCGAAATCAATTAACGACGCGATTGCAGACCGTCCGGATGACTTGACGGTAACCATGCATATTTGCCGCGGCAACTTCCAGTCCACTTGGACAGCGGAAGGCGGCTATGACGCAGCTGCTGAAACCATTTTTGACGGCTTGAATCTGGACGGGCTTTTCCTGGAGTATGATGATTCACGCTCAGGCGGATTTGAACCGCTCCGTTATGTGAAGCGCTCTGATCTTCAGCTTGTCCTTGGCTTAGTGACATCTAAATTCGGCGAGCTTGAACATCCGGACGACGTCAAACGCCGTATCGAAGAAGCGTCCCGTTATGTGAACTTAGATCAGCTTTGCCTCAGCCCTCAATGCGGATTCGCTTCAACTGAGGAAGGCAACAAGCTGACGGAAGAACAGCAATGGGCGAAACTCCGCCATGTGGTTGAGATCGCTAACGATGTTTGGAAATAAGCAAAGAAAAAAACACACTGGACTCCCTGGCGGAGGAGGTGTGTTTTTTTGTCACTGAGCGGTGTAGCCGCCATCTAGAACGACAGCCTGCCCGGTAACGCCCTTCGCTTTTTCGCTTGCCAAAAACACCGCATAATCTGCGATTTCCTTGATGGAAAGCAGCCGTTTTTGCGGCACAAGCGGAAAAATGACCTGTTCAAGTACCGCGTCGTACGGGACATTTCTCGTTTTCGAAAGATCGCTCAGCTGATTGCGGACAAGCTGTGTATCGACATAACCCGGACAGAGCGCGTTGACTGTAATGCCGTGGGGCGCGCCTTCCAGCGCCCCGACCTTTGTCAGCCCGATGACGCCGTGCTTGGCGCTATTATAAGCGGATTTCCCCGCAAAGCCGACTAAGCCATTAACAGACGCGATATTGATGATTCTGCCAAACTGCTGTTTTTTCATGATTGGAAAGACATGCTTCATCGCGATAAATGGAGCCGTCAGCATGACCTTGATCAGCTGTTCAAAGGTTTCTGTCGGAAACTCTTCTATTGGGGCGACGTGCTGAATACCGGCATTGTTCACCAAAGTATCCAAGCGGCCGTATCGTTTCCGGATGCCATCCACCGTCTCAGCGACTTGCGCTTCCTTTGTTACATCACACGGAATGGCGGCTGCGTCAAAACCTTCTTCGGCAAGCTTGGAAGCGGCCTCTTCACATGCTTTCTGGTGAAGATCCGAAACGATGACGCTGGCGCCTTCTCGGGCGAATTCTCTTGCGATTTCGAATCCGATTCCGCCGGCTGCCCCAGTGACCAAGGCGACCTTGTTTTTCATGTCAAACACCTCCCCATTAAGAATTTTGCTTGAGCACAGACTGGTTTACAGCGAAATCAGCCTCTGTTTTTTCATAAACCTCTTCAATTGTGACGCCTTCCTGAAGCTCTGTCAGTGTCATGCGGCCGTTATCAAAATCAAACACTGCCAAATCTGTAATCAGCCTGTGCACCACTTTCTGGCCTGTCAGCGGAAGGGAGCATGTTTTCTTCACCTTTGACTCGCCATGCTTATTGACATGCTCCATGATGACAACAATCCGTTTCGCTCCATTGACGAGATCCATGGCACCGCCCATCCCTTTGACCATTTTGCCGGGGATCATCCAATTGGCCAAATCACCCTGCTCAGAAACCTCCATGCCGCCAAGGATAGCCAAATCGATATGCCCGCCTCTTATCATTGCGAATGATTCAGCGCTGTCAAAATAAGAAGCGCCCGTCACTTCAGTGATCGTTTCCTTTCCCGCGTTGATCAAATCCGCGTCTTCCGTCCCCTCCACAGGATACGGGCCGATTCCGAGCAAACCGTTTTCTGATTGAAGCATGACGTGAACGCCATCGGGTATTTCATTTGCGACAAGCGTCGGCATTCCAATCCCAAGATTGACGTTCATGCCATCCTTGATTTCTTGTACGGCCCGTTTCACCATTCGTTTTCTCGCTTCCTTCATTTCGCCTCACCCTTTCCCGAAGCTTGCCGAACTGTCCGTTTTTCAATCCGCTTTTCATGGCTCGCGCCAAGCACGACATGCTGTACGTAAATTCCCGGCGTATGGATGTGATCTGGATCGAGCTCTCCCGCTTCCACAATTTCTTCCGCTTCGGCAATGGTGATCTTGCCTGCCATGGCGGCAACGGGATTGAAATTTCTCGCCGTTTTACGAAAAACCAAATTTCCCATGGTGTCCGCTTTCCACGCTTTGACGATCGCCACGTCGCCGATGATGCCTCGCTCCAGCACATATGGCCGGCCTTCGAACGTCTTGTGTTCTTTTCCCTTGGCTATTGAGGTGCCGACCCCTGTCGCCGTGTAAAACCCGGGTATGCCCGCGCCGCCGGCACGAATCCTCTCGGCGAGCGTTCCTTGGGGAACAAGCTCGACTTCAAGCTCTCCGCTTAAAAACTGCCGTTCAAAAATTTTATTTTCACCGACATAGGATGCGATCATTTTCTTGATTTGCTTATTAGCCAAAAGCAAACCAAGCCCCCAGTCATCGACTCCGCAATTGTTGCTGACAACGGTTAAATCCTTTGCTCCCTGATCTCTTATCGCCAAAATGAGCTGGTCAGGAATGCCGCACAACCCGAATCCTCCGGCAATCAGCGTATCCCCGTCGTGAATCAGTTCCGCAGCTTCCTTACTTGATGACAGCACTTTTCCCATATTAACGCCCCTTCGTTTTCTTTTATACAAGACCCGTCAGACTGTAAACTGCGATCACAGCAAATACGGCAGCCGTTTTAATGAGTGTGATCGCAAAAATATCCCGATATGATTGCCGGTGAGTCAGTCCCGTCACAGCCAGAAGCGTGATGACAGCTCCATTGTGCGGCAGCGTATCCATGCCGCCCGATGCCATCGAAATGACCCGATGCATGACTTCCGGCGGAATGTTGTAAGCCTGAATCGCCTGCAAGAATTGATCCGACATCGCGCTTAACGCAATGCCCATCCCCCCTGAAGCCGACCCGGTGATTCCAGCCAGCGCCGTTGTCGTGACGGCCCCGTTTACAAGCGGGTCGGTAAAGGTGTGCGAAATGCCGCTGCTTAGCTTTTGAAATCCCGGCAGCGCGGCGATAACGCCGCCGAAACCGTATTCTGCACCGGTATTCATGGATGCCAGCAAGGCGCCGCCGATCCCTTCATTCAGCCCCTCCTTCATTTGGGCAAACACTCTTCTCCAATCAAATAAAATTGTTGTGATGATGCCAATGATCAAAGCCAGCTCCACCGACCAAATGGCAGCCGCCGCAGAAAGATCAAGCTTGCCAAGCTCCTTTAAACCGATCGACGAAAAATCAAATCCATTCGGATACCACTTAGGAAGGTATATAGTGAAACATTTATTCATTGCACCTACGAGTATTAGCGGGCCAAAGGCAAGCGCATGCTGAAGCGGGCTTTTGTCAGGTTCGGCCGCGAACTCGGACGTCTCACGAGTGGCCGGACGCTCCGAATCAAAACCGCCGTTGCCTTCGCCGGATGACTGCGCTTTTTTTCGCCTCGATTCCAAATAAAGCATGCCTGCTGCCAGCACGATCACTGCGCCGATCAAGCCGAGCCAAGGAGCGGCATAAATGTCTGTTTTGAAAAACGCCGTCGGGATGACATTTTGAATTTGCGGCGTCCCCGGAAGTGCATCCATCGTAAACGTAAAAGCCCCTAAAGCAATCGTTCCCGGGATAAGGCGTTTCGGTATATTTGCTTCTCGGAACAGATTTTTCGCAAAAGGATATACAGCAAACACGACAACAAACAGGCTGACGCCGCTGTACGTCAAGATCGCGCCCATCAGCACAATGGCGAGTATCGCTCTTTTCGCCCCGACAAGCTTGACAATCGTTTTCGCAATCGATGCCGCAAGACCGGACATTTCAACAACCTTTCCAAAAATCGCCCCAAGCAAAAATACCGGAAAATACAGCTTAATAAACCCCGCCATCTTCTCCATAAAAATTGAGGAGAAAAAAGGAAGCACATGGCTTGGATCTGTCAGCAGCACCGCGAACAACGCGCACAGCGGCGCAAACAAAATGACAGAAAAACCCCGATACGCTGTAAACATCAGCAGGCCTAACGCTAATAGAATGATGATCAGTTCCACATACAACCCCCGTTCCCGCGAACTAGAAAGCGTTTGCAAAAACCTGTCCGCATCGGCTTTTTCCGTCCCCTTTTCATATGTACGGAAAAAGGGGGCCAACTATTCCGATAAAAAAAGGAAAGCTCCTTTTTTCGGAGCTTTCCTCTGTCATTCATCTCATGCCCATCAGGATATCAACATCAACCGTCATTTCGGCTGATGTCATCTCTTTCAGCAAGCTGACTCTTTCTTCCGGCGCCGACCAGGCGAGCGGCGTCATCTTCAGCAGCCAATGGATCGCTTGCCGGTTAAGCATTTTGGCATAGCGCACCCTCACACGGCGGCTGTTTCCCACATTCGCTGTAAAACGCTCAACAGCTGCCGCATTGGAATACGTGCGCCTTGGTGAATCAGTATATAAAAATTGCCTTAATTCTATTAAGTAATCTCTTCGGGGCACTACTTTTACGAGCATGCCATCATCCTTCAGCAGCCTATGAAACTCTGCGTAATTGGACGGCGAAAAAATTGACAGGACAACATCAAATTGATGGTCAAGAAAGGGAGCACGCGCCACATCGGCAACCGCCCACATTTGATCTTTGTATGTCTTAGAAGCTTTTACAATCCCATCCTTCGAAAGATCGATGCCGGCTCCTGCGGCTGTTTTCCCTGCATAATCAAAGCCGCAAAGCGCGTTCAAATGAGAACCCTCACCGCATCCGCTATCCAAGATCGTGAATGTCTCTTGGCCAGATTTGGGGGGACTGATGAGATCTGCAATCGCATGATGGAGCGGATCAAAAAATTCACATTCGCCAATCAGCCTGCTTCTCGCTTCAAAAAGCCCGGCATCGTAACCCGTTTTGACCGGCTTTGTCAGGAAATTCACGTATCCGTGCCGAGATCTATCAAATGTGTGCCCTCGTTCTGTACAAATCAAGCTTTTTCCTGAATCCGCATCCATGGAAGAACCGCAAAGCGGGCATCGAAACATGGACGCGAATTGGCTGACATCAGTTGTTCGTTTCATGATAAAAAACACCTCATTCACTCATTTTTAGATAAATGAAAAAGGCATAGACAAATAAACCTGGGCCTTTCACAAAAATTGGCCAGGTCTGGCAGATTGTCTATACCTGTCATTATCTAAAACGAATGAATTGGATAATCATGAAAATAGCTCCCTTTTTTGTTGTATGGGGTTTCCCCATTTTCATGATACAACAAACTTCAGGGAGCTGAAACCAAATATTGAAGAGGCTAACAGCACTGCAATGCTGTTAGCCTCTTCAACATCATATCAACATAGCTATCCAGCATGTTTTCTCTTTAGTTTCTGATTTCAAAATATAAATTTTATTATTGTGAAAATAGTTAAAAAGGTTGATTTTCAAAAAGTGAAAGGATAAAATACTGCTATCATCTTAGAAAAATGACATTCTTGTATATGATCAGTAATATGGTCTGATTGTTTCTACCTAGTAACCGTAAAAAACTAGACTACAAGAAAGTTTGAATAAATTTGAACGAGTTGAAAAGGACAAGTTCTTTTCTGTTTGCTCTTATTTTTCACACTTTCTGAACTTCCAGAATTTGTGAAAAATAAGAGCTTTTTTGTTTCCAAAATAAATATCATAGGAGTTGCTATCATGTATTTTTTATTAAACCTTGTCGGTCTCATTGTGATTATGGCAGTAGTATTCCTATGTTCTCCGCAGAAAAAGAAAATCAAGTGGCGCCCGATCATGACGTTAATTGTTCTGGAATTGCTGATTACTTGGTTTATGCTGGGAACAAAAGTCGGGAGCTGGGCCATCGGAAAAATCGGTGATTTCTTCACTTGGCTGATTGCTTGCGCCAGTGACGGTATCGCGTTTGCCTTCCCGTCTGTCATGGCGAATGAAACAGTAGACTTTTTCTTTAGTGCACTTCTTCCAATTATCTTTATCGTCACATTTTTTGATATTTTAACCTATTTCGGTATTTTGCCTTGGCTGATTGATAAAATCGGTTGGGTGATTTCAAAGGCTTCCCGCCTGCCGAAATTAGAAAGCTTTTTCTCTATTCAAATGATGTTCCTTGGAAACACAGAAGCGCTTGCGGTCATCCGTCAGCAGCTTACGGTCTTAAACAACAACCGCCTGCTTACATTCGGCTTAATGAGCATGAGCAGCATCAGCGGTTCCATTATTGGATCTTACCTGTCAATGGTGCCGGCGACATACGTGTTTACAGCGATTCCTTTGAACTGCTTAAACGCGCTGATTATCGCAAACCTGCTGAACCCTGTTCACGTGCCGGAGGATGAAGATATCATCTATACACCGCCTAAAGAAGAGAAGAAAGACTTTTTCTCTACGATTTCTAACAGTATGCTTGTCGGCATGAACATGGTTATCGTTATTTTGGCCATGGTGATCGGATATGTAGCATTAACATCAGCGGTCAACGGCATTCTTGGCATTTTCATGCACGGTCTGACCATCCAGACGATTTTTGCTTACCTCTTCAGTCCGTTCGCCTTCCTGCTCGGGCTGCCGGTACATGATGCGATGTATGTCGCTCAGCTGATGGGAATGAAATTGGCGACGAACGAGTTTGTCGCAATGCTTGACTTGAAAAACAATCTTACATCACTTCAGCCTCACACAGTTGCGGTTGCGACGACATTCCTGACGTCATTTGCCAACTTCAGTACGGTCGGCATGATTTACGGAACATACAACTCGATCCTTGACGGCGAAAAGTCAACGGTCATCGGGAAAAACGTATGGAAGCTCCTCGTCAGCGGAATTGCGGTATCTTTACTAAGTGCTGCGATTGTCGGCCTGTTTGTGTGGTAGACATATTGAGCCATATCCTTAAAAGGGATATGGCTCTTTTCGTTATTGATAGATAGAGGAAGGCACTTGTACATCCCGGATTCCGGCTACATAGGGTCCCAAATCATACTGGCCGAAAACGATGGCGATCCCGTTTTTCGTAAAGGAAAACATTGTGTCTTTGTTAAGGACGATATCCTCTTTCTTTACATCAGGGAAAAACAGCTCATCGTGTTTTTTGATATAGCTGTACAGATAGTCTTTCGTTTTGCTGACTTTTGTTTTGGTGTTCAGAATCTGATTCAGCGTCACCCGCTTTTGTGCTTTCAAGTCATAGTTGAAAGACTGAACAGACGTTAAACCGTGGGCGCCGCCTGAATAGACATAATTGAGTGTTTGAATGCTGAGCTTGCCCGCCGCATTGTATTTGACGCTGTAGGAGGTTTGATATTCCGTTTTGAAGCCCTGCTGTTCGCCTGCTTTTTTGTTTTTCAGGTATTCCTGATACGATTGTTCAATGTAGGCTGTCAGCTCTTGATTGATGTTCTTTTCAAACGCGGCGTTCCCGATGTGGTGCACCTGTGGATACTTTAATTCCTTGATCTTTTTGTACGTATGGCTGCTGACAGTCGGTGTTTTCGCCTGAACCGCTTTAGTGAAAGGGGCCGCATATGCAAATACAGAAAAAAGCAAAACCGCAATCCCCGCGGCTTTCAGCATGTGATTCCATTTCATACGATCTCCTCCTTTGATGTCGTTGTTTATCATTCCCTTTTTTAAGCAAGGTACACTTTTATAGACTGGCCAAATCAAAAAGATGTTGCTAGGTCTAACAGCTCAATTTTTTTCAAAAAAAAAGAGACAATTAATGTCTCTTTTGCTGATTACGTTCAGAAATCGCTTCGTGAACCGCTTGAGCCAAATCTGTATTTCCGAACATCTCCAACACCCCAATGACAGCCTGGTCTGGAATATGTTCTGCTTCGTGTTTCGGCACCACCAGATCGTCCATGGTTTTTTTCAAGCTTTCATTGAGCTTTTGCTGCGGATACGCTTTGCCGTACAGCTCCAGCGGATCAAGATCATGGTTCACGCACCATTGGGCAAACACCAAAATCATCATATTTTCATCGCGTTCGTAAGCTTCAGCGAGCTGTTTTTCGTTCATTTGTCATGCTCCTTATGAAAAGTATCTTTCTTTAAGATACAGGAGCTGATCAAATTCGTCTATCCCAATGGCGGTGAGCGGCGACCGCCTCGATAAACGACTTGCTGAAGGCGGTGTAGTCCGCTTCACCTTTCGCAGTTACGATTCCCGGTCCCTCTGTTGTCCCGACAGCGGTTTGAAGAAGGTCAACGCCTTCATTTGCCGCGCCGACCGCCTTATAGTGATTGTAGGCTTCACTGATAAACGCCATCGCTTGTTTGTTGTCTTTTAACTCTGGTCCTCCTGCGACATAGACGGCATCATACAGAACAGAATCAGCCGTCAGGAACGTGCCGCCGGCTTCAAGCTGCTGTCCGGTGCCGCTTGTGATGTACCCCAGGGTTTGGCTGATGATATCCGCTGTGACCCCTTCCTGCTTTAAGGCGTCCAGCACGGTTTGCAGCTCTTTTTCATCAAATCCATTTCCTGCGAGAACGGCGACTTTTCTCGTTGCCGCGGAATTCACTGTGCGGGCTTGGCTTAACGCAGGAGAGGTGAGAATTTCTTTAGATTCTTTCCGTTTTGCCGGCGGCGCCACGCCTACCCCTTTGGCGATTTCTTCTGATAAGCCTGCATCGACATTACTGAAGACGTCAACGACCTGCCGCTGCACGTCCTTACTTTTGACCTTCCCGACCTCGAAGCAGAAAGCAGAAATAATGTGCTGCTTCTCCACAGGAGACATGCTGTTCCAGAACAGCTTCGCCTGTGAGTAATAATCGTTGAAGCTGTCACTCCGCTGGCGGATTTTTTTGCCCTCCACTTTTTCCTGATAGTGGACATAGCCGCCTTCTTCGGCTGTCGCAGGCGACGGATCATTGTTTTGTAAAGAGTTCTTATGATAAGCGACCGGTCCCTTATTGATCGTCATCCGGTGATAGCCGTCATACTGGTTGTTATGAAACGGGCATACCGGCCGGTTAATCGGAAGCTCATGGAAGTTCGGTCCGCCAAGACGAATCAGCTGTGTATCCGTATAAGAGAAAAGGCGTCCCTGCAGGAGCGGGTCATTTGTAAAATCGATGCCCGGCACGACATTTCCCGGGTGGAATGCGACTTGTTCTGTTTCCGCAAACACATTATCTTGATTGCGGTTCAGCGTCATTTTCCCAATGATTTTCACCGGTACAAGCTCTTCTGGCCACAGCTTGGTTGGGTCAAGAATATCAAAATCGAATTTGAACTCATCTTCTTCATCTATCATTTGCACACCAAGCTCATATTCAACCGTGCCGCCGTTTTCAATCGTTTCCCACAGGTCGCGGCGGTGGAAGTCGGGATCTTTCCCGGCAATTTTCTGCGCTTCATCCCATACGAGAGAATGCACGCCGAGAACCGGCTTCCAGTGGAATTTCACGAAACGCGCCTTTCCTTGTTCATTGACAAAACGGAAGGTATGAACGCCGAAGCCTTCCATCATTCTGTAGCTGCGAGGGATGCCTCTGTCGGACATCGTCCACATCACCATGTGAGCGGACTCAGGATTATTGGCGACAAAATCCCAAAACGTATCGTGGGCGGTTGCGGCCTGCGGCATTTCATTGTGTGGTTCAGGCTTAAACGCGTGAACCAAATCAGGGAATTTAATCGCGTCCTGAATGAAAAATACTGGAATGTTATTTCCCACTAGATCATAGTTTCCTTCTTCCGTATAAAATTTCGTCGCAAAGCCTCTGGCGTCCCGCACCGTGTCGGCGGAGCCTTTAGAGCCCGCGACCGTCGAAAAGCGGACAAATACCGGCGTCTTCACAGAAGGGTCCTGCAGAAATTTGGCTCGTGTATACTCGGTCATCGGCTCGTAAACCTGAAAAAAGCCATGCACGCCGTACCCGCGCGCATGCACAACACGCTCCGGAATCCGCTCATGGTCAAAGTGCGTCATTTTCTCCCGGAAGTGAAAATCCTCCATCAGTGTCGGGCCGCGAACCCCGGCTTTTAACGAGTGCTCATCCTCTGACACCCTCAAGCCTTGGTTTGTCGTCATTTTCTTCCCGCTGTTATCCACCCTGTACTGCTCAAGCTGCTCGTCCTTTGAGTGTTCATTTACACGTTTGTTTTCATCATTACTCATGTCTGTTCCCCCTTTTTAAAACGAAACATTCTACAGACCTTTACCCGCAGCATGCTTCATATAAACCGCGAATCCGCTCAATAGGATTTTAGGTCTACAAATCAGGATGAGGTCATACATATTTGAAATAAGCCTTCTTCTCAGAAATAAATATTGGAAGCGCTTACTTAAAATGTTGAATGGGGGAGGTCATATCGTGCTTGCCATACTCGGTTTTGTGATGATCATTGTTTTTATGTACCTTATTATGTCTAACCGGCTTTCCGCTCTTATTGCTTTGATTGTCGTTCCTGTTGTGTTTGCCCTGATCAGCGGCTTTGGCAAAGGTCTCGGCGAGATGATGATTCAGGGCGTTACAGACCTCGCTCCTACCGGGATCATGCTGTTATTCGCCATCCTTTATTTCGGCATTATGATTGACTCAGGTTTGTTTGATCCTCTCATCGCCAAAATCCTATCACTTGTCAAAGGAGACCCGTTAAAAATCGCTGTCGGCACAGCGGTTCTGACGATGACCATTTCGCTGGACGGAGATGGGACAACAACCTATATGATGACCATCGCGGCGATGCTGCCTCTTTACAAACGGCTCGGCATGAACCGTTTGGTATTAGCAGGAATTGCGATGCTCGGTTCGGGCGTCATGAATATTATTCCGTGGGGCGGGCCGACGGCAAGGGTTTTAGCTTCCTTAAAATTGGACACGTCGGAGGTCTTCACACCGCTGATTCCCGCCATGGTTGCGGGTGTTTTCTGGGTAATCGCCGTTGCTTATATCCTCGGAAAAAAAGAGCGGAAGCGGCTCGGTGTCATTTCGCTTGATCACGCGCCGTCCTCTGATCCGGATGCAGCGCCGCTCAAGCGTCCCGCTCTCCAATGGTTTAACCTGCTGCTCACTGTCGCTCTGATGGCCGCGCTGATCACCAGCCTGCTCCCGCTTCCTGTTCTTTTTATGACCGCGTTCGCCATCGCCTTGATGGTCAACTATCCAAATGTCAAAGAGCAGCAGAAACGGATCTCGGCGCATGCGGGAAACGCGTTAAACGTTGTGTCCATGGTATTTGCGGCAGGCATATTCACAGGCATTCTCTCCGGCACAAAAATGGTGGATGCCATGGCGCATTCTCTCGTTTCACTCATTCCTGATGCCATGGGCCCGCATCTGCCGCTAATCACCGCCATCGTCAGTATGCCGTTCACCTTTTTCATGTCGAATGACGCCTTTTACTTCGGTGTCCTTCCCATCATCGCAGAAGCCGCCTCCGCTTACGGAATAGACGCCGCTGAAATCGGAAGAGCCTCTCTGCTGGGCCAGCCGGTGCATCTGCTCAGCCCGCTTGTGCCTTCCACCTATCTATTGGTCGGAATGGCGGGTGTCAGCTTTGGCGACCATCAAAAATTCACCATCAAATGGGCCGTGGGGACAACGATTGTCATGACAATTGCGGCGCTGTTGATTGGGATTATATCATTCTAATGAGAAAAGGATTTCCGCTGGCGGAAATCCTTTTGTGCTGTATCCTTTTAAAATATTTTATTGAATATACGAAATGACTGGCAAGCTTTCAACGCCTGATGCATAGTAATAATTCAAAACGCTGAAAAAGTCGATTGCTTTGCCGGTTTTTACATCAACGATTAAAATATGATCACCATAGTTTTGATCATCTGCATCGAGTCTTCTAGGTGTTTTTTTGCCTAACGTATCTAGAAAAGAGTCATTGTAACCTACCCCTGTTCGATACGCTGATACATGATGCATAAACAGAGTCCCTGTATCTAAATAAACCATCACTGCCGAATTTGAACTCGCATAACTTGAACGATAAGTCACAGGATCAGAAACGCTTTTCACTTTCACAGAAGAAATAGAATGGGTGCGCTGATTATATCCGTCGCCATATGAAAAATAATATACTCTTTCCCAACTTAATGAAGATGTTTTTGTGCTGGTATTGTACAACAATGTCCCGTTTGCATAGACAGAGCCGTCTGCGTACTCAGCAACAAAGGATTGCAGATTAGAGGTGATCGACTTTACATTTGTGTAATTTGAAGGGTTTTTTGCATTTAACTGAATGTTGTATGAATCACCCATCGTTCCTTCAGAATAAACCCGAATCATATAATCACCGGCAGGAAGCTCTTTTAAAAGCACTAAGTTCCCCGCATCCATTGTAATATTAGTCGGCTGCGCTTCACCCGTATCCCAATTGACAACATACAGCTTTAAATAGTACTGACTGTTGCCAGACAAAATCCGTGTGATCAGAGTTCGATCTGACGAAGTGCTGAAGAAATACATATCGTCAGGGTTATTTTCGTTAAGGGCAGATGAAGTTTCAAATACTTGGTCTTCGGAGTTGTACGTGGAAGTGGTTTTAAAAACATTCTCATTGGCAGGCTTTTTCACTTTTATTGTTTTTGCTTTTTTATCCTTTTTAAGGCTTCCCGCATCCGCTTGCTTTAAAGAAGGATCCTCAATTTCCTTATGATTTTTCAACGTTTCCTGCTGCTTCATAATCGCTTTCTCTTTTGGCACATTTTGCGCTGCAGCAGCATTTGAGTTCAGACAAAAGCTAAAGCCCACAATCAAAACAATACACAAAAAGGGTAATGAAAATATTTTTTTGTTTTTCATATACAAACTCCTTCCAGATTTTATACGTTATATATCGGCAGGATACTTTAAATCGTTTACATTTATTACTCAATGTTCATAATTTGTATATTTTTAACTAACCCTTCTGCGTTTCACCGCTTGAGGCAATCAGCTCTTTATACCAATAAAAGCTATTCTTCACGTACATGAAGCCGCAGGCGTGTCGCACAATGTACAAAAGAACGCACATTTTCTTCCTCTCTGTCCAGCAACAGTATGTTTTTGCAACTGCTTGAATCCCCATTTTTCTGCTAAAAAGTTAAAAACCTAAACTATCCTAATTGCAATAGGAACAAGCTGTTTAGGTTTTGCCTCATTCATTTTTTCTGTAAAACGCCACCATCCCTCTGAAAAAATAAAAACCTAAATTACCATCAGCACAGACATAGATCCTCCGCACTCATTGTAATGTAGGTTTTGCCTGCTTATCAGTAACAATCCTAAGATCATCATACGTGAATGCAGGAAAAAACCAAAACAAAAATGTCAACGTTTTCATTATACTTGTCTGACGACCCTTTCTATGTGAATCGTTATATACAGCAGCTCGTCACTGGTGAGCTTGTGTTCATACTCCCGCTCAATATAGGTTTGGATTTTCTTCGTGCACTTATACGCGCGATGGTACTTTTCTTTCACTGTCTCCAGCAAAAAATCGTCCTGGCTTTCTATATGTGTGCCATTAAACAGACGCTGCGCAAAAAACTTTAAGTGGGTGATAAACCGATAATAGTGAAGGGATTCTTCGTTGAATTCAATCTTAAAATGGTATTTTACGATACTCAAAATCTCTTGCATGACTTTTGTAATGTTGATGATATTGGGCATCTCTTCATTGAGTTCGGCATTTACGATATGCAGGGCAATAAAGCCGGCTTCATCCTCCGGCAGCGACACACCAGTCTTGTTTTTTACCATTTCCAGCGCTTCTTTTCCGATCGCAAATTCGTCTTTGTACAGCCGCTTTGTTTCCCACAGCAAGGCGTTTTTGATATCAAGCCCTTTCTGGCTGCGCTGGATGGCAAAGTTAATATGATCGGTCAGCGACACGTAGATGCTGTCGTTGAGCTTTTTGCCGAACTGAAGTTTCGCATAGCTGATAATCTCTTCGGATACTTCCATACACTCGATCGGGATATCATACAAAAGAGTTTTGAATTTTTCTGATACATCCTTGTTGTCGAGTGTGAATACCTTCTCAATGCGGGCCTCTTCGACATCATCGCCGGACTTTTTCTGGAACGCGAGCCCCCTGCCCATGATGACCAATTCTTTTCCCTGTTCATTGACCACGCTGATCACATTATTGTTGATCACCTTCGCAATTTTCATGGCATATCCCTCCAATCAACTAAGAACAGACTACACCTTGATTGTACATTCTTTTTGTACTAGGTCAATATCATCAGAGAAAGACGGGAACTGGTCAATTCAACTCACTCAGCACCGGCTGTCCGGGCTGTTTTTGAAGCAGCGCCTCCAGATGACGATCAAATGATGCCTTGTCAGCTCCCTGCTTCTTGACAATGCTGTTCATGATTTTGACGCTTTCGGCGCTGTATTGCGTATATTGTTTTTTCAGCTGATCCAGCTGCAATCTTGTCTTTTTCGCATTTTTCGGTGTGACTTGGCTGATGAGCTTGATCATACTGTCTGCGATCTCAAAAAAAGCGGCTCGATTTTCTTTCAGCTGCTGCATCTCACTGCGGCTCATTTCTTGATTGCTGGTTTTTTGAAGCAGAGCGAATGCCTCGCTGTTTTGTTTTTGGAGCGGTTTGTTTTCGAGCTGAATCGATTCAAGGTTCTCCTTCGCACTGTCTGCGTCTTTTTTAGTCATGCTGCTGCGCACGAAGTATTCAGGGTTGCCGATTCCATAATCAAATGCCTCGCTTACGTGTATCATGGAACTGAATACAATGGCCAGCTGCATATCTCGCGGGAGGGTCGAAAGTCCTGCTTTTTCTTATTGCTTATTGGTTTGGCTGCGGTCTGTTTCACCGTCTTTTGATCACAATCTGCAAATGTCTGCGCTTCACTTTCGCATGCGCTCATTGCAAGAACTGTGACCAGCAGGCTTATACACAAGCCTATTCGCCTCATGCTGCTCTGTCTCCTCTCTGCTGAAACTCTTCTGGAAAACACGGCAAAATATAGTTAAATGGTACCAGATAGACCTGCACCCAGCAATCAATCAAAAGTATGATTCAAAGGGCAAAAACATAAACGTTTTGTAAAAATTTACGTTTGTTCCATTCTTTTCAGGCTTATTTCTCGTACAATAGAAGTATCGTTACCGGAGAGGGGCTCTGATGATGAAACGTTTTACGAAACAAGAAAACAGCTGGGTGTTATATGACTGGGCAAATTCCGCCTACTCGATTGTCGTGACCACCGCGGTGTTTCCGTTATTTTATAAATCAGCAGCAGCGGAAAGCGGTGTTGGGGCCGCTCAATCGACTGCCTATTTGGGCTATACCATTGCGATTTCAACGTTTATTCTTGCGATGCTCGGGCCGATTTTAGGCACGATCGCCGATTACGAAGGATGCAAAAAACGGTTCTTCCGTTTCTTTGTGTCTGCCGGTGTCGCCAGCACTGCGATGCTTGCCTTTATTCCGAGTGAACATTGGCTGCTTTTATTGCTGTTTTATACGATATCGGCTATCGGTTTTTCCGGTGCCAACGTGTTTTATGATGCCTTCCTCGTTGACGTCACATCAGAAAAACGCATGAATCTCGTGTCGGCACGGGGGTTTGGATTAGGATACATTGGCAGCACGATTCCATTTATCATCAGCATTGCAATCATCCTGCTCGCACAAGCAGAGACCATTCCGGTGACTGTGTCTGCCGCGAGCCAGTTCTCCTTTTTCATAACAGCTGTCTGGTGGGGGCTGTTTACCATTCCGATGCTGAAGCATGTCCATCAGCGCTATTACATCAAAAGAGAACCCCATATCGTCATCAACAGCTTTAAGCGGCTCGGCCAAACGATGAAGCGGATCAGGCAATACCGGACACTTTTCCTCTTCTTGCTCGCTTATTTCTTTTATATCGACGGAGTCGGCACCATTATTACGATGTCGACATCCTATGGATCTGATTTAGGGATCAGCCCCTCAAGCCTCCTGATCATCCTGTTTGTCACCCAGGTGGTCGCCGCGCCGTTTTCGATTGTATATGGAAAACTGGCAGAACGCTTCACGGGGAAGACAATGCTGTATGTCGGGATCGTCATTTATATGGCCGTTTGCGTGTACGCCTATTTCCTTGAGACAACACTGGATTTCTGGATACTGGCTATGCTTGTCGCTACCTCGCAGGGCGGCATTCAAGCCCTCAGCCGTTCCTATTTCGCCAAGCTCGTGCCAAAGCGCCACGCCAATGAATTCTTCGGCTTCTACAACATTTTCGGAAAATTCGCCTCGATTATGGGGCCGCTGCTCATCGCCGTTACCGCCCAGCTGACCGGGAAATCCTCGACTGCGGTGTTCAGCCTGATCATTTTATTTGTAATCGGAATCGTCATCCTCGCCTTTGTGCCGGAAGAGAACAGTGCCGCTGTCAGCCAGCAGAAAAATGACCTGCCCCTTTAACAGGGAGCAGGTCATTTCATCATTTATTCGCTTTATTCACCTTGAGCTTTTTCCCTTTGACGGTTGTGTTTTTCATCACTTTGAGAACTTGAGGGCCTTTTCCGTTTAAAATCTCCACGTAAGAGGCGTTGTCCATGATTGTGATAATGCCGATGTCATCAGCTGACACACCGTCAATTTTGGCGATCGTTCCTACAAAATCAACGGCTCTGATTTTCTTTTTCTTTCCGCCGTTAAAATACAGCTTCATAATGTCTTTATTCAGCTCTTCGCTTTTGTCTCTTTTCACTTCCGGACGGTCATTCAATTTAGCTAGAAATTCAGGCTTTTTCTCAGCCACTTCCTCTTGAGAAGGGGCTTTTATATTTTGAATCTCAAACCCGATATATTCTTCAATGTCAGCTAAAAACCGTTTTTCGAAGGCAGTGACAAACGAAATCGCCTTTCCTTTGTTCCCTGCGCGCCCCGTCCGGCCCGTGCGGTGCACGTAGCTTTCCTTTTCGAGCGGCAGGTCATAGTTGATGACAAGGGAGATATTTTCAATATCAATCCCGCGCGCGGCGACGTCTGTCGCGACTAGGTACCGGTAATCGCCCCGTTTAAATTCATTCATGACGTCAAACCGGTCTTCCTGAATCATTCCGCCGTGAATTTTATCGCATGGATATCCTAAGTCATCCAATTCATCGGTCAGCTGATTGACGTGCTCTTTTGTCCGGCAGAAAATGATGCAGCTGTCGGGATTTTCGGTCATCAGCACATCTTTCAGCAAAGCAAGCTTATTCTCTTCTCTTACTTGGATCACCGCATGTTCAATATTCTTTGTGGTTAGTCCGGCCGCTTTGATTTCGATATGCTCCGGATTTTGCATATATTGACGGCTCAGCTTCTCAATATCCTCCGGCAGCGTCGCCGAAAACAGCATCGTCGTGCGCTCAGTCGGCAGATGCTTGATAATCGCCTCTACCTGCTCGATGAAGCCCATATTCAGCATTTCATCCGCTTCATCAATGACCAAATAGGAAAGACGGTCTAACGGCAGTGTGCCTTTTTCGATATGATCCAAAACACGTCCAGGCGTGCCGACAACAATGTGGCTTTTTTGCTTAAGCTCAGCTTTCTGTTTGTCAAAGGGTGATTTTCCAAACACGGGGGTCGCTTTGATTCGTTTGAATCTCCCGATGTTCGTGATATCCTCTTTTACTTGTACAGCCAGCTCACGGGTCGGTGTCAGGATCAGCGCCTGCGGTTTGTTTTCATCCCAATCCGCCAGCTCACAGAGAGGAATTCCAAACGAAGCCGTTTTCCCGCTTCCCGTCTGTGATTTGACGACAAGGTCCTTTCGTTCAAGAGCAGCGGGAATCACGCTCTCTTGCACCTTGGTCGGTTCTGTATATCCCAATCCTTCTAATGCTCGTAAAATGTCATGACTGATTTGATAGTTTTTAAAATGACTCATGTATAAACTCCTGTCTCTTGCAGATGTTCTCATTATACTCTAATTGGTGAAGGCATATGTGTTTTGTCGAAAAATGATGCAGTAAAACCAGCAATGCCGCATTAGTGCGATTCCCGCGCGGTTTTGATACAGCGTATCTCTGGCCATATAACGCGAGGGATTGTCCGGAGCGTTCAATGTAAAGGATACCGAGCTGAAAACACTCAAGTTAATGTGGTGTGTTTTTTTCTCTTGGCTAAAGTCAAGCGCACCATCCTATGAAAAATGCATACCCGGCAGTTTTCTTTTTATAACAACTGAAGGCAGAACAAAATGACATTGACAAACAGAAAGGGAAATTTTATTATATCAATAAATGATATATCAATCGTTGATATAGAAAATGAGGTGAACACTTGCCAAAGCAACGTCCGCAGGAAATGGATCAGCTTACCGATCCAGCCTATTATATTGTCTTAACATTGCTGGAACCAAAACACGGATATTCGATCATGCAGGAGATTGAAGACATGACCGACGACTCCTTCACCATCGGCCCGGCTACCTTATATACATTGTTAAAGAAGTTACTGCAAGAAGGGATCATTGAGCTCGTCAACAATGACAACCCACGCCGCAAAGTGTACCAAACGACACGAAACGGGCAAGAATTACTCAAAAAAGAAATTCAGCGCAGAAAAGTGATGGCTGAACACGGGGAACGCGCTTTTCAACAATTGAAAGGGGATTCGTCATGAAACAGAAAAAATATATGATGTCTGAAGGATTGGCCTTTTCAGAGGAAAAGGATATGAAGAGACTTAGCGATTTGACCAGAAAAGGCTGGGTGCTTGAATCATTTGCGTTTATGGGGTATACACTTAAAAAAGCTGAGCCTCAAAAACTGATCTATAGTATTGATTATCATGATGTCGGGGAAGAAAGCTTTGCAGAATACATCGAGATATTTGAAGCGGCCGGATGGGAGCATGTTTGCTCTTCACAAGGTATGCATATCTTTTCGGCTGATCCCGGGACCTCGCCGATATACAGTGATCAATTCACCATGAGTGAGAAATATAAAAGAAGCGAAAAAGACGTTCGAAACGCCACCTGCACCTTGAGTTTCCTGACTCTCCTGTCATTTACCCTCCATTATGTAACGGGATTATCAAATTGGGTGCCTTTGGTTTTCTTGATTGTGACTTTCCCGTTTCTCATGACATATGCTGCAACAAAAGCAAGAACGCTTGGAAAGTGGGGAAAATCAGTGTGACTTCTTGTCACACTTGATCACATCCCAACCTCCGCAATAGAAGCTTATTTGGTCTTCTTCGTCATACACATAATAACGAAGTCTTTCCCATTGATCGTCAGTCGGTACAATCTCCAATTCAACCGAATCGACGGATTCAAGATCATCCAGCCTCGATGCACTAATGTCTTCAAACCGTAAATGAATGTCACAGGTTTGAGCTGATAGTTTTAATTCAAACACAGGAATATGTATATAACGATCATCTTCTTTCATATAGAACGAAAACTCGTTTAATGTAAATGGACCTGTATCCGCATCAGAAAGATGCTTTTTCAATTTCTCGTATTGTGTGATATTCAAATGGATTCCTCCTATTTTTAGTTACCGCCAACCATATAAATGTCCGCAGCATCATATTCAAACCACATGATCCGTTCGCCTGAGTCCGTTAGGCATTGGAGCTTCCCATCGGAAAAATAGCTTTTATCCGGTTGAGGATCAGTGATCAGAAAAACATCGTCATTGATAGAAGCTAACAGAAAGAGAAAGCCTGCAATGTCACGGTCTGCATCATGTAATACGCATTGGAAATGGAATTCTCGTTTCGCCAGCTTCGTCACCTTGTAAGCATGACCTTCAAAGTACTTAGACAGGTCTTCTATAAATGAACCAGTCGTTATCACCTGTATCATGATTCGCTCATAGTCAAGCCCTTGCCAAATACGATAAAATGACTCTGCATCTTCAAGCTCACATGACATAACAACTTGGTGAGGCTTAAGAACGACCATGTCCAAATTGCCGATACTGCTTATAGAGGTTCTTTCCATAAAACCTTCCCCTTATCAATTGGATAGCACAACGCAAATCTCTTGTCTGACTTGTTCATACAAGAGAATGTGCTGATACAAATCTTTATCGTTTTTGACCACATCCGGCAATATGTCGGGATACAGCTCAAAAAAGCTTTTCTCCAACGAACGCCGTTGATGCCGGGGCATCCTTTTATTCGCCAGCACATAATCCAAACTGCCATCAACAAGCATAAAAAACTCATAGATTTCCGCTTCAAATTCGTACAGTTCATCAGGGTATGCCTTTTCTTCAAGCTCTTGCTGTCTTTTTCTCAGTTTTTCAAACATGCTGGTGTTCTCCTCTCCCTATTCAGCTTCCGTTATCTCATATTGCCGGCAATAAAAGCGGAATGTCTGCTCTTCCCATTCTTCCACGTGCCTTGTGGTAGCGCTTCAATATGGAGAATTCCATCAGAAAGATCCGATAGGGTTTCGATTTCTCGTATCGTAACGGCTGAAACGTCTTTGAATATGACAACAATCGTACGTAAACGATAAACAGCTGCTAACTCAATTGTATAAATGGCACCAAGAACTTGATCTGTTTCCCGATAAAAACGCCATTTCTTGATATGCTGAAATAAAATAGGAGAAGCTCCTGAATTACTCAACTCATCTGCCAATTTCGATTCCTCCGTTGATGGCTTTCCTACACTCTATACTCACAGTAAGGCATCAAATCAGGAAAAGCATCCTTCAACATTCTTTCTATATTTTCATCAGTCACTGTAAAAATATAAGATCTGTTGAATCAAAAAAACCGACTTCGAAAATACATTCTTTTACAGGAGAAACATAATCATCTACATAATAGTCAGCATTCCCATCGACAAACGGCACATCTGTTAGATTATAGGGTAATGTCTCTTTAGGTACAGCTGTTAAAGTAGAAAAAATCACATAAATCTTAAATTCATTTAATATACGATGAAATTCCTCACCTGTGATAAAAAGATAGTCTTTACGCTCGCCGATGATATCGTTCCAATGATCCTTATCCTCGGATAAATCCATCATATTCAAAATATCGCCAATGACCCAATGATACTCAGTGATACGGAGGGGGAATTGTTTGAAAAAATCATTTAAAAGAAAAAGTTCTGAATTTGCATATTCCAGACAATACCTGCTCATATGTACCTCCCCACCAATAAAACCCTTTTTACAACTCACACTTGATCAATTCCTCCATCGAGGTTCCTTTGAAATATTGATAAAGAATATCCTCAATACTCAAATGACCAAATAGCCCAATCGGATTGCTAAAGGTCTTCCCCCGTTTTTCATCAACCTCTATTAGATCACTCTCTGCCGCTAATGAATCGTCTTGGCTAATGAGATAATTGATTTCTTGGCTCGAAATAACAAACCATTTGGTAGTATCGACCGATTTCTTCATCTATTGATAGCCTGCGTAGCTATCGTCTATTACTTCATCGCTTACTTCTGTTTTGTCGCGTTTCTCCATGCATTGGTTCCTTTTAAAAATACTAGCCATACAAAATAGTTTGTATGGCTAGTATATATTTTAATCAATTACATTTTTGGACAGTGTTGTACCAACTAAATTTTAAAACAATCCATATTTATAAGAAGCCCTTTACTTTCAACATTTTCATAATTCATTTTTTATCATTTCCTCCATTGTGATTCCCTTATAGTATTTATAGAGAATGGATTCTATACTTAAATGTCCGAAAATCCCCAACGGATTAACGATTTTTCTTCCAGTTTTCTCATCTAATTCTATTAATTGATCTTCTGATGCAAAAGAATCTCCTTCACTCATGAGATATTTTCCTTCTTCAAAAATAATAAATTTTATTTGAGAACTATCAGTTTTCTCTATTATGTTTCGAGGCATTTTGGAAATTACATTCCAATCGCCTTGTAACAGGCCAGTATATCCAGTATTAGCCACAAAAAGTTTCCTTTCTTCTTTCATTGAACTAATGACTTCTCCTCTGCTTAATTCTTTGTCAGTAAAAATATCATAATACTGTATAAGAATATCATCGTCTTTATTCTTTGATAGATCCCCCTTAATTACCCAAGCATACGTATACTTGTCGATTTTCTTTAAAGGTATTTGAATAATGGCTCCCGGTATGACTTTAGCTGTTGATTTGACTTTTTTAGTAATTGTCTTTAGATCCACTACTTGTTTATCATTTAATTCCGGAAAATAAGAATCTCCGTTTGTATTCATTACAATGAGTAATGTTTTAAGAAATTCTTCTAGAGTCGGTCCTCTGTCTAAATGCTCTTTATACATACTGTGAAATTTTTCAACCGATTCGAAACAAATATCTAATCCTTCATCACTAACTAAGATTTTCTTATTTTTATGATCTTCTTCCCAAAATCCCATAGAATGTTCTCCTTTCTCTACCTATAAAATCTTCTTGAGGAACTCATATAATATTTATATTTCTTATTTTTACGACTTATTGGTCTAATTTTATTTCTAAGCTTTTTCTTACCGCCATATTTTAAATAATATCGATGCTCTAATCCTCTTGCTTGCGCATATGTTAATCCTCCTCTTTTTTTTACCATTCGCGCATCTGGGTGGTTTTTTTTATGGGCGGCAGCTCTTCTTTTCATATTTTTTGTTCTTCCGACATACACAACTTTTTTTCCTTTTTTTAATACATAAACAGAATGTGCCGCTTTATACAATCGACTTGCTGCTTTTATTCTTGCTCCACCAACAAAACCTAGAGCAGCAGCACCTACTACATGTTTCCAGCCCTTTCCTGACTTGTACGCCTTATATCCGTCATAAGCCGCAAAGCCAGCGTTTATAGCTAACCAGACTAGATGCCCGTCCGGATCAACATTCATCACCGGGTTATTATTTCCATAAGCATACCCATTCTGATCCAATGAATCGCCCTCACTGCCCGGGTCTGGGTCGAGTGATAGGAACACGCCGTTTCTTGGCTCGTAGTAGCGGGCCATGAGATAGTACAGGCCGGTTTCTTCGTCGTATTGGTAGCCTGCGTAGCGGTAGCGGTTGTCTTTCACTTCGTCGCTTGCTTCGGTTTTTGTCGGATTTCCCCACGCATCGTACTGATATTTGGCAACGGTTTTTCCGGTGCTGTCTGAGATCGCGATGACGTCACCGTGTGCGTTGTAGTGATAGAAATATTTCTTGCCGTTCTCTGTATAGGATAACAGCTGGCCGCTGTCCCCGTACGTGTATGATTTTGTGACGTTATTGTCCGCGTCTGTTTCATACAAGACGTTCAAGCTGTCTCCGTCATAGAAGTAGTTCGTGACGTTTCCGTTGACGGTTTTTTGGATTCTGTTTCCTTTTTCATCGTATTTGTATGTTGCGAACGGCTTGTCTTCGCCTTTTTTCGTAACGGCGGTCAGGTTGTCTTCTGCGTCCCACGTATATGTGAATTTGCCGTCAGATGTACGGTTGCCGTTTTTATCGTAAGAGATGCTTTCATCATTTACTTTTGTCAGCTGGTTCATGATGTTGAAGGAAGCGTTCACCGTTTTGCTTGAACCGTCTTTTACAGTTGTAACGGTTTTCCGGTTCCCGAATCCATCATATGTGTATTCAATAACAGTACCATCTTCATGGGTTTCTTTGACAAGCTGATTCAGCTTTCCATACTCATACTTCACTTTTCCGCTTGCTGAGCTGTTTATCGTTGTACGATTGCCGTTGGCATCATATTCATAGCTTTCCGTCAGAATGCTTCCGCCGTTTTTGTCACCGATATGCAGCGAGCTTACAAGGTTTCTTTCGTCATATGAAAAACTTGTTCCACCGCCGTTGCCCGTAATAAAGGTTTGGACGTTGCCATTTTCATCATAATCAAATGAATAGGAAGATGTACTGTCTTTCATCTCAACCATTTGATCCAGTTTGTTATACGTAAATTGATTCGTTCCTTTTTGATCCCCATGGCTCCACGAGAAGGTTTTCAGCTTATCGGAGTCACTAGGATATGTCCAAGTTTGGCTGCCGCCGCGGTCAGTCAATTCGGTTAAACGGTTTTTGTTGTCAAATGTCCGTTTCTTTGTGGTGTTCTGCTCTTTATTGACGACCGATGTTTCATTTCCATTTTTGTCATACGTGAAATTGTACTTTTCTGTACCGTTATACGACTTTGATTTCACCCGGTCTGTTCCATCATAAGAAAGAGACACTTCGTTGCCATTCGGCGAAATGGTTTTGGTCAGGTTGCTGTTGGCATCATATTCGCTTGCTAACACATTGCCCAGAGGGTCAGTTGTTTTGACAAGCTTGCCCATGACATCATATTCGTATTTATAGGTTTGATCTGCTCCCGCCCGGATGGTTTTGCTTACCTCATTGCCTTCCTTATCGTAACTGTGAAGGATAGACGTGCCGTTAGAGAGCGCCATGTTTGTCAATTGGTCTGCCTGATCATACGTATAGGTTGTTTTTTCACCTTTTGCGTCTGTATCAGCCGTTTTCTTACCAGTTTCATCGTAATCCGTTGAAGTGGAGAAACCTAGTTCGTCCTCTTCCTTGGTCACATAGTTGCCCTTACTGTCATACGTGCTTTTTGTCAGAAGGCTTCCTTCAATCAGACGGATATCATCAAACCAAACTGTTCCTGTCGCACTCTTTTGGAACAGAATGCTGATATTGACTTTATTGATCGGTTTTGTTTTTGGTATGACAACTGCAGCCCGGTTCCATTCCTGTGTTCCAGAAGGGAATTTGGCATTGTATACACCTGTGCTGCCGTCCGCATAAGTGACATTCGCTTGCAGAGAATAGTCTTTTTCATCTGTAAATTTGACACTGCTGGCTTTCGACATCCCTGTCAGTGTGAGATAAACCGGTTTGTCGCTTGCGCTTTGCCCTAAGACAACGGTTTGTTTTGTTACTGATCCGGCTTGGGACGCACTGGTCCGGGCAGCTTTTAATGATACGTCATCATTAAAGCCTTCTTTAGAATCAACGGATGCCCCGCTTACATTCCAGTTTTCCGCTGCTGATGTGAAACTGCTGTTTTGAACTGGATTATAGCTTGACGATACTTCGCCTTTTTCCAGCTGGACTTCATCAAACCATGCTTTTCCTTTGCCATCTTTATCTTTATGATCCACTTCCATATACACAACGGCTTTTCCTGCATTTGCCGGAGTCGTAAAAGTGATTTGCCGTTTTGTCCAGTCATTTTTTCCCGCTAATGCACTGTATTCATTGTGAATCCATTGAATCCGCTTTTGATCTTTGTCCCGCAAATCAATGTTAAAATAGGCTCTTGATTTCGCTAAATCTGTTTTGATTTTCCCGCTTAATGTATAGGTTGTATTCGGCTCCAGTACAACTGTTTGAGTCGCTGACGAATACCCATGATCTGTTCCGGCAGACGTTGATTGGCTCAAGACTTCCAATACCTTTGATCCGGAAAGAACCCCACTCTTATCGGCGATCACTGAAATTTTGCCGCTGTCTTTAGAGGCAGTCAGATTCCAGCCGGATTTTTGCGCTTCAAAGCTTCCATCTTTCAAAATATTAGTTGAAGCTGATAAATCTTTGCTCGATTGAATCTGATTTCCATATTTATCATAAACAGCAGCTGATGATGATTTTCCGCTCTGATCGGTTTCGGATACGGCATCCAGTCCGTCATAAGCAATATCCGTGACATTACCCTCGGTATCCTTCGTCTTTGTGACATCGTTGTTTTTGTTGTATTCGTATGTCTCCGTTCCATATGCGTCTTTAACCGATGTCACGTTGCCGTCTTTGTCATATTGATAGCTTTCTGTTGCTTTTCCGGTGCCGACGTCGTTTGGATCTACATCTTCTACAACATTATTGCCTTCATATTTTGTATTCGTTGTAATCTTTAACCCTTCGGCATCATCAATAACCTGAATCGGATTTCCCGCTTCATTATAGCCATACTGTACCTTCCGGCCATTCGGCTGTGTCATAAGAAGCGTCTTTTTATCAGCATCATAGCTGTAGACATATGTTTCTTTTTTAGCGTTGATCGCTTTTTCGAGACGGTGTCCGCTATACTGATATTCGGTAAAGACAGGCTTTGCTTCGGTGCTATTGGCTGAATACTGTTTGACAAGACGCCCTTCGCCATCATAGTCGTAGCTTGTGACCGTCCCGTCTGTATCCGTCACTTTCTTCAGCAAATCATTCTCATATGAGTAGGTGACTTTCTTATTTTTAGGTCCGGTGATAGAAGTCACATGGCCGTTTTCATCATATGTGAATGTAAGCTTGCGGCCTGATGCATCAGTAATAGATGTCAGTTGATTTTTGTCATTGTAAGTGTAGACAGTTGCATTGTTGTGACCATCCACTACCTTTTGAAGCTTACCGCCTTTTTTATTGAAATAAGCGTTCGTTTGATCTTTTGTTTTTAATATGAACTGATCCGCTGTTTCTGTTAATTCAAGATATACACCGGTCGGCGGCTGATACGTGCCATCGGCTTTTTTAGTGAATCGATGTGTCGTAGCGTCTTCATCGATATACATTGCTCCGCCATCCGTTGAGATGACAGATGTTTCAGCATCAGCATACCAGCCTTTCCCAAATAAATGATCGGAGCTGTCAAGACTGTTGTAGGTTCTCGACAAGCCAAGTCCCGGCCCTCGTCCGTCAATTGACAAATCTTCTTCATTTACAATGACGTTGCCTGTCGCGCCATTTAACTGACCGCTTGGGATATCAATGATAGACCAGTATTCTTCTGTTCCAAGGAACTCAGCGCCTTCATGGAACGTTGGGTTAAAGGGCGCTGTTGGAATCGTTTCACCATTCGCATCATAAGCGACAAGAGTGAAAGAATAATTCTTCTTCCCTTTGTAATTTCCATTTGCATTGTTATAGACAGGTGACGGATCAAGAGCTAATTCCCGGCCTTTTCCGTCTGTATGCAGCTTGTATTTCCCTGCTTTAATTTCCTCCGACGTCGGCCAGATGTTTTTATTTTGAGTTGTCCAATGATCCGCGTCACCAACATCATAGGACTGGTATTCTTTGCCGTTATAGATGTTAACTTTATAGCCTTTCGCATTTTGAACCTTTTCCCAAATTAAATTCACATAGCCTGTTTGACTTGATTTTGTGTTTGTATACAAATAGCCAGTTAAATTTTTCGGCTTAGCGATATCAGGAAGTGTCGGGTTAGCAGCCGGTGATGCAATGGCTTCGCCGTCTTTGTTATATGCGATCAATTTAAACGAGTAATTTTTTTTGGCTCCGTCTCCTCCGGCGTTTTTATAGGTTGGGCCGGGATTGATCGGCAGCTCTGCTCCCTTTCCATCCTTTAGATGAAGAGCATATTTTCCCGCTTTGATTTCAGCACTGGTCGGCCAGATCTTTTTCCCCTTGGTGGTCCAAGACGTCTGATTTCCGAGATCAAGTGTCTCAAAGCCTTTCCCATTGAACACCTGAACTTTATAGCCGGTTGCACCCGATACGGCTTTCCAAGAAAGATCGAAGTATCCTGTGGCATTCCCATTATTAAATCCCTTTGTTGACGGCGCTTGCGCTTTTCCTACATTAGGAATAACAGGTTTTGCAGGTGTAGACATCGCTCCTTCGCCTTGATCAAATATCGCACTGACGCCAATCCAATAGTTTTTGCTTGTGGCATAGCTTCCGCCGGAATTTTTATAAACTGGGGATGGATCTAGCGCCAATTCAGCTCCATTCTTACCGTCCACATGCAGTTTATATTTCTTGGAAGCAATTTCTGCACTCGTAGGCCAGATTTTTTTTCCTTTTGTGCTCCATGACGTGACGTTGCCTGCAGAAATCGCTTGATACTCTTTACCATTATAAATCCATACTTTATATCCTTTTGCACCTTGAACCTTTTTCCAGCTGATATCAAAATAACCAGTGGAGTCACCGTTGTTATAGGCTTTAATAGAAGGGGTGCTTCCCTTTGGTATGGTATATGTCACTTCAATATACGGTTTATTAGAGGAGTTCGCTGAAGAAATCAGTTTTTTCCAGTATTCCTTGCCGTTTCCGTTTGTATGAAGCTTAAATCCATAGTTGGCCCCGCCAGAGTTCCATGACTTTACAGCAGCTGTCACATCGTAACTTGCCCACTGTCCTTTATGGACCTCAGCTTTGCCGATATTTTTCGATGCTGGTTTGGTGTTCCATGTCACTTTTCCATTATCGTAATTGCTGTTAACTGTATCCAGCCAAAGACCGGTTGCCTTTGTTCCATAATAGGAATGGGCGACGTATGTTTTTAATGTTGCTTTGCTGACAGTCATATTTTGAATCGGTTTTAGGTTGTTAAATTTCATGAACGCGTAGTTTGTGCCTGTTGTTTTGTCATAATAGCCTGTTTTCAGCACATAAGACTTTAAATTAGCATCCCATTTTTGAGAGGCCGCCGAATAGTTTGTCGTCGGATAGGCACTCATGACAAACGTGTCTGAAGAAATAGATAAAGATGTTGACGGGTCGATAGATACTGGATATACACGTTTAGGATCCTTCAGCCAGTTCTCATCTGCCGTCAGATGAAGCAAATACCCTTCTTCATTCTTTTCCAGCTTATAGCTGACTTTGTCGGACCGTTCAACCTCGCCGGAAAGCTCATCTAGTTTTGAATCCGTCATAAAAGGCTTAGGCACAGAAAAGACAACTTTTCCTTTTTTATCAGAAAAATCAATGGATCCATCCTCTTGTTCTTTAGCCTGCAAATCGGTTTTCAATTGAAATGTAAATGTGTTGTAGCCATCATATTGATGAAGGACTAAATCTTCTTTTATGTTTTCATTGAATGTGAAAGTTTGAAGATCAATGTTCGGAAAAACATCCGGATAAACAATCTCATTACTATCAGTCTTATAATCCGCTGAGGTATCTTTCGGAGTAAATGAAGTTTTATTTGGGCCTTTCGCTTCTACAAGTGAATACGCAATCTTATGGTCATTATGCTCAAAAGTCGCATAAAGCCCGTTCTTCATTTGCTTTTGAAAATCCGAATTCAAAATAGCATTCTCTGTCTCGACTTGTTTGCTCGTCGATTCTTTTAACTCAGGAGAAATGTCTTCCCAATCAGCATTCGGTGTTTCCTTTGTATGAATGGGATCAAGGTATACTTCCTGTTTATAAACACCGTCTCCTTCATAATAGAGCTTTGTATTTTCTGTTCTTTCTGAGGTGATCTCTCCCTCTTTGTTTATATCTTTTTGATTGAAAGGTATCGCTTGCTCTGTTTGTTCATCCTGAAGAGTTTCTTCTGGATCAGGAGCAGTAACACCATTTCCCTCCTCTTCTTCTGTGGTTTTTGCTAGTACATCCACTGGCAATAATGAAATCATTAAAGCCAATGCTAAAAATGCTGCTATGAACCTTTTAAAGTTCCGCCTCTTTCTTTTTTTCATTTCTTCTCTCCTTTTTGTAACAAAAGTAATATTCAACAAATAATCTTAATGATAATGAAATGTTATTTCAATATCTTTCTGGAAAGTTTATCTTATTTTAAGAATCAACCAGAGTAAATTGACCCAAAAATAAAAAGGCCAATTAGGCCTTTTTTACACTATTTCTATCTTTCTGTCATTATTGAATTTGCTCAATATCCTTATCCTCAGCAACCACATCCGCCTTTCCCCGCCTTCTGGCAAGCGTCAAAGCCATGCCTGCAAAGATCATGACGATGCCCAATGTTTGATAGAGGTCTGGGCGGAAGCCTGTGAAGACGGTATCCAGCACGATTGCGACAGCCGGATCGAGGAAGACAATGATTGAGATAAATTTCGTTGATAAAAATCGCAAACTGTCAAAAAACAGCAAATACACAATACCTGTATGGATGATACCGGTCGATACCACCATGATCCAGTTTCCTTGAGACAGGTTGGCAAAAGCGCCGAAGTGAATAAACGGAATCAGGATGATGACCCCTAAACCGGTTTGCAGGAAGGTTGTCGTGTAAGGGCTGAGGTTTTGAATGCCTTTTCCCACTAAAGTGGTGAACGCATAAAATAGTGCGGCGAGAACTGCCCAAATGATGCCAGACCCCATCAGCTGTGTCAATGAAGTGCTGCCGTTAATCCCGGAAATCAGCACAGTTCCCAGAAAACAGATGATAATGGAACTGACGGAAATGACATTTAATTTCTCTCTGTAGATGATGCTGCCCAGGAGAAGAACAAGCACTGGTGCAAGGTGATAAACCGAGATGGCGATCGTGACAGACGTTTCTTCAAAAGACTTAAATAAGAAGACCCAGTTGAATACGAGAAAGAAACCGCACGCCAATGTTTGCAGCACATCTCTCTTGCTCCACTTTTCGGTTTTATACTGTCCTGATGCCAGCCAGCAAAGGCTTAAAAATAACGTCGCGCAAAGGCAGCGGACAAAGACCAATTCAAATGACTGCAAATTAGTATGCTCTGAGAAAAAGCCGATGGAACCGAAAATCACCATGGAGATGACCATTTTCAGCACGGCTGTTGATTTTTGTTTTGGTGTGATTGAGAGATCTTGCTGCATCAAGCGTATTCTACCTCCAATTATGTATAGGGGAAAAGCACCCCAGCTGCAAGGTGCTTTTCTCTTTTATTATAGTTTCTTGCCGGCTGTCCAGCCGCCGTCTATGACAAAGTTTGAGCCTGTAATAAATTGCGCCTCATCCGAAGCTAAATACTTCATACAGGAAACGATATCATCCGGCTGCCCCCACGTATGAAGGGCGTGGTTATCTTTGATCAGCTGAACCATTTCATCGTCTTGAAAATACTCTTCCGTTAATTCTGTTCGGATCACGCCCGGTGAAATGCTATTCACCCTGATGCCCTTTGACCCGAATTCCATAGCAAGCTGCTTCGTCAGTCCGATGACCGCATGCTTGGAAGACACGTAGGCTGCCCGCGCAGGCTCTGCCATCAGCCCGGACACAGAGGCGATATTGATCATACAGCCTCGTTTCCCCAGCTTAGACCACAGCCTTGCCGTGTCTCTGGAAAGAATAAAAACTGCCGTGAGATTAATGTCTATGACCTTTTTGAATGATTCTGCTGATAATTCAAGGACAGGAGTGATTTCCCTTATTCCTGCTGCATTGATTAAGATGTCCGGAATCAATTGGCGTTGTTCAAGCTTTGGCATCAATGATTCCGCCTGCTGAACATCAGACAAGTCAGCTTCTTCCATGTAAAAGTCATTGTTTACTATAAATTCTGACATTTTATTCGTTTGAATATCCACTCCAACGACCCGAAAACCGTCAGCTAGAAATTGCTTTACCGCCGCGAAGCCGATTCCGCTATTTGCCCCAGTGATCATTATATTCTTTTTTTTCATCATTTTACATTCTGCCTTTTTTCATTTTGGTAATTTCCAATAATATGAATATTAAAGTTTGACAATATATTACAAATAATTTAGCATTGTCCTTGCATCCTCTATTTTCCACATTTTCTATCATACAGGAAGCTGCCAAAAAAATCATCTACTTTTTAAGGGGAGATCTATATGGTTCAAGTTTCAAAAACAAAAAAAAATTCAACATCCGATATCGCTAACTATGCTTCTTATTTAAAGGAAAACGGTTATTCGTATATTCCAGCAGAGTTCTACCAGCAAAAAACCACAGACGCCGAAGTCCGCGAATTACAGCTTACATATGATGCTTTGAAAGCTGATCCTAAAGGAGGCGGCCGTTACAGAGCGCACTCCCGCTATATTCTGTCTCCTCACTCCGACACCCTTGAATTAGATCCGGATAATGGATACTTCCAATCAAAAGAGTATAATTATGATGATGGCGGTATTGTCAGAGAATTCGATAAAATATCAGATGAGTTTCTACAGCACCCTGTAACGCAGCGCATGATACATTCAAATGTAGAAATGGCCCGCCAAACCGATTTTGTAGATTGGGAGAAAGAAGTGATCGTCGGGCTCCACCAAGTCAGATATCAAGTGACACCTGACGCACCTTCATACAGCTCACCTATTTGGCTGCATCGTGACGACGAACCGCTTGTTTTCGTCCATCTATTTCAGCTGAGCGAGGATGCTATCGGAGGAGATAACTTAATCGCTCCGTCTGTTAAGCAAATTGATAAAGTGCTGCGGCTGACAGACCCGCTTGAAACACTTGCTCTCGGGCAAAAGGTCTTTCATGCGGTAACACCGGTCGGCACTGTCAATGCAGATGGCGCACATCGAGATATCTTATTAGTTACCTTTTCTAACAGATAAAAAAAAAGCGCCCGAGGGCGCTTTTTTTAACAAATCTATCGAACAATCAAAACCGGGCAAGACGATAATTGCGACACTTTATGGCTGACGCTTCCAAGCATCATTTCTTTCAGGCCGCTGATGCCCCGGCTTCCGACGACGATCAGGCTGACGCCTTTCTCTTTTGCTTGATTTAGTATCTCATGCGCCGGCTCGCCATTCGCATAAATGATATCAGCTTGCACACCGTTCTCGGCTGCTTTTTCTTTTGCGTCCTCAAGGATTTTCAGGCCTTCTTTTTTAACCTGGTCCCTAATTTCGTCAATAAAATGTTCGGGCACATAGACAATTCCCGTCAGAGAAGAAGTCGCGACGACTGCCTCTCTCCCCACATGAAGGATGCTTAGTTCCGCCTGCTGTTCTTTAGCCAAATGCACTGCGGCATTAAGCGCTTTTTCACTCATGTCTGATCCGTCAATCGCAACTAACATTTTGTTAAACATGTTCATCCCGCCTTTCGGACTGTGGGTGGTTCATCTTTCTCTTTTATTGTCCGCCTGCTGCCGGTTATTGTCAATTGAAGTGCGTGAGTTTTCAAAAAGTTGTCAGAGACTCTCTCCGTTTGTGGCGATGACTTGCTGATACCAGCTGAAGCTTTTTTTCTTGATGCGCTTTAACGTTCCGTTTCCTTCATTGTCCCGATCCACATAAATAAAGCCGTAGCGTTTTTTCATTTCCGCAGTGGATGCGCTGACAAGGTCAATTGGCCCCCATGATGTGTAGCCGATTAAGTCAACGCCATCCGCAATGGCCTCGCGCGCTTCAATTAAATGATCACGCAGATAGTTGATTCTGTAATCGTCCTCAATGGTGCCGTCCTTTTCAACTTTGTCTACAGCGCCAAGGCCGTTTTCCACGATGAAAAGTGGCTTCTGATAGCGATCATATAAGGTGTTGAGCGTGATGCGCAAACCTTTCGGGTCAATTTGCCAGCCCCATTCTGATGATTTCAAGTAAGGGTTTTTGACTCCGCCAAGCAGGTTGCCCCCTGATTTTGCAAGCTCTTTTGGATCAGTGCTCGCCGCCATCGACATGTAATAGCTGAATCCAATGTAATCCACCGTATGTTCTTTCAAAATCTCTTCATCGCCTTCAGCCATTTCAATTTCAATATTGTTTTCTGCCAGATAGCGTTTCATATATCCCGGGTACGCGCCCCGTGCCTGAACATCTGAGAAGAAAAGAGTTTTGCGCTCATTTTCCATGGCCGCGAAGACGTCCTCTGGCCTAGATGTCATCGGATAGGTTGTGGTTGCCGCTATCATACAGCCGATTTTCGAATCAGGAATGATGTCGTGACCCGCTTTGACAGCAAGAGCACTGGCCACAAATTGGTGGTGTGCCGCCTGGTACATGGCGTTGAATTTGTTTTCTCCTTCTTCAAAGACAAGACCGCCGCCGGTAAACGGCGCATGGAGCACCACGTTAATTTCGTTGAAGGTCATCCAATACTTCACTTTGTGTTGATAGCGTTTGAAAACGGTTTTGGCATAGCGTTCATAGAACTCGATGACTTTGCGGTTCTTCCAGCCGCCATAATTCTTCACTAAACCGAGCGGCATTTCATAATGAGAGATGGTGACGACAGGCTCAATCTGATGCTTTAACAATTCATCAAACAGATCATCATAGAATGCGAGCCCTTCTTCATTCGGCTCCTCTTCATCGCCATTCGGAAAGATTCTTGTCCACGCAATCGATGTGCGGAACGCCTTGAACCCCATTTCCGCAAACAAGGCGATGTCCTCTTTATAACGGTGGTAAAAATCAATTCCGGTATGATACAGATTTAAGGAAGTCATTGATTCATCAAATGGAGACATGATGCCGTTCGGCGATACGTCAGCGGTCGAAAGCCCCTTGCCGCCCTCGTTATAAGCACCCTCCACCTGGTTGGCAGCAACCGCGCCGCCCCATAAAAATCCTTCTGGAAATCGTTTTGCATTTGAACTCATATTGATCACCCCATCAGTTTTTTTAAGATAAAGCAAGCAATGCTTCTTTTGTCTGCACTTTGCCGATTTCTTTCACCGGCGAAAACGAATATTGGTCTGTGTTGGTCACGATCACCGGGGTAATGACGTCATATCCCGCGGCTTTGATTTCCTCGAGGTCAAAGGACACGAGCGGATCTCCCGGTGCAACCTTGTCGCCTTCTTTGACGTGAGCCGTGAACCATTGCCCCTCCAGCTTCACCGTCTCCAATCCAATGTGTATGAGGATTTCAGCTCCCTGATCACTCGTAATGCCAATTGCGTGTTTTGTTTTAAAAATGGCGGTAACGCTTCCGTGTACAGGTGAAACGACTTCTCCTTCTTCAGGCTCAATGGCAAATCCTTTTCCCATGATTCCGGCAGAAAACACCCCATCTTTCACTTCGCTTAATGCTCTCACTTCTCCTTTAATTGGACTGTGAATGATTTCTCCGCTGCCTTCATGCACAGACGGCTGCTGGACGCTTTCAGACGGTACATCCTCGAATCCGATCAGATAAGCTGCCGCTGTTCCCGCCGCAAAAGCAATCACAAGACCAATCATCGCGTACATAAACGTCGGGCCGATAAACACAGGGATACTCGGCAGACCCGCATTCCCTCCGACGATATAGGAAGCAACACCTGTCATACCGTAAAACGCGCCGCCGGCCGCACCGCCAATCAAAGCGGCCGCAAACGGTTTCTTCAGACGCATATTCACGCCGTACATCGCAGGTTCTGTAATCCCCATCAGCGCCGTGATGCTCGTCGTCAGCGCAAGTGATTTAAACTTTTTGTTTCTGGAGCGAAGGAAGACGGCAAATGATGCCCCTGCCTGCCCCATATTCGCCAAAAACATCGCCGGCAGTAAATAATCATGGCCGTTTTGGGCAATGTTGTTGATCATGATCGGCACAAAGGCATAATGCATGCCCGTCATAATGATGAGAGAGAACGTTCCCGCCAGCAAAATCATCGCCACAAGCCCTGCATGATCAAACAAATAATTCACGCCGGCAGACAAGTATTCTCCTAAAATAGCGCCAAGCGGACCGACTGTAATCAATGTCAGCGGCACGACAATCAATAATGTCAACGTCGGAACCACAATCAATTTGAGAGACGAGTGTGTAAAACGGTCGATCCACTTTTCCACGTACGAAGCGATCCAAATCGCCAGCAAAATCGGAATGACTGTTGACGAATAAGTGGCAGCGGTTACAGGAAGCCCAATAAAGGAAATCGGTTTCCCCGAACCAAGCAGTGCCGTCAAATCTGGATGCAGAATCGCCGCCGCAATGGCCGCCGCTACGTACGGATTGCTGCCGAACTTTCTCGCCGCACTCATCGCAAGCAGGAGCGGCAGGAAGTAGAACGCACCGTCACCAACAGCCGTCAAAATGACATGAACCTGGCTCTTCTCCGCGATCCAGCCAAACGTGACCGCTAGCGCAACAAGCCCTTTGATCATTCCCGCTCCCGCAATCGCAGGCAGAATCGGGGTAAACACACCGGAAATCACATCAAACACCGCACTCAGCACATTCGTTTTCTGAGAAGATGAACCAGCGCTCTTCTCATCGCTGAGATTGCTGTGCCGCAGCATCGCCTGATACACCTTCGGCACATCGTTTCCAATGATAATTTGAAACTGCTCGCCGCTGATATTGGTGCCCATCACACCCGGCAGCTGCTCCAATTGACTGCGATCCGCCTTCGCGTTGTCATGAAGATTAAAACGCAGCCTCGTCATGCAGTGAATGACGCGCTGAACATTGTCTTCACCGCCCACCAGTTGTAATATCTCTTTCGATAATTTATCATAATCCATGTGTATACCTCCTTTTTATGGGGGAACCCGCTGGATGAAAGGTTGCCGCCTTTCACCAGCTTTTTTTGTATCACAATGCCGCATCACCTCCTCAATGAGAATAAAAAAAACCTAAATGACGCAGATTGCGAGAGTCTCCTCCTGCACCTGCACCATTTAGGTTTTGCCTGCTTTCGCAGTAACAATCCTGACGGGCCGTTTTATTTGTTTATAGGTATACTTTAGCACTAGATTTATAGGATGTCAACGCTTTCATTTTTGGTATTGACTAAGGGATTTACTTATTAAGGACTATTTTGTTTTTCTTTCACTAAAAATTCTCGCAAATATCGGTTGACTTAAAATAAATTAATGAAAAAACCTTGAAAGGAAATTTAGCCCCTCAAGGTATATCTTTAAAGTAACATTTTTATTTTTAATTATCCCTTTTCCATACACTTTCTCCGTCAGTTAAAAAAACTGCACTTGGCGGATCATCATAAAGTGAAATTTCAACCAATGAACCTTTCTTTTGTATTAACCAGTTATATAAACTACTTTCTTCACTAGTAGGATGCGCTAAAATCCCATTTACTTGAAATGCAACTGCATAATATTCAGTATAATTCACATCATCATCATCCAACCCATTGTCTGTTTCAAAGAGTGTATCTGGTTCACCAATAATCTTTAATCCACTATCCCACTCTATTATCAAGTCACTATCTTTATACTCTTTTAACGCTTTTACTAAAGGATCATATTCCATTTATATCCTCCTTTTATTACTTCTTTAATGGTTCTGAAGGCACTATATGCGCTCCGTCTTTTCCGTAATGAATCATTCCTCTAGTAGTTTCAAGGTATTCACCAGTATCACGATCATAGTATTTTCCAATTGGTTTACCAAAGTCTACTCTTTCTTTTTTACCGTTTGGTAGTAGTTGACCTTTCCCTGCATACTTATCAAGCAATTCCTGCGCTTTTTTATTATCTCCATAAAAAATACTTTTGTTTTTCCCATTTGCTATTTCTTGCTTGTAGTTAGGAGTATTGGGAATATGTTTCTCTTGGGCACCCGGCTTTACTTTAACAGGATATCCATTTACTTCACGATACGGCCCTTTAGGTACTGATTTCTTTCCATAAGAAGGTACACTATTATCCTTACCCTTAGCAACGTTTTTAATTTCCTTAGCCTTCTTTGCCTGTTTCCCATCATCAATAAGTTTATTAATATTTATTAATTTTTCTAATTTGGCTATTTTGGCTAATGGTAGTGAGTGTATGGAGGCAACAATACGGTCTTTCCCTGTGACTTTTTCGCCTGATACCGGATCTCTGCCCGTGGCTGCCTTAAAAAGATCATTCACGCCGGTAAGATCTACAGCTGTCTCTAACAATTTCACATATCCGCTCTCATCCACTTTAATGTCCGAAAGCGAGACGACAGGTTCAAGTTTCATATGATTACCTGATATATACACATTATAAAGTGTATCATTAAAAACAACTTGCTTAACCTCTGCATTTGAGAAATCAGTTTTTACATGTTCTACATGTTCACTCGTATTATATACTTTACCATTAATAACAATGATATTTTTATTTACCTTTTTAGAATGATCCGTTTTGACAACTGTATCGACTTTAGACTTTTCTTTCTCGTCCAGCTTTTTCAACATCATCTCCATCGGTGAGTCATCCGCCTGCTTCATTTGCGGGTTAATGGCGCCGAAGGTTTGGTTGATGTTTTCTTCTTCCTGTGATTTCAGGATGGAGCCGCTTTTGTAGCCTGTGATTTCAATTTTTGGACCGGTGTACATCGTTTCGAGCTGATCGATATACTTTTTCATCGTTTGAAAATCTGATTTTGCTGTTTCCAGTGCTTGGGTTTGCTGGCCGTCAAATTGAAAGAGCTTATGCAGGGTGTCTGTGATCAGCCGTTCAGCCTGTTCTGTTTCCACTCGAAAGAAGGAGTCATTGACTGTCGGCAGGCTGACGATGTGGCCGATGGCTGATGTTTGGCGGTTGACTGCGTCTGTGAGCTGTTCTGTCACTTCTCGTGCATGCTTTACTCCGTGTCTTGCATCGTGTGAGAGAAAAGCCTCTGCGATCATGCCATGGGAGTCAGATTCTACAGAGGAAATCGCATGCTGCGTTTGTTTCAGCACTTTTTTGTATTCGTCGATAAACATGCCAAAGAAGAGGAGAAAAGGCTTGTGGCACTCCTCGTAGAAGGTCCGGATGGCATCTCCTCCCTTTCCTTTTAGCGCGTCCTTCATGCTTGCCAGGTGCCCAACGCTTTTTTCCAGCTTCTCCAGCTGCTGTTTTTGCTTGTCCAGTTTCTCAATCGTATGCTGAATGCCCTCGTGAAGAGCGTGGACATCTAATGTTTTCAATCCCTTGTCCTCCCGCGCTTTATTTCATGGAAGATGATATATTTTCATCGGTTTCCTTCATGGCGTTTACCGCGCTTTCCGTTTGTGCGATATGCTTGGCCAGAACGGACGCATAGGCTTCGGTGAGCTCTTTGATGTCCTCATTTAATTGCTCAATGGACTTCGCAACGTTTAAATGGTTTCGGCCTGAGATGTGGCCGGGCAAGGAGGATTTGAGTTCAGCTGAATTCTTGAGCTGTGAGAGCCCTTGCTTCACTGTGCCATACACCATTTTAATTTCCTGTGCCATTTGTGCTCACCTCACTTTTTGTGTTTTTCCTTCTCTATTTCATGCTCTATTCTTGTGATTTGGCGTCTGATGGAATAGACATCGCCCTCTAAGGAGTGGATTTTTCCTTCGATGCTTTCGATGATTCCGCTGACTTGATCGCTTTTAATTTGCTGATATGCTTTGTTCATTCCTTCACGAATATCTTCGAATCGCTCCGCATGTGTTCCTCTCCATGCCTCTCGGTTAAGATGCGGCCGGTGAATGAGATGCTTGGCCTCGGAAAATTCGTGTTTGATTTGCCTGATTTCGTGCAGCACTCGTTTTAACTGATGGATCTGTTCCTGTTTTTCATGTAAGTCGGCTTTTACCGAATGTAACAACATTTCACTATGCATGCCGCAACACCTCGTGTTTCTATCAAACTGTGTCAATTCTTTACAATACAGACTATTTTCATATTACATGATGGGTCATATTGGATAAACAGGCAAAAGGGTTTGTCTTGAAGAGGGATAAGATAAGTATATTTAACTATTATCCTTTTCATTTCACTTTCTCGCGAGTGAAATTCAGCTTGCACAGGACTATAAGTGCAGGTACAATTATCCTCATTTGTTCGAGGTGCCTTTGCAAATCTCTGTTACCTATAGTCAATAATAATGATAAAATCAGGATATCTATTTAAATATGGAGAGAGAAAAAATGACAAAAAACAGTGGTTTTCATGAAGAATTGCAAGAAAAGCACAAGCTTTATCCGGTTGAACATCGATTTCAGCCTGTTTTACCGAAAGAATACACAGAAATTTTAACTTTACATATAGCAAAACAATTTGGTGAAAAAATCAAAACGCTTGTTCATCATGGAGAATATCATCAGGCGGTTGAATTAACCCAAAAAGTATCTTCTGATCTTGGTAATGATACTGCCTTTGCAACACCACTTTCTTCAGTTCTTTATCATTTAGGTGACTTGGATCTTCCTGTATCTGAGCACTTTTCGCTATCACGATTGAATCTACTCGGAAACCATAGAGCGGATGATAATTTTTTTAAAACATTAAAGAATGAAATGTTAACTGCTGATCGTGTGGATTTTATGGTCAGTTTTACAAGATGGTCTGGCGTCCAACTTCTTATTCCGCCATTACAAGAGCTCAATAAACGCAATGTACCAGTACGTATTATTACATCCACATATATGGGAATTACTGAACCTAAAGCCCTTAAACAACTCATGCAATTTCAAAATGTTACCTTAAGAATTGTAAATGATTATCGTCAATCTTTTCACACAAAAGCTTACTTATTTGAACGTCAGTCAGGGCAACATAGCGTCATTATTGGATCATCAAACCTTTCGCAATCCGCTCTGACCACTGGGTATGAGCTAAATGCGAGAATACCTGATACAAAATATCTTCCTATTTTTCAACAAACAAAAGATGTCTTTAATAAAGTATGGCTTGAAAAAACACAACCGGTCGATGACCAGTTCTTAAAAGCTTATGAAGAATTTCAAACAGCTAATCACAAAATTAGTGCGTCTCTCGTCTCTCAAAACTCTCTTTACCAAACAAAAATACAACCTAATGCCATGCAAGAAATAGCGCTTAAAAACCTTAAGAAAACGAGAGAACAAGGTGAGGAAAGGGCTGTTATTATCGCTGCAACTGGTACAGGAAAAACATATCTTGCAGCATTTGATTTTTCCGAATATCAACCAAAAAAATATCTTTTTATCGCTCATCGCGAGGAGTTACTAACTAAAGCCATTGAAACATTTAAAAAAGTCACTAATGATCATGATAACTTTGGATTGTTAACTGGATCGAAAAAAGAATGGAATAAAAGATTTTTATTTAGCACAGTTCAAACATTGTATAAAGAAGAAACATTAAAACGGTTTGCATCAGATGAATTTGATTACATTGTCATTGACGAATTTCATCATGCAGAAGCCTCTACCTATCAATCAGTGTTGAATTACTTTAAACCTAAATTCTTATTAGGATTAACGGCAACTCCAGAACGTTTAGACGGTAAAGATGTACTTGAAATCTGTAATCATAATGTTGTCTATGAAATTCGCCTACGAGATGCGTTAGAAGCTGAATTGCTCGCCCCGTTTCATTACTTTGGTATTCCGGATCATACTATTGATTACGATAAAGTAAAAATAACAAACGGGGTTTATGATGAACGCTCTCTGGTCAGCCACTTAAAAAACCATGAGCGAGTCGATTATGTAATAAAGATGATAAATATGTACGGTTTCCATGGAGAAAAAATGTGTGGGTTGGGCTTCTGTACTAACATTGAACATGCCCAATATATGAGTCAAGAATTTAATCAATTAGGATTCCATACAACATATTTAACAGGGCAAGATTCTTCAGCTCAACGTCAGAAAGTCATCAGAGAACTTGAAGACCCGCATCACAGTTTAGAGCTAATTTTCACAGTAGATATTTTTAATGAAGGTATTGATATACCAAAATTAAACTTACTGCTTTTTTTGAGACCAACTGAATCACCAACCATATTTATTCAACAGTTAGGAAGAGGATTAAGAAAGACTGATGATAAAGAGTTTGTGACGGTTCTGGATTTTATAGGGAATTATCAAAAATCGTTTGTCATACCGCTAGCCCTTTCCGGACAAACGAGTCAAAAATCCTTTGATAAAGATTCATTAAGAGTTGCCGTGACCCATGAGTTTGCAGACTTACCAGGTGGGTCTTATGTAGACCTTTCATCTGTAACGAAAAAAGAGATTTTACACAAAATTGATAGTATTAAACTAAATTCAGTTGCCATGTTGAAAACTTTATATTATCAATTCAAACGAGATATTGGACGCTCTCCTGAGCTACTAGATTTTCTTTATTCAGATCAAGCTCCAGGCCTTACCTTTTTTATAAAGAAATATAAGTCTTGGGTCGAAACGAAACGCAGAATGGATGACCTTCATTCTTTGGATAAAATAATATTAAATGATTCGTTAGTTTTAAAAATGGTATCCTGGTTAGAACAACAGTTTCCTATCAAGTGGCCTTATGATTTATTAGTGTTGCAATGTGGATATAATACAAAAAGAATCACTGTCGATGATGTTAAAAAGTCTTTAGAGGATACATTTCATTTACAAATCAAAAACACTAATATACACGACAATTTAATTAAACGATCTATGGAGCGTTTAGCCAAACCACTTAAAAAACAGCAATGGAGTTTTGGTACAGTGGAGGAAAGTACGTTCATCCTACAATCAGATATTATTGAACGCTTATGCCATCCTCAGTTTGGTCCTTATATTAAGGAGCGTATTCAATATGGATTAACTGAATTTAGACGTTTGAATAATATAGAAGCACTTTTATCTAGTGAACTACAACTCACTTTATTTCAAACATATACTAGAAATGAACTCATACATTTATTTCAATCTACTGATCAAGAGGGAACGTGGCGAGAAGGTGTAAAGAGAGTTAACAATAATTACTTAATTTTTATTACATTAAATAAATCTGAAAAAGTAGAGGACCATTTGTTATATAAAGATTACTTTATTGATCCCTACCATTTTCATTGGCAAAGTCCAAATCAAACATCACATCATTCTAATGTCGGTCAGAATTTTATTAACCATAGACAAAGAGAATATAATATACATCTATTCGTACGTAAATTTAACGAAATGCATGATATTACCTTACCTTTCATTTATCTAGGTAAAGTAGATTACGTATCAAGCAATGGGGACAAACCTATGAATGTAATATGGAAGCTCCATCAGCCTGTCCCAGAAAACTTGTATGTTGATTTAATTAATTAGTGCATTTACAGTTGGTATATCAGCAGGTGCCCATTCAAGTGAAACAAGTTCACTCACGGGCACCCATCTGAGTTCAGCATGTTCTTTAGCAACAGGTTCACCCTCAACAATTTTCGCTTGAATAGAAATCAAATTAACAACGATTTTCTCATATTCGTGATGAATGTCAGCGATAATTTCATCGGCTTCAATTTTACAACCAAGCTCCTCATGAATTTCTCTGACAAGAGCTTCTCGAGCATTCTCTCCCTCTTCAAGTTTCCCTCCTGGAAATTCCCATAGATTAGCCAAAGACATGGTTGGCGAACGAAGTGCACATAAAATCATATCTCTATCGTTTTGAATCACTGCTGCAGCAACTTTAATTGTTTTTTTCAATAGATTTCTCCCTTTCTGATAAATATTTTTCTCGCCTCATATTAATACTATGGATTCTAAAGTAAAGAAGCAATAAAAAAACGCCTTCCCACGAAGGCACTTCTCCATCTTATTTCGAGCCCCAAACAGCCTCACCGCTGCCATTCAACATACTAAACGTCATGACGTTCTTCTCTCTCACCGAATACCGTTGACGTATAAATACCCCATCATACTTCTTGCCAGCTAACGTGATACCGGCTATGTTTTTTCCTGTTTTCTTCCATGTTCCGTTCATTTCCCCGGAAATGGTGCGGCCTTTTTGAGCTGAATGTTGATGGTTTTTTTGATGTCTGCTGAGATGTCTTTTCCGTGCTGGATGAGAGTTTGTAGGTTCCTGTGATGTCTTTTTGTTTTACTTTTTTCAGTGTTTCGCCCGCATAACGATGGCCAACCGTCTTTGCTCATGAACATTTGGTGGACTCTGACTTCGTGTTCCTCACCTCTGCCCGGGAAGCGGGTGTGGAAGATTAAATAGAATCGCCCGGTTTTTCATATAGTATGCGAAGTTATGTCCTGGTGAAACGTAGCCAGTTCCTTTTTCTTGTTCTGTTTCAAATGAATAACTGCCCATGAGTTTGACGCCGTATGGTTCGATGGAGCGGTCATCAAAGAAGGTGCCTTCTTTGCCGCGAACGTCAAGTACCGGGTTGCCTTCTGCGTCATAGTAAAAGCCGTCCGGTTTCTTGGAGCGGGCGACACGGATGTTGTAGCCGCCTGTTGCGTCGAGACCGCCATATGATAGGTACAAGTAGTAGTACTTGGTGTCTGGATTATAGAGAACATACGGGCCTTCCTGTGGTTTCCGCCAAGCAGTTTTTTCCCGTTTCCCTGCCCAGGAAGCCTGTTTTCGGATTCATTTCACAAATGAACATGCCGCCTGAGTATGACTCGTACACCATCCACAGCTTGCCGTCTTTATCATAGAAGGTATGCGGGTCTACAAAATTCGGGTTTTTAGTTGCGTCATACGGTGTCCATCGCTGCTTGTGCCTTCCATTCCTGATTTCAAAAAGATGCCTTTGTTTTTGTATGGCCCTTCAATGTTGTCAGCGACGGCAATACCCATGGCGGACCTTGGCGAATCGCCGCGGCAGGCGTTGTAGTACATGTAGTATTTGCCGTCCGCCAGCTGCGTGGCGTCAGCCGCCCAAAGGGTATCGGATTGCGCCCATTCGAAGGTATCTTTTAATTATTCGTAGACATTGGTAATCGAGGATTGTTGTTGCTTACACTGGTGGTCAGCTGCTGCCATTGCATGAGGTCTTTCGTTTTAGCTGAAGCGAGATGAGATACAAAAACATAAAAGGTGCCATTTATTTCAATGATGGAAGGGTCATGGACGCTGACTTCTTTAAATACTGGTTTTTCTGCCTTTTGTGCATAGACAGAGTTCGGCAGGGTGAAGGCATGATAAGGGCTGCAAGAAAACATACACGGAACAATCAATGAACATTTAACCAATTCGCCTCACTTTTTCATTACATTTTTAAGAGCTTACATTTCTCTATGAAGAAACATCGGCCCGTTATGAAGGCAGGATATTTTCATATTCAAACGGATAGGTGATTCCCCACTGTTCTCTTACATTGTCCATGATTCTCATGACACCCAGAGGAGGCTGATGGTCTGGCTGCCTGTTTGGCGCAGGACTGCTGCTTGCATATCCTCTACTTCATAGTTCGACCCTTTTGCCGTTTCTCCTTTTTCAATCAACTCTGTTTTTCCATGTACGGATGTTATGAATCCGCTTATTTGATCTTTAAAGTTGTTGATTATGATAAAACCATCCTTAATCAAAAAAAAAAGTTTCAAAAAGTACGAGTCTATTTAGATGAACACTTATAAATTATATCAAGTCCGAAAGAACACCTTTTAACTTATGGGTACGATAAACAGCAGTTATTACATTTATGCCTCTGACTTTGTCCACTGGTCAATAGTTGCACATAGCAAAATCATCGAAAACTGCTTCAGTACAAATCAGGCTGATTAACTAAAATTAGCAGAACCACCGACTTTTAAAAAAAGTAAAATACAAAAAGAGACTGGAATATTATATCCCCTGCCTCTTTTTGTATTTTGCTTTTTTTTGGGGTGGATACCCACTTTCTTGTTTGTTTCAGTTTCTAATTTAATCTTCGTGGATTCGATATGTGAGACGTCTATTTAAACTCTTTTTGAGAAGGAAATTAAAAGTCATTAGGAGCTATTATCTTGCCTAGCGGTCAAATATGACTTCCATCTCTTCAGGAGTAGACGAGTCAGTTTGCTCCACTGCTCCTCCTACTAACCACATTCCAACTTTATCAGCTGCACTTATCCCGGCATCATAAGCTGATTTTGCAGCCGATCCAACAGCTTTGACACCTTTCCATAATGCCTTCAGTCTATATGGCTCAACAGTTCCTTGTTCGTTTGCTACCACGATCGTTTTTTGATAGTCAGTATTATTTGCAGCAGCATTAGCAGATGAATATGTACCTGCCGATATAAGAATTGCAGTTCCAAGTACGATACCCATTGCTTTTTTATTCAATTTCACTTGAATCACCTCCTTTCAAGTAATATATTACCATTAAATATAATAATAGGGTATTGAGAAATATGATGAATATTACAAAACATAATAAGTGTTTAAACCTTATTTTTATTAAGTTTTCCCTACTCGGCATTCAGGTGCAATTCCTTGTCTAAAAGCTTTTGTATAAATTCATCAATATTACGGTCAATCTTCTGATATTCCTCATAGTCTAAATCTTTTGTAAAGAACACAATCTCCGTCGTGTTGCCTTCTTTATCTTTAGCGAATATTGTTTTATTAATTATATTCAGCGTTCTTCCGTCTTTTCCACCAATGTATATTTCTTTGTTTGTTTTAATAGCTAATAGTCTTAAAAGTTCCTTTTTATATTTAAATTTATCTTCATTAATATGACCCAATAAATCTGAATATACTTTTGCGCTTGCTTTGGGAAGGTATCTCGTCATAGTTTCTTGTTCCTCTAATGTAGGCTGATAATTTTTGTAATTCGGATATTTACCTTGCTCAATCAGTTTTTGAATAGAGGTTATGAGGTTGGTATATTCCTCATAATTAAGTTTTGTGATTCTGTCATTTGTCTCTTTAGAAGTGAAGTCCTTATACTTCCACTTTATATAGTGGTGGGTCAGTTCGCTTAAACTAATGGGATAGAGTTTATCATGAGGTTTATAGTTTTTAGATATAGTATTGTTAACATTTTCCAATCCAAGTTTGTCCAGCAGGTAGTCAGCATTTGGGTTTGAACTATGAGTAAAGAGACTTCTTACAATTTCCTCCAATTGAATAGTCTTTGCTTGTTCTCCTTTAATGGTTTTAATTTTATTTAACCACTTTTTATGGTTATCATTATCTCTTTTAATGAGCACATAATCTTCTAATTTTTTTAAGGGTATCTGTTCCTTTGGGTTGATTATCCCTTTTTCCACCTGTTTAATGAACTCTATAGCAATCATAATCTTATATACACTTGCTAATGGCATGCTATTATTTTCTGAAATGCTGATAACTTCTTCTCCGTTTTCAACTAGAATAAAACTCACTTTCTCTGGATTTTCATTTATGAAATTTACTATATACTGAACATCACTGGCTTTAAAATAGTAGAATGCACATCCAGCTAGTATAAGAAAAACAACAAGAATACTGTTGATCACAACCAGAACACACTTGACATTTTTGCTCTTGCCCATGTCTCCTCCGAAGATAAAGAAGCGTCCGCTATACGCATTCGCCTCAAGATTATCTGATTTATTATTGGTCGAACAGCACTTCCAGTTCATCTTTATTCAAAACATATTCTTTCTTGGAGCTTGCAGTGCCCCACTGATCAGCAGCCCATGCGCTTGTAAATTGTTTTGCAACAAATTTCCCTCCTGCAAGCACCCATTTTCCCACTGCCTGAGGTCTCACTTCTTCTTTCTGATCATTCACAACTTTTTTGTTATTAAAGCTTGCTGCAGCAGAAGCAGAAGTTGAGCTGTAGAAAACGGTAGCGACTAAAACAGCTCCTAGGGTCGCACCTAAAAATTTTTGTTTCATTATGAACAGCACTCCTATACTTTTTGGTTTTTATTGTTGATAAAGCAATCATTATTACATTTGCCAGCTGGGACAATACTTCGATTAGAAGCAATATAATCATATACTCGTTGACCCAAGCCAAATATCTTGCCTAAATAAAGCACTGGGAGAATAGGCCACATTGGTAACAGTCTCGTTGCAATTTGAATAAAGGCAAAGATTCCTTCCTTTACTGAACTTTTTGAACTTTTGCTATGCATTCGTTTTTCAAGTTGGTTTAAATCCAATTTATATTCGTCCCTCACCCCTTCTTCTCTAAACGATAGGCAGTCTAATAAACCAAAATAATCCATTCGTTTTAAGCGATTTACACTGTTAATACAGAAAGGACACCATCCGTCATAAAAAACAGTGATTTTAAAGGATTGGACTGTAGTTGATTTTCCAATTTTTTTTCGCATGATAAACCTCAAAAATATACGTAAACGATGGTACTTTTGCTTAATAAACGTGTAGAATTGAGTATATTCTCGATCGGATATCATGAGGAGCTCAGCTATGATCATGATTAGTGAAAAGGTAACCAGACCCATGGCAATGCCTATACCTACATGGAAAGATACCATCAAGAATACAGCAATGTATTTGGTTTTTGGATTGAATAATAGAAAAGGAAATGCTAATTTAACCATAATAGCAGTATACGCTGTAAACACTAAAAGTAAATCGTTATTTAAGAAAAGTTCACGTAACTGTGGGTTGGAAAAGAGATCTACTTGAAGGATATAAAAAATAGCTGTTCCGCTGTTCCACATCTCCCCCATAACTTGATATAAACCTGAAGCCATATACAAGATGCTAATTTGAATAACACAAGCAAGAACTGCAAAGTTGTGAAAGACCATTTTCATTTTAAAGAAGGCCGTATCCTTCTTTTTGAGATAACTAGCTTTAAACTTCGCTGCATCTAATGAAAAATAAGCAGTAGTGTTTGCAAAAAGAAGATAAAATAAAAATAAATACATCAGGTTATCTCCACCATCTGACAGGAAGTGGCTACACTGAATAAGGGAATACGTAAAAACGTAATTAAAGACTCCGATTATTCTTCCCATAAAACCAATGGTATATAGGAAAGCGATTATTGCCCCTAGATGAAAGAGTAAATCAAAATATATTCGTGAATCGTTCAGTGCATAGAGACTATAAATTCCTCTGTTCGAACCAAGCAAACCTTCGCTGCTCCATAAAAAATAACGCTGGGAGTAGTGCAGCATATAATTGTACAAAATTACAATTCCAAATCCTATTCTTAAAAGACTAGCCCCTTTTAAGTAATTCTCTCTGCTTGAAAAATCAAAGAATCTTTCCGGCAATGCTTTTATTTGAAAGGCAGACAACTCCCTCACTCCCTTATAAAATCGGTACTACATTTTCAATAATTTCTTTCTCTTTATATTGCTTTACCACATACCAAGGATTTTCCACTCTGTTGTCACGCTTCGAAAAAGGCGTGTTCTTCTGCCTTAAAATTCGCAGTTCAATGTTAGCTATTCTTTTATCAGGAAACAGGTATTTTGCATATGAACTACCAAAGCGATAGAGTATTGCCTCATTCTGCTGAAACCTTTCGTCTCGTTCCTTATCTAACTTCTTAATTTTTTCTTTCACTCTCTCGGATTCTTCCAACTTTTTTCTGTAATCGATGACTAAATCATCTTCTGAAGTAAGTTCTGAAATAATCCCACTAGATATCCGGGCCATTCTGTTCAGAGGACTAAAGTAATTTTTATGCATTTCTTCAATCATGGGATTGGTAATATCAATCCAATCAGATTTACTATCACTCTCAAATCCGATCTTAACTTGAATGGTTTCATTATGTGAAACCGGATCTGGAGCAAACAAGTGCCAGTTTTGAACGAAAATAGGTTCCATATACTCACTGATTTCTTTCTTATATTTGTTGGAGATTGGATTCATTGGCATGACATTTAAGATAACAATCATGAAGTGGAATATAAGTGTACAGGATAGCAGTATAGGAACAAGGAACATAACTTTTTTCAAGGCAAACGGCTACCTTCTTTCATTCATATATTATATATCTTATTTTATCATTAATAGGAAAATATGGTATTGATAAAACTTATATGATTTTAGCCTTTCTTTGCTGAATTTCCGAGCAGCTTTCTAAAAAAGTTGACTGCGAATAAAGCATAATAGAAACATATTATGTTCAGGCTAAGATAAAATCCCGGCAGTCCTTTAAATTCAATCACACAATATATGGATTGATCGCTAGAAATAGACACCGAATATCGCGTCTTAAACGTCAGGAATTGAAAAATGAGGGTTTTTCTGACACTAAGTCTTTAAAAACCCCCACTTTCTATTTAATCTGGCATGATAGGAATATATTATGCTTTCGGATATTAGTTTACTATTTTTTTTCTAAAAGATTCGTCTTTTAAAGTGTTAAGGACAAATTGATTAAAATTAAGCTGTAATCGTTTGGCTGTAAATGCATTTAGATTATTAGAGAAGAAAACAAGCTCTGTCTGATTTCCATCCTTATCTGTTGAAAAAGAAGCATAAGTGAATACAAATAAAGTGGAACCTCCTTTAAAGCCGCCTCTCTCTATCCATTTCCTATTGTTTTCATTAGAAAACAGAGCATAGCCTAGCAGTTTTTCTAAATGAGTTTGCATATCTTGATTGAATTGTTCCCTACAATTGATCATTCTCATAACCTTTAGATAATCAGATGCTGATCCTGCCGGCAAGCGCTCAGACCAGATTTTCTGGAACTCATATTCAAGATAAACTTTTTCCATATATTCATGCTTTTCCTTATTTTTAAGATGCTGATGAATGGTAAGAGAATAATCTATGTATTCTTTTTCAGGCATCTCGGTCAAACGTTTTAATAACTGATCTTTCTTTTTAATCTGCTCTTTTTGACTAATATAGGAAGGTATATACAAAGAAGATACGATTGGAAATATCATTGTATGGTGACTAAGATTTAAAGTTTCTAGCACTTTATTAATGGTATTCAAACCTAAATAGTCCATAAGAAACTCTGTATTAGCATTTGAACTGAAGGCTATCATACCGATAGCAATCTCTTTAAGAGTATAGGAAGGCTTATTATTAAACTTTTTGATCCATAGCTTGTGTGCTCCTCCATCAGTTCCCTCTAGATAATACTTAAGAAGCTGTTCATTAGATATGGAAGTATTTACATCAATTATGTTTTTACTTGCCTGCCTCGCAAATTCGATTGCCACTATTATTTTTACTGTACTGGCTAAAGGCATGGTGATATCAGGATTAATAGAGACCAACTCAGTTTGATTTCTTGTAATGATTAGAGAAACATCCTTCTTCTCTCTCCTTTTTTTTGCATAGTCTATCGCTATAAAAGGATTATTGTTTATCTTCTTAAAATAAAGGACTATTGCTGCTCCAATGGTTAAAATAAAGGCTGCAGTAATAATGATAAATTCAAACAAATATGAAAGTCCTCCCTTTAATTCTAATATATAAGACATACATATTTTTCTCACTTTAAAGCAATGTTAAATCAAAATAAAATAATTAGACTGGTTTAAATAATCTTTACCAATGAGATGTTTTAAAGTTGACATAACAATTAGTTTGGGTCTGGATGATCTACCAATAATCTAGAATAGTCACTAATTACCTCATTTAATACTAGAAACTCCGCACTTGTAAATATATCTCTAGTTAAAACAGCCTGTAGACAATTTCTCTTAAAACTCATCTATATCACCCCTTTCTTCAAGGACAACAACCTATAAGCTTTTTGATAATATTCACAGCTTTTTTTATACTTTCTTTCTTTTTCAAACATGTCAGCTATAACATAAAGTATTTTGCTCAAATAGATAACATTATTTATCTCTTCAAAATAAGGAATGACTTCTTCTTCAAGTAGTGTAAACAGTTCTTCGATTCTTCCATCAAATTTCAGTTTTTCTACTTTTGCCTTATAGTAGTATTCTTTTGATAGATTATATGTAGAATAATACGCAATAACTTTATTATAAATTTTATAGGCTTTTTCTTTTTCATTAAGCTTCAGATGTTCCTCTGATAGATGTAGCAGTGTATTTAAATAGGAATTTTCATTCTCCTCTTTAAATAAAAGGCTTTCTTCATAAAGTTTAATAGCATCTCGATTGTTTCCAATTTGTGATTCAAGGTATGCTAAGTTGTGTAAACCTTTCGCACACAGATGATGACATTTGTTTAATTTGCACATATTAATAATTGTTTCAAATTTTTCTCTTGCTTCAATATGTCGTTCTTGTCTTGTCAGATTAATACCTATAATTAAATCACATTCAATAATACGATTATATTTTAATTGCTGGGTAAACAAATGCTTTGCATTTTCTGCATAATAAATAGCCATCGAGATATCATAAAGCTGGCTATTAACAAAAGCCAGATGGTAATAAAGCTCGGGAATTTGTTCCGCTTTTTCTGATATAAATCCCTGTTCGGCCTCTAAAAAAAGATTTTTCGCCCTAAAATAATTAGACTTCATACAATAAAAAATCCCTTTAAAATATGTGAAATAGTTCCAGACCATAGTCGACATTTTTTTTTGAACTTTTTGTAAACTCACTATATACTTCGAAGCAATGTCTATATCTTTGACATATAAAGCACATCTAATCTCTAACAACTGAACAAAATTAGAAAGATCTGGTGGCAGTTTTTTCTTCTGGTAATTTCTCGCTCTCTTTTTGTAATAATCAATTAGATGGTTATCTTTGATATTAATAGACTCATACCACTGTTCAAGAACGTAGATCAGTTCCTTGTACTCGTTTTGTACCTTCTCAATTTCAATATCAAGTCTTTTTATTAAGTGATAGAGAATATCCTCACTTGGGTTAATTTTATTATTTTCCAACTTGCTTAAATAGGGAACAGAGCAAATAGATTTTGAAAGCTGATCTTGAGTCATTCCCTTTTCAATTCTATTTAAGAAAATCAGTCGTCCTAAGTTTATAGGTGGTATAGTAATTTTCATTTCTCCAGCCTCTTTAAGCATAAATTTAGTTTTACTAATCGCTATCAATCATACAAATCCATTAAAGAATACCTCACTGTTCATTAACAAATAATAACTATAATTCAAAAAAACGTCAATTAATACCTCTATATCCTAGTTTCGTACGACGATATTAGTCTTTCTGAGATTTTGAGTAAGTAGGGACCAAAATAATGCCCAGTATAAACATCACAAAAGAGGCTCCACGTACCACATCATAATACTCACCCGATTTAAAGAACATTACATTTATTGCCATAGTAATTGCACCAAGAATCATCATTACTTTCCCCAGTAATTTCCTCGACACAAACTCTCACCTCCTCTTTTTCAACTGAACGAAACAAGTTTTTCTAACGATCAACCTTAATCTAGATATTAAATGTGAAAAATCCACGTACTATGCAATGCCTTTTTCACTTCTGCAAAATTTTCAGCTGCTGTTTTTTGTTACTTTGTATAAAGTTTCATAATTTAGGTACGATTTATACTTATGGAAGGTTCCCAAGAAAAATCTCTGTTTTCAAAATGACATTAAGAAACATAAATATAACAATCGGATATTCATGTTTAGTACTTCACTCATCCCTAAAATGTAATATTTATAATAACCTTGATATGAAGAAACACTGGCCCGTTATGAAGGGCGGATATTTTCATATTCAAACGGATATGATTCCCCACTGTTCCCATACATTGTCCATGATTCTCATGACATCCACAGGAGGCTGATGGTCTGGCTGCCTGTTTGGTGCAGGACTGCTGCTTGCATGTCCTCTACTTCATAGTTCAACCCTTTTGCCGTTTCTCCTTCTTCAATCACCTATGTTTTTCCATCTTCGTACGTAATGAGCTCTTTGTCCGGCCTTGTGAAGTCTTCTACTGTGATAAAGCCATTTTCTCCGGCAACCACGCCTCTTCTTGCCATTTTCGCCCTCACTGTCAGCAATATGACAGCCATTTCATTGTCGGTGTAGATGATGCCTGACGGCTCGTCAACACCTGTGTCAGCCGGTTTGGCGGTGCTAAGGATCTCATTCGGCTGGCTCGTGAGAAAATACCTTGCGAACACGAGCGCATAGGCTCCCGTGTCTAAGAGTGCGCCGCCAGCCAGTTCTTTATTAAAAATCGCTTTGTGACGTCATATGGCTTGCGCGTTCCGAAGGGAATTTGAACCATTTTAAGAGGCCCGATGCGCCCCTCGTTTACGATCTCACGGAATTTTTTGTACAGCGGCATATGGCAGATGGTCATCAAAAATTGGCCAAGTGGAATATCATATCCTTTAATCAAAAAGCACACCCCGTTCAGGATGGGGTGTGCTTTCTTGTTATTCCGTAATCACCGTATGAATCAGCTTCGGCGCCTTTGCTTCCGCTGCGATGCGGATGTTGTCATAGACTTTCGCGATGACTTCATCGACGTTTTCGCGGTTGGCGTAAAGGGTCACGAGCGGGTCTCCTTTTTCTACCTTGTCGCCGACCTTTTTGCGAAGCATGATGCCGACGGCTAAATCGATTTCGTCTTCTTTTGTGGCGCGTCCGGCACCCAGCAGCATCGCAGCGACGCCGATTTCGTCCGCGACGATTTCGGAGACGACCCCCGCTTCTTTGGCAGGCACATCAATTTGATATGCAGCTTGCGGAAGCTTAGATGGATCGTCAACGATCGAGCTGTCGCCGCCTTGGTTTTTCAGGAAGTCTTTGAATTTCTCCAGCGCTTTGCCGTTTTTCATGACTTCTTCCAGCTTTGCTCTCGCTTCGTCCAAAGTAGCGGCCTTTTTCGCAAGCACAACCATCTGGCTTCCGAGCGTTAAGACAAGCTCATGAAGATCCTCAGGACCTTCGCCTTTGAGCGTGTCGATCGCTTCTTTCACTTCAAGCGCATTTCCGATCGCAAAGCCGAGCGGCTGGGACATGTCTGAAATGACAGCCATTGTTTGGCGGCCGACGTTATTTCCGATGCGCACCATCGCTTTGGCGAGTTCAGCTGCGTCTTCTTCCGTTTTCATGAAGGCGCCTGCTCCCGTTTTGACATCGAGTACAATAGCATCCGCGCCGGCAGCGATTTTTTTACTCATAATGGAGCTTGCAATGAGCGGGATGGAATTAACCGTTCCCGTTACATCACGAAGCGCGTACAGCTTTTTATCAGCCGGCGTTAAGTTGCCGCTTTGGCCGATGACGGCGACTTTGTCACGGTTCACAAGCTTAATAAATTCGTCCTTCGACAGTTCCACGTGGAAGCCGTCGATTGCCTCTAATTTATCAATCGTTCCGCCCGTATGGCCAAGGCCGCGGCCTGACATTTTGGCAACTGGCACATCAAGAGCCGCGACTAGCGGAGCGAGAACGAGCGTTGTCGTGTCGCCCACGCCGCCGGTAGAGTGCTTATCAACTTTAATTCCTTCAATGGCAGAAAGATCAATCGTTTCACCGGAGTTCACCATAGCCATCGTCAAGTCCGCACGTTCACGGTCACTCATATCCTGAAAGAAAATCGCCATGGCAAGCGCGCTTGCCTGATAATCAGGTATGCTTCCGTCCGTATAGCCATTCACGAAAAATTGAATTTCTTCTGTGGTGAGTTCTTTTCCGTTTTGTTTTTTGATGATGATATCTACCATTCTCATGTATAGTCACCGATCCTTTACGATTAAGTTCAATAAATCAAGCCCACAATTGCCGCTGATAAAAAGCTGACAAGCGTAGCGCCGTATAATAATTTCAGACCGAAACGAGCGACGACATTTCCTTGCTTTTCATTCAGTCCTTTCACCGCGCCGGCAATGATTCCGATTGAGGAAAAGTTCGCAAATGATACAAGGAATACCGATACGATCGCTGTTGTACGGCCGCTGAAATGGAAACCGTTTTGCGTCAGCGACGTCATGGCGACAAATTCATTCGATACCATTTTTGTTGCCATAATGCTTCCCGCATTAACGGCTTCATTCCATGGGATACCCACAAGAAAAGCGAATGGAGCAAACACATATCCAAGAAGGCCTTGGAAGGAAATACCGAATACTGCGTTAAAAATACCGTTAATCAAAGCGATAATCGCGACAAATCCAATCAGCATCGCCGCAACGACAACCGCTACTTTGAAGCCGTCAAGGATGTATTCCCCGAGCACCTCGAAAAAGGATTGTTTTTCTTCTTCTTCAACACGAAGCATATCCTCGTCTTTTGCAACCTCGTAAGGATTAATAATGGAAGCGATAATGAAACCGCCAAATAAGTTCAAGACCAGCGCCGTTACCACATATTCCGGTTTGAGCATCGTCATATACGCGCCGACGATTGACATTGATACGGTTGACATCGCAGAAGCGCAAAGCGTGTACAAGCGCTGCTGATTTAAAAGGCCAAGTTCTTTCTTCAAGGAGATAAATACTTCCGACTGTCCTAAAATAGCAGAAGCGACTGCGTTATACGATTCGAGTCTTCCCATACCGTTTACCTTGCTTAGGGCAAGGCCGATATACCGAATAATAAACGGGAGTATTTTCCATTTTTGCAAAATCCCAATCAGAGCGGAAATAAACACGATTGGCAGGAGCACGTTCATAAAGAATGTCGTTTGGTCCGCATTCACCAGACCCCCGAACACAAAGTTGATTCCTTCTGCCGCGTATCCAAGCAGGTAATTGAATCCTTTCGCAAAGCCTCCTACGAGGAAATTTCCTATTCCGGTATTGAGGAGAATATAGCCGAGAATAAATTGCAAAATGAGCATAACAACAATTGGGCGGATCTTAATTCTTTTTTTCCCGCTGCTTGCGATCCACGCAAGGCCTAAAAACACGATTAAACCGATAATCCCAATCAAATACTTCATATGTGTTCTCCTTTATTTGTATTCGCTTACAACCATTGTTTCCTCAGAAAACGGAAAGCAGTCTGCCTTCCGTCAGCTTCTTAATAGTTGTCTCCGCCTGATGCGTTTTCTCCCTTTACAATGGAAACGCCCGCACTTGCGCCGATTCGGTTCGCTCCCGCCTCGACCATTGTGTCTACATCTTCTTTCGTTCTGACGCCGCCAGATGCTTTCACGCCGATATCAGGACCTACCGTTTTGCGCATTAAGGCGATATCTTCCTTCGTTGCGCCGCCTGTAGAGAAGCCCGTTGATGTTTTCACGAAATCCGCTCCGGCAGAAACCGCTAAACGGCACGCGCGTTCTTTTTCCTCATCAGTCAGAAGGCAGGTTTCGATAATGACTTTGACAAGCGCTTTTCCGGCTGCGGCTTCGACTACCCCGCGGATATCCGCTTCAACCATATCGTCTTCTTTGTCTTTCAAAGCTGCAATGTTAATAACCATGTCCACTTCAGTGGCGCCTTTTGAAATGGCGTCTTTTGTTTCGAACGCTTTTGTTTCAGTTGTGTTGGCACCGAGCGGGAAGCCGATGACCGTGCAAACGTCAACTCCAGTTCCCTCAAGCTCTTTTGCAGCAAGCTCCACCCATGTCGGATTAACACATACTGAAGCAAATTTGTATGTTTTCGCTTCTTCGATTAATGTTAGAATGTCCGCTTTTTGTGTATGCGGTTTCAATGCTGTATGATCAATTATGTGAGCTAATGACATCCTTCGCACACTTCCTTTTTTATTAAGATATTTTTTAGCATAACTGACTTTTGAACATATGTAAATTAGGAATTGAAATTTTGTTCAGCAAACCGTATAAGCGTGTCACAAATCATTAATAAGCGCCCTTGCCGTATGCTGGTCAATGATTAAAACGTTGGCGTATTTTCCGGTCAATGCGCCGTGTATGGATGACACTTTTCTGCTTCCGCCAGCCACTAAAATGGAGCGTTCCTTCAGCCTGAGGTCTTCAAGCTCGATGCCGATGGTCCGGTCATTGATGGCGCTGCTGCAAATATTCCCTTTCGCATCGAAAAAACGTGAACAGATATCGCCGACGGCCTGTTTTTTGAGCAGGGCTTTCTCTTCTTCGTTAAAATACCCGAGCCGGAATAACAGCGCTTCGTCACGGACAGTGCCCACCGTCAAGAGAGCGATATTCGCCTGCTTGCCCATCTCAATGATCCTCTCAATATGACGATCTTTCTCTACCATTCGCTTCACATCCGCATGATCAAACACGACGGGAAGCGGGAGATAGCGCGGCACCGTTTGAAAAGCCTCTGCAAACAGCTGAATCGTTTCAGCGGAATAGGTGTTTACCCGGGAATGGCTGACGCCGCCTTTCAGCTGGACGACCTCGACGCCTTTTACCCGCTTTTGCCGCATGTTTTGCGCGATTTGATACACCGTGGTTCCCCAGCTGACACCGACAATGTCGCCGTCTTTGACTGTTTCATGCATATATTCTGCACCATAGCGGCTTAGGTCATGTGTAATTCCTGCATAATCGGGTGTCGGGGAAAATACAACATGTGCCTCGAGAAGCCCATATTTCTCTTCAAGCATGGAACCGAGCGCATCTAAATCCTCAAAAGGGTCCATGACGCGAATCTGGACATACCCTTTTTCCTTTGCGTATTGCAGCAGCCGGGAAACGGTCGGCCTTGAAATGTTGAGCAGCTCGGCAATTTGCTGCTGACTGTAGTCAGACTGATAGTAAAGCCTTGCCGCTTCTATACTTAGTTGTTGTTTTTCCCGATCCATTCCGCACCTCCCCTTGGATCAGTTCACGATGAAACTGCTTTTGATTTGCTTTTATTATACAGGCTGGCGCAGGCTTTCATCCACCTGATTTCTAAGAAACTGAAAAACGCTCTGAACGCGAATCTGCGCCCAGAGCTCACTTTTCCCATGTCATATGCTGATAAAAGCCTTTCATCATAGCGTACATTCCATATAAGATCAGCCCGCACGCTAAAAAAGATAGAATCATTTTGCCATGCGGCTGCTGCGCGAGCTCGGCGAGCGCGCCGTCAAAGCCTCTTGTGTCGTCAGGATCAGCTGTCATGGCTGTCTTGATGAGAAAATAGCCGATGGCTGAGAAAATAATGGCGCGGGCGATATTGCCTGCGCGCCCGGTGTTTTTCGCGATGCATATCATCTGTTTGTTCATTTTTGATGTATCGAATTCTTTCATAAATGCCGCCCGGATGCCCTTCACAAATTGAACAATCGCAAATAGGATAAAAATCGCACCCGTAAGCCCTGTGAGCCATTGGCCAAATGGCTGCGCCAATACGTAAGCTGACCACGTCTTTTCCGAAGTGCTCCCCTCTCCTTGGCCAAACACAAATTGCAAAGCTTTCCAAGCGATGGATGCGTAAACGGCGGCGCTGAAAAAGTTTCCCGCTCTCCGCGACAGGCCGCGCCTGCTTCTTCCGTGGCCCTCCGTATCCTTGAACGCACTCAGCACCATCCAGATCACATAACCAATGAGACCGACGCCAATGAAAAAAAGCAAGAATGACCCATAAGGCATGCGTGATAAGGTTTGGAGCGCTCCGCTCGAATCTTTCGCGCTGCCCGCCCCTGCTGCCGTCATAAAGGCTAAAATCCCGAGCAGGATAAAAACGCCGCCGAATGCAAAATAACCAAGCCTCCCGAATCGCTTGACCCAAGGCTTGGTTTCCTGTTTGATTTTTGACAAGTACTGGTCTTTCACTGCCATGTGTCCAACCCTCTTTCACAGAATCCTTACTGTTACATTCCCGATTGGACAAAGTTGAAACAGCTTCTGCCTCAGCTATGGCCGGCTGAAGCATGTGTTGCCTGATCCGCTGATTGTGCGGCCGCTGTGATTCCGCCAGCTGCCGCGTCATTCATTCACCGTCATGGTTTCCCCTTTTTCAAATATGATTGGTTTAATCATATCGTCTGAAATCGGTTAATTGAGCTGAATTTTATTCAATATACGCCAAAAAATCTTTCATATCGGCTCGCTCAATGGAAGTAATGATGTCCTGCGCTTTTTCATGCGGAACCGTTAACTTCAATTTTTCTTTAATGTCCTCTTCTGACAGCTCATTGCCGGGGGCCCCTTTTGGACAATCAACACGCGCTTCGTGCATGCGGCCGTCTGATAAATAGGCCCGGACAATCGTGAAACGACCTTTTGGAACGGCATGGGGAGCCGGCTGAATAGTATTGTCATATACTCGCTGAATTTGCCCCATAGTTGTTTGAATGTTGCCAGGGATCGGCTGGCTATTGAAATGTTCAACGGTCAGCTCGTGTCCATGTAAAGCCAAAGCAATCACATATTCAACGCTGAAACGGCCTTCTTCTCCCGTCTTCGGCGATCTTTCCGTCAATGCCGCATCTCCGCCTGGCGGAAAAACCACTTCAATCCTCTCGGTATTGGCGGCAGAAATGGCTTGCTCGGAGACAAGTTTTCGAATCGCGTCCGCGGCGTGGTGTGCCGCGGAACAAAATGGATAGATTTTAAACCATAGGCCCGGCTTCACAATTCGCCATGGGGCGCCCCAACGGTTTAGCAAAGTGTGTTGTGCTTTTTCCAAATCGCCGTACAGGCCGAAGAAACCAGTTTCTCCATCAAGTGCCGTGCGGGTCCCTCCGAATTCTGATTGGGCCAGCTTAACGGCCAGCAAACCAGCCTGAGCTGCCAGACCGGCGTGCAGCGGTTTCATTTCTGTTCCAAATTGCACCCTCATTCCGGCAGATTGCGTAGCTGCAAAACCAATCGCTTTCTCCAGCTCTTCCTGAGTCAGCCCCTCAGCATAACCTGCGGCGCAGGCGGCTGCGATCGCACCAAGCGTCCCCGTATTATGCCAGCCCTTTTCATAGTGGCGGCTGCCAATTGATTCGCCCAGCCTTGCCATCACTTCAACACCGACAACATAAGCGCCAAGAAGCCGCTCGCCATGTCTGCAAGCGGCTGAAGCCATCAGTGCCGGCATGAGGACGGCACTGGGATGCCCTCTCACATCGGAATGGACATCATCAAAATCCAATGCATGGGCGATAAATCCGTTGAGCATCGCGGATTGTAATGGCGCAGCCTTTGTTCCTTGCCCGATGACAGGGACAAGAGGCGCGCCTCCTTCATCCTTTATCAGGCGGAGGAGCTTTTGAATGCCTTTATCTTCTCTTCCAGCGAATGAAGCGGCAGTAAAGTCGAGCAATCCTTTTTTCGCTTCACGCATCGCATCAATTGAATGCTCCGGCTGTGACATTCTCACTGCCTCTGCAAGACCTTCTGTCAGCCCTTGCCTGCTCATTTGATGGTCTCCAAGACTAGAACAGCCAGCTCAGCAAAATATTGAGAGGCAACCGTCAGGGCATCTTCATCCAATGTAAAAGCCGGATGATGCCACTCCTCTGTGCCGTTCGTTCCCATCCAGACAAAAAATCCAGGGATCTTCTCCTGATACAGAGCGAAGTCTTCGCCGCCCGGAGACTGCTCAGCGTGAACAGTTTGATAGCCAAGCCGCGCCGCAGCTTCTGATGCCGTGTTCAAAAACGCACCGTCATTCTGAACGGAAGGCAAATAAGGAAACCACTTGAATTCCGCTTGCGCCCCGTAGCCCGCGGCAATTCCTTCAGCCACTCGTTTCATATGTTCCGGAACAGCCTGCCTCGCTTCTTTTTGAAAGGTTCGAACGGTGCCTTCCATTTCAGCCTGATCTGGAATCACGTTCCATGAAGTGCCTGCTTGAACCCTTGTAATACTGACAACTGCGTTTTGCAGTGAGCTGATATTGCGGCTGACCACAGATTGCAGGCCGCTGACGATTTGACCTGCGGCAGCGATGGGATCAATACTGTTATTCGGGATGCCGGCATGTCCGCCTTTCCCTTTGACGACGATCTCAAACCGGTCAACACTTGCCATGAGCGGACCTTCCTTGACACCAATGGTCCCGACAGGCAGATCCGGCTTATTGTGCATACCGAAAATGGCGGAAACACCATCAAGCACACCGGCTTCTATGACCTTTCTTGCTCCCGCGGCAATTTCTTCAGCCGGCTGAAAGATCAAGCGGACTGTACCTTTCAGCTCGGCCCGTCTTTGGTTCAGCAAAATGGCCGTGCCAATAATGGATGCTGTATGAAAATCGTGTCCGCACGCATGCATTGTACCGTCAGCCTTAGATGCAAACGGCAGATTGGTCTGTTCTTGGATCGGGAGCGCATCAATGTCCGCTCGTATCGCAATCACGGGTCCGTCTTCCTGCCCTTTGATTTCCGCAATCACGCCTGTTTCCAATTGAGGCACGTCAAGAATCTCGATATGCTCTTCCTCAAGCCAGCGGCGGATTTTTTTCGTCGTTTCAACCTCTTGAAATGACAGTTCAGGATGTTCATGAAGATCACGCCGCATACTGATTAAACGGTTATGAAACGTTTTGTCGGCCATTGTTCTTCTCCCTTTCTTATATAAGCTCTGCAGGCTCTCCCACCTGCTTGATAAATCGTTTCGTCCGTTCGTTTTTCGGATGGTCAAACAGTTCTTCCGGTGTTCCCTGCTCGATAATATGGCCGTCTGCCATAAAAATCACTTGATCAGCGACCTCTTTTGCAAACGCCATTTCGTGTGTCACAATGATCATCGTTGTTTGTTTTTCCGCGATGGATTTGATGACTTGAAGCACCCCTGTGACGAGCTCAGGGTCAAGCGCTGAAGTTGGTTCATCCAGCAAAATCGCATGCGGATTGACCGCAAGCGCCCGGGCGATACCGATTCGCTGCTGCTGGCCGCCGGACATTGTGACCGGATAGCTGTCAGCCTTATGCTCCAGACCGACTTGTTTCAGAATATCCATTCCAATGCGCTTCGCCTCATCTCGTGATTTGTGCTGGGCCACGATTAAAGCTTCTGTAATGTTTTGCAGAGCGGTTTTATTTTTAAACAGATTGTAGTTTTGAAAGACCATTGCCGTTTGCTGGCGAAGCCGGTGTGCATCCTTGCGTGTAAACTTTTCTGCATTCAGTTTGGCTTCCCCGATTTCAATGAGGCCTTGATCCGGACGTTCTAATAGATTCAAGCACCGGAGAAGCGTTGATTTTCCGGAACCGGACGGACCGATGATCGCCACTACTTCTCCGCGTTTCACTTCTAGATCGATTCCGTCGAGCACGACGAGATCTTTAAACGCTTTGCGAATATTTTTTACTGTTATCAACTGATTTCACCTCTAAGTCCGGTATGGCTTGCTCATGGCGCGTTCAAACAAGTCCTGCAAAATGCTGTAGATAATGGTAAGAACCCAATAGACAATCGCAACCGCCAAGTACGTTTCAAAATACTTGAGGTTTCCTGAGGCGTACATCTTCCCTTGGGCGAACATCTCCATGACCCCTAATGTAAAGGCCAGTGACGTTTCTTTGAGCAGTCCGATAAATGTATTGCCCGTTGCCGGAATCGCATTTCGGATCGCTTGCGGAAGGATAATCCGTCTGTATGCCTGAAGTTTTGTCATGCCGACAGACAGGCACGCCTCCAGCTGCCCGTCATCAACAGAATTGAGGGCGGCACGGAAGATTTCTGCCAAATAAGCGGCGTTTTTTAAGCTTAACCCGATGATGGCAGCTGTGAGAGCAGTCATTTTGCTCATCTCCGGAAATAGCTGCGGCAGCCCGTAGTAGATTAAGAACAGCTGCACAAGTGTCGGCACACCCCGGAAAAAGGATATATACAGCTTTGACAGCTGATGAAGCACTGGAATTTTGTTCTTCGTGATGAGTGCGAGAATAAGTCCTCCGATAATGGCAAAAATCATAGCCGCTACAGCCATAAACAAGGTAATCGGAAGGGCCTGAATTAAAGTCGGGAACGCTGATATCATGAATTCCCAATCAATCGTGTTCATTCTGGTGATTCACCGCCGTTTCTTAATGCTTCTGTTCTACTGTGATATCTTCATTAAAATATTTTTCGGAAAGCTTTTTCAGTGTTCCGTCTTTACGCAATTCATCAAGCGCTTTATTGACTTTTTTGCGGAGCTTGTCGTGCGCGTCGTCCTTGGCAAATGGGAATGCAACTTGTTCGTAAACAATCGGATCTCCGGCAAGCTTTAACGGCAAACCAGTCTTCTTGATTTGCGCGATCAGCACAGTGCGGCTGTTGACATAGGCGTCTACACGGCCGTAAGCCACATCCTTCAGCGTGCCTTCTTGTGTTTCGTATGTTTTGATATTGATTTTTTTATCAGGATCTTTGCTTTCAAGGTTTTTTGCGTGATTTGAACCAAGAACGGCTGCGACTGTCTTCCCTTTTAAATCGTCCACTGATTTGATGTCATGATTGTCTTTTTTGACGACAATCTGTGTTCCCGCATAAGCGTATGGTTCAGTAAAGTGATACGTTTCCTTACGTTCATCTGTCACCGCTACCTGGTTGGAAATCGTGTCAAGCTTGCCTGTTTGAAGCTCTCCCATCAGCCCGCTGAATTCAAGCAGCTTCCAGTCCAGCTTCATGCCAATTTTCTTAGCGACCGCTTCCATCACTTCCACATCAAAACCTGTCAATTTTCCGTTTTCTTTATAAGCAAATGGGTAACTCTGTCCTGTCGCGCCGACATGAAGTACGTTGTCATCTTCTTTACTGCTGCTGTTCCCGTTGCCACAAGCTGATAACACCACTAATAATGCAGCGACGAACAGCACAGTCCACTTTTTCATTTTCATTTTGATTTCCCGCCTTTTCTCTTTTTTATAGGTCATTTCGCAATTGTTTTTTCATATAGACTGTCACATGCCCTTTGCCAAGGTCCTGTTCACCCGCGCGGACATATCCTTTTCGTTCGTACATCTCAATCAGCCAAGGGTGCTTATCGGCTGTTCCGAGTGAGACAAACGGAACCTTTAACGTATCTCGGAGGATTGTTTCCTCCAGCCATTGAAGCAGCTTTGTGCCGATTCCTTTTTTACCGGTGTCAGGGTCTACGGCGAACCACCAGATATGCGGTACGCCAAACGGTCCCGGCTGCCGTCCCCATGGCATTCGTAAGGAGATGGTCGCGATAATCCGCCCGTCTTCTTCCATGATGTAGCAGGCGTTTTTCCGGATGTTTTGCAACACTAACTCCAAATCGGCATGAGCGGCTGCAAATCGAATGCCTAGCTTTCGAATCGGTTCATAAGCCCGCAGTGTCAGCTCTAGAATCTGTTCGGCATCACGTTCAACTGCAAGACGATATTGTGCCTCCATCCAGCGTTCCTCCTTACTTTGCATAACGGTTTACCGGCTTTTCCAAACCGAAGTGGTCTCTCAAGGTTGTGCCTTCATATTCTTTTCTGAACACGCCGCGCTCCTGTAAAATCGGAACCACTTTCTCAACGAAAATGTCAATTCCTTCCGGAAGAAGCGGAGGCATGATGTTAAACCCGTCACACGCTTTCTGATCCACCCATTCCTGCATCTTGTCAGCTAGCTGCTCGGGCGTGCCGACGAAGATATGGTGGCCTCTGGAGCCTGCAACGTATTTGTAAAGCTCGCGTATCGTCATATTGTCTCGTTCAGCCATTTCTTGAACAAGCTTGAATCGGCTCTTCACCGCATTGGAAGCATCCGCGTCAAGCTTTGGCAGCGGCCCGTCAAGCGGATACGCAGACAAATCAATTCCGCCTAAATAATTTTGAAGAATTTGCAGGCCGACGGATGGAATAATCAGATCTTGAAGCTCCTTGTATTTAGCTTGCGCTGCCTCTTCAGTATCGGCAATGATCGGAAAAATACCTGGCATGATGGCGATTTTCTCTGGATCACGCCCGAATTCCGCAGCCTGCTCTTTAATGGATTGATAAAATTCTTGAGCGGATTCCAGATGATTTTGCGCTGTGAAGATTACTTCTGCTGTTCTGGCAGCCAGTGCTTTTCCGTCTCCTGATGATCCCGCCTGGATAATGACCGGCCGGCCCTGCGGCGTTCTGGAAACGTTCAGCGGACCGCGAACCGAAAAATATTCTCCTTTGTGGTTCAGCTCGTGCATTTTTTCTTTTTCAAAGAATTCACCTGTTTCTTTATTGCGGATAAAGGCGTCCTCTTCCCATGAATCCCAAAGACCTTTTACAACCTCGACGAATTCCTCTGCCCGCTGATAGCGCAAATGGTGTTCAAGGTGCTTTTCACCGCTGAAATTCAGCGCTGTTGATTCAATAGATGATGTGACGACATTCCATCCGGCACGGCCGTTGGACAAGTGATCCAGTGACGCGAATTGTCTGGCAATGTGAAACGGCTCGCTGTATGTAGTGGAAGCTGTTGCTGTCAGTCCGATTCTTGATGTGACCTGCGCCAAAGCAGAAAGCAAGGTGAATGGCTCAAACCTTGTTAACACATTTGGATGAGACTTGATGTCGATTGAAAGGCTATCCGCTAAAAACAGCATATCCAGCTTGCCTCGCTCCGCTGTTTTCGCAAGTTCTTTAAAATAATCCAAATTCATGCTTGCATCCGAAGGCGCGTCAGGATGCCGCCAAGACGCCACATGATGTCCTGTACCTGCTAGAAAAACCCCTAATTTGATTTGTTTCTTTTTGCTTGTCATGACGCTGCTCCTTTTATCATGTTTTAGGCTGAAAAATCCGAAAAATAAACTCCTATATTCCTAGTTGTTTAATATGAATAAATCAAAATGTACCTTTGTCTCGAGAGTTTGTCAATGAGTTAAGATCAAGTTTTTCTTTTTCCAGCTGAAAAGACCACATGGAAATCACAAAAAAACCCAGCCTTTTAAAAGGCTGGGTTTCATTATTTCGTCAAAACAAGCTCGTGAATCGCGTGCGCCACACCATGTTCATTATTGGAACGTGTTTGAAAGTTTGCGGCTTCCAATACTTCCGGGATGGCGTTTGCCATCGCAACGCCGCAGCCTGCCCATTCAATCATTGTCAGGTCGTTACCGTTATCGCCTATGCACATGACTTCCGCCTGTTCAATTCCAAGCAGCTGTGACAGCTGGCGTACGGCGTTTCCTTTGCTTGCTTCAGGATGCAGAATTTCATAAAAGAAAGGCGCGCTTCTGACCATCGTGTATTTTTCTCTCACGTCGTTTGGAATCGAAGTAATGACGCGGCTTAAGTTCTCCGGTTGATCAATAAACATAACTTTCGGAATGAGGATATCTTTTGGAACCTCATCAATTTTGCGATAATGAAGCGGCACCTGTGTCACATACGATTCATATACGGTAAATTCGCTGATATCCCGGTTAGGCGTATACAGGTTAGATGAATCAAAGAAATGCATCGGCGTCTTCAGCTCTAAGCTCAGGTCATATAATGAAGTCAAATCCTCATAACCGAGAGACAGCTCCGTGACCACTTCATTTGTATGCGTATTTTGAACAAGCGCTCCGTTATACGCGATGACATAGTCGCCTTCTTCTATTAAATTCAGTTCATCTAAATATCTCCGCACGCCCCCGATAGGCCGGCCGGTGCAAAGCACAATGTTGACGCCTTCCGCTTTTGCCGCGTGAAGCGCGTTGCGGACTTCCTCTGTGACTTCATGACGATCATTTAAAAGTGTTCCATCCATATCAATTGCAATTAGTTTGTACATTCCGCATCTCCTTCGTGTCGTTTTCAGGCTATAGTCCCATCATATCGTTTTTTCTTTTTGATATTCAACCGAAAGAGATGATTTTCTCCGGATTCTGTTTTGGCGCCGGCCTTGTCTTCGGATGCGTATGCGAGATGTTCGCTTTTTTTCTGTCCCTGTGCCGCCGTTTTCTGCTTTTTCCTGCTTCATCAGAAGGAAGCCGGCGGCTAAAAAAGGAATGCCGATGATATTCAAGATAGCAAGCTTCACACCTGCCGCTGTCAAAAAGTATCTCCATGAAGATGCCGGATTCCGTCTGATCATGACGTACGCCGCCATTTCAAGAACAATCAAGATGGCATGAAGCACTACACAATAAATCAGCAATACTAGCGCAAAAAACAACACGTAATTCACGAGTGCCCCTGAGTACACCATGGCACGCAGCATTTGTATAAACGATAAGGACTGCATCGATCCTCCGATGACATTTGGGTTATAGATCGTATAGTCACTAAATAAATGTTTGACCTTGAGAAAGGCCCATAATAAAAATACCCACTGAATGATATGTAAAATAAGTCCTGTTAGCACCAGTTTTTCAGCTTTTTTGTTTCTCATCTTTCTCCTCCTTGCCGGTCGTTGATGGTTTAATCCTTGTCATTGTTTTTGTCTGGCCATTTTGCTCCCATATCAGCGTTCCGTTTTCTCCTCTTTTCAGCTTGCTTTTGACCGAATAATAAGGCCCGAGATACTGAATCTCGATGGACCCGTCAGCATCTTGTGAAATCACCTTGTATGCCATAAAAGGCAGCTGCACCTCTCCTCTTCCTTCAATCACTTCCGTTTCCGCAACCTCGTCTTTCGTAAAAGTAACCGTTGCTGATTTCACGCCGTACGTTGGTCCGGGAGCAAGCCCCTCGTCCCACGTTCCGTAATAAAACGGCGTCTCCTCTTTTTGCTGTTGGCAGCCCGAGACTACGATGCATACAGCGGCCAGCAACAAAGCGATCACCCCTTTGCTGCCCAATAAGATCACCGTCCTTTCTCACCCTATTAGGCAAGTGCCGTGGCACTGTGCCAATGACTACATAAGTTATAAGGAAATCACCCACATTATTTTTAAGGAGATTGATGACATGAATCCATACCAATATTACAGTCCGCAGCTGCCTCAGCAGGAGCCTTACTATAGCCAATATGAATACAACCCCTATCCGCAGCAGGATTATTATGATTCCTACCAGGCGGACAGACAGACGCCGGCATTAGAAAGAAGAGTGGCTGCACTTGAACGGCAAAACGAACAGCAAACACGAGAGTTAACACGCCTCACGAATGAAGACCGCCGTCAAAATCGGGAAATTGCGCGGATGGCCGAACAAGTCAATCAGCTAAGCCAGATTGTTGAACGCCATACACGCCGCTTAAACCGGCTCAATCAGCGTCTCCGCACAGTAGAAAACAGGCTGAATATCCCATTTACCGCAGGCGAAGGCGGTTTCTGAAGCAGGCAAAGAAAAAAGCGGAATGCGATTTTCCCGAATTCTGGGTTTCGTTTTCCGCCTTTCTTATGGTATTAAAACGGAGGTTTTACATAAAAAGGGTTTGTACCAGTATACAATCTTTATTGATTTCGTTCAAAGATAGAAGGGGTAAGGAAAATAAATGCAGTTCCTCATTTGCAGAATTTCTTTTCATTCAGGTTGCATGATAATACCGATTCAAATCAATCGACCACATGGAGGAATTATGTATGCATACAACACAACACAGCCTGCAGCAGCTGAACCAATGCCGACAGACTGCTCAGCAGCTCATTCAGCAAACACAGCAAAGCAGCCAGCAATACCGCCAAATGCTTCATCAGGAGCAGCAAAACATTCAAATGCTGCAGCAGATTCTAAACCACGAACAACAAGCTGCACACACGATTCAACAAGCGCTGCACGGACATGACATGGCAATTCAAAAATGCCAGCAGGTAGTCAACATGTGCAACCAAATGCAGCAGGAGCTCACTGGACAATCCGGCGTCATGAATTCGAATGTGTCAGCACTCCCATTCGGCCAAAACACGCCATTCCAGCAGCATACCTTTCAGCAATAGCATAGAAAAAGCTCAACACAATGCCAGTGTTGAGCTTTTTTCTTACCGTTCTTTGCGAATATGTATATCTTGAATAGACTGTTTCGGCGCATGAAATCTGCTTTCAGCTTCACTTCTCGCCTCGGCAAAGGTCCTTGCTTCCACATGATCTTTATAGACATCCAGCTGAATCAAAAACAGCGGGCGCACTTTAAATCCGTGAATAATGGTCACCGCCCATAACGGGACCACAATAAAAACGCCGGGCGGAACGGGCAACACAAAACCAAACGCAGCAATGAAAAAATAAATGATTCCGTACATGATCCACTTTCTATTTCTCACCTTGATGCCAATGAATAAAAAGGCAAAAAAACTGGTAATGGCAAAAGGCATGAAAATAAACAGCATCCACCAGCTATGAAGCCATTCCCACGCGGCACCTCTTTTCGTAATTCCCATATTTACCTCCTCCTATTTACCTATAATAATCGATTAAGCAAACCGCGTCACCTGTAAACAACAAAACGTTCTCTCCTTAAATAGTGATAGACGGGGCACAGGTTTCCTGCTATATTATTAGTTGATAATGATAATCATTACTAATTATTCAACGTACATATTAGGGGGTTTTCTTGTTGAAAAAGAACACAATGCTCATAGGCATGCTCGTGCTGCTTCTCATGTTTGTCAACGCTTGCAGCGGTACGGCTTCGAAAGGAAGCTCAGGTGATTCAGCTTCAGATAAGACAGAAATGAGAACATACCAATCAACAAAAGGGAACGTCAACATTCCTGCGCACCCGAAACGCATCGTCACTGATTTTTATGCTGGAGAATTGCTGTCTGTCGGGGCAAATGTGGTCGGCTCAGGCTCATGGTCATTTGATAATCCGTTTTTGAAATCAAAGCTGAAAGATGTGAAGGACGTCGGTGATCCGATCAGCGTTGAAAAAGTGATGGAGCTTCAGCCTGACTTAATTGTTGTCATGAATGAAAAGAATGTCGATCAATTAAAGAAAATCGCTCCAACTGTAGTCGTTCCTTATAACACATCGAAAAACGTGCGGGATACGGTCAGCATGTTCGGGGATATCGCCGGAGCGAAAGACGAAGCGAAATCATTTATGACTGACTTTAACAAAAAAGCAGAAGCAGCTAAAAAGAAAATTGCCGGCGTCATCGACAAAGATGCAACCTTCGGCATTTATGAAAACACGGACAAGGGCGAATTCTGGGTGTTCAATGACAACGGCGGACGCGGCGGCCAAGCCGTATACAATGCGCTGGGGTTAAAAGCGCCTGAAAAAATTGAACAAGATGTTATCAAAAAAGGAGAGATGAAACAGCTCTCTCAAGAGGTTATTCCCGAGTATGCCGCAGATTATATGTTCATTACGGACTACAATCCGAAAGGCGAAAGCAAAACATTTGAGCGTCTGAAAGATTCATCCATTTGGAGTAACCTCGACGCCGTAAAGAACAATCGGGTCTTTATCAACGACTTCAACACCTTCTATCCGTATGACCCGATTGCCGTCAGCAAACAGATCGATATCATCACCGACATGCTGATCAAACGGGCCGAAGAAAATAAAAAATAAGAAAACGGCACAGCATAACGCTGTGCCGCAGTTTCACTTTAATTTTGTCTGTACAGAGTCCGGCATATCTTTAAACCTGACTTCCTCCCAAGTCTCGACATACTTGCCTTTCGCCTTCACCTTCAAATACGCGTTCTTCCGCAGGTCTTTCCCGGCGAAAAAGGTCACTTCTTCTTTTTTTCCGGATGCATTGTATCCGTGAGGCCTCACACAGACGTCGTTTAGCTGAAATCAGGTGCCGGATATCTTGCCGTCACCACTTTTTTACGCGTATAGAAGTCGACGCTGTCTTTTCCGTTCGCATGCAGCGTTCCAAAGAATGAAGACTTCCAGCCTGAGAATGGGAAGAACGCCATCGGGGCCGGCACACCAAGGTTGATGCCAAGCATTCCCGCATCAATGTTTTCACGAAAGTAGCGGATTGCGTTTGAGTTGGATGTGAACAGGCAGGCGCCGTTCGCAAACTCAGACTTATTGGCAATTTCAATCGCTTCTTTCAGGTTTTTCACACGGATGACAGATAAAACCGGCGCAAAAATTTCATCCTTCCAGATCGTCATCTCTGTTGTGACATTGTCAAAGATCGTCGGGCCGACAAAATAGCCGTCGTCAGACATATTTTCACGTCCATCACATACGAGCCTCGCGCCTTCTTCAAGCCCTTTTTCGATGTAGTTGAGCGTGCGCTTCTTGTTGTCCTCGCGAATAACCGGCCCTAAGAACACACCGTCATCCAGGCCGTTGCCGATTTTAATGTCAGCCGCTTTTTCCTCCAGCTTCGCCATAAACTCATCAGCGATTCCTTCTTCAACCGTCACAACCGCACACGCCATGCAGCGCTCACCGGCAGAACCAAAGGCTGCTCCGATAATGTTTGTGATCGTGTCTTCGAGGTGCGCATCGTTCAGGACAATCGTATGGTTTTTCGCGCCAGTCAGAGATTGAACGCGTTTTAAGTTTTCGCTTCCTTTTTTGTAGACATATTCGCCAACCGGCTTGGAGCCTACGAATGAAATCGCTTTAATTTCTGGGTGTTCGAGGATGCCATTCACAACATCATGCGCGCCGTATACGACATTGAATACCCCTTTCGGAAGGCCCGCTTTTTCAAAAAGCTCAACCAATTTCTCTGTTAACAGCGGTGTCCGCTCAGATGGTTTTAAAATAAAGGTGTTGCCGAGCGCGATTGCCATCGGAAACATCCAGCAAGGAACCATCATCGGAAAGTTGAAGGGCGCGATTCCGCCGACAACTCCAATTGGGTAGCGGTAGTTTGCCGCTTCAACATCTGTTGCGATGGAAGCAAGTGAGTCACCCATCATCAGGGAAGGTGCCCCGGCCGCGAATTCCACGTTTTCAATTCCGCGTCCCACTTCACCAAGCGCTTCTTTTGTATTTTTTCCATTTTCAATGGTAATCAGATGAGCAAGCTCTTCTTTATGCTGAGACAGCAGCTGCTGGAAGTTGAATAGAATTCTGGCACGCCGCGGAACCGCCACCTTTGACCATGTTTGAAAGGCCTCAGCCGCTGTTTGCGCTGCGTAATCAATATCCTCTTTTGTGGAAATCGGCACTTGGCACAATACTTCTTTCGTCGCCGGATTGACAACGTCTTCATATCGGTCTGTTTTGCTTTCAACCCATTCACCATTCATATAGTTTTTTAATTTTCTGATTTCTGTCATTCTTATTGCCTCCTTCATTAGTAAACACATACACTTGTACATAGATTCGTATCAATATCCACTTTTCAGCAAGCTAAGAATTAAACGCTTTCAAAAAAAAGAAATGGTGTTGCCATTTTAATACAAACAACCTTTTCTAGCAAACCAGGTTACTTTTTGGTCATTTATTGGTTGTGTTTTAATCGCGTGATACCCGTAAGTCAGTCATAAACACTGCATATTTTCATTATTTTATTAGATTAATCTTTTAACCAATGAAGCGGATAACAAGATGTCCGCCGAATCTTGCAAAAGATATACACCGGTGTTATCATTTTGAATCAACTTTTGATTAACTTTCGGTTTTTATTATACAAGATGTAAGAAGGAGTTTTTTATATGAAACTGATGCGGATTCAGGAAATGGAGGAGTACATTTTATCGCATGGCACGGTTTCCTTAGATGAGCTGTGCCAAGTGTTCAATGTCTCCAAAAACACAGTCAGACGCGATATCAATAGGCTAACAGAAAAAGGTGCGATTGAAAAAGTATACGGCGGCGTAACATCGATTGATAAAAACACATTGGATCCTTTTGAGAATCACACCATTCAGCATCAAGATGAAAAAACAAAAATCGCCCATTACGCTTCCCGTTTTATTGAAGATCACGATTTGGTCTTCATTGATTCAGGAACGACGACAAAGTCTATTCTCGATACGCTTGATCCGGCCAAAAATGTCACCATTTTAACCAACAGTTTAGACATTATCAATGCGGCGGCACCTTTGCAGAATATCAACTTAATCATTATCGGAAACAGCTATAAGAGAAAAACGCGCTCCTTTATCGGCATGGAGGACCCGGCTATGCTTGATAAGTACAATATCAACAAAGCCTTTATGTCTGCTGCCGGAACGACGCTGACACACGGATTGACCAACTCCGATCTGCTGAAGTACGAAATTAAAAAGAGGATTTCGGAAAAAGCAAAAGAAGTGTATTTATTAGCTGACCATTCTAAATTCGGAAAATCAACGCTTTTGACGTATGCGCCGTTTGACAGGCTGCATTGCATCGTGACCTCTCAGCCTTTAGATGACGAGTACACACAGTATTGCAATGAGCACCAAATCGGCATTCATCTGGCCTAACGTTTACAATAGTGTTGAGAGTCTTTCATCCACTTTATTCTAGGAGGCAGATCATGAAAAAAGCTACGCTCGGAAAATCAGACTTGCAGGTATTCCCTATCGGCTTAGGAACAAATGCGGTAGGAGGACACAACCTCTACCCAAACCTCAATGAAGAAACCGGAAAAGAATTGGTGCGCGAGGCGATCCGCAATGGCGTGACGATGTTAGATACCGCCTACATTTACGGGATCGGCCGTTCCGAAGAATTAATTGGTGAAGTGCTGCGCGAATTCAATCGTGAAGATGTTGTCATCGCGACGAAAGCCGCACACAGAAAACAAGGAAATGACTTTGTCTTTGATAATTCACCGGAATTCCTTAAGAAATCAGTTGATGAAAGCCTGAAGCGTTTGAACACAGATTATATCGATTTATTCTACATTCACTTCCCGGACGAACATACGCCGAAGGATGAAGCAGTCAACGCTCTGAATGAAATGAAGAAAGCTGGCAAAATCCGCTCTATCGGTGTCTCCAACTTCTCTTTAGAGCAATTGAAAGAAGCAAACAGAGACGGGTTGGTAGATGTATTGCAGGGCGAATACAACCTGCTAAACCGTGAAGCGGAAAAGACTTTCTTCCCGTATACGAAGGAGCACAATATTTCATTTATCCCTTACTTCCCGCTTGTATCAGGATTATTGGCAGGAAAGTATACAGAAGATACAACGTTCCCAGAAGGCGACCTCCGAAACGAACAGGAACACTTCAAGGGCGAGCGTTTCAAGGAAAATATCAGAAAGGTCAACAAGCTTGCGCCGATTGCCGAAAAGCACAACGTGGACATCCCTCATATCGTATTGGCTTGGTATTTGGCAAGACCGGAAATTGATATTTTAATCCCTGGAGCAAAACGTGCCGATCAGCTGGTTGATAACATCAAAACAGCCGACGTGACGCTTTCTCAAGAGGATATTTCATTTATTGATCAGCTGTTCTCATAAGAAGAATAAAACAGCCTTCTCCCGATGGAGAGGCTGTTTTTTTGTGCAAAATCGATCTGTCATTCTTTGTTGTATGGTGAGAAAGTCCCTTAATAGATCCGAATGAATAACGATTTTGAAGCAAAATCTTACAAAAAGAGCCATAAAACCGATAAAATAAAGGTAATATATCAGAAAGAAATGATTGAAAAAGCAAAACAAGAGAGGGAACGTCTAGAAATAAGAGAATGATATGAAAATCCCACCCAATTTCTATGATTTGCTGTTCAGAATACGGGCCGTTTCGGCGGTCTATGGAGGAAACAGAATGAAACTTAAATATGTAAAGGCCTTAGTCGCAGCAACCGTTGCTTTAGGTGTACTGCTGCCATCTACCATTTCTCATGCCAAAAGTTTTAGCGGCCGCTCATCGTCCAGTTACAGCAGCCGAAGCTCAAGCTCGTCCTACAGCGGGGGCTATAAATCCAGTCCGAAATCAAGCTACAGCTCAGGATCAAGCTCTTCTAGCAAAAAATCCAAGACGTCTGATGATTCATCATCATCGATTTCGCTGAAAAAGAAACCTTCCGAAAAATCGAGCTCATCAAGCTCTAAAAAGTCGTCAGGCACCTTTTCCGGCGCTACATCAAAAGTAAGCGGGAAGACATACAGCGGAAAAACGTCTAAAGCCTATGTGGGCGGACGCTATGTTTCAGTCAACCATTACTACCATGCAGGATTTGCGCCATCAGGCTGGTTTGGCTATTATAGCGGGTTCACAATGGGTATGTTTATGATCAGCATGATGCACCCGTGGGGCTACACCTATCATCCAGTCGGGGGTCCGGGTTATGTTTCTTACGGTGCTTCGCCCATCGCCTGGATCGTTGATATCATCGGGTTGATCGTGATTTTAATCATTGTGATCGCGCTGATTCGCGCATTTAAAACACCGCAGACGTACAGAAGGAGATTTTAGGTCATGAGATTAGTATTAAATGAACAAGAAATTGTGGACGGCATTTGCGTGTATATTTCCAATGAAGAAGATATCTACCCGGAGGACGTTGAAGTAAAAGAACTGTCCTACAACAAACGAACAGGATTCTTCGCAGAAGCCAAATACGGCCCGCACTACAAGAAGCTTATGTCAGATGACATTTCAGAAGGCATTATCCAGTTCCTAGAGGAATACCACAATTTCAATCCAGACGTGACCGTCGTTGAATTGCAATTTGATAAGAAAAAAGGATTTTCCGCCTTGGTTTTTGTCAACGAGGAAGAATAAAAACCATAACCTTACTCCGCGCGAGTAAGGTTTTTTTGATATTTTCCCCTCAACGGCACTTTTCCGGCAAAACAAGAAGAGCACACCGCATATCCTTGCGCAAAAAAGGTTTTGGCGCTTACAATAATTTTGAAAGGAATGATCACAATGACAAATGCTCAATTCCCTCTTATCACACATTACCTTTCTCTCGATCTCGTAAATACTGAAATCATAAGCTATGATAAACGGCACGATCTCATCCAGTCAGGAAAAGATATGATGGCATGGTTAGCCATAATGGGAGAAACGGCTCCTTTTCTCAATTCTTTGACACTGCAGCAAGTCCAAGAACAGTTGCAGTCGATTCATCAATTCCGCGCTGAGCTGAGAAAACACTTTGAACGTATCGCTGAAGGCAGTGAACCTTCTCAAGCTTTTATCTCTTTCCTGCAAGATCAAATCGCCGCCGCTCCCTTTTCTTATCAAATCATAGATGATAAACTTGCCCGCATTCCGAATGGAAAACCGGATGATTCCGTTTTATCGCTTATCGCTTACGATGCGTTATGGCTGATTCATACGAAAGAAATCAAACAGCTGAAACGGTGCGCAAATGAAAAGTGCATTTTGCTTTTTCTTGATAAAACAGGAAGGCGAAAATGGTGCTCCATGAAGATTTGCGGCAACAGACATAAGGTCTCACGCCATCAGAAAAAAATGAATCTTGAGTAAGAATCCGTTCCCCAGCGAACGGTTTTTTTATCGAATCAAAAACTAACCTCCAAAAATAAAATTGACAGGTTAGTTTTCACCTATTATTCTATACATACTGGAGGGATAAATATGGAAAACAATTTCTTTTTGAAAATGAAAGGAACAGGAAAAACGCCTTTACGGGTAAACGGCAAAGACGCGGTTACAGGGCTCATAGGAGGATTTATCACCATACTGGCACTCGCATCGCTGACCGCTTATACATCAAGCCTATGGTTAATGGCGCCTTTTGGAGCAAGCTGTGTGCTCGTATTCAGCGCTTGGAACGCCCCCTTATCACAGCCGAGAAATGTGATTGGCGGCCACTTTATTTCCGCGCTTACCGGGATTGTTGTCCTTCACATATTCGGCGCCCACCCATGGACCTTTGCATTGGGGACAGGGCTTGCCATTTGTTTGATGATGCTGACCAAAACCACTCATCCTCCTGCCGGCGCTGACCCGATTGTCGTCATTCAAGGGGCATATGCTTGGAGTTATTTAGTATTTCCCGTACTCATTGGATCTGTCATCATCGTGGTCATTGCTCTAGTTATCAATAACTTACGCAAAAATCGCCAATACCCCGCATTTTGGCTTTAATGTTTTTCCTTTTTTCAAAACAAATGTTTCAAATCAGATAGGAAATGGGTACTACTCTATTAACTTTGTTATACATACTCATTGGCTCAACAACTGAGGAGGAACATTTGTGAAGACAAGCACAAAGAAATATATGATCTACTTTTTCGGCGCTTTAGGAGGGCTGCTTTACGGATACGATACCGGCGTCATCTCTGGAGCGCTGCTGTTTATCAACAACGATATTCCTTTAACGACATTGACAGAAGGATTGGTTGTCAGCATGCTGCTTCTTGGCGCGATTTTCGGTTCTGCCCTGAGCGGCACATGCTCCGATCGCTGGGGCAGGAGAAAAGTTGTATTTGTCCTTTCCATCATATTTATTATCGGCGCGCTCTCCTGCGCGTTATCTCAAACAATCGGCATGCTGATTGCGTCTCGGGTGATTCTCGGGTTGGCCGTCGGCGGTTCAACAGCGCTTGTACCCGTATACCTGTCAGAAATGGCACCGACGAAAATCCGCGGGACACTCGGCACGATGAACAACTTAATGATTGTCACAGGAATTTTGCTCGCCTATATCGTTAACTACCTGTTCACACCGTTTGAGGCGTGGCGCTGGATGGTCGGTCTTGCCGCGGTGCCTGCCGTGCTTTTATTAATCGGCATCGCGTTCATGCCGGAATCGCCAAGATGGCTCGTCAAGCGCGGCCGTGAAGAAGAAGCAAAACGAATCATGAACATCACGCACGATCCCGAAGATATTGAAATGGAATTGGCAGAGATGAAGCAAGGGGAAGCGGAGAAAAAAGAAACGACACTCGGCGTGCTGAAATCCAAATGGATTCGCCCCATGCTTTTGATTGGCGTTGGCCTTGCCATTTTCCAGCAGGCCGTCGGCATTAACACGGTGATCTACTACGCGCCGACCATTTTTACGAAGGCCGGCCTTGGCACGTCAGCTTCCGCACTCGGCACATTGGGGATCGGCGTCCTCAACGTCATCATGTGTATCACCGCCATGATCTTGATTGACCGTGTCGGCCGCAAAAAGCTTCTGATCTGGGGAAGCGTCGGCATCACATTGAGCCTTGCCGCATTATCAGGCGTGCTCCTGACACTGGGACTCTCCTCATCAACGGCATGGATGACAGTTGTCTTTCTCGGTGTTTATATCGTCTTTTACCAGGCGACATGGGGTCCGGTGGTTTGGGTGCTCATGCCTGAACTCTTCCCGTCCAAAGCGCGCGGAGCCGCGACAGGATTCACCACTTTGGTGCTATCGGCAGCCAACCTGATCGTGTCGCTCGTCTTCCCGCTGATGCTCAGCGCCATGGGCATCGCATGGGTCTTTATGATTTTCTCAGTTATTTGTCTTCTCTCCTTTTTCTTCGCTTTCTACATGGTTCCGGAAACCAAGGGGAAAAGCTTGGAAGAAATTGAAGCGAGCCTGAAAAATCGTTTTAAAAGGAAAAAAAACAGCCAAAGCAAAGTACTGAATGAGCGTACATTATAAAAAAAAGGAATCGTCTCCGGGACGATTCCTTTTTTTATTACACCATAACCTTGCAAATATTGTTCGTAAATTCCACAGGGTCCTGAATCGGCAGGCCTTCGATGAGAAGCGCCTGATTGTACAGAAGGTTTGTGTACAGGCTCAGCTTCTCTTTATCTTGTTCAAACGCGTCCTGCAGCGTTTGGAACACCGCATGATTCGGGTTGATTTCCAGCACTTTTTCCGCCTGTACATTTTGGCTGTCAGGCATCGCGTTTAAGATTTTTTCCATCTCGATTGTCACTTCGCCGTCAGCGGCAAGACAGACAGGATGTGATTTAAGGCGTTTTGAGATTCTGACGTTTTTCACTTTGTCTGACAGAATGTTTTTCATTTCCTCAAACAGATCCTTGTACTTGCTTTCCTCTTCCTCGGACTGCTTTTGGTCCTCATCCGTGTCTATGCCAAGGTCTCCGCTTGATACGGATTTGAATTCTTTTTCCTGATAAGATGCCAGCATTTTAATCGCAAACTCATCGATATCTTCAGTGAAGTAGAGAATTTCATAGCCTTTGTCCGCGACCATTTCCGTTTGCGGCAATTTCTCAATGCGGTCGTAGGAATCACCGGTCGCGTAATAAATGTATTTCTGCTCCTCAGGCATTCTGGATACGTACTCGTCTAAGCTGACCAGTTTTTTCTCTTTGGAAGAGTAGAATAACAAGAGGTCCTTCAATTGATCCTTATTCGCGCCAAAATCATTGTACACACCGAATTTCAGCTGTCTGCCGAACGACTTGTAGAACGTCTCGTATTTCTCTCGGTCTTTTTTCAGCAGGCTTTGCAGCTCGCTTTTGATTTTTTTGCTGATGTTTTTCGCGATCAGCTTCAGCTGGCGGTCATGCTGCAGCATTTCTCTGGAGATGTTCAGCGACAGATCCTCGGAATCGACCATGCCCTTCACAAAGCTGAAGTGGTCCGGAAGCAGATCGGCGCATTTGTTCATGATCAGCACGCCATTGGAATAGAGCTCCAAGCCTTTCTCATATTCCTTGGAATAATAGTCAAACGGCATGTTTTCAGGGACGAATAGAATCGCATTGTAGCGAACGGCTCCATCCACGCTGATATGAACATGTGTGAGCGGTTTATCAAATCCGTAATGCTTTTCAGCGTAGAACGCTTCATAGTCCTCATCTGTCAGCTCACTTTTGTTTTTTCTCCAGATCGGCACCATGCTGTTGACCGTCTGTTCTTCCTGCACCTCTTCAAATTCATTCTCGCTGCCTTCCTTCGGCTTATTAATGGTGGTATCCATTTTGATCGGGTAGCGAATGAAATCGGAGTACTTCTTGATGATCGATTTTAAGCGATATTCTTCTAAGAATTCGTCGTAGTTGTCGTCTTCTGTGTTTTCTTTGATTTTCAGGATAATATCTGTACCGACAGCATCCTTTTCGCAAGGCTCAATCGTATAGCCGTCCGCACCCGCGGACTCCCATTTATATGCCTCTTCACTGCCTAGCGCCTTACTGATGACCGTCACAACATCGGCAACCATAAACGCCGCGTAAAAACCGACACCGAATTGGCCGATGATGTCGTGTCCGTTTTTCAGCTCGTTTTCCTTTTTAAACGCGAGGGAACCGCTTTTCGCAATTGTTCCGAGATGCTGTTCAAGCTCGTCCTTTGTCATCCCGATTCCTGTATCGGAGATCGTTAATGTTCTCGCATCTTTATCAGCTGCGACCTTTATGTAGTAACTGTCTTTATCAAACGTAAGCGCATCGTCCGTCAGCGCTTTGTAATAGATTTTGTCAATCGCATCACTCGAATTGGAGATTAACTCACGCAGGAAAATTTCTTTTTGAGTATAAATGGAGTTAATCATCATATCCAGCAGTCGTTTGGACTCTGCTTTAAACTCTTTTTTTGCCACTGTAGATCGCCCCTTTTTGGTATGTTGTTAGGTTATGTAAACTCTTTTCAGCATCTATTTATCACATCCGGTGACAATTGTCAATCAGATTGATAGATGCATATATATGTAAATTTAACATGATTGAGATGCGCTTTCACTAATTATTCTTGAAAGAAAGACGATTGATCACCCTCTCTTTCTTTCCGCGTCATTCCAACGGCCAAACTCTTTCTTCATCCAAATATGCACCGGGTAGAAAAACAAACTGAACGGTATTAAAAATAATAGATTATGCCATGAAGCATTTAGAAATGCGTGTGCAGTAACCGGAAATGTAATCTCCTGCAAGATAAAAGAGATAACAGTCAGCACAACAAACGCCGATGGAATCGTGACAAAGCAATAAAACTTAAGTTCCTTCTTATGCTGTACTTTCAAAATATACAAACCTCCTAACAATTTCTAATCAATCTTAACATATGTTGGCAGTTCTGTTCCTGCATGTTTATCACTGCACAGAGCGGGAAGACAAATAGAAAAAGGAGGTCTTGTCATGGGAAGACTTGAAAACAAAACCGCAGTGATCACAGGCGCCGCGACAGGCATTGGACAAGCGACGGCAGAGGTTTTTGCCAATGAAGGCGCGCGTGTGATGATTGGGGACATCAATGAAGACCAAATGAAAGAAACAGTTGAAGCAATCAGACAAAACGGAGGACAGGCGGACGCCTTTCACCTCGATGTGTCAGATGAAAACAGTGTGAAAGCTTTTGCTGATCAAATCCAGGAGGCGTGCGGAACGATTGATATTTTGTTTAATAACGCCGGGGTTGATCAGGAAGGCGGAAAAGTTCACGAATATCCCGTTGATCTGTTTGACCGCATTATCTCCGTCGACTTGCGCGGCACATTCCTTTGCAGCAAATATCTGATTCCGCTCATGCTCGAAAAAGGAGGCTCCATCATCAACACCTCCTCCATGTCAGGCCGGGCCGCGGACCTTGACCGCTCCGGCTACAACGCAGCAAAAGGCGGTATCACCAACCTGACAAAAGCGATGGCAATCGACTATGCACGAGATGGCATCCGAGTTAATTCCATCTCTCCGGGTACGATCGAAACCCCGCTGATTGATAAACTTGCAGGCACCAAAGAACAGGAAATGGGCGAAAAGTTCCGCGAAGCCAACAAGTGGATCACGCCGCTCGGACGCCTCGGTAAGCCGAAGGAAATGGCGACAGTAGCACTGTTCCTCGCGTCAGACGACAGCTCATACGTCACAGGAGAAGACATCACCGCAGACGGCGGCATCATGGCGTATACTTGGCCTGGGAAAATGCTGATTGATGAGAAATGGAAGGAAGAGACGAAATAAACATCGTCTCACTAATATAATGAATAGCAAAAAAGGGAGCTTAACCTAATAATACAGGTTAAGCTCCCTTTTTTAGTTTTCTGACAGGAAATGTCTTTTACATATTGTTCATCATATCTTACAATGAATTTAGCATTTATTAGGAGTTGACAGAATGAAATTGTTTTATACCTATATCATTTTTGGAGGTCTCATTAGCATATCTCTTTCTTATTTTTTTCAGTTAGGCATTTTTAATGTTGCTTTATATCTTATCTATTTTAACTATGCACTTTTTTTATATAAACGAGCTAAAAGTGTAAAAGTGTAACGAATCTAAATCAATCTCCATACACAGAAAGCATAATGGAGAAAACGAATCAATAGAAACGCCCTTATTATAATACTCTTGGTCCAGAAAGGTACGTAATTGATGTCTCAAAACAAACTGCTATTTTTCATTTTCTCATTTTCTTCCATCATTCACTTGCTCTTCAATACGATTTTAGCCCCCACTTCAAGCTGGAAAGCTTGGTCGATGAACATTGCTCTAATGCTTATAGCCCTTCTATTTTTAAAGCTCACCTTGAAAGAAAAGAAAGAAATTCAACAGACCAAGTGACGCAACGACACAGAGCCCGGACTGAGTATCCGGGCAAATGTATATTCATTTCAAACTAAAATGAAGTACCGCTGATTTCTTTCGTTTACAGCAATACCACCTTATACTTCTTCACATCCAAAAACTGCAAAAACTCCCTCGCCAGCACTTCCGGTTTATGCTCCTTCCCTTCATCAAGCCGATATGAAATCAGGCCGATTATCATCGCGGATACATAATAGGCGTAAAGCTTTTTCTCGGCAGGCATGTCAGTCTGCTGGTGCAGGTAAAACGATTCCAGTGTTTTGAGCATCTCAGGCACGACATGAGGAACACCCCAGTCCCGATTGAGCAAATGGACAATAGGCATGCGGTCTAAAGCAGAAAGCAGGCTGGCGAGTGACTCCTCCGCTTCGTCCAAAGAAAGCCTATTTGGACTTGAAGCAATCGTCAGGTGATCAATGATCTCCGCACACGATTGCTGAATCATGGCCTGCAGCAATTCCTCTTTGCTGGCATAGTGATCATAAAAGGTTGCGCGGCGGATATTGCTTTTCCGGGTCATGTCAGAAATCGTGATGGCCGCGTAGTCTTTTTTCTCCGCTAACACATCCAGAAAGGCCTTCTGCAGCCCCTCTCTCGTCCGAATCACACGTCTGTCGATTTGCCTGTCCTCCCGCCGCTCTCCTGACACAGCCTGTCCAAACAGCCAATAAAACCGCTTTTGAGAAACAAGCTCCCATACCTTTTGGCTGATGGCTTCCGGAGACGCGTCCGCATCCTCATTCAGCCAATACAGGATAATCGCGTACGTGTACAAGGCTCGGTAATGTCCGTAAATCTCCTGTTCGATCGACGTCAGATTCACATTCATCGGTGCCAGCAACACATCCTGCTGAAATACATCCTTAAAAAAACGATGGGCATTTCCTCTATTCATCATCGTGCCAAAGAAGGATCGATGCTCATGAACAAAGGACAGAGTCGGATGCACCGTTTGCCGTTTTTGATTTAAATGGAGGGTATCCATATGCTTAAAGGCGTCATAGAGCGCTTTTCCCAGCCCTTCCTTCATGTCTTCAATCACATCCTCAATGATGGAAAACTTGTCTTCATAATAAAGGTAGAGCGTCCCGCGGCTCACTTTCGCCTTTTCAGCAATTTCCTTCATTGTGATGTGTTGAATATCTCTTTCTTCCAATAAGGCCAGCAGTGCCTCTTTCACATGAGCTTCAGCCGATTCCGGCATAAAAGACACCTCCAATCTTAGACAAATGTTCGATATATGTACGGTAACGTATAGATGGTTCACCGTTGTCTTTCTTACAGAAAAGGTACCACTTTATAATAGGTCCGAGAAAAGAAGAAAGCAAATGAGGGGGATTTACAATGGAACAGCAAATAAAAGACGACATCCAGCGTGTCTTTCAGCTTCAGAAAAAACAGCAAAAAGCATTGCGCGCTTCAACAGCGGAACAGCGCAGAGAAAAGCTTCAGCGCTTTTTAGATTCCGTCATCGCCCATGAAGAAGAAATCATCGAAGCGATCCGCAAAGATGTCCGCAAACCATATCACGAGGTCAAAAAAGCGGAAATCGAAGGAACAAAAAAAGCGATTAGAGATAATATGAACAACCTGGAAAAATGGATGGCGCCTAAAGAAGTGGGTTCATCGTTAAGCCCCGACGCGAACGGGATTCTCATGTACGAGCCAAAAGGCGTCACACTTATCCTTGGCCCGTGGAACTATCCGTTTATGCTGACGATGGCGCCGCTTGCTGCTTCTCTCGCAGCCGGAAACAGCGCGATTGTGAAGCTATCCGATTTTACGATGAATACAAGCAACATTGCCGCAAAAGTAATCCGAGATGCTTTTGATGAAAAAGAAGTCGCGATTTTTGAAGGAGAGGTTGAGGTGGCAACCGAGCTTCTGGACCAGCCGTTCGACCACATTTTCTTCACCGGAAGCACAAATGTCGGAAAAATCGTCATGACAGCGGCTGCCAAACACTTGGCATCTGTCACACTTGAGCTTGGCGGCAAGAGCCCGACAATCATTGACAGTGAATACGATCTCATGGACGCAGCGAAAAAGATCGCCGTCGGCAAATTCGTAAACGCCGGCCAAACCTGCATCGCACCTGATTATCTTTTCATCAAAAAAGATGTGCAAGACCAGTTCGCGGGCATTTTACAAACAATCGTCAACGCGGGATTTATGCAGGATGATCACAACCCAGACCGCAGCCAATTCACGCAGATCGTCAATGACCGCAACTTCAACCGCGTCAAAGACCTGTTCGACGACGCTATCGAAAAAGGGGCGGAAGTCGTGTTTGGCGGCGTATTTGATGCCAGCGACCGCACGATCTCTCCAACCGTTTTGAAAAACGTCACGCCTGACATGAAAATCATGCAGGAGGAAATCTTTGCACCGATCCTGCCGATGATGAACTATGAAGACATCGACCAGGTTATCGATTACGTAAATGACCGCGACAAACCGCTTGCGCTTTATGTATTCAGCCATAACCAAGACCTGATCGGCAACGTCCTTCAGCATACGACTTCGGGAAATGCCGCCATCAATGATGTCGTCGTCCATTTCAGTGACGTCAACCTGCCATTCGGCGGCGTCAACACAAGCGGAATCGGCTCCTATCATGGGGTATACGGATTTAAAGAGTTTTCTCATGAGAAGGGTGTATTCATTCAAGCCGTTAAATAAACATGTGAAGGGAATCTGCATGATCTTGCAGGTTCTCTTTTTTATCATTCTATTAACCTGAATAAAAAAGGGGAAATAAAGAAGTAAATAGTAGTAAAATACTATTTTACTACAAGACCAAATTCCTCTAGTGAATTTCATTGAAACCGTACAGCTGCTAACGTATAATATTCCAGGAAACTTCAAAGGAGAGAATTTTATACATGGAAAAACCAGCTGGATTTTGGATTCGGGCAGTTGCCTCAATTATTGATGATTTGATTATCTATTTTTTTGCTTTTATTATGATCCAAATTAATACCTTCATTGTCCTGCCTCTCATTGATGCAGGGAGCTCCTATATGACAGAAGATCAATATAAATTTTTTATGCTGATATTCGGGACAATCCCTGTTATCGCCATCATATATATCTTCGGCATTCTTTATTATAGCTTGCTGACTTCTTCAAAAATGCAGGCAACACTGGGCAAAAAACTCATGGGCATCATCGTTGTCAATCAGTATGGCGAGCGAATTTCATTTTGGCACAGCTTCGGCCGTTTCTTCGCTTACATACCATCAGGAATTTTGTATATCGGTTACATCATGGCGGCTTTCCCCTCAAAACTGGCATTACACGATTATATTTGCGGGACAAAGGTTGTCTATAAAAATAAAAATCTTGATTGATGAAAAAAAGGCTGCCGAGTTCACCTCGCCAGCCTTTTTATTATTTCCCAAAAGCCATCAGCTTCGTATAGCTTCCAATATAAAGCGTTCCGTCCTCAGCGAGCTGAGGAGAAGACACGACGTTGCTGTCGGTTTGATAGCTCCATAGCTCATTGCCGTTTGCGTCCGCCGCATAAATCTTCATATCATCAGATCCAAAATAAACGGTTCCCTTCGCGTCAATCAGCGGTGCCGTTCTGACAGGGCCTTCTGTGTAGAATGACCAATTCATTTCCCCGTTTTTGCTGACGGAAAACAGCTCGCCGCTTCCTGAGCCGATATAGATGTTGCCGTTATGGTCGATCGCAGGCGATGAACTGGCGAACCCGTTAAGCGGGAATGTCCATTTTAAGCTGCCTGTTGACGTATACGCATACAGCTGTCCGTCTTGGTTGCCGGCATAAACGGTGCCATCCTTATCAATCACCGGATATCCTTTAAACGCATTTGACGTCGTTCTGGACCATTTCACCTGTCCGGTTCCGGAATTAATCGCATAAAACACGTTATTGTATGTGCCGACATACACGGTGCCGTTTTTAGCAAGCACCGGCACAGAGCTGACGACACCATTTGTTTTCAACTTCCAGCGCTCCGTCCAAGTTGATTTAGACGTCGGTTTAATCGCATGAATATAGTTATCAAGTGTTGAGAAGTACAACGTCCCGTCTGAACCGATCACCGTTTCAGAGCTTGGCCCGCCGCTTAACGGAACCGTTGTCAGGATTTCGCCTGTTTCCTTATCTATAAAATAAATCTTTTTGTCATAGGATGCCAGATAGATAACGCCATTGGTTCCGAGTACTGGAGATTGCGTGTATGTTTTCCCCAAATTGCCCGTCACCCATTTGACTGAGCCGTCCGGATTAAAGGCCTTCATTTCCCCGTCTCTGGAATGAAGATATATCGTGCCGTCTCCATCAACTACAGCCCCAGCACCATTTTGCGGAGTCGTTCTGATATCGTTTTGCCATTTCAGCGTCCCGTCTGTATCGCCAGCGAATCGGCTCTCGCGTGACCAGTTAAACATGGCAGGCGCCATAGCTTGTACATCATACCTTCCTGTCAAAAAGCCGGATGCTCCATTATTTTGAGAAAACACCGTTTCCGCCGCATAAGCAGCTGTCGGCTGAAGAACCTTTGCAGCGGGCATATCAGAAACAGCACCGGCCGAAACAGCCGCCGCCACCGCAGCTCCCGCTATCAAAGTTTTCATACGAAATGACTTAACCATCATTGAGACCCCCATTTTATGTATTTTCTAATATGTGACCATCATAACATATTCATCCATTTTTTCATTTCCTTTCACAAAAACAACACAACTAGAAAACTATGTAAGATGGTTTGCTGATGTTTTTTCGGCAGTTGAACGAAATGCAGCCACAAACCAAATGACGTTGGCAGCCGCAGCAGCGAGACTAACCCCCATCACAAAGATTACCTCGGAAAGCTGATGGTCACTAAAGAGGCTAAACATTAAGATAAAACCGGCCGAAGACAAATGGATCAGCACCCCAAAGCCGCAAAGCACCGCCATGACAAACCTCATTGCCTCTACTCCAAGCATGTACATGAGAAAAGGAATGAAATACAGTACAAGAATCATACCGACAGCTGACCACATGCCAACTGAATTAAACTGATTGGCCGCTCCTCCCGTCCCGGCCAGTGGCGAAAGTGAAGCTGCCACAATCACTGTGCAAAATAGAAACGCAGAAATGGCTGTCATGATCGCCACGCTGTTTTTTCTGGACATCAAACTCCTCCTCCGAATAGAAATATTAACCTTTTTATTATAATGAAGCCGGGTGGGAAATTCATTATATTTTAAAAAATCCCAGAAATGATACGTAAATCATATGGATATTACTAGTATATTCATATAGTAAAAACAAAGGAGAAAAGACTCATTTTTCAGGCATATCAGGATTTTATCACCATATCATATTGCACATACTTTTCTTTCAAAGTATACTATTCCAGATTAATTCAAAGGAGAGAGAAAAATACATGGAAAAAACAGCAGGATTTTGGATTCGTTTTTTAGCTTATTTTATTGATGGCATTATTATATCTGTTCCTAGTTATATTATTCTATTTATGATCAATACTGTGTTTGTAGCTGGATCTGTGGCAACAAACCCTTACATGACGGAAGAGGAGTATATGGTGAAATACATGACGCTTGCATTTTTCCCTACCATGCTGATCATGCTTGTCATCTGTGTATTATATTATGGTCTGCTCACAGCTTCTAAAATGCAGGGCACACTCGGCAAAAAAATTCTTGGCCTGAAAGTGGTCAATGAACAAGGCGGACGGGTTTCTGTCGGACAGGCAATCGGCCGTTACTTTGCGTACATTTTATCTGGAATCATCTTTTATATCGGTTTTATCATGATCGCCTTTGGCGAGAAAAAAGGCCTGCATGACATCATTTGCAAAACTCGTGTCGTGTATAAATAATAGAAAAAAGTCTAGAGCCAATAGGCATCTAGACTTTTGTTTTCTTTACAATAGGCTGCCACGACAGATATGTAGTGCTTCTCCACAGCCACTCAAGCGGCCCCATCCGAAATATCCGAAGCCAAAGGTGGCTGAAGACCATTTGAACGGCACAAACAGCAATCGTAATGAGCACGCCGGCGGCAGGGTACACTTTCCCGTATAACCCCAAGCCGTAATGATAGAATATCCACGTACACACGATAGACTGCATCAGATAATTGGTAAATGCCATCCGCCCAACAGCGGAGAATGATTGCAGCACTGTTCCCACTCTTGTTTTATGATAAACAAAAACAACCGTTGTGGCATAGAAAAACATGAGGAAAGGCGCGCCAATCAGGAAGAATATTTCCTTATCCGTTATACTGTACAGCGCTTGAGCGCCGATGCCGATGACTAGCCCAGCCAGCCACATTCTTTTTAAGCCTTTACGATGCTTTCCGGGTTCATGCAAATATCGTGACTTCGCCGCAGCAGCCCCCAGCAAAAACATGCTGAAATAAGGAATAGATGCAAAGAAGAAGTTGAGCGGGTTATACGTCAGCATGCCATTCGAAGACATGTAAACAAGACGATCATGGATCCGCTGTTCCGCAATGTCCTTCAAGCTGCCGCTTCCGTAAACATGGAGCGCTTGTTTTGCCTGCTGGATTACCGCTTGTGCCCATTCCTGTCCGTTTGATTGATCAAAGCTGGTCAACATGAACGGAAGCGAAAACAGGAGATACAAAGAAACCGCCCATATCAGCAGCGTTTTCGGCTTTGCTTTTCGAAATAAGAGCAGGACAAAGCCGAGCAAGGCGTATTCCGTTAAAATATCCCCGTCCCAAATCAAAAAGGCGTGAACCGTTCCAAATAAGAGGAGCGCCGCTAACCTTCTCGCATATAGCGGAGCAAACCGCTTCCCTTTGCTTGCGGCCCTCTCCATCATGACAATCATGCCGAATCCAAATAAAAAGGAAAACAATAAAATACATTTTGTTTGAATGAAAAATGTCAAAATGTCGGCTGCCGCAAAATCAGCCTCAGACCACTTTTCCGTAAAAAAATTCTCTTTTCCAAGCATAGACAAATACATATCCGGATAACTGAAGTGTGCCAGATTGACAAATAAGATGCCGAAAATCGCCATTCCCCTCAGCACATCCAGAACGCCAATCCGCTCATTTGCCAAAGTCGGCTGTAATGAAGACATTGCCATCACGCTCCTTTTTTCTGTACCTTAATGGTATGAAAAAAAGGAGCGCAGAAACATCGATTTAGGTGTCAGGCTGGCATGGCAACCTTACAATCCTGTCATCTTAATGTGCAATCAATTTACCTATAAACCGCTTCAATTGCTAATTCTTCTTTGCCATTCGGAGTGATACCACCCTTGCAGCTGGAACAGACGTGACGCTGTGTGAAGCACGTGAACATTCCCTCCTAGGTACGGCGGAGCGACTTATATCAATAAAAAAAGAACCCTGTGAATGTCAAAAAGGCTAAGAACCTTCTGAATGGGGTAAAGGTACAAAAACAGCGTTCAGGAGGGATTCTTAATGGCAAACGATGATGCAGTCACACATACAGAACAGCTTGAACAGCAGAACCCTGGCATGAACACGAGACTCAAGCTGAAAAAACTCAAAGATCAAGTGATCGTCATTACCGGCGCTTCAAGCGGTATCGGACTTGTCACGGCACGTATGGCAGCTGAAAAAGGCGCCAAGGTCGTGGCAGCAGCGCGAAATGAAGACGCGCTGAAGGAGCTCACTGATGAACTTAAGGAAAAAGGGCACGACGCCATATGGGTGCAAGCGGATGTCGGAAAAGAAGAAGACGTCAACCGCATCGCAGAAACCGCAATCAGCACATTCGGCCGCTTTGACACATGGGTCAACAATGCCGCTGTCTCGATCTTTGGACACGCCATGGACGTCACCGTTGATGACATGAAGCGCATGTTCGACACAGATTTCTGGGGACCTGTTTACGGAACAAGAGCAGCCGTCAAACACTACACAAGCAGAGGCGTGCCGGGTGCACTCATCAATGTGGGAAGCCTGTTCGGCGACAGGGGAACCGTCATTCAATCCACATACGCCTCAGCCAAATTCGCGCTTCACGGCTGGACGGAAAGCATCCGAATGGAGCTCGAAAAGGAACAGGCGCCCGTCTCGGTTACGCTCATCCATCCGGGCAGAATTGACACGCCTTACAACGAACACGCGCACAGCTGCCTCGACAAACAGCCGGCGCATTACCGCTCCATGATCTACCCGCCCGAAGCAGTCGCTGAAGCCATCCTGTTTGCCGCCGAACATCCGAAGCGCGACATGTACATCGGCTCACAGGCAAAAGCATTCGCCATACTGGGCGCTCTTTTCCCCCGGCTGACTGACAGACTGATGGAAAAAATCATGTACCGCAGCCAGCATGCCGAAAGACCTTCCAAATCGCGGGAAGAAAGCGCGCTTTATGAAGCGGGGTACGGCATGCATGACAGAGGTACGAATAAAGGATGGATGCGGTCAAGGAGCTATTATACGAAAGCGACAAAACGCCCGATTTTATCTGCGGCTGCAGTGGCCGGACTGTTGGCTTGGGCTGCCGTCAAACGAAGCAGATAATCTCTGACCATAAGAAAAACCCATGCTGTTTCATCGAGCACATGGGTTTTTTCATTAATCAATAAAGGCTTTGTTCATACGCTGCAAAAGCTCGCCGAACATCTCTTTTTCCTGCGCTGACCATTCTTTCAGCATTTGTTCATAACGTTCAAGGCGCTTTTGCTTATCCGCTTTTAATGTTTGTTTCCCGAGCTTTGTAATGGTAAACAGGCTGACTCTGCCATCGGATGGGTCTGAGAAACGATAGATGAGCTCCTTCGCCTCTAGTGCCGCCGCTTGTCTTGAAAGAGTAGAGATATCCAGTTTAAACGAATCGGCCAATTCCTTTACGCGGGCAGGCCCAAACTCATCCAATTGCCTCAGCAATAAGTACGAAGATCTCTCCAAATTCCCTGTTCTTTTCTCTGATTGATCCAGATACACTGCTCTCCTGATAAAAGTCGTCAGCTCATATTCAATTCGTTCAACTGAATTCTGTTTTTCCACTCGCTCTCGCTCCCCATTCCAATCTCCGATATTGACAACATCACATATACTTGTATAATACAAATGTATATCAACTGAATAAACTAAATGCATATTACTCATTTCATTATTATACTTGTATAGTACAATCATATAAAAAGAAAGTAAAGTGATTCCTCAGAACCCGCGTCAAAGCAAGTCATCAGAAAGGAGGAAGCTGTTCGATTTTTAGAGCAGCCTTGATGTGAAAACCATACGGATTATTTTGCAAGTATTGATATTATATGTATTTTTTATGATCGGGGAAGCCATTCAGCATCTGCTTCATTTACCGGTGTCAGGAAGCATAGTCGGGTTAGTATTGCTGCTGATCTGCCTTGGTCTCCGTATTGTTCCTGTTTCCATTATTGAAGACGGAGCAGGATTTTTATTGTCCTTTCTTCCATTATTGTTCATACCTGCTATGACAGGAGTGATGAAATACCCGTCCCTTCTGTCATTAAGTGGTTTGATGCTGCTGATTACAGTCGTTCTCAGCACCATCGTCACGATCAGCGCGGCTGGATTCGCCAGCCAGTTATTGGAGAAAAAAGCAAAAAAACGTGAGGAGAAAGAGAAATGCAGCAAGCATGTATCGCAATGATTATCATTCTTTTAACAGTTGCCGCTTATGTAGCGATGGTCAAACTCTATAAGCGATTCCCGCTTCCATTCCTTATCCCTGTTCTGACAACGACAATATTGATTGTCACGGTTTTGATTCTATTCCATGTTTCGTATCAGGACTATATGATCGGGGGAAAATGGATCAATTCTTTGCTTGGGCCGGCTGTTGTGGCACTCGCCTATCCGCTTTATAAACAATGGCATATCATTGTCAAACATTGTGTTCCCATCATAGGCGGCGTACTGGTCGGACTAGGCATGGGAATGATCAGCGGGCTGATCTTCGCGGAAGCACTCGGGATTGATCATGATCTCTTATTATCCATTCTGCCGAAATCGATCACAACCCCTGTCGCCATTCAAATCGCCGCCGGTCTTGGCGGTGTCCCTTCCATGACAGTCGTCTTTGTCATGATTGCGGGCTTTTCAGGCGTCATCCTCGGGCCGCTTGTCCTAAAATGGCTTCGCATACGCAGTTCACTTGGCCAAGGCATCGCATTAGGAAGCGCCTCCCACGCACTGGGCACCTCAAAAGCATTCGAATACGGAGAACTGGCCGTCTCCATGAGTTCCGTCTCCATGACGCTTTGTGCGGTCCTTGGCTCATTTTTTGGGCCGCTCGTCGTCTGGCTGTTTCATATATAATTAAGAAAGACTGCCCCGGAGGAGGGCAGTCTTTTTTGGGGATACAAACCGGCCTTTTTGCCTGTTTATTTTAGTTCTCCGATATCTCTTAAATATTGTTCACGCTCTTTTTTATCAGGGTATGCGGTTTTGATGTATTCTTCTTTTTCTTTCTTGCTGTATTCGCTCCAGTCTGTAAAACGGTTACCTACATCCTCAGGGTAACTCATTCCGTCCACTTTATTGGAATCATAAATTAAATCTGCTGAGAAGTAAAACTTATCTGGATTGTCATTTATATATCCATTTACAATTATTCTTCCCATTGGGTTTATTTCAATTTTATCCTCGAAAGTAATTGTTTTAATAAAGTTGTGAATATCTTCTTCCTTAAGATGTTCTTTAATTTTCGGCTTCATCTTTACAGCGTACTCTTCAGCTTTTTCTTGCTCACTTTTTTCTTTATTAGTAACGTCTGACATTTTTACTATTTTATAAGTGAAGCCACCCATTACAATGAACAAAACAATCACATAAGCTAGTAATTTGAATCGCATTTGTTTTTTCATATTTTTATTTCATTTCACCTATGTCTTTTAAATATTGTTCACGCTCTTTTTTATCGGGATATGCGGTTTTGATATATTTATCTTTTACCTCTTTGCTGTACTCGCTCCAATCTCTGAAACGATCTGATACATCTTGGGAATAGCTTATTCCATCTACTTTATTGGAGTCGTATATTAAATCTGCGGAAAAATCAAATTTATCTGGATTGTCATTTATATAACCATTCACTACAATTCTTCCCATCGGATTTATATTAACTTTATCCTCAAAAGTTACAGACTTTATAAAATGATGAATATCCTCTTTTCTTAGCTCTTCTTCTATTTTCGGCTTCATTTCCTCAACGTATGATTCAGCTTTTTCTTGTTCACTTTTTTCTTTATTATTCATATTTTTTTTACCTCCGGTGACCTCTGATTTTTCTGGTTTATTCAGTTGATGATTAATATAAAAAACACATGTTAGTGAGATTAATAAAACAGCCCCTGCAATTAGTATTTTTTTGGGATTTATCATGGTATTTCATCCTTTTTTATTTTATTATACAAGATAGGTAAAGTTTGGGGGAATAGTGAAATGGCAATAAGAAAAAACACTTTTAAAATTAGTGATGAAGATTATAATGAAATTTCCAGTTCAGCATATAACCTTAAAAAATACCATATTGGTCAAACAATAAAAATTAGCAACGGCCAAAAGCTGTATGTTGTTGATTATAAAAAAACTGAAAAGGGTCTTGACGCATTGACCTTTGTTAATGAAAGAGATTATACACTTTCAAACAATGGAAAAGACAAAGAAAAAATCCAAAACGCCATCATCGCATACCGTGGATCAGAACCTATCAGTCTCGGCCAATTCCAAGATACAATAAAACAATATCGTGATAAGCGGGAACAGCTTATTAAAGAAGTAGAGAAGAAGGGGATCAACATTCCTGAAGATGAAGATGGTTCCTTTTATGACTCAGCAAAAGGGCTTTCTGAATACTCAAATGAGATACTGCAAGATTGGCTCCATATGGACACTAGTTATTTGGTTGGCAAAAAACCGTTTGATGACGGGACAGAGAACCAGGCGATTCAGGCAGACCAGTATGCAAAAAAAATACATAAAGACTTTAAAAATGCTGACATTCAAGTCACCGGTCACTCATTAGGCGGTTCTAATGCAAGCTATGCAGTCGTGATGAATGACTTTATCAAACGCGGTGTTACTTTCGAAAATCCCAACATATATGAAAACCTGCCTGAGGATGTCAAGGCTCGGGCGTTAAAAGGAGATTTCCGCAGCCGCTTAACAGAATATATCAATTTAAATGATGGATTATCTTTGCTGAATCGGGATGCCGCTGAAGTAGGTAAAGTGAAGGTGATGTATGACGAGGCTTTGCCAAACGGTGTACAACATAATCGCCTCCCTGATGTAGTGAAGATGTTGGGCCTGGCATTTAAACATTACAACAATCAATCTCTTGATGTCACACTATTTGCCGAAGCCTTGATGGGAAGTCACGGTCTGGACCGATATACCTTCAATTCAGATGGCTCTGCCCAAACTGTAGATGATGTGTTAAAAAACAATCCAGAGCTTGCGGCAGCGATGCTTAAGCAAATGAAATCAACGAATGTGAAAGCCAATACAGGTGTTTCGATCCTCATTAAGTCACATGTATTGATGAATACAAGCACGCAGTTAAAACATATCGCTGAATCAGAATGGTCTAAGATTATACGCCAAATTGAAAGAATTGATGACAACGTAAAGGATTCAATTGAGGATGTCAGAAATATGCATACACGAATGGTTGGCTTTGGCACATATGATGAATTATCAATTTCTGATGTCGATGATTTGATCAATAAGATCAAAATGAATAAACCCCATCACCTTTTTTACTCAAAAGAAAAATATGATCAGGCAGTAGATGCAGCGCTTCATTTACAGCACTTGCTTCAGATGGTGGCAGATGACCTTGGCCATATGGGACATGCTTACCATGATGCAGATCTGGCAGCAGCAAGCCGGATGGGGATTTCATAAGGAGAGAAAGAGACATGGATTTTATGAATAAAAAACCAACAGATGCTGACCGTTTTCTGCAAAAAGTGACGAGCCAGCATTCAAGCACTTCGCTTTTTTCAAATGCCCATATGGCTACATCTGAAATGACACCAGAACAATTGGCGGCGTTCAAAGAGAAGAAAAGACAAGAACAAAAATTGGCTCTGATGAATTCTATCAAAAAACAACTAAGCTATGCTTTTCAGGAAGACCGTAAGAACTTGTCCTCCATCTATGATGACCTTACAGACGCCGAGCAGGCAGTTAAGGCGAAACGGGAACTCCTGGACCATTATATGTCAGGAAAAGCGATAGACAGTGTCACTGATAAAATGAAAGATCAGCTTTCATTTGATAAAGTTCGTTCCGACGTCTCGAGTTTGATAAATTCGATCGGATTATAATGGTTCATTAGAAAAAGCAGACTGCCATCAGTCTGCTTTTTCTTCTATGATTTAAAAAATTCAACCAACGGCTGAAAATCCTTAGACAAATCAACGTCATTCGGCTCGGCTTGAAGCAGGCGGCCGATCATGCGCTCCAGCTCCTCAACATCGTTTTGATCCGTATACTCAATGAAGTTTAAGCTTTCGAGCCAATCCCGGTACGAATGTTTGGCTTTGCCGTAGCTGTTGCCAAAGACGAGGCAAGGTGTTTTGGTGATAATGGAGAAAATCATTGCGTGTAGGCGGTCAGTGATGACCAATTTACTTGAACCGATGCGGTCCAGCATCTCCATAAAATGCTTTTCACGGTCGGCGTAATCGATGGTGTCGACCGTATCCAGCACCGTATCGGTACGCTCCGTGTAAGTCGTTTGTTCTGCCCATTTCTTCATCTGTGAAATAAAATCTTCGTCGGTCACTTTCTCCTTATCGGCTCTTAAAATAAAGAGAACGCCGTCCCGCTCGAGCTCTTTCGGCACAATATCCAAGGAGAGCACCATATCCGGCGTAAAGATCACATTGGAGTTGAAGGTCTGGTTTACAACATCAAGCGTCTGCGTCTCGCGCGCGGCAATCGTTAAGTTTGGATTTTGATGGTACGCGTCCTGCGTTTTCTTCTTTTCTTGATTGCCTTCCTCCGTATCTTCAAAATAAACGGACTGCGGGAGAGAAATCGATTTGTAGTCCTTAAACGCCGAGAAAACCTTTCTTCTGTCTTCCTCAATATCGAGATAAAGGTTTCCTAAATTCCCTCCGCCTGTAAAGCAGACAATATCGTCTTCACGAATAATCTCCTTCACCAGTTCAATGCCCTCATCCGTCGCATAATCCATAATCTCAATGTATTCATAATACGGAAAACGGTTTTTGATAAACTTCTCTTCCGCATACGCAATCGCCTGGTCACCGATATTTGTGTAACTCGGGGAACCAAACAAAAATACTTTTCGTTTATCATTTAACAAGGCTTCTGGTTCTACGTTTGGCGCTATGCCTTTTACGAGTTTTTTACCTTTAATTTCCTGTACTGTCATGTCTTTGTCCTCCTTCTGGGATGAATGTCTCATTGTGCGGTTAACTATCTCTACCCAAAAAGGAGGATGGCTATGCATCGGCGTGTGTGCCTGCTAGATCAGAAACATCGTTCTCGCCAACTTGATGGATGCCGCAATGTCCCGAGCCGTTCTTTCCATATATTCCGCGGCATGCTCAAACGCGTCTTCAAGCGGCACAGCTCCGGGAACGATGCTGAAAAGCGCGTCGATTCCGTGTTGATAGACCGCACCACTGTCTCTTGATATTGATCCTGCAATGCCAATAACGGGCACATCATAGGATTTAGCCGCCTTGGCCACGCCGATCGGCGTTTTTCCATAAATGGTTTGGCTGTCAATCCGTCCCTCACCGGTAATCACAAGATCGGCATCCTGCACTTCATTTTCAAAATCAACCGCTTCTAGAACAATATCAATGCCTCTTTTCAGCTCAGCCTGAAGAAAAGCCAGCAGACTCCACCCAAGGCCGCCCGCTGCGCCGGCGCCCTCTGTTTCTCTGAAGGTTGTTCCGAGCGCTTTTTCTGCCACATCCGCGAAATGGGTCAAGTGCTGATCCAAGGCATTAACCATGTCGGCTGTCGCACCTTTTTGCGGCCCGAAAACAGATGAAGCACCTCTTGGACCTGTTAATGGATTGTCCACGTCGCAGGCGACCTCCAGTTTGACATGATAAATTCTGGGATCAAGCCCGCTTACATCTATGGATGCAAGCTGAGACAACGCGCCGCCCCCGGGGCCGATCTCACGGCCTGATTCATCAAGAAGCCTTCCGCCCAACGCTTGAATCATTCCGGCTCCTCCGTCGTTCGTTGCGCTTCCGCCGATCCCGATGACCAACCGCTCCGCACCAGCATCAAGAGCCGCCGCGATCAATTCTCCCGTCCCCCTTGTTGTGGTGACGAGCGGATTGCGCTTTTCAACAGGTACGAGATGCAGTCCTGAGGCGGCCGCCATTTCAATTACAGCTGTTTTCCCATCTCCCATCATGCCAAAAAACGCTTTCACCGATTCCCCCAGCGGCCCTGTAACAACCTGCTCTGTGATCCAACCGTTAGTAGCATCAACCAGAGAGCGAACGGTGCCCCCGCCGCCGTCCGCCATCGGCAGTTTTCTGCAATCCGCGTCAGGGAAAACCGATGTAAAACCTCTTTCTATCGCGTCGGCAGCCTCCAGAGCCGACAAACTTTCCTTAAAAGAATCAGGTGCAATGATAATTTTCATCCCAATCACCTCTTTCAAAACATGATTCACGTAATCTATTTATCTCCAATGTATCATATCTCCTTTGGAAATACATACCATTTATTCAGAGAAAATTTTATTGAAAATTAGAAATGAAAGTGTTTGCACAAATGACATATTCGCGTTATCATACTTGTATACAAGTATACTCCTTTAGTGAGGAAGGTGAGTGTATGCTAGACGCCAAGGACCTGTTGTATCCTGCAAAATGGCTCGCAAAAGCGTCAACCGGTGTTCGTATCGCATGCGAGCTGAGAATGCGGATCATTTCAGGTGTTATTGAAAGCGGTACCATTTTATCAGAAAATACGATTGCCTCCGATTTTTCAGTAAGCCGTTCGCCGGTTCGCGATGCGTTAAAAATACTCGCATCCGAAAAAATCATCCGCTTAGAACGAATGGGAGCGGTTGTCATTGGGTTAACTGAGAAAGAAATCGCGGAAATTTATGATGTGCGTTTACTATTAGAAACGTTTGTCTTTGAACAGCTTGTCAAAATTGACATTGAGCCTTTAGTTAAGGATCTCAGCAAAATACTTGAAATGATGAAAGTCTCCATCAAATACGAGGACGCAGACGAATTTTCATTTCAAGATGTGCTATTCCATGAAACGATTATCCGGGCCATCGATCATTCATATATTCAGATGATCTGGAACAATCTAAAACCTGTTATGGAAAGCTTTATTCTGTTATCTATGCGGGTACGGTTAAAGGAAAAACATGAAGACTTCACAAGGATTTTAGATAACCATGAGCTTTATATTCAGGCCATTAAAGCAAAGGACAGGGCGCTGATGATTCAGTCTCTTCATCAAAACTTTGACGACGTACAAGAAAAGGTAGAAGACCTGTGGCTCTCACAACAAATGCTGGCAAAAGGAGCTGAAAGCAACAATGACTAGTTATATGTTAGGAATCGACATCGGCACGACAAGCACAAAAGCTGTGTTATTCAGTGAAAACGGAGACGTGCTACAGAAGGAAAGCATCGGCTATCCGCTCTATACGCCGGATATCTCAACAGCTGAACAAAATCCGGAGGAGATTTTTCAGGCAGTGATCCACACAACAGTGAGAATTACGAAACAGCATCCGGAAAAACAAATCTCATTCATTTCGTTCAGCAGCGCCATGCACAGCGTGATTGCAATCGACGAAAATGACAAGCCGCTGACGCCTTGCATTACATGGGCCGATAACCGGAGCGAAGGCTGGACACATAAGATCAAAGATGAATGGAACGGGCATGAGGTGTACAGACTTACAGGAACACCGATCCATCCGATGTCGCCGTTAAGTAAAATTGCTTGGATCACGAATGAACGAAAAGACATTGCTTCCAAAGCAAAAAAATATATCGGCATCAAAGAGTACATTTTTAAACAGTTATTCAATGAGTATGTCATCGATTATTCTTTGGCCTCAGCGACAGGCATGATGAACCTGAAAAACTTAGATTGGGATGAAGAGGCACTGCGCATCGCAGGCATCACGCCGGATCACTTGTCCAAACTCGTGCCGACAACCCAGATCTTTCAGAACTGCCGTCCGGAATTAGCCATCCAAATGGGAATCGATCCGGAAACACCTTTTGTCATCGGCGCCAGCGACGGCGTGCTGTCCAATCTCGGCGTCAACGCCATTAAGAAGGGCGAGATTGCCGTGACCATCGGGACAAGCGGTGCCATCCGCACAATTATTGACCAGCCGCAAACCGATGAAAAGGGACGAGTTTTCTGCTACGCCTTGACGGACAAGCATTGGGTTATCGGCGGACCTGTAAACAATGGCGGCATCGTCCTTCGCTGGATCAGAGACGAGTTTGCCTCTTCCGAAATCGAAACAGCGACACGATTGGGCATTGATCCATATGATGTGCTGACGAAAATTGCCCAACGCGTCAGACCGGGTTCTGACGGTCTGCTGTTCCACCCATACCTCGCCGGAGAACGCGCTCCGTTGTGGAATTCCGATGTGCGCGGCTCATTTTTCGGCCTGACCATGTCGCATAAGAAAGAACATATGATACGCGCGGCATTAGAGGGTGTCATTTACAACCTGTACACGGTGTTCCTGGCGTTAACAGAATGCATGGACGGCCCGGTAACCCGTATTCAGGCAACAGGGGGATTTGCGAGGTCAGAGGTTTGGCGCCAAATGATGGCGGATATCTTCGAATCAGAGGTTGTCGTACCGGAAAGCTACGAAAGCTCGTGTCTCGGTGCCTGCATTTTAGGCCTGTATGCGACAGGAAAAATTGATTCATTCGATGCCGTGTCCGACATGGTCGGCAGCACGCACAGACACACGCCGATCGAAGACTCAGCCAAAGAGTACAGACAATTAATGCCGATTTTCATTAACCTATCAAGATTATTAGAAAATCAATATACACAAATTGCAGACTATCAAAGGGGCTTAATCACACCCAACTAGCACATGACATGAAGGGGAGGGCACTACCATGCCATTAATCATTGTTGCACTTGGGATCTTAGCTTTACTGCTTTTGATTATGGGCTTAAAATTAAACACATTTATTTCCTTGCTGATCGTATCGTTCGGCGTGGCATTGGCACTCGGGATGCCGTTCGATAAAGTTGTCAGCTCCATTGAAGAAGGAATAGGGGGAACTCTTGGCCACATCGCGCTTATCTTCGGACTCGGTGCGATGCTGGGCAAGCTGATCGCGGATTCTGGAGGCGCACAGCGCATTGCGATGACGCTCGTCAATAAATTCGGCGAGAAAAACATTCAATGGGCCGTTGTCATAGCCTCATTCATTATCGGTATTGCGTTATTTTTTGAAGTAGGCTTGGTTCTATTAATTCCGATTGTATTTGCGATTTCACGAGAATTGAAGATTTCTATTTTATATCTCGGAATTCCAATGGTCGCAGCGCTGTCCGTCACGCACGGTTACCTGCCTCCGCATCCGGGGCCTACGGCGATTGCCGGCGAGTACGGCGCAAACATTGGGGAAGTCCTGCTGTACGGCTTTATCGTTGCTGTTCCGACAGTGTTCATCGCAGGGCCTTTATTTACAAAGTTTGCGAAAAAAATCGTTCCTGCATCATTTGCGAAAAACGGCAATATTACATCACTCGGCACACAAAAAACGTTCAAGCTTGAGGAGACACCCGGCTTCGGAATCAGCGTTTTTACTGCAATGCTCCCGATTATCATCATGTCGGTCGCAACCATTATCAACCTCCTTCAGGAAACAATCGGATTTGCGGATAACGGAGTTTTAGCATTTATCCGATTGATTGGAAACGCATCGACTGCTATGATTATCTCGTTATTGGTTGCAGTCTATACAATGGGCATCAAACGCAACATTCCAGTCAAAACCGTGATGGACTCTTGTTCAACTGCCATTTCACAAATCGGCATGATGCTTCTGATCATCGGGGGAGGCGGCGCCTTCAAACAAGTGCTGATCAACGGCGGTGTCGGCGATTATGTAGCAGACCTGTTCAAAGGAACGGCATTATCGCCAATTATTCTTGCTTGGCTCATCGCGGCGATCCTGCGCATTTCTTTAGGGTCAGCCACTGTTGCCGCGCTAAGCACAACAGGACTAGTCATTCCGCTATTGGGGCATTCTGATGTTAACCTGGCATTAGTCGTGCTCGCAACTGGCGCCGGAAGTGTCATTGCCTCACACGTCAATGACGCCGGCTTCTGGATGTTCAAGGAGTACTTCGGATTAAGCATGAAAGAAACATTTGCCACATGGACGTTGCTGGAAACGATTATTTCCGTTGCTGGACTGGGATTCATATTATTGTTAAGTTTAGTTGTATGAAATTGATGAAGGAGCTGTAACACATGTTCAATACGATTGGTGTCATAGGACTAGGCGTAATGGGAAGCAACATCGCCTTAAACATGGCAAACAAAGGTGAAAACGTCGCCGTCTATAATTACACCAGAGATTTAACGGACCAGCTTATCCAAAAGCTGGATGGACAATCTCTCAGCCCGTACTACGAGCTTCAGGATTTTGTTCAATCGTTAGAGAAACCAAGAAAAATCTTTTTAATGGTCACAGCGGGGAAACCCGTAGATTCCGTCATCCAATCATTAAAGCCTTTGCTTGAAGAAGGCGACGTCATCATGGACGGAGGAAACTCCCACTATGAAGACACAGAAAGAAGATATGACGAGCTGAAGGAAAAAGGCATCGGCTACCTGGGTGTCGGCATTTCCGGAGGCGAAGTCGGCGCATTAACAGGGCCTTCTATCATGCCGGGCGGAGATCGCGACGTCTATGACAAAGCCGCTCCCATCCTGACAAAAATCGCAGCTCAAGTCGGAGAAGATCCGTGCTGTGTCTACATCGGACCAAAAGGGGCCGGGCATTTTACAAAAATGGTGCACAACGGCATTGAGTATGCCGACATGCAGCTGATTGCAGAAGCGTATACGTTTCTGAGAGAAACGCTGCGTCTGCCGCTCGGTGAGATTGCCTCTATTTTTGAAACATGGAACCAAGGTGAGCTGAAAAGCTATTTAATAGAGATTACAGCTGAGATTTTACGCAAAAAAGATGACCAAACAGGACAGCCTTTGATCGATGTCATCCTTGATAAAACCGGCCAAAAAGGCACCGGAAAATGGACGAGCATGCAGGCGATTGATAATGGCATCCCGTCCACGATCATCACAGAGTCCTTGTTCGCCCGCTACCTGTCATCCTTAAAAGAAGAACGCGTAGCGGCTCAAGATGTGTTAGCAGGTCCGGAAACGGAAGGAAAACATTTTGATAAAGACACGTGGATTGAATACGTCAGACAGGCTCTTTACATGGGGAAAGTATGTGCCTACGCACAAGGCTTTGCTCAATACAAAATGTCATCTGAGCTTTACGGATGGAATCTGCCGCTCAAAGACATCGCCTTGATTTTCCGAGGCGGCTGCATCATCCGCGCAGATTTCCTAAATGTCATCAGCGAAGCATTCAGCGAGCAGCCAAACCTGTCAAACCTGATGATTGCGCCTTATTTCTCAGATAAGCTCCAGTCTTATCAAACAGGCATGCGCAAAGTCGTTTGTGAGGGCATCAGCACCGGAAGCTCATTCCCATGCTTAACAACAGCGCTCTCTTATTACGACGGCTACCGCGCAGGTCGTTCCAATGCGAACCTCTTGCAGGCGCAGCGCGATTACTTCGGCGCCCATACGTACGAACGGACAGATATGGACGGCGTTTTCCATACGAATTGGTCTGAATAACGATCATAAAAAAACACGGTCAGTTTCAACTGAACCGTGTTTTTTTCATCTCATCTAACAAAGAGAATCAGCAATATTCCTCTGAAAACATAAGTCGTGTTATAAATATCATAAACAGTGATACAATAATAGCTAGAAACAATCCCCAATAAAGTAAAAGTTACCGCTTGCTCATTGTGTCATAAAATGTTCAAATGCCTAACAGCTCTGATGCACAAAAGTCCCGAAAAACCTTGTCTAATTGAGAATCAGTCCCTTTTTACATTCTCAGCTGCCATCACAGAAATGCCAAAATCCTTCCTGTCACACCCTATACAAAATGAAAAAAAGTCATGTATTAGCGGGGTTTTGGCTTGACAAAAAATATATATTAATTAATAATTGGTATATAATTAGAATTATTATTGAAAGCGCATATGCTTTCTAATACATTTTTAGGAGGAATATACATTATGTCTTTAATCGGTAAAGAAGTACTTCCATTCGAAGCAAAAGCATTCAAAAACGGTGAATTCATCGATGTAACAAACGAAGATTTGAAAGGCCAATGGAGCGTATTCTGCTTCTACCCAGCGGATTTCTCTTTCGTATGCCCAACTGAGCTTGAAGATCTTCAAAACCAATACGCTGCACTTAAAGAATTAGGTGTTGAAGTATACTCTGTTTCTACAGATACTCACTTCGTACACAAAGGCTGGCATGACAGCTCTGAAAAAATCGGCAAAATCACTTACGCAATGATCGGTGACCCATCTCAAACGATCTCTCGCAACTTCGATGTTCTTGACGAAGAATCTGGTCTTGCTGACCGCGGAACATTCATCATCGATCCAGACGGCGTCATCCAAACTGTTGAAATCAATGCAGGCGGTATCGGCCGTGACGCAAGCAACCTAATCAGCAAAGTAAAAGCAGCACAATACGTCCGTCAAAACCCAGGTGAAGTTTGCCCGGCGAAATGGGAAGAAGGCGGCGAAACGCTTACACCTAGCCTTGATCTAGTAGGTAAAATCTAAGGAGTGCATTCCATTGGGACTTGATGCAAATATCAAAGCACAATTAAATCAATACATGCAGCTAATTGAGAATGACATTGTTCTCAAAGTTAGCGCAGGCGAAGATGACACTTCTAAGGACATGCTGGCTCTCGTTGATGAGCTGGCTTCCATGTCATCTAAAATTTCAGTTGAAAAAGCTGAATTAAACAGAACGCCAAGCTTCAGTGTCAATCGTGTCGGAGAAGACACTGGCGTTACATTCGCCGGTATCCCTCTGGGCCACGAATTTACATCATTAGTTTTGGCATTGCTCCAAGTGAGCGGCAGACCGCCTAAGGTAGACCAAAAAGTCATTGATCAGGTGAAGAAGATCAGCGGTGAATACCACTTTGAATCTTATATCAGCCTGACATGCCACAACTGTCCTGACGTTGTACAAGCTTTAAACATGATGAGCGTGCTGAACCCGAACATTACGCACACGATGATTGACGGTGCGGCATACAAATCAGAAGTTGAAAGCAAAAACATCATGGCGGTGCCGACAGTTTACCTGAATGGGGAATCCTTTGGCAGCGGCCGGATGACGCTTGAAGAAATTCTAGCAAAAATGGGCAGCGGTGCAGACGCATCTGAGTTTGCTGACAAAGAGCCGTTTGACGTTCTTGTTGTCGGAGGCGGACCTGCTGGCGCAAGTGCAGCAATCTACACTGCGCGTAAAGGCATCCGCACTGGTGTAGTCGCTGAACGCTTCGGCGGACAGGTTCTCGACACCATGAGCATCGAAAACTTCATCAGCGTCAAAGCGACTGAAGGGCCAAAGCTTGCTGCAAGCCTTGAAGAGCACGTAAAGGAATATGATATTGATATCATGAACCTTCAGCGCGCAAAACGCCTTGAGAAGAAAGACCTTTTCGAGCTTGAACTTGAAAACGGCGCTGTCCTGAAAAGTAAAACAGTGATCCTTTCAACGGGTGCCCGCTGGCGCAATGTCAACGTACCTGGTGAACAAGAGTTCAAAAACAAAGGTGTCGCATACTGCCCGCACTGTGATGGGCCATTGTTTGAAGGCAAAGACGTAGCGGTTATCGGCGGCGGAAACTCTGGAATCGAAGCAGCAATTGACCTTGCAGGTATTGTCAATCACGTTACTGTGCTCGAGTTCGCGGCGGAGCTGAAAGCAGACGAAGTGCTGCAAAAACGTCTTTACAGCCTGCCAAACGTCACTGTGCACAAAAATGCACAAACAAAAGAAATCACAGGCGACCAGAGCGTAAACGGCATCACATACGTAGACCGCGAAACAGGCGAAGAAAAACACGTTGAACTCCAAGGTGTATTCGTCCAAATCGGTCTCGTGCCAAACACAGAATGGTTAGACGAAACGGTTGAACGCAACCGCATCGGCGAAATCATCGTCGACAAACACGGCGCAACAAGCGTTCCAGGCTTATTCGCTGCCGGCGACTGTACAGACAGTGCGTACAACCAAATCATTATTTCAATGGGATCAGGTGCAACCGCCGCTCTCGGCGCGTTTGATTACCTTATCCGCAACTAATAAAAGAAAGCCGCAATATTGCCAGATTGGCAGCATTGCGGCTTTTTCTTTTATTAACTCTGATAAAAGCACACGATTCGAGCCAATATTTATAGTTCCTCGCCCTCGTTTGAATGACGTTTTTATACTAATCAATATACTTCATCAATCCGTTTCCTTCATTGTCTCGAACAACATAGATCATGCATTTGTTGTGAACTATTTTACATGAGTAATCCTTTTTCTTTTACTAATCCTTCAGTAAAAAAGTAGTATTCGTAAGCAGAAAGCTATTAGTGATGTACTAGAATGATAAGTCTCATCAATTGAAAATGTAAATATAGAAAGTTCGATATGATGAAATTTCAGTCATTTCTTAATATAAGGGTTTAACAGGCGAAACGTTTCTGTTAGTATGGCAACCAAAGCTAGCAGGTGCCTTAGCCCTCCCAGTTTCACCTCTAATGCTGCAGAATCCCAAGCTGCATACAAAGTCGAAAACCTCAACAATAGTGAGCTGATGATGACGTTCGAGCATGCAGATGTTCATATTGATAGATGGAAATGCAACTCTAAAAGATCATGTAACCAGAAAGAGCAAATTCTACCCAAAAGCTCAATTGACAAAAATGGTGATCTTGTTACACTACGATACAAAAGAATTGATCATGGTGCTTTGATCAAAGCAGTAAACCAAAACTCTGACTGGTGTAGGTACACTGGGTTTTGCAGGAGCTACCGTAGGAACAGTCACAATACCCGGCATTGCCAATGACAGGCGCTGCTGCATCTTGCTTCTAATATAGAACTCTTCTAACATTAATTATGGAAGGCGGCCGACATGTACAAAATCATCATTCCTGCCATACTAGCGATCTTTGCGCTCTGGATACTCTTACAGATTTCACTGGAGATGAGCATCGTTAAGAATCCAATGAACTACTTTATTGTATTCATTATCTTTTTTCTCTTTATAAAGATGGTGAAAGAAAAAGAACAATAGTTTACCTCGAATGGCTATAGGAAACCAGATTTATATTGAAATCTGGTTTTTTGTGTTTCATTTATTCACCTATTTTAAACACACTCATTTCGGCATCTCTTTCCCTCATTTCAATTGTCACAAAAAGCAATTATGAGGTACTATCATATAAAGGTCCAATGTTTAAAAATAATGCCATACTTTTAAATTCACCTTATCATGCACATGCTCATAAATAGGGGTTTATTCTAAAAAGGGGATGGACGATTTTGGAAAGCAAGTACTTAGATCTACTCGCACAAAAATACGATTGTGAAGAAAAAGTGGTAACGGAAATCATCAATTTGAAAGCGATACTGAACCTGCCAAAAGGCACCGAGCATTTTGTCAGTGATTTGCATGGGGAGTATCAGGCCTTCCAGCACGTGCTGCGCAATGGGTCAGGACGAGTCAAGGAGAAGATACGCGACATCTTCAGCGGCGTTATTTACGATAGAGAAATTGATGAATTAGCGGCATTGGTCTATTATCCGGAAGACAAGCTGAAGTTAATCAAACATGACTTTGATGCGAAAGAAGCATTAAACGAGTGGTATAAAGAAACGATTAACCGAATGATTAAGCTCGTTTCTTATTGCTCCTCCAAGTATACCCGCTCCAAACTGCGCAAAGCACTGCCTGCCCAGTTTGCTTATATTACGGAGGAGCTGCTATACAAAACAGAACAAGCTGGCAACAAGGAGCAATATTACTCCGAAATCATTGATCAGATCATTGAGCTTGGCCAAGCCGATAAGCTGATCACCGGCCTTGCTTACAGCGTTCAGCGGCTAGTGGTCGACCATCTGCATGTTGTCGGCGATATTTACGACCGCGGCCCGCAGCCGGATAGGATTATGGAAGAACTGATCAACTATCATTCTGTCGATATTCAATGGGGAAATCACGATGTCCTTTGGATCGGCGCCTATTCCGGTTCCAAAGTATGTCTGGCCAATATTATCCGTATCTGTGCCCGCTATGACAATCTGGACATTATTGAAGACGTATACGGCATCAACCTGAGACCGCTGCTGAACCTGGCCGAAAAATATTACGATGATAATCCAGCGTTCCGTCCAAAAGCAAACGACAACAGACCAGAGCATGAGATTAAGCAAATCACAAAAATCCATCAAGCGATTGCGATGATCCAATTCAAGCTTGAGAGCCCGATTATCAAAAGACGGCCGAACTTTAATATGGAGGAACGTCTGTTACTCGAGAAAATAGATTATGACAAAAACGAAATCACGCTGAACGGAAAAACATATCAACTGGAAAACACCTGCTTTGCGACGGTGAATCCGGAACAGCCAGATCAGCTATTAGAAGAAGAAGCAGAAGTCATAGACAAACTGCTATTCTCTGTCCAGCATTCCGAAAAGCTGGGCCGCCATATGAATTTTATGATGAAAAAAGGCAGCCTTTATTTAAAATACAACGGAAACCTGTTGATTCACGGCTGTATTCCTGTCGATGAAAACGGCAATATGGAAACGATGATGATTGAGGATAAACCGTATGCGGGCCGTGAGCTGCTCGATGTGTTTGAACGGTTCTTACGGGAAGCATTTGCCCACCCGGAAGAAACCGACGATCTGGCGACAGATATGACCTGGTATTTATGGACAGGCGAGCACTCCTCCCTCTTCGGAAAACGCGCCATGACGACATTTGAGCGTTATTTCATCAAAGAAAAGGAAACGCATAAAGAGAAGAAAAACCCGTATTACTATTTACGCGAAGACGAGGCAACCTGCCGAAACATCCTGGCAGAATTCGGCCTCAATCCAGATCACGGCCATATCATCAACGGCCATACGCCAGTAAAAGAAATCGAAGGAGAAGACCCAATCAAAGCAAACGGGAAAATGATCGTCATCGACGGCGGCTTCTCCAAAGCCTACCAATCCACAACAGGCATCGCCGGCTACACGCTGCTATACAACTCCTACGGCATGCAGCTCGTCGCCCATAAACACTTTAACTCCAAGGCAGAAGTTCTAAGCACCGGCACCGATGTCTTAACAGTGAAACGATTAGTGGACAAAGAGCTTGAGCGGAAGAAAGTGAAGGAAACGAATGTGGGTGAGGAACTGTTGCAGGAAGTTGCGATTTTGGAGAGTTTGCGGGAGTATCGGTATATGAAGTGAGGGATGTGGGGTTCAGAGATTATATTCTCTGGGCTCTTTTCTGCAGTTGTTCAATACCATTTAGTATTAATCTTGAATTACCCAACAAGTCTGATTAGTTGCTCGTTCAAAACAAGAAAATACTCCAATACAAGTATAGAAAGTTGTTATTTTGCATTACCATAAATTGTAAAAATCCACCATCGAACTATTCCTTGAAGAAGGTTACCATGACGAAATCTATAAACATGAAAAATAAGAATGGGAGCCGGTAAAGAACATATATTTTGATAGTAGAGCTCATTTCTGCATTAGGGGTGACGATACACTCCCTTCTGATGTTTACCCATATGCCTGTTACCTCGTTGGCTTTAGATGATAATTCAACCTTAGATTTATAACTGACCTATTCAAAGTCATGTTTAAGGGGGACTTTAAAACAAAATAAACAATATTTGCTTCTCTTGTTATCAAAGTTCGATTGAGCAAATAAAAAAACGTTTCGATCATTGCCACGACAATCTTTTTCCTTAATAGTGTCATAAACAAAGGAGTAATCATCTAATTCGTTAAGTTTTAGTAAAAAATAATTATACAACAAAAAGGTATAACCCTTAATATGGAGGGTTATACCTTTTTAAATTAAGCCTATGTAGAAACTCTGTTAATTGGAGTAGGAGTCAATAGTCATTAGCTCAATTTAAAACACAACTTAAATTTAAATGACTTTTTACTATTCTAGATTCAATGTTTTTTTCAAAACCTCTTTGTAAGTATGAAGAATAATGTCATTGTGATCATATTCTTCTTTTGTTTCAGTCACTTGTATTTCTGGAAACTCATTTGTTAAATCCATAATATGTTTATAGTTATAATCTGATTTTCCTGTGGAAAGATGAATTCTCTCTGGCTTTATGGGTCTCACTTTTTGGCGCTCTATTATTTCTAATAGTAAATTATCATCGTTAGATGATATTTCTTTTAACATCATTTGATTATTTACACGTTTCGCATAAGATTCCACATCCATAATTGGCGCAATCAAATTGATTGAATCTACAAATTCCAAATCCTTTCCAATATGGTACGCTCCATAACCGCCTTTTGAAGCACCAACAAAATGGGTTTCTTGATATTCCTTGGATAATTCTTTCATGAATCGTTGAATATTTTCTACAATCATAGTCCCATAATTGGTTGTGAACCAACCATAAATATAGTTAAACTCATCTTCCAAAAATACAAAGTCATACTCTTTGTTTCTTTTCGCAAACTGAAAAAATTGGTATTTTTTATATTTAAAAACATCATTCAGCAAATCATGAGTAACTTTTCCCTCATTATCATGTATTAGATTTATATTAGCCCACGAACTCTGAAAAACTACAATCAACTTCTTCGCATTGTTTTTAACAAACCCGTATTTTTGCTTGATTTCCCCATCAACAAACACACTCTGGTTAACTTGCTCTAATTCAACTTTTCTTCGGTCTCTCAACCATTTTGTATCAAATGCCAGTAATGCTGCTGATCCTTTTGCTTTTCTCAGTGCATCATTTTTTACACCTTTTATTTTCTTCTGATCAAAATGGTTAATTGCTAAAATCCCACACCTTGAATAATTAGAGTCGTCAGATAACTCTTTATCCACCACTACATCAAGAATTTTTCTGTCTATGAATCTCTTGTATAATAGATTTTCCCAATGGGTATCTAAGATATTAGACAAATTATCGCTCACAATTACATTTATCCTATCAATGATAGTTTCAGAATTACTCATTAACTCATTATACATTTCAGACGGTTTTTCAAAAAAATTTATTTCCAAATCTTTCATCCTCACTTTTCCTCCATATAGTACCAAGTATAGCTCTTGATCTATCTATTGTAAACGATCAACTTTAGTAATAAAGAATCAGTAATATATACTCAACCGCTTTTTGACTGGTAAACACATTTACGATGATTATTTCTCCATCTTTGTAACCTAACATTTTTGTTAGTATTTGAATTGAAGGGATATAGCTGATGAAACAAATGTCACCTCAAAGTTGGAAAATAACTTTATTTAGACGAGCCTGCAAAAACGAATCGTGGACTTGCGTTCTATGAGTTATTTGATCAATAAGGGAATGGATTTTTTCTATGAAGAACACCAATTTTCAATAATTTTATTTTACGTCATCAACAGTTTATAAGGTTAAAGCTGGAGAAAAACGTGATAAGACTCGATGAGTAAACGTGTAGCCATGTTAAATTCTGAGTGTCTGTACTGTTTATCTCCGCATGTTAGACGTGGAAATACATCTTTATCGAAAAACAGCGTAATTAGAACACGATGATTGAATTGTAAAAACTACCCTTATATTTTAGGTCTTACTTCATAACAGTAAGGCCTCATATTCCGCTCTAGAACCACATTAATGAACTGGCTCTTATAAGAAGAAAATAAAAATAAACTACAGAACTGCCTCTATTTATGATAAGGCTCCCCACGATTAATCCGAAAAGCCCTATAAACCTGCTCGACCAGTATGAGTCGCATCAACTGATGAGGAAACGTCATTTTTGAGAACGACAGCTTCTCATCCGCTCGCTTCATCACCGCGTCGCTCAATCCAAGTGATCCGCCGATGACGAAGGCGACTTTGCTTTTTCCATATGTAGCCAGCTTATCTATTGTATCGGCTAGTTCTTCGGATGTTTTCATTTTTCCTTCGATGGCGAGGGCGATGACGTGGGCGTCGGGGCTGATTTTTGATAGGATGCGGTCGCCTTCTTTGTCTTTTATGATTTTCATGTCCTGGTCGCTTAGGTTTTCCGGCGCTTTTTCGTCCGGGAGTTCGATAATGTCGATTTTTGCGTAGGCTGAAAGTCGTTTTGTGTATTCTTCAATGCCTTGCTTGAGGTATTTTTCTTTTAGTTTTCCGATTGTCACAATATTGATATTCACAGGTCATCCCCACTTTAGAAACAAGTTATTCATATATGTTGTCCACATTTGTGGATATCTTTTCTGTATTTTGTGTAAGATCATTCGTTCCCCACTATATATACTGCGGGTTCCCCACATAATTCACAGGCTGTGGATAAACTGTTAGTATGTTCGAGTTTTCTGATTTCGGGCGGCAGCTCGTGGTCGTCTATGTACATATCCAGCACGGTTTCGATGTGTTCTTCACAGGAATAATACGTTTGTTTCATGTTCAAATCCTCCGATGGTTTCTTGCATTTTGCAAATATTCTCCTCCCAATATAACCTATTTATTCACATGTTAGTAGTGCTTCGGGCTGAGTTTTATCCACAATTCGACAAACAAGCTGTTGATGACTCTATTTCGTTCGTATGTTAGTTTGGATGTAAACGATGTGTGGGGAGGTCTGTCTTTTGCGGCTCAAATGGGTTTGGCTTTTTGTGATCATGTTGCTGCTTGCTGGTTGTCAGCCGTCTTATTGGGTGTTAGAGAAGGATCGACTTGATGAAGTGACAGATATTAAAATGTACGTAAATGATCTTCAAATGCATGATGACGTAAAAGGATATCAAGTCTTCACCATTTCAGAAGGCAAAAAAATGGTCGTCGTTTCTCTCGGAAGCAGCGAGAACGACAAACAGCTTGAGATGTCAGACGTCAAATTCTCATCTAAAGAAACGGTTGTAACTGTGAAGCGAAAACCTGCTCCTAAAGCAAATGAGAAAAACCCTTATATTTTGATTGGACTGGACAAAATCGAAGGGGATTTAATTGTCCAAGACGAAACAGGAGATCGATTTGAAGAAACAGATTATCAGCAATAAAGCCGGCGTTCCAAGGAACGTCCGGCTTTTTCTTTTACTTCAATGTCCCATGCGGGTCGATGACGAATTTTTTGGCTGCGCCTTTGTCGAAGTCGCTGTAGCCGTTTGGCGCGTCGTTCAGAGAAATCACGGTGGCGTTAACGGCTTTTGCGATTTGCGCTCTGCCGCTCAGGATCGCTTTCATCAAATTGCGGTTGTATGTCATGGCTGGTGTTTGTCCGGTGACGAAGGTGTGGGCTTTGGCCCAGCCAAGTCCGAATCGGATTTTTAGTGAGCCTGTTTTAGCGTCCGCATCCTTTGCACCGGGATCTTCGGTTACATATAAGCCCGGAATGCCGAGGCTTCCTCCGACCTGGGTGACGTCCATGATCGAGTTCAGCACGGCGGCTGGCGCTTCTCCTTGATTGCCATGCCCAGAGGCTTCAAAGCCAACACAATCCACTGCGGCATCAACGGTCGGTTCACCTAGTATTTGTTCAATTTGCTCGCCGAGGCGGTCGTGTTTTTGCACGTTGACCGTTTCACAGCCAAAGCTTCTCGCCTGTGCCAGTCTGTCTTCGTTCAGATCGCCAACGATCACGGTGGAGGCGCCGAGGAGCTGGGCGGAATGGGCGGCTGCTAATCCGACAGGCCCCGCTCCCGCGATATAGACGGTTGAGCCTGTTTGCACGCCCGCTGTGTACGCCCCGTGAAAGCCGGTCGGAAAAATATCGGACAGCATCGTCAAATCGAGAATCTTTTCTAACGCCTGTTCTTTATCAGGGAATACCAAAAGCTGAAAATCAGCGTACGGAACCATGACATATTCCGACTGGCCGCCGACCCAGCCGCCCATATCGACGTAGCCGTAAGCCGATCCCGGCCGGTCCGGGTTAACATTCAGGCACACATGCGTTTTCTGCGTTCTGCACATCACACAGCGTCCGCAGGCAATATTGAATGGAACGGATACGATGTCGCCTTTTTTAATAAATTCGACATCACGCCCCGTTTCAATGACCTCTCCGGTGATTTCATGACCGAGCACCAAGCCTTCAGGCGCCGTCGTGCGGCCTCTGACCATATGCTGGTCGCTCCCGCAAATGTTAGTTGTAATCACTTTGAGAATAACCCCATGCTCACATTTTCGATTCACATTCGCCTTCGGAACGCCGGGCCCGTCCCTCAAGATTAACTCCGGATACCCGATATCCTCCACCGCCACAGTTCCTTTGCCTTTGTACACAACCGCTTCGTTTCCAGTCAACGCCATTCCTCCCATTCATGTGTTTGGACTTTGTGTCCTTGAACATGACTTCGGTTCGTCGTGACTCTTTCCTTTTTTCACGACTGTTTTTTCTGCATCCTGACGACAACAAATACGCCAAGAAAGCAGCCGATAATGGTTCCGAGGATGTCCAGCCAATCTGCTTTCCCTCCGTTTAACAGAAACATCGTAGCCGCCGAAGTCAGGCTGATGATAACTGCCAGAAGAATGACTCGTTTCGTAAGCATGCGAATTCCTCCTTTACCCACCATTCAATTCATACGTCTATTTTACAACAATTCACAAATTTTACACAAAATTTATTTAAAATAGTAGGAAATCTCAGGAAATTTGTAGAATTTTATATTTGATTCAAAAAAATGGGAGGGAAGAAAATGTTTAAAAAAATTGTGATTGGTACATTAGCTTTGGGAATTACACTAGGTGTTGGGAGCACTTTTGCTAGTCCGGCTTCTGCGGCTGAACTTTCTACACAGGAAGTCAAAGCACAGGATATCAAATATGTCACGGGTTATAAAGTGACTTACTGGGGGCTTTCTGATTACAACGATATTCCTGACTATTACAACTATTCAATTGGCGGCTATAAAGGAACATTGGAGCTGTATAATTTTGAACCACGTTATGACGGCGGCTGGACGGCTTTCTATCAAGGATATGTATCAAATTAAGCAACAGAAAAAGAGACTTCTTGCAAGTCTCTTTTTCATATTTCCTGAGAAATAATGTGACAATAATAGTCGCTTAAAACCCCTTCATCACCTCAAAATCATACAGCTTCAAATGACTCTTCGGCGTCACGACGTCCTTTACCTTCCCGATCTCTTTTTCCTTCACTTTCTTTCCGGTTTTCAGGCTGTACTGTTCAATGGTTGCAGGCTTGTTGTATGTGTATGTGAAGAAATAGAGGCTGCTGCCTTTTTGGGTAATTTCTTTGAAATCGGCTTTCATTTTTTCGGATGAAAGGGCGAAGTCGATGCTTGTTTTTCCTGTCTTGGCATCAATTTTGTACACCTTTCCGAAGCCGTCAATGAAGTACAGATTCCCGTGATAAGGGAAAAAGCTGTTTTTAAAGCTGAAAGGCATGGAGCTGTATATCGTTTGTTCGTCGTTTTTGTATTCGGCGACGTCGTGCAGCTCTGTTTTGCCGCTTTTCTTGTCGATTTTGACCATTTGATAAAGATTGCCCGCTTTTTGGCCGCGAACCATGAAATACACAGCTTTGTCGTCGACAGCAAGCTGGGATTCGACTGATGCCCCTTCTCGGTGCTTCCATTCCGTTACTTTGTGATAGGTGAGCTTCTTCTGATCGGCTTGAACTTGAAGGAGCTGATAGCCTTTTTCGTCAGCTGTCGGGACAAGTGCGTAAATGGCGCCGTCATGAAAACCTGAGGCGCGGATATAGTATGGGATGGCGTCTTTTTTCCACTCACCATCCATCTGGCGGTACAGCTCTGAGCGATATCCGTCTCCCCTTTTGTCGTAGCCTGAGTTGTATAAGGTGTAAAAGCCGTCCGTGTTTTGCAGAAAGCCCGCGCTGTCTCCTGTGTGCTGATAGGCTCTTTTATGAGAGTGCAGGCCGTTTTTGATTGTGTAAATCGTGTTTTTGTCCTCCAGCAGCACACTGTCGCCGTGAACCTTGGCTGAGCCCAGCTCAAGGCCCTTCATCTTAAAGGAAGACAGCGACCGGTCCTGGCTGATAAACAGGGCGCAGCTTTTCCCGCCGCCAAATGCATCTTGATCCGCAGAGGATGAGAAATACAGCAGGACTTCTTTGTCATTGAGAAAATCAGGGTCTCTGAGATCCTGCTGACTTACGGCTTTATGGCTTGGGGTGGGAGAAACGAAGATAAATAGCGCGATACCTGCGAGAATCAGCATGACGATGATGATCATCCGCTTCTTCATGTCCTTCTCCTTAGTTGATGGTCATAATGGTTGCTGTATAGGATGAGCTGGTGATGTCGCGCGGATACACGCCTAATCCCCCGTTGCTGTCGATATCAATGCCGGCTTTCAGCAAAAAGGCGGACCACAGGAGCTTTGAACAGTTTTTGGCACCGTCATGGCCGGTATTTCTGTTATTAACAAAGTTAAACGAGTAAGGGTCGCCGACCTTTGATACCGCCCAGTCGGCAGCAGATGTTTTTTGAGATGAAGTAACGTTAACTGTCTGCACAAGGGAGTTGTCTTCTACCTCTCTGGCATTATAAGCGATCTGTCTGACGCCGTCGCTTGGGACAGATTCAACAATTTTGTCAGAGGCGGAGTACATGCCGACATGGCCGTGGTTGTAGTAGGCTGTGTAGGAGTTGGTGTAATAGATATTCCCTTTCGCGCTTGTCGGGAGTTTTTTCGTGCCGGACGAGCCGCCCATGACGGACATGCCGTTTTCCTTAGCGAGTCGGTCTCCCTCCGCCTTATCAGCTGTGATTTCCTTATAGAACTGCTTTAAAATGACGTCTTGCTTTACGTGCTGCTGTTTGGCAATCTGGCTGGCGGATTTCATGATTTCTTCCGGCGTCGTGCCTGGCTGCAGCGCGGCAATTTCTTCAGCTTCGTTTGTGGTCTTTACGGCTTTGACGGGAGAAACAAACAGGCCGCCGCAAATTGTAAGCGCTACCATAAATATCGACACCTTTTTCTTCAACTTCATGACATCTCCTCTTTTCCTGTAAATGTAGGAAAGGTGATTTCCTCACCCACATTATATTAGGAAAGTGAGGAAAGTAACTAGGTTATTTACAGAATTTTTAGAAATCATTTACAGAAAAAAACCTTACAGGTCCTTTTCTAAAGCTTCTTGCTCATCACCACGTCCGTCTCTTGAAATCCGGTTCGCTCATATAGCTTCCGCGCCGTCTGATTATGGGCAAAGACGTGAAGGGAGATCTTCTGGATTCCCATGCTGCGTGCCGTTTGTTCTAATGCCGCCAATGCCTGCTTTGCGTAGCCTTTGCCGCGGTATGGTTCGTATAACCCGAAATCATAAATAAACGCTTCCTGCTGCTGATGCTCCGGTTCAGCATGAATCCAGAGCCAGCCCACGATGTCCTTTTCATTCAGTGTGAGGCTCCATAAATGATGGTCGGGTGTTTCCAGCCCTTGCGGAAGCAGATTTGAAAAAGTCTGCTTAGATAAAAGCGGTGCATCTTCAGGCAGCCATGTCCCCGCCTTTACCTTTTCTTCCGCGTAATGCTTGGCTGTGTACGTAAGATAAGACCGGAATTCTTCTGTTTGCATGGGAGTCAGCATTATTGTCATATCATCTCTCCTTTATATATTGACTAGAGGATCTTACATAAAATAGAAAGAGGTGTTACTATCAGAATAAACAACTTAGACTAATAAGTCACTAGAGAAGGGAGTTTCACATGAATAAAATTGCACCCGCAGAAATCGCTAACATGCTCAACGATTGGTACCTTGCGATCAGGAAACATGAAGCTGAAGAGTCTGCCCGTTTATTTGAAGAAGTGAAGCCTTTATTGGGTGACATGGAAGAGGACCAGGAGATTCTTGCTTACTTCTCCTTATTGGAACTGCGACACAAGGTTTTGCTTCACGAAGCGAGAGGACAAGGTTTTCAGCATGAGGAGCCTTCTCATATGAATGCTACGTCAGACTTGCTGAAATATTACTTTTTTCTGTTTGAGGGCATGTATGAAGCCTATAACAATAATTACGACATTGCCATTGGGCTGTATAAAGAGGCTGAGCAGTATCTCAGCAACATTCCCGATCCGATTGAGAAAGCCGAATTTCACCTGAAGGTCGGAAAGCTCTATTATAAGCTGGGACAAAATATTGTGTCCCTCAATCATACACGGCTGGCGGTCAAAACGTTCAGGGAAGAGAGCGATTATAAAAAGAAACTGGCCTCGGCACTGATCACCATGTCAGGCAATTTTACCGAGATGGGCCAGTTTGAAGAAGCCGAAACGCACTTGGAGGAAGCGATTCGGATCACGAAAGAATTAGAGGATCATTTCTTTGAAGCCCAGCTTTTGCATAACTTCGGACTTCTCCATGCACAAAGCGGCAAGTCAGAAGAAGCGATCTCCACTTTAGAAGCGGCCCTGCAGAACGAAGACTACGCCCGCTCCGCCTATTACTATCATTCTGTCTACTTGCTGATACGAGAGCTGTTTAAGGTCAACAAGAAAGAACAGGCGCTCACTTATTACCACGAAGTGAAGGAAAAATTGACTGCAAAGCCGAATAGAGTATGCGAGGCTAAAATAGACATTTTATATGCCCTTTATGCAAAAGGAGGTCATGCGGAAACGTTTCACTTATGCAAACAACATATGGATGACTTGTTGTCCGAGAAAGAGTATGACAGTGTAAGAGAACTTTCCATTTTGGCTGGCGAAAGGTATAGGGAGTATGAGCTTTACAAAGAAGCGGCCCACTTTTTTTATGAAGCCTTACAAATTGAAGAACTCATCAAACGAACGGAGGTTATCTAAATGAAAAAATTTCTGATTGGCGCAGGCGTTGCAGCGGTGATTTTATCTGGGTGGTTTATTGCAGACCATCAAGCCCATTCACAGGATATGAAAGTCGCTGAGAAAATGATTGGATAAACGGAAAAACCCCCGCGGGACGCGGGGGTTTTCTGATTAAAGCAATTTTTTCCCTAGCAGGGATTCCACGAGCTCTACGGCTGTTTTTCCGGTTTTGTTTTTGTGATCAAGGATCGGGTTGACCTCAACGAATTCAGCTGAGGTGATGATGCCTGCGTCATACAGCATTTCCATAGCCAGATGGCTCTCCCGGTAGCTGATGCCGCCGACGACAGGAGTTCCGACACCCGGTGCGTCGTTCGGATCAAGTCCGTCTAAATCAAGGCTCAGATGGACCCCGTCACATGCTGATAAATAATCAAGGGTTTCTTCCATCACTTTTGTCATGCCGAGACGGTCGATTTCGTGCATCGTGTACACCTTCATGCCGCTTTCCTTAATGTACTTGCGCTCCCCTTCATCAAGAGACCGGGCGCCGATGATGACGACGTTTTCCGGCTTGATTTTAGGCGCATAGCCTTCAAGGTTCACCAATGACTCGTGGCCAATGCCGAGGCTGACGGCAAGCGGCATGCCGTGGATATTGCCTGATGGCGAGGTTTCAAGTGTATTCAAGTCGCCATGCGCATCATACCAGATGACGCCGAGATTATCGTAATGCTTCGCTGTGCCTGCCAGCGTGCCGATCGCAATACTGTGGTCACCGCCCAGAACAAGCGGGAATTTTTTCTCTTCGATGACTTTGTTGACCTTTTGAGCGAGTTTTTCATTTCCTGACAAAACGGAATTCAGGTTTTTCAGTTCCTCGTCATTGTTGATCTTTTCGCGGTTAATCGGAATGTCACCGAGATCTTCAACCGTATACCCCATATCTGACAGCCTCTCGATCAGATGGGCGTACCGGATGGCACTCGGTCCCATGTCCACTCCGCGTCGTGCTTGTCCTAAATCCATTGGCATTCCAATAACCGAAATCGTTTTATCCATCTGTGATTCCACCTCAACATATAAGATAATGTCCTATGCGGGTTATAACAAAGATGACTTGCGGACAGCGTTTTTAAAGCTCTAGCTGACGATTTGTCTGCTGGCGTTTTTTAATGACAACATGATAAATAATGTAGCAAATGACCATAAACGGTATGCCGCAATACAGCGCGATACGCTGCTTCGGATCGAACGCAAGGCTGACGAGAACCACTGTATTTAATGTCAGGCCGAGAACCGGAAGCACCGGATACAGAGGTGTTTTGAATTTCAAATCTTCTATCTTGCCGCCTTCACGGATATATTTGCGTCTGAACATGATTTGGGAAAGCGAAATCGTAATCCAGCCGACCTGCGCGCTCATGCCCGCCAATGATAACAGCACCATATATACGGTTTCTTCCGCTGCCACTTTTGATAGAAGCGACAGGCAGGCGACTGCCATCGTTATGATTAACGCGTTCATCGGCACACCCCGTTGATTGGTTTTGCCGAGTGCTTTGAAGGCCTGGCCTTCCTTTGCCATCGCGTACAGGATACGTGTCGATGCGTATAAGCCTGAATTCGCAACGGATAACAGCGCAATTAAAATGACAAAGTTCATGATATCTCCGGCATACGGGATTCCAATTTGCTCAAATACGGCAACAAACGGACTTTTCACGACACCCGCTTGTTTCCACGGGATCATGCCGGCAATGACAATGATGGAAAGAACAAAGAAGACAAGCGTTCTCCATACCGTTTGTTTGATGGACCGCGGAATCGTTTTTTCAGGATCTTCACTTTCTCCCGCTGCAACCCCGATCAGCTCAGTTCCCTGGAACGCAAAGTTCACGGTAATCATCGTAATCAGCATTGCCTTTATACCGTTTGGAAATAACCCATCTTCATAAAAATGTGTCAGAAACGGCGCATGCTCTCCGCCTTTCAGGTTAATCAGGCCAAACATAGCGGCTCCGCCGAGAATAATAAATAAAAGGATAATCAAAATTTTAATGCCGGAAAACCAGAATTCGGATTCTGCAAAGGCTTTTGTGGTGAGCGCATTTAGCATAAACATCAGTGCCGCAAATACCAGACACCAAATCCACACGTCTACGTGCGGAAACCAGCGCTGCATCAGCTGTCCTGCTGATAAAAATTCAATGGCGCATGTAACCGCCCAGCCAAGCCAGTACAGCCAGCCAAACGCAAACCCGAAGGCTGGACTTACAAATTTTGTCGCATAGGTCTGGAAGGACCCCGACACAGGAAAGGCGACTGCCAGCTCTCCTAAACAGAGCATCGTCAAAAACATGATAAAGCCGCCCACTAAATAAGACAGAACCGCTCCGAGCGGTCCCGCTTGGTTTATAGTAAATCCGGTTCCAAGGAAGAAACCGGTTCCGATCACTCCGCCCAATGAAATCATAAACAAATGACGTGATTTCATTGTCCGCTGGAGCTGATTTTCGTTATCTTGGTTTGTATTCACATTCTGCACCCCTTCAGCAACTTGTATTGGATCTAAGCTGGAACATCTGCATGGTGCGTATCCCAGTTTGCTGTCCAAAGAGTCTCTATCTATTTAATATAAAATTCATTTCTTCTCATAAAGATACATTATACTAAAATACTGTAGCTGAGCAAATAGGGAGTGCTGATTTTTTTGTTGTAAATTTATACAAACAAAGTGAATATCCCGCCATGGTGGGGGTTTAGGCGTTTTGCAGCACCTGCTTAATTTTCTCTATCGCCCAATCCAAATCCTTTTTGGAAATGATTAATGGCGGTGCAAAACGAATGACTGTATCATGCGTTTCCTTGCATAAAAGCCCTTCTTCCTTCAAGCGCTCACAATACGGACGCGCGGCTTCCGTCAATTCCACACCGATAAACAGCCCTCTGCCGCGGACTTCTTTAATGACAGGGTTATCAATGCTCTCAAGCTCGCTTTTAAAGTATTCACCAAGCTCAAGAGAACGATCCGCCAGCTTTTCATCCTCCAGCACTTCCAATGAGGCGATAGACACTGCACACGCAAGCGGATTTCCGCCAAATGTGGAGCCGTGTGATCCCGGGTTAAACACACCTAAGATCTCGCGGTCCGCCGCAATGCATGAGATCGGGAACACACCGCCGCCAAGCGCTTTGCCCAAAATATACATATCCGGAACAATGCCGTCCCAGTCACAGGCGAACGTCTTGCCTGTACGTCCAAGACCCGTCTGAATTTCATCCGCAATAAACAGGACATTCTCTTTCTTACAAATGGCCGCCGCTTCCTGCAAAAACCCTTCAGGCGGAATCACAATACCAGCTTCCCCTTGAATTGGTTCAAACAAGAATGCCGCTGTGTTCGGCGTAATGGCCTGACGAAGCGCTTCCGCATCTCCGTATGGGATTAATTTGATTCCCGGCAGCATCGGGCCGAACCCCCGTTTATATTCCTCTTCAGAAGAAAGCGATACTGCCAGCATCGTCCGTCCGTGGAAATTCCCGACACATGCAATGATTTCCGCTTGGTTTTCTGCTACGCCCTTCACTTCATAAGCCCAGCGTCTTGCCGCTTTCACCGCGGATTCCACCGCTTCTGCACCTGTATTCATTGGCAGAACCATCTCTTTGCCTGTGAGCTTAGCTGTTTTTTCGTAAAACGGTCCAAGCTGATCGTTGTGAAACGCACGTGACGTGAGGGTGATTTTATCAGCCTGATTCTTCAATGCCTGAATGATTTTCGGGTGTCTGTGACCTTGGTTTACCGCAGAATAAGCACTCAGCATATCCATATATTCATTGCCTTCCGGGTCCTTTACCCAAGCACCCAGTGCTTCAGAAATAACAATCGGGAGCGGATGATAATTATTGGCTCCATATTGCGACGTCTGATCAATAATTTTTTCGGATTTCGATAAAGCTGGCATATTTAAATTCCCCCTTGTATTCTGTTTCAACATGTTATCCTGCTTTCCCTTTTATAAATGCAAGTTCTGTGCCAAATCAAGATTTCGTGTGTTTTCTACAAATTTCGAGGACAATGTGCAAAAATATTCTGATATTTCATGCAAGAATTTTAGTGAGAGCGCAAAATTTTTTTGCATATCCTCTCCCTTCTTTTATAAAATAGAGGCAATATTAAGAAAATAATTGAAGGAGGTTTATACAGTGATCAAGGACAGCGAATTCCTCACATTGGTTTTTCAGAGCATTTTAGACGAAATCGATGTTGGCCTGCACGTGGTAGACGAGCATGGAAACACGATCGTTTATAACAATAAAATGATGCAGATTGAAGATATGGAGAAGCATGACGTCCTGAATAAAAACCTGATGGATGTGTTTATGTTTTCTAAACAGCAGGACAGCACCCTGGTACAGGCCCTCCAGGAAGGTAAAACGATTAAAAATGTGAAGCAGAGCTACTTCAATAATAAAGGCCAGGAAATTACGACGGTCAATCATACATATCCCATCGTCCAAAACGGCAAAATCAGGGGTGCGGTTGAAATTGCCAATGATGTGACCAAGCTCGAACGGCTGATCAGAGAAAATATGAACAAAAAAGGCAGCACAACCTATACGTTTGACAGCATTCTCGGCACCAGCCCGATCATTCAAGATGTCATCGAAAACGCCAAGCGGGCAACCCGTACGTCATCGTCTGTCCTTCTCGCAGGCGAAACGGGCACAGGAAAAGAGCTGTTCGCACAAAGTATTCATAATGGCAGCGACCGCTCAGGCGGCCCGTTCATCTCGCAAAACTGCGCGGCGCTGCCAGACAGCCTTGTGGAAAGCATTTTGTTCGGAACGAAAAAAGGCGCGTTTACCGGCGCTGTTGACCAGCCAGGCCTGTTCGAGCAAGCCCATGGCGGCACACTGCTGTTAGATGAAATCAACTCGCTGAATCTCAGCCTTCAGGCGAAGCTGCTGCGCGCCCTTCAAGAACGGAAAATCAGGCGCATCGGTTCGACAAAAGATACACCGATTGACGTGCGGATTATTGCGACGATGAACGAAGACCCGATTGATGCGATTGCGGGCGAACGGATGCGGAAAGACTTGTATTACAGGCTGAGCGTCGTGACACTGATCATCCCGCCGCTACGGGAGCGAAAGGAAGACATTTTGCTTCTCGCGTCCGAGTTTATCCAGAAAAATAACCATCTGTTTCAAATGAATGTCGAACACATCAGCGAAGACGTGAAGCAATTTTTCCTATCCTACGACTGGCCGGGAAATATACGTGAGCTTGAACATACGATCGAAGGCGCCATGAATTTCATGACGGACGAGCAAACGATGACAGTTTCCCACCTGCCCTACCAATATCGCATGAAAATCAAGCCGGCTGACATCCCAGAGCCTGAAGCACCAAGACACCAGCCAGCCACGGACTTAAAAGAAAAAATGGAGAGTTTCGAAAAATATGTGATTGAGAATGTGTTAAGAAAATACAGCCATAACATCTCAAAAGCCGCTCAGGAGCTTGGCATCAGCAGACAAAGCCTTCAATATCGGCTGAAGAAATTTTTTCACTCGTCTGACGAATAATCTGGTGCAGGAAGCCTGATCAAAAACACAGTTCCTCTGCCAGATTTCACTTCAACCGTCTGATTGTCGCTGTTAATAATCGATTTTGTAATGGCAAACCCAAAATTCTATATTTTCAGGAGCGGGATGGTGGTGGCGCCACATTTTTCTCGTAGCCTGTTTCATTTTATCCCGGTCACACAAATCCTCAAGCAAACTCAGTTGTGGCTCCATTTCCCTTATAAGCGAATTGAAAACGGCTCTCTTTGATTCTTCATACATACTCCGGCTAACCTTCTATAAAGCCGTTTATGGGGGTTAAAGGCGTACTCGGCCTATTCGAGGCGTCCGATACAAATTTGCCGGCTGTTTCACGTGTAACACTCAGCTTGTGTTTTTCTTCATATTCCAACATGAACGCGCAGAACCCTCGTTCAGTTTTTTCGCATGAAAAAACAGTCTGGCAACGGTGCCAGACTGTTTTTGTTAACTTCCTAACTGGTCTGCGGAGGATAGCTTGATGGTAGCGGATTTTTCTTTTCCGCCGCGGTAAAACTTCACCTTCACCCGGTCACCGACTTTTTTCTGATAAAGCCGTTTCCGCAGATCAACAATATCATTTACTTTGTGCCCGTCAAACTCCGTGATGACATCCAGTTCCTTCAGCCCTGCTTTTCCGGCAGGTGAAAAGGCGTCTACGCCCATCACAACCGCTCCATTGGTGACATTCTTAGGAAGCTTCAATGTTTCATCCCAATGGTAGCTTGCAATGTCGCTTAGCGATTTCATCTCAATGCCAAGGAACGGGCGTTTGACTCTGCCGTATTTCTCTAAATCCTCTATCACAGGGATCACAAGCTTAGACGGAATGGACAGGCCAATTCCTTCAACCGCCGACTCGGCAATTTTCATTGAATTAATGCCTATGACTTTCCCGTCCAAATTCAACAAAGCGCCGCCGCTGTTTCCAGGGTTAATGGCCGCATCTGTTTGGAGAACCTCTGCGTTCCAGTCAGGCTGCCCATCGTCGTTCGAATCGACCGGAATTGCCCTCTCCGTACCCGAGATGACGCCCTGTGTGACAGAGCCCGCAAACTCTAGGCCTAACGGGTTTCCGATTGCGATAACCGGCTCACCGGATTTGACTTTATCTGAATTTCCAAAGTCTGCGACGGCTTTTATCTTGTCGCTTTTCACACGTAAAACGGCAAGGTCCATCAGCTGGTCGCTGCCGACAAGTTTAGCCGATACACGTGAGCCGTCTTTTAGGCTGATTTCAATTTGCGAAGCACCCTCAATGACATGATGGTTGGTCACGACATAAGCGGAGTTGCCATTTTTCTTATAAATGACGCCGGAGCCGCTCCCAGCCTCGCCGCTCTCTCCCCAAATATCTGTTTTTTGGATGTTCACAACACCGACAACGGCCGGCGAGACATTGCTGACAATCTTGGTGACTGCATTATTGACACTGACATTCACCGTCCGGATTGATTCCCGGCCATTGTTCTGCCGCTGATCCAGAGCGCCCGTATCTAACCCCTCATTTGAAAGGTACGGCATGATAAACGCCATTAATATGGCACCGACAATCACGCCAATCAGACTAGAAAGAAAATATCCTTTTTTGCTTCTCTTTGGCTGTTCAGGAGCAGTATGCTCTTCCTCACGATCGTAATCCACCATATTCCATCCTTTCCAAGAACGTTAATATGGTTATATTGTGGGTTAGAAGCTCCTATAATAGTCATCATTTATATAGAAAAATTATACAGCGCAAAGCGGAGTGGCCTTCTTCGGATCGGTGTCATACAGCTCAAATGTCTCACCCGTCACAAATCCTTTAGACGCCAATGTCTGCTGTACAGACATTCTCGCCAGCTCCTTCATGTTGTTGTCCTGGCTCAAATGCGCAAGGTAAATACGTGACGTCTCGTCGCCAATGACATCTGTCATCGCCAAGGCGGCATCTTCATTTGAAACGTGCCCGACGTCACTTAAAATCCGCCGCTTAATGCTCCATGGGTATCTTCCCATTTGCAGCATGCCGACATCGTGATTGCTTTCAAACACAAACACATTCGCGGAGCGGATAATCCCTTTCATCCGGTCGCTGACGTATCCCGTATCTGTCATTAATGCGAGCTTTCGGCCATTATAATGGAACACATAAAACATCGGCTCCGCCGCGTCGTGGGAAACGCCAAATGATTCGACATCAAGTCCGCCGAACGACTTGACCGCCTCCATCGGAAACACAAACTTTTGATCGGTGTCTATTTTGCCGATCTGGTTCTCCATCGCTTTCCATGTTTTCTCATTTGCATAGATCGGAAGCTTGTACTTTCTGGCGACCACGCCGAGCCCCTTGATATGGTCACTATGCTCATGCGTGACAAAAATGCCGTCTACCTGATCCAGTTTACGCCCGATTTGCGCCATCAGCCCATCCATGGCTTTCCCGCTCAAACCGGCGTCCACTAAAAATGCGTGATCCTCTGTTTCGAGGTAAAACGCATTTCCCGTACTCCCGCTCGCAAGTACGCTAAATTGCAAGCCCATGTGTCTCACTCCATTATTTTCATTGATCTGTATCTAAAATCGTACTTTCCAAAGCATTCACAGTAAAATACTCTTGCACTGTCTTTTTCTCGCCGTTCACTTTTTTATCGTACTCGACCGTAACTCTCCATACCGGCGCCAGCACCTGCGTACTTGTCAGCGGATATTGCGCGACGTAGCCAAATTTGACGCTCTTTATCGTGCAGTATTCTTTTAGCTGATTTTGATAGTACAATAGCTCAACCGCATCCATTTCCGTAATCAAGCTTTCTTTCTGAATTTGCTTGAAGGTCTCAAGCGTCGTTTGGTCGTACGACACAGCCTCGTTTTTATCGTTTACGTGCAGCACCACTTGCCCGATCATATTAGAGGAGTTGTCGGTCTTCTGGTAAATATAATTGCCTTCATACGTTTGGAAGAAAATAATCTCTTTCTTCGATTTATCAACCTTCCAAAGCTTATATTTTTCGCCGTCTTGGATGTTCGAAGACACAAGTGCCTGAGCATCGTCCTCTATATTTTTCTTTGATAGGGCGATCGGATTTGTGAACTTCATTTTGAGGTTCGTTACTTTATGGTCATCACTAGGCATGTCCATCAGAGGTTTTTGATCCTTCAGCGCCTCAATGTCTTCCTTGGTGAAGGCCTTTTGATTTGCTGTGATCCGATAGCCTTCTGTTGCTTCCTTATTCAAGGCTTCATACGTGATATGGTCGGCCTTCATATCATGCTCGACATCATTTTTAATGACCTCATATTCTTTGCTGGTAGCCTGCCATTTTTGAAAAAACTGATATCCTAAGAAAATATCTAAAATGAGGAAGGCAACGATGAAGATTGATTTTGTCTTATTCCACTCCACTGTTTGCCCCCTCCTTCATCAATAAATCCTTTGTGATCGGCACAATTTTCCCATTTATTTTCATCGCCCAAACCGGTTCTAGTTCAACGAGAGGATCATCATTAGTTGATGTTGACACCAATTGATAAGCAAGGAAGATCTGATCAATCTTGTCCGTATCGTATTTGGTTTGTTTAGAAAGCAGCATCTTCACTTCGCTGCCGCTCATCAGCTCTGTCTCGCTTGTTTTGATCGGATTCGTTCCGAGACTGTAATTCGGCCGCTTATAGCTGAGAATATCATCGTTCGCCCATTGAACCATAATCGCCGATGTGGCTCCGAACGGTTTGGCAGTGCTGTTAATGACCGGCATCTGATCCATAAAGATATAGAAACTCAGCTGCTGACTGTCATCGATATTGAAAAATTGATAGTGATCCGTCCAGCTTCCCGTATCCTCAAGGTATTTTTGGCTCTTTTTGATTAATTCACCTGTTTGATAAGATGAGCTCTGCACTAAATTGCGCTGCTGGAATTGCACCTGACGCTGGCTTAGATTCACATCTAAACGGCTGATCCCATCTGTCAGCACATTTCTGTTGTTGTAATTGGAATCTTCCCTTACAATGCTCGGATCGCTGAACAACGCCTGCTTAAAGGTGTTTGTTTTAATCGATTCTGTGACAAATTCTTTCTTGTTCATCGTAAGCGGTTTGTTCGACAGCAAAAACTCTTTCTTTGAGCCGATAGAGAACAAACTGAACGCCGGCATGTTTAGCTGGCTGTTTCGCAAGTCATTCATGATGTTCCTGTAGTTCGCCGATTCAACGGTCACTTCCAGAATGAGCTGTTTGCTGAAAGACACCAAATAGATCTTCTTGTTCGCTTTCGTTTCATTAAATGGAATCAGTATATGATCAAACGAACTGTACTCAAACGACTGATTGGACCATTTAAACAGCGTTTGGAAAACATCAATTGGAATCGTGTCATTGAATTGCAAATCAAGCTTCGCTTCAGAACCGCCTATTCCATAAAACCAGCTCTTGAATCCAGTCTTGTCATACTGATCTGAAATATCCTTAATGCCTTTTACATCCCAGTTCGGCAAGTCAGACCACACTTCTTCATAGAGATCGTTATCCACTTTATAATGAGCGCCGTCATCATGGATAAACATGTCCCTCGGCCTTACCGTTTCAGACAGCTTTTGGGTGGTTTTTTCGATTTTATGTTTCTCACGCACCGTAGACTCTGTTGATGAAGAGCTTTCAGAGAAGTTTGGCTGGAACGTCCATATCCCCCATGTAAACACAAGACTGATGATGACAAGTACCGTTAGTAATACCGTTTTTATATTTTCACGCTTCATCCCAATCATCCTCTTGTTCCTCTTTATATGGAAGAGTAAATGTAATCGTCGTGCCTTTTCCTTCTATGCTGTCCGCCCAAATATCTCCGCCGTGCGCCTGAACCATTTCTTTTGCAATCGCCAGTCCCAGACCGGTGCCGCCGAGCTTTCTCGTTCTTGCTTTATCCACCCTGTAGAAACGGTCAAAAACCTTTTCGACATCTTTTTTCGGAATGCCGATCCCTTCATCCTTGACGCTGATGTAAAGGAGTTCTTCCTCTTCGTTAACATCAATGGAGAACGTGACATGTCCGCCTTCCGGTGAGTATTTTAAAGCGTTGGAAATAATATTATCGAGCACTTGGGTAATTTTATCCTGGTCAATCTCGACATACAGCTCTCTGTCCGGCAGATTACGGATAAATTCCACATGCTGTTCTTTTGTCATTTCGAAACGGTCAATAATAAGCGACATAAACCGGACAATCTGAATCCATTCCCGGTTAAATTGATAATCCTTGCTGTCAAATTTCGAAAGCTGAAGCAGGTCATTGACAAGCCGGATCATACGCTCGGTTTCATTTTGCGTCACCATTAAGAAGCGCGGAGCAATGTCTTTATTTTCCCACGCCCCTTCAGCTAACGCCTCTAAATAACTGCGCATTGTCGTGAGCGGCGTGCGCAGCTCGTGTGATACGTTCGCGACGAATTCTCTGCGTTCCTGATCTATTTTCTCCTGTTCGGTTACATCGTAAATGACAGCAATTAAACCATCAATTTTGCCATGCTCCCTTTGAATCACAGAGAAATTCACGCGAAGCACCGTTAATTGATCATCGCGCTCAATTTCAAGCAGCATCGAATCCTGCTGCTCCACTAAATCTTCAAACGTATAATTCTCTTGAAGCCCCAGCAAGCTCGTAATCGGCATTTCTAAGGCTGTTTCACGTGAAACGTTCAACAGCTCCAGTGCCGGGCTGTTTAAGAGAATAATCGCTCCGTTTCGGTTTGTGGCGATAACGCCGTCTGTCATATAGGCAATAACAGAGGCAAGCTTTCTGCGTTCTCCTTCCGTCATCGCTTGGGCATCTTCAAGCTCTCTCGTTAAGTGATTAAACGTAGTGGCGAGCTGACCAATTTCATCATGCCCGTACTTTTTAACCTTCCTCGAGAAATTCCCTTTCGCAAGCTCCATCGCCTGCTTTCTCATATCCGAAAGCGGATGGGTAATGGTCCTTGCCAGAAAAATACCGAGAAGAGCCGTCAAAACGAGTGCCAAACCAGTGCCGGACGCCAGAATCGTGTTGATCGTCTTCATTTGATTAAAGACATCTTCCATACTGGCGACAACATAGATCGCGCCGACAACCTCTTGGTTTTCGGTCATAACGGGCTTCGCGGAAATGAGAACTCTGATTTTGCTTTTCGGGTCATAGTACTTTCTTAAATACGATTGTTTAGTAGAAAAAATTCTTTTAAAGATCAGATCGGTCGTTTGTTTCCCTGCCACTTCTTCGCCATACGGCTTCGAAGAACCAACCACTTCATAGCTTTTATCTACAAAACTAATTTCCCGCACTTCATCACTTTTCGTGAAGTCATTCAAAATACGGCTGACGTCATCCTTGATGACAGAGCTGTCATTATCGCTTTTATATTCTTGTTCGATATAGTAAGAAAGGTTGTCGATTCGCTGATTAAGCGATTGTTCATAAGAGTTAATCAGCGATTTCTCTACCTGATTGACAAAATACACACCAATGATTTGCATGGCAATGATAATCAAAAGCACATAAATCAAGGTAATCTTAAATTGGATCGAGCGAAAAAAACCAACCTTATTCATAGGGGCATTAGTCCTGTTCTGGGTTTCTCAAGTAATAACCGACGCCGCGGCGTGTGACAATCCAATTCGGATGGCTCGGATTGTCCTCGATTTTTTCACGAAGCCGGCGGACTGTTACGTCAACCGTTCTGACATCGCCGAAGTAATCATAGCCCCAAACGGTTTGAAGCAAATGCTCACGGGTCATCACTTGTCCGATATGTTTTGCTAAATAATGAAGCAATTCGAACTCACGATGAGTCAATTCGATTGTTTCATCTCGTTTTGATACGACGTACGCGTCAGGGAAGATGACGAGAGAGCCGATATGAATATCGTTAGAGGACGGCTCTTCCTCCGCAGGCGCTGTTGTCAGCTGGCGGCGCAAGTTCGCTTTTACACGTGCCAGGAGCTCGCGTGTGCTGAATGGTTTTGTGACATAGTCATCAGCACCGATTTCAAGCCCGATGACCTTGTCAATTTCTGAATCCTTCGCCGTCAGCATAATGATCGGCATATCGTATTTCTTTCTGACTTCACGGCATACTTCAACGCCGTCTCTATTAGGAAGCATAATATCTAAAAGAATTAAATCAGGCTGAAGCTCTTCCACCATTTCAACGGCTTCATTTCCATCGTAGGCACAGTGCACTTCATAGCCTTCTTTTCTTAAGTTAAATTCCAATATATCTGCAATCGGTTTTTCATCATCTACTACAAGGATCTTTTTATCCATCATTTTGATTTTCCTCCTGCCGAATAACTTCATTTCATCTATATAACAATCGTTTCATCACTTATGGCCCATGTAAAGAATGGGCACTTGTCTATTATAACGGTTTAAGGTCAAAAGATAAAAAAAATAAAGGTTTAGAAAAAATACACATGTTTCACCTTTATCCGCCACTTGTTTATCTTTTGTCATGCTGGTCACCTTTTTTTAAAATTGATAACTTTACTGAAACCTCCCCTCACCGGAGTGCGTCTTTATCAAAGACGTCTTCTTCTTTAGAACCGGCCGCAGGGCTGGTTCTCCCTTTTTCTTCTATTATAACACTCCTCATGTTTGCCTTTTTCCCAAAAGAAAAAACGCACCTACGATTGCAGATGCGTTTGGTAAGTGGCTCGGGACGGAATCGAACCGCCGACACACGGATTTTCAGTCCGTTGCTCTACCAACTGAGCTACCGAGCCAAATGTTTTATTTTTCTCTACTGAGTAAAGTAAAATGGCGGTCCGGACGGGACTCGAACCCGCGACCTCCTGCGTGACAGGCAGGCATTCTAACCAACTGAACTACCGGACCTTACAGTAATTTGCCCGGAGAGCTGTCGTGTCAGCTCTCACAGACAAATAAGGAATTTAGCAATAACGCTAAAGTAAATCAATGACCCGTACGGGATTCGAACCCGTGTTACCGCCGTGAAAGGGCGGTGTCTTAACCGCTTGACCAACGGGCCTTCACAAAATGGTGAGCCATGAAGGACTCGAACCTTCGACCCTCTGATTAAAAGTCAGATGCTCTACCAACTGAGCTAATGGCTCTTAAAGATGTCGGAGTTTCTATAGAGCAAACGACTTAGAAAATATTCTCATCTTGTACTCTATTGAAGCAGTTTCCGTAACAACGAGATTTATAATATCACGAACAAATAGAAGTGGCAATAACTTTTTTGGTTTTTTTTCATATTTTTTTCTCAAGGCAACTTATATGCGGCTTTCAAACAAAAAAAGCCCCTGAATGAGGGGCTTGCAAGCAAAATCTATTTAGTTCGCACGGTACACGCTGCGAAGAACATTTGTCTGTGAACGGTCTGGGCCGACAGAGAAAATAGAAAGCGGAATGCCTGTCAGCTGAGACACGCGTTCAAGATAGTGGCGCGCGTTTTCCGGAAGCTCGCTCAAGCTTTTCGCGCCTGTAATATCTTCCGTCCAGCCCGGCATTTCTTCATATACCGGCTCACATTCAGCAAGTGCTTTAAGGCTTGCCGGGAATTCTTCAATGATTTCACCTTTGTAGCGGTACGCCACACAGATTTTCAGCGTTTCAATTCCTGTTAACACGTCGATTGAGTTCAGAGAAAGGTCCGTAATTCCGCTCACACGGCGGGCGTGGCGGACTACGACGCTGTCAAACCAGCCGACACGGCGCGGACGGCCTGTTGTTGTTCCATACTCGCGTCCGACTTCACGGATTTGATCACCGATTTCATCTTTCAGCTCAGTCGGGAAAGGACCGTCACCGACACGAGTCGTATATGCTTTTGATACACCGACAACGTGCTGAATTTTGGTCGGACCGACACCAGAACCGATCGTGACACCGCCGGCAACCGGGTTGGACGATGTGACAAATGGGTATGTTCCCTGGTCGATATCAAGCATAACCCCTTGCGCGCCTTCAAACAACACACGGCGCCCTTCATCAAGAGCATCATTTAAGACAACAGATGTATCGCAGACGTATTTTTTAATCTGCTGGCCGTACTCATAATATTCGTCTAAAATATCCTCAATTTTAAACCCTTCTGTCTCGTACATTTTCTCAAGCAGACGGTTTTTTTCTTCAAGGTTGCGTTCAAGCTTCTCCGCAAACGCGTCACGGTCTAACAGATCCGCGATGCGAATTCCGATGCGGGCTGCTTTATCCATGTAAGCAGGGCCGATTCCTTTTTTCGTTGTGCCGATCTTGTTAGCCCCTTTTCGCTCTTCTTCCACTTCATCCAATTTCAAATGATACGGCAGAATCACGTGAGCTCTGTTGCTGATTCTCAGGTTGTCTGTACTGACGTTGCGCTCATGAAGATACGCAAGCTCTGTGACCAATGCTTTCGGATCTACTACCATTCCGTTTCCGATCACACACGTTTTATTCTTGTAGAAAATTCCAGATGGAATTAAGTGAAGCTTGTATGTGACTCCGTCAAACTTGATTGTATGTCCTGCGTTATTTCCGCCTTGATAACGGGCGATCACTTCTGCATTTTCTGAAAGGAAATCTGTAATTTTGCCTTTTCCTTCATCGCCCCATTGCGTACCTACTACAACTACTGAAGACATGTCCGTGCACCTCCGTTAACCTTTCAAAACGATTCTATTCAAACAAATCAAGTTTATCAGTGAAGAAACAGAAAGTCAATTGTAAATCCGAACATTAAATTATTGTAAATCTATATTCGTTCGCTTTCATTCGTTTTATAAGCGTTTTCTCACTGATTTGTCACAAAAAGCTTGTGAAACTTTTGTCCTTTAGCACAAAAAAGAATCATTTGCCTGACAGCCCTTTTGTATTCATAAAAACGACTCGCCAGCCGTCCGGATCCTCTATCGTCACGCCGCCATGGCTCCAGTAAGGGTTCTCTGCTTCAACCTCTTGATAGCCCATGTGCTTCAGCTTTGAAGTGATCGCTGTCAGTTCATCTGAATCCGGAACATAAAAGACAAGGAGGCTGTCAGGATGGGGGACGGGAGCAGTGCTTTCCCCCTCATACTGGGTGAATTCCAAATGATAATCGGCATGTGGAAGGCCGAACATCACACCGTCATATCCGTTATGCTGAGAAAATTCTCCTATTCGTTTCAAGCCCAGCCCCTCTTCATAGAACCGAACGATTTCTTGAAGCTGGCCTGTAGGACGCGCAATCCGTATTTGCGCTGCGCGAAAAGATGAAAACCGATTTCCCATGTTACCATCTCCTTTTTTCTTTATTTTATTAAAACGTTTCCAAATCCACATCGGCTGAGGGGACGGTATTTCTTCTATCTGATGAACGAAAAAAACCCCAAGATCAGCTCTTGGGGTTTATGCGCCGGGCGGAACACCTGCGTCATCAAAACGCCGTTCCAGGTTGACGAATTTGTTATATTCTTTTACGAACGCAAGAGACACGGTTCCTACCGGGCCGTTACGCTGTTTGGCAATAATGATTTCGATAATGTTTTTATTCTCGGTTTCTTTGTCATAGTAGTCATCACGGTAAAGGAACGCGACAATATCAGCATCCTGCTCGATACTTCCTGATTCCCGGATATCAGACATCATCGGACGTTTATCCTGACGCTGCTCAACGCCCCGAGAGAGCTGAGAAAGCGCGATAACAGGAACTTGCAGCTCCCTGGCGATCGACTTGAGTTCACGGGAAATTTCTGATACTTCCTGCTGTCGGTTGTCCTTTGAACGCCCGCTTCCCTGAATCAATTGCAGATAGTCGATCAAAATCATGCCAAGTCCGCTTTCCTGCTTCAAACGGCGGCATTTGGCACGGATTTCACTCACGCGGATACCCGGTGTATCATCGATGTAAATCCCGCTGTTCGACAGGCTTCCCATCGCCATCGTCAGCTTGCCCCAATCCTCTTCCGTCAAGTTACCGGTACGAAGATTTTGGGCATTAATGTTTCCTTCAGCACAGAGCATACGCATGACGAGCTGCTCTGCCCCCATCTCAAGACTGAAAATCGCTACGCTCTCGTCGGTCTTGGTCGCCACATTTTGTGCGATGTTCAGGGCAAAGGCTGTTTTCCCCACTGACGGACGGGCAGCCACAATGATTAAGTCATTGCGCTGGAACCCCGCAGTCATCCGGTCAAGCTCAGTAAACCCTGTCGGAATTCCCGTAATATCGCCTTTTCGATTGTGAAGCTGTTCGATATTGTCATAGGTCTGAACTAGGACGTCCTTAATATTTTGGAAGGCGCTCGTATTTTTGCGCTGCGCTACTTCCATAATCGTTTTTTCCGCTTCACTGAGTAAATCCTCGACCTCATCCTCACGGGTATACCCGTCTTGAGCAATGGTTGTCGCTGTTCTGATTAACCTGCGAAGAATCGATTTTTCCTCAACAATTTTCGCGTAATATTCTATGTTAGCCGCTGTCGGCACCGAGTTTGCGATATCTGTCAGATACGATATGCCGCCCACTTCTTCCAGCAGGTCTGTGTTCGCAAGCTCTGACGTTACCGTAACCAGATCAACCGGTTCACCGCGGTCACCGAGCACCAGCATCGCATTATAGATTTTTTGGTGGGACATTCTATAGAAATCATCTGGAATCAATACTTCTGAAGCCAGTGTTAAAGCAGACGGCTGTAAAAAAATAGCGCCTAACACGGCTTGTTCGGCTTCTATATTTTGCGGGGGAAGCCGATCATTCAAAAGGTCTGTCATGCTAAGCACCGTCCTCTCATTAAAAAATCTCCAAATTCCATTCTACCATTTCTACAGAAAAAAAATAGAAAAAATGTCGGTTTCCTATTTTTTTCAGCTAGCCGATTGATTCGTTTCGGACAGTAACAAGGCGGGAAAAATGGAATAAAACGTGAGGGAGGTATAAAAAATGAGGAAAGAATATGCGGTTACACCCAATGTTGATGCAGACGGCTGGTTTATTACGGTGGAGAATGTGGCGCCGACAGCTTTGTATACATCTAAAGACGCCGCAATTGAAAAAGCCAAACAGGTGGCAAAAGACAACAGTCCGTCAAAGCTTGTGATTTATGATCAGTTTAACAATGTGGAAGAAGAGCACTCATTTTAATGAAAAACCCCTTCGCTGCAGCGGGGGTTTTTTTCATGGATCGGCTTATTTCATCCACTGGAAGCCTGTGTGCATCATCAGGTCCGCCGCTTTTTGATACAGATCCCACTCCTCAAACGAAGCAAATTTCCCCATCAGCTCCTGAAGTCTTAGCCTCACCGCCATATATTCTTCAAAGGTGTCAGCTTTCTCAATGACTTTTTGGTGTTCATTCAGCATTTGTTTTAATAATGACAACGGTGCCTGCATAAAAACCCTCCTTTCCTCTTTTATAACTGGTATTTATGGATTGCTCCATTCCTTTGTGACATCTTCTTACGTTTCGTATGTGATTCTTGTACAATGGACTGAAGAGAGGAGGGATCATTTGTGAGACCTTTGCAAATTTCTGCTGAAACTGCCCAAAAGCTTGCAGAGTCCTTGAACCTGCCGCTTGAACAGATCATGCATATGCCTCAGCATATTCTGATTGCCAAATTGGCTGAATTGCAGAAAGAAGAAAAACAATCGTAGCATTCGTTCGCATACTTGCCTACATCTTAACGAATTATATTTAGTATATGTTAGAAAGAAGGAGTAACTGCTTTGCCAAAACATAAAAATATCCAATCTTTTTGGCTGATCACCGGCATTATCTTTATCGCCTTTAACTTGAGACCGGCGATCACTTCAGTTGGTCCGGTCATCAGCTCTATCAGGGCAGACCTGCATATGTCTAATGGGACAGCCGGATTTTTAACTGCGCTGCCACTGCTTTCGTTTGCGGTTCTTTCTCTGCTCGCGCCAAAGTTTGGACAGCGGCTTGGAAATGAACGGACATTATGGCTCGGCCTTCTGATGTTATTGATCGGGATTTTGCTTCGTTCTGCCGGTTTAACTTGGGCCTTATTTGCCGGAACGGCTTTAATCGGTATCGGCATTGCCATCGGAAACGTTCTGCTTCCAAGCTTAATCAAGCATAAATACCCTGAAAAATCAGGAATCATGATCAGCTTATATACGACCTCAATGTGTATATTCGCGGCTTTAGCATCAGGTATCAGCGTACCTCTGGCGGCACAAATGGGAGGCGGATGGAAGCAGGCCTTTCTCTTATGGGGCGGGCTGGCATTACTTGCATTGCTGATCTGGATACCTCAGCTGCGACACCGGGATACGGCAAACAATGCGGTGAAGCTTCAAACCAGTTCCATTTGGGCTTCCAAAACGGCATGGCATGTCACCATCTTTATGGGACTGCAATCATTTTTATTTTACAGCAGCATTGCCTGGTTTCCTGAAATTCTCCGTTCGCACGGCATGGATACGTCTACAGCCGGATGGATGGTATCACTGATGCAATTTGCAAGTCTTCCTTTCACTTTTCTGACACCTGTTTTAGCCGATCGCATGAAACACCAGCGCGGGATCGCTGCGGGACTGACCGCCGTTTATCTCATCGGGCTGTGCGGATTGCTGGCGGGCGGCAGCCATATCCTGCTCGCCGTCTGGATGATCATCATCGGTGTCGGACAAGGCTCCAGTATTAGTCTGGCGCTTACGTTGATTGGTCTCCGCAGTGAAAATGCCCAACAGGCCGCAGCGCTGTCAGGCATGTCTCAGTCATTCGGCTACCTGCTTGCAGCCGTCGGACCCATCTTTGTCGGCTATCTCTTTGACCAAACACATTCATGGACAATGCCGATTGTGCTCCTTATTGCGGCCTTAATCGGCATGGGAGCAGCCGGAGTGGGAGCCGGAAGGGATCAATACATTTTTCAGAAAGAGAAACAAAAACAGTCAGCATAAAACTCTTGATCTCGTGAAATAAAAAAAGAGGCTTGGATTGATCCAAGCCTCTTTTCTATTAATCTTCTTCTTTCACGTGTACCTTCAACACAGCCTGAACCTCAGGATGCAGCTTCACAGGCACGTTTGTATACCCTAACGCGCGAATGCCGTCTGGCAGGTCAAGCTTCCGCTTATCTACTTTTATGTTATGGTCTTTTTGGAGCTGTTCAGTGATTTGCTTGCTTGTCACAGAACCGAATAAACGGCCGCCTTCACCTGATTTCGCACTGAGCTCAACCGTCAGTTTTTCTAATGTCTCTTTTAAGCTCTTTGCCTGCTCAAGCTCGGCAATCGCTTCTTTTTTCTCTTTCTGCTTTTGTCCGTTCAATGCGCTGATGTTTGTCGGGTTCGCTTCAACCGCGAGGCCTTTTTTAATCAGAAAATTATGCGCGTAACCGTCTGCTACGTTTTTGACTTCGCCTTTTTTTCCTTTTCCTTTTACATCTTTCAAGAAAATAACCTTCATCTCTGTACGCCTCCCTCAAAATACTCATCTATGGCGTTCTTCAGCCGTTCCAGCGCTTCCGTTACTGAAATGCCGTACAACTGAGTCGCCGCATTTGTTAAATGTCCTCCGCCTTCCAGCGCCTCCATGATGATCTGAACATTTACCTCGCCAAGTGACCGCGCACTGATACAAACAGTTTGTTCATCCCGCCTCGCCACCGCAAATGAAGCCTCAACCTCACTCATCGAAAGCAGCGAATCAGCCGCCTGCGCAATCAGTACCTGATCGAAGTATTCCTCCTCATTTTCAGGAAGAGAGGCAATCGCAATGTTCTCTTTATAGAGGGCCGTATGCTGGATCAGCTTCGCCCGTTTAATATAGGAATCAACGGTTTCTTTCAGGAACTTCTGCACAAGCACCGTGTCGGCGCCTTTTGCCCTTAAATAAGAAGCCGCATCGAAAGTCCGCGAGCCCGTGCGGAGAGAAAAGCTCTTTGTATCCACTATTATACCAGCTAATAGGGCTGTTGCTTCAATCATATTGATTTTTAAGCGTTTTGGCTGGTATTCAAGCAGTTCTGTCACCAATTCTGCTGTAGAAGAAGCGTACGGCTCCATATAAACGAGCAGCGGGTCTCTGATAAACTCCTCACCCCTGCGGTGATGGTCGATGACCACGATATGCTCAATTTTATTGACCAGCCGTTCCTCCATGACAAGTGATGGCTTATGTGTATCAACGATCACAAGCAGCGTGTCATCATTGGAAATTTCCATCGCTTCTTCAGGCGTAATAAACCTTGACCACAGCTCTTCGTATTTTTTGATTTCCTCGATTAAACGCTGCACACTTGATCCGATTTGATTGGGATCAATCACGATAAAACCATCTTTGTTATTTGCCTGCGCCACCTTTAAAATTCCGATCGCCGCGCCGATAGAATCCATGTCGGGGAATTTATGCCCCATGATAATCACATTGCTGCTTTCGGAGACGATTTCCTTTAAGGCATGAGAAATGACGCGGGCCCGCACCCTTGTTCGTTTCTCCATCGGATTTGTTTTACCGCCGTAAAACTTCACCTTGCCGTTCGGCAGCTTAATGGCTACTTGGTCGCCGCCGCGCCCCAGTGCCAAGTCCAAGCTGGATTGCGCCAAATCGCCAAGTTCTTTCAGCGAGGAAACTGAAGCCCCGACACCGATACTTAACGTCAGCGCTACACCGTCAAATGAGGTTTTTTCCCGCACCTCATCAAGAATCGAAAACTTCGAATTTTCGAGTTCAGTTAAGATGTGTTCATTAAGCACCGCGATAAACCGTTCTGAAGACGTTCTTTTCAGGAAGATCCCGTACTCCTGTGCCCAAGCGTTCAGCAAAGATGTCACCTGGCTGTTCATCGTGCTTCTCGTCTGATCATCCAGTCCTTGTGTCACATCATCATAGTTATCAAGGAATATGTACGCCAGCACGGTTCTTTCGTTTTCATATAGCTTTTCAATCTGAGTTTGTTCCGTTACATCAAAGAAATACAGCAGACGCTCATCTCGTTTGATGACAACCTTAAACTTGCGGTCATTCAATGAAACCGTTTCCGACTCCACCTCTTGTTTGATGAGCGGCACAACCGACTCACAAGTATCGTAAAGTGATCTCCCCACTAATGTGCTTTCATTAAAGCAAGAAGAAAGAAACGGATTTGCCCATTCTATATAATATTGGTCATTAAAAAGCATGATGCCGATCGGCATTTCCATCAATGCCTCTTCACCGACTTTTTTCAACCTGTAGGATAACGTAGAAATATAAGCATCAATCTCTTGTCGAATAAGAGAATCAGCGCGTTTAATAAAAAACAAAATAACTGCGAGCAGCAGCACTTCGACGGTTCCTAATATCCAGTTAAAATAAAAGCTGATGAGGATAGTAATGATTGACAGAGCAATCAATGCATAGATGGGATACCTAAACAGCGGTTTTTCATAAAAGCTTGGCATTTCTATCACTCCCCACCATGTGAGTAAAACCTCATGTTCACTTCACCTTATTCCTTATTTGAAAGCCCATATCTAAAACGCCTAAAATGCGAATGGCCGCCATAAACATCGGATCCACAAATCCAAGAATAACTGCAATGACAGCCGCAGCCTTTGGATATTGTTTCTTATGGCAATAGAAAAAGATAAATGATACACCTTGGATAAAAATCAGAAACCCAAGTATAAACTCCCCGTTTAAAGCGATAGAGTACAGCATTTGACCTTTTTCTAAAGGCAAAAATGATAGCATGACAATCATTACATACAGCACTGCAACGCTTTGCGGAAACTTCAACTCTCTAAAAGGCTTTAGATTAGGAATATCGGGGGAAAATCGCCTTATGAGCGGCTTAGCGACAAGATAACTGAGGAAAGAAAAAACAGCTCCTAACACCACAATAGCTGTTGGAAAAAGATATTGAGCGGTACCCAATTGTTCTTTCATCAGTTTCAATTGCTTCTCAAACTGTCCAGCATTGCCCGTCTGCTTCCCAACAGTTTCTACAATATCAAGAGATTGCCGAGATTGTGTCATCGCTTCATCAATGATATTGGTACCCAAAAACTGAATGCTTATCACAATATAGAAGACCATACAAAGCATATAAATAAGAGCGCCCGATATTACAGCATGCCCGGGTTCTTTCTTTTTGAAGTAGTGCCCCATGGCAATACCAGCGCAGGCTGACATAAAAGCGACAATGAGTCCGTTAAAGGACCCGACAATAAAAACAACTGGAAGACTGACAGTGCCCATCCATATCCCTAACTTCAATCCATGCCTGATCGTATATAGGATCATGGGAAGCGGCAGTGCAAATAACAGAATTGTTCCAACCAAAGGAACATAAACGACCAAAAGCACAATGATTGCAAACAAACTAATTAAAATAGCGCCTTCCATTAATGCTCTCGTTTGTTTCACTTATTCACCTCGTATCATCCCGAACATACGAATAGAAAAGAGCAGCATAAACGACTGCTCTTTTTTCATCGCTGCAACATACTTTGCACCGAATGTTTTTATATCATCTCTACATTTTACTTTAATATTTTAACATAAGTCCAAATCGCAAGTAAAATAACGCTGATGTTTCATGTGAAACATTGCAAATGAAAAGACATTCTTTGAAAAGAATGTCTATCACCATTAATGTTTATCATCCATAAAGCCAGAAGATTCCTTGTTTTTCTTTTTCGTTTTTCTGACATACATAAAGACTAAGATGACCAATAAAAGGGTTGTTGCTTGCAGTACACCGCTGCTAAACAAGAAAAAGTTCTTTATCATATCCCACATCGTGCTTCACCTCTTTTTACATGTTCTCAACCCGTATCCTATATAAGGTGAATTTCCCTTTTTAAAAACTTCAAAACATCATGAACAACATTGAGCGTTGGGCATATGCTGATAAGGAATCTGATTGTTAAAGGAGAATTGCTACATGGATGAACGCAGAACATTGGCTTGGCATGAAACATTAGAAATGCACGAGCTGGTTGCTTTTCAATCAAATGGACTGATAAAGCTGAAGAAAATGATTCGGGAAGTAAGAGACCCTCAGCTCAGAAACCTTTACGGTGTGTCCATTCAAGCCATTGAACAAAATCTAAGGGAGCTTCTTCCATTCTTTCCTCAGGCGCCGCACAGAGATGAGGAGGAAGAAGAACGCGCGGATAACCCATTTTACAGCGGCGATTTGCTCGGATTTGCCAAAACATCAGTCCGCAGCTATGCCATTGCAATTACAGAAACAGCGACACCTCAATTGCGAAACGTGCTGGTCAAACAGCTGAATGCAGCGATCAGGTGGCACGCACAAATTTTCCAATACATGTATGAGCATGGATACTATCCAGCATACAACCTTTCTGAACTGCTAAGAAATGATGTCAGAAATGCCAACAGAGCCCTTTCAATGCAATAAAACAAGCAGCAAAGGAATTCCCTTTGCTGCTATTTTTGCTGATCCTTCAGCAAGCCGCTCGAACGATAAGATTCCAGGACATCTCTGTTGGATTCTCCCCATTCTTTCATTTGCAACACAATCGGTTCAAGCGTTCGCCCAAATTCCGTCAGAGAGTACTCAACCTTTGGCGGCACCTGGTGGTAAACCTCACGATGCACGATGCCGTCCGCTTCCAGCTCCCGCAGCTGAAGAGTGAGCATTCTTTGAGTGATACTCGGGCAGATTCGGCGAAACTCATTAAATCGTTTCTTGCCATCTATCATGTGATAAAAAAGAATTCCTTTCCACTTTCCGCCAATGACGTCTAGTGTAAATTCAACTGGACAGCCTTCTTTATTCGGGTATATATTGTTTTTTCCACTCATGCTTACCCCTCCAATAGTACCTTTTTTGACACTACATCACATTTCGCAACTAAGCTAGCCAATATTTTACACACCTTTTCTCCTCAGCTCAAAGAAAATGCTTCTTATTCACATCAATTTTTAAGGGTTTGTATGATTACACCCGCAGCAAGACGTGTTAAACTATATAAAGATTAAACTACTTAAAAAAGATAAGGAGCTATCATGGAAAAGATACTTATTTTCGGACACCAAAACCCAGACACAGATACGATTTGTTCTGCGATTGCTTATGCTGATTTGAAAAACAAACTCGGCTTCAATGCTGAGCCGGTCCGTCTTGGACAAGTCAACGGCGAAACACAATACGCGCTTGACTATTTCAAACAAGAAAGCCCGCGTCTTGTTGAAACAGCTGCAAACGAAGTAAACGGCGTTATCCTCGTTGACCATAACGAACGCCAGCAGAGCATCAAGGACATTGAAGATGTTCAGGTTCTTGAAGTAATCGACCACCACCGCATCGCTAACTTTGAAACAGCTGAGCCGCTCTATTACCGTGCTGAGCCTGTAGGCTGTACGGCTACAATCTTAAACAAAATGTACAAAGAAAATAATGTGAAAATCGAGAAAGAAATTGCTGGCCTAATGCTGTCTGCAATCATTTCAGACTCACTGTTATTCAAATCTCCAACTTGCACAGACCAAGACGTAGCGGCAGCAAAAGAGCTTGCTGAAATCGCAGGCGTAAATGCTGAAGAGTACGGCTTGAACATGCTGAAGGCTGGCGCTGATTTAAGCAAAAAAACAGTGGAAGAGCTGATTTCTCTTGATGCGAAGGAATTCACACTCGGCAGCAAAAAAGTGGAAATCGCACAAGTGAATACAGTAGACATTGAAGATGTAAAAAAACGCCAAGCTGAATTAGAAGCTGCGATTTCTAACGTTGTGGCTAAGAAGAACCTAGACCTGTTCCTTCTTGTCATCACAGACATTTTAGAAAATGATTCACTTGCCCTTGCAATCGGCAACGAAGCAGCGAAAGTGGAAAAAGCATTCAACGTTACATTAGAAAACAACACAGCCCTCTTAAAAGGTGTTGTTTCTCGTAAAAAACAAGTCGTTCCTGTCCTGACAGACGCAATGGCTGAATAAGAAAAAGCATCCCTGTGCGGGATGCTTTTTCTTATTCACTCCGCTTTTCAATCTGTCCCATCACATCAGTAAGCTTTGTGTTTTGAACAAGGTCTGACTGCTCCCATTCTTCACGTGATACCTTTTCCTCACAAATTCACGCTTCAGCCACTTTTTCAGCTTAGGCATCGTTTGATAAAAACGAAAAAACGCCACCGATTTGGCAAAGGTCTCGCTAACCATTTACATTGCCAGCAAAGCCGAGGGCTTCTTGTGCCGTAATGACAACTTTACTGTGAAAGCTGCTCCCCTTTGGAGTATCCCTTTTGTTCTAAAACACCGTGCTTTTCCGGTCAGATTCCTGCCTTCCGTTTACGCTAAAGTACACTGTGGTATGTAAAATTTGAATGGTATTTCCATCAGGAGATCATGCTATGAAAGAGGAGGTTTTCATTATGAGTCAAGAGCGGGTGAAACGGCCTGGACATACGAGATGGTACATCTCTTCATTACTCAGCGGCATTATTGTTCTTAATTATTTTGACCGTGTCGCCATCTCAGTGGCCGCCCCTGCGATACAAGATTCGTTTCACCTTACAGCAACCGAACTGGGTATCGTGTTTTCCATTTACACGTATTCCTATACAGTGATGCAGCTGCCAGTCGGAAGTTTGCTGGATCGGTTTGGCGTGGCCTGGGTCACGAGGGTCGGAATGACAATATGGAGCTTTTTAACCATTCTTCTTGCTTTTTTGCAAGGGAAATTACTGTTGTATCTGTTCCGTTTTCTCATTGGACTGTCGAGCGCCTCAGCGTTCCCTGCCGCCTCTAAGGCAACCGCTCAATGGTTTCCTCCAAGTGAGCGGGGATTGGCAAACTCACTGTTTGACTCAGCCGCCAAGTTTTCAAACGTGCTCGGTGCTCCATTGGTCGCCTTTCTTGTCACTACTTTTGACTGGCGCGTCGCTTTTTTGACGATTGGATGCATCAATGTGCTGTTTACGATCTTTTTCTGGCAGTATTATGAGCAGCCTGAACGGCATAAACGCATTTCCAAAAGTGAACTAAACTATATTCAAAAGCACAATGCGATCACAACAGAGCAAATCCCTTACAAAACAGGGCCGCTTTTAAAGAAGCTTTTCACCAACCGGAAAGTATGGGGCTTAATGATCGGATTTACAGGATACGGCTATACATTCAACCTGCTGCTGACCTGGCTTCCGACTTTCTTTAAACATACATATGGAATGGATCTCATGTCGTCCGGTTTATTTACAGCCGTGCCATGGCTGATCTCAACCATTTCCGGAATCGCGGTCGGCGGCTGGCTCGTTGATTACTTTATTAAGAAAGGCTATTCCAACACCAAGGTGTACCGAACCGTGATCATTGTCGGAATGAGCTTCGGCTTTTTCTTTTTAGGCTCCATTCTGACGAATAATATCACCGTTGCAATTATCTGTATTTCAATCGGCCTTGCCGGTATTTCCGCAACGGCTCCAGTCGGCTGGTCCATCTCCGCAGAGCTCGCGCCGATCGGTTCCGTATCCATGCTGAGTTCCATGGTAAACTTAGCAAACAATCTGTTCGGAGGCATTATTGCCGCTTCACTGACGGGGTATTTGTTTGATGTGACAGGCTCCTTTACACTCAGCTTTCTGGTAGCCGGTTTTGTGCTGCTGCTTGGATTGGTTTTTTACGTGTTTGTATTGGGGGAAGTCAAACGGATTAAGCTATAGAACTTGAAAAAGAGCTGCCAAATGGCAGCTCTCCCATTACATCAAAGAATCGGGCCCGTCCCCGTGTATCTCCTCTTCACCCTGTTCCTCAATATCAATCCCCGAAGCAAGCATTTCTTGCTCTATGTTTTCCAGCACCTGATCGTTTTTTCCTTGAAGAACGCCTTCATAATGAAAAGCATCCTGAATGCCGTTTTCCTCTATGGTCGCTAAAATATCGTGGATATCATTATGGTCTCCTGAAATGGAGCCGAATCCTTGGTTTTGTTTTTTATAATTCACAAAACCGCTGGGGAGGTTGTTTCCGAGATTCACACACGATGCGCCTTCAACCGTCCCAATAGAGATGGAGCCAATAAAAAAAGAGGGAGAAAACCGTTTCACGTCAAACACCCTTTCCCTGATTGATGGTATACGGCACTGGCTTTCCATCTATTTTAACCTCTATATCATCCTTTTTTGTTTTCTCACCTCGTGACTGTGATTCCGCTTTCGGCCGAACATGAGGAGAGAATACGTTGCCAAGATTCAGCATCCCGCTTAGCTCCTGTATATCCAGGTGATCGAGATGAAAGGCTAGATCGTCTAAATGTAACTTCTCTACATTCAAATCCTGTACATCCATTTTCACAAAAATAGGAGGGCGGCGTTCTTCCTGGGAAGATTGTTCAAGCATATCCACTTTTCGCGCTAATTTTTCAAGCTTTTTTAGGATCTCTTCTATGTTCATATACGCCATCCCTTTTTAAAAACTCTTCTCTACAGCTCCCACATTTCCTTTGATTTTATTCTGCTTTCCCTTTATGGCACCAAAGCCTTCATTGATAAAGGTTTCACTTTTTCTGCCTTTTTGAACATTTGTTCCGACAAAAAGACCCGAAGAATTTTGCAGATGGTTCACTCGCAAAGATCCGTATTTAATTGAGGTCATTGCTCTTCTCCTTTTTCATACGTGCGGAACGGAATGGTGACCGTTAAGATTCCGCTTTTCAATTCTGCATGAATCCGATGCAGATCATACTCTTCGGGAATGAATATCTCCCGTTTGAAGGGGCCATAAAACCGTTCGCTGGCGATCAGCTCTTGTTCTTCTTCCGGCGGCTGGGGTCGAATCTTTCCTTCGATTATGAGTGTGCGATTCTTTTGATTAATTGACATATCCTCTGCACTTGCACCAGCCGCATCAATGGTTATGTCCAATCTGCGGTTTGTTTTTATGATATCGGCTCTCGGTTCGACAAAGGGAGCAATTTCGCGCAGCAGCTCAGCGAAATCCTTTCCCATCATTTCTTTTACATGGGGATAAAATTGAGATTTTGGCATAAATAAAAAACCCCCTGCACATAGCCATACATGTTTAGAATCTATAATTATGCTTATGTGCTTTTTATGGAGGTATGCTAAAAGAAAAATATTCCCTTTTAAAGTGTTTGATTTTGTACACTTGGCGATATATTTTGGTTATTCATGTTGCCGTCTATGCCATCAGGGTCAATAACCGTGGAAACGTTCCCTTGATTCAGCACATTTCCTGCGAAGAAGCCGATTCCGTTATTTACTTTACGATGCGCAGCCCAGCCTGGGAGCTGATTTTCTCCAATCGCGATGGCTGTATTTGTCTGCTGGGAATTCACATTGATTGCACCGAGTGTAAAACCGATAGCCAAACAAATCCTCCTCCTTTTCAAACCAAGGCAGCCCTTTAAAAATAATCATTTATTTGACAGTCATTTTCGTCGTTATCAATCACGAAAGACGAGTTTTGCGTGTTTTGAATGGTGCCTAATAACCTTCCCTGGCCGGACGTTCTCTTACTATGTGCACTCCAGCCGGTAAGTTCGTTTTCGCCAACTGAAATGGCGGCACATGTATCCAGAACGTTAATATTAATTTCCCCAACATCAATATCATTCTGATTTTCTCCCGAGTTCCCTTCAAATGAAATCCTGTTTTCATGATGAATCGGCGTGTCTACCTCATCGTTATCTGTCACATAGCTAAAATTATGAGACACCTGGGAGTTAGTCATTGATCCGAGTCCGTAATTGTTTTTCCGGTGCGAAGACCAACTATGCGCATAATTGGTTCCGATAAATATTCCTGAGGAGGTATCAATTGAAATCACACTAATATTGTTCACTTGAACCTGGTTTACTGCTTGTCGATGATTCAATCTTATTCAGTCCTTGATATGTCTTTTCAGTCCATTGCTTTACAATATGTTCTGACTCGGTTAATGGTTCGGGTTCTTTTACAAGCTGTATCAGCCTTAGAAATTGCCTGGACGCTAAACATCAATCAAATCCGTACCATATGAATTATCGACTGCACAAAGCCACTGCCCCTGCGCGTTCTTTCTAAACACATAGGTCGCCCTTCTTTCCATCGCATACTCAGAGTCCTTTTTATCCGAATCAAGCAGTGTCTGATAAAGGACGAGTACAGTGTCACCTGATTCCAAAAGAATCATTTCCCCTTGTGTTGGGGCAATATGATGATCGAAATAGTTCGCGATCGCGATAAACGCTTTTTTGATTTCTTCTTTGCCTCGCGCAATCATGCCCGGCTTCACTACTAAAATGGCATCTTGCGTGTAATAATTTATCAGTCTATCAAAATCTTCATTTTGAATGGCCAAATCACACGCAGAGATGATGTCTTTCAGTTGCTGTTCCAAATGAATTCCCCCAATCATCATGATTGGATATATTATACAATGTTTGACACGCTGAAATCGTAAAAATAAAAGGAAAAGGATTCCTGTTTCCTATATAATCAAATAGATATATTTAACAAAGTAAAAAGTGAAGGGGTGGACAATTTTGTCTGCGAAAGTAACGTTACATGACCATATACATCATGATTTAAGCGCGGATTGCCAGCATTGTTTTGGCCTGTGCTGTGTCGCCTTGCCTTATGCGAAGTCGGCAGATTTTGCTTTTGACAAAGACGGGGGCACGCCTTGCCGCAACTTACAATCAAACTATCAATGTTCGATCCATAAAAATCTCAGAGAAAAAGGATTTCGAGGCTGCTCTGCATATGAATGCTTTGGCGCCGGACAGAAAGTATCCCAAATCACTTATGGGGGAAAGGATTGGCGAAACAGCCCGGAAACGGCCAACGAGATGTTTGGCGTTTTTCCTATCATGCAGCAGCTGCACGAAATGCTCTGGTATTTACATGAAGCTCTTTCTATAGATATAGCCAAGCCGATTCATCCTGAACTGAGAACCAGTTTCGAAAAAATAGAAAGGCTCACCAGACTCAGCAAAGAACGCCTGCTGACACTGCAGGTGGACGAGCATCGAGCTGAGGTCAATGAATGGCTGTTAAAAACGAGTGAACTGGTGCGTGCCCAAGCCCGCCATCCAAAACTCCCGAAAAAGGTCAGCCGGGGAAGTGTCCTGATCGGCGCGAAACTGAAAGGGCTTGATCTGCGGGGAGCAAATCTAAGAGGGGCGCTGCTCATAGCCGCCGATCTGAGAAATGCCGATTTGAGAATGACAGACTTTATCGGTGCAGATATGAGAGACGCTGATCTCAGCGGCGCCGACCTAACCGGGAGCATCTTTCTGACACAGGCACAGGTGAACGCCGCTAACGGCGATTCGAACACAAAGCTGCCGCCGTCTTTACGAATCCCTGCCCATTGGAAATAAAAAAGGACCCGCTTACGGTCCTTTTTTGCAGTCATCAATTGAATCCTTTTTCGTTCCTTTTTCCGGCACTTTCGCACTTCTACTTGCCAAGTATCCCGACAGCCATAACGCAACCAGCAGCATGAAGGTGATCATGCCGACGACACCCAGCCAGTGAAAAGCAGACCAGAAAAGCCCGCCGACCGTTCCGCAAACACTTGAACCGGCATAATAAAAGAACAAATACAGCGACGACGCCTGCGCTTTGTTGTGCAGAGCTCTCCTTCCCACCCAGCTGCTGGCGACTGAGTGGCCGCCGAAGAAGCCGAATGTAAAGAGCGCAATCCCCAGAATTTTCACTGCTAATATACTGTTTATCGTTAATAAAGCACCCGTGACAACAATGCATATATTCATCACCAGTATTTTCGGGTAGCCATATTGGTCAACCATTCTTCCAATGAAGGACGAACTGAAAATCCCTACAATCATCACAATAAAAATCCAACTGGCAAACGCTTTATTAAACGAATACGGCGGTCCCAACAGCACATACGCAATGTAGTTAAACAATGCCACATTGCTTCCGAGCAGCAAAAAACCAATGAGGAACAAGCTTAATAGTTTCCGATCCTTCAAGTGGCTGATGAGAGACAATCCCAATTGTCCGAACTCCAATTTTCTCGGCGTGAAATGCCTGGATGGAGGCAAATTCATAAAAAAGATCATGCTTGCGATCAAACTAATCACACCAATTGACCCCATCGCCATATGCCAAGTAAAGTATTCACTCAGAAGTCCTGACACGATCCTTCCAAAAACGGCGCCAATCGCGTTTCCGCTGATATACAGCCCCATCGCTGACCCAAGGCTTCCAGGTTCAATTTCTTCTCCGAGATAAGCCATCGCAATCGAAGGAAGGCCAGCGAGCGCAATGCCTTGAATGGTTCTTAATACGAGCAGCGTATGAAAGTTCGGGCTGAAAGCCGACGCCAGACAGAGAACGGATGCGGCCAGCATCGATATAGCCATAATCGGCTTGCGCCCCCATACCTCTGACAACGAACCAAAAACGAGCATGCTGACAGCTAACAGCATTGTGGTAACAGATAAAGAAAGACTCGCCGCAGTAGGTGTCACATGAAATTCCCGCGTGAATTCCTCCATGAGCGGCTGCACGCAATAAAGAATTGCAAATGTATTAAAACCCGCGGCAAAGAAAGCAAACGTAATTTTACGAAAAACCGGTGTGCCTTTTTGAATGTATGTCATCGGGACTTCATCGGCCCCTCCGCATGTTGTTGAGCACTGCGATTCATAAACAACCATCCTTTATTTCCTACGAATTCAAACATTCTCGAGTCTGTTTATACTTTTATCTTAGCATCGTTAATATATGTTGTATAATGCATATAAAATATGATTTTCATGCTTATATGTAATAAAGGAGGGATGATGCTTGGAATGGGAGCAGCTTGAATATTTTCAAACACTGGCCCGGATGCAGCACGTGACAAAAGCGGCAAAAAGCCTCTCCATCACTCAGCCCGCGCTTTCACGCTCAATCTCCAGACTGGAAAAACACTTAGGCGTCCCGCTATTCGACAGGCAGGGACGATCCATTACCTTAAATAAATATGGTTACATCTTTTTGCGGCGGGTTCAGGCGATGATGAAGGAGTACACCGAAGGAAAAGAGGAAATCCAAGCATTATTAAAGCCAGACCAAGGGGAGGTGTCTCTCGGTTTTTTACATACATTAGGGACAACGCTCGTGCCCGACCTCATCGGCTCCTTTCAGCAGGATTATCCCAACATTGCCTTCCAGCTGAAGCAAAACCATTCTTATTGGCTGCTCGAACGATTAAAGTCCGGAGATCTGGACCTCTGTCTCCTCGCTTCCATCAAGCCTGAAAAAACGATTCAATGGATCAAGCTGTGGAGTGAAGAACTATTTGTATTTGTGCCAAACGATCACCCGTTTGCCAATCGTGAAAGCATTACCCTGAGTGAGATTGCCGATGAGCGTTTTATTTTATTGAAAAAAGGCTACGCGCTTCGAATGACGGTCGATGGGCTGTTTGAGAAAGCCGATATACAGCCAAACATTATGTTTGAAGGGGAAGAAGCCGCCACTGCGGCAGGTTTTGTGGCGGCCGGACTGGGCATATCCATTTTGCCTGATCTAAAAGGCTTAGACCAAAGCAAAATCACGAAAATTCGTGTCACCTGGCCGGAATGTCAGCGTGTCATCGGCATCGCCTGGATAAAAGGCCGTTTTTTATCGCCGGTTGCCGAGACCTTTAAACAGTATGTCATCAGCCATTTTTCTGAGTAAGGGAGGATCATATCGTGAATGTGAAAAGAATAACGTCAGAACATGATTTACATATCGCATTTGAAATCAGAAAGGCTGTGTTTGTTGAGGAACAAGGCTGTCCCGTTTCCGATGAATTCGATGAGTTCGATACACTCTGCGGAGATTGCCGGCACATCTTGGTTTATTATGAGAATGAACCCGTTGGCACAGCCCGTGTCCGTATCGTTGATCACGTGGGTAAATTGGAAAGAATCTGCATTCTGAAGCCTTATCGCAAGTTCGGGCTGGGCAAAGTAATAGTCGATTCGTTAGAACGCATTGTGAAAGAACAAAGCATTTCTGCCTTCAAACTGTACGGCCAGACACAGGCGGCAGGCTTTTATGAAAAGCTCGGCTATCAGACAGCATCAGATGAATTTATGCTGGATGGCATTCCCCACGTGCTGATGACAAAGGAAGATAGCCGGTAAATCGTTCACAAATGTATGACCGTAAGCAGTTGATTGGTATACGAATCAACGATGAGTGAAGGATTGCTTGTATGCCAGCGAAGTTTTCATTCCTTATTCTGTCATACTTCTATTGGTCCCTATACTTTAACACATAGTTTTTATACAACTCTTCGTTATAAAGAATTTCTTCACCATGTGAAGAGCAAATGAGCGCTGGTTTGATTTGATCTATGATTGCGCCGCTGTCGATGTTCTCATTCATATCCACGCTGAATCTTCTGATAGGCGGGTGTAAATCCTTCTTACTTGTGATAAAAAGATCTCCTGTTAAAAGGGTATGATCCATTTCATGATGATACACGACGTGCCCCGGGGAATGGCCGGGTGTTAAATCATATTGCAAAGGCAAATGAGCCAGCGTTTGCTCCGTCAGCGGCTTGACAACATAGGCAACTCCTGTGTTTTCCACTTCATTTTTGTTCGGATAAGGCACTTCTCCATTGATATACTTTAGTTCTTTTTGATGCGCAAAAATCGGAATATCAAATCGCTCTAGCCACTTTGATGCACCGCCGATATGATCGCTGTGGCCATGGGTAAGCAAAATGGCTTTTGGATTGCCGATCGCTAACGCTGCCCTAATTTGAACATCAGCAAACCGCTCTATTCCAGTATCAATGATATAAACATCATCACGATCTTTAATAAACCAAGTATGAACCGGAATACGAAGAGGCACATCAAGTTCAAATTCACATTGAAAGACATGTTCTGATAGCTGTCTCAAGTTCATCCAAGCCACTCCCTTTGGAAATTTTTTGATATCACTACTGTATTACAAATCAATTAAATATGTAACGGCGCACATTTTTGCAACTTGCATTGTGAGACGGGAAATTGGTCTTTTGCGGACTCATATTTGGTTCTGCAGATACCGAAGGGCAATACCATTAATGTGTTTTTTAACGGTTACATTTGATCCATTAATAATCCCTCTTGTTCCCCTTCTTCACATACTCCCAATCACGTTCTACATTTTTCCTCACTCTGTGAACGAGTTTAAACATAGTTTCCTTTTCCTCAGGTGTAAAACCGGACAAGGCCACTTCCATGGAATGTTCTCCTTCTCTTTTTAACAATGGATACACCTTTTTTCCTTTCTCAGTCGGGAACAGTTTTTTTATTTTTTTGTTTTGTTCATCCGGCTGTTTTTGAATAAATCCCTGCATTTCCAATTTCTTAATGGCCCGCGCGGCCGTTGTTCGGTCCACTTTTATCATTTCCGCCAATTTTTCTTGAATAATTCCCGGATTTTCGTATATACGTACAAGATAAAGATACTGCCCTCTTGTTAAGTCCAAATCTTTAAATTCAATATTGCTTATGGAATCCAACGCTCTTGCTATCATGCCGATCTCACGCAAAATGTCATTCATCCCTAAAACTCCTCGCGTTATTTTTATTGCAATTACAACAAAATTATTTTAACCTTACTATTATAAGACCACATGCATGCGGCGCAGTCCAGACTAATATCAGAAAAGGATTGATTTATGATGAATATAAAAAGAATAACTACTGAAAATGACTTACGTGCTGCTTTAGATATTAGAAGAACTGTATTCATTGAGGAACAAAATATATGTGAATCCGATGAGTTCGATGAATTTGATACGCTCCAAGAACAGTGTCAGCATATCTTGGTATATCACGAAAAACAGCCTGTCGGCACAGGCCGTGTGCGCATTCTTGATCATACAGGTAAGCTGGAGAGAATCTGCATCCTAAAACCGTACCGTAAGTACGGATTGGGCAAACTTATCATAAGCGAGTTAGAAAACATCATGAAAGAAAAAGGCATTACTGCATGTAAGCTGCATGGACAAACACAAGCAGCAGGCTTTTATCAAAAACTGGGCTACCAGATTTCCTCACAAGAATTTATGGAAGACGGCATCCCCCACGTCTTGATGACAAAAGAATGATCGCTAATAAAATGAAATATATGTATGACGGATTAGGTATCCTCGTATTAAGTTTAGGCATTTCTTTAACAATACAATCAGGACTAGGCACATCCCCCTTCGATGCCCTTTTGGTTGGTCTGTCAGAAGAAGTCGGCCTTACCGTAGGAAGCTGGGAGGTCCTGATTTCTGTGATCCTCTTAGTCTGTAACGCTATCTTAACGAGAAAAAAGCCTATGCTGCTCGGCTTGGTTACAGCATTCCTTACCGGGATAGGCATTGACCTATGGCTGTTTGTTGTAAGAAACACCATATTTCTAAACACGTTATTAAGCAAACTGATTTGTTTCGGAATTGGTTTGGTGCTCATCGGTCTTGGAACAGCCATCTATCTTCAGACCACATTTGCATCAACACCTATCGATCATTTAACACTCATTATCCGAGATCTCTCCAAAAGAACGATCTTGTTTTCAAGAACATTGGTATATGCTCTTTTCTTCGTATTGGCTATTATCTTTAAAGGCCCTATCGGCATCGGAACTCTTTTAACTGTTTGTTTAGGAGGGATGATTCTTCACCTGTTGATGCCTTTTGTTGAACGGTATTTTTTAAAAATGTGAATTGATTGTTTGGAAAAATAGGATCAATCTTGAATAATCAAAATTGATCCTTTCACCCTGTTAGTCATGTCTCCGCGAACGATGATACACATTCAAAGTTACTAGCCAGCTAATAACAATCATTCCTGCAAAAAGTAATAGCAAATTACTGTACAAATAAGCGGAGTGATCTACGTCAATAGGCAGCAGCCTGCGATCCAGCAAGCGTATGGATAATAAACCGCCTGTAATCGCCATACCCGTTCCCTCTGATAAAAAGCTCGTGAAACTAAGCAAGCTCATTCCGGCACCAGCTTCCTTTTCTTTCAAACTGCTCGACACAATTGTAGATATAGCTGTTTTTGTGAAAGAAAGCCCCCCAAAAACAAAAACGAATATAAAAGTCATAAGCCATGGCGTCGCATTTATAAAAAAGGCAGCGATTAAAAAACTGGAAGCCATCAATGCAATCCCAATCGTCAGGACATACAAAGAACCTTTCCGATCGACAAGCACTCCTCCAATGTAACCGAACATGATGACGCTCATTGTTCCGGGAAACATAATCCCGCTTCCAATTGCTGCAGTATTGAAATGATGAACATCTTTCATCATATAAGGAACCATAGAGACAAATCCTGCTGCAGTGCCAAAGATCAGTCCCCCGCAAAGGACGCCAACCACAAATAAGACATTTTTCCCCAGAGCAGGGTCAATAAAAGGCTCTTGAGCTCTCCTAATATGTTTTACAAAACTCAGGAAGGTGAGAATGCTAATCAGCAGAAAAGAAATGTGAAATGATGTTGTAAACAGCATAAAAAATACGATACCCACAGACATCAATAGAATCCCTGCCATATCAAAGCGGCCTCTTCTTCTTTCTTCCTTTTTCAACAGTTTTATAAGGAATGGAACCGTGATCATTGTTGCAACTGGAATAAGCAGCAAATATGACCAATGAATATAATGGGCAATCACTCCTCCAATAGCTGGTCCAACACCTTCCCCCATGGCTACGAGTGACCCGATCAGACCAAATGCTTTCCCTCTGTTTTCTTTTGGAACATAGCGCGCAACTACAACCATCACAAGAGCCGGGAATGCGGCTGCACCAGACCCTTGAATAAACCGACCTAAAATGAGTATAGGAAAGAAAGAGTGACCAACAAATCCAATGATCGATCCGAAGCCATTTACGATAATCCCAAATAGGAGCAGATTTTTGATGCCCAGCTGATCCGATAACTTCCCATATAGAGCTGTTCCGATGGAAAAGGTTAACATAAAGGCAGTGTTTACCCAGTTCACACTCGCTGGCATTTTATTAAAATCGTTGGCGATATCAGGCAATGAGACGTTCAAAACCATTTCATTTAATACGCTGAAAAATGACAGGACACAAAGCCAAATTAATATTTGGTTGTGTCGTAAAGCTGACTGTGAATAAGACGTATTCACAATTTCTCCTCCATTAATGAGGGCAGACGCAGTTTATAGGGCCATTGATACGCTTCCCTCTTTTACATGTACCCTGTTCATTTTATTGCCCTTCATCATAATTCCCCCCTGCATTGATTGATATGATCTTATTATATACAAAATAAGGTGCAAACTTTTACTCTTTTCAGATTACGAAACAAGGGAAACATTATAAGCAGGAATATAATCGCTGAGAAGTCTCCATACTTACTTCAACACGCTATCAATCCCGTGACTGGTTCCCTTGAGGAGAAGGAGCCTTCGAAAAAGCAAAACGCGAAAACAAGCCGTGGTCAGTAGCGGTTATTCCACATGCCTCTGAGGTATAGGGTTTTTTATATTAAATGTACACAACAACTACCCATATACGAAAAACGAATAGGAACTGTATACCAGTCCGTTTTTGCTAGACAAAGTATAGCTAGTATTTTTCGTAAAATAACTTCTACTCTCCAAACGATAGCTAGCCTTCCATTAAACGTTTTAACTTAAGCTCCGTTTCAGTATTCTCAACTGGAGTATAGACGCTGCATCTTAAATCAGTATCTCCATGCACTTGTAAGGACGTAAGATTAAACAACATTTTACCTGCCTTAGCATGGCGAAATTCAATTAATACTTCAGGTGCAGAGCTTATCTCATTTTCATTCCAAATTTTACGAAACTCAGGATATGCCTGTTCCATTTCTTGTATAAATTGCTCATACCAATCATCAGCCACATACTGCCCATAATACGTTCTAAATATGGCAATATATCCTCTAACAAAGTGCTCCCAATTCACTGCTAAACTTTTGAACTCCTTTCTTGCGAATAGTAAGCGTATGATATTCCTTTCTGCCGGGATGATTTGATCAAAATCCAAAAATACATTAGCCGCTGCTTGATTCCAACCAACAATCTGACTTCTTCTATCTGATATAATCGTTGGGCAATAACGAAGTTCCTGTAAAATTTTCACTAAAGCCGGACTGATTTCCTTCTCTTTCTCACTTATAAAGGGTTGTTTCACTCCTTCCTCTAACGCTAGGGCATACAAATATCTTCTTTCATCGTTATTTAATTGCAGTGCTCGAGAAATAGCATCTAATACCGAGGTAGACACTTTTATATCTCTTCCTTGTTCTAGCCATGTATACCATGTAAGACTTACACCGGCTAGCTGAGCCACTTCCTCTCTTCTTAGCCCTGGTGTTCTTCTGCGGGTTCCTACAGGCAAACCAACCATTTGAGGAGTAATTTTCGAACGTTGGTTCTTTAGAAATTCTGATAAAGCTTGAAGTCTTGTTTCGGGTTTCATTAAGGTCTCCTTTTAAAATAGTGTTAATTATACTAGGATAAACAACAACTTGTAATAGGATAACACAGAAGGTAAAGTGAATAAAAAAACAAGGAGGAATGATCATGAAAAGAGTTGTCATTACTGGAATGGGAATTATTTCTCCACTGGGGAATGATATACATCATTTTTGGCATCAGCTGGTTAATGGAAAATCGGGAATATCTCTAATTGATTCTTTTGATACCGCTGAGTATAAAACAAAGATAGCTGGAATCGTTCGTGATTTCGATGCAGATGGAATATTGGGGAGGAAAGAAGCAAAACGATTAGATCGTTTTAGTCAGTTTGCCTTAGCAGCAGCCGCACAAGCATTAGAACATTCACAATTACAGTTAGATAAGGTTGATCTTGAACGCTTAGGGGTATACGTTGGTTCAGGAATCGGCGGCATACAATCACTTGTTGATAATGTGAATGTATTAAATAAACGAGGTCCCGGGAGAGTAAGTCCAAGCCTTGTCCCAATGATGATTTCAAATGCAGCTGCGGCTCAAATCAGTATTAGATTAGGAGCACAAGGCCCGTCATTATCACCAGTCACGGCCTGTTCAATCGGGAACACCTCCATCGGTGAAGCCTTCAACGCTATCCGTAATGATGAAGCAGATATCATATTTGCCGGCGGAGCAGAGGCTGCGATCACGCAGTTGTCTTTAGCCAGTTTCGGAAATGCACATGCACTATCTACAAGAAACCAAGATCCAAGTCGAGCCAGCCGTCCGTTCGATACAGATAGAGATGGTTTTGTTATGAGTGAAGGCGCTGGCATCTTAGTATTAGAATCATTAGAAAACGCTATTCTTAGAAATGCTCCCATTTTATGTGAAATAGTAGGATACGGAGCTAGTTCAGACGCTCATCATATGGTGGCATCACACCCAGAAGGGAAAGGTGCTTACTTAGCAATGAAGAAAGCATTGAGAAGTGCAAACATATCACCAGATGAAATTGATGTGATTAGTGCTCATGCAACAAGTACACAAGTAGGTGATCGTTCTGAAGTTCTAGCTATTAAGAAATTATTTGGTGAACATTCACGTAAAATTCCAACAACTGCAAACAAGTCAATGACTGGACACATGCTTGGTGCTGCTGGCGGAGCAGAAGCAATTGCTTTAGTGGAAAGTTTGAGACGAGGAATGATTCCGCCAACTATTAATGTAGAGAATCAAGATCCAGATTGCGACTTAGATGTTGTATCAGAACCTAGAGATCTTCCATTGAAATTTGGGCTATCAAATTCTTTCGGTTTCGGCGGACATAATTCAGCAATCGTGTTAAAGAAGTACGATTGAGGGCCCATCTTTATAGTTCAAAAACGAAATAATGGATCTATCAAAGCTTATAGATCATGGTTTTCATTATGGAGTACCTAACAGACAAATTACGAGTCTTAACTTCTGGTATATTAAATAGAGAAAAGAGAATACTTAATAAAAACATTCAGAAAGAAGGTGATCCCATGCCCACTAACAATAAGCCCAATAGATTAATCGCTGAGAAGTATCCATATTTACTTCAACACGACAACCCCGTTGACTGGTTCCCGTGGGGAGAAGAAGCCTTCGAAAAAGCGAAACACGAAACAAGCCGATTCTGATCAGCATCGGCTATACGACTTGCCATTGGTGCCATGACTCTTAAAATAACCAATAAACAATTCATGTTAAATCATTTCATTTTAATCTTACATATCATAGCAAACTAAAAAATTATATCCCCTGATTTACATTATCAATACCTAAAACGCAAAAAATCATAAAAAATAAAGGGTGATACATATTAGTCATGTGTAATATGTATCACCCTTGTAATTCTTTTTCAACAATCGCGCCCGATTGTTGAAGATCGTTTTTCTTATTGAACTAACGCATCTGTTCGTTAAGTGTAACTCTTCCTAATTACTTGATATTATATAGGTGAATAGAAAGATAAATTAAAATTAATAGTTGTAAAAGCAGGTTATTTATATTATTCTATTATAATTTTTCGAAAAGGAGAGTTCATGAAAAAGATTATTGTTTTTGTATTAACGATATTTATATTATTCTCAGGATTCGCAACACAAAGTTATGCGTTGTCTGATTCGAAATCTGCGGCAATACAAGCGTTGCTAGATGATGCCTCTCGTATATCAGGTGTGCCGGGAATGTCAATCTCAATACTTGCTGATGATGAAGTGTTCTACTTTTCTTCAGGGTATGCTGACCGTGAAAAGGGGTTGTCTGCAAGTGAAAATACACTCTATGAGTTAGCCTCGGTCAGTAAAGCTTTTACCGGTATGGGTATTATGCTGTTGGAAGAGCAAGGGCTGCTCTCAATGACTGACCCTGTCCAAAAATATTTACCTTGGTTTACGTTAAAGTATCAAGGGAAACCTGTTGATATGCAAAGCCTTACACTAAATAACTTTCTTCACCATACCAGTGGTCTAACAAATATTAGGCATACTCAAAGTATTCCACAAGGCAATACACCGGATATGTTGCAAAAGACTGTGGAAATGCTCGTAGATGCTGAATTGGCGTTCCCTCCCGGTGAACAGTATAACTATGGAACCGTTAATTATGACGTATTGGGCTTGGTTATTGAGATTGTGTCGCGACAAAGCTATGAAGACTTTATGAGGGAACAGGTATTTCAGCGGTTAGGTCTTCACCAGACGTATGTTTATAAAGAAGATGCTCAAGCCACTGGACAGTTGGCACAGGGCTACCGTTCTTCCTTTTTTATGACAACTCCATTTAAAGCTCCGGATTATGCTGGGAATAAGCCCGCAGGCTACATCATTTCTAATACAAAAGATATGGCGCGTTGGATGGGCATACAGATGGGTATTGTGCAGGACATACCCGAAATATTTCACACGGTTATCGAAAAATCACATAGGGGTGATATGTCTGTTTCGGCTGTCAACGATATGTATTATGCGGCAGGCTGGTCGGTAAACGCTGACCAAACGATTATAGAACACACTGGGGGCAATCCAAATTTCAGAACCGAAGTAGTCATACTGCCAAATGAACGAACAGCCGTCTGCTTGCTGAGCAACGGCGCAAATACCAATATAAACCTGGTACTAAAAGTTAAAGATATATTAGACGGTAATCTAACTCAGTCATATGAAATAAGCGGCACACAGCTTTTGGATATCATTTTGTCGTCTATCACTATTATTCTTTGCCTATTGGCCGTTCTCCTATTTCTCTTAGGATTACGCAGAAGGAAAACGAATGAGCGGCAGCCAATGACAAAAAAGAGAATAATCGTAACAGTTATTTTCCTGATCGCTACGATTGCCCTGGGTATACTGTGCTGTGCTTTCGATTGGTCAACGATACTTATTTGGCAAACATATAGTGTTCTTACAGCTTTGATTTCGTCAGCATTATTAACAGCAAGCATTACATGGTTTGTATACACTCACTGATAAAATACCTCGCTCCCAAGATAAGCATAATGTTAAGTAATTAAATTTCAATTTATCGGTATGCTTAATTTGAAAAACATAAGACACTTCGGTGTCTTTTTTAATATCATCGACAATTTTCCCAGTCAAACCTAAATTACTATTGCTTCCACTAACCTGCTCCGTTCGTGGAATAAGGATTTTTAAACAACTAATATTATTTTTCAAATGACTTTATTGTAAATTAAACAACAATATTATTTTTGCACAAGCGTCGTTAGATAACATTTCTTAAAAGACTGTTGTTCAACAATCTGGCCCGTTTGCTGAACAATTAGGACTCTTCGACTAAACACAGAAAACGCTTGTACGTTCAATGGGTCTCCCCCCGATGATATAGGTTATTCATCTATTATAAGCGTGTAAATTGCAAAAGATACAGGTTAGTTGAAAAGGTTTAAAAGTTAGACCTTAAAAGGTCTAACTTTACTAAAACAATTGAAATATGACATATATTGCAACTTCAGCTACAAGCAAATAAATCATATATCTAGCATAACTAAAAACAACATCATCATTAACACTTTTTTGCCTTTTAAAAGTACATGCAAATAACCCCAATACTGTTATCACTAAGATAATTTCAATTATTGTAATAAAAGACATTCTTACCTCCTTACCATTTACCTTCGACATTGCCACCCATAATAACCTAACTCGATTGCAATAGATGCCGCGTAACTTAATTCATCTCTTAACTAAATAACACGGCCATTACTTACTTTGTCCTGTTTGTATTCTTTTGTTTTTTTATTGCTAAAATTGAAGCAAAAATAACAAATATGATCTGTAAGGTGATTCCAATCACCAATGAATAATCAAGGACATTCTCTAATGCAAAACCTGCTATAAAGAACCCTTCAGATAACATAATGAATAATACTACATAGTTTATTCTTAACTTCATAATTTATATTACCTTCCTTTTCATTATTGTTCTATTGACAACGCTCACCTTAAAATTAACTACAGAACAAAGATGAGCAAAGTCGTTAAAAATAAACAAATTCATTTGCAACGCAATTATATTTAACGATTGCTTCTGTTTTGGTATCTCTTATGACGTGCGAGTAAAATTTTCAAACCGAATTATTATCATTATCTGTCTCTCCTATTTATTTTTAATATCCTGATACACTTTCTCAAAAGTCTCAATTGGTAGCGAAAACTTAGTTGTTTTCTCGTTACGATAATTGATTACTATATCAATTTGATTACCTTTTTGCTCAAATTCAATAAGAGCATTCTCCCACTTATCTCTGATTGATATTATACGATTGCCATTTTTCTTTTCCTTATAGATGTAATCCATTTTAATTCTCCTTCCAGAATCAATAACAAAACCTTATGTTATAAAAAGTCTACGTTATCGACCGAAAAAGGTTTCAAAATAAGGAATCCTCAAAAAAAGAAGTGAATTATACCTGCGTTTGGTGGCATACTCTTAGAATAACCAATAAAGGCAACCAGTTTCGGCTGCCTTTTTAATGATGTTATAGCATTTTTTAGAAATCGAAGTTTGAAAACTTTTTCTCTTCTAATTTAAAGACTGTTGTCTTTTCTTTGGATTCATTCCATGTTACTCTGACCTCTAAATCTATGACCCTTAATATCCTCCTCGGGCATATAATCAAATGTTGAAATGTGGTCAGGTCTTTCTCCACCTTCTTTTAAGCTTTCACCATTATATTCAGATAGAGAGTAAGGACAATTCCCTTGATAAACTTTTCCGTCGACCATCAATTCAATTTGTTTAATAGTGATTTTATTTTCTTTATTTTTATTACCCTGCCAGTATAAGCTTAGAAAATAATTTGGCCCAATTGATGTTTTACTTGACTTTTCAATGGAAACTTTCCATTCATTGTCTTAACTTCTCCCTTTATAAAGATCCTGTTGATCATATATCGATTACAAGACAACAAATATTTCCAATAAAATCACTACTGTAATTTCCAACTTCTTCTTTTGGGCTTCTTCAATCATATTTTTCTTTATGGTTGTATACCATGAATTTAACTTAGAAATTAAAACTTCATATGAAATCCTTTCTTTTTTAATAGATGTATGATCCAAGAAAATCTCACCCCACAGATTTACAAAATTATTAGAATAATAACATTAATTGTATTGTGTCAGATCAAAAAGCCATTTACAATTCTTAATATAACACGGTACATTTGGGCTACACGCAAGCAATATGATTGCGTTTTTTTTTTGCAGCAGTAGCAATACTTTCGTGTCTTGACATCTATTTAGAACGATAAAGCAATTTATCTCAACAAAAAAAGGATAACTGAATTGTCATCCTTGAGTTGCTCTATTTTCGTTCCAGTCTTTCAGTAAAATATGTAAAAAATCATCTTTGGTACATTCAGTGTGCATATATCCTAAATCTTTTCTTATTAAGACTAATAATTCCGCCAGCATCTCTACGAGTTTTATAGGATCAGGAGATTCACTAAGCGAAAATTTACGCCATTCAACAAACTTCTTAACTGTTTCATCGGAAGCAAAGAGAAATAACTTCGTACCTAAATCAGTCATTTTTCTATGATGTTCTTTCCTAAGTTCTGGATCAACATTTAAACGGTTTGTATAGTCTGGATCTGATAAACTCAAAATAAATATCTCTATAAGATTAGTGAATTCTTGGGTTTTATGAATATGTAACTGGGATTCATTAATTTTTAATAACTCCAGGTCAGTAGTTAAATCACTTTTAAAAGTTTCCAATTGCTTATTCAAATCAAGTTCAAAAGCTTTTAAATTTTTGGCATGTACCTGTTCAGGAAGTTTTTTCAGATATGAATATACAAACCATACACTGAATATTAAAATCCCCTGTAAAATTGTTACTACGATCTCCATAAAAATATCCCCTTATTGTTTTTTAACTGATTATACCATTCATATATAATTCAAAGGTATAAACTAAACTCCACTATGGTACAGTAAACATAGAAACAAATAATGAAAAGTGAAAGAAGGTGATCCCATGCCAACTAACAATAAACCCACTAGATTAATCGCTGAGAAGTCTCCTTTTTTACTTCAACATGCTCACAACCCTGTTGACTGGCACCCTTGGGGAGAAGAAGCCTTCGAAAAAGCAAAACGCGAAAACAAGCCGATTCTTGTCAGCATGGGCTATTCAACATGTCATTGATTACAAGTCATATGTCTTCTAAAAAAGTTGTATATATAGGAAAAACAAAAAAGATACCAAAATCATCTGGTATCTATGATTGAGTTCTCTATAGATAGATTCAATTTCATATTAGCTAAACAACTATATCTGGTATCTATGCACTTTGCTTCTGCTTAAGACTGTTCCACATTTTAATGGATACAACAGAAATCAAAACAAATGATACGAGAACCAAGGCAGTGCCTGCTAAAGACTCGCTAAAGTTAATGACAATAAAGCTGGAAAAAACCAATAGAGGGATATTCGTAATAACGACAGTTAAAATGTAAACACGATATTTTAATCCCACTGCAGCTGATAAGAAACACACGACATCTGTTGGGGCTATCGGACAAATCATCCCTAATGCCAAAAACTTATAATTATAAGCCTCCAATAATTTTTTTAATTCTGGATGTTTACGCTCTAAATCCTTCATCATTTCTCCGCTTGAAAACATTCTAGAGAAAAGATAAACCAAGGTCTCGCTCAAAAAAATGCCGGCCATTGACAATATAAAACTAATAATCGGATCGAAGCATATCCCCCCTAAAAACATGAGAGTTACACCAGGAATAAAAAAGAGAAGCCTGATGATCCATAGACCAATAAACAGCAGCATTGCGTATTTTGTATTTGTTGATATAAATTCCTGCAAATCACTCATATCGAGCGACAGGACATGATATTCCTTTAGGATATAAATAGCTAAAAGCCATAAAGCTAAAATAAGAAATTTATTTTTCAATTTCCACACTCTCCTCGCTTTCCATACATACATGATAAGCAATGAAAATGAAGAAACACTCCGTAAAAGTCTTAAGGATCCTTAAGTTTTATTTACAAGAAAACAGCTTATGGACATTCACTTCCATAAGCCTTTATCTATGCATTGGATGTTCGACAATAAAACTCATCCAGCCTTCTCTATATTCCGCATGGATGTTGCCATTATGAAGCTCAACAATTCTTTTTGAAATGGCAAGCCCGAGGCCGCTTCCTTGTTGATCTGTTCTTGCCTTATCACCCCTGAAAAACCGTTCAAACAATCTGTTTATATTGTCAACCGAAAAACCCTCAACTTGATTAGAAATTTTTAAGATTGCTTTGTCACCAATGACCTTAAGGCTGATGACTAATTCAGATGGTTTTTTGCTGTATTTTATTGCATTCATAAAGAGATTATCATAAACACGAACCATCTTATCGATATCCATTAAAACAGGAATATGGTCTTCTGCAATTGATTTTTGAACACTTAGCTGTTCCTTTTCAAAAATCGGAATGTATTCTCCGATTATCTGTTCCATTAAACCCGACAAATCTGTTTCTCTACAGGTTAACTTAACGTCCGGGCTTGATAAATGAGTATACTCAAACAGTTCATCAATCAGGAATTTCAGCCTTTGTGATTTTGAATCAATCGTTTCGAGATATTCCTGAAATTGAGCTTTACTGTCATATTGGCCTTTTTTTAATAAATCCAAATATCCTATTATTGATGTTAATGGTGTTCTTAAATCATGGGATACATTTGAAATCAGTTCGTTTTTCGATCTTTCTAATTGTCTTTCGTGTTCAAACTTCTTTTCTAACTCTTCGGACATATGATTAATGTTTTGTGCAAGCTCGGTCAATTCATCCCTGCTTTCAATCCTAATGGTCAAGCCAAGTTTTCCGTTGGCAATCTGATGAACACTTTCAGTAATAAGCTTCACATATAATATTTTTTTCCGTGCCATGATAAAAAAAGCTGTGATAAAAGTAAGAATAGCTGCCGAATACTGAAGCAGTATGAAAAAATAACTGTTTCGGACGCTAAGCTTTTCTAGATAATTCACCTTTTGCAAGTAAATGTTAGAGAATATAATAAGTATCATCACACCTAATGAAATAAGAAAACTAATTGCGATCGCACCAAAAAGCTTTACCATTAGCTTATTTCCAAATTTGCTCATATTTTATATCCTGTTCCCCAAACCGTTTTGATGTAAATGGGGTGTTTGGAATCCTCTTCAATCTTATCTCTGATTTTTGTAATGTGTACCATGACAGTGTTGTCTGATTTAAAAAAGTCTTCCTTCCATACTGCTTCATATATCTTCTCAACACTTAGAACTATCCCTTTGTTCATGCAAAGCAGTTCAAGGATATCGAATTCTTTTGGTGTCAGACGCACTTCCCGCCCCCGCACCCATACTTGCCGTGTATCTGTATTGACGGTCAGGTCACCAATTTCAATGATATTCTTCGTGCTGTTCGTATCCGTATTGTATTTTTTATATCTCCTTAATTGGGATTTGACCCTTGCGATTAATTCTAATGGATTAAACGGTTTCGATAAATAATCATCAGCCCCTGCGGCAAGCCCTTGAATTTTATCAATATCCTCCGATTTTGCAGAAAGCATAATGATGGGCAAATTTCGTTCTTGTCTGATCTTCATGCATGCTTCAATTCCATCCATGCTGGGCATCATAATATCCAAGATCATGAGGTCAAACTCTTTTTGTTCCAACAGTTTTAAAGCTTCGATTGCATCTTTAGCCTTTTGTGTGCTGAGACCTTCATTTTCTAAGTAAACAGAAATAAGATTTCTGATATCTTTGTCATCGTCAACAATAAGAATGTTAGACTCCATATAATTCCCCCATATCATTTTGCGGCATCGAACAACTGAAGACATAAGCCGGCGGCACATTTCTAAATTCTCTTTTTACATCTATTTTGGTAAAAAACTGTTCAAAAAACGTTTTTTTAAACAAAGTATATTGAAAAGTAATGAATTCCCCATCTTTTTTTAAAATCTTGGAGGTTTCTAATAAAATTTTATTTGAAACACCTTTTGGCAAGCTTGCAAATGGAAGACCGGAAATGACATAGTCTATATAAGGTATACCATACTCTCTTAAATGCTCGATGATATTTTCTGCAGATCCGTATACAATGAATAAATTCCTCTCATCTTTAAATTTTTCTTTCAGCAATGAATAAAATTCTTTATTTTGTTCGACTAATAAAATAATCGTCTCTGGATTTCGTTTTTCAAGCAGTTTTTTGGTGAATACACCTGTACCTGGTCCATATTCGACAATGTATTTGGCTTTCTTAAAATCAATTCCCTCCATCATTTTATCCCCAAGAAACCTTGAACTGGGAAGGATGGCACCGACAGTTCTTGGATTACCTATATATTGAAATAAGAATAGCAGACGTTTCATATCTTAATCTCTCCATTTGTTTTAAATTTATAATTTCACTTTAAATTCAAAACCTAAAGAAAAAGGGGCAAAAGTTCTTAAGAATTCTTAAATTTTGACGAAACTCTTTTCCATAACAGTCGGTCCTTAGCATTGGGGATCAATTTTCCTGCCGCTATCTATATTAAAAATGACAAATAAAAAAGAGAAGCATTAACCTTTGCATGAGATGATCGAGCATTCTCTTTCTATATATCTGAACCATTACTGACTCAACAGGGAAGAATTTTTAATTTATGTTATTTTGTTCACCACTCATCATTTTTACTCTCTACGTTTTCATCACTATTGGATTTAATAGTTTGGATTGCATATATGAAGGTATGCAATTAAATAATTGTGGTACAGTAAGTAGGAATAAACCAAGATGAAAGAAGGTGATCCCATGCCCACTAACAATAAACCCAATAGATTAATCGCTGAGAAGTCTCCATATTTACTTCAACATGCTCATAACCCTGTGGATTGGTTCCCTTGGGGAGATGAAGCATTTGATAAAGCGAAACGCGAAAACAAGCCTGTTCTCGTATCTATTGGGTATAGCTAGCTCGGGTAGCTATACGCACATGTCATTGGTGCCATGTCATGGCCCACGAAAGCTTCGAGGACGAAGAAATCGCTCGCCTTCTCAATGAACGGTTTGTATCCATTAAAGTTGACCGGGAAGAGCGGCCGGACGTGGATTCTGTATATATGAGAATCTGCCAGCTAATGACCGGACAGGGCGGCTGGCCGTTGAATGTGTTTATTACGCCTGATCAGAAGCCGTTTTACGCGGGTACATATTTTCCAAAGACGAGTAAATTCAATCGTCCCGGTTTTGTTGATGTGCTTGAGCATCTGTCTGAGACTTTTGCGAACGATCGCGAGCATGTTGAGGATATTGCGGAGAATGCCGCTAAACACTTGAAGACCAAAACAGCGGCAAAATCAGGTGAGAGCCTTAGCGAATCAGCGATCCACCGGACATTCCAGCAGCTCGCCAATGGGTTTGACACGATCTACGGCGGTTTCGGGCAGGCCCCGAAATTTCCGATGCCTCATATGCTGATGTATTTGCTTCGTTATTATCACAACACAGGGCAGGAGAATGCTTTATACAACGTGACAAAAACGCTGGACAGCATGGCGAATGGCGGCATTTACGATCATATCGGCTATGGGTTTGCCCGCTATTCAACCGATGACGAGTGGCTCGTACCCCATTTTGAAAAAATGCTGTACGACAATGCGCTGCTGCTGACCGCTTATACAGAAGCCTATCAGGTCACGAAAAACAGCCGCTATAAAGAGATTTGTGAGCAGATCATTACGTTTGTTCAACGGGAAATGACCCATGAAGACGGAAGCTTTTTCTCCGCTTTAGATGCGGACACAGAAGGAGAAGAAGGAAAGTACTACGTGTGGTCAAAGGACGAGATTTTGAAAACTCTCGGAGACGATCTCGGAACGCTGTATGGCCAAGTGTATGACATCACTGAAGAAGGAAACTTTGAAGGCAAAAATATTCCAAACCTCATTCATACAAAGCGGGACCAAATCAAAGCGGATGCCGGGTTAACCGAGGAAGAGCTCAATCTCAAGCTTGAGGACGCAAGACAGCAGCTCTTGAAGACTCGCCAAAAAAGAACCTATCCTCATGTCGATGATAAAGTGCTGACGTCATGGAACGCGCTGATGACCGCGGGCCTGGCCAAAGCTGCAAAGGTATACGAGGAACCGAAATATCTCAGCTTAGCGGAAGACGCCATCTCATTTATTGAAAACCGATTAATCATCGACGGCCGTGTGATGGTCCGGTATCGAGACGGTGAAGTGAAAAACAAAGGCTTTATCGACGATTACGCTTTTCTCCTATGGGCTTATCTCGATCTCTATGAAGCTTCGTTTGATCTTTCTTATTTACAAAAAGCGAAGAAACTGACAAACGATATGATCGGCTTATTTTGGGATGAAGAGCATGGCGGATTCTATTTTACCGGACACGATGCAGAAGCCTTAATCGTCCGGGAAAAAGAAGTGTACGACGGTGCTGTGCCATCCGGAAACAGCGTGGCAGCCGTTCAGCTTCTCCGTCTTGGACAGGTTACAGGCGACTTATCACTGATCGAAAAGGCGGAAACGATGTTTTCCGTATTCAAGCCGGAGATCGACGCATATCCGAGCGGCCATGCTTTCTTTATGCAAAGTGTGTTACAGCATGTGACGCCTAAAAAGGAAATCGTTATTTTTGGGAGCGCAGACGATCCAGCCAGAAAACAAATCATAGCAGCACTGCAAAAAGCCTTTAAGCCCAACGACTCCATTCTGGTGGCAGAGCATCCCGAGCAATGCAAAGACATTGCGCCATTCGCAGCAGACTACCGCATTATAGACGGCAAAACAACCGTGTATATTTGCGAAAACTTCGCCTGCCAGCAGCCGACAACAAATATTGAAGAAGCCATCCAAACGTTAATAAGCAGCAGGGATTAAGACCCTTGCTGCTTACTTTGTGATTTCTTATGGTACCATAAAGCGATTCCCGCAAAAACAAGATTGACCGCTATCGTAAACAAAGCCTCCCACATCGGGTTCCCCTGCGTAACTGTAAATAAGGACGGAATCCCGCCATACACACTGTTTTTTTCTGTGATAAATATACACAAAAACATATTATTCGCGGCGTGGGCGCCAAGTGAGATTTCAATACTGCCTGTTTTAATCGTGTAATAGGTCCACACAAAACCAAATGTTACGTACTCAATTCCTGCCCAGACAGCGCCATTGTTCATTTCTGGATTCGCAAAATGCAATACGCCAAACAAACCTCCGACAATCAACGTCAAAATAAGAGGATTTTTCGTTATTCTCCCGAAAGCTTGAAGCAAAAATCCTCTGAAAAACAGTTCCTCAGCTGATGTTTGAAACGGAACCAAAATCAGGGCTGCCGCCAACAGCCATATAAACCGTGAAGCATCAAAATCTTGCATTGAATAGCTGTCAGGATGAATCGCAAAATCAATCAATTGTACGGCGATCATCAGCAGGAAATAAGCAATAAAGCCAAAGAAAATCCTCCGCCAATTGATTGTTGCATTCGGTGTAACCACAGTTCGGAAAGGCCGTTTCAAAATAAAGCGCACGGCCAGCCATACTCCCGGAATCGCAAATAAATAAATGACATGAGACAAATAAAGATCTACCAGAGGATCACTCAGCACAGCCTCATCCAAATCAAAGGTGATATCGGGATTCAGAATAACAGTGAGCAGTATCGCGAAAAGGTAAGCAATATTCCCGAATACATACAATCCTACCATCACCAAAAAGGCGAAAAAATATCTCCACAACGTATTGTTTCCTTCTACAGGACGGATAAATGAATTCATTCCTTTTATGTCTCTTCCTTTCAATGAGAATATCCCTATATATTTGCATAAATTGGTCTATGAATCTACTGATTTGGAAATCTTTTAAGCAAAATGAACATATAAAGTGTGAATTTAGTTCTTTTATCTAGTGATTTGAACTCTGTCGCCAATGAATCAAGATACTTATAATATTCCCAAGAGAGGAGTTTTCAGTCTTTTCTTACTACTCATTAGGGGGGTTTTATATGAATACAGTCTTCAGACAGAAGAATACACACCCTTTCTCAAACGCAGCGAATCGTTTAGACCGCCTTCCGATTTCACGTGTCCACTTTCAAGTATTAACCGCTCTCGGCATTGTGTATTTTTTTGATCTCGCAGATTTATTTACTCTCAGCAATGTAGCGCCGGCACTGATCGAGCATTGGGGCATCCCGCTTTCAACCATTGCCAACGTAACGGCGGCCTCGTTTCTAGGCATGTTTTTAGGCGCATCACTGGGTGGAAGACTGGCCGATCGAATCGGCCGCAAAAAGTCCTTAAACCTATTTGTATTCGTATTCTCAATCGCATCGCTGTGCAATGCCGCCGCTTGGGACATCCCGTCTTTAATGGCATTCCGTTTTCTCACTGGATTTGGCGTCGCTGCAGCCATGGTCATTACCAATAGCTATCTGGCAGAATTTTTCCCTTCCAGTGTCCGTGGAAAATATATTTCTTTCTGTGCCATGATTGGATTGATCGGCGTTCCGATCACTAATATTGTGTCTGCCTTTGTCATTCCGCTCGGTTCATGGGGATGGCGGCTTGTATTTGTATGGGGTGCCGTTGGTCTTATTTATTTTTTCTTCATCCGCCGTCTGGAAGAGTCACCGCGCTGGCATGAAAATCGCGGGGAATACGCGAAAGCCGATGCGATCCTCAACAGAATTGAGAAACAGGTTGAACAGGAGAAAGGCCCGCTTCCCGCACCCGCTCAGCCTAAAGCAAACCGTACCGTTCAGCAGCATGCAGGTTACGCAGGGTTATTGAAAGGAAGAAACCTCAAAATCACCATCGTGTTATCTGCTGTATGGATTTTTGAAACGTTTGGATTTTATGGTTTTGCCTCATGGGTTCCAAGCCTCTTAAAAAGCAATGGCATCTCTATGGAAAATACATTATGGTATAACGTACTGCATTCCGTCGGCGCTCCGCTTGGCGCACTGCTCGGTTCCATGATTTCTGAAAGATTTCAAAGAAAATGGATTTTAGCCGCCAGCGCGTTTCTGACAGCCATCGCCGGTCTCTTATACGGCATGACTTTTATTCCAATCATGATCATCGTGTTTGGTTTTATCGTCAATATCACGGAACGGGTATTCACCTCGAACTTATACGCTTATACGTCTGAACCTTATCCGACTGAATACCGCTCGTCTGGCAGCGGCTTAGCCTATGGCCTCGGACGCTTTTCAAATATTTTCGGATCATTGCTTGTCGGATTCATCGCAGTGCAGCTCGGCTATGTCAGCGTCTTCTTATTTATTGGGGGCTGCTGGCTCGCATGCTCCCTGCTGTTAATCTGTTTCGGCCCTAATACGAACGCGAAACAGATTTAAAAAAGTCAGTGCGGATCTGCCGCACTGATCTCATTACAATTCCTTCAACATCCTCGCAGGGTTTCCGCCTACAACGGTATTAGCGGGTACATCCTTAGTGACAACAGATCCTGAAGCAATCACCGCGTTATCACCGATCGTCACTCCAGGGTTAATCACGGCACGGCCCCCGATCCAAACATGATCTCCAATTGTCACAGGCTTACCGAACTCTTGGCCGGACTTCCTTTCAATCGGATCAAGAGGATGGCCGGCCGTATAGATATGTACCCCTGGCCCAATTAAACCATGACGACCAATCCGAACCTGGCAAACATCTAAAATGATACAGTCAAAATTAACAAATGTATGGTCTCCGATATGAATGTGATAGCCATAATCACAGCGAAATGCCGGCAAAATCGTGACTTGATCGCCAACCGAACCGAGCAGCTCCTTCAAAAGCTCTGTCCGCATCGCCTCATCTTCCGGTGTTTCGTTATATTGTCGAATCAGCTGTCTCGCATGCTTGCGATCTAATAATAGTTGTTGGTCCTCAGAGTTATATAATTCTCCGGCTGCCATTTTTTCTTTTTCTGTCCTCAGCATTCAAGTCACTCCGATGTCAGATTGTTATCTCGATCAAATTTCCTTCATCATCTTCAATTACACTTTCATAGTAGCCGTCTCCTGTCGTCCTTGGGCCGTTTACTACGGCGAAACCATCCTTCTTCAATCGATCAGTCAGTTCATCAACCTTCTCCCGGCTTCCAACCGAAAAGGCAATATGCGCCCAGCCTGTCATTGTTTGTGAAGGCGGATCGGTTACATGACCTTTTTTCATAATTTCCAGCCTTGCCCCGGAATCAAACGTCATAAAATAAGACTTAAAATCTTTTTTCTCATTGTGATACAGATCATTCGATTCCCCATTAAAATACATTTCATAAAAAGCCTTCGCTCGCTCTAAATCTTTGACCCAGATCGCTATATGTTCTATCCGCATTTCTTCCTCCTCCTTCAATGAAGTTATAAGGTATGAAATGCATTTCAGTTCAAGCTTTTTTCGCGAATTGATGCTCAATTTTAATATCAACGGGTTCATCCTGCAAAAATAAAGAAAATGCTGCAATACCGAGCTGCTCAAGATTCAAATCAAGAGACGGAAAACCGAGAACACGGCTGATAGAAGAATTCCCCTCGCCGATGATGTCAACATCCCAATTATTCTTCTGGGCAAATACATGAATTCCGGCTGCCACTTCATCACTATTTGCATAAATAGCCGTTGGAACCCGTTCGCTCATATAAAAATGCTCAGCAGCCCGCTCACCGTCATTCATATCATTGCATCCAGACAGGATATGACGGTCTTCCAGCCTCCCGTAAACTGCTTTATAGGCCGCAGCTTTATCAGCCGTGCTCGGACTTCTGTCGGCTTCTCTGACGCATGTAAAAGCGATATTCTCATGTCTGCGGCTCTTTAAATAGCGAAAGCTTTCTGCATAAGCAGCTTTTCTGTCGTTATACGCACACGGGACATCAATGTCTCCGGTATTCTCACAAGCGATGATCGGCCCATACTCCCGATAAGCGATAATGCTGTCCCAGTCATTAGCGCGGGATGTAATGATAAGACCATCTATTTTCTTCGTTCTTAACAGCTCTAAATATTTGATTTCGATAGCGGAGTTATAATTGGTGGGGAGGAGGGCCGTTGCATACTCATGCTGAAAAGCCGCCTTAGTGATCCCGTTTACAATTTTATCAAAGCAAGGATGATCGCTATAAGGCAGAATCACACCGACCGTATAGGTTTTCCCGCGAATGAGGTCGATTGCGGTTCGATTTGGTGTGTAATCTAATTTCTTCATGACTTGATGAACAAGCTTCCTTTTTTCTTCAGACACATACGGATGATGATTCAATACACGAGAAACAGTCGAAACAGATACATTTGCCAGTCTTGCAATCTCTTTTATGTTTGCCATCTCTTTCTCCTTTTTCATATAAAAAAGCAGTAAGTGTAAATTCCTTACTGCTATCTCATCATATATTGATCATAAGTTCAACAGGACAATGGTCGGACCCCATGACATCCGCTGATATGCTGGCATCCTCAATTCGTTCCTTAAGCCTTTCAGAAACAACAACATAATCAATGCGCCATCCGATATTTCTGTCCCGGGCACCTGCGCGATACGACCACCAGGAATAAGCGCCTGCAAGATCAGGATAAACGTGGCGGAAGGAGTCAACAAAGCCAGCTTCTAAGAAGCGAGTGAAGGCCCCTCTTTCTTGATCAGAAAATCCAGCGTTATTCCGATTCGCTTTTGGATTTTTTAAATCGATCTCCTGATGAGCCACATTCAAATCGCCGCATAAAATGACCGGTTTTTTCTTATCCAATTCAAGAATATAAGCTAATAAAGCCTCTTCCCATTGCATGCGGTATTCGATCCGCTCCAACCCTCTTTTGGCATTAGGCGTGTAAACGGTCATCACAAACACGTTTTCAAATTCCAGCGTAATCACTCTGCCTTCTTGGTCATGCTCTTCTATTCCGATTCCGTACATGACACGCAGCGGCTCTTGTTTTGAAAAAACAGCCGTCCCGGAATACCCTTTTTTCACTGCATAATTCCAATACACATGATAGCCTTCAGGCCGGAGATCAACCTGGCCGTCCTGTATCTTTGTTTCTTGAAGACATATGATATCTGCATCCTCTTTTTTCAAATAAGAAAGGAAATCCATCTTTCTCATGACAGCCCGCAGGCCATTTACATTCCAAGAAATCAGCTTCATGTTTCATCCCCCTATAAAAAAGAGCAAGAACCCGAAGGCCCTTGCTCTTTACGTATCAGCTTACTCACCGCTTACGTACGGAAGTAAAGCCATTTGACGTGCGCGTTTGATCGCTGCAGTCAATTTACGTTGGTATTTAGCGTTTGTTCCAGTTACACGACGTGGTAAAATTTTACCGCGCTCAGAAACAAACTTTTTAAGAAGATCTATATCTTTGTAGTCGATGTGCGTGATGCCGTTAGAAGTGAAATAACACACTTTACGGCGTTTCGCACGACCGCCTCTGCGTCCTCCTGCCATTGTCATTTCCCTCCTTTCTTTGTCAATTTAGGCGATAATCTCATTAGAATGGAAGATCGTCATCCGAGATGTCAATCGGTTTGCCGTCGTTGGCAAATGGGTCATCATTAAAGCTGTTCCCTTGATTGCGTTTCTGGTTGTTTTGATTTCCTCCGAATGGATTATCGTTTTGGCCTCCGCCAAAGTACTGGCCTCCGCCGCTGTTTCCTTCGTTGTATCCACCTGAACCAGAACCGCCGCCGTTTTTCGGCTCAAGAAATTGAACACTTTCAGCTTGGACCTCAGTCACGAAGACACGCTGTCCTTGCTGGTTTTCATAGTTTCTTGTTTGTAAACGGCCATCTACGCCTGCAAGGCTTCCTTTTTTCAGGAAGTTTGCAACGTTTTCGGCTTGTCTTCTCCAAGTGACACAATTAATGAAATCGGCCTCGCGTTCTCCAGACTGGTTCGTAAATGTACGATTCACAGCAAGAGTAAACGTAGCAACAGCCGCACCGTTTGGCGTATAACGAAGCTCTGGGTCTTTTGTCAGTCTTCCGACTAATACAACTCGGTTAAGCATAAGAAAGACCACCTTTTACATTATATATTTCAAAATTGCTTATTCTTCTTCTTTAACAACAATGTGGCGAATGATATCGTCACTGATCTTAGCTAGACGGTCAAATTCTTGAACTGCCGCAGCGTCAGCTTGAACGTTTAAGATTTGGTAGAAACCGTCACGGAAATCGTTGATTTCGTAAGCAAGACGACGTTTACCCCAATCCTTTGTTCCAGTGATCTCCGCACCGTTAGAAGTCAGAACGTTGTTGAAACGCTCGATAACTGCTTTTTTAGACTCATCGTCAATGTTTGGGCGGATAATGTACATAACTTCGTACTTTCTCATCTGTTTGCACCTCCTTTTGGACTAAGCGGCCCATAATGGGCAAGGAGCAATAATTCTATTACTCACAATTTTATATTATACCAAAGCTCTTGTCCCTTTACAACTGCATCCTATACATTAAATCGGAAATGAATAACATCTCCGTCTTGAACGACGTACTCTTTTCCTTCGAGACGGACTTTTCCTGCCTCTTTCGCTCCAGCCATACCGCCGCCCGCAAGAAGATCCTCGTAAGCAACCGTTTCAGCACGAATGAAGCCGCGCTCAAAGTCACTATGAATAACTCCTGCACACTCAGGGGCTTTCATGCCTTTTTTAAATGTCCAAGCTCTGACTTCCTGTTCTCCGGCTGTGAAGTATGTTGCAAGGCCAAGAAGAGAGTAAGACGCTTTGATCAGTTGATCAAGGCCTGATTCTTCAATGCCGAGCTCTTCAAGGAACATTTGTTTCTCATCGCCTTCAAGCTCAGCGATCTCGGATTCGATTTTCGCACAAACAACGATAACCTCCGCATTTTCGCCGGCAGCGTATTCGCGAATCTTCGCTACATATTCATTGCCAGATGGATCTGCCACTTCATCTTCACTTACGTTTGCCACATACAAAATTGGCTTTGAAGTCAGTAAATGAAGCTGCTTCACAAGCTTTTGCTGCTCTTCAGTGAATTCAACAGAACGAGCAGGCTTTTCGCTTTCAAACGCTTCTTTCAGTTTGGACAGAATCTCAAACTCAATTACAGCGTCTTTATCTTTTTGCTTCGCAAGTTTGCTGACGCGTGTAATACGCTTTTCAACTGTTTCCATATCAGCAAGGATCAGCTCAAGGTTGATCGTTTCAATGTCATCAATCGGATCAACTTTTCCGGAAACGTGTGTAATGTTGTCATCAGAAAAAGCACGGACAACGTGGCAAATCGCATCAACCTGGCGAATGTGGGAAAGGAATTTGTTACCGAGTCCTTCTCCTTTAGATGCGCCTTTTACGATCCCTGCAATATCAGTGAATTCAAAGGCAGTCGGTACAGTCTTCTTCGGTTTGACCAGCTCAGTCAGCTTTTGCAGACGATCATCAGGTACTTCTACAATCCCCACGTTCGGATCAATCGTACAGAACGGGTAGTTCGCTGATTCGGCACCGGCCTGTGTTATTGCGTTAAATAGTGTTGATTTCCCGACGTTTGGCAAACCAACAATTCCAGCTGTTAAAGCCATTCTTTCATCTCCTCTATATAAAACCGTCATTGTATAAACGTATTTTGAACCTAGAGCAATTATAAGGAGGTTCCCTGGAAAAGACAAGCTGACAAAAAAGCATTTTCTGCCTGCCAATCCCTTCGATTATGCTTTTTTCAAGCTTACTAAACAGTCAAAAAGCGTGCTTCCCATTCCATTATCGGAATTTGTATCATTTGTCAGTGCATTGACTGAACCTCCAAAAGCCGCCCACATGCCTTCATCTATATTAATCGTCTTCGGATGAGCGTGCTTCATCACTTTCACCTTGCCCGTCAAGCGCCCGCGGTCATTAAAAACGACAACCTCATCTCCGTCCTGAAGATTCTGCTCCGCCGCTATATCTGGAGAGATATCTACCTGAACGTGCTGTAACTTTTCAATAAACGGCACATGCTGAGAATGATTAGAACGCTGCGGATGAATGGACAACAGCGTGTAAGGATACTTTCCAGCTAACGCCTCATTATGGAAAATAGATTCTTCGGGCACGTTTAATTGAAGCAAACCGCTAAATCCTTTTTCCTCAGCTAACGATGAAGTAAACTCAAATTTTCCGCTCGGCGTCAAAAACTGATAATCATCCCACGGAACCTGCTTAACCGGAAGAGGAAGGTGGCCTTTTTCTTTCAAACGCTCAAGCGTCACATCCTCTGCTTCCAATGAAGAAAGCCCCATCTCCAAAAATTCTTCAGTACTATATTCAAACAACTCGCCAAAGCCAAGGCGTTTTGCAAGCTCTGACCAGATCCAGCTGTCCGACTTTGCTTCGCCCTGCGGCTCCACAAGCTTTTTCCCGTACTGAACGTAATGATGATACATACTGGAATAGTAGATATCCTCTTCTTCGAAAACAGTGGCTGTCGGCAAAACATAGTCACACAGTTTTGCCGTATCCGTCATGATTGAATCAATTGCCACAGACATCGGAACCTTTTCAAAAGCTTGTCTTACTTTATTTGTATTCGGCACCTGAGTCAGCGGGTTTCCGCACGTCACAATGATCATCTCAATCGCGGGATCGGCAGCCGTTAACACCTCTTCAGCCTGCGTCATCATTGAAAACGAACGTGATGCTGTTTTTAATTCCGGCAGCGTCAGCTTCGTTTTTGCAAAGCTCTCACCAATTTGGACGTTGCCGAAATTGGCGCCGCCGCCTTTTATTCCGACATTTCCGCTTGCTGCAACGAGTGCATCGATCCAGCGAATCGTTTCGCCGCCGTTTTTATAACGCTGCATGCCAAGACCCATAAAGGTAGACACCGGGCCATCAGCATACAAACCGGCCAGATACTCCAGCTCCTCCATAGAAGTTTCTGTTTTCACAATAAACTCTTCTAGGGAAACGGTTTTCAAAAGCGCTTTCACATCATCAAAGCCGACAGAGTGCTCAGAAATAAACGTCTCATTCGTTTTTCCCGTCTCAATCAGAACCTTTAAAATGGCTGCCGCAAGCCAGCCATCCATTCCAGGCTTTACAGAAATGTAGCGGTCTGCAAGCTTGGCAGTCGGGTTGAAGATCGGATCAATCACCGTTATGGTGACGCCCTTTTTCTTCACCTGCTGCAGGTGATGGTACAAGTGCATATTCGTTCTGGATACATTTCTTCCCCACACAACAACATGTTTGCTGTTGTAAATATCAAGCGGGCCGTGCCCGTACGAACGGCCGAAATCCCAGCTTTGCGCTTCAATTCCGGAGCCCCAGCATATGCTTCCGACAATTTCCGTCACGCCGCCATATCCATTAAAAAAGCGCTGATCAAGCGCTTTTAACAAACCATTATTCGCATAATCATGGCTGTGCAAAACAGCAGTCGTCTCCGACGTTTTCTTAATCTCCCGAAGTTTATCGGCAATTTCATCAAGCGCCTGCTCCCAGGATATCCGAACAAACTCGCCATTTTGTTTTTTCATCGGATAGCGAAGCCGCTCAGGCGAATTTGTCTTTGTCTCGAGCATTCTGCCGCGGCCGCAGATTTTGCCTTCCGTAATCGGATGGTTTGGATCGCCGTCCACTTTTGTTACCTTTCCGTCTTCAACAGTCACCAAAAAGCCGCAGCTGTCCCAGCAATTCAGCGGACATGCTGACTGATGCACATTGCTCATCGCCGTCTTCTCCTTACCTTCTATATGAAAAAGCATGAGTGCCAGCCTTTTTACGAAGTAGGCTCCTCATGCTTGATTAGTACTTTTTTTAGTTTTCTTTCAAATTCTTTTCTCGGAATCATAACACTGTGAGAGCATCCCTCACACTTAATTCGAATATCCATTCCCATGCGAATAATTTTCCAGCTGTTCGCTCCGCATGGATGCTGTTTTTTCATTTCCACAACATCATTCAGGCCAAAGTCTTTATCTGCCAAGACCCTTCACCTCTTTTCATAAACTGCTGTATCTATTGTACAAAAAAACTGATCATAAGAGCAATCAAGATATCCGAAAAGAAATACATCCTTTTATTTCCATTTACTCAAAAGTGGATATAACAGCAGACAAACCAACAAATACAAATTCAGCATCCCGTATATTGGATACAAGAACGCGATCAAATCAGAAAATCCGAAAGAAGTAAAAGGCACCATCAACACTAACAGAATCAACACAATCGTCCATCTCGGCATATGAACAAACGCCATCAGCCGGCTGGACAGCCCCAGCAAACCAGCTACCGTTGTCGTGTAAATCGCAAGGCACAGCACTGCCGTCATACATAAAAAAAAGAAATAAGGTGCACCCTCCAAAATGGCAAACAGCGGTATTTCAAACTGTGAGAGGGAACCAGCCAGTTCCACTAACGTTTCATTATAAACAAAGGAGATCACGCCAAAAATAAGGCCGCTTGCCACACTGGCGATTTTCGCTTCTCCGAGTCCTTTCATTTCTTTCCCGACGGAAGATAAAATCGCGACTACTGAAAGGATGTTTAAAGAGGTAAACGTGATGCTCGCAGGCCAGTTATACTGCCGCGTCAAATCAATCATCCACGTATGATGGTGAGTGCTCTGAAAAGAGATCAGCGCATACAGCAGCCCCGCCACTAACACAGGAATTAAAATACCATTCACTGATAATATTCCTTTCACATCCCAAAAAAACAAACACACTGTCACAATGCAAATCAGCGCGATTCCCCACCAGAAAGGAAGCTTGTACATTTGCAGGGTCACACCGCCTCCGGCAATCATCACCATCGTGGTCGAAAACAAATAAAAAATGATGAGGACATCATAAATTTTCGCCAGCCACGGTCCCATCAAATGTTCCAGAACCGGCAGAAAATGAGTGGATTGAACCTTAAAACTGATTTTCATCACAATATACGAGGAGAAAATGAACATGATTGTAAACAGCACAATAGCAAGTCCGCTTTCCGCCCCAAAAAACTGCCAAATCTCCTGACCGCTCGCATATCCAGCCCCAATCAGGCTCCCTAAAATGAGCAGCATCCACTTCATTCCGGCTCTCCACAACATCATCACCTCATAGCACAGAGTTCAGCTTGTTCCCGCTATTGTTACTATATAAATAACAGAAAGCAAACATGCCATATTTTCATAGATATTGGCCATAAGGTGAAATTACCATACGAAATACACATAAAAAGACTGCCGATACAGGCAGCCTAAAACGAGATAATAGTTTGTCCGCGAGTGAAAGAAGTGAATCTCATTCTTCACTTTTTTCTAACAATCCCCATCTATATCTTCAGAACGTCGTTAATTACTCTTTCTCAAAGTGTTTAATAAGCAGACCATAGCTTGAACAGGATCAAGTTGTTGGGGCACAATGCTGGTAAATCTCTCTAACCATTCATATCATGCCCTCTGCTTTAAAAAATCCTCCACGCCATACATAAAGCATAAAAAAACGCACTGCTGGATATACTGTAAACAACCTTACATAACTAAACACACAACTTAGCCATTCTGTTACCTACTATAACAAGGAAGTGAAACCTATGAATCGAAAAGGCGGGCTTTTTTCCTCTCAGGAACGAGTAAAGCAATATGTTTCACATACAGATGCAGCTGCAGCAAAACAAATCCAAACCATTCTTTCTTCACCCTTACGTAAAGCTGCCGGCAAACCAATTGTCGTGGTTTGTATCGGAACAGACCGTTCAACCGGTGATTCATTAGGCCCGCTCGTAGGAATGAAACTCAAACAGATGCAGCTCACCAGATTCCATGTCTATGGAACCTTATCTGATCCCGTCCATGCTGTGAACATGAATGAAAAAATAAATGACATTCAAAAATTACATAAAAACCCATTTATTATAGCAGTCGATGCTTGCTTAGGACGCGTCAAAAGTGTAGGATCATTTCAAATCGGAGAAGGGCCATTAAAGCCTGGAGCCGGAGTGCAAAAAGACCTTCCTGAAGTGGGGGATCTTCATATTAACGGAATTGTGAATGTGAGCGGTTTCATGGAATACTTTGTTTTACAAAATACAAGACTGCATTTGGTCATGAGTATGGCACAAGTGCTTGCTGAAGGATTGAGCTTAACAGATCGGACAGAGTGGAGGCAGGAACGCCTTAACCCGCTGCAAAGGCTCACTGGACGAATCTAAAACAAAAACCATCTTCTCTTGAAAGATGGTTTCTTCATTTACGATTCTCGTTCAGACAAAAGTTCTAAAATCCGATCAAGATCTTCATTAGAGAAAAATTCTATTTCGATTTTTCCTTTTTTCTTCTGTCTTTTAATATTAACTGTTGTTCCAAAATAATTTTGGAGATAGGATTCCCGTTCTTTTAGAACCGCGTCTTTCACAGGTTCTTTTTTCTTTGTTTCACGTGAAACATTCTGATTCAACTGCTGAATGAGCTGCTCCAGCTGACGGACATTAAGCTGTTCCGCAATGACTTTTTGTACAAGCGGTTCAAGCTTATTTTTGTTTTTTAGACCAAGAAGCGTACGTCCATGTCCCATAGAAAGCGTGCCTTCTGCAATAAGCTGCTGAATGCTTTCTGGCAGTGTCAGCAGTCTTAAATGATTCGCAATATGCGGTCTGCTTTTGCCAAGGCGTTTCGCAAGCTGTTCTTGCGTGAGATCTAAGTGTTTCAGCAAGGAATCATAGGCCTGAGCCTCTTCAAGCGGCGATAAATCTTCACGCTGAAGGTTTTCCAATAAAGCAATTTCTCTCATTAACGCCTCTGATAATTCACGGACAATCGCCGGAACCGTATCTAAACCAGCCAGCTTTGCCGCTCGAAAACGGCGTTCACCCGCAACAATATCATAGCCTTTTAAAGATTTTCTGACGATAAGCGGCTGAAGAATGCCATGCTGCAGCACAGATTCTTTTAGTTCAGCTAACGCCTCGTCATCAAAGTGTTTTCTTGGCTGATAAGGATTAGGGCGTAAATCGGCAATTTTTATCTCTTCTACTGTCTCTTCAGACAAATCGACCTGATTAAACAACGCATTAATCCCTTTTCCAAGGCCTTTAGCCATTCGCAGCCACTTCCTTTGCTAAATCTAGGTATACTTCCGCACCTCTTGACCGCGGATCGTATAAAATGATGGGTTTCCCGTGACTCGGTGCCTCGCTCAGACGGACATTACGCGGAATAACGGTCTTATATACTTTATCTCTAAAATATTTTTTAACCTCTTCAATGACTTGAATGCCAAGATTCGTCCGTGCATCAAGCATGGTCAGCAATACACCTTCAATCATTAAATCAGTATTCAAATGCTTTTGCACAAGACGTACTGTATTTAATAATTGGCTGAGCCCCTCCAAAGCGTAATATTCGCACTGTACAGGAATCACAACGGAATCTGAGGCAGTCAGCGCGTTAATCGTCAGCAGCCCCAGGGACGGCGGACAATCAATGATAATATAATCATAATTCTGCTTTACTGCTTCAAGCGCCCTCTTCAGTCTCACTTCTCTTGAAATCGTCGGAACAAGCTCGATCTCAGCTCCAGCAAGCTGAATCGTCGCAGGAATCACGTCCAAGTTCTCAACAGTCGTTGCTTTAATAATATCTATTACATCTGCATCATCTACTAAAATATCGTACACACACTGCTCTACATCGGCTTTTTCAATCCCCAATCCGCTTGTCGCATTTCCCTGCGGATCAATATCTACCAGCAGAACCCTTTTCCCTATGTAAGCCAAGCATGCCCCAAGGTTGACAGACGTCGTTGTTTTGCCGACCCCGCCTTTTTGGTTCGTAATTGCTATGATTTTTCCCACGATGTCACCTACTTTCACATGAACATGTACTATCTTGCTTCTATTCTATCAAAAAAAGATTAAAGCGTTTCATTTTTTTCATTATTTTGTTTCGAATCAGAAAGGAAATAATTGAAAATTAAAGCGCCTCATATGCTTTCTCTTATAAATTCTACAATTTTTATGTTTTTTTGACTTAAAAAAGGAATTTCTCAAAGAAAAAAAGAAGAAGTTACAGTGCAGAACGTCAAACAGGACGGTGAGAATATGGTTTATCAAACAAAAAGAGATGTACCTGTTACGCTGATGATTGTGTTTCTCATATTACTGATACAAGCAGATGCCCTTGTTCCTTTTGTTCTGGGGAATGTGCGGGTTACAGGATGGATGATTTTCACTCTGCTGACCCTATTAAATGCGCTCATCATTTGGAGCTTTATTGATCTGAAATATGTATTGAAGGAGCACCACCTGATCATTAAAGCCGGACTGATCAAACATCAAATTCCTTACGAAAAAATTGATAAAGTGGTTCAAAAAAAGAAGCTGTGGTCAGGTTTTCGTTTGATCGGCTCTCGTCATGCCATCACGATATATTATCAAGGGGGTTTGGGACATGCAGTCATTTCACCGCAAAATACTGAAGAATTTATCCACAAGCTCAAAGAAAGGAATTCTAATATAATAATATTCACTAAAAGTAATTAATTTCCTTTTACATCGAATGTAGAAAGCTCTCCTGCTTTTGAGGAGAGCTTTTATTTTGGTATGCGAATCGTTAATTGAATATATTCTTCAAATTCTTCTTCTTCCGTATTCAATTTTACACCGCTGTCTTCAACCATTGATAGTGACTGGCGAATCGTGTTCATTGCAATTCTTGTATCTCTGCTGAACGCTTTGCGCCTTGGCTTTGGTTTTCTCTGACCCTGCTCCAGCATTTTCACCACGCGGTCTTCTGTCTGCTTTACATTTAAGCTTTTCTCAATGATCTCTGTGAGCAGTGTGACTTGGAGCTCAGGCTGTTTCAGCGGAATCAGCGCTCTGGCATGACGCTCAGTGATTTTCTTTTCCATTATCGCGTCTTGGATCGGCTGAGGCAGCTTTAATAACCGCAGCTTATTCGCAATGGTGGACTGTCCTTTTCCTAAACGCTGTGCGAGTGCTTCTTGTGTTAAGTCATGCAGTTCAAGAAGTCGAGCATAGGCATGCGCTTCCTCAATAGAAGACAGCTCTTCCCGCTGCAAGTTTTCAATCAACGCCACAGAGGCGGTTTCCGTGTCGGAAAAATCCTTAATAATTGCCGGAATCTTCTCCCACTCGAGCGATTGCACCGCTCTCCAGCGTCTTTCACCTGCAATGAGTTCGTATTGGCCTTCTTCATCTGTATGCCTAACAACAATCGGCTGAATAATGCCGTGTGTATGAATGGTCATTGCTAACTCTTTGATTTTTTCATCTGAGAAAATGGTGCGTGGCTGAAAACGGTTGGGAACGATAGCATTTACCGGTATTTCCAGAATCTCTTCTTTGTTTGTCTCATGTTCAGCAATCTCCGGTTCCTGTTCCTTCTCACCAAGCCCGAAGAAACGAGAGAATGAATGCTTCATGTACCTACACCACCTTTAAAAACTGCCATTTTTATAATTCTATTTTCTCATGGTTTTTCCTGCTGTACATCCATCAATTTTGATGAAAATATGATGGTATTGTCATAACAGGCTGTCTAAATTACCCTTCAATTGGCGATTTATTAGGAGTTCCCGGTTTTCTTGGATACTTCTTAGGTGTATTTTTTATCTTCCGTATCACCATAATATTACGATCGCTTTCTTCAATAGGCAGCTTAAAGGAATGGATATTCTCAAGTTCTCCTCCAAGCGTTGTGATCGCTTTTTTGCCGGCATTCAGCTCTTCTTCGGCTGATGCGGCTTTTAAAGCCACAAATAAACCGTTTTTCTTCACTAAAGGCAAGCAAAGTTCACTTAAAACAGATAATCTTGCAACCGCTCGGGCTGTCACAATATCATAGCTTTCCCGCACGTCTTTCCGTTGTCCGAATGTTTCAGCTCTGTCATGGCAGAATGTCGTATTCTCCAGCTGCAAAGCTTCAGATAACTTCTCTAAAAACGTAATCCGTTTGTTTAGTGAATCCACGATTGTGACATGAAGATGCGGAAAGCATATTTTAATCGGCAGACTCGGAAAACCCGCTCCCGCTCCGACATCACAAATCGTGTTCACTTGATTGAAGTCGACGTAAAAAGCGGCTGTAATGGAATCATAAAAATGTTTAAGGTACACTTCTTTTTTCTCTGTAATAGAAGTCAGATTGATTTTTTCGTTCCATTCAACCAGCATGTCGTAATACAGCTCAAATTGCTCCAGCTGACGGGGAGAAAGGGAAATCCCTTTTTCCGCCAAACCAGAAGTGAATTCTTCAATATTCATGCCGTCATCCTTTCTATTCGGCTATCTTCGCAATGCGTCCCTGCTCTAAATACACCAATAGAATTGAAATGTCCGCCGGGTTTACGCCGGAAATGCGGGAAGCTTGGGCAACAGACAAAGGCCGCACGTTTTTCAGCTTTTGACGCGCCTCAGTCGCAATCCCTTTAATGGCGTCATAATCAATTCGATCCGGAATTTTTTTATTTTCCATCTTTTTCAGTTTTTCCACTTGCTGAAGCGATTTTTCAATATATCCTTCATATTTCACTTGGATTTCAACTTGTTCTGCCACGTCTTGCGGAACCGGCACTTCTGGCGGCGCCAGTTTAGTAACGGTTTCGTAATTCATTTCAGGACGTTTCATCAAGTCTGTGCCGCGAACTCCGTCTTTCAATTCGCTTCCGCCAAGAGAACGGATATATTCTTGGTTTTCCGGAGACGGCTTGATAATCACAGAATACAGACGTTTTCTCTCCGCTTCAATCGCTGCTTTTTTCTTCTCGAAAACTGCATAGCGCTCGTCAGAAATTAATCCAATGCGGTGTCCGATTTCTGTCAGGCGCAAATCAGCATTGTCATGGCGGAGAAGCAATCTGTATTCAGCGCGTGATGTCAAAAGACGATATGGCTCATTGGTTCCTTTTGTCACAAGGTCATCAATCAGAACACCAATGTAGGCGTCAGAACGGCTTAAAATTACTTCTTCTTTTCCAAGCGCTTTTCGTCCTGCATTGATTCCCGCCATAATGCCTTGTCCCGCAGCTTCCTCATAACCGGATGTTCCGTTAATTTGGCCTGCAGTGTAAAGGTTGGTAATTTTTTTGGTTTCAAGTGTCGGCCAAAGCTGTGTCGGTACGATCGCATCATACTCGATTGCATAGCCGGCTCTCATCATTTGCACGTTTTCAAGTCCAGGGATCGTTGCAAGCATTCTTTGCTGTACATCTTCTGGAAGACTTGTAGATAACCCTTGGACATAGACTTCCTGCGTATTTCTGCCTTCCGGCTCAAGGAAGATTTGGTGACGCGGTTTATCATTAAAACGGACAACTTTATCCTCAATAGATGGGCAGTATCGCGGGCCTGTACCTTTGATCATACCGGAATACATCGGTGAACGGTGCAGGTTGCTGTCAATAATCTCATGTGTCTCAGGGCTTGTATATGTCAGCCAGCAAGGGAGCTGATCAGTGATATATTCCACTGTTTCATATGAGAAGGCGCGAGGCACCTCATCTCCAGGCTGAATTTCCGTTTTGCTGTAATCAATCGTGTCGCTTTTAACGCGAGGCGGCGTACCTGTTTTAAAACGAACAAGGTCAAAGCCAAGCTCCTCCAAATGCTCAGAAAGCTTAATAGAAGGCTGTTGGTTATTCGGGCCGCTTGAGTAAGACAGATCGCCAAGAATGATCTGTCCTCTTAAATAGGTCCCTGTCGTCATGACAACTGCTTTCGCACGATAATGCGCGCCGGTTTGTGTAATCACACCGCGGCATTCGCCGTCTTCAACGATCAGCCGCTCCACAATTCCTTGCAGCAATGTTAAGTTTGGTTCTTTTTCAAGTGTATTTTTCATTTCGTGCTGATATTGGAATTTGTCTGCTTGCGCACGCAATGCACGGACCGCAGGACCTTTTCCAGTATTCAGCATTCTCATTTGAATGTGCGTTTTATCGATGTTTCTGCCCATTTCTCCGCCGAGCGCGTCAATTTCGCGGACGACAATCCCTTTTGCAGGGCCGCCGACAGACGGATTACATGGCATAAATGCAACCATATCTAAGTTGATGGTCAAGACAAGCGTTTTGGCGCCTTGGCGTGCTGATGCGAGGGCAGCCTCAACACCGGCATGCCCGGCGCCAATCACAATCACATCGTATTGGCCTGCTTCATACCCCATGATTCTAGTCCTCCTTTTATTATTTTCCTAAACAGAATTGTGAAAAGAGCTGATCAATTAAGCTTTCGTGAACAGAATCTCCGATGATTTCGCCCAAAAGCTCCCAGCATCTTGTAAGGTCGATTTGCACCATGTCGATCGGGACATCCTGTTCGATGCCGCTAAGCGCATCTTCAATGGCGCCTTTTGCTTGCTGTAATATAGAAATATGACGTGTATTGCTGACATAAGTCAGATCTCCGCTTTCAATGGCACCCGTGTAGAACAGCGATTGAATCGCTTCTTCCAGATCATTGACGCCTTCCTCTTTTAAAAGAGATGTCGTAACAACAGGACGTCCATTGGCAAGCTCACGGACACGCTCACTGTCAATCTTCGCCTCAAGGTCAGTCTTATTCATAATCACGATAACGTCCATGCCCTCAACGGCTTCAAAAAGCTTCACGTCTTCTTCAGAAAGCTCTTCACTATAATTAAGCACAAGTAAAATCAGGTCCGCTTCCTTTAGAACCTGACGAGAACGTTCAACACCGATTCGTTCAACAATATCCTCTGTTTCACGAATACCTGCTGTATCAACCAGACGAAGCGGAACGCCTCTTACATTCACGTATTCCTCAATAACATCCCGAGTCGTTCCGGGGATATCGGTTACAATGGCTTTTGCCTCATGAACAAGGCTGTTCAGAAGAGATGATTTCCCTACATTCGGCCGGCCGATAATGACAGTTGAAAGACCCTCACGCAAAATTTTCCCTTGTTCTGACGTCCTCAGCAGCGCCTCAATTTCTTTTTTCACGGCGGTTGCCTTTTCAACCAAAAGCTGATGTGTCATTTCCTCTACATCATCGTACTCCGGATAATCGATATTCACCTCAACATGAGCCAGTGTTTCTAAAATCTCGCCGCGCAAACGGCGCACCAAAGCAGAAAGCCGCCCTTCCATTTGATTCATGGCGACATTCATTGCCCGGTCTGTTTTCGCTCTGATTAAGTCCATAACCGCTTCCGCCTGTGAAAGATCGATTCGGCCGTTTAAAAACGCGCGTTTCGTAAATTCACCCGGCTCTGCAAGTCTCGCTCCCTCTCTCAATGCAAGCTGAAGCACTTGGTTCACAGTCACAATTCCCCCGTGACAGTTAATTTCAATGACGTCTTCCCGCGTAAAAGTTCTCGGTGCTTTTAACACTGATACCATTACTTCCTCAACGACACGATCCGAAGGTCTGTCTACGATATGACCATAATGAATCGTATGTGAATCAACCGAACTGAGTGTTTTCCCCTTCGGTCCTTTATAAATTTTATCTGCGATTTGAATGGCTTCTGGTCCGCTCAACCGTACAATCGCAATCGCGCCTTCTCCCATCGGAGTGGAAATTGCTGCAATTGTATCCATGCTGTTCACCTCTCTTTACTTAACCTATCATCTATATAAAAAATGTTTATTATGCCAAAACTAAAAGATAACATAGTTTGGTTCGAAGTGGAAGATTTGTTATCCACAGAATTAGAAATTCGTCCCCTATTACTTTAACTTATCCACATGTGAATAACAATTAATTTTATTTCCTGAACTTCCTTTTTATCAACAGGATACACCTAAAAAGAAAAAACTTACACGGCAAAAGCTTGATATTACTAGGAAAAATAGCTTTTTATCATACAAAAAAACCGAAATCCGCTTTTTACCGGACTTCGGTTTTATGCTATCTTTTATGGGAAATAACGATATGGCGATTTTCGCCTTCACCCATTGAATACGTTTTGATCTGGTGGTTTGCATATCCAGAAAGAGTATCATGTATGATTTTTCTTTCACTGGACGGCATAGGTTCAAGCTGAACTGCTTTTTTCGTTTTCAAAACCTGATCTGCTAGCCTGATGGCCAGCTGACTCAGTGTATCTTTTCTTTTCAAACGATAGTTTTCTGCATCCACCGTCACATTTTTATATTGGCCCGGATAACGGTTAAGGACAAGCTGAGTCAAAGTTTCAAGGGCATTTAAGGTTTGTCCTCTTTTCCCAATCAACAATGCCGCTTTTTCACCTGTTATATGGAAACTCACTGTCTTTTTGCCTTCTCGAACAGTCACATCAGACTTCCCGGCAATCGCTTCGGCAATCGTTTGAAGATAAGACCTCGTTTGCTGAATCGGATCAATCTTTTCAACCAGCTTTACGACCGCCGGTTTTTTACCGAAAATACCGAGAAACCCTTTGCTTCCCTCTTCAATAACGGTAATTTCCACCTTATCCTTCGTTAATTCCAGCTCTTGCAATCCGGACTGTACTGCTTCATCGACATTTCGCCCTGCAGCAGTCACATTCCTCACTTTTTCTTTCCTCCGGCTTTTTGCGGTTCCGGATTCTTTTTAATGTCTGGTCCTTTAATGAGGAAAGTTTGCGCAATCATAAATAAGTTACCGACTACCCAATAAAGAGAAAGTGCCGCCGGGAAGTTGATTGCAAATACGATAATCATAATCGGCATAATCCAAAGCATCATCGCCATTTGCGGATTTTGCTGCGCATTGCCCGCCATCATCAGTTTTTGCTGAACAAATGTAGCAACACCGGCAACGATAGGAAGAATATAGTAAGGATCTTTTTCCCCTAAGTCAAACCATAAGAAACTATGCTCTGAAATCGCCTGTGTTCTCATAATCGCATGATAGAACCCAATTAAAATCGGCATCTGGATTAAAATCGGGAAACATCCCGCCAACGGATTGACACCATGCTTTTGGAATAAAGCCATTGTTTCCTGCTGAAGCTTTTGCTGCGTTTTTTGATCCTTTGAGCTGTATTTTTCTTTAAGCTTTTGCATTTCCGGCTGTAACGCCTGCATCGCTTTCGAACTTCTCAGCTGCTTAATCATCAGCGGCAAAATTAATAAACGAATTAAAATGGTAACAAGAATAATTGAAAGTCCATAGTTATCTCCCGTCAATTTCGCTACATACGTAATGAGCTCAGACAATGGATATACTACGTACTTGTCCCAAAAATGCGGACTATCTGCAGTGATCGGCTCTTTAACACTCGAACATCCAGCCAAAAGCATGAATACGCCGACCATACTTAATAGTAACCCTATTCTCCTTTTCAACAACATTTCCTCCTATAATTAATCTTTACACTCTCTTATTGCAAAGCATACTTGTATGTATTTTAGCATCTTTCAGTTTTAAATGGTGTCTTTTTCTGGTCAACCAGAAAGGAAGCGCTTTTAAAAGTTGTAAGAAAACAGTGGCAATGCCTACTTTGATGAAGATTTCTTATACAAAGAAGACTTCCTGAACAGATGCTGCAGACTTTTTTTTGTTTCCTCAAATGTCAGCTGGCTCGCCGGTTTTCTGGCAATAATGATGTAATCCTTTTCCTTCAGTCTCTCTTTCTCTTCAAGAAAAGCCTGCCGAATCAAACGTTTAATCCGATTTCGCATTACAGCGTTGCCAATTTTTTTGCTGACGGAAAGCCCGACACGCAGCTCATCGTTTTCAGGCTGATCAAGCGTATATAAGACAAACTGGCGGTTCGCTACCGATGTCCCATGCTTAAACACTTTTTGAAAATCTTCATTTTTCTTTAAACGATTTCGCTTCTTCAAATGACTCACTCCGATACTGGCTGGCAGAAACTTTTAGAATATATAACGAAAATGAGATGCATCAGAACCAGGGAGCGTGCCCCGGTTCATCTCGCATCACATCTATCTTTTCCCATAATGTGAAAAAAGACCACTGACATTATTCAGTGGCCTAAGCTGATAATACTTTTCTGCCTTTGCGGCGACGGCGCGCTAAAACTAGACGACCGTTTTTTGAACTCATACGGCTTCTGAAGCCATGAACTTTACTGCGTTTACGGTTATTCGGTTGAAATGTTCTTTTCATTTATGACACCTCCCTCGAGGAATAGCTGTTAAAGACAGTCTTACTTATTATATTTGCGTTACCTGTTCATTGTCAACTTCACTAGTGCTTTTATTTCTTGCAACCATAATAGGATACCATACCTTTTCAACTTTCGAAACCTTATTTTTTAGATTCCTTAATTTAACGAAAAAAAGACAACTCCAAACAATTAGAATAGGCCCCTAAAATCATGAATGTGGATATCTATTTCGCCATTTTTTAATATCCACAGAGGTTATCGACAACATTTTCACATTACCAACCCTTGTGGACAAATTTTTTTCAACAGGTTGTATGCTTTGTGGATAAGATTGTGACAACCATTGCAAGCTCTCGTTTATTTTGGTATTATATTTGTGTTTTAACTCTTGATTACTAATCTCACCTTCTCACTTTATCCACAAAGTGTGGATAAGTTGTGGATTGATTTCACACAGCTTGTGTAGAAGGTTGTCCACAAGTTGTGAAATTTGTCGAAAAGCTATTTATCTACTATATTATATGTTTTCAACATTTAATGTGTACGAATGGCAAGCGCCATTTGCTCTTTTTTTGTGTGCTATAACAGAAAAAGACACCATTTTCTATGAAAAGGAGGGACGTGCCGGAAG